>NZ_CP096603.1:1177500-3402500 GCF_051132295.1 Hungatella sp. SB206 | reverse complement strand
TGAATGACCGGCCCATTAAGACTGCCCTCCTTTTTATCATAAGTCGGAATCTCTATCAACGCCTTCACTTCATTACCATGTTCATAAAACTCTCGTTCTGTTTCCTCCATTTTTCCGCCCTGCATTTGATACAGACGTTTTGTCATCCAACATTGCAGATGGATGGTATATTCATATGTATACACACCTTTAGCAGTAATTTGAATATTCCCCGGAAAACCTGGTATTCCCCACGCTTGCTTTATCTTTCCATTTACATAACTATAAGCAGTAATCCAACCATCATCACCATCAACTCTGTCTCCCACCAGTAACTGTGTTTGTTTTCCATCCAGATTAGCTATGTATAACCAGTTATATACATTATCTTCCCCACAGACGATGCTGCTGTCCACTTGTATCCTGTATCCACTATAATGAATAGTTGATTCAGACGTATCACCACTCTGAAATTGGATCTTCTCCTTTATACCATCTCCATCCAAATCATGCCATGATCCGGACACAATCGCAACTGGCAATTCATACTCTTGTCCTGGTTTCTTTCGATAGCCCCTGTTAATTTCATTTTGTACAATCAGCTTTATATTTTCCTTCTCAATGTCACTCAGCAGCTGATCTTCCTTTTCGGCAAACGTCATTGCATCATAACGGGGCAGATACCATGTATTTGAGGAAAATACTGCATTAAGAAACGGATCCTCAAAGATTCGGCCATGCCGCGCATAGATCAGGTTACGATAAATGGAGAGTTCCGTCTGACTGTAGTCATACAGACACAATTCATCAATAAGCTGAGTTGAAGTATTTAGTCCGTACTCCATATCACCACTGACATCAAATCCATTCTCCAGGACTTCGCAGAATCCAGCCTTATCAAATTTATTCCCAGCCAGAATCAGACGGTAATCATTTTCCTCACATTGAGAGTCCCGCCCGGACAAAAACAGCATAATACTTCCATCTTCCAGAGTAATATCTATCCGTTCCCGGGATTGGTTGAAGGTTCCCATATATCGGATATCTTCCATGTCTAAAAAAGCTTTAACCTGTGTCAAATCGGTTTTTTCTTCCGGCCAGCCAGTGGCGTTAATCACCATATCAAGCGCGCTATGCTCTGATTTATCCGCCAGTAATTCAATATATTCTCTGGTTCTCACAGTCTCAGCCAGCTCGCTGTCATCTGCTGAATGAAGATAATAGATTGTTTTCTGCTCTCCTCCTGACTCCATCTCAGAAATGCTGTCTGCCAGCTCCTCTGCTGTCACAGATTTCCCATTGACAGTTAATCCGTTACTGTTCCATCCATCTTCATACTCCAACTCTGCCACTAATACATTATCACGAACAGTCAGGTAACGGGTAAACTTCCCTTCCTGTGATTCCATAAGATAAACTTTACCTTCTTTATACAGAAACGTTGTTTCAGGACTTACATCTGTTCCCGGATTACTAATCCTGCATGGCCCCATGATATTCATCAGACCCTGTTCTGGTGAATATCCATAGATTACCTGCTGATCAACCACCTGACGCTCCGAATCACCAGCATACGCACAATAAAGTTCTTGTTTTCCATCGCCATCAAAATCAATCAACCTGATAATTGCAGTTCCATTCATAATCCCACCATTGTCGAAAGGCATACGATCAATTGCACCTTCTCCATGTAATAAGATTAACTGGTCTATAACGTTTAAGTATGCCTTTGCAGCCTCCTTAGTCACCCCATCACCTGTATCCACGTTCCTTTGCCTTATCGTTTCCTCTGCCGTCATTTCAGTCTCGATTGTCTCATGTACTGACTCCCTGAGCTGTGTCATTTCTTCTGGTAATGCATCCGTTGAGTCCGGAATGCCTGTCACTATCGTTTGGCTGCATCCACTAACGCATAAACTCACTGCCAGTAGTATAATAATAGCTTTATTATTCATTTGATTCTCCCACGATTTTTTTCACACACATCAATAAATGGCAACTTTATTTTACAATCAACCTCCATTAGTGTTTGATTAGTCAAACCAAAGTTACCTATAATAATTATTAATGGCAATACCGATAGTAGCCCAATGATTTGCTTTCCTCGTTCCATCTCCAGCTTTATCTGCTTCTTCTATCATTTATTGGATGCTTTCGGCAATGGAGGAATGAAATACTCCAACACTACTATTTAAAAAATCAAAAAAGCGGTTCCGGGAAAACCCGAAACCGCAGATTTTCACTATAAATCAGGATAACTGAAGCAGCTTCCTGCAATACCAAATGATTACAAATCAAAATACCTCTGGAATTCCGCCGGATGCGGAATCTGAGACAGTTCCCGGCTCTCCGCTCTTTTCTTCTTAAGCCATATCTCAATCAGGCGCTCCGGGAACACACCTCCCGCTGTCAGATATTCATGATCGGCCTCCAGAGCATTAAGCGCCTCATCTAATGTCTTCGGCAGCGACTGGATCTTTGCTTTTTCTTCCTCCGAAAGATCATAAAGATTACAGTCAAATGGCCCCCAGCCATGTTTTTCCGGATCGATCTGATTCTGAATACCATCGAGTCCCGCCATCAGAATCGCCGCATATGCATAGTAAGGATTCGCTGTTGCATCCGGATTTCTCAGTTCAAACCGTTTTGCCTTCGGAGTCTTTGCATAAGCCGGAATCCTTATCACGGCGCTTCGGTTGGATGTGGCATATCCGATGGTCACCGGCGCTTCGTATCCAGGCACAAGACGCTTAAAGGAATTTGTGGACGGATTGGTAAATGCACATAAGGATGGGACGTGTTTTAACAGTCCTCCTATAAAGTAGTGTGCAGTCTTACTGAGACCGGAATATCCATCCTCATCGTAAAAAACCGGCTCCCCGTCTTTCATCAGCAGCATATGGACATGCATTCCGTTGCCGGCCTCTTTGTAAATGGGTTTCGGCATAAAGGTAGCAGTCCTTCCATCCTGAACCGCAGCGTTATGGATCACGTATTTGATAATCATGGTCTTGTCCGCCATATCCACCATATCGCCAAGCTCCACTTCGATCTCCATCTGCCCTGAACCGCCTACCTCATGGTGATGGTATTTTACATCCACGCCCCATTCCTGAAGCATCATACACATTCTGCTTCTTAAAGAATAGGCTGCATCCTGAGGCGCCGCGATATGATATCCGCCGCCTCCGGGTACTTGAAATCCTTTGTTGTCGGCCGTCTCCCTGCCGCTGTTCCAGGCCGCCTGCCTGGTATCCACGGTAAAAGCCATTCGCTGCGGTTCCACCATGTAGCTGACACTGTCAAATAAATGGAACTCGAATTCCGGCCCAATCAGCATCTGGTCCGCGATCCCCTGTTCCTTCATATATTGAATGGCCCGCAGGCTTACATTCCTGGGATACTGGTCAAATGGCTTGTTTTCCTTTCCTATGACGCATACGTCTCCGCACATGGTCAGCGTCGGAATCTCTGTAAATGGATCCACCACAGCAGTTTCGGGATCCGGTATAAATACCATATCACTCTTTTCCACCGGGGCATATCCATAGTTCGAACCATCAAAACCAATCCCCTGCGTAAAAATCTCTTCATCAAACCGTTCTACCGGAATGGTGATGTGTCTCCAACGTCCGTTTAAATCCGTCATCTTGAAATCAATCATCCTGATTCCCTTTTCTTCGCAGATGCGCAGAACCTCTGTACTCTTTGACATAGTTTCCCCTCCAAATCAGATTGTCAGCAAAATTTGCCTGTTATATTGATTCTACCATATTCCGAAGAAATTATCGCCCCTTTAAACAGCTTTTCCTGTAATATTTTTTGTATTTTATCCTATGCCAATTGTTTTCTGGCAGCTCCGCATATTTGCAGTCAGCCTCCCTCATCAGCCGGGAGGCGGATATCCATTCCATACGGTAAACAACTGTACCGCCCTTCATTCTTGTTACATCAAAAAGGTTATGGATCAGACGCTGGATATCCAGGTTCTTATGGTATGCGATCCCAAGGTATTCCGCACACTGTAACGTTCCACAAGCAGAAACTTTCTCATCAGTAAAAGTTTGCTTGACAGTCCCCCTTTACAGGCATATAATTATACTGACCAGTCAGTACAACTTTGGAGGGATCACAATGGCAAGGGCAAGCAAAAAAGACTTAATTATAAAGACTGCGAAACAACTATTTGCGGAAAAAGGGTACGACGCCACAGGCATGGAGGAAATCGCAACCAATGCCGGTGTACCCAAATCTCTCATTTACTACCACTTTAATAGCAAGGAAGATCTGCTAAACGCTGTCATTACAAAATTTGTTGACGAATACAATGAGATCCTGCATGACAGCCGGGCTAAAGGAATTGAAAAGATATCCGTGTACATGGAATTTCTCAAACAGAATCGGGACTGCGCCAGAATTCTCATGAGCGAGTCTTTAAAAAGCGGAAGCAGCCAGACGATACTGTATCAGGTGCTGGCTCCGTTGATGGAGATCGACGGGGAACAATCATCAGATAATCCGAAAATGAACCATGCCCATTGGCTGACTGAATTCTTCACAAGTATTCTTCCCAGCATACTGTTTGTCTGTTATGAGGACAGTTGGTGCGATTACTTTGGCATATCGGCTGGTCAAATGGAAGAAGACTATTTTACCGCTTACAGGCTGACGCATGGGGCTTATCATGAGCATATCCACAAAGTTAGTAAATGAGAAATAATATAGGATGGGAAACAGATAAAATCAATTACACAATAAAATCCAGCGATAAACAGGGAGGACACACGAATGAATCAGGAACAAGCCCAAGCATCACAAGACAGATCCAGATCTATGCATAACATCTTTACAGTTGCATTCAGCCTGCTTCTTTTCATCGGGATAGCGGTATGCGCTATCTGTGATACCGCGATTTCACGATCGTTTACATGGTCGCTGTATCCGATCAGTGCGATTGTCTTTACATGGCTGGTATTCATCCCCATGATCAAATTCGGTAAAAAAGGAGTTTGCGGTTCCCTGCTCATGTGCAGTATTTTTATTGTACCGTTTTTGTATGCGCTTGATAGACTGATCGGGGTCAGCGATTTATTTTTTCCTGTCAGCATCAATATGGCTTTCATTGGAGTTGTGTATCTGTGGTGTATTTTCTTCCTGTTCCGGGTATTTCGGACACGTAAATTACTGGCGTCAGGTATAACTCTGCTGTTGGTAATTCCTGTCGATCTGTTCGTTGCATTTACTCTTTCCAGATTCATCGCCGAGCCGTTCAATGCATGGCATATAATCAGTTATTTTACAATCGCAGTAATGGCCATGGTACTTATTATATATCAAAGTTATTCGCGTAATTAATTCTACAAAAAATGGCTGAAGTCTCACGACCTCAGCCATTTTTTCTGTTTGGGGAGTTTTTTCAGCCCCTTTTTCATCTATGCTTTTACACCTGTACTCCAGAACCAGTACTTTATGACATTACTGATAAATATTATTGATCTTCCAAACACCATTAAAACGATACATCGATAATCCGGAATCTCCGCCCATCTGCACGCCGGCGTCACCGACATTGGTCAGCTTATCCACGTCCGTCCGGTCTATGGCATCTCTCAGCTTTTCCGTAAACAGCTTATCTTCGCCCATTGCGACTAATTCCTGCGGATTTCTTATTTCTTTTAAATTACCATTTTCCTGGACGATCGTCAAAGGATAGTTGCACAGCTTTGCCATGGTGTCCATATCCTTGTATGAAAATGTCTTCTGGATCGTGACTGCTGCCTCCTTTATGTCTTTTATCGCCAGTCCGTCACCAGCCGCGGTATCCAGATAAATACTGTTTACTTTCCATTTCTTCTTGAATTTGTACAGGTTCAGGCCATTGTCTCCGCCCATCTGCGCGCCTGCGTTCCCCTCAGCCTGAAGCTTCGCTGCGTTGGTGGAGGCGATTGCATCCTGCATTTTACTGCTGAAAATGAGTCCGGAGTCCAGTTTCTTAAACGCTGCCTTATCTTTGATTTCCACCAGGGAACCGTCTCCGTAGACGATGGTCAATGGGAAATTACATAAACCGGCCAGCTTCTCCATATCTTTGTTTTGAAATGCAATCTGCACCGCCTGGGCCGTATCCTGAAGGCCGGACTGGGACTGCCTCGTTCTTGACTTCGCGGCCATCACCACATTTCCCGTAGCCGCAAAGGCCGGGACAGACGGCACTGCTCCTGCAATCGCCACCGCACACATACAAATCACTGCAAATCTTCTCATAATGAATACCTCGTCTTTCTATTTTCTTATTACAAACGATTAGACGTCTGGTATCGGTGAAAAGTTTCAGCAATCCAGTATTTCCTCCAGCGTTCGCCATCCCAGCACCGCACATTTCACCCGGGCGGGCATATGGGCAATGTCCTGCAGGGCGGCAGCTTCCTCCAGTGCCTCTAGATCCGCCTCCCCTGCCGTGCCCCGAATCATCTGAAAGAAGTTTTCAGCCAGCTTCACGGCCTCTTCCTTTTTCTTTCCGATCACCAGGTCCAGCATCATATCCGCAGAAGCCTGGGAAATCGCGCATCCGTCGCCCACGAAGGATCCATCCTGTATTACTCCGTCCTCCACCTTCAGCTTTAGCCAGATATCATCTCCGCAGCTGGGGTTTACGCCCTCAAGCACCAGATTGGCATCCGGCAGATCGTGCTTGTGAGCCGGACGCAGATTGTGTTCCGTCAAAATCTCATTATAAAAACTTCTATTCTCCATATCCCATCTTCCTCCTGATTCCGGCTGTGCTCTTCAAAAATGCCTCTATCTCCTCACGGGTATTATAAAAATATATGCTGGCTCTGGCAGCAGAATTGACCTTTAAATATTCAAACAATGGCTGGGCACAATGATGCCCGGCGCGGACGGCGATGCCATCTGCATCCAGAATTGCGCTCACATCGTGAGGGTGAACGCCATCTATGGTAAAGGTCAGAATTCCACAGTGTTCTTCCGGCCGCTCAGATCCCAAGACATGGACGTGCGGTATCTGCTTAAGTCCCTCCAGGGCCATCGTTGTCAATGCAAGTTCCCGGCGATGCACCTCATCAAATCCAACACGTTTCAGATAGCGGATCGCTTCCATAAGCCCCCAGGCTCCCGCCGCGTTAACGGTGCCCGCCTCAAACTTATGAGGCACCGGGGCGAATACGGCCCCTGTTCTGGTGACAGAGTCAATCATCTCCCCTCCAGTGAGGAAGGGCGGCATCTCCTCCAGCAGTTCCCGTCTCCCGTACAGCACACCGATGCCCATGGGTCCCATGAGCTTATGGCCTGAGAAAGCCAGAAAATCCACGCCGGATTCCTGTACATCGATAGGCATATGAGGCGCGCTCTGTGCTGCATCCACGACCACAACAGCCCCTCGCTCCCTGGCCATGGCCGCGATCTGGCGTATGGGGTTCTCGCATCCCAGCACATTGGACACATGGGCCACAGCGACCAGCCTTGTACGGTCAGTAAATGCCGCCTCCAGACGTTCCTGCGTAATCCGGCCGTCCGCCTCGCACTCCAAAAATCGTAAAACTGCTCCCGTCTTTTCCGCAGCCATCTGCCAGGGCAGCAAGTTACTGTGGTGCTCCATGATGCTTACCAATACCTCATCCCCGGCCTTCAGCCGGGACAGTCCGTAGCTGTAGGCCACCAGATTCAGGCTCTCCGTGGTGTTTCTGGTGAAAATGATCTCGTCGGAGGACGACGCATTGATAAAGCGCCGCACTTCGTCTCTGGCTTCCTCCAGGCGTTTTGTGGCCTCCATGCTCAGGGCGTAGAAGCCGCGCATGGGATTTGCGTAGCTGTGCTCATAAAAATCCCGCTCCGCCCGGAGTACACAGGAGGGCTTCTGAGCCGTGGCCGCACTGTCTAAGTAAATCACCGGATTCTCCTTAAGCAATGGAAAATTTTCGCGGTATGGATTTCTATCTTCCATTTTTCTCCACCTCCTCCAGATAATCCTGCACTATCTGCTCCGCGGCTTCGTCGCCAATCTTCCGACAGACGGCATCCAGCCGGGCCCTTGTTATCATTTCAGAGGCAGCCTCATGGCTCATGCCTCTGGAACAGAGACAGAACAGCAGTTCGTCATCCAGTCTTCCGATGGTAGCTCCATGGTTTCCCTGGACATCCTCCTCTGCACAGAGAATCAGGGGAATGGTCTGATTGATCACGTCGTCTCCCAGAAGCAGCACCTCCTCCTTCTCCTCTCCCTCTGCCCCAGCGGCTCCAAACTTAAAATCAATGGTTCCGCGAAAGAGCTTAAACGCCCGGTCCTTAAGCACGCCACTGGCCAGAATCCGGCTCCGGGATTTCTCTCCCCGATGGTTCGCCACGTAGTTCATGTCAAATCGCTGGCTGTCCCTTCCCAAGTAACCCACGTCGACGTTCATCGAACTCTCTTTCCCTGTAAGGTCCGCCTGGCAGCCTGCGTAAGTCTCCGCACCGCCCAAAAACAGCTGGATTACCTCCACGGATGATCCCTCGCCGCAGCTTCCGCCGATATCGCTTAAAAATGTATAGCCGCTTCCCAGTAGCTGGAGCTGAATCAGCCTCAGTCTGGCGTTTTTCCTGACCCGGAACCGGGTCTGGACAGCGGTCAGCCCCGCGGCCTCCGGCGCAGAGGTGAAATCCATAACCACGTTTAGAGTTTCGTCCTCCTGTACCAGAAGCTCCACGGTCTGGAAGCTCTTTGCTCCGCTGCCGCAGACAAAATGCAGCGCGGCCCGCCGCTCTTCTTTTGACGGCCCGGACTGGATCCGAATCGCGTCCGTATTCGACTCTCGCGCCAGTCGGTCCATATCTTCTCCCATCCCGGTAGCAATGGCCGAGAAATCTTCTCTCCACGCAACCGCTTCCGCAAATCCTTCCGTGATTATCGTGGGGGATTCCCCTGCCTCTATCCCATTCAAGCCTGCCTCATTCATTTTCAGCCAGTTCCAGGTCCTGGCCGGCAGCCTGTTTATCTTCAAATCAAGTCCCTGTCCCATAGGAGACCTCCTTTCCTAAACTAACCAATACTGCCCTTCATCTCCAGCCGAATCAGGTTATTCATCTCCACGGCATACTCTAATGGCAGCTCTTTGGATACATTATCCGCAAATCCGCTGACGATCATTGCCCTGGCATCCTCCTCGCTCAGTCCTCTGGACATGAGGTAAAAGACGGCCTCGTCGCTGATCCGCCCGATCTTGGCCTCATGGCCGATGTCCGCGTCCGGGGTCCGGATATCCATAGCAGGAATCGTGTCCGACCTTGATATCCGGTCCAGCATCAGGGATTGGCAGGAGACAGCCGATTTGCTGTTCTTCGCCCCCCTGGCCACCACCACGGAGCTGCGGAAGGTGCTTACGCCCCCGCTCTTGGATATGGATCTGGTGTTCATATAGGAGGTCGTCTCCGGAGCGGCATGAACCACTTTCGCACCTGTGTCCAGATTCTGCCCTTCACCTGCAAAGGTGATTCCGGTGAACTCCATTCTGGCCCCGCGGCCCTTAAGGATGCTCATGGGATATAAGTAGGAAACATGGGAGCCAAAGGAACCGGACACCCATTCGATGGTGCCTCCTTCCTCCACCTGGGCCCTCTTGGTGTTCAGGTTATACATGTTTTTAGACCAGTTTTCAATCGTGGAATAACGAAGCTTCGCATTCCTTCCCACAAACAGTTCTACACAGCCTGCGTGAAGATTGGCCACATTATATTTAGGTGCGGAACATCCCTCGATAAAGTGAAGGTCCGCCCCTTCATCCACGATGATCAGTGTATGTTCAAACTGCCCCGCTCCCGGCGCGTTCAGCCGGAAATAGGATTGCAGCGGTATTTCCACGGAAACTCCCGGCGGCACATAGACAAAGGAACCACCTGACCAGACGGCCCCGTGGAGCGCTGCAAACTTGTGATCCGAAGGCTTCACCAGCTTCATGAAATGCTTTTTCACCATGTCCGCGTATTCCCCCTTCATGGCGCTTTCCAGGTCCGTATATACCACGCCCATCTCCGCCACCTCCTGGCGGACATTGTGATAGACCAGCTCCGAGTCGTACTGGGCGCCTACGCCAGCCAGGGATTTCCGCTCCGCCTGGGGGATTCCCAGACGCTCGAAGGTATCCTTGATCTCCTCCGGCACATCGGACCACTTCGTCTTCATCTTTGTGTTGGGGCGCACATACGTGGCGATGTGGCTCATATCCAGCCCCTCCAGGGAGGGACCCCAATCGGGAACTCTCATATTATTGTATATCTGCAGGGACTTTAGGCGGAACAGCTCCATCCAAAGCGGATCCTTCTTCTCTTTTGAGATTTGCTCCACGATTTCCGGCTTTAAGCCTTCCTCTATACGGTAAACATCCGTTTCTTCATTTCGGATGTCGTAAATACTTCTGTCGATATCATTTACATATGTTTTTTCTTCCATCTCTGTCTTCCATCCTTTCCGGATGCGCGGACTGGAGTGTATCTGAAAATTACTTTTCGTCACACTCTCTAACAGCCCGCCTGATCCAAATATTGTTCAAACCCATGTTCGTTAATCTGTTCCACCAGGGAACCGTCTCCTGTCTTCACGATTCTGCCGTCTACCATAATATGGGTTTTGTCCACACGCAGGGACTCCAGAATCCGGGTGCTGTGGGTGATAATCAGAAGACCTCCATCCCGGCCCTTCTGGTACTCTTCCACGCCCTGGGACACGGTTCGTACCGCATCCACGTCCAGACCGGAATCCGTCTCATCCAGTATAGCCAGACTGGGCTTTAAGAGCAAAAGCTGAAGAATCTCCGCTTTCTTTTTCTCACCGCCGGAAAAACCTGCATTTAAATCGCGGTCTCCATAGGCCCGGTCCATCTGCAGCAGTTCCATGGCCTTCTCCAGCTCCTTGCGGAAATCCCACAGCCGCACTCTGGCGCCCCTGCGCTGTTCCACAGCGCTGCGGATAAATGTGCCCAGCGGAAGGCCCGGAACCTCCAGCGGATTCTGGAAGGAAAGAAACATTCCTGCCTTAGCCCGCTTATCGGCCGGCTCTTCGTTGATCCGTTTTCCCTGAAACCAGATATCTCCTTTCGTCACTTCATAGCGAGGATTTCCCATCAGCGCGTACCCCAGCGTGGACTTACCCGCTCCGTTCGGCCCCATCAGCACGTGAGTCTCCCCCTTTTTAATCTCCAGATTAATACCATGTAAAATCTCTTTATCTTCCACATTGACTGATAATCCATTTATTTTCAGCAATTGTTTTGACATATAGTCCTCCATTCCGCCTGAAAAGGCTTTTCTCTCAATAACCTACTTATTTACTTGGTTATATTCATCATAATATCATAAACCTACTTTGTCAATAGGTTTATAACTATATTGGCTATTGATATTCCTATTTACCTTGTTGTATAATAGGATTATATAACCAGCGCCGCCCGGTACTGGTATTGCGGAAGGGAGGGATGTCAAATGATGATTTCAACGAGGGGACGTTACGCACTGCGGGTTATGCTGGATCTGGCACAGCAGAACACCGACAGGTACGTTCCTCTGAAAGAAATTGCGAACCGTCAGGACATTTCCGAGAAATATCTGGAGATTATCATAAAGGTCCTCGTTCAGAATCAGCTTCTGGCCGGCCTGCGCGGAAAAGGCGGCGGTTACCGTCTGACGAAGGAGCCCGGCGAATACACTCTGGGCGAGATTCTGCGTCTGACAGAGGGAAGCCTGGCACCGGTCGCCTGCGTAGAGGAATCCTATGCGGAATGCTCCCGGCTTGAATGCTGCCTGACGCGGCCTGTATGGCAGAAACTGGATACGATCATTAATGAGTATCTGGATGGGATTACGCTGGAGGATTTAATTAAAGCTCCGCAGAAACTGGTGTAAAAAGGAATGGAAACTTAGAAAAAAGGAACGTCGAAATTGACGTTCCTTAATTATCTCTATATCAACGCGTTAATTGCTCAACTGATAAGTGCTATCAGTAAATGCTATCCCTTTGCAGCGGCAGCGGTTTTCCTGTACTCCCCAGGAGTCATGTTCAGGGTCCTTTTAAACAGCGTACAGAAAAATTTTACATCCTCGTACCCTACAGACTGCGCGGCCTCCTGAATACACAGATCACTGCCGGCCAGCAGCTCACAGCACTTCTCAATCCGGATCTTCTGCAGGTATTCCAGCGCTGTCATCTCCGTCTCACGACGAAATTTCCGGCTGATATACTGCTGGCTGTAATGGTATTCCCGGCAAAATTGCTTCAGTACAGCCTTTTCCCTGTAATTTTTATCCAGATACCGGATCGCTTCCAGCACTGCCGTGCTCCGCGGCTGTCTCTCCCTGTCATCCTTTTTGCTGTCACAGACGATTTTCCGTATGGTCAGAATCAGAATCTCGGTCAGCCGGCACCGGAATACCTCTGTGTATCCCACTTTTTTCTCCTGGTATTCCTCCTGAATTCCCAGGATCAGTGACAAAATATTCCCCTCCTCATCATGGAACACCCGATTCGCAGAAGGCTGCCCGAAGCACCATTTATAGTAACGGATCAGGGACACCCGCAGCACTTCTTCAAAGGACCGGCAGTCCGCCAGTGTATCATCAATCATCTCGGGCAGAAACAGGCAGTTAATCAGAGTAAAATCCCTGCATTCCCTGTAGCTGTGCCTGCTGCCGTAATCAATGATAAAATAGTCTCCGGCCTCCACCTCTCCGGATCTCACCTCTCCGTCCGCATCACGGATCGTATGCAGCGCACTGCCTCCTGTAATATAGGCCAGTTCAAAAAAATCATGGTCATGCATCTCCACGTCCTGCTGGCAGAAAGGCATGACCACAATCTTGTCCTCCCGCTCCGCTGTCAGTCCTATCAGTTCAATTGTATTCCGTTCTCTCATAACAGGTTAAATTCACCCCCCATTTTAGTCTGAAACAGTTCTTTTTATTCATATTACAATCTGGTATCCTAGAAGTCAAGACAAACACAAGCAGGAGGAATTCATTATGGATTGGAAAGCAAAATGGCTCAAGCCGGCCAACGATTTCGGAAACGCGGCTCCCGTATTTTCCACAGATTTTGCGTTGCCACGGACTGTAAAACAGGCCCGTCTCTTTATCACCGCGCTGGGCGTATATGAAGCTGCACTTAACGGCCGCAGGATAGGCCAGTTTGTGCTGGCTCCCGGATGGACGACCTACTACAAACGGCTTCAGTATCAGGAGTATGATGTGACGGATTTACTCAGGGCGGAGAACCGTCTGACTGTCACCGTCGGAAAGGGCTGGTATCACAGTCCCATGCCCGGATTTACCGCATCGGACTTCCAGAAGGGCCTGGCCGCCCGCCCCATGGGGCTGCTGGCACAGTTGGAAATCACCTATGAGGACGGACAGCACAGCTTCATCGTCTCAGATGAAAGCTGGTCCGTTTCCGAAAGTGCGGTCCGCTTCTCTGAGATCTATGACGGAGAGATTTACGACGCTTCCTTTATCCCTCCATGCTCCGGGACGGCCGAGACCTTTGACGGGCCATACGAAACGCTGATTGAACAGCAGGGCGAAGAAATCCGCGAGCAGGAACGGATTGCGGCGGCCCGCATCTTTACGACTCCCAAAGGCGAAGTTGTGGCAGACTTCGGGCAGGAAATCACCGGTTACGTGGAAATCAGCGTAAATGCCAAAGCCGGGGAAGAGATCCGGCTTTCCCACGCAGAGGTTCTGGATAAGGATGGCTGTTTTTATACGGAAAATTACCGCAGTGCCAGGGCGGAATACTGCTGTATATGCCGTGATGGACAACAGAGCTGCCATCCGCACCTGACCTTTTTTGGTTTTCGCTATATTCGGATCGATGCATTTCCCGGAGGTCCCGGTGCGGCGAAACCGGAAAATTTCACGGCTGTGGTCCTCCACTCCCATATGAAGCGAACGGGACGCTTGAGCTGTTCCAATCCTCTCTTAAACCGTCTCTTTGACAACATTATCTGGGGGCAGAAGGGGAATTTTGTCGATGTCCCTACCGACTGCCCGCAGAGGGATGAACGCCTCGGATGGACCGGAGACGCCCAGGTATTTGTGCGCACCGCATGCCTGAACTATGATAGTGAAAAATTCTTCACGAAATGGCTGGCTGATCTGGCTGCCGACCAGGGGGATGACGGCTATGTAGGCCACGTAATTCCGGATCTGCTAAAGAAACAGCCTGCCAGCGCCGCCTGGGGCGACGCAGCCGCGATCTGCCCCTGGGCAGTTTATCAGGCATATGGAAACACAGAGATTCTCTCCCGCCAGTTTGAGTCTATGAGAAAATGGGTCGATTATATCACGGCGCATACCACGACGGAATATCTGTGGACCGGAGGCGCCCATTACGGGGACTGGCTGGGTCTCGATGCCCCCTCCGGCAGCTATAAGGGTTCCTCCAGAGAAGACTTCATTGCCTCCGCATTTTACGCGCATTCGGCTGCCCTGGTGATTAAGACCGGACTCGTTCTGGGAAAAGATATGGCAGCGTATGAAGCGCTCCTTCAAAACATTGTTTCCGCTTTCCGCAGGGCCTATCCGACTTACACGACACAGACAGAATGTGTTCTTGCCGCCCATTTTCATCTGGCCGAAGACTGCCAGGCCGCGGCGGATCAGCTTGCGCTGATGATAAGAGAATGCGGAACAAAGCTCCAGACAGGCTTCGTCGGAACGCCCTACCTGCTGCACGTGTTAAGCGATTACGGCCATACGGATCTGGCTTACTCCCTGCTGCTGCGAGAACAGTATCCGTCCTGGTTGTATCCGGTAACAAAGGGGGCCACCACCGTCTGGGAACACTGGGATGGAATTATGGAAAACGGGGATTTATGGAGCAGGAACATGAATTCCTTCAATCACTATGCCTACGGGGCTGTGGCAGACTGGGTATACTGCTGCGCGGCGGGAATTACCCCGGCAGAGGAATATCCGGGATACAGTAAAGTCCGGATCGCCCCCGCCCCCGATGCACGTCTCGACTGGCTTGAGGCCTCCCTCGACACGAGGCATGGCCGGATTATCTCCCGGTGGAAGAAGCAGGATTCACTCTGGCGCTATGAGATCACAACACCGGTGGACGCCGAAGTTGTGATAGATAGGAAAACCTTCCTCGTGGGAGCCGGGAGTTATATTTATCACAGTGAGAAACAGTAATCCCGGTCGATAATTCTGATATATGGTCTGCTTGCGGACAGTGATAAAATATTACAACAAAAAAGACGCACTGTGTATTGTATGGTACCCCCTGGCTGGCAAACAGCAATGGCTCCGCTGTACACAGCGCGTTTTGTAAGATGTTTTGTTTATTGATTTATTTGTCTGTTTATATACTATTCTTTATAAAGTTAGTAACTAAATTTTCTCGTATGCAACCAGCGTATCCAACGGAATCCGTGTCTTCCCATGTCTGTCCGGATCTGCCGGTTCTTCATCAGCATATCCAATCACAAGGATATTGACCGGTTCCAGGTTCTCAGGAAGGTTGAATTCCTGTGAAAGAATATCCGGCTTAAAATAGCATACCCAGACAGTTCCCAGTCCTAATTCTGAAGCCTGCAGCATCATGTGATCGGTGAGAATAGAGGCATCGATATCTCCAGTCTGCTTCTTATCAAACGGACGGGTCCACGCTGTACTGTGGTCGGCGCACACGATAACAGCCAAAGGTGCATTGTATATGTTGGCAGCCTTTTCGATTTTCGCCAGGCCCTCCTTTTCCTGTACGACAAGCAGCCGCACAGGCTGCAGGTTCGCCGCTGTCGGTGCAACGTGAGCCGCCTCCAGAATCAAATCCAGTTTTTCCTGTTCCACCTTCTGAGATTTATAACTCCGTACCGAATACCGTTTCTTCGCGTTGTCTAAAAAATTCATATGTAAAACGCTCCTTTCCTTTCATCTTCTAAATGACCTATTTGATATAGCTGCATGCAGTGGGTTGATGTTTCCATCAACTTCAGCTATAATTATAACACTGATTTTCCTTTAAACAAGTATGCACTTTTAGGATATGTAGTATCTAAAAAGATACTGTCTATCCGTATAAAAGGAATCGATAGAAAGGAGCTTTCTTATGAGATGTCCCAGCACTTACCATTGTCCAGTTGAGGCCACGCTTGAGTTGATCGGAGGAAAATATAAGGCCCTGATACTCTTTCATCTGGTGGAAGGCGCCCTCCGATTCAGCGAGCTTCACCGCCTGATTCCACAGGCGACACCGAAAATGCTGACCCAGCAGCTGCGCGAGCTGGAAACGGACGGTTTGTTAAGCCGCACCGTCTATCCTGTTATTCCTCCAAAGGTGGAGTATCGGCTCACTCCTTTTGGGAAAACGATTTTACCGGTTCTGGAGGCTATGTGCAGCTGGGGATCCGATTATTTGAACAAATCCGGCAGCAAGGCCCCCTTTTCCGCGGCTGTCAATACAGAAATGCAGACTGAATGAAGCTTTCCCCCAATTCTGTCAGCTTATACTCCACTTTTAGAGGCACCTCTTTATAGATTACAAAGCCCTTGATTTTATGAACAAAGGGTATAAAGCCGAGGATGTTATAAAGCAGACCCACCGTTTAGATAAAACAAAGCTTGGATATAACTTTTTCTATCTCACTGGCATCTCCGGAGCCGGACATGCCGTGGAGGGCGCAGTTGAAAGTGCAAACATAAGGCGAAGGGCGAGCTGGAAAAGCTGCAGGAACTCAAACCCCTGAAAATCACATATTTTTTACTGTAATCTTAAAATCACAGCAGGTCCCTCCCGCCTGAAAGCCTGCCTTCGGACCGAAATTCGAACGGGTGATGGATTTGAAAAACTTTGGAACGAGCCTGCAGCATCCGGGTATCTTCATCAGCCTATGAAGCATATCCGCCATGCGCCGGCTTCTCCATGCATAATAATCCTCGATGAAATCCGCAGCCTGCTCTCTCGATTCTCCGTTGACAGTCAGTGCATCAAAGGCCGCTATCCCCGGATAAATACGTTCTCTCGTATGCATATACATGGCCTTTGGCTCCTGTGCGTTTTCTTCGCAGATCTCCCGGTAGAGGAGGAGCTTGAGAAATTCGAGCTTCTGGAAGAATACACTTGGCGCAGATCGATGACAGCTGCCCGGGACTTCAGGAACTCATGACTGAAAGTGATGTAAATGAGATCAGGGGAATTAAAAAGACGGTGAACCGGAAATTGCTGAAAAGCATTTTGATTTCTTTTCTGGCAGCGGCTGTCCTGATTCTGCTCTCTGGTCCCATATGCAGCTGTATTTTCTATAATCCTAACCGCGGTTATCAGGAAACGTATGGCGGAGACGGTCAGTTTTTTATTGATGCGGCGGTATTTACCGAGCTGCACTCTCCTGGCTATACGACGAATTGGGCCAAGGCGGTCCCCGGCTTTCCGGGCAGCTATCATGTGGAGATACGCCAGAGCAATCTCTTCCACGGTCGCGAAGAAACATTTTCCGGCAGAATCGTACGGGGGAAAATGGCGGGCAGCGAATCTTCCCTGACCGGTTACTATTCCAATATTTTAAACCGGACAGGATCTGTACTGGAGACGTACTGGCATTTTCCTCCTATGAATGCATTTGGCCGCAAATTAGAAACCTTCTGCACTACGGATGAGGATGGAAACGATGTGTATCTGCAGCCGCAGGAGGAAATCGACAGCCAGCTAGAGCAGCTGGAAGAGCTTCCTTCCTACTCCTGGGCCGCCGCCTATATCACATTTGACGCCCCCATGTCCCTGGAGGCCTTCAGCAGTCTGTACCGTCAGTGGGTGGCCGATCAGCGCAATCTGGATATCACCTATGCAGCCGTAACGTGCAGCGAACCAGGGTATAACATGAACGTCGCCGGATTTGATCCCGCTGGAACAGGTGTATTCTCAGAAGCAGGCGTCTATCCGGAAGAAACGTATCCATATCTGAGGCCAACGACGGCCAGAGAACTGAACGGCGGAGAAGCACTGGAAGAAATCTGGGAACAGCATTTCACTTCCATGCTGCAGTATATGTCTGACAGGCCGCAGTTTTTAACAGCCATGGCCGATGTAAACGGGATCAGCCAGGAATATTACGAAGAACTGGCTTCCTATGTGAAGGATCATGGCATTCAGATTTTCGGCGTTATGATTCAGGGAAATGTAAGTCAGGTGATCTCCTTTGCAGAGCAGGAAAAGGTGGATGGTGTGTATGTGGAAGACGCGAAATTGTCCGCGCTTTCACGGTAACATATCACAATCAATTTCTAAGTAATAATTGTCAGAGTAATAATAAAATGCAGGCGTAAGATTAAGAGGACAGGCTTGTCCGATCTTACGTCTGCATCTATTTTCTTTCATGAATGTAACATTTACCTTCCCTGGTTCCAGCACCTGCACTGTTCAATCCGCCTGCCGCCGTCTCCCTGCGCTTCATCATATGCAAACTGCTTCAGCAGCTCACAGGGAAAATCCCCGCACTGGCCGCAATGCTCATGCTCCCGGGTCTCGCAGCAGGTTTTGACCGGACATCCCTCACCCCAAAATGGCTTATCAATATGTACACAGCCTTTACACCCCATTTCCTCCTTATAACCGCACGAACTGCACAGGATACCGCATCTGGATTCAATCATCATAAAAACTCCTTTTTGATTTCCATTATAGCAGAGGGAACATGACAGCTATGGGTCATGTCTCCTGATATCTCTGCAAAATATTTTCAGACTGCCGTCGGATATCCGCCCTCAGTTCTTCCGGTTCCAACACGTGCACCTGATCGCCAAAACTGAGAATCCACTGCCGCATGTTCTGATAGCCCGCAAAATCCCATTCAAACAGCAGTCCCCCGCTCTCACAAGGCACGTAGCTGTCCCTGCCGTATTCGTCAATCAGGCGGTGTCTTTCCGTTTCTGTAAATATCGCCTTCAAGCGAATCGTATGAGAGGAAAAGTAAGCATCAAAATCCAGCCGTTTCTCCGGAATCTCGCGCGGAACAAAGTGTTCCTCCAGGACGGACAAGTCCCATAGGCGGTTCAGCTTAAAGAGACGGTAATCGTTTCTGCTGTAACAGAATCCAAAAACGTACCACGATGACCACTTGAAAATCAGCCGGTATGCCTCAATTCTGCGCTGGCTTTCCCCATTTTCACTGTAGTACTGGAAAGAGATCATACGCCTGCACCGGACTGCTTTTTTAATCAGGCCGATTTTGTGTGTCAAAGCGTCGTGGTAATGGGACGCAAGGTCAATCACCATGGTATCGTCAACGACAATCTGCCGTTCCCTGCTCGACAGCTTTTCCATAATTCCACTCAGGTATGCGCCTGGGGATACGCTGTCAATTCCTTTTAAACCGGTTAAAATGGTCTGCAGTTCTTCCTGCGTAAAGAGCGTCTTGTCTATCTTATAGCCGTCTGAGATGGAGATGCCTCCGTCGAATCCCTGAATCGTGATCAGGGGAATCCCGGCTTTACAGATCGCTTCAATATCCCTGTTGATGGTTCTTCTCGAAACCTCAAAACGCGCCGCCAGCTCCGGAGCGGTCACTTTGTCCTGCTGCAGCAGGATTGTAATAATTCCAATTAAGCGTTCGATCTTCATATTTTATCACCCAGTGACATTGTATCACGGGAAACATGACATTACATAGTCATGTTTTTTATTTATTCCATTTATTTTTCCAGCCACACTACGTTCCAGCTATGTCTGCCCAACACCGAAGTAAATATACCATTTTCCACTCTGGAAGCAGCCGAATGCACCGGTTTTACTGTATCAGGCGCAAGTTCCGTGTTCTCCGCCTTCAGATCATCATGTGTCAGCACGAGATGTTCTTTTACCTGGTATCCCTCAAACTGGCGCAAATCGCACTCAATTTCTGCATCCTCCTCTAACTCTTTATTCACTGCAAAAAGTCAGAACACCTCAAAGCAGTCAAAATAAGCGGAACCGCCGGTTACCTTCGTCGCATAGCTAAACAGCGCAAATCGATACCCCACAAAATGGGTCAGCCGGTAGGACATCTTTAACTGGCTGCCAATCCGGTTCCAGTTGCTGCAGTCCAGGCTGTAATAAAACTCTGCGGTATCCGCCATATCCCAAAAATCAAAGTCAACACGGAGATATATTTTGCTCTGCTGCAGCGCTGTGCTTTCCACAATCACCTCCGGCTTTCCGGTCTCATAGTGCATCCTGGAAGGTTCAAACGGTTCCGGCTCCGCCATCGCCATGATCACCTTAGCCGAAGCCTCCGTCTTCATGACGCCTACGTATCCATACTGATCCTGGAAAGCGCCAAGGCCAGCGAAATCTCCCGCCTTCATCTCCGATGTATCAAGCACCACACGGCCGGAACAGACAGGCCCAAAGGTCCTCTGTGTCAATGTGTTGTGCGCATTGGACAGGTTATCGCAAATCGTACCGTTTATTAATTTAAGCCATCCCGGCCTTTCACTCAGCGACCAGAAGCGGTCATCACAATTATGATTCCACTGCCACCACAGCCCCAGCGCTGTCTGATCATCAAAACCATCCGACTGCACAACATCAATCCTGCAAAAATCCCTAGAATTTACTGTGTTTATATCAGGCAGCCGTCCATAGTCTCCAAACACCGGCCAGCCGTCCTCCCAGGATACCGGAACAAGCACCGGTATCCTGCCTGCCGAACCGTGATCCTGAAACAGCAGTGCATACCATTTACCATCTCCCGTTTCAAAGATTCCGCCCTGTGCAACTCCTCTGTTATGAAATCCCATATCGCTGTCCAGAACCACTCTTCCCTCATACACGCCGTCAATTCTGTCTGAGCGGTAGCACAGCTCCATCCTCCTTCCGGAAGACCGGTCCGCAGGAGGCCACACAATCAGAAAAATATAATACATGCCATTCCGTTTATAAATATGCGCTCCTTCGGCAGGAAGGCCGCCTGTTCCTCCCACATCGGCACTCGGAATAATCACCTGATTCATGCCATCTGCTTTAACCCCCTTCGCATCAGAGGTTAATTCCATCACACGGATAGTCCCGCTGCCGTATACCATATAGACTCTGCCATCATCATCAAACAGCAGGGACATATCGTGGTAAATGCCGGGAAGCGTGTATCTCTCCCATGGCCCGTCTTCGATGCTCCGGGTCTGAAAAATATACGTTTTATCGGAATTATATGCCGTAAACACAACATACCAGGTATGGCCGTCATGTCTGATACAGCTTGCCCAGGACCCTCTCCCATAGTCGTGTTTTCCATTCCTTAAAGACATCTCATCGCTGTTTTCCAAAACATCATACACGTAATTAACAATTTCCCAATGAATCAGGTCCCGCGATCTCATAACAGGACAGCCCGGCGTAAAATGCATCGTCGTGCTCGTCATGTAATACGCATCACAAGCCCGGACCACATCAGGATCGGGTATATCCGTCCACCACAGGCGCATTTCTCTGGTCTCTTTCATCGGCTGCCCCCTGTTACTCTAAAGAGAAGGAAGCCACACTGATCCCGCCTTCGCCTTTGAATTCAAAATACAGCGCATGGACACCATCCGGAATCGTAATCTCAGCAGAATTTTCCACCCATACGTTGGAATAGCCTGCCGGAATCGTACCCAGGCACTCCCCATCCCATCTGGTTTTCACTTCAAAATAACCGCTGCCATAGCCTCTTGTTTTCAGCGAAATCCTCGTAATACCGCTGCAGTCAAAATACTTGAATCCTGCGATTGTGGAATCCTGCATATTGGCGATGTATCCAGTCTCTTCATCGCCATCCCGTCCATCCTGTGTGATTCTGGCATATTTTCCGTCGATCCAGCCTGCATGGTGGAGCAAGTGGTCGTTATCCATTGTTTTAGAAAATAGATTACAGGCAATATACGCCGGATACTCTCCCTTCCCGGCCAGTGGGCCTCCATTTAAACCGCATGAGGTCATCTCGACCTGCTCTATGGAACCATCTTCCCCGATCTGAATCGGCTCAGCGCAGCCCTGTCTGCTGAAATTAGTTCCGTTTGTATGCCTGTGGTAAAAGATATACCACTGATCCTTTATTTCTGCCAGCCCGCCGTGATTGTTGCCCGGTACATACGTACGAAGGCCGGCCGGTTTCTGGTGCGTGATGTTACCATCGCAATTGCTGACAATCACTCCGCCATACACATATTCTTTCGTTGGATACCGGCTGACCGCATAACACAATTCATGCATTTTACTCGAAGAATAGACAAAATAATACGTATCTCCACTCTTTCTGATCGAAGGCCCCTCAAAGAACTCGTGTCCCTCAAAATCAGTTCCGGCACTGTAACAGTTTCCGGGAACTATGATGACCGGTTCCTCCGTTATGGTCACCATATCCGGTCCAAGCACGGTCGCCATGGCGCCTTTCCGTGATTGATCGCCGGGGCCGCAAAATCCCGTATAGAGACAGACGCTGCCGTCCTCCATCATGACTGCCGGATCAAATTGAGGCTGATCGCTGTCCCGTTCCCCCAGACGTCTCCCGTCTGAATCGTGTACATATCCATAGAAACGGTATTTTCCAGCGGGTGTCTCACTGACAGCCACCGATACAACCGGAACTTTATCGAGTACATAATATAGATAGTATCTGCCATCTGCTCCTTTAACAACGTCCGGCGCATAGAGACACATATGGCCGTCTGCGTTTAGCGGATCAGCCGTCTTTTCATAGATAACGCCCTCATACTTCCAATCGCTTAAATCATCCACCGGCGCGGAATAACACACATAATCATTCAAACAATACGCAAAGCCGTTGAAACGGTCATGGGATCCGTACACATAAACGCGGTTATCAAATACATGGGGCTCGCCGTCGGGAATATATTCCCATGACGGCAGATAGGGGTTAAACGCCTGTTTTTTCATTTTGGTAATTACCCTCCCTTTCCGGGCATACTCAGCCCTTTACGCCTCCCAGCACGATGCCTTTTACAAAATATTTCTGCAGGAAAGGATATACCGCAACAATCGGCAGGGAGCCTAAAAATATCTGTGCAGAACGCAGCGTGCGGTCCGAAATCGTCGCCATCTGCTGTATCTCTTCTCTCGTCATCATGCTGAAAGAACGCTGAACCGCAATCGTCTGTATGTATGTCTGCAGCGGATAGTTATCCGGATTGTTCATCAGAATCAGGCCATCAAACCAGCTGTTCCAGTTTGCCACCAGGGAAAACAGTAAGAGCGTGGCCAGCGCCGGTTTTGACAGAGGCACATAGATGGTCCACAGAGTCCGCCAATGGCCTGCTCCGTCGATAAAGGCGGCCTCTGCAAGCTCTCTGGGAACCTCACGGAAGAAATTAAGCAGAAGAATCACACTGAATACAGGTACGGCGCTGGGAAGAATCAGGGCCCAGATGCTGTCCAAAAGACCGAATTGCCTGATTACCATATACCACGGAATTAAGCCGGCATTAAAAATCATTGTGACAAAGAAGAACCATGCATAAACAGTCCTGAACCGGAAGCTTCCTTTCGGCTGAGACAGCGGATAAGCCGCCGTAATCGTGAGTAATATGCTAAGGCCCCCACCCATGATAATTCGTATAACCGAAACCTTCATGGAGCGCCAAAAAGCAGGACGCTTTGCCACAAAGGAGTAGGAGTTCAGGGTAAATTCCTTTGGCCACAGTGAGACACTTCCCGCTGAAGCGGCTGCGCTGGAACTAAAGGATACGGCTGCAACATGAATCAGCGGAATCACACAGATCAGCGCTAGTAAGAGCAGAAAGGCTGTATTCAATACAGGAAACCATTTAAATTTTTTTCGAGTTTTCATATTCCGCTCCCTCCTTAAAATAACTGATAGTCTGCAAACTTATAGGCAAACCAGTAAGAAACTGAAATGAGCGTCAGTGAAATGACCGATTTAAACAGGCCCACTGCCGTAGCCACTCCAAACTGTGCCTCCAGCATACCGATACGGTACACAAACGTATCTATAATATCTCCGCTTGCATACACAGGCGGGCTATACATGTTAAATACCTGGTCAAATCCGGCATTCAACACATTTCCAAGGCTTAATACCATCAGCAGGACAATCACCATACGCATACCGGGGAGGGTAATATGCCATATCTGCTGCCAGCGGTTTGCACCGTCCACCTGAGCCGCCTCATATAAGCTTAAATCAATGCCGGTAATAGCCGCCAGGTACACGATCGTCCCATACCCGAATGATTTCCAGGTCTCCGTTACAATCAATGTAAACGGAAACCATTTGTTATCTCCCAGAAAGAAGACCGGCTGCCCTCCGAAGGCTTTGATCACCTGGTTGACCAGGCCGTCTCCCGGAGCGAGTATGTCGATAAAAATACCGCCAAGCACCACCCAGGACAGGAAATGAGGCAGGTAAATGGCCGTCTGAATGCCTTTTTTTAATGTGTTGTGTTTTACTTCATTGATCAGTATGGCAACTATGATCGGAATCACCAGTCCGAAAATAATCTTCATAACAGCGATAGACAGCGTATTCCATAGTACGCTGGTAAAATTCGGCAGCTTAAACAAATAACTGAAATTTTCAAATCCAATCCATTTTTGATCGCCAAACAGGCCTTTGGCCGGAATAAACTTCTGGAAGGCGATAACAATTCCTGCCATCGGCAAATAGCTGAAACAGATCAGCATAATTACACTGGGGAGTATCATCAGGTGTAATGGCAGTTCCCGCATTTTTCTGCGCTTCATAAATGCTCCTCTCTTTCCTTTTAAAAAATGAGAGGAAAGGTTTTTATGAAACCCTTCCTCTCGCAACCTCATTCCTGATTTTTAACGGACTGATACCATTCGTTAACCTCTTCTGTCATCTCAGCTCCTCCAAGAGCGTTCCAGTTTTCAACGAACTTATCAAACTCATCAATTGGAGCGTCGCCCATGATGATCCTGACAAACATTTCCAGTTCCATTGTTTTTAAAGATGCCTGTTTTTCTACCATTGTCGGTGTAGGCGCGCCAACAAATTCTTCTCTCATTACCTGGCCGTTCTCGATATAACTGTTCAGCGCGTGGAAGACTCCGTTTTCTCCATATATCTTATCCCAGCCCCACTGAGTCGTATCTCCAGCCTTCCATGCCTCCAAATTACTCTGAATTACGGCAGGTTCGCCCACTAAAATACTCATATCACCAAGCTTTCGTGCTTTTTCAATTTCATTAAATGCCTCAAGATTCTTATTCGTCGGAGCCGGCGCAACCGGTGAGAACTTCCATACGCCAACCGCCCCATTTTCTACCGGCATATAATAATGATTAAAATCATTATCCTCGCCCCAGTTTTTTTCAAGGTGCATATTTACTAATTTGACAACAGCTTCCGGATTCGGATAGTCTTTGCGTACCGCATAGTACCACTGGGTACGGAATTTCTGCGGAACCTTCGGCAATGTGTCATCCGCGGATACGATCGGATAACCAACCCAATCCGCTTCCGGATCATTCTGATAGTTGCTGATCAGCGGATACATCGGATTCCACTGCTCTCCAAAATCAATACCAAGCTTTCCGGCCGCGATCATCTCTGCCACCTTTGCGCCATCCTTAATTCCGAATTCCGGATCTATCTGCCCGGCCGCATACATATCGGCCAGCGCCTTTAAGGCATCCTTTGTTTCCGGCAGCACGCTGCCCCAGGCCAGCTTTCCGTCATCCGTCTTCACCCACATGTTAGGATACGAATGGTATCCTGCGAAAAACCCTTCTACGCCCATGGCGCCGCTGTACAGAGTTTTCGTAATTGCCAGTGAATACGTGTCATCTACGCCATTTCCATCGGGGTCCTGTTTAGCAAAGGCTTCTGAAATACTGAGTAAATCCTGCATAGTCTTTGGCGGTTCCAGATTCAGCTTATCCAGCCAGTCCTGCCGAAGCCATAGATAATGGGTACTCTCTACCGATGCATCAGCGTAAGGCACAGCCATTAATCGGCCGTCGAAGGTTGCCGACTGAAGGATTCCCGGTCCTTCCGAATCATAAACCTCCCTCGTTAAATCGCTGGCATATTTATCGTAATACTCCGTCATATCTGCAATCATGTCTGACTCTGCCAGCTGCTTCAATTGCGTACGGTTTACAATCAGAACGTCCGGCAGATCGCCGGAGGCTATCGTAACATTTAACTTCTGTGTATAGGCATCATCGTTAAGACCGCCTCTTACCGTCCAGGCGTAACTGATATCAATGCCCAATTCCTCTGAATACAAATCCAGCCACCGGTTCTTGTCAATGGTCTCCCCCGGAGTTTTTGGCAGGATGTTGTCGTTCAGATCATTATCTACCGTACGTGCAAATGTCATTTTCACAGGCGGATCATATTTTCCAAATGGATCTCCGTCCTCAGCGGCAGCATTCGCTTCCACGGCAGAAGTACTGTTTTCACCTGTTGCATCTGCAGAAGATGACGAACCGCCTGTATTATTACCCCCGCAGGCAGTCAGCAGCATACTGCCGATCAATATAGCAGATATGCCGGTACTAAAAATACGTTTCCTCATATAGCCCTCCTTGTTTTATGATTTATCACCAATTTGTATTTTTATTATACCTGTATTTTTAGTCATATTCTACAATCAACTTTTGATTTTCTTAACATATCTTTACTATATTTTTTCCACGTCTTTACATATCTTTGCATATTTTTACATCTGCTTTTTACTTTCATGTCTCTTGGCAGAATGAAACGTATCCCGGTATTCCTGGGGCGACATACCTTCCGCTTTTTTAAACAGGCGTGTAAAGGAGGCGGCGGTATCATAGCCAACCTTTCTTGCAATTTCGTAAATCTTTTCATACGGATTTTCAAGTAATTCCTTCGCCCTTTTTATCCGCGCATTCTCTATAAAGCTGGAAAGCTTATGGCCGGTCGTCTGATGATAGAGCCGAGAAAGATAGGAGGAATTTAAATATGTTTTTTCAGACAGGCTCGTCAGGGATAAATCTTCCGACAAATGGCCTTCAATATACTGCTGCACAAATGCTATGATCTCATGTGTACGCTTGCACTGCTCTTCTTTCTGTAAATCAAAAAGCTTATGAAATAATTCCAGAAGATGATCGGCCGCCTCCTTCCAGGTGCCATAGCTTTCGCTGTCCTGCAGTTTATTTATATTGTAAAATTCGGAAAACTGAGATGCAAGCTGGGAACGGTTCATACAGGAAAGAAAGAAGGTGATAATCGTCTGGTATGCCTCCAATGCAATACCATCATTTTTATCCTGTATTTCGCCGAGGGGCACCAGCCATTTTTTTAAGGACTCAAAATAGTCCTGCTCTTCCCCGGTTTCAATGGAGTGATATAAATCGCTTAAGTCTTTGCGGAATAATAACCCCTGCAGCTCAGCCGCCGCATGGTCAGCTTTTGCATCCTGAACCGGAACGAAGTTCTGCCTCTGCTTCCGAAAATCCCTTTCGTCGAGAATGGTTTCCACATCATGACTGATATGGTGGCTAAGTAAGTCCATCAGAGAAACATACTTTTCTGCAATCTCCTTCCACCCGCATGGCCTTTCTGCCAACGCAAAATTCACTGGGGCATCCAGCTTCTCCCGACAGGCCGACTGAACGATCTCAAGCGTTCCCTTCAGGAAAACGCTCATACTGCCGTCATCACGATCCGAAAATGGCTGTGTCTTTCGCGGCTGGACAAAAACAGCAATCCTATCATCTTTCAGCGGGACAGCAAGACTGTCAACGTGCATGGAAAAATATCTGACAAGCAGTTGTTTGATCGAATACATGATCTGATTTTTTTCCCAGAAATCAATCGACTTGGGCAGCGTCAGTATTTCTCCCAAAACCAGCATCACCGGTTCGTCTGCTTTCAAATGGATAAAGAGCCGTTCGAATTCTTCCGTATTGATTTTTAAAGAATGGTCACTGTTAAGCAATGCATAAAAATACTTCTGGCAAAACAAATCCTGAGCAAGATTAATCTGATCTTTGGCGTTTTGAATCATCTCATTCGTTTGATTCTCATCTTTCAGCTCCTGAACAACGCTTTCCACGGTCTTTATAATCTTGTCATATCCCTCCGTCTTTAATAAGTATCTCACATTACTGTATTGAATCGCCTTATACGCATAGTTAAATTCACTGTGTCCCGTCAGGAAAATCACGCGGCACCAGGACCAGCGTTTCTTGATCTCATCCAGAAGCTGCAGGCCATCGACCTCCGGCATATTGATGTCGGTCAGAGCAATATCAATCCTGGTCCGCCCCAGCCACTGGATTGCCTCCTCACCCGAATACGCTTTATACACATCCAGTTCTAAATTCTCCAGATTGGAGAAAATGTCATATAGCCCATTTACAATAATTTCCTCATCATCTGCAATTAGCAGCCGGTACATACTCCCCCCTCCTTACTCCCAATACAAGCTCTGCCCGCAGTCCTCCCAATGAGCTGCGTTTAAGCAGCACGCCGCTGGCTTCATCGTACTGTAACTGTAAACGTCTGTTAATATTCAGCAATGCAGTCACTTCCGCATCATCCGATTGGACTGCCAATCGGTTTTGCAGTTCTGCCAGTGTTTCATCCATCAGGCTTTTGCCGTTGTCTTCGACAATAATATGCAGCCTGTCCTGACATATCTCAAAGGATATGGAGATGATCCGGTCCTTCATTCTCTTATCGACCGCATGTTCAAAGGCATTTTCGATCAGCGGCTGTATGATAAGCCTCGGGACCGGATATTGTTCGAATTCTTCCGGACATGGACTGAAATCCACTTCGAGATTCTTTGAAAAACGCATGGTTTGAATGCTGGTATAAGTGCGCGCATGCTCCACCTCCTCGCAAAGAGGAATAATGTCCGTGGAATTTCTGGTAAGATAGCGGTAATACTCCCCCAGATGATTTGTGAACTCTACCAGATTTTCATCCCCCATTTGTGCCATTGTATTGATGATAAAGAAACTGTTATACAGAAAATGAGGTTTGATCTGCGCCTGAAGCTGCTTCAGTTCTGCGCGCTGTGTCAGAATTTTCTGCTTATATGCCTGATCGATCAGCATATTTAAGCTCTCAACCATTTTATTGAATCTGGTGTATAAATAAGCAAATTCCGTGGATCTGACGTCCTCCGGATTCAGACTGATCTGCAGATTCCCCTTTTCCACCTGGCGAAAGACTGCTACCAGGTTTTTGATCGGTTTATTGATGAAACGATGCATAAACAGCGTGAAAACAATGATTACCGATATCGAGGCAAGGATAAATATCCATATCCATCTGGTAAAATTCTGCATTGGCGTGAACACCAGATTCTCCGGCAGATATCGCAGCAGCAGCAGGCTTAAATAGTCCGACCTCGCATACACCGAGTAGTAACGGTAATCGTCAATTTTACCCAGATTGGTACCGCTTTTACCGGATATAGCAAAATCGCTCAATATATCGTGGGGCTGCAGGGATCTTCCAGTGCTTGCCATGGCAATCTCATTCGAATTCGTCAGATCAATTAAAAATGATCCGCTGTCCGGATAGATATTAAACTGCTTTAAATCCTCTTTAAATACATCCGGTTTCAGTTTCACTTCTATCACATAGTTACTGTTCTGGCCCGAATTGTCCAAAGGATAGGCCGTCGTAAGATATAATCCGTCCTCATACCGGATAATCTGTGCTCCCTTAAGTCCGGCCGCGGCCTTGATCCGTTCATAAACCTTCGGGTCTGTTTCATCCACGCCCCGGTCTGACGATACGGTCTTATCAATGGAAAAGATGTGTGCACTGACATTTTCCACATAGCTGCTGCTGTACACAATCGTCATAAGACGCGCCTGAAGCTGCCTCATATTGCTGACAATATCGTACGGACTCATAATGCTGTACTGAACTGCAAGGCGGTTAAGATGCTCGTCGTTGAGGCACGTATACTGCAGTATCTTGAGCCGTTCGATTTCATCCTCAAGCTGGTTTAAATAGAATTCTATTTGGGCCGTTGATGACTTTGACAATTCTTCCCGCACGGTATTGGCCCCCCAGTTGCGGATATAGATGCCCAGAATAAAAATAGGCGCCAGAACGATTAAAAAGAGCGTGATTATTTTCTTAAACAGGCTGATATTGAATCTGCGAACGAATGACAGCATACTTCCCCCTCCAAAATATGACGTGTTGCATAATACACTGTATGACATGTTACGCTGTATCAATGGTTATGCAGTGATATACTGAATTTATCATATCAGGTCTGATTGTTTTTAACAATCCTATATTTAACGGCTTATTTGGCGGCGAATGCTTAAGATTGCTGCACTGGCATTTACCCACCCTCCAAACAGGATTGAAAATTATCAATGGTCAACGCTGCACTGCTTTAAAAACGGGGAACATTTTTACCATGTGTTCTTTCGAAGCTCCTGGCTGTGCAGAGAATACGGTCATCTGTATCAGACTCCGATCATTATGCCCATGGCCGAGGCCAAGGCGATATACTCCAGCGGCACGGAAGACAACTATCCGGCGATTTCGTCCATTTTCAGGAAAATAAACTGCCCGAACTGCGGAAAACCGCTGCAAAACCATCTTCTTGATCTTCATCAATTATTTTAAGAGCATAATAAAAATACCCTAATCGCAGGATTCAGAAGAAAGTCTGTATCATACGATTAGGGTACCAATTACTTTTAGTTCTGCCTGCTGCTTTTATTCATGCGGCATACGCTCATCAATATCCGTTATTTTTCCAATAATGGAATCTATGGCGCTGCTCTTATACAGATTCTGATACTGCACCAGACACCAGAAGTATTCTTCGGTATCCGGGCGCATCACGCGCACTCGGATTTCACCGTATTCCCCGCCAGTCTGACCGCTCAGTACACGCTGAACCTCCTCCTGATCTCCCGCGTAAATAAACGCCCGGTCCAGCCCATTCAGAAAATGGTTCTGTGTCAGCTCCCGGATCTTTAAAAGCTTCGATGCATTGGAGGTGAATCGGATGGTATCGTGCCTGCAGTCATAGTCAAACAGTACCGTATCTGAAAAGTGTTCCAGCAGAAGATAGCGCTGCTGTTCTAAGGAAATCCTGCTCTGAACTCTCACCCAGAAAAGAATCATTGCCGCCGAAACCAGGGCAACCGCCGCAATCAGCCCGGCGATACTCCACATCATATTGTTTACAATGTAGCGCAAATGCATGGTTGCAGCATCGGCCTTCAAACAGACGACCAGATGCCAGTCGTTATATCTCAGCCCGGTCATGGATAAGTAATACGGACTCCCGTCAAATCTGCCTGCCCGGACGCTTCTTGCCTGAGAATCCCCTGCGTCATAGGCGTCATGAAGCTCTTCTATCACCTCTTTTTTTACTCCATAGATATCTAAAAGTTCCAGGAGGCTTTCACCAACGCCTCTTCCATTCGGTTCCCGGATCGGAAGAATCCTGCTGTCCCCGTCAGTAAGAAATACATTGCATATCTCTCCCAGCCCCGGGTCAAACAGCTCTGTAGATATCAGAGCTTCTGCGTTGATAATCCCCTGCACAGTGCCAATGAACACCCCCTCCTTCATCACAGGAACTCCGACTCCGACGCAGTAGATGTCTCCCAGCCGCTCAGAATAAATGATATCCGTCACCACTGTCTCGCCCAGTTTCAGGCGTTCTAAAATCTCGCTGTCCTCCGGCCTTGCCTCCCCGCTCGTAATCAGCTCCTGATACATCCCGCAAGTATAATAGGTATACTGAATCTTCGGACTCACCTTATTCAGCTCACTCAAAAATGTATTGATAAATCCCGGCTCGTCATTTTCCAAAATCAACACGGCTAATGACTGCAGTGTATTCACAACACCATCGATTTCCGTCAGGGTATTTTCGCGCTGTCCCGCAGTGTAAGCATTCAGCGTTTCGATTATCAAGCTGGTAAATTCCTTCTGCGTCCGGTTTCGGTTCACGTTCATCACACCGGTGATGCAGACTCCCAGGAAAAGCGCACAGCAAAGAATGACGATAACATAACTTTTAATCTTACTCTGCGCCCCGCCTTCGTCAGCCGCCTCCTTCGTCTGTTCGGACTGGTGTTCTGACTTATCGGAGCTCAGCAGCGCGGGAAGCGGATATTTTCCGCCCTGGCGTTCACAGACCTGGCACAGTTCCTCCGGCGGCAGCGGTTTTGAGAAGTAGAATCCCTGCACGACGGTACAGCCCAGCCGGAGCAGATAGAGACACTGTTCCTCCGTTTCCGCTCCCTCACACAGCACCTGGACATGGAGACGGTGGGCGATGTTGATAATATTGGGAACGAGCGCCTGATTGCGTTTCTTCAACAGTTCATCATCGGACAAAAACTTGCGGTCTAGCTTCAGGCAGTCGAAGTTCAGTTCCTGCCATACATTAATTCCTGCGTATCCGGAACCGAAATCATCGATGGAGACGTGATGGCCGTAAGCCCTCAGCTGATCGATCAGATGCTTGGCTCCGGCGAATTCCTCCAGCAGAATGGTCTCCGTCAGTTCAAATTCCAGAAGCTCAGGCGGAATCCCATATTCGGCTGCAATCTGGTGGAACACATCTGCCGATTCGGGATTTCGTATATGGAGACGCGACAAATTAACTGAAATACAAACAACCGACAATCCCCGGTTCATCCGGTCTTTCAGGAACTCACAGACCTGTCGGCAGATGATCTGATCCAACTCAATCACAGATCCCTTCGCTTCCATCAGATCCATAAATTTATCGGGCGGAATTACAGTTCCGTCATCACCGATACGCCTTGCCAGCGCCTCCGCCCCTATGATCATCCCATTCGTCAGATCCACCTTCGGCTGCAAATAGAAACAGAACCGGTTTTCATGGAGCGCATTGTAGATTTCCAGTTCATTTTCATGCACGGCTGTAATCTGATCCTTCATGTAATGATCGTAAACCACGGTTTTGAAGGAATACTGATTTTTTGATATTTTGCGCGCCAGATTTGCATTGTCGATGGCCTGTGCAATATTATCATGCTCAATGAGGCAGAGGCCGCAGGCCGCTTTTAATCGGCATGCAGGATATCTCGACTGCAGATCCGTGAGGAATTCCTGCAGTTCTCTGTCCAATCCGCTGATTCTTTCGCCGATATTCTGTCCATTTTTCAGGATATAGAGTCCTACAAAAAAATCGGCAAACAAGCGGCGGCACAACAGAATATTGGGCCGGCTGTCCAGGAAATGATTCATTTCCTGCAGAAGGGAATCCCCGATTTCATTTCCGTAAATGTAATTAACCAGATGAAAATCCGTGATGTCGGTATAAAGTATATAAAACTGTCCGTCTGCCGTTCTCTCTTGTATTACACGCTCCGATTCTTCTATAAAATAGTCATTCTGCTTCATATTCCGTCTTTCCTTTTTCAGTTGGATGACAGCGTGTATCTTATAATGCAAATTATATTTACCAATCACATCGGATAATGAAAGAAAAATCATTTTCCTGGCAGAAAAAGAGATTAAAAAAACAGACCTGATGACCAGATCTGCAAAACGTCTTATGTAATACAGTAATCTTACCATTGCAATTCGTATAATTTGCATTATAAGAACTGATAAAATCTTCCATATATTACCATAATTGTACTATATCTTCTGACTTATTACAAGACGCCTTCTATAAGACTTTTCGTAACCCGATATGCAAGTTACAGTTCACTCCCCACCAGTGGCACCGCAGTCCGGTTCGGCCGGGCAGGCTTCCTCAGCCTTTCCTGTGACTTTGCAGGGTATTAGAAGTTCTTAACGCGCAAAATTTTTCGTTCAGGTAAAATTCCCACTTGTCTGAGCGCAGCGAGTTTGGGAATTTCACCTGGTTTTTAGAAAAATTCTGCACGTTTAGAACTTCTTATGCCCGAAACCGGAACTGGAAAGGCTGAGGAAGCCTGCCCGGCCGAACCGGACTGCGGTGCCACTGGTGGGGAGTGAACTGTAACATATGCAAAAGTAAATTATAACTCCTTTTTTGAGGGATTGTAATTTTTAAGTACGGTATATTCTGGCGTTCTCATGCTTAGACACAGACATACTCTGCGTATATGAACAGATGCATGCCCTGCTGGCAAAAAGTATATATCATCAACCTCCGAAATAATGGTGTTTTCCGAACCGCCAACACCTCTCTACAAGTACTCCTCCGTCAAAAGCCCGGCGATAACGGAATTGCCTGCTGCAATATCGCTTACCATATCATTGCCCGCCTGGGCCCCGTTAAAAGATAAAACACTTCCGCCGGCTTCCCGCACCAGAAGCATCCCTGCTGCAACGTCCCATATTTTTAAGTTTCGTTCAAAATAACCGTCTAATCGTCCGCACGCAACATACGCAAGGTCCATGGCCGCGGATCCGCTTCTTCGGATATCCTGACAATCCATAAACAGGCGCTTGAATATATCAAAGTTCTTATCCGCGGTCTTTTTGTAATACGGGGAAGTCCCTATGGCGATCAGACTATCCTCCATACGCGCCGCACGGCTTACCGCTGTACTCTTTCCATTGAGCCGGCAGCCCCGGCCCTTCTGTGCCATAAACAGCTCCTCACTGTATGGATTGTATACAAAGCCAAGCACTACCTCACTGCGCTCCATCAGTGCCAGTGAAATGCAGCTGGCATGGCAGTCATGAATCAAATTGGTGGTTCCATCCACAGGATCGAGGATCCACACAAGGCTGGATTTGTCTATCTCCTGATTCGTCTTTTCCTCACTCAAAAATTGAACCTGGGGATAATCCGCTTCCAAACGCCTGCGTATAAACTGCTGCACCCTGTAATCTACCTCGGTTACGTAATCCGCCTCTCCTTTTATCTTCACACAGCCAGCGGCTTCCCTATCCTGAAACAGTTCCCCCGCCTGCCGAAGAAGTGCTTCCAGTTCCTCAATATTAACTTTTGCCAGTTCCATCCGTTATACACCTTTCCTGATTATATGCTGCATACAGCCTTCCATCCCGCATTACCCGAAATACTGCTGCTGTGTGCGGTTCTATTTTATCCGCAAATGGGGCCACCGTCGGACAATCGCTGTAATAAACCGATATGCCGGATTTGTAAAGCTGCTCTAAAACTGACGGAGCCGCACTCTCATAGCGCCTGTCACTGGAAGCGCAGATCACGGCGTACTGGGGCGATACCGCCTGCAGTATTTCCGGAGTCAGGCTATTGGCCTGACCATGATGCCCCACCTTAAATACGTCTGCCTTTATATCCCCCCAGCAAGCTTCGTAGTCAGATGCCTCCGCATCGCCAGCCAGCAAAAATGTTTTTTCGCCGCAGGCAATATGCAGAATCATACTGGAGCTGTTCATGCATCTGTCAAGAGCCGGCAGCAGATCCCGTCTTCCTTCCTGGTACAGGGCTTTTAGCTGTGCCGTCTGCCTGTCAAGAGCCTGTTCTGCCGGCCCGAGAATATGAATCTGGATTCCCTTTGCCGGGAACATGGTGCTGCTGTCCGGATAACCTGGTTTCGCCTGAATAACACGGCCTCCCTGCGCTTCCACATAACGGCATAAAGCGGCGCAGCCGTTCAGAGCAGCAATTAGCTTACGGCCGGATTCCTCTCCAGTCCCGTCATTGAGAAGCTTCATGATTTCTGATAACTCAACGGGAAAAGGCTGCCACAGAAATTCAGGACACCATTTTAAAGCAATCGGAAGCAGACCGCATGTATGGTCTTCATGAATATGCGTACATACCATTATGTCGATATGCTTAATGCCTCTTTTCTCCATATAATCGACTGCTCTTAACCTGCCTGTAGACTGATCCGCATACTCTGCCTGCTCTCCGCTTCCACCGTCAATGACCATTACAAACATGCCGTCGCGGCGCTCCGGATCCGGCGCTTCAATCAGAATTGCATCCCCATTTCCCACATTCATAAAAGTGACTTGCGCTGTCCATTCTTCCATTTTATTTCATCGCCTTTTTCATATAAATACTGCTCATAATCAACACAAATACGGTCATAACTATGGCACAGGCACTGGCTAAACCGAATTTCAGGCTTTTTATACCGTATGTATACATGAACTGTGTAATAGTAGTGGTCGTGTTAGCCGGGCCTCCGCCCGTCAGAATATTTACCTTTTCAAACAGCCGGAACGTATCAATCGTACGAAGCATGGCACACAGCGCAATCCCACCGCCAATATTGGGAAGCATAATATGGCGAAAACGCTGCAATGCTCCCGCTCCATCGATACTGGCCGCCTGATACTGGCTTTCCGGCACGCCCTGTAAATGGGCATAGATCAGCAGAAAGGCAAATGGAACATTCTGCCAGACATCAATCACCAACAGCGTACCAAAAGCAGTCTTTCCATCATAAAACCAGTTATATACCGGGAGTCCAAGTGCGGTAAATACATCGGTTATAATTCCATAATTCGGCGACAGCATCATACGCCAGATCAGCGCGACGGTGACGGCCGGAAGCAGGTAGGGAAGCAGAAGAAGGGTTCTGACCACCTTCTGACCCCGCTTTAGACTTTTGACAAAGAGAGCCGTCAGAAGTCCCAGCATCACCTCCAATACCACCGCAATCACTGTAAATTTCACCGTATTTGACACTGCCTGCCGGAAATACATATTCTGAAACAGTGCGGTATAATTGGCAAAGCCGGAAAACGGGTGCGTCCCCTTTAAATAGTTATAATCTGTAAAGCTGTAATATATTGTAAATAGTACCGGATATACCGTCATAACCAGCAGGAAAACAATCGTTGGCGCCGTCATCTGACTGACGAAGATTCCCTTTTCCCTCTTTCCAAATTCCCGTCTGACCATCTATGTATTACCATGCCTTTCCATAATTCTAATTTTGTACGGTTTACTGCATTAACAGTTCCAGCTGTGCCTGTGCATCCGCCAGCCCCTGTTCCGTCGTCTTGACGCCTGCCATAATACTTCCCATTTCAGCGCCCAGAATGTTCGTAAATTCTGTCCACTCAGCGATGGCCGGGCGATAGACTCCACTCTCCAGCGCTTTGCATACGGTTTCCAGGTGTGGGTATTCATTCAGTATCTCTTCATTGGTGAGGCAGCTGTATCTGCATGGTACCCCTCCGTTTGCAATACTCTCCAGCTGTACCTGAGGATCCATGATGTACTGAAGCAGTTCATATGCAAGATCCGGGTGGGGGCTGTTTGCCGGAATACCGATTGTCCATGTGCCATACTCCGAGGTATTGTATACCTGGCCGTCCTTCGCTGCCTTTGCAGGACTGACCATGTAATTGGCCGCACTGTCCGCGCTTGGCACATACCAGCCAGGCCAGCCGATCGCAAGTGCTGCGGAGCCATTATCTACGGCTGCTGTCACATCATCCTTGGACATTGCAGCGCCGGTTTTAATCAGTTCTGTATAGTAATTCACAGCTTCTGCAAATTCTGCTGTATTTACCGATGGCTTATTATTATCATCGACTACCCAGCCGCCGTATGCCAGCAGGATCGGCAGAAAATCAGATACAATATTATCTCCGGTATCTCCTCTGTAGGCAAAACCGTTAATGCCGGATTCCTTCGACGCTTTCGCTACAGCAAGCATGTCCTCTAAAGTAGTGATTTCCTCCGGCTTGTAGCCTGCCGCCTCCACATTTGCCTTATTGTAAAGCAGAACCGTCACATTGCCAAAATACGGCGCCAGGTAGATATCATCTCCTACCATACAGATTCTGGTAGTGTTGGGAATAATATCATCATCAAACTGGTATCCCATCTCTGATAAATTAGCCAGTACATTGTTTTCCGTAAATTCTGCCATCCAGCTTCCATCTACCATACATAAATCGTAAGTTCCCGTTTCATTGACCGCATCCAGTGCGATTCCCGTATGTAAGTCGTCAAATGACATTTCCAGGACCTCAATCTTACAGTTATGATCCGCCTCGAAATCCGGGAGCGCCTTTTTCATGACCTCTGCATAGGAACCGCCTCTTAATATAAGTGTCATCTCTGCTGTTTCTCCCGGAGCCACCTCCTGCGCCTGGCTGTTCTCAGTCTGCATGGCGCTGTTCGTCTTTGTCTCCGTGCTGCTGTCTGCTGACTGCACAGTCTCCCGGGCGCTGCTTCCACACGCGGTCAGCGAGGCCGTCATCGCGAGGCCCGCAGCCAGCAATTTCAAATTTTTCATTTTCATCTTTTTCATATCCATTTTCTCCATTTCCTTTCATGCTCACTTTTCTTTACTCTATTCTTTCACAGCCCCACTTGATAATCCGCTTATGAGGTAATTCTGTGCAAAGATCACAAAGACTGCCACCGGTATAAACGAGCTTACGCCCCCTGCTGCTACCAATCCAAAGTTTGTAACATTATCTTCTGTATTCAGCACCGCCAGGGCCAAAGGTATCGTATAATTGGATGGGGACCGTGTCAGAATCACGCTGTATGTATATTCATTCCATGCATACAGAAAGGAAAGCATGGCAATCGCCGCAATCCCCGGCAAAACCAGAGGCAGTACAAGTCTGGTGAAAAGCTGCCACTCTGTTGCACCGTCGATCTTACCGCTCTCTTCCACTTCCTCCGGCAATTCCTCGAAGAAGGACACCATAAACCAGATAACCAGAGGGATATTAACCAGCATGCACGCCAAGATTATCGGAAGTCTCGTCCCCATCACCCCCATCCTGGTAAACAGGGTATACAGCGGAATGACAAATGCTACCGGCGGCAGCACTCTGATCAGCAGCACCCACCCGGTTACAGGCAGCCTCAGACGAAACCTAAAGCGTTTCCGCGACAATATGTAGGCTGTGGTAAGCCCCAGCGCCAGAGACAGCACAAGCGCAGTCCCCGCATTGATCAGGCTGTTTTGAAGGGCTGTACCAAATGACTTCTGATTAAACAGTTCTGTAAAATGGGAAATGGTAAGCTGTTGAGGAAATAATCCCGCTCCCGAACTGGTTTCCGCCGTCGGACGGATTGCCATGATTATCAGCCAATAGATCGGAAACAGTGTGACAAACAGTAAGACGGACAAACCGATTCCCTTCCATAAAAATATGCATTTTTTTCTCATAAGCCCTCTGTTCACCCGGCTTATATCCCGTTCAGCTGCTGCTTTTGTTCTTACCGGCAGCGCACGCTCTGTCATTTCCATGTTGAATACCTCTCTTTCTACATCTTTCTTCTGAGATGAAGATTCATAATATCTGTTCTGATATAATCATAGGAAAACAGAACAGGGATTCCTTCATCATTTATATGCAGCTGTTCAAGAAGCACTACCGGCTCTTTTAGATACACAAGCGCCAGTTCGTCCCATGCGTTATTGGGATTAACTCCTTTAATGAAGGTATCCGCACCGGCAATTGTGACACCGCACTTATCTCTCAATAACTGAAAGATACTGCCCTTTAACCCCTCATCGAAGATATCACCCACCAGCTTCTCCGGAAATATATTATAGGAAAATACAACCGGCACCCCATTGGCCGTTCTCTCTCGGTTCATCACTACGATCCGATCCTGCTGTGTCAGCCCCAGCCGCTCCGAAACCACCAGATCCGGCGTTTCATGGGTGACGCTGTAGAATATACTTCCCGCTTCATATCCCGCATTTTCAATCATCTGCCCGATGGAGCTTAAAAACATGATTGGATTCTCCATCTTCTGCTTGTTCTCTTTTACATAAGTTCCTGAACCGTGACGCTTGTCCACCATTCCCTTTTGCTGCAGAATATTCAAGGTTTCCCTTATGGTGGATCGCCCCACATGGAATTCTCCTGCAAGCGCTAACTCCCCTGGTATCTTCTGGCCGATCTGCCATTCTCCGTTTCTTATCTTGTTTTCCAGAATTCCTGCTATCTGTTCATAACGGTACTGCATCCTGTACTCTCCTGTTTTCGTTTTATGTCTCGCAATAGTTGTCAGACATCTTTTATGTTTTTAATTATAGAGAGAGGAAGTAAAATCTGTAATCATCTTTACGTAAACTGTTAGTAAAACCGGGCATGTACTGCCAAAGTAAGCAAAAGCGAGTATAATCAGGAGAGGGGAACTAATCAATGAAAGCCAGTGATACTCTGATCTTTATCATCAGCTTATCACTGGCCGGAAGTATTTTATATGGAATTGTATCAAGGATAAACTTACTTTTTAAAGACCAGGAGCATCTCCAGGGAACTGCAGAACATTACGCAGTTCATCCGCCGCTGCGAATCCACTCCACCCATACCGAGTAATATTTCCCCAGAATATGTGCGCCATCAGTGGAATAAGCCACAGACAAATTTCCGTTCTCATCGTCAAAGAGGCTGTTGACATCGATGTAACGACAGCCGGTATCTTCCGCTATATTTTTAATAGATTTATTTAGGGCATCAATTCTCTGGTTATTAAAAATATTGCTTTTGGCGGCTTTTTCCCCTGTTACGTGTAAATTGGCCTCAAGCACCAGGGCTGCCGCAGGCTGCTCTGCGCGGATTCTCTCCACGACAGAGCGGTATTGATTGACAATTGCCTTATCTTCATATCCAAGCTCGTTGATACCCAGCATGAGATAAATCGTTCGATAGTTTTCCGACGCGAACACTTCCTCCAGCGTCTTTTCTCGCCGCCTTTCACGGATACCCGAGCCTCAAAGAGATTAAATACCGACATACCGGAATTCGCAAATACATCCGCCTGCCCTAAATCACCATATTCGGAAAGCCCCACAGTCCGTGAATCTCCTATAAACAACACACTGGAAAAATCTTCATTAATATCACTCACACTTACAGCCGTTTCTCCTGTCTCCGGAGATGATGGTGTACTCTCCTCTGCGTTCATTGCTTCCATCTTTTCCGTCTCTTCCGCTTCCACCGTCACGGATGCCGCCATTTCTGCGCTCTGTGCCTCCACCATACGGTTGTCCGCAAGTATTGCCCCCGTCTCCCGGGCTATCGGTTCGTTTTTCGGTATATCCATTGACAGTTTCGTGGCTGCCATGACAATCATACTGCCTGTCAAAAGAATACTGTACCAATATCTTCTCATCCCACACCTCCGCCTTCAATCATAAATCTAAAATCTGAAATATAAAAACGGATCGTCCATTCCAATACGTATACAATACACACAAGCCCAGAAAACGGCCAGAAGCACAACTGCCGTAACCAGGGAGTATTTATGCCGATTATAAATTCGACAGGGGATATCCGTCATAAACACAAGCCCAGCCGCAATGGAGACCGCGTAAAGTTTTCCATACTTCAAATAATCCCCGCTGAAATAGAAAAGGCTCTGTTTCATTAAAAATGGGAACAGTCTCTGAAAATACAGCAGGATCTGTCTGATGTCCGTAACGGCAAACACAAGCCAGGTCAAAGGAATCGTAAGCATCATATAGAGATGTCCGATTACCCGCCGCCGTTCCAGCACCCGAAGCAGTCCAATGCGCTCGATGGACATGATCAGGAACAGCAGAAGCCCCCATATTATAAAGTTCCAGCTGGCTCCGTGCCAGAATCCGGTTAAAAGCCAGACTGCCAGCAGATTCCGAAAGGTCAAAAGGGCCCCTCTCCGGTTCCCTCCCAGGGGAATGTATACGTACTCCCGGAACCAGCTGCCAAGAGTTATATGCCACCTTCGCCAGAATTCCGTCATGGACAGAGACATGTATGGATGATTGAAGTTATTCGGAAGCTTAAACCCCATCATAGTACCCAGTCCCTTTGCCATAAGTGAATACCCGCAAAAATCAAAATAAATCTGCAGGCTGAAGGCTGCAAGACCGAGCCAGGCCAACGGGGTGGAAATGCTCTCATAACCAATCGTCTGCACTTCAGTCCATAAGCCGCCGACCCGATTTGCCAGGAGCACCTTAAAGCCCAAACCAATGGTGAACTCCCTCAGCCCATCCTCAATGGCGCGGAAGGTAACCTTCCTTCTGCCAATCTGTGCCCGTATAGAGGAATACGTCACAATCGGACCTGCGATCAGCTGCGGGAACATGCTGATATACATGCCGAAGCCAACCATAGACCGCTCATAGGGAACCGTTTTTCGATATACATCCGCCAGATATGAAACAGCCTGAAAAGTATAGAAACTGATCCCCACCGGGAGTACCGGCGCAAAAACCGGCAAATGCAATGGAATCCCCGCTCTTCCCAGAAGCAGATTAACGTTTTGGGCGATGAATGCGGAATATTTAAAAAGGATCAGCCAGGAAAGGTTATAGATTATACCGCAGACCAGCCACCTCTTTCGCATCCTCCCCAGCCTCCGCCGTCCTATCAAAATCCCGATTCTGTAGTTGACCAGAATAGAAAGGACCAGGAGAACAAAATAAAAAGGGGTATCCCTGACCCCATAAAAATAAAAACCAAGGCTTCCCGCAAAAAGCCAAAAATTCTTCCAGCTGCATGGGATTATGTAGTAGATCATCAAAAATAGCGGAAGAAACCGAAATATAAATTCTAAACTGCTGAATACCATGTTTTCCCTCTCATTTGTAAATTCCTGCTTCTTTTTTAGACAAATAATTAGGGCAAAAAGTTGCAAATATCGAGTCTTTTTAGAAAACAATTTAAAGATACATACGATAAACAGATAAGAGCTACTACGAAAATAAAATGTTAAAAGGATAACAAAAACAAACGCCCCGGCAAGATGGCTGCTGGAATGTTCGCACAAACTGCACCATCCAAATCCTTTGCAGCCGCTTTCCGTCAGTACAAATGAAAACAGATGCCCGAATCACTTCTTCTGCTAAATGGATCGATCATCCTGACTAAAAAACATTCTTGGCCTGCTCCAAATCCGACGATCCATCTGACTTCAATCCCACCGTTCCCGGTACATCGCACCTGAATAAATGTAAGTTCCCTTCTTATTCCTTACTGCAATTACAAAGAGTCCGGCAAACCAGACTTGCGCGCCGGAGCGCGGTCGCTTCAGCGGCCATACTTCCTTAGCGCGGAGTGCGCATGCCCGATAAAACGGGGCATCGGCATCTGAATCCCATACACTTTACTTTGAAAAAATGCATTTATGAGAAAAAATACCTTTTGACACCCGAATCTCACCCAATCTTTTTCAAACCTTTATTCGAAAATAAGTGTTCTGTCATCAAATTTTCTGGTCTCCTACAGACCAGACATGTTTTTCGCTGCGGGTATCCGGTCTATTTTGTGCCATTACCCCCACCAGGCGATGCGGCACATAAGCCTCCTCAAGGTATGCCAGTTCTTCGCCCGTCAGTTCTGTTTCCGCCGCTGCTGCCGCGCCTTCTATGTGGCGGGACTTTGTAGCTCCAACAACCGGGGATGCTGTCTTTGTTAAAAGCCAGGCCAGTGCAATCTCCGTCATGGATACATTCCGCCGGTCCGCCAGCTCCGCCACTCTCCCAATAATGATATTGTCCTGTTCGGCTGTTTTATCGTACTTAAGACGCGCATAGTTGTCTTCTTCCAGCCGTCTTGATAGTTCCCCCGGATGTCTTGCCAGCCGTCCGCCAGCCAGCGCGCTGTAGGGAGTCAGCGCAATATGTTCCTCCTGACAGTATGGAACCATCTCCCGCTCTTCTTCCCGAAAAATCAGATTATAATGCCCCTGAACGGATACAAACTTTGCAAATCCTTCCATTTCCGCCAGCGCATTCGCCTTTGCCAGCTGCCATGCAAAGCAGTTAGAGATTCCGATGTACCGTGCTTTCCCTGCTTTTACAATCCGGTTTAATCCGTCCATCATGTCATAAAGTGGTATCTGATAATCCCACATATGATAGATATACAAATCCACATAGTCCATACTCAGATTTTTCAGGCTCTTATCTATCATACGTTCAATGTGCAGCTGCCCGGTGATGCCTTCTGCAATTTCTTCCGTTGTTCGCGGAAGAAATTTCGTGGCGATTATCACCTTATCCCGCTCAGCATAATCCCGCAGCGCCCGTCCCACATACTGCTCACTGGTACCGCTCTGATAAGCGGCTGCGGTATCGAAAAAATTAATTTCCAGGTCCAGAGCCCGTTTGATAATTTCCCTGGAATGATCTTCATCCAGTGTCCAGGTATGCTGGCCGTTCTGTGAATCTCCAAATCCCATACAGCCCAGACAAATGCGGGAAACCATCAGGTCTGAGTTTCCCAATTTAGTATATTTCATGTTCTCAGCCTTCCTTCTCCCCTTCTATATTATCTTCTTTCATTTTTCACATGCTTTCTTTATATCTTACTTTTCAAATGCCTGTCTATACTGCTCCGCATCAACTGGTTCACACCACTCATTGCCCGCATTTTCGCCCGGGACTTCCACTGCCAGATGTGAGAACCAGCTGCCCGGCGCCGCACCATGCCAGTGTTTTACGCCTGTTGGAATGTTGACCACATCGCCCGGTAACAGATCCCGTACCTCCCTGCCCCATTCCTGGTAATACCCACGCCCTGCGACACAGATAAGTATCTGCCCACCACCCTTATCGGCACGGTGGATATGCCAGTTATTGCGGCAGCCCGGCTCGAAGGTTACGTTGAAAATACCCACCTGGTCTGCGGAAACAGGTGCTATGTAGCTCTGGCCGGTGAAATATTCTGCAAAGCTGTCATTCGGCTCCCCAATTGGAAATATCATGCTGTCCGCGTACTCTTCTTTGGCGCTGGCGGTCACCTCACCAGCCGTCCAGACCTCCTTCGCCATGCGGAATGCCGCCCACGCCTTGGGCCAGCCTGCATAAAACGCCGCATGTGTCAAAATCTCGGCGATCTCTGTTTTCGTGATTCCATTTTTCTTCGCGGTCTCTAAATGATATTTAAATGAGGAATCGGTAAGTCCTTGTGCCATTAACGCCGTCACGGTAACCAGTGAACGGTCTCTAATGGAAAGTTTATCCTCCCTGGACCAGACCTCCCCAAAAAGAACATCGTCATTTAATTCTGCAAATTTAGGTGCAAACGTACCAAGTGCCTCCCGGCCTGCTGTCTGTTTTACTGCCATTTTTTCATTTCCTCCTTGAATTATTCGTGGTCATTTGCTGTCATTTTAGCTGTTTGCTGTCATTTCAGCTGCCTTCTGTCATTTCAGCCACCTGCGTATCTCCGGTTCCGCAGATCCAGCGCTTCCGCCTCGGATCGCCAGACCTTTTTTCAGCTTTGCGCCGGGACAAAGGCGGCGGATATCCGCCTCACTGCTGCCCATACCGCTGCCCTCGTGGGTGCAAAACGGACAAATCGTTTTACCAGTGAAATCGAAATGCTCCAGAAATGTGAATACTGCCATCGGCATCGTGCTCCAGTAATTTGGAAAGCCCAGATAAATTGTATCATACTTCTCAAATTCTTCCGGATAATGCTTTAACTCCGGCCTGGCGTCCCGCCTCTGGTCCACCTGCGCCTCCGCAATGCATTCGTTGTAATCCCTGGAATATTCGTGAACTGGCTCCATTTTAAAGAGATCGGCTCCTGTCAACCGTTGAATAATGCCTGCAGCAATCTCCGTATTGCCAACTTCCAGGTTTTTGAGCATTCCGTTCACATAGTTTTGATGCTTTCTTGAAAAATAAGCAATGAGTTCTGCCATATTACCTGCCTCCTTTTTAATTTCTGGCTTAATTATAAAACAGTATTTCTTGACACGGAATCTCCAATATGTTACTTTGGTATTAACTTATAGTTAATACTCTGTTTAATCCAGGAGGCTGACCATGTTTAATCCCCAGCTGACCGTCTTTGTATGTGTTGCCGACTGCGGCAGCTTTACAAAAGCAGCAGAAACTCTATTCCTCTCACCGACCGCTGTAATGAAACAGATCAATGCACTGGAAAAGCATCTGAATCTGAGGCTTCTTCTGCGCAGTGCGCACGGCGTTCATCTGACACCTGCCGGAGAAGTCATCTACAGAGATGCGCGTTTTCTGTTCGATTATTCCAGGCGTTCCATCGAGCAGGCAAGGCAGGCCATGGATGATGCCGACCGCATGTTCTGTGTGGGAACTTCCCTTTTAAATCCAGCTAAACCGTTTATGGATCTTTGGTACAGGGTCAATCGGGCCTTTCCCAATTACAAACTTCACCTGGTTCCTTTTGAAGACAATCACGAAGGCATCCTCTCCGAGATTGCACAGCTTGGCAAAAAATTCGATTTTCTGGTTGGAGTCTGCGACTCGAGACTCTGGATGGAAAAATGCAGTTTTCTCCAGCTTGGACGCTACAAAAAGATGTGTGCCGTGTCCAGAGAGCATCCCCTGGCCTGTAAACAGAATCTGGAAATCTCTGACCTCTACGGAGAAACGCTTATGATGGTTGCCGAGGGCGATTCCGGCACCAATGACTTTATCCGGAATGACTTAAATCGGAATCACCCGGAAATTCAAATCGAAGATACTCCACATTTTTACGATATCTCAGTCTTTAACCGGTGTGCCGAAACGGAAAATGTGCTGCTTTCGCTGGAATGCTGGCAGGACGTGCATCCGGGACTTGTCACTATACCGGTAAACTGGGAATACAGTATTCCTTACGGCCTTCTGTATCCCTTGAATCCTGAGGATGATATCAGGCGGTTTGTCGATGCGGTGAAAGAATTGATTTGACATATTACGTATCCTGTTTAAGGAAAAAAATAGCTCCTGCCGTGTAACTTTGGCTGGAGCTATTAATTATTTAGGATCCGCTTTATTCTGCACATCAACATTTTTTGTTTTATTGAACCAGAATACTTCACAATCACAGCAGATAATTATTTTCCCGATTCGCAACCTGCAATTCAACCAATTTATATGTTGCATATCCACCGGTAACCAATGGCTCTCTGCTGCAAATATCTTCTGCCTCCTCACGACTGTCTGTTTTCAAAATATACATACCTGCCATCCCCGGATAACCTTTAAACACGCCGCAAATTTCCAGCTTTCCCGCATCGTCCAGCCTTCTTATATTCTCAACATGCTCTGTGACTGCTTTCTTTGTCAGCTTATTATAGGTCCTGCTCTTCTCGATCATCATCATGTACATTAATTTTTCCATGCTACACACTCCTTCCATCTATTCCAATTTACCATCTCGGTATAAGAACCAAAAACTCATAAAACTACGTTTCACTCGTACTGCCGATTTCAAGAAGATTTCCCTCCGGGTCGGCAACATAAAAGTTGCAGTTTCCCGTAACTCCACCAACTGATAAGCGTTATTTTTCATCACTTGATCAATTAATGTATTTTCGGAAAACCATACTTTTATTCCCTCTAAACAATATTCTTTCATCAAAACATCGACTGAAACAATATAAACTTGGTTTTCAACGTGAAAAGAATGATTCTCACATACAATGATAACACTCCTCTTATCTTTTACACTGCTTTGCGCTCAGCTCCCGGTTCCACTTTATCATATTACACTGCAGATTGAAAGCATAAAATAATAAAAAATATTAAATGAAATAATTGTAATATCGTGATACGGTACATTCATGGACTAATGCTTAGTTGAATAAAATACCATAAGACTACTATGATAATTATATTAAATATCTTTTTAATAAGCGTTTTAATTCCATAACATCGATAGGCTTTGCTATATGGGCATTCATACCGGACTCCAGGCAACGCTGTATGTCATCAGAAAAGGCATCCGCACTCATGGCAATGATTGGGATGGATAAAGCGTCCGGGTGATTTAATCCCCGAATTATCTTTGCAGCCTCATACCCTGTCATATGCGGCATTCGTATATCCATAAGAATGGCATCGTAATACCCCGCTGGTGATTTTTGAAACATGTCCAGGCAAATCCGTCCATCCTCTGCCCAATCCAGTTCTACACCCAGGTCAGATAATAATTCACTTGCAACTTCCCAGTTAAGCTCATTATCCTCTGCAAGCAAAATACGGCATCCGGACAAATCAATATTTTGATTCAATTTCTGGCCGTGCTCCGTTTCAATGTCCATATACTGACACAAAGCATGATACAGGGTAGATTTGAAAAGTGGCTTGGAAATAAAACCACTAATACCTGCTTCACGGGCCTCCGCCTCAAATTCACTCCAGTCGTATGCAGAAATCAGCAGAATTGGTACTTCATCTCCCAGTTTACGCCGGATTTCTTTTGCAGCCTGAATCCCATTCATACCAGGCAGTTTCCAATCTAATAGAATAATTTGATAATCATCTCTTTTTTTATGGTGTTGGATTACCAGTTCTATTGCCTTTTCTCCACTTAATGCCCATTCTGCTTTTATTCCGATGGATTCTAGTACGTCCATGGCTGCCTTACCTAATAATTCGTCATCATCAACCACCAGCATATTCCAGGAGGGAAGAACCATAACCATTTCCACTGCAGCCGCTTTTTCAAAATCAAACGTGAGAAAAAATTCGGTTCCTTTATCAGGCTCACTTTTTATATCAATGGTTCCTTTCATTGCGTCCACAATGTACTTAGTAATTGCCATTCCCAAACCGGCACCTTCAGTTTTATGTATTCTGGTTTCATCCGCACGGCTATAGGATTCATATATTTTTTTCAGAAAATCCGGCGACATACCGATTCCATTATCCTTGACCTTGATGTGAATTCGGACATACTCTTCTCCTTTTGGAGATTTTTCTTCAGAAAGGGATAATTGTATCGAGCCGCCCTCCGGTGTATACTTCGTTGCATTTGATAAGAGATTTAGTAAAACCTGGTTTAAACGAACACCATCGCACCACACATTTTCTGTCAGGATATTTTCAACATGTATGTCAAAGGTTTGCTTTTTACTCTTAACCTGTGGCTGCATAATATTAACAATTCCTTCAACAACCTCCTTTAATGAAATCTGTTCTGTTGTTAAAGTTAATTTACCACTTTCTATTTTCGACATATCCAAAACATCATTGATCAGCCCTAATAAATGTTTACTCGATAATGTAATTTTTCTAAGGCAATTCTGTACCTGTTCCCGGTCATCTATGCGGGCTGTGGCAATCGCGGTCATGCCTACGATTGCATTCATGGGTGTACGGATATCATGGCTCATATTAGCTAAAAATTCACTTTTAGCTCTGCTTGCCTCAAGAGCCACCTGACGGGCCTCCTCCAATTCATGCAGCTGAGAACGGGTTATGGAGAAATACCATCGAAAGATCAATGTCAGGATCATCAAAACTGATGCACAGGCTAACAATGTCATCACCATACGTTGACTGCTCAGACGGTCTATCGTACCACTCAATACACTGTAAGGCATTACTGCTACCAGATACCACTCAGAATAAGGTAATGGCGTACCATAAATTTGTCGTGCTTCATCGTTTATTTCAAGTATTGCAGCATACTCTTTATGCGCTCTTAGAGCAAGGCCAAATTCTTCAATAGTATTTTTTGCAAATGACTTATCTGTTACAGATGCAAGTTGATTTTGTAATTGTTCAAAAAAATCCAATAACTCTGTGTTGGGATTTTGTATGACAAAACTGCCGTCTGGCCGAATAATATGATAATACATCAATTGATTTTCATCCTCCAGAGAAAGGAAACCAGTGATATACTCCAACGGGAGAGCAGCCACCAAGCCGATACTGTTACCACCGTCCTGCATCGGATAAGCGGCTTCAATGCCAAACAGTACCACTTCATTACCAGTCGAATCAATACCTACAGCGACTTTCTTTTCCCCCTGTGTTAATGATTGTATAAAAGGGGCCGGATTAATCGGCTGTATGGGCTGTCCATAAAGCATTTCAAGTTTTCCCCCGGCTGAACAAAGTGCTACATAGTCAAAATCTCTGACTTGTGCCCTGTAAACAAGTTCCTCGTATAGTTTCTCTTTGTCTCTATTATCCGATGAAACTACGGAAGTAATACCACTGACCTGACTAAAACGTAATTCAATAACACTTTCAAAATGTCCGGACATTTGTTCATTCATTCCAGACATGTATATTTCACCAACTTCACAGATGGTGTCTCGGCTTTTTCGATTCATATAAATTCCCAGCAGGCTGAAAACAGCAATACTAAAGATCAGAAGTCCGATAAAGCTATATATAAGAAATCGTGCTGCAGCATTCTTTTTATCATTACCCATTGATGTTATCAGGTTCATAATCACATTCCCTCCGTTTAGATGAAGTATCTGCTGCCCTTATCCTCGTTAAGGAAACATATAGTCACTTTATTTTTTGTATTTTTTGACTGGTACATCATATTGTCTGCAGCTTTAAAGAGTTTCTTTGTAGTTCCGCTTCCATAAGAGCCACCTAAGCTTACAGACATATGTAATTCAGGACAGTCATCAATTATCAAACTATCAACAGAGTGCCTGATCCTCTCCAGTTTTTTCTCGAATATATCAGGGGGAATACTGAAAAAGATAATTACAAATTCATCTCCACCATAGCGGATTACGGCATCTGTTTTTCGTACACAGGATAAAACAGTTTGCGCAATTCTCTGTAACACGATATCGCCTGCATCGCGGCCATAATTATCATTGATATATTTAAAATTATCTACATCTATTATAACCATCGCCTGAATATCATCTGCGTCTTGAAAATGCTCGTCATAATACCGGCGATTGTAGACGCTGGTTAACGAGTCAATATATAGTAATTGCAGATCTTTCTGTTTACGAGATAGGAAGGTGTATTTTTCATAGGAAAATAACCTGTCATAGTCTATTTTATTTCTTATGTTCTGAATATTTTCAGTCTCCTGTTCAGAAGAGATGTCCATAAGCTCACTTTCAAGTGTATCAGCAATTTCCTGCAGACACCGTAAAAGAATAGGATTAAATGCACCACATTGTCCTTCCAGAATCATTTTTAAAGCCTCTTCATGTGAATAAGCTTTTTTATAGCAGCGCTCACTGGTCAAGGCATCATATACATCGGCCAGCGCTACCACCTGGGCAGCTATGGGTATTTCTTCCCCCTTTAATCCATCCGGATAACCATTGCCGTCATACCTTTCATGGTGCCATCGGCAAATCTCAGAAGCTACTTTGACAAGCGGGGCTTCCTGTTGCTCAATGGGCAAGTCTAACAGCATATTGGCGCCGATCATTGAATGAGTTTTTATCACTTCAAACTCCTCTGATGTCAGACGTCCATGTTTATTCAATATTGTATCTGAAATGGAGATTTTCCCAATATCGTGCAGCCCGGAAGCAGTGCTGATTAAAGAAATATCTGCTTTGGACAAAGAATATTGATCTGTAAGCCGGACCAACTGCTTTAGCAAATATTTTGTAATAGTATTCACATGCAATATATGTAAGCCGCTCTCTCCATTACGGAATTCCACAATATGAGACAGGATTGAGATCATTAGCCTATTATTATTTTCCTGCTCGTGAAACTGTTCTGCGATAATTTTCTCAAGTCGCTGCTGGCGTGCATATAAAAGCATCGTATTAGAAATTCGGCGCTGGACAATGGTCGAATCAAAAGGACGGCTGATATAGTCAAACGCCCCCAAATCATAGGCTAGCTTTATATTCGCAGGGGAATCATCAGCCGAAATCATAATAACAGCCAGGGTATCATTCCAGTGGTATTTATTTATGTAGGCCAATACTTCAAATCCATCCATTTCAGGCATCATAATGTCAAGAAGCAGAAGGGAATAATCTGTTCTATGCCTTGAAAGGAGAGAAATTGCTTCTGCACCATTTTCAGCCTCAGCCACATCATATTGTTCTTCCAGGATATCTATCAAAAGCGCGCGATTCATTTTTGAATCGTCTACAATTAAGATTTTTTGTTTTTCCATGGCTCTAAAGCTCTTTCATAAAAATTATACGGTTTTTATTATACTATTTACCTTAAATATTGACAACAGCCATATTGGTAAGGTGTGCAAATAGGTTAGTGTCTTTTGATACTGACAAAACTGTTTTGCCGTGGTATAATTCAAGAAAGGAGGCGGGTTATGAAACCACAAGAAACAAAATTTACTTTTGTATATAATGAAATTAAGCAGTGTATTTTGGAGGGCCAAATACCTCCTGGAAATACCTTGCCGTCTTCAAGAATGTATTGCGAGCAATTTCATGTTAGCAGATATACGATTAACCGTGTCTTTGACGCATTGCGCGCAGAAGGGCTGGTTACTATTCTGCCTCGCCTTGCACCAATTGTTGCTTCAAAAAAAGAGACTTGTAATTCAACAAGTACTGTTTACGAGATTTTAAAACAAAAGCAGGGCATTTTACAGATATATCAGACTTTCACTCTCATACTTCCTTCACTTATGGTTTTTTCTTTGCAGGGCTGTGATGTGGAGATAATGCCCCACTATAAACAGGCTATGAAAGCGTTGCGTTTGGGATATGCCTCAGGAGGCTGGTCTTCTCCTTCTAAATTAGGATATGATATATTAAGAATAGGTGGGAATTCTTTATTCAGCGAACTCTATTCTACATTTGGTCTTTATAATAAGCTTGCATTCTTTACAGAAGATTGCCCTTATTTCTCTAAGCATTTTGTGCAGGGGTCTGTATCTGTAACCAGTGCTATTATAGATACATTAAAGGACAATGATCCACTCACAAAGTACAACCAGTTATCAACTATGTATCAGGAACTTACGGATTCCATTGAAAAAACGTTAAATTACCTGGCAGAGACAACTCCACATTGTCCTGCACAAACTGGTTTGAATTTTTCGTGGAATCCCATGCGCGGTCAGGATTATTATTACTCAAAAATCGTTGATGACATAAATCTGAAAATCGGTCTTGGAGAATATCCTGTTGGAACGTATCTCCCATATGAAAAGCAACTGGCCAGCCAGTATGATGTCTCTTTATCGACCGTCAGAAAGGCATTATCAGAGCTGGAGCAGAGAGGCTTCGTAAAGACGTTAAATGGCAAAGGCACGGTAGTTATAGAACCGGATGATATGAAACTTCATCAGTTGGCTCTTAATTCCGGGTATGTAGAAAAGGCAGTACGTTACCTTCACGCCTTACAGCTAATGGTATTAATTATTCGTCCGGCAGCTTTAGTTGCAGCTCCACAGTTTACCCAGGCAGAACTGAATGAGTTAGCAGACCGGTTTACTTCTCCAGATTCTATTTATTTAACGGATATTTTGGAATCCATAATGAAACATACCACGTTAGATCCTTTATCTGTTATATTATCTGAAACCAATCACCTTCTTGAATGGGGACACCATTTTGCATATTATCCGTCCAAGAAACATACACTTTCACATCTTAATAAGCAGGTCATTCTGGCGTTTCAGCAGTTAAGAGAAGGGAATGCGGTCTCCTTTGCAGATGGCATAGCAGATTGTTACCGCTTCAATTTGGTTCATATGAAAAAGCGCATGGTAGAAAAATATAAGTTTCATAATGCAGCCAGTATTCGAATTCCAGAAAACTACTACTTTTCCAGTAATGGAAAGGAATAATGGTGGCTGCCGCTTCTGCCACTGTTAAGTAATAACTGAATCATCTGCCATGACATTCTATTCTTTACATAAACTTACCCAGGTTCAGAAAGATTCGAACCTGGGTATGATAATTTTACGATTAATACTGCCAGTACCATTAAATCCACGCCATACTGCTTCTCTCCTCCTTGCCAGTTCTTCATGAATTTCATCAATCTTCCGAGGTGTGAGATCATATCTTTCCATGCATCAGAAAGGGTATATCTGAAAATGCGTCTTTCTTCTCTTTTGCTTTTTGTTTTATCTGAACTTTCTGTATTCATCATTTTCCACCCTTCCGAAATGATTCTTTTATTAAGTTTAATGGATGCAAACTGCTTTAGGGACTAAAACTCATATCTCGTACCATGTGAAAGCAATAGGCCATTGGTTAATTCTACGCATAAAATTATTGTATTTTCATCATCAAAATTGTTATGTTCATTGTCAATCCATTCCCTAAATGCATCTTTCAATCCCACTGGATCGCAGAAGTTTTCAATCAAAAACACGTCAGATTTATCTCCCATGCAATATAAATAGCCGCATAATAAACGGATATATTCAGAACTCCCTTCTTGAAAATGGATAATCTCGTCTTATTCTTCCATCGACTGTTCATTTTGCTCACAGTACCGATGAAGCTTCTGTTCCTGCTTAAGTTCCCTGCATCGTTCCAGAATCGTTAACCAGTCTTTCTCTCTGAGTTCTTCCGGTCGATCCATTTTCAGTACATTATCGAATTTAACCTCCGTATGCCCTACTGCTTTTATCCCTGCCTCCTGCAAAGTCTCATCAAACTCAGAGGTCTGGGACGGGATATCTTTTTCTTCCGAAAAAGCGTGGTCATGATCCATCAACGGATAGAGTCCTTGTAGTTTGCCATTACTATTATCCATAAAAAATCCAAAGTTTGCCCCATGCCGGTCTTCATTTCCCAGAATATAATCTGCCACCTGCATGCTGTAATATCTGTCAGAATCCTTTTTTCTGATAAAATCATACTCATTCTCATCATGATAACTGCAGTAAACCTGGAAATCCTCCCACGAAACGATAGCTGTTTCTTCAGAAGATATGATCTTACACTTAACAATTTTCTCTCCACTATCGTGAATTTTCTTGATATGAGCCTCATCTGCGATCTGTTCAAGCATGTACGAATCTGCTTCCTTATAAGCCACATGAGGAACTCCAATGACATCTAAAATCTTGCTGGCCGCCAGTTCTTTTTTCCCTACTTTGTACAGATAAAGTCCGTCATCTTCCCGGATCCACGCTTTCGCTGCCATTCCCTGAACGGTAAATTCTGGCGTATGAATCTTCTGGATTACCGGCCAGAAGGTCTTGCTCACTCCGAGAAGTGCCGTTGCGGATACCGCCTTTTCTAACGGATTCCGGAACAGGCTCACCTGATCCCAGGTAAGGTTCTCTCCTTCTTCCTTCAGCCAGTAACAGTCTGAAAGCGAGGCAAAATGGAACAGTCTGGCAATCATATAGGGATTGCTCTGACTGATCCGAAACCCTGCCAGCAGCTTCTTGGCATTGGTTTTTCCTATATTCATCGTCCGGTTTTCTGTCCAGCCATGCATCACATCGTCATAATTAACCCCTGGATATCGCAGGGATATCGGAAGCAAATCGTAATCTAAAATCCTGCAGTTATAGTTTTCTATTTCCAAAACCGGTCTTTCTTTCAGCATAATCATAACTTTATCCATTACGAACCACCTCTCTTATTTTACCTGCGTAAAAAGTCTGTGTGTCTCATTATACCATTTTTTCTGCTTATATTCTATTTTTTTATGTTCCTCAAAATGATTTTCTCTCGACAGGAATCAACAGAAGGTTCCTTGAAAAGTTAGTACCCCAATTAAAAGTCACCTTATACCCCGGTCAATCTGAAACCCATAGTACCCCTGATATATTTTCTTTATCCTTGCATTCAGTACATCAGACCATTCCGTCTTTCCATTTTCCGTAAGTGTCCTGTCATTCAACGCTACGATTGTCAGAGGCATTTCATCGATCCCATCTGAGGGCAAATGAACCTCCTCCAGGGAGAAATCCAAAAGTTCCATAAGCCTTATTCCATTAGGTTTGTATGTGTAACCTTCTTCCTCCTGGTTTAATGGAACGAAAGAACGAAGAACTCTCATTTGCTCCACACATACATCTCTAATCTCATTTTTTTCCTGATCACCGGAAGCAGATTATAAAACAATTTAACCAACCAATTATCTTTCTTGATCCATTTTCTATGCTCTAAAGCAGAGAAAACATAAAATCATATGATCTTGCATGATCAACTGCTTCCAGTATATCACGCAGCGGTTCCCCCCCACAGTCAGTCCATCCTCTAAAATAACTTTTGTTTCGCTCTCAGTCAGTGAATTCCCTTCTAATGCGTTAGAGGTCCATGTCAATCCAATCCGGTAATACTTCCATAACATCACCAGCCTCTCATGTTTTTCATGATTATCATACCACAAAGTAACCCCTTCCATCATATCAGCCCACGCCCCAATTGAATTTATCCTTCCGATTGGTCAGCCTTCCTTGCCGGTTCCATCATTTTTTTCGCCATCCTCTCATCACCTTTGGACTTTAAAATGCCCTGAAACTTATTCTTTACTGTAACGGTAGTATAATAATGCTGCTACCGGTCTCCTTTTCTGGATGCAATCTCAATTTAATATAAAAAGTGCTATGGTCAAGGTGAATATTTATGATAATCTTTACCTTGACTTCAGGGAAATTGAGCAAATGCTCACTTTGTGAATATAATAAAAATGAGGTGTGATTTTATTTTTCATCGACGTTAAATCTTGCCACAAAAGAGGATTTTCAAATCACAAATGTGAAATGAAAATCCTCTTTTTTATTCGGACTGTTTCTTCACAGCCCCTTAGAACTTTTAGAGGGCAGCCTGCTATTATTTAATTAAGCTCCACAATGGAAAAGCTCCACCAAATATATAAGATCTCATCAAGCAGCACACACTAACAGTCAAAACCAATCACAACAATACCAACCAGCGCCTGTCCCCCCAGCAAAAAGTACAGAAGTATAACCCATATATCTAAATATATTATTATATTGTCAACTCGTTACAATTTTTAAAATATTTTTTTTTAAATAAAAAATAGCGTAATTAAACACAGCCAGAGCTCCAAACGCTGCAAGATATGGAATAGCAACAATTACCACAAAACCAATAACCAGCAAAGCCACTCCAAGAATAGCGAAAATAATTGTGGGAACAATCCATAAAAGGAAACGGAGAATCATTCCCAAGACAGCAAGAATATTGGCATCACTCAATTTTGCCGTAAATACACTGGAATCCAGTGAAAGAAACAAAGGTTTAAAAATTGTTGTATATAAGCTAAGACAGCTTTCGAAGCAGTGTCGGCACCAGTTAATTAATTCAACATGACCCAGTTCATAATTTTCATAAAAGTCTGTTCCCATTTTTAAAAATAAAAGCTTTGGCGCATCAAGAAAATGAAGGCGGTAAAAGAAGAACCATATAATCGGAAGCACTACAAGCATGGAAAATAGAATATTTATAATTTTATGTTCTGATAAATCACGGACAAATAACCGCATTAGAATAATGATAATTGAACCTACGAAAAATACCAGTTTATTATTCCCTATGAATACCCACGATTTATCAATGAGCAGTGGAATAACAAAAGGGGTCAGTATGATAAATGCTAAAATATAAGCAAATATCATAAATATTGCAAATATCCCGATGCCGATACCAAACAGTCCATCTTCCGGCGGGTCAAACATAAACCCATTGCCGGTTTCCGGATTGTATGTAAAAAATTTAAAATTATCACCTTTCTCATCGTGAATATGGCCATGCCCAGCCCTGTAGTAAATATGTAAAAAATTCATATGGCGCCTCACATCTCGGAAAGCAGTTGATTAATTTCTTCCCATTCTCTTTCTGCCCGTGTCTGAGGATTTCCAATACCGGAATTTTTTTTTGCTGCCTGTCGGGCAAACATTCGGAACGGATTAACGTATCCCAAACTGAAGGCAGGTTCATACAGTTCAAAGAGTGATGGTATAGCGTATACTTCATTTGTAATTTCGCCATCTTGAAGTCCTTTTGCATGCTTATAAAAAAACAGTTTCCAGAAAAGACGTTTTTTGCCCCAGTATGTGATGGAAAAAAGTGATATTCCCAATACCAGTCCCAGCGTCTGGTTGATCGTAAAGGTAACGAGACCAACAAGCATTCCCCAGATCAATCCCATAATGAGTGGGTACTTTTTACTTTTAGCCATAGCTTCTTCAAATAAGCGTTTTCTTGATTCCAAAAAATCTTTGGTACATCCCTCGTATCTATTTTTGTTTTGCATCACTGCATACCTCCATTCTCCTGTTCTTCTACAACTTTATAAAAAGAAACGGTTTTATCACTATTTTCAACCGGTATGACTCCGTACTGAAGTCCGAAGAGATCGCATTCAGGGATCGTTCCGTTTTTGTTGATATAATGACCTGTTTTATCATATACTGTTATGGTATTGTCCCCCCCCCGTAGTATCCCGGGCCATAGTTTGCTTTGATGATATAATTTTCACGAAAAACATATTCACGCGCCATGTAAGGACTGGCTTCCTTGGGAAGTGGTTGAATTTCACCGGTTTCCAGGTCATAGGTTCCGAAAACGTAATCCGCTGGCTCTAGAGGGCTGAAACCAACCTTCTCATAGCTTAAAGAACCAAAAAGGTCATTATTCCGTGCTTTAAATATGATATCGCCCTCCTTATTAATCACGTGCCTTACTTTATCCTGACCGAGAGGGACAGCCGACAGATAATCAGTGCCTCCTAATGGCTGCATATCCGTATATTCAAATTCACCCAGAAAATTGCCGGATGTATCATACAGATAAGTGGATATATAGGAATTGATTTTTGCTTTTACAAAGACATACTTATCAGAACAGCCCACGGAAATATTGCTTATCCCCGCTATCTCAGGCAGTTTATTAATTTCAAGTATAATATTTCCCTCTCCGTCTATAATGAAATATCCATTTTCCTTGGAGTAGGTAACGAGATAGTTTTCGCTGTAAACACCGTAATCGTCATAAATACCGCCGAATTGTTCGTTGTTATATTTTTGATACATAGTATCATAGATACCGCCAACGGAAAAGTTTGTGATATATCCTAGTTTCCTGATATAATTCCCACTATAGCGGCTTATTGTCTCAATAATATTATTATCCTTATCAATAAGCAACCAGTCCTGATTAGGGGTATCCTTCTTTTTTACCAATGCATATCCGTCTACGAATCCCCGGGTAGAGATGTTATTGAAACGCTGACCTACCTCAACATATTGAGGGTCGATCACCATAGTACCTTCCGTGTTAATAAATCCCCATAAACCTTTTACATTAACAGCGGCAAGGCCTTCTGAAAAGTTATAAGCATCAAAAAACTGAGGTTCAATACGATACTGATTCTTACCATTCCGGGGATTCCAATTGACTGAATCAATAAAACCATATTTACCCTGTCCGGAGCCGCCAGCCTGGACCGCAGCCATTCCGGATTCATTAAAACCGCGTGTGGAGACAAAAAGGTTAATGCAATTATTGATTGAGACAGTTGGTTCAGTCTCCGCTATATCCGATTCCACTGTTTCAGTAGAAACAGGTTCCGTAAATTGCTCTTCTGAACCTGCCATTTCCGTAATAACTTCTGCAGGCTCAGTTTCTCTCCCCTCAATAGTTTCGTTTCCTATGACAGCCATTGCCTGTGTTTCCTGTGATATACCAGCCGCGTTTTGACAGGCTGATAGTAAGCAGGCAGTTAAAGCAGTAACCAATATAAGAGACAGCTTTTTCATGAAATCCTCCCATGCTTGAATATTTTATTGTACAGCATGTAAGAATCATATATCACACATGTAATTGCTTCAATATGTGCCTGATAATTGTGCCTTACATTTTTTGCAATATTTTATAAAAGTGGTTGAGTTTCACAGTTATCTTTTTTATAATAAATAAAAACAGTCCTGGAGGTTTTATGTCAGAATTCAGTGAGTATTGTAAACATTGCATGAGAGCATGCGGTACGAATATTTATCAGATATCCAAAGCCTCCGGCCTGGATCGGACCACGCTTCAACGAATGGTTAACGGAACACGCCTGCCAGGGGAAGAATTTATTGAAATATTCAGTAGATATTTACGCCTTTCTCCATCTGAGAAGAAGCATCTAACTACCTTGTATCAGATAGAAAAGATAGGCCGACCTGTATATGAAAACCGCTTATATATAAAGTACCTTCTAACGCAACTCGATGCGATACAGCGTGAAATTGCGGAACCAGGAATTCTGAATACATTAGTGGCTGATAATACAGAAACATATGAAGGAACTATACCTCAAATGCTATCAAGTCCTACCCAGGTAAAGGCGGCACTATCTCATCTGGTAGGATATGAGTTTTCAAATGAGGAGAGACCGTCCTTTTTATGAATCTCGTATTTGAGGACTCCTATATTTATGAACTTCTAATCAGACAGAGCCATAATTGTAAAAAAGAGGTAGCAATTAATCATCTGTTGACATTGAACAAAAATACCTGTAATGAATCGGATAACTATAATTTAAAACTGGTAAAAAGTATATTGCCGTACGCCCTGTATTTTACAAACAGCTATAACGCCTATTACTGCTACAGTAGTAATCCTTCTGAATATAATTTAGCTACACTGTTTCCATTTTTTATAATCACGAAACACCACGTGCTAGTTATGGAACCAGAATACAAGAGGGGGATCTTATATCATGATCAAGCCGTTGTCATTGCCTATACATCTGGATTTAATCACTTAAAAACAAATTATGTACCATTTATTAGCCAGGACTATGCACGGCTGGAGAGCCTAAATCAATTTGTCCAACTCATGGCAACATCTGAACCGCTTACCTATGCGTTAGACAGCCAACCATGTATTACATCAATGATGAATCCAGAGGTTATTTCTAAATTAATCCATCACGGTATTCCTGACCGTGAAAATTTTGTTAAACTGATTAGCAAATGGTACGGATATGTACTGGATCCTTCAAACCGCAGTCCAAAGCCGCCTGTTTTTTATTTTCCATTGAAGGGTCTATGGTATTTTGCTGAAACAGGGAAATTATCAGGCCAGCTTGCGGCATTTACAGAGGAAATTGGGCCGAAGATGAGGATTCAGATGTTAAACCAAATTCTTAAAAATAATGAAGATGGAATTATGAAAACACTTATAATTGACCATGAGCAGATGACGCTCCCCTCTTTTTTTACGTTGGAGTCCCATAATCAAAATCACTTGATACTGACCTCCCTGGATCCAGAACATCCTCTTGCCATCATAGATTTTCAGGAGCCAAGTATCGGTGAGGCTTTTTATGATTTTTTAGATAGTCTGCAAAAAAGTAATGTGACATTTTCTCATGAGAGGTCATTAGAATTAATCAGAGAGGCCATCCGAAGCATCTAATTCTGAAGTCATTTTTTAATTGCCTCCCTGTGACCCAGCGGTTTTCGGGCCACGATGCCCCCACAGATTATGGAAGAATATCTGGCGGTTGTAACCAAAGCAATGATCGATGTATGAAGCTCAACCTACCCAATTTCACTTTGATATCGAGGCTATATATGATTATGCCTTGGAATTTCGCGGTCTGTTCTGTGCCCCAGGACTCGCTTGCTGTGTTACGTCTTATACCTTATCGCGGGGCTTTCACCTGCTGAACTTCAAGTTTTTGACGGATACACACTAAATAAGTGCAGGATGGCTAAAGGCATCTTTGAATTACACTTTCTCCATCTCAACCTTTCTCACTTTTTTACCGTCCACAGGACTACTGACTTCATGATACGCAAGATATAGCTCTCTTCTGCTTCAGGCTCCATCTTCTGTATTTCTCTTGCTAACCTGTTCATTAAAGATAAATTTATTTTATAGAGCCGATATTCTCTGAAAAAGACGGACTCAGGTGCCTTTAATTTGATTAAACATTGTTCCACTTGATCAGCACCTATGCAGCGTTGTGCTCTTGCAATACTCTCCGCCTCAGTCGGAAGAGGGATACGAACTGTTTTGAGATTAATTAGGGATATGTGCACACGCCACAGGCTCCGCTGTAATTCTACCAGAATAGCGTGTGGAAATATACTTCTGGCATGTAATAAAATTAAGAAACAGTTAAAGGTTAATAAGGAGGTCAAATTATACCAGTCTAACCTTTTCAGTACCCCATTTATTACTGGGATTTTCCGACCGATTATTTTTGTTCCTGAATATGATTTTTCAGCAAAAGAATGGGATCTAATTTTAACTCATGAGCTTATTCATTTAAAAAATAACGATATTCTTTTCAAAATGTTGCTTACGTTTATACAAAAGCTACATTGGTTTAACCCGATCATCTATTTTTACACAAAAAAGTTTTATGAGTTTTGCGAATGTACCTGCGATCGAAACGTGTCCGCTGTAATTAATAAAGAACAACGCGCTGTATATGCGCATCTGATTGTCAAATTGGCTCGCGATATTCCAGCCAGTACAATATCTGTTAATGCTTTTTCTGATAAAAATAACAAATTAATAAAAAGGAGGATATGTTGTATTATGAAAAAAACAAAAAAATCAACGCTGCGTTTATTATTACTCTTGCACTATTTACTATTCTATCACCAGTCGTTACCTATGGGGCTGTCACTGAAATAGTTAGTGCACAAAATCATCTTGTTGCTCAATTTGCATCTGCTGATCTAAATGAAATAAACAATAACGCTTCTAGCGTTCTAAAAGTACAAGGTGAAAGTAATAATACCTCTACAAACATAGGAACGTTAAGTGTAAGAGGCAGTAATCAAGTTGACTATATGGTACCCGGACAGGGATCCGTAAAGTTTAATTCAGTATCTTTGCAAAGCGGTTCCTCAATACGCGTACTAATTGGTGCCGATAATACCTCGGATAAGTTTGATGTAAGAGTTTTAGACAGTAATGGAAATGGTAGCAAGTTAATCTCTGATTCAGGATCGGTCAACGGCACAATTGATATAAACGCTGCCGGAAACTATACAATTAGTATTGTTGGTAAAAACAGCAGTAGTACTAAATTTCATGTAACAGGAACTATAATTATAAATTACTAAAAGACTCTATATCACCAATTTCCAAAACTTTTTGGTTATCACATTTCTCCTTAAAACGTAGCAAAACCCCGGTTCAAAATCCTCGAACCGGGGTATGTCATCCACACTTTGCCATTTTCAGCCTCATAAAACACAGCCGAAAAATTCCATGATTTAAGCCCATTTCCGTAGATATTTAAAATATTTACTTGTCTTATGCTTTATTAAATCATCTGCCAATTCCTCTAATTTTCCACTTTCCACCTCTTCCGGCGGCTCATCAAACACTTCCAGAATCTCCACTCCCGAATTATCCGCCCGAATGCACAATTTAGATGACAGAAACAGTATATCATCGCAAAACACACAGTTTGCATTTACTACATTTCCAGATTTTCCCCCAAGAAGTCTATCAATCACACGTACTCTGGCATACTTGATTTTTCTTATCTGTTTTGCCTGCGCCATTGTCAATTTTCCCTTGTATATCTGAACCAGAAGTTCCAAATTGCAGCATTTGACAACGTACCGAATGACAGAAGTATCATAAAAGGCTGTGATATTGCAAGCTGCTGATGTGTGGTGCATCTCTTTCGGTTTAATGTTCCAATTATGTACCAGCCAACGAAAAAAGCGGACTGGATAATAAAAACCATTTTGATGCAAATCCACCGACGTGATCCGCGTCAGTGGCTTGAGTCCACGTTCATATGCCCGTTTTGCATTTATGCTCATACTCCGCCCTATATATCCGTTCCCCCCAGACACTTTCTTCTCTATTGTATATTTTTTCAGCACCTCATAAGCATCTTCCATGGTAAGGCCCTGTAAAACAGAGGTTCCTTTACCAAGGTATAGATCGGCAAACTTCCCATGAAAAGTGATTCTGGCCGCTGGACGTTTATAGATTCTTGTATAGTCATAGAAAAGATTAATCAGTTTTGCTTTTGTAATTTCCGAATTTTTCAAATAACCTCCTGCCTTCATCTTATTTCAATGGAAGAATAAATCTATATAGCTGCTTACAATGCGGCCTGTATTGATTTCTTTAAATCCAACGTGTCTGCATGCACACCATACTTTGTCCTATACCTGTTAATCTGTTTATAATATCCATGGTCATGACTAATAATAAAAATACAGCCTCTATTTTCCTGATTTATCAGATTACCCAGAATCCCTTTAATACGGTTGTCCACCGCCTCTTTCCCTGGCTTAACCACAACTACTCCAACATTTTGCCGGACATATCCTTTTTGTATCAGTTTGCTCCGCAGGGCTTCATCGGAAACCAGAATCAGGATTTTGTCTTCGGGATCTATCCGATTCATTCCATTCAAGGCTTGATAAACAAAACTGTCACCGTCTATAAGAAACAGTCTTTTATATTTCTTCATCTATTTTACAATATCCTTCCAATTCAGAATATTTCATTTATCAGCAGTTTTTACTTACTACAAGTCAACTTTCATTACCAACTTATCGAAATCTGACTCATATAATTGATCTTGTATCACCCTGTATTTTTCAAATTCACTTTCTGCAAAGGCTTTTGCTATTTCATGCGTAACTTTCCCCTTATCCATCAAAATGTCCTCATCATTCATTTTAAGAAAAACTTCCAGCTTAGTTGCCCAATCCTCCATCGTCATAGGAATGCGCTTTTTAGCCTGCCTTTCCGCATAATCCAGATACATTGATACAAACATACAAACTGATTCAAATCCTGTAGTTCACTCTGAGACAAATAATTCTATAACCTCCGCTGCAGTATGACCATGAATCGCATAGTGCAGCCTGTTCTGCACGGTCTTAAAGAACTCCTTTGTAGTAACTGCATCTTTTGAATAATCGACTGCGGTCGCGTAAATATCGGTTATCTTTTGATAAAACTTTCGCTCACTGGCACGGATTTCCCGAATCTCATCCAGTAAATGTTCAAAATATTCCTCGTCAAATATTTGTCCATTTTCCAATCTTTTCTTATCAAGAACATATCCCTGTATCGTGTATGTTCTTAATACCTTCGTCGCCCATTGGCGAAACTGGGTTGCTCTTAATGAATTAATTCTATATCCAACTGAAATTACAGCATCCAGATTATAAAATTTTGTTTTGTATTGTTTTCCATCAGAGGCAGTTGCCGAGGATTCCTCGATAACTGTCTCTGGTACTAGTTCCCCATCCTTAAATATATTTTTTAAATGCAGTGAAATATTATCAATACTACATTCAAATAACTGTGCCATAGATTTTTGCGTCAACCAAACATTCTCATCATGTACTCTAACTTGAATTGAATCTGTTGAATTCTGTTTTGTAAATACAAGGAAATCTATTGTACTATTCCTAATTTAAAAATCCTTGTCCGCCATAGGAACCTCCTTTTTCATATCATTTCCATACCACTTGTATCCCTGCCTAATTATTCTATCATGTCGAACAAATGTTTGCAATATAAAAGACACCCATTTTCAGAGCGCCTTTTAAACTTTTTACTATACGGTATTTTTTAATTGTCCTAATTAACGCAATTCGGTACTATTCGACATCTATATCTCTGGTGATTGGATGTTTTAGATGTTTTGAGTGCGTAAAGAAATCTCTGTAAAAGCAGATCTTCTATGATAATGGCAGGGCTGAAAGCTTCTCTATGAGCGTTCAGCCCTTGGTTTATATATATCGCACAATACTGCGCGTATGTCAAGAACAGGCGGATTTTCGCCTGGCCTAAACGCTTCCAGATTCCAATTACAGGGCTTTTAATAGGGCTGTATCGCTTGGTAACACGCTCATTGGCTATTCACCTGTTTGGTTTTATAGCCATTGCGATAGTCATCGCAACCGGAACGTTCTGACTTGCGATAGCCAAGGTGCTCGTCCATCTCGAATTTCATCATCTCTTTGATGGTACCGCCCAGTAGATCTTTGAGAGCATCCTGAATGTCCTGGGCCGATTCAATCTCATACTATATCTTATCTATATGCTCGGCAATGGAGGATTCAACACATTATCACAATTAAGCTCGTGGCTGGCATCACATTCTCAGTAATAACGTCCTCTTTCTTCCAATTGTACAAGTGCGTTAAGAAGCTGTTCCTGAAGCTCTGATTTTGAAAGGCTTTTCACATACTTCTTCAAATCTGCACAGTGCTGTTGTGCTCTCTTTTCTTCCTCTGCTTCATACTTCTCTACTTCTTTCATAAAATTTTCAGCAGTTTCAGGTTCTGCAGTAAATAGAAGTGCTACCATATGCTTACAAATCACACGCATTCCATATGCGAAAGGGCAATTGCAAACAGACTTCCTCGGATGCTGCCTATCAATATGAACGGTATAAGGTTCCGCACGATTTCCAGATACCATGCCACTGTAAGAATCTGGTCCAGTCTTTTCCCAGGAGACCACCTTCTTCTCATTATAATAATCCATTCCGCGCCATATAGAATTACCACTGGCAATTTCAATTAGTCCCATATATACTCTCCGTTTCCAGACCAATTTGTATCGTATTTAAATGAACTGTAAAATCGCACATTATTAGTCGTATCAACTTTTGATGAGTGGATGATAATGATGGCGGGAAAGCGCACTTCTCCCCAAGCGGAAACGGTATATTTATCTTTACACGTCACTTTAATCCGCTTGATGTTCTAATTCTATTAAATATTTATCATAGTCTGACATAAATAATCGATCCTGAACAATACGATATTTTTCAAACTCAGTCTCTGCGTGAAGCTTAGCCTGTTCCGCACTGACTTTTCCCGGTCCCATTAGCAGTTCGTTCCCGTTAAACTCCAAAAAACCATCAAGTCGCTTTGCCCAGTCCTCCATACTCATCGGTATTCTTCGTTCCGCCTGTAACTCTGCATAGTCGAGATACAGTGAAACGATTCTCTGTAAATAAGACATTTCCTGTTCGCTCAGATAGTTTTTCGCCACAGTAACATCTGCCTTAACAATTTTCCCATCCGGCGCTGATTCCCACGTTGTCAGGCCCATATGTTCTTTTTCGGCATTTGCACGCTCTACAATCAATTCCGCTGCTGTATGCCGATGTACAGCCCAGTGCATCTTATTCTGTACCATTTTGAAAAACTGCCGGGTAGTCTTGGCATCTTTGTCGTAATCAAACGCTGTGGCATAGAGATCTGTAACCTTCTGATAAAATTTTCGCTCGGACAGGCGTATCTCACGAATATTTTCAAGCTGACGTTCAAAGTATTCATCGGTGAACATATGCCCTTTTTTCAGGCGCTCTTTGTCCATCGTCCATCCTTGAATTGTATAATCCTTGACAATCTGACCAGCCCATTTGCGGAATCTTACGGCACGGTCGTTGTTCACTTTAAAGCCAACGGCAATGATTGCCTGTAAGTTATAATGCTTCGTACTGTAGGATTTACCATCCGAGGCAGTTATTAAGTATTTCTTAATAACTGATTCTTCTATCAGCTCATTATCTCCAAATATCCTTTTAAGGTGCTGATTGATTGCCGATACAGAAACATCATATAAGGTTGCCATCATTTTCTGCGTCAGCCAGATATTCTCGTCCTCATAGCGCATCTCAAAACTATCTGAGCTACTACCTGTAGATGCTACATATGTTAAATACTCTGCGGCTGAACTGTGGATTGTAATCTCTTTCTTCTTGTTTGTCATAATTTCTTTTCCTCAATCTTTATTTCCTCAAAAAATTATAGGTTTAAATATTCCCTAGTCCATTAAATATCCTTATATCGTATTACATCCAAATTAACATATTCAATCTCACGATTCACGAACCAGACACCTTCTTTTTCAACTACTCGAAATTCTTAAGCAGTTACCTTCCGCTCTAATTTCCAGTTATTAAAAATTCTGCAAATATATACTCCTACAAATCCCAACCAGCCCATTAAATCTGTTTATTGTTTCACTATTTTACACTTTTCTTCAACCGTACAATACTTTCCGTATTTGTTGAGTGGATAATAATGATGGCGGAAATATATAGTTGCCCCTTGGCGGATTTCCAATAATAACTGCCCGCTCAAATACGCAGCAAGCCACTGCATAACCTACTAAATATTTACTTTCTATTTCCTCTTTCTTTTCTTATTCTCTTTTTCGCATTCTCACCAACGTCCTTAATAGTTTCCATATATGCCTGTTCCACTGGTGAGAGTGTATTTTTTTGGTATTTTCTATACTCTTCCTTTGCTTTTTTCACTGCCTGATCATGACTCACTTTTCCATATCCCGCAAGCAGCTTTCTATTACCTGATAATAAAATAGCATCCAACTGGTCAACATAATCTTTCATGTACATTGGCTTATGCTCGATTGCATTAATTTCGGCCAAATCAAAATAACCAGAAACAAGATTATTCAGAACTTTTAATTCTTCCTCATTCAGATAATTTTTTGCAATACTAATATCCTTTAATGCCGGAAGTTCTCCCGAAAATGTAGTAAGTCCCATAAACGGCTTTTCTGAATCTGCCCGTTCGTATATCACTTCTGCCGCTGTATGACCATGAGCCGCGAAATGCAGCTTGTTTTGCACTATCTTAAAGAACTCTATTGAATCTTCACTACGAGGATCGTAATCTACACTTGTGGCATATAAATCAAGTACTTGTCGGTACAATACCTTTTCGGATGAGCGTATATCTCTAATGCGTTCAAGCAATTCACGCCAGTAATTGCCACCGCCATTACCTTTTAGCCTTTCATCATCCATGGTAAAGCCTTTAATCATGTATTCCTTTAAGCGCTCTGTCGCCCAACGCCGAAATCTCGTGGCAATCGATGATTTTACTCTATATCCAAGAGATATAATCATGTCAAGATTATAAAACGGTATATTCCTTGCAACCTCTCTACTCCCCTCTTGGCGAACCTGTCGGAAATTCCGACAGGTTGACTGCTCATCCAGTTCACCCTCTTCGTAAATATGTTTTATGTGCTCAACCACATTAGTTCTGGAGGTTTGGTACAAGTCTGCCATTTGCTGTTGACTCAACCAGACGGTTTCATCCTCAAATTTTACTTCTATGTGTGTTAGACCATCTTCTGTTTGATAAATAATAAATTCACTTTGATTCTCCATTCAATCACCTGCCTTTTATCATTTAATATTGTCTACTTCTTGACCAGCATATATCATCACTTGCAGATTATAATGATGATTCATTTCAAAATTCAACTATCGAAAACCTTAAGTTCGAACTATCCGGGATTTCCGAATAATTCGCTTTTATGTCAATTAAACGCTGGTGTAAACTTTTCAATTTACTCACAGATTATATTTATCATCAAACCGTTATACTTTTTATGATATTATTTAATGCTTCGAATCTCAACTTTCTACTTCCCAAGTCTGTTGAAGCTCTTATCCCAGATGAGTAGTTACGTATATTCATATCTTTTTCATCACTTGCTATATCCTCTTTAATTGCTTTTTGAAGATTAGTGACTTTATTACTAAAATCTATTAATACAGTGTTTAACTTTTCCCTTATATCCGAAGAAAATGGCACTTTATTATTATATTGAGCCATTACTAAAAAAAGCGTATAAAAATCTGTCATATTACGCCACCTGGTTTTTTTTATATTAGGTAATACTTGTAATATTTCTCCTATCACGCTATCAAAAACATGCTTTACCTCATCACCTTCACTAAACTCTTCTTCATACAATTTATAGTAATAATCTAATTTTGCCTTTTTATTTTGATGACCATTTAAAAATGCTATAGCTAATTCACTTATAAATTCTGAATCTAACATTCGACGTATTTTTTGTGGAGTGAATAACCCTATATCTTCCCAATATGTTCTATCAGCAATCTCATTTATCATTATAATAAACTCACCAGAGTAGGTGGCCTGTCTAAGTTCTTGTTGATTTAGCCTTTCGTTATTTTTGTTAATTCGTTTAAATATATTTCGTATAGTTTCTTCATCTATATCCGGTAATAATCTTATAACAAATTTGTATTCAAAGAACTTCTTTTTATCATTTGGGGATAACTCATCAAATGTTAGATTCCCCCACTCTTCGCTTGTTTCCGAAGGAACAAGCGAAAACTCATTGTTAATAAAATCTAATACTGCCCGCAATCTTTGCTGTCCATCTACAACTACAAATTGGCTTTCTCCCTTGTCATTCACTTTTTCTTGAAGATATATCTCAGGTATTGGATAACTTCTTAAAACTGAATCTATTAAATAACTTTTTTGGTTAACCGTCCAAACGGGATTTCGTTGGAACGTTGGCTTAATAATTAAACCATCTACTTCCTTACTCCTTTGATTAAACCATGCAATGTTTTGCTGGGTACTTCCCAAATAATCCTTCATTATGCATCTCCTCCTAAAATTATACTTTGGCATTCTTTTATGCTATTAATTTGATAGTCCCGAAATGATTTATTATCTTTATAAATTCTAAAGTTTATTTCTCTACTGTCTATAGGTGGGAAATTCCTTAATTCAGTAATGATAGCATTCCATTGCTTTCCGAAAGATAAAAGTGGCAATATTTTATCAGTAGCTATAGTTCCCCAATAAATCAATCTATTTTTATGCTCTTCTAAAGCATTTTTCATATTATTATCTAGTTTATAATACTTCTGGTTGCGAAGTTCATGCCAAGCTATATCAAAATAATAATTTGATATTATTCCTACATCAATGTCCGAAGTTTTTCTAAACTTTCTAAAATTTTTCCTGGGGTTCAAACTATATCCCACACATGCTGAACCAGTAATTATAATATCCCTAGCATCTACCTGAATACCCGATGCTAATTTATGTTTCCAATCATAGTATTTCATACTATCACCTTCAAAAATATTGGGAATCCCCTCCATTATCCACTTGGAAACGAATACATCTGGCGGTATTCTAATTATATCATTTTTAATTTCTTCTAAAATTTCGTCTATATTTTTAGCTTTATCCATTGTCAATTTTTCCAAACTTCTCTAAATTTTCTTTAAAGTGACTTTTCAAAATCATCATTATATTATGGTATATATTTTCTACATCTGGTTTCAATCACTAGATTTTCTTATTTTGCAGCACCTCTCTCATTCCGGCACAATTCGACACATACTTCGCAGTTTGTTGTGGGGATAATAATGATGGCAGAAAGGTATGTTTTCCCCTTGGCGTAAACACTATTACACCCGTTTCTGTCCATGGCCTCTATAGACATTTTTCAAGCCACCTATAACAATACTAAGATTATACTACAAATTCCAAAATTTTGATATGCTAATACATTCACGAATAATATTAAGAAATGCCTAAAAAGAAATGTTATCGTTGGTAAAAAAACTGCCAACAATAAAGCCCTCGAGTTTTAGTCTCTCAAGAGCTTTATTCTTAACACTGTATTTTTCACTCCAAATATTGAATAGCAAGCGCAATTAAAGACAGGCAACGGTTAAAAAAATAATCGTAATAGCGGATGTCTGTAATATCTGTTCGATCCGTTTCATGATGACGAATTCGGAAGCTATTTCCAATATCTGTAAGTGCCTTAAATTCCGTATCAAATAGCTTTACAAAATCTTCTTGTCCGCCCGCCATGTCATTAATAATTCTCTCCACTGATTTCTTCTTATCCAAACCAGTATAATATGTTTTCAAGCGTTCCAATACACCCCAAATTTTTTCAACCGCATCCTTATGAGATTGTGAACTTGGCTGCATATGTTTCTCTACTGCTATATCAAACAATTCTCTTAAACCAGGTTCTTTTATTTGTTCAGTCATTGATATGAGTTCTGAAGTCAACACCTCATGATCTGGCAATTGCTCAATAAGCCCTCTATCGATAAGGCGAAAAGATACATTGTCTTTCTGCAACGATGCATTAATTTCTTCTTGAAATCCACATTTTTCACCTTCAGATAATTCATCATACTGAAATTCTATTACATCAAAAATAAACGGTGTAAAATAATTTGCAAATATTTCTTCCTCAGAAGATAAAGAGAACATTGCGCTTTTTAAATCAATGACAGGAGTATCCATAAATTCATTTAGTCTGTTAATTGCAACATCTAATGCATCTGTTTTTTCTGTCCAATTATGATATCGGTTGGGTTGATACTGTATAGGCTCTCTGAAATTCTGCATAATTCTACAGATATGCTTTTTAGCCCTATAATCAATATTATTGCTAATATTATCAACTGCTTCTCCATGGCCATAATCAATAAGGTCTTTATATCGCTCTGAAAATAAATTATCTGGTAATAACGGTTTATCCGGCACGCTATATTCTCTAGCTTTATAAATATCACGACCAGAAATATGATGTGCCGGATATAATTCATAGCCATCTACTCGAAGCAACTCATTAAATTTATCTAAATACTGTTTCCAAGGCGATTTTTCTCTCCGTACCGCCGGATGAACCATCTCACATATAAATCGCAGTAAAGGTTCATCTCCATCTTTTTGTTGCAGCTTGAATCGCTCATCTTGAAAAAACCAGCATTCCTCTTCATAATCGTCCCATCTAAGATGGCAACTAATATCATCAAGAGCATTTTTATAACGACTATCATGAGATGGTAATTCCTTTAGATTGTATACTCTTGAAAGGAAATCAATTTCATCAAGACGTCCATAGTACGGCATTTTTATAGTACGCTCTGTAACATACTCGTCAGACTTATCATCATATTCTTCTTCATCGAGTATTACTGTAAACCCCTCTCTGATAATATCTATAATATCTTGTCTTGTTACCTCAGATATTTTATTCATATTTTTAGTCATTCCTTTCGCTTCGCTCAGGCACGAACAAGTCATGAAAAGTCTTGTCCCCCTCCTCTTTTAGTTTTAAAATGTTATTATGGAATAGCAATACACTACAGAGCATGGGAGGAGGAGTGGCGAAGTTTATTCGGCCCCGTATATTTATATGTGCCGTCATCCTTACAAGCACAAACAAGTGGGACTTTGAACCCGGACTCTTATCACGGGTAATAAACCATGTTTATTTAGTCGTAAGATGACAGTCAATGTTGCTATTCCTATCTTTAGTTAAGGTGGTGATACTTATGATGAGGCTCATCTCCCCCATCTGCTGTGGACTTGATATCCATAAAAATGTTATCGTTGCAACCATCGTTACTACTAATAGTTCTGGAATATCGAGTGTGTGAAGAAAAGTCTGCAGGAAAGATTTATGATATCTTGGAGTGTCTCCGATTTCATCATCTCAATCACCCTCATGTCAATCCCATTACAAAAAATATTTTTTGTTTAAAGCGACTTTAAAACTATTATTTGTCCAAAGCCGCTTTGTTATCGTCATAATATTCTTACACCAAGACTCTTTCAAAAAACAGTATAGTAAGCACTTGACTAAATAGTAAAATCGTTGTTTTTACTAGAATTTTTCTTAGACTTTTTTTAATGCTGTCGTACCATTGATTACTTCTAATAAATTGTTTTCCATCTGTTTTTTAATTTCAATTATAGACCTCCCATATTGTACAGCTAAAAACTCTATCACATCCATATCCCATGGCATATACAACATTCCATTCTTTTCAGTAAACGGTGCATCTGTTTCTGGCAATATTTTATTTAATGGCATTTGCATGATTATATCTCTTCCTGCTTTTGAATAACACATTTTAGGATTTATACTAAACCAACAACCTAACGATAAAGCCTTTTGAAGTTCTTTTATATTTCCGGTAAACCAATGCATTATAGGCACATTCTTATCTAAAGTTTTTTCTATACATTCTAATACATCTTTAACTGCACATCTTGAATGTATACTGATTATTCTTCCATGGTGCTTCTCAGCTTCACTTAATGCACCATAGAAAAAGGTTTTTTGTACAGAATATGAATGCCTATTTCTGCTAGTACCATCTATACCTACTTCTCCAATATATCTGGACTTTGAAATTTGTTCCATAAATAGATCAATTTCATTCCTTCTATCTGCCACTAATTCCGGATGAAATCCTAACGCAACTCTCACATTATCTGTATTATTAAAATACTGGGATGTTTTTAGATAGGCGCGCGGACTTGTCGTAACCGCTAACACCTTTACATTTCTTTGCTTGACTTCATCAAATACTGCTAACGGATTCTTGTATAAATCCAAATGACAATGGAAATCTATCATATAACACTATGCTCCCTTAACAATGCTCCTATTTCTAGCCCCCCACGTTCAATAACACCTAAATATAAATTTCGTTCTTCTCCTTTTGCAAAAGACAACATACCTTTCACAAGACTTTCAATGCCATTTTTTTTCAATTGAACAACAGCCAATGCTGCAGCTGCTACATCTTTTGAATACGAACATTGTAAATTTTCTTTAAAATACCCGCCTTCTGTAACATCACACAAATTATTTTTCAAAAAAGCTGCTCTCCTTACTAAACAAGGAACACAGACCCCACAGTGCTGTAATTTCCGTTGATATTTTCCACAACTTGTCGAACCAAAAATAAGTTTTTTCATCAAATCCTGATTCTTACAATCCATCAAAACTTCACCTTTTGTTTTATATTTGTATGGTAATACAAAATCAATATTTATTCCCACATCATTCCAAATTTCCTGCATTGCTTTCATATATACAGGATGGGTTGTTTTTGTACTAAGACTACCTGTTCTAAGTGGATCTAATGGCATATTCAAACTAATATATCCATTTTCAGGTACGAATAATTCTTTCCTGCCTTGAGCATTGCAATCAATGCCACAAGATGCCAATAATGCAAAAGCAAAAAAGACCATTGATCTTGCTCTGGTCGAAATTTCCGATTCTCCTTTTTTCTTTATATTATTGCTCCATTGGCACAAATTATTTATTCCAAACTGCATGGCATATTCTCTTTGATGTTCAGCATCTCCCCTAACTGTTTGAGATACAAATAAAGGATTTCTTCCTTCTTCATGCAAATCAATTGCTCCCACTAAACTGTCCATACCTCCTGACAACAAACAAATACAATCCTGCTGCCTTAAATCATATTTTTTCTGCGGAACCAGCGATTCTGGTAAAGCATTTATATTTAAAACCCAAAAATCTCCGCTGAGGAAACGAAGCATTTCCTCTAACTTCCTTTTTTCCTGTCTCCATTTAGGCGCATCATGCAAATATATGCAAAGCTCAATTTTTCTTGTCCAACCATCAGCACTCTTTTTCCTCAATACTGCTTTATCTGCTGCAACTACAGCCATAGCAATAATTGTAAAATCCAATGCCTCTACTGTTGGAGCTATTTTTGATTTTCTCAATTCTTTAAATAGTTGTACTCCCACATGCCCTACATTGTTTATTTTCTGTTCAGGAACTGTAAACATTTCAAAATAATAATCATCATCACTATAATACTTTGGGGTACAGCATCGTGGATAACAAATCACTTTATTCATACTTCAACCTCATACACTTCAAACGTGTTTTTTATAGCTGTTTGAAATAATTTCTGCATATCAATCGTCTTACTACCAGAGTTTCTAAGCCTATTTAACTGCGATGATATTTCTGATTGTAAATAATCTTTCATTTCGTTCATACGATTAACACGTTCTACAGCTGATACTTCTTGTTTTTCAAAAGCTTGTCCTATGTCCAATTGGATACGACTAAATGCCTCATTGCCAAGAAATGTACCGGTGAGAGACCATATCTGATCATCAGTCAATTTACTAATATCTGTATCAGGATTTTGACTCATAAACTCGCTCAATGCAAATCTTCCTGAATCTCTACAAGATACTTCGTCTAAGCTTCCACCAGTTGGGCATACATTATCAATTATTGTATCAATAATTTCATTCGCATTAGCACCTCGTCCTTGCAATTCTGATAAAATTTTACCCAATGGGAAATTCTCGTTATCCCTTAAGGACTGAAATGTCTGGAAGAAATTCGCAGCTGCTTTGGTTGAAGTACGCATGCGTTTGGAGAGATTTTTCGCTCCGCCCATTCCTGTTTTAGAATAATGCCCCAGCGATTTTCTCAAAGAGTCTTTACTCCCAGAATGAACGTATTCACCCATTCCTCGTCTAGCACTTGCAAAACGGAATTTGGGTGCAATAACAAGTTTTTCATCATCATCCGGTTCTTTTTCATCAGATTGATTATCATTTTCACTATCGTCATCATTTTGACAATCCGGTTGCTCATTATCTTGATTAGGCAACTTAATGTCATCTAACCACTCCGGATCTAGTGAAACCCCTGCACCTGGTCCCATACTTGAAGCTGATGTTCCCATATGTTTTCACCCCTACTTCTTTTGTGTATTTTGTGTTATGGCCCTTTTTACACTATCTGGTGTTTCTGAATCGTCAGCCCATTGTTTCAACATATCTTTAGCCCATTCCTTTTCAGCAATAACAGGAATAATGGGAGCTTTTCTAGATTTTGCCGGTATCTCACACAAAGCCAAAGCTAAATTACGACCTAATTCGGGAAAAGCTTCCGTAATATGTACTGCTGCAAATAAAGCATTTACATTCCATTGTTCATTACGTCCCAAACTAATTATTCTTTTCAACAATTTCTCAGCCTCTCTTATTCCTAGAGATTTAATTGATTCAACAAGTTCCCTAAGGTATGTACCATTCTTTACTTTCTTTAACGCAGTTAACAATTCTTTGCCTTTAATAGAAAGTTCGTCATATGCAGCAAACGAAAGCGCCTTATCTCTGCTAAGATACAAAAGTGGACGCAAATCAAGTCCACCTAGTTTCGGTTCAATTAATACCCATTTCTGTACAAAATCATTGTTCCATGTAACATCTGGAAATTCATATTTTTCACCACTTATTAAGCTATCTTCTAACTTTTGTATAAATTCCGGTTTTCCTTCCTCTGCGTTTGCAACTTCTTTAGCCAGATAATCAAATGCCCCTTCTGATGCACATCTCTCAAACAATAACATCTTTATTAACACACCGGAATCTAACATCATTCCATTAATTTTTGCAACTTTTTTTCTTATCTCAAGAGCATTTAATAACCGTTTTATTAATCTAGGATTACCTTTAATATTATCCGCACTTACAAGAATACCTGCTAATTGATCTGCAATTGCTACATATTCCTTCATGGTTCTTTCTGTATCATCATCAAAAACCCCTTCTATTTTTTCTGCTGTCACATCATCTTCCCATGCTTTATTCAAAAGCTTGCTTAATTTATTTTGCGCCTCTAAAAATGCTTCTTGTCTCACTCCGTTTCTTTTAACTTCTAATTCCATGAACAAGAGAACTATGTACACTTTTACTTCTGCAATCCCCAAATGCGGTATTTTTATTGGAACTTGAATCAACTTATCGAAATAACTTGTAACTAACTCATCTGACAATTCAACTCCATTAAAATGGGCACGTACTCCATTTCTTATCATCTGTTCATCTGCTGCGATGATAAAGGCTGTTCGCTCTACAAATAATAATAATCTCATTGCTTCAAGAGTCGAAATCGCTGTTTCAGGTAAGCACCGATCTAAATCATCTACCAAAACAACAAGTTTCACTTTTAGCTGTTTAAGTATTTCTTCAAATTCCTTCCTAATTTCCTCAATCTGCTTTGTTGCCGGCTCTGACATCTCTTCATTATCATTTAAAAGATTTTCCAATTCTGGAGTCAGTCCTTCAATCGCAGTATCTATCGCTTCACTGTTCTCAGACTTTTTATCACGATTATTCCAACTGCTTTTTATGACATTTGCAAAATTTGCAATCACGCCGACAGGCGCTGCTCCTGGAATAAAGCCAGCCAACAAAGGTAATGCCAGTTTTGATACCTGAAACCAATTAATACGTTTCAGGAATTTCTTGAATTTCTTTCCAAGCTCACCATCTTCATCAATTCCTTGTTTTTTCATTTCTTCAGTCAATTTCATCGTCACCGACTGGAGCAAGGCGGATTTCGCATCTTCATATCCCTGATATAACCATGCATTGAATTCAAGAAAAATATATTTGTTATCACTGGACTGGTCATTCAAATCTTTACCAATCATTTTTACCATGGAGGATTTCCCGGCCCCCCAGCTTCCAGATATTCCTATAGATATTGGATTATCCCCTGACTCAATTATTAAATCTGCAACCGTCTTAGATACAACTGAGAAATGCAAATAGTCTGTAGTAGTTTCAATATCATTCCACATATACTTTTCTCCTAAATCTTTGATAGATAGTTCAAAGTTTACTTTTTTATTTTTATTGAAAAAATCCGGATTATGTAACGTCTCCCATAGTGCTAAAAATTCAATGATGTAACGGCTTCGCATTCAGTTATGGATTGTGGCGGCCGAATCTTCACCTATTTATTTTGCAATATCAGTTAAAGAAATATAGTCATTATAACTTCCATTCGACACAACGAAAATTTGCATTCCCTGGATATTAATTTACTTTTAAGACCTTTTACTACTTTGTTCTCAACCTCAACCACTTTCCTCATTATATCAAATTTTGTGTAAAATGTCTTGCTCTTAACACCTATTTAAAAATATATTCGACATTTTATAATACTAACTCTAATCATATTCAAACATAATTTCCCAGATTTTGTTGTCACAATCTCCGTCTCGGTTCCGAATACCGCCTCGTCCTGGCTGTCCATCCATTTCACACGATAGGCCAGGTAGTTCAGTTCCTCCAATCTTTTTTCTGACACTGGGACCTCATACAGGTACTGGCGCAGATTTGGAATGGATGATTCTACATAGGTGGTAGCTGTTTCCAACGGAACTGTATCCGTTCCATTCAGAAGAGAATAGGCTTCTCTCATTTCTTCGATTGTAGCCGGCAGACTGATACCTACACCAGGGCTCACTGTCCGGCTCAAATAAATCTTAAACATCTAAATTCCCCTCTCTGTCCTTTCACATATAGCCGTTTCTATTTTTGATACTCTATTAAAAGAGGCCCGCCATTTTTATCTGGCTGACCTGAAATTTTACCTCATATCCTCTTTTCCCCATCTCACATCTATGAAAAGGCCAAAAAATCGGGGTCAAAATCGGCCATTTTTTGCCCGATTTTTTTCTCGATTTTTCGCCAAAACCACTATATCTTGTGGTTAAATCCCTCTATTTCCCTTCCGAACCACAATTCCGCATCATTATTAACTCTTTATATCTTTCATAATGTCATTTATAGGTATAAAACCGTGGTTATTAGTTGTATCAGTTTCACAATAAGACACAACACCACACCTTATCATTCCAATCACCTTATGCTCTTCGTTTAATACAACACCCCCACTTGCGCCATGCACAATTCTGCCACTTACTGTTATTAACTTTTGTCCCATAAAAGTTCGCTCTCCAGTAACATATACAGTTTGAACATCTGGTGTATTTCCTAAATTATAATCGGGATAGCCAATCATAATAATTTTACTACCTATTTTTATATCATCCGAATCCCCCAACTCCCATGGAATTAAATCTTCTCTACCAAACCCATTATAACAAGCATAATCTATATTCTCATTTCTTTTTAGGAACTTAATATCATTAGATATAATGCCTATTTGGTCTTCTTTAAAAGTTGTTACCTTATAGAAGCCTTCTTTTTTTGTTACATGGTGATTAGTAAGAAGTAAGTCCGGATCAAGCAAAAAACCACTGCCTTGTATGTAATCATCAAGAGCATTAATTTCAATTATGAATACAGATTTTTCTATCTGCTTTATAAAATCCAAGTATTCATCTACACGAAAGAATATTTTGCCCGAAACTCGATTCAACTCAGAAGCATATTTAAGATAGGTAGGATTATTATCTCCCCTAATACTTTTTATATATTCAATTTTCCCTTTTAATACTTGTAAAAACCAATTAATAATCTCATCTTCTTTTTCACTCTTTCCTGAATTGACCGCTTCAATAATTTTAGGATTTTTGCATTTTCCTTTCTCAACATATAGCTTCGCAGACTCTAAAAGACCTTTAACTTTACAGCTATATAATAATGCCCTAATTTCCTTTATATAATCTCGTCTCAAATTAACAAATTGATTAACAACTAAACCGGTTACTATCTGTCTCTGTCGATAATCAGATATTCTAACCTTATTGTAATTTATCAAAAAATTATTTTTTTTAATAAGTTCTTCCAAGACAGTGCCCACATGAACCCCATTAAAATCCACATAAGCAATTTCCACTGGAAAATCAGCTTTATATGTTGAAAATGTAATATCGTCTGCATATCTACTATATTGCAAATTATATTTCTTTGCCAGCTTAGTCAATTGAGTATCTAACGGTGCACATACCATATTTGTTAAAATTGGTGATGTAGGGGCTCCTTGAGGAAGTTTTCCTTTATAACAAGCAATTTGCGAAATAACTAAGGCAGCTTCTTCACCCAAATTATATGGCGGCTTCATTAGCATACCTCTGACTCTACCAAAATGAATTTGGTCAAAGAAATTTTCCAAATCAATGTTGAAAACATACTTCTTTTTTACATGTCCTTTGGCATTAGTCGCCACATTTTTGTCCAAAACAAATCCATGAGCTGCTGGCTTCGTTTTATATACCATATTCAATATAACTGCTAATTTCCTTTGAATAGCTTTGAGTTTATCATTTGGCGCACAAATAACTCTTTCCCCGCCATTCTTTTTTGAGATTGAAAACTCGACATACATATTATCTGGTTTTATGCTATATAAAAAATATCTTAAACTTTTTTCTTTTATACCCAATATGTCAGCCACATCTTCGCGGCTTTTCATATTAAAGAATTTTTCTCTTACCATATTAGGTTCTTCAAGCATAACTTCCTCCAAATAAAATAGGAGAATTCTACCTTATCCATGCCCACATTGTGATTATTATAATTCACATATAGTAAAGTGAGATAGTCAGAGGGATATCCCCCTAACATTATAGTACATCGTTGCAGTAACACTAACGAATATAAATTCTCCTATGTAATAACTATATCATAATTTTTTGAAATATCAAATACTAACTATAATCTCTACATGAAATTCCTATAATCATATACCACACCTTCATACTGCGATAATAGCCAGCCAACTCTTGCTATAGCATTGGATGACTGAATTGTACATGGTAACTTTGAATACAATCCAAAACTATTCCAATTCATTTTTGATAACCCCAATATTTCTGTTGCTATTTGAGCCAGATCACCATTACCATAATGTTTAACAATTTTTAAAGGAGCCGGTATACTTTTTCCACCTTGAATATATCGCAGGTTAGCGTTTTTTACCGAAGGGGCTATTCCATGAGTATAGAGATATGCCGTATTTTCATTAATAGCAAAACACACGCCTCTTCTTACTGGGTACCCATCAATTTGTAATCTTCTATCATATTCAAAACATCGAAATCTATCTTCAAGAGTTATCTCTATTAAATCAATGTCTTTAACCCCAGCACTTCCTAAACATTTTGTTAATCCATCAATCTCTTGTTTCTGGAATGGGAACCTTTTATGTATAACCACTCTTTGAGGAAGCGTTTTAAATGAATCAAAAAATAGTTCTTTAATATTTAAGCCCAACTGATAAGCTTCATTTTCTGATAAATATGGATTATTTTTTGAATCAAATGTTACATCCTTAATTTTTGATAATTTATATCGGAGCCCTTGGCCGTCTGCTCCATAAATATGACTACACCCTATAAGTGTTTGGTTATCCGTTTTAATATGATCAACACTGTAACCTATTCCCGCGAACGCGGTGTCAGTTCTTAAGCCACTTAAAATCCAAGGTGTTCTTCCAGCTTTTACATAAATTGCAAGAGATAAAGCCCAGGCAATTTGACAATCCAACTCACTATCAATTGTTTTTTCTCTAATAAACTGTGTCGAGATATGTCTTTGAACAGAAAAAGCTTTTACATAATCATGCAAATCATAATGAATATTTCCATCATTAAAAAAAGTAAATAACTCATACTCTTTGGGAATATAAATAATAATAACATCTACACTATCACGTGATTTTAGATATTCAATCTTCTTCTTAATCTGATCACCAAAATTCAAGCATGACTGATATAAGTTGGCTTTATTTAGCATTTTATCATCTAATAGAGCCCATTCCGCAATTAGCGGAACACTGAGTCCAACCCCATAGACGGACTGAAATCCAGGATAATCAATAACGTAATCAACATTATAATTAACTTTGTGTTTTTTATTAAGTCGATCCAAAAAATCCTCTAATTTTTTTCGGATCCTACTGGGCTTATCACTCCTAAAGATATGTTTGATTTAAACAATCTATTATTCATATAGAAATCATACGGTTTATTATTAATCAACCCTCGCATAGGATGAAAATCTGTATGCATCGCATTCTGGGCAGGATTATAAAATTTTAATTCTGTATCTGCAAGTTCTGCGCCTCCAATGCATATTCTTTTTTTCATATCATCATCAGGATTGTGTAATGCCTGTCTTGATCTCAACCCAACAAGTAGACTTTTATTGACAATTGTAAACTCGAACCCTGATTCAGAATTACATGGATACATTGAAATAATCGATTTACCATCTGGAAAAATTATATTTATCCAATGTTTAATATAAGCCGCATAATTCTTATTCGCTTGCATTTTACATATTTGTTCCATAAATCTATCCGAAAATTCTTTATTTTCTTCCTTGCTAACATTATTTCGATCTTTATAATAAAAAGCAGGCGTTAGTGTCAAATATGAGTACTTCCAATCCATGAATAATGAAAACCGTATGCCCTGATATGCTTCAATATTTTTTCCGTTTATAGTGTAGTTTATTTTTTTTGACTCTCTCCATATTTTGTTTCTATTATATTTACAATTGCTATGCTTTCCAATAACAATAAGCAATGTTTTTAAAAGCATACTTTTTAAAGTGCCATTGTCAAAAAAAATTTTTCTTGTCAATGGTACTAGTTCTATCGTTCCATTAACGTTAGGGCCACACATGTTACTAATCGAATTTCGATTTCCCCAAGCATAAATCATTCCATTATAAGGTACTGCAACTATGTTATAATCAATCAGCTGCTTGCAATAATCCCATAGGTTCATAACTGAACTGTTTTTCACCTCAAATTGGTAACATTTATCTGGAAATTTAATTGGATAAACATTTGTATCTACAATTTTGTTTACACCCTCCTTATACGGTGAAAACGTTGTTGTTCTACACTCATACCCAGCACCCAGATCAGCTTTTAATTTTTCAACTTCTTCTTGTAGTTCCTTGTCTTCAAAACACATATGCGCAATATTAAGCATTGTTTTATCAAAACCATCTGTAGGTATATAAAACGCCTCTCGCCCATACAAATTGAGTTTCTCAATCAGAACTCTCACTTCTGGTGCAATATTCCTACCATATCCACACCAATAAAGCCTTCCAGCACCACTTCTACAAAAGCTACGCTCTATTGCTTGCATTAGTGATTTATCTCTTCCGCTATACCCCATTACAACAAAATAACGTTTTGATGCTTCAAATGATAAGGCATTAACAAAAATATCACTCTGGCTATCTAATTCCTCTTTACTGTTTTTTAGAGGACCATATTTGTAATCGCCATGTAGAGCAATACATAGCAACTCCTTATTAGCATCAGTACGATATATCCTGTCTTGTGATTCCAACGTAACCTCAATAGGAACTAGTTGATATTTATGCGCAGCTTTAATAATTAAGCCATCAAAATTGGTAGTCCAAACACTTTTAATTATCTCTCGCTCTGCTAACAAACATAATATATGATATCCCAAACTTGGCGTCTTTCCTGTTATGTTTCGTTCAAAATATTTTCTTCTATCGTCTGGAATTCTAAATGCTTTCTCAATATAATAAGAGTATTCAATATCTTCGCCTTCTTTAGGATATGTACCCTGATTATCTAACCAATTTTGGATTGACCGTTTTATATTTTGTGATTTGATATTATTATGCATTTCTGCCAATGTAGGATTTTGAGAAATGAATATATCTCTTTTCCATTCCCAAATACATTCGCTAGCACAAGGTATCCCTGATTCAACTGATGCACCAGCACCCAACAAAAATGAATACTTTGTATCTATATTTTGTTTAATAGAACGAATAAATTCATCAAACTCTAAAATATAGTCCATATATCTCTGTTCCTTCTCTCTCAAAAAATTATAAATAATATTTCACATTATGATACTATTATATAACTAACAATCTTCACATTATCTTTAATTATTAATATTAGTAGATGACACATTTACCAACCATAAATACTGCTCTGTTTTTTCTTGATTATCATCTTATCTTCATCTGACCGTGAATGGTCCCTTTTCCCCAAATACTCATCTTCCCTAGCGACAATTGGATCATACCAATCAGCCTTCTTCTTCGCCCATTCAATCCATTCAAAATCAGCTTCGGTCAGCTCTCCTTTATTCAGTATTGCAGTTATGTAATTTCTAATCTCACAAGCAATCCGATAATCTTTTGCTATATTCTCCAGTGCCTGCGTTTTTACCGCTTCCTGCTGCCGTCTTTCTTTCACTTCCTCTTCACGGAGTTTCGCCTCCAAATATAAACGATGCTGCTCTTCTCTCTTTTCCCGTTCGATTCTGTGTACATTGGAAATTTCATAAAGACGAATTATTATTTCATCCAAGTGCTCCTCTAATTTTAACTCTACACTATCTTTAATATACGAGCTGTCGTCAAACACAATACGAAGCTTACCATTGTATACATTATCGTATTTTTTTATTTTAGGTTCGCTTGCATATCTTTTATATCGTTTGGCCTCTTTATACTCCAGTAATTCTTTTGCCTCCTGCTTTGTTATTTCATGGGGTACCTTATCCTGGGCCTCTGCAAACTTAAAATGCACAACATCTTGTCGTATCTTTACAGACAAGTCTTGCTGCACCTCTCCTCCCAGTTTTTCTACTGTTTTAAATATGACATCCATAATTAAAATAGCCCGGCTTAATCCATCCTCAGAAACATCATTTATAAATCGAGGTGGCTCAACTGTTTTTCCTCTATCATAATAATTTCGATTCCTTGCTGAGAAATTATGTTCCTTGAGATAATCCTTATACTCTTTTATTGCTCTCTTATATACAACTAAATTCTTATGTAGGTGAGCATTTTGTTTAATTTCCAAACTATTGATTGCTTCAATTACCTTCGCTTTTTCATCAGTCGTTAAAAAGTATAAAACCGTATCCGGTATATCTAAATTTGTAGAAAATGGTATCACAGTTGGCGCTTCCTCTTTAAGCCTCTCCATCGCTTCTATACATCTCTCTTCTGGCTGTACTGCTTTTTCAACTTTTTCTTCCTCTACAAAGCTTTTCTTCCGTTTTCTGGTTACTACAGCACCTGCCAGCGTCAACTCTACAGACACATCTACATCACCTGATAAAGGTACTAAATCTGTTGATACATCCTTTCCAAAATCCACTCTTGTCCAATATCCAGAAGGAGGATATGGGACGTTCGCCTGTTTTAAACTGCTAATTAACCGTCCATAGTGTAGATTATATTTTTGGGCAACCTTTACAAGTGACTGTTTCCAAACTTCATCATAAAGCTGTTGCCTCGTTAAGGAAATCACTTCCTTACCTTTCATGCCAACTCCTCCCCCCTTCGTATTTTTTCTCTTCATCTTTATACTTGGACAGCGAAAACGCGTACTCAAACAGCTCTATTTCTTCGGTTCTGCGTCTTCGCTTAATATAAAAAGCAGGTCTTGTTTCATTTCTTCAAACTTTTCAATTATTGTGGTCAGGTTCTTTTCGATATTCTGAACCTGGATTTCATTTATTTTTCCATGATTATATGCAATTAACCGTTCAGCAATAATATGATATGACCAACTTTCTGAGTATCTTCTGTCACGCTCCTCATTATGAATGGCAAAACCAATTGGCAAAACACCATTTCTCATACCAATGCTTACTGCCATTGATGATATCCCCAAATATTCACCAGCAATCTTGCAAGTTATTTTCGATATACCACGTATCTCATCATCCGTATATTTCGCCATAGTTTACTCCTTCCATCCACCTTTTTAATAGCAATAAATATTGATTTAAAACACTTACACCATTGCAAAGCTATACATACATAATTATATTCTGATAGTACCATTTCAACTTAAAGCCTACCATCAGATTCAATATAATCTTTTATTCATTTTAACAACCTGTTCTTGTAGCATTCGCAAATGTCCTTTGACTACCATTAGGAACATATATCTACATATATCATTTATATATCAGGGGCTACTCCAAAGCAAATTGCTAAGCAAAATTAAAGGTGTACAAAGGATTTGTAAATGTCAAATAGAAATAAGCAAATCTCCTTCGAGGACAGTAAGCTACCAAACAACGCCTTCATAAATATAGGGTGAGTAGCCCAGTAAACTACTCTTTTTTAACCTACTAGATTTGCATATAATCCACTTAACTATATTAAGGTTATTATAACATGGAATGGATTATTTTCCCACAAAGCTTTATAAATTCATATCATCTCATTATAAACCCATTCTCCTCCTACTGGTTGGAGTTCATACTCAGTGCTTTGGCTGCGTTTGACGAGCATATGAAAGCTGGACGTTTTTGTTATGATACTGCTGTCTGTTTCGATTCTCCGTAGACCATCAGGAATTCTTTCTCACCTATCTCTTTTTCCGTCATGCTCTGTTGAACCTTAAAACCCTCTGCTCGATAAAATGATACTGCTCCAGTGTTTCTTTCGTATACATGCAGGGACAGATATTTCTTCAACCTTACTGTCTAGCTGGTGTCAATTCCCATGCCCCAAGGTTGACTGCTGCAACTCCTGTTATCTCATTCTATGTTTCATTTACATTTTTCCATTCCGTAATATCAAACAAACTCATCTGACCCTTGATGGTCTCCTCCTCCATCCACCACGAAAAAACATCCTCCGCCGTCTTCCACTTTGTCTTGCCCCCGCCAGCATGAATTACATCAAGCATTTTTCCAAAGGATCTTATATATGCCCGCTGGTAGGTCGGGAATAGCCGAAACTCTGTCCAACGGTTCTTCCCTGCCATAGGGCATCCCAAACAGCCGACTCGGTAGAATCCCATATCATAAAGCGGATTAATCTCCAGACGCTCGCTGCGTATATATTCCCACACATCTGAGTCCCGCCAGTCCACAATCGGGTTGCAGGTTCTTTTCCCTTTTAATGTGCAGTTCTCAAACAGCATCCGTTGCTCATCATTGTCATTATTCAGGATAATCTTCTTACTGGGATCCGAGACAAAGTTCTCAAAAACTCCCCGGCTAGTCTTCCTCTTCGCACTCTCCGCCCATCGCACACCGGTAGTAATAAAGCGATCCTGGCAGGAGTTCTCTTTACAAATTTGGCAGCAATATCTCTGCAGCCTTGTCGGTGGGAATTTTTTCATAGGGATCAGAGACCACATGGTAACTCTCTGGCCTTTGTAAATCGGATAATTCACACAGCAGGTAATCCCCTCCAGTTCCAACTTGCGAAAAATATCTCTCACATAGTAAATGGTCTGAGGTTCATCTGCTGTAGTCAGGTTGTGATGAATCTCAAATGGTATCCTGGCACGTCTGACAATTTCCCTACATACTGCGCTGTCTTTCCCTCCACTGTCTGTTACAACCAAGGGGCGTCCGTATAGTCTTAAGGACATCTCGGACGCCATCTTCACCCTTTCTATCGCTTTCTGTTCTAAATCCATTCAAAAAAGAGTCAGATATCTTTTCCCGGCCGGAACTCTGCCTCCTTCTTTTTGTCTCTCTTGCAAAAGAAAAAAGACACTGATTTTCATCAGTCTCTCCCTGTCATAACAATCTGCTCTTTTCTATTTACACAGTGAACACCATCACCTCCTTTACAGCAAAGCCCCACCATATTCCTGGATTTACATATTAATTTGCGGTCCCTGAGTTATTTCTGCCTCCTGAAACAGTCCGACATATTGACTAATCTCATCCGCCAATATCTGGTAATCCTTCTGGTTCGGCTTATAGACATACCACTCCTTCTCCTTGTTTTCCCAAATATGCGGGATAATCCCTTCCTTGAAATTGGGATTGCTGACCGCCTTCCTGCCCCAAATATCCCGGAATTTCAACGCATTGGTATCAATCATTCCCTCTTTTCGGTTAAACATTGTCATAACGATTCCGTCATATGTTGTAGTAGAGGATCTGGAAAACTCCAGACGCATACGAACTTCCTCATTTACTCTCACATAGCCACAGCTTCCGATATATGTTGCATCTTCGCTGTATCGGGTCACACCAAGCACCTTTTTTAACTCCATTCGTAAAAAATTCACCATTTAACCTCCTCTGTCCCTTTTTACAATTTAATCCGCGGCCCCTGTAAGGTTTCTAGCTCTTGAACCAAGTCTGCATATTTATCAACCACCTCCGCCATTTTTTCTTAATCGTTTTTTTCGAACAAATAAAATAAAGGCTATTACGATAAACAACGTTTACTAACCAACGCCCTATCATAACAGCCTTCTAGCTTGTAATTAACAAAAATGACCAGTCAAGTCCAATTTTATCGGTCATTTTTATTATGTATTATGATGCTTAATTACTCCTTAAATTTATGCAAGCTTGTATCTCTTATTTAATTATTTCTTTCGTATCTGTAATTCACCCCAGCCTTTTCCGCTTGGTGCATCTGGTCTTTCCGCTCAATATGATAGATACGGTTTCCTTTTTTGAATTTAGCACCTGTCTGTTTGAACCAGAAAGGAATATCATACTCCACACACTGCTGCATGATTTCTAAGATCCATGCGTAATCACAAATCCTGGCCTCTGGGCCAGACTCCCCGCCACAAGTAACTTGTTCAATTAATCCGGTTGCCAGATACCTACGAATCTCAATCCATTCCAGCATTGGTTCATGAATAATCGTCCGGTGTCTGATTGGTAAATTCAGAAAAATGGGGAGCCGATAGTCGGCCATATTCTGATTCTCACAGGTACAGCAGATTGTTACATTGTCATATCCTTCTCCCCAGTCTTTTGGAAGTCCAACCTGGAATCGATGGATTCGTTTTGTAATGATTACAAAATGCAGGTCATCCCTCTCCCGAATCATCTTCCATGCTTCAGGCCGCCATTCATCCGCTTCTTCTACAAAAAAGTCTGAGGTCATGCAAGTATACACGGCCCCCTCGTCCGGCTGTAATTTATATATACCTTTTCGATTCCGCTTTACCGGCAGAGCAAAGCTGGATGTCCTGGCTATGATGCTGCTGTCTTTTCCAAATTCGGCGTCTCTGCGGTACACATAGCAGTTCAGACACCCCGAACTTACTTTTCTACATCCGTGCCATGGATTCCAGGTTGCCATAATGCCACCTCCCGCATATTTAGAAGCCTTATGGTATGTTTCAAAAATGGTTGATCCGATAACATCTCCCTTTTCTATAACTGGAAGTTATAGAATTTCTTTTCATTATCTTCCTTTGCTTTTTTCTTTTCTTCTTTTTTTGCCTTATATTCAAAGTATATCCACATAATATCTTCCATTAATATTAGAAAAAGTCACTTTGGTAGGGAAAAGGTTCATTCCCCTGGCAGCCATTCCAACAACACTACAAACCCACTCACTTAGTTCATTTGGAAGTCGAAAGCACTCAGATTCTCCATCTTTTAGAATTGTTATTATTGGAGTGAATTTCTGATCCACCCCAACCGATAATACATCAAAAGTCTGAGAACCTTCATGCAACGGCAAAAGAAGTTGGTTCACCGAATCAAAATATACCTTCCCACCCCTTGAGTTCAAATATGATTCTTCATCAAAGGGAATTACAGGCTCAATGGGCAGTTTGCATCTTCTCCGCTCAAAATACCTTGCCAACTGCTCACAAGCAAACGCATTAAAGTATTCGCCCTGCATATCTATATCAGCCCGGATCTGTTCGACAGATTCAAAATGGTTCATAAAATTAAGCAAAGCATTGAATACAACCAAATTATCAGAATAAATGCCAGAGTACGATTTGTACCAAGCTGGTTGCCATTCGCAAATAAGACGATATAGCTTTTTGTAAAGCTCTAATTGAACTTCACTCAAGCAAAACCAACCTACGTCCAGAATCTTTTTGTTGGTGCTTTCATCAAGAGATTGGTATCGTAAGGAATCGCATAACCCCTTCAACAGCTTAGAAATTATTCCCGCCATCATATCTGCCATACGAAGACCTGAATGTTCCATAGAACCGGCTTCATCTGAATTATCCAGTCCTATTTCACGGGCAGACTTTAGAGTTTTGCTTTCTTCCTCCGCTTTACCTTCTTTATCAATAATAAGTGAATAGTTCTGTAAATTTTTCTCCTGTAGATACTTATAGACCCCATCAAAAGGCATATGATAATCCCAATCAAGCTCTGGAGCATCTGAAATTTCATCTAATACGAGTAAAATTTCTTGAAATGCCGTCGTCTCTGCTTGTTTCAATTCCAAATCGTTTTTATTAAATTCAACCCTATCTCGGAAAAACTTCTTTAGTTCCTCTAAAAAGTCTTTGGGTGATTCGTAGAGGCATTTAATGATTTCCCTCGGGTGATATATAACGAGAGCCTTTGTAATGGAATACTTCATAAAGTCTGCATCAAAGAGAAAACTGTTCTCGTACCCTTGAAAAACCTGCAACATAAGGTATTCGATCTTGCTGGAAACAGAAAAGTAAATATGAATTTCCTCGTCAAAAAGCGACAGAAAATCATTTATAAACTGAGCATTCTGCTTATTAAGGGAGGCAAAACCATACTTAAATTGTTTTTGCTGAAACATCGTACTTTTGATTTCACCATTACGATCTTTTCTATCTGCGTACTTAGCCTCAAAAGAAGCATGCCGTTGCAGAATATCATCCTTCTCGGCTGACCATCCTACAATCATGGTTACGAAATTATCATAATAATTAGAGGCACTTACTGTCTGATAGTTGATTTTTCGACTATGCTCAGACTCATCATAGTAGAAATTATATTTAGACATTTTGTAACTCCTCCTTCATAATAAATGACAATTTATAAGTAACTGCCCAAAAAGTTATTTCATCCACCTTATCAAGCTATGTTCCCTCATTTAATTCGCTGTCCTCATGAAACACCATCAGGTACTCCTGCTCCCCAGTTCCTTTCTCTGTCATGCTGTTTTCAACACGGAATCCTTCCGCCTGATAAAATGCCACAGCGCCTGTATTCTTCTCATATACATGCAATGACAGGCGCTTTTTCCTCTTTACCTCTGAAATCAGCTGATGGCCGATCCCCTGCCCCCGGTGTCCCTCCGCTACAAATATTCCGGCAATATACTCTGCGTCCATGCCAATGAAGCCTTGGACCTCCCCGTCTTCCTCAAACACATACACCTCTGCATTTGGCAGCACGGAGCGGACTGTCTCGAAATTCTGTCTCCAATACTCCTCTTTTATAAATGGATGAGCATTTAAGTTTCCCTCCAGCCAAATCTCCATAATCCTATCCAAATCCCGAAACTCAAATAACCGAATCATCTAATCTGACGCCTCCTCGTTCTACTGCTATTATACAGGAGCAGACATGATAGCGCAATATGTTTTCAGAACATTTGTTCTTTTCGTGCTTAACCACTGTTCTGGGCTTGCATTGAAAACTTGTATTCAAAGACTTACTTTTAAAGCTGCAGCTCCTGCCCAATCTGACTTCCGCCCAGGTAGTCCCGCCGAAACTCCTCCTCTGTTTTTATAAACAGGTTGTCATTATTGTCTGTATCCCAGAACCCAATATAAATCTCACCCATCTCCGTCTGAATAGGCCGGTAAAACAGTTCTTCTCCCCAGCCGCTATCTGCCATCGCCTTCCACTCTTCCATCACAGCCGCCAACTCCCGGTCATTTAATTCTCCGTATGTTCTTACTGTAAGCACACCCCAAAGGCTGCCGGCATATGCCTCTACATCTGGCGTCATAGATGCAACCCGTTTTTTAAGCAGTTCAGAAAACAGATATTCCGCCAGACCTTTCTCGGGGTAGCTTTTTAAGCTGGCCTGAATCTTTTCCCGGATCATGTTTTCATACGAGAGAAGTTCCTTCCCTCTTAAAAGCTCCGGCACAAAGGATTCACTTCCACTCCAATAGGCGGTTACAGCCAATGAATTGTATAGGCGGAATTCATGAACAGACGGACTCAGTTCCTGTATCGGATGTCCCTTATAGATGAGCGTGCCAAATGTTGTCTCCACCGGCCCATTCGCTTTCATTTTCTGCAAACCAAATTCTTCGAGACGGACATATGGTTCCAGTTCCTTCTCGATATAAATCTGATGTAAATTCAGCAGATACTTTGCATAGCACTCCGCTGACAACTCCTGAACCGGGAGGAATTCATAGTCCTTATAATTACGAATAATCTGACTTGCTGCATCTGCATCCCTTGGAACCTCAGCTTCTAGTGAAGCCAGAAGTTTCTTTCTCGACACAGTGGTTTTATCCGCCAAGTTCTGTATCTCCATTGCAATCTGGTTCAGCTCCCTAAATGTGAGCCGTGGAGGTAAGAACTGATCCAACTCCCAGATATTGCTGAGATAGTCTGCCACCTCATAAACGTCATATATTCTGCATTTCTCCTCAAGGGCCTCCAGCTGTTTCTCCGTCATAGGGAAATAATAACAGTTCTTTTCCGGATACTTCTTATCAAATACCAGATACACCCGGAATACTGCTGTCCCAGGCTGCACCACTTCTGGATTCTGCGTCTTTCCTACTTCCGGTTTTGGTGCCTTGATTCTTGTAATAAGCCCCTCATCTGTCAACCTCTCACTGGCTTTCATATGGAAACGGCCATACGCCTCATAATCAAAATAGCCGGTCAGTTCCACCGGCAGCGTTCTCCCTTCCCGCTCAAACAGATCATGTCCATACTGTTCTAGGGATTTTATCTCTGGATGGCATTCGTACTGGTCTAAATGCTCCATTACCTCCACAATCCGTATCAAAGAATCCGGCTTTTCATTCTGCAGCACAGTCTCGAAGACAGCCCGCTCCTGTTCCGTCCAGGAACCAATCTTTGCGGCAAGGTAGTTTAACTGTCCAAGGTTTGAATCCTGAAACACAAATTCTCCAATTAACAGATGTGCCAGACCGGACACCGGCGCTTTCACATCTCCTATGAATGGAATCATCCTGGAAGGATGGTACCCGGCCAGTTCCTCCTGGACCTGTTCTGCCTGTTCCTCCGAAGCCGGCAGCTTCATCCAAATTCCGCCATCCCAGTTTTCACGCTTCACAAACACTTCCATTTAAGCCCCGCTCCCTTCCTTATTCCTTCTATATTAAACATGGTTCCGATGATTTAAGTAAGGATATTACCCGGCAGCGCTCCCGACTGTACTTCCTGCCCCTGAGACTCGTCCTCCTTCTGTCCCTGAACCAGTTCTTCCGACTGAAACAGAGACAGATATCCATTGACCACCTCCGCTATCTTCTGGTAGTCCTCCTCTTCCATCTCACAATTCCACCAGACAGAATCTTTATACGATCTCAGTTCTGGCCCTGCCATCCGTTCCCCTTCCGTTTCTTGTTTCAGACCAGTCACATCACTGATCAAAAACTTCATCTGATCCACCAGCCCATTGGTCCGCTCCAGCACTGAGACGGTAAGCCTGGTATACCCACTGTCCATAAAGCCCTGTCCCAGCTCAATCTTCCCTCTGAGATTCTCCTCCAGTCTCCCATAGCAGGCTTTCCCCACATAATGCATATCCTGCATCGCAATCCGCCCTTCAAACATCTTTTTCAGCTCTTCCGATATCATTCCGCTGTTCCTCCCCGTCTATCGTTCTTACTCCTCCCTGTAATACCAACAATAAAACCCCCAGCTGTGATAAGGATATCACACGGTGTCTGGGGACTTTATTCTTGCCACTGTCAGGATCCCGGCAGGCAGGAATCCGTTGATTCTGCCGCCGGTCTTAGTCATATTCATTGATTCTCTGGGTCATCACAATCCCTGAGTGGAACTGTATTTCAATCTTATCTTCGCTGATTACCATGATGGCCTTAATCAGTCGCCTGACCAGTTCGTCATCAAACTGGCGTTTTAGGTAGTTGGTCTTTTGGATGTACTGACCCATACCTTCCACTCTCTGGTCGTAGGCTTCGGCCAGCTGCTTTTCCCGGCTCAGCTCTGTCCTCTTTTTCTTGAAGGCCCGGATCTGGTCCGTGATCTCCCGATACGCCCGGTCGAACTCCTCATCGGCGCTCTCCGTTTTAGCACTATCCTCGATTAGGGCCAGCATCTGTTTCTGCAGTGCATCGATCTTCTCATCATATTCGGTTGGCTCCACGTTGTCCGAGTAGCTGCCCAGGATCCGGATGACATTATCCCGGAAGGCATCGATGAACTCCCCTTCATCCTTTACCACGGAGTTGATGGCCTCCATAATCGCTTCGTGGAGCGCTTTTTCTTCCAGGCTGGGGGAATGTTTACACTTCTTGGTTCCGCTCTTCAAGCGGCTGTAACAGCGCCACACCGGCTTCTTTGTACCGCCGTTCACCCATACCTGCCTGCGGTAAGGCTGTCCGCACTCTTTGCAGTACATGATGTCGGCCAGCACATACTTGGAACTGTATTTTCCCCGGATGGTGGTTCCCTTCTTTTTTGCCGGGCGGTAAACATTCGCCCGGCGGGCCCGTTCCTCCTGTACCTGGTAAAACAGTTCCCGAGGGATAATCGCTTCATGGTTGCCCTCGATGTAATACTGCGGTACGATTCCTTTATTGACCGCCCTCTTCTTTTCCAGGAAATCCACGGTATAGGTTTTTTGCAGCAGCGCATCCCCCATATATTTTTCATTCATCAGCATTTTGGAAATCACCGTGGCATGCCACACGGTGTTTCCTGTCACAGTCCGAATTCCTTCCTTTGTAAGCGTCTCTGCAATTTTGTTAATGCTGTTTCCTTCCAGGTATAATCGGAAGATTCTGCGGACCAGCTTTGCCTCATCCGGCACGATGACCAGATTTCCTTCTTCATCCTTGGTGTATCCCAGAAATTTATTGTGATTTACATACACCACTCCGTTTTCAAACTGCCTCACATACCCCCAGTGGACATTTTCACTTAAGTTCCGGCTTTCCTCCTGGGCCTGGCTGCTAAGGATGGTAATCAGCATTTCCCCGCCATCCCCCAGGGTATTGATGTTCTCCTTCTCGAAATACACGGCAATATTCTTTGCCTTTAATTTTCGGATATGGGTAAGGGAGTCTACCGTGTTCCTGGCAAAGCGGCTGATGGATTTTGTGATGACCATATCAATTTTCCCTGCCATACAGTCATCAATCATTGCTTGAAAGTCATTCCGCTTACGGGTCATGGTGGCGCTCTTCCCGTCATCTGCATAGATTCCTGCAAACACCCATTCCGGGTTGCTGTTGATTTTTTCTGTATAATAATTCACCTGTGCTTCATAGCTGGTCTCCTGCTGTTCCTGCAAGGTACTGACCCGGCAGTAGGCGGCTACCCGCAGCCGCTTATATTGAGCCCTTGTATCACGGCTGAATTCCGGATTGGCTGGAATTACAGAGATGTTTTTCTTTACAACGGTTGCTGTTCTGGCCCGTCTCATCCGGTTTCCTCCCTTCTGCTGCTTCCTGGATAGGAAGCTCAATTTTTACACCATTCATTAATTCATATTCGAACCGTCTGTCCTTGTGAACGGTAATCCGATGTATCGTTGCCTTAAAAAGTTCACTATTAAATTCTTTTTGGAGTGGATTTTCTTCCAGGACTGTTTTCAGTTTTTCTGTCTGGTAATTCTGGTCCTGAATTCTGGACACCCGGTACTGTAATCTGGCCCGCTCATAAATCAGCCGTACCATCTCCTCGGATGGATACTCCGGCTTTTCCTCCAATTCCTGCAGCTTTCTGGTCAGTTCTGCCGCCTCACGGCTATATGGCAGGCCCTGCACGATGGTTTCCGGCTCTATCTGGAACCTCCCCTCCTTCACCCCTCTCATCAGTTCCATAAATGCTTGGATGATCTGGCTGTCTACCAGGAATATGTTCCGGCAGCACACCCTGTTTTCATTTATGTAGTGCTTACATTTCCAGACGATTTTTTCTCCCGGCTGTCCGCAGTGCTCCACGTACCGGCGGTAGGGCTGCCCGCAGACTCCGCAGATCAGACTGCCTGCGAACATAGAGCGATTCCCGAAGCTGTTAGGCTGCATGACACGCCCCAGCTCCCTGCTCTTTTCTTTCCTGCGCTCCTGTACCTGGGTGAACAGTTCTAGTTCTATCATTGTTGGATAAAATTCGTCTCCCAGATACTTTCGATTCTCCAGGATTTTTCCAACCGTCCCATGATTCCACACCGGCTTATGGTTTGCATTGAGTGCCCCCTGTTCTGTAAGTTTTCTCGCAAGCTGGTACAGGGAAGCTCCTTCTGAATACTCCTGGAAGATTCGATTTATAATCTCTGCCGTTTCTGGATCAATTACTATTTTTCCTTCCGCCATCCGATACCCCAGCGGCATATGGCGTTGTCTCATACTTAGCTCACCTCCTGTTCATTTTCTTCCAGTTCCAGACCATTCTTCAGACGGAATACCAGCCGGCGTCCGGGCAGCACTGTGATACGTTCCACCAGCAGTAGGAAGAGTTCCTCGTCATACGCTTCCAGGATGGCAGGACGGTTGCGGAAGACGCTTATCAGATATTCGGTCTGGGATATCTCCCATTCAAAGGCTTTCTGCCCCTGCAGCTGCCGCAGCCGCCTCCGGTCCGCTTCCAGCTGTGCCTCAATCTGGTTCTGTCTCTCAATAAAAATGGCAGAGCTTATGCTGCCTTCGGTTAATACCCTGCCCAGCCTATAGCCCTGCCGTTTTAGTTCCTGAATATTCTGTTCTATCTCCTGCATTTCCCTGTCTTGCTCTGGGTTGCCCTGGATTGCCTTCAACGCCGCCAGCATGGGGATCAGGATCTCCTCATAATTGCTGGCTAGCCGGTTCCAGAGCCTAAGAAATGCAGCCTGGATGACGTCCTCACGGACTGCCTTCTGGCTGCATTTCTTACTGTCTTTAATATGCTGGTAGCAACACCACTGGATTTTTTCATATGGCTTTCCGATGTAGATTTTCTGCCTGCGAAATTTTGTCCCACACTCCCCGCAGAGAATCCGGCTGCTGAATGCATACCGCTTCTGATATACACTGGTATCCTCCACACACTGCTGTTCCCTCCGATACTCATAAATCTGGCGGATAGCCGCAGCCTCCTCTCTGGTAATGATGGGCTCATGGTCATCCGCTATCAGATACTGGGGCAATTCTCCCCGATTGTTTTTGCGAGTGAATGGGACTCCATCGGTCGTATAGGTTTTCTGAAGCAGCAGATCCCCTTCATATGCACAGTTCTGAAGAATCCCCTTTACCACACTGTCCAGCCATTCCTTTGCTCCACGGATCGTGGGAATCCCTGCTGTTTCCAGTTCTGCGGCAATGGTGTAGGACCCTTTTCCTCCCAGGTATTCATCAAAAATCCAGCGCACGATCTCTGCCTCTTCTTTTTTGATAACCAGCTCTCCATACTCATTATTCTCATAACCATACGGTGGACTGCTTATAATGAATGTACCATTTCGGAATCTCCGTACTACCGACCACTTATTATTGGTGGAAATACTCTCGGATTCTCCCTGGGCGATAGAGCTCAAGATGGTTATCATCTGTTCGCTCTTTTCCATAAGGGTGTTGACCCTCTCCTTCTCAAAGTAAACGCCTATCCCAAGGGCCTTCAGTTCCCGGATAGCTTTGATGCTGTCCAACGTGTTTCTGGCAAACCGGGTCACGGATTTTGTCAGGATCAAATCAATTTTTCCCTGCCGGCAGTCCTCCATCATCTGCTGGAAGTCATCTCTCCGGTACAGCTTTGTGCCGGTCCTGGCTTCGTCTGCATAGATACCGGCCAGCACCCAGCCCTCCTTCTCTCCAATCAGCCGGGTATAATAGTCTACCTGGGCTTCAAAGGAATTCTTTTGGTCCGCTGAGTTCGTACTGACGCGGCAGTAGGCGCAGACACGTTTGACTTCCACCGCATTGGCGGCGGAACCGCTGCTAACAGGCTCGATTTTTATGATTTTCTTTACAACCTTCTTCTCCATAGGCTTCTCTCCTTCCTTTCTTTGTTCTCCTGTTAGCACCACACAATACCACAAGTTTTCAGATATATCCAGTGTTTTTACCCATATACTTTCGACAATTCCGGAGAAAATGTTTCCCGATTCAAGGCATCGATTTTTTTGTATTCCTCCTCTGAAATAAAGCCATTTTCCAGCATCAAATTCAGCAGTTTCCGTGCTATACTGTACCGGACTTCGTTTGTTTCTTTCTTCTGTCCCATGGGTCTGCCTCCTAATGAATGGATAAATTCAGACCGTATTCCGGTATCGCTAATGCCGAATCCTTTAGCACAGAAGTGCAAAGCATTTCCGGGCCACACTATACCGGACCTCGTTCGTTTCTTTCTTCTGTTCCATGGCCTGCCTCCTAATGAATGGATAAATTCGGACTATCTTCCGGTACCGCTAATGCCGAGTCCTTTAACACAGAAGTGCAAAGCACTTCAATCTTCCCCTGTTTCGGCGAATAAGCCTCCACACCAAAGTTCTGTAAAAACTCTGCATAGACAATGATGTCCTTTGCATTGCGACTCAGACGGTCGGGACCGCTCACCACCAGGATATTCACACCCCCTTGTGATACCGCATCGGTCAATGCCTGGAGTCCGAGCCGGTTCATATCCCGGCAGGAACCAATGTCCTGGGAATGACCGACTACCTCCCACCCCATGCGGGAGGCATATTCGGTTAGCTTCTGGTCCTGCCGCTTCAAGCTCCCATACCGGTCCTCCGGTGCATCGATCCGGGTATATACCCATGCTTTTTGCTTTTCGTTCATAAGATCCTCTCCCTCCTATTCTGGACTACAACGTTCAATCGAACTTTAAATATATATACGGCTCGGCTCTTTCTGTGGTTTCGTTGTTTTCCGTCTAACTAAGGCCGATGCTGATCCGCAGCGCATGATCTACCTGCTCCATATCCTCTTCCGGTAACCGGCCTATGCACTCTCTCAGGCGGACACGGTCAATGGTCCGGATCTGCTCTAACAGTACAACGGAATGTTCTTTCAGGCCGCAGTGGCTTGGACTGATTAGGACATGAGTCGGCAGCGGATGCTTGTCCTGTCTGCTAGTTACGGCCGCTACGATCACGGTTGGGCTGAACCGGTTGCCCATGTCATTCTGGATCATCAGCACCGGCCTTATGCCGCCCTGTTCGCTGCCGGTTACCGGTGTCAGGTCTGCATAGTATAAATCGCCTCTTAAAATATTCACTTTGGTTATCCTCTCTCATGTCTGTTTTTCTGAAAACAAAAAATCCCCTCACTTGTATTTAGCAAGGGGATGAAACTCTATGTAGTTTTATCCCGTTCTCTTTTAAAACCAGACTTTACTCAAGGGATAGTTTTCCTGCTCCTTTTGGTAATCCTCTCACTGCTGTTTCCAGTCGATGCTGTCATGCTTGCAAGGGTTGTGATGGACCGATTCTGCTCTCCCAAATCGGATATACATTGCTACTGTCTTTTTGCTATCATTTCTCATGATCGCTTCCTCCTCTGATGGTCTATTCTTTCTGTACCACATCATATCTGGCTTATCATAAAACAGCTATCACCATATCTAATAAGTACGCTTTGCCAATCTGACAAAGATTCAGCGTTTCAGTAAAAATATATCTGATGGCGGCGCTTAAGATACAGCTGCCGCCACACAATATAAAAACGTACTTGTTCTTCATTTCATTTTTATTAAATACTTTATGCTCCTATTCGGCACACCTCCCCGGAGCCTGGCAGTCGATTACAACCAGCCCTGGCAAGGCCGTCATAGGCACAGCTTCTTTTGCTGCCTCAGCCGGGATCTCCGGCTGCCGCCCTCATTGCGTGATCCCTCGGTCAAGAGGGGCTGTGACTAGACGGAAGTATCATCATAGGCTGCCCAGGTCATGGCGGTATGGCCCGGCCACGGGCCATTTAAAGAACAGAAAAAACCGCTCTGCACCTTCGATATGATAAGATTAACAGGACACTAGAGATCCTGCAGGTGGTCGTGGCGTATCTTTCTATGCCGCTTTCGCTTTCGCGCTGGACAACTAACGTATCGTAATCGCTGGATATAAAGTTTTCAAAGAACAACGGGGACTGAATAAGCCCCTTCACTCCTATAAAGGAAAAAGTGAAGGGGCCCACAACCTCAGAAAACAAAAAATTTATTCTATTTTTTCACGGAGCTTTCTCAGAAGCCGTTTCTTCCGCTTACTCACTGCCTGCTGGGTAACTCCGAGACGGGCTGCCAGTTCGCCTTCCGTAATCCCAGAAAAGAACAAAGCATCAATCAACAGCCGTTCTTCTACGTTCAGTTCTTCCAGCGCCTGATACAGTCTGCGGTTATCTTCGGCCCGGATCATTTCCTCCTCAATTCCCGGAGCCGAACGGACCACACGGTATTCCGTGTTCACCCCTTCCTCCTGGAACCGTTCCAGCGACATCTCGATCTGCCGGATGACACGATTCTGATATCGTTCCGCCTCACGGGCTTTATGATAGGCATAATAAACTTCTCTGCTCACTTCCACACGTTCTCTCTGTACAATAATGGTATAATTCCTTTCTTCCGCCATAGGGCTTGTCCTCCAATTCTTAAAATATGAAATGAAGAACAAATCCGGAGGTGAACGACACCTGGTATTTTGAGCAAAAATGCAAAGAAAATGCTGATTGAGTAAATTATCAGCCCTGGATTCCTGCCTTTTTTTCTTATCTTTTGTCTGTTTTAAATACATTCAATTTTCAAACATTAGACATCTCTATATCTAACAGAAGCAGCGAAAAACCAACATATCAAACTTCCCGTACATCAGCTGTACTCAAGGAGATCTGTTCTTTATGACCATGTCAGTAAAACCTGTTCTTCATGTTTTTTATCTACTAAATCCAATGTATGAAAAATGACCAATCATTACAAATAAGGTAAGGAGCTCAAATTAAACTTTTTTAACTACTATATAAATAAGCCACCTACCTAATTATATTTCCTACTTATTATCGATTCTTTTATATGTCAAAATCACATTCATTAACATTTAAAAAACCTGTTTTTTACTCTAATCTGTTATTTATAAAACTTGAATAACGGTATAACGATCGCTCAGACTAAATATTAACAAATAATGCATCTCTGCAAACTACTATATAATCTTCATAATAAGATGACGAATTCTATATTTTCATATTACTTTTTAACAAATGGCATAACTTTTCGTAGTGAAATTATTCTGTCTCAATCTACACATATAAATAGAGTAACAGGACACCATAGCTCCTGTAAGCTGACAGAGAAGTCTTTTTTTCTATACCAATTGCCGTATTCGCGCTAGACAGCTAACGTAGTGAAATCGTTGAATATAAAGTTTTCAAGGAACAACAGGAACTAAACAAGCCCCTTCACTCCTATAAAGGAAAAAGTGAAGGGGCCTACAACCTCATATAACAAAAATTTAGTTTTATCACGGAGCTTTTTAAGTCTTTTCTTAATGCCTACTCACCATCTAATGGGTTATTGGAGGGTAGTGTACCTTTCATTATCCCTGTAGAGGATAGTCTTTTATTTAACAATTGCTCTTTTAAAAATTTGATAAGGTCTGTAGTTATTATACGGATTATTTTATCCTGCATTCCCAAAGCTAAATGCAAATACGTAATTATAATTTTTTATTTTAGAATCATTCCAGATACATTTCCAGCCCAGAAACTTTCTCTGGCTATGGAGTGGCAAAATAGTATTTTGTTAAGCAAGGCGCTTATAAATCATTATACTTAATAATAATATTTGTTGCGCAATATATAAATGTATAAAATCTCAAAATTATGTATATATCAACCTTTTTACTCATACCAATGTCTTCATAGATAAAAATAATTTTTGTAGAGCAACCTGGTAATTATCAAGAAAAACAGTATAACCTTCCCTACTATTATGGGATAATACTCCTTGTACATTGACCAAACCAGCACTACACTTGCTCTCCAAATCATCTAAAACCTTTTATTCCGCACATAAAACAATCATCCTTTTTATGTACTTGTTTCGACCATAAAAATTCGTAACGTTGTATAAATGATTCCATAAATTTTTTTATCTTCCAATAGATTTTAAAACATCCATTCTTCTAAATTCAGTTAGCATCATACCATCCACAACAATAAAAACTGTCATATCAATAATAAGCGTTATGGAAAATACGCTATATACACCAAATCCGGCAATATAAGGCATGATGATAGGCCGCAGGTTGTAGATGGCTATTTGGCGAAAAATAACCAGAACACTCGCGTAGCTCTGCCAAGAGACTGCATCAGAGGCAGAATCACAGTTCAGACTCCCAATAAAATATATTACAGTAGAAACAGACGGAAATCCCCTACACCCAGTTCCACTACGGACGGCGTTGTAATAAACATAGAGAGAATTGTCTTCGGTACTAACATAATCGTCAGTTAGCAAATAAACACTAATAAAATTGCTGTGATTGCAAATACTTTCGTAATATCCTTTACCCGGTCGCACTGTTTTGTATTGTAATTGGTTCCGAACGCTGGCTGATATACCTGAGAAAGTCCTATAAAGGAATAAATGCAAAAGGCACTACCCGGTATGCCACGCCGAGTATAATCTGCCATGTATCTCCGCCATGCTGCGCCGCAAGATTATAAAGTACAGTTTGCTATACCAGTATCGTCACCTGCATCAGCATCGCAGAAAAACCTACTCCAAATGATTCCCGAGAAAAGCGTTTTTTCAATGCGAATTGTATTAATTCTTATTTTTTCGCTTAAAATACCAAAGAGAAGCCATTGCATACGCGCTCTGCGAAGCCACCGTTACATATGCAGCTCCATCAATTTTCATGCCATAACGTTTTGAAGTAAAATGAACATCAGAGCTTCCCCAGAATATGATTTATTGGAAACTATTCGTGTAATTTTAAAAATCGGAGTGTTTGCCTTTAAAGGAGCATACTGACGTGATCATGGGAAACGGATAGTTCAGTGAGGCTGTGTTAATAGATTTGATCGTGCTCAGCCAAACTCTCCCGTCTCCATTGTGATCAATATTGCCAGATATATAAGCGGTCAGTAACAGGATTACCTGGATTCATCTGCACCACTTTGGTTATTGTTCTTCCCTCTTTTCTGAACTTGCTAATCGTGGCTTCAGCGCTACGGGAATGGATCACAAAACGACCGTTCCAAGCAATTTTACGAGGAGCCAAAACATCACTGTTTAGTGTGAGCATAGCTAACGGAGCTTTCTATGATATTGGATACCTTGATAGCAGGCACTAACGGTACAGATATGCATCCTGTAGTATTCTTATCCTGTTGCCGCTCTTCAGCACTGGTCATCACAAATTTATCAATCGCGCGTTCCCACTTCTCCTGACGAGCATGATCGCGGATATTTGATACAATATCTCCTATCTTGTAATAAAAAATAAAAAACTCCATCGGTGTCGGACAGAGCTCCTGAAACGATGGAATTTTCTATTTTTTTACTTCCAACCAACACCCTTTGGATATATCATCCTCGAGAATGATGCGGTAATCCGACAGCATGGCCTGCCGGGCAAAGGCATCGTAATCTTCAAGAGTATATTGGCGGGGGGAAGTTGTTCTATCTGAAGCAGACATGGACCCATAGATCCTGCGGCGCATGGTTTCCGGCATATACCGTCCGGCGCCCACGCCGACAATGGCACATCCACCAGGCTTCAGTACCCGATAAATTTCAGTTATTCCCTGGACGGGAACCGGCCAAAAGCCGATAGAACCACGACACATGATAAAATCCGCCAGGTTATCCCGTAAAGGCAGTTTTTCCACATCAGCGCACAGGGTAGAAATTCGGTTATCCACCCCCAATTCACACAGGCGGTTCTGTGCGGTCCGAAGCGCTTCTCCGTCAATATCCACCAAAATCAGGTCCATTGCTGTTACTTTTGCCAGCTCAACCGCCAGATTTCCAGGTCCTGTTCCAATATCTAAAGCCACACCGGCAGACAGATTGTAATCGTCCAGAAATTGCTGGATCAGGAGCGGATACATTGGTTGCATAAAATCATAGCTAAACGGAATCATGTTATGCCACCTCCTCTGCTGTGAGAAGCAATACGGTAAGGAAAAATGTTCTGGTGTTCCTGGCCATCTGCTTGAAAAGAAACAATTTTGGAACGCACAGAAAAGAATCGCTCAATATTTTCCTCGTTAAGCAAATCCTTTGTCGCACCAAACAGTTTTTTCTGTCCCAGTCCCAGCATTAGAGTCTGATCCGATATATTAAGGGCATGATTTGGAAAATGCGTGTTGATCAGGCAGGCGGCGTTCATTTCACGCGAAGCACGCTCAATGGCATCCAGAATGCGAAGTTGGTTTTTCATGTCCAGATTGGATTCCGGCTCATCTAACACCAAAAGCTGAGGTCTGGAAATTAGCGCTCTGGCGATCATCACCATCTGAAGCTCTCCTCCCGAGAGCTGATTGCAGTATCGGTCAATAAGTTTCCGACACCCTAGCAAGTTCAGAAGCTCCTCTGCCTGATCGTACTGCGATTGATCAGGAACCTTAAAAAAGTTTTGGCTCGCGTTCAGGCCCATTACCACCATGTCGAGCACACGGTAAGAAAACACGCTCCGCTTCGCCTGCGGTACATAGCTGATCACTTGCCAAAGTTCCTTTTCTTTATAAGTCCGCAGGGGTTGGCCCGCAATAAAGGTTTCCCCTTGCTTCCAATGGAGAAAGTCCATAATGCATTTGAGCAACGTGGTTTTTCCAACTCCGTTTGGCCCCAGAACCGTCATGACCTTATGCTCTTCCAGCTCGAAGGAGATATCGGACAATATAGACCGGCTGTTGTAAGAAAAGCAACCATTTTTTACCTCTAAAATCATGTAGAACCTCCTGAAGTCTTTCGTAGCATCCACGCAAAAAAAGGCGCTCCAATGATCGCGGTTAGAATGGAAAGCGGGATCTCCGCCGCGGTGGCAGTACGGGCAATAGTGTCGATCAATAGCAGGTAGAGCGCACCAAGAAGCGCGCTGGCTGGTAATAATGCACGATGGTCATTGCCAACAAGCATCCGTCCAACATGAGGAATAACCAAACCGATCCATCCGATCACACCGCACAGAGAAACCGTCACACCGGTCATCAGTGTGGAAAGCACGATAACAACAGAGCGCAGACGATGAACATTGACCCCCAACGAACGAGCCTCTTCTTCATCCAAAGACAGAAGATTCATTTTCCAGCGCAGCGTCAGAAGTACTGCAATGCAGGGCAGGATGATCACGCACGAAACGATGATATCTTTATAAGAAGAACTGGCCAGACTTCCCATCAACCAAACTGTAATGGCTGGCAATTTTTCCTGGGGATCCGAAACATATTTAATAAGGGAAACCAGTGCGTCAAACAATGCCTGAATAATAACACCCGAGAGTACCAGAGTAAACAACTCCGTCCGACCATTTACTTTTGAAACCAGAAAAACCATAAGTACAGCCAGCAGTCCAAACGTTAAAGCGGATCCCTGAATAATGAGGGTGCTGGTAGACAGGAGAATACCTAAAGAAGCTCCAAAACCCGCGCCGGAGGAGACACCCAGAATGTCCGGGCTAACCAGCGGATTCCCGAAAATAGCCTGATATGTAGCTCCCGCCACAGAAAGCCCCGCGCCAACAATCATCCCCATCAATAGACGTGGAAGGCGTGAGCCCAGAATAACACTAACCCCAAAAGGATTCTCCGCCTTCAACGCCTCCAATGCCTGTCCATCCCGAAAGAGGGCTACTCCCATAATTCGGAAGGCTTCCAAAGGAGGCACCGAATAGCGCCCCACACATAACAAAATCAGAAACACGCCGGTCAATGCCATCGCCAACAGCAATACCATAGCACATTGTTTCGCTCGACTCAGTTGCGCACTTCTCATCACACGCCCTCCCGTAAAGCGGCATCCAGCAGTTCCAGGAACTTATTACCAAAGGGGCAGACCTGACTGGTCCATCCAAGGCGACTGGAGACTGCAACATGAGGAAGTTCCACATAACCGGTGGGGCTGTCGGCCCAATCCAATTCTCGGAAAAAGCCATCACCGATAACCAAATCATAGCGCCCAGAACGAATTCTTTCTTCAAGCTGCGCTTCGCTGATATGAGCCTGATCTCCAGAACGCATCAGCTGCTGGTCTGCGTCAAACAGGGTGCAAACGTCCACGGAAGTAAATTCTCTATCCAGTTCTAGGGATTCCCGCACACTGTTTGCCAAGAGCTGTTCACCGATGACCAATGCACAAAGTCCTTCATATTTTTCAACAGTCTTCTCCTCTTCTTCCAGAACAGGAACCTCGGATAAGAGATTTTCCAACTGAATCAGGAACCGTTGCAAGGGTTTCCGGCCAGAGAAACTTCCCGCCAGCCAAGACATTGCATACTTGCTCTCCAAGTATCGGCAGACGGGCAAGGCTGAAACCGTAAGAGCAATGTTGCAGGCCGCACTTACACTACCGCTAATCTCCTCCAAAGTGCTACCCATAGCCCATACAGAGCAAACAGTGAATCCTGCATCTTCCAAAACCTTGCGAAGGACATCCACATTCCGCTGATGGGTCAGGTCCAAAGGAGTGGCTCCAATGAGATTTACTGAGCGAGGAAGCACGTCTGTCCGGTGTTCAGGCAAAAAGGTTTTAGCCAACCTCAGAAGCGCCATTGAAACGCCGCGATCGTAAAAATCCGTCCCTTTGGTAGGAAAACTCATTGCTTTCTTGCCTGTTCTGTTTTCAACCAATTTGGCAAGAGCACGATAATCCGTTCCTAGAACGGCAGGAGAAGGACTACCTAGCAGTGCAAAAAACTTGCTGTCCAACCATTCATCTGCAGAAAGAAGTTTATTTAAAAAGATGCTATCATCTCCGAATACTGCCTCGGCGTCATCTAAATTAGATGTAAACACCCGGCTGCGCTGGTCAAACCATCGAGGTTCATCATAACCAGTGTAAGTGCCTGTGCATCCACCCGCATCATGGATAGCTAAAATACCACCCAATTCAAACAGAGTGCTACATACGCCAGAAAAATCCGGAGACAGCGTGGGTAAAATCGAATAAAAACCTCGCATAGAGAACCTCCTAACAATTGTTTATGAAAACAAATGGCTTTACACCACAAGTCCCTTGGTGTAGAGCAAAGCCCGGGCAGAAATATCACTGTTCAAAGCATCCTCCACGCCCTGAAGGAGAGCAGTAAACGCTTCAAAACCGTAGTGTTGGTCATCAGCGTCCAACGTAAACAATTTTGAAGACGGGCACACATAGGAGGCGGAAAAACCAATTGTAACATCTGCTTCTTCCGGGACAGCTTCCGCCATAGACATACTCGGATGATAGCTGGTATATACTGGCACATCGGGAAAACTCTGCTTCAACTGAGCGATCGATTCCCATTCATATTCCATAATAGCATCACTGAGCAGGAAGCTGATCTCCACTCCACATAGAGCCAGTGCCATGGCGATTTCAAAGGGAGAGCCGTTAACTCCAATTCCAACGCCTACCCGCAAGCCTTTCAAACGCCTCCGCCACTGAGAGATACTATCCATGCAACTCTCGTAGCAGGACTGCCAGGAAACTTTTCGTTCCAGGAAGGCTTCCAGCCCTTCATAGCCACGGCGGATCCCTTCCGGATGGTAGCGGATGAACTCTTTATGCCAGGGAATACCCAGATGACGCTCCATCTCCTGGCAGGCGACCCGACCAAAGGGCTTGATGAGCAAATTGTGACTGCTATGTCGCATTTCCATAAACTGCTCAAAGGTCTGGCAAGCGCTGAGCTGAAGCACCTTTTCGAACCCCGCCTCATTCATCAGGGAGAAAAACTCACCGTTCGGATTAATAGGCGAAAAGTGTCCAATCACATTGAGCGTGTCTTTGGGAACACGCGTATTCTTCTCCTTACAGAGAAAATCATAAAGACTGCGCTGTATATTCAGAGCTGGCGGCATACTGCTATTGGCTGTGATGGGATTCATGTGGCAATCCACAAAGGGCATCCCATACCGTTCAGTTAGACGGCGACACAGATTTTTGTAATCAGAGGCCAATAAATCATCGATGCAGGAGGCACAGATAAAGAATGCAGGAGGACGCTTCGATAGACAACTCAGAATGTCTTCTACAACAGCAGGAATGCGGTCCATATGGCTACCCAAGACCAAATCTTCCTCGGTAATATCCATGTAACGAATGCGGCTGCGCAATCCCAGCTGTATGCTGGAAACGGAGCCATGTCGGCCACAACCATGCGGCGCCACGAACAACAATACACTTTCCGGTACCAGCATCGCGGTTCGGACAATTCCCCATCCTCCCGCACTGGGTGCGCTGTAATGAAGGCAGGGTCCACTGACCACTTTTCCTTTAGTGCCTAATTCCGGCGCGGCGGGGTCAAGATTCGCGATCGTCAGGTGATATAGTTCTTTTTTCATACAGCACCTTCCTTCTGTTCCTCCACAGGTACCATAATGCGTTTGGCGATGTCGATGATGGTTTGAGAAACAGGAAGTTCAGAATCCATCTGGACCACGGTCATATTTTGCTCCTCGGCTCGCTGAATGTCGGAATCTCTCGGGACAACACCAATGATCTCTGTTCCGATCCGTTGCACAAAATCCTCAACAATGGCAATCTCATCGGGGACATTTCGACAGTTAAGAACGATTCCGCGAAGCTTAGCGTAACCGCGTTCCTGGAAGTTGTCCAAGGCCTTCTTGATATTAGCAGCGGCATATAGCGCCATTTTCTCGCCAGAGGTCACAATCACCACCTCATCAGCATATCCCTGTCGAACGGGAACTGCAAACCCACCGCATACCACATCGCCAAGCACATCGAAGAACACATATTCCGGGGCATAAACCTGAAATGCATTAAAATCGTCCAGAGTATCAAAGGTCTTGATAATGCCGCGACCAGCACAACCGCTTCCGGGTGTGGGGCCACCAGCTTCTACGCAGACGATCCCCCGATACCCCTTGACAGAAATTGCATCAAGACTGGGGCAAAGTCCGCCGTATGCCTGCAGTACGTCCATTACCGAGGTAAGTTCCTGACCTGCTCTCAAATTTAAAGTGGAGTCCGCTTTGGGATCGCAGCCGATCTGCATGACCCGTTTGTCCATTCCTGCAATCGCCGCGGCAATGGATGAGGTCAGGGTAGACTTCCCAATACCGCCTTTTCCGTAAAACGCAATCTTTCTCATAAATTCACACTTCCCTGCATAAATTTTCATTAAGTTTTATTTAACTCTGAGTATCACCCAAAATCTCAGCTACCATCTCATCTGTCAGCGTGAATCCGTACATCTCCTGATAAAAGTCACGCAGTTCGGTCTCCATATCCATATCGCCAAAAAGCTCAGGATGCTGAATTTTGGCCATCCATTTGATCGTCAGAGGAGTTTCAACTCCAGGGGGATCCCAGCGGTATCCACCGATAGGAATTTTATAGACCTCGCCATCCTTGACAGCCCGAACAAGGGACCAGTCCTGACCTTCCAGCTTGTTTTCCAACAAGTCGGAGGGCTGCAGATCGGTGAAGTTACCGATATATATGATCTCAGGGTTCCACAAATAGATCTGCTCCATATCAACATTCAGCTCTTCGCCAGACAGGTCTCCCGCAGGGTTGATAGCACCGCTGTTGTCCCATAAGTAATAGCCGAATCCCTGACCAGCAACCTTCAGATTGTCGGAAAGCTGTAGGATGCTTCTGAATTCAGAAGTGTTCAGAGTGGCAACTCTATCACTTACCTCCGCCACCTGAGCATAGAAATAATCGATCAACTCTTCTCCGCGTTCTTCCTGCTGATACAGAGAGGAAATAATGCGAATCCAGGTTTCCAGATCGTCCATAGTGCCATATTGGAGTGCAATGACTTTCAGACCTGCGTTTTCCATCTTTTCGATCTCTTCGGTCATATAGTTCCACTGAAAAACCACATCGGGTTTCAGCTTCAGCAACTCCTCTATATTGACTACGAAGCTAGTGTCCACCCAACTTGTGTCAACCTTAGCCATAGTAGGATACATATGCCGCAGCGCACTATCTTCGTAAGCAATCACGGAAGAAGGATTACAACCGACCATGTAATCATTATTCCCCATTACAGCGTAGAAGATATAAGGGAATGGCATGATCGTTGTAGCCAGTCTCTGGGGTGGTTCATCAAATTCAATGGTGCGTCCCAGTTGATCAGTGATCACAATTTTATCACTCTCTTGCGCGGACCTGTCCTCTTTATCAATTGTCTGAGTGAACAAATCCTCTGCTGTCGAAGTTTCCATCTGTCCTCCATTGGAGCAGGCACACAGAGATAGTCCCAGTACACACGCCAATAACAGAGATAATACTCTTGTTTTCATCTATAGTCCTCCTTCTGTCAATTAATCAGTTAGTTTTAACTAACCATTCTGTTAAAAAAGTCTCTCACTTGGAATGCGAAATATAAACCCCGTCAGTTAGTTTATACTAACCTTTTTCGACTTTACCACTTCCATCCAGAAATGTCAATACCTAATTTCATTTTTGACCAAATATCTAGTATACCGGCGCACGAATTAATTCTACAAAACAATCCCGGAACCGTCAAAAAACTCGGGATGGCAACATTTAAGAACGTGGCATCTCTGCGAGAAAAATTATCATGTTGTCAGATTATATAAAAATTGCTTACTTTTATTGATTTCAGCAACGCAAAATATACAAACCAGAGCAGCCATAAAAACTCCAGACTTATACTGGTGAGTAGTTTTACTTATATGTGGTTGGCAACAATTGTATGATTCTTTGAAGTTTCTTTATGTTTACTGCGTTAGCTCTGTCATTGACAAACACAGCGCTCATTCTCTGTGCTCTCAAGTCTCTTATGTCTGATATATAGGTATTTCCATCAATCATGTTGGCAATTGCTTTTTTATTACCGATGCTAATGTCGGCCACGTTTATTAAAAGAAGGGTTAGTGTTTCATAGCCCAAAGGTACGAAGATGTGGTAGTGGAAAATACCGTACTACGAGAAGGTCCTCACAAAAATGCGATTTCCAAACATTATATAGGTTGCCAAGAACAGCACAATTCTCTTTTTTGTATCCAACTTTCTGTGCTCTTGCACAATAGCACAGAGACCATCAATGGACTTCATCATGTAGATGCAGACACAGACAATGCAGATCTTTACAGACCGTAGATATCTCCTAACACGGCAGCATCTTCAGTAACTTTATTGTATGTGTAAGGAGAATGGGATCTGTATTATTCGTGAGCCAGATTATAATACCATTTACAATAACCTCGATCATATGTGAATTGTCAAAGTTCAATGGAGTCTGCTACTGAAATGCTGCAGCCGATTCCAGAACTACATCCGAAACTATATCAAGACTACATCCTATTTAGGCAGAGGAGTCTCATGGTGGCCATAATTAGGTTCCAGGATATCAGTGGATTCTTTACAGCATTTGCTAACCCAGTTGTAAAAAGTACTTAGCACAATGCCTTTTTTATGACACCAGTCAGTGCGGCATTCATTAATAAGTTTTATCTGTTCCTGCATAAGAACACGTTTGTTATGAGTAGTTGTCATAACCTATACTCCAAAATGAGTCAAACAAGTTGAGCGCTAAACTTGTTGACTGTTTTTTGAATTATAATGGGTATGCTATCTCCAGACTTCAACTGCAATTGAAAGGTACTTTTACAATGTTCCAAAGAGTAGAGTGTGTTTATTTTTCTGAGGATATCTGGCAACGGTATAAACTCTTCTAAATGACATTTTCGCATCAATTACCGTAGTAGCTTTTGCATATAATTAAACAACGGACCATCGCAAAAAAGGATGATCCGTTGTTTTTATCATTTTTTCGAATGAAACACAGAAAAATCTCCCAAAACCAAGACAGGACTCAATTGTGTACAATCCTCCAAATCGACACAAACGCTCATGTATTCCATGTGTTTTGCATCCAATGGATTGCCGCTGTTTTCTGCAGTCTTAGCGGCATAGTCCAAGTCATCGGCCAATACAAACATATAGGCATATGCGGCCCCATTTTCTTGATTTAAAAAATAAATCTCCAAATGCTCTTTTTCATTTTTTAGTGTTTTATTTCCTTCCTCCTGATGTTCTTGAAGAAAAGCAATCCACTCCTGGGCCATTTCTTCCTTGCCATCTTTGATTCTCATACGCCATAACACAATATCCATGGAAACACCTCTTTCTATATTGGTTTTAACTCTTTGTTTGATATGTTTTCTTCCCTCAGAATGAAAAACAATATTTACAGCGCTCTTCCATAACCCTCGGAGCATGTATGAGCACAGTTTTTCATTTCTACTAGCCACTTTCAATGCATCAGACAAAATAGCCAGATGTACAATGTGATATTCGTACAGCCCCATATTCTTTAATAGCAACCGTATCTTCTCTACTCGCTCCTCCTACAAAGGTTGCATCAAATTTCTTGGTATTATGACAATGCCTCTGTTTCCATAAAATGTTTCACTGAGTAACCCGATAAACATACAAAATCTTTTATTTTCCCCGCTAACCATCCGCATGTAAACCGGAGTACTGAGGAACATGAGAATTTTAACGGACAGCACCCTGTTTAGAAAACCATTCACTATGCAGATGGTATCCACAACGAACTAAATACTAATAAGCGCCGTGTTCAAAAACAGTCACCCTGTCCCCTTTACGCTAATATTGGAATTCTTCCGTCAGTTTTGCTTTCTCCACCAAATTGTTATAGGTTGGAGAAGTTTTGAGCAGTTCAAGATGAGTACCGGACGCTTCCACTCTCCCGCAGTTGATCACCACGATTTTATCTGCATTTTCAACGGATTTGAGACGGTGGGAAATAATGATAACAGTCTTATCCAGAATGAGGCGGTTCAAACTGTCCTGGATCTTTTTTTTCGTTTTCCACATCCAAAGAGGCTGCAATTTCATCCAGAATGATAATAGGTGAATCTTTCAAAAAGGCTCTGGCGATGGATAACCGTTGACGTTCTCCTCCGGAGAGTGTTGCTCCGTTTTCTCCGATCATCGTTTTGTACCCCTCCGGAAGCCTCCGGATAAATTCTTCGCAGTTGGCCAATCGTGCCGCCCGGATGACTTCCTCGTCTGTGGCCGTCTTTTTCCCAATGCGGATATTTTCCAGAACAGATGTATTAAACAACGTTACATCCTGAAACACGATGGATAACTTTTCAAACAAGGATTTTGTAGAGAGCTCTTTGATATCCAGCCCGCCAATCCGGATGCTTCCGCCGTCATGATCATAAAGTCTTGACATCAGACGCAGGATACTGGTTTTCCCGCAACCGGACACACCCACTAAGGCAGTCACTTCGTTTTGCTTCGCGGTGAAACTGACGTTCTTGAGCACTTCTGTATCCTTATCGTAAGAAAAAGACACCTTATCAAATTCAATATCATAACTTGAGATTGTCTGATCCTTGCCCTGCTGTATCTTTGTCTCCCGAATCTCCCGGATACGCTTGACCATGGAATCCAGATAATACAACTCTTCCACATTCATATTGACCGACTCTACACTCTCCCTCACCTTAATGGAGGCCAGTACATATCCCAAAAAGTACAGGATATCGATCTCTCCTGTATGCAGCATTTGAACACCGGTCAGGATTACAATCACAAAGGCAAATTGCAGAATGACATTCGAACACAACATAGGAAAGCCCGCTGAAATCTCTGCACGAAGATGGATTTTCTCACTTTCTTCCATCTTTTGATAAAGAGTCTGCCGAATCTTCTGAGTCAAGCCAAAACTCTTGATTTCCTGCTGATTTTCAATGGCCTCCTGAAAACTCTCAGAATTGTCCCGGAGCTTTTGATAATGTTTGAATGACTCCCGAATCTGAAGGTTTTTCGACAATAAAAGAAGCCCGAATCCAAGCAGAATCGGTAGAATGATAGCAAGCCCCAATTTAACATTGCCAAGGAGCAGCAGAACCGAAAGCAACGGAAAAAAGAACAGGAATCCCACCGCCTTTGCCATAGCGTGGCTCATAGCATGCTCAATAGCTGCCACATCCGCCATGATGGTTTGCGCCAGATCCGAAAGGTCATGCCTGGAAAAGTAAGATAAAGGCAACTTGGTCAGAACATCTGCAATCTCCGTGCGAAGATTCGCGCTCTCCTGGTAAGTGGTGTTATACAGTGCATCATATTCAATTCGGAGCAGAATCCACATCGCGGCCAGAACCAGAACGGATCCCCACAAATACAGCCCCATTTCCTTGACATTGTTCAACAGCAACTCATCCACCAGGAGAAGCAGCAGCATTGCGGGGAAAAAGTTGATCACATAGACAAAGAAGGAGGCCGCGCTCGCCTTTTGCAAATCTTTGGCCCCCTTGTCGGTCAGGGCAAAATGCTTTTTAAACAGTTCTCTCATCTCACAACCCTCCATTCATTTGCCTGTTCATAGAGCGTTTGATATTTTCTGTACTTGGTATCGGTCGCCATCAACGCCGCGTCCGTTCCTCGCTCTGCTATTTTCCCGTCCTCCAAAACCAGAATTTCATCCACATTTCGAATGCTGGACAGCCGGTGTGCAATCATAATGACAGTCTTCCCCTTCATTAAGTGGGCAAACGCCTTTTGCAGCTCATGCTCATTCTCCGGGTCGATTGCCGCGCTGGCCTCGTCAAGGATCACGATCTTCGCATTCTTTAGCATTGCCCGTGCGATTGCGATCCGCTGCTTCTCACCGCCCGACAGGTATACGCCTTTGGAGCCAATCACCGTATTTTCCCGATCTTTGAACTTATTCAGAATGCTGTCACAACCTGCCTGATGCAGCGCTTCCATGACCTCCGTTCTTTGAGCGCCTGGGTTCGCCAGACGGACATTCTCGTAAATACTGATGTGAAACAAACGGACATTCTGGAACACAAAGGCGATATTGCGGATTAAGGCGTCCTCTGTATAGGCTTCGATGGGCTCTCCCCCAATCTTGACCTCTCCTCCATCCACTTTGTAAAAACCAGAAATCAATTTGGCAATCGTGGACTTTCCTCCTCCAGAAGATCCCACCAGAGCATAACTCCGGCCTTCTTTCAGAGTGAAGCTAACATCCTCCAACACCATCTGGTCTGTATACCCAAAGCATACCCGTTCAAATTCAATGTCATAGTTTTTGAATGTGCTCTTGTTTCCAAATGTAAGCCGATCCTTTTGCATATCCGAAAACACTTGCTCCAGTTTCTCAACCGCCGAAGTTCCCATGAATGCATACATACCTACATACATCACTTTCATAAAGGCGGTAAACAGTACTCCACCCAGGAATAATGTCATAATGAGTTCCACCGCCAACACGGCAGGGTCTTGAATCCGATTCAGCGTTAAGGCTGTCACTGAAACGAGTATGGCAATAGAGCCAAATAGGATCATCTGGAATAACACATATGGCCTGCGGCAACTCATAGAATAGTTCAAGGCATGTCGTGCATAATCCGTGATTGCCCGATGCAGCGTCTTGAAAGATGTAGCGTCTATGCCAAAAATCTTGAGCACCTGTATCCCGCGTATGTACTCCACGGCCTCGCTGCTCATTGTCTCCAGCGCCTTTTGGTAGATTTCCATAAACTTCTTTTCCCCGGTCATCAGGACAAGGAGCACGCCACTCAGCATGAACAGAACCAATAGAACAATGCCTACCCTCAGACTGATCAAAAAGCCCACCACAAGCGCCAAAAGCGGTGTCAGAATTGCTCCGACATTGTCAGGAATCAGATGGGCTACAATAGAATGAGTTTGGGCTGCGTTGTCATCAATGAGTTTACGTGTCTTTCCCGATGAGTTCAGATCAAAGTAGCGGAAGCTGGCATTGGTCAGGCCGTCAATTCCACGCTTGCGCAAGTTGGTCTCCAGTCGGAAGCCCAACATATGCGTTAAAAGCACGGCTGCAAAATACAAGAGCGAACCGCCAATCAACAGCCCCGCAATCAGGAACACATTATATTGAGCATGCCCCATATCTTCGTCTACCACCAATCGTTTCAAAAACTCATAGAGGTAGTAATAAGCGCCTACATTGAACAATGTGGATACCACCGTCAGGCCGATTGCAAAATAGGCCAAAGGTCGCTGCTTTGGTACATAATATAGCAGTTTTTTGTATACCCCAAACATAGATACTCTCCTTTCTAGATGGATGCTGAAATCAATGTTAGTTAAGGATAACTCACGTATAATATTATCTCATTTATTTTTAAAGAAAAAAAAGAACTAGATGCAAGATTCAATCATTGACAATCAAATAGAGAACTATTCACGTTCTACGATAGTTCTCTATTTGAACATTTGCTTATTACTTCAACATAGATTGAATGAACCAAATTGTTTTGTTGTAATTTGCCACATCGTCTTCCATGTGGGCAACCACATCAAATTGATTCTCCTTGTCGGCCTGCTCACGAATGAAAGAAGCCTGGGTTCTGAGAGATTCCATATCTTTCAGAACCGTCTGCATCGCACTCTTGACATCCAACTCGACACTTTCCAACTCTGGAATTGTGGCAACTGACAAGTAACCCTTCATACTTGCCAAAGGGGCTTCTCCGTTCATTTTTAAAAGTTCTGCGATAGCATCGAGCACATCTGCAAGGGCATCATACAAGGTTTCCAGATATTCATGTGCCGCTTTAAACTGGCTCCCTACTACATTCCAATGAAGATTGTGTAATTTGATGTATGAGACACCAATGTTTGCAAGATATGCATTCACCTGAGTTGCAAGTTCTTTTTTCAAAATAACAGCCTCCTTTGATTTGAAATACATGGTTAGTCTAACTGCTCTTATGAAGTTAGTATAAACTAACCAAAAGAAAATGTCAATTCATTTTCCTATTCACGCTATTTACCCTATTATCCATATTGGGGCAAGTTTTTCACCTTTTATTCGCTAAAATAATTTTATAGAATGGGCCACAGTAGGAACGGTCAGGAAAGGTGAACGTCCCCAATCCAAAATAGCAGCGTTACCTTGATTCATACCGCTATCCATCACTTTCCCCGTCCACACTTTCGTACTCGTGAAACTGCTATCGAAAATGTAAAAAAGATGATTTATTGTGACAATCCTGCCTTCTGTGGTATCATGTATGCCTGCCTTTTCTATAGAAATTTATGTTTGACCAAAGTTGAGCAATTGAAAAATTATCCTTTATGAAGAGGCAATTATGTCATTTGACTATAAAAAAGAGTATAAATATTTTTATATACTGCAGAACAAATCATCTATCGTAACGGTTGCGAAAATAAACTGTATGGCTGTGAGGGGCAAAGATAATCTCAGCGATGAAAACGGTGAGTGTGTAGCATCCCGCAGTTTGCTGTGCGATATTGCATTTACCATTGTTCTTCCCCTTGATGGATTTTGGTTTCAGAACGCCATTACCAGAATTGACTATGCCCACAAGGGTAATTTTGAATTTATTTTATTTTTATCATTTGTTTGCCTGATTTCGTAACAAAGGCGGATTTTGATTGGGAGATTGAAGAAACAGCTTAGAAGAACAAACAAGATCTTACAAAGATTGAGTTTTTACCTATGACGAGGGTTAGTGTGTGTAATGTATTCACCTCAGTTCTTATGATGATGAATCCGAAACCATTTCCGCTAAGCTTGAATATACCGGGAAATATGATTATACTATTGACATTACGGATACTCTATCACCATGAGATTGATTTGTCCAATCCTCGCAAGCTAGCAACCGTGAAACTAAAAACCGTGGGGCACTATTCGATAAAACGAGTTAAACAATTTCCAATTCAGTGAGGCAAACAAGTCAGGATTTGCGATAATTAGGCATACGAATCTTATGATGAAATATTATGTAACGCAATGAAGGAGGAAGAATTATGTGTACAGCAGCAACTTATAAAACAAAAGATTTCTATTTTGGACGGACACTAGATTACGAAATCTCCTACGGTGAGACTGTTACAGTCACACCAAGAAATTTCAAATTGATGTTTCGAAGTGTGGCAACAATGGAGCATCATTTTGCCTTTATAGGAATGGCTCATATAACAGAAAATTATCCACTGTATTACGATGCTGTAAACGAAAAGGGTCTGTGTATTGCCGGTCTAAATTTTGTGGAAAATGCACATTATTGTGAAAAAGAAAAAGGTAAGGACAACATTGCCCAATGGGAATTTATTCCTTGGATCATGGGTCAGTGTACAACGGTGAATGAGGCGAGAAAACTGCTTGACAGAATCAACTTCTTGGCTGAACCGTTTAGTCCACATTTTCCTATAGCACAGCTCCATTGGATCATTTCGGATAAAAACAGCTCCATTACGGTAGAAAGTGTTAAGGACGGTATCTTTGTTTATGATAATCCTGTAGGTGTTCTCACCAATAATCCGCCTTTTCCGGTTCAAATTTTCAACTTGAACAACTATATGGGATTATCCATCGACACCCCTAAAAATTGTTTTTCCGAACATCTCAGTCTAAATGCATACAGCAGGGGCATGGGCGCTATCGGGCTCCCCGGAGACTTGTCATCTATGTCAAGATTTGTACGTGTGGCTTTTACAAAAATGAATTCACTATCCGAGAATGATGAAAAATCAAGCGTAAGCCAATTTTTCCATATATTAGGCTCCGTTGAACAGCAAAGAGGATGTTGCCGTTTGGCTAACGAGAAATATGAAATTTCCATTTACACTTCTTGCTGCAATGCCGACAAGGGTATTTACTACTATAAAACTTATGATCATCACAGCATTGTTGGTGTAGATATGAATCGGGAGGAGCTTAACGGTGAGGCACTCATTAGCTATAAGCTTATGACGGACAAAGCGTTGGAAATGCAAAATTGATAGATTCCAGTTTATCGAGAAGAGAGCAAAGCCCGCAAACAAGTGATAGGAAAGGTTAAGCGCCACTTTCTCTTCAAGCTTGCCTTCTGATTTGATTCTATAAAATCAGAAGGCAAGAACCAGCACTTATCTGAGAGTACTGCGACTCAGACAGATATGGGCGGAAAGAAACATTTGTTATTCTAAAAACGAGAACACAAACTGAATAATATACAGAAAAGGGGCTTTCAAAAAGCGATGAAAGAATGCCTCTTATCGGTAACATCATTAGGCCTTAAAAGACTGATAAAACGGTATAAGTAACCTTGTTTTGCCAGTCTTTCTATTTTGTTCCGTGAGAGGAGGAATGCAAAAATACCTCATGAAATGGATTTATCAACAGATACCTCTAAAAAGGCGTATTTTGACGCAAAACTACATCAGATTTTAAGTTTATGACACCATGCGAAACAGGTGGTTTTTTGTTTCGCGCATCCCCATTCCTCACTTCAGAAACTCCAACGAGAACTTGAAGTATGATGGATAAGAATCCCCCACTGTAATCCATAAGTTGTACTACAGAAAATAAGTCTTTAATTAGCAGTAGAAATATTGGCTATTAGATGGATCTCTGCGGCAAAAGAAACACTGGAGGCCATTGGGCAGTAATGCCAGATGGCAGTTTGCAGGTAAACTCTATTACTTGTTCGCTCATATTGTTAACTTATGAAAGGTTTTTTAAATTCAGCATATACTATTATCAAATACCTGAATGAGGTACATCATGGCAAGTTGTCCTTTTAACTCGGCTTCAGAGACCATCGCTGACTTTATTTACCGTCACGGGAGTCAGCAGCAATTTCCTGTCGATTCTGAAAATAATTTCTGCATGGATTTTGTAAGTACTGATTTTAGTATTATATACACTCCGCTAGATACTGTAAAGCCCCTCTCACTGAGCAAGTTTACCTATTACAGTATCCCTGGTCTGTACACACTTTTAGACAGTACCAGCATAGATGCTTCCGGTATTATGGCAACCCACGCATCGCCTGCCCTGAGCAATCGAGGACGAGGCGTTATAATCGGCATCATAGATACGGGAATTGACTATACCAATCCCCTTTTTCGCAATTCAGATGGTACCACTAGAATTATCAGTATTTGGGATCAGAGTCTTCCAAATAATAAAAGCACTCTTCCTGCCGGCGTACCTAATCGCTATCATACCAGCGGGGCAATCTACGGCACGGAATATATTCAGAAACAAATTAACGAGGCATTGGAATCTGATTTTCCTCTTACCGTGGTGCCTTCTACTGATACCAACGGACACGGAACTTTTTTGGCAGGTATTGCCGCCGGAGGAACCCTGCCCCAGCAGGTTTTTACTGGAGCTGCCCCAGAATGCGAACTAATAATCGTCAAATTAAAACCAGCCAAGCAATATTTGCGTGATTTTTACCTTATCAGTAGTGACGCTGATGCTTATCAAGAAAATGATATTATGATGGGCATTAAGTACCTGCGTGTGGAGGCAATTAGACATAGAAAACCTCTGGTCATTCTATTGGGAATCGGGTCTAACCTGGGTAGTCATGAGGGAACATCTCCGCTTAACATGATGATTCAGGATATTAGCAGAAATCTGGGAATGTCCACAGTAATGGCAGCAGGCAATGAAACTGGCCGAGGTCATCACTACATGGGCTCTATACCTACGAGTGAATCGTCCATTGACGTGGAAATCCGAGTTGGAAATCTGGAATCTCAGCGAGGATTTGTAGCTGAACTCTGGGCTGGTACCGCTGATACATATTCCGTAGGATTTATCTCACCCAGTGGTGAATCCATAATCCGTATTCCTATTATAGGCAGAAACGAAACTTCTATCCATTTCCTTTTAGAACCTACGGTCATTACGGTTAATTATCAATTAATTGAGACGGGGGCCGGTAAACAGCTTGTTTTTATGCGTTTTGAAGCCCCTACGAAGGGAATTTGGAAAATACGCGTATATAGTACCCAGTCTCTAACAGGACAATTTAATATGTGGCTTCCAGCCCATAACCTAATTTCTGACGAAACCACGTTTCTGTCCCCCAACCCTTATACTACCTTAACTCTACCAGGAGATTCTCCCTCTCCAATCACAGTAGGCGCCTACAATCATTCTAATAACAGCATCTACATTCATTCCAGCCGTGGGTACACAATAGGTGGATTAATTAAACCAGATTTAGCGGCTCCCGGAGTTAATGTGAACGGACCAGATATTGGATATAGAAACGGAACCTCTATCCCCATGACTACCAGAACAGGAACCTCGGTCGCTGCTGCCCATGTTGCTGGGGCAGTCGCTAATCTTTTAAGCTGGGGTATTGTAGAAAGACATAACACAACAATGAGCGAAGCATCTGTTAAAGCTTTTTTAATACGAGGAGCAAAACGAAATCCAGCCCTATCATATCCCAACAGGGAATGGGGATATGGGGCTCTGGATTTATATGAAACATTTTTACGGTTAAGAGAAGTAAGGTGAGTCCTTTTATTAAATGGAATGATTGGACACTAGGGGAAACGAGCATAACCTTTAAGGAAGTCAACCCTCTCATGTTTGATTGACTTCCTTGTATTCCCATCCTAGAGTGTATTTGAAAATCATCCCCCTCCAAAAACAACCGATTGTAGACACCGAATACACCTTCCACATTTTCATCACATTTATGATGTAAGACAGGCTACAAGCGATCATTCAGAGTTAGCATCCATTACTCCTTTGTAACAGAAACTATAGTTCCTGTAAATGCTTCTACTTGTTCCAGATTTCCTGTATAAACTACCGAAACCATGTCTCCGTCCTTAACCGCAGACAGTCCCTCTGGTTTTTTACTTTCAAAAGTAAGTGCATATTCTACTCCATCCTTATCAGTAATAACAAACATAAAATCCTTAATATCGCTAATTTCTCCTGTTATTACAGACTCTTCCTCTGTCATGGCATCACTACCAGATGGTTGAACAGCGGATGTATCTTCCGGGCTCTGAGAATTAATCATCTGTGATGGTTCGATAGAAGGAGTTACACTTCCCTGCCCTGAACACCCTGTAGCTAGCATTAAGGTTGCACAAATTGTGAAAAATACATTTCTTTTTTTCATAGTCTACGACCTCCCTTTTGAGTTTCATACTATTAGACGAAATATATATTTAAAAAGTTGCAACCTTTTTGTTTTGAATTGAAAACTATAAAATTAATAAATTAAAAATCATTACTGAATTAGGTCGTTTGGAAGGCGTTACAAATATCTCCAAAATGGAGCCGTTGCAGATAAATTGAATCCTGCCAATTATGAGGTATCATTTGGCTATGGTTTCCGCAAAATTATTGAAAACATTTATTTAAACATACCAAAGCATACTACATGTGCAATTGTAGCCCCGTCAGGAGTCGGAAAACAACACTATGCAATCTATTCGCACGTTTCTGAGATGTTCAAGAAGATTCTATTTGCATTGGTAGACAAAGTGTGAAAAATTATACTGCTGACAGTGTGCTTGACTGTATTAATATGGTCTTTCATAAGATTTATCTATTCAATGACACAATCAAAAATAATATTAAATTCGATATGCCCAAAGCAACACTTGATGAAGTAATGGAAGCAGCAAAAAAGCTTGCTGCTATGATTTCATTATGTCTTTGCCTGATGAATATCAGACCGTGATTGGAGAAAGTGAAGCTACATTATCTTGCGGTAAAAATAGAGACTTTCTATTGCCCAGGCAATTTAAAAAAATGAACCCATCGTCATTTTTGATGAAGATACTTCCAGTGTTGACTTGATCAAATCATTGTAATTTATAATGGGCAAGTCAGACAAAAGGGCACTCACAAACGGCTTAGACAAGAGGATGGTATTTACAAGAATTTCCTTAAATTTCGTGTGGAAGCAAGCGGTTGGCAATTATAAAAATTTCCTTTGCACTTTTCTTATAAAAATTAATCAATGAAAAATTCTATGCTACGTATACAGGAATATCGGTTCATTGATTCTGCATTATCAGCGTACTGTCAGCAAAAATACTTACGCCAATCCTCTTTATGAGATTTCCAGTTTCTATTGCTGTAAGTAGAAAAAGTTTATTTGTTAACAGCTCAAAATTGAAACAGACTCCAGTTGACAACTATAATGTAAATTTCCGCCTATTTGAACTTGGCCCTATCGAATTAAGATAATTATTAAAAATTGAGAAGGCAATAATAATCCGATAGTATCCCTGCTCTCTCTTTTTGTTTTATTGTATTTTTCATCCACATTGTTGATTCATGTTTTTTAGCAAATCTGATTTCTCCGCAATCTGCTCAAGACATTTCATTTCCTTGTTTGATAGCTTACTATAACCCTATCTATTCTATCTTTAGCTCTAATAAAACGTTTCTTCACATAGGACGATTATCTGAAAAATTCGAACACTTAGAATACCGCTATATACCAAACGGTACAGCCAGCCGTCTAATCAATTTATGATTAAACAGCTGGCTAATACAATTTTACTTATTTATAGAGACACGGAGCTACTTCCGCTGAATCCATGTTAGTGCTGTCATACCACAGTGCACCAGTATCAACATCCTCTACCGGTTCTCCTTTGGCTGCCTTGGCTGCCAGGGTAACCGCCTGATATCCAATCTGTACCGGATTCTGCGTGATGGAACCTGCTAAGACACCACTCTTGATAGCATCAAGCTGGATGGCGCCTGAGTCAAATCCAACGCCGATTACTTTATCTACCCCCAGCACCTGAAGACTCTCATTAGCTGTCACCAGATTCTTGGCTGTAAATTCGTTGGACGCATAAATGGCAATCAGATCATTTTTATTCAACAGGGTATTGGCCACAGTCACACAAGCCGCATCATCCACAGTTGCCGGAATGCCTACATCGATAATCACCTTTGCTCCGTCAACTGCCTTATTATATTTATCATGGCCTACTACCATGCATTTATCCTCGCCAACCACGGTACGCATTTTGTCTATGAAACCGCCCGTCCGTTCTCCTATAGACTGGGATGTCGCATCTTGGGAGACAACGCCGATTCTGACCTCTTCTGCTGGATCTGTTACCTTATCCTTAATCATTTCATACAATTTCTCCGCGGCCAGACCGCCCGCTACATAGTTATCCGTAGCAGCATTAGCCACAATGGAACCTACAGGGGCATCCGGCACACCGGAATCAAACCCTACAATCGGAATATTTGCTGCCTGAGCATTGGAAATTGCATCCAGGGACGCCTGTGTATCCAAAGCCGCCAGGCAGATGGCGCTTGGAGCCTTGTTGACCGCATTATTTAACTGCTCAATCTGCTCAGCGACTGCACTCTCACTGGCTGGCCCTACAAAATTGGTGGACTTAAGCCCCAAATCCTTTGCAGCCTGCTCTGATCCCATCTTTACCGCTTTCCAAAAATCATGCTGGAAGCCTTTTGCCACAATCTCAACCGTGACATCACTGTAGTCCACAGCCCCATCTGCCTTGGCTGCCTCCGTATCCCCTGCCGTTGTGTCTTTTACCTCTGTCTCCGGAGCGGCCGCTGCTGCAGCTGTCGTGGCAGGCGCGCTGGCTCCACTGGAGCAGCCCATTACCATCGTGGAAACTATTGCTGCGCAGATGACTGTACTTAATAATCTTATCTTCATGAATAAACCTCCTTTTATTATCCCACTTTGCGGGTTATTAGTGTGTATCAATCCTTCCCCTGTTTCCTTCTATTCAAAACATCTACAAATACGGCTATGATCAACACAAATCCAGTAATCAGCAGCTGATAATGTGGCTGTACTCCCACAAAGGGAAGGCCTGTCTTCAAAACGGACATAATAAAAACACCGATTAAAGTCCCCGATATGGAACCCACGCCACCTGCCAGGGATGTTCCGCCGATTACAACTCCGGCGATTGCATCCAGTTCAAATCCATTTCCGGTTCCAGGCATGAGTGTGGAGTATACAGCTGCATAAGACACACCTGCCAGCCCGGCAAACAGACCGCTTATGACATAAGCCAAAGTCTCCCACTTTACCACATTTACACCGGAAAGCCGGGTCGCCTCCTTATTACTCCCAAGAGACAGTATATAGCGTCCCGGACGCGCCTTGTTGAGAAGGATTGCCATCAGGATTGCAAGTATAATCAGCAGTATGAATCCCGTGGGGATACCTGCCTGCGGAAGCCCTGCCCCTTTTAATTTAAAAATACCTCTGAATGAGCCGCCCGGCGCCGAAGCCTGCGGAAAGGTCACGGTTGCCGTATTTGTCACAATCGAACCCAGGCCTCTGGTAATCATCATAGTTCCCAGTGTGGCAATAAAGGCCGGAAGCCTCATGACAGATACCATAAGTCCATTGGCAAGTCCGAACAGGCCTCCCATCAATATGGCCAGGATAACGCACAGCGGCATAGGCAGTCCCAGTTTTGTATACAGCGTTCCTGAAATCAAGGAACAGCAGATACAGACCGTACCAATGGATAAGTCGATTCCTCCGGTGATGATTACAAATGTTACACCTATGGCCATAAAACCAATATAATAGGACGAATCAAAAATGCTGACCAGTGTGCTGTATTTTGCAAAATTGTCCCCGAAAATCCAGAAGAACATGAATAATACAATCAGCGCAATGACTGCCACCAATTTCTGAGTACCGATGGCTTTGAACAATCCATTCGGCTCCTTTTTTACCTGATTCCCATTATTTGACATGTCTTTAACCTCCCATTTAATCTCTCAGTGTAGCGGCATGCATGATTTTTTCCTGGGTAGCTTCTTCTATGCTAATTTCTCCTGTTTTACGGCCCTCACACATAATCAGGATACGGTCACTCATTCGCAGCACTTCCGTCAGTTCAGAGGATATCATGATAATGGACTTCCCCTGCTTTACAAGATTATTCATCAATGTATAAATCTCGCTTTTTGCTCCTACATCGATACCCCTTGTGGGTTCGTCAAATATCAGGATGTCGCAGTTTCTGGTAAGCCATTTTGCAATGACCACTTTCTGTTGGTTACCTCCCGACAGGTTGCGCACCTGCTGTTCTACGGATGGTGTCTTGGTCTTTAATGCCTCCACATATTGTTCCGCGGTTTCTTTTTCCGCTTTCTTATCAATAAACAGGCCTTTGCAGAATGCTTTCAGAGAAGCCATTGTCGTATTCTCGGCTACCGTTTTCTCAATGATCACACCATAGCGCTTGCGGTCCTCCGACAGATATCCAATCCCGGCGTCAACCGCGTCCTGTGGGTTCTTGATATCCACCCGTTTTCCATTCACATAAATATCACCGCTGTCTCTCCTGTCAGCACCAAAGATAGCCCTGGCTGTCTCCGTCCTTCCGGCTCCCATGAGTCCTGAAAAACCCAGGATTTCTCCTTTGCGAAGTTCAAAGCTTACATCTTTTACTGTTTTCCCAACATTCAGGTGTTCAACCTTCAGCACCACCGGGGCATCCGGCTTTACATTGCTGAAACTCTTAGGCTCCTCATACACCGTGCGTCCTACCATCATCTGGATGATGTCGTCTTTCGTGGAATCCTTGGTTGTCAGCGTACCCACATATTCCCCGTCCCTCATAACCGTTACCCTGTCAGTAATCTGGTTAATCTCATCCATGCGGTGGGAAATGTATACAATTCCGATATCCTTGGCTCTTAGGTCACGGATGATTTTGAACAGCTCGCTGATTTCTGAATCTGTCAGCGCGGCAGTCGGTTCATCAAATACGATTATCTTGGCATCTGTTGAGATTGCCTTGGCTATCTCACACATCTGCTGGCGCCCCACCGTCAGCCTCCCCATTGTTTCCCTTGGGTCAATCCTGATATTCAGTAATCCGAACAGCTTTTCTGCCTCTTCTACCATCCTGCGGTCATTAATCAGCTTTCCATTCATTTTTTCTTTGCCGATAAAGATATTCTGGGCCACCGTTAAGTGGTTCATCATGTTTAATTCCTGATGCACAATCACAATGCCGGCGTCCTGCGCTTCCCTGGGACTTTTAAACTCCACCTGGCGCCCCTCATACACAATAGTACCGCTGTCTTTGCTGTAGATTCCCGTCAATATCTTCATGAGGGTGGATTTTCCGGCACCATTCTCACCCATCAGTGCATGGACCTCGCCCTTTTTAAGTTCCAGACAGGCATTTTTTAACGCATGCACCCCTACAAAGGACTTATCAATGTCTTTCATGGTCAGAATTACTTCTCCCACATCATCACCTTCCATTTCTTTACTAATTGCACTGTTTTGACGGAACCCATTTACAGGCCCTGGTCGGTAACTACCCCTTTTTGCAGCATGATATTGGCATAAAGCGCTTTCTCGCTGGTGGCGATAATTGCATAAGCTTTCTTTGCCTCCTCGTAGAACGCGAACCGCTCTATATGGCCAATGGCCCTTCTGCCCCTGCTGTCACACGCTTCCACCAATGTCATGTATTGATCCCAGATCGGTGTTTCAACCGTATCCCCGTCCGTTACCGACATCAGGCAGACAGGGTGTTCTGTGTAGGTGTCCAGGGGAAAAAGCGAGAGAATTGCTTCCAGTATCTCCGGCACGCCGTGGCCTTCCATATGTATGACATGGGCATCCCTGCCCATGGACTCTGCCGGGAAATTCCCATCGGCAATCACAATCCGGTCGCTGTGACCCATTTCACATAATATCTTTAACAGTTCAGGAGATAATATATGGGGTATTCCTCTTAGCATCTGTTTTCCCCCTGTTTACTGTATTTTTTATAACCGGGGTGCCTGCCGGTTACCCCATATCCTTTCCTCATTGAGATAAGGCGGTCAATATTTTCCCTGGATATTTCCTGTGCACCTCCCAGCATTCTGGCGTTAAGGCTGATTTTTGCAAAGAGTTCCAGTGTTTCCATGCGGTAATAAGCGGTAATCACATCAGCCCCCACGGTCAAAGCTCCATGATTCTGAAGGAGCATTGCATCATGTTCCCCCAGATAAGGCGCTATGTTATCCGGTACTTCGTAAGTGGAAGGGGTTCCGTAAGGCGTTACCGGAATTGAACCCAGAGCAATTACCGTCTCAATCATAGAGTACTCGTCCAACGGCACATTGGCTACCGCGTATCCGGTGGCCACAGGCGGGTGGGCGTGAAGCACGGAATTTACATCCTCACGCTCTTTATAGCAGCGGAGATGCATCTTAATCTCTGAAGAGGGCCTGTATCCGGGAAGGCCTTCCAACACCTCGCCTTTCCCATCGATACGAACCAGTTTTTCCGGTGTGATGAAACTTTTGCTCATTCCGGTGGGAGTGGCAAGAAAGGTTCTGTCATCCAGCCTGGCGGACACGTTGCCGTCATTGGCTGCCACCCAGCCAAGCTGCCACATCTTATGGCACACATCGCAAATCTGTTCCCTTAGTTCCATATAGCTTAATTCCATAATACCTCCTTATTTTCCAGGTTGCCCCGGCCTTTGGTCATTCCAGCATTTTTTTATATTGTCCGTATACCTGCTCCCATTGAGCTGCATCTTTCGGCTCATAGATATTTACCTTGGCGGAAGCCCCTACGACACTTCTCACCTGAGCCAGATCCCTAAGTTCTCCTGTCGCAAGCAGCTGCATAGACGCGTTACCCAGTACGGTAGCCTCCACCGGTCCGGCAATCACCGGACAATGACACGCATTGGCCGTCATCTGGCAGAGAAGTTCGCTCTGTGTTCCACCACCCACCATATGAATAGCAGGGTACTCTCTTCCGGTACACATCTTAATTTCTTCCAATGCCATGCGGTACTTAAGTGCCAAGCTCTCATTAATGCATCTCACAAGCTCTGCCTCATTCTCAGGTGCCTTTTGCCCGCTTTTACGGCAGTAACGCCGAATTCTTTCAGGAATATTTCCAGCCGGAACAAACTCTGGTGCATCCGGGTCAATCAGAGCTTTAAATGGCTTTGCATCTGCCGCCATTTGCTCCAGATGTCCGAAACTGTATTCCTTTCCCTCACGAATCCACTGTCTCCTGCTTTCCTGGATCAGCCACAACCCGATAATATTCTTGAGGAAGGAAATCTTTCCCTGGCATCCACCTTCATTTGTAATATTCAGCCGTTCTGACAACCCGTTGATAACAGGTTCGTCCAGTTCTGTGCCAAACAGCGACCATGTCCCGCAGCTGATGAAGATGAAATCCTTATCCCTGGCAGGAACAGCCGCAAGCGCACTCTGCGTGTCATGTCCTGCCACAGCAATCACTTCTGCAGGCTCAATCCCCAGTTCCTGGCAAATCCCGTTCTTCATGAGACCAAGCCTTGTTCCGCATGGAACGATACTGCCCAGGATCCTTTTCGGGATACCGAGACTTTCCAACACTTCCTTTGACCACATTTTAGTACGGGCATCCAGCATCTGCGTGGTGGACGCAATGGAGTACTCGCTGACCTGCGCCCCACATAGATAATAATTAAATAAGTCCGGCATCAACAGAAGTCTGGAAGTTCCCTCCAGAAGCCCGGGCCGCTTTTCCAGCAGAGCCAAAAGCTGGAATACCGTGTTAATCTCCATAAATTGGCTGCCCGTAATCTGATAAAAGCGTTCCTTATCCATCTTTCCAAAACTCTTTTCAAGCATCCCTGCGGTCCGCGCATCTCGGTAGTGCACCGGATTTTCTAAAAGATTTCCCTCCTTATCAATCAGGCCGAAATCCACGCCCCAGGTATCCACGCCGATGCTGTCAATCTTTCCATACTTCTTTGCTTTCATCAGTCCCTGCTTCACTTCATAAAACAGCCGCAGGAAATCCCAGTACATGGTTCCGTTTAATATAACCGGATCATTGGGGAAACGATGGATTTCCTGTATAGATATCCGGTTCCCATCAAAGTTTCCCAGCATTACCCTTCCACTGGAAGCACCGAAATCCACTGCCAGTACATTTTTATGGCTCATAGACACACCGCCTTACTTATATAAAGGCCCATAAGCCGCACAGGCACGGAAATCCTGTCCCTCTTTGTCCATTCCAAATGCGTTCCAGGCTGCAGGACGGAATATTTTTTCCTCAGGCACATTGTGCATGCTGACAGGAATCCTTAAGATTGAGCAGAGTGTAATAAGGTCCGCCCCAATATGTCCATAGCTGATTGCACCGTGGTTAGCTCCCCAGTTATTCATCACGTCATACGCGGAGGCAAATGCTCCCCGGCCTGTCACCCTGGGCGCAAACCAGGTGCACGGCCATGTGTAGTCCGTTCTCTTCCATAAGATGTCAGTTACATCGTCCGGCAATTTTACGGTCCAGCCTTCTGCAATCTGCAGCATAGGCCCCAGTCCCTTTACCAGGTTTAAGCGGATCATCGTACATGGCATCTGGGCTTCTGTAACATATCTGGAAGAATAGCCGCCGCCTCTGAAATACCCAAAATCAGCCTCATTCCATGTGGTTGCTTCCAACATTGCCTTCTGATCGTCCGCCGTCACCTCATACCATGGCTTCATGACCGGCTGTCCGTCTTCATCCAGGGCTTTACCCGTGGCATCCAAACAGGCCGCTCCGGAATTGATCAGATGCAGGAAACCGCCTGCTTCCTTTGCGACCCCTTCCAAATCATATCCGGACGCTTTCTTAACAGCCTCCGGGCTCCAGTACGTACGCACATCCGCGAAAATCTGCGCCCTGTTGGTGAGCAGCTTCATGAACAGCATACCCAGCCCATTTAATGTGTCATTTTCAGTAGCCAGTATGTATGGCTCCCTTGCGCCGTTCCAGTCAAAGGAGGAATTCAGCATGGACTCAGCGAAGTCACCATTGGGGTAAAAATCTGTCCACTGTCTCTGTCCCTGGAAGCCTGCGGCAATGGCATTGTGTCCGATCCGCTCTTCCTCCCGCCCCTCTGGCAGATTGGGATTCCCATTCATCAAATCCTTGATGATGCACATCATCTTAACTACGAATTCCCAATCCCTATCCTTCTGTTCCCGGGTCTTCTGAACTTCGGGAGGGTTCTTGTCAAAACCTTCCTTACAATTTGCCTTTGTCCATGCAAGGGCCTTTTCAAACTCTTTTTTATCGTATATTTCCTCACTCATACGGCGGATCAGTTCCACTTCGTCTACGGATTCCACCCGCATCCCGAGATATTCCTCAATAAATGCCGGGTCTATGATGGAACCTCCAATTCCCATGCAGATAGAACCTATCTGGAGATATGACTTTCCCCTCATGGTAGCGGCAGCCACTGCGGCGCGTCCAAAACGGAGAAGTTTTTCTTTTACATCCTCAGATATACTTGTATCATCAGCATCCTGAACATCATGTCCATAGATACCAAAAGCCGGAAGCCCCTTCTGCGCATGGGTAGCCAGTACAGAGGCGAGATATACGGCACCGGGTCTCTCCGTTCCGTTAAATCCCCACACGCCCTTGATTGTATGCGGATCCATGTCCATGGTCTCTGCACCGTAACACCAGCATGGGGTCACAGTCAGGGTAATATCCACTCCGGCTCTGCGGAATTTATCCGCGCAGGCCGCGCTTTCCCCCGCCCGTCCAATGGTGGAATCCGCAATCACTACGTTTACCGGTTCTCCATTGCTGTAAAAAAGATTTTCCCTAAACAGGGCCGCCGCGCTTTTGGCCATGTTCATGGTTTGTTCTTCCAGAGATTCCCTTACTTTCATATATCCCTGTCTTCCGTCTATTGTGGGTCTAATGCCGATAACCGGATAAGACCCAACCAATCTGCTTGCTGCCATAGAGTTTTCCTCCTTTTTAATTTTAGATTGTTATTATTCTAATTTCTTTGCGCTCTTTTTACATAATTGGATTATACTATTGATATTCCCCTATTTGCTGTGATATAATGGCAAAAAATATAATAATATTCATTTTTTTAGTCATTTTATCCATCTATTTACTTTACCGTTCTGTATTTATAGTTATTTTTACACTTTCAGGAGGGCGCAGTATGCACTATTTGGACTATAATGAAAAAAAGCAACATGGGACTCTGGATTTTCCTATCGAATATTATCATGTAGATAAGCACCATCCCCGTTATAACATGCCATTCCACTGTCATAAAGAGTTGGAAATCATCCGGATTTTGGAGGGTATCCTCTATTTAAAGTTAGATGATGAAGAATTTGAAGCTCAAGCAGGGGATATTATTTTTATTAATGAGGGGGTTATTCATGGCGGTTTGCCTCATAATTGCATTTATGAATGTATTGTGTTCGATATCCAGCGTCTCCTCATGCACACAGATACCTGTCGGTTTTATATCCGCCTTATTACAAAGCACCAGATTATCGTACAGAATCATTTTACAAAAAACAATCATTCCTTACATCGAATCGTCAACCATCTTTTCATATCCATGCAGCATAGTGAGCCTGGAAGCGAATTGATAACCATGGGCACTTTATTCGAACTTTTCGGAATCATCTACCAGAAAAGGCTTTATCAGGATAAGGTTGATGATACAAAATCTTCCAGAAAGATGATGCAGCTCAAACCTGTGTTGGAATACATAGACAGTAATTACGGGCAGACCATTACACTGAATGAATTGTCCAGAATCGCCGGGATGTCTCCCAAATATTTCTGCAGCTATTTTCATTCTATCATTCACAGAACCCCCATTGATTACTTGAACTACTATCGTATTGAGCGCGCCTGCAGCGAATTAAGTACCTCTGATTTAACCTTGACAGAAGTAGCCTATAGATGTGGTTTTAGCGATGTATGCTATTTTATCAAAACATTTAAACGGTATAAAGGAATTACACCACACCGGTATTGCATGAATATTAGATAGCCCCCCAAATTGTCCGAAAACTTCTTTTTAAGCATAAGTTAAGCCTCTTTTCCTCCTTGTGTCATTGCAAGCATAATAAACACATATTTTAAAAGAAAAGAGGCTTCTGTCCCCAACATTAACTCCATCATTTTTCCAAATCCCCAAAAAAGGGGAGACTGTCCGAAAACTAAAAATCAGACAGATCGAATCACAAAATATAGTAACAGGTAATATAAACAACAACGAAGTGATGTGGTCTGAAAATTTTAAAAAGGAGTTTTCGGACAGCCTGATTTTTGGGGGTGATGGGGGTATTCTTTCTATATTGTGTCCCACACCAAAGAACGCAACCTCTCCTGTTACCTTCCTCAGTCCTCTTAAGAGGAAGTATGTGGCTCCCATTGATCTTTTTATCGTTCCAAACAGATAATCCGACAAAACACATCTTTTGATACATCAATTCTATACTGAGCTTCAGGAATAACTTTACTACTTTTACCTTTCTAGAACCGACTTTTGGTTCCTGGCTAGCCTTCTTACATTCCTGCTCCTCTGCCTTCTACACTCCCTACATGGCTTTTTCAGCTTACCCTTTGGAAAAACAATTTTTTTCCATTCGTCATTTCCCTTATAACTCTTGTTTCTATTCTTACAGTGTTTACACACACTTTTGTTAGCATATCGGATATTCCCATCTTTCCATTATGTGGGGATAATCACATTTTCCAGGCAGCAGATTAGGGCTTCCTCCTGTTCATAGCCCTTGTCCGCTGTCATTTCAAGGATTCTTTCCGGCTTTTCTTTCAGGATCCCTTCCGTGGTTGGACCCAGCAGTTCATGAACGGTTACCTGGTTCGCCATTTTAAAATACCGGATCAGATGGTTTTCTAAGTTTACTGCTTTTGGGAGATTGTATGACACCGCAAAATCATTTTTCATGAATCTTTCATCTGCATTCGTCACGAATATCTGAGATTCACCCGTTTCCTCCATGATTTTCTGGTAGATTTCTTCTAATTCCTCCTTCTCATCCATTTCTTTCAGAATCCACAGATACTCACCTGTATGTCTGTTCAGCCATTTGATTCGGTCATCCAGCTTATTTTTTCTTATTAAACAAACACGAGACGCGGTTATAAAACCTCTCAGGAAAGCGAACCGCCATAGGGGGCTGTAAATTAAGCCCAAAATGAGGTAGCCGCTATGACTGAGAAGGCAAAAAATGAAAGCGCTATTAATTTCACCTGTACATGCTGTATACAGGCAGTAATATAACAACCAGAAACAATGGTAACACTTATTACATTACAAGAATACTATGCGTAGATACTACAAAAATGCGAGCTGCAGTGATCACCTTCCGGCTACCGCGTCCCGCATTTTTGTATTAACCGATAAATCTATTAGCCTTCCCCACTTCATCGAATCATACTCTGTTGCAGAGCGTTTTTGTCCATTTAAATCTCCATTCCGCCGCCCTTCAGTTGGCGCACAAATAATAATGAAAGTGATTCACACCTCCAAGTTTTCGTGTTACAATAGACTTGATTATAAAGGCATCCCGGCATCAGTATCAGATGCACCCACCCGTTTGTTTATTGATGTGCAGGTGCGCCTCTCTACTTAGGTGGGAATACTCTTTAATGCGGTTCATTATGTGAGCCTATTTTTTGTGTCTATTTCACGATTTTGGCTCAATTTGCTTTCTTTCACACTACTCCTCTTGTAGTCTCTCTATTACTCTGATATTTTATCCGTTCCGTTTTGAACGGATATTCCCACCACTAAAAGTGTAAACGTAACTGGAAATACAATCGGGACTCCTATATTTACAACTGCCTGGGCCGCATAGCAGCTAACGGCATATACAATTGACATAACTGAAGTCTCCCTTTTTGAAGCCTTTATTATTTCGATTATAGAAGACACTAATAAAAAAAAATAGGAAACTAGCCCGACTATCCCAATAGTGATTAGATATTGTAAATACTCATTATGGGCACTATCAAATATTTCATTATAACGAGCAATCATTTCTCTATAATAGCTTTGTGTAACAATTCCAAATGTATCGGGACCGGAGCCAAACATCTTTCTAAGAGGTAAGTATTTCATGTAACATTCAATACCAATCCTCCAGATGTAACCCCTATGTGTTCCCCATTCATCATTAATCAATAAATAATCCTTTAATTTCCCATACTGTTGTCCATTCCCCATTCGTGTCGCATCGAACGTCATATATATAAGTGCAGCTATCGCCAGGATTAACATCATTCCCCAAATTCGTCTGCATGTACATATTCCGCACACGTCTTTGTATTTCTTCCGAATAAATCTCTCTAATATATATAGGAAAATGGTGCATCCCCACAATGCTGCCACTACGAAAACAAGCCAATCACCCCCGACTATCAAGCGGAATAAACCACCTATCGGCAACACATGCAATGCATACATTTTATCAATCACGCCAATTGCCATAAATTCTGTACTGATCATAGATATTAAAAGCATATATTGTTTTAAGCCATACATATCACGAAACGCGTATAATGGAAGAAAAAGCACTATGACTCCTATTGTCAAATATGCATTATCACTATTCCCCGTAACCAATGCAAATAATGATAGAATAACTGTAAATACATACCATGATTTTCTGGCTATATTTCTCTCTCTTACAAATAATGTAGTACTCATACCAAATATAAGTGCTACATAAGAGGCATATGTATTAATATTCCCAACTGTAGAGATAAAAGAAGTGTAATGGTTTGCATGAATATCTTTTTTTAACCCAAATGGATCGAGAAGAAAATATTGCATAATTCCAATTGAGCAAACAACCATTCCCGTAACAAGAAAAGCCTCCAGATACCATCTCTTAAATTTCAAACAATGGCCAAGCGTAAAGAAACTAATACCGCATATCAAATACAAAAAAGTCCCCATAAAACGGCCCTCTGTCCCCCAAAATGCCTCGAAACGATAATCAGACAAAACGCAAGATAACACAACCGAAAACAAAAAGCTAATCATTGCCCAATCAGATTTTCTGAGCTTTGGCGTCATTTCAATCGTTCCTTTATTTAGCCAAAGAACGATAAGAGTCAATAGCAGCATGACTGTTGCCATGCAAATAACTGTGCCACAATAAAAATAATATTTTGTATCTAATATATCAAAATAGTAATCATGAAATACCAGAGGTAGTATCGAAATAATGATTACTGTAGTTATACAGGCAATCACCTCATTTGCCAGTTTCCATCGTTTCATTAAATCCTTCATATACACACCCTCCTAGTATTCGGGCGCTAACTCGCACCTTCTACACGTTTCATAGTCCCAATTCATTCACCTAAACCAGGGATGCAGCTGCATTACAGAGTAGCCCCGTGATATACCATGATCTTCTTTTTTATACTCCCTCTGTCTACTACACCTGTCATTATGTATGCCAATGTACCATGCCACCTTCATCTTGTAGTTCTATAGCAGCTATATTTCTCTTTCTCATTCTTTCTTCTCTTATTTTGTATAATGTTCAATGATGTAGTTCTTCCGCAAAATCTACATGTAAATACAATCTTACTTGTGAAAATATCTCTTCCCGTTCCCTCTATCGTTGCCAGATTTTTTCCACAATATTGGCACTTAATATTCATTCCCTCTCCTTATTAACTTACGTTACAAATTCTACGGTCTTACGAAGGCTTCCGACACATCTTACTATACCATGCCATAGATGCAATATTTAAAGTCACTGCTATGACTCTAAATATTGCATCTATTATTTGGCTAAAGAATCTACTGAAAAATTGATACTCGTTTCGTATTTACCAGCTCACGCAAAGCACCTTGTCACCGATATGCACTACGTTCTGCTTCTCCACTTGCAAAAATCTATGATATGGTATGCGGCCAACACCTATCCTTGATTTCCCTGATTTACCTCCCTCTTCAATATGGAACCCGCGCGGATTATGGGAACCCTACGCGGTTTAATCTCGATTGCTTCTCCGGTTCTGGGATTTCTTTCCTGACGTCCTGCAACCGCAAAAGTTCCAACCCCCATCAAGCGCACATCCCCTGTTTTTAATTCCTCAAAGATAGAGTCAATGATCCCATTTAGTGCATTCTCACTTTGACAGATGGTCAAGCCTGATTTCTCAGAAACTTTTTCAACCAGTTCTTCCTATTCATTTTGCTGCTCCTTTTTCACTATTTTTTGTTATCATATCATCCATTTTTTCTTTCGCTAAGCTTTTTAGCTGTTCCCTGCCAGGTACAAATAATGCATGTGGGTACAGTTTATCTGAAAATTCTATGCCCCTATCCATTTGAAACAAGATTTTCACTTCTGCATTAAACGCAAATGCCTTTTCTGTCATTTCCAAATAAACGAAACCAGGCAGATGGTCCGTCACAATTATGATGTCAAATCCTCCAGGAACGAATGACATCACCCGCAGAAGCGTTTCTTGATTTTTTGCCAACATCATGCTAATCTTGTAATCTAATTCAGCTTCAAGACCAATCAAAAAATCTCTAAATTCCCACAAAACATCATTCCTGCTTCCAAGCACCCCTATATTAATTTCTGCCTCTCCTGTAGATTTCCACCTCATAAACCATACCTCTTATATAAAAATTTGCAATCGCTGCATGCACTCCTTCCTGACCAGTTAGTCTTCCAACCTACACACCTCTGTTTTGCAACATATTCTTTTGACTTGGAGCCATCATTTCTGATTACCAGTCCATGAGAAGCCGGATCATAACATTTGATTATTTTAGTCTTTATGATCGTTTGAGGTATCTGGCTCTTGCATAGATGCATCTGAAGCAGGCTTATATTGTATCGTACAAGTCAGACCGAATGCCCTATTTACCAATTTAGATGCTATGGGAATTCTTGCATCTGAGTCTTTTGACACTTTCCCTATTGCGATAAGTCCAATGATTAACAAAAGAAAAGAGAGAATGCCGCTGATAAGACCAACGATTCCAGAGAAAGCAATTCCTAAGATAGGTATAGCATATAGCCCTGAAAAAATATTCGTTACGCATGATATGATACATTCCACAAGAGCAAGAAAAAATGCCTGCATGACCTGTTTTGTAAGCCATTCATCCTTTTGAATCACAATAACAAAACCAAGCAACATACCGCATAATAAAGTTTGTCCTAAAATTGCTAATACAAATGCCAACACTGCATAAAAAGAAATTCAAATATTAAATCTGTCTTTTCTCATTAAAAATCCCCTTCCTTGCTCAAAGCGATATATTTTGACGAATAATCCATAGTTCTGTATCCTATTTATGAAAACCAAACAATACAGTCCCATCCTATTTTTACATATGACTATAAATAGCCATTATTCATCATGGTGTCTCTACTGTTTCCTGTTCTTTTCTGGTATTCCCATTATAACCTCTGTTCTTATTCTTTTCATTTCGCATATACTCATATTCACGCAGCATTCTCATCAGTTCCAATGCACTCCGAAATGAAACGCCGTTTCCGCCGCTGCATTTTCCTTTTATGCGTCCCTGCATACTGGAAAACTGACGCTGATGAATTTCAATAATCAATGTTTCACACGCGCTTATACCTAAAGCCATAAAGCTATCCATATTTTGAATATTTGTACAGTATTTCATTGGAATATGCTCTTTGTCCAGTTCTCGCTTCTCATATGCTCTTTTCATATAAGCGGTCAAAAACCTTGGTTCTGTTGTCGCCATAGGCCGTTGAAATTTCGCGCATAATGTATCTATTTTCAGTCCCAAATCCAGTATGCCGGTAAATGCCACGGGTTCCTTTAAATAAAAATTTACAATGTCCCCACTTAATTCTCCCTGTTTATTTTTAATACAAATGAGAAATATACCTACACGGTCCGTGTTTTCCAGTGTATAAAAATCACTTTCTTCCATATCGATCACCTCATCATATTCCTTTCATCGGTCATAGCTTCATATGCCTCATCGCATAACAGCATAGGATAATTCTGCCCCGTAATGCCATCACAGCACTACAGGGCAGAATTGAATCTCACTTAAGGTGTTTCCCGAGTCCAGGCTCCGTTTTCGTCAACCTGGTATCCATCTGGTGTCATCTCATTTATGTACAGAGACCCCAATGGACGGCCATTCTGATTCGTATATTCCCATCGTTTCGATCCCTCATTAAACGTCCAGGTCTTCTGCTGGCTATCAGCGGTTAGATAATACCATATTCCGTCAATCTTCTGCCAACCCATCAGCATAACTCCGGTAAACGGACTCAAATAATACCATCTGCCATCGTCATCATCATAGTGCCATCCCTTTGTCATTCGGCCAAACCAGCCATCGTGTACATTGGACAGGAAATACCAGTTATCTGTATCCTGGTCCAAAAACCAGCCACTGTCCATAATACCCTCACGGTCAAAATGATAGGTGGCAATCTGGCTGCTTCCATTATAATTGTATCGTATATTGGCCCAGCTGTCTTTGATACGTGTTCCACTGTTTAATACAAAGGCCCACTTATGGTTAGTCTGATCAACATTATTCCATATGCCCTCGGTGCCATCTAAATACGTACGGTAACTGTTTTCTGCGCCATCACTGCCCGGTCCATGTCCTCCGCCGGAAAAACCTTTTGAACCGCCTGAGCCACCGGCACCGCCGGAACCACCAGAACCGCCGGAACCACCAGAACCACCAGAACCGCCAGAACCGCCGGAACCACCAGAACCACCAGAACCGCCAGAACCACCAGAACCACCAGAACCGCCACTGCTAATACTGTCTACCAGTGCTTTCAGTGTATCAAAGGCACTTTCCAGGTCGTCAACTGAAGGTCTGGGCAGACGGTTCAGCACTTCAACAGCCTCATCCACAGCCTCAGTAAGGGCATCTCTGTCTTCTGCGCTTACAGACCCATTATTCTTCAGGGCATTGGCGATATTAATCTCCTCCTGCAGCCTTTCTTTTGCTTCCTGCCATTGGGTATCGTCTTCAGGTTCATAGACAGCATACAGTTTCAAATCTCTTGTCACAGGATCTGAAGTATCATACATCCCTCCTCCAGACTGACGTTTCGACAGGCCTGTAAACTCATACGCTATGCCTGTAACGGAATCCGTATAGCCTTCATGAATATCTAAATCCATATAGTCTTCCGTATCATCCAAAGACCTGCCATCCCTTACCTTAAATGTATGGACCTGCCCCTTTCCGGTATCTATAATGGTCACTTCATACGCTTTATAATAACTAAATACCAGAGTATCACCGATATTAGCTTCAAAGGCAAAGCTTCCAGTAAAGTCTTCATTTTCATTCGGGTCAGGTGTCATCAGGACTTCTTCACAGGTCGTATCACCATCAGCCTCTCCAAAATCAATTTTCCATAACCTGTATTCCAGATTTCCCAAAAGACTGGTGTCTATTTTTCCAAACACTTTAATCGCTGGAGTCAGATTTGCGTCCTCCACCAGTGGTTTATTGGTTCCATCCACCTTTCGCGTAAGTCCGATATCCAGACTCCATGGTGTCTTAACGCTCTCCCCGTCATCCACTTCCTGCCTCACAGCTTCCGAAGCAGATGCCACCGGTGCATGTCGGTCAAACTTAACTGTATAAGCTATCCGCTGCCCGTTTGAAAGCGCTGTGCTATCCTCATCGTTATCCACCAGTTCTTCCTTTAATTCCTGAAGCGCTTCCTCTGACTTGTCCAGGGCAAATATCCCGTTTTTGGGTGAATAATCCACTGTTGCGTTGGATGCAGTCGCTACCGGAGACGGTTCATACATGGCCTGTAGGATTACATCTCCCGCTGTCATTTCCACGGTCTGATTTTTTCTGGTCAGGTATGACATATGCAGATTACCAATCTGTACTTCCCATTGTTTAAATGCCTGTCCAGCAGGATTCATATCCTCCGCAGATATCCTGATCTGGTCCCCTGCCTTTACCAGGACTTCATCTGCATGTTCTTCCACATCCAGCGCTTCCCCGTTTCTTGTCACCGATTCCACATAACCTCCGTTCAGCAAACGGAAGGTATAAACACGGTCCTGCTGCGAAGTGCCTGTTACCATTATCTGGCTTCCGTTTATCATACGGTCTGAAGGCGCATCGCCGTTATCTGCCTGTTTGGCCACGATGGTATAGGATACATTGGGTTCAAGTCCTGCAAGTTCCGCTGTCCGCGGACTGCCGGACGGGCTTACCCATCCGTCTTCGTTCCCATCCTGACTGACCACATTTCCATCCATATCAAGAACCGCATACACAGTATTTTCTCCTGCCGGGCGGATAACAATCTTCCTTAGTCCCTCTGTCGTATCATCCGCGGTGGAATAATTCCCTCCAATAGCAGGTACCATGACACGGGCTGGCTGACTTATTAAGGATGGATCCACTGAATCTGTCAGTATGTCTCCAACAACAGGAGCTGCGCTTTCCGCCATCTCATACACGTAGTAGCTGTCACAGGGCGGCAGTTGTTCAAAGCAGCCGCTGCCAAGCTGTTCCCCTGTCATTACTGCCAAAAGCCGTCCGTCACTGTCCGTCAGGGCATATTTACGCGCCTCATTTGCTCCGCTTATCTCAATCTTACCCATACCGTCATTTCCTATCGTTCCAGTTCCATCTGGAATGCACAGGATTCCATCATCTCCTCCCACAGGTGTAAAGCGTGCCCTGTAAGTCTGATCCGCCAGAATCGTCATATTCGGGTCTGTAACCTGATTCCCGTTTTCATCAAACCAGCCAGCAAACATATAGTTACTGTCCGGTGTGGTCTGGGGCAGGGAAATCTGAGACCACAGAGTCCCTTTCGGCACATGCATGGAATTGGTTCCTGAAATAGAGCCGCGGCTTCCGCTTTCAAATCTTATATCACACCATTGTCCCGGATCTTCCACAAAATCCGCGTAAAGTTTAAGGTCACCGGTCAGTTCAATATCTCCGGTCAACACGGTTCCTACTTTACCTGTACCGGAAGCATTGGCTTTATACCAGCCGTTAAACATATAGTGCTGTTCAGGAGATGGCGTGATTCCCTCTGTGATTGTATCAATGGAGTGGGTACCAAGCCGTAAGGAACGTGGGCTGCTGTCTCCTGACAAGCTTCCATGTTCGCTGTTGTAATAGTTTATCCTGGCCCAATGTGCTGTATCATTCAGATCTTCATTATAGGTAATCGTAACAGTGCCGCCTGTAAAGTCTGTTTTAAAACTCAGCGTGGCTGCTGTCTGGTCCATACTGATATCGGTAAATGTTCCATTCCATCCAATGTTAGGCGGATACGTATACCCGGCTTTTCGCTCTACATTTACCGTCACTGTTTCATTCGGAGACACCTCCCTTGTTTCCGGCTCAGCCAGCACATTGTTATGGTTGTCTATCCGGTTAATGGTTACATGGGTTACATAGGAAGGGTCAATCTCGTAAGTATATACCACGGTTACCGGCTGATTGGGCATCTTTCCGGTAAAGTTCTTTTGGGCATCAAATGTGCATCCTGCTGTCTGCGCCGAATATATCCCTCTTCCCGACAAATCATCTATATCCCCGCTGCCTGTTTTTATCTGAGCGCCGGTAAGGGTATAAGCCGTAATCTGTGCCGGTGCGGCAGAAACCTGCGACTCCGCGGAATAGAGATAGCTTTCCGGGGTACGGATCGCACGGCCACTCCCATCTGCATATTCTACACGCAGGGCAAATTTCTTTGAACTGTCAGGCTCATATCTGTATGCCACAGTCAAGTCATCATTGGGCATATTTCCGCGGACAGACCGGGTAGACTCATTAATGGTCGCGGCCTCCCCCAGCGTCCCATGGCCTGAGGCGTCATCAAAACGGCGCGTTTTGTTGTTCTTAATAATCACAGAAGATACCTTATAGCCCGGTATATCCCGTTTGTAGGTAGCGGATACTGCTGTATTGGCCGTCACCTGGGTTGTCCAGCTTCCGTCATCAAAAAACTTATATATCTGGCTGTCATCCGCTCCGGGCCATGCATTCGGGTCTTCTCCATTCATGTTTCCATTTCTGTCCTCATTCAGGTCCCGGTAATGCATGACTGTAAAATCAAACTGACTGGACGCATCACCATTCCAGCGTGCCTCATATGCCGTGGTTGAATTGTAAGGAAACGCAAAGGGCAGATACAGTATCTTATTACCATCTGCATTATACCAGCCGTCAAAGGTATATCCCGGCCAACTCAAATCCGCGTCAAATGTAGGCAGCACCGGCCTGTCACCAGAACCCAGATTTTCCACGGCAATTCCATTGAAATCACTTGCTTCAGCCAGTGGATGACCAGCCCGTCCGGTAGCATACGTAATCCGGTTTCCATCTCTGGGAACATTCATATAGTTTGAATGTGATAAATCCGGGCCCTCCTTGGGATCAAACCGAATGACTGCCGGATCCCCGTAATTCAATGCATACGCCGGCGCCGGAGGCGCGGCCATGGTGATCACCATGGCCGCGGCTAAGACACGGGCCAGATATGCCTTAATCTTATTTGTTCGTTTCATAAAACCTCCTGCTATTGTAAAGCTCCATCAGCGCCTACCTGATAACCGTCCGGTGTCTTCTCGTTGCTGTACATGGAGCCAAGCGGCCTTTCCTGATTCTGCATAAACACCCATTTCCCGGTGCTGCGGTCATATGAGTATGTCTGTGCCGTATTCTGAGGTGTAAAGAAATACCATTTTCCTTCAATTTCCTTCCATCCCATTACCATCTGGCCTGTAATCAAATCCAGGTAATACCAATGCTTATCTATCTCATCATAATGCCATCCTGTCTTCATCTTTCCCAGCCAGCCGTCTTTTTTCGCATTACAGTAATACCAGTTCATATGCTCGTCCCTGAACCAGCCATAATCCATGAGTCCGCTGGCATTAAAGTGATACCAGCCATTTCGATTCACATCACCGTTGGCATAATCAAGTTTGGCCCATATGCTGGTGAGACGGATTCCTCCGTTGAGTACAAAAGCCCATTTATCACTCTCTGGGTCAACCAGCTCCCAGTTTCCATTGGTGCCTACCACATAACTCTTACTGGTTTCCGCAACATAAGGCGCCGGAGTTGTGACTGGCCCGCCTGTGCCGGCAGACCTGGAACTGCCACCGCCTCCTTTCGAGCCACCTTTGCTTCCTCCCGAACCGCTTCCTGAACCGCCATGGCTTCCGCTTCCCCAGCCGTCTCCGCCGGATGTACCTCCGCTGTTTCCTCCACTCTGGATTTTGTCATAATGATCATACCGGTCTTCCAGAATCTTATCGAAAGGTTTGCAGGCTTCCTCCAAACGGTTCAAGGCCTCCAAAAGTTCATCAAGAGTTGCCCGGGGGCCCGTTCTGTCGAATACATCCATAGCTTCTTCTATGGCTTCCCTTATCTTTTCCGTCTCCTTCAGCGTCAGGAAGTAATCGTCTGATTTTTCGATTGCAGCTTCGATTGCATCCTCCATCTGTTTTCTGGCATCATTCACTTCACCGCTGTTATCATCGTAAAACGCATATACATACGTCTTCCTCTTGATTTCCTTGTCCGGGTCAAATTCCTTTAGCCGGTCTTCCCGGTAACTCCAGCCAATATAATTAAATTCAACCCCCTCATTATCAATAAATGAATCGATTGGTGTCTCCACTTGGCTGTATTCAAAGGAATAGTCTCCACTATTCGGTGTCTCACCCCGGCGCACTTTAAAATAATAGCGGTACTTTGGTTCTTCTTTATTATTGATAAAATAAATCCTGTATGCCCTGGAATAGATGAGCACATATCTCATTCCGGCCTGAGCCGTAAATGTAAACAAACCGCCGGTCTCTTCCGGATCATCAGACATAGTAACCGGATCAATGATCAGCTCCCCATCATCATCCTCGGAAATAGCAAACAGCTGATAGTCCATCATGTCTACATCTTCTTTATCCAGTTGCACATATGTATTAAATGTTGCTTCTGATGGCGAAGCTACCCCTACTCTCCGCCCGTTCACATACCGTTCAATATCTACATTCAATCCCCAGGCTCCATGGTACGCTTCTTCATGGTCACTGTCATAATAAGACGAACGTTTAATTGCATTGGATTCAGTCGCCTTTACCACATTCTTTTTATATACTACTTTATAGGTCACATCTGCATGGTTCACATCCATAAGGGTCCGGTCTGCGTCTGTGGTAAGCTCCTCCTCCAGGTTTTCAATTTCATTGGGGTCCAGAGCCATCTCATGCTTATTACCTCCCCGTACTTCATCCGTCACCGTTGCATTGCTGGGTGTCGCTGACGCACGCTCATAATAAGCTGTCATAACCACGTTGGAATCCGGCATCGTAAATGTCACATCCTGACGGCGTATGGTTTCTGTCATTCCCGGAACTGCCCCGATTGTCACCTTCCAGTACAGGAAATTCTGTCCATTTCCATCGGTTTCTTCCGCGTGAAGCACCACTTCATCGCCTTTATGGACCTCATCATATCTGGGGATATCTAATTCTACTCCATCAACAGAGTGGACCTGGCCATTAATCGCCTCCACTATATAGTTGGGAATATCCAGTTCGCCGCCCGGATCTGTGCTGATGTGAGTCCCGTCTTCCAATTTGCTTTCCGCAGTGATGCCGGATGACCCATGAGGCCTTGCCACTACCACATATTCCTCATTGTAATCCAGTCCGGAGAAGGTCAGGCTTGCCGGTTGGCTGCCGCCAGCTGACTGCCAGCCCCCATCTCCCGTCTCAGGAGTTGTGACCGCATTTCCGTCCTTATCTAAAATAGCATAGTCGGAATCCGCATCCGCCGGCTTAATCACGAAAACAGTCTTCCCCTCATGTTCCTCATCGTAAAGAACCTGGTAATTGGTCTCCACTACCGGGACCAGAACCTCAGTGGCACTGCTCATAATTCCAGTCACACTGTTTATGGGCCGCCCGGTCTGTGCCTGTGTCGTACCTGTTGCTTCATATATTAAATACCGCGTACCAGGATACAGGTCTTCAAAATATACCCGTCCTGATATATTCCCGAGTACCACATCTATTATATTGCCTTCCATGTCCGTAATAATATACTGATATCCCTGGGTTGTCCCATAGACTGTAATCCTGCCTTTTCCCTGCGTATCAATACCTGCTGATGCATCCGGTGCTTTCACATCCGTGCCGAATATGGCCGGGTCCGGATAGAACCGTATGGTATAGGTATTTCCATTCACAAGTCTGCTCTCATCTTCCACAGGCATTCCGCCATCATACCAACCGTCTACCAGATAATTGACCTCCGGTGTATAGGCGGGCAGATTTCCCGTGATGTCGGCCCAGGTACGGTCATATTGGATATGGAGATTTACGTTTTCCCCCGCATCTATGGTTCCATGCTCTCCTGCTGTAAAATGAATATCAACCCATTGGTCAGGATCTTCCGCAAAGTATGCAGTCACAGTAGCCGAACCTGTAAACCGGCTGTCGGCTGAAAGCAGCTCCTCACTATTATCCTTGATTCCGTTTCCATTCTGGTCGATAAACCAGCCTTCAAAACGGTAATAGATGTCTGCAGCCGTTTCAGGAACCAGTCTCTTTTCCAGTATGTCATTCCATGTATAGCTTCCCGAGGTGCCTTCTACGGTTCCGTCATTTATCAGTACGGAAGTTTTATAAACTCCTCCAGTCATAGAGATTACATCCGGTGATGTATTGCTTCCCCGGCTCAGGCTTCCATGTTCTCCTGCCCGGTAAATCAAATCCGCCCATTTTGACGGGTCTCTGTCATAACGATAGGTGACAGCCAAACGGTCATTTGGCATAGTTCCAGTAAAATTATGGCTGCTGTCAAAGGTTCCTGCAGATGCAGGTACCGAGCGTTCATCCTGGAACACATAACCATACATATTTTTAAATTCAGCGGTCACAGGCGTATCCGCTGTTACATTTTGGATGTCCGATCCTGTAATGTTTCTCAGCCTTTCATCCTGCGTGCCATTATCCAAATAATGAATCTTATACTCATAGCCCTCTTCCGTGGCTTCATATAGGTACGTTATCTCAACCGGCTGGTTCGGCATGGTTCCCGTAAACCTTCCATTGCTGTCAAAACCGCCCTGGACAGCACTTACTAGATGCCCGTCCGTATCATCTGCAGTATTTCCCGCTGTGATGCTGCCTGACAGGTACCGGAAGCCATAAACATCCACCGGAGCCGCTGCAATCGTATCTTCCGGGAAAACATCCTGTATGTCAGCTGTATGGACAACCGTACCATTAGCAGTCACGTATTTAACTGTAAATGCGGATTTCGCATTTGGATTGCTGCGGTCTACCTGATAACCATATTTCACGGCCGCATCCTGCCCTGGCATCTTCCCCGAGAAATCACCGGTACTTCCATTAAAGGTTCCAAACGGAACGGCCCCGTTCCCATCACCGTAATTGTAGACGGCCGGGTTCGTGGAGGAATTTGCCAAACTCCAGGTATAGCCGTGGATGTTCTTCTTCCCTGAATGAACCTCTGCCTCCACGCTGTAGGCATCCTCGGCCGTGGTCGACTGGAACACGATGGAACCGTCCGCATTGACATAGTCAACCGTATAATCAAACTTCACATTACTGTCCGGTGAGAAAATTGCATAATAAGTAACCGGATCCTCCGGGAATTCTGATGGCAATCCGCTTATGAGATTTGGATTCGTCCTGTCATTCACCGTGCTCCATCCCACAAACTGATAGCCGTAGCGGCTGATATTAGGCAGCAGCGCATTGACGCTTTCTCCAACAGAACCGGTCAGAGCCTGAGGCTCCGGCGTCCCTCCATTGGCTTCAAATACAATGGAACCGCTGTTTCTGGTATATTCATACGTGATAACAACATCCTGGCCCGGCATGGTTCCCGTTACCTTGCCAAAATCTGCAACACCGGCATCTGCCTGGGCGCTCAGAGTGCCACCTGTCCCCTGGTCAATGGTTACACCTGTAAGGCCGTATCCAGTAATGGCGGCGGGCGCGTTCACCTCAACCGCATCTCCTCCCGCATATGACAGCGGGGCGCTTGCCGGCGCACCATTCACAGTTCCGCCTGTGGCAGAATCCCGGTATACAAAGGACACCGTATATCCATTCCGCTTTAATACTGCATTCCGCCCATTGCCAAGAATTTCCGTTCCCGCGCTTACATACACACCGGAATTTCCCGCCTCTTGGTCTGCTTTAAAATTATCCGCAAAGGGGCAGGAGCCTGCAGCCCCCGGATAACTACTTGACGGCACAGCTATCTTTACTTCCTGACTAGGCTGGGATGATATCCCTCCCGGTGATGCCAGAGGAAGCTGCTCTGCTGTAACGCCTATCTGGGACGTGTCCAAATCGCTCATAGCTGTTATATATTTATCCTGAGCCAGATATACGTTTGCCTTCTTCCCGGACGGAGTTGTGTTGTCCGATATCTGATTCCGGTTTCTGATTTCAAATGCACCTGACCCATTGTAATAAACAGCTCCCTTTCCAGCAGACACATTTCCGGAAACCGTTCCAAAATTCATGGACAGTCCCGCGCTTCCCGTTACATTTACCGCACTTCCCTGGCTAGACTCACTGCCGCTGCAGTTAGTAATTACCGCGCCGCTGTTAATCTCCAGCTTTCCGGATGAAGCGGATATCAGGGGATCCTGACTTTCCGCATTGTTTCCGTCCAGGACAATGTCAGTAAACTTTAAAGTGGGGCCTGATACGTTAAACAGCGGACCCGTATACCCGGATGCGCGCGTCAGGGTTTTAATATAATCACCATCCTCATTCATAGGATGACCCTCATGGTCATAATCCGTACTGGCAATGGTAATATCCTTTTGGCTGTTTCCCGACACATCAATGGCGGACGAAATATCCGAATAATCCATTACATAAATATATCCCTTATTATTTCCGATTTTATTAAGCGCATATTCAATGGTTTTAAAAGGACTGCTGTAGGTTCCTTCTGCGTTGGAAGAATCCTGACCGTACTGGTCCGATACATAGTAGGAGGTATCTCTGATGGCAAATGCAACCCTCCTGTGAACCGTCTCATATGGATGAAGCTGGAACTCCCACGAATAGGCCATTCCCGAATCAGTGCTGCTTACCACATCATTGGAACTCTCATTAAATACATTGCTTCCCCAGGAATTGTAATGACCAATCCACCTGGTATCAGGAGGCGTCACCCCAAGGCTACTGTCATTTGTGATACAGTCAAAGGTGGTTTTGACATGCTGGTTGACCATGTGAAAACCCCGGTCATTTTTATATACCGTTGCATAGTCATCTTCCCGGGTGCCTCCAATCATGACATCGGTTCCGGTTCCCATTTTTATGGTCCTGCCAGTTGAGCCGCCCTGACCATTTTTATCATAGACATAGTAATCAACAAACACATACTTATTATCCGGACTCGGGGATACGGCGATCTTGACCTCTATGCCATAGGTGTCCAGAGACTGTACCCCGCCGTTTGTACTGCCCCCTATCAGCTGTTTGGCATTGGCCCCAACCTGAAACCAGGTTGCATATCCTCCGTTACTGTAAGTTGTTTTAATACCGGCTTGAGCATAATTATGCTGTCCTGCCTGCAAGCCTCTAAGGTCAAAACGCCAGGAATTTCCTCCTCCTCCCTGGCCAGTCACAGAACCATTCTTCCAAGTATATGCCGTTGCTTCGCTGGCCCCCTCTCCCAGGTTTTCATCCAACAACTCCGTGGATGCATAGGAAAGAATACTGGACTGCCCCAAAACAATCCCTGTTATCATGCATATAGCCAGCAGCATGGCGGTCAGACGTTTATAGAAGCTATGAATACCCCTATTCATTTGTTTCATCTCCTTTGTACATTTTTCATCTCCTTTTAAAAATTCAGCCGTTCTTCCTCCGGCAAACCGTCAATGTCAGGCTCCATGCCCGCAGCCGCAATGAGTCCTCCGGCAAAGTGGTCTTCCTTGTTCCCCCTATCATAATGGTAAAATCCGGTTCCTTCCTCTCCTTTTCTCCACCTCGGCTTATCCTCATCCCCGCACCAAGCTACCAAACGGTTTCGAATAATAAGCAGGTAACCTCCCTCCTTATCCTTTACAATCTTCTTTTTTCCTTCAATCACTTTTCCCTTGGTGTCCACCACCTGATAATAGGTATCCGCACCATCTTCTACTTTTACAACCCCGTATCCGTACTCCTCATCCGCTTCCAAACGAAGACCATTGATATAATACATGCCCTCTTTTTTCTGAAGCCGATTTCGGTTACCGAACGCCTTTCCATTGGAGGCAAATCCAAAATGAAAAACCCCATCTTCCAATTCAACCGCTATATCCTTTCCAATCTGCATGGAACCATCATTAAGTTCATCCGGAGAGAACAGATACAGATCTGATTTCTCAATACCATATATAGTTCCTTCAATAAAATCCTCTGAGCTCCAGTCATCCACTTCATAGCGGGCTACAAACTCAGACTTTCCATCGAAGAGGACAAAACCTGTCTGCATCCTGCCAATCCCATCAAAAGCATAGGAACGTCCATTGATTTTACGAATACGGTTCCGATATACCTCGCCTCTTTCATCTGTATGCCACCAACTGCATTCCTGATCATAGTAATCTTCCGTATCCAGATTCTCCGATGGATACATCCAAAACCAACTATCTTTCAGAAGCACGCCACCGTCATAGCCGGAATAATATCGGGCTGAAACATCGCTGCTAGGATTACTCTTATCTGCATTGCTGATACTGGCTACCTTACTCCACCAAGGAATCATAATGCCATTTTCATCAAAACCATACTGGTTGCCATTGATAGTCTTCTGCCTCAGGCGGGTTCCATTACTTTTAACCTTCTTCGAATTGCTGTCAAAAAAAATCCACATCTTATCGTAATCCATGTAGTTTCTCCCCGCAACCTCACTATCAAGGTCAATCCCTCCTATTTTCTCATCTACCTCTTCATAATCCAGCCATTCCCCAGTCAGGAGCCTTCCATCCTCCCTCGCATAGTAAACGCCTTCCACAAAGGGGATCTCTGAATCCTCAATGGGGTTCCCATCCTCGTCAAACCATCCAGACAGCATCTTGCCATTGTCATCAAATATGTAGGTACTGTCTCCTATGTTTCGTTTGAAGCTGTTGTTCTTACGCCGATAACCTTTTCCACTGGCCCCGAAATAGTACCACCCCTCTTCAAATTCTCCATTAGGGCAATTGGAGGAATCCACATAAATCCAGCGGCTCTGTACCCTTCGCCCATCTTCATCTACATAATAATTACAATCCTGATCCATGAAAATGCGATGTTTTAGTATTGCTCCCTCCAATGATAGGTAATACCAATCCCCCTTCGACTGCTTCCAAACCTGTGTCACTGGCTGGTCGTTCTGGTCATAATATCGCCATTCCTCATTTATCTTGGTCCAGCCTTCTGCCGCCTGTACGCTTCCCATTCCCAAAGCAGCTGAAAATCCCACAGACAACGTTAAAGCCATGATTGCTGTCATGCTTTTTCTCATTTCATTCTTTCCTTTCTACTATTGTATCTATATATAAACTGCTGAGGCACCCCACCAGCAGGTAATCTTTCCATTCACAAAACTTCTGCTACATTGACCGCCCCCTATTCTTCCATTGCAGTCCAATTATGGAACTAAATAAACGTTTATTTTCTGCCTGCCGAACCTCACCGCTTCCTCGTGGGTATTGAAATAAATATCTATCACTGTTCCCTTCACTAGCTTTCCAGTATCTTCCACCACATAGATAATATCATTAATTTCCACTTTACTCCCCATAGGAAGCACCTCTGGATCTGCCGCAATTGTATGCCCGGCCTTCGGGATTTTCTCTGCCTTAGTCAATCCACCTTTCAATCCACAGCATTTTTCACAGCCACAGTAACCAGTCACTTCAAAAATCCCTAAGGGCTCTCCCAAATGTTCCTCTCTAGATTTTATTTTAAAAACCGGCAGTATCTGTCTGCCAAACGAAATGGCGTCTGCATGATTGGAGAAATACAGGCATAATGCTTCCCTGGCTCCAGGCGACACCTTGTCTTCCACCCGATATATGTCCGGTCCGATTCTGAGCATGTCACCAATCTCAAACTCATTAAGGTCAGCCGCCACGGTTGTTCCTTGTATCGGAAGTCGTCCAGACCAAGTGACATAGGTGTCTGATCTTCCGATACAGTACTGACAGCCACAGTAGGCCACCACAGCCAATTCCCCTATGTATGCTTCCTGGACTTCATTTTCACCTATTACTGCAAACAATGCATCTCCGTTCCAGTTTCCTGTCTGCAAACTATCTGCCAACTGCAGTGCATCTGCGGCTTCTGCATCGTCCTTGGGTACATATACAGGTGCTGCGTTCTCTGTTACTTTCTCGGAACCTCCCAGCGCCTCTGTGCTCTCCAAAACCACAGTCAACGGCGGTACCTGAATATAATCCTGACCGGATGCCCCTTCCGAAACAAAAAAATAAGTTCTTATTCCCACAACAACCGTCAGACCTGCCACTGTTAGATACCGTATCATTTTTCTTCGAGTCCGCCGCCGTTTTTCCACCCTGCGAAACTCATTCATCTGCTGACGCTTTGGCGAAGCTCTCCTATGGCTGAGTCCTCCATTTTCTACAGAAAAGTCCTGTGCATGGGGCCCTCCTCCATTTTCGCCTCCGGCACCAGTTACCATCGGCCTAGCCCCGTACTCTTGTCCCATGTAATATCGCAATGCTTCCATCCCCCATCAATCCAAACTCGGTTCCAAGCGTGACCCCCGCCGTAGACCTGTTCACAGTCCATACCTACCATTCTGCATAACATCAGATATGCAGAGACGTGACCCCAACACACGGAACGCCCTTCCATTACAGCCTCGTAAACCGTTTTCCTCTTTAGTTCCGTGTCATATTCCACCTGGCTATAGACCCACTCGTAAAAAAATAAGGCTTTCTCTCTTTCAGACATGTAGGCTCCTTCCGCTACAATATCGTAAAGCCTGTCCTCTGTCTGCCTATGCTGTATCACAGCCTGGTGAGGATCATCACACTGCACATAAACAACAGCCCTGTCCCCATTCTCTCCCACCGCCAGCCGGATCTCCTGTTTTCCGAGATATGTGTAGCGATAAAAATAACGGCCCAATGACAAAGCATCCTCCATTGTACCAAAAACAACTCCTGAATCCTTCCATTCTGACAGTTCCTCGCTGTTTTCAATCAGTTCTTACATTTTATCTCCGCAGACCTCATAATCGGGAATTCTGCCGGTCATTTCCTCAGCATGTCTGCCTCTTTTTTCAAGCTCTATATCCTTCATCTGAGTCTGAGCATTCATTCCGCAGGCCGGCAGACTCCATGTAACTGCTAAGCAAAGAAAAAGAATCAACAAACATAGCCCATGAATTCTTTTCATAAATAATTCTCCCTTTACAACAAATTTTCTCTTTTGTTGTAAAGTCACTTCAAAATTCAGTGGAAGGAAGGCGAAAACCTAATAGACAAAGTTTTTTAGAATCTAAAATTTATAGATGCAGGCAATACAAATAGGCCAACCTCGTAAAAAATCAGTTGGCCATTTTATTATGTCGAAAAACATCATAGTTACAATATTTATTAAGAATTTCTGTAGACTTCTTTCAAAATATGTAGTAAAATAATTATGGTTGTATGAATGTTTTTACAACAAAAGAGAAAAATTGTTGTAAAAGTCAAACAATACTTCAAGTTTTTCTAATTGTCTCATATGGTTGCGTCCGCTTTCCATTGTATAAATCCTTGTTGTATTAATATTGCTATGCCCTAATATATCCGCAAGCCTAACCAGGTTTTTTTCCTGTTCATAATAGAGCCTGGCAAACAAATGACGAAAATTATGCGGAAATACCTTATCCCATAATACATCGGCTCCTTCACACAGTTTTTTCATGGTTCTCCATATATTGCTTCTGTCAAGCGCCTTTCCGCTTCTTGTCACAAAAATCATCCCGCTATCAATATGACTTTTCTTTGCGTAATCCAACAACATATAGCACAAACGGGAAGTCAAGAAAACAGTCCTTATTCTCCCTTTGCATTCAACTTCTGCCTTTCCAGCCTTTACCGCTTCTATCGTAATATAGGGAACTTCAGAAACCCGTATTCCCGTAGCGCATATGGTCTGAAGAAGCATAGCCATTCTTTCATCTCCCTTTTTGTATGCAGTTTTTACTAAACGTTCATATTCATCCTTATCTATTTCCCTGTTTTCCGGACAAAATACTCTGCGGCTTACCTTTAAAAATTTAGTCCGGCAATCCTGCCATGCGTTATATGAAAAAAATCCATTCACCGCTGCCAATGCACTATTGACCGTTACCGGAGCCATTCTTTCTCTCAATATCCCCTTCCACATAATTACATCCCTTTTCTCCACACTCTTCCCACTCATGTATTGCATAAACAGCATTAAATAGTACCTGTATTGTTTAATGGTTCCACTGCTTTTTTCGCATCCATAAAGCCATTCACAATATTTACTCACAGATTCCTGAGTAACAATTCTTTTTCTTATCTTTCCGTTTCTTTTCATCTTATTCTACTCCTTCTATCATTTATTAATTGTAAGTATTTATAATGCCCTAATTGTAGATGATTATCCCAACTCTTGAATTATAATCATAGACAAGGTTTTTATGATGAAACGCTTATCGTCCACATGTCAACATGATTTTGGACAGTGCTGTCACCATAGTTGGTAAGTAATAAAATAAGATAAATGCCATGTATATAAAGATACACAATAATTTACTGCCTAAAATTTCTTTGTAAGAACATTATCTGAGAAAAAGTCATCTGAGAAAAAAATCAACATTTTTACATTTCCCAGGATAAAGTCGAAAGCACTTTAATCCTGGAGAATTCATTCACTCGATGAGCATTCACAAAAGAACCCCATATAGTTGGTGCACTGTATGGAAGAATGGTATTATGTTATCTGCCATGAAGGCCTACTGTCAGAAGGAGGAGTTTGAAAGCTGAATCGCGAATGCACAGAGCTATGAGATTAAGCGATTTCAGAACTGTGCCAGGAGCTACCACTCCTGACAAGATAAAATCCTGAATACCTTTGAATACAGGCTACCCCATGGGCCACAGAAGGATTTAACAACAAGATGAAGGTATTAAAATAAAGTAACTACAATAGCCGAAACTTCAAGCGTTTCCGTTCCTAAATATTTCACTGTATATCATAGTAAAAATAATCGGTCATGTGGAGACTTATTTGGCATATCTAAAATCAGTAAATATTGGAACCCTACACAGAAAAGTGCCCCCATCATAGAGCGAGAGCAGGCGCACTTTCATACAAAAATTCATGATTAATTACAGTAAACTTTAGTTATCTAATGCCACTAAACATTTGTGCAAGTTTCTGTACAATTGGTGTTCTGTTTAATGTTCTGATCGTGTCTGACAATCCAAGAATCGGAAAAGCACCGTTTCAGCCATAAAATACTTTTTACGGTAAAACGATGCTTCCGTTTTCAATTAAATATTCACAACACCTTTTCTAATATCCGATGATTTGACAGAATACCATAATCAAACAGGCGGCCCCCACCCAAAACCCCCACAGTTTTCCAAAGAACTTCATCCACCTGTCATAGGGAATTGCCGCGGCCGCGATGAACGGCATCAGAGAACCACCGTGCGGTTGTACGTAACCGCATATTCCATCTCCGAGACGGTAAGACAATACGAGAATCTGCCTGCTGATATCCGAAAGATCCGCCACTGGAGCAAGAATCGGCATAACAACCGCTGCCTGGCCTGTACCTGATGTTACAAACACACTAGCTACCATATTGATGATTAACATAGCGGGAGCTTTCAAAAGAGTGGGCAGGTAATCCATGGTTAAGGTCATTCCCATTACTACAGTATCTAGAATATTGGCTTCATCCATAATCAATGTACAAGCAGCACCAAGTCCCACGATCAGCGCTGCGGATATCATTCCTTTAGCTCCTCTTACAAATTCGGAGGCAATCTTGCTGGGCGAAAATCCGTATACTAGGCCGCTCAAAATTCCCATCCACATAAAGATAATAGCATTTTGCTGTAGGGTCCAACCAAATTTAAGACATCCATATATCAGTACGGCGAAAGAGGCTAGGAATACAATTAACACAAGATAATGTCGTTTTTCTACTTTAGTGTCCATATCATTGACATCAAACTGTTTAATGTCAGGGACTCCGTAGATGGCACTTTTAGTCTGATCCTTCTTACATCTTTCTCCATAACAAATCAGATAAAATACTGTGATAATGTAAAGAACAATGAAGGCTACAATACGCATCGAAATTCCAGAATAAGCGGGCAGCCCTACCAGCCCTTGAGCAACGGCTGTAGTAGCTGCAAAAATACCAGAACTAAAGCCGATTCCAATTCCCAGCATCACAATCGCCACGCCCATAATTGCGTCATATCCGAGCGTGGCCGCCAGCATAACACCGAGTGGTGTAAAACCAATAAACTTGTTTGTGGACTGTGTGATTCCAATGCTAGCAAAAAGAAGCAGGAATAAAGGAATAAACCATTTTTCCTTTCCTGAACAGGCTTTGGAAAGCCGGTTGCAGAATGCATGGAACATGCCGGTTGACAGCAAAACTTCTAGGCCTGCCCCAACAATCAGAATGCCAAATATGATATCAGCCTGCTTTGTGAATGACTTCATAATATAGTTTGGGATCTCCCAGAACGGTACTGGCGTCTTATCAATAAATCCAAATGAATCCGGAATAACTACTTCCTGTCCAGCCGTATTTGTCTCGCGCAGATATTCGCCGGCTGGGATTAGATACGTCATAAACGAAACAAATAGCAAAATAGCAAAAATAACAACATAGCCATGCGGCATTTTAAAAGCCTTTTTCTTTTTTATAGTCTCCATTTCTATCTCCCCTATTTTTTCTCCTCCACAACTCTCTGTTTAAATTCCTCTTTTATCTCTTTCAGCAATTCCGGATTCATTATAAGCTCTGCCGCTGTCCCACTAAGAATTTTGGCCCCGTAAATAATTGCGCTGTGGGCCTCCGGCGTTTTCCCCGCATCCACAAAGCCCTGTGAATGGGATGGAACTCCATCTGGAACAAAAGCCACTCGGATACAAGAACCTGGAATTCGATGAAGAATATTTCCAAAATCGGTTGAACCAGTATTCTCTCTAGGCGGCGCCAGGCGGGGTGCTCCAACCCGTTCTGCCTCATCCATTATAAGACGGTTCAAGCGGATAGCTGGAATCTTATTATCTACTTCCTTTTCTGGCATGATTCTCACCTCTGTCTCCGTCATCATAGCTGCCCCTCTCAGAACCTTGCTTAGTCGTTCAATGACCGTATCCAGATAGGTTCGACTATAAGAGCGCACATACAGGCTAGCGGTAGTGCTGGCTGGCACGATATTGGCAGGGGTGCCACCGCTGTTCAGTATGGTGTAATGAATCTTGACATCACTATCTACGTGTTCTCTTAAGAACTCGATTCCCTGAAATGCCAGAATCATCGCATCTAACGCGCTTCGTCCTGCTTCTGGTTTAAGCGCAGCATGGGCGCTGATTCCCTGATATTCCACTCGGAATTTAGACAACGCCAAGGATTTGACATCCGTCTGCGTGTAATTTCCCCCGTGCATCATCAGAGCTACATCCAACTCCTCGAATGTACATCCTCCCTTAATCATCATGATTTTGCCGCTTACACTCTCCTCCGCAGGCGTACCGTAAACCGTAATCGTATAATTCCCTTCAATCCCCGAATGACGAAGCGCTGCTGCAGATGCAAGAATACAGGGGCCTTGCATGTGATGACCACATGCATGCCCAATCTGAGGCAGGGCGTCATATTCGCAGAGCAAACCGATATTAGGCCCTCCTTCCCCATGACGATATATCGCCCTAAAGGAGGTCTCCACGCCAGCTATTCCTCTTTCCACCTCGAAGCCATCTTTCTCCAGCCAGTCGGTTAGCCATTTACATGCATTGACCTCCTCAAGTCCCAGTTCCGGATGATCGAAAATCTGATCGGCCATTTTGAACATTTCTTCTCCAATATTGTCAATATAGCCGTATAAACGTTCTTTCATAGATATCTCTCCCTTCATGTTCAGCCTCCTTAAACCGCCGGCTAGCTTTCGGAACTGCTGTTCTGCTAATTTCATTTATTAATCTCATAAATTCATTAGATTAATAAACAAAAATATTAATTGAGTTGAGATTATTATAATTCAATTTGTTTATTTTGGGAAATTAGTAAAACAAATAGAAACTATAACGTTAATTTTCCGCAAAGAAATCACTCTTTCTATTTTGTATACTACAATTTTGTTTTATCATAATAAAAATGATTATAGTTAATCTTTTTAAGAATTAAATGCTGTATAAATTTCAGAAAGGAGGCGTTATGCACCTGAAGGAACAACTCTATATCTGCACCATTGCAGAATGCGGAAACATAACGAAAGCCGCTGAAAAACTGTTTATCACCCAACCCGCTTTAAGCCTGTATATTAATAATCTTGAAAAAATGTTTGGAGTTAAGTTGTTCGACCGGGTTGAAAAACAATTTATTCCCACTGCCGCCGGGAAACTGTATGTGGATAAAGCTAAGCAAATGTTATCACTTCAGCAAGAATTTGAGGCTAGCTTAGGTGATCTGAAAAACCATGTAGATGGGGTGTTGCACATTGGTGTCCAACTCCGGAGAGCACCGCTTCTTCTCCCCACAGTCATGGCCCGTTTTAAAATGAGCTATCCCAATATTAGGATCGATGTAAAAGAAGGCGTCAAAACTGATTTAGAAGAATTTCTCAAGTCCAATCAGATTCAGCTTCTTCTATATAATGCAGAACAGCCGCGGGAAGATTTAATTAATAAAATTCTCTATGTTGACCGTCCTCTGATCGCCATACCAGCCGATCACTCTCTGAATGCCCGGGCAGTGGAGATGCCTGGTTCCCACTACCGCTATCTGGACCTAAATTTCTGCCAAGATGAATTTTTCATTCTTCCAACAGCTAGGCAGAGCTTGAGACAGTACATAGACAAAGTATTTTTGGAGCAGCATTTTTACACCTACAATAAGATGGAGATACGTAATTTCGAGACTGCGATCCGGCTAGTTAATGAAGGCTACGGACTTGCGTTCAACCGTGAACAGTATAAAAAGTCTATGGTAGACCTTAGCAACGTGAAGTACTATGCTTTTACCTATGGAAAAAACGAAATCAGCCGAGTTTTTGTCGGATATAAGAAACACAGAGAGCTTCCTAAATACATTCATTACTTTATTCAGCTGTTGTCTATACGCGGAAAGGAGATTGAGGCTTTGGATTCAAAATGATAGTTTTTGAAGTTTGCTTATAAAAGAACCTATTTCATGCTTCTTTCTTCTTTGGAGCCTGATAAACAGGTAAAACTTTAATACTGGCCCAATATAATCTGACAATAGGATGCCTCTGAACTGACAAATCAGCCATGGTGCGGACAGTATGACATCTCTTTGAAAAGATATTATTACCGGCTTACCAAGATCCGAAAGTTCACCCTCGAGGATCTACTATGTAAGAAAATACAGTTATAGCGAAGCAAATCTTTTCCATAATGGATGCTGTCAACCACCTTACACGATCACACTACGGTAGATAACAATATTTGCAGAAGATCAGTACGGGAACTGTGGATCCCCATGGGGCAACGGTCTGATACATCCAACAAATGTCAGGGAACACCAATCTCATTTTTCGACTGTTTTAATCTGTTATTGTTAAAATTTGCTTTTACTCCCTCAATATTCCAGCTGCACTCCCAGATAAACACAGGACTTAAAAGCATCACCGTGATAATAAACTAAATATATAACCTAATGCAGATAAATGTGAAATAAATGGTGAAGTACTGTAAAATCTTGTGGTAGGCTTTTAGAGATAGGAAACCTTAGTAGATTTGGGGAAAATAGTGGTTGACAGCATTTATTTTTTTGAGATTCTGGGATGGTGGAAGGACGTTTATATATACCAAACTACAAATCATCAACTTGTATTATCTCCAGCCTTTCCCTTGGAGCAGCCAGGCTAAATCTATTCCCTCTGAAAAGTTTAGATTTGACCAGGCATTGCGCAACATATTACCCATTGGTTTTGATATTTTCACAAGGACTTCATAAAAAATAGAACTAAGATTTTAGTGTGAGTATGTGGAAAATTGCTTCGTTAAATTACATCAAATCCTTACAATATCTAGCCAAAGTAAGAAGAATTTAAAATTAGAACCTGGTGCTACAGTGAACTTTTTGAAATTTTGGCTTTTCGATGTGATAGATATGCATTATGGTTCCTGCGTATATGATAACTTACTTTTTTCATATCAGTTACTGTATATACGATCATTCCATGCATTAGTTTTATTACCATCGGTATTGTCAATGGGATTGCATTTTTACAGATTTTCCGTATCTGAGTGACAAACAGATAGCTTATCATTACAAACAGCATATGCCCCCTCCCCAACCAAATAAAAACAAAAAATTTTCTAGATTGCTCTTGCATTCATCAAAACATTGTTCAATCGGCCACTTAGAAAATTAGAAAGTTTTTTCAATTCATATTTCCGATATCAGCTGAAGCTTGATCCTGACACAAGAATGAATTCATAAGCCCATCTCTTCGAAAACTACTCAAACGTTAATACTGTTTACAAATATACGATTTCGAAAGCTTTACTGTCCGACAACCAGCGGTGTACCAAGCACTCTCTTTAAAATCAGGTAAGCATATTTAGCGGAAAACCGTTTGCTCCAAAACAGCGCGCCACGGTGATAGGACACCATCGATCAACCAATCTATTCTACCATAGAGCGCACAAAAAAATCAAAAAGGACGGCCCGATCAATAAAGAAAAAGGGGAAGTATGTACACCTAGTACCTTAGAAGAACAATGGACACAGGCATCCCAGGATAAAAATGGGGATATCCGATGCGATGAATGTAGGCACGCAAGTATCCCATATGTGGTTGTGTTGGCCATCGGCATTCAGTCCAGCTGTGGGTGCCAGAGTAGTGTCGGACACCGGGGAACCAGTGTCGCCTATGGTGGCTGCTGCTGCGATCAAAAGGGGGGTTGCTCCCAAGCTAAGGCCCAGTTCGGAACACAGGGGCACATATAGCACAGACAGAACCGGCACCGTACCGAAAGAGGTGCCGGTACCCATAACGATAACTAGGCCCACCAGCATCATCACGAAAGCACCCAGGAACTTGTTACCGTCAATGAATACTAGGGAACTCTTGACCAGTTCAGCCACAGCATTACTTTCGCTGAGCACTAAGCTGAAACCATTGGAGGCCAGCATGACAAAGGCGATAAATCCCATCAGCTGACGCCGCCATCCAAAATCTTGTCCATGTCGGACCACTTAACGGCTTGGGTGATAAACATAACGCTCAATCCAACCATAGCCCCAAGAGGCAAGGAACCAGTAAATAGCTGGATGAGCATAGTGGCAATGGCGGCCAGCAAAGCAATCCAATGCTTATAGGTAAGAGTGGTGTCCACGCTATCCAGGTCCGCCGCTACTCCCTTAATGTTCTTATATACCCGAGGCTTGCGATATAACACCAAAACAGCGAAGACCAAACCGGCCAGCATGGACAAACCCAGAGGCCAAGTGTACTTCCAGACATCCAATTCGCCGATCTCCATGCCATTCTGAGTGATATTAGTGGCCAAAATACCGTGATACAAAGCTCCAAAACCCGCAGGGATGGTTACATAAGGTGCGCGCAGGCCGAAGCCCAGGGCGCAAGCCACCGCCCGCCGGTCGATCTTCAGCTTGTTCATTACGAGCAACAGAGGAGGAATCAGGATTGGGATAAAAGCTACATAGACAGGAATAGGGTTCTGGGAAAAACAAGCAAAGAAAGCCAGTAGGAAAATAAAAGCCAGCCGTTTGTCGCTGATCCATTTGGCAATCTTCACCGCCAAAATATCGGACACACCCGTGTAGCTGATTGCAGAAGCCAGACCTCCCAACAGCACATAGGCAATAGCGGTTTCCGGGGCAGTACCGCAGCCAGAGATGAAAGTAGACATAGTGGTTCCAATGTCCATTCCTGAAACCAGGCCAGCCACTACAGAGGCACATATCAAGGCCAGCAGCACGTTCACCCGCAGGAAACAGAGAACCAGCAACACAATAACTGCAATTACCACAGGGTTTGTAAAAATCATTGCAATAACCTCCTATTTCGTTCTCAATTACAACACACACTAAACAAGAGTATAAAAGCCTACTTCCCCTTCTTCCGATTTCTGATTTCGCCGACCTATGAAAAAGAACGCAGACGCACTGTATACCTTGTGAAATATCATGCGCCTCTAAGCTCTCCTATGCGCTCCTGATATTGCACCCCCATGAATATTGAACTAATTTTCAACATATACTTTCCCTCTTTCTTGTATATTGTATTTTAATTTTATATCTACGAATGGAAATGTTCAATACAGGGTATATACTTTTAACAATTAATTGGCATTTTAATGTTTTATTTTGTGCATTTTTATAATTATTATCTGATAAAATTAAAAAATACAAAAAACAAAAAAATATCAATGTAGAAAGACATTTCCTTTTGAACATCCTAGTATAACTCATACCAACTAACTTATTACTTATCTGGCGCAACATCATTGGGATATTGTACTCTTTGATCTGATGAAACTAAAGATGATTAAAGTGAACTATACTAGGTAGATTCAACATTTATCCTTCCATAATAAAGGCCTCCTACTATGTTCTTATTTGAGCATAGTAAAAGGCCTTATAAATCTTTTATTACAGAAAAACTTTCATCGACTCTGTTTTTAAAGAATTTTAATTAGATGGCTTTTTCTTATTCCTATTTTTTAATCAATTACCTAAAAATTTTCCTCTTTAACAATCCTTGATAGATTTTCTTTGCAAACTATCAGAGGACTCATCATCCGGAACCCTATCTTCTCCAGGCCTCCATGCCTGACCAAATTTCACATCACGGAACAGCGCAGCCAGGCCAGTAATTTGCTTGAGCCTTAAAATTTCATCCCGGTCCATTCCCAGGTGTTTGGAAATCCACGCATCCGAACGCCCCAACTCGTGCAGTTCCTTAATGATATTACTCATTAAGTCCACATCATGCGTTCCACGGGCGCGGTTATGCCGGATGGTGCTGGCCATACGGTCAGATAACGGTTTATCGATTACCGAAACCGGTATCATCCCCTTCTCTCGCTCATAAATATCCGGGTAATCCCGCATCACTCTCCAACGATGAAAGCCATCTACAATTACATACTTATCACTGCCTTTTGCATAATAACAAACAATCGGCATAGTATAACCGTCCTCTTTGATGCTATCGTACAACAACCTCATTTCCGGTGGGGCCACGTTATTCGGGTTATATGTATTGGGTACAATGTTTTCAAATGGTACCGCACTGATATGGTATACCGGGCTTCTGAATTCCTTATTTACCATCTATCATCCCTCCGTACTTACGTCTAATAATATCCACACGTTTTTGTTCCTGCCGCGTAAGCCCAAACCCCATAAACCGACAGGTATGGTCATTTTTCAAAATACAGCAGCACATCCGTTTCCAACTTGGTATATCTTTCGTGCTCTTAATATCATCGGTATGATCAGGAATTGGTCCAAGAAAAATAATACGAGAATTTTTGTTGAGTGTATAGTTAGATATACCATTTCTCCGAATGTGGTACCCATGTTCCACAAGCTCTCGGATTGTTTCCTCAGACAATCCACCTCCGCTATCGTGCCAGAACCGGATGGAGGTGTTAAACTTTTTCACATAATTATTCCGCAGTCGGGCAGGTAACGTATCCAGCAAAAATTGAGTGTATGATTTCCAGGTATGACCCTCTGGTAACGTAATACTGCGATAACCCATCGCTTTTGTCTTACCATAAATAGCTCCAAAATTTGCTCCGCACACCCGCCCCACCAGTTTCACCCATATTTCTGGATCGATAACCCGATACAGATTCAAAGCATCTTTGGAATAGTCATTAAAGGGAGATGCCACCCGCATCTGATCTATCTTTAATCCTGCCTTATAATATAGGTCATATAAATGATTGTAGTCATAATCAAATCGGTAATTCGCGCACCATACATCAGAGTTTGACCAGTCGTATAAAGGTGAAGCACACCATACGTCTTTGAATTGCTTGGAAATCCAGCACTCATTTTGATACCCATGTTTTTTATTGACAAATCCGCTGTACCGCTGCAGAGACTCATCCGCCCGCATACCAAGCAGGCAGACCGTCCTGCCATTCCCATGTTCCTCCTTGTAGAATCGGCCAAACTGTTTTGCCAAATCTTCCTGATGCATCCTGTAACGATAGTGGGCAAAAGGCTTCGTCAGATTAATGACATAGGGATACTCTGGTATTGGACGTACCCATGTATCCTGTTTTGTATCATCCCAAGGATACCAATACATTTCGTAACTACTCAGTGCTGTCCGTGTTGCCATAGGAAGGCAGACCCAGTAAAGGTCTATGCCTGATTTGTTTTCCAGGCGCTTGAAAGTGCGGGTAATATAGTCCGTAGTCACGGTATACTGCGCCTCAAAATCCTGATGGAATATGCCAATCACACGATCTGAAGCATGCTTATTCCTGTAATCCAGCAGCAAATTTAAAAGAACACCGCTATCCTTGCCGCCGCTGAATGAGATATAAATATTTTTAAATTCCTGAAACAAAAACGCAAATCTCTTCTGCAACGCATCGAATACATCCATCTCAATGTATTCTTTTTTCATATCTCTAATAAACTCCTTATCTTTCAAGTAAAAATTTACAATAGCATCTGTTTGACAGTTGGATATCCTTCTAATTTTCCCAGACCATGACTGACGCTATCATTCTATCTTAAAACCTCTTTCACTTTTCCTTTCTTTCGCACTATATATTTTCTTTCAAAATTTCATATAGAAATACCGGTGTTGTTTCCGTTTGTTCATTTAGTTTTTCCTGCCAATTTGGAATCTCTAATTCTTCTAACAACAAACATAATAATGCTCCTGTTTCATAAGGCATACTATCTGCTAAAAAGCTTTTTTCCAACGCACCTGCTTTCAAAACAGGTATTACTCCATCAAAAGGAATGTCTTTTCCACTATCAAAATACATAACATTATAATTGTATCCTACAATTTCAGCAGCTTTTATTCCAACATATTCAGCTGTGCCTTCATCAGTTTCCATACTTAATTCTTTTTCCAAATATTCAGGATTATTTTTAATTCGTTCTTCCCTAACGACAATCAACTCGTTTGAGTAATTCAATAATTCATCTCTGCTTGGTTTTTCTTTTTTTAACTCGATTCGAATATTTTCTAATATTACATATTCTTTTTCAATAAGTGAAATATCCGATTCGGTTAACTCTCCATAAAATCGACTTCCTCCAGACCATTCGTTTTGCATAAAATAATGAAATGCTTCATGTACAAGAAATGGCATAAAATGTTTACTTGAAAATTCTTTTTCAAAATTGGATTCATCGTACTTTATGTAGTAAACTTCATTTCCAAATATTTTTATTTTTTCACCAATCACATTGAAAGAACCAGGCATTAATCTTTTGATAAATACTTGCGGTGTGAATTTTGCTAACCTGTAAACATTTAAGTTGCATTCTTCTGGTAAGATGATTTTTGTTGCAAACATACTTTTAATCTCAGAAGAAGGATTTATTATGTACGCCGAACCAAATATCCCATCATAAGCAAATATTGTTTTATCACTTAATTTATATCCAGGCCATAACTCAGACTCAATTTCTTTCTTGCAATACATATCCATTTCAGTCAACATTTTTTTATCAATTTCATTTAACTCTTCAAAAGATATCCGAAAGCGATTAAACATGACTATTCCAATCAATATACAAATAACACTTATTGTAAAAATCACAACCCATTTAATTTTTTTCATTTTTATATGTTCCTCTTACTATGTAAATCAATATAACAATTATTGAAATCAATGAAGAAATTGATATAAACTAAAATATTATAATTTTTTCTCAAAAAAATTAGTTTCTATTGCACCCTTTGGACAAATATTTTTACATTCCATACATCTAATGCATTCCGCTGAATTAATGTTTTCAAGAACCTTTACCTGCATTCTGCAATTACGTTCACATACTTTACAGTCGATGCATTTATTTTTATCTATTTCCATTCTATAAAAACTAAAACGATTAAACAATCCATATAGTGCCCCTAACGGACATATATATTTACAAAATGGACGATAAATAAAGATTGATATTATTACAACAAAAAAGTACAGTTTACAAGGGACTACACAGGGTAGGTATCTGACGGGAGGGGTTCCGCCCGTCAGATTTTCCATGTGATGTTCAAGCTGTCGCTTGTGGCGGCTATGGCGGTAATCATCAAATCCACCACCCGCCGCTTGTCGTCAAAGGATACATTGTCCCATGTGTCGAGGTAGCCGGAAATCTGATTGACCTGTTCCGGGCTGATGGCTTCCACCGTCAACTCGGCTATCTGCTTCACAAGTTCCTGTTTGCGCCCGTCCAGTTCCGCTATCTTCACGTTCACATAGGAGAGCAGGACATTGTTTGCACCCGTCAAACTGTCCACCAGCTTTTCGATCTCGCTGTCCACATGGAGAAGTTCCACTTGCAGGGCGGCAATTTTCGGGTTTGCCTTTGCCGCTTTCTTCCTGCCCGTCAGCGTCTTATAGCTTGCCAGTTTCTTTATCATCTGCTGATAAACAACCGTTTCCAGTTCCGAAGTAATGATTTTCCCGCACCCCGGACAACTCTTGTTATCCAGCCGTTTCGTACAGCGAAGGTATTGCTTGCCGGAGGGATTGAAGATACTCATAAGGGCATACCCGCAGTTCCCGCACTTGATTTTTCCCGCCAGCCATGTATGGGTAGCTTTTCGGGCAGACTGGATTTTCATGTTGTTCATCAGCTTCTTGCGGCAGGTCAGCCAGATGTCGGAGGAAACAATGCCCTCATGGGGAGCCAGTACCAGCATTTGGTCTTTCAAGTCGTTCTTTTTGCTGGGCTTCACATCTCGCCCTTGATACAGATAGCAGCCGTTCATGCCAGTAAAATCGGCAGCGTCATTGACAATGACCGTCCCTTGACTTTTGAAAAACTCGTACACATCAAGGTCTGCCTGCACATAGACAGGATTGCGTAACATCTGCGCCAGCGTGGGGCGTATCAGCTCTTTGCCGTTGAATAAAATCCCCTGTTCGGCAAAGTACCGGGTAATGTCCCCGTAGGAGGTAGTGGGCTGGGCGTACATCTCAAACATCAGCCGGATATTTGCCGCTTCGTCTGGGTTTACCACCAGCTTCTTTGTGTTGATACCGTCCATCTTGATTGGCTCTGTATGGAAGCCATAAGGGGCTTTTCCACCCATCTTAAACCCTCGCTGGCTGCGGGAATAATAAGCGTCCGTCACCCGCTTCTGTATCGTTTCCCGTTCAAGCTGGGCGAACACGATACAGATATTCAGCATCGCCCGCCCCATCGGCGTGGAGGTGTCAAACTTCTCCGTAGAGGACACAAACTCCACATTGTACTGCTGGAACAGCTCCATCATATTGGCAAAGTCCAGAATGGAACGGCTGATACGGTCGAGCTTGTAAACCACGACTTTTGCAATCAAGCCCCGCTTGATGTCCCGCACCAGTTCTTGAAACTTCGGGCGGTCTGTGTTCTTGCCGCTGTACCCCGTGTCTGTGTATTCCTTGCAGTTACCGCCTTTCAACTCGTATTTGCAAAATTCAATCTGGCTTTCAATGGAAATGCTGTCCTTTTTGTCCACCGATTGTCTTGCATAGATTGAGTCTATTCTGTTATTCATTTTGTCGCTCCTTTTCTAAAAAAAGAAACGGAGCTGCTGACAGTTCTATTATACCGTCAGCAGCCCCGCAAATCAACGATGGCTTTGGAAAACCTTATGCCCCGGCTTCCTCTTTCTGCCGCTTATCGGCATATTTGCGGAACACCTCATAAAGCTGCTGCTCCAGTTCCCGGCGTTTGACCGCTTCCTGTTCCGGCGTGAACACCGGGGAGAGGTTTTCCAGCGTGATTTCCCTGCCTTGAAAAGTCACGACTTCCGTTTCCTTTTTGTATCTGATAGTGGTACTTATAAAATCACCTTTCCTTTCCATGCTGCCGCTGCTGCCGTTTCAGTTCCGCCAGTATATCCGGCGGGATACGGTCAACCAGCCGCTGTAAATTGTCCAGTTCGCTTTTCAGCTTTGCCCGTTCCATCGTATCTTTCATCTTGCCTTTTTCACTGGCTTTTGCCCTTGCTTCCAGCTTTTCATTTTCCGCTAACAGGTCATTGATTGTGACCTTGTATTTTTTCAACTGCCCGGAGAAATTCCCCATCTGTGGGAACCACTTTTTCAGCATGGAGAGGGCTTCCTCTTTTTTCTTTCCGGCGTTGAACGGGGTAATATCGCCCAGCGTGGCTTCAATGGCTCTTGCCTGTTTGGAGAGATTGACCGCCTGTTTGAACAGACGGGTGGGGATATGCTTCCTGCCTGTCTTGCTGGCGCTTTCCCCACGCTCCAAGTCGGGATATTTCTCCACCATATAAGCGTGAAAATCGTCCTGCCATTTTGTGAGGGTGGCTCTGTTCCCTATAATCTCCTTTGCACACAGGCGGTTGTCCTCTGTCAGCGGGACAAAGACCAAATGCAGGTGGGGTGTTTTCTCGTCCATGTGTACCACTGCCGACACGATATTTTCCCGGCCTACCCGCCCGATTAAGAAATCAGCCGCCCTCTGGAAAAACGCCTGTATCTCCTTTGGGGATTTCTTCTTGAAAAACTCCGGGCTGGCGGTTATCAGCGTATCGACAAAGCGTGTGCTATCCTTGCGGGTGCGGCATCCGGCTTGTTCAATGCGGCTCTGAATGAAATGGTAATAGCGGCTCTCCGGCTTGACGATATGGAAATTGTACTTGCTCCGGCTGGTGTCAATATCTGGGTTGCTGGCGTACTGTTCCTTTTGTCTTTCGTGATGGGCTTCCAGCGGCCTTGCCGGATTGCCCTTGTGTTTTTCAAATCGCAAAATTGCGTGTTGTGCCATAATCTCCTTTCCCCATTCCTTTCTCTTCCGGGGTTTTTCACAGGAAAATCCCGCAGAAAATATCTCGGATAGGAAGGGAATGGATAGAATATAAATCAATATTTTTATCTTTGTATTTCTATATACCGTCCGATTTTCGTACTCCAAGAGGGTTGATTTTCGTACTTGTCAAGTGCGGTTTTCAGTCCTCCGGCGTACCAGAACGGGATTTCTTGAAGTCGGTGTTTGGAACCGCTTCAAAGGATTTTGGGTAGATGCGGTTGGGTTTTCCACAGCCTTGCTTCTGGATTTCCACCAGTCCGGCGTATTGCAGCTCCCGCAGGGTGTTGACGGCTTTCTGCCGCCCACAGTGAAGCAGGGCAACAACCTCGCAGATTGGGTAATACAGGAAAATCCGCCCGTACTCGTCCGCCCAGCCGTTCTTCCGGGATAACTCCGTCCGGCGCAGGATAAAGGCGTACAGTATCTTCGCTTCATTGGACAGGGGCGTAAATGTAGGGGCTTCAAAAAGAAAATTCGGAAGCCGGGTAAAGCTGACCGCCTTTTCCGGCTGATGGATATAAATGGTGTTTATCATATCGTGTTTTGTGGACGGTTAGAAGCCTGTTTCCGGGGGCAGACGGTAGTTTCTATTACCTGCCCCTGTTCTGTGCTTGCAAAGCCTTGAAAATCAAGGACTTTTCAGCCCTTAACTGTCCACAGCAGACCTCCTTTTCCGTTCACTTTCTGTTTTCTGCCGCCTGTGAACTCTGGCGGCGCAGTCGGGGCAGTATTTGCCCCGGTTGGATTTTGGCACATAGGGCTTTCCGCAGACCGAGCAGCGTTTCAAATCCTTATCCCGGAAAATCTCCGCTTCCAGCGTTCCGATTTGCGGCAAGACCGACCAGCGGAACCACTTACAGCAGACCGAGAAAGAAATCATCTGTGGGCAGGTGTGGGTGTCCCCATCGTCAAGGGGCATACAGTTCCCGTCCTCATAGTTGCAGCACTCCCGGCGGATTAAGGCGTTTGCCTGTTTCCTCTGTGCCGGTGTCATACGGTAAAGGGAACCGTCCGGCTTGCGCTCTATGGGCGGCAGTCGTTTATATGGGTTCTCTCTCATGTGTTTCCTCCATTTTGCTTTCCGTTGCCGCTCTCTCCGAAAAGGCTTCCTGCCCCATTCCTGCGGCGTGTTCCGGCGTTGGCACGCTCCCCGCAGCTTCTGGACACTTGTCCCGAAGTGACCTCTGGACAAAGTGTCCAGAAGTCCGGCTCCTTGCGGTGCTCCCCGGCCGGGGTATTCCTTTTCGGACGGTCATTCATTTTTCAAGGTACAGCTCATCGATGAACTACCACAAGTCTACACTTTTTCGACCGCCTGTGCCGTATATCCATAAGGTAGGAAATCACCTCGGAAAACTCGCTATTTCCACGCTCTCGGAATTGTGGTAGAATAGAAAAAGAATAATGCGAGGTGATAGAGATGGATAAGTTGGAGTTATTTTCAAAGTGCTTAAATTTAGTAGAGGGCAGGGAAAATCCTGAGAGTTGGTGGGGTTGGTGGAACGAACACGAATCCGAAGTGGAAAAACTATTGAACCACGGCGAGTTTTTGAAGTTAAAACCCCGGTCGCATGGATTTTCTTGGGTGCCAGTATTTGGTAGCCAAAAGGGAGCCATCACTATTCTGGAGAAGAACGGAATAGCGTTTGAAATTAGCAATCTCTATCAAGAACGGTATCTGGAGGAATTGGACGCTTACTGTAAGGAACAGAAACGAGTACAACGGGAAAAGCAAAAGAAATTCAAGGCACAGCACCCCGAATGGTTTACTCAATACCCTAAGTTCTCAAAAATGTTGGCAAAAGTCTTGGACTCCTCTGATGAAATAAAATCTGCTGCAACTGTGGAGAAGATTGTAGAGATAGAAAAGAAATTAGGATTTATTCTCCCAACACAAGTTCGGGAATTTTTTCTCATAACTGAGGGAGTTAATGTATCTACAGGTTTGAGTATCAGCTTATCCCAGCTCTTTAATCTAACTATTCACGAGGAGCATTATTGTGTACTAGGCGAATTTTGGAAAGAGGCTGACGGAGATTTACTCCTACTTCGCCCCGGCGAAGAAACTGTCTGGTACTATGCCCATGAGCAAGACAAAGTAAAATTTTTGCGGAATACCATGTATGAATTGTTAGAAAAAGAGTTAGTGAATTATCTGCGAGAAAATTAAAAATATTTTTGACTATCAAGCATACAAGGAGGGGGAGCATGGAACTATCCATACAGGAACGATTGAAAGACCTGCGTGTGGAACGAGGGCTGACGCTGGAACAGCTTGCGGAGGAAACTCATCTTTCCAAATCTGCTTTAGGCAGTTATGAGGGAGACAATCTCAAAGACATCAGCCACCATGCCCTTATCCAGCTGGCAAAGGTTTATGAAGTGACCGTTGATTACCTGCTGGGACGCTCTAAAACAAAAAATCACCCAAACGCCGATCTTGCAGACCTGCGCTTGAGTGATGATATGATTGAACTATTGAAAAGTGGGCGGGTGGATACTTCCCTCTTGTGTGAGCTGGCGGTACACCCGGATTTCCCCCGGCTGATGGCTGACCTTGAAATCTATGTGAACGGAACGGCAGTCAAGCAGGTACAGAGCGCAAATGCCATTGTGGATATTATGAGCGCAACCATTATGAAGCAGCACAATCCCGGCTTGTCCGACCCGCAGTTAAGGCAGCTTGTCGCCGCCCATATTGACGATGACAGCTTTTGCCGCTATGTGATACAGCAAGACATAAACAAGATAGCCCTTGACCTGCGGGAAGCCCATAAGGACGATTTTTTCAGCGTTCCGGAGGACAATCCGCTGGAAGATTTCTTGCAGACCGCCGAGGAAACTGCCAGTCCAGACAGCGACCCGGAGCAAGCGGCTTTGGCGTTTATCTGTAAGCGGCTCAAGCTGAATTTGAAAAAGCTGTCCGAGGAAGAAAAGAAGTGGCTGAAAAAGATTGCACAGAAGTCGGACTTGCTGAAAAATCCAAACCCGCAGCGGGGGAGAAAATAGAGAACGAGAAATTGGAGGGAGTAAAGGTGCAGGAGGCAATTATAAAATTGAAACTTCTCGGTCAAATGCCAGACGCAGTGAAAGATGACCCTACAGAAGAAACCATCAACATGTATGACGAATTGCTCTCCAATGTAAAAACGCCATTGACAAGAGAAGAAGTAGGCGTATTGATTGACATTTTCCCCGAAGGTGGAATGTATGGAGTAGAGTGGGATTTGCTAAAGTTGGTAGAGTCTTATTTGACAGAAGCACCATCAAGTGAAGAGTATCGAAAATTGATTACTGCTTGTCCAAGTGAAGAATGGCGAGAAACTATGCAAGCCCGTTTAGATAATTGGGAAAACAACAAACAATAACTTGTTTGGGAGATAGCAAAGCCAGTCGAGCCAGTCAACGGTCAAGATGAACGGCGCATTTCATGCGCCGCCGTTGACAGCCCGCCCGTCTTTGCTGATAAGCAATCAAGGCGGGAAAGCCCTAAAATGGCTTCCCGCCCATTTCAATTTTGAGAAGAAACCCTGTCTGTTTTCTCGTGAATGTGGCTATCCGTCTGGGACACTTTGTCCCATAGTCCAGCGTAAGACGAGGGACGGGGGCATTCATATACGCCCTGTCTGCTGATGAAACCAGTCCTGCGCTTGCGGCTCCACGCCACGCAATCACAGCCCTGCTTTCCTGCCGCTTCAAATGCCCTTGCCCTCTCCGGCGGCAACGGCATTTTCACGGCAACGCCGACAGAGCGTATAACACACTACACTTTGCGAGCAAAGTCGTGTGCCAAGGGGCAAGCCCCTTTGGAAACCCCGGACAACAAAACAGGCTGAATATCTCGCACTTTCCCGGTGCTTGATATTCAGCCTTTATTTGTTGTCAGCAGCCCCCGTTTCGTGGTCTGCGTGTAGTTCCTTGTAAACTGACCTAACCAGTATGCAAAACTTCCAATAATATAAAAAACCAATCGTTTCTTTTAATGTGCTGCTCATCAAAACCAAAGGTATCCCACCTTCCAACATTCCAGCAGGACAAATTAATTTGCAAAAGTACGGAGCTCCCAATCCATACTTATTAGTAAGCACCATCGGAAATATAATAACAAACGAAATGAATATTATGTATTTCACAAAACGCAACTTTTTATCTAACCAAGCAGAAATAGATATCTTTTTTGTCGGAATCTTATATAATAAATCTTGAATAAAACCAAACAAACACAAAAAACCACAAATCAATCTTCCTACCAAAATTCCAAAAAGCATAATCGTCCCTAATACGTAAAAGGCAGTTTTATTGTTAATGTCCCCCAGCGAGGCCTGGAGCGCCCCAATAGGGCAAGCTCCAAGTGCACTAGGGCAAGAATAACAATTTAATATAGGCACACACGCCATTTTAGTTTTTCCTTTAAAAATTGTTTTATCACGAAATCCTAAAAGATAACTATTAAAAAGAAATGCCGAAAAAATTTGTATGTAATGTCTATTTTTTTTCATTACCCAATTCCGATGCATTCTAAACAAATATTTATTGCCTTCTTAAATACGATTAGATGCTCCTTTCTACAAATTCCGATTGCCATCAATATTACGGATATACCTAAAATCCCGTTTCCGATAAAATTATTCTTGCGCATATATCTTCTCCAATATTCCAACTATGTTCTACTGGTTCTGTAATTCCGTCAGCTTATCTTCAATGATTGATTCATATTCTTCAAGGCTTCTTGCGCCTTCAACCATTTTACCAACCACATTTCCTTCCTTGTCAACGAAAATACTGGTAGGAACTGCGCCTAAGTTGTTTAAAATACTTTCTTTAAGCTGCTCATTATCCATAAGTGTGGTAAATTTCGCATTTTCCGTTTTCATGATCTTTTGTGCGGTCTCTTTGTTTTCTGTTGCATCAATACAGATCGAAATCATGTTCACGTTTTCATTTAATCCGTTATGAAGTTTCACCAAGTCCGGCATTTCTGCTAAACAAGAACCGCACCAGGTCGCCCAAACATTGATCATCGTAAGATCATACTGGTTAAAAATATCTTGCGTAATCTCATTTCCTTCTAAATCTTCTGCTTTAAAATTTGCAAATCCTTTTGCAATGCTGTCCATCATAGGTTTAAACACCAATATATGCTCTTTCAGATTTTTTATTTCACCTGTCAGTTCTTCGTATTCCTTATATTCTTCATCCTTTAATCCCGGGAAGTCTTCTCTTGTTTTTTCATTACTGTAAGCTATATAATAGGTGTTTCCAGCATAGGTTCCGACTCTCTCACAAATTTCAAATCCACTTTTTTTACCATATTCACTCGCTTCTGTATCATCTCCCTTTCCTTCTCTGTAAAACAGTTTTCCAAAGGAAACGCCTCTACCCTCAAATTCTTCTGGCGTTACACTTGCAGCCTCTTCTTCTGTCATTGCATTTATCTCTTCAAAAAACAGTGTTGAAAAGAATGAAATATTTAAATCTGTGCCGTCCGAATTTGCCATAATACCTTTTTCTTTCCATGCGTCTGGTGTTATGTATCCTGTTGCATTATAAAATACAACTCTTTCATCATCACTTTTAACCTCTTCGCCTGTTACCGTTTTATAGGTATCCTGTTCATAGCTTTCATTGCCAAAGATATCATCTTCAAGATTCATCATTCCTGCATTCAATACTTCGCCGGTTGTTTCATTAGCCACTTTATTCGTTGTTTCTGTTTTCTTGTTCGTTCCATGGTTGCCCGAGCATCCAACCAGTGAAGATAACGCACACACACCGGTCAGACACATAATTCCTATCGTTATTTTTACATTTTTTGAAAATTGCATACTACATTTTCTCCTTTTCTATTTTTGTTAATTTTTTTGAATGAATCCGATTTTTCGTCTACCTGTTTTTTTACCTCCTAGAAACAAATCAGAAACTTCATTGAATAACCATAGGCAATTTTAGTGAAAAAGGCAAGCAAGTAACTCTTGCATCGCGCTTTTTTAGGCAATTATCGCTTGCGCTATGCTACTTTTTGTTTTTTATATTTATGAATTAAATACACCTATTTTGTGTAAACTTATCAATTACACCTTTTATTACAACGCCGAATCGCCCATCCTTTACATGATATGAACAACAGGATAAAGTAAGAAATCTATCTCCAAATTTCGCTGTCACTTCCGTGCCATAAAGAGAAAGTTCCTCGATATTTTTATACCAGTTTTTTAATAAGCTTGATTATGTGTTTCAAAAAATTTGTAATATTTAAACACCTCATTCGCTTGTTTATAAACCTGATAATAAAACACCGAGATTAGTTCATATTTTTCTCTTCATACAAACTATCAAAACAGATAACTCTATGCTTCTTTCCATACTCTTCTTTTTCGTAAAACTTTAAATTTCCAAACATTTGTCCACTTTTCATTGCTTGTCCGCGGATGATTAGATTTATGAACGTCTTTAATCTGGAATCTGTATCCAAAATCAAACGCCTGTTTTGGTCCTTTTCTCCATAAAAATTTTTATCAAGATAATAATTAACAAAATTTCTCGTTTCTTTCGACATTACCTTTGTCTACAAAATTCTTTTTTTACAAAAGAAAAATCCCGTTCTTTCATTTGTTGTAATTCATTTACTTTTTGTTCTTGTCAATTTCAACCGTACCATTTTTTTTGCAAGGATGATATAAAGAAACTATTCTCCAGATGGAATACGTGCTTATACAGTTGAAACAGTTATCGGATTACTATGGTCAACCAGATCGAGACCATCCGAGCCAATAAAACTTACTATTGCAGATGTAAATCTTGAACAACAGCTACTTCATATACAGAAAACAAAGTTTTCAAAGGAACGTATTATTCCTATTGATGATTCCGTTTCTGCAAAACTTCAATCTTACAAGCAGCGGATTAGTAACAAACTCGATTATAAGATGCCTTACGAAGCGTTTTTTATACAACGGAAGGCGTTCCTTTAACAGAATCCGCATTAGCTTATGCATTTAAACTTATACGTCCTTGTATCAAAGCGACTCCAACTGGATATCCTCATGTCAGACTATACGATTTCCGGCATACCATGGCATGTAATGCTATTCGAAGATGGAACAAGCAGGGAGTAGATATCAACGCTAAACTGCATGTCCTTAGTAGAAATAGCGCATTTTGATCTCAGTTATCTTCAAGGGTTTTGCGAATATCTTGAAAAAGTAAGATGCAATAAGCCTGTTACGATTATAACAGAATCAATGCTATAAAATCTTTCATACATTATGTTTCGGAACTGGAACCCGAATATAGTGCTATAACAAAACGTGCACTTATGTTATCAGCTCAAAAGCACAAGCAACCAACTATGGTTTTTCTCACTAGAGCAGAATTCGATTCTCTAATAACTGTTTGTGATACCAATACATTCATTGGTGCAAGAGATAAACTGAAGCTTATGATTCTGTATAATTCTGGCATACGGGTATCAGAATTACTTGCAATAAAGTTGACTGATATCCAGAAAACAGACTCCATCAATCATGCCAATTTAAAAGTATATGGAAAGGGCCGAAAACAACGTGAAATACCGCTTTGGAAAAACACTGTCAAATATATCAATAAATATATAAAAAGATTGTCCTACTGATGAAGACGGATATTTGTTCATAAGAGTTACTATATAAAGGGTAGTTTCTGATACCTAATACATAGTGACTGCGGCTCATTTGTGGTGAATGGAAAAGCAGTTATGAGAAAGGAACGATACAGGCATTATAAGCGAAAAACACGCTTTCGGCAAGTGAAACATAAATCGTGTTTTCGGTTTTACGAGTCGAAAGAGAAAGTAACCGTTTCGACCTCTGAAAGCCTTGTGTGGCAAGGAGTTTTTTAGGCTAATTCTATGTGGGTAATGTGTTTGCCCTGCCTGCCCTGTTTTGAGCCTTCTGAGCGTTACGGAGTTCGGAGAAAAGCGGAGTGTCTTTTTCGGCGCAGTCCAAATCCTTTAGTGTGATTATACCAAGGGCGCATTATCCGAGATAAATCAGCTAAAGCCAATGAATACAAGCATTTCATAACAATTACCTCGGATAATTATCGAAATGACCGGTGATTTTTTCAGCAATAATTATCCGAGAAAACTTCTTTGAAAGCCTTGTAGAATGGGGCTATTCACAAGTTTCCTCGGATCATTGAAAATCTCGGATAATGCGCCCTATCCGAGTTCTTGGATAGGGCGCACTTACTCACCACCCGTAAGCGGGCGGTGGTACTGCCTTGCGGCAGTCGTGCGCTCTCCGAGAGGATCGGCGGAAATCGTTGAAGGAGAAATGATAGAGTTCCATCAGTTTTGTAAAAGTTCTTGTGTGGATAGTTTAATTCTGAAATATCTGTTCTTGAAGGATCCTCACTATTATAGTATCATTAATATAAAATAATATGCTGTTTAAGAAAAATACGAATCTACCTGACTTGAGCTGCTTATCAATGGTTATAAACCTACATAAGAATGTCTGTATCCAACACATAGAGAAACAGGCTGTCTGTTGCTTATATTATGGACATCGACAGGAGACCAGCTATGAAAAGTCAAGTATAAATTAGCCAAAAATTCCGTTTCTATATCGATGAAAAAAAGGGTAACTTTAATAGAACTCCCTAAAGGTGCTTTTTCAAAGTCTATCGATATTAGTATACAGGCCTCTATTCGAGGTTGAATTCCACTTCGTCAGTGAGCATCTTCCAGATGACCCTGACAAGTTTTCCGGCGCAATGTCCAAGGGCATTGTAGTGTGTCCGGCCTTCGGCTCTCTTGGTGTCGTAATAAACCTTGAAAGTCGCATTGTTCTTTACAACATTATGAGCTGCGTTCATAAGGGCGTAACGAAGTACACGTGACCCTCGCTTGGACATATGGGTTCTTTTAGCCTGAAAGTTTCCAGACTGGTATACAGTTGGATCCAGTCCAGCGAATGCAAGCAGTTTACCTGGTGTTGAGAAACGGTGAATATCACCGATCTCACCCAGTATCATCCCGCCATTTACGGTTCCAATGCCGGGAATGGTCATGAGTACAGAGTGCAGGCAGGTGACAAGATTCGCCATTTCAAGTTCTGTCTCGAATAACTGTGAATCCAATAACTCGATCTGTGCAATGGTCTGAGTTATCTGGATAGATAAAGAGCTGTCATTTAAGCCGACAGACCTCTGTGCGAGAACTCTTAATTCTCTGGCCATATCTTTTGTGAAGTGTCCATGGGAGGATTTGACAAGGAGATTGGAGAGATGAGTCAGGTGCAGGTAAGCAATGTCTTTTGGCATAGGAGCCTCTTTTAAGAGTGCATAGACAGCTTTCTGATGCAGACCGGATTTGAAAAAATACTGAAGTTCCGGAAAGACCTGATCCATATAGGAAGTCAATTGAATTTTCAAACGGGTACGCTGTTTCATGGTCTTCTGTCGGAACCTGCCGAGTTCCTTCAGTTCAATGTAATCCAGATCTTTCAGGGTAGAAAACCTGAGAGAGTCCTGCATCATAAGGGTTTTAGCAATCACCAAAGTGTCGACTTTATCGATCTTCGTCTTGCGTACATTGTTTTTACGCATGGACGAAGTCATGATAGGGTTGAGAACACACACTTTAAAATCCTTGCAGATTAGGAAACGAACAAGGTTGTCACCGTAGTGTGTCGTAGATTCAAGACCTATGATGATGCTGTGCTGGTCAAGTGGTGCCAGCTTAGACAGCAGCAGATAGAAGCCATCATAGTCATTTGAGAATTGAAACGGCTCGATGAGTATCTCGCCTTCCGAAGAAACAGCAGCGGCAAAATGGTTGAGTTTGGCAATATCAATGCCTACATAAATCATGAGGTTATACCTCCCTTTCAAAAAGTCTGATACCGTGATATCCACCAGTGATTATCATCGTAGACTTGATTGAAATAAGTACTCATTGGAACAGACGCTCCGGTACATCCAGCTAATAAACAATTCAGATAAAGGCAGCGGCAATACACTCCTGTTGAGTAGTCAAGGCTACAGGAAAAAATCAAAAGTCCACAGTATCTGAATGTATTAAACCACGATATTAAAACGAAAGGAAAGTAGATGTTTTCGCTTCTATAAACATCATACAAGTGACTATATGAAAAATGATAAAAAACTAATCTTAATAGCTGATGATGAAAAAGAAATCCGTGATATTCTGACATTGCTGCTGACAAGCAACGGATATGCTGTTGAAACGGCAGAAGACGGTCAGAGTGCCATTGATTCCGCATCAGAGGATATCGACCTTTATATTCTGGACGTCAATATGCCCGGACTTTCCGGTATTATGGCCGCTGCTGAAATACGAAAGAGTTATGATGCGCCGATTATTTTTCTCACCGCCTATTCAAGCGAGTCGGATAAAGTTATGGGCTTTTCTGTGGGTGCAGATGACTACATCGTGAAACCATTCTCCAATGTGGAACTGTTGATGCGTGTCAAGGCTATCTTAAAACGAAGCCCTGCCTACACCGTCTCACCCCCTACGTGTCGGGATACGAACCAGTTAACCTTTCAGGATGTGGTGCTGAATTTGGACAGTCAATCGTTCATAAAAAACGGTGAGACAATCGCTCTTACTTATACGGAATTTAAGATATTGGAGCTGCTTGCTTCCCATAAGAAAAAAATCTATTCTCTAGAAAACATCTATCAGAGCATCTGGGATGACAATGCTGTTGGCGACAGCGCCATTATGGTACATATCAAAAACATCCGCAAGAAATTGGGAGACAATTCTCGCAACCCCACTTATATTAAGACTGCATGGGGAAGGGGGTATTATATTGACTGAAGAAAGCAAACGACTAAGAGGAAAAAGGCTTCCTCGTGAAATTCTTGGCTTGTTGTCGCTCTCTTTTGTTATTACACTGATTCTGTTTCTGCTGCTCCGCATTTGTGCAACTGCTGTGGCCGACAGCATTCTTGTTATCCGGGGTATCGTCCTCACAGAAAGCAAAGTTCTGTCTCTAGAAGGCTGGATGTTCAATCTGAGCCTTCTTATATCGGTATGCTTTTTTACTTTCCTGTTTCTCTTTCTGCTTGGGGAGCGTTTATCCTACATATGGGATATCATCAAGGGGATCGATGCCCTGCGTTTAGGAGAAATGGATCATCTGGTTTCCGTGGAGGGAAACAACGAACTGACTCGTCTGGCCGAGGCCGTAAACTATCTTTCCATCACACAGAAGCAGGTAAAAGAGAAGGAACGCCTATTGGCAGAAGAAAAGGAACAGCTGATCCGCACCCTCTCTCACGATATCCGCACACCACTGACCTCCATCATGGCCTATTCGGAATTTCTGGCAGGCAACAATGATCGACCGGCACAAGAGCAACAGGGATATGCAGAACTGATCCGGGTAAAAGCGCAGCAAATCAAAGAGCTGACCGATATTCTGCTGGACGGCGGCAGGCGAAACCCGGAACGATTTGAAGATTCCCGATTGCTGATGGAACAGCTTGTAACAGAATTTGAAGAGTTGTTGGAAGAGGATTTTCAAATTTTGACTGATCTCAAAAGCTGTTTCTCTTTTTCTGGCAGTTTTGACATACAGGAGCTGCGCCGCATCTTTGACAATCTCAGCTCAAACATCCGAAAGTATGCGGATCCGCTGCAACCTGTATTCTTATCGGTTCGCTCCGATTCGGATCAGCTTGTCATATATCAGAAAAATTACATCTTTCCCGGCGATGAACAAAAGGAAAGCTACCAAATGGGACTGAACAGTATCCGCCGCATTGCACACAACTACGCAGGAACTGTAGATGTTCGGCGAGCCGAATCCGAATTTGAGATAACGATTACGCTTTCAGAGTTTTAACAGAGTTTCTTCAGAATTTTTTAGAAATGTCTTGCAAATTTCTTCAGAACTTCCTGTTATTCTATTCTCAACAAAGCAACACAACACAAAAAACGAAAGTGAGGAAATGAATATGTTAACTTCTTTGGATTGGTTGGTAATTGTTTACATGGTTATGGTGGCTGCAAGTCTTTTGTCTTTGTGCCTGATGTTTCTGGTAAGACGTCCCCGTATGAAACAGGTCTGCTTCTACATCGTAGCAGCCCTTGCAATCTACGCAGCTTCTGTCGGCATTCGCATCGGCCTTGGATTATTCCCGGTACAGGTTGCCATCGGTGTAGCCATTGGTGCCGTAGCCATTGCAGCAATCGTGCTCGAACGCACCAGTAAAGGTAATGCAGGAAAATTTAAATTTGCCCGTATTATGGCCGCAGCCGCGCTGATCATCGGCGTCATCAACACCTTCATGTAAGGAAAATGCGAGGATATTTATGAGAAAAATCCTTTTCAGCTTAAGTTCACTATGCTTGGTTATACTTCTGGCCGGCTGTCAGCAAAGCAATGACCGGTCATGTCCGGAAACGATTGAATACAGCAACCTCCTGAACGATTCTGTTCAGGAGGAGCTGTCTGTCATTATGTCAAGTGCCGGTATCTCCGATGAACGCCAGGAAATATTCTTTGAGCATGTCGATCAGTTCAACAGCACAGTTTCTACAGAAGGTCTCGCCGGAGAATTTGTGCAGAAAGATGTATCAAGGGCAACCTATGATCCGTATACCATGCAGGACGAATGAAACGAGGTATATCCATACTTTTTAGGATACAACTGCCGCATTACAGCCTTCAGCCTTTTTGGCGACTACATCGAAATCCCGACAGACGCCGAGATTCGATCGGATATGGTCATGCAGGACATGGCTTCTCTGGAAGAGGACTCTTCCGCATTGCTTAACGAAGGAGATTATGATCGTTTTCTGGCCTTTTATTCCACTGTTCCTACAGAGAGCACTCAGGAAACTTCCGTCCATGTGGAAAATCTGCAAGGCGACTGGGCCAAACGTGGTATTATCTTTGATAAACAATCAAAAGCACGGCTCATATCGGTAGTTTTCCATGACTCATGGGATGACGCAGATTATCTGTTCATTGGGCACATTGGGGTATTGTTTCCTGTTTCTGCGGACGCGCTGTATTTTGTGGAAAAGATCGCATTTCAAGAACCATATCAGCTGAGCAAATTCGCAAGTCGAGTTGAGTTAAATGACTACCTGATGTCAAAATATGATGTCAGTTTCGGTCAGCCTACCGCAGCTCCCTTCATTATGGAAAATGATAAGCTGATGGAGGAGTACAGACAAAAACCCGACAAATCCTAAAATTCAAACTCTTTTTATAAATACTTGCGTTTGATTGATAATCCTTGTTTTTTCGCAAAAAGCCCCCTTGACAAATCTCGTTTCAACAATATAGCACTCAAACAGATAACAACAGAAAATAAAATTTCCAATAGGTTCTTCTTTTTCAAACCGGCTTTACCGCTTTTATTAAATCCTGGTCGGATTAAGAAATTGTCTGCAATTTCCAGGATAATCAATATGACAGAACTATACCACCAAGAAAAAGATATATAATGCCCGATGATCTGAGCCACTCCCGAAACAATAAAAACAACGCTCCCATAGGCAAATGCACCGTAAAGTTTAAGACCCTCGGTATCACCTTTTCTTTTACGCACGAGCGAGTAACTAAGTCCAAATAATCCTATTCCAAAAAATATCAAAAGAAGATTTAACAATAGGAACAACTTCTATCCTCCTACCTTGTTGGTTAGTTTATGTTAACCAACAAGATACACTTTGTCTGTTGGCTCAATAGGACTTTACCACTATCAAAATCACAGCCAATTAAACGGATCAAGCATCTCTCCAAGGAATGCTAAAAAGCATTTCCAAAATGTTTTTCCATGTTTTCTTTGCGTGTTCCCGCCCTTTCCTGAGCGCTATCAATGTCCGTATCGATGCAATCAGTATCACGATAGCAAGATATAGTAGCAATACAAGAACCGCTATTTGCCCGATTTCCCTATGTAAAATTCCTTTTTTATGCCCGGATTATTATTCGTTTTTGCTATTGTATCAAACACGCTCTAGCGCGGTGACTAGCCCTAGATATGTGAATCCACCACTTTTTTTAAGTAGCAGTTTTTGAATATATGTTGTATTGTTGAGTTACCACACACGACAATTACATATATCATCAACTGCTATGCTTATATTATCATGGGTTTTAAACTAAACAACTGCATTATCTGAAATTTTTATCGTCCCCCTCCCAACTTGGAATGCTGTTCTAGTTGTTTTATCATTTATCACTAGGAGGTAAGAGCATGATTCAGACATTGTAAAGGTGTTTTGCGTTATCAAGGCAGGGGGCTGTCGATTTGATAAAGGGGTGTATCGTGTGTGTGTTTCAGGAGATATTCTTTATGATCCCTGTTGGGCTTCTCTATAGCTTTGTCATTGTTCTCATGAACGGGGGCGTAAATGGAAGCCGCATTTCTTTCTATGTGGTTGACACTTTGGCTTGTCTTGTACCCATGTTCATTGTAACGTATTTTCAATACAATGCCACTTATGTGGAAAGCGGCGTAAGGCGTGTTTCCTTAGCGGAACAGCTCCCACTGTCCTTTTTCAGGAAAAAGGACAGTGCTGATTTGGCAAATTCTATTATGGGGGATTGTGCCACCCTGGAAATAGCGCTCTTCCATTATGTACTCGCTTTAGCAGGTTCACTCATTTCCACAACACTGATTGCAATCTGCCTTTTTGCCTATGACTGGCGCATGGCTCTTTGGGTTTTACCGATTGCATTTGCAATCACATTCTTTTCAGCCCGCATCCAGGAATATTTTAACCATAAATTTGTAGAGGCAAATGTCGCGCTTGAAAGCGGTGTGTAGGAGTGTATCGAAAGTTTACAGGACTTAAAGGCGAATAATGCGGAAGAAATCTACCTAAAAGGACTAAACAAAAAATAGACTATGCGGAAAAACGGAATATTATAACAGAACTTGGGACCCCGCTGATATATATTTCACTGTCTTCTTGACAGATGCAGACATTATCAACATCTTCCCAATCAGCAACGAAATCACCGATGTGCTGGGATATTTCCTTGTGTATTTCCGTGCGCTTATGTTTATTGCTTTTGTTCGTTGTTTTATGGCAGAACGGCATCGCAAGTTCTGACGATTCCTTCTGTTGTGCTTTCGGCAATGATAGTGATTCAGCCTGCTCTGTACTTGCTTGGCATTTGCAGAATGTACGACATGTTCATCATCGGAATGTTCGTTATGGTTGCTTGTATATTGTACGCCGCAGTCTGCTTGATCATAGATGCGTTGAAGCAGAAGTCAATAGGGATATGGTTGATTGCAACATCGTATGTGCTCAATGTAGCTATCAACATCATGTACGTTGTGATGTTCTTCTCCCCGGCGGTTTCTGCGAAGTATAACAAAATTTATAAACCGTATATGTTTGTCAGCGATACCATTATTCTATTTTTGCTGATAAGCATCAGCTTGGGTCTTTCCCAAAAGGCCATCACGGACCGTGTTAGTAAAGCAAGTGCAGAAAAACCCAAAGCGGAACAAATGGCCGTGGAATTTGAATATCTTGCTACTCGTGATTCTCTGTCACAGTTGTGGAATCACAAAGCCATTATGGAACAACTTGATATCTGTTGTAATGGTAACGAACCTTTTGTTCTTGGCTGCTTGGATTTGGATGATTTCTGTAACATTAACAACACATACGGCTACCAAATAGGCGACTAGGTTATCCGTTTTGTATCTAAGATTAAGGTGGAATCCTTTGGTGAACTTTGCGGCAGAACCGGCGGTGATGAATTTTTGTTCATCCTTGATGATGCAGGGCAAATTACCAAGCTGGAGGACTCTTTGAATCAGTATTTGTATAGGCTGCGTCACAATTTCGTATTGAGAGAAACTGGAGAAGTCATTCCCCTTGGTGGTAGTATAGGCATTCTTAGGATTAAGTAACTACCGCATGTATCCGCTGAGGTATTCAAGCGCTGTGATGATGCTTTGTATGAGGCAAAGGCCAAAGATAAGAATCAGTTTAATTTTATTGAGATGTAAAACGAAAACTCCTTGCTGCCGCTAATGGTAGTGAGGAGTTCGTGTTTTTGGATTTATGCTTTTATCTCGGTATCGTTCTTGAAGGTGAATCGCACATCATTCTTGGAATAAACTGTGAAATTAATACTTATTATTTGATACAAAATACAGCAGCATAACCGCAAAAAAGGGCAGGTTTTTTTGTTTTTCAGTAGATTTATTTATATTCAAGCTATATAATGGATTGTAATGAGAAAAGGATAATTTGAATTTAACAAAGGATTGTGAGTGTATAAAAAGATCAATTACTAAGAGATTTTGATGGAAGGCTAATGAGTATAGAGATGGGGATTTTATTTCAACGTAATGAAGGAATTTGGGAGATTTTCTAAGTGTTTAGTTATGCAAGCAACTTTTGCGTCCATTATTTACGGATGCAAGCACTGCTTTCTTGATAAATTTTATGTGGTGTCCTACAATAAATCATGAAATGGAGGAGAAAAAAAATGAATTTTGGAAAACAGATTAAGCAGATTCGTACAAAGGAGGGATTAACTCAGGAACAGATGGCACAAAAATTAAATGTAACAAGGCAAGCCATTTCTAACTGGGAAAATGATAAGAATCTGCCGGATTTAGAATTACTTATTCAGATAGCTCAAGTGTTTTCTCTTTCATTAGATCAATTGATATTAGGAGGAAATGATATGAACAACATGACAGAAAAACTAATTAAAGACGGAAGTGAAACAAGAAGAGCTAAATTTAACATGGTATCAATTGCAATAGGTGCTGTTTTATTACTAATTGGTGTGGGATGTATTATTTTAAAAGGTATGACAGTTGAATATATTGACGCAGAGGGTGTTTTGCATGAGAACTTCTTTTTAATTCCGATTGGATTTTTATTTATGTTTAGCGGATTCATCACTTTTGTTGTTACAGGAATTAGAGGTTTCATTAATAGATTTAAAGCAAAAAACAACGAACCTCTCACCGCCATAATGTAAGCGCTTAATTTAAGTGTGTAACTAAAAACTCCAGGGCGTTTAGCCCTGGAGTAATTCTGCACATGTAGCTATAATAATGGTCGCCTGCATATTTCTTGAACACTGGTCGACCCTGGCGCTAGTATTTATACGGTTCCGAACTGTGAAGTTTCAGCATCTCTACAATGGCATATATGCCCATACTTGCTTCCGCCCCATCTATCATGTCGGAGAAAAGCCAATTCTTCCGGTTATGTTCTTAAGGACATAACCGGAATTATGTGCTGTTCAAAGCTTTGTGCAGCAATGGTTTACGAGCCGTTAATTAGCCCAAACCATTGCATTGTATAAGCATATAACTAAAGTTCTATAATGAGTTCAAAAAACTGAGTAAATCAGCGGATGGCTTATATCTGTATGAATCATTTCCAGCAGCACCTGCTTTTTCCATAGCTTTACGTTTTGATTCTATATCAGCAACCATATATTTATGAGTTGTTCCGATACTAGAATGGCCAAGCCATATCGCTATGATTGAAATGTCAACACCCGAAACTAGCAGATTCATAGATGCGGAGTCTCTGAATGTATGAGGTGTTATATTTTTCTCTAACAGACTTGGGGAGTGATCTGCCGCTTTTGTAACAAAAGTATTGATACGAGTACGCACACCTGATCTGGTGAGTTTATCACCATTTTTATTTAGTAAGAAATTGTTTCGATTTCCGCTTTTCTCCCATGCAAAGGGATATAGCAAGGCTTGGTCTTGTTTTGGGAACGATGGGAGAAATATGGATATCTGATATCTCCCGAAAAACAAAATATATCATCACAGGTGTGTTCATAACGGTTGACCTTATTATGTTTATTTGGAAATGAGGATGTAATTCAAACAGAACGGAACTCGTGCTAATACAGTAGGAAAGGATCGGTGATTCCCTAGGGATTTTCAAACAGTTTTTTAACAACACCAGAAAGCCGAATGGCTGGATGGGAAAAATGATGGTCAATGGCATGAATCAAGGTCATGCTGCGGTTTCAGATTGGGGTCTTTCCCATTTTCCTGTCGCTCCTGTGGCCCCTTCTATGATTACGGATTTTGGATGTGGAGGAGGACGCAATACCGCAGAGCTTTTAAAACGGTTTCCTATTGCAACGGTTACAGCCATGGACTATTCCCAGGTGTCTTGTGACAAAACAAAGCAGTTCAACCGGCATGCAGTACAAGCTGGGAGATGTAAGATTGTGCATGGGGACGTATCTCACTTCCCGTTTGAAGCAGAGACATTTGATGGGATTACCGCCTTTGAAACGGTCTATTTCTGGCCGGGGCCGATGGAAAGTTTTCAAGAAGTATATCGGGTGCTCAAACCGGGAGGGGAGTTTATGATCGTAAATGAATCAGACAGGACGAAACAGGCAGACGAAAAATGGACTGGCATCATTGAAGGAATACGTATCTTTACGCAGGAGCAGTTGACTCAATATTTACAGGATGCAGGATTTTCCCGGATAGCCGCACATATAAACCGGGAACATCATTGGCATTTTCTCCTGGCGGAGAAAATACGGTGAACAGAAGTGCCAATGCAAAATGAGGATTCATAGAGATTTCTTTTAAACCACATCATGGAGGGATAGGCAATGAACATAAGAAAAGAAACTGATTCTGAAAAAGATAATTTGAGTTCGTTTACAACAATAGATTTGAAAAAACAAAAGAAGGAAGCGAGGCAGGCTGCCAAACTCACAAAAAGAAAGGCATATCAAGACTTATCATTTCGAAAAAAGGCGCTTTACTGGGGAATGCGAGTAATTGGGGCTGTTGCCGTATGTGGTCTTGTGTTAATTATTGGCGTTTTCTGTATGAACCCGATATTGACGCTCGTTGATGAATGGTATTTCGATTACTGTTCCCAAAAGCCGGTATCAAAGGAGGAAATTTACTCTGAGGTACCGATTGATACAGACGGTGCAGAAGGAATTGCAGCGTTGCCCACCTGTCATGCGGATGATACATGGGCATTTTACATTTACATGTGCGGAAGTGACCTGGAAAGCAACCATGTGAACCGGCTTTCTGATGTCACAAAGTATCTAATAATGCCCGAAGCAGCTACTTATATCCAAAAAACACAGGAACAAATGGATACTCAGTTTTGGCAGTTCGTAACAGACATTCGAGAAAAAGGAATAGATCTTCCTACGAATATGTATCTACCACCCGCAATAGAGGCCTCTAAAACAACGGCAGGGGAATTTGATGAAGTCGTAGCAGATATGCAGCCTGGGTATGCATCTGCTGACATTGATGAAATCCTTTCGGTTGCATTGCCCCAAAATGTGAAATTTATTATCCAAACGGGTGGGGCTAGCAGATGGAGTTCACCGGAAGTAAATCCTAACCGTTCCCAAAGGTTTGTTTACGACAGCAAAGGCTTTCAAACTACAGAAAATAACCCGCCACAAAATATGGGGGAACAGGAAACTCTTATCGACTTTCTGAATTACTGCAACAAAAACTTTCCCGCGGATCACAAAGTTCTTCTTTTTTGGAATCATGGTGCCGGCGCATTTGGGGTTGCGTCCGATGAACTATATGGTCAGGACAGTCTTTCGCTCAGTGAGATGTCCGCTGCACTTGGAGCGGTCTATGAACAGAATGAGTCAGAACCTCCATTTGAATTGATTGGATTTGATGCCTGCTTGATGGCCTCGGTTGAAGTGGCACATTCACTGCATGGATACGGAAAATATTTGGCGGCCAGCGAAGAATTAGAACCAGGCGAAGGTTGGGATTACGCAGCCTGGTTAGAGAAATTTGTCAATGATACATCGATGAATGGTGCGCAAATCGGTCAGATTATTGCTGACAGCTATATTGATTACTACACTGAACAGGCAATTCGGTTGAAAGATTTTGGCATTGATTTTCCTTGTACTTTTTCCATCACAGACATAGGAAAAGCTAATGAAGTTTATATCCGTTACGGAGAACTGGTGACTGCAATACTACGAGATATCGTGCAAGAACCCTGGATTATGTCTGAACTTGGAAGGGCTTCGGCTCAATCGGTACGTTACGCCAGTGATGCCTACAGCGTATTTAACACCATTGACCTTGCGGTGTTCATGAGAGAACTATCTGAGATTTATCCTGCTGAGACACAAGCTGTTTTGGATACGTTGGATGAAACCGTGCTTTACAACCGGGCAAGCTCATATGTGAGAGAATCCCAAGGGCTTTCGATTTATTTTCCCATCGAATTGAAAAACATGGAAGGATTAAGTTATTATCTGAATTACATCAACAACATTTGTTCCAATAATGACATAAAAACATTGTATTATTACAAGTTGGCAGGATGTCTCAATGGTGAACTGCAAACCTACGCCTACAGCAAGGGTTACGGAACCTTTCCGGTTCTTGATACTACACCGTTGTCAATGCTTACCGAGGCGGATATACAACTTTCAGATAATGCACAGTTTCATATCCCGCTTGACAGTTCCGCTGTAAATCTTTTGCAGGATATGACATTTTGTCTTTGTCAGTTGGATACAGAAAATGGTATGATTACTTATCTTGGAGAAGATCGGTTGGTTTTTTTGAACGAACAAGGAATTCTCAATACTAATTTTTCGGGAAAATGGCTTTCCATTGACGGACAGCCATTGGCAGTGGAGGTAATTGATACCACAAAAGAAAGAATCCGCTATCGTGCTCCGGTACTTTATAACGGAACCGACTCCTACCTTGTGATAGGTTATGAATACGAGAGCGGTGAATTCTCCGTTTTAGGAGTTTATGATATGACGTCTTATAAAGAAGGCGGTGATACATTAATGAGAAACACACAAAATGTAGAACCGGGTGATGCAATTCAAGTCATATATGAAACCAGTCAAAGTACGGGAAGTACAAATGAGAAAATTTATGGTAAAAAGTTTATTTATCGCGTAAGCAGCAAAGTCGGAGAGCAAATATTGCCTGATGGAGGATACCTTGCAATGGTCGCTTTAAGTGATTCACGTGGTGATTACTATTATACGCCGATTGTAAATTTTGAAATTCAAACGGGCCGCGTTCATAATGCTAATTTAAGTGATATGCATGCTATAACGGTAGCAAAATAATGTTGCGGTTGTTTTCATTTATTAAATAAGAAATTGTTAAAAAACGTGCGTTATGTATCTAAGGCTCTTTGTCAATAGCTGGGGTGGGATTTGTAAAATCCTGCTCCAGTTCTATGAAAAGGGCTCTTTTTATAGGCTCTTTGTCAATAGTTGGGGTGGGATTTGTTAAAATCCCGCCCCAATTCTATGAAAAGGGCCCTTTTTATGTTTAGTTCCAGGTTTTACTGATTTTGGGCATGCCAAATAAGCCTCCGCATTACCGACCTTTTTATCCTATGATGTACAGTGAAGTATCCGGGTTCGGAACCGTTTGAAATTCCGGATTCCGTAGCTGCCCCGTTTTTTCTAAATAAATGCGTAACACACGTTTTTTGTTTTATTTTTGATTCGATTCGTGATTTTGGATGTTTTTACTTTTGTATCATGAAAAAGAGTAGCAAAACATATATTTTGTGCAATTTTAAATTCTCAAACACACTCTAAAAGCAAATGCAATCCATCGTTTTATTTTGTTTCTTTATGAAGCGTATATTTCCAAAGCCTCGGACAATATTTCATTACCTCCATCCGTTCCGGGTGCTTCTGCTTATTTTTAGTTGTTGCATAGTTTCTGTCGTGGCACTCCATACATGCCAATGTTACCTTGACTCTCATGAGCACATCTTCCTTTCCGGATTTTACCCTGTCAAATGTTTATTTCTCTACCCCCCCCCCGCCTCTGTAGACCGGTTTCTAATATACAATCTGTCCTCTTTATTTGAGCAGATATCTATGATAATGACCGATAATCCGGCAGCGTTTATGCAGCCGGATTGGGGAGGCATTCTTTGGCAGGCTGATTAAAGCCGCATGGTTCCCCTTCCCCTTTTAATTTCTGGCACAGTTTCCTGTATTGCTCCACTGTATTCTGCTCCTGTTTTACTTTTCAAGCTTTGATTTTCCTTTCAATTCTCCCTCATCCTATTTTCCGATTAGAAATATGGATAAACATATTCTTCTTCGGGTTTTTCGGCCGCTTCTATATTTTGGGCCTTTAAAATCAGAGAGGCTCCATCCTCGCTGATTCCAAATGTGCCCTTTACCGTCACCCAGTCGTCATCCTTGAATGTCACTTCATTGTCACTATCCACCAGAAAACCAATTGGGCTTAGATCCGCGGCACAGCACCACATGGACAGCCGGACCAGGGCAAAATCGCACTTTTTTTGAATGTCTGGAGCACGGTAGACAAACCCTTTCATTACAATGGTATAGCCTTCATACTTTTCATAAAAGTTACTCAGTTCATACATCCATGTGTAGTAATCTTCATCTGCAATCGTAATGGTTTTTTCCGCCTCGTCCAGACCATTTAAGTCATACCATGGATTTTCTTCTCCGAAGGACTGTCCGGTATCATCTTCTGGATAAGCATCAGTTCCGCTGTATCCATCCGTTTCTGTATTTTCCCCGTCCGGCAGCCCTGAACCTGATTCTCCATCGGAGAAAGGCCCCCTGGATTCTCCTCCGGCCGCAGGCAATGTCTGTCTCACAGTACTCCCCGCTGTCTGCCGCCCCGGATTTCCCGCCATCTGGCCGCCGCCATTTCCGGAACTCATGGAAAAACCGGAGCTCTCATAGCTTCTGACCATACTGCTCCCCCCAGGATCGGCCGGACGGAAGACAAGCAGCAGAATCGGAATAATAAAAACAAAAGAACGGGCCAGCTTTACCCGATACCGGGGTGTCAGTAAGTACCTTCCTGTAAACACCGCCCATAAAAACATTAAAGCAGACATGCCGTAAAGATACGGCTTCATCCTTGGAGTCACATAATTTAAATACCCGCCTGAATAAGTAAGCTGAAACAACAGGTATCCAAACAACAGATAACAGATACATTCTGTCAATACCTGAAGGTTGATTCCTTTTCCCCGCAGCGTCATATTCTGATTCCTCCGCTTCCCCCTGTCATAAATACACCTATCACAAGAAAACAGACAAGAAATGTGGTTGCAAAAAGACGAATAACAAAACTGGATTTAAAACCCGAAAGCAACATGGCGGCATTTTTGATGTCCATCATAGGGCCGAACACCAAAAATCCCAGGACAGCCCCCACCGGAAGGCTCCCGGCCATACTTCTGGCCACTACCGCATCGGAGGAGGAACAGAGGGACAACACAAAGGCCAACCCCATCATCACCAGAAGCGCTTTCCACGGTGCCGCGGCGCCGCCTGCGGCAACTGCCCGTGGAATCATATCCTGAAACAGGGTGGATGCAAAGATTCCGGTAAGCAGGAATTTGCCCACTGAGAAAAATTCATTCTGCGCGTGCCGCATCATCAGAGAAAAACGGGACAACTGAGTCCCCTTTTCTTCCAGAAGGCTGTAATCCCCACACGCCGCCTGGATAGGCATGGCATATTCCACCAGATAATTCACAGGCGGTTTAAAAAGATAGGTCAATCCACAGAGTACGGCGCACAAGATACCCAGGCCGCATCTGGCCGCGATGATCTTGTAATTGCCATTAAACGCATACCAGGTGGAGAGGATGACTACCGGGTTAATCACCGGGGATACCAGCATAAAGGTCACAGCAGCCGGCATAGGTACCCCCTTTTTGACCAGACCTTTGAATACAGGAATGGATGCACAGTCGCATACCGGCAAGCAAAAACCGGCAAGCACTGCAAAGAGCTGGCCAGACAGAATTTTTCTGGGGAATCTTCTCTGAATCCAGTCCGGCTTTAAATAAACCTGAATCAGGGAGGAAAGCAGGACACCAACAGCCAAAAAGGGCGCTGCCTGAAGAAAAACCCCAAGGAATATGCTTATATACCGTTCTGGCGAAGCCCCCGCATCATTTAGCACGGAAAAAGCTGCCATATACAACATGACCGCAGTCAGAAGCATCAGGAACCAATGCCGAGGCTTCATACCGAAACGGAACAAGGCGCGTACAAAACGGTTCCAGCTGGTATAGACCTGGATATCTGGGTTGCAGCCATAAAGAACATCCATGCCATTCCGAGATTTCCGATTTCCCTTCAGTCTCACGTAAGCGCAGTCGCAGCCCGCAATCTGTGAAAATGTTGCCACTCCTGCATCTGGAATCCTGGTCTTAAAGCTGGCTCCCTCCGCTGCATAAACCACCTTTTCAATACTCAGCACTGCTTTTGCAGAAAACTGGAGAAACATTTCCTCCAGTTTATGGAAATGCTCCATCCCGTTCCATTCGATCAGAATTAAATCAGGTCTGTGTTTATCAATGTAGTGAATGATGGTATCGGCAATGCCGAATGGACTCTGTTCCAGCTGGCTCTTGGAGAATGCCAGTTTCTTCACACGTTCTTGTTCTATCAGAGGTGTTTCGCCTGATTCAAACTGGATGACCAGGATATCCAGTTCATCCAGTTCCTGTTCAGCCAACTGGTTGATGAGCGTGGTCTTTCCCGAATCCAGCAGTCCAGTTATGACCCATACCGGTGTTGTCATGTTGTTTCCTCTCTGAATAATGTATGTATCTGCTGTTCATCCAGGCCGGTGCCTATGAAGCAAACCTGGTTCCCAACTATGTTTGCGGGTTCAATGCTTAAACTGCCAGGCAGATAGTGGAATACCAATCCCCGGCGTCCATCTGCCACAATCCCTTTTCCTCGGAGGATTTCCCCCTCTGCATGTTTCACAACATGCAGAATCTTTTTCCCCAGCCGCTCCTCCGTAATGGGTTCTTTCCACTCAATAGTAACAGAAGAAAAGACATCTCTGGCGAAGTGACGCCTGATAAAACCGGTTCTACGGGATGGTTCCCTACAGCTGCGAATCCGCACAGGTTTCATAGAGACCGCTGCTTCCATTTCTAGCTTAAAAATGCTGCTGTTTCGCGGGCCATACCGGAATACAGATGCAGGAATGGATTCCCAAAAATCCGCCTCGACTCTGGCTTCGGGATTCATTTCCTGAATTTTAATCTTAACTGATTGAATTTCCTGCCCCCCTTCCTCTTGGTGACTTAGCAGTATCAAATCGGCATAAGCAATCTGATCCTCAAAAAATCCCCCGTAATTTTTTCTATATTTATCAAATGACCGTATATCCACCACGGTTATTGTCCTTTTCAGATGGATAAGGCCCCTGTCCTCCTGTTTTAAACAGATTTTAATCAGATCGGATAATCTGCCCACGCCGGATGGTTCCACCAATACGGCATCCGGTATGTAGTCCTTTAATATGCGTTCCATCGCTTTCTCAAAGTCTCCGGTCAGACTGCAGCAGATACACCCATCGCTTAAACTGGTAACCGCCAAGTTGCATTCCTTGAGCAGCCCGGCATCAATCCCGGCCTCCCCAAAGTCATTTTCAATCACAACCAGCTTCTTGTTCTTGAACGCGGAATGCACCATGGTTTTAATCAGTGTCGTCTTTCCCGCTCCTAAAAAGCCAGATATCACATAAACATCCGTCATATACACTCCTTTCTGCCGGCCGCTTCCAACCAACCGGTATTGCTTACTTCCATCCAACCGGTGTTGGCCTGCGCGCATCAAATACCGTATTCACATCAATTAAGTCGGACAGCCCATTTGCACCGCAGCCATAATCCATCCACAGCCGGTAGCCGTCCAGGTTCCGTCTGGCCTGCCGGAGGAACTGGCCTCCTGTTTCCACCCAATATGGTCTGGAATCCACATTACAGAAGTACCTGAAGCCCAGGCTCTGCAAGTATCGGTATTTTTCATTTTCTTCCGTATAGGGCCTCCAGTCCCCCACATCGGAGCCAAAGGGATAAATCATGATGTCGCAGGGATCGGGAAGCAGACGAGCCACATTCTTTTCCCATCGCTCAATATCTGCTTTCATATGTTCAAGGTCAATTTTCCCGTAATCCCGATGTCCCCAGGAGTGGGAAGCGAACTCATAACCATCCTCTTTCAGTGCCTGTGTTAGTTTTTTTACATAGGCCCGGTCTTCCTCGATATTGGGATTTGGTTTCATGTCTGGATCATAGTTTGGAGAGGCCGGATCGTACGTTTCATCGGTGCGGTATCCCAGGACACCGTTATATCCAGTCAGGGCCAAGATTGCCTTGGCCCCTCTGTAGCTAAAATCCGGATGTTCCTCCACGAAACGGTCGAGAATGGGAACTAAGTCATATTCCCCAATCCAGACAGTTCCATCCTGATCCATGTATTCGCAAACTGGTTTCCTACGATCATCCAAAAGTATTTTACGCGCGCAGCCAGACTCCTCCATGTATTCATAGTAATTGACATCATCCTGGCTCATAACAAATGCTTTTTTGCCCGGGGGAAGCAGGATTTTCTTCGCTCTCATCTGTTCCATCCCTGTTTCGTCCTCACTCACCTCCGCCAAATCGTGAATGCCGACCAGCACATAACCTCTCTGATACATCTGAGTCAGGATCGCTTCAAATTCCGGAACCGTGGTCATCACAGAATTGTAGCCCTTGCCCTGGGCTGTGTCTAGAAATGTCCTTCCTGGGTCTTCTACCAGAATATGAAAGAATATATGGGTAATCTGGTAAATGTCCTGTTCCACCAGAGTTTTCTTTACCGCCTCAATATCAGAAAGTTTTTCCCCAATCCTCGGATCTTCCTTATCAGCCCCGTTTCCTACAAGCAGCTCCACAGCCCTGTCATAGTCATACTGGGAAACGGCTCTATCCACCTGGGCCAGCAGTTCATCCGTCTTGTCAAATAAGGATAGTGAAGCTTTCTCACCAGGAGATGACGAAGCTTCCTTGCCAGAAGCCGAAGCTGACTCTGCGGCAGATGCCGTGGTCGATATTTCCCTATCACCCAGAAGTATTCTCATTTTAAACAACAGACCGCCTGTAGCCAGCAGGCAGACGCAAATTATAGCCAGGCAGAGGTATCGGTTCTTACCTCTTCTTAGGCCTATCCTTCTCTGTAGTCTCCCTCTAACTGTTCTTTTAATATACAAATCCCTGCCGCAATATTTTCCTACTGTTCCGTACTGCTTTTTTCTCTTTTGCAATTTCATATAATTATTTTCATCTCAGAATTCTCTTTCCTACAAACACTAATATCAAAACCAATACTCCCACTAGCACAATCGTGCCGCCCGGCTTCAATCCCAGGTAGTACGCAGCGAACAAGCCTGTAATCATAAACAGAATATCCAGAACCACCGCCAAAATAAGCGTCTGACGGTAACTCGTTCCAAACTGCATGGCGCAGGCCACGGGAACCACCATCATGGATGAGACGATGAGAGCCCCCACCGTCCTTGCAGCGACAGAAACTGTCACCGCGATTAAAACAGTAAACAGAAAGTTCACTGTCTTTACGGGCACCCCGGCCAGCCTGGCGCTTTGTTCGTCCAGAGACACATAAAACAGTTCTTTGTACATAAGCAGAAACATAAGCAGAACCGCCATGCTGACGGCGATTACCAGATACAACTCCCCGTTACTGATTGCCACAATACTTCCAAACAGGAAGCTGTTGAAATTGGCTGCATTTTTAATAAATCCTGACAAAACGCCCGCCAGGCCAATCCCGGCAGACATAATGATAGCAATGGACATTTCCGAAAATCTGGGAATCTTCCTGCGTATCGCCTCAATCCCAATAGCGGCAACCACGCAGGCAGCCGCAGCGGTCAAGACAGGATTCAGCCCCAGGAGCAGCCCGGCCGCCACCCCAGCCAGCGAGGTATGGGACAGGGCGTCCCCAATCATGGACAGACGCTTACATACAATCACTAGCCCGATACACGGGATAATGGCCGCCAGAAGAATGCCCACAATAAAGGCCCGCTGCATGAACGCATATTCAAAGATTTCCATGCTCTCCCTCCTCTCTGCCTGGCTGGACCAATTTCATCTTCTCATCTTCTAAAAGCCAGATATCGTCTGCATAAGCCATGAGCCGTTTCCGATCATGAGTTACAATCCAGATGGTCACCCCCTGCTCCCGGTTAATCTGATACAGCAGCCGGTAAAATAAAGTAGTACTGTCTTCGTCCATACCGGAAGTGGGTTCATCCAGCAGCAAAAGCCGCGGGGCGTTTATCAGCGCCCTTGCCAGCAGGACCCTCTGTTGCTGCCCTCCGGATAGTCGGCCAATCAGCCGTTTTGCAAAATCTCCCATACCGACTTGATGCAGCACACGGCGAACCTGCTCCCTCTCCCTTTTTCCGGCAAACCGGAACTTTCCAATTTGGGTGTATAGACCTGCTTGGACAAACTCCTCTACGGAAGCGGGAAAATTCTGACAGGATGCCATACCGTTTTGGGAAACGTAGCTGATATTCTTCCAGTCTTTAAACTGCCGAATCTCCTGCCCCAGAAGTTCAATCTTACCTGTTTGTCCATTTAGCGGAAGTTCCCCCAGCATGAGCTTTATCAGGGTGCTTTTTCCTGCCCCGTTTGGTCCCAATAGAACCGCAAATCGGCCCTCGGGAACAGTAAAATTGATATTCTTTAATATCTGGGTATTTCCATAGGAAAAATCCAGTCCTTTCACTGCAATGACATCCATCATCAGTACTCCTGTTCCTGTTTTTATTCAAGTGCAGCTTTCAGCTGCTTTAAGTTATCCTCCATCACAGAGAAATAATCTGCGCCATTTTTTAGTTCCTCATCGCTTAATCCTTCTAGTGGATTTAACACCCGGGTCTGGGCTCCTGTTTCCGCCGCAATTGTCTCGGCCACCTTCGGGCTTACCAGTTCTTCAAAGAAAATAACTTTGACGTGATTGGCCTTTACAAAGTCAATGATCTCCGCCATTCTTGCCGGGTCCGGTTCCGAATCAGGAGACAATCCCTCGATGCCCATCTGAGTCAGTCCATAGGCATCGCAGAGATAACCGAACGCTTCATGAGACACTACAATGCTCTTATTAGGCAGGGCAGACAACGTATCTTTATATTCCTGATCCAATTTATCAAACTCGGCTGTATAGGTCTGATAATTTTTTTCATAGTAATCTTTGTTTTCCGGGTCTGCCTTAACGTAAGCATTCTTAATGTTTTCCATTTCTTTCTTTGCGTTCACAGGGCTGAGCCATACATGGGGATCAAACTGGCCGTGGTCATGGCCATGTTCTTCTTCCTCTGTGTGTTCCTCCGCTCCCTTATGTTCTTCCTCATCATGAATGTGTCCTGATCTGAGTGTAACTCCGGCGGAAGCTTCCACCGATACCAACTTCTTTGTTTCCAGGCTAGCAAGCACATCCTCCACCCAATGCTCCATACCCCCGCCGCTGTAGACAAAAAGAGCCGCTTCCTCCAAATTCTTAATATCGGCTGCGGCCGGTTCCCAGTCATGGGGCTCTGTGCCGGCCGGAACCATATTGGTCACCTCCGCTTTATCACCGCCGATTTTGACAGCAAAATCATACATAGGATAAAAGCTGGCCATTACCTTCAGCTTCTGTCCGTCCGTATCCTTTGATTCAATCCCAGCATCGGTGTTCTCTGCCTCCATTGACGCCTCGCCCATACTCTTATCTCCACCTGCCACAGCGGTGGTTGAAGCCTGGTCTGTATCAGAAGCCCCTGGTGCAGCGGTGGTACCTGAGCACCCTGAAAGCATAGCAACAGAAACCATTGCTGTCACAGCCAGTGTGCAGAATGTAGAATTTAATTTTTTATTCATAATAATCATCCTCCTGAAATGTGTTTTTTTACAGTAATAGCAGGTATACAAGCACACAAAAAACAAGGCGTGTTCCCAGTCCAAACGTATCTCCGCCAAACCGTGTATCCTGATACACAGAGTACACCATTCCAGAGGATAACGGTTATATGGATAGAAAACAGCCTTGTTGAAAGAAAGTTTTAATTATCTAATCGGATTTTTAAGCTGACCAAAGAAACCGGGCACAGATAGAGTCCAGTCTGGTAAGATGATAAGAGTTTTTGAGTAATGATATATGCAAAGATGACGATGGCTCCTGTTCCTGCTACTTCTGTTATCAAGCGGATAGTAGCAGCGCATTCCTGAAGCTCCGCGCAGACAGGACAATCCTCACCTGTACACTCATGTTCTATATGTGTGACAATAAAAAAGCCAGAGAGAAGCAACACAGCGGTTACAAGAAACGCTGTCACGAACGCAAAGATTCTTTTATGCTTATCTAAATAATCCACTTCATCTCCTCCTTTTTCTTTTATCCTGAACGGATGTTATCTTATTCCACTATCAGTTTTTAACCTATGGACTCTCCATTGCCTAAAGCCAATGATCTTCCTGTTTCATAAGCCTCGCAACCTGCCATCTCCTCAGGCTTCAAAACGTCAATCGTTTATTCTATGATATAGGTCCCCCTCCATTATCGTTATTCTACAATCATTCAGAATTTTGTTAGAATACAATGACACAGAATGTGTTTGCAGCATCCTCAATAATCCCAAGTAAGAGACAGCTGATAAACGGTAGCTTTACCACAAACCCGTCCTATCTCGCATTACTAAAAGAAACTAATTTTTGGGGGACTAATAGCTATTTTGCTTGTAGCATTGACAAAGTTTTGTCAGTATCCATGCAAAAATACATTACGTAACAAGACTTTCGTACGAAAGGCCATTTTGCCATCACAGATCAATCTTTAGGACAGACCTCTTAATTTTTACAGCATTCACAATAGCCATACAAGATTGTGTGTTTCTGATCCAATTCGAAGCCATGTTCCTTATAAATATGTTCCAGAAAATCTGCCATTTTAGAACATTCAAGTGGAATAAGACGACCGCATCCCATACATACCAATTTCCCCAACTTGTTCCAATCTTCTTCACCCGCAAAACAATAACGTACTTTGGTACCATCCTCCATCGGAAGCTTCATCATCTTTCCATCATCGACCATGCGTTCCAATACCCGGTATACCGTTGTCTGTCCAACGACCACTCCCTTCTCCCTAAGACAGTCCATGAACTGGCTCACTGTGAGAAAACGCAATTTTTGTTTTTTCAGACACTCTAATATGAGATCTTGTTGCTTCGTCTTGTATCTGCCTCGTTCTGCCATATAAGCGCTCCCCAATTTGAAATTGATTTTTATTTTTATATTATAGACATTTTCAGAATAATGTCAAGATGTCAATTTAATTTATAGCTACCCAGCATCCTCTCAAAAAATCACACAACATTGTGACTATGCTAATTCCAGACAACGCATCGTCCCCCAGTTCCCCTTCCCTCAGGTAAAGGATTGTGTTCACTGGTTCTTTCGGCTCCAGTACTATTACCATCACGTCAAGGGCCGCTTACCTACCTTTTTTCGTCATCAGCCCGTCCTCTGTCCTTGCCAAGACTAACTGCTTTGTATGTATGGATATAAAATTGTCAAACTGGAAATTATCACTCTATAATTTTATATCCAGCTTTACTGAGCGTTTTTATTGCCTTTTAATAATTTTCTTTTTTTATCAAAATATAGTTTGTATTGTAAGTAGATACAGCAAAAATCGAAACGTCATTATCTGCCAAATTGCTGGCGATTTTAGACAGTACCCCAATTAACAAAAAATCTAAAACACCTTGAATACGAAAAGCTTTCCAACCGTCCTCACGCTGAATTACATTTGGTGGGACTTCGTTTGTGATACATACAAGAGATTTTTCTTCATCAGTTTTTCCAATGAAACTATACTCAGAACCTAAATTTACAAACGAATAATCTTCTACTTGGCATACGGAAAATTCTTGATGTACCTTTCTTATTTCCACGATATTACCTCCCTCAAATCTAATTTATAGTGTATCAACATATTGCTTTGCTTGTACTAAATCCATAGAAGTCACTTCTCTCACTTTTTTTACAGCTTCTACATACTTACCACTATTTTTAAGATGAAGGATATATTCTTTATCCTCTTCTGATATATAATATGTTGCTAATTGTTTATTTCCTGTCTGTTTTCACAAAGTATCAATCTGTTTTTGCTGAGATTTTACCTGCTTTTTCAACTCATCAATTTCAATAAAAAGTAAAACTCCACAAATTATCATCACAACTATAATTCCATATTCCACCAAATATCCCTCCGTAAATGTAATTTATCGCTTTCTTCATATCCATATTATAACAATCCAATATATCTGCCACAATAAAAATCAGCATGTCTCTCAATATTTTTCTGTCTTAAAAAAATGCATATAGAAATTCTTACTTCTCTCATCACGGTTTTAGATGAAAATATTAAAAAACAGAGCCGATAAGCTGGGCTGTTCAGGCTTTGGATGCGATTCCAGGAATCGGGAGGCAAAGTGTGGAACGCATTCTGGCAGAAACAGGGTGGAAATGGAACACTTCCAAAATGAATTGCGTTTTAGTTCATGGGCAGGGCTTGTGCCAGAATGTAAAGAAATCGCCAGTAAAAAGATGAGTAGCCAAATATGAAAAGGAAATAGATATTTGAAAGCATGTTTAGTAGAATGCGCCCGTGCTGGAATAAGGAATAAGCAAAGCTATTTTTATTCACGATGCCAACGAATTGCAGCGCGCAGAGGAGGGAAACGAGTACTGACAGCTATTGCGCACAGCATGCTAACAGCCATCTATCATATGCTAAAAGAGAAAGTTCGATACTGCGATTTAGGAGCAGATTATTATACTGTTATCAATCAAGAGAATTTAATCAAGAGAAATCTTCGTTCGTTACAAAAGTTAGGGATAGATGTAATTATTCAGCCGAAATAACTTCTCCCTGCTTTTATTATTGGCAAGTGTTACGATTAAGCGATTTGAAAGCCACCAACATCAAAGAGTGTGCGGAAGCAAAATGTCCATGTTCTTTCATGGTCACGGTAGCCAGAAGTTGGGTGGTAGAAAATAAGGCCCAGAGCGATAGCGCGGGGCCGCAAATAGGCGGCCCTAACAAGCGGCTGGAAAGCATTTTACTGGCCTGTCAAAGCAGTAAAATTGTCAGTGTTATACACTGGCATTGCTTGCCGAAATGTGGTAAAATTATTTCACTCCATAAATTGCAAAAAGAAATACAAAGGAGTACATCCAGATGTTGGTTGATAGTAAGAAAATTTTGCGAAAAATCGAGGAACTGTTTCTGTTTTTTCTGCTGACCTCGTTTATCGGATGGGGATACGAGATTTTTTTAGAAGTTGTGATCTATCGGTGGGGATACTCCGACCGGGGGGTATTGACAGGGCCATACTGCCCAGTGTACGGCTTTGGTGCGATGGCTTTGTTGTTGTGCTTGTACCGACTAATGAAAACACGTATCCTTGTCTGTAAAATTCCCATCACGCCAGTACTGGTTTTTGCTGGAATCGTGGGCATCACAACCGTGATTGAGTTGGCGGCCAGCTATGTGATGGAATGGACTGCCGGAAGCTGGATGTGGGATTATAATCGTTTTACGCCAAACTTTCAGGGGCGAATTGCATTGAATCCAAGTCTGCGATTTGGTGCGGGCGGAATGGTATTTCTCTATCTGCTTTATCCCTGCTTTCAACGCTGTGTGTCAAAGACTGCGGATCGAACCGTACACGTGCTCGCGCTGATTTTGGGTGGAGTTTTTCTGCTGGATTGTCTTTGCTACATACTGGTGTAAAAATGATGTATCCCAGCTAACCGTGAAAGAAAAATTTTAGAGCATGATATATTTGCGAGAGCAAGGTGCGTTCATGAGAATTGTTGACATACGCGGTATGACCAGTATGGAGCTTGTGCGGGGAGGAACCGGTGAATGGTACTGGGTAACGGATTATATTCACGGTGATCTCTATGAAGTAGAAGAACTGTTCCGGCAGGGACACCCAGTACTCAGTTAGAATGACTCGTAAACACTCTATTATAAATATTTTAATGGTCACTTCCCAGACACCCCTGAATGAACTGCGGTTTTAAATGGTCTTATTTTTTTCTGTTTTAATAAACTATCTCGCAATGGGATATTCCCTTCATGCGCCATAGTGACGCATACCATAGGACACCGGAAATGCAGAGTATCCCCTTGGTGTAATCCTATCATTTCAAAACGGTGTATAGTAAGCTACTTTTACCCCCCTTTCTTCTAAAGCGTTGTTCTGTTTTAATAAATCCAGCCTTTTCTAAATCTGCTACAGCCCGCTGGATCGTTCTCCTCGAAAGCTTCAGTTCTTCTGCGATGGTGCTCATGGCCGGATAACACTGGCTGTTTTTATCTGCTCGCTCTTTTAAATACATATACACCGAAATCGCACGGTGTGGTAATTCCTCTGAGTAAACAGAATCGTAATATCCCACATACCTCCCTCCTTAGTCTGTCCGAAGTGGTTGTCTGGTTCCCGAGACTGCCTGTCTGATTGGCATCGGTACATGCGCCAGACCTCCGCCTGAAATCCCCTCTATTTCCGGTGGTTCATAAAAGTTTGCCTCCTCATCCTCACAAAATTGTCTCCTAACAATCTCCTGCTCCAACTCCAGCCGGTCCGCATAAGACACTTGCCTTGCCACATGCTGTTCCACCTCATATTTTTCCTCAAATTCAATCCCCCATTTAAAAAATAAGCGTAGTTCTACTCGCATCGGGTGACAGCCGGTCTTCGCCAGGATAAAGTGTCCCTTGGGCAGTGACTTCAATTCATCCGGAGTCATGAGCGGACGCCCAACCATCTGCAGGCTTTGGCTGTGATCATTTTTCCCCCGGCTGATGGAGCCGGACAACACCGTTTTATTTCCCAATGCCTTTGACAGAATCTCAGCACTTTCCGAGTTGGGTGCAAACCCACCAAATAAAACGTCTTGACAGTTATCCACGATGATTTCACTTCCCTCTTTCCCATAGTTTTTCTGCAGCTGGGCAAAGCTTTGTATGATGGGTATCATACTGATCCGCCTGGATCGACCAGCTGAAAAAAGCATCTCCAGAGATTCAATCTTGGGAATGGTACCGAGCTCATCTCCAAAAATCACCGCACGATTCGGAAGTTTCCCTCCATGTTCATCTGCGATTGACAGCATTTCCCTGTAGATCTGCTGCAAAAACAGGCTTACCATAAAATACTTTGATAGCGATAGGTAACCCTTTGATACTATCTCCAGATTTTCCCCCGCTTCACACCGGACATGAGATTTTCACCTCATCCGGCGTTCCATCGCAAGAAAACTTCAATATGATTTACACATTTTCAAACTCTATTATCAAATCGTCCACAGTTCACAGAGCTTCCGCTGGTTGCTTACACGCCTGATTTGATAGCCCATCAACTACAACGCTTTTAACCATGTCGTAATAGTTTCTTTCAGGGTAGCGCGAATCAACCCATGTACTTCGGCGCATACGAGCGTCAAATGTGCATGGCTATCACCGCCAAACATAACAGACAGCTTATGGTGACAGTGAATTTCCTCCACTATCATTCGTTTACCTGTTACTGCACATTTCACCATTTGTCTGGAATAATGAAAGATTCGATCATCGTTATAATCAATACTCCAATTCAGAATAGAATTCCGCATAAGGTAACGCAAGATTTTTACATTGATATCAAACAAGTTCTGGTGAATTTCTTGTCTCCCTTGCAGTGTATACTTATTACTATTACTTCTCTTCCACATAAGTTTCCTGATAAGGTCGGTATCGCTCCATCTTCTCAAATCATTAATGGTTTTATCGCCTACTCTGGGTGTTCTACTACCCCTGTTTGTTTTCATATTTCTATATGCCAGTTTATATTTTCTCTGACTGAATTATCCCCTGTAAATCGGCGAATACTTTTCCCTTTTTTTGCTGACGGCATATAATTCGTTAAACACACCTTACACATCATAATATTCACTGTTTCGAAGCTTTTGGCGTTTGGGAGTTTTCAAGTTTGTCATGGTTAGAACCTCCAACATGGAGATTTCTTTTCTTAGTCATACTCGAGCCCATGACATGTTGTGTAATATTTATTATTTAGTTTTCTTGCGACTAATGCCTATCCCTCCACGGCTTGTTATCACCGTTTCACTGGTACTGTGGCATCACTTTCAGCCAGATAAAAGCAAGTTATATTCATCGAATTTTCCTTTCTAACGCTTCTCTGCCTTGTGACAGGCTCCACGTTCTGACCTTACCACGTTCCGATATTCCTATCTTTCCATTCATGCCCTTAGGTGCCTCATCTAAGCCTGCAAACTACTCCGGTGCCTGTAACACCGTAGGGTATTTCATAACACCAAATTTTGACTCTACCCCGGCTTGCGTCTGCCATGCAGACCATAGCATTTCTGCTATGCGGAAGTTTAGACTCTTACAATCTGAGGTTCGTCAGTAGTCTTTTACACTACATACTCACCATAGGCATATTTTAGACCTCCGGCATATAGGCCACACCGTCCACCTCTGAACAGCGTTCCACAGCTCGACCTGTTTGGGTGACTCTCTGCCGACTTTTGCGGGCTTCAAACAGCAGGATTATCACAAAGTCCCACCTCTTGCCGCAGTATCAAGGGGGCGTTTCAGGGCGTTACACCATCATTCCACCTCTTGGAATATCAGTTCTTCAAGTTCGTATTTCAGAAACTCCTTTCAATTTTTCGTTTATTTGTCCTTGAGCCTAACCTTTTCAGTTAGAAACGTGTCGCACTGGTATCCTCCTCCGGAAGAACAATAAAAATGGCGGATTTAGAATTGCAAAAGGTCTCCGTATCCATCTCACTGTCAAAACACAGGATCTGCTCCATCTCCGAATCCAGAAATGCGTTTAATCGGGACATCGCCGTTGAAAGCACGGAAGACATAGCCTGATCCGCAGAGTTGAGCGCAGCGCCTGCAAACCATTTCGCCTTATGAGTTGGCGGCAACTTTTGCATTAATAGATGGAACTGATTCTTTCCCTTTACCGGAGATGGAGCCAGCAAGTCCTGGATCAGTTTGAATACGCTTATGATATGGCGCTGCTCTTTGGGACAGTATTCAGCAATCAACAGGATTACGCTGGTTAGCAGTCCCTCCGCCGCGTCATAGAAAAACGCATTCTGGCCATAGGAAGACGAATCTCCTCCACCGGAACTGATGATAGTTTTAGCTGTAATCTTCGCATACTTTTCTGCCTTTGCCTTGTTTGCCAAGTTTTCTGGATTCTCCAGGTATAAGTCCATGTATTTATTTACCATCCCAAGAATGTTATCTCCATCCGATCTGGTTGGATTTCTTAGATCCAAAATAGAGATATTGTACCCATAGTATTTCCTTGCGATATCCGCATAATTCCGATACAAATCTCCTTTTGTATCGGTACAGATGAAACTCATTCCGCTGGCGCAAGCATATTCGATACAAGGGTACAAAAAGTTGGCTGTTTTACCAACGCCCGCCGCTCCAATCATTAGCAGATGGATATCCCCTGAATCAATCAGTGCCGTCACTCCTCTCTGCGTAAACTTTGCGCCCACCACAAGTCCCTGTGTCTCCGGAAGGTTTTTCCCCTGCCTCCACAGCTTCGGTTCATATGGCACATATGCAAATGTCTTCCGGAGCTCTGCCTCGCTGGCAAACCGGGCTGTACCGTATTGTCCATCTCCTACGGTTTTAGATTTAATACCATTGAGTGAATAATGGTTTGCCACAAGCGGTATGACTCCAAACATGATAAGCATACCAATGCCGACACACACAAGTGGCACAAGTTGATTTTCTAACAAGTTACTCCCCCTTTTCCAAGAACAAGTACGCAACGCCTTAGATGTAGGCCAGATTTAATTCTCTTTCTATTGCGGGCTGTACCAGAAACTCCTCAGCCGCTTGTGCGGGCTGTCCATGCACGGCCTTACAGTCTTCATTCCAGTCTTTATAAATGGAGCGTTCCTCCTTCGTATCCTGGTATCCCAACTCCAGCAATTCATCTGTAATACGCCTCATCGCCTTTATCCCCGGAGCATCGGAATCCAGACACAGACAGATTGTTTTCAAGTTCGGATTTTCTTTCAGCATCTGGTACATGGACTGACGCCCAACACCGCACAACGCCACATAACTATGATTTTCCCAGCCCTCCTTATGAAGTGAAATATAGGAAATCAAATCAATGGGCGATTCAAATACATACAGGGTATTGCTGATTCCCTTCCAATGAAAGCTGTACCGAGGATCACTCCCTTCAATATTCCCGCGGTAACTTTTCCCGTAGGTGTAGATTCCCTTTTTATGTGCATGTCTGGCCGTCCCAGCTTCATCTTTTCCCACGAAAATTGCGTTGTGAAATTGTTTTGCGCCATCCTTTGATGGCTCCAGACTTTCATAAATCAGGCCGCTTCTTACAAATGCATCCACAATCTCCCGATCCAGAAACCGGTTTTTCAACAGATAAGCATATACCCGCCGCATGTTGCTGTTGGACGGCGGAAGTACAAACGGCGCCCTTGTGCTTTCTTCTCTCTGGCTTTGTTTGTATGCTACGCCCTGCTCTCCATTCAGCAGCATGGTAACCGCATCCGGATAGTTTTTTCCGTAAACATATTGGACAAAACTGATTGGGCTTCCGCCTTTTTCTTCCGCATGATCATACCAGGTATTTCCCCGGACCGTGATACTATGATCGCTGCTCAAACGCCATTCCCTTCCGGCTGAAATGAGTCTCTCTCCATTTAACCGAAGAAAATCCACCAAGTCCACGGAACCGGCCCTCTGTTTCTGATCTTCTGTAAAATGCACATACCCCATCTGCCCACCTCCTATTTTTTAATACAACAGTTCCTGCGGCTCATGGTCATCTCCCTTATGGCCCTGCGCCACTTTTTTCTCCCGGATTTTACGCCGCATTTTTCGATCCACACTGATATGCCTTGCTCTCTCTCTCCGTTCTTCTTCCTGGAATATCTTAGTCAGTTGATTCAAAAGCCTAGTTGCTGACAGAAAAACAGATGGATCCTGGAATGAGTCCAGATGATCCAGCAAAAACTGGGCATAAATATTTCCCTGTGCTGCCGCTGCCTCCAACAGCGAAATGGCTTTTTCCCGATCCCTCGGAACATCCCGCCCGCAAAGATATAATTTACCCAGCGCATACTGGGCGAATTGGTTTCCACGGTCCGCGCAACTGGAAATCCAGGTAATCGCTTCCTCTACATTTTTCGGAACATCCTCTCCCAGAAGATACAACTTCCCCAACTGAAACTCTGCATACTCATTGCCGCCTTCCGCAGCTCGTTTGAAGTAATAGATGGACCGTTCAATGTCTTTCGGTACATCCGCTCCCATAAGGAACAACTTGCCAAATGTATAAAGTGCATATAAATTGTTGGCACCCGCAGCCTGCCCAAGCCATTCCATTGCTAGCTCCACATTCTTTTTGATCTTCTCTCCCGACAGATAGAGACGTCCCAGACGGTACGCTGCATAATCATGTCCCTTCATGGCTGCCTTCTCAAATAATTCAATTGCACGTTTAATATCCGGTGGAACCATCTCGCCCTCCAGATACAGTTTCCCCAAGGAATACATGGCCGCTGTATTCTCTCCTTCTACGGCTTTCTGAATCCACTCTAACGCCTGCTGTAAATCTCCGGTCCCTGTTTTCAGCCAATGGCTTGCCAATGAATACTGAGCATTTGCATTTCCCAGCCTGGCTGCTTTCTGCCAGAACTCTACCGCCTTTGTTTCCTCTTTTTTAGTTCCAGTTCCCGTATAAAACATCTGCCCCAGGCGGTATTGCAATTTGTCATCATGGCTTTTACTTTCCAACGCAAGGAAGCCTCGGAAGGCCGCCTCAAAGTAAGTAGCCGCTTGTTGTCCATCCGGTTCTGCTCCGATTCCATCACGGTACATCTTTGCCAGCTCATAACCTGCATACGGGTTTTCCTGCTCTGCGGAACAGCGATAGAGATTTCGTGCCTGCCGGTAATCCTGCTCGACTCCCTGTCCTCTATAGTAAAGACCGGCCAGAGAATATTGAGCGTACTTATGATTCTGTCTGACAGCTCTCCCAAACCATTCCGCTGCCTCTCCATAGTCCTGCTCCGTACCTAGACCTGCCGCATACATTTTCCCAATCCGGTACTGCAGATAGGACTTCTGCCTTTCTTTTGCCGAGAACTCTGCTTCCATAAATGCAGCAATCGCTTTTGCATACCAATTCTGTGCGGCATTAGGATCCGCTTCCCTGCCAAGTCCATCAGCAAACATACGGGCAAGATCATACATGGCAAGTGCATTTCCTTTTTCTGCTTCCTGTTGAAACAGTTGGAATGCCCGTGCAAAGTCAGGCTCAGCTTCTTCACTCCCGTATAAGCAGTTTCGCGCTTCCCGGTACTCATCCCCCCATGTAACATGAGATTGATTTCCGGCATAGGTATTTGAAGCGGCTTCCCGTTTCGGTGTGTTGATTTCTACCGATGTTTCATACGTCTCCGCTTCTTCCAGTAATTCATCCAGCCCTTTCTCTTGCGGTAATTCTGTTGGTTCTAATTCCTCCGGTTCCTCATCAAATATAAAATGGTGACTGCCGATCTGTAATGCTTCGGCAATCACCATATTTTTAATACTTTTAAATTGTGGCTGTTTTGATAAGGGCGGAAGCGGCGGAGGGTTGTTGGAGTAAAACTGTAAAATCTGATTGTTCCATTCTCCCCAGGTCTGATACAGCTTCCCAACCTCAGGTTCTTTTTCCAGCTCATCGACTATCTGATCTACTATTTTTTTTACATCCGCCTTCAGATAACCGTATACTTTTTTCCCTTTTGTTTTTTGCAACCGGTCGGCAAGCTGACAGATCCGTCTTTCAATCTCCGGATTCACCAGCACTCCCTGTTCCAATTGACTCAACAGTTCTTTCATCAGCTGTTCCGCTTCTTTTTTCAAATCCGTGCGAGCTAGGTTCTGCTCTTCATAGAGGTTTGCAAAATCCTGACGGAAGATACTATGAGCCAGTTCGGAACGCATGGCTTCAATCGCCGGCTCCGTCAAATATCCATCATTATCTTTCGCAGAGAACACCATTATGTGAACATGCGGGTGGTGGCTTTCATTGTGAAACGCAGCATACCAGCGCAGGTTCTCACTATCAATCTTCATGTGTTTGCTGAGCATCGCCCGCTTGGAACGCAGAAGCTCCCGCCACTGCTTTCCAGAGTCATATCCCAGACGGGCTGCATCCTCCCTCCGCAGGCTGACCACGTGTGTCCATACCGGTCCCTTATGATGTTTCACATCCTCCTGCACCTTGGAAATCACCACTGGAGTCCCAACATCTGTAAAAAGTCCGTGTTCTCCCACACGTTCTACACGAGGACGGTTCGCCAAATAGTCCACATAGTTCTCCCGGTCCGAGAGCTGATCCTGGTTCCATTCCAACACAGTGGAAATAAATTCAGACGCAGTTCCAATTGTTGGATGTATTTTAAAATCTTCATACTCTAACATATTTTTGGCATCTGGAAAATCCTTGAGAAGCTGGGAAATCAGTTTTTTCTGTGCTACGGTTGCCGGGAGTTCCCGCTTGCTCTCATCAATCTTTTCTACCCCTTCCCTGGTAGCGATGTATTTCACATAGTTTGCAAGCTGAGCAGCTGGTGCAGCCTTCATATAGCGGCTGGTAAAAATGATTTTAGGCATAACATGTTCCTTCTATGAACTCTTATAGCGCGGTGGGCAATAAAATATCAATAAATCAAAGCCGTATTCACCCTCTCCTGGTTCGTCTTCATAATAGTTGCAGTCTATATAAAAGTTATCAAAAACAAATGCTGTCACCCTCTTCTCCAACAGAAGGATTTCACGTGTTTTAAAATTTACAATTCCGAGATTGTAATACGTTTCATCATAGCACTCATCCAACAGTGTATTGAGGCAGCCGGTACAGAGAAACCCAGATACCTCCTCCAAGTCCAAACCTATATGGCTTTTCATACTGGCCTGCCCGGAATAGTAGCCCCGGCTGTTGTCTGTACTTCCCCACACGGACATACCATCTTCTCCTGTTGTCAGCATGTTGAAACTAGAACCGCTCCAGCCATTTTTAATTCTTCTGCCATGATCATCATATTCATTGATGCTGATATGAGAAATTCAGAACGGATTTAAGTCAATGATTCCAATGTTATCTTCTTCCCAATATGCCGGAATCAGAGTCCCTCCCCTCCCCGCAGAGCTAACAGTCTGACGGTGAGGTATCAGAAATATAAGCCGGCTCCGGAACATGTTCCGGAACCACAGCGCCGCTGCTTCCATTGGATAGGGGCATTTATTTTGCACATCCAGCCATCAGAATCACGCACAGCATAAGCCCGGCACCGCCTCTTATAAAGTTCCATTGTTTCATTGTATTTTCACCTCCCACTATGACCTGTTGAAAGTGATTAAAGCCGGAAGCTGTTCCATCAATGCTTTAACCTCTGTACCCAATGTCTCCAGTTCATCCAGCAGCTCCCGATCCTTTGGCTTCGGCTCTCCGATTCTGCAACGCCTCTCTCGCTAACCGGTGGATGATAACCTCCATCCTCTGATCCTGTGCCATATTGAATCTTCTCTCGTATCATTCTTTTTATTTTATCATTACTTAAACTTCCCGTTTCTGATACCGATAAGCATCCTCGAACTCAATCGCACCATTGATCCGCTTTACTTCCTCCACGCATTTCACATGCAGTCTGTGCAGCGCTTCCTCATCCACGTCATGGGAATACGCGATCACATGCGCCAGCTTGGACAACTCCACTGCCAGTTTAAAATCCATCCGGGCCAGACGATTTTCACTGTCATGTACCGTACCGGTGAGGACGGAAGATAATGTCTGAAGCAGATAGTTCTCCGCTTTTCTAGAATGAAGATATCCGATATAAAACTTTACCGCTTCCGCCACGAACTCATTTCTGGAGCGGGCTCCGGCAAAATTCAACAGCTCATCGGCCCGGTCTACCAACTCCTTCTCCATGTAAACGCCTATGCGCACCTTCTTTGTTTCCTCCTCCAGTTCCTCCCCTCCTTCGGTAATCATAAAAATGCCGCAGCTTCCCTGTACTTACGCCATTTTCTTGCCCCATCAGCACCATATTTTCCTCTTATCGCCAACAAAGTATTCAAACCAGAATCTCCGGACGGCTTTGCCGGCCGGTGTTTCTCGGGGTTAGGCTGCAAAAGCAGCATAACCCCTTTAACCTGCACCACTTTCGACCCAACCAGTCCTGCAGCTACCTGTCCGTATAACCTCCGGCTACAAAGGCCCAACAAGGCCGTCATTCCTGCCGGGGTATCCCAGTCCCACTCCGCCTGCCAAAGCGGCACAAACGGCCAAATACAGGCTCACGTTCCCGGAATGGATGCTCTATCCCATCATGCCAGGCTGCCGCAGTTCCAGCTCCGGCTCGCAAATCTCCACTTCTGACAGATCAAACTCGGAAAGCGGGTATAATTCATGGGGAAAATCCCCCAAACCGTGAGCCTGCAGATAGGCTTCATTGCTGGCATTAATCCCAAGATCGCTCTCATCTCCTGTCTGGCAGGCATAGACCTGCTCTACACTGCCATCCTCAAACCGGAGATACATGCCCTCGGTAATCTCATTGCCATGCTGATCCTTATACCTCATACACTGCCCGCCTGTCCCAATTCCTGGCACGTCTGATTCCTTGCATGGCTCTCTTCTGCCTGCCGTCTCGGCCTGGCCGGCTTTGCTGCTCCTTCCCTGGAAATCCTGTCATCCAGGTACTCCCGGGTGGCCTGCGGCACATATTTCTCATACATCTTCTGCAGGTAATCGCCTAACTCCTCCTTCAGATCCGCTTCCTTTTTGCCCATATGATAGGTCAGGGCATCTAGCCGCTCCGTGTTGAAGGTCAGCGTCAATGTAGTATTTTTCATTCCGACTTCCCCTTTCATGAGTATGTGACTTCAAAGTTTTCACAATCAGAACAGGCCGCTATGCTACTATCCATAGCGGCCCTACTCCGATTCATATTCTGTTTGTTAAAGACCAATCGTCATGAGCAAACGCATGGCATCCCGGAAACCGGCCATATATAACTCCCGGCATTCCGTCTCGCATATGCAGAACTTATCAAGCAGCTGATTGTCCAGTCATTCGTGGTCCTCATCTGACAGTGAATGAAGGATGCGGTCCATTCTTGCCACATGCTCCTTCACCTGTAAATCATAGGTCTTGGACCTGCTCATCCTGTATTCATCTCTGACTTCCCGAACACGCGTTGCCATCAGTTTTTTGCCTGCTCTTCCAGCTCATTTATGATTCCTCACCTCCTTTTACCAGCCAACATATCTTATACTGATTCACAAGTCGATACATAAAACCACCAAAGATATTCGCGAAAAGCAATCAAACCCAATGTCTGTTTACAATTAAAACTGATAATTTCCAGCACAATTTTTACAATTATGTTTGATAAAATACCGTTTGATTTCATCCGGCATAAAAGCAAAGCTATACTTAAACGTGCTCACTCTAAAATATTTGTTTCAAGCAGATATGCGTTTCAGAAACGGCCCTGCATTATCAAACATAATTGTCTTTTTCATACTGTTTTTATCAAGCCATTTGTCACTTTTTTGTTGAAACAGCTTTTATCATTTTTTATTGTAAATTATCAATCTTTTTTGCAACTTTATCAGTTACTCAACACCTAAGCGGCCGGAAGTCTGGCAAATGCATAAAAATGGCTGCGCCAATAGCTGGAATCAATGTTTGCATAACCGATGGGATCCCCGCAATGTAACATTTGATTCCCGCCAACATACAAGCCGACATGACTGACCGGAGTAGAGGAAGCATAGGTCTTTGTGAAGAACACCAGATCCCCCGGCTTCGCTTCCTTCCTTGGAATCACAGCGCACTGGTCAAAGATTCCCTGGGCTGATGTCCGTGGCAGCTGGTACGCTCCGGACTGGGTATAAATCCAACAGATATAACCGCTGCAGTCAAAGGAAGTCTGCGGGTTTGAACCGCCCCACCGGTAAGGAAATCCAATGTACTTGCTTGCCTCTGTAAACAGTGCCTGGTAGCTGCCATCTCCCATGGCAGCTCCGGCCATCATCCCTCCCGGAACAGCCGAACCGTATACTGCAACGGTATAGATTCTCTGGGCATTTGCCTCCTGCTCTGCCCCGATTTCCAGCCCCAGGCGCTGCCTGATGTTATCATACACAGTGCTGAGGTCTGTGATAGGGATAGCCGCCGTGTAGGAATCCCCGTCCTCATCCTCCCGCTCCTCGTACTCCACAAAGCAGTCCACAAATTCTTTCTGTGCCAAGAGTGACGGCTGTGCGCTGCCAAAATACATGGCATAAAAAACAGATTTGATTCGTTCCGTATCCAGTTCCCCATCTTCCACATGATCGATCCCTGCGATCAAATCCTCCAGGGAGGTAAAGCTGGTCCGCATGTCCACAATGTACTTCCGGTATTCTTCAGGCACCTGGCTGGAAATGATTCCGTCCCGGAACACCTGGTCAACCGCAGACACGTTATGGGAGCTGGTCCCGTCCATAATGCTTAACAGCATAATGATCACTAAAACAAACGGTACCAGAACCGCCGCCACAACCGAGGCAATCACATTCCTCCCACGTTTATCCACCGCCACAGCTACTGCCGCCTTGACAGCAAGAAGCGCCGCTGGAGCTGCCATATCGTTTCTCTCCTTTCTACTCTATTTTTTTCTTCGCTTTAAGATGGCAGGGATAAAACCGGCACGCTCCTTCCATGTGTCGCTATATCCGTTCTCCGTTATACATTATATCGGTTTTATTCAACCGATTAACACGCTGTATATGTGCAATAAAGTAGGTTAAACTGTTGATATCGTGTATGAAACGGGGTGAACATATGACTGAAAACAACGCAAAGGAAATCGGCCTGCGCATCCGCCGCCAGAGGAAAGCCCTTGGTTATAGCCGGGAACGGCTGGCTGAGCTTTCCGAAATATCCAATTCCTTTCTTTCCGATATTGAGCGCGGTGACCGGGGCTTTTCCGTTGCATTGCTGGGAAGGCTAGCCCGTGTACTTGGACTCTCTGCCGACTATATCCTGTTCGGAACCGAACAGGTCACCGATGTCAGCGCCATCACAGACATGCTTTCCGGTCTGGATGGAAAGTATCTTCCGGAACTCAAGGAACTTTTGGGTGCCTATCTTAAAACGATTACGATTGCTGAAAATCAGAATGATTAACGCGCAAAGCTGCCGCTGTATGAGCAGCTTTTTTGCTTGCCTTATAAATGAAAGCCGTCCAGATCATGAAAACGCTGCTGGTGATACTGGGACTCCTCCTGTTTCATTCGCTCCTCTGTCCGCTCCAGGGCATGTTCCAGCACAGCCGTATCGAATCCGGCTGTTTGGTATCCCTCCTCAATTACCTTGTAATAGGATTCCAAGGGCATCCCGAGAAAGCGCACGTCATTCATCACGTAAACCATAGCGGAGACACTTTTTCCTTCCAGCTCTACATCCATCATCTCCTTCCGGTACAGATGAGGCCAGCCCTCATACCGGTCCAATGCAGCCTCATCGAGAGCCTCAATCTTCCATAACAGAATTGGAACACTCGCTCCTTCCTTCGGCTCCACAGTAGCCACACCACGGAATAACAGCTCGTAGTTTTTGATTTCACTGGTTCCCACCACCTTTGCAGTCGGGCAGCGCCGCTCCATCTGGGGAAGATTTAAGTTGCTGCCGTAAGCAATGTACAGCCGCTCCTGTGTTGCATTTTTTCCTGTCCTTCTTGCCATTCCTGTTTCTCCTTTACATTCCTGTCATCATAGAAAAGACCGGGGACTGTGCCTCGGCCTCTATGTGCATATTTTCTTCCTGTATTACTTGCTCCCTTATTTCTGATTCATTGTCTGATTCTGATCCAAAGGTCCCCCTCTCCTCCCGCATCTGCTGTTCCTTCTCCCGTTTCAGTCTAAGACGTTCTTTCTGGGCCTCAGCCTGGGCCGGATCCTTCCAAGCAATACAGCCATCCAGATGTTTCAGCAGGTGAAGCCGCGCTGTCTTAAACTCATCCCCGTTTAATCCCAGCCGAAGCAGCCAGGTACGGAAGGTATATTTCTCATTGGTTGTCTGCGTTTTCCTCCGGCTGGCGCTGGTCTGGTTGAGGGCCTGGGCCCCGATAGCCAGGCAGAGCTGAATATATGCCTTGATTTTACCTGCATGAGTCGTCCCGTTAAACAATCGAAACTCTACAGTCCCTTTCTGGAACACACTATGAAGGTTCAGACAATGATAACGGCTTTCATCATAATGATCCCGCTGCCGGCTGGCCCCGTTGTACCAGATGTGTCTCACTTCTTCCAGTGTCCCCGGTTTCTTCTGGTTGAGTTCCTCCAAAAAACGCTCCTCCACCGGTTTACACCAGCGATTCTGTCTGGCCACAGATACCTGCAACGCCTTATAGATCAAATCCTCCTTTGCCGCCATGATATTAGTGATGTTGCGCAGAGTCCTTGCGTCAAACGATGAGGCATCGATATGCACATGGATCCCACAGCTGAAATTCGCCAGGGCTCCTGCCTCCCGCAGCTTCCGCACCAGTTCCTGTATGGTCTCGATATCCTCATAACGGCAGATGGGGCTCACCATCTCGGTTTTATAGCTGTCACTGGCTGCCACGCGGCTCTTTTCCTCTTTTCTCTCCGGTTTTATGCTGGCGTCACTCATGAATTTCCATTCCCTGCCCTGGGAATCCAGCGCAACATAGGTGTCGTAATAAGTTCCTTCATAGTAGGACTGGGTGCCAAAATAGGCAGCTGCAATCTCCGCCCCACGTTTCCTGGCGATCACCGTCAGCTCAATCTCAATCCCAAACCGCTGCTGTTTCATGTCCATGGAACCACCTCCCGGCTCATCGTCCGCCTGCCTTTCCAAACAGCTTTGCCTTATAATCCGGCGCCGTCACCATTAGGTTGTAACGCTCATTCCCGCATTTATAGAGACACACACCGCGCTGGGGATAGCGGATCAGGCTGAATTCGCTCGCCTCTAACTGCAGGGTATCCGTATAAAACTTCTCGTCCACAGCCCCTGCATTGAACAGGAACTGGTGGGTGGGAATGGAGAACAGCGGCTTGGTATATTCCCGGATCCCCTCAATATTAAAATCCTCCAGGTTCTGGCTGGCCAGAATCACAGAGGAGTTTTTCTTTCTCACACGTTTCATGAAGTTTCGGACATACTCCACCGCTGTCAGGTTGGATAGGAACAGGTAAAATTCATCCAGTCCTGCCACCGTATCCCCTACCGTCAGAAGCCGGTTGCTCATGAACGAAAGGGTGTTAAACAACAGGGCATCACGAAGGTTCCGGCTGGCCTGCAGGACCCCTTTTACACCGAAAGTAACGAAGCTGGAATCCGTGATATTGGTATGGCCGTTGAAAAACTTTTCTTCCGGTCCCCTGCACATGGAGTGGAGCCCCAGAAGGATGTTCTGTAACAGTTCCGCGGTATACAACTGCCGCTCCCTGCTGTCAAATCCTTTATATTCCGCCTCAATCAGTTCGTACAGTTCGGAAAGGGTGGGGTAATCTTTTGAGCCCAGCCTCTGAAAATCCGTCTCATCCGTAAGCCCGCACTTGGCGTAGAGGCGCTGGACCATAATCTCAATCACGTCAATCTCCCGGTCCGTAAAGTCCTTATACGAGCGGAAAAAGTCTTTTAAAAAGCTGATATGCTGGCTCAGCCGGCTCCGGATCCGGAAGGTTTCCGGCGCATCCGGATCCTCCGGGCCCTCCCCTTCATCCCATACCTTTGGCTCCAGGGGATTAATCAAAAAACGGCCGCCCATCAGATCGATAAAACAGCCCCCAAGATTGTTGGTCAGGTCCTCATATTCCATTTCCGGATCCAGGCAGATGACATCCAGTCCGGCTTCCCGCAGGTTGCACAGGAGCAGCTTTAACAGATAGGACTTTCCCTGGCCGCTGTTGCCCAGGATGAGGATGGAACCGTTGGTCTTATCGTCCGCCCTCTGGTTAAAATCCACCAGAATGTTACTCCCAAACTTATCCCGCCCCACATAAAAACCATGGGGATCCGTCTTTCCGCTGTAATTAAAGGGATAGAGATTTGCCACACTGCTGGCCGGCAGAACCCGCTCAAACTGATCCCGGAACACATTTCTCCCACTTGGCATCACACACTGAAAGCCCTGCTGTTGACGCAGGAGAAGCCGGTCCACGTTCAGTTTTGAACGAATAAGCTCGGTCAGGACCTCCGTCTGTAACAGCTTCAGGCGGTCGTATTCATTGGCGGTCAGTTCCATGTAAACAGCCGTATGCAGGAGCGGTTCCCGGTTGCGGTGGGTCCTTGCCACAATCATCGCCACATCCTGGAGATTGCTCTCCGCCTGGACCGTCTGCTGCAAATCATTGGTACTGGACTGATTCAGCCGGTTCTTACTGGCAGCATTGCTGATGATTTTCCGTTCCTCCGCCGCACTGACATGGCGGGTATAAATCTTTAAGGTGACCCCATCCTTTTCCCCCAGCCGTTTTAAGATTGCCTGCTCCTCTGTGGAAGTCGGGTACTCCCTCAGCGCCCAGACACAGCGGTATGTGTTGCCACAGATGAAGTAGTCAGTTTCAAACTTGATGACGGAGGGCGCAATCATGTCCAGAAATTCCTGGATGCGCACATCCTCCTTTTCCGCCACCGGGGCGGTTTTTGCATGTTTCAACGTTCTCCCTCCTTGATTTTGGCGCAAAAAAAGCGCCGGACACATCTCTGCATCCGGCGTCATGCCGTTTTGTTCTTCTGTTGTTACATCTTTGGATTCTTCTGTATATCCTCTGAAGGCTCCATCATGCCCAGGTAGCGGTCCAGCTGCTGGTCGGCCAGGTCTGCAACCATTTCTGCAAAAGGAACCAGATTACCCTCCGTGGCATAGGCTTCCAGGGCATTGAAATAATCCAGCCGGTTCTCTTTTGCGATAGACACGGCAGGAAATCCATTTGCCAAAAGCTGATAGTTCATAATCAGACGTGAGGTCCTCCCATTGCCATCCGGGAAAGGATGGATTCGCACAAACTCAGCGTGGGTCCATGCCGCCAGTTCAATGGGGTTCATTTCTTTTCCCTTCCATGTGAGATCGGCATAAAAATCTTTGACCTGCCGGTACATCTCACCAGGTGATGGCGGGGTATGCTGCGCTCCGGAAATGTACACGTCTACGTTCCGGTAAATCCCTCCCACAAAGATATTCTCCATCAACAGTGCATGGATGTCCTTAACGATTTTTTCATCAAGAAGCTGCTCCTTTGCGATACACTCCTTCACATAGCGGTATGCCTTCTGGTGGTTGACGGTCTCATAAATCTCCCGCAGCCTCTTTCCGCCTATGGTAATCCCATCCTCTAACAGCACCTTTGTCTCCATAAGGGTCAGGGTATTTCCCTCAATGGCGGTAGAGTTATGGGTATATTCTATCTCAAACGCCTGCTCGTAGGACTGCAGCGTCAACTCTGGGATGGACGCCCTGCCAGACTGGTATAAATCCCTTTTTCTCAATAATTCCGGGTAATTCAAGCAATCCACTCCTTCCTTCTCACGATGATTGCATTTCTTTTACAGTATACCACAGTTTGATTGAATCGTAACCATCAATTTACTGTTCCCATCAAGGCTGGCTTTACGATTCCTATTGAAATTTCTTCAGCCTCCCGCCTTTAATCATCCGGAATGATCCACCGCTCCCCATCAAAATCCTCAAACTTCTCACTGGTCACGTTCTGCTCATAATACACCGCCAGAATCCGTTTGATATCTTCCTCATCCGCCCTTCTGGAATCAAATCCCTGTTCCTTCAGGGATTTTTCAATGCGGTCCAAATATGAAAACACATCTTTTCCCTTCTGGTTCCGAAGTCGAATCATGATTAAAAATTCACGGGCTGTTGCCATCTGTACCTGAATTCGATCTAAAAAGTTCTGATCTCGCTCCAGCAACTGGCGGATGACAGGATTGCGTTCTTCCTCCGCCCTTCTGCGCAGAAATTCCTTGTTCTCCTCGAAATTTTCCCGACTATTTAAGCACAGCATCTCAATCTCAGCCACACCCTTCAGCACATTCATCAGGGCATACACCCTCGCTCCTACACTGGATTCTGAAAGAACCGACAGGTTGGTAGGCCGGATCATAAAGTACACTAGCTCATCGCCGTCATAGGTCTCCAGGCTGTACTCCGTAATCCTCCTGGTGTTCATCAGCTGTCTGGTGGAGAGCCTTTGTTTGGCTGTTGTCTTTCCCTCCCGTTTCCCTTTTCTGCTCATCTGGTCATCCTCCATTTAAAAAATTGCTGCCTGAAAAAATAAGCGCAGGCATAGCTGATAAAATCCAGGATACTGGTATCCTCAAAACGGATGGTTAAAAAGGCATAGGCAGCCGTAATCAGAGCTGGGATAATCACCCCGGTCTGGACCGCCGCAAGTACAGAAAACAAAACTCCCACCCCAATCACGGTCAGATCCCGAAGCTGCCACAGCCACATGACAGCCCTTGCCTTCAAATGTTCCGGGTAAATATACATCCTCCACCTCCTACAGTTCCATGGACATGCCGGACGTCTGGTCCTGTCCACACTCCATTTCGTTTGCAAACTCCTGCTGCATGGCCGCCAATTCTGCCTTAATCTGCCCCAGCTTGTCAAGCACCTCCCGGCCAGTCTTCTGGGCCTCGATGGATGTTTTCAAGTCCATACCCTGGTCCAGATTCACATAGAAACTGCCTGCCAGCTCCCGCTCTGCCCTGCTTACAATTCGAATGGCCCGTTCATAAAGGGACGGCGTCTGCTTCATGGTTTTCTTCGGGGCCCCCATCTGATACACACCTCTTCGCAGACGGCAGTAACCGCTTCCGTCCGTATTCGCCAGCCGCCAGAGCGCCGAAGATATGACCGTTGCTCGCATCGGCTCCCCCATCACGGCATGGCCTTTACAATTTTCCATCACATAATCATAGATTTCCGACATGGGATGCTCAGCCCCATCCCGCAATAACGCCTTGATGTAATACAGTGCCATCTCTGTGTTGGTATGAAAATATAAGTGCAAGACCTCCACCTCCTTCCCGCGGTTACGTCCCAAGCTGAACATTCTTCTGGTGCGATTGGCTGGTTTCCATCCCTCCCCCTATGCCTTCCCCCATCTCCTGAACCGTTTGATTCTCCATGATCTCACATAGATGGATCCGGCGCACCGGAATTCCTTTGGCTTTGGCATATGCTGCTTCCCGCTTCATTCCCGCCGACATCCGGTCCCCGCATATCCAAAGTTCCTCGCATCGCTCCAGTATCTCCAGCCCAAGGCGGATTCCTGTCTCCCGCTCTTCCGGTACGGAATCATTCAGTATCTGTGGATATAACAGGTGGGGGGCCAGAGGAACCGCTCCCTGCCGGATGGCATAACCGCATGCCTGTCTTGCAAATGCTGTATTTGCTTCTGTATTCCCCGCATAAGGGGTACAGATATAAATCATCCTGCTCTTCAATCAGTTCCTCCTATTTCGCCGCTGCCTGTACAATGGTCCTGGTCAGGTTTACCGCGCTCTGGGCTGCATACACACTGCTCATCAGGTTCGCCCTAGTACTTGTATCCAGCCCAAACTGTCCGGCAATCCTCGGCACCTCCCCTGCCGCCAGCATAATCCCCAGCCCCAGAAGGGCGTTCTTGCTCAGCACCATCAGGCCGGCAATCAGCATCGTAGCCTGTAAAAAGGCAGTCAGGCAGATACCGATTACCTGCTTGCACCAGTTCGTAAAGCCATCCATATACCCTCTTGGAACACTGAACAGGTACAGGCTTCCTACCGCAATCTGAATCAGCAGGATCCCGCCCCGTTTCAGGTTAGCAAAAAACACTTTGATGGTGGAATACCCCATCATAAACAGGATAAAAATCATCAGGATCGGATTCGTGATTGTATTGAGCCCACCGAACACCCCACTGACCATCGCATCCTGCAGGGTTCCTGAATTCTTCAGGCTGTCAATGATGTTCCCTGCCATGGAACCAAAATCGCCACCCAGCCCGGTTATTCCTCTGGTAATCTCTCCCTGGAGAGACACACTGAATTTGTAAAGTTCTACCGGCACAACGGAGAAAAGACTGGCCGCCATAAAACCTTTTAATGCATTCAGCGCCGTATCACGGACGCTTCCCCTGCCACTCTGACATTCAATGGCGCATTCAAATACCGCCACCACAAGTCCCACCACATAGAGCACCCAGGCAAGCTGTGAGAAAAACAGGACAATCGCCTGGATCCAGTCCAGTTCGAACAGCTCTGCCCCCATCTGCCCCATGAGCGAGAAAAAATTCCCCAGAAACCCAATCATCTGGCCATAGATCCAGTCCACGATCTGGCCGAGAACCGTATCCGCTACAAAGTCCCAGATAAACATCGAACCATCACCTCTTTCTTAATCCTCATATTTCCGGTCTCTTTCCCGAACAGGCTGGACATCCGTCATCTTTCCCACAAGCAGATGTTCCGGGTGGATACTATCTTCAAATCCAAAGCTCCCAGGCAGAACAGCGTAAATTCACCGCCGACCAGTCCCCGGCCTTCTCCCTCTCCACTGTGTTCATAACACTCAATCCTGACTTCCAGCTTCCTTGTGTACTGATAATCCCGACAGTTCTGCCTCATAAAAAGTGTTTCTAAAAATGCCATATCCAGTACGTGATCCGGATAGAGGGATTCCCCTATTACTTTTCCATCTGCAATTACAGATACCCGGGAGTACCGGAGCGTTGCCTGATCCTCCGGCAGATAGCGCTCATTGGACCCCCTCATCGGGTCATAATACGCCAAGTATTCGTTTAATAATTTCATAAGTAGCGTCCCTCCCTGCCTGTGTTACATTTGAAGTCCGTCTTGCATATGCAGGTTTTCTTCTCTGCTCTTCCATGCTTCGATCTCATCCATCAGTTTGAATACGTTCGGATTAGGACGGTACAACATGCTCCCGCTTTCATCAACCTCCGCCACACGGCTTCCCTCCAGATACAGCTGTAGCAATCCGTCCTCTACTCCTTTTACCTCAAACCCCATTTTCTCAGCCGCGGCTGAAATGTCTTTAAAAAAGCGGCTATCTTCCCTTGTTTCTGATGGCGGCTGTTCTTTATATCCTGCCATACTCCCAATGAGGAAACACAGATGAGCCGCCCATACTTTATCCATGTCCCATCCATCTGCCAGTTCCTTTATAACCGCTTGAACCTCTTTCACCCGGTCTGCCGCCTCCGCACCTTGTGCGGAAACCATTTCACTCGCATAACGGTATAGTCCATTCACCGCAGCAATTTTCTGTTCCTCTGATACCCGATTCGTCCTGCCCATCTGGACTGCACGCCGCAGCGTTTTGTCAAACTGCTCCTCCCGATCCCTTCGATTACTTAACCCCCAATATGCCTCCATCTCCCCGATCATTTTCCTCAACCGACCAATGCTCTCATCGCTTTGCGCTCCTTGGTTCGTTTTGATCATGGCTGCGTATTGGGTCAAATGCTTAATACACGTTTCCATCAACAGCTTATCCTGTCTGTCATTTGAAATCATATCTGTCTACTGATTTTCTCCCATCCACATCCCCTATTATGCCTTACAGCCCAAGTTGATTCTGTAAAGGCAGCTCCACCTCTCTGCTATTTTCCATCTCCTGATGCTCTGGCCTTTGTAATGGAATCAGCTCTATTTCTGCTTCTGGAGAATCAAGAATTATATCCAGACGGCCGACCAGTTTTTCCATATGCTCCTGCCAGTCAATCCAGTTTTTTTCCTCAAACCATCCTCCCCATTTCGCACCATCCCCTGTTTGGGACTCAGCATATTTCTTTATAGCATGGAGTGTGTCAAAAATATAGTTCCGAATCCAATGGACCGTTTCTCTGGATGCGGTGAAAGAAGTGATTGAACAAAACTTATGCTCTTCCGTATTCCAGTCCTCCTCATCGTCCAGGCTCTTGACAGCCCTATCTACAAACTTCAACATCAATTCCGCCAACGCCATCACACTGGTGTGGGCCCCTGCCATCTCTACATCCGGAGGCGCATTCCATGAGTCTCGCTTCAGGGCTTCCAGCAATGTTTCAAGCTCCAGTTTACCATTCTCCGGAAGACTCTCCCTGATAAAATCTATCGCATCCAGACCTTCATCCGACTCAAATGCCGTGATTCCCCAGCACCCCATTCTTCTTCCTCCCATATTCTTATTCCAAACAAAATCTTATTTCACTTCTTAGATTCCAACAATCTGCCACACATACATCGGAGCAAATAGACTGAATACCAGCCCTGCAAACAAAATAGCGGCCGGAGTCCATTCAATCTGACCATGCTTTCGGTAATCCATATAGGCAGTAGCTACTTTGATGAAAAATAGTAACGCCAATACCAGATCAATCGCCGGGAACACCACGTTGTTGACCACCGTCTTGATCTGGGACGAGGCCGCTTTCCAGGTGCTTTCCACTGCTCCTGCTACGTTCCCAGTGTTAGCTGCAAAGGCAGTCATTCCAAACATGGTAGTCAGAAGTAAAACAACAATCAGTGCAATCATCCATTTAAACTTTTTCATATGGCTCTCCTCTCATATGGAAAAAGCCGCAGAAATCCTGCAGCCCTCACTTTATTTACCTATTTTTATACCCTAAAAACCGTTATCCTACCTCGGTTTCTGAGGCGAAATATGCCAATCCTGCCAAAGATTCCCTCGCACCTGGACCGAATCCGTCAGATTCATAGACAGCATCCCCGCCGGCGTCCAGCAGTCAATCAGCCAGGTATAGGGCGTGTATCTGCCATCGGGATACCAGATCGGCAGAAAATGTGTCCTCCGCCCATAGGTACTGAATGGGTTTTCCTCAAACCCAAACCGTGTCTGGTATCCCCGCCCCATCCGCTCCAGTACACGCCAGTAGTTCTGATAATCAAATTCTGGAAAGTATGTGATAGCATTCTGGGCTTCTGTCACTGCATGGCTTTGATTGGTGCTCACCCCTGCTGTCACTGTCTCCTGGATGCCATATCCTGACTTCAGTGTATCTCCGGAAGCGGTCGGGGATTTCTCATCTGGATGGATTTTCATCTCGGCAGATAGACTGGCATGGTAACGGTCATAATCGAATTCCCACCAGCCGTACCGATAGGTAAGCCACATCTTTTACCTGTCCACATATTGCGAACAGGCAGTCAGAGGGCTTTTCCCCCGGTTCGCACCGTGCGTGAGAGTTTCCCCTCACACGGCGCTCCATCTATACAGTTGCGATTCCTGTACAGACTATGCCCCTTCGCTCCACACCCATTACGATGCTTCCTCACTACTACGGGCTGCCGTCCCACAGCTTCACAGGCCATTTCCTACCTGTTAGAGCGAGTGCAATAACTCTTTTAACGACTTACCGTTCTCTGCTGCGGTTCCTTCGTTCCCTGCATTCTAGCTTTACATAACAGTTTTAGCTCTACTCTGTAGCCCGACTGCCATCTTTAACCGGTGTGACGCTTGCTAAAGACATTCGACCACGGTTTCCCTATGGTTTTCTGTTGGACGGGACGACCACAGATGCCGTCCAACGACAGTACCCCATTCGGGGCAAATACCTTCTTATTTTGGTATCCTTGGTGTTACGAGCTGTACGTTCAAGTATTCGTCAGCCTTTCGACATACTAAGCATGACTGTTTTTTAGCCCCCGCGGTTACTTGCCCCATCACAGGCGTTTTTACCGCTCTTCACCGAGCTTCATACACTGGACTCATTGCCTGCCAGCGCATGTCGGAGTATTAGAGATTTTGTCACCTCTCACACGAGGTCAGGCAGGAATTACACCTGCCGATTCAAATACAGAGTTCAGATTTCCTTTGCAAATCTGTTCAGCTTTATTGTGCATTTCTACACAGATTAACTGAAAACGAAGCGCGCATGGTCGCACCAATATCCATCGTCATCATCGTCACCACTGTGCCAGACCCAGTAAGAATACCACCATGGCCTCCACACACCCCAATCGGCTCTCGTCACCTGTTCCCTACTTGGAACTGATAGGATTGTAAATCCGTCATTCCGATCATCCGCATTAGGATCCGGAGGAGGATTCTTACTCAAGTCTACGATATTGGCTGTAATCGTGTTTTTGTCGGTCCTTCCCCCGCCGGATACCGTGACATGTATGGTCATGGTATCCGGTGTGGAAGGTGTGGTCCAGCGAATCCAGGCAATCTGACTATCCCCATCCGGATAATATACGTGATCCACGCGCATCGTCTTTCCGGCCACCCGGAAGGTAACCGAGACCGGGTGATCCGGATCTGACTGGCCTCCTCTTACAGTCACAGCGGTGATAACTTCCGTATTCACCCGGTACTCATAGTCAAATGCATCCACGGCTGGCGGCGTGGTTGTCTCATTAAAACGCACAATTCCCAGCCCCAGGGACGTGATGATTTCCCGGTTGGAGCGCACACCAGACTTTGGTCCGCTCCAGGCAGGATAGCCTAAATCTGCGGTCTCCAAAAACATGGACAGAGGCAGATTTTGAAATGCAACCGTAGGGAGCATTGCCCGCATAGCGCCGTTTACCGTCTGATCATACAGGGCAGCTTCCGTGGCAGTCATTGCCACGTTCACCCCCTGAAACACAACGTAGGCAATCGGTTCCAGCATCAGCTTATACTTGCCGTTTGTCAGCACTTCAAAGTCCATTCCTGTCAGGTTCGCAATGCTACGGATGACCTGCTCGTCAGTAAAATAGCTTTTTATCGCCTCAATACTGGCCGCACCAAGACTCTGGGAGCTGATGATCCGCGGCAGGGACTGTCTCGGATTTACGAACGTATAAGCCTCACCGCTTGCACTCAGCGCAGTCCTTTTGTTATAGGACAGCTTGCTAACCTTCCTAAAGTGCAGCTGGATATTGGTCGGCCTTTTATTAGTAAAGTCAATGGGCTGTGTCACCGGGGTCCTGGTATCCGCCAAGATGACCGTCACCCTCACGCCCTCCATGCCGGGCGTCCACTTGTTCTGTGAGGTTCCCTGTCCCATGGACCCGCCGCCTCCATCCAGATTCCCTTCCCCGACTGCATATGCAGTGAGAGGAGACATAAGCATCAAAGCCATTGCCAGCACAGCCAGTATCTTTGCCCCATTCCTACACATTTTCAAAGAAAAAACACCGCCGAAGCGGTGTCTCGTCACAATCCTTTTAATCCATAATGCCAATCTTATTTCCATTCTCATACATATCCTCAGCTACCGTTCCCTGCCCTTCACCAATCTCATCAATCCAGCCAAATCCCGGTACATAAATCTTCCCATTTTGTGTGTCTCCATACTGCGGCTCCCCAGCTTGTGTGGGTGCCTCGCTGGGCTGCACCATCTCCTCATGAGGCATGGCCTCCAGAGTACCTTCTACGGACTCTCCATCCGGCTTTTGGGTAGGATTTTTTAACACCTCTTCTGGAGGAGCAGTTGGTTTTTCTGGAGCCGGCTGCACAGCCTGTTCCGTCCGGTCCGTCTGTGCCGGCAGAGCCGCTGTTGGCTCCGTTGTCCCTGCTCTGGAAGGTTCCGTTGCCGGTTCGGTTCTCACCATGATATGCGGTTTGCTTGTCTCTGTTTCTTCCTCTGTTGTTGCTGCCTCTGTTGTCTCAGTCGGTATTACCACTACTGTCACCGCTTCCGTCTGTTCTGTCTGCTCCTCCGACTGATTGCCTCCCTGTGCCTTTCCTCTGAATTGGCTGCCGATTGCTGCAATCAATACAGCTCCCACGACCACGCAACCAAGGACAGCCAGCCGCCGCTTCATTCGCTCATTCAGTTTCATTGATTACGCCTCCTCATACTTTTATCTTTGTACGACATAGCATACAGTAACCCTCTCTAAAAGTCCAGCGACTTTTCCCATTCCCCCCTCTTTCTCCCCTATTTTTCAGAATACTTCAATATAACCCGCCTGTACCTTAATTTTCATCTTCATGGGAGGAAATGTCTTCCCTGCAAATCGCACCGGAACCTCCAGCCAGACCACGGCATCTGCTTCAAACCGTTGAGCATTTGCAGGGTCGGAGGGTGCCAGGGGTGCATTGCGGATTGTAACGTCCAGCCCAGTTATTTTGTACTCCAGGGCACCTCCGGTATATTTTACACGTTTTCCTCCCTCCCGCCGGGTTCCCAGAGTTTCACCCAAGTGGTAATAAATATCCCCGGTATCCACCGATTCCTCAAAGCCGTATCCTTCCGTATAATATCCTCCTGAGTATCCTTCCCGTACCCCATGATATACATTGGCATAGTTGTCATTTACCACCACAACCACTGCATCCTGCAGGGCTTCCTTTACCCCAGAGGCAATCAGGCTCAGACGGAAAAATTCCATGATTCCGCACAGAATCAAAAGGCAGGCCAGAGTCACCGCGATTACCAGAGGGAACGCAGTCCCACGTTTATCTTTCAAACACACCAGCCATTTTTTCATTTCCAATACACCTCAGACTTTCCGGTTGCTGCAGCCCGCAGGGTGACGGGGAAGGAACCAAGTCCTCCAAACAGCCCCAGATCATAGCGGCAGGTCAGCTGCACGGTTACTTCCTCATTGAGCTGAATCCGACCACTGGCTGACCAATGGATCTCGGGGTTAAGTCCTGTCTTCTCTCTGAGGGCAGCCGCCCTCCGGTTCGTCTCGTTCCCAATCTGGCCCGCAATCTCCGCCTCCCTGCAAAGCTCTGTCGCAAAGGTATCCAGCTGCTGTTTTGCTATAAATACTGGCAGAATCTTTACAGAAAGAGCAAGGACCAGCATCACACACAGGATTAAAACTGCCACATCAATGTACCCTTCCCCGTCTTGTCCGGCAAGTATCTTCTTTAAATGCGACACACCATTCCCTCCTCACTGGTTCTGGCAGGAATCACTTCCGACTCATTTAATCGCGTCAACACATACCAGGTGCCATCCGCATGGTTCATTGACTTCACCTTCTGCTGTAAAAGTTCCTCCGCCTTGATTTGGACACATTCCCTCCAACTATAGGGATTTCCTTGGACGGCTTGACCCGCCAAAAGATTCCCTATCTGCTCCGGGACCAAATACACATATCCACCAGGCGTCATCATAAATACAGGTTCTTCGGGATGTCTCTCCAAAAACTCCCGCACCGTCCCAGTCGCTCCTGTCTCATTCTCCACGCTGCTCATGTCCTCGCGCCTCCATCTTTTTTCTTTTCTAAAACATACTTTCCATGGACTTTAGAATCTCAAATACGATAATCGCCAGGTAAGTGATAATAAAACACACCAGCATGAGGAAGCTGAACACACGGATCTTGTGCGGGATCTTCTGGGCTTCCTTTTTCAGCCGCTGCAGCTCCATCTGTTTGAAATCATGAAACAGCATTTGAAAATACATGGCCCCATCATCGCCGCGGAGCACGCCAATCAGCCCACGAACCACATCGGAGAACATAGGAGAGTTGAGCCTAGCCTCAAACCGGGTGAGCGCTGCCTCGTAACTGGAGGAGCGCATATCCGCCGCCAGGATTTCCAATTCATTGGCGAATTCTTCCCCGGCGTTCTTTTTATAGTTCTCCACAATGGACAGCACATCCCGGCTGTTCTTCAGTTCCTGCTCAATGGTTGACACAAATCGGGGCAGCTCGCCTTCCAGCTCTCCCCTCTTCTTCGCCAGCAGATCATCCGCCCGCTCCTGTTCCTTGAAATACACCATCACCGCCAGAATCACATCAATCACAGCCAGCAGCGGAAAGACCAGCAGACAGGGAATGACTCCCAGCAGCACAAGTCCTGCCTTGGAAATAACATAAGCCTGATATACCTCTGGCTCCATGTTCAGCCCGCTGGCCTTCAGAATATTCTTCTGCCGTCCCCGTTTATATTCATCCATGTGGATATAAGGCGCCAGCTTCACTGCCAGGGAAAGGAAGTACGTTTCCATGCTCTTTGCTGCCCTTCTGTTTTCCCTCCCTGTATTAATCATTGCCTTCGATGTCTTTAAATACGGCAGCCGGAGCAAGTCCGCTGCCAAGAAAAATAATCCGGCAGCCAGCAGTCCGCCAAAGCAAACCAGTAATCCAATCATCCCCGTCACCTCCTGTATTCCAGCGGCTTAGTCAGACGGATCACACATGCCGTGCTGACAAAGATAAGAGCCGCTGATACTGCCAGGATGATCTGTCCCACATAAGAAAACATCAGAGTCTCATACCAGCTTCGGTTTAAGAAATACATTAACGGGATATTTCCAATGACAAGGATCACCATGGTAATAAATTCCTTCCTGGGTTCCGTCACCAACAGCTCCAGCTCCGCATTCACGATCCGCATATCTGATAACTTGCTCACAATCGGCGTCAGCGTGGTCTTTAAGCTACGGTCATACTGACAGTCACACAGTGCATTACACCACTCCTCGAACACATCGTTCTCAATCCGCCCTCTCAGTGCCTGCAGCCCGGCTTCCACATCAGGATTCACCATCCGCACCTGGGTCGAAAATTCCTGGAACACGTTGCGAACCGGCGGATTTAAATAGTGCAGGTTTTCCTCCACCGCAGTCAGGATATCCTCATTTCTCAAATACGCTGTAGTAATGATAGACAGGGCGGTCTCCAGCTCCGCCGCCACGTTCTTCTTGTAATGGCCGGCCGTCAGCCGCACATACCAGAAGGGGAAGAACAGGAAGCCCACCGCCAGGACCGGGGCCAGAAAATAATTCCCCATCAGGATTGCCAGGGAGCCGCCAAGACAGAACAAGGACAGGCTGGCTGCACAAATCATGGAAAAACGGCTTTCCCTGCCCGTCATAGCCAGGATCTCCTGAGCTGTGCGGATTTCCCGGCGAAACACCCCCGGCTTCTTCCGGCTGGTGGCCTCGTTGATTTCCTCCTTTATCGTCCTGGGCTTTTGCATCAGAAAACCAAACAGGCCGTCTGTAAATTCCATCGGTTTTAATCCCAGAATCAAAAAAGCGCCGGTTATCATACCGGCACAGGCCAAAAGCTGCATCAATGTCATACATTCACACCTCCCCTCAATCGTTTCAGCGTCTCGCCCGGCATCCCGTTCTCCAACAGCCGTTTCGCCAGCCCGTCCGATATGGCATGTACCTGCTCATGGTGGCCTTCAATGATGAATTTCCCGTCTTCCACCCGGTTTTCCGTGATCTTGTACTGGAACAGCGGCCGGTAGCTTCTGGTTCCATCCAGACGGATTTCACACTCTTGGATTTCCATCAGACGCCGTTCCCGGTTTTCCAGCTGTTTACAGAATGCCACGATTGGATAGGCCTCCGTCACATAGGATAGGAGAGTCTCATCGCTCATATCCACCGCACGTTTGCACAGGGACACCATACGCCGGTATGTGGCTTCACAGCTGTTGGAATGGATGGTGGTTACCACCGCCACGCCGGTCCTGGCCGCCTCCTGAGCCGCATTGGCCTCCGGCCCGCGCATTTCCCCCACCACAATAATATTCGGGTTAAACCGCAGCGCCATGTCCAGCAGGGCAATCTGATCCACCCTCTGGCGCTCATTCTCACTGTCCCGGGTCAGGGTATGGATGACGGAATTCGTTACCACACCTTCCTTCTCGCGCACCAGAGCCAGCTCCCTGGAACCGCTCTCAATGGTGTAAATTCGCTTGTTATCCGGTATGGTGGTCAAAAGCCATCCGAGCAGTGTTGTCTTCCCAGAACTTGTCGCCCCTGCCACACAGATGGATATCCCATATCGCAGACACTCGGTCAAAAAGTCCATCATCGGCTGGGTGGCCGTTCCCCCGTTTATAAAATCTTCCTGCTTCATGGATTGTGGATTTACAATACGGATTGAGGCTGCAATCCCTACGTCCTCATCCACCAGCGGCGTTTTCATGGCTGCAATTCGGATGTTTTTGGATAGATGCCCCAGCACTGCCGGGCTGGCATTGTCCAGAACCATGCCGGACGTATGGAGCATACGGCGGATCACATTGATTGCGTGCTGAGGACTCTCAAAACGCTCGGTCAGTTTCTTCGTAACGCCTCCGGAATACTGGACTTCGATATCCCGCCAGCTGTTGACGTCAATCTCCTCAATCCCTGTCCCATACACATACTTGGTGAGGAAGGAGAACTCCGCCATTTCAGTATAAATGGTATCCACCAGGTCCTGACGGTCCATTCCCTTTACTGCAATCCGGTAGTCCTGCACATACTTGGTGATATAGCGCTTAATCTGATCCTTCACGTCCTCGCTTCCCTGGTCAATGATCAGCGTGGAATATTTGCTGGAAATGTACTCCTGCACTTCTTTTAAAACATCCGTAAATTCCCGGCCTTCTCCTTCTGGAGAAAAGAACAGGTTGTGGGCGAGCGGAGCCCGTACCTCGGAAAGAAGAGGTCCCCTATCATCTCCTGGCTCCTCTATATCATCTGATTCCTCTGGCTCCATTTCACCCGGGGCAGGCTGTTTTTCTGGCACAACTGCCTCGCTTTTTTCTCTCTGTTCTGATTTGTCCTTGTATTCTATTTCGCGTCTCTTGGAATCACTATATTTCTGCAGTTCTACTTCCTGATCATCACCAGCCACTTCTGCCATTGCTGCCGGTACACCAACTTCCTGCTTTGATCCCGGCCCAAATATATCCCCGGAGCGCTTTTCCCCTAACATCCAAACACCTCCCTGCTGATTGCTTCAATCGCCTTTCGGAACCCTTTACTCTCCCGCAAGGATAGATCCGCCAGAAGATCCCCGGCCAGACTCTGCGCCGCCAGTTCCGCACAATACGGCAGCTTAAATGTCACGCTTCCAAGCACCTGCTCCACATGTTCGCTGGCCTCGTTGAGCTTGATGTTGCTGGCTACCTTGTACTGTTTATCCGCATCCCATTTGTTGTCCCGCAGCAGGGGCAGCTGGCTGGAAAGGTAGCTGATACTCTTCAAATCGCAGTTTACCAAGCGGAGAACCGCATCGGCCTCCATCAGAGCAATGGCCGACAGGATATCATTGGCAATGTAGCTTCCACAGTCGATGATCACATAAGGGGCCATTTCCCGTAGACACGTAATCAGCTCTGTTGCCTGCTTCGCGTTGTAAGGCGGATAGGTATATTCATTCTCTCCCCGCAGCATCCCCATCAGGGTCAGGTAGTCATACTTTTTATGGGTAATCAGATTGTGGCGGACCAAGGATTGTGTCACCTGGGCTGCCGCCAGCACACTCCCCAGGGAATGTTCACATTCAAGGTCTGCCGGAGGGCAGATACAGGGCAGCATGGGAGCCGTCATATCACAGGTCAGGAGGACCACGTTCCGCTTCTTTCCAGCCAGGTACCTTGCCAGCTTCACAGCCACTGTGGATTTACCGCTTCCCGGACTCCCCCAGACCGCCAGGATCTGATTCCCCGGCTCATCCACGAAGTCCTCCTGCGCCTTTGCCGAGCGGTCGAAAATACTTCCTTTTTTGAAATTCAGCATTTACTCCACCCCGCTCTCGCTTTCTGCGGTTGCCCCTGTCTCCTCTCCCTGTACTGTTTCTCCACCGGCTTCTTCTACTGTATCTGTTTCTTCGTTTCCGCTTTCCTTCTCCGTATTCTCTTCCGTTCCCTCACCCTCTGGCGGATATAGTTCTTCCAGTATGATTTCCTGGGCCTCCACAAACTTCCGGGCATTTTCCTTTGTCCCCCGGTACACCAGGGATAAATGCAACTTCCCTTCCGCCTCCAGTTCCGCAAGAACCTTTCCCTGCTCCGGTGTAACCAAAAGGGTCACGGTTCCCGGCAGTTCTTTCTCCGTCTCCTCATCGCCCCGTTCCCCGGTATTGGCGTCATATCCGCTGTTTGCCGTTACTGCAATAACCTCCACATACTGCAGCTCCGGCGGAATAATTGTAGAACCCTGCTTTCTAAAATCCGGCGCAATCACAGATACAATGTCACCACTGATCAGTTTTCCGGATAACCCATTGGCAAAGGCCTTCACACTGACAGAAATGGCCTGCTTTTCCCCATTCAGATTATAAAGATATGCATTCTCCGCTGCCGGTTCCTCCGCCACCTTGGAACGGACGATATAGTCACCAGGAGCCATATCCGCCGATGCATACTTGCCAATCACTTCATCCAGATTGTGCACAACAGACTCCGGCAGGTTGTAAGCTCCCACCTCCACGGATTTCACCATATCCTTTGTGATCTCATCCCCAATCCAGATGTTTTTTGTGACCCGGACAATCTCTGTTTTCTCGCTGATCGTCCGGTTAAACATCGGCGTGATTGCAAAGCAGATCACCAGGGACAGTACAATGCAAAGTAAGCCGATCACGGTTCTGTTCTTAAAGAAATTCATATCTCTCTCCCTTCTTCTCTATCCTTGGACCATACAAAATTCAGCTGTCTCGGATATTACAGGGCCATCTGCCTTCTCCTCCAGTTCAAACGGTTCATAATACATGGTGAATGCATTGGCTCTCTCAATTTCCATATTGATTCTCCTTACCTTACTGCAGATAAATCTGCCTTTTTTATGAACCGAAAACAGAAAACACTCACACAGCCAATCAGTACAAACAACCTAAGAACCCTCTTCTTCATTTTCCAACTCCTCCTAAATATAATAGGCGGCAGCGTATCCAATCGCCAGGAATGGAGCCATTGGATACGCAGAGCTTACCTGCTTTCTGAAAAACAGCAACACGCACTTTGAGCACATATGAAACAGAAGCTGAAGCATTAATCCTACTACCATTCCCATCAAGGCACCCGGCAGTCCCAGCACAAGGCCGCAAGCTGCAGCCAGCTTCACATCTCCGCCGCCGATTCCCCCTTTTACTGCCGCTGCCAGGAAAAACAGCGCTGGAATAAGCCCCAACAGACATTCCGGTTGAGCGTGCATAAGGAAGAGGGCGGCGATGCCGCCGCTCACCCAGTCCGGAATCTCCCGCCGTTTCAGATCCACAAAGGCAGCGGCCAGCAACAGATAGAGAAACAGAACTCCCTGCACCCTACATCTGTAGGCTCGGCTGTTCCCCGGCCTGTTCCGCCGCATCCGCCTGAGTAGTGCCAGTCTGCTGGGCAACAGACTGCTCCAGCGCCTGCTGATAGGCCGATAACACTGCATTGTGAAGCTGTTCCCGGAACTCTGCCGTTACCGGGAAACACACTTCCTTATATCCTTCCGTTGTCTTCCGGCTGGGCATGGAAACAAAGAGTCCACGCTCTCCTCCATCCACTACTTTGATCCCCCGGATTCCAATACAACTGTCGATGGTAGCGGATGCATATCCCCGGATACTTCCCGCCTCTCCTGGCGGGTACATGGATGTAATCCTTACGTCTACAGTAGGCATATAAAGTTCCTCCTTCTTTCTTTATCTTTCTGCGTTTTTTGTCAGCCTGCATAGTTGAACATCTCGGTAATGCGCCGGGACAACGTGGGTAACACATTTTCAGAGAATAATGCGTACAGACCCGCCAGCAGCAAAGCACCGATCACCACAGCCATCAAGATTTTGATAGCACTATCGATGAAATTTTCACCGGAACGGTCTGCAATGACTGCCCGTACTTTACACATGTTCCACTCTGCCGCACGTTTTACACGCTCAAATCCTGCTCTCATAAATTAATCCTCCTCTCATGATAAAAGGCAGCCTTTCGCTGCCTGATTTCCATCTTTACAACTGAAGCACCTGGGACTGGATCGGTTCCGGTCCCCCAAATGCAACCGGTTTAAAATCCCTATAGTCCACGTAATAGAATTCACTGGTGTCCTCATCGTATAGCTCAATCACATCTGACACCGAGAGGGAATGTCCCGTATAGCCTGGAACCTCCTGCCCTCCATCAAATTTCTCGTAGATCCTATCCAACTCATTGGTCTCTATTTCCCCGTCATAGACCATGTGGTAATTCTGTGGGGCCGGTTCTCCGAATCTCGTAACCAGCGTATCATAGCCAATGAATTTCATATGGATATTGACATCGGACTTCAACTGCCAGATCCGGCAGTTCTTCAAGGGTTCACAGCCCTGAGTCTCTGCCTGTCCATTCATCAGCCGATCGTATACGCCGCCCTTCCATACCACGGCTTCAATCCCGCCCTGCCGTTCCAGATAGGCTTCCAGTTCCTTTCCCTTAAAGATCGGGTCCACCACCGCCTGGCTCCCGGCAACATATCCGGCTGGGTTTCCAAAGTATAAAATCCTCCCGTTTTCCACCCGAATCCCACGCATGGGCATTCACTCCCTTCTTGTTGTTTCAATCACTTCTTTACTGCCAACGGCGTCTTTCCCAAGCGTTATTACTCCCATTTGCAGCGTCCCTGGCTCAAAAACCATGCCACATCTCAAGTTCCTCCTAACAGTTACAGACTCATGCCTTGTGAAAGAGCGGTACCGCTCTCCTCCTGTTCCATCCTGTTTTTCCCTCCCGATTGGTTCATCCGGTGGGCTGACTGGATCCCTTCATATTTCTCCTTGTGGATAATGGCTGCTTTCACATAGACGGTTTTTCCGTCTTTGTATTTCCGGTAATGTCCTCTCCTGGTGTGAGGCAGCATTTCATACCCCGTTCTCCTAAATCCGCCTCTTCCGCTGTTCTTCTTGCTAAAAAAATAGACAGCTCCGATGGAATCCGGGGCTGCTCCTTCCTGTTTCATATCGAACACCTTGATACTGTTTTTGTCTACAAACCGCTGACTTTGAATCGCCTTTCCTGCATACTCCGACTTTCTGGGATGCTCCTCCAGATACTTGCGCCGTCTCTGCTCTGCCAGTTCCATTTCCTGCAAATAATCCAGGAGACTTAAGAACACCGCCGTCACACCGTCCGTCTTTCCGACCAGGTTTTCAATGGGAATTTTCCTGCTCCCCTTCAACCGGTCTAGGATTTTAATACAGAGATCTTCATCCTTCTCTACCAGATAGGCACAATCTACGCCACTGCTTCCCTGTATGTTAATAATATAATGCACATCATCTGCCACCAGCCGGTTCAGGCTCTCCTTATCTGTTTGGGTCATCTCATAGTAACCGTATTCTTCATAGAGCCGCTCATTGATCAGCAGAAGCTTGGGAACACAGTCATATTCGGTATAATATTTTCCCTTCTCCCTATCGTATTGAAAATGGCGGCTTCTCTGCTCCGGCAGGATGGATGAGGCAGACTTCTCATCCACATACCGCCGTTTCTTCTCTGACTGTCCTTAAAAAAATGGGATCATGAGCAGCATATCCAGATAATGGTCCAGGCGCTTCCGAAACTGCTTCATGTCCCGCCCTGTCAGATCCTTCAGACAGCGTTTTCGGTCCTCCTCCTGGCTGTAAATAAAATCCGCCAGACGTTTTTTCTTGGTTGCCAGCGTTATTAACGCCTGGCTGCGCTCTTTCTTGCTCCCCCTCTCCAGTATCATTTCCGCTGTCAACAGGTCGCTGACTAGTTCTTTCCGCTCCTCCCCTTCCCCCACCATGTGGTTGTAAAACCGGTACTGGGGAAGGTTCATTTTGTCCACGTATTTAGACATCCGCTGCCCTCACTTTCCTACTTCTACCTACTGTATCAACTCAACACCATACCATGCTGTACGCCGGAAAGCGATTCACAAAAACCAACAAACATTGGATAAGAACATGCAGCAGACCTGGCAAAACCATGGGCCGCTCAGTGTGCTAAATCGCAATTCTCTTCTTACATCTGCATTGGTCCCGGACTGCCTTCCAATCCCTGGCGCATTTGATCTAACTCTTCCTGTGTGGGGTAAACCTGCCTGCCATCCCGCACCTCCCAAACACAGAAATCATTCCGGTCACAGAGCATGATCCGGTGCTGATAGGATTTTTGCATTTCCACATATTCCATGGCTTCCTTTTCATTGCAGAGCCACACCCCGGCCGCATACCTTCCATCCTCCAGAAAGCTGTATCCGCTGTACTGGGGTTCATGGTTCTCCAAAGGCAGGGCTCCAAGTGGGCGGATCTGGGAAAGCTGCAGCTTCTCCTCATCCGGCAGCAATTCCGGCTTTAACACCCCAAGCACATGATCCCGAATGCAGCGTTCAAACTCTCCGTTCTTTAAATTCACCAGAAACACAGACTTTCCCAGGGCATTCGCATTGGCTCCTTTCCCGCCTGTGCAGTAATAAAGTTGCCGGCCAAAGCCAGCCTCCTGGGCAGATTCTTTCAGGACAATCACCTTCCCCTTCAGAGAACAGCCACTTCCTGTCTCCACACAATCCCTGTCTGCATAAATCCGACTATCCGACATGGTATTCCTCTTTCTCCCGTACCAGCCCGGACAGGTCTGAAATCAGGCTTAAGCGGACCGCATCTGGCATGGTTTTAATGGCGGCGCGGACGTAGGCTTCTACTGCTTCCGGTGACTGGTCCCCCACCTCCACGATTTCTACCTTACGCACGGATACCTTTCCATCCTGGAGCTGAAGGGCCAGGATATCCCCGCCGCACATACCGGCCGCCAGACGCAGTTCCCGCGGAATTAACACTCTTCCCTTACTGTCCATCACCTTATATACCAGCTTACTCATCGTAGTACCCTCCTTCTTCGATTGTCTTGTACGCTTCCTCCGCAGATATCCCAAACAGGGACAGGATCTCCAGAAGCGGCGCCTGGACCGCCGCCATGGGATCCGTATCACCGATTAAAATCGCCCCCGGAATCGTCTGCACCACCAGCCCTGCATCCATTGGGATATGGGCATCGTTCAGTAAATCATGAGGGACTACCAGCGCTGCCTCCTCCTCATCGGCAATGATATCCGTCTCACAGATCCCCGTTTCCACCTGAAACCGCGGCCCATAGCCGTTAGCTTCTTTTACCGGACTGGTGGGGGCAAACTCCAGCGTTACCAGATTCCCCGGAGGCAGGCACATGCTTTCCAATACACCTGGCGGCAGGATGATGCTTCCATCCTCCGCCACTCTTCCATTGATTTTCACGTTTCTCATCACGCCTCCCTTTCCTCTCCTTCTGCTGTTTTATCCTGCTGTTCTAACTCCCGAATGAATTCCTGAAGTTCCTCTTCACTCACACTAAGCTGCGCGGCCTCCAGTTCCTTCACAAGCGCCGCCAGCCCGCTTATTTCCTCCAACAACTGCTCCAGCCGTGTTCCATTGCAGTACCCGCTGAACGTCCGCAGATAGCCCTTTACGTCCGCATGATACTGCCCGGTTTTCTGATTCCTGACCATGGCAAAGTAACAAGCCGCCAGACAGCTGTCATCCACCTTCACGAAGAGGTGTCCTCCAGCTCCAATAATCAGGCGCTGTTTTCCTTCTGTCTGTTCCTCCAGCCGATGCTTTGCCCACCAGAGTTTCTCAATTCCTTCCATCTTCCGTCTCACCTCCCAACAGCCCGGCAGAAAACAGGTTCATCTGCTGTGGGCCCCATTTCTTCCGCTCCTGGGGATCATAGTTGGTAATGATTACCTCCGGGAATTCACACCCACGGTCATAGCGCTGGGCCAGGTTATTGATCCGGCTGACCGCCGTGATGTGGCAGCCCTCGTACAGCCCCCGGATATAGTCGCAATCGTTATAGCTGACCATCCATTTTCCCTGACAGCCTGCCAGGGTTTCCCGAAGCCTCACATGGTCCTGCCTTGGGAACTCCACCTCATAGTGGTCCTCCGTCATAAAATAGGGCGGATCGCAATAAAGAAAGGCGTTCTCCCGGTCGTACTGCCGGATGAGCGCCTCAAAGTCTTTATTCTCGATGACCGTATTCGCCAGCCGGTCCGCCGCCTGCCAGATCAGATAGAAGGTCTTTCTCACATCAAAGGGCTGACAGCCAAAGGATGTGCAGCCGCTTCCATAGCTGTACCGGATTACCTTGTAAAATGCCGCCGCCCTCTGGACATCCCCCGGCGCTGCGCGTTCCAGAAGGAGGGAACGCAGTTCCTCGAACTCCATGAGCGGCAGGTTATGCCTTGCCAGCTCCAGTTCCTGCGCCAGGAAAGTCCGATTGAACTCCTGCCCCTCTAAAAACCTTCGCAGCACAAGAAATTCATCCCTTCCGTTTAAAGGCAGGAATCCCAGCTGGCGTAAAAACTCCATGGGATGGTTCTTTACACAGGCATATAAATTGGTCAGGTTGGAATTGAAATCATTATAGACCTCCATCACCTTCGGATCCGGCAGTCTCCCGAACAGCACCCAGCCTCCGCCTCCGAACACCTCAATATAACGCTCAAAACTGGCCGGAGACAATTCATACACCGTGTTCCGCAGCGCCTTTTTGCCCCCCACCCAGGATATAAAACTGTTGATACTACCTCGCCTCCTCTATCCCATTTCCTGCGTCATCATGGCATGGTCCTCCGATTGAACTTCCACCAGGTCGGGCTCCTTTGAGACCGCCCCATAGGCTGTGAGCTTCCTTCCGGTCTGGACATACAGTTCTTTCCCATAACCTTCAAAGTCAAACCTCCGAAATGCCTGTGCCTCCAGGTCTGCTCCCATCTGCTCCAGACATTCCCTGCCGTAGGTGGCATAAGTCACCTGTGCCGGATCAAACGCATACTGAGCCAACCTATCTGTCAGCTCAGTAGCCTGCTCTAAACTGGAACAGCTTTCAAACTCAGCCACTGCTTTGTATTTCAGCAGCTCCTTCTCCGTCATGGACGTTACCTTCACCGCCAGGTAGTTCCACCGTTCTATGTCATGATCTTGCCCTGTTAACTGCTCAAAAAGCGGAGCAGCAGAACGCACTTTGGCAATCCTACAATACTTGAATGATTCCAGTCCCAAACTCTCGAACACCTGGACTTTTGTCGCTTCATCATACGGAAGTTCCAACCAAACTCCCACTCCTAAATCTTCCGGGTTCGTTGCCTCTGGGACAAGGTACAGAGAAAACAGAGATTGGTGAATCTCTACCTGTTCCGGAAGCTGCTTCCCGTCATAGACTTCCTGCCACTGATCTGAAACACGGTAGCAGTAGCCCCTGGATGTAAACACGCCGTTTTCCGTTTCTCTTACATATGCTCCAACCTTTTCAGTATCTAAAAGCGGGTAAATGTCTCCTGGCAGCTCCTTTAACAGTGGATCCAGATCATTTTCAATGGTCATTTCCCCGATATCACTGTCACATCGGATCCCTGGGAGGAATTCAAACCGCTCCAGGTTATACAGACCATTGATAACCTGCTTCATATTTTGCTCCGGAAGAACCTTTAAAACCCCTTCATAAACTTCAATCTGCCGCTCTGTCATTTGTGACAGCTTATAAGCTAACAGATTTAATTCCTCCAGTGTATGATTGTAGCGCTCCAGAACCGATTCGATAAAACCCGGCCAGTACCCTCCGCGGTCCAAAAGATAAGGCTCCCCCTCCTTTAGTCTGGCCCTCTGAAACGCATCCTTTACCGCCTCCTGGTGAGCCGGCAGAGAAAGAACACTTCCCTGATAAGCAGGATCTTCCTCAAACTGGAAGGCATAGATCCATACCTTCATGGGTTTACTCATACCTCTCATCCTCCTTTCCTTTTCTCCCTCTTCCTCTTGCATGGTTCACTCCATGCTCATTCCCTGCGAAAATGTCTTCTGGACAGACTCAGCTTGCACCAAGCGGCATTTCTCCGCTACCTCCTGTACCAGATTAAGCGATTCCTCCAGAGCTCTCTTTTCTGTCTCTAAATCTATATTTGATCGCAATGCTATGATGATCGTCCTTTCTGCCTGCTGCAAATCGCTGCGGACACGTTCATAATACCTCCATCTCCCTCACCTCCTCTTTCAGATTTATCGTTTCACAGCTGTCGACTGGCTCCTTCCCTTCTTTTTATGAGATGCCGCCCATCCCCTCCATGCCTGTCAGTTCCTGCTCCGAGACAATCCCCTTCAGCTCCTGTTCCGTCTGTACACGAAATTTAGAATGGCCAAAATAGACATACAGATCACAATCCGACTCACACTCGATGCCTTCCTGTGAAAAACATTCTCCCCAGCCATCACAAGCTTGTCCGACCCATTCCCGTTTGAGGACCTCCAGTTCTTCCGGATTCAACTCCCCATGGCTCTTGATTTCCAGCACACCCCAAAGATTATATTGATAACGTTCTACGGTTGGGCGCATACTGATTACCCTTTGTTTTAAAAGTTGATTATCCAGGTACTCTCCAAGTCCTTTTTCTGTTTTTAAGATATCATCTGCGGCAATCGCCTCCCGGATATCCTCCTCATAAGAAATCAATCCAACAGAAGAAAGTGAAGAGGAATACTCATCCTCATCCACCAATTCTGCCAACAGCGGACTGTACAGTCTGATAACGGAAGCATTCTCGCTCAGTTCATTGCAATGCCACTCATCACACAGCACGGTTCCCTGTTCCGACCACCTGGTTCCATCCCGCTTCATCAGCGCCTTTCCCAGACTGTTCCAATCCAGGTATGCTTCACAAAACCGGGAAACATACAGCGAACCGTCATCTTTCATCCGCCATCTGGCATAGTCTTCTGGTGTTCTAAATTCTGAAAGGATCTGATAATGATCCAGGTCACTTAAAACATCCGTGGCCTCATCCAGGCTGCGGGGGCATTCCGCGGTTAACACCGCTTTCAGCTTTTCCACGATCTGTTCCGTGCCGTCCAACACCTTTTCTTTTAAAAACCAGGCAAACCGGTTCAGTTCTTCTATCTCACTCCCTACCGGAAGATAATGACGCAGTTCATCAAGCGGTCCTCCGTACTGATTCCATTGGCATTCGGAAAACTCCTGTATCCCCAGTTCCTTTTTTGCCAGCTCCATTTGTTCTTTATCTGCCGGGATTGCCAGAGAAACATTTACCAAACCATTTTGCGAAGGGCGGCGCAGATGAAGCAGAAATAGCGAATTTTTATCATATCCCGGATCCGGAAGGTAGTTCTGATACACTTCTTTATAAACAGTATCCTCACGCTTTAGGACCAGACCACTTGGACAGTAATCCCCTCTGTGGTCTGCAAAATAGGAATCTCGGATCCGTCCAAAATCCAGCATAGGATACAGTACCTCTGGTATCTCAATCTGTTTCCCCCTGCGTAATAGCTCTGCCGCAATTCGCCCCGGATCACTGATATCCTCCAACAGATCATAGAAATCCAGGTTAAAGGAAAGATTGATGATCTCCTTCAGCGTTCCGGGCGCTTCCAATTTAAGCGCCACAGAAAAAATGTCCTGTTCTTTCCTTGTCATATGCCGCAGCCGCAAATCCAGGAAGTCCAGTTCCTTCCGCATCATCTCATCTCCGTAATCCATCCCTGTAATCATCTCTGACAGTAGCTGAACCGATGAAACCAGAGAACGGACCGTCACCGTCTGATTCCCAGCTTTTCCCTCGTCCAGTATCTTTTTGACAGCCTCAAAGTCTGAAGCCGACATAGGAATTCTCATCAGCTCTGAAACCATATCCCCATAGCCAATCCGGATTTCTAACATTCCACTTCCTCCTTTAAAACAGTCCCTATTCCATGCCGGCTGATTAAGACCGCATGGATAATCAGACGCAGCAGTCCGTCATGGAACAGTTCCGGATCCCCTAATTCTGATAAAGACACATAAGATTTTCCAGTACATAATTCCTTAGCCACACAGAACGTTGCATAGCTGTCCAAATCAGCCCCGCGAAGGCGGAATCGGATGAAGTCAATCGTGCGCTCCTGCACAAATGGCCCGGCCTTTTCCCAAAGCCTCTCCTCGCTGCTCAACAAAAACACGGCTGCTGCAAATCCCGGTTCCGTCACAAGCCCCGGATATAGACCACAGCGCATGAGCGCACGAAACCGCCGCCTGTGTTCCTCACTTTTAAAAAACATAATCCCTTTCTCCCCTTCCTCCTGGAGCTTCCCTACCCGGACCGTCAGGGCCGAGCTCGGCAGCTCCTCTGCCAACAGTCTGAGTAAGATCTGATAGAATGCGGGAGGCATTTCCTCATCCGCTGCGGTATACAGATGTCCATCCATTTCCTGTTCTTTTTCTGCTCTCCACACATTGACATACAGGCAGCTTCCAACTCCCGCTGTCTCTCCAGCCTGTCGGCTCCGGATGACCCCGCTTCTACGCGGTCTGAACCCTGGCACCTGCTGCATTTCCCGTTCCAGCTCTGCGATTGACGTTCCTTTCATAAATCTTACAGTCATGGTTCTCAGTCCTTTCTTTCAAATCGGTGGGATTTTGACATAAAAAAAGCAGCTATGCCCTTATTCTAAAAGACATAACTGCGGTTCCATGGTCTCACCAGATGCCAGCACTTTCCTGTCAAAGCCCGCCTGATTAATTTCCATTGCTTCTCTCTAACGGAATACCATGGATTCCAATTCATCCAGCCACCCCATATCCATCTCTTCTGCTTTTGAACTGATACTCTCCATACGGTAACCCAGTTCTTCCAGTCTGCTCTGGACTCCTTTTACACAGTAGTTGGAAAATCCTTCCGCCTCCTGTTTATTTTCATCGTAACAGGAAAACTCATACTCCACCCTTACCTTGTAGCCGTCCAGAAACCGCAGCGTCAGATCGCTGGTGATATATCCCTTAAGACTTTCATCATTTAGGAATGCGGTCTGAATGTCATGTTTAATCTTTTCCTTCATCCCTTCATACATCAGGCAGTTATTCTCTCTGTCATCAAAACCAGTATGAAAGGTTATGGCTGTATTCACTGTATAATCTTTCAATTCATGATTCACCATCTTTCTTTGATGTATTGACCTTGCGAAAACCAATTAATTGGTAATCCCCCTACCCTTTTACTGCTTCATCGACATCCCGCCCAGACCAGCTTCCTCGCCTTCCCATGCAGAATGAGACGGGTGTTCACCCAGCTGTTGAATCTCCTCTGTCTTTTGTGCAGGCGCCTCGTCCAGAAAACCTCCCAACCGGTTCGGAACATAATCAGACAGCCAAGTACCCCCAAACGTCTCATGGCTCTTAATTCTCCATATCGCCAGCTTTCCAAGATCGAGTTTCACATCCTCAAACGGAAACAGCAGGTTGGTCAATCCCTCATGGCAAAATGACTTCACATGCTTAAACTCTGTCCCCTCCAATAAAATGCCTTCCTGTGTTAACAGTTCGTTGATTCCGTCTATCCACTCCTGCGCATCCCCTCCGCAGCCTTGGAGAATCAGTCCCTCCTGATTTGTCATCCTGCGTAATTCATTGGCTATAATCTGCATGAAATTCCCCCTACTTTTTTCTTATCTATTAAAAAGGCCAGCCATTTTTTGATCTGACTGACCTGGAATTTTTATTCGATTACCTTTTCGTTTACATCCCCAATGCTGGTGCCTGCTGATTCTCCATGCTCTGACAATGCTCAGTCACCAAATCATTCAACTCCTCTATGGAACCATACTCCAGCAGCCAATCCCACAGCGTTGGCACTCTGCACTGGATGGCTAACTGTTTACATTCGCTCCAGTTTGAAATTCCCATAGCGCTCTTGAGCGCATCCATTTTGCTTTCGATTGCCGGAAGGCTCAATGTATAGTTATCATAAGGATTCCCTTTATAAATCCATACTTTAAAACTACAAGTCTGTTTGAAATCCGGATCTGGTAACTCATTCCCTCTATAGATGGGCTCCAGTTCTTCTTGAATCCCGCTGGTATAGCCAAATGCATGAAACATACCACCGTGTTTTTTTATATAATCTTTTCCAATCCCTTCATAATTAAATCTGGCTGCCTGTTCCTCCATAGCCATATCAGCGTTTCCCTTCAGCAGATATTCTCCTAATTTTACTTCTGTAGTTGCGCTCGGCAGATATCTGAATTTATCCATGTTGCAGGAGAGATTGATCATATCTTGGATCGTCTCCGGTTTCATCATATCAATCACGGTTCCGAATACCGCCTCATCCTGGCTGTCCATCCATTTCACACGATAGGCCAGGTAGTTCAGTTCCTCCAATCTTTTTTCTGACACCGGGACCTCATACAGGTACTGGCGCAGATTTGGAATGGACGATTCCACATAGGCGGTAGCTGTTTCCAACGGAACTGTATCCGTTCCATTCAGAAGAGAATAAGCTTCTCTCATTTCTTCGATTGTAGCCGGCAGACTGATACCTACACCAGGGCTTACTGTCCGGCTCAAATAAATCTTAAACATTTAATTTCCCCTCTCTATCCCTCCGCATATAGCCGTTTCTATTTTTGATACTCTCTATTAAAAAGGCCAGCCATTTTTGATCTGGCTGACCTGAAATTTTACCCCATATCCTCTTTTACCCGTCTCACATCTATGAAAAGGCCAAAAAATCGGGGTCAAAAACGGCCATTTTTTGCCCGATTTTTTCCTCGATTTTTCGCCAAAAACCACTATATCTTGCGGTTTAACCCTTCTATTTTCCTTCCAAACCACAATTCCGCATCATTATTACCACCTCAACGGTATTCCCTTTGTCCCACAAAAGCTCCGTAACTTCCCCGCCATCCCTGAACACCGGAAAATTCAGACCAATCCGCTTTAGCGGATATTCAGACTCGTCATTCCTGTAAATTTCAATTTCCTTAATCAAGGCTGTGACCACATTTCTCTTTTCTTCGTCATTTATTATATTATAAACGCAGTCGAAATTCACCATGATTTTGTAAATATTCTCAAGAGTAATTGCCTGCTGCTTAATTGCATCTCGCCTAAGTCTGGCATCTTCGATTTTTTCCTCCAGCTCAACAATGACATCATATAGGGAATCTAACCGCAAGGTCATATCATGGAGCTTTCGTTCCCGGTATTTTGCATCAGCAGGGAGACTGTCAATTTCCCGTTCCAATCTTGTTTTATTCAGATCAACTTCCTTCAGCTTTGCCTGATAACCCTCCAGTTCCTTATCCACTGCTTTCGTGTCAATCTGAACGCCAATCCGTTTTTTAATGGCTTGGGCATATTCCTCATTCCTTACGATCTCACGAATTGCCTCAATGACCATCGGTTCAATATCGGTCTTTTTCAGCATCGCCTTATATTCACAATGCTTACCCCGGACCATCCTATTCCGACTACATACATAATAGTAAATTTCTTTGTAAGTGCCATCTTTATTTGTCCATGCGTGTTTATTCGTATACATGGGACTTCCACAAACCGGGCATTTCAGCAGACCTGATAACAAATGAACTCGATCCCGCCCAATTTTTGACGGTTGCTTTACTCCGGTTCTAAGACGCTTGGCATGAGCCTTTTCCCATACCTCCTCACTAACGATTCCTTTATGCTGTCCCTCTGTCAGAATGTAATCGTCATTTCTTTTCATCTGGTAATCGTTTTTTGTGCCTTTGACTTTTTCCTTCGTTCTCCGTCCATAGGCAATTTTACCGCAATAAACCGGGTTATCCAATATCAGTTTAATAAAATGTCCTGTCCAATCCTCTAATGTGCCATTCTGCCTCGGAATTTTCCGTATACCTTGTAAGTTCAACTGATTCGCAATACCACCCAAACCGATTTCCGATGAAGTATATAATTCAAAAATCTTCCGTATTGCCACAGCCTCTGTTTCTTCAATCATCAGCTTGTTATCTTCCAGTGTATACCCGTAGGGAGCAAAGCCACCATTCCATCCACCTTGCCGTGCCTTTTCGCGCCGCCCGTTCATCGTCTGCTCGATAATATTCTCACGCTCAATCTCAGCCACAGCAGATAGTACAGAAATCAAAAGTTTTCCGCTTGTCTGAGAGGAATCAATCCCTTCTTCTATGCAAATCAGATTTACACCATAAGATTGAACCAACTCCAAAGAGTTAAGTATATCTGCTGCATTACGGCCAAACCGTGACAGCTTATACACTAAAATATAGTCAATGTCCAAGCCATCCTCAATATCTCTGAGCATTTTTTGAAAGGCAGGCCGTCCCTCAATGGATTTACCGGATTTACCGGCATCTTCATAAGTATCAACAACGATCATTTCCTCACGATCCGCAAATCGTGTCAGCATATTTTTTTGACCTTCCAGGCTGTATCCGTCCACTTGCATCTCTGTGCTGACCCTCGGATACAAAACACAGCGTTTTCCATATCGGTTCATAATTCATACCTCCAAAATTTACTTTTGGAAAATATCCTATGTAAAGCTGCGATTCTCACGCAGCTCCGTCAACCTCGCCCAGCACTCTCATACCATATTTCTCGATGATATGTGCCAGCGAAGTGATAAACGCTTCAAATTTTTGTTCCGCCAGAAGTTCTTCTGACCGGATTTCATCTGAAGGAATCAATGCGCTTTTATGCTGGATATTCTCCATTCAGAATCACCTCCGCAATTCCTAACGAAATTATAACTCTACTTGCACAGCCTGAAAATGATACGGCCTTTCGGCACTTTTATGTAATCCCCAGACTGCACAAGAGCGTCTTGTTTATGTTTTCCATGTCATCCTTGTTTAGATGACCAATATAGTTTTTTAACCTCGACTTGTCGATTGTTCTGATCTGTTCCAGCATAACAACAGATGGTTTCACCAAACCGCATCTGTCATTTAAGTGGTAATGCGTGGGGAACTTTCTGCTTTTTTTGCTTACACTGGTAATTGCTGCAATAATAATCGTAGGACTGAAACAATTTCCCACGTTGTTTTGAAGAATGAGTACAGGACGAGAGCCACTTTGTTCGGAGCCGATACCAGGGCTTAAATCAGCCGAATATATGTCACCTCGATGGAATTTTTCAAACATCACTCTCGCCTCCTTAATATCTTAATACTTAAACAGCCGCACCAGTCTGAAAGAAATCTTCGGATAAAAAACCTGGTGCGGCTACTGTTATTCTGTTCGGATTACTCGTCATATTTGCCACGCCCCCTGACGATGGGAACACAACAGGTCTCCGCTGGCGCGGCTGTCATAACTCCGCAGCGTCGTTCGTAGCGTGCGCCGCAGGGTTCCCCCCAAGTCTTTGGCGGGCCGTGAGGAAGTATCTTTAAGCCCCCGCGCAGTCATCGCGCCGGATGTGCCACCATCCGGGTCACAGGGACGTTGATCGCTCCGAAACAGCTTGTCCATCACCTCCTGGCTGCTCCATCTTCGCGGCGTCCTGCACTCGCTCATGCGCGGGTTATGTACCTGTTCTGCCGTGTATTCAGTTGTCAAAGGTCAGCGAAAGAAAAGCTCCTTCTTGACAGCCATGACAAAAACAGGCGATTTGTCCTGTCTGTACTGCGATTTATTTGAAAAAAATATTTTGCCTTGTCCCTTCATAGAAGCTGCGGACAGCGCAAGCTCCTTACAAGCATAATAAAATAGGTACTATCGTACTCAAAAACACCTTTTATGAGGTTCTTCCTGCAAGGAAATGGGCACGATAAAATATGATTAAGGAGACGATAGTGCCTATGGAACTGATAAAAGAGCTGGGACGAAGGATACAAAAAGCGCGTAAGGAAAAAGGATTGACGCAGCAGGAACTCGCAGATCTGAGCCACGTTTCTCTAAAGCACGTTCAAGGCTGCGAAAGAGGGGTGAAGAATCCTTCTTTTGAGGTTCTGCGCGCTTTTTGCAAAGTCTTGAATTTATCTTTAGATTCCCTGATGAATCTCGATCTGCCTGAAGATGAGCAAGCCGCCAACGATATGCGGCAGCTTTACCTTTCGTGCCCTCCGGCTGCCAGAAAAGTGCTGTTAAACTCAACCCGCGCGTTGACTGATGAGCTAAAAGAGATGGTGCAGACGGCTGGGGTTGACCCAGATGAACATTTAGAGAATAAGTAAGCCGGTGGAGGAATAAAAACCCCCACCGGCTCTCTTTTTGCCGCTATGCGGCGGTCAGGTTATTGGGCCGTATCCAGCAACCGCGCCAGCTTCTTCAGTCCGCGCCGGATGCTCTCCCACACGCGGCGGCGGTCAGCACCCTCGATCCGGGCGATCTCGGCCACCGTCATGCCCAGGTAAAACCGGGCGTAGATACGCCGGGCCTGGATGGCAGGCAGCTGCATCAGCGCGGCGTACACTTCCTCCCGTAGCTGCTTCTGCTCCAAGATTTCCTCCGGGATGAGCGGCCGGTTGAGGGCATCGTTTTCAATGCCATCCTCCCGGTTTAGAGAGTAATGGGCCTTGTGCCGGAACTTCCGGCGCTCGTAGGCAGCATCGTCCTTCTCCTGGCCCCGGATTGCCGCCAGCACTTCCTCGGCCACGTCCACAAAGACATCGGTTTTATACACATCGGGATACAGTTCCCGAAGATTGATCTTCTGCATTATGTACCTCCATTTCGATTCACGGGTTGACGGGTGAACCGAAATGAAGGCGGTGAGCGACACCGTTCGGGGAAATTCCCGAAAAAACGACAAGCAAAAGCGCCAGCATCCGAAGAACGGCGGCTGGCGCTGCTAAAAAAGGACTTATGGCACTTATGGACCAGCCACGATAGTGCCTGTTCATAAGCAGATGGAGGCCGATTGACGGTCAGGCTTTTTTTGACAGGTAAATTCCTGCCGAATTATGTCGAAGCGGTCTTTGCTTCACGGCGGCTCCCTCCTAAAGCCGCCGTGTCAGCGTGTAGTCGTCACTCCTTTGTCGAGGGCATAAGGAACGGCGGCCTTGATGTTACTCAAAACCGCCGCAGTACCCGGAAAATCCATTATGGGCGCACGAAGCTACCTGCCCTGCAACGGTTTTTTTCTTTCCCCGTCTGGCGGGGCAGGATCGCTTGGCATATTCAGTTTAGTCTTGCTCCTGTGCAGCTGCCTCCTTCAGCCGCAAAAAGCTCTCGTCGCTAATGATGTGTTCAATCCGGCAGGCGTCGGCCTCCGCAGTTTCAGGGTCAACGCCCGCTGCGATAAGCTGCTCAGTGAAAAAGCAATGGCGCTCGTAGATTTTTTCGGCAACTGCCCGGCCTACATCGGTCAGGTGCAGGAAATAGTCGCTGTCCATCGTGAGAAAGCCGCCGTCTCGCAAGGTAGCCACTGCATGGCACACGCTGGGTTTTGACACCTCCATGTGCCGGGCCACATCTACGGAGCGCACCATACCCGTTTTCTTATGGAGAACAAGGATGGTTTCCAGATAGTCCTCCCCGGACGCATGAAGTTTCATGGAACATCTCCCTTCTAAAACAATTTACACAGCCCAACCAAGACTCTCCTGTTGGATATGGAACAGTTTATGGTACAATCCGTTCTTCTTCATCAGCTCATCGTGGGTTCCATGCTCTACCAACCGTCCATTGTCAAGGACGAGGATTTGGTCTGCATCTACAACTGTACGGAGCCGGTGAGCAATCATAATGACCGTCTTACCCTCCACCAGTTTGGCAATCGCCTTTTGAACCAGGACTTCATTTTCCGGGTCAAGGGATGCTGTTGCCTCGTCAAGCAGAATAATGGGCGCATTTTTCAGCAATGCGCGGGCGATGGAAATACGCTGGCGCTCACCGCCGGAAAGAGTGCTGCCGTTCTCACCGAGGACCGTCTGATACCCGTCCGGCATTTCCCGGACAAATTCATCACAATAGGCGGCTTTGGCCGCAGCAATTACTTGATCGTCCGTTGCGTTTGGATTGCCAAGACGGATATTGTTCATGACCGTATCATTGAACAGGGTCACATCCTGGAACACGAAGGACATATAAGACATGAGACTTTCCGGCTCCATACTCTTAATGTCTTTTCCGCCCACGGTGATCTTTCCCTGCTGAACATCCCAAAACCGGGCAATCAGTTTGGAAATCGTGCTTTTACCGGAGCCGGACGGACCAACAAGGGCAGTCACGCTCCCCTGGGGAATTTTACAAGAAACATCTTTGATGACATCTTCCTGATTGTAGGCAAAGGTCACATGGGAAAGCTCAATATCGCAGTTCGGGACCGTTTTTCCTTCACCGTCCATCGCAGGGGTAGTGAGCAGGGTACGCATACGACTTGTGACCACATTCAAATTCAGCAGTGAGGACAGGTTCGCCAGGATCGCCAGGATCGGTCCATAAATCCGTGTGACCATCAGCAGGAACATAAGCAGAGGAAGAAGCTCAATCTGTCCTTGTGTTAGAAGAATAGCGCCAACAAAAATCGTGATACCGATGCCAGCCTGCAAAATCATACTTGCACTGGACATGAACACGCCGACAGCCATCTCCACTTTGATGGCGATTTTTTTCATTGCTAACAGAGCTTTATCCAGCGCGCTGAAATGAGAACCGGACAGCCCGCAGGACTTGATGATCTTCATGCCTTCCAAGTATTCCTGTACCTGGTCAGAAGCATCCAGCTTTGCGTCAACCTGTTTTTCAAACAGCTTCTTTTGATGGTTCCGGCTGAGCCAGATAATGAGGAAGGCAATCGGAACCGTGATAAATACGCACAAAGCAAGCCGCCAGTCAAAGAAGGCCAGCAGGATGCAGGTCAGGGTCACCGTGATGCCGTTTGCAATCAGCGGAGGGATCGTGCTGCTGAGCAGGGATTCCATGCTGCTGCAATCTGCCATCATATTTGTGGTCAGTTCAGAAAGGTCCTTGGTGTTAAAGAAATTCATCGGAAGTTTCCGCAGATGCTCCGCAATCCGAAGCCGGGTCGTGTTCGACTCTTTATATGAGGCAATATAGGTTTTGCGGTAATCGTTTTTGGCAGCCAGAAATACCAGAATGGCCGAAACAATACCCGCGCCCCACAGCATCCAGATATGGTTCCACTGAATGGAGCCGCCATTGACAAAGGGAGTCAGAATTTCACTGAAAATCATAACAGTTACACAGAACGGAAGAAGCATAGCCAAGTTCGTCAATGTGCAGGCGAAGATTGCTTTTTTCAGATCTGCGTAACCTTTGTCTGATAAAAAGAGAGCTTTTTGTAATCTGCTCATAGTTACACCGCCTTTCCGCTGATTTTCCAGCCAATCGCTTCTGTATAGTGGTTCCACATTTGCGCATAGCGTCCGCCTGCGTCCACCAGCTCGTCATGTTTTCCTTCTTCGATCAGGTGCCCTTTCTCCATGACAATAATCTTATCTGCATTGCGGATCGTGGAGAGGCGGTGTGCGATGATGATAACTGTCTTACCCTGCATCAGCTTTTCAAAAGCTTTCTGGATCAGGTATTCATTCTCCGGGTCGCTGAACGCCGTTGCCTCATCCAGCACGATGATGGGCGAGTCCTTGATAATGGCCCGCGCAATGGCAATTCGCTGGCGCTCGCCGCCAGAGAGATGGATGCCTTTGGAGCCGACCACCGTATGATACCCGTTGGGCAGATTGGAGATGAACTCGTGGCACTGCGCCGCTTTCGCCGCCGCAATCACTTGTTCCTCACTGGCCGAAGGATTGCCCATACGGATATTATCCAAGATGCTCTGCTTGAACAGGAAAATATCCTGGAACACAAAGCTGACATGGCGCATCAGGTCATCCTCCGCCATATCGCGCACATCTACGCCGCCGATGGTAATGCTGCCGGAAGATACGTCCCAAAACCGAGAAATCAGATTGGCAATCGTACTCTTGCCGCCGCCGGACGGGCCGACAATAGCTGTGATCTGTCCCTGTTTTGCTGAGAAAGATACATTTTCCAGGGCTTTCTCGGAAACATCCCCCGTGTAGGAAAAGCTGACATCGTGGAAAGCAACATCATCCCCAACAGGTTTCTTAGGATGAGATGTTTCCGGCATTTCAGGGATGTTCAGAATTTCATCCATCCGAGCCACATTCCCATCAATCTGCATGAACGATTCGGAGATATACATGATTTTGTTCAGTACACCGGAAATTGCGGGTACAAAGAGCAGATAGAAAATGAAGGTCATGGCAAACCCAGCAAAATCATCCGACCTGGAGCCGATTAAAATTCCGACAGGTACAAGGATCAGATAAACATTATTGATGATTGTGGTGAAGGCGGGCATACAGTTCTGCCAGCCTAGGGAAAATTTCAGGACCCACTCTGTATATCCGGTAATTGCTTCTTTGAGTTTTTTGAAAGAGGATGCGGTCTGGTTAAACGCCTTTACAACCGACATTCCACGAACATACTCCACAGAAGCGTTGTTCATTTCTTCCAGGGCTTTTTGGTACTTACCCATATTCTCCTTCATCTCGCCGCTGCCAAAGCCAATGAACTCCGCAACAAACGCCAGAATGATACCGACCAGAGAGGCAAGACCGAACCGCCAGTCAACGGCCAGTAGGATGATGACCATGACAATGGGAGCTGTAATAGAAGCGACAAAATCCGGGAACTGGTGAGCAATAAAGCCCTCTACGCTTTCAATGTTTTCATCCATGATTTTCCGCAGACGTCCGCTGCCAATCGTCAGGTGATACCCAAGTGGAATTTTAGTAATATGGTCTGCAAAGAGAACCTTCAACTCGTACAGCGTTCCGAACGCTGCCATGTGTGAACTGAAAATAGCCAGGAAGTACAGCAGGATATTCGCCACGATCCCGGCGAGCGCCAGCCAGCCGTAATTCATGACCATCCCCATATCCAACTGGTCAAGGTTCGGGAAAACACCGATAATTGAGCGGATCATAAAATAGACCGCTATGTACGGGATGAACGAAGCAATGGCCGCCAGTGACGAAAGAACCGCAGCTAAGAATACAAGGCCCTTTCTGTCAGAAGCCAATTCCATGCATCGCGCCAAACCCGTCTTTGGTTTTGCTTGTTTCGACTTTGCGTTTGACATAGCATGAACCCTCCTTAAAATTGAAAATGGTGAGGTTAGCAGTTTCTAACCTCACCACTCATTTTATCAACCTTTGGAATTGCCTGCTACTCCATAACTCTGTTCCACTGTCCAAAATAGCCCAAAGATACCAGAGAGTTAGTCGCAACTATATCGCCCTTAGACAATGCCTGCCTTCTGGAAGTGCTTTTTGAACACACCTTTTGCAATCAAAGCGCCGATGATGCCTGCAACGAAAGTCACAACAGCAATGATGACTACCATTGTTCCATTCATAAAGCTATGCAGCTCCGTCAGATACTCGGCGCTGACACCATTCGACGTAGACATATCATCCACATAGCCGGTCATAATGACCATAGGGAGATAGGTTCCCAGCGCAAAGAACATCATATACACGGAATAGCCAATGGTATTCAGCCAGAAGCTCTTGTAGTGGCCGATACGGGCCAGAAGCTCCGCAATTACGGCACCGGCAATAAAACCGACGGCAACCGCCCATCCTGCGCCAATCAGGAACTCAATCAGGCCGATCACCACACCGCTCAAGAGAACGCTCCCGGCCTTTGGCACTTTAGCGCGCATCAGCATATAGATAATGCCTCCAGGAATTGCAGCAATGGCGCTCCCAAACGCGAAGGTCACCACGGTAGCTGCGGAGGCAAAGATGCACACCATTACTACGGCAAAGAACAGAACCGTAAAAATGCCCAGTGTAATATAGTCCTTTGCCTTCATTTTGTCGGACACGCCGACAGCTTTTGCTTGTTCACTCATATAGATAGCCCCTTTCTATTATTGGTATATAACTAAGATGAAGTCTTTTCATCCATGCGAATGACACGGGAACAAATCTTCATCAGTAGTTCATTGTCATGGGAAATCACCAAGATGGCTTTTCCTCTTTTGGACAGCGCACTTAAAATTCCTGCAACACTCTCCATGTTTTTGTAGTCCAAGCCGCTTGTAGGCTCATCAAAAATAAGTACCTCTGCATCCCGGAGAGCCGCAACGCCGATAGCAGTGCGTTGCTTTTGCCCACCTGATAGGGACATTGGATGCCGCTCTTTATAAATCGTCAAATTCAGCTCATCCAGAATATCGTCTATTCTCTTTTCGTCTTTATCCTTCTGGTCAGATAATGCCAGCAGTAGTTCCTGGTAAACGCTATCGGTAAACAGTTGATAGTCCGGGTCCTGCATGACAAGATATGCTTTCCTGATCCGCCGTTTGCTTGGGATCATACTGTTTTGGTATAGAACTTCTCCACGGAGTTCCTTCTGCAAGCCACATAAGGTCCGGGCTAAAGTTGATTTCCCGCAGCCATTTTTTCCTACCACACCAACAATTTCTCCTGGGTAGACACGAAAATTCAGGTGCTGCGCCACGGGTTTCCCTTTCTCATATCCTATCGCAAGATCTTTAACTTCGACAGCCGGGGTATCGTTTCGAGACGGCATTGTTTCTGGAAGTTCTAACCTTGCAGGCGTATAGCTTCTAAGTCCCAGCGCCTTGATTTGCTCGGTACTGAGTAAAGCAAAATCACGGGCGGACCAAGATTGTTTCAGCTTACCATGTTCCATAAGGACAATGCGGTCTGCAATCCCATTCAAAAAGTAAAGGCGATGTTCGGATACAACAATCGTTTTTCCCTGCGCCTTAATCAGCAAAAGCAGCCGCCGTAGTTCTTGGATGGCCTCCGGATCCAAGTTTGAGGAAGGCTCGTCCAAGACAAAAATATCAGGATTTAATGCGTAAACGCTGGCAAAGGCTATGGTCTGCTTTTGCCCGCCGGACAAGTCAAACAGGTTGCGATCCTTTAACTTTTCAATATGTAATTCCCGGATAGTCTGTTGGTAACGATCCAGCATCACTTGATAGGGCATACCCTTATTTTCCATACCAAACACAATCTCGCTGTCCGTATCCAGGCTGAAGAATTGACTGCGCGGATTTTGGAAAACAGAGCCTATCTTGTCTGACAAATCGTGCGGTTGGATCGTGCGGGTATCAACTCCGTCAATGAGAACCGCCCCGGACAGTTCCCCTTCGTAAAAGTGGGGAATAAGCGTATTTATCAACCTGGTCACACAAGTCTTTCCACATCCAGATTCGCCAGTGAGAACAACACACTCCCCCTTTTTAATCTGCAAATTGAAATCTTGCAGATTTTCCTGTTCAGCGCCGGAATATTGAAAAGATACATGGTCAATATCAATCATCATCATATCCTCCCATATATCTGGTATTTGCAGAAAAACAGCACAACGAAGGCAACAAGAAAGAAGCACAGTACCATCCAATCTTTAGCATGAACTTTTAGCTGAATGAACGAAGTTCGTTGTGCCGGATTATCAATGCCTCGTGTCACCGCAGAAGCAGATAATTCTTCTGCAATCGAAGCAGAGCGCATCACAATGGGGATAGCGATTGCCTCCAGAATGAGCACAGGGCGCGTGAATACATTTTTCCACGAAAGTGCGATGCCTCTTAACTTCATCGCGTCATAGATATTGTGGATCTCCTCACTGAAAGTCGGAAAAAAGCGCAATACCATAGCGAATGTAATGGTAATGCTCCGAGGAATTTTTAGCGAGTACATGGCCGCAATCAATTCGCTGACTTTCGTTGTAGCGATAAAGGTTGAGGCAAAGAGTACCACGGGTATCATCACCCGAATAAACAATGTGAAGATCGACAAAATAGTTTCGATGGCCTGGGGAAGGAAGGCGCAAAGCTGCTGTATGGCCGCAATCACCACATAAAAGATAAGGTATTTCAATACAATCTTTTTCTGCCCCATCAGGCACGAAAGGATACAGATAAAGAAAAAACACACGCTGCCAAGAATGAAATCCTTCAAGCCGAACACCATAAAGTTGATAAGAATGAATAACAACAACTTTATTCGTGTGTCTATAACAAGCACAAATCACCACCTCCTAAAAATGGGTTGATGCAGTTAGATAAAGCTAACTACATCAACCCATTATACACAGTCCCTCAATTTTTTTCCGCTCCATTCCTTTGAGATGATGCAGAAAATAGCCCGTTCTTCCTATTTATTTTTTCGATAGTCCTTTGGTAACATCCCATACACAGATTGAAACGCTTTAGCAAATTTGCTGGCATTGCTATATCCGAGTTCTAAAGCTATATCCCCGATTTTCATTTTATCTTCCGAGAGCCACTGGGCTGCTAAATTCATTTTGTATTTTTTGAGATACGCATAGGGTGTGTCTCCGTAGATATGAGAAAAAACCAAATGAAAAACAGAGAGGTTTAAGTGTGCTTCCTTTGCCAACTGCTCCAGAGACACTTTTTCATCCAAATGGGAAATGAGGTATTCTCGTATCGCTTTTGTGGTCTGTATCTGTTTCTTATCAAAATACTTCAAATCGCACCCGTTAATCTGCGTTAGCTGATCCATGTGGTACAGGAGTTCAATAGCCTTAATTTTGAAATAGCCGATTGGCTCCGTCTCAGCGGCAGAATATAATTCTGAAAACAAGTGCTGTAATTGCGCTGGGGTATCACTGACATACCACCGTGTTTCAAGTCCCAGCGTTGTTCCTATTTTATCAAGGTCAATAGGGATTGTCTGCATCATCCGGCGTGTTCCATCTGAAAGCGCCTGACGGTCAATGACGAGGCTGACGCCGTAATATTTTCCCAAAGGGAAAGAAAAGGAAACCGGCAAATGCTCTGTTGCCGCAACGCTAAAATAGCCCTCTGGCAAATACGATACAGTGTGGTTAGCAAATTCACATTCATACCGGCCGGTCTGGCAGTGCGTGATCTGAATAATATCTGGATTAAACTTTTGTGTTTCCATAGACTCATCTGATTCAAAATCGAGGAAACAAAGCTGTATTCCCTCAAACAGATTATAGTTTTTTACAATTCCCCGGCCTTTGCAACCATAATCTACGACTACACGATCATCACTTTGCGCCAGAACTTTGGCCTGCATACCGTACCAGTCTTGATTGAAACTGGCATTTCCCATTATCCTCACTCCAATCAGTTAATTATAACTTACTGATTTTATAATAACACACGCCTGGACGAAATTCAAGAAAATAGCCCGTTCATGTTTTTACGAGTCCAGATTCGGGATAATACTGGCAAGCAATGCCTGTGTTAATACACACAGGCCCGCAGGGAAGAAAATCCCTCCGTGATTTTCCTCTCCGCTTGCTTGTTGAGGGCAGCGCCCCCAAGCCCCTTTGAACACAGAATTTCATTCTGTGGCTGCGCGTTCTGCGAACGCTTTGGACCATGACCGGCTCACCGCTGGCCGTGGTCTTTTTCTTTTTCAACATCCTGTTCTACCTCCATTTTCAGCACCCGGTCCACATTGGCTTTGGCAGTCAAAAGTTCCCGCATTTCTTCACGGGAGTGCCGGTACTCGGCGTAGGTTTTCTTCTTTTCCTCCAGCAGTTTTGCATACTCGGCTTGCAGGTCTTTGACCTTGGGCAGCTTCTTCACGCCCATCTCGTCAAAGGCATTTTTGGCTGCCTGATGGAGCAAGATTTCCTGCTCATGTTCCTCGCGGAATTTTCGGGAATAACCGGCCTTGCGGTAGGCTACATAGGTCTCGCGGGTCTTGGCATAGTTGATGATATGGGTACGCAGTACGGCAATCTCCGCCATGCGCTTTTCCGCTGCCTTGATCTGCGCCGACAGTTCGTTGTGGTGGGCGGTGGCTGCCGCCGCTTTTTCTGCCAGCTCCCCATAGTCCAACAGCTGATGTTCGGTGAGAAAATTTACAGTCTGCGCCATCTGTTTCAGGTTAAAAACCTTGGCCCAGCGCACATACCCAGCGCCTTTCCCAGCTTGTAATTTTGCCTGAATGTCCACCAGCAGATTGACCTTGGGCGGCTCCGGCTGCACGGCGGAATTTTTACGGGGCGTATGCTGTTTTTCACCGGCCAACACCGCACGGATTTCTGCTTCACTGTACCCGGCCCCCAGCTTGTCATCCATGCGGGCTACATTCTTCCAGCCGGGCGCTTTGAGCCGGATTGCTTTCCCGCGCCGGGATACTTCACAGCCCATTTCTGTAAGCAGTTTCAACAATGCGTCAAAGTCAGTGGGCTTTTGCTCCAGCGCACGGTCAATCATCACTCGCAGCTGTTCCCGATGGGAGGGCTTGGCCTGATCACCCAGCCATTTGTTGTAGCTTTTTCCGTGGGGCTTGGGATTCTCCACAATGGACAATCCGTTCTCGATACAGATGGTATCGCTCAAGCGCCGGACGGCTCTGGTGCTGCCCCAAAAGTTGCGGAATTTTCGGTCACAATCCGCATTGACCGCCGACCAGATGATGTGATTATGGATGTGCGATTTGTCTATGTGGGTGCAGACCACAAAGGCGTGATTGCCCTTGGTGAACCGCTTGGCAAATTCCACGCCCAGGCGGTTGGCTTCCTCCGGTGTGATCTCTCCGGGTTTGAATGACTGGCGCACATGGTAAGCGATCACATCATCCACCCCGCGCACCCGCCCGGTGGCGGAGATATACTGCCGCTTCGCCAGAAGGAACTCTGCATCGGCGGTCCGGCTGTCACAGCCATAGCCGGTAATTAGTTTTCCGTTGTCGGTCTTTTGCGGATTTGCCACATAATCAATGATGTCGCTGATTGCCTGACTTTCGGTGCGGCCCTTGCCGATATGCAGGGGCATGATGCGTGTGGTTGCCATAGAAGGGCCTCCTTTCTAAAAAAGAAACGGCCTGCATGGTGCAGACCGCTTTTGCTATTCTATAAAATCGTCCTCGATCTCCTCTAACCGCTTCGGAGGAAACCTCATCTCGTATTGTTCTTTTGCCAGTGCATGAACTTCCGGGCGCTTATCTTTCATTCGGTTTTTCAGCCAGGAAATCTGCTCCTTTGATAACCGCCAAGGGAGATTCAGTAAGCGGTTTACCGTCATTTGCTCCGCTTGTTTCTCCGGCGATAAAGAAGCACAGGATTTACAGATGTGCGCCGCATGACCTTTGCCGGAAAATTTTTCGTTAGCCTTATATTCTCCGCAGACTTTGCAATAATGACCGTGTTTTTTCATAGGCTCGATCCCTTTTCACATAGAGCGTATAAACTGCGAACCGCCCCCATGATGATGCTCCACTCCAGATCTGCCGCATAGGAAAACTTCCTGCGGTAAGATTCCCAAAGTTTCTGCATCACATGACTGCTTTCCACTTCATTCAAAACATCCACAGCTTCTGCAAGATGCCGTTCGGTTCCGCGTTTTTTGGCAGTTGCCAACAGTGCATCATAGAGCGTCTGCCGGTTCAATGTGTTCCCGTGGAGCTGATCCAGAATATAAATGTCATAGAAATCTCTCATGCGGGTGTTGGTGGTGGTTCTGGTGATGATTGTTTCCAGCTTTTCAGCCAGAACGGTTTCCAGATTGTATGCCCAAATGTCAATGGAGCGATCTTCCAGCATCAGCTTGAAAGAGTAGCGTACCTCCCTGGGGGTAATGGCATCCCCTGTGGAAATGTCAATCTTCAAAGGTGTCACCACACCGTCAAAGGTTGTAGTCATGCTGACCCGAATCCCAGGATACTCCGCTTCATCCATAATCTCTGAAATGCTTTTCAGCTGAAATTTGACGCCATCATCAATCGGCACACTCACAATAGCAGAAATCAGGTTCTCGATCTCCTCTACATTAACATTGGCTCCTTTTACAGTAGCGTCCAAGTCCATCGTGGAACGGGCATCCAGTCCAACCATTGCCGCTACCAGCATCCCGCCTTTCAGAATAAATTTATCACGATATTCAGAAAGGGAAATTCTCTCCAGAAAACGCTCCATCATATAGTTTCGCATTAAAAGCTGTGCATCCGCAGATTTTTCTCTGGAAAGATTGCGAATCAAATCTTTTAGCTGCCTTGCTGTTTTTATCATAAAAGCACCTCCAAATACTGCCGTAAAATTTTTTCAACCCGGAACATACCGGCATACCGCATCAAAGTCCGCAGATCCTTGTCCTTTCTTCTGGCATACATCTTCAGCGCACCTTGAAAAGTCTGTATTTCCATGCTGCTTCGGCTGCGGAGCAGATCGCAGATGGTGCGCTCCATATCATAGACAGGAACCGTATGCCCAAAAGGTGTTTGGCCAGTTGTCAGCCCTACCTCATATAGTTCTGGTTTGATGGTGTAAACAGAAAGGCCCTCTGCCTTTAAGCGAGTGGTGCTGTACCCTCTGCGCACCGTGATAGCGTATGGAGATGGTTCCCGGTCTGTCAAGTCATGGAAAAATAGCGCTGATTCATGGGAAAATACTGCCTGACCACATCGCAGATGTAACAGAAACATCGCATCAATCCAGGTGTCCTCAGAGACATAAATTCCGTGAGCAACCTGCTGAAGATTCTTCTCTTTGACATATTCATAAAAAATGGGTTTTACAATTCCGCTGGCGATTACCTGTGCGGTTTGCAGCATCCCATCATGCTCGGTCAGAAGTCTGTCTAATTGCTCAAACCGTTCTGATTTGGTCACATCCATCACTTCCTTTCGTGCTACTATTATACACGGATGTAGCACAGAAGTAAATATAGCAATTTAACAGACACTGTCTGGCATTTTTGTGACCGCGCATTTTATCCATAAACCAAATCCTGAATGGCAAACTTCAAGTCCTGCACCTTGCCCAGCAGCCAGATGGCAGCCATCGGCAGACCATAGGGACTAATAAGGAATGCCATCACCAGCAGGATAATGCCGTTTTGCAGGGAACAGGTCAGCAGAACCGCCACACCCAGCAGGGCGATCACCATGCTGATAAGCCCCAGCACCAGACCGGAGACATAGACGATCCCCACACAAATCCAAACGAACAGGGTCAGCGCCAGAATCACCGGAACCATCACGATCTTCAACAGCAGTTTCAACAAAAATACCAATGCCCTCATTGTTATGCCTCCTCCCAAAATCACAGTTCCTGTTCCTGATTCCATTATCCCTGTCTCACAGCCAAAAGGCAAGGATACGGGCAAAAAGAAAAAGCGGAGGAAGGCGCGGCGAAGAAACGCCGTTCCTCCCTCCGCAAATGGAGTATCTATCCCTGTTATGAAAGTTTGGAGAGTTGGGTAAGGATTTCCTTTACACCCTCCCACAGTTGTTCCTGCCGCTGGGATATATCCTCCAAGTCAGCATTATAAACCCGCCCGGTCTCATGCACTTTGCGGGTCAGCTGATTCAAGTTGTTGCTGCTTCGGCGCATCAGGGAAACCAACTCCTTCAGCTCCGGCAGTTCCAGCTTGACCACATAACCATCCAGCGCCATTTTCCGCAGATAAGCGCTCAAATTCTCTGTCTCGTATTGCTGCATCTTTTGATGGATCAACTCCAGTTCCTCTGCTGACACCCAAAACAAAACCGGAACATCCCGCTTGCGCTTTGCCATGGTTATCGCTCCGGCTCCCGTTTTTTCGGGGCGGCAGACTTATGGGCGGGCAGTTCCTGTTTGAGCTTATCCCGTACTGAGGGACGGGACGGTTCCAGCTTTTCTCTCTGGGTACGGCTGCGCTGCTGTTCTTCACGCACCAGATCAATAAAACCATCCAGAACAGCAGGGTGGCTGTTTAAGGCATAACCACAACGGACGGTTTCGGGATTATCATTAGGAATGGTCTTAGCCCATTCTTTGTTGCGTCGGGAGTAGCGCCCATCCCAGTCCTGAAGCTGGACCGTGTTAGACAGAACCATAGACACACGCTCCATGCCATAGGTCTCGATCACACCCTTTGCCGCATCGTGGCTGAGATACATTCCATCGAAATGTTCCCGCACCGCCGCTTCAATGGACTCCTTGCATTGGCGATTTACATTGTTGGAAGCTCGGTACTGCTCCAGCTCCCCATGTTCTCTCGCATAGGCAGCTGAATGGGGATAGACCGGTGTTGTTCGCAGTTCCTCTTTGGCTCTGCACACATCATCGGCACGGTTTTCAATGCTGTCCCGGATCACATCCATGTAGCCGGTCTCCAGCTTTTCAAAATAACGGTACACATCAGCCAGCGGCGAGGGGGAATCCAAAAGCGCCTGGGTCTGTGCGTCGGTCAGCTCCAGCTCCTCCATCGCCATCACGATGTCCTCCCGGACGGTGTACTCATAGGTGTGGTGCAGGATTTCTTCTGGGGGCTGGCTTTTCAACCAGTCCCTATATTTTTCCTGCTCAGTGGCCATCTTTTCATAAAGGGCCGTATTCAGATTATTGGTATTCATGTTATCGCACCTCCTCATGCTGTTTTGGTTTCTTGTCTATACTGCGGGGCGTCACCGGGCGCTTCAGGCTGTCCAGCACCGAAGGCCGTGTGCTTTTGGCAACAACAGCCTCGGCGTGTGCCTGTCCCTTTCCGTCGATGTTCAGCAAAGTATCCAGCTCCACCAGACGGTCATTTTTGCTTCGCAGTTCTTCTTCATAAAGGAATGGCTTTCCGACTTCCTCCTTTGCGGCAGCCTGCTGCTGATAGAGGTTATCCAGCTGGGCCTTTGCCGCCTCCAGACGCTGGGGCATTTGGGCGAGGGCATTGTCGATACGGGTAAGATTTCCGCGAGGGTCTGTACCAAGGGTTGCCCGGTGGGTCATCTGTCCTTTCAGCAGGAGCGTATACTCCTGTTTCCATGCGGAAAATTCCACGGATATGGCATAGCCCCGGTAGCTGCCGATCTGCACCGGATCGGAGGTTTTGACCTCCTTGCAGGCATCCAAAAGGGCTGCGCCGGCGTTCTCCTTATCGGTCAGCAGATCGCCGCGGATTTCCATACCAGCAAAACCGTCCTCCGGGTGCGGGTGCGCTGCCAAAACCTCCAGATCGGATTCAAAGCCCTTGATAAAGCCTTTGTGCTTTTCAATCTCCTCCGGGAAGTATTTGAGCAGCTGGTCCTCCAGACGATACTGCTTGCTCTGGTGGTCGGCTTTCATCAGCTTTAGGCGGGATACCTCCACATCCAAATCCATACGCTCTTTGATACGGGGGTCTCCGGCACACAAAGCCTTGATCTCTGCAAAACTGAGGGCGGTTTCATCCACATCATCGCAGGAGCGCACCGGCGATTTAGAAGTCATGATCTGGCTGATGAATTTTTGTTTATTCTCCACCGTCTGCCAGAGGTATGCGTCAAAGGTTCCTTCGGTCACATAGCGGTACACATGGACAAGGGGGTTCTGGTTGCCCTGACGCTCGATACGGCCCTTGCGCTGGGCAAGGTCTCCCGGTCTCCACGGACAGTCCAGGTCATGAAGTGCCACCAGACGGTCCTGCACATTGGTGCCTGCGCCCATCTTGGCGGTGCTGCCCAAAAGAACACGAACCTGACCGGTACGGACCTTAGAGAACAGCTCCTTTTTCCGCACTTCGGTATTGGCTTCATGGATAAAAGCGATCTGGTCGGCAGGCATTCCCTGAGCAATGAGTTTCTGACGAATATCGTCATATACCGTAAAGACCGGTTCCTGCTCCGGCAGAGGCACAGAGCCTTCCAATGCGTGAAGCAGTGGATTATCCAGCGTTTTTGCCGCCTTGCTTGCAGGAGCTTTTGCCTGCGGTGTAGAAATGTCGCAGAACACCAGTTGGGTCAGCTTGTCAGCTTTGCCATCCCGCCAGATCTGCATGATGTTGTCCACGCACTGATTGACCTTTGTGCCAGGTTCATCCGGCAGCATCTGGTTGACGATTCTCTGGTCCAGGCCCAGCTTACGGCCATCCGAGGTAATCTTGAGCATATTGTCCTGGGACGGGTCAACGGTTCCGCTGTGTACCAGCGATGCGCGCTCCGAAAGGGTCTTGACCATTTCCTGCTGATGTTCGGTAGGCTGCGCCACGATGTTGTGGTATTCCACCTCCGGGGTAGGCAGGTTCAGTTGGTCGGCGGTCTTGATGTCCGCCACTTCTTTGAACAGGTTCATCAGCTCTGGCAGGTTGAAAAACTTGGAGAATCGAGTACGCGCCCGATAGCCGGTTCCCTCCGGGGCCAGTTCCAGCGCCGTGACGGTTTCTCCGAAACGGCTGGCCCAGCAGTCGAAGTGGGTCATGTTCAGTTCTTGCAGGCGTTCATACTGAAGGTAACGCTGCATGGTGTAAAGCTCGGTCATGGAGTTGCTGACCGGTGTGCCGGTGGCAAAAATCACGCCACGGTTTCCGGTGATCTCATCCATATAGCGGCACTTGGCAAACATATCGGAGGATTTCTGCGCGTCCGATGTGGAAAGACCAGCCACATTCCGCATTTTTGTGTATAGAAACAGGTTTTTGTAGTTGTGTGCCTCGTCCACAAACAAACGGTCCACACCCAGCTGCTCGAAGGTTACCACATCGTCTTTTCGCCCCTCGGCTTGCAGCTTTTCCAGTCTGGTTTCCAGAGACTTTCTGGTACGCTCCAGCTGCTTGACGGTAAAACGCTCGCCGCCACTGGCCTGTACCTCTGCAATCCCCTCAGTGATCTCGTCGATCTGTTCATAGAGAAGCCGTTCCTGACGCTCCCGGCTGATGGGGATACGCTCAAACTGGCTGTGTCCCATGATAATGGCATCATAATCACCCGTCGCAATACGAGCACAGAACTTCTTTCGGTTATGGGTCTCAAAGTCCTTTTTTGTGGTGACTAAGATATTGGCGGAAGGATAGAGACGCAGAAACTCCGACGCCCACTGCTCGGTCAGATGGTTTGGAACCACAAAGAGAGATTTCTGGCACAAGCCCAGGCGTTTGGCTTCCATCGAAGCAGCTACCATCTCAAAAGTTTTGCCTGCGCCTACTTCATGTGCCAACAGGGTATTTCCTCCATACAGCACATGGGCGATGGCGCTTTTCTGGTGTTCCCGCAGGGTAATGGCCGGGTTCATGCCCCCAAAAGTGATATGGCTGCCATCATACTCGCGGGGACGGGTAGAGTTCATTTCTTCGTTGTACTGGCGCACCAAAGTCTGGCGGCGCTCCGGGTCTCTCCAGATCCAGTCCCTAAAGGCTTCCCGGATCGCCTGCTGTTTTTGAGCTGCCAGGGTGGTCTCCTTGGCGTTCAGAACCCGGCGCTCTTTTCCGTCTGCGTCCTCTATGGTGTCATAGATGCGGACATCCCGCAGGTTCAGGCTGTCCTCTAAAATCTTGTAGGCATTGGCACGACTGGTCCCATAGGTGGTATAAGCTGCCACATCGTTGTAGGATACAGAAGATTTCCCCTTGATCTGCCATTCAGCGGTAAAGGACGAATAGTTGACCTCGATACTGCGCTGGAGATAAAACGGGGTGTTGAAGGTCTCATACATAAACTGCTGGATATATTCCTTGTCAATCCAGGTAGCGCCCAGACGCACCTCAATCTCCGACGCATCCAGGTCTTTGGGCTGGGCGGCGGTAAGAGCTTCCACATTGACTGCATAAACCGGGTCCTGCTGTGCGGCCCGCTGCGCCTGACGCAGTTTGCGGCGTACATTGCCGGAGAGGTATTCATCAGCAGTCACATAATGGGGCGTTCCGTCCTGCTCCAACTGTCCCGGTACACGAAAGATCACGCCTTGCAGTTCTCCGGCCAGTGCTTCTTTTGTTTTTCCGGTAAGCTGGCTCATATAGTCCATATCCACGCAGGCTTTTTCCGAGATGGACACCGCCAGTGCTTCGCTTGCCGTATCCACCACAGCCACCGCCTGATGGGGCTTGATGGTCCGTTTGGTGAACATATCCGCCTTGCGCTCCAGCTTTCCGTCCTCGTCAATAACTTCCAGCGCACAGAGCAGGTAATAGGAAGAATCATCTGCATAGGCCAGGCGGTTTGCACGGTCATTGATGAGACCGTATTTGGCAGAAAAACTGTCATAGAGCCGGTTCAGTTCCGCCTGTTTTTGGGTAATGGTGCTGTCTGGAACCACTGCATCCATCTGAAGGTCGATCAGTTCCTGCACACAATCATGCAGTCCCACAAGACCTTTCACGCGGGCTTCGGCGGTGGCGTTGAGATCAGGGCGCACCATGCGGCTGTTTTCCCGGTAGTACACCTGCCCGTCTACAATGGCATAGGAATAGTTCTTCACATTAGGATCGGCAGGAATGGAGGTGTCAATGGCTTCGCCATCGCCCAGCTCCGGCAGCTCTGCCTCCTGATAAGTGCCATGAATGTACTTCACAGCATCATGCAGCTGGTCGGAAAGCTCCAGTCCCGCGATAGGGTTCACGGTGTAGTCCATACCATGTGCAGTGCTTACCGGCTCCTGTCTGCCCAGCACCATTTCCGGGTGGTCGATAAAATACCGGTTGATGGCAAACCCATCCTCCGTCTGTCCGATCTGGGTCCATTCCGGCACGATGTCCAGCGGGCGGTCCCGCTTTTGGAGGAAGATGATGTCCGATACCACCTCGGCACCGGCATTCTTTTTGAACGCGTCATTCGGCAGACGGATCGCTCCCAGCAGCTCAGCACGCTGGGCAAGATAGCGGCGCACGGTGGAATCCTTGGCGTCCATAGTATAGCGGGAGGTTACAAAAGCTACCACTCCGCCGGGACGCACCTGGTCCAGTGCTTTGGCGAAAAAGTAGTTGTGAATACTGAAATTCAGCTTGTTGTAGGCTTTGTCATTGACCTGATACTGACCGAAAGGTACATTGCCGATGGCAAGGTCAAAGAAATCCCGCCTGTCGGTGGTCTCAAAGCCGCCTACTGTGATGTCCGCCTTGGGATAGAGCTGCTTTGCGATGCGCCCGGAAACCGGGTCCAGCTCCACGCCGTACAGACGGCTGTTTCTCATTTCCTCCGGCAGCATACCGAAGAAATTGCCCACACCCATAGATGGCTCCAAAATATTTCCGGTCTCAAATCCCATACGGCCCACTGCTTCATAGATGGCCTGAATGACCGTAGGACTGGTGTAATGGGCGTTGAGGGTAGAGCTTCTGGCGGCAGCGTATTCCGACCGGGTCAGCAGCTCTTTCAGCTGGGCACACTCGGAAGCCCATGCCGGTTTCTCCGGGTCAAAGGCATCAGAAAGACCGCCCCAGCCCACATAGCGGGATAGGACTTCCTGCTGTTCGGGGTTTGCCTGTTGTCCGGCAGATTCCAGCTCTTTCAGCAAACGAATCGCATTGACATTTGCCTGGAACTTGGCTTTCGGACCACCTTCGCCCAAATGCTCGTCTGTAATGCGGAAGTTTTTTGCATTGCGGCGCAGGTTATCCTTGTATTCCTCATAAGATGCTTCCTCGGCAGCTTTGGCATTGGGAAAGGTCTGCCACTGGCCATTGACCTGAATGGAAACCGGGTGTTCATCCAACACTTCCTCAAAGGTTTTCTCCGTCTCAGTCACAGGGGCTGGTGGCTCCGGCTCCTCGATATGCAGTCGTTCCACCACCACATCATAAGGCAGATTGTTCTTATCGCCCGGATAGACGGCCATGGTCTCGGAATGGAAGGTCGGGGATTCGGCAGCCGGTTGGGGCTGTTCCTGTCCAAAGCCATCCAGCTGACGGGCATACATCCCGCGCAGCAAAGGCGCAACTTCATCCCAGCGGAAATACAGCATAGCCAGACGCTTTTCCTCTGCATCCATGACTTCCAGTTCTATGCCCTGTGCCGTGGTACGGTAATCGGCAATATCGCCGGTCTCCAGATTCAGTGTCTCGATCTCACCGGAATAGGCTCTGCTCAGCCAGTAGGCGATCTCGCTGTTGCTCCTGCCGGATTGCAGTAGCGTGAAAATCTGCTTTTTATCCGCTTCATCCATCAGTCCATGAGCCAATACATCCCGCAAGTCCTGATCTGCCTTGTCCGGGTCAATAGGAAGAAATTCGGTATAGTAAGCATTGCGGCGGTCTGCCCGAAGCAGCTGCTCGAACTGTTCTTTGCGCTCTGCCCGGTAGATGGGATATACCATCCCGGTGGGCAGAAGCTGTACGGTGTCCTCCCGCAGCTCGGTGATCTGATAGGCGTCATCCTCGATATACACGGTATCGCCCACGGCATAGACCGGGGCGGCTGGGTCATAGGAGGTTCTTTGCGGAATTGGGCGGCGAACTGCGTCATATTCCTCATCGGAAATGGAAACTTTGGAAGTCTGCTCTGTCTCGGCATCTGCGATCTGCTCGGCATCTGACATCACCTGTTGGATAAACGGGGCATTGTCCAGTTTTTCCGTGTCTGTCACCTGGCCGTTGACGATCCCTCTTTCTTCCAGAGCTTCCCGGATGGCGATGGGGTCGATGTCGTCAAAACGGTCCTGTTCTTCTTCGGTATAGAACCGGTCCTCCTGAATGAGCTGGGCAATCCGGCGCTGTACCTTCGGCCAGGGCAGCTGCGTTTCCTCCGGGCTGCCGGCACGGACAACGAACAGGCTGTTGCTGTTACTGCCGCCGTATTCCTGAGCCAGCCATGCGGCGGTATCTTTTTCTCTTGCATGGTCTTTCATATAGCGGACAACAGCGTGTTTACTCTCGATATTGCCGTTCCATGCACAAAGGGCAGTATCAATATCTTCCTGAGAAAGAGGGCGCAGAAGCTCATGGAGCTTTGGATAGGTCTCGTCGATCACTTCCCGGTGTAAACGCTGACGGAACTCCGGCACATCCGAATAGAGTCGGATCAGCTCCATATCCTTAGAACCAAGGACTGCACGGCGCACAGCGGCATTACCCTCGATGACAGCATTTTCACGGTCAGAATGACCGCAGGCATTGCGATATGCAGTATCCTCAGAAATGGCGGCAGTCACCACAGGTTTATACTGCTCAAACTGCTCCCCAAGGGTAGGCTTTGGTGTTTCTTCCTCCATCTCCGGCTGCTGGGCTTGAATGGCATCTTCTTCAGCCTGTTCCTGTTCAGACTGGATTTTGTCATACTGCGCCTGTTCCTGTTCGGTAAGATAGCGGTCTTTCTGTACAAGTGAGGTAATGCGCTTGGCAACCTTTTCCCAGTTCAAGTGAACATCCGGGCAGTCCTGCTTTTTATAGTGCAGTCCTTTCCCATCGTGATCTTCGCCGCTGTGTGTTGCACCGGACAAGGCATGAGAGCGTCCGCCAATGCCATACTCGTCTTTGAGGAATCTCACTTTCTCCTTATCCGTATGGTTTGCCATGAAGAACGCATAGATACGGCCTTTTCCTCCGGCGAAACTGCTTCCGCTGGTCATGGCGGCGTCGATCTCATCCTCGGTAATAAAGTGCTGGACGGTTGGCACTTGGGAAAGGTCTGAAGAAAAGGTCCTGCGGGGCAGGTCAAGGTCCTTCAGGTTCTCCCAGATCTCCCTTGGTCTGTGATAGTGAAAACGCAACAGGTCACGGTCCTGCTGATAGGCAGTCCAGAAGGCGGCGTATTCTTCCTTGAGTGTCTGGCGGAAAGCCGGGTCACTCAGCTGCTCCGTCAGGCGGCGGGTCTCCTCCGGGAAACCATTGCCTTTGATCTCTGACAGACAGGACAAATATCCGGCTTTTCTGGCGTCCTCACTGAGATCGTGATACAGATGCCAGAGCTTTTCCGAGAGGAGGGAGCGTTCATAGCCTGCCGCTTCTGCAAGCTCCACATTGGAGGCAAACTGACCACTTTCCAAAAGCTCCCCGATACGCTCTGCGGCGCTCTCCCAGGAAATGACCTGGGCAGACCTGTCATAACGGGCAGACTTCCCGTGGGAAAGATGGATACCATCATCGGCATACCATGCGCTCACACTGCCAAGGCCGTTGCCGCCGTGGTACAGCGTTTTCAGTATCTCGGCAATCTCAGCGGTGGTTTTCTGCTTTTCAAAGGCTGCAACCACACGCTCCCTTTGACGGTCTGTATTGCCGCCCAAACGCAGCACATGGTCAATGTCATTTTGGGCAAAAGAAAAAGCAGAGGATGTATGCGCTACATTCTCTGCTTCATCTATGGATTGGATCTGTTCCGCTTCGGAGAGGAACAGGTTTAGAGTCAGCTGTTGATAAGCTCCGCCATCAGGATTTCCTCGGCCTGAGCTTTGCAGGTGTTCATCAGCCCCACCCACTTCATGGGATCGCTGGCTTTCAGTTCCTCGGTGGCTCCCGCTTCCTTCGTCAGCTGGGGCATCATCTGCTCCAGTCTGCTCTGGGCGGTCTCGTCGATCTCCAGAAGGTGCGGGTACAGCTTCTCGCTCAGCAACATCTGGTTGTAGAGGATGGGACGGTGTTCCTTCAGGTAGGTTTTCCTCATCCTGCCGTACTTGCCCAGGGGTTTCTCCGGCTGCTGGCTCAGCTTCAGGTCGGGAATCAGATAGTCTCCGTTCTGGATATAGGTCATGGGATTGTTCATCTTGTTTGCTCCTTTCTTGGTTGGCTTCGCGCTCTGCATTTCGGACGGTAACGCCGATCTGCCGCAGCACCTGCTGGTTGATCTGGCTGACCGCTGTTCCCATCGCTCCGATGGTTGCCGGAGTATTGAAATCAAAGATCGCCATGAAATCTTCGTGGTCGAAGTAGCGTTCCGGTTCCAGTCCACAGCGGGACATCAAAGCATAAGTGATACTGACGGTGGCTGCTGCCTTGAACTGTACTCCGATGTTAAACTCATCATATTCCTCCAAAAAGGAACCGTCAACGATATAGAAGAAGTCCTGCTGATGCTCCGTCCAGTATTCCTCAGCCAGTTTTCCGGCTACCTTAGTGAGCTGTCCGGCAAGGTCATCACCGGAAACATCATAGGTGCGCTCCAGCATGACCTGCACGGAATCCAGATGGCGCTCCTCCAGCTGCCACAGCCAGGGAGTGCGGGAATGTTCACAGGTTCCGGTGTCGGAAATGTCAAAGACATAACGCAGGCGAGGTCTGTCCCCGGAATCGTCCACCAGAGCGATCCCTTTGGAACCGCGCCTTACATACCGGCCCATCTTTTCATTCCATAAATCGTACTCCGCACAGGCGGTGGCGTCCGGTCGCTGGGCATAGATCATCAGCTGCTCATGGAACGGGTACTTGTAAAGGCGGGAAGCAGTAGTGAGAAACCCTGCCCATTCCTGCCAGCTTCCCGTGAGCTGCGTTGTCACCTTCTCCGCCATCTGTGCATATAGTTCAGCTTTGGTTGGCATGGTGTTCTGTCCTCCTTTCGGTTTTTGGGTAAAAGAAAAGCAGGAAACCTAAACGATTTCCTGCTAAGTAAAACTGTGAATATTACATTTTAGTTATTTAATATCTCTGCAATCGTGTTTGGTGCATATTTATTGAGTTCATGTCCTGCATTTGGAACGATGTGCAAAGTGGCTTGGGGTAGCAGTTCTTTTAGCCTTTTAGAAGCCTTTAGATTGGCAGCATCCTTTTTGCCACACAAAATTGTCACTGGACAACGAATATTGTTTAATTGAGAAGTAAAATCCAATGACCGCATAGAGTGAGCCAATTTTATGGTGCTGCTTTTTGATAGTCCCATACTTTCAAAAGTCTTGTCTGGCATACAACGGAAGATAAGATTTTGAAAATCTATCAGTAAACTTGGAACTTTATATTGTGCGCCAATCAAAACCAGCGAAGCCACTTTTTCTTCATGCCGAATAGCAAAATCAATCGCAAGAAGCGCACCTAACGAAAGGCCGCAGATACGAAGCGGCTCTTTTACTTCTGAATACCGCTGTTCTAAATCGCCCAAAATCTGCGAATATGATATTTCATCTTCTGCTGAAGAAAAAAGTTCTGGGCAATCGACATCGGAAATTGATAGTTGTTGGACTACTTCTTTCCAGTCCTGTGCAGTTTGTCCCAACCCATGTAAAAGAACCGTTTTCATTAAACACCTCCTAAGTTCAAGATAATCATCAATGCACAAACAAACTGGAATTGTTTACTGTTTCTTCTTTACAACGAAACCAATAACGAACAAAATAATTGCAGGAATTACCAAAAACAAAGCATTTACTAACACCCACAAATAAAAAGGTGCAGAGTTTAGCGATGTTGAGTATTGAGTATAATCAACGATGCTCTTAATAACAAATACAATCAACAGAATGAGACTCACAATGTTGCATATCATAGGTACTTTCTGTTTCATTCTAAACACCTCAATAAATTATTGTTTGTTGCTTAGATTATACTTCATCCATCTCTCTAAGTATAGTGGGATATTGTGATGAAAGTGAGAGAAATCGCTTATCCGTCAGACAATTTCTCTCACTATATTTTTTACACGATAAATTTACTGGTCAAAATCCGGGTACAGCTCCAGCTGGGAAAAGTCCTCATCGGTCATCACGCAGAGCTTCATAAGGGCGCTGTCGGTCAGCTCACTCAGTTCCGTTTCCTCCGGTGATAGCTCGCCGCGCATCTCACGCAGGCTGTCGATCAATCCGGTGCGGCTACCGGTATTGTAAATGCACATCAGGTTCATTTCCTCAAAAGTAAAGTTTCCCATATCAAATCTCCCTTTCCGCACTCTTTTTGGGCGCTGTCTTTTTGTGTTCTGCCTTGGGCTGGCTTTTCAGCTGCTCCATGACGGACTTTTTCTTTTCCCGTTCCTCCCGATGGGCAGCGGCAGCCAAATCCATGAGGGAAATGGGCTGACCGCTGCGGGCCTGCTGTTCCAGCTCTGCTACCGTAGGTTCCTTTACGCCATTATTGATGATACCGTCGATCATGCCGTAATCGTCCTCCACGGCCATCTCCGCATTTTTCAGCGGATTTTCCGGCAGGAATCCGGGGATCTGGGTAAAGCCAACACTGTCACAGTAATGATAGGATACCTTACCATCCTGCTTGATCGCAACGATGTCACTGACACTCATAGAAGGGCTGTGAAAATCCGCCGGTTTTTGCAGATTAAACTGCTCATATAGTTTTTCCAGCTGCTCCGGTACCGTGCCAGACTCCCTCAGCGGAGCAGTGTAAATGAGATCATAATTGCTGCGCTCTATGGAAATATCATGGGACTTTAGCCAGTCCAGATTCATAAAGCGCACATTCTGCGGATCGTCACGACTTACCTGATAGATGGCAAAGCAATCTCTGTTCTGAGCGAGAAATGCTTGTTCCCGTTCCTGCTGATGTTCCTGGCGCTCCATGACCTTTTCGTGGAACTGAGGGCTTTTCTCCCATTCCTCACGGTCCACACCGAAAAGGCCGCCATGATCCATGATTTCCTGCGAGTCAAATACCATACTCTCCGTATTGTCCTCATGCAGCACATAGACAGTCAAACCAGCGGCATCCAGTTCCAGCGCCCGTTCTCTGGTGACAGGGAGCATCCCATCATAGAAGTAGCCGTATTCCTGCATATCTGATGTGGATACCTGCTCATCAGGCATGGGGTATTCATCCAGTGCCTGCTCCTGTGCTTCCGGCAGCTGGGAAGAAGCAGCCATCTGACTGGCCTCTGCCTGCATCTGCTGGTAGACAGCTTCCTGCAAGGTCTCAATCATGGACAACGGTGCGTATTTTACAGAGTCTCTGCCCAAATCGTTGTCATCACAAATCTGGAGAACTGCCTTCATGCGAGAAATCTCCGGCATATCCAGCTGACCACCATCCAGCTCTTTCATGGACGCGGCATCGTAAAGGGTATAGTCCCAGCCGCTGTCACAGGACTGGATATGAAGATAGGTGGCATCGTCAATCAGAAACAAAGCCTCCTGCTGGTTGGCATCCGCCCCCAGCACTTCCATTTCTGGCATTGCCGCAGCCAGTTCCTTTACCGCTTTTTGTACCAGAGGACTATCACGGTAATAGTCGATTGCCTGGATGGTGTCCAGGTCAATGGTCTGGCCGGTCAAAATCGGAAAAGGTCCTTCATAGTCGCTTCCGTCTTTCAGCTCAAAACCAATGCCCTTGATCCCGTTCATTCGTTCTGCCGGAATCTCCTGATAAATGCGGATTGCTTCCTCCAAAGACAGGTTATCGTGGTATTCTCCGAGGTTTGGAAATTCCATGCACTCTGCTACATAGTAGGTCAGATCGCCGGTCTGCTGTCTATCAGATACCTTAGCGGCATCTTCTGGCTGCTCTATCGGGGCGGGTTCCGGCTCTACCTTTGCATGAGGGTCGATTCCGCGCTCTTTGCAGATTTCCTTATAGTGGCGCTCAATGTCGGAGATCAAAGTGCCGGAGGTTTTGTTGATGGTCTCCAAACTGGCTCTCAGTTCTTTCAGCTCCTTGCCTTGACTCCAACTGGCAATATAGCCAAAGCTGTTTTCTCCTGTCTCGATGCCAAAATACTTGCAGACCGCATAGGAGATGCTTTCAGCCTCCACTTCTTCCGTGTGACGATCTTTCCTCTGTTTCTGCAAAAACTGGGAGAGGGTAGAAAAGCCACCGGTAAAATTCAGCCCTTTTTCCTCGGTCAGCATCAAGCGTCCATCTTCCGTCAGTTCCAACGGCTCTGTCAGCAGAACGGAGCCTGCATGGTTTACAACCACTCGTTCTTCCACACAGACCGGATCTCCAGGATCGTAGTCAGAACCGCGCAGATCATAGCAATAAACGCCCTCTGGCAGATTATCGCGAGCAATCCGTCCGTTGGAGAACAGACCAAGTTTATCAAACAGCTCGATCTCCTGATATTGCTCGTCATTGGCAATCTGGATCTTTTTCTGATTGTGGAGCTTGCTGTGAGCAATCTCGTGAACCGTGGCCGAAACCGTCTGCACCTCGCTCATGCCCTGACGAATGGCAATTTTCTGATGATCGGCAGAAAAATAGCCGTCCGTATCGGCGGCCATTGCTTCAAAAGTAATCGGCACCGGTGCGCTGCGGCGCAGGGCCTCCATGAATGCCTCATAATTTGGCACATTGCCGGAAAGGGAGGAAGCAAGCTCTGGCAAAGGTTTCCCGTCGGTCTGACTCACATCAAAGACCTTGACAGGGCGAAACATGGGAATCTCGATTTCTTTTTCCTCTGTGACGATCTTTCCGTCTTTATCCAGAATCGGAGCCTTGGTATCTGGGTCCAGCTTCTGCTCCTCGATTTTCTTCTTATACGGTGTGGGAGCGATGATGGTAATGCCATGCTCGCCCTTTTTTACATGACGCTCAAACTGGTCTTTCCACTTATTGTATCCGGCTACCAATGTGGCGTCCGGCTTCTGCATATAGATGAGCATGGTGTTGTTTACCGAATAGCGGTGAAATCGGGACATGACGGACAGATAGCGCATATACTTTTCGCTTTCAAACAGTTCTTTGATACCCTGCTCGATGCCATCTGTGATTTCCCTTAGCCGTTCTCGGTTGGTGGGTTTATTCTCAGCCATGATTTTCAATCTCCTTTCCAAGTGTGTGATTTCTGCTGTGTGTTCTGCAATCCATGCCTTTTGTTCTTCTTCACTTTCATAAAGAAAAAGGTCCAGCAGGTACTCTACATAGGCTTTCTTCTGGATTGCTTCCACAAAACGGGGGTGCGGTTCTTCCTCCGGTGTCCTGGGAGAACGGTCGGCTTCCCATTTTTTCAACAGATAGTAGTAATCGGACAGTACACGGTAACAGCGCTGTCGATCCTCCCGAAACTTCTGTGCCTCGTTTTTTTGCCGGACATATCTCCTGCGGGGCGGGGCCTGACTGTCATAGATCAGGCCAAAGTCCTGTGCCAGTTTCTCCGCCGCTTCTTTTGGGGAGAGGTCAAAGAGCTTTGCGGTAAAGTCGATCACATCCCCATCTTCACCGCAGCCAAAGCAGTGGAATCGCTGGTCTACCTTCATGCTGGGGTTCTTATCATCGTGAAAAGGACAGCAGGCCATGCCATTTCGCCTGACTTTTATCCCATAAAACTCTGCCGCTTCTCTGGTGTTGACCGACTGCTTGACTGCTTCAAATACATTCTCTGCCATGTGCCTTTAACTGCCGGACTTTTTCACAGGGGGCTGGTATCCGGCGGCTTTCGCACGCTCACTGGCAGCTTTGCGGCGTTCTGCGCTGTATGGCTCCCTGACTGATACACACCGCTTAGGGACGGTAAAGTTATGGGCGTCCTTTCGGGTGATCTGGTCGGGGTGCTTTTTTGCCAGCAGTTCCAGCTTCTCCATCAGGCGGGGATCGTGGGTGTAGACCTCAGCCATTGGTTCTGCCTGGTTATAGAGGAGAATGGTTTCCCGTTCCACTAAAGAGAGCTTCATCGGCTGCCTCCTTTCCGCTGGTCAAATTCCAGCTTGAAATTGGCATACTGTCCATCGTCCTCCAAAACCACAGTGGCATCGTAGGTCTTGCCGGTTTTCTCCGAATATAACCCCGTCACACGGACACGGCCATCGTTCAGCAGCGCAGACACCACAGCCTTGGTCGGCTGTTTTTTCTTGGCAGCCCACCATTTGTTGTTTTTCCAGATTGCAAATTTGCAAGAATCATTCTGACAGAAGAAGCCTTTTTGCAGTTCTGCAACTTCACCGCCGCAGCGAGGGCATTTGCCCACCACCTCACGGGGCGGAGTGAACAGGTACTCAGTTCCCTTGATGACCTGATAAGTCCCCACCAGATCTTTCAGCATGGTGCTGATCCCGGCCAGAAACTCCTCTGGGGCAAGCTGCCCGCGCTCGATCTCGCCCAGGCGATACTCCCACTCGGCAGTCAGAAGCGGCGATTGCAGTTGTTCCGGCAGCACCGTGATAAGGGATACTGCATCGTGGGAAGGAAGAAGCTGTACCGTTTTTCTGTTCTTTTTTCGCTCCAGAAAACCGGCAGATACCAGCTTTTCCAAAATACCGGCACGGGTGGCCGGTGTCCCCAGACCTTTTCTCTCAGCATCCTCTGGCATATCATCTTTCCCGGCAGTCTCCATTGCGGACAATAGGGTGTCCTCCGTAAAGTGCTGAGGCGGACTGCTTTTGCCTTCTTTGACGATTGCCGCAGCAACCGAAAGGGTCTGGCCTTCGGTCAGCTCCGGCAGAGCTTTCTCTGCGCCTTCTTTTTTCGTCTCTGCATCCTTCATTTTGGCACGGTAAGCGTCCTCCAATGCTTTCCATCCGGGGTGCTTCACTGTTTTTCCTTTTGTGGTAAACTCCCCATCGGCACACGCTGCAATCACAACGGTTTCCGAATAGATATGGGGCTGGGCTACGGCGCACAGCAGACGCAGGGCCACCAGCTCCAGCACCGCTTTTTCTCCCGCTGGAAGTGCAGAAAGGTCTGCTTCCTTGAGATTTCTGGTAGGGATTACTGCGTGGTGGTCGGTTACTTTCTTATCGTTGATGACCGTATGCGGATCACAGGTAATGGCGATCCCTTTGCGAAACGGCATGGCATTGGCAACCAGATTCACCAACACCGGCAGGCTGTCTGCCATATCGCCGGTCAGATAGCGGCTGTCAGTACGGGGATAGGTGCAGAGCTTCTTTTCATACAGGCTTTGCAGATAGTCCAGGGTCTGCTGGGCTGTAAATCCAAGCAGGCGGTTGGCATCTCTTTGCAGAGTAGTCAGGTCATAGAGGGCAGGCGGCTTTTCGGACTTTTCCTTGCACTCCACCTTTTTGATTGTGACATTTGCACCCTGACAGGCTTCTTTCAGCTGCTCGGCAGCAGCCTTATCCGCCATGCGCTCCCCGGATACGGTAAGACCGGGCAGCTCCAGCGCCACGGTATAAAAGGGAACCGGCTGAAAGGTGTCGATCTCAGCTTCTCGCTGAACAATAAGCGCCAGCGTCGGGGACATCACGCGCCCGATGTTGAGGGTTCGGTGATACAGCACGGAAAAAAGCCTTGTCGCATTGATCCCCACCAGCCAGTCGGCCTTGGCACGGCAGAGGGCAGCATCCCGAAGTCCGTCATAATCCGCACCGGGGCGCAGGTTTGCAAAGCCTTCCCTTATGGCAGAGTCCTCCATCGAAGAAATCCAGAGCCTTTTCATCGGCTTCTTGCAACCTGCCAGCTCATAGACGCTACGGAAGATCAACTCGCCCTCGCGTCCGGCATCGCAGGCATTTACCACCTCCGAAACATCCGGGGCATTCATCAGCTTTTTGAGAATATCAAACTGCTTTTTCTTATCCTTTCCCACCACCATCTGCCAATACTCCGGCAGAATAGGCAGGTCATCATATCGCCACTTGGCATACTTGGGGTCATAGCTGTCTGCATCCGCAAGACCGGCCAGGTGGCCCACGCACCAGCTGACACGCCAGCCGTTGCCCTCCAGATACCCGTCCTTACGGACGGTTGCACCGATCACCGCCGCCAAACTCTGGGCAACCGATGGTTTTTCGGCAATTACCAATTTATGTTGAGCCATGATGGTTTCTCCTCTCTTTGAGCCATCGGGACATTTCCCGGTGACAGATACCTACGCAGGGCCTTCCATAATTCCCGCAACCATAGCAGGGGTGGCTGTGGGGTAAAGAAGGAGGACGGGAAGTTTCCTTCCCGCCCTCCGGCCTGCGTGTCATCATGCGTTCATAGGGACTGTCTGTGAATCGGGTCATTTCACGCTGTCCTCGTCATCTTCTTCTGTGCTGCCCCCGTCAGCATCCGGCTCGTCCGACTCCTCATCCTCGGTTTCCCATTCCTCGGAATCTTCCTCGCCATAATCATAATCGTCCAGACTGTCATTGCCCTTGGTCTTAGGCTTATTCTTAACGAGCTTCAAGTAGGCAAATACGCCACCGCCTCCCAGCAGAGCCAGCAAAAGGACTATCGCAGCCGGGTTCAATCTGGCAGGCTTCTCTTTTTCCGGCTCCGATGTTTCTGCCGGAGGTTCCGGTGCTTTGCCCGTACATTTACTCTTATCAGTTGCGCAGACCGGGCAGGCCGTATTGACTGCCCCTGCTTCACATTTTGTTGAACAGCTGCATACCGCAGGCATCTCCTCTTTGGGTTTTCCATCTTCCATCAGCGCCGCAAGGTCTGCATCGTCCACCTGATTCAGAAAGTGAACAGCAGTCTCCTTGTCCTCATTCGCCCTATCAATCAGGATGTAAAAGTAATTTCCAGCTTTGGTCGTAACAGTAATAAGCTGCTTATTGCCTCCAAAATCATCCACCAATGCCGCATTCCCCTCCGGTGTAAGTGCCGGTGCCGGTTCTGTTTCTTCCACAATCACATTGCTGTCATTGGTAGAATCCTCTGCCGGTGCCGCCGGAGCCTGTTCTGACCCCTGTGCGAAAGCAGGGATCGTAAAGCCAAATGCCACAACCATTGTCAGGCAAAGGGCGGAAAGTGTTTTGCAAATTCTTTTATTCTTCATAAGCGGTAGCCTCCTGATTATTTGATTCCGACAGTGCTGTATCTCTGCCGTGGTTCATTCCACCGGAAAGCATAGCGTTCAGCTGTGCTGGAGTCATGCGTAACGCACGAACCATCTGAACGATTTCCAGATTCTCTGCCTCCGTTTTCTGTGCTTCCAAGGTCTTGAGCTTTTCCTGATATTGCGCAATCTTCTCACGGGTTTTCTCAATTTCCTGGTCGATACGTTCAATTTTGTTTTTTGCCATAACCGTTCACTCCTTTCCACAAAGTCTGTTACCAGTTCATCAGGCCGTAGCCCTTAATACTTTGATAATTCAGGTCATAACTTTTGATCTTGCAGGCATCGCCGGAATTTCCCTCCACGGTATAAACACGGCTGCCATCCGTACCGATCACGATACCCACATGGTCTGCTGTCCCATCCAAATCCCAATCAAAGAAAATTGCATCTCCGGGAGCCAGATTGTTATAGCCTCTTGCACCCCATTGTCCATGAGACTGGAACCACGGAACGCCCTGCCACTCACAGCCTGCAAAGCGCGGCTCACTTTTTCCAGCCTGGTTATAACACCAGGATACAAAGCAGGCGCACCACTCCACGCGGCTGTCAAAGCCATACCAGCTCCAATAAGGATAGCCGCCCACATTGCCGACCTGACGCTTGGCCAGCTCCACCAACTGCGGATTTCCGGGACGGGTTCCATTTACGAACTGTACACCGGTCAAGTCCTCGGAATTGCTCATGTCAGGGGAACCACCGCCAAACAACAGCGGCTTATTGCCCATGGTCTGCCGGTAAACCTGATACATTTCCATCTGCTCCGGGGTCAGTAACTCCGACGCCACAGCGGAAATGGGCTTGCTGGTGAGTTTCACATTCAAAATGTAATACTCATAGGGGACTTCTTCTGAGGTGGTCTCGCCGGTCTCCGGGTCGGTGGAGGACTCCGTGCGGTAGCGAATCTCCACTTCCTCAGTAAGCGTCAGCTGATACTGTGCTGCAAACACACGCGCCAGCTCTGCCTGAGCGCTCTGCCGGGTGTAGCCTTGCAAAACGGCAGACAGAAATGCTGCCAGCTCATGAGGGTCATGACCGATCATACCAAGGTCATAGCGATACTCGTCATACCCTGGGTGGCTGCTTTCTATGTTGTCGATTTCCTCCTGCAACTGGGCTTCTCTGGCTGCATAATCTGCCTCCACCGCCAGCATTTCCGGGTCATCCGACGGATAGGTGGTGCCGGAGAGAACGGAACCGATGCTCTGCGCCATCATGGAGCAGGAGGACATGGTATTCATCAGCATACAGGTAATGAGGAACAAAACCCCTGCCATCAGGAAACCCTTCTTGTGGCGCATGACGAATGCCCCTGCCTGCTGTACCTTTTCTTTTACCGTCCTTGCGGCTTTTCCGGTTTTGGATGCAGCCTGGGCGGTATTTCCGGCAGTCTGACCGGCGTGTTTGGCGGCGGCATACTGCTTTTTGATGGCCTGTTTTTGCTGCCAGCGGGAAAGAGGGTTGCTGGCAAACTGGGGATTTTCCTGCAAAGATTTCTGGTACAGAACATTTACATTTGCCTTTTCCAGTTGACGCTCTGCCTGGGCTACTTTGCGGTACGGCTTCAGCTTGTGGCTGCGATAGCCCTCCCGCACCAGATAAGCGCCGGTCTCCACCGCTTCCTCGGACTTGTGGGCGCTTTCCACGCCCACATTGTCCTGCTCTGTTTCCCGGATCTCTTTGTGGAGCTTGCCTGCGACCAGATGGACGGGAGCTTCCCTGACTCCTTGAGAAACTTTGGAAGGTGGCTTTTTCTTGTCCTCAAAGGTCAGCTTCGAGGTCTTTTTTCCGGTATCCGGGTCAATGACCGTCTGCCTGACCTTTTTCTTTGGGATATTGGCCTGCGCCTTATCTGCTCTGGCCGCAGCTTTCTCCGCTTTACGGATCGGCTTTTCCAGTGCAGGATCAGACCGTTCCTCATCAGTAAAGCGCAGGCGCGGCTCTTTATTCAAACCATTCTCCCAGCATGAGGGAGGACATCATGTAGTGCAGCTCTGCATAAATGGCCATTCCCACAGGATCGTTGAACATACAGCCGGACAGGTAGGCATAAAACTGTGCCACCACATCGGACAGGATCTTCGCCTCTGTTCCTTCCAAAATCAGGCCGCCCATACCTTCTTTAGCACGAATGGCGCTCCAGACCTCTGCCAGACGGAGAAGCCCCACCTGACCGGTCTCATTCAGTTCGGCTGCCTGATCTGCCGCCGTGCGGCACTCACTTACCGCATCGGCCATGACCGTAAGCAGCTGGCTGCGCTGGGCATTTACCGCCCTGTCAAAAAACATCAGCGGGTTTTTATTCAAAATGTTGGGGTTCATAATCATTCATCCTCCTTTTTCAATTCTTGAGGTTTGGTGGTCATAATGCGGTAAAGTTCGGTGTTCTTCGGGAAGTGGTCTACAAACGGCAGGATCGTGGAGCCATAGAACAGCAGGCCCTCGCCCTCACCGGAGTGGGTCACATAGCTAAGCTGGTGCGTGGAAATCCCCAGTTGCTTCGCCAAAATCTGACGGTCTCCGCCTGCCTGGTTAAGCATATACACGAAGTCCGAGTTTTCAAAGATGTTCTCTACCTCGCGGCTGCTCAAAAGGTCTTTGACATTCTGGGTGATACCTGTCGGAATACCGCCCCATTTTCTGAATCGCTTCCAGATTTCCACCGTATAGGCGGCGGTCTGCTCCTCCTTCAAAAGCAGGTGCATCTCGTCGATGTAGTAACGGGTGGACTTGTGGGCGGCACGGTTGATGGTAACGCGGTTCCATACCTGATCCTGTACCACCAGCATACCGATTTTCTTGAGCTGCTTGCCCAGTTCCTTAATGTCATAGCAGACAATCCGGTTATCAATGTCCACATTGCTCTGATGATTGAACACATTCAAAGAACCCGTTACATAAATTTCAAGAGCCGTAGCGATATACTGGGCTTCCTTTTCCTCCTGTTCCCGAAGCAAGTTATAAAGGTCCTCCAAAATCGGCATATTCTCTGGCTTTGGGTCATTGAGATATTCGTTGTAAACCAGCCGTACACAACGGTCAATAATGGTTTTCTGCACCGGCTGCAAGCCCTCCTTACCGCCCACGATCAGCTCACACAAGCTGAGGATAAAGTCAGACTTGAGTGACAGCGGGCTTTCATCATCCGAATAGTCCAGATTCAGATCCATCGGATTGATATAGTTGGTTGAAGTAGGTGAGATCTTGATGACCTGCCCATGCAGACGCTCAACAAGAGGTGCGTACTCCGCTTCCGGGTCACAGATAATGACATCATCACTGGTAAGCAAAAAGCAGTTGGCAATTTCTCGTTTTGCGCTGAAGGACTTACCGGAACCCGGCGTACCCAGAATCAGGCCGTTGGGGTTTTTCAGCAGCTTTCTGTCCACCATAATGAGGTTGTTTGACAGAGCATTGATGCCGTAGTACAGGGCTTCTTTCCCGTTCTGGAACAGTTCCTGCGTAGTAAAGGGCACAAAGATAGCTGTGGAACTGGTGGTCAGTCCTCGCTGAATCTCAATCTGATTGAGACCCAGAGGCAGACAGCTCATCAGCCCTTCTTCCTGCTGGAAGTCCAGCCTGGTCAGCTGACAGTTATACTTCTGGGCAATAGAGCCTGCCTGAAAGATGTTGTTGCCAAGCTGACGGGGATTGTCCGCTGTGTTCAGCACCAGAAAGGTCAAAAGGAACATTCTCTCATTGCGGCTCTGCAAATCCTGCAAGAGTTTTTTCGCTTCACTGCCGTAGGTAGCAAGGTCAGATGGAATGATGTCCATGTCGTATCCGGCACGGACTGCTTTTTTCTGTTCCTCGATCTTGCTGCGGTCCAGGTCGGTAATCTTTCGCTTTACCGTTTTGATGGCTTTCACCTGATCCACCGACTGAATGTGCATACTCACAATGAGCGAGCTTTCCATATCCAGAAAATCAGCCAGCAGACGGTCATTCAGTTCCGGTGCGAGAATCTGCAAAAAAGAAACAGTCCCGTATTTCTTACCCATACGGAACTGCTTGCCGGTGCGGAACTCAAAGGAGCTTGGTGCAATAAAATCCTTTGTGGACAGACCGGAAGGAGCCAGCCAGTCCCATTCAAACTGAAACGGGAGTTGTTCATCCATGTGGAATACCGCATGAAGCTGAAAAAGCCTTTCTTTACCGTCCAGCGTTCTGGCAGCTACACCAAGACGCTTGAAGTTATTAAGTATATCGGTCTCAATACGCTCCAGACGGGGCTTGGCGGCTTTGATGCTGTCCGCGTCGATACCAAAGGTCAGATATTTGGTCTTGATGAGACCGTTGTTACCTCTGGCCAGCTGATTTTGCAGCATTGTGGTGTATTCCTCGCGGATACTGTCAAAGGCGTCCCTCTGGGGCGGGATGGAAATGGAGTTAGCAAAGGTCTCCTCCGATGCCGCAAGGTTCAAAAAAGACAGCTGGAAATGAATCGAGCTGTCAAAATAATTGAGGAAATCACACCACCCCTCAAAGATTGCCGTCTTATCTTCGTTTTGGGAGAGCTGATAGTTGATGTCCTGAAACTGGATGGTCTTTGTGTAGTGGCTGTCCGATATGCGGCAGATTCCGTCCGGCCACATCCGTTCATAAGGGATACTGTCCTGCGCAGATTTTCCTTTTTTGTCCGTGCGGTTAGCGCGGGCAATGGCCGCTTCGATCTGCTTCTTATCGGCGCGGGACAGCTTTTTCTTTGTCTTTACCGGCTGCACAGTTTTTTCCTCGGTTTTTCCGAACACCCGATGCAGCCATTTTTTTATTGCGGTGAACAATGTCATACACCTCCTTATCGAGCATTTCCTGCCGCTTTAATACGGCATAAAAGTTGTTGGTCTGGTAAGGTCGCTGCTTTGAACGGATCACAGCTACTTTGAGAATGTTGCCCACGATCTTTTCCAGGGGCTGTCCATGCTTTTCGTACATAGCCAGCATAAAGAAGGGCAGCATAACCAGCATCATACACATAGCCGCTACACTGTTTCCGGTAGGTTTTCTGAGCAAAAAGAAAAGCGGTACGCCAATAAGCGCTCCGCCCGTGAAGCAGATAAGCTGCCGCTTGGTCAGATTGAACATGACCTTTGTTTTGACTTTTGTTAAGTCCTTGGGTACGGGTACATAAGCCAATGTGGAAACCTCCTTCCGTTTTAGTGCGCCTGAAAGACTGATTTGGCGAGACTGCCGGTTTTGAACAGCGTAAAACATAGCAGTACGGTGTAGCCCACGCAGCTCCAGATTGCCATGATGATGTCATCTTCCAGAGCGATGTTCTGCACCAGCACAGCATAAATTGCCACGCAGACTATAATGAGAAACGCCTGAAAGCCCAGTGCCAGCAGGGATCGGAGGTAATTCTGTCCCATACCGCCCCATTCTTTGCCCATCATTGCAGCCATTGGAACGGGAGCCACCGAAGTTACAAGGTAGATCTCAATCATACGGCCATAAATAACGATAAAGATACAGATATACAACGCCCACATGGTAATGCCAATAAAGAGGGATTGGAACCACAGTCCGAACAGCGGTCCCAAATCCATTTCCATCAGCCTCGGTTCCAGATCGGTCATAACTGAGGAAATGTCAATGGACGCATCCGAATTGATAATCCCTGCCGCCTGCGCCACCACGCTCTGCGCCATATCAAAGACGCCCATCACGATATTCCATGTGTTTGTGACAATGAGGATGGCGGCAGCTGATTTGAACACCCACTTGAAAATCATCCAGGTATCCACATCATGCAGGTTATTCTTGTCTGCAATCATCTGGATCAGGTCTACGGTCATCACGATAGCCAGGATCACACCTGCAATCGGCACCATGATGGAGTTTGACAGATTCTCAATCATATTGAAAATACTGCCATTCCATCCCTGTGGGGTCTGTCCTACCTGTACGGATATATCCGCGACCTGTTGGTTTACGCTGTCAAACATCCCCGAAAGGTTGCTCATAATACCGCCCACCAGCATTTCTTTCAGCCAATTTGTCAGGGCTTCAAGTAAGAAATCCATACGGTGTCAACCTCCTTTCCGCCGCCCCCGCAGAGCTGCGGGAGCGGCAAGGATTTCATGCAGGAACGCTTAGACAGAGAACAGCCCGGAGAGCAGAGGTACAAGAACCATACCAACAACGGCTACACCAGCACCGGCCATAAGCTGTTTTATCCCCAATTAGGTGTAAAACTCTGCTCGATGGCGGGCGGCGGCGTACAAAAAATCTATATGGTGTTTTTAAGAGAACCGTCCCGGCGGGACAGGTCAGGCAGTGACCTGTTCCACCTCCGGGATGGGTTTGAGATTAAAATGAATTTCGATAGAAATGTGTCTTGTTTTATCTTCGTCAATGCGCTCATGCACGACGATTTCTTTGATTAAGCGGTTGAGGGTGGCTGCGTCCAACTCTGTGATGTTGGCATATTCCTGAATGGCTTCCACCCATTGTTTTGCGTCATTGGCAAGCTGGACTTCATCGGACAGCCGCTTTCTGCCCTCGGACACTTTTGTTTTAAGTTCCGTCTGCTCGGTCTGTGTCTTTTCCAGCATGGTGTTGAAGTTCTGCTCACTGATACGCCCTGCAATCATATCTTCATAAAGCCGCATTACCATTTTGTCCAGAACCTCAATCCGTTCCTCGTCCCTTGTAAGGGAGCGTTCCATTGCTTCCCGCTGTTCCCGCTGCTCGGCTTCACAGGTATTGGTCAGGCGGTCAGCAACCGCTTTCCCGTCCATCAGGGCAGCTCTGGCACATTCCCGGATTTTCCGCAGCACATGACTGTAAAGGGTGTCATAATCAATCCGGTGCTGGGTGCAGTGGTTCTTTCCAAAGGCATTGTAGGTCTTGCAGGAGTAAATCTGCTGGGGATGTTTTGCGTTTGTGTAGCGTACCGTCAGAGACTTCCCACACTCGCCGCATTTTATCAGTCCGGCAAACAGGCTGATTTCATTGGTCTGCCCCGGACGCTGGCGGGATTTCAGCTTGTTCTGCACAATGTCAAAGCTCATGCGGTCAATCAGCGGTTCATGCTGTCCTTCCACTACAATCCAGTCCTCCGGCTTCTTTTCCCCAATCGTGCCGATTTTGAAACGGTAGTCCTTTTTCTGGGAAGCAATCGCCCCAGTGTAAACGGGATTCATCAAAAGGTCTTTGATAACGGAAAAGTCCCACATATACCGCCCGTTTTCCGGGTCTTTCTTTTCCCATTTGGTGCGGGTATTGCGAAGCCCCCGTTCCCGGTTCCACCATGTGGGGCAGGGGATTTTTTCTTCCTCCAGCCGTCTGCGGATATAGTTCGGACCATGACCGTTTAGGGCATATCCGAAAATCAGCCGCACAATCGGGGCGGTTTCCTCGTCAATGAGCAGATGGTTTTTGTCCTCCGGGTCTTTCCGATACCCAAACGGGGCAAGACACCCGGTAAACTGTCCTTTCTGCGCTTTCAGAAGATAAGAGGAATGGACTTTCTTGGAAATATCCTTGCTGTACATCTCGTTCAGGATATTCTTGAACGGGGCGATGTCGTTGTTATCCCGCAGGGTGTCGATACCGTCATTCATGGCGATATAGCGGACACCGTTTCTTGGGAAAAAGTCCTCAATCAAATGCCCTGTTTGCAAATAGTTACGCCCCAGTCGGCTGAGGTCTTTCGTGATGACAAGGTTGATTTGCCTGCGCTCAATGGCTCTCAACATTCTCTGTAAATCAGGACGCTCCATATTAAGACCTGTGAAGCCATCGTCCTGATAGACTGCCACAACCTCCCATCCCTGCTTTTCGCAGTATTTTTCCAGCATATCACGCTGGTTTGCGATACTGGCACTTTCGCCTTGCAGGTCATCGTCCTTTGACAGCCTGCAATAGACCGCCGCACGATAGCCCCCGGCAAGTGCTGAACCGATTGTTCTGTATTCCATTTCGTTCATCATAGCCATTTACCCACACAATCCAGACGGTATCTGGCTCTGTTGAACCTCATCTTCATTATACTTCAAATCTTTCTTTTTAGCAAGATATTCTTTTGTATTTGTTTTTCCGTATTTCTGGGAAATCAGGCTGACGAACACATCGGTGGCGTCCAGTTCCCCGTCAAATACGGTTGTCACTTCAATCTTGGTCTTATTTTTCGCCATAGGCAGTTATCCTCCATACATGAAAATAGCCAGACAGAGAACGGTCGGCAACGAAGTCCGGCAACGGGCTTCAAAAGACCTTGCAAACAATCTCAATCTGGCGTTGATTACTATTTATACTTTTCTTTTATTTTTCTGTTGTTTTGGTTGTCAGAGAGGGAAAAAGCCCGGAAATAAGGGATTTTCCCCGGCAACCGGCTCGGCAACGGGATAGCAACGAAGTCGGCAACGGGCTGTCATTTTCAGAATGGAAGCTCCATCTGCTCTGTGACCTCCACAAAACCGTCCATAGATTTTTCGGGCGGGTTGTCGGTGTCCGTTGCCGGGATTTCACGCTCCCAGCCCTTTTGTCTGCCGTATTCCGCAAACATCCTCGGATTGGAAAAGTAGTTCCACCCGGTAATGCACTGGTTCATTATCTCGTTGATTTCCCGGATTTCCCATTGCTTCGGCTCATCAAAGGTGTGGTTTAAGGCTTCCTTGTAGAGCTGCTTGGAGCAGACCGTTTCCCCGGTGTACTTATCAAGGTAAGCCTGTATCATCCCGGCTTTGGTGTCCTCCGGCATAAAATCCCGCTGGTGTTCTTTGAGATACCGCTGCATGGCTGGGCTGAATGACAGCTTGAACATGCCGCTTCGGTAAATCTCCATTGCTTCCGCCCACATCTGGCTGATATAGGCTCTGGAAGCGGCTTCGTCCTCCAAAATGTGAACCTCGGCTTGCTCCGGGTACACCATGACCGGGATAAATCGGCGGTTGCCGGAACGGTCAAGGGGGAGAAAGTCAAGGGCGTTGGAAGTGCCGCCGAACACGCATTGACGGGGGCGGTCTGCCGGGTGAGTTTCATAGGGAATTTTGTAAACCTCTTTCTGGCGGCTTAGAAAGGACTTGATTTCCTCAATGCTCTTGGCATTGGCGGTTGCCATCATTTCCGACATTTCAATTATCCAGTGACCTTGCAGCTTGCGGTACACGTTATCATCGTCCAGCTTCCGCAAATCATCGGAAAACCACTCGTCCCGGACTGCCAGCAGCCGGAAGAAGGTGGATTTGCCAGCCCCCTGACCGCCTACCAGACACAGCATGATTTCAAACTTGCTTCCGGGCTTAAATGCCCTTGTAATCGCCCCCAGCATGAACAGCTTCAAGGCTTCATAGGTGTAATCGTCCACATCAGCTCCCAGAAAGTGCCGCAGACAGAAGCGGATGCGCTCAGTCCCGTCCCATGCAAGGCTGTTCAGAAAATCCCGGATGGGGTGGTACTTATTCTCATTCGCCACAATCCCGATGGCGGTTTCAATCTTTTTCTCACTGGTAAGCCCGTAGGTTTCCTCCAGATAGAGAAGCAGATACTTCATGTCCGTATCGGTCAGGGCTGTGCTTTCTCTGTGAAAACCGATGGGCTTTATGATGTCCTTGCGGTCGGTCAGGATGTTGTAGGCGATTGCCCCGGCAAGCACAGGGTCACGCTGGAATACGGTCAGGCAGTTCCGTATGCTCTGGCGGACGCCGCCTTTCTCGGTGGTTTCCAGAGTTGCCTTTACTTCCTCAACGCTCTGGGGCGGCTGCATGGCGTTCATGGTGTTTTTTAGTTCTTGCTGCGTCTGCGGCTGCAAGCTCTGCCATTCGCTGTTCAAGCTGTATCACATCCTTTCCGTAGTCCATAATCAAAACCGCTTTTTCCTCTGTCTCCCCGAACAGCAGCACATCCAGCAGATATTCCACATGGGCTTGCTTCTGCAAGGCTTCCACGAACCGGGGATGAAACGCTTCCTCCGGGGAGTGCGGGGCATAGTCGGTTTTCCATACCCGTAAGAGGTGTAGATAATCGGCAAGGACACGGAAGCAATGTGCCTTTGCTTCCCGGAACTGTTCTTCCGGGGATTTCTGCCGGGGCTTGGGCTTCCTTGCCCTGCCCGGTGGCTTCCAGTCCTCATAGGCAAGCCCGAAGTCACTCGCCAACTGTGCGGCGGCTTCCTTTTTCCCCAGCCCGTACAGGGCAGCTACAAAATCAATCACATCCCCATCTGCACCACATCCGAAGCAGTGGAAACGCTTGTCCAGCTTCATGCTGGGGGTCTTATCGTTGTGGAACGGGCAGCAAGCCATCCCGTTTCTGTTTACCCGGATTCCGTAATGCTCCGCAGCCTGTCTTGTCGTAACGGACTGCTTCACAGCTTCAAATACATTCAAATCAATTCCTCCTTGTAAAAAAGAAAAGGCACTTATCATTCTCAATCTGAAAATGGCAAGTGCCTGTTAAAGTTCCATATCCTGTTGTTTGTGTTTCGTCTGCGCCGGGGCGTTTTTCTGTGCTTTCTTCTCGTCAGCCTTATCCTGCAAGACTTCTTTGAGGGGCTGCTTCTTGGGCGGCTCTTTGCTTTCCTCTGTGCCGGGTGTGGCTTTCCGTACCCAGTAGCGGATGTCCCGCAGCTTCTTCAAATCTTCCTGCACCTCGGTCAACGGTACTTTCAAGTCTGCGATTTCGCCCACAAGCTTCGCCTGTTCCTGCAAAAGCTCCTTTTTCGTGCTGTCCTTATCATCCGGGTGCTTGGCAAGGTAGGCACTGGCTTTCTCAAACCGGGCAACCTCCGGGTGTTCCAGCTTGAATTTTTCCTTAGTTTTCTTGAAAAATATCTTCTGGTATTTCTCATAAACGGGCTTACATTCCTTACAGTCCGTCCGGGCGGCAAGGATAGCGTCAATCACGTTGCTGCGGGTTTCCTTTGGCTTCATCTGCTTTCGGTAGTCGGCGGCAGATTTCCCGGACGTTTCTATAAAGTTTTCCAAATCCTCCACGGTGGAAAGTCCCTTTCTCTGAAGATAGGACAGGGCTTCGCTGACTGCCTTTAAGTCTTTGGAAGTTCCACGGTTTTGTCCCGCCCGTGTCCAGTCGCTCCGTTCTGCCTTTCGTACCTCCATGTACTTCATCAACAGATTGGGAAGAAATACCGCTTCCTCCGCAGCTTTTTCCGCAAGCAGTTCTTTTCGTTTTTCACTAAGCTCGATAATCCAGCCTTTGAGATTTTTAATAAGCTGCCGGATAGACTTCATCAGGCTGTTGGCGGCTTTGATTTCCCGGTTCAGATTTCCGATGTTGGTCTGAATCCCTCGCTTTTCCATCTGCCGGACAGCAGCACCCTCATGGACGGTAGGGATAATATCAAGCCCCTGTCTTTCATAAGAACGGAGATCCACCCGCTCCGGGCGGTTGTTGGCTTCCAGATAGCGGTTCTGGATGATCTCCCATTCATGCCGCCAGATTTCACAATACTTGCGGTCGTTCCAGTCAACCGTATCTTCCTTGTGACTTTTCCATCTGCCGGACGGAAGTTTTATCCGTTCCCCGTTCTCGTCAAGGTCATAAACCTTGCGGCTCTTGGGAAGCCATTTCCCATGTTCATCCATTGCCCGCATAGTCAGCATGACATGAGCGTGAGGGTTTCCGTCCCCTTTGTCATGGATGGCAAAATCCACGCACATTCCTTTGGAAACAAACTGCTGATTGCAGAAATCCCGGACAAGGGCGGCGTACTGGTCGGGCGGTATCTCTCTGGGAATGGAAAGCACCCACCGCCTTGCAAGCTGGGAGTTCCATTGCTTCTCAACAGCTTCGGCGGCGTTCCATAAGGTATTGCGGTCTGCATACTCTGGCGGGGCATTTGCCGGGAGCAGGATTTCATTATGGACGATACCACGCTTTTCTGGGTAGTGCTTCACTTGCTGGTCGTATTCACAGAACAGCTTTTCGCCGCTTTGGTAAGCAGCGGCGGCAACAGCAGACTGGCGGTTGCTACGCTGGACGATGGAGATTTGATTGTGTGGACAGGGCATTTAGTGTTCCTCCTTTCCGATTTTAGGTATAAAAAAAGCAGGAGACCTTTTTCAGATTTCCTGCTTGGTGTGCCGCTGGGGGCGGCGGGTATTTAGTTAAAATTCAAGATTACTTAACTTTATAATAGTTTTCTATTGCCTGTGCAAAGAAATCAGAAGCCCCTTCACCGTATTTTTCGTCTATCATTGGTTTGATTTGTTCATTGCGGTAATACTGCGCCTGTGCCATCATAAAGCCTTTTTCTTCTTTTATCTGGGCAAGCTGTTTCATAACAAAGCCATATTCTCCAACAAGCTCTTTTACTTCAAAAGAATCTATGTCACAATTCTGTTTTGCAATCAGTTTTTGCAAAATCGCTTCTATCCGTTTGTTATAGCTTTCTGCAACTTCTTTGCTGACGGGAGTTCGGGCAACAGACAGAAACTTGTCCTTTCCACCATACCATTCAACTACCTTTGCATAGCCTTTCTGCATTTCTTCCGAAGATACGACTTCCATATAATGCTTTTTCCATTGTTCAATGCTACCAAATTCTTTAATTGCAATGTTTCTCATATTCTCCGGCATATGCTCAAGCATGGTTTGGAACATTTCTTCTACTTCTGTTTTGGTAAAAATTGTAAAATCCATTTTGTTCTCTCCTTTCAGAATGTCATCAATGCTGGCAATCAGACGTTCCATTCGTTCTTTCTTTGTTACCAACATTTTTCGCTGTACTTGTAGAATCTGATTTCTTTCAAGAGCCGGATTGTCCAAAACAGCTTTGATTTCTTTCAAGGAGATATCAAACTCACGGAAAAATAAAATCTGTTGTAATGTTTCCAGTGCCTTATCGTCATAAAGCCGGTATCCCGCATCACTTTTTTCTGTTGGCTTTAACAACCCGATTTCATCATAATAGTGAAGCGTGCGAACGCTGATACCTGTTAAATCTGATATTTCTTTTACTGTCCTCATAGCTGCTGACCTCCTGTTCCTGATAAGGTAACTTTAATCTATGACGTTCCGTGAGAGTCAATAGGCATTTTCATTTTTTAGTATAACATTTTTCATTTCTTCTCAAAAGACAGAAAACTGATTCTGTAAAACTTGTCGGCTGGGAACAGCTTGCAACGCAAGGTGTCCCCAGATGGCAAGTCCACAAAAGGGTAGCTGGCGAAAGCCAGCGCAGGGGAAGTGTAGCGTCCCCTGTTTGATTTGGAGCAGACCGTGGCTGCGGAAAATTACAGCCCTCCGGCGAGGAGCCTTCGGAGAACGCAATGCACCAACCTTTGGGTGGTGTATAATTGCGCCCTTAGTAAACTAAGGGGGTTCCGGCATCTCCCGTTCCAGCAGTTTTTTCAATAGTTCCTGCGTGTCCTGTCTGTGAAAAATGAGTTTCAACAACAGCATGACATCATCATCTGTCAGGCGTTCCGGTTCTTGCAGAAAACTTTCCAGCATACCGCCACGTGTACAGAGCCGGTGCGTTCGTTCTTTTCGGGTAAGCTGCTTCAGCTGATGCTGCAATGCCTTTTCATCATTGATGGCTTTCCGCAGTTTCTTTTCGCTTTTTTCCAACTCCCGATTGAGTTTTTCCAGCTTTGATGTATCAGGCAAGGGCAGCGTCCTCCTTTCCCGGTATCAGCACATAAATCCTGTTTGGTTCTCCAATGCCCTGACGCACCCGCATGATAAGTCCGGCAGTTTCCAGTTCATTCAGAGAACGCTTGACCGTCATGGAGCTGCGGGACAGGACTGCGGCAATGGCTGTGACAGGGAAGCAGACAAAGAGGATTCCGTTCTCGTCCTCCTGCCCTTTGGAGAGCATAGCGTCCAGCATCCGGCAGTACATGACCTTTGCGGTGCTGCTGACTGGAAATCCTGTCAACGCTCTGGGAAAAGGCATACAGGGCGGCAATGGTGTGTCTATCGTCATAAATTCAAAATTCATTCTGTGTGTTCCTCCTTTTTCTTTGCTCGTTTGGATAAATAACAGGGGCAGTCAATCACAACCGCCCGGAAGCTCTGCTTGCACCCATGCTGGCATTTCCGGCATAATTCGTTGTAAGTGACACGCCCCCGGTCATTGAGGTAAAAGGAAAGCTCATACTTCCTCTTTTTGCTCATTCTCGGCATATTGCGCTTCCTCCCGTTTTAGTGTATGGTTTCGGGGCGATTTTCGGTAAAATTACAGCCATAGAGCCGCTTAAAATCTCCCGAAGTATCAGCGATAGGGTAGACTGTCCCCCTATCAGATTGTTGTGTTTCGGTATCATTTCGGTGTCAGTTCGCCAGTTCTCCCCGGTGTCGTTCCTCCCCTGAATCTCACAGCGGCGTATCGCTCCCTTTGGTACGCTCGTTTTGGTCAGGGTTCCTCCATATCCCTGCCAAAAGTCATGACGCTACATCGCCGGGGAAGCATATCCCACACAGGCTGGTCATTCGATTGGAATAATCCATCGATGAACTACCTGTATCATAGAACATTTTTGTGCCCTGTGCCGTATGTCCACAAAGTAGGAATTCGGGGTAAAAATCAGAAATTTCCACGATTGCGGAATTGATATGGTATAATCAATTCAACGGTTATAAATGTCGTTAGAAAGGGGGAACTGCTTCAATGAACGGAGCTACTACAATACAGGAACGGCTAAAAGATTTACGATTAAACAAAGGATTAAAACTGGAAGAACTGGCTGAGCAAACGGGTATTTCAAAATCGGCTCTTGGCAGTTATGAAAAAGACGACTATAAGGAAATCAATCATGGCAACCTTATCCTGCTGGCAGATTTTTATGGGGTGTCCCTCGATTATCTCTTTTGCCGGACAGAGAACCGGGCGGAGATCAACACGCCATTAAGGGAGCTGCATTTGAGTGATGAGATGGTAGCACTTCTGAAAAGCGGTCGGATTAACAACCGTCTGCTGTGCGAACTTGCCACCCATAAGGACTTTATCAAGTTTCTTGCGGACATTGAGATTTATGTGGATGGGATTGCCACCATGCAGATTCAAAACCTCAACGCCCTTGTCGATACCGTCCGGCATGAAATCATTGAACGGTATCGCCCCGGCGAAGATGACCCCCATTTGAAAGTGTTGCAAGCCGCCCATATCAGTGATGATGAATATTTCAGTCACATGGTACGGGATGACCTCAACCTGATTATCCGGGATATTCGGGAAGCCCATAAAAAGGACAGCGAGAGTGCACCTCAGACCACCGTTGCCGATGAACTGAAAGAAAATCTGGAAGCGGTTGAAAATTTCAAGGGCAGCCGTGATGAAAAGCTGGTTGTCCTTTACTGTAAGCAGCTTGGTATCAACTATAAAAATCTGTCAGATGAAGAATTTCGCTGGCTGATTCGGATTCTCAAAAAATCAAAGAAAATGGGAACGCCTATCAGCCAGAGGAAAAAACGATAAAGAAAAACCGCTGTTGCATGGTTTGTTGGCTTCCATGTAGCAGCGGTTTTTGCTGGGATTATTCAGTTGAATTTTTAGCACGACAAACTTGAATTTGTCAAAGAGGATTATTCCAATATTCCACAGTATTTCTATTTACATCATAAAAAGTAATATTACCCGCATTTATAGGCAAGACAATCGCAAAAGGTTTATTGCGGTCAATATCAACCACTTGAATTGTGTTGCCATCATCTATTTCAAGTTGTTGCACCTGCTGTTGATTCATAGAAATAAATGCTCGTTCATTATATCCCTCTACAGTAAACTCCACAATTCCTCTTTGAATCCCCGAAAGAGTTCCACCTCCACGGAAAAAATATCCGAAGGAAAGTCCTGGACGATTGACATAGACGGAAAAAGAATGGTCACTCAAATCCTGAGGGTAAGAAATATATGCAGCCATCGTGCTGGAAACGCTTCCATCGACCGTCCAATCATCCTTAATCTTCTGCGACGAACGAATATCTGCCTCCAGCTTAGATGAAGTCACGCCGATCTCATTGTTCGTATAAAGAAAACAAACAAATAAAATACAAGCAAGAACAACCCCTATCACAATTTTAAGAAATATTTTTTTCACGCTATCAAAACTCCTTGTCAACTTTCGATTTGTCATAATCATTCTACCATACCGTTATGAATAAATCATCTCTTGCAAAATAATTTCTTCTGCCCGGTTGTGAATGTTATTGCAACGCTGCACCCATTCCATTTGATGGGTACGCTTCAATTCCTCGGTCACACCATCGGCAGCCTTCATCTGCTCCATGATGGTGTCTAACCGTTCCTGTGCCTGTTCGTTCAGGTCTGCAAGATATGTCCATAACTCCCCGGTCAGTGTCAATGTGTTCAATCTGGCTGGGTGGGCTTCTCTTAAATATTCCCGGTGCATCCGTCCGTACTTTCCGATAGGGCGGTGTTCCTCCGGCAGCTTCAAATCTGGGATATAGTAATCTCCGACAAGGATATAATCAATTCCGTTTTCCGTTATTCTTGGTTTCAATTCGCTCATGTTCCTTACCTCCTGTGGAAGCAGGCTCGTCTGGTACTAACTCAATCACATCGGTAATCTCACAATTCAGCGTTTCGCAGATACGGGCTAATGTATCCATGCTGATGTGCTTTCCCTCTTTGCTCATGTTGGCAATCATATTCGTTGTCATACCGGCGGCAAGCCTTAAATCTTCTTTTCTCATATCACGCTCTAACAGTGTATGCCAGAGTGGTTTATAGCTGATGTGCATATTGTTTTCCTGCCTTTCTATCCATACCACCGGGGCGGCTGCCCCGGCAGGAACTTTTCTCTTATTATAACACCAATCTTGTGTAATCACAATTTATTCTTGTATCCTGCCGCTGATACCGTCTGGATTGTGCTTTTCCTTTCTTTTTGTTCCCTTTAATTAGCCATAAACTGCTTCATGCCCTGAGATTTTACTGATGTGTGATAAAGAAGTAATAGAAGTGTAAAAAATTTTGCCGTTCCTATCCGGCACATGAGGTATGTCGGATAGGTCGGGCGGTTATTCGGGCAAGTCCACCTTGCCAACAAAAGAATAATAAATCTCAATGTCCTGCCTACGGGTCTTGTTCTCGTCATAGCTGCACTCATGCACAACGATTTTCTCTACAAACTCCCGCAACAGAGTAGGGGTAAGTTCTTCAAAGCTGGTATGCCGCCGAACAACATTCATAAACTTTTCTGCGTTCACGGTGGCTTCCTGTGCTTTGGAAAGCTCCGCTTGGATAGCAGCGGCTCTTTCTTTCAGCTCCCGTTGTTCTGCTTCATAGTCTGCCGACAGCTCTGTGAAACGCTCGTCTGATATGCGCCCGGTCACGCTGTCCTCATACAGCCGCTTGAAAATAGCGGATAACTCGGCTATGCGTTTCTCGGTGGCTTCCAGCTCCTTTTTCTTGGCGGCGTTCCTGCGCTTGCCCCCGTCCTCGTTCTGCTCAATCAAGAGCTTCATAAACCGGGCTTCATGCTTTGCCGCATAGCTTGTCACTTTCCGCAGATTGGAGAGTACGCCAGCGGTCAAGAGGTCGGTGCGGATAAAGTGCGCCGTACAGTCATGGGTGCGTTTCTTGTAGTTGCCGCAGATATAACAGTCCTGCTTGCGCTTGTCCGTCTGGTATCGCTGCTGATACATGACACTACCGCAGTCCGCACAGAACAGTATGCCGGAGAACAAGCCCACTTCATCATAGCGGTTTGGGCGTTTGCGCTGTTTGCGAAGCTCCTGCACCCGTTCCCATGTTTGGGTGTCTATGATAGGCTCGTGGTGGTTCTCGAAAATCACTTGCTTTTCCGGGGGATTTTCTACACTGTGCTTGACTTTGTAAGAAAGTTTTTCTGTCTTGAAATTTACCAGACAGCCTGTGTATTCCCGGTTTTCAAGGATATGCACTACGGTATTGGTCGCCCACTTGCACTCATAGCCGGGGTGGTAGCGGCGGGTGCTGCCCGTCCTGCGGTATTCAAGCGTTCCCGGCGTGGGGATTTGCTGCTCTGTGAGCATACGGGCTATCTTGGTCGGACCATTCCCGGCAAGACAGAGGTTGTATATCTGCTTGACTACGGGTGCAGCTTCCTCGTCAATGATGAAATTTTCGTCCTCGTCCATGAGGTAGCCATACACAGGCTTGCTTGTGATGGGCTTGCCACTCATGCCTTTTGAGCGTTTTACCGCCCGTATTTTCTTGCTCGTATCTCTCACCAGCCATTCGTTAAAGATATTCCGCAGCGGGGCAAAGTCATTGTCGCCCTGTGCGCTGTCCACTCCGTCATTGATAGCGATGAAGCGGACGCCTTTCTGTGGGAAAATCATTTCCGTGTACATTCCCACTTGCAGGTAGTTTCGCCCTAACCTCGACATATCCTTTACGATAACTGTCCCGACTTTTCCGGCTTCAATGTCCGCAAGCATGGCTTGAAAACCGGGTCTTTGAAATAATGAGGTGTGATAGCGATAGCGGCAAAAAGCTAATAAAATCAATGGTTTTGCGGACAGCGGATAGACAGGGAATGTGTTAAAAACTGAATACGCACACAAGCGGCGTTACCTTAACCCCTTTTGGGGAGAAAGTAACGCCGTTTTTTTATGCCCGCAGGAAAGGAGGTACAGCCGGAATGTATTTCATAAAAGGCAAGCAGCGGGCATTTGAACTGCTCATGCAGCAGAAGCCGGGATTTGACCGCTATCAATCCGGTTGTGCCGGAGATGATGAAGATTGCGGCACTTGCCGTTTCTACCGCCCCGGGTGGAAATATGAGTTTTGCGTTTTCAAAGAGTGTCCCTATTGCCCCGGCAAAAGGACGCGGAAAACGCCCGCCAGCATGGACAAATAGACGGGCAAAAGCCCTTGTGTCATGCGGCTTTGCAGACGCGAAAACGGCAAAGGGCATATTGCAATACCAAAACAGCCGAAAACGGCTTTCTAATTGTCCACGCAGACCAAGAGAGGAAGTGAGGAAAAATGGCAGTTTTCAGAGTGGAGCGAAATACGGGATATACCGTTATGAGCAACCACCACTTGCGAAACAAGGAATTGTCCTTAAAAGCAAAAGGCTTGCTTTCGCAAATGCTGTCCTTGCCGGAGGATTGGGATTATACCCTTGCGGGCTTATCCCATATCAACCGGGAGAAGATCGACGCAATCCGCGAAGCGGTAAAGGAACTCGAAAAAGCCGGATATATCGTGCGCAGCCGGGAACGCGACGAAAAGGGACGCTTGCGGGGCGCGGATTACGTCATATACGAGCAGCCGCAGCCGCGAGAGCCGGAAGCAGCTACCAGCGTCGGACAGCCGCCTATATTGGATTTACCTGCGTTGGAAAATCCAACATTGGAAAATCCAACGTTGGAAAAACCTACGCAGGAAAAACCTACGTTGGAAAATCCAACGCAATTAAATAAAGATATATCAAGTAAAGAAAAATCAATTACTGATTTATCAAGTACCCATTCCTTTCCATTCCATTCCCTAAATCCCTTGCCCTTTGAGCAGGGCGAAGCGGCTTCGCCGCCGGAAAGGAAAAGAACGGAAGCGAAAAGCAATAGCGCAGTAGAGATTTACAGGGAGATTATCAAGGACAATATCGAGTATGACATTCTCATTCAAGACCCCAAAATGGACAAAGACCGCCTAAATGAGATTGTTGACCTCATGCTGGAAACCGTCTGCACAGCGCGAAAGACAATCCGTATTGCCGGGGACGACTACCCCGCCGAACTGGTGAAATCCAAATTTTTGAAGCTGAACAGCAGCCATATTGAGTTTGTTTTGGATTGCATGAGGGAGAACACAACCAAAGTGCGCAACATCAAGCAGTATCTAAAAGCGGTGCTGTTCAACGCGCCGAGTACCATTGACAGCTACTATACCGCCCTTGTCAATCACGACTTATACGGCGGCGAATGAGCATAGCCGCATTTTACCGGGAAAGGAGTTGATACCTTGCAGGAGGAAGTAACCCAAAAAACGATTGCCCTATACGTCAAAGTGGGAAAAGGCGCGGCGCGGCTTACCGAACAGGCGTTGCAGAAAGCAATCCAAAAGTTTTTGGAGCAGAAAAGCAAGCCCGCGCATGGGAAACAGACCATGCGGCAGCTTATGAAGCAGAACGCGGGTGTTTCCAACATCGAGATCACCGACAGCAATATTAAAGCCTTTGAGAGTACGGCGAAGAAATACAACATAGATTTTTCGCTGAAAAAGGTTAAGGGCGAGCAGACCCGCTACCTTGTGTTTTTCAAAGGCCGGGACGCAGACGTTATGACCGCAGCGTTTCAAGAGTTTTCCGCAAAGAAGCTGAACAGGGAGAAAAAGCCCTCTATCCGCAAAGCCCTTGCCGCTGCAAAGGACAAGGCAAAGCAGCTTAACGCCGCCCGCGACAAGGTAAAGAAAATGGACAGGGGGCGCGAGATATGAAGCAGATTAACTACAAAAAGCTAATACTTCCGAATATCCCCTATGTGTTCTTTGTCTATCTCTTTGATAAAGTCGGACAGGCGGTGCGGCTTGCCCCCGGCGCGGATATTTCCGCAAAGATACTGAATATCACGCAGGGATTTTCCGCAGCCTTTGAAAGTGCCTTGCCGAGCATTTACCCGCTGGATTTGCTTGTCGGCATTGTCGGCGCGGTGATTATCCGCTTGATTGTCTATGTCAAAGGGAAAAACGCGAAGAAATACCGCAAGGGCGCGGAGTACGGCTCTGCCCGATGGGGAAACGCCGAAGATATTAAGCCCTACATAGACCCGGAGTTTCAAAACAACATCATTTTGACACAGACGGAACGCCTTACCATGAACAGCCGCCCGAAGCAGCCGAAGTACGCAAGAAATAAGAACGTCGTCGTGATCGGCGGCAGCGGCAGCGGAAAAACAAGGTTTTTCGTCAAGCCGAATTTAATGCAGCTTCATTCCTCTTACGTCTTGACAGACCCGAAAGGTACGGTTTTGATTGAGTGCGGGAAGCTGCTGCAACGGGCGGGCTACCGCATTAAGGTACTGAATACGATTAACTTCAAAAAATCTATGCACTACAACCCCTTTGTGTATATCCGCAGCGAGAAAGATATTTTGAAGCTGGTAAACACGTTGATAGCGAATACCAAAGGCGAGGGAGAAAAAAGTGCGGAGGATTTTTGGGTAAAAGCGGAAAGGTTATTGTATTGCGCATTGGTTGGCTACATCTGGTATGAAGCCCCCGCCGAGGAAATGAACTTTATTACCCTGTTGGAACTTATCAACGCCAGCGAAGCCCGCGAGGACGACGAGGAATATCAAAGCCCCGTCGATCTGCTGTTTGCCGACTTGGAAGAACGCGACCCCGACCATTTCGCGGTGAAGCAGTACCGAAAATATAAATTGGCGGCGGGCAAAACAGCAAAATCAATCCTCATTTCTTGCGGTGCGAGGCTTGCGCCTTTTGATATTAAGGAATTGCGCGATCTCATGTCCTACGACGAATTAGAACTTGACACGTTAGGCGACAGAAAGAGCGCACTTTTCCTCATAATGAGCGATACGGACAGCACGTTTAATTTTGTTATCGCTATGCTGCAATCGCAGCTTTTCAATTTGCTTTGCGACAAAGCGGACGACGAATATAACGGCAAATTGCCTGTTCACGTCCGCTTTTTGCTTGACGAGTTTGCGAACATCGGACAGATACCCCGATTTGATAAACTGATTGCCACAATCCGCAGCCGGGAAATGTCCGCTTCTATCATTCTGCAATCGCAGAGCCAGCTAAAAGCCATTTACAAGGACGCGGCAGAAATCATACTTGATAATGCCGACAGCACCTTGTTTTTGGGAGGACGTGGGAAAAATGCAAAGGATATTTCGGATAACTTGGGACGGGAAACAATTGACAGTTTCAACACTTCCGAAAATCGCGGCACGCAGGTTTCTCATGGACTTACTTATCAAAAATTAGGAAAGGAGTTGATGACACAGGACGAAATAGCAGTTATGGACGGTGGGAAATGTATTTTGCAGCTACGCGGTGTACGTCCCTTTTTAAGCGACAAATACGATATAACGAAACACCCGAACTACAAATACCTTTCCGACTTCGACAAGAAAAACGCTTTTGATGTGGAACGGTATATGTCTACCCGCCCGGCAATAGTAAAGCCCGATGAAGCCTTTGACATATACGAAATAGATTTGTCCGACGAGGACGCAGCCGCCGAGGAATAACGGCGGCATTTTCATTTTCAACAACATTTTTTGAGCCGCAAAGCGGCAGAAAGCGAGGTTTATATGGATTTCTTTAACAGCGCAGTTGGTGTATTGCAGACTTTGGTTATCGCGCTTGGCGCAGGTCTTGGCATTTGGGGGGCTATCAACCTCATGGAGGGTTACGGCAACGACAATCCGGGCGCAAAGAGCCAGGGCATGAAGCAGCTTATGGCGGGCGGTGGCGTCGCGTTGATCGGCGGCACCCTTGTTCCGCTTCTTTCCAAACTTTTTGGATAATGCCTAAAACAAATACCACCCGCCGCGCCCTCTCGGAAACGGGAGGGCGCGGGAAAGGAGGGATTAACTTTTGATATGGCAGATGATTGAAGATTGGTTTCGCGGCATTTTGACAGACGGGATTTTATCGAACCTCTCCGGCTTGTTTGACAGCGTAAATACAGAGGTTGGAGAAATTGCAACGCAAGTCGGCACGACCCCCGCCGGGTGGAACGCGGGCATATTCAACATGATACGCAGCCTTTCGGAAAACGTCATTGTACCGATTGCGGGCGTTATCATTACCTTTGTCATGTGTTATGAACTAATCCAGCTTGTAATTGAAAAAAACAATCTGCACGATCTCGACACTTGGATTTTTTTCAAATGGATTTTCAAAACCTTTGTTGCGGTGCTGCTGGTAACAAATACTTGGAATATCGTCATGGGAGTTTTTGACGTTACGCAGAGCGTCGTCAATCAGAGCGCGGGGGTTATCATATCCGATACAAGCATAGACGTTACCACTGTCATTACCGACATTGAAGCAAAACTCGACGCTATGAGCGTGGGCGGTCTTTTGGGGTTATGGTTTCAATCCCTCTTTGTAGGGCTTACCATGAAAGCCCTGTCAATCTGCATTATGCTTGTGGTGTATGGGCGCATGATTGAAATATATCTTGTAACGAGCGTTGCCCCTATCCCGATGGCAACAATGGTAAATCACGAATGGGGCAGCATGGGACAGAATTACTTAAAATCTTTGCTTGCGCTTGGTTTTCAAGCGTTTTTGATTTTGGTGTGTGTCGGCATTTATGCGGTGTTGATACAGACAATCGCAGCGACCGACGACATATCCGGCGCGATCTGGGCTTGCATGGGCTATACCGTCCTCTTGTGCTTTACCCTTTTCAAAACAGGGAGCCTTGCAAAGAGCGTCTTTTCGGCACATTAAGGGGGTGAGTTATGATTTGAAAATCGGCTTAATCGACGTTGACAGCCATAATTTCCCCAACCTCTGCTTGATGAAGCTATCCGCGTATCATAAAGCAAAGGGGCATACGGTGGAATGGTGGAACACAAAGGAGCGGTACGACCTTGTATATAAAAGCCGCGTCTTTACGGACACCTATTCCAAAGACACGATAACCGTTACCAACGCGGAACAGGTCATTTTCGGCGGTACGGGCTACGACACGAAAAACCGCTTGCCGCCGGAAGTGGAACACAGTTACCCGGATTATTCAATCTACCCGCAGTTTTTCGGGATTGCTTACGGCTTTTTAAGCCGGGGTTGTCCGAGAAATTGCGGGTTTTGCATTGTCAGCGGTAAAGAGGGACGCAAAAGCGTTAAGGTTGCGGATTTGTCCGAGTTTTGGAAATGGCAGCCGGAAATAAAAATCATGGACGCTAATCTGCTTGCCTGTCCCGACCATGAAAATCTCATTGAGCAGCTTATACGAAGCCGCGCATGGGTGGATTTTTCGCAAGGGCTGGATATTCGCCTTGTGAACAGGGATAATGTCAGCCTGTTAAATCGGGTACGGATAAAAGCGGTACATTTTGCATGGGATAATCCCGACGAGGACTTGACCGGGTATTTCCAACGTTTTTTGGATTTGACAGCTATTAAGAGCAGCCGCCAGCGGCGCGTGTATGTTCTTACCAACTACGGCAGCACTCACGAACAGGATTTATACCGCGTGAACACCTTGCGGGCTATGGGCTTTGACCCGTATGTGATGATTTACGAGCGTCCAACCGCCCCGCCTGTTACCCGCCATTTGCAACGGTGGGTAAACAACAAGCGGCTTTTCTATGCTGTTCCCCGCTTTGAAGATTACATTCCGGGCAGAAAGGAGGTTTGAAATGGCGTATGTAACCGTCCCAAAGGACTTAACAAAAATCAAAAGCAAGGTAATGTTCAACCTTACCAAACGACAGCTAATTTGTTTCAGCGCGGCGGTAGCAATCGGACTGCCGCTGTTCTTTTTGGTAAAAGGCAGCGTTGGAACGAGCGCAGCGGCATTGTGCATGGTGCTTGCCATGCTGCCTATGTTTTTGCTTGCCATGTACGAGAAAAACGGGCAACCGCTGGAAGTGATTATTCGGCAATTTGTGGAAGTGAAGTTTCTTCGCCCCAAAGAGCGACCTTATCAGACCAACAATTTTTATGCCGCCCTTGCGCGGCAAGAGCAATTAGATAAGGAGGTACGGGCGATTGTCAAAGGAAAAGAAAAACACCCAAAACGAAAAGCGTAAACTTTCCCGACAGGAAAGAAAACAGATAGATACCCTTATCCGACAGGCAAAGGGCGACGGGAAGCCCCATACGGCGCAGGACAGCATACCGTTTGAGCGAATGTATAAGGACGGGATTTGCCGCCTTGCAAACGGGCGGTATTCCAAGTGCATTGAGTTTGAGGATATAAATTATCAGCTTGCGCAGCCGGACGACAAAACCGCCATTTTTGAAGCCCTTTGCGATATGTATAACTCGTTCGACGCTTCTATCAGCGTGCAGCTTTCCCTAATCAGCCGCCATGCGAACAAGGACGATTTTAAGAACAGTATCACGATTGCACCGCAGAATGACGACTTCGACAGTATCAGAGCAGAATACACCGAAATGCTTAGGACGCAGCTTGAACGCGGAAACAACGGGCTTATCAAAACCAAGTTTCTCACCTTTACCGTTGAAGCAAAGGACATTAGATCGGCGCGGGCGCGTCTTGCCCGCATTGAAACGGACACCCTCAACCATTTTAAGGTGATCGGCGCGGCGGCGCGGGTATTGGACGGGAAACAGCGTCTTGAAGTGCTGCATGGGATTTTTCACCCGGACGGGGAACGCTTTAACTTTGCGTGGGAATGGCTACCCGCAAGTGGGCTTTCCGTCAAGGACTTTATCGCCCCGTCCTCTTTCCGATTTGGCGACGGGCGAATGTTTCAAATGGGCGGCAAGTTTGGTGCGGTTTCCTTTTTGCAGATCGTCGCGCCGGAACTCTCCGACCGTATGCTTGCCGACTTCATGGACGCGGAAAACGGGATTATCGTTAATCTGCACATTCAGAGTATCGACCACAACGAAGCAATCAAGACGATTAAGCGCAAGATCACCGACCTTGACCGCATGAAGATTGAGGAACAAAAGAAAGCAATCCGCAGCGGCTACGACATGGATATTATTCCGTCTGACCTTGCCACCTACGGCGGGGAAGCAAAAAACCTACTCCGCGATTTGCAGAGCCGCAACGAAAGAATGTTTCTGCTCACGCTGCTTGTCTTAAACCTTGCAGATACCAAGCAGAAATTGGATAACGAAGTATTTGGGGCGGCGGCAATCGCACAGAAATACAACTGCATTTTGACCCGCCTTGACTACCGGCAGGAACAGGGGCTTATGTCCTCTATCCCGTTGGGGGAAAACCTTATCCATATCCAGCGCGGCTTGACGACCAGCAGCACCGCCGTTTTCGTTCCCTTTACGGTGCAAGAGCTGTTCCAAAGCGGCGAAGCATTGTATTACGGCTTAAACGCCCTTTCCAACAACATGATTTTGTGCGACCGAAAGAAGCTGAAAAACCCCAACGGCTTGATACTCGGCACACCGGGCAGCGGCAAAAGTTTTTCTGCAAAACGCGAAATCACAAACGCTTTTCTTATCACGTCCGACGACATTATCATTTGCGACCCCGAAGCCGAATATTATCCCCTTGTCGGACGTTTGAAAGGACAGGTTATCAAGGTTTCGCAGAACAGCACGCAGTACATTAACCCTATGGATATTAACCTCAATTACAGCGAGGGCGACACGCCCATAGCCTTAAAGAGCGATTTTATCCTTTCCTTTTGTGAGTTGATTATGGGAGGTAAAAACGGGCTGGAAGCTGTTGAAAAGACCTTGATTGACCGCGCTGTTATCAGCGTGTACCGCAACTACCTTGCCGACCCGAAGCCTAAAAATATGCCGATTTTGGGCGACCTCTACGACGAAATCAAGAAGCAGCCGGAAAAGGAAGCGCAGCGTATCGCGGCGGCATTGGAACTCTATGTAAACGGCAGCTTGAACATTTTTAACCACAGGACAAACGTTGACATTCATAACCGCCTTGTCTGCTTTGATATTAAGGAACTCGGTACGCAGCTTAAAAAAGTCGGTATGCTTATCGTCCAAGACCAAGTATGGAACAGAGTAACGGTAAACCGCAGCGAGGGCAAGGCGACGCGGTATTACATCGACGAGTTTCATTTGCTGCTCAAAGAGGAACAGACCGCAGCGTACAGCGTTGAGATTTGGAAGCGTTTTAGAAAGTGGGGCGGTATTCCGACAGGTATCACCCAAAACGTGAAAGATTTGTTGTCGTCCCGCGAGGTGGAGAACATCTTTGAAAACTCGGACTTTGTGTATATGCTCAACCAAGCCCAGGGCGACAGGGAAATCCTTGCAAAGCAGCTTAACATTTCGCAGCAGCAAATGACCTATGTAACCCATTCCGAAGCGGGCGAGGGGCTTATTTTCTACGGCAACGTGATTTTGCCCTTTATTGACCGTTTCCCGCAAAATACAGAACTCTATCGCGTCATGACGACCAAACCCGGCGAGGTGTCGGCATGAGGATAGAAACGGACAAAATCTATTGCGGCGACAGCTTGCAGGTACTTCAAACCTTGCCGGATAACTGTATGGATTGTTGCGTAACGTCCCCGCCCTACTATGCTTTGCGCGATTACGGCACAGACGGGCAGATCGGGCGGGAAGCAACGCCGGAGGAATATGTTTCCCGCATTACGGCGGTTTTCCATGAGGTAAAGCGGGTGCTTACGCCGGAGGGTACTTGTTGGCTGAATATCGCGGACACTTATTGCGGCACAGGCAGCAAAGCCGACCACCAAGACCCGAAATACCCCAAAGGCAGGAACGGGCAGCAAGTGGCGGTAAACCACCGCGCCCCCGGCTGCAAGCCGAAAGACCTAATCGGTATTCCGTGGCTTGTAGCCCTTGCCTTGCGGGGCGACGGTTGGTATTTGCGCAGTTCTATCATTTGGCATAAGGGGAACCCCATGCCGGAAAGCACGCGGGACAGGCCGACCCGCTGCTATGAATATGTGTTTCTGCTTACCAAGTCAAAGAAGTATTTTTACGATTGGCAAGCGGTAGCCGAGCCGATAGCCCTCACAACGGCGGGTCGGCTGAAAAGCGGAGTTAGCAAAGGAAACAAGTATAACGTTACTGTTCCGGGGCAAAACCAACCGCAGAAAATCAACCGCCCCCGCGAAAAGGGCGCATACGCCGATGAGTTGATATGCCCCGTCCGCAGCCGCCGCAACGTTTGGCAGATCAACACAGCTTCCTATCGCGGCGGGCATTTCGCAGCTTTCCCGCCGAAACTTGCGGAAACGTGCATTTTGGCGGGCTGTCCCGTCGGCGGGATTGTCCTTGACCCGTTTTTAGGCAGCGGAACCACCGCAGCGGCGGCAAAAAGCCTTGACCGCCGCTATATTGGTATTGAGATCAACCCCGAATACTGTAACCTTGCGAAACAGCGGATTGGAGGTGAAAGCCCATGAGCAAGGAATGGAAAGCCCCGGACAAGGTAACGCAGAAAATGACCCGCGACGGTGCGGTTGCGGAAAACCTCACGACGGGCGAAACGTCCAGTATCAGCGAAAGGCCGCAGGAGGAAAACTATTCAGCCCCCGCAGGCGCGGCAGCGGAAAAGGTTGTGCAGCATATCGGCGCAGAGATTGAGCGACACGCAGCAAAAGGCGCGGAGAAAAAAGCCCTTGACGCGGCGCAGCCTAAAACCCATTCTTCCCGCTTGCAGTTTTCCGAAGCGGAACGGGCAACGCCGGACCTGCAAAAGGCAATCAAAAAATCCGATACGGCGGCTGACCGTTTAGACAAAGCGCGGGCAGCTATCCCCAAACAGACCAAAATCAAGAAAGAGCGCGTTTTTGACGAAGCCAAAGGCAAAGCAAAGACGCGCCTTGCTTTTGAAAAAACGGATAAGCCCCCAAACGGCAAGTTGCGTCATAACCCGTTATCCCGTCCGGCGCAGGAATTGGACGCCGCCGTACATGGAAAAATCTATGAGGTGGAGAAAGAAAACGTCGGTGTGGAAAGCGGACACAGGATAGAACTTGTGGGCGAGAAAGCGGGCGGCATGACGACGCGGGCAGTAAAACGCGGCATACGCAGCCATAAGCTGAAACCTTACCGGGCGGCGGCAGCAGCCGAGAAAAAGGCAGCAAAGGCAAACGCCGATTTTCTCTATCAAAAGGCGCTGCATGATAACCCCGCCCTTGCGCACTCTAACCCGATTTCCCGTTTTTGGCAAAAGCAGCGCATTAAAAAGCAGTATGCAAAGGCGTTGAAAACGGGCGGCAAGGTGAAAAAGACCGCCGAAGCCACCGCAAAGGCAGCAAAGAAAACGGCGCAGGAAACCAAACGGGCGACGTTCTTTGTCGTCCGGCATTGGAAAGGCTGTTTGATCGTGGGCGGGATTGCCTTTATCGTGCTTCTGTTTTTCGGCGGTTTGTCCTCTTGTTCCCTGTTCGGCGGCAACAGCGGAAGCGGCTTGATTGCGTCGTCCTATCTCTCCGAGGACGCGGATATTACAGGCGCAGAAAGCGCGTATGTCGCTATGGAAGCCGAGTTACAGGATATGCTGGATAACATCGAAAGCGAATACCCCGGCTATGACGAATACCGGGTAACGGCTGACGAGATCGAGCATGACCCGTATGTGCTAATCTCTATCCTCTCCGCTTGGCATGAGGGCGTGTTTACTCTCGATGAAGCGCAAAGCACCCTTGAAATGCTCTTTGATAAACAGTATATCTTGACGGTTACGGAGGAAGTCGAGGTACGCTACCGCACCGAAACGCGGACGGACAGCGAGGGCAACGAATACGACGTTGAAGTAGCCTATAACTATTACATTCTCAATGTGGATTTGGAAAACTTCAACCTCTCCCATGTTCCCGTTTACATTATGGGCGAGGAACAGCTATCCATGTACGCTATGTATATGTCGTCGCTTGGGAACAGACCCGACCTTTTCCCGCAATCCGGCTATATTTCAAAATACTATGAAAACCCGCCAGCGGATTATGAAATCCCGCCCGCCTATCTGGAAGATGAACAGTTTGCGCGGCTCATTGAGGAAGCGGAAAAGTATGTCGGTTTTCCTTATGTGTGGGGCGGCAGCAGCCCGGAAACCTCTTTTGATTGCAGCGGTTTTGTTAGCTATGTGCTGACGAACAGCGGCCTATACAATACGGGCAGACTTGGGGCACAGGGGCTTTACAACATTTCAACCCGCGTTTCCAACCCGCAGCCGGGGGATTTGGTTTTCTTTACGGGTACATACGACACACCGGGCGTATCTCATGTGGGTATCTACGTTGGCGAGGACGGGGACGGAAGCCCCGTCATGCTGCATTGTGGCGACCCGATACAATACGCAAAACTTGATACAAGCTATTGGCAATCCCATTTTTACGCCTATGGGCGGCTACATTACAACTGACTTTGAAAGGAGTTTATTTCTATGGCAAACACGAAACTTGACCGTATCGAACGGGATATTGAGAAAACGAGGGCGAAAATCCTTGAATACCAAAAAAGACTGAAAGACCTTGAAGCGCAGAAAATCGAGGAAGAAAATGCGCAGATCGTTCAAATGGTGAAAGCGGTACACCTTGACGGGGCGCAGCTTGCCGCGTTCCTCTCCGCTTACGCCAGCGGCGAAATTGCTTTGCCGCAGCCGGACGCAGACTATACCGACGAACAGGAGGAAACCGAAGATGAAGCATAAAAAACTGTTCCGCAGCGTTACCGCTTTGCTTGCCGCCCTTGTACTCATGGGCGGCTTTTCTGTTACCGCTTTTGCGGGCGGCGGTGACGTGAGCGACGAGCCGCCTACCCCCGTAACCGAAACCGAGCCGGAAGAAACGACGGGCGGCTATGAGCCGCAGCCTTTAACGCCGGAGGGCAACATGAGCCTTGTGGACGACATAACGGGCGAAGCGTCCGGCGATAAGCAGTTTATTACCGTCGTTACGAAAAACGGAAACTATTTTTACATCATCATTGACCGCGCCGAGGACGGAGAAAACACCGTCCATTTCCTCAATCAAGTTGATGAAAAAGACCTTTTGCAGCTTATGGAGGACGAACAGACCGAAGCCCCCGCTTGTAGCTGTACTGAAAAATGCGTTGCCGGAAGCGTCAACACCGATTGCCCCGTTTGCAGCGTCAATATGAGCGAGTGCGCGGGCAAGGAAGCCGAGCCGGAGCCGGAAGAAACCGAGCAGCCGGAGCCGGAGGAAGATAAAGGCGGCGGCATGGGCGGTGCTATTCTGCTTGTCGTGCTGCTTCTTGCCGCAGTAAGCGGCGGCGCGTTCTATTACTTTAAGATTATGAAGCCCAAAAAGGACGCGGCAAAAGGCAGCAGCAACCTTGACGATCTCGATTTTGACGAGGACGACGAGGAAGAATTAGAAACCGAGCAGGAGGACGAGGAAGTATGAAACTTGTAATTGCAGAGAAACCGAGTGTCGGGGCGGCGATTGCCGCCGTTATTGGCGCGAATGAAAAGCGCAGCGGATATTTTGAGGGCAGCGGCTACCTTGTGTCGTGGTGTATCGGGCATTTGATTAGCCTTGCAGACGCGGCAACCTACAACGAGCAGTACCGAAAATGGAAGTATGACGATCTCCCCATTGTCCCGCAGGATTGGCAGTTTACCGTTGCCAGCGGCAAGGAGCAGCAGTTTTCCGTACTCAAAGACCTTATGCAGCGCAGCGACGTTTCCGAGATTGTCAATGCGTGCGACAGCGGGCGCGAGGGAGAACTCATTTTTCGATTTGTCTACGAACAGGTAAATTGCCAAAAGCCCTTTTCCCGCCTTTGGATTAGCAGCATGGAAGAAAGCGCAATCCGCGAGGGCTTTTCAAACCTCAAAGACGGGCGCAGCTATGACAACCTCTATCAATCCGCGCTTTGCAGAGCAAAGGCAGATTGGCTTGTCGGGATTAACGCGACCCGCCTTTTCTCTATCCTCTATCACAAAACGCTGAATGTCGGCAGAGTGCAGACGCCCACCCTTACCATGCTGGTAAACCGCGACTATGCGATCAGCAGCTTTAAGAAAGAAAAATATCATGTTGTCCGTCTGGACGCGGGCGGTGTTTCGGCTTTGTCCGAAAGGCTGAACGAAGAAGCGGCGGCGCAGCAGATGAAAGCGGCTTGCGAGAAATCGCAAGCCGTTTGTACTTCCCTCAAAAAAGAGAAAAAGACCGTTGCACCGCCGAAGCTGTTTGACCTTACCGCGTTGCAGCGCGAAGCCAACCGCCTGTACGGGTTTACGGCGAAACAGACCCTTGATTATGCGCAAGCCCTCTACGAAAAGCGGCTTTTGACCTATCCCCGCACCGACAGCAAATATATCACTTCCGATATGCAGCGCAGCACAAAGGAACTCATTACCGGGCTTTGTTCGCTGCTTCCCTTTATGCGGGACGTGAAGCTGCAAGCAGACCTTACAAGGGTTTGCGACAACAGCAAAGTAACCGACCACCACGCTATTTTGCCGACAGCCGAGTTTTTGAAAACGGGCTTTTCTTCCCTTACCGACAGCGAAACAAAACTTATGACCCTTGTATGCGCGAAGCTGCTTTGCGCCGCAGCCGCGCCCTATGAATATGAAGCGGTTACGGCGGTTATCTCTTGCGGCGGTTATACCTTTACCGCAAAGGGAAAGACGACGCTTTGCGAGGGGTGGCGTGAGATTGAAAAGCTGTCCCGCGCCGCGTCCGAGGAACAGGACGAGGACGCAGAGCCGGAAACCGTTTTGCCGCCGCTTGCCGAGGGGCAGACCTTTGACAATCCGGCAGCGGAGATCTCCGAGCGTTACACGCAGCCCCCAAAGGCATTTACCGAAGATACGCTTCTGTCCGCTATGGAGAACGCGGGCAAGGAAGAAACGCCGGAGGACGCAGAGCGCAAAGGGTTAGGCACTACCGCAACGCGGGCGGGTATCATTGAAAAACTCATTAGCGCGGGCTTTGCCGAGCGCAAGGGCAAAAAGCTAATCCCCACAAAGGACGGGTATAACCTTGCCGCTATCCTGCCCGAAGTCCTTACGTCCCCGCAGCTTACGGCAGAATGGGAAACCCGCCTTACCGGGATTGCCAAAGGCAGCGACAGCCCGGACGATTTCATGCGCAGCATTGAGGAAATGACAGCGGGGCTTGTCAAGACCTATTCCGCGATTTCCGAGGATAAAGCGAAGCTGTTTACCCCGCAGCGGGAAGCAATCGGCACTTGCCCCCGTTGCGGCGCGGCGGTTTACGAGGGCAAGAAAAACTTTTACTGCTCCGACAGGGCTTGCAGCTTTGTGATGTGGAAGAATGACCGCTTTTTTGAGCAGCGCAAAAAGGCTTTCACAAAGGCGATTGCCGCCGCCCTTTTGAAAGACGGAAAGGTAAAAATCAAAGGTATGTACTCGACCAAGACGGGAAAGACCTTTGACGGAGTTGTGCTGCTTGCCGACACAGGCGGCAAGTATGTAAACTTCCGCGTCGAGCAGAACCGAAAATGATAAGGCTTGATGAAAAGCAATACCGCGCCGTAAAGAAAATGACCCGCGCCGCTTGTGCAAACAACGATTGCGGGAATTGTCTGCTGCTGGACGACGGGGAAACTTGCGTTTGTGTGCAGAGTATCAGCTATTCGCTGCTATGCCGCTATTTCCGCGAAGCGGTATTACCCGCCGACAGGCAGCTTTGCGAACAGATCACCCGCAGCGGGGAAACCGATTTGAAGCGTTGCGCGGTATGCGGCAGCACGTTTGCGGCGGGCAGCAACCGGGCGAAATACTGCCCCGATTGCGCGGCAAAGATACGCCGCAGACAGAAAGCCCAAAGCGAGAGAAACAGGCGTTTACGGATAAAAACAACTACATAGCAAGCACAGCAAACGAGTACCCGTTTGCGAGAAATGCCCGCGCTTCCCATAGAGAGCGCGGGCATTTTGCTTGTTGGGATAGTCCCAAACCCTTATATGACCGAGAAAGGACGTGATGAAAGAATATGCCGTATTCCTCATACGACCATGACAAATTGGAAACCGCCGAAACCATGCGGATAGAACGCCGGATATATTTTGAAGCAAAGGACAGGGAGATTGCCCCTTATGCTTCCTTGCCGATTGCGCAGCTACTTTCCATGCGCAGCGAAAGCGCGGCGGCAGAACAGGCGATTTTTGACGACCTTAAAGAACGCGCCGCCGCATGGGAAGAACAGGCGGGAAGAACGCTTTTGCTGGATAAAACACTTGAATATGTGAGAACGCCGCACGTCCAGCACACCGCTAACGAGTGGCAGACCACCGAGCATAACCGCCATATTCGCAGCAACCGGGTATATCAGATGAATTACTACATTTACGAGAATACCCGCTACGACAAAGAAGCGCAGAAATCTATCCCGTATTCATGGACGCTTACATGGAGCGTGCGCACCAACAGCCCAAGCAGAACCCAAGCGAAGATTGCCGGACAAGATAGAAAGGTTTTCACCGACAAGGCAGCTATGGAAAAGTATCTGAATGGGCGTATCAAAGCGTATGACCGTCTGTTTACGGAAATCTCCCCGCCTATCCCGCAGGAGTACGCCGACTATTTCAAAGTAAACGGTATGCTCATGCCGGACTACACCATAGAGGGCGAAGAACCCCCGCAGCAGCAACAGGCGGCAGCTATCCCCGAAAATACCGGGCAGGAAAAGGAGCGTGAACACATGAGCGAACAGTTTTCTATTATGATAGGCAACCGCAGCCGCTTTGACGCGGGCGACCCCGGCGGCTATTGGCTGGATATGCCCGCCACAAAGGAGCAGTTGCACGAAGCTATGCGGAACGTCGGCATTACCGCCGACAACCCGCAGGATTTTTCCATTCGCGGCTATTCCGACGACCCGGAGAAACATATTGCCTTGCCTTATGAAATGGTATGCGCCGCCGACGTGGACGAACTCAATTTTCTTGCGGCGCGGCTCGAACAGCTTGACCCCGCCGAGGTTGGCAAGCTGAACGCAGCCTTGCAGCAGAAAAACGGGCTTGCAAATATTGGACAGGTAATTGACTTCACCTACAACGTGGATTTCTACGTCCATATCCCCGAAGTACATAACTACCACGATTTGGGCGACTATTACTTAAATCAATCCGGCATGGTACAAATGCCCGAAGAATGGAAAGGCGGCATTGACCTTTCTACTTTTGGCAGGAACGCTGCCGCGCAGGAAAAAGGCGCGTTTACCGAGTACGGCTATATCGTGGAAAGCGGCGACGAGTGGGAACGGCAGTTTGAGGGGCGCGAAGTGCCGGAAGAATACCGCATTATGAGTTACCCGCAGCCGGAGCGCGGCGAACAGGACAAAGCCTATATGGACGCAGCCGAAACGCAGCAAGCAGACGCACAGGCCGCAGAGCCGCAGCAGCCCCGCCCCGTCGTCCCCATTATCCTTACTTCCGAAAAGCCCGCCGAAAAGGTAAAGGAGATCACCGCGCGTTTGGAACAGGGCGTACAGGCGATTTTTGACAGCGACCGCTACAAAGAGTTTCTTACTGCCATGTCGAAGTTTCACGATTACAGCTTGAATAACACTATCCTAATTGCCATGCAGGGCGGCAATTTGGTAAAGGGCTATTCACAATGGCAGAAAGAGTTTGACCGCCATGTAAAGAAAGGCGAGAAAGGCATTAAAATCTTTGCCCCCGCGCCCTACAAGGTGAAAAAGCTGGTTGATAAAATCGACCCCGAAACGAGAAAGCCCATGCTTGACCGCGAGGGAAAAGTGGTAAAGGAAGAAAAGGAAATCACCGTCCCCGCCTTTAAGGTTATAACCGTCTTTGATATTTCGCAGACCGAGGGCAAGGAGTTTCCCGACCTTTCCGTTAAACCGCTGCTTGCCGATGTGGAGCAGTACGAGGATTTTTTCGCCGCCCTTGAAAAAGCGTCCCCCGTCCCGATTGCATTTGAGCAGATCACAAACGGCGCAAATGGGTATTTCAGTTTGACCGACAAGCGTATTGCAATCAAAGAGGGCGTGAGTGAATTACAGGCGGTAAAGACCGCCATTCACGAAATCGCCCATGCGAAGCTGCACGACGTAGACTTAAACGCCCCGCCGGAGCAGCAAAACCGCGTTGACCGCCATACCTGCGAGGTAGAAGCGGAAAGCGTCGCTTATACGGTTTGCCAGCATTTCGGCCTTGATACTTCCGATTACTCTTTCGGCTATGTGGCTGGTTGGAGCAGCGGCAAGGAAATGACCGAGTTAAAAGCGTCCCTTGAAACAATACAGACCACCGCAAAGGAACTCATTACCGAGATTGAGGGGCATTTTACCGAGTTGCAGCAGCAGCGGCAAGCCGAGCAGGAGCAGGGCGATACCTTTTCCATTTATCAGTTAAAGCGCGGGGACGAAACAAGGGACTTGCGCTTTGAGCCTTATGACCGTCTGCAAGCGGCTGGACTTACCATTGACCGGGTAAATTATGAACTCGTCTATACTGCACCGCTTACAAAGGATATGACGCTGGGCGACATTTGGGAAAGGTTTAATATCGACCACCCCGCCGATTTCAAGGGGCATAGCCTTTCCGTTTCCGACATTGTTGTGCTTCATCAGAACGACGAGGACACCGCCCACTATGTAGACAGTATCGGTTTTCAGCAAGTGCCGGAGTTTTTGCAGGAGCAGCAGACCCCCGTATTTGACAAGCTGCCGCCCGAACAGCAGCAAGCCTTGTCCGACACCGTACAAGACACTTTGCAAATGCTGGTTGACGCAGACAAGCGGATTTATGGCGACGTTACGGGCAAGACCCTTGAAGCAATCGCGGCGCAAGGATATTCCTACAAGGACGGGCAGCTTGAAAAGCAGCAGCCGGAAGCGACCCCCGACAGCCTTTTGACGGGTGAAACCGTCAGAACGCCGAGGGGCAATTTTCATATTACCGATATGAGCCGTGAACAGATCGAAGCGGCGGGATTTGGTTTTCACCATGCGTCGGAGGACGGGAAGTATCTCATTATGGGGAATGGCACACAGGCTTATGCCATAGCCGCCGAGCAGCCGCAGCGGGATAATCCCTTAAAGCACGTCGAGGACACCATAGAGCAGAACGACAACAATTTTGACGGGCTTATCAACAATACGCCGCAAACGCCCACCGTTGCAGATTTTGAGCAGCGGGCAAAGGCGGGGGAAGCGATTTCCGTTACCGACCTTGCAAAAGCGGTAAAAGCCGAGAAACGGGAACAGCCGCAGAAAAAACCGTCCATTTTGAAGAAGCTGGACGAATACAAGAAACAGGCGGCGCAGCAGCCGAAAGATAAACAGAAAGAGCATAAAAAGGATTTGGAGGTTTGATAGCATGAATACCCGCTTTACCATTGAGGAAGAAAACATTGTTGCGATCTACGCCGAGGACAGCCGGGAAACAACGCTTGAAAATATCCTTGCCGCCATGCCCTACATGGACGAGGATATGCGCCAGCTTGCCGCCGCAGCGGTGAACAAGCTGCAAGCCATGACGGACAGCGAGTTTTCCGAAAGGGAGTTTATCTTGACCGACGAGGAATAGCCCATAGAAAACAGGGGCGCGGTTGCCGATTTCCGGCACCGCGCCCCTGTTCTTTTTTTGTCCTTGCGTGGACAATTAGAAAGCCGTTTTTGCGGGTTTGAATATACTTTATCGTCTATGCTGTTTCCCCGCGCTGGAAGCCGCAGAAACACAGGCGTTTTCAGCCCTTAACGTTCCACTTGCCACCCCATGTTTTGCGCCTTATCGCTCCTGCTCCCGCGCCCTGCTTTGGGACGGGTAAAGAATACTATCGACGTTCTTTTTGACAATGCCGTATTCTTGCATTTGCTTTTTCGCTTGGCGGTAATCCTCATACAATTTGCTTTTTCTGTCGTTTAAGCTGCTATACTCCTTGCGCAGCGCGGCGAGATCGGGCAGCTTCTTTATCTGCATTTCCTTTAATGCCCTTGCCGCAGCTTCAAACAGGATAATTTCGCTTTCATGCCCCCGCAGATACTTTTCCTTGTCCCGCGACTTCTTGTATTCCTCGTAAATCGGTTTTAATTGTCGGTATGTGGTCGTGTGCTTGATAAGCAGCGACAAATCAGACATACGCTGCTCTACGTCCTTAACCGCCCTTGCCGCCGCGTCATGGGCGGTCATAATATCGGCTATCTTGCTTTCAAGTTCGCTATAATACTCAATCTTGTTTTCGGTTAGGAAGTTCATGCTTTTAGCAGCCTGTTTCAGATTATGGATTTTTGCCCACCGTTCATAGCCCGCCGACTGTTGGGCTTTGATACTGTTTTCAAGATCGACGACAAGCCGGATTTTCTTATCTTCCCGCAGCGTTTTTGTTTTGGCAACATACACGCCCTTGATACGCTCCTTTATCGCTTCTTCCGTATAGGCCGCGCCGAGCGTCTTTGTGCGGGTAAACCGTTCCTGTCCGGCAGCGCGAAAGGAAATGTATTTGCCCTGTTTGATTTCATACCCCATTTCCTGCAAGCGGCGCAGCAGTTCGTCAAAATCTTTCACTTGGGGAATGAGAGTATCTATCGCCGTTTTCAGCTTTGCTTTGTAGCTTGTCCCTTGCTTTTCGGCGGTGTATTCTGCATAGCTTTTTCCCTTGTCCTGTCCCGGTACGACGACGGATAGCCCATGCTCTTTACATATCCTGTCGCTGGTGCGCCGGATAAAGTGATAGCTTTGCTTGTTGGAATGGTACTTTTTGTAGTCAACGAAGCTAACCGCGTTGAAAATCAAGTGATTATGCAGATGGTCTTTATCGACGTGAGTTGTCAAAACAAACTCATACTTGCCGCCTAATACCGCCCCGGCAAGTTCCATGCCGATTTTGTGCGCTTCTTCCGGTGTGGTTTCTCCCACCGCAAAGGATTGTATCAAGTGCCGCCCTAAATGTGTGCCGCGATCTCCGGCAGCTTCCCGCGTCCATGCAAACTCAATATCGGCGGTTTCCAGCCCGCAGCCGAAAGAGGACGCAAGCAGCTTCCCGTCTGTCTTTTCGGGATTTAAGATATAGTCTATCGCAGCCTTTAAGGTTGATTTAATAGGGTGCGTCTTTGTAACCGCCATATCTCGTCCACCGCCTTTTTAATGTCCTCTATATCCTGCCTGTAAACCGTCCCCGTCGCATTGGCGCGTTTTGCAATCTGGTTGATGTTCCGGCTCACCGCTTGCAGTTCCCGGATATATGCTTTTGTGTCGCTTCGGTCAACGACAAGAATATACCCGTCTATCGCCATTTTACGGAAGTATGCCCCATACTGCTTTATGGGAAGCTGCTTCATCTTCTCGTCGATCAGCCGCTTTTCTTCTTCCGTAACGTAAAACTTCATCTGTATATTTCTCTTTCGGTTTTCCATTTCCGCACCGCCTTTCGGTATAAGGGTTTGGGATTATCCCAACAAGCACTTTTCGCAAACGGGTACTCGTTTGCTGTGCTTGCTATCTACTCCTTATCCCGTTTCAAAGGCAGCGTTTGTTGCACTCTCTTTCTAATTTGGCGCAAAAAAAGATTGCAGCCCCTATGCGCTGCAATCTCCTGCTTCCCATATTGTGAGGTTAGTCCTCTGCTTGTTCGACTTCTGTTATCTCCCTTGCCGTTGCGGTTACAATCCGTATGCCTTTATCGCTCATACCGTCCAGCAGCGCGTCAAGCTGCCGCCGCCCGGTGGATTTCTCCGCATTGCTGTTCGGGAAGAAAAATTGATCTACCGAAATATGATACCGGGTTACAAGGTCATAGAATACCTGTAAACTCGGCTGTTGTCCCTTGTTCTCGATATTCGCAAGGTAGCGCGGGGAAATATATAACTCGTCGCTTACCTTTTTGCGGCTCTCGCCGTATTCATTTCTCGCGGCTTTTATAGCTGCCCCGAAAGCCTTAAAGTCGTACAATGGTACGGGTCTTTTTGCCATTTTCATTCACCCTGTTACATTTTACAGTTCACCTTTCTTTTTGGATATGTCCACACAATTCATATCATTAGGTTAAATACTTCCTGTTGTGTATTGACAGTAGACTGATTTTCTGATAAAATAAAATTTATGTAAAAGGAGGCGGCGTTTATGTTGCATAGCATGCGTATTAGATAAGCATTGAAAAAAAGGATTTTCCCATTTTCAACATGGGCTTTTTTGTCATGCTTATTTTGCGGATGCTATACAAAAAACTAACGACGTATAGATATAGTATAGACATAGTGCAAGCTATGCCTTAGTTTTGTTGTACTGCTCTGTGCATTATAAATGCAGGTCAATGCTCATGTTGAGGATTGACCTGCATTTTTTTGTGTAAAAAGGACGAGTGAAATATAATGCTTAAAAAATATTGGATAAAATGTCCGATTTGTAACGGAAAGACGAGAGTTCAAGTATTTCATAATACTGTATTAAAAGATTTTCCTCTTTTCTGCCCTAAATGCAAATTGACGCATATCATTGATGTAGAAAAATTAGAGATTGTAATCAAAAATACAGAAAAACAAACTTTTATTATTTAGAAGAAAGGATATAAAAATGAAACGTTTACCTAAATATACGCCTGCGGAAGTACGGAATGATCCATACGGATTTACTTACAAAGAAATGTCGGAAGTTATTGGCGAGAATGAAGCAAAAGCCTTATATGAAGAATTATATAAGCAATTACCACGCAAAAAAAATCTATCAATGTTGGTAAAAAATATTTGCAAAAGCAGTGATACTGAAAAGTATGTTTACGAACTGAAAGACAACAAATACATTGAAACGGTTTTTATCAAGCGGCGAGATGGTGGAACTGTTTGCGTGAGCACACAAGTCGGTTGTCCTGTTGGTTGTATTTTTTGTGAGTCCGGGCGAAATGGCTTTGTTCGTAATCTAACATCGTCAGAAATCGTACAACAGATTATATTGTTGCGTCGAAAAGTAAACCGTATCGTTTTTATGGGTATGGGAGAGCCTTTATTCAATTATGACAACTTGATAAAAGCAATCCATATTCTCCGAGATAGATATGGGCTCAACTTTCCAACCGACGGCATTACCATATCAACAGTTGGTCCGGTCGATCAATTAAAAAAATTGCGCGAGGAACATCTTAAAATTCAGTTGACAATATCTTTACACGCAGCAACACAATCTGCAAGAAATCGTATTATTCCTCACATGCGCATATATGCTATTGAAGATGTTGTTAAGCAAGCCTTATCCTATTCTGAAAGGCATAATCGCAAAATTGTCTTTGCGTATTTGCTTTTACCGGGTATAAATGACCGGCCCTCAGATGTAAGACAACTTGCAAAATGGTTTCGGGGCAAAAAAGTTATGATTAACGTGTTACAATACAACCCAACAAGCAATTCAAGAATTAAAGCACCACAGAAACGGGAAATAGTTGCATTCAAACATCAATTAGAGCAAGCAGGACTTGAAGTTACTATGAGAGTTTCTCATGGCAGAGAGATTAACGCGGCTTGTGGACAGTTAGCTAACACATATAATAAATTCAAAAAAAAATGATTAAAAGTGCCAGACGCATAGACGCAGAGCCGATAACGCATTAGGTCAAAAAACCTATGTGTTATCGGCTTTTTTATTTAATATTGCGCAAAAGCCGCTGTTCCCTATTATAGAATGGATTGCGGGTAGTGTATTAAAGTCGCCCTTTTTTAAGGATACGGCGGTATCGGGGAGGTATCGCCGTGTCCATTTTTATTTACTGTAACCCGCCTAATGCTTTGCGGTCAAAAAAAGCTATGCTCCGCAAGCGGGATATTCCGGCTATGAGTATGAACTGTCAATACATCTAAATACTTCTTACATTTCCTTTGCGCTCGTCCGCGTCTTGCGGACGGGCGCATTTTGCTTTTTTCAACTTTTTTCTGAAAAACGCACTCAAGAGCCATCTCCCGAACGGGTACGGAGCGAAAGGGGCAGAGAGGACAAGCCCTTAACTCCCGTCCTCTACTCCACGCGGGAAGGAGGTGAACTCTATGGAGCTATCTTCTTCCGACAAGGAAAGAATACAACATCAGTACGACGCATTAGCAAAGAAAACTTTGGTTGGCGAAGCGAAAAGCCACCGCCGCACTCTTGCGAAACGCGCAGCACGCGAAGTACCTTTTTCGGATTTGAGCGAAAGCGAACTCGCGCAGCTTTTCACAACGGACGAATACAAAAGCGATTATTTCCGTTTTCAAGTGTCCGGCTTTGATGTACTCGTCAAAAATGAACTGCTTGCCGAAGCCCTTAACGCTTTGCCCGAAAGGAAACGCGACATTATCCTTTTGTCCTACTTCTTGGACATGAGCGACGCGGAAATTGCTGAACTGCTGAATGTTGTACGCACGACGGTTTTCCGGCACAGGAAATCCGCGCTTGCGAAAATCAAACAGTATTTGGAGGGAAAAGCAGATGATGAATACCGTTAGGAAATCTGAAAATCTGTTGCCGTTCCCTGTCATTTCCGCAGCGGCAAACGGCGACACAACCGCCATGTGCGCGATCTTGAAGCATTACGAGGGTTACATAGCGAAACTTTGTACCCGCACGCTGAAAGACGACGCGGGCAATACCTATTCCTATGTGGACGAGGAAATGCGTAACAGGCTGCAAGTGCGCCTTATTACCCGCACCCTTGCTTTTCATGTAGGATAATCTTTTAGCCCATGCGGGGAGCGTGTCCCCTTTCCACGCTTCCCGTTATGGGCTATTTGTCGTTCCGTAACAGCACATCGGAAACGGTGTACTGTTACAGGCCGACAAAGCCTATTGTTCCTTGACAAAGAAAGCGGCCTTTGGTGCGCAGCATAACAGGCAACGGGTACATTCCGTCTGTACCGAGCCGGGCGGCGGGTACGCCATGACCGCTTTTCCCCGTTGGGGAAAAGTCGAGCGAGAACTACCGCGCCGTAAAACAAGTTTAGCAGCTTGTGGGCGACGACATACAAGGCGGCACAATGATACTCCCGCGTTGAACACCCTCAAAGTATTGCGCGGCGCACCCATAAGCATGGGCCGGGGTGAAACTCCCGTGAGGTTGCAGCTAACAACCGCCCGTTTTGCCTTTTGACGAATATAGTTTATCCATACAGGAAAAGGAGGTTTTTCTAATGGATAAAAAACAGACAATTACAACCGAACGCAAAATAGGGAAAATCACCTATCTTGTTCAAGCGTTGCCGAGTGAAAAGGCAACCGATACAATCCATAAAAAGATTGAAAAACTCATTGTAAAGGATTTGCAGAAAAAGCCCGGAAATCCGGGCTTTTTAGCGTCCGAGTAGTGCATTAGGCGGCGGGATATGGTATAATGATAGCAACACATTATACCTGTTTATTCGGCTGTCGGAAAGGAGGACTAATGTTACAGTCGAATAAAATCACCGCCCTTTACTGCCGTTTAAGTCAAGAGGATATGCAGGCCGGAGAAAGCGGAAGCATACAGCACCAAAAAATGATACTTCAACGCTATGCGGACGAACACCATTTTTTGAACACAAAGTTTTTTGTGGACGACGGATTTTCCGGCGTGAGTTTTGAGCGCGAGGGGCTGCAAGCGATGTTGCAGGAAGTGGAAGCCGGACGAGTGGCGACGGTTATTACCAAAGACCTCTCCCGTCTTGGCAGAAACTATCTGAAAACGGGCGAACTCATAGAGATTGTATTTCCCGAAAACGGAGTGCGCTATATCGCGATTAACGACGGAGTTGACACAGCGCGGGAGGATAACGAGTTTACCCCCTTGCGGAACTGGTTTAACGAGTTTTACGCCCGCGATACAAGCAAGAAAATCCGTGCAGTTAAACAGGCACAGGCGCAAAAAGGCGAGCGTGTCAACGGGGAATATCCATACGGCTATATCCCAGACCCGAACAACCGCCACCACCTTATACCCGACCCGGAAACCGCGCCGATTGTCAAACAGGTTTTCGCTATGTTTGTTAGCGGCGTGCGTATGTGCGAAATCCAAAAATGGCTTGCGGAAAACAAAGTCTTGACGATTGGAGCGTTGCGCTATCAGCGCACAGGACAGGCGCGGTATCAGCGGGCAATGATCGCCCCCTATACTTGGCCGGACAAAACGCTCTATGACATATTAGCAAGGCAGGAATATTTAGGGCATACCATAACCGCGAAAACTCACAAGGTATCCTACAAGTCGAAAAAGACCCGGAAGAACGAAGAAGAACAACGCTATTTCTTCCCAAACACCCATGAGCCGCTTGTTGACGAGGAAACCTTTGAACTTGCGCAAAAGCGGATTGCTACCCGCCACCGCCCGACAAAAGCAGCGGAGATTGATATTTTTTCCGGCTTGCTGTTTTGCGCTGGTTGCGGACATAAGATGTATTACCAACAGGGCGTAAATATCGAGCCGCGCAAGTTTTCCTATTCTTGCGGCGCATGGCGCAACAGGGCAAGGACAGGCAGCGAGTGTACCTCTCATTATATCCGCAAAAACGTACTTCTTGATTTAGTGCTGGAAGATATGCGGCGGATTTTGCGGTATGTTAAGGAACACGAACAGGACTTTATCTGTAAAGCTACCGAGTACGGCGACATGGAAGCGAGAAAGGCATTAGCGCAGCAGCAAAAGGAACTTTCCAAAGCACAGGCGCGTATGACCGAACTTGACACGCTTTTCCGCAAGCTGTATGAGGACAACGCATTAGGCAGACTGACAGATGAACGGTTTGTGTTTCTAACTTCCGGCTATGAGGACGAAAAGAAATCCCTTGCCGCAAGGATAGACGAGTTACAACAGCAGATCGCAACCGTTACCGAGCGAAAAAGGGATATATCAAGGTTTATTCAGATTGTCGGGAAATACAGCGACATACAGGAATTGACCTATGAAAACGTCCATGAGTTTATCGACCGTATCTTGATACACGAATTGGATCGGGAAACCAACACCCGGAAAATCGAAATCCATTACAGCTTTGTCGGACAGGTTGATACCGAGCAGGAGCCGACGCAAGTTGTCAACCATGACCGCCGTAACATGGTTGATGTAAAAAGTATCGCTATCTAACCTCAGCAAAGTTCGCACCAGAATAACCGTCGTCCGTGTACCAGCGCAGATTGGAAAAGCCGTTCTGCTTCGCATAGGTTTCAAGGATACGCTTCTGATTGGAAATGGAATTGCTCTCGCCTTGCAGCTCGTCCTCATGGGAAAGTCTTGGGTAAAGGGCGGTAATTGGTTGTTGGTTGGTCTGTCTTAACATAAAATCCTCCGTTTCCGACAGCCAGCCCCACTATTCCGTACCTTGATTGTACCACATGGGGTGGCTGTCTGTATAGCGGCAAAAGCGTCAAATCTGCTTCTTTATGGTCGGTCAAATCGCCATTTTTTGTGTAGCAGCTTCCGCTTCCAGCACTTTCATCATCTTGTCGGCTGCGGTATCGGTTGCGCCCTGCTTGAAGAAGCCGGAAACGGTAAGGACGGAGTTGCCCATGCGGATTTCCGTCACACAGTCCGGGCGGCGGTCTGTTTTGGTGGTGCTTGTCTGTTTCGTTTCTGTCATAGGCTCTCCTTTCGCTGCTTCATCAGTTGCTTTAAGCGTTCCAGCTTTTCCTGTGCGGTTTCCTTTCGGAAGTTGCTGCCCGTGAAGCGGACGGGGGCGCACATGGAAGTCAGCCTGTCATAGATACGGGCGTGGGGCGTGTCCTGCGGGTGCTGCAATTCCTCCAGCGTGAGGTTGGTCGTGGCGATCAGCGGCTTGCCGCTTCGGTAACGGCTGTCAATCACGCTGTAAACCTGTTCCAGCCCGTACTCTGTCCCTCGCTCCATACCGAAATCATCAAGTATCAGTAGAGGATAGCTGCAAAGGCTGGAAATATATTCGTTCCTGCCCTCAAAGCTGGCGGCAAGGTCACCCAGTATCGTTGCAAAGTTTGTCATGCAGACGGCAACTTCTTTCTCCATAAGGGCGTTGGCGATACAGGCAGCGAGGTAGCTTTTTCCTGTCCCCACGCCGCCCCAAAACAGGTAGCCGATATTTTCAGCCTGCATGGTTTCCCAGCTCTCCACATAAAAGCGGGCGGTTTCGGTCTGTGGGTTTCTGCCGTTGTCATGCTCAAATGTCCAGTTTTGCATAGCGGGGTCGGTAAAGCCCCGGCGTTTCAAGTCCTCCACTTTTTCAAGGTGCTTCTGTCGGCTTTCAGCGGCTTCCCGTTTTTCACGGGCTGCCCGGTGGCAGTCGCACTCTGCCGGGTGTCGGTCATGCCCTAACCATTGGGCGGTTTCTTTTGAAAAATAGGCTTCTTTGGGCGTATGGCACTTGCCGCAGTATAAAAGCCCGTCCTCGCCTGTGTAGTCCTCCGCTTCGGCGGTAGTGGCTGTAATGTCCGTAATCATAGCTTCAATCTCGTTTTTCATAAGCTCTCGCCCTCCTTGCATGAATAATCGGGTATGCCCTGTTTCGGGGCAGCCTTGCCTTTGGCAGCGTCCTCCTGCGCCCACTTGTAAATGGTGGCTGCATGGCTGTGGTACTGCTTCCCGGTGGAAGCGATATGGCAGGAAAGCCGGTCAATATAATACTCCCACTTGTCGGGCAGCTCTGTTTTCAGCCCGGAAAGCTCTGTATCGGTCAGTATCACATTGTTGTATCTGCCATAAGCGGCGGGGGCGGGGTGCCCCGTTTTTCCCTCTCTCTCTTTTTCTATCTCTATCTCTTTCTCTAACTCTATCTCTATCTCTGGTGGACGAATGTCGGACAAATGTCCGCCTTTTGTCCGGGGCGGTAAAAGTGCCTTGTTTTCCAGCCTTGCAGCCCGTTTTCGCTCGGCTTCGGTAGAGGACTGTCCTATCATCAGCTCAATGTCGGTCATATAGAAAGCCCCGCTGTCAAGCTGCTCCACAAGCCCCAACTGCCGGAAAATCTCTAAAGCCCTCTCAACTGTCCCTATCTGGTGGCGGGTCAGTGTCGCTATCATCTGTGCTGTGTAGGGGATATGCTCGTCAAGCTGCAATTTCCCGCCGTTTTTCAGCGATTTTAAGTACAGCTTCAAGAGGATATTGGAATATAAAATCCCGTCTTTCATATCTTCCAGCAGCACAATGGAGTCGCTGTCAAAAAAGTTCTCTTTCAGCTTGAGGTAGTAATACTTGCGGTTATCTGCCATTGTCCCTGTCCTCCTTTTTCCGGCGTTTGGAGTAGTAGCGGGGGCAGAGTATGATAACCGCCCGGAAGCTCTGCTTGCAGCTATGGGTACAGCCCCGGCAGAGGTCGTTGTATGTGATACGGTCGCAGGTGGTATTCCCGACTTTTACTTGCCGCAGGAAAAAAGACCATTCCAGCCGCCGTTTCTTGCTCATTCTTGGCATGGGTGCGCTCCTTTCTGCCGTTTCCGCTGGTGTGGCGGTATCGGCGATAATTCTGTATCATCTCGGTATCATTTTCGGGATTTTTCTGCCCTGTAAGCCCGTTAAAAAATCCTTTGGTATTGCCGGATAGGGTACGGGGCAGCCCCCTTGTTCGGTATGGGTTCGGGTACATTTTGGGGTGGTTTTTATCGCTCCTGTTCCTGCCTTTTCACAGGCTTGCGTTCCCGGCGTAAAATCTGGTCGATATTGCCCTTGACAGTCTGTAAGCGGCGGTATTCCTCCCGTTTTGCCCGGTAATCGTTGTAGCCGCTGTTTTTCTCTTTGATAAGGCTTTCAATCTCTGCTTGCAGGGCTTTATGGCTCGGCAGCTTGGAAATGCCGTTCTCCCTGAAATAGCGGGCGGCTGCGTCTGCTATGATAAAGTCGCTTTCGTGCTTCTGTCGGTAGGCTGCTTTTGCTTTGGCGTTTTTCTGCTGTTTCAGCCCGTCCCGGACAGGGCGGGTCTTGGAATAGGCAAGCACCTGCCGTTGCAGCTCCTTTTTCCCGTCCAGCGTCTTTTCCACCTGCTTCAGCTCCGTAAGGCTTTCTCGCATGGCGGTATAGGCGGCAGAACAGGCTTCGTCCAGTTCCTCCGGGGAAGAAAAGCCGTACTGCTGGTAGGCGGTAACGGTAGCCGCCATTTGCTTTAGATTGTGCTTTGCCGCCCAGCGGTCATAGCCCACGCCCTTGCCCTCGGCTCGCTTGGCTTCCCGGTCAACCATGCGCTGCAAGGTGTTGTCTGCCGGGGTGGTTTTTGTGGTTTTTTCCCCTTGTGACGGCTTTTTAACTGCGACAGGGTATTCGGGTATGGCTTTGGTCTGTTCTGCGGCTCTGCGGGCGTTCTGTGTAAGCAGGGCAAGGACAGCAGCCTTGTCAAAATCGTCCCCCAGCTTCCGGGCTGTGATAGGCTTTGTCCTGTCCGGCGTGAGGTAGGAAAGCCGCCCCCGGCTCTCCTTGACGGTCACACCCTCCCGCAGCAAAAGGGAAGAAAACTCGTCAAAGCTACCAGCTTGGGAAAGTGCCTGCCGTATCGTCCGGCGCAGCTTCGCCTTGTCCGTTTCAAACTTGGTGGGCTTGGTTGGCTGTCCGGTGGCTTCTCTGGCGGCGTTCTCTTTATCAAGGGCAAGCTGCCCTTTCTTTGCCGCCCAGTATTCCCGTTCCGTTATCCGTTCCTTGCTGCCGCTTAGGAGGTCGATTTGGTAAAGCCCCTCCCGGTGGCACATCTCCATGACTTCACTCTTGAAATATTCCATAGCGGCGTTGGTGCAGCGGTGCTTGCAGCCCTCCCGTGTATCGGCTGGTCTGTCCATGTAGGGCAGAAGCGGGACTTCATAAATCCGCAGGGAGTTGATGACGATATGCACATGGATATTGCCGCTGTGGTTATGCCCGTCCGGGTGGGTGCAGATTAGGGCTTGGTGTCCGGGGAAATGTGCCTTGCAGAACTGCTCGCCCAACTCCTGCGCCCGGTCTACGGTCAAGCCGTTGTCTGTCCCGTCCCGTGGGTCAAAGCTTATGATATAGTGGTGGCTTTTCACATCTTCCCGTTTTTGGTTTTTCTCATAGCGGAGATTAGCCCGCATACAGGCAACAGCGAAATCCTCGCCCCCGCAGTTAAGGGAAGAAATGCGGTAATCCTCCCTCGGTATCAGCCGCCCGTTTTCATCAAGGGTGGGCTTCATGGTAAACTCGTCATGCTCAAATGTGAGGTAGGCTTCCGCTGCGCCATAGTCTGCATTTTTAGAGCTGATATGTTTGAATGTTGCCAACCGCGTCACCCACTTTCTGCAAGATTTCAAACTTTAGGGCAGCAAGGTCGGAAACCGCCGCCCGTACCTCCCCGGCAAGCTGCGGGTAGGGGCTGTGCCACTCGTTCAGCGTCCGGGCTATCTGGTTTAAGTTGCCGCCGATCCTGCCGTATTCGGCGGTCAGCTTCCCAACAGCGGCAAGCAGCTCGTCATTGACGGGGGAAACAGTTATGATGGGGCGTATGGCTGCCCCGGTTATGGCTTGCCGGATAAACTCGGATTGGCTCATGTTGCAGGCAGAAAGCCTTTCCGCAAACTCGGCATATTCTTCCTCGGTCATGCGTGTCTTGACTACCCGGCTGCGGTGCGGTGTGTTGTATCGTTTTCGCATGGTAAAACCTCCTTTCGACTGCCGCATGGCTGCGGCGGGATAAGCGGCGTAAGCCGCATGGCAGGGTTTGGGGAAGGCACTCCCCAACAAGATTCCCGCAGGGGCAAAATGAGCGATAAGCGAATTTTGGTACTGCGGTAGAATCTTGCTCTAAGAAACTGCCGGACTGCCGCTCACTTCCTACTGCCACTTTTTCGGGAAATCGCAACCAGTTTTTTCATAAAAGGCTGCGGGCTGGCGTTCTCCCTCTCTTTCTGGCAAAGACTTTTCCGGCGGCTTGGTCTTTCCCAACAATAAGGCGTTTCAGAAGCTGTGTTTTGCCCGCTGCTTGATAGAAAACGGGAATTTCCCCCTGCTCACTTATCAGTACCGATACTTTCTCGATTTGCCAAAAATGGGCGCAAAAAAAGCAGCAAATCTTTTTCAGACTTACTGCTTCATGTGCCGCTATGGGGCAGCGGTTATTCAGTTGTAAAATAAAAGAGGGCGGTAGCACTTTGGGCTATCGTCCTCTTGGCTACACATTTGCAAAGACAGGCGGGGCTGTCAACGGTGGGCGAAGCCCATTTACTTGCCGTTGACTGGCTCGGCTGGATTTGCTACTTTCGATCTGATGTTTTCTTGTGAAGAATACACTGTATTGACTTTACCTTGATTTTCCTCCTGTGTTACTGTAATATTAAAGTCGTGAATTTCAGAATTTGTACTAGAGATTTCCAAATTCAAAGAAATAGAAATTACGTTTTTATCAAGTTGTAATCCATCTTCTTTGCAATATGTCGCTGAATAACCACTTGCAAGAACTACCTGACCTACCCCATTTTCATCAAGCACAAATAATGTAGCTGATGAACCAGTTTCTTTATTTCGGGCTATCGCAACCAGTTGTATTGGGGCATTTTCAGCGGAACCAAAAACATATTCTAATAATTCAAATGAAGGATAGTCCTGTGGAAAATTTTCAATAAATTTCTCGCCCCGGCTTTCAATAGAACCGGCACTTTCAAGCTCTGGCAGTACTTCTTTTGTGTTGTCATCAGGTGGAGAATTATTAGAACAAGCACTCAACAAAAGTACAAAAGCTAATAGTAATATAAACAATTTGTTTTTCATTGTGCTTTATATACTCCTGTTGGCGTGTATACCGTCATTCCCTTTGGAACTTTTATGGCTGAGTAGCTAGAAGTTGTTACTTTATAATGGACAGAATTTTTTTGTGGTGCATAAGATTCTGTTAATGTTTTATATTCATAAAAAACATTTTCAGGATAGCCGTCCATATAAACCTTGTATTTTAAACGACCAGCTGTTCTAACAGCAGGAATATAAACATTTAACACTTCAAATTTCCCCGGTGCAATACTATATGAGACACCCGCTGATGTTCCTTTTGTCCAACTACGTGAACCGGTAACTTCAACTCCTACTTCCGCCTGCATTTTTGCAAAAACAACATTTGCTTCTGTTGTGCCATTGGCATAACCCGCAATAGATGCGGTGGTTGTTCCGCTTTGTTCATATTGATATGTAATTTGCATAGGACTTGAGCCTTGAGTATTATCGCCTGAAACAGAACCTAATAATTTATGAGTATAATCAATATTCGTATAATTAGGCTCATAACCTACACATTCTCGTATATATACTCCTCTACGTTCTGGTATTCCTGAATCGTTAGCTGCAAAAACAGTAGTGTTCATTGTTGTTACAATAGCTAAAGAAAAAACTATCCCTAATATTGTTTTGATTTTTCTCATTATGGACTTCCTCCTTTGCTTAAAAAGTTATATTTTGTTGTGTGTTTCATCAAACCATTGGCATCATCTCCCTTTGTTTTATAGTACCATATTTTAGCTATTATATCAATTATCAAATTCAATTTTGCTTTTTTTTGGTTAATTTTTCTGAATAGTGAAGGCTGTCTATCAAATTCTTGTGTGTTACTTTACCGCACATGAGCATTAGCGCCAGGGTTGTCGTTGCCGTAACCTTCCAGCAGGTTGATGACACCCCAGATACCAAGACCAGCGCCCAGAGCGATAACGAGAGTCTGAAGAACGGTAATTGCCTGTTCAAAAAATGCCATAAATAATATTAGCCGGAATCATTTGAATGATTAGTTAGGTTTGTTTCATAAGCGCACAAAAGCCGGAACAATCTGCCCTCGATATATGAGAGCCTGATTCCGGCTGTCCTCCTTTTTCATTATTTTGTTGATGATTGCCCGCTTTGTACGCCAATGGCCTCAACAGAGGCAGTTGCGGCAAATAGATACGATCACTCCTTTCTCAGCGGAACCGTATTACACGCCCTCCGTGTCTACTTCATATACATCGCAGACCTCATCAGGCTTGAGTTTTAGTCTGGCAGACAAAAATGCTTCAATATCAAAGGTATTTCGCTTGTCTGCGTCAGCTGTGTATTTGAAATTAGGGTGTCTGGTAATGTCATACTTGTCTGAAAGAAACGGACGCACACCGCGCAACTGCAAGATGCACTTGCCGCCATCCATAACTGCCAGCTCATCCTGGCTCATCAGCTCTTTTCCCAATTTCTGATAGTTAAGCGAGTGGGAGGTCTCCCGTCCCCGGCTCTCTCCGGTGTTGTAAGTGTCTATGGTCTCCTTTCCCAGAACAGCCGCCAGCTCTTTCAGCGTTGTTGGCTCTTTGCCACCCAGGAAGATGGAAGTATCCATATTGCCGATGATGGTATCGGCATTATCTTTGTAAATTGCCTTGAGCTGGCTCTGTGCCTGCAACACCAGACAGGCAGAGATTTCACGGCTTCGGATGGTGGCCACCAGCTTTTCCAGCTTCGGAATCTGCCCGATGTTAGCACACTCATCAATCAAACAGCGCACATGAACCGGAAGCCTGCCGCCATATACATCGTCGGCCTTTTCACAAAGCAGGTTGAATAACTGGGTGTAGCACATGGAAATGAGAAAGTTAAAACTGTCATCCGTATCACTCATAATGAGGAACAGAGCCGTTTTTCTGTCTCCCAGCGTATCCAGTTCCAACTCATCGTAGGATGTAACCTCGCGCAGCTCCGCAATATCAAATACGGCCAGACGCGCACCGCAGGAAATCAAAATCGACTTGGCTGTTTTGCCAGAGACGAAAAGTCAAGGACTTTTTCATCAAATTCAAAAAGAAGTTACATTTTGCGGACTTCCTCACGCAGCAGACGCTTGATTTTGTCCTCCATCGTCTCTTTTGCGGTCTCGCTGAAATGAACACGGACGATATAGGTGGTCTTGCCAATCTGCTTTCTGACAGTCGGGCAAGTGGCGGTGTTGGTTGCGGTATTGTTGTTCATTCAAAATCCTCCTGCAAATGAAAAATGCCCGGTGACTGTTCATCATCGGGCGGTGTCGGTATGAGGGAACAAGGCAAGGCGGCAACACTAAGGTATCTATAAAAACCTTGCCGTCTTTGCCACGCTTGCCGTGTTCCTGCTGTCAGTCTCGGAGATAGCAGACCCATGCTGTGCCGTCTTTCTCGGTCACAAGCCTGTCTCCGATACGGCTTTTTGCCGTTCTCATGGTGCGTGAGGAAATCCCACGCTCATTGACTGCCTTTTCCAGCTCTGCGCTCGGCATACGCTTTCCGTCTGCCAGCAGTTCCAGTATCAGTGCTTCTGCCTGTGCGGTCTTGCTTTCGGTCTTGGCGGTGTCTGTCCCGGCAAGAAGCTCGTCAGCGGTAATGTCATAAGCTCCTATCCATTCAAAGCCTTTCTCGTCTCCCAGAGAAAAGGCAAGGGACTGTCCGGGCGGCGCAAGGGAGCTTTTCTCATGGATAAGCACCCTCGTTGTGGGGCTGTCCTTCAGCTTGCCGATAAAAAGCAGACTGCGGACTGCCGCCGTAATGTCGATAGACCCTAATCCCCGATAGGTGCTTTGCGTTCCTGCGGCTTTGTTCAGGTGTCCAATCAGCACGATAGCGCACCCGGTAGCCTGTGCAATGTCTCCCAGACTGCGGAATATCGGGCGCACCTCGTTTGCCCTGTTCATGTCCACATCTGCGCCCAGAAACGCCTGTACCGGGTCAATGATAACCAGCCTTGCGTTGTTTTCCCGGATTGCCCTTGCTATGCGTTCATCGGCAAGGGTCAGCGGCGTATCCCTGTCATCAATGACAAGCACTTTTTCGAGGTCTGCGTCTGCTTCCATCAGTCGGGGCTTAACAGTATCGCCCAGACCGTCCTCGGCGGTCTGATAGATGATATTGAAAGGCTCAAGGGTTTCCATACCGGGCAAGGGCTTTCGGTTGGTGCAAGCCGCCGCAAGACGCATGGCAAAGTAGGTCTTGCCCTCGCCGGGGTTGCCCTGTATAATCGTCAGCTTTCCAAAGGGGATATACGGAAACCATAGCCAATCCACGCTCGTCAGCTCCACATCTGCCATACGGAGCATGGGGACAGGCTGGGCGGTGGGCAGCTCTCGCAGCGTGATTGTTTCCGCTATAAATTTGCGGCTCGGAATGTCCCCTTGCTGACGGAGAACATCGTTCCAGTCTTTCCTTGCCGGGACAAGGCGAATGACGGCGATCTCGCTGGGAATGGACTGTGCCAGTCGGGTACAGGCTTCGCTTCCTGCGGTGTCGCTGTCAAGGCAGAGGAACACTTTTTGGGTGTCCTTGCGTTCAGAAAGAAAACGGTCAAGGGCTTTTCCCGAAACGCCGCCCAGGGCAAGATAGCTCCTTGTCTGCCAGTCCTGCGGATAAAGGCAGATGAACGATAACAGGTCAATCGGCGCTTCAAAGACAAAAAGCTGGTTGCCGTTTCCCTCATAGCGGAACGGATAGGACTTGTCAGACCCGGTAATATCCTGTCTGAATGGGTCTGCCGTTCCTCGCACATGGGCGTATCTCGGCGTACCGCTTCGGTCTCTGCCGACAAACACAACATTGTGCCGCTTTGCGTCCTCGTAAATATCCCCGGAAAGAAGAAAAGCCTCAACCAGTTTCGGGTTGAGACCTCGGCTTTCGCAAAGATATTGAATTGCTCTGTCGGCTGTTCGGTTGTGCAAGGGCAAGTGGAACGCTGTGGGCGGTGCTGTGGTGGCTTCGGTCTGTCCTTCGCCGCTTTCGCCGGTCAGGAGCTGGACAGCTTCGGGAAAGGACTTGCCGTAAAACTCCATGACAAAATCAATGGGATAGCCGCCCTTGCTCTGGCTGTGTCGAAACCACTTGTTTCCCCGGACGGTCAGGCTGTCATGTTCTTTCCAGCGGTATTCTCGTCCGCTTTTGATAAGTGTCTCTCCCTGTGTGCGGAGAAAATCTTCCAGACTGACGGCGTTTGCCCGGTCAATCTGTGCTTGGGTGTAATTCATCGGGATAGTTCCTCCTTTTTCTGTCGTGTTTGAGGTCGATTTTGGAGCTTTTGTTCCTCTGTACGCTCGTTAAAACGGGCGGCAGTATCTACGCATGACTTGACCTTCCAAAGACGGTGTAAATCGTCTCTGACGGTCTTAAACTCGCCATAGGTGGTGTTGTGCGCCTGTTCCAGCTCGTCATACTCGTCGGACAGCTTTTTCATATCCACCTTGCCGTCTGGGAACTCCCCGGTCAGCTTTCGTCTGGCGGCGTAGAACTGTTTCAGTTCCGTTTCATGCTCTGCCTTGTACTTGGCTCTGGGCTTCTCAAACTTGATTTTCTGCAAGCCGTCATAGACAGGCTTCAAGCTCTGGAAAGCAGCGGAGCTGTCATAGAGCTGCTTAATTGCTTTCATTCGGGCGGTCTGTTCGTCCAGCGTTTTCTTCAAGCTCTCTGTGGCAGCACTGTGTTCGCTGACACGGTGTTCCAAATCTTCAAGGGAATAAATGCCGTTTGCCCGGAGATAATTGAAAGTTTCGTTCATCTCCTTTAGGTTGCTGACCTTGCCTTTCTGCGAATAAGCCCCGGCTCTGCGGCTGGTGTAATAGGCGTTCAGCAGAGAAACAAGGTTTGGTGCCTGCGGCTTGGCAAGCTCCGCTTTTGCTTCGGCAATCCAATCAAACAGGAGAGCGATTTTCTTCTTGATGTCCCGGATAACGGCATTGGTTGCCTTGATCCAGCGGTTGAACTCGCCTTTCTCGGTGCGTATGCCTTTCTTCTCCATTGCCCGGACGGTTGCGCCCTCGTGGACGGTGGGAAGAAGCTCCACGCCCTGACGCTCATAGCTTCGGTGGTCGATACGAACGTCAAGCCCCTTTTCCGCAAACTTGGCATTGCACATCTCCGCCCATGCTTCACGCCAATGTTCCAGCGTTTCGGGACTGCCCCAGTCGGTAGTGGGAACGGCGTTGAAAACAAACTCTCCGTTCTGGTCTCGGATACGGTTGCCGTCCTCGTCCAGTTCGTACACCCGGCGTTGCTTTAGTCCCCATTTGCCGTTCTGCTCGATGGGGCGGATGGGGCAAAGCACATGAAAATGCGGGTTTGGTATGCCGCCGTCCTCCCGGTCTGGCTGGTGTACGGCGAAGTCAACCACCATGCCCCGGCTTACAAAGTTCTCCAATAAAAATTGCCTTGCAAGAGCGATGTTTTCCTCAAGGGAAAATTCATTCTGCAAGGCAATGTCAAAGCTGTATGCAAGCTGGGCGTTCTTTCCACGCTCGGCTTTTTCCACGGCGTTCCATAGGGTCTGGCGGTCTGCGTATTCGGGCGGTGCATGGGACGGCAGGAGAATGTTGGAGCAAATCACGCCGCCCTTTCTGGTGTAGTCGCTGTATTCGCCGTAATACTCGCTATACAATCGCTCCCCGGCACGGTAGGCGGCAGAAGCAATAGCGGACTGTCCTGCGCTTCGCTTAGTCTGCGTGACGCTCAGATGAAATAGTGCCATCGGCTTTCAACTCCTTTTCTCTGTTTGCTTGGCTGATGTGGGTAATCGCCATGTGACGGACGGCTCGCTGGACTTCGGACAGAGAAAAGATGTGTTCCATCAGCTCTGTCATTTCGGTGCGTGTGAGATCTTTGACCTCCGGGGCAAGGCTCTCAATCGTTCCGCCCAGATTGCAAAGGCGGTGGGTGCGTTTCTTTCGCTCGCCCTGTTCCAGAAACTTCTTTCGGTTCTCCAGACGCTCCAGCTTGTGCTGTTCCTGTGCAAGCTGCGTCTCGGCTCGTTCCTTTTCGGCTCGAAGCTGTTCAAGGGTTTTCGGTTTTGTCATTGTAATTGACCTCCTTTTTTGATTTTGCGGATAAAAAAAGACCGTCAACTTTTCGCATAGTGCGACCAGTCAACGGTCTGATTTTCGGTATTCGGTTTTTGTGTTCAGTTAGACAAACTGGAATTGGGTTAGTTAATCGGTGGAGCAGAAGGATTGCTTACCTTGTAGTAGCTCCCACCAATGATAATATATGCTTCGCTACCTCTATCTTCGTAGGTAAAGGCACTTTCACCTTTCACATAGAATTCATAACTTTCCGAGCCTTCTACTGCTTCTGGCTCATCGCAAGCAGTCAGCTTCAAATCATAGAACCAGTTAATAACAGGGGTTGTAGATAAATCATTGGAGTCATATTCCTCTGAACCAATTTCAAATGCAGTTTCTTCTCCTTGTGAGTAGAAAGACACTGTAATCATTGTTGTAGGTTCGGGGAAAGAGTACACTTCTGAAGCACTAACAGCCTTTTGATTGCAACCGACCAAACCTAACACACAAACTAATGCTAAGACAAGTGTTATCAACTTCTTCATACAATCACACTCCTTTGTCAAATTCCGATTTGCTTGTTCCATAAAATTCATTTTATTCGCCTTCAAACTTGCTGGCGGCGAACAGCATTTTATGCTGTTTGCGGACGGCAAGTCCACAAGGGATAGCCGCTTTAGCGGCGCAAGGGGGTGTAGCCACCTTGACGGAACGAAGTGACGCAACATTCTCGGTCAAGCAGTTTTCTTCTGCTGACGGAGAATGAAGCTCCGCAGGACGCACGATACTCCCGATAGGAGAGTATAGAAGTGCGCCCTTTAGTTCCTAAAGGGATTTTATCAGTTCGCCAAACTTGAAGTTGTTAGTCGCTATCTTGTTTGCGGTTAAATTCAAAAACGACAGGTTCAAATTCAACTAAATGCTTATCTTGGGTGTTAGTTCCTTTAGGGTTCTCTATGCCGGTAACTTCATAGTATTCATCACTGTATTGTATTTTACTACCATCAAAATCTTTTTGAATGGATTTGACATATTCAAACGGATTTTCTATTGGTAACAAACTTAATGCCCGCTGTAGCTGTTGTGCCGCTGTCCTCTGCTCATCGGTCAGTATTTTTTCTTCGTTTGCCATGTGTTCTTCAAATTTATTTTTATCCATCCAAACGATTTGCTCCAATGGGTTAGCAGTACCACAAGCCAAGATTAAACGGATAAAATCTTCAAAATTTGCCGCTAATGGATATACATTTTGGTCTACACAACTTTCTGGATTGCAGGCAAATACCATTTCTCCATATTCCGGCAAAAAGCAATACAGAATACATCCTTCAAATCCGATTGGCTTTGCGTTGACGGGATAGCAAAAATACGGCTCTGCAATATCTCCATATTCTAAACATAAAAGTCCCTTATCTATGGGAAGTGCCATATACTTTTCGTAAATCGTTTCCATTGATGTGCCTCCACAAATTCCAGATTTGTTGCTCACTTTTCGTATTCAAATTATACCATAAAACTTGTGAACAGTTCTACCGCAACTTTGGACTATATGAGAAAAGTCCGAACAGTTTTCTGCCCGGACTTCCTCGCTCAATCATAAATCAATTCCGCTTTCACAATCTCCTCTGCCTGTGCCTTGCAAGCGTTCATCTGCCGCACCCATTCCATTTGATTATCGGCTTTCAGTTGCTCGGTCACGCCGTACTGCTTTGCCAGCTTCGGCACGATCAACTCCATGCGATTTCGTGCCGCTTCGTCAATCTCGGCGCAATGCTCAAAGAGCCTATCGGATAGCACCAGCTCATTGAACAGTATCGGGCGGTGCATTTCCAGATACGCCTTGCGGAGTCTGCCGTAGTGTCCGAGGGGCTTTGTCTTGCGGATAATGATGTTCGGGATAAGATAATCACCGTTCTGTGTGTAAGTGATATTCATGCTGTTTGTACTCCTTTCATCGGCTCTCTCTGCGGTAAACTGCTGACGGGAACGAACACTCCCTTTGCAATGTCCTCTGCACGAATGGCGGCTTTCTTGGCTTCGATTTCTGCCTTTTTTCTCCCCTTGATTTTGTCCTCGTATCGCTTCTGCGCTCCGCTGGCTTTCCGCTTCAAGTAGTTCTGATGAAGCCTGTCCTTGCGTTCCTCACGCTTGCGGATTTCCTCTAATTCCTCCGGGGTAAGCTCCGCTTCTCCAAACGCCGGGGGAACGAATCGCCCAACAAAATTGAAGTAAATCTCGACCTCCTGTGTGGTCTGTATACTGCCTTTGCGGTCACGCTCATGCACAAGGATTTTCTCGATAAACTCGTTGAGCATGGCAATGGTCAGCTTGTCGAAGTTCTCGTACTTGTCAATCAGAGCGATAAAACGATCAGCGTCCTTTTCGTGCTTCTCATAGCTCTTGACAGCCTTTTCCAGAGCAGAGATTTCGGCGGTAAGCTCGGACTGTTCCTTTTCGTATTGAGCGTCCAGAGTGGCGTATCTGCTGTCGGACAGCTTTCCTAAAATGTTGTCCTCATAGATTTTACAGAGCAGGACTTCCAGCTCGGACACTCTCTGCTTTGCGGTGGCAAGGCGTATCCGCTGTTTCTTAACCTCTGCTGTCTGCTGGCTGGACTGCGCTTCCTGCACCACACGGACAAACTCGGCTCGGTCATGCTTCGCATACTCGGCAATGGCTTTGAGCATTTCAGAGACAAGGGACAGTACCACATCTTCATTGATACGGTGCTGTGTCGTGCAGAGCTTTCCAACTGGGACTTTGCTGTATTGGGAACAGGTATATTGAGAAATACGCTTGCCGTTGTTGGTACGGTGGACATACATCTTGCCGCCGCAATCGGCACAATAAAGCAAGCCTGTGAGGGGAGCTGCTTCGCCCCAGCCGTCCGGGTAGCGTCTGACATTCCCACGGATTTTCTGCACAAGGTCAAAGGTCTGCTGGTCAATGATAGGCTCATGGGTATTCTCGAAAATTGTCCATTCGTCCTCCGGGACATAATGGCTTTTCTTGTCCTTGAAGTGCTTTCGGGTCTTGAAATTGATGGTGTGTCCCAGATACTCACGCTTTTCAAGAATGTTGCAGATGGTGGAAGAACCCCAGCCGTACACATCTTTGAAAGTCTTATTCTTGTTCACGCCCTCGCCGTGCTGGGCAAGGTAAGCGGACGGAATGAGGACTTTTTCTTCTTTCAGCTTGCTGGCGATCTGATACGGACCGTAGCCCTCAATCGTCATGGCAAAGATGCGCTTGACCACATCAGCGGCTTCGGGGTCAACCAACCATTGGTCTCTGGCTTCGTTCCAGAGATAGCCGTAAATGACCGTGCCTGTGAGGTGCTTGCCGGACTTGCCTTTTGACTGGAAAGTGGAACGGATTTTACGGCTGGTATCTCTGGCGTAATACTCGTTCATAATGTTGCGGAACGGGGTAAAATCATCGTCCCCTCTGGCACTGTCCACGCCGTCATTGATGGCGATAAGGCGAACGCCACGCTGACGCAGAATTTCCATAATCTGACCGACTTTCAGATAGTCACGACCCATGCGGCTCATGTCCTTGATACACAGATACTCCACATTCCCGGCTTCAACCTCTTTCATCATTGCCAAAAATCCGGGACGGTCAAAGCAGGTGCCGCTAATGCCATCGTCCGTGAAATGGACAAGGTTTGTAAAGCCCTGCCGTGCGGCGAACTCCTCCAACATTGCCTTTTGATTGGATATGGAGTTGCTCTCACGCTGTTGGTCATCATCTTTGCCAAAGTCATCACGGCTCAGTCGTTCGTACAGAGCTGTGATTTTCTCATTTTTTCTCATAACTTGCGCTCCTTTCTTCGTTTTTAGGTTGTGTGTTCTAAGAGACTTCCCAACCGCTTGATTAAGAAGTCTTTTAGAGCATACAACACCGGCGGCCAGCTTATATTTCTTATACTGGCGCACCGCAAAGTGATTTGGCTTCTCGGCTTCCAGTGCATCAAACATCAGGTCTACGGGGTTTTTGAACTCCTCGTCATCCTCACGGACTTCCATGGCGTTGATGAACTCAATGAGGGTAGAGAAGTTCTGCTCCTCCACCGGAGCCTCATAATGGATATAGCCAATAAGCGCGCAGTACAACAAGGTTTCTGCTTATAGTGATAGGTAATCCTTTGAAGTTATCGCCGGATTTTCCCCCACTCCACACCGGACGTGCGACTTTCACCGCATCCGGCGTTCCATCGGTTGTTTTCACAAGCATTTAATCAATCACCAAATGAAATGTTAGTTTTCTATTGCGGACAAACCAGCCTGCTGGCGCAGACTGTTCACTTTTAACATCAGTTCCTTTGTTGCCTTGATCGTGTCGGCTATCTCTTTTAGCTCATTCTTAGGACACTCTTGCAGGAGTGGAAGAAATCTATTATGGAACAAAATCATATTTCGATAGCGTTCCTTGCCGCCCAATTCTGCCGGTGTTTTCAGCCAGCATACTATGTCAGCCGCATTTTCAAAGAGTTCCCCACTTAGCGCACATTTTCCACGTTGAGCCGAGAATAGTGAAATCCTGCTGTCAGTAAGTTCTGTGCTTCGCCCCATAGACGGTTGATTCCTCAAACCTGATAGAACAGATGAGTTCATACTTAGGTTCGTGTGTATCAATGCCCGTCCCTCTACCGTGTAACTGCAAACCGCCGCTTTCTTTGCCATCGGTATCTTGTTCTTGATGTATGCGATAGGGTAGATAGGTTGGTCGATTCCAGATACATACCGTATCATTGCCGACTTTCCAAACCGTTCTTTTTCGCTCTCGGTCATTGCGCCGCCCTCTCGAACAAGTCTGCACCCGGTTTCTGTATTGAGCCGATTTGTTAAAACTGTCATGACCTGTCTGTGGATTTTCCTGCAATCAATGCTGATGCAGGTGGCAAGTTGAAAATAATTCTGTATTCCCAGAACCATTGAATTGTACAGCCGTATTTCGTCCAAAGGTCTTTTTCCCTCTGAAGGTCGGGCAATTCGTTTCGCCTGTTCCACCAGTTTTTGCCTTTCCAGTTCCAACTTTTTGTCACAGATATGAGATTGCACGATGTACTTCCTGCTTTTCGGTCTGACTCGTATCTTAAACCCAAGAAACTCTGAATAGCGTTTTCTAACATTGACTATCCTTGTTTTCTCTGGCGATACCTCCAACCTCAGCCTCTCGGTTATCCATGCCGTTACAGCCTCTTTCGTTCTCAAAGCGTCCTCTTTATTCCGGCAGAAAATTCTGAAATCATCTGCATATCTCACGATATACATTTCTTTCAACCCTGTTTTCCTCATTTTGAGGAATGCCTTGCTCCGGTCAAAAGTAATCGAGTTTCTGATTTTCCTCTCATACCCGTATTCCTTTACAAGAGGGTGGTTCTGCCATTGGCTCTCAACCCATTTGTCCAGTTCATTCAGCACGATATTGGCAAGCAACGGTGAAATGATACCGCCTTGCGGAGTGCCTTTGTCTGGAATGAGTGTAGTGCCGTCTGGCATTCTAATCGGTGCTTTCAGAATCCGCTTGATAATAAAAATCAACTGCTTGTCGTGTATTCCCATTGCCCATATTTGCCGCATTAGCTTGCTGTGATTTACGTTGTCGAAAAATCCTTTTATATCAAACTCAATCACATAATGCAGGTTCATGCGTTGAAGCATGGTGTAAGTTTTCTGCACGGCGTGTTCCACGGAACGGTTCGGGCGAAAGCCGTAACTGTTGTCGCTGAATTTCGCTTCGCAGATTGGCTCTATGACCTGTTTGATACATTGCTGTACCAGCCTGTCCCAGATACAGGGAATACCTAACGGTCTGGTTTTTCCGTTTGGTTTCGGAATGTCTTTGCGTCTTACCGGCTTTGGGCGGTATCCGTGCTGACTTCCTGTGACAATAAACCTCACTTTCTCTGCAACTGTTTCGGGCGGTAAACACCCGATGTCACTGATGTTTTTGTTGTCTGTTCCTGCTGTGTAGCTTCCTCCGTTTGCTTTGATGTTCCGATATGCCAGAAGAATGTTGTCCCGGCTCAGAATTAAATCCATAAGGTCGGTAAAATTTTCTCCCTCCAAACTTCGATGATAGAGTTCATCAAAAACTGGCTGCATACCGTAATACTCGGCATGACGTAAGTCATCTACACATAGAGTTTTGTTTTTCTTTGGCATAAGGCATCACCTCCTTTTTGCGAAAGTGACCCTTTTGGTCTTACTCGAATCCTTATGTTGGATTGAATAATGCCTGCTTATCTCAACCGACTTGTGGCCATTCCTCCGTAGCTCACATAACGCAAGCACATCATAGGTTCGACCACTACTTTTCAGCAGCAGTTCGTCTGCTTATTGTTTTTCGTCAGACTATTCCTTGCGGAATCTGCTGCCTTTCCTCGTTCCGATAGTTCTATCTGTTCATACATACCCATAGGTTCCTGCTATAGACCTGTCGGCTTGCCTGTGCCTGTAACACAGCATGGTCGTTCGTAGGATCAATTTCTACTAAACCACACCGACTGCGCATTAACGCACCCACACATTTCTGCGTGGTCTTCTTTTAGACCTGTACATTCGCAGGTTCGTCAGTCCGCCCGCCAAAGCGAACATTCTAACCATAGGTATCTTATAGACTCTCGGCTTATAGGTAACACAGTCTGCCTCCAGACCGCTTTCGACCACTTTAGGCAGTGGTTACGGTTACTCTCAGCCTTTGTCATGGGGCTTCGTACACCAGCCATTACAGCTAATGCACGCCCATCAAGGGTAGGCGTTTCAGGGCGTTACCCCGTCATTCCACCTATCAAACTACCAGTTCTCCGAACAACGGAAAACCGTTGCTCGTGCGCAGACTTTTTACCGTCTGCGAACGAGTCGCACTTACCCAGAAATCGTCTCCGGTCTTGCCTTCGCCTTTGGTATTGGCGATCAGCGTTGTTACCAGCTTCAAGATGTCCTTTTCGCTATGGATATAGGCGAAAGGGTTATAGTGCATGGACTTCTTGAAGTTGATTGTATTTAGGACCTTGATTCGGTACGGCTCATAAATGACCTTGCCGTGCTTATCCTTCATGGGCTTTCCGTCTTTCCCTGGCTTGGGTGCGCCCCTTTGGAGCATTTTTCCGCACTCCACCAAAATGGTTCCCTTCGGGTCAGTCACGACGTAGCTGCTGTGCATCTGCATCAGATTCGGTTTGAGCCAGAAACGGGTCTTACCGGAACCGGAGCCGCCGATCACCAGCACATTTTTGTTTCTGGCGGTCTTTGGGTCCTTGGGGCGGCTGTTCATGGTCAGGCTCTCCGTTTTCGTCAGAATCACATTGTTCTGAAATACAGGATCAACGTAAGGTGCAATATCCTCACGGGTTCCCCAGCGGGCCGAACCATATTCCAAACCATGTCGATATTTCTTGGCGTTTTTGCTTTTAAGATACACCGCCAGCCTCAGACCAACACCGCAGCACAGCCCTACCAACAAGTCCAATGGATGCAGGCTTGGCCAGAAACTTTGCAACGCCCCAGGCAGAACCGCAACCAGCGAAAGAAACTTTTCTGAAGCATCCGCCCCTTGTGCCATTCGCCATGCCTCTCCAAAATTGGTAGCAAACAGCCCCAGCAGGATATACGGCATATTCAGCAAAATGAGCTTTTTGATGTCCAATGTCTTTTTCATCGTTCCAGCTCCTTTCGCTTGGTGCGATCCACCACAGCATTTTTAACCATCTCTTTGAACTGGTTAAGTTTTGCCAGTACGGACGGGCGCTCTGTTTTCGTTGCCTTTTTGACCTTTTTGTTGGTGTACTCTGTAAAAGCTGCTGTCAGAGCATCTGCATCACGGCCTTTGAAAAAAATCAGGTACTTTGGCGGAGAACTGCTGCGGTCCTTTTTCACCGCATAATCCACACCATATTTCCGGGCGATTTTCTCAAACTCCTTGATAGAGGGGTCTGTGATCTCAATGTTGGATATTCCCTGATTCTGCCCGACAAGCTGCTTCACAGTCTGTTTTCCATGCGGAACAACCGGCGCATCACGGCTTCTCTGTTTTTCCAGCTTCTTTTCCTTCCGATGTGCCATATACTTGCTTATGGCAGCCTTAAACATTCTGCCGGTAAACTTTGTTCCACTGACAACCAGCGTCAAAGTTCTGTTTTCCACTTCTTCCTGCATTTTCTCGCCTCCTTTCCACGAAGTTTGCAGGGAATCTCTTTTTTTGCTAAGGCGGAACCACCAGCCGCCGGAGAAAATATTTCTTCATCGCTCCATCCCGCGGTTCTTTTTCTTTACCGGCTTCTTATCCGGCAGATTCCACTCTTCCCGAAACTCTGCCACACCTTTGGGGTCAAATGCCTTCAACTTCTCCAGATCAAAGGCAACGGCAGAATATTTTCCATAACCGGACTGCACCTGATAGGGAAGCACCTTCCCCAACTTGTTCTCTTTGATGAATCGCAGCAGGTCCTTGCTGATGTCACCGGAAATAAACGCCTCTCCGGGGTCCAGGGAATATCCTGGTAGGTTCACCGTCATATCTGCAAACGCCTCTGCTCCATCTTCTGTATGGGTAATCATGCCGATATAAAGCCGCTGATTATTCGCATACATTCCAAGTTGCAGCGATATGGTTTCTTCCCCATATTCCCACTTAAAGGGTACTTTCTTTTCCTCATTCATATCGGATTCCTCCTATCGTATCTGTTCTTTGTGGTCATAAAACAAATCTCCATTTCTGACCTTTGCATGGCTGAGAATCTTGATCTGCCCATTTGCCTGACTGTCCAGAGCTTTTTCATAGCCTATATCTGACAAAAACAGGCGGGTGCGTTCTCCTTTCCAGCCAACCGGGGAGTCATGCGTCAGTACATCAAAAATAATCATGTGCCGGGTGTTCTCCGCAAATCGCTGGAGATCCATGTAGTCATGACCGTGATAGTTCTGCGCCCCGGCTTTCTGGCGCATTTCCTCCATCAGCTGCCCGATTGTTTTGCCTTCCTGCATAAAACCCACTTCCTTTCCGTTCTTATGAGACCAGCAAGATCATCTCCCGCAGCTGAGCAAAGTAGAGCTTTCCCTTTGGCGTAACCAGCGTGTAGGAGCCGGTATGCCCGTGATTGCAGTAGTCTTTCACACAGAACAGCCCCGTATTTTTCACATTGGCATAGGGCAGCACATTGCCGGATGCTGTGCGGTACACAAACCGTCGTTCTATCAGAAACCGAACAAACCGGCGCTCCGGGACATCCAACTCTTTGGCGGTTGTCCTGAGATTGGTGCTGTGCTTTAAGTCGATGAACAGGTCATAGAAAGCGGCTTTGCCCTCCAGCTGTGCATTTTCCTTACGCAGAGAAATATTTGCTTCACGCTCAGCCAACAAGTCTGAGCAGAGCTTCATCAGAGCCTCCGGGGAAGTAGCTACCTCCCAAAGCTTCTCTCTTGTGAGATAGGCCCCGTGCTTGCGAATGGTAGGCAGAACCTCATCGAATACCCACTGTTCAAACTGTTCTGCCGATGGCAATTTGCTGTGAACAATCAGGCGGTACAAATCTCCTTCGGGGATAAAAGTCATACTGATTTTGCGGTCGGGGCTTTGTGGGTGAGGTGCGTCGCGTTTCACGACATACCTACAATGGCGGATAATTGCATCGCGGGAATTGCTGTACCCCAGCGCAGCGGCCACATCCGTTCCGCAGAACAGGTATTTGCCGTTTTCTTCGATGACCCGGATACTGCCAAACTCCGGGTTTTTGAAAATTTCCATCTGGTTCATGTCGTGCCTCCTTTGGCATGATAAAAGGCGGCCTTTACCAGCCGCCTGCGTGCATATCGTGGTTGACCAATGAAGTGAAGTGATTATTCATGGTGGTAGGCGCATTGAACAGCACCGCAAGCAGGTACTGCTTCATGTTGCGTACCTGGGTGGTGTTCTTTTGCAGACAGTCCATGACAAACTCGATGTGGGAGCTGTCCAGTTTCAAAAAACGGGAACGCACGATCTCGTGAGGAAAGTCTGCCCCAGAGATCCGGGTGGTCTTTCGTCTGGCACAGACCGTTTCTACCAACAGCTCTACGATCTCATTCAGGTCATCCAGGTAGAGAGGATAACGCTGCTTCAGACAGTCATACTCGATATTCTCCAAAATCAATTCCCGATAATTTTCTATCTCTGTGACAGACATCGCATCTCTTCCTTTCCGTTCCGGCGGTCTTGCCGCCGCTGTTTCCCGGAAGGGAATGGAATCGGTACTTGATCCATAAGTAATTGATTTTTCTGTATTTGATTTCTCTATATTTAATTCTGCGGGCTTTTCCGTATCCGGTTTATCCATATACGGGTTTTCCGTATCTGGTGAATCCGTATCCGGTTTTCTAAGCTGTGGCTGCTCGTATATGACATACTCTGTATCGCTGATGCGTCCCTGCCGGTCACGCAGCTTGTGCCGCACAATGTAACCGGCAGCCTCCAATTCCCGCAACGCAGCGCCTATGGCATCCACGCCCTCCTTACAGATCTTTGCAAGACCACGGGTGGTGTAATTCCAGTCCTCTGGCAAAGACAGCATCATGGAAAGCAGCCCCTTGGCTTTTAACGACAGGTTTGCATTTCGTAAATGATGATTGCTCATCACGGTATAATCACGGGTCCGTTCAATACGAAAAACGGCCATCGACCTCACTCCTTCCGAATTTTGGGTACAAAAAAACCGCAATCCTCATTCCAAAGAATTGCGGTGTTCAACACTTTTCAAATTTTCTTGCATAGAACCAAAACAGCGGCTTTCGAGGACGCGCCTCTGTAAATGGCTCCTCCTGGGCGAAAGGAAGTGTTTGCATCACTCGGTCAATATCCGTTGAATCCATGTCATGCTGAGATTTGCAATCTTCCCGGATTGCTTCTTGAATTTCCTTTACCGTACACATAGTCATTCCTTTCCTTTCGTTGTATGGGTTTATGAGCGGCGGCGTTTTCCCGGTTTGAAATCGAGGATATGTCCCTCAATCACACGAGCGTAACGCTTGATCTTAATCTCCCGGCGCTGCTGGCTTTGCAGGGCAGCCTGATACCCGTCCTCGGTCAAAAACAGCCGCATTTCCTCTCCGGGGCTGCCGTAAGCTGTGCTGGGACGCAGGACGGAAAACTCAATCATCCAGCGGGTGTTATCCCAAAACCTCTCTACGGCGAGAATGTTGTGTCCTTTCAGCTCGCGGGCTGAAATATCCCTCATAGGCGGCTCCTTTCATCGTTCCTGATCTCTCTGACGCTTTTTCTGCCATGCCTCCAGCAGCTTGATGATGGTTTCCTGCATCCGCTGGGGCGTATAGCTTTTAGGGAAATACTTTCGCAAGGTGTCAGAGGTAAATGTCACTCGGTCCAGATCGCTTTTCTTTTCCTCACCCATGATGACACGCATCATATCGAGGGTCAGATGCCCCTCCTGACTGTATTTTTTGAGCCGCTGAGCTTGAGAAAGAGAAGGGGTAGCCTGTTCGCTGTCCATCGCGTCCAACAGGTCTACCTGTTCCTCCTTTTTGAGAAAGGACAGCTCATAGGCAGGGTTCAGGGCAATCTTCTTTTCATCCACCATATCCATCAATTCAGGAATCAGCTCTGTCAGACGGATATAGCGCTGAACTTGATTTCTGCTTGAACCAGCCTGCTGAGCCAATATTTCATCGGCTCTCAACTTCGTCCCAACTTGGGACGAAGTTAAATCAACTCGCTCTCCCTGATGTTTCATGGCATCCAGCTTCATCTTGTAGGCAAATGCTCTTTCACTGGGGAGCAGAATTTCTCGTTGCAGGTTGCTGTCAACCATAATGATCGTGGCGGCATCATCATCCAAATCCCGAACAATGACCGGCATGGTCTCCTTTTCTGCCAGCTCACTGGCTCTGTGCCGCCTGTGTCCGGCTACCAGCTCATAACCACCCTCCGGGTCAGGACGGGCAATCGCAGGAACCAGCACACCATACTGCTTGATACTGTCTGCGGTTTCCATCATTGCTTCGTCATCCTTGACTTTGAATGGATGCCCTTTGAACGGGTGCAGTTCCGACAGCGGGATTTCTACTATTTTTTCTCTCTGAGCATCGGCACGGCTCTCCTCCGTAGAAAACAGATCATCTACCGATGCCAGCTCTACTTTTTTCGCGCTGCTTTTCAAGTTTCAACACCTCCTTCGTCAGATTTCGATACCCCTCTGCCACCTTGCCGCCAGGGTCATGGGCGAAAATACTTTTTCCCTCTGCACTAATTTCCTTTGCCCGGACAGAATGGGGGATTTCCGTTCCAAAGACTTTGATTTTACTTCCATAGGTGTCCCGCAGCAAAGCAGCAATCTCTTTGGCAAAGTTGGTGCGGTTATCCACCATCGTCAGCAGGATACCGTCAATCTGGAGCTTTGGATTGATCTGCCGTTTCACCTTACTGACCGTAGATAGAAGCTGTTCCAACCCTTTGGCGGGCAGATACTCTGCCTGAACGGGAATTATGATCCTGTTCGCAGCCGCCAGCGCATTGACCGTAAGCATCCCCAACGAGGGCTGACAGTCAATCAGGATATGGGAATATTGTCCCTTCAGTGTGTCCAGGTATTGCCGTAAAATTGTTTCACGGCTCATGGCGTTTACCAGAGAAACCTCCATACCGGAAAGCTGAATATCCGCAGGCATCAGGTCAACGCCTTCTGCATGATGCAGAATACCTTCTCCGGGGCGTATAGGATGATCCATCAGAATTTTGCCCATTGCATCCGACAGTGTAAATGGCAGCTTGTCCGGTTGCGGATTTCCCAAGCTTATTGTCAGGCTTCCTTGTGGGTCCCCGTCGATCAGAAGCACTTTCTTTCCGGCCTGTGCCAGACCTATTCCCAAGTTCGCACAGGTTGTTGTTTTGCCAACGCCGCCTTTCTGGTTGGCGATGGCGATGATTTGCGTGTTCAAATAAACCTCCTCCTTCTACAAAAAATATCCCTATTACGAAAAATAGGGATGAAAAAAGCCGCTTACTCAAATAAATGAATAAACGGCTATGTAAGAAATATTCGATTGTAAGTAAAGTTTTATATCACTGCAAAATAACGAAGTGCATCTTTGATTGCTTCGACCTTTTCTGGTGTCGGATGTTTCCTCGGCTGTTTCAATTCTTCTACCGCATTAGGAGCATCATACATCGGCAATCCCAAATTTCGCTTTACCTCTGCGATATATGCGGTATGTACCTTGAAGCCGTATTTCGCTTCTATGTACTCCTTAATCATTTTGTAGGTCACTTTTTCTTTGGGCTTATACGCTTCGGCTCTTTTAGCAATACTATCTACCGGAATCTTGCCCTCGCCCTCTCCAAACTCCACATCAATGTGGATATAACTGTCGGCTTTTTTGTGGGATAAAAGAACTACCGTCTCGACATTCCCCGTCCCCGGAAACATATCCACCGCACAAACCTTCTCCACCTGATACCCTCTCTCCTGGAACACCACCAGATCCCTCACCAGGCTCGTAGGCTTACAGGAAATATACACAATTCTCTTCACTCCATAGTCGATGATCTTCCCCAGCGCCTTCGGATGAATTCCGTCTCTCGGCGGGTCAAGAATAATCAAATCCGGTTTTTCCCCGATATCATCGATAACCTTCAAAACGTCTCCTGCGATAAACTCACAGTTATCCAGCCCGTTCATCCGCGCATTCTCCTTCGCGGCCTCCACGGCTTCTTCCACGATCTCTACTCCGACCACCTTTTTGGCGACCGGCGCGATCATCTGAGCGATGGTACCCGTCCCACTGTATAAGTCAAACACGACCATGTCTTTCGTATCACCGACATAGCTTCTCGCCTTATCGTACAGCACCTCGGCCCCCAGTGAATTCGTCTGGAAGAAGGAAAACGGAGATATCTTAAACTTTAACCCCAGCAACTCTTCATAGAAATAGTCCTGTCCATACAGAATATCGGTCCTGTCATTCTTCACCGCATCGGACAGACTATCATTCCACGTATGAAGAATACCAACGATCCGGCCGCTTAACGGAAGGGAAAGCAGCAGCTCCGCAAATGGCTTCAAATCCGGATCCTCCTGGCTTGTCGTCACTAAATCCACCAGAATCTCCCCTGTCTTAACCGCGCGGCGCACCAGAAGATGGCGTAAATAACCCGTATGCTGCATCTTTTTATAAAATCCCAGCCCCAGCTTCTCAAAATACTCTTTAGAGGCCTTTAAAATCTCACAAAAATCCGGATTCACGATCTGACACTCTGTGGTAGTCACCACATCATAAAAGCTTCCGCGCCGGTGCATCCCCAGTGCCATCGGACCGTCCTTAAACTCATCGCCAAATGAGAACTCCATCTTATTACGGTATCCGCCGGACTGCGGACTTCCCAAAATCCCCTCAAACTCATAGGAATCGCAGACACTGTCCAGCAGGCTCTTAACCTGCTTTTCCTTTATCTCCAGCTGCTTCTCATAAGGGATTGTCTGGTAAATACAGCCGCCGCAGGCGCCGAAATGGACACACGGCTTTTCCGCGGTCTCCAGAGGTGACTTTTCCACCACCTCAACGATCTTTCCTTCCAGCCGTCCGCCCCGCTTCTTCGTAATCATCACGGACACCTTCTGTCCCGGAAGTGCATGCTTCACTGTAATCTTTCCGGATTCCGTCACCAGTGTCCCTTTATCCGGAAAATCGAATTTCTCTATAGTACCTTCATATATCTCGCCTTTTTTCACGTCATCTGCTCCTGTTCTCGTTTATTCCCGCAAGCAACGAGCCAATCATCCAACATCGTTCCTCACTGCCCTCATTCCTCACCGCTCCCGCCCCGACAGCGTCAAAAAGCGTGTCTCAATCGCTGAGGCACGCTTCTTTTTTCTAAATGTCCTTCTTACTGTTCAGAACCCTCGCCCGGTGTATCGTCTTCGAAGAAATCATCATCGAAATCATCGTCGAAATCATCTTCAAAATCCTCTAAATAATCCGGTGTGAAGAAACGGTAAACCGCATACGCAATGCCGGCGACTGCCGCTACAGCACCAATGATGGCAAGTATCCATAGAATACAGTTTTTCTTCTTTTCGTCTTCTTCTCTCTTGTGCAGCAACTCGTTCAGTCTGCTTGAATTCACGAGTTCCTCTACTCTGTTCATAGCTTCTTTGCTCATCGTATCGAATCTGTTCATATCATCCACGTCCTTTCTGAGAGCCTATTCCATAAAAAATATGCGGCAGAAACGAAATCTTTCTGTCTGTCGTTCTTATTATACCATCATCTTTATGCTTTTACTATCTTTTTTGATTATTTTTATTTATTTCAATTTTTAACCGGTTACAGTTCACTCCCCACCAGGGGCACCGCAGTCCGGTTCAACCGGGCTGCGGTGCCCCTGGTGGGGAGTGAACTGTAACTTTTAATCGTAATGCTTCAGATGGCTCACATTCTTGACCGGAAAGGCCAGTCGAGAAACCATATTCCCACGACCATCTGATCAGATCGGTTTCAGCTTCGCAAAGGACGCAAACATCTTCTTAATCCCCGCCTTGTCAAAACAGACGGTTACCTCGTAGTCTTTTCCGCCATCCTTTATCTCCACCACATTTCCCTCGCCGAACTTTACATGGCGGACGCGGTCGCCTTCCTTATAATCAAGAGCGCCTGATTTCTCTACGGTAAATGCCTTGCCAAACGCCGGTTTCTGAACCGGTGACGCAGTCTTTGACGCATAGGCATTGCTGCCCGGCCCGAAGCTGCTGACACCCGCGGCCTTATTTCCCCAGGTCGTCGGTCTCTGGCCGCCGGACGCACCGCCTCCGTTACCCGTTCCGCCGCTTCCGGAACCGCCCCAGGAACTGCCGCCTCTGGCATTTCCTCCGCCCTGGCCCCAGGGCAGGTCACTGTCATCAAAGTCCGAAGATTTCCGGAACGGGGAAAGCCTCGGTTCCAGCTTATCACATTCCAGCAAATCGGCCGGAATCTCTTCGACGAACCGGCTGGTCTTTGAGTAACGGGTCTCCCCGTTGATCATTCGCTGTTTAGCTCCCGTCAGCATCAGGAAATCCTGCGCCCTGGTAATTCCAACGTAGCAGAGACGCCGCTCTTCCTCGATCTCCTCCTTGTCATCCGAGGAAATCGACATCATACTCGGGAACAGTCCATCCTCCATACCACTTAAATACACCCGCGGGAACTCCAGTCCTTTTGCACTATGTAAGGTCATCAGCGTTACCCTGTTTTCCGAATCATCCATCCGGTCCACATCCGCGACCAATGCAACCTCCTCCAGGAATTCGGAGAGTGTTCCCTCGTCGTGATCCCGCTCAAAACTGACCGCTTTGTTGATCAACTCCTCAATATTCTCTAAACGGGTCTGATACTCGATCTCGCCTTCCGCTTCCAGCTCTTTCTGGTATCCCGACTCATCCAACACATCCTCAATCAGCTCCCGGATCGAGTAGTCCTCATAGCGGATTCTCTCCCTGAAATCCTCGATCAGCGCCGTAAATTTGAGAATCTTATCCGCAGCCTTTCCAAGCCCCGGAACCGCCTGGGCGCGGCAAAATGCGTCATAGATACTGAAATCGTGCTCCGATGCAAACGCCTGGACCTTTCCCACGCTGGTGCCGCCGATCCCCCTCTTCGGAACATTGATAATACGAAGGGCCGACAGATCGTCCCTTCCGTTGTCAATCGTCTTCAAATAGGCCAGAATGTCCTTGATTTCCTTACGCTGATAGAAGTTTACACCTCCCACCATGCGGTACGGCACATTGCGCTGAAGACATTTTTCCTCGATCAGACGGGACTGGGCATTGGTCCGGTAAAGAACCGCGCAGTCCTGGTAGCCGCATTCGCTGTTCTGAATATCGCGCACGATGGCGTCAGCTTCCTCCGCTGCCGTCTCAAACTGCTTATACTGCACCAGAGGCCCTTCCTCGTTAGCCGTCCACAGCGTCTTGGACTTTCTCCCCCGGTTGTGGCGGATCACCTCGTTGGCCGCGTTTAAGATATTCTGGCTGGACCGATAATTCTGTTCCAGCTTAATCACCGAAGCCCCCGGATACGACTTCTCAAAATTCAAAATATTACCGATATTGGCTCCCCGGAATTTATAGATGGACTGGTCGTCATCACCTACCACACAAAGATTTCTGTACTTACCGGCCAGCAGACTTACCAGCTTAAACTGTGCGGTATTCGTATCCTGATACTCGTCCACCATGATATATTTAAAACGCTCCTGGTAATAATCCAGGACCTCCGGATTGTTCTGAAACAGCTCCACCGTCTTCATGATCAGATCATCGAAATCCAGCGCATTATTCTTCTTAAGCTGGCTCTGATACTCCTTATATATCTGAGCCACCTTCTTCTGACGGAAATCGCCTCCCGCATTCAGTTCAAACTCCGCAGCCGTCACCAGTTCATTCTTAGCTGTCGATATAAAGCCCAGCATAGCCCTGTCTTTATAAAGCTTCGGATCGATCTCCAGCGTCTTTAACACCTGCCGCATCAGAGTCCTCTGGTCATCCGAATCATAAATAGTAAAATTCGTCGTATATCCAAGGCTCTCAATATGGCGTCTTAAGATTCTTACGCAGGAGGAGTGGAACGTACTCACCCAGATGCTCTCCGCTCCGAATCCCACGATCTTATCCACACGCTCTCTCATCTCTCCGGCCGCTTTGTTGGTAAAGGTAATCGCCAGGATATTCCACGGATTTACCCCCTTCTCCTCGATCAGATAGGCGATTCGATGGGTCAGCACCCTGGTTTTTCCCGAGCCGGCTCCAGCCAGCACAAGAAGCGGTCCTTCCGTATGGAATACCGCTTCTCTCTGTACTTCATTCAATGTATCGTAAATGCTCATAAACGTGTACCGTCATTTCCTTTCGTCAACCTGTTATTTCGATTCCCAGATATTTTTTGATATCCTCAAGCTGTTCCGTCGCAAGACGGCGCCCGTCTTCGTAGAGTGCTTCCAGCTTCTTTCTGTTCTGTTCCGTTCTCGACACAGTCACCGGTTTGTCGGGACGGATCACGTAGATTCTGCCCGCCTTTTCCAGTTCATCGATCTCTTCCTGCATCCGGTTGTACCGTTCCGGCGCCTCCTCCAGAGCCTTCAAAAGCCGGGGCAGCGGTTTAAAATACCGTTCATACGCCCGTCTCGTCCATTTATCCACAGGCTTTTTCCTGTAGCCCTGATTCCTGGTCAGTATGACAATTACCTTTTCATATCCCTCATCGATAGCCCTCTGATAGGCAATCGGCATAGAACAGCCGCCGTCCAGATATTTCTTCCCTCCCACATCGATCATACGCGACATAATAGGAAGGCTGCTGGAGGCCTTCACCGCCTCTATGAAATTCTCGCACTCCCCTTTTCCGAAATATTCCGGTTTTCCTGTCTTACAGCGGGTAGCAACCACTTCAAACCGCTGCTTCGACGCCTCAAAAGCCTCAAAATCAAATGGAATCAGCGTCTCGCTCAATTCCCCAAACAGAAAATCAAAATTAAAGATCGAACGGTTTTTCACCATACTGCGAAAGCTCATAAACCGTTTATCATTTACGTAATCTAAATCCACCCGGATCGTTCTTCCGATCTGTTTGCTGATATAGCTCATTCCGCACATGGATCCCGCAGAAACGCCATTCACATAGGACATCTCGATCCCCTGTTCCATAAATACATCCAGCACGCCAGCCGAAAATACTCCTCGCAGAGAACCTCCCTCCAGTACTAATGCTCCTTCTGTCATGTCATTCACCTCGCATCCTATTTTATTGCATTTCACCCCGTGGGTCAATCCCTTTATGAAAATCCTCCCCTGTATCTACATTCAGTCTTCATTCCTTCATTCCATTCTCAGATTCCCAACACTTTCCCTTCGCGCTATTCCCCCTACACGAGTTTCCCCGTCATATTGCGTTTTTTACCAGCGAAGCCAGTACACAGCCTACAGAAACTGGCTCTGATACAGCTGATAATAAGCCCCTCTCTTCTCCATCAGCTCCTCATGGCTTCCGGCCTCCATGATATTGCCCTGGTCGATCACGAAAATCCGGTCGGCCTTTCTTATAGTAGAAAGGCGATGGGCAATGACAAAGGACGTACGCCCTTTTAAGAGCGCCTCAATGCCCTTCTGCACCAGCAGCTCCGTGTGAGTGTCGATGCTGGAGGTGGCCTCATCCAGAATCAGGATGCCCGGCTTCGACAGCATGGTTCTGGCAAATGCCAGCAGCTGCCGCTGGCCGATGGAGAGCCGCGCTCCCCTCTCACTGATCTCGGTGTCATAGCCGTGCTCCAGCTTCATGATGAAGTCATGGGCGTTCACCGCCTTGGCAGCTTCGATCATTTCCTCGTCCGTGGCATCCAGGCGGCCGTATTTAATGTTATATTTAATGGTACCGGAAAACAGGAAATTGTCCTGTGTCATGATCCCCATCTGGCTTCTCAGACTCTTCAGCGTCACCTTCCTGATATCGTAGCCGTCAATCAGTACCCGCCCGTCTGTCGCCTCGTAAAAACGGCTGAGCAGATTCACAATCGTCGTCTTGCCCGCTCCCGTGGGGCCTACCAGCGCGATGGTCTCCCCCTGGCGTATATGGAAGTTTACATCCTTAAGGATCATGCGTTCCGGCTCATCATCATACGCGAAGGAAACGTGTTCAAAATCCACTGTCCCCTCAATATCCGGCAGTTCCTCCGCTCCCTCACAGTCACGGATTCCCGCTTCCGTATCGATGATGTCGAAAATACGCTCCGCCGCCGATATGTTGGTTGTCAGCTTATTATAAAAATTGGCAAGGTTCCGGATCGGACTCCAGAACATGGCAATATAGGTAGAAAACGCGAGAAACGTACCGATGCCGACCTCGCCCACACCGATGATGCGGATGCCGATAAAATACAGCAGAAATCCGCCGAGCCCCCAGGTGATCTCCACCACCGGGCCGAATCCGTCCGCCACAACAACGGCGTCGATAAATGCCTGGTAATGCTGCTTAACCAGATCGTAAAACACGGCTCTCGTCTCCCGCTCCGCCGCAAAGCTCTGAATCACCCGGATACCGGAAAGATCCTCATGCACGTAGGCATTTAAATTAGAAGTCTTTTTTCTGTAGATCTGCCACCGCTTATGGGCCGTCGTCTCAATGACCAGCATTCCCACCACCAGAATCGGGAGGGTCAGCAAGGCCGCCATGGCCAGCCGGTAGTTCTTAATCAGCATGATGACCGCGACGCAGACCACGGTAATTAAGTCCGGAATCAGCTGAGTCACGCTGTCTGACAGCACATCCTTTAAGGAATTCACATCTCCGATAATTCTAGCCAGTATTTTTCCGGTGGGACGGCTGTCGAAAAATCCGAAGCTCAGCGTCTGAATATGGCGGTACAGCTCATCTCTGATATTTAGAAGGACCTGGTTTGACACGTCCGACATGATGTACATACGGATCTTGGTCCCCACCAGGAAAAAAAGAAACATGACCACGGCCAGAGCCCCCAGCTTCAGAAGTCCCTTCACATCTCCGGACGCCACACAGACGTTGATGGCATACTCCATCATAATGGGCGTCGCCATGCTGATGGCAATGGTTCCAGCCATAATGAGAAGCACTACCGATATTTGCTTTTTATAGACCAGAAGGTACTTAAACAATCGGATGAGCGTATCCTTTTTCAGTACTTCCTTCTGTTCTTCGTCGATTCTGCTTGTATTTACTGACATGACTGCTCCTCCTCTCCATACTGTACCTGATAAGTCCTGTAATACTGCCCCTTTTTCGCCATCAGCTCCTCGTGGGTGCCGCGTTCTATGATTCTTCCGCCCTCCAGAATCAGAATTTCATCCGCATGGCGGACGGCGGAAATCCGGTGGGCGATGATGATCTTGGAACTGTCCTTCTGCGTCTTTAAACGGCGCTCAATCTCCTTCTCTGTCTCCATATCGAGTGCCGACGTGGAGTCATCGAGGATCAGAAGCGGCGTTCTCTTTGCGATCGCCCTGGCAATACTGATTCTCTGCTTCTGGCCGCCGGAAAGTCCGACGCCCCGCTCTCCAATCACGGTATCGTACTTTTCTCCCAGATTCATAATGAAATCATGGGCCTCCGCGCAGATGGACGCTTCCTCCACGCTCTCCCACTCGGTTGCATCCCGGTTTCCAGTCTTAATATTGTCCGTGATCGTGTCGGAGAACAAGAATACATCCTGCATAACCACCGTGGTCTGGCTCCTTAAAAGAGTCAGCGGCAGCTTCCGGATATCGATGCCGTCCAGCAGAACTTCTCCGTTTGTCACGTCGTAGAATCTCTGGGTTAAATTGACGATGGAGGTCTTTCCGGAACCGGTCACTCCCATGATTCCCAGCGTCTTTCCCTTCGGCAGGGTAAAATCGATGTCTGTCAGAATCCTCGAACCATATAAATCAAAATCCACATGCTTGAACTGAAGCTTTCCCTCGATCTTTTCAGGAACTACAGGCGCCTCCGGTTCCTTGATGTCCGGCTTCTGGGCCATGATCCGTTTGATCTTCTTATTGGAAGCCATGGCCGCAGCAAAATCATTGCTGAGCCAGCCAACCATCTCCATCGGCCAGATAATATTGTTGGCGTACTCCGAAAATGCGCCCAGTTCTCCGATGGTGATCCGTTTCTGAATTACCATGATGCCGCCGACTACGATGATCGCCATCAGCATCACCTTGGAAAGAAAGGAGACATTGGGCTGATACTTTACAATCAGCTTTGCCTGCTCCATATTTAAATCGTAATACCGCTTGTTGTGGCGTTTAAACCGGTCAATCTCATAATCTTCTCTCGCAAACGCCTTCACGGTCCGCACGCCCGCTAAATTCTCCTGGGCCACGGTGTTGAGCTCCGCGGTCTGCTCACTGATCTTGTCGTAGACCTGGCCGAGACCATTCTCCATCTTTAAGCCGTACCAGGCAATTACCGGCATAACGAGCAGCGGAATCACCGTCAGCACCGGGCTTAAGCGGAACATGCAGGTCATGATAATCACTGTGTGAATGGTACATTCGATGATCAGCATTCCGACAAAGCCCATGGCATTCCAGATTCGGTCCACATCGTCCTTGACACGCGCCATCAGCTCACCGGTGTTATGGCTGTCGAAATATCCCATGGACAGCGTCTGGATATGGTCGAAAAGATCCTTTCTCAAGCTGCTCCCGATCCCCGACGCCGAATAATCAAAGATAAATTCCTTCATGTACTGGAAAATGGCTCTTCCAAAGCCGATTCCCAGAAGCCCCAGCAGCAGGCGCATAAGCATCTCCATCTTGCCGCCGACGATGACATCGTCAATGATGTGTCTCGTAATCTGAGGCGACGCCGCATCCAGCAGAATACTCACTACCATGGCCGCTATGGCCACCACATACAGGATCCCGTACTTTTTTACATACTTCCCTAAATTCCTCATGTTGCTCCCCCTTTGTCTATACTGTGCCATATCAAGTCAATCGCAGTCCAAAACGCGTTAAAAATTGCCTGGTCTGCGAATTACCGCAAAAAACAGGAAAAAGCCGTCAAAAACAGCAAATTGCGGCTTTTGACGGCTTTTCACCATAAAAATAACCGCAGTCCAGTTCAGACTGCGGCATAGTTACTCAAATTCAAATAGCAAACTGACTTCCATACGAAATAATGGCTGATCAGAGACCGAATTCTTTCCTGAGGCAGACTGACTGATTGTTATTGTTTATAATTCCACTGCTAATTGTACGAGATTTCATATTTCTGCCTCCTTTTCCTTTAATCGGTAATCTAGATACTAGAATACTGCCACTTTTCCGTTCTGTCAAGCACTTTCTGTTTTTCATGATCAGCTCTCAATATTCCAGTACAACTTCGATCCTGTCTTTCCCGCGGTTGTAATAGTAAACCTTCTCAGATAAAAAGTCGTCATCCGACGGCATCTCCCTGTTAAGATCCTTTAAACTCTCCCGTATCGTCTCCGGATAAACCTTTTCACAGTTATGGATCGCTGCCTCGTGCATGCTGGTAAACGCGATGTACAAATCGTTCCCCATCATTTCTCCCAGCCGCTTCGCCACGCCAGGCAGAAAGATGGCCACCGCTCCGTTGATCTGACTCTTAGTCGTGACGAACGTGGCGCAGGCGCCGCCATCCATACGGACGCTGCTATCCCGTTCCATAAAAATACCGTAGTCCTCATCCTCAAACCGTTCGACGTCCAGCCAGTTGAAGAGACGCGGCGGAAACAGCCTGTATGTATTCTCCATGGCGTCCTTCATCACCTGTTCCCGGATTCTGTTCCATCCGTCAAATACCACCTTCGGCACCATGGAGCTCGTGTACAGTCCGCTGAAATTCCCGATGCTCACATAGAGTGTCAGCGCAATATCCCCCGTCACCTCGCAAACGCCTTCTTCCAGCTTCTCTGCATTCTTCTCATAGTTCAGAGGGCGGATAACCAGATACTCCCGAATGGACTCATAATCCTCCATATGCCCCAGCGGACTGCTCTTCTCAATCTCCCGGCATCGTTCCAGACAGTCGGAAGCCTCTGACAGCAGCTCCTCCATGGTTTTCCCCAGCCGGAAATCCTGGTAGATCTCCGCCATATGGAACCGCTGGATATGGATCCCGGGACCGTCCCCTCTCAACTCCACCACCAGTAAATCCTCCGGTTCTTCTTCCTCACCGTCTTTTTGCAGCGTAACCTTTGCGCCCCACTCCTCTGTCATCAGAATCAGAAACGCCCGAAACTGCTCCACAAACTCCAAATACTCTTTTGTTTCTCTCTCTTTTTTCATCGTGCATTGCCCTTCTCTTTCTTAAATTTCCTGTAATCATGAGAATTTCATGGATTAAAGGATTTGTAAGGGAATTTAAAAATGCCCGGCATTTCGTGGAAATACGCGCAGCCCTCCACCATCAGGAATGCGGGAAAACGCGCAACCGTATGATTCTATCTTTTATTATACGTTTTAAGCGTGAAAATTACAATACTGGAAACAGATTGCCGAACCGGCAGAACAGAATCAGAACTTCAGAATGATATTATTATAAACCGGAACTCCGGCTCTGTCAATGACAACCGGCTCCTGCGCCCCTATATTTTTCTTGCAGTTCGCAGCCCTGTCAACCCCTGAACTGCAGCCCTTTTTCGACAGGCTTCGTCATATCAGACGGCCGGCGCGTTCCCCGCGGCCGGCCGTCTGTCACTGCTATCTAATCTCTCTCAATTCTAATCTCTCCCAATTACAAAGCTGAAAGTAATGTCGTGTTCACCGCTTACACAGTATTCCGGATAAACCGGCGCGCCCCAGCTGTCATCTCCGCCGACGCCCCGCATGGCCGCCAGAATCGTTACGACCGTATACCGCGGCTGCGGCAGTTCCTCCAGGTGAGCGGCATGCTCCAGCTCCTCCGCCGTATAAGGAAGAACCGATCCCTCAAAAGGACGCCCCTGCGCGGTAAACCGAATGCTGTGTCCCGCTCCGTCCGTCACCTTCATCCATCGGATTTCGGTGCGGTTTCCACATTCCTGCGGAACGAGATAGCGCGATACGCTGTTTGCCGCCGTATCCTTAAAGATTCCGAGGCGTGCGCCTGCGTTTCTGTCACGGTAATTCTCCTCCGGTCCCCGGCCGTACCACTCGAAATCACCGCCCGTTCCGCTGATGCGGAATCTCATGCCGAACAGCGGCAGCTCCGGCAGTCCTTCGCGTCCGAAGTAGTGAGCCGTGGTTTTAATCCGGCCTTCTCTGTCCACCTCGTAAACGACCTCCGTCACAGTCTCAGGAACCGTGGCCAGGCGATAGGTATAGGCGACACGAACGCTGTCTTTCCCTTCTTCCACAACGCAGGTTTTGTTGTCGTAAAGTGGAAAGCTTCCGGCGCCGTACCAGGCGGAGCTGGATACGGAGAATTTATTGCCTCTGTCGTTATCCGTAGTCGCTCTCCAGTACACAGGCATGGGAATCTTCCCAATCCACTCCCGGCCGTCATAGACGAGGGATACAATGCCGCCCTCCTGCTTCGAGAATATTATGTGGAAGCCATTTCCTTTCACACCAATATTTACATCACCGTGGATAACAGTGAACGGAAGGCGGTCGTTATCAGTGTGATACTCTTCAACGAAGTTCTTACCAACACAAGTCTCACCAACACGGTCCTCACCAGCTCCGCCAGCGCCAATCACCCGGCAGCTTTCCCCGAAAGCCGTCTCATACCCGGCATCAGCCCACAGCTCCGCTCTCTTTTTCACCGCGGACACCTGATACACGTACTCTCCCGGCTCTGTAAATGCAGGAGCCGCCACGCTCACATACTCCCGCTCTCCCGGATTTACCCGGGCACAGAATTTCTCTGTATGGATGGGTTCGCCATTCCTTAGAGCCAGCCAGATGAATTCTAAATCGGAAGTGTCGGTAAACAGCCTCCTGTTTTCGATCTCCACACCGCAGGCATCCGGAATCAGCCTCAGATCCTGATAGAGGTACTTCACTTCCTGTGCCTTCGGCGAAATGGTTCTGTCCGCGTAGACGATTCCATTGCCGCAGAAATTATAATCAGTCGGCCTGTCGTCAAAGTCCCCGCCGTAGGCCATATGCAGGACGCCGTCCTCGTCGGCCTTCATCAGAGCCTGATCCACATAATCCCAGATGAAACCGCCCTGATACATGGGATACCGGTCCTCCAGCGAGGTGTATTTCTCCATGCCGCCCAGAGAATTGCCCATGGCGTGCATATACTCACACAGGATAAACGGCTTCTCCGGTTCCTGGTTTAAATACTCCTCCACCTCCGCGGGCTTTGCGTACATGCGACTCTCCATATCGCTGGTCTCATTGAATTCCCGGTTCCAGAAGACACCCTCATAGTGAACCAGCCTGGACGGATCCCTCTCCTTGAAATACTTCGACATGGCGAGGATATCTTCGCCCGCGTACGATTCATTTCCACAGGACCAGATCAGTACGGACGCGTGATTCTTATCCCGCTCCAGCATGGACTTAGCGCGGTCCACCACGCACTCCTTCCACTCCGGAAAGCTTCCCGGCACGTTCCAGGAAGGTTCGCAGGCCCCCATCTTCTGCCAGGAGCCATGGCTCTCTAAATTCGCCTCGTCGATCAGATAGATCCCATACTCATCACAGAGCTCATACCATCTCGACTGGTTGGGATAGTGGCAGGTACGGACCGCATTGATGTTGTGGCGCTTCATGAAACGGATATCCCAGATCATGTCTTCTTCCGTGACGGCGCGTCCTCTTTGCACATCGAACTCATGACGGTTGATTCCGCGGAACACGATTCGTTTCCCGTTTAAGCACATGAGGCGGTCTTTCATCTCGAAGCGGCGGAAACCGAGTTTCTGGGGAACGATCTCCACGATCTCTCCGTTTTCGTCGTACAGAATAACGGTCAGCGTATAGAGATAGGCATCTTCCCCGCTCCACAGATGAACCTCCGGCACCCTGCCCGCAAAAGATGTGTTCTCCCCGGCAGGCATGCGATCCCAGACAGCGGCGGTATTCCCTTCCCGGTCGGTCAGCATAGCCGATACACTGCCCTTCCTGTTTCCTTCCAGCGTTAAATCCACCGTGAGTTCTCCGGTCTTTAAGTCTTCCTGGACGCCTGGGCGGACAAAGATGTCCCGCACATGGCATTCCGGAACCGCGTAAAGATACACATCCCGGAAAATACCGGAGAACCGGAAGAAATCCTGATCCTCGATCCAGCTGGCGCTGCTTCTCTTATAGACCTCCACCGCCAGTCGGTTGACCCCATCCTTTACGAAATCCGTGATTTCAAATTCGGAGGGCGTAAAGGAATCCTCGGAGTAGCCGGCGAAGCGGCCGTTTACCCATACGTAAAAGGCACTCTCCACCCCCTGAAAGGACAGAAACAGCCTCTTATTCTTCAGGGCCGCGTCCGTCTCAAACTCCTTCACATAGCTTCCAACAGGATTATCATCCCAGTCCACATGGGGAGGCTTAAGCTCCGAGTGACCCTCCCACGGATACATCGTGTTAATATACTGACATTTTCCATATCCCTGCAGCTCTATATGGCCGGGGACCGTAATTTCTCCAAAATCACCGAGACTTCTCTCAGGCAGATAAAAATCCTTTTTCCGCTGCTCCGGCTTCGGGGCATAGGAAAATTTCCACGTTCCGTTTAGGGACTGACGCAGCTTCATGATGCCGCTGTCCGCCTCCTCCCTGCTCTCATAGAACCGGTGGTCGGAATGCGCCTCCAGACGGTTTACCGCAAACACCTCCGGATTTTCAAGCCAGGCTAAATCGGCATGATAGTGATCCATAAGTACATCCTCCTTTTTCACGTCTATTATAGGGCCGTCCGGCAAAAGAATCCATCTCTTTTTTTACGATTTTCTGCACTTTCTTACTCTTTGACAGCACCGGCCGCAATTCCTGCCAGGATGTATTTCTGGAAAAACAGATAGATCACAATCGTCGGCAGCATAATGATGATGATTCCTGCCGCCAGATTCTGCCAGGACCCCTGCTGCGCATTGGCATAATTCATCAGGAACGTGGTCAGCGTCCGCAGCTTGTTCTTCGGCATATAGAGATATGGAATGTACATGTCGTTGATGATGGTAATCGCCTTGATAATCACGACCGTAGCTGTGGCCGGAGCCAGCAGCGGGAAGATAATCCTCGTAAACAGGCCGAAATACGAACAGCCATCCAGCAGGGCGCTCTCATCTAAGGATACGGGAAGCGTGGAGATGAACTGGCGGTAAATGTAAAGCTGCATCAGGTCTGAAGCCACATAGATGACGATCGGCGCTCCCAGTGTGTTATACAGCCCCAGGCCGTTGATGATCTTGAAACGGGCGATCTCTGTGACGAAGCTTGGAATCAGCATCCCCAGGAAAAACAGGCTCATGATCAGATTTTTGAACCGGAATTGAAACCGTTCAAGAATAAACGCTGTAATCGTACCGAACAATACGTTGAAAAAAATACTGAAAACGAGTATGATTCCCGTATTTTTAAAGCCAATCAACAGGTATTTGTCCCCCAAAACCTTCTGGAAATTATCCGTGGTCACACGGCTGAACGGAGGCAGTAGCAAGGGAGATGTATTGACCATATCCGCCTTCGTCTTAAACGCGGCAAACAGGGTTAAAAGGATCGGCGCCAGCACGATGGATACCATGCAGAGGCAGATCACCTGTTTTACAATTTGCTGCAGTGTACGCTGTTTCATCCTTTCTTCCCTCCTTTTAAAACGACTCCGTGGATGATCTTATTCTGAACCACGTAAATGACGACGATCATGAGCATAATAGCCACCGCCATGGTGGATGCCAGACCGAAGTTGCTGTATTTGAACGCCGTATCGATGGTATAGAGTGTGAAGGTCGAAGATGCATATCCCGGGCCGCCGCTGGTCATGACGTAAGGAATATCGAATACCTGAAGCGCGCCGCGGATATTGTCAAACAGGACGAAATCCACCATCAGCATAATGGCAGGTATCTGAATGTATTTGAACATCTGCCATGCGCTCGCTCCGTCAACTCTGGCCGCCTCCTGTACATCCTGGGGAAGGGACTGGAGCGCCGCCATGAACAGGATCACGTGATAGCCGGAGAAACGCCATAAGGACACTCCCGCCAAGACAAAGTTCACAATCTTCGGATCGGAAAGCCAGTTTCTGATCAGCGGTTCTAAGTGAAACAGGGTGAGGATCTCATCGAAGGCTCCGTTGATCGGTGAAAAGAAGTAGGAAAATGCGTAGGAAATCGCCACGCCGTTGATGATATAAGGCATGAAGACCATGGTCTTATAGAATTTTGAGGCGCGGAGCTTTGAGGTCAGTAGGACGGCAAACATCAGCTCAACGGGGATAAAGAGCAGATGGCCGAAGAAATAGACCGCGTTGTTTCTCAGTGACTGCCAGAGATCCTTGTTTTTCAGCATGTCAAAATAGTTGCCGATGCCGATGTAATCGTATGTCTTCGAATAGCCGTCCCAGTTGGTGAAGCTCATTCGGATCAGATCGAAGGCCGGAACCACCACGAAACCGATAAGCAGGGCCATGGGGATTACCAGGGAACTGGTGATAAATATCTTTTTCTGTCTTTCCAGTGAATTCATAAACTACCTCCCGGATTGTATTGATTTTACGGAATTTTGGGTATAAAAAGGATGGGGCGTCTGTACGGAACCCCCATCCCCTGTTACAAAGTCTTATTTAATTCCAAGTTTTGTTCTTGCTTCCGCCCATTTTGTATTCAAAGTATCGAGTTCTGTCTTTAAATCAAAACCTTCCGTAAACATCTGAGCTCCCAGTTTCTTGTAATCGAAGGCGATCTCATTCTGAATTGCCTGGAAATCATCTCCGCCGCCGTCGTACATAACCAGTTCCATATCTGGCTGCAGCGCGTCTGCTTCTGCCAGGATCGGATCTTTTTCCTTCGGGAAATTCGTCATGGAGGAGGCGCTGGTTACGTAGTTGATATATCCCGGATACCAGTCTTCACTGTAGAACCACTCCACAAATGCCTTTGCCAGCTCCGGATTCTTGCTGTGAGTCGTCACGCCCATGAAGGAGTCGCCCTGTACGATCACGCGGAACGGATCATCGGTGGTATTTCTGACCGGAAGATAGAAGGTTCCCAGTTCGGAGTAGTCGTCCGTACCGGTCTGAATGTTCTGTAAGCCCCAGTCTCCGAGAGCCAGGATCGCCGCTTTCTTCTGTGCAAACAGCGCTGTTACCTGATCGTTGCCCATGCCAAGAGGATCTTTTCCAAACACGTTCATATTGAAGAGTTCATTGACCTTCGTATAGGCCTTGTTGATATCCGTGCCTTCTGCAAACGGCGCATCGGTCTTTGCCATATCGTTCCAGTTCTGGCCGTTTCCGCCCTCTAATGCAGGCATAAATTCCATATAAGGGTAATCCGGCCATTCATCCTTCGCTCCCAGGGCGATCGCCATGAAATCCGGGTTTTCTTTTCCGTAGTAATCCTGAAGTGTCTGAGCCGTCTGCTCGAATTCACTCCATGTCGTCGGCACGGTCACACCGGCTTCCTTAAACATGTCTTTCCAATAAAATACGTATTCGTAACCGGCTGTCATCGGAACGCCCAGGATCTTGCCGTCCATGGCGTAGCCTGCCGCCAGCTCATTGTTCTTCGCCGCGTCCAGATCCGATAAATCAACCAGATAATCTTTGAATCTCGATAAGGTAAATGGTTTGTTGAACATTACGTCCGGAAGCTGGTTGGCGGAAGTACGCATCTTCATGGCGTTCCAGTACTCAGAATCGTCCTTGATTTTCTCTACTTCGATTTCCGCATCCGGATACTTCTCCTGAAACTTGCCTACCATATCGTTCTGATCAATGTAGTCCATCAGGTTGTTGTCCCAGATAGCAAATACAAGGCTTCCCTTTAAATCTGCCTTGGCCGCCTCCGTCTCAGGAGCCGCAGTTGTATCCGCCTGTCCGCCTGCTGCCGTTGTCGTGTCGGCTGCCGGTGCCTTTTCTGTCTCTTTCGAGGATGCAGTGGAGCAGCCTGTCGCTGATCCCACCAACATAGCCGCGCAAAGTCCTAATGCCGCAATCTGTTTCTTCATGTTTCTTACCTCCCTAGTTTGTTGATGATTAAAGTCTACCATTTTCTTCCACGCATCTCCATGAACTAAGGTTTGAAAACTTGATATATCGTTAGGTCTTTATTTTCGGTAAGCGCCCGGGCTGACCTGGCAGATCTTTTTAAATACCCTTGTAAAATGTTCCACACTGTTGTACCCCACGCTCTGGCTGATCTCATAAATTTTCAAATCGGTCTGCTCCATCAGCTCCCTGGCCTTCCGGATCCGCACCTCCGTTAAGTAGTTGCTGAAGGTCATCCCCTCCTCCTTCGTAAATCTGGAACTGAAGTATTTCTCATTTAAGCCCACATACCCGGCCACGCTTCCCAGTGTCAGCTCCGGGTTGGCGTAGTTGTCCATAATAAAACGCTTCGCCCGGCTCATCATATCCGCCTGACGCCGGTCGTTCTGATGGGCCGCGTAATCCATCACCCACCGGAAATAATTGTTGAGCCACAGCTCCAGACTCCCCATCTCCCCGAGGCGTCCGATCTTCTCGTAATAATTCACCTTTTCCGCAAACAGCGCGCCGATATCGTCATGGCTCTCGTTCAGGATCCAGGCCAGATTACAGATAAGATAGAGAAGTTCCTGCTTTGCCGAGGAAAGCCCGCTCCGGTAGAACGCCGCAATAAGCTTCTGCTTCTCCTCCGAAACCGCCATCTCATCCGCGGTCAACAGCCCCACCGCCAGACGTTTATACCGTACGAAGGCGTCCTTTGCCGCCAGATAATCCACGCTTCCCCTCTCCCACGGGCTGCATACCGCCGCCTTTCCCTTCAGCCAGTGAAGGGAGAGCCATCCGCCTGCTTCCTCGAACCTGGCGAGGAAATCTCCCGCCCCGTTTCCCTTCGTACTGATGCCCGCGGAGACTGGAAGGTTTAAGAAATTATTCCAGACACTGCACAGCTGTCTGCATGTGGAGACCACATTGTCCTGGTACTGGGCGCCATCGGAGATCCGGTAGAACATCACATAGCGGGAGGGCGAGATCGTCCCCAGCACGCACCGGGAAGCGACACGCGGAATCTGAGCCGCGAACTCCAGCAGAGGCCTGATCAGTTCTCCCTCAAAGTCGCCGGAAAATCTCCCGGCATGCTTCTGAAATTCATCGATCTCAAACTGCACCACCAAGTAGTCTCCATCAAAAAATGATTCATCCAGCGCACATTTTCCCATGGCCATGGCGCTCAGGCGCTCGGAGTCGGATATCGTTTCCCAGCTTTCTTCCGCACCGGGCTGTCTTCCGGCCTCGTCTTCACTCTCCCATTCCCCGCTCAGCTTTTCCAGCATATTTTTCAGCAAATCCCCGTTTAGGTCGGCTTTAAGCAGATAATCACAGGCGCCGAGCCGGAAGGCATCCCGAACCAGCTTAAAGTCATCGTATCCGCTAAGCACCAGAACCTTCGGCATCACTTCAAAACGGCTGACTGCCTCCAAAAGCCCGATCCCGTCGAGAACCGGCATCTTCATATCGCTGATAATTAAATCCACGGTGTGATCCTTTAAATATGCCAGCGCCGCCTCACCATGGATGGCGTCCGCCACTATCTGAAAGCCCATTTCTTCCCAGTTAATAAGAGAACGAAGGGTAATTCGGATGATGGTGTCGTCGTCTACTATTAGTACCTTCCTCATATATGCTCCTCCTTCGTCTCCGCCGGCATACGCAGCACCGTCTCCGTATACTTCCCGACCTCACTCCGGATCTTCAGTGCACATTCTTCTCCGTAATTTAAAACGAGGCGTGTGTTGACATTGGTCACTCCGATGCTCACATAATCTTCATTTCCCGCAGTTTCATTCGACAGGAGCCGGCGGATCTCCTCCTCCGTCATTCCCTTTCCATTGTCACGGACCGTTATATACAGATATGTGTCCTCAAGACGGGCCTTCACCGTAATCAGCCCCAGTTCCTCTTCCAGTCCGGAAAAGCCGTGAACGATGGAATTCTCCACAATCGGCTGGAGAATCAGCCTCGGAACCATGCACGCACCGCAATTCTTCCCGATCTCGTATTCGATCTCGAAGCCGTCGGAGTAACGGATCTTCATGAGGTAGATAAAGCCGTCCAGCACCTCCAATTCCTCGTTTAAAGTATAGAAACCGACATTGCTCCGGAACGAGCAGGACAGAATCTTAATTAACGCCTCCGCCATCCTGGCAATCGCCTCATATCTGGAAACCTGCGCGATAAAGCGGATAGAATTTAACGAATTTACCAGGAAATGAGGGTTGATCTGCGACTGCAGCGCCCTTATCTCCGCCTCGTGCTTCTTCTGCTGTTCCTCCTCATTCTCCTGAATCAACTGCTTCAGCCGCCTCGTCATGCGGTTGAAGGAATGAATCATGACACGCAGCTCAGCCTGTCCTACAGGCACCACATGGACATCCAGCCTGCCCTCTTCCACCAGCCTCATTCCTTCCACCGTGTTGTGGATGGGGTCGATGATATTCTTTAAAAAGTAACTGGAAAATATATAGAACAGTCCAAACAGAACGACCGTTACCGCCACGATCGCCGCGGCAGTCCGGTTGAAATCCCGTGTCAGCAGTTCGGAATCGACCACACTGACAGCGAGGAGTCCCGATACCGGCTCCTCTGAAATGACGTAAACGTAATTTTTTCCGTCCAGTTTATGGTGCAGTTCCGTCTCTCCTCCTGAAACAATCTCCGGAATAAAGAAACGCATGCCGTCGTCCACATCAAAGACCGGCGTTCCGTCGGGATTTAAGAGCATGGTAATTCCCAGCAGCTTCTCTTTGTTGTACTCCTTAATTAAGTTTCCCGTATGGGAAGAGACGAACAGGGCGGCCATCTCCACCACATTATCACGGTCCACGTCGATACCAGGGGAAAGCCCGGCCACTATGGTCAGCGTGTGCCCCTTTCTGGAGGTCGCTACGTTCCTGTCGTAGAAGCCGACCTTAACCATGTTCTTATCGTTCAAGGCCTGCTGATACCAGCCCGATGACTTAATCTCTTCATCCGGAAGAATGATATCGTCCTTCATATAGGTAGATCTCCCATCCTTCATATAAAAGATGGCGGACAGAATATCCTGTACCGGAACCATGGCAAAGTTAAAGGATTCCGACAGCTTAATCGTCGCGCTGTAGCGCTTCGCAAAGTCCTGCGTATCAGTCATCGCCGCTATTTTCATGATTTCGTTGTCATTGACATAGACAAAATGGGACAGCCGCAGGGAGACATCCTTCACCTCGCCGCCCAGTGTGGCAATGATATTGTCCTGGGCGCGCTTAATGCTGCGGGTCGCAGAATCGACCATCATCGTGCGGATGATGGCGCTGGAAATGAGGATGATAAGCAGAATGGGGATGACAATGAGGGCGAGAAACGTGTGATAATAAGAAGCCTTTAAATTCTTCTTTTTATTCAGCCACATCATGTCCCGCCCTCCGGTTCTGCCATTTTTTGTAAATAGTATTTCATATTATACAATACTGAAATCTTAAAATCAATAAAATGGTTCGTATTTATACGCCTTCTTCCGTATCATGTTATACTCGATTACCTCCGTGTCAACGTAGGTATGAGAATAGACAAACGGCGTATCCGTCTTATCGTAATTAATGCCCTTCAGAAGAAGAAACGGGTGACACTCCTCCCCGCTTAAACCGGCCGGCCCGTTGATCTCCGGAAACTGCCGGTTGGTCACCGTCTGGATTCTCATGGTATCCCACATCGCCTTCCTTCCCTTGTACCGGTAAAGATAATCGAATATGGACAGCTCCGGGTTAAAGAAGCTCTGCATCTGCTCCCTGGTAAGCTGCTCCTTCGGGAAATGATCGATACAGTACATGGAAAACCTGTCCCCCGCAAAAAATGTCTTCTTTACGGCGACCATGGTCTCCCCCAAAGACACGCCAAGCGATGAGACGGCTTCTTCCCCGGCCGCCTCCGTGATGACGCCTTCCACCCGCACATCGGGCATCCTTCCGCCCTTGCGTATGATGTTCTCATACAGCTCGGGAACGGCCAGGTTAAAGGCGATCCTTCTTGCCATGGGATTGACATACGTTCCGCTCCCATGCCTGGAAAATATACGCCCTTCCATCTCCAGCTCCTTAAGAGCCGAACGGATGGTGACCCGGCTCACCCCGAACATGGTGCTTAACTTTTCTTCAGAAGGAAGCCTGTTTCCCTTTTCCAGATTCATAGACTGGATGTACCCCATCAACTTCTTTTTTACCTGCTGCTTTAAACTGCTCTCCTGCCCCACTGTGCGCCTCCAATCTTCTCCTGCCGCTGTACGGGGTATAGTATACCATAAACTGCAAATTCAGGAAAGACTGCCTGACATGTTTCACTATTTCCGCCTCTTTTTTATGCATTCCGAAAAGTGGTAATACCATTTTTTCCGAAGTGGTAATACCACTTTTCTCTTTCTACAGATTTTGCCTCCTTCCCCTTCTATTTTTTGTTATATTGTACAGAAAATAATGTTATTCCCTTTATTTTATTGACTTTTTTGTACATTCGTTCTATCCTGAAACTAAATCAACAGAAATTTCGCGAATTTTCTGATTTTTTTACATTACATCACTCTTTTACAGCATCAGAAAGGATAAAATCATGAGTCAACTCAACGAAGCTTTAGATTCCTTTTTTCATTTAAAAGAACGTGGAACCACGGTCCGGACGGAACTGGTGGCCGGAGCGACCTCCTTCATGACACTCGCTTTCTTAATTGCAGTCCATCCCTCCATCATGGCCAGCTGCGGAATGGACAAAGGGGCCATGGCCACGGTCACCATCGTCAGCGCCATGATATTCACCCTGATCTGCGGCTTATACTGCAACATCCCCTTCGTCCTCGCCACAGCCATGGGCAGCAACGCGCTGATCGCCTACTCCATCGTCGGCGCCGGCATTACAACCTGGCAGGTCGCGCTGGGAATGAATTTTATCTCCGGTGTCATTTTCGTCATCATCAGCGTATGCAACATCCGTGAAATGGTGGTAAAGGTCATACCGAAGGGGCTCAAGATCACTATGGGCGCGGCGGTCGGTATGTTTATTACGGCCACCGGCATGTCCAACGTCAAGCTGATCCGCCTCAATGATTCCGGCTTTTTAAAGCTGGGAGATTTACACAGCCCGGAAATCATTCTGGCTGGAATCACCCTGCTGCTTATCCTGGCCTTCACCTCCAGAAAAATGAAATCCGGTCTCCTGCTGGCCATGGTCATCGGTACCGTAATCGGCATCCCCATGGGGCTTACCACCGTTCCCAGCCATTTGATCAGTATGCCGCCTTCCATGGCTCCGGTTGCATTTAAGCTGGATATCCCGGGAGCGTTAAAACTCGTCTATGTGCCGTTTATTCTCGCCTTCTTCATGGGAGACTTTTTCTCCACTGTAGGCAATCTGTTCGGCATCGGCTCCAAGGCCAACTTACTGGATGAGGAGGGCAACTTCCCGGATATCAAGAAGCCCTTTATCGTTGACGCCGTAGGCACCTGTGTCGGCACCGTCATGGGAACCAACACGGTCACCATATACGCCCAGTCCGCCGCCGGGGTAGAAGCCGGAGGAAGAACCGGACTCACCGCCGTGGGCTGCGCCATCTGTCTGGGACTGGCCCTGTTCTTTACCCCGGTCGCCCTGATGGTTCCCAACAGCGTATCCTCGGCCGCTCTGATCACCATCGGCTTAGGCATGCTCACCTGTATGGAGAAGCTGGACTACTCTGATTTCACGGAGTACATGCCGGCCTTCGCCTCCGTAATGGGAACCGCCTATACCTACAATATTGCCACGGGACTGACCCTGGGCATCATCACCTGTGTCATCACCAAACTCGCTGCCGGTAAGGCAAAGGAACTGCATCCTGCCATCTATATCATTGCGGTTCCCCTGCTCTACTATCTGGTAGCGCTCGCATAAGGAGGCGTTCCATGGGAGTCACTCTGTTTAAAAGCTGCAAATTTCTCTTCGCCGGAGCCGATCCGGAGTCTGTCTCCACCGGCCTTTCCGTCGCGGTAGAGGATGACAGGATTCTGTTTCTGGGAACTGAAAAAGAGTATTGCGAACAGCATCCGGAGAAAAGCTTGCCCACCGTCATCGACTGTACGGATAAGCTTGTCATGCCGGGGCTGGTGGATGGCCACAACCATCTGTGCAACACGCTCATGAATATTTCCAGAGCGTTTCCCTTCGATTACAGCCACATCTCGGATCACATGCTCACCACCATACACGATCCCTATGGGTGGCTGACGCCGGAAAGCCTGTACGACATCACCATGACTTCGGCCATCAACGCATTAAAACACGGAACTACAACCGTGGAGAACAGCACCATCCTGCCGGACACCGCCTATGAGGCCATGGATACCAGCGGCATACGCGGCATTCTGGCTCCTCAGATGGCTTCCTCCTTCCGTCTGGATTCAGATCCCCTGAACTGGAAGCAGGCGCTGGAAAAGACGAAGTCCTGCATTGAACATTACCACAATCCAAAACGCCGCATGTCGGTGGCCGTACATATTCATGACCTGTGGGACTGTATGGAAAGCCTGATGGACGGCGCGCTGGAGCTGGCGGAGCAGTATGATACCCGGTTCGTCACCCATTTCTGGGAATTTCAAAACGCCGTGGAACGGGCTGACGAGATGTGGAGGGACGACGGCGGCGCCTTCTCCCACTACATGAAAAAGGGACTGATCACCTCCCGCAGCGTGCTCTTCCACGGCTCCATGCTCCGGGAACCGGAGATCGAGGCCATCGCCGGTACCGGCGCTTCCATCATACATAATCCCGATATCAACGGCACCAACTGCGGAAACTGCGCCTACGTTCCCTACATGCTGAAAAACGGGATCAATGTCGGACTCGGAAGCGATTACGGCTCCCTGGACGCCATGTCGGCCATGAAGCTGATGCTCATCGTGCACAACATCATGCCGCGGGCTGAACGGGTTCTCCCCTATCAGGCTCCATTTTACGCAGCCACCATGGGAAGCGCCCGCGCATACGGCCTCGATCAGGAGATCGGTTCCATCAAGCCGGGCAAGAAGGCAGATATCATTACCATTGATTTAAAGAAAGCGCCTCATCTGCTGCCCCTGTGCACCAGCCTTCTGGAGGTCAGTCCGGAACTTCTCTACTTCCTCTTCACCCGGAACTGCGCCGGAACGACCACCAGCGAGACCATGGTGGACGGGAAGCTCCTTCGCCGTGATGGGGAATTTCTAAACCTGGATGAGGAAAAATTCGTCAAGAAGACCTTTGACTGGACGGAACGGTGCATGACTGATCTCATGGAAAAGCACCGATTCGGAAAACATTATGCCCGAATCATCCATCCGGATTTCATGAAGGATGGGGATATCACCTGGGACGTGCTGAATTAAATTCTGACTTATCCACAGAAATATGGCCGCAGCATCAGCGGATTCCTATCGCTGATACTGCGGCCATTATTATTCATCTTTCACAAAAGTTTCTACCCTCGTCTCCATGCGAACCTTCTCCCCCTTGCGGATCTTATAGGCAACCGCAGGGATAGACGCGTTGGCGTAAAGCACATTCGTATTGGGATCGGCTCCGATCACGACGCCGGCCGCCTCCGGGCCTTCGCCGGATACGGTACAGCCCTGTTTTCTCCAGGCAGCGGCGGCCGTCTTTCCTTCTGCCGACTCTCCGTACCCTTCTGTAAATTTCTCCACGGCAAAACCACAGTCATAGGCTGTGCAGTCATAGTCGCTCTCCACCTCATGGATCCGCATATGGCCATACTCCGTCGGCACCACGACCGAAGTCACCCGGATTCCCGGGAACGGCTGCCAGTCGCTGACTACCCGGTCCGCAAAGATATGGTACGATTCGCTTACCTTCCTGACAAACACGTAATCATCACCGTCAATCACGAAAGCCAGAGCAGAATCCGGTGCATTCTCATGGAGCACAATCTGGCTGCGCGCCACGGAAAAACCGAATTTCGTGGAATACGCGAACTTGGAGTATTTCTCCGGCACATGGCCGTGGCCGTATTTCTCGCAGACGCCGGCCGGGTAGGCAATCACATCTCTTCCGCGCCGGTGTACAATCATATTGGCCTGGAGCATCATTTTCACCTCTGCCAGAGCCGGAAGCGGTGCGGCCTCCGCGCTCCAGAACGGGTGGTCATCCGGAAGCGCCAGACACAAAAGCGTCTTCATTCCCCAGTACGGCGACCCCGGCGCATTGTAGCGCTCTGCCATGATTAAATTCGGATACGCGTAACCGATGGTCAGCACGCCGTCCCGATCAAATATCTTCTGCTCGCACCACCAGTTCAAATGGCGGGCGAGAATTCCCTTTACCACGGCCACGGGAATGTCATCGAGGCCGGCAAATACATAGGCCGCCCAGAACGCCGCCTCGCCAAACCGGTAGGATAAACTCCTTCCATAGGGAAGCGCCGCCCCATCCGCATCGAACCAGCAGATGAAATCCCCGGCGAAGATTCTGGCCCGTTCCCGGAAGCGGGCGCACCGTTCCGGATCGTCATCCGCCATGGCCACGGAATACAAAAGCCCGTAGTAATGCATGGCAAATGAGATATAGTAATCCTTCTGCCCCGACGCGCCGTCCCGGTACCAGCCGTCTTCCAGATAGTAGCTTTCGATCTTATCCAGGCCGGACTTCAGATTATCTGCATCGTAGCGGCAGCCGTTTTTCATAAGAGCCACATTGACCAGAATCATAAAAAACTGCCAGTTGCAGTCCGGTATGATGTGCTCGTTAATCGCGTAAAGCCAATCCGCCAGATGCTTCTGCCCTTCCGCCCCGAGGGGCTCCCAGACCTTCTCCGGCGTAAAGATCATCCCGCTTGCAATGGCCGCCATCTCCACAAACCTCTGGTCATAATCCGTAAAGCCGCCCCAGTATTCCGGATGCGCCGGGTCTGTTCCGTTCCTAAGCCCCTTCTGATAGATTTCCTCAAAGGCGCCGTTTACTCCGCCGCCCTTCCAGAAGGGAACCAGGGCCCACAGCGGCCGGGAAAATGCCTCCATCTCGATGCTGACCTCCGGATAGGTCACTCCGCTGTCTCCCAGATGCAGACGGGCGCCGCCCTCGCTGTATAATGGTTTTAAAGGATTCAGGACGGAGAACATCCAATCCCTGAAATCCTGTTTCGTCTCTAATCTCATTTTTTTTGCCTCCTCTACCAGTATGGGTTCCAGTCTTTCGAGAGTCTCGTCAGCGCTTCCATATAGAAGTAATCGCCCCAGATGTTGCACTCGTCAACGCCCTCCGGCGTACACGTGTTATACGGAGATTTCTTGGAGTAGGTGCTGTGAAGAACCAGGCCGTTCGATTCCGCCCCGCTCTTTACCGCGTAATTTTCCACCACGGACTTCATGATTTTCTTTGCTATGGAGGTGTAATATTTTGCATCCTCATCGTTTAAATATTTCGCCATTTCCAGCATTCCACAGGCGGCGATGGAGGCAGAGGAGGAATCCCGCGGCTCCCCGGAACCGTCTCCAAATTCCAAATCCCAGTACGGTACGAGATCTTCCGGCAGATGGTCCAGGAAATATCCTGTCACATGCTTAAAATCGCTGATATACGCTTCCCGCTTCGTATACCGGTAAGCCATCGCTGTGCCGTAGACGCCCCACGCCTGGCCTCTGGCCCATGCGGAGCCATCCCGGTATCCCTGGCAGGTCGCCCCGTGATCCGGTTCTCCCGTCTCCATATTCATGAAAAAGGTGTGCCACGTAGAGTAATCCTCCCGAATGACATTGGCGATCGCCGTATGGATATGCTTCTCCGCAATATCCCGGTATTTAGCGTCCCCGGTCTCCTCCGACGCCCAATAGAGCAGGGGCAGATTCAGAAGACAGTCGATGATAAACCGGTAGTTCTCCGGCTGATCCATCGGCCCCCACGCCTGGATAAATTCCCCGGTCGGATGGTATCTGGTGATCAGCTGGTCCGCCGCCATGACAGCCGCCCGTTTTCCCTGCCTGCTTCCGGTCAGCTTGTATCCGGCGACGCAGGAAGGGCTGTAGAGAAAGCCCATGTCGTGATGGTCCACGTCCGCCTTCGTCTCGATTCTCTTATAAAAGCTGTCGATCTGAATCGCTCCTGCTTCCTTCAGAGCCTCGTCCCTGCTCCATTCATATGCCAGCCATATCTGGCCGGTCCAGAAGCCCGTCGTCCAGTTGACATTGGGTGTCGGCCGGTAGAAGCCCTCCTCGCTGTACGCCTTCTTGAAGGAATGCGTAAATTCCTTTAAATTCTCCTTCACCTGTCCGGCGGCAAAATCCATAGCCTGACGGCACGCCTCCCCGGACAGCTCATTCTTTTCATTCAGACGTCTGATCGTATCCGCATTCATGTTTTAAAACCTCCTCGTAGTAGTTCTGCATCAGATAAAACGCCGGTTTCTTCCGGCTCCTGTCCTCTGTGATCAGTCCCTTGATGTTATATCCCTTCTGGTACTTTCCCAGCCGCTTCGGCGTGCGGAAATCAAACAGGATCCAGGGCGTTGTCCCCTGAATATACGGAATCCTCCGGAACACGGCGATCTGGTTTTCGTAGATCTCCTCCTGTTCCTTTACTGTTCCTCTGACACGTCTGGCGCTGTTGTCGTTCTTCTCTTTCGTTCCGGTTCCGGCTTCAGCTTCCTCTGCCTCAAATGCCCCATCCGCGCCGAATTCGCTGATGATGACCGGCTTTTCCGGCGCCGACTGTTCCAATATGGTGCTCAGTTTGGTGTAGTCCGGATCATACCAGCCGTAATATTCATTGAGTCCGATCACATCCAGATGCGTCTCCAGCCGGTCCGCAATCCGCAGATTCACGGTATCCACCAGACAGGCCGCGGAGATCAGCCTGGACGGATCGGAACGCCTGGCATACTCCGCTAAGTCCGCCATGAAGCGGTATCGCTCATCCGTATCCGGATTCTCATTACCAACGGACCAGATGATGACGCTGGCCCTGTTCGCATCCCGTTTCATCATCTCACTTAGCTGGCTTTTCGCCTGTTCAAAGGTATCCGGATTCCCAAAGTCGATCCACCAGTACACGGGGATCTCCTCCCACAGAAGGAGGCCTTCCTCGTCGGCCAGCCGCGCCGCCCATTCCGTATGGGGATAATGGGCCAGGCGGACGAAATTGCAGTTCATCTCCCTGGCCAGGCGGAAGGCTTCCCGTATCTCCTCCTTCGTCACCGCCTTTCCATGGTCCCTGGAGTCCTCATGGAGGCAGACACCACGCAGGAACAGAGGCCTGCCGTTCAAGCGTATGGAACGGCCCGCCGTCTCAATGGTACGGAAACCGACGCGGTCCGAGATCCGGTCGGAAGCCCGGTTCTCCCCGTCATATAAAGTCAGCCGGGCGTTATAGAGCCTGGGATTTTCAGGGCTCCACAGCTCCAGCTCCGGAACCTTCAGCTTCAGCCGGCCCGTTCCGTCGGGGCCGAAATCCATGATTTCACAGACTCCGATCTCCGGTATTTCAAAAAATGCATTGTAATCAGGCGAAATACTGCCGGCTGCCACCGCTTCCACTGTAATTTCCCGCTCTCTTCTTCCGCTCAGTCTCACCTTCATATCCTGAATAAAGACCTCCGGAAGACGAACGAGTGTTACACTCCTGTAGATTCCTCCATACGGAAACCAGTCCGTGTTGAGCGAAGGCACATCCGCCTGATGCCTGGTCCCATCCGCCACGACGATCAGCCGGTTATCCGCTCCCTCCTTCAGACTCTCTGTCGCCTCCACGCAGAAAGGCGTGGAGCCGCCTCTGTGAACGCCGAGAAAACAGCCGTTTAGAAACACCCTCGCCTCACCGGCCACCGCTCCGAACCGGATGAACACCCGCTCATTTCCACGGCTTCCATATGAAAACCGGCGGCTGTAAACCGCCGGTCCCTCATAGTAGAAATACTCCGGTTTTGCGAGATTAAAGACACCGGGAACCGGCACGGTTTCCCAGTCGTCGAAGGCATAATCAAGGGGTACCGCGCGCCCTTCCTCATTCGTCCCCTCCTCCAGAAACCATTTGGCCCGGAGACAGTTATCGTATAGGTCCACGGAGAAATTCCAGAGTCCATCCAGACTCTCTTCCTCTCTCCCTCCCTGCATAATCAGGCTTTCCGCCCTGATTAAGGGAGCGGAATAAGCGTTTTTGTATGCCTCGTTGTGAATATTGTCCACGAAATTTTTAATCTCTTCCATTGAAACCAGCCTTTCCCGATCAGCCCTTTACGCCAGTCGCCGCGATGCCTTCCACAAAATACTGCTGCAGTGTCAGGAACACGATCAGAACCGGAATTAAAGACAGTACGGAGGCCGCCATGATCAGGCCGTATTCAGAGCTGTACTGGCTTAAGAACATTTTTAATCCCAGCTGAAGGGTCTTCTTGGCTTCCGTTTTTAAGTAGATGAGCGGTCCTAAGAAGTCATTCCAGGTGTTGACGAAGGTGAAGATCGTCAGTGTGGAGAGCGCGGGCTTGGAGAGCGGAAGCATGATCTTCGCCCAGATCTGATACTCGTTCATACCGTCGATCCTGGCCGCCTCACAGAGCTCATCCGGAATTCCCTGGTAGAACTGTCTCATCATGAACACGCCGAAGGCAGAGAATGCCTGGAGGCAGATAATCGCCAGATGCGTATCGTTGAGTCCGAAGCTTCTCATCATCATGAACTGCGGAACCATGTATACCTGCCACGGAACGGCGATGGTTGCGATATAAGCCAGGAACAGTCCGTTCTTATGCTTGAAATTCAGTTTTGCAAATGCATACGCTGCGAAGCTGCTGGTAAGCAGCTGTAAACATGTAACGATTAAAGTGATCTTGACCGTATTTACGACGAATTTCATAAGAGGAATCTTCGTCCATATATCTATGTAGTTTTTCCATCTCGGATTCTCCGGTATCCACTGAATCGGGAAGATAAATACATCCTTATCCAATTTCAATGAAGCTGACACCATCCATGCAAACGGTACCAGCATAAGGAATGCAAAGACGATCAGGACTGCATAGAGAATAACCCGGCTGATCTTATAATTTGTGCTTTGTACTTTCATATTTATTCCTGCCCTCCTTAATTCGCATACTTCTTCTCACCACGGAACTGGATCAGCGTGATGACAAGGACCATCAGGAACAATACCATGGCGACCGCGCTGGCATATCCCAGATTCCAGTTACGGAACGCTTCCTCGTAAATATGGTAGACGAGAACCATGGCTGAGGAGCTGACAACGCCGTTGGAACCGCCGGCCAGCATGTATACGATATCGTAAACCTTGAAACAGTTAATCGTTAAAATAATCGTGACAAAGAACGTCGTCGGCTGCAGCTGCGGCCATGTGATGTAGCGGAAACGCTGAAGGGAATTAGCCCCGTCTAAGCTGGCCGCCTCATAGAGCTCGGCGTTGATTCCCTGTAAACCTGCTAAATAGATGACCATGTAATAGCCCATGTTCTTCCATACGGAAAACAGTACGATGGTGAACATAACCCAGTGGGGGTCGGCCGCCCATTTCGGCAGGCTCTTCGCAGATACGCCCAACTGATATAAAATCATGTTGATGGGACCGCTCTTCTGGGGACTGAAAAGCATGTTCCATACGGCGGCCACGGCCACCAGCGATGCTACGTAGGGAAAGAAGCTGACGGTACGGAAAAAATTCCGTCCCTTGACCTTCTGATTTAACAGGACCGCCAGCCCCAGCGCACAGGCCAGGGTAAAGGGCACCGTCGCAAGACAGTAGACGATTGTATTGACAAAGGATGCCCGGAATCTGGCGTTTCCGACCATCTGTATAAAATTCTTGAGTCCTGCGAACTCCATGGGGCTGTTGCCATCCCATTTCATAAATGCCAGCACAAAGGCAAAGATGATCGGTCCCAGGGTAAATACCGCGAATCCGATGAAGTTGGGAGCAATAAAAGAATATGCCACCATGTCCCTCTTTTCCTGTCTGGTAAACCGCTCTCCCGTGCGCACCTTCTTAATCTTCTCTTCTGTGGTCTCGATCTGGGAGATCAGTTTGTTTCTCTTATGTGACTGTTCTGTATTTTTAAGCTCGCGCTCCAGAGCCTCACGCCTTGTGAGCAGCGCAGCAATTTTTTCGTTTTTCTGTGCTTCTGTTATTGTCTTAGCCACCGGCTTTTCCTCCTTTTTACCATTGAGCACTCTCAGAAACTCCCTTGCACGTTTCCGAGAGTACTCCTTTACCATTCCACATTTCGTTTCAAATTCAGAGGGGATTCTTTAAATGAGGCGGGCTTTTATTCTGCCCGCCTCTTGATGTTGCCTGATTGTCGTCTGCGCTTTTTATTCAGCCAGGATAGCGCTTACCTGCTCATCCATCTGTGCGATTCCGTCATCGACAGACATGCTTCCTGTCATGATGGCATCATGTGCTTCGTTTAGTGCGGTCTCAATCTCAGAGCTCTTCGGATGTACCGGCATTTCCAGATACAGATTTGCAGTATTTAACGCGTCTACACTGGTTTCGTCGTCCTTCGGGAAGCCTTCCGTTGCAGATACCAGGTTCGCCACTTCGTCTGTCATAACAGCCGGGATTGTTCCTGTTGCCGCGAGAACCTCTGCGCCTTCTGCTCCGCTTACGAAATTTACGAACTCCCAGGCCAGATCTTTATGAGGTGCGTTGGTCGGGATTGCAAGGGAGGTGATGGTTGCCAGTGTGGAACCAGCCTCTACGCCGTCAGCATGAGGATACTTTGCAATTCCCCAGTTTGTGCAGTCTGTGTACTCGCCCGTTTTGATCTTCTCGATCAGTGTGGAGATGAACCAGGTTCCCATGTTCATCATCGCTACGTTGCCCTGGGCAAATGCGCCGGAGTAATGAAGGCCGCTGGTCTTTAAGGTTGCATAATCCTGGCATACGCCATCTTCCTGCTCTGCAAGAACCATGTCGTAGTATGGCTTTAAGAACTCATACTTTCCGTCCAGAATCGTATTCTTTCCATCCAGGATACCGAACAGCTGAACTGCGGATCTCCATGTGTGGTAGTGAGCGCCGTATACTTCCTGGCCTGGGGTATCGACGGTTACGGATCTGGCCAGCTTATCATACTCATCGAATGTCATGTCGTTGGTCGGATAGGCAACTCCTGCCTTGTCAAATACGTCCTTGTTGTAGAACAGCACCCAGAAGTCATTTCTGAATGGAAGCTCGTATAACTTGCCGTCTACCGTAATCTGATCGGTAAGTCCCTTGTACTGAGCCAGATCCACACCGGAATCTGATATGTAGCTGTCGAGAGGCTCCAGCACACCCTTGTTCACCAGAGTCATATAGCCTGGAACGTCCTTTACGGTTACTACGTCGAAGTCGGAACCATTGCCTGTAAGCTCTGTGGCAAGTACAGTCTGGTAATCGGTGGATCCCAAATCTACCATTTCAATGGTGACATCCGGGTGAGCCTTCTCGAACTCATCGATGAGCGGCTGATAATAGGTCGTGGAGCTGATATCCCAGACAGACCACTTAAGAGTTGTCTTATCTCCAGAGGCCGCTGCCGTCGTGTCCGCCGGTGCCTCTGCCTTCGTTGTCGTCTCCGTGGTTGTTCCTTCCGGTGCAGCCGTTGTTTCCTTGCTGCTGCTTCCGCAGCCAGCCAGCGTGGTAACTGCCATCACTCCTGCAAGCGCGAGACTTAATGCTCTTTTTTTCATTGTATTCCCTCCTGATTTGAATTTGGTAAATCTCATCTGTCTGTGATTTACTATGCCTAAATTATAACCGGACCGCCGGCTGAAAAGAATGGATTTTATCTCATAAAATATTCATTATTTATTCACAATTATTTCATAAACCCCTTGGCAATGTAATTTTTTACGATTAATAATACAATTTCTCTATTGTATACATATTGCATTGTTTTTCGTAAAGTACCATTCCATTTTTCATTGACAATTTACAATAAATAGTCTAATTTTGTATATAGAAATCTGTAGAGAGAGGAATTCATCCTTATGATAAAGAAATTTCTTCCCAGTTCCATCCGCGGAAAAATCATGGCCGTAACGGCGGCGATCACGGTTCTGATCGCAGTCATCACCATGGCAGTCTGCTACTCCGTATTCCAGTCTTTTCTTATGAAAAACCAGATTCAGTCCACGGAATTCAACCTTTCCGTCGTCAGCAGCAACATGGCAGAGGATATGAAGGAGATCGTCACCTTCACCAAATGGTGCTGCTCCAACAGTGAGGTCGGCCACTATCTGGAACGGCTGAAGGACCAGCCGAAGCTCCCAACGGCTTCCAAGGACACCGAGGCCCTGCGCCCGCTGGCTCTGACCGCTTACAAGCGGCTGAATGAGGAATACATAACCTCCGGGACCGCTGGCGGCAAGAAGTATATGGCCCGTGTCATCATCTCCACTCCCAATACCGGGAATTTCCTGCAGTCCATGACCAGCGCCAATTACTCCAGCTCCTTCGACGCCGCGCGGGTCAGCAAAAGCAGTTTCTTCGCTCCTCTGTTTGAAAGCCCCGACTTTCGATGGATCGGGGTGGTGGACGATCCGATCTCCAATGCCAATCACGAGAAGATCATCCCCATCGTGCGCCCCGTGTATGACGAATACAGCCTGGAGATCATCGGCTGGACCTATGTGGAGGTCTCCTCCCGCCTGTTCACGGACTACCTGGCATCCTATCCTCAGGCCAGCGACAGCCAGCTGTTTTTAACCATCGGGGACAAGACCTACGGTTCTTCCAGCAGCACCTGGTCCGATCCCTCCATGCCCTATACCGATTTTAAGCCTGTGACCGGCACTGCCACACTGGATCCCGGCACGCAGGTATTTTCCGTGGTCTCCCCCAATGGGGAAAAACGAATGCTGGTCCGGCGTCCTGTCGAGGTGGAGGGAGCCGACGGCTGGTATCTCTCCCAGGTTTTATCCCGGCAGCAGTTTAACCAGCAGCGCATGGTCTACCTGCTGCTGATTGTCGGAATCAGTGCAGCCATCATCTCCCTCGGCTGTCTGCTGACCATTCTCTTGAACAAGATCATCAGTCAGCCCATCAAACGGCTCAGTTTAAAGATTGACGCCATCGCAGACGGAGATTTCTCCAGGGACAGTGAAATCGAATGGAACCACGAACTGGGTTCCATCGGCCGCGGCATCAACAATATGTCGGAAAATATTGTAACCCTGATGGACAAGCGGGTGGCGGACGAAAAGCAGAAAAAAGATCTGGAATACCAGATTCTGCAAAGCCAGATCAATCCGCATTTCCTCTACAATACGCTGAATTCCATCAAATGGATGGCCACGATCCAGAACGCCACCGGCATCGCTGACATGACAACAGCTCTCGCCAGACTGTTAAAAAGCGTCTCCAAGGGGACCTCATCCATGGTCACCCTGCGGGAAGAGCTGGACCTCGTCAAGGATTATTTCCTTATTCAGCAGTACCGGTATGGCGGAAGCATCACCATGGACTACCACATCGAATCGGAGGAACTTTACGGCTGCGAGATCCACCGTTTCACCCTGCAGCCAATCATCGAAAATGCGCTGTTCCACGGGATCGAGCCGAAGGGAACCGCAGGTGCCATCACGGTATCCGCAGAATCCGGCACCGTGAACGGAAAGAAAGTGCTGAAGATCAGCGTAACCGACAACGGAATCGGCATGACCCGGGAGACCATCGATTCCGTGCTTCACGAGGAAGACAACCCCGGCAAAAACAAGACCGATTTCTTCCGCCACGTGGGAATCAGCAACGTAAACCGGAGAATCCAGTACGATTTCGGACCGGAATACGGAATCACCATTGTCAGCGAACCGGGCGTGTATACGACCATGACGATCGTACGCCCTTATATTAACCAATCTGAAAGGAAGAAAGATGAGGATCTGCTATGATAAAATTACTGATTGTAGATGATGAGCCGCTGGTTCAGATCGGAATCAAGTCCATGATAAACTGGGAGGAATACGGAATCGAGGTCTGCGGCACCGCCATGAACGGCGCCAATGCGCTGGATTTAATTGAGGAATACTCTCCGGAGATCGTCATCACCGACATCCGCATGCCCATCATGAACGGACTAGAGCTTGCAAAGACCTGCCGCGAAAAATACGGAAGAATTCCTCTCTTCATCTTTCTGACCAGCTACGAGGAATTTCAGCTGATCAAGGAGGCCATGACGTATGAGGCCGTCGATTACTTAATCAAGCTGGAACTGAGCGCAGACTCTCTGGCAGACGCCGTGAAGAAGGCGAAAAACCGTCTGGAAAACCTTCAGGCCGTCGTAAAGGCCAAAGACCCTGGCCGTCCCCTGCTCCAGAGCTACTATGATAAATTCATCCTGCGCCTGCTGCACAATCTCTTCGACACGGAAGAACAGTTCCATCTCCAGGCGAAGGATTTGAAGCTGACCTTCACGGACGCCTGCTACTGCGCCGCCCTGTTTGAGATACGCGAGGAATCCCATGGTTCCATGGACCATGCCAAGCTGATGAATCTCTGCAGCAGCACCTATTCCATGGCCCGGGATATTTTGAACAAGCACGTTCCCTGCTACGCCATCTCTCTCGATATGAAGCATTTTGCCGTGATTTTCCACGTTCAGAAGCCGGAGGACTTAAGCGGCGCCCAGCTTCAGAGCGCAGTCAAAAATGCGGTGGAAATGGTTCACAACTACTTTAACGTCACCGTGCTGGCCGGGATCGGCAGTCCGGTGGAACAGCCCTTAAAGATCTGTGAATCCTACCAGGACGCCCGACAGGCCTTCGGCCGGACCAAAAGCACAGCACCGATCATCCAGTTTTCCCAGGATGACACCCAGTCCGTCAAGAACGCGTTCAATATCGCCGTATTTAAAAATGACATCACCAAGGCTTTCGACGAATTCGACACCGACGTCCTCTACCGGACGCTTTCCGAGATCATCGAACTGTTCAGGGCGCATCCCCTCCGCTTCCTCCAGGCGGTGGACGGGGCCTGCAATATCCTCTACTTAGCGCTCTCCCTTCTCCCTGACGGAGAGGAAAACATGATGGAGATCTTCTCCTCCTACAGCGACGGCTACCGTTCCATCTACCGTTTTACCAGTGTGGATCAGATCATCGAATGGATGAGCATTCTGCGGGACGGCTTATGCGAGGTGCTAAAATCCAAGAGAAAGACGTACAAGGCCCACGTCATCACCAACGTGCAGAAGTACATAGGCAGCCACGTGAGCGAGCGCCTCTCCTTAAATGAGGTAGCCGGCGTCTTCGGTCTCAGCCCCAACTATCTGAGCATTTTATTTAAGAAAAACTGTCAGGTCGGCTTCTCCGAGTATATCTCCCAGGCCAAGATCGCAAAGGCCAAAAGCATGCTCTTAGAGCAGGACATGAAGATCTACGAGGTGGCGGACAGGCTGGGCTTTGAAAGCGCCTTTTATTTCAGCAAGGTATTTAAAAAAGTGGAGGGCATCTCTCCCCGCGAATATATACAGCAAAACACCATCGGACCCGATGGAGAACAAGGAGACACATTATGATTACAGAAGCAGCAAAAACTCTCACTGATTCACTCAGGCTTTTCACGCCCTGCCCGCCGGCGGCCGACAGGGAATGCTGGGAGAAGCTCCCGGAAGACTTGAAAGCCCGCCTGATAAGAAATGGAGAAGCCTATCTCCACTACGAATATCCCGCCTTAACCGCCGTGGATTTCATGGAATTTACACGCAGCGGAAACAGAAGCCGTTACCAGGACAGGCTCTTCGCCAGACGGACCGCTTTAGACAGCCTGGTTCTCGCGGAATGTGCAGAACACCGCGGCCGTTTTCTCGACGACATTATCAACGGACTTTACCTGATCTGTGAGGAAAATGCATGGCAGCTTCCGGCTCATAACTCCTATATCCGTGATACGCCCCAGTTTCCCCTACCTGACGTCACAAGGCCCGTCATCGACTTATTCGCCGCCGAGACCGCTTCCGTCCTTGCCGTGGCGGAATACCTGCTGCGCAGCGAATTAAAAGAGGTAAGCCCCTTCCTCTCCGTCATGATCGACCACGAACTGGAGACACGGATCTTCACACCCTATCTGAGCGAACATTTCTGGTGGATGGGGGATGGAAAGAGCCATATGAACAACTGGACGGTCTGGTGCACCCAGAACGTGCTTCTCTCCGCCTTTACCCGGCCTCTTCCGAAAGAAACACAGACCGCGATTCTTACCAAAGCGGCCGGAAGCATCGACTATTTCCTGGCTGAGTACGGCGAAGACGGCTGCTGCGACGAGGGTGCCCAGTATTACCGCCACGCAGGGCTCTGCCTCTTCGGCTGCCTTGAAATCCTGAACGGAATCACGGATCATGCCTTCTCCTTCGCCTGGGAGCAGGAAAAGATCAGAAATATCGCCTCCTACATCTTAAATGTGCACGTGGATACGGTCTATTACGTCAATTTCGCAGACTGCTCCCCCGTGGCCGGCCGCTGCAATGCCAGGGAATACCTGTTTGGAAAGCGCACCGGAAACCAGGCTCTTATGGAGTTCGCAGCCTCCGATTACCAGAACAGCGAAGACCCGCTCACCCTGGACGAGCACAATCTGTTTTACCGGCTTCAGACCGTATTTTCCCATGAGGAGATGATGCAGTATGACAGGAATCCCGTGATCGTCCACCGGGACCTCTATTATGAAAGCGTCGGCCTCTTTATGGCCCGCGACAGCCGCCTCTATCTCGCCGTGAAGGGCGGAGACAACGGCGACAGCCATAACCACAACGACGTCGGCAGCTTCACCATTTACAAGGACGGAAAGCCGCTCTTCATCGACGCCGGTGTGGAAACGTACACGAAAAAGACCTTCTCTCCCGACCGTTACGATATCTGGACCATGCAGTCCCGGTATCACAATCTCCCCACCTTCGTGGACCACGGCAGGGAGACGGTACAGCAGGCCGGCGAACAGTACCGCGCCGCGGACGTCCGGTATGAACTGGGAGAGACAGCCTGCCGGATCTCCATGGATATCCGGCAGGCCTATCCCGACACACGGATCCGTTCCTACACAAGGAACGCAGTTCTGGAAAAGGAAAAGTCCATCACCATCAGGGATCATTACGAGGGTGACGGCGGTACGGCCGTCCTGTCGCTCATGTTCTGCGAGAAGCCTGCCATTGATCAGAATACCATCCGAATCGGTGATCTGGCCGCCTGTGCAGTGGAAGGCGCTTCCTCCATCACCGTGGAAGAGATTCCAGTCACTGACGAGCGCCTGAAAACGGCCTGGAAGCACAAGCTGTACCGCTGCCTCGTCACCATGGAGGCCCACGATCTGACTCTGACGATTGTTTAGAGCCTTGCACCGATAACGCAGTCACAGCACTGCACTGCATAAGGAGGCTAACTCTTGAACCTTACACGAAAGGCCATCGGCGGCCGCATTCTGGCCGCCGCAAAAAAAGATACAATTCTGACGGTTTCCCTGGTCTGTGCCGTCTTTTCCATGTTTCTCGTCCCGCCCTCTGCCGCCTACATCGGATACGTGGACTTCCGGGTCCTGGCCCTTTTATTCTGTCTGATGGTGGTGGTGGCCGGATTTCAGGAATGCGGCCTCTTCGTCCTGATGGCGAGGAAACTGCTTTCCGGCGAGAATAATTTCCGGCAGCTCTCCTGGATGCTGGTTATGCTGCCCTTCTTCTGTTCCATGCTGATCACCAATGACGTGGCTCTCCTAACCTTCGTCCCCTTTACGATCCTCATTCTGGATATGATCGGCGAAAAGAAGCATATGGCCTGGATCGTGGTGCTCCAGACTGTGGCGGCAAACTTGGGGAGCATGGCAACCCCGGTAGGAAACCCGCAGAACCTCTTCCTGTACGGACGTTTTTCCATACCGGCAGGCAGCTTCTTCGCGGTCCTGCTGCCCTTAACCGCTCTGAGCTTCCTGCTCCTCACCGCGGCAGTATTTTGCATTCCCCGGATCCCCATGCAGATCCGATTTGACGCTCCGGCGGCGGCCCCGGAAAAAAACGCTCATCCGGCGCTCTTTTTGTTTTTGTTCCTTCTCTGTCTCCTGTCCGTATTCCGGGTTCTGGATTACCGGATCGTGCTGGCCGTCACCGTCGTCTGTCTCCTGCTCTTTGACAGAAAGCTGTTTCTCACCGCGGATTACCTTCTGCTCCTCACCTTCGTCTGCTTCTTCCTGTTCGCAGGCAACATGGGGCAGCTCGACTGGTTAAAGCGCTTTATGGCAGAGATTCTGAACCGGAATCCAGTGCTGTTCTCCGCTCTGACGAGCCAGTTTATCAGCAATGTTCCGGCGGCGGTGCTCCTCTCCGGTTTTACTAACGACTGGAAACCGCTCCTGCTCGGGACAAACCTGGGAGGTCTGGGAACGCCCATTGCCTCGCTGGCCAGCCTGATTTCTCTGAAATTCTACATAAAAGAACTGCCAGATAAGGTTTCCCATTATCTGGCAGTGTTCACCGCAGTCAATATAGCATTTTTTCTCATTCTGTACGCGGCGGCCAGCTTCCTTTAGAAGCGGCCGCACGCAGTTCTACATAAGCGGTGCAAACAGCCGCAGCACGCGCCCCGCAAACTTCTTATACCACGGATAGTGCCGGCACTCCTCCAGAGTGATTACCTGGCTCTTGGCCAGCGTCTCCTTAAAGTCCCTCTCCACATCCTTAATCACCTCATTGCGGTAAATATAGGCCGCACACTCAAAGTGCAGATACAGGCTTCTGTAATCCATATTGATCGTGCCGACCACCGCCTTCTCGTCATCGCTGGTAAAGACCTTGGCATGGACAAAGCCCGGCGTGTACTCGTAAATCTGCACACCCGCACGGATCAGCTCCTCATAATGCGCCTTGGCCAGCAGGAACGCGTACTCCTTGTCCGGAATATGGGGCATAATGATGATCGTCTCGACGCCGCGCTTAGCCGCAAACTGCAGGGCCTGTACCAGTTCGTAGTTGAGAATCAGATACGGCGTCATAATATGCACGTAGTTTCTGGCCGTATTGATGATATCGAGGTACACCAGCTCTCCCACGGTCTCCTGATCCAGGGGACTGTCGCCGTACGGGATCACGAAGCCCTCCATGGACAGCTCCGGCGGATAGAAAAATTCCGGATCCCTCAGATACCGGCCGTAATCCTCCGGCTCCTTCTCCGTAATATTCCACATCTGGAGAAACATCATCGTAAAGCTGGTGACCGCGTCGCCCTTCACCATGATGCCGGTATCCTTCCAGTGGCCGAAACGCACCTTCCTGTTGATATACTCATCCGCCAGGTTAATGCCGCCCGTAAATGCCGTGTGCCCGTCTATCACCAGGATCTTTCTGTGGTCCCGGTTATTCTGATAGGTGGACAGGGCCGGTCTGATCGGCGCGAACATCTTGGCCTTTAAACCCTTGGACCTCAATTCTTTGGGGTAGCTGTACGGAAGGAGGACGAGGCAGCACATGCCGTCATACATAAACCGGACTTCCACGCCTTCTGTCACCTTACGCTCCAGAATCTCCAAGATGCTGTCCCACATCTCACCGCGTTCCACGATAAAATATTCCATGAAAATGAAGCGTTTCGCCTTCTCCAGCTCCTTCTTCATGTCCTCGAACATCTCTTCGCCTACCGGATAATACTTCACATTGGTGCTGCCGTAGACCGGATAGCTGCCCGAGTTCTCGATATAAGCGGCCAGATTGGCGTTGCTCCTGCTTGTTTTTGCCAACTGCTCCATATAACGGGGATTCTGTTTCAGATACGGCTGCGTATCTGAGATATTCTCCCGCAGCCTCCTGTTTATGATCTTCCCTTCCCACTGCAGCTCCAGAAAGAGATAGAGCAGCGTGCCGAACACGGGAATCACCGTAATCGGAATGATCCACGCCAGCTTAAAGCTTGGATTCTCATCCTTATTTACGACATAGAGGATTACAAATGCGCTGAGCAGCGTAAATCCTCCGTAAATATAGACCATGTAATGACTCAGGAAGCGGAAACCTGCAAGCAGTATCGATATCTGCAGCAGCAGTGACATCACCACAAACGCAGTTCGCCCGAATATGATCCTCAAAAGTTTTCTAGCCTTCTTCATCCTTTGTCTCCTCTCCTGTATAAATCATTACACATTATACACCATGTGACTTTAATGTGCAACAATCCCAGAGAGAAGACCGCCTGCCAGCCCCCTTGAAGTTACAGTTCACTCCCCACCAGGGGCACCGCAGTCCGTCATAATCCGTATAATCTCCCGATCCGTCTCTTTCATACCGTCTTTGCCCAGACGGCCGATATTCCGGATCGTGTTTTCTACCCCTTTTGAGACAATTCCATCCCCGCCGTAAAACTGCTGGCCGTTTAAATACATGGAATATCCCAGGATACCGGCATCCACAGAGGCCGCGATCTTCGCAGCGCAGGATGGCTTCGCCCCGTCACAGACAATTCCTGAAACAATAGCCAGGCTGTTGACCAGCGTATGTGCGATCGCCTTAAAATCCGCGCCTTTCAGCCATGCGATGCCGCATCCTGCCCCGCTGCCGGCACTGACGGCACCACAGTATGCGGACAGGCGGCCCAACCCCGTCTTCAGATGGATGGCAATCAGATTGGAAAGTACCAGTGCCCGGTAGAGCCGCTCTTTGCTGCACTTCAGTTCCCTCGCGTATTCGATTACAGGCAGCGAGGCAGCCAGACCCTGATTCCCACTTCCCGAGTTAATGACGACCGGCAGCTCACAGCCGCTCATCCTGGCATCAGAAGCCGCCGCGGCCGCCGCCCTGGCTCTCACCTCAACTCTATTTCCGTATGCTTTTAAGATGGTCCTTCCGATGTTGGCTCCGTAGCTGTTCCTGAGCCCTTCCTTTGAGATTGCCGTATTATATTCAATCTGGCAATCCAGAATTTCACTGATTTCCTCCGTATCCACCGAATTGGAAAACTCACAGATGGATTCCACACTCAAAAGAGTCCGGTCATAGTCCGGTCTTCTTGCGGCTTTCTGTTCAGCTATTTCCCACAGGACTTCTCCATTCCGTTCCATCAGCACAATCTTTGTATGGCAGCCGGTAATTCTTACCCTGGCCTGATTAGATCCGCAGTATACGGTCACCGCCATATCCAGCACCTCCTCTGTCTCCAGAGGCCGCACCTCGATATGGTTCTCTTCCAAATAGGCTTTGATCTCCAGCTTCTGCCGCGCGGTCACATCAGAGAGTACCTCCAGTTCCCGTTCTTCATTCCCCGCCACGATCCCTGCCGCTGCCGCTGCCTCAATCCCTTTCAAGCCGCCCGTATTGGGAACTACGACGCTTTTTACATTTTTAATGATATTTCCGCTGGCCTCTACCACACATCGGTCCGGTACGGCTCCAAGAACCGCTCTCGCCTTCGCGCAGCAGTATGCCAGAGCAATCGGCTCCGTACAGCCCATAGCCGGCACCAGCTCCTCCCGCAAAATCTTCATATATGCCTGATATCTGATATCGTCTTTTGTCATCTCCAGGTTCCTCGCATTTCATCTCTTTATTATTTTTGAATCTCCCCATGTACTGTTTCCCATCTGTCATTCAGACCGTACTTTACCTATCCGGTCGCATATCCGATTTCCTGCTTTACAAGAAGAAATGGACAGAGTATGATAGTTATATTGTTACTTAAAACAGGAGATGGGCCCAATGTTCCAGTATCACGGTTATTTAGTCGAATTAGAATACAGGGAATACAAACTTCCCGAAAGCTTTCCCTGCATAGCTCTTCTGCAAGGCGAATTCTCCTTCTCCCCCGGAAGCAGCGGTCCCCTGACCTACCTCCATTTCCACAACTGCGTGGAAATCGGAATCTGTCACGCCGGCGGAAAGGACCTTTATGTAGAAGACAGTCATGAGCGCTTCTGCACCGGTGATATCAGTGTAATCCCGCCTTATACCATCCATATCTCTCAAAACCGGGAGGGGCAGGAAGGGGAAGACTGCGAATATCTCTATTTCAGTCCCGAGGAACTTTTAAAGCCGTTCTATCCAAATGGTATACCGGAGCATCTTCTCTGGTATAACAGAAATCAAGGCTGCTCCTGTGTATTTCCCATGGAGCGTTTTCGTGTTCTGTATCAGTTGATCATATCTGTCTTCGATGAACTGCGCCGAAAGCGTCCCTACTATCATAATACTGTCCGCGGACTGATTCTGGCCATGATGGTAGAGCTATCCCGGATCAACGGACTGGAAAATACCGTTCATTCCTTCGAGAGACTGCGGGATATGACGCCGATTCTTCCGGCGCTGGAGCTCATTGGCAGCAATAACGCCACTTTTATAACTACCGCTCAGCTCGCCGGCGCCTGCCATTTAAGCGTCGCCCAGTTTGGCAGGATCTTTAAACAGATAATGACACAGAGTCCTGCGGATTACATTCGAATGGTAAAGCTCCAGAAGGCGTGCGAGCTGCTCTACAGCACGGAAATGAGCATCCTGGATATCGCATTGGAATCCGGTTTTCAGTCTCTCTCCGCCTTTAACCGCGCGTTCCTCAAGTCTTACCAGAAAAGTCCCAGTAAATGGCGCCAGGAAAAGTGCAGCGTCCGGAAGAAAAATGTCAGATATTCCCCCTATCTTCCCAGCGTACGCTCTAACCTTTGATGCCGCCCGCATTAGCCATTCCTTTAATAATCTGCTTCTGTGCCATCACGTACACGATCAGGACCGGAATAAGCGCCATTAAGGTGCCCGCCATTAAAAGTGCAAACGAAGTACTGTGTTCCGCCTGGAAGTATTTCAGTCCCAGCTGGAGCGTTCTTTTGCTGTTGGAGGTAAGGAAAATCAGTGGGGCCAGGTAGTCGTTCCAGCAGCCCATAAATGTGAATATGGTCAGTGCCGAAAGCCCCGGTTTTACCATAGGCAGGATGATCCTGAAACAGATTTCCAGATGGGTACAGCCATCAATTTTTGCCGCCTGGGAGTACTCCTCCGAAATCCCCATAAATGCCTGTCTGAGCAGGAATACTCCAAATGGAGTGAAGCTCTGGGTCAGGATTAATGACAGATGGGTATCCGCCAGCTTCAGCTTCGAGATTACCATAAACTGAGGGATCATGATGACCTGCCACGGCACCATAAGTGTGGCCAGATATAAAAGGAATAGCTGGTCCCGTCCGCGATAGCGGAGTTTTGCAAAGGAATAGGCTGCCAGCGAGCTGGTCAGCAGTGTCAGTACTGTAATAATGACCGACAGCCTGATTGAATTCCAATAGTAATTTAAATACGGAATTTTCGTAAATACATCCTGAAAATTTTTCCAGCGGATCGAGGAAGGAATCCACTCGATGGGAAACCGGAAAACGTCCTGCTCGAATTTAAACGCGGTGGAGGTCATCCACAGAAATGGCAGGATTGTCACTGCCGCAAAACAAAAGAATACGAGGTAAGATAATACCTTACCGGTAATGCGTTCTGCTGTACTCTTGTTCATAGGAATCTCCTCTCTAATAATTTACCCATTTTTTCTGTCCCTGGAACTGGATCATAGTCACAATAAATACAAGTACAAATAACACTACGGCATAGGCCGAGGCATAGCCAAACTTGTAGTTCTGAAAAGCTTCCTGATAAATCCTGTATACCAGAACATTGGAGGAACGTCCCGGACCGCCGTCTGTCATAATATTTACCAGGTCGAATACCTTGAAGGAATTGATGATGCACATGACAGTACAAAGAAACGTGGTTGGTGATAAAAGAGGCAGCGTAATGCTTTTAAACTTTTTCCATGGACCTGCCCCGTCAAGGGAAGCCGCCTCATAAAGTTCTTCTGAGACAGACTGTAAGCCCGACAGAAACAAAACCATATAATACCCCATATTTTTGATGATTGAGACAATGGTAATCGTCGTCATGGACCATGCTGTCGAAGTCAGCCATTTCGGCGGATTTGCCATTCCCAGTATGGTGAGAACACTGTTCACCGGGCCTTCTCCGCGAAACAGCGCCATAAAGATCACGCCAAAGGCCACGCTGGACGTCAGCTGCGGGAAGAAAAAGATTGTCTTAAATACTTCGCTTCCCTTTAGCTTCTGCTGAAGCAGCACGGCCAGCAGCAGCCCAAATAATAGTGTGAGTGTCACACTGACTATGGAATAATAAATATTATTTCGCAGCGATGTATAAAAATAGTCGTCGCGAAACAGCTTCTTAAAATTAGCAAGACCTACAAATGCCGCATCACTGAATCCGTCGTAATTTGTCAGTGACAGCAGCAGTCCCCATACGACCGGTACCAGTGTAAATATGAAAAAACCGATCATATTTGGCAGCAAAAACAAGTATCCGGCTATTTCCTCTCTCCTGGCCATTTTCGAAATTTTGATTTTTGTTTTCTTCTGATTCTTCAATCGTACCACTCCTTCCTGCGTAAACCCGTGCAGACGGATATCCGGCTTATCAGCCGGACATCACGTCTCCCACACGTTTAATTGATCACATCAGCTCTTCTCGATTCAAAATTTTTCATCGTGGTATCGATATCCTGCTCACCTACCATATACAGCTCCATCTCCTCCTTCAGGATCGTCTCTACCTCAGCATACTTGGGATGGTATTTTGTATCGATGGCATTGTTTTCCGAGAATACAATTTTTGCAAGAGTGTCGTCGGACTGCTCCGCTGCCTTTAAGTAAATATCCTTGATCTCGTCATCATTGTACGCGGTCAGCGTACTGTTTTCTGCAATGATCTTAGCTCCGTCATGGGTGCACATCCACTGAATAAAATCGTAAGCCTCAGCCGGATGTTTGCTGGTTTTTGATACAGAGAGAAAATTCATGGAGCACGGCGCCGTATAGTCCCTGGAGCCTTCCGGAATAGGCATTGGCATTACTTTATACTTGAATGGCATTTCACCGCTCTCATACTTTAGATTGTAAGCAGCGACACCCCATGTACCATTCTGGAACATGGCGACAGTCTCAGCCGGAGCTGTGGTGAAAAGTGATCCCACATTCTGCCCCATCTCCAGTTTTTCCTCAAACGGTACGTGACTTCCATCCTCGTGGAGCGCTTTCCAGAGTTCCAGATTTTCCCGGATAATTGTGGTGTCCTCATCCATAACACTTCCGCCCATCTGCTGCATATAGACAAAGTTATCCATGCCAACCAGGCCGCCGTACGTTTTGTCCTTCGTCAATTTTTTTGCCAGCTCCCGGTACTCGTTCCAGGTAAGCTGCTCTGTAGGAACGTCTAATCCGGCTTTCTCAAACAGTTCCTCATTGATAAAAAGCAGCCATACCGCCTGACGGTAAGGAAGGCCGAAGATCCCCTCCTGATTGCACTCCTCGAATACCTGTCCGTATACAGAGGTATCCAGACCGGACTGCTCTACGTAAGAAGTGATATCCTGAATTGTCTTTTTATTCTGATAATCTCCGTAGGGAGCAATTCCATTGACACCCAAAACGTCGAACTCCACCCCGCTGGAGAAGGACGCCAGTATCTTATCCGCGTACTCGGTCGGCGGGAAATAAACCACCTCCACCTCGGCCACGTCGCTCTGGGCATTATACGCCGCCACGGCAGGATCAAGGTATGACTGCTCGTCACTCCAGTCATAGAATGTCAGCTTTACTTTTTCACCGCCGCCCCCGGCGGTCCCATTCTCAGTCCCCGCCTCAGCCTCGGTTTTGCTCTCCGTCTTCGCGCCCCCCTCTGTTCCTGCGCTGCCGTTTCCCGATCCGCATCCTGCCAGTGAGAATGCCATCACGCCTGCCATGCCAAGTGCCAGTAATCTTTTTTTCATCATCATATACCTCTCCTTTTTTTATTTGAGGATCTCTTCGATCCGTCTTTTCTCTTCCGATGTAAATTCCCTGTTCTTCAGTGCAGCCACATTTTCCTCCAGCTGTGCCAGTCTGCTGGCCCCCAGGATCACGCTGCTCAGCCTGCCTGCTTCCAGAGCCCATACCAGAGCCATCTGAGCCAGAGACTGCCCACGCTCCGCAGCTACTTCATTTAATGACGAGGTCATCTCCAAAGTCTCAGGCGTAATCTGCTTCTCAGACAGGAACACACTGTGTCCGGCCGCTCTGGAATCCCCTGGAATCCCGTTTAAATATTTACCGGTCAGAATACCTTGTTCCAGAGGACAGAATGCGATCGCCCCCATCCCCGACGCCTCAATGACAGGCAGCAGTTTTTCATTTTCTCTGTACACCATAGAATAGTGATGCTGATGAATGGTGCACGGAACCTTCAGTTCCTTCAAAATTGCCACTGCTTCCATAAGCTCTTCCCGGTTGTAGTTCGACAATCCTATGTAAAGTGCTTTCCCCTGGTGCACCAGCCCAGCCAGCGCATCCATTGTCTCCCACAACGGCGTCTCTTTGTCGGGCCTGTGATGGTAGTAGATATCCACATAATCCAGTCCCATGCGTTTTAAGCTCTGGTCTAAGGAAGCCGTCAGATATTTTTTGGAACCGCCGTCTCCGTAAGGACCAGGCCACATGTAGTACCCTGCCTTTGTGGAAATAATCAGTTCATCCCGGTATTTTCCCAGATCGCTCTGCAAAATCTTTCCAAAGGTCTCCTCTGCGGATCCCTCCGGCGGCCCATAATTGTTGGCCAGATCAAAATGTGTAATTCCCATATCGAATGCGCCCAGCACCATTTCCCTGGCATTGCTGTATGTGCTGCCATATCCGAAATTATGCCAGAGGCCAAATGACATGGCCGGAAGCTTTAATCCGCCCGCTCCGCACCGATTGTAAACCATGGTGTCATAGCGGGTATCCTTTGCCGCATAATTCATAACCTATTCTCCTCTCCCATATTTCCCGACTGCTTCGACTACCCAGGAAATCCTGTTTAAATCAATATTTCTCGGAAGTGTACAGTCGGCGCCGATAACCACTCCTCTGGTTCCGTGTTTTTCAAGAAGTGCTGCGGTATACGCCTCCACTTCCTCCTTCGTCCCGGAGCAAAGCACGCCCTGAGGCCTGTTATCAAATCCGCCCAGCACACATCTGCCGCCGAAGAATGCCTTTCCCTCTGTCAAGTCCATGTCTTCGATGAAGGTGGCCCAGTTGATCACCTTTGCCGGATAATCCTGCCACACCTCCACCCGGTTTTTATCCCCGGCCCATCCACAGCAGTGCAGAATATTATGATCACTGAACCGGTTAGCGTGCTCTAAGACCTTTAAATCCCCCGGTCTCACGTACTTACGGTACTCCTCCGCCGTAAAACGGTACTCCTCCGCATTCTGTACACAGTAATAAATTCCCGTACAGCCAGCTTCCCGGATCAGCAGTTCGGACAGAAGCGCCGCATCCTGGGCGATGACGTCCATGGCATAAAGTACTGCCTCCGGATTCTGCCGCAGATGATTCATCAGCAGTTCATCGGATGTCGCGAACCGCAAATATGACATGGGGCAGAATACGTTGTAGAAAGCGCACGCCTCTCCGTCCAATCTCTTCACAATCTCCTTCGCCCGTTTCACCTGACCGGTAATAAATGGATGATCCTGACCCATAGGGATCATTTTAAACCAGTCTTCCGGCTCTTTTATCTGGGAAATTATGGAATTCGGATAATCAAAATACCCATCGCACATAATTTTCACCATATCTACATTACACCGATGAAAATAATCAATATGTGCATCCACACACTCCTGATCCAACTCCATATCTTCCGGCAGATGGAACCAGAATCCCACTGGTACCCGGTCTGCTTTCTCATTCTCAAATGCCTTCATCAGGCGCTCTGTCTTTGTCATACTTTCCTCCAATTTTCTGTCTTAATTATTTATATAACCACATCACAGCTGCAGGCAGTCATATATGTCTGTCTAAGTCAATCAGGCACATGGTATAAATGGCCATGGCTTCCAAAAGCTGGCTGATACAGATCGACTCGTCCGCCTGATGAAAGTCACCGACCGGCCGTGCCGGATCCGGACGGTATACCTTCTTTCCCGGCAGCGCCATGCCAAACCCCAGACCTCCCGGCAGTTTTCTTGCATAGGTACCGCCGCTCATCGTGTATGCCGGATTATCATAGCCAGAATATTTATGGTAGCTGTCTGTCAGACACTGCACCACCGGATTATCAGCAGGGCAGTACATGGCTCCCGAATTCTTCCTGACACACAGCTTTAGACCGTAACGGCGGGCCGCCTCCCGCATTTTTTCCAGAGTCTCCGAACCGTCGGAGCAGGCGCCCCGGCTGTCCAAAACAGGATACCGGTAGTCTGCTGTGATTTTAAGCCTTCTCTCACTGCCGTAAGTGACTGCCAGGCCGGTAATTCCCCCCACCAGACAGCCGGATACCGTGTCCGATACCGCAGCGCCGATTCCTGTCCCATAGCCGTCGCGTCCGCAGTCACGCAAAAACTCTATCCATTGATTTTCTCCGGCACTCCTCTCATTCAGGCCGCAGGCCATCAATTCTTTCGCCAGATTTGTCACCGCACTTTTTCCCTGCTCCGGACTGATGATGTGGGCCGCTCTTCCGGAAGCTTCCACTACAGTTCCATGTTCCCCATCCATAACCGTTATTTCAGGAGATAACCGGAGACGCTCCTTCTGCTCTTTTGTCACTACGCCGGAGCGATATACGATACGAGCCTGATCGGGGATCGAGTTGGCACTGCTACCCCCTTCCACGGAAATAACTGTTTCGGGCAGAAGCTCCCGTGTCTCAAACACCAGACTTAAATTCCCCTTTTCCCCATGGCAGACCGGAAATCCGCAGTCGGCCACCAGAGACACCTCCGGCATTGGCACATGAGCAATCATATAGGCGGCATCATCCATCGTATTTTCCTCACTGCATCCCACATAGAGACTGTAATTACAGTTAAGGGAAACGAATTCTTTCAGATAGAGCAGCACATAGAGGATTCCCACTGCCGATGATTTATTGTCCTGAACGCCTCTCCCTATGAGGAAATCATCCACAACAGTCATTTCATAGGGCGGATAGGTCCAGCCGTTTCCCTCCGGCACCACATCCAAATGAGACCAGATTCCAATTTCCTTCCCACTGCCGGAAGCAAACGATATTTTCCCGCCGTAATAATTGAAGCAATCCGTTTTAAAGCCTTTCCCGGCCGCCAGTTCCAGCATGGTATCCAATACCTTCCGGCATCCCTTTCCAAACGGAAGCACATCGGAGTCCGGTTCTGAAACACTGCGGATATTTACAATTCTTCTCATATCTTCTATAATGTCATTGCGATGACTCTCCATCCATCGCCTTACAGCATCGATTCCAGTTTCCGTCATATAACCTCCTTTCCTTCTTTTACAGGTATCATTCCTTTCATTTTTGCAGGAAGGATTGTCTGTACTGATATGAGAAGTATAGCGGATGTAATATAAAAATTCTTTGCATGAAGGAGCGAAAACTATGCAAAATCGATCACCGTCATCGACTGATCTTCAATATCGCCATTATAATCTTCCATTGGAATTCCCTTCCTTTGCTTTCCTGGGAGACCGGTGGATTCTTCCCGATCATGCCGATTCCATGCATTTTCACAACTGCATGGAGATCGGATACTGTTTAAGCGGTCATGGCACATTCTACGTCGAGCAGAAGGCTCTTGCATTTTCTGAAGGTGATATCTGCATCATTCCAGAAAATACAATTCATATTTCCTGCAGTGACAGCCGCGTGGTCAGCCACTGGGAGTATATCCTTTTCGATCCCAAGCTTATGTTTCCTACCGGCGATTTTCACTTAATCGCAAAAGACAGCCGCCTTCTCTTTGACGATCCGCAGTTCTCCAATTTATTTTCGAAACAGGAGCATCCCGCTCTGATTTTCTTTGTATGCAGGATGTTCGAGGAATTCTATCACCATGAAACCGGGTACCGGGACGCCTTAAGAGGCCTTTTCATGGCCTTTATTACAGAGTATCTCCGCATCTGTCCCGATCGGAAAATCAGCGGCGAGGCCAGGCAGAATCTGCGTATCTATCCAGCTATTCTGCACATCCGGAGCTTCTACAGCCAGAAAATAACCGTGCCCGGTCTGGCGGCACTCTGCGGACTGAGCGAGCCACATTTTCGCAGGATCTTTGAGGAAATCATCCATTTGCCGCCGCTCGACTATATCCATCATCTGAGGATCCGGCAGGCGTGCTACTTTCTGGTACATACAAATACACCCGTCAGTGAGATATCCAAAATGGTGGGGTTTTCCACACTCTCCAGCTTTAACCGCCAGTTTCAGATGGTAACGGGCACTTCACCGCGGAAATGGAAGGCAAAAAACAGGGACAGCATGGAATCTCACCGGATAACGTCACTTGATTCCGGAGAAGATATGGGCTTTTTTGCGAGATAACTAGTACAGCATTCACTGTTAATTACGCAATGCTGTACTAGAGCTCCCGGCGCACAAAAAGAACCCGGCAGGCATAAAAATCATGCCTGCCGGGTTCCTCTGTACCGACCAGATACCTTATTCTTTTCGTTTCTGCCGCCTGTCTCTATTCCAGTGCCTGGCGGATATCTTCAATAATATCATCCACGTTCTCGATTCCAACACTGAAGCGGATCATAGAAGGATCCACGCCCGCTTCCACCAGCTGCTCATCGGTCAGCTGTCTGTGGGTATGGCTTGCCGGATGAAGCACGGAAGTACGCGCATCCGCAACATGAGTCACGATGGCGGCCAGCTTCAGGCGGTCCATAAATGTAACGGCCGCGTCGCGTCCCCCCTTCAGTCCAAAGGAAATTACGCCGCAGGTTCCGTCCGGCATGTACTTCTGAGCCAGATCATAGTACTTGTCCCCCTTTAATCCCGGATAGTTTACCCACTCCACGTCATCGCGGGTTTTTAAGTATTCCGCCACGCGCAGCGCGTTCTCACAGTGGCGCGGCACACGTAAATGCAGCGTCTCCAGGCCAAGATTTAAAAGGAATGCGTTCATCGGGGACTGGATAGAGCCAAGATCACGCATAAGCTGAGCCGTCGCTTTCATAATATAGGCCATCTTTCCGAATTTCTGTGTATAAACGATGCCGTGATAAGATTCATCCGGAGTGGTCAGTCCGGGGAACTTCTCCGCATTCGCTTCCCAATCAAAATTGCCGCTGTCCACGATGCAGCCGCCCACGCAGGTTGCATGGCCGTCCATGTACTTTGTGGTAGAATGGGTCACAATATCGGCGCCCCACTCAAACGGACGGCAGTTGATCGGAGTTGCAAACGTATTGTCAATAATCAGCGGCACGCCGTGTCTGTGTGCTGCCCTCGCAAACTTTTCAATATCCAGAACCACCAGGGCCGGATTGGCGATAGTCTCACCAAATACCGCCTTCGTATTCGGCTTAAATGCCTTCTCCAGCTCTTCCTCTGTCGCATCCGGATCCACCAGAGTCGAATCAATTCCCAGTTTCTTAAGTGTCACGGTAAAGAGATTGGTCGTTCCGCCATAGATTGCCGCAGAACTGATCACGTGATCTCCCTCCCCGCAGATATTTAAAATAGAGAAAAATGACGCTGCCTGTCCTGAGGATGTCAGCATCGCAGCCACGCCGCCCTCCAGTTCACATATTTTCGATGCCACCGCGTCGTTCGTCGGATTGGCTAAGCGGGTATAGAAATATCCCTCGTCCTCCAGATCGAACAGTCTGCCCATCTTATCGCTGTCATCATATTTAAATGTAGTACTCTGATAGATCGGAAGTACTCTGGGTTCTCCGCTCTTCGGCTGCCATCCACCCTGAATACAAACTGTCTCTCTGGAACGCTTATTCTGGCTCATGATTCTTCCTCCTGTGTTGTTAAGTCATATTTTCTCCCTAGTTTATCACAAAATTTTCCATAATTCAATATCCTGTCTGCGAAGGCTGAACTGTTACTGCGGAGTTACGGAAACAAAGAAAACATCTTGAACTCCTCACCCATTTACAGTATAATATCTAAATGGAAATTTTTATCAATCACGCACAGGAGGTGCACATGGATAAATCAAAGGTTTACTATACGAATTTTCACACCACATTTTCAGAAAATCTGCCGCAGAAGCTAAAGAGGCTTATTAAAACTGCCGGCATGGAGGAGATTGATTTTCAGAACAAATACGCGGCAATCAAGATCCATTTTGGAGAACTGGGCAACTTATCTTTTCTCCGTCCAAACTACGCAAAGGTCGTCGCAGACCTGGTTCGTGAAAACGGCGGAAAACCGTTTCTGACCGACTGCAACACGCTGTATGTCGGAAGCCGCAAGAACGCCCTGGATCACCTCGACACCGCTTACGAGAACGGTTTTTCCCCCTTTTCTACCGGCTGCCACGTTCTGATCGCCGACGGTTTAAAGGGCACCGATGAGGCTCTGGTGCCCATCGATGGTGACTACATAAAGGAAGCAAAGATCGGACGCGCCGTCATGGATGCCGATATCTTCATCTCCCTGACCCATTTCAAGGGCCATGAGAGCACCGGTTTCGGGGGCACCTTAAAGAACATCGGCATGGGCTGCGGTTCCCGCGCCGGCAAGATGGAGATGCATAACGCCGGGAAGCCCCACGTCGCGCAGGATACCTGTGTCGGCTGTCACGCCTGCGAGAAAAACTGTGCGCACGGAGCCATCTCCTTCCAGGAGAAAAAGGCCTCTATCGATCATAATCGCTGTGTCGGCTGCGGGCGCTGTGTCGGAGTCTGTCCGGTGGATGCTGTGGAGACAGACTGTGATGAGTCCAACGACATCTTAAACTGCAAGATCGCGGAATACACGTATGCAGTCGTGAAAGACCGTCCCTGCTTCCATATCAGCCTCGTTACAGACGTCTCGCCAAACTGTGACTGCCACTCCGAGAACGATATCCCGATTATTCCCAATGTCGGCATGTTCGCCTCCTTCGATCCGGTGGCCCTCGATATGGCTTGTGTGGACGCCGTCAACAGCCAGCCGGTTATTGCGGGAAGCATTCTGGAAAAGCACGGCAGCGAGCACCACGACCACTTCACAGACGTTCACCCGGATACCAACTGGAAAACCGCAGTAGAACACGGTGTAAAAATCGGTCTTGGAAATAAGGAATACGAGTTGATTAAAATTTAAATACGGAATGCCTTGTAATCAGTGGAATCGCAATAAAAAGAATGCCTGAAGCAGACCGGATCAACGTATGATCCCTGGGTTTGCTTCAGGCATTCTTTTTTTAACAAATTGATCTTCGACCAATTTCCAGCCTGTTTCCTCTCCTACATCCCCCGCTTATACTTCCCGCACAGCTCTCCTTTTTGCAGCACATGCCCTTCCATCGCCTTCAGAAGCTCCTTTTTCCCCGCAGTTCCCTCCAGCGGAAGAAGGCAGTCAAGGACGTAAAACTGAAAAACATATCTGTGCGTATTCCTTACAAAAACAGGCTGCTTCGGTCCCCGGTATCTGTTTTTTCCATACCCGCGCCCCTGCACGGCATTTCCCAGTTCTTTTACAACCGCTCCACAGGGGATATTTTCCGGAATCACGGCCATTGCCGGAAGGTTCCAGATCAGCCAGTGATTATAAGCCGGGATAAACGGGATATCCAGATCATCCATAATCACGGCAATCGAAACCGCATTGTCACAGAGATTCTCTAACTCAAACCCCGGTGATATATCTCTGCCAAAGCCGGTATACTCCCTGGGTATATTTCCATTATTCTCAAATGCCCGGCACACTGCCTTCAATTCCCTGTTGTCGCTCATGATCCTTTCCCCTTTTCCCTGACTCCCTCTCCCAGCGGAATCTTGTCCCTTCCGATCTGCCAAACCGTAATATCAGCATCCGTGACTTTTTTCTCCGGAATATTCCTGGCAATGATCAGTTCCGGCCACACGAATGTGGTCTCCACCGCCTTTCCGTCCAGGCAGATTTTGGAATACGGTGTAAAATTCTCGCCGTACACCAGAATATTGGAATCGTTATACACAATATCATCAATGGTGATGGGATCGATTCCCATCTGTAAATCTGTGGTCTGGTAGGGATTTTCCCTGCCATACACCTCCCTGTCTCCGTACAGGATATCGTATTCCAGCGCCTTCATATCGGCCAGATACGTCTCCTCATCCTCCATGCCGCCATCCAGATAGTTCTGATGGAACCGCATCATGGTTCCCTCATGAATCCCCAGCATATCCAGCACGTGGGCGGCCAGCTGATACGCTTCCACATCCACCTTCTTCTTCGGAAGATTCATGTTGTTCCAGACCACATACTCCGTCTGGTACAGGGATTTGTTGATCATCTCATCTTCCGTCCATTCGAAACTGGGAAGATGGTCACCATACATGACAAGCACGATCGGTTCCTCCCGCGTGCGGAGCGTATTGACAAGAGAACGGATAAAATCATCCATCTCATTAATCTGCTCACAGTAATACTCAAAATCTGGATACTTTCCGTGACCCTGAACCGATATGGTATAGATAAAGTCCGGTCCTTCTGTGGAATCCAGCGTCTTAATGATCTCCTTGACCAGGATCTTATCCTTACACCAACCGGCCGGATTTCTCTCGATATTGTTCATGTACTCAATGGGCGTAAACGTATCAAATCCGATCTGGGCAAACACATTGTTCCTGTCATAGAATGTCGCCTCATTGTTATGGATGGCATGAGCCGTATATCCGAGATTTTTTAAATCGAAGGCTACGCTTTCACAGGAGGTCTTCTTCAGCACGGTTTTATAGGGATACTCTCCTGGTCCGAAGAAATCCAGATTCATCCCGGTGATGGCTTCAAATTCCGTATTGGCTGTGCCCGCCCCAACGGATGGCACATTTAAATATCCGTGTGGATAGCTCTTCTGAAGACGGTGAAAAAATGGGATAGGATCGTAGTCCTCCCCCGTACCGGATTTAAGATTGCCCGTCACCGGATTCTTCTTCCACAGGAGCGGGTCGAAAAAGGACTCCAGCTGGATCATAATGACATTCGGCTTCGTACTGGCCGAGACCGCATATGTATTTTCCGGAACCAGCTCCTCCGCCTTAATCACCTCGATCGTCTCCGTACCATAGTCCTCCGGCTTGGAGATTCCCGTGTTAAACATGGAATTGGCAAAGCAGTAGGGGAACCCGTATGCCTGAAACGCCGCTCCGATATTGCCGAAACGCACCGCCACCAGCCCGGTGTTCATGGCAGCTGTCGTCAGTCCCAGAACCACCGCCGCGCTGATCCCCACAACCGCCGTGCCCTTGACGTAATTGACCTTTTCCCGGCTGACCGGTGCAATCCGCCACACAAACACGCAGAATACCGTCACCACCACCAGGGCCGCCGCTATCATAACCAGCTGCATCCAGGTGAAATACGTGGTCGCAATATTGGCCGCGTACTTGATCAGCCTGAAATCCGCCGCCGTAAACGGAGTCGTCCGAAAAATCAGGAGTATTCCGTTCACGACTCCCATTCCCAGCCAGACAATCGACAGCACGATTGCCCCAAACACCCTGCGCCTCGTAAGAAACAGCACCGTAAACGGCAGGGCGATAATGCATGTATTCAAAAGGAAGACCAACGGACTTTCCAACACATAGGCCAAAAGCACTGCAAACGACTTCCTGCTGATAAACTCGATCAAAAAATTTAAAACAGCTGCCAGAATCACAATCTTCCCCAGCCGTTTCCCATATGCCTTCATGGCGGATCTCCTTTGTACCTCATCGTACTTCATTTCTTTAGAATCGGATTTAGTCTACCACACTTTACTTGAAATTTACATACCTGTTTGCAAAATTTAGGAAAAATGTAAAAAACAGGTTACGGTTCGCGGCCCCTTTGTCCGCTCCCGCCGTCCGGTCTGTTCTGGCGGTTGGCATGACCTTTGCTGTGACTTTGCAGGGCATTAGCGGTTCTTAACGCGCAGAATTTTTCGTTCAGGGGAAATGCCCACCTGTTTGAGCGCAGCGAGTTTGGGCATTTTCTCTGGCTTTTAGAAAAATACTGCACGTTTAGAACCGCTTATGCCCTGCAAAGTCACAGCAAAGGTCATGCCAACCGCCAGAACAGACCGGACGGCGGGAGCGGACAAAGGGGCCGCAAACCGTAACCAAAAACAGAGTGCCATACGGTCCCCCGCACAGCACTCCTGATACCTTCACTCTTTTTAATTATGTTTAATACTCTTCCGTCGGAACAAATGCATCCTCTTCCGCAGCAGGAACGCCTGCCGGGCGCTCTGCTTCTTCCTCGGAAGCCGCCTGTTCTTCCGCAGCAGCGTCCACGTCTTCGCTTTCCGCCGCTTCTTCCTTAATCGAAGCACCGCATTTGCCGCAGTATAAGGAATCCTTCGGAACCTTTGCGCCGCAGACTGCACAGATCCGGCTGCCTTCGCTCTGGGTCAGTTCAATCTCCAGGGCTGCTATCCGTTCCCTGCAGGCCTTAACAGCATCGTATACCTTGGCATAGGCCTCTTCCGGCTCACGGTTGGATTCGTAATAAATCCGTCCGATGGCGGCATAGGCTTCCTCCAGCTTCGTCTTCTCCGTGCTGATCTGCGTCTTTAACTGTATCGTCTCCGTAAGTGCCTTTGCCTTTGTGGCCACTTCTTTACCGGTATCCGTAAGGGTCTTTCCCAATTCTTCCAAAAATGCCATACGTAGTTCCTCCTTTGACTTGTCACTCTTACTATTTTATCGTCATTGGAGGAAAAAGTCAATCAGAGACAGTTTCCACTTCTCTGTTAAAACGCTCCGACTCCTTCTTTAAGAATTCCGGCATATCTGCTTTGCGGATGCTGTAATCGTGGCTGATCTGCCCGCTGCTGCCCTTCACCACCGCTTCAAATGTGATCCGGTCATCCCATTCACTGAACGGGTTCATATTCGAATAATCCTCCAGCCTAGCCGTCTCCATCAGAGCTGCCACTTCTTCTTTATCCGTAACCGTAAGCTGAGAAGTAATATCCTTATCGTAGTATCTCGAGTCGTCCTTCTTCGCCAGCTGATAGAGATCAATATCGGCTCTTATCACCTCGCCCGCATCGGTCACAGTAGTCAGCCTGATGCCGCAGTCCTCCAGCAGTCCAATGGTCTTCTGAAAGGACGGGTATACCGGGTAGTAGCCTCTGTCCATCACATTGTTGTATCTCCAGGAATAACCGTTCTTTTCCTTTGATTTTTCCGCCTGCACCTGTATATCAGTCATAAACTGAATCTGGGCGATCGGATTCTGCTGCTCCATCACGTCTGAAGTCAGGCCCGCCATCTCCTCCTGATAGGTGCGGAGTATCAGATCGACGTAATCCATTCCCTCTTTACTGCTGCCCCGTGTCACATCTCTGGTCCAGCTGTTCTGTACTACCTTGATCTTTCCGGTATTCTCCGGAGTCTGTTCCAGCACCGGATAAGCCGCCATGCGGTAATCCTGGCTGTCATAGATCTTCCTGATGAGATCGTACTCCTCATCACCGTAAACAGCATAGGAACGGTACACTTCTCTGCCATTCTTCAGTTTAAACTTCACCGAGAAACTGACGTAATGATCTCTATCCTCAGAATCCCACTGATACTGACGCTTTTTCTCTTTTTCCACCTGGCTGACCGCCTCTGAGACGAGATCCAGCGCCGTGTCCATATCGGAGAGCTGCATACGGGAGAAGATGTATGTGTCGGAAGACTCGTAATCCCAGTAATACTCATCTTCATCGTCCATTTTCGCACTTCCGTAGTCCACCCAGTATTCCATATTCGTCAGGGAGACTGCCACGGATTCCAGATCCGACTGCTTCGGAATGTACTTGTCGTAGCCAAATAAGTCAAAGCGGAACCCACAGAATATCAGCGCCGCGGCAAGTGCGCACACCGCCATGGAAATCCTGCTGGAGAACAGCTTCCTGAAATCAAAGTGGTAAATGATTTCGATTATACAGTGCGACAGCAGCAGGCCGCAGATCAGTCCAAACACCGCCCATCCGATACTGTCATGCAGATACCAGAAGAACAGTCCGCCGCAGAGTGCGGAGAGGATTACAATCGGAATGCGGATGATTGGCTGGCTTACCTTAAACGCCATCGCCTTTCCGGCCGCCTCCGAACCTCTCACACGGTAAAGCAGAACCGCTGCCGCCGTTATCGCCGCGATAACGAGAATCACCGCGCAGATCCTTAATACAAGGCTTCCGCTCTTCGCCCCATCCATAAATGCCGAATAGTTGCTGATATACAGCGTCAGCGCAGAGCATTTATCGAGCAGCCTGTATGTGATACTGCTTCCGCCGTTATAGCTGGTCTTAAAGAATTCCTGATACAGCGCATCCAGAAGCAGGAGCAGCGCCGGAAAATACAGATGGAACACGCCGGTTCCCAGGATTCCCACCAAAATATTGCCGGTCATCACCATGGCCAGCACGGTCACGGAATACAGCATGATAAAGTGAAGCAAAAGGAAGCCAAACGCCCCCAAAGCCTCCGGAACGATATCCCCGGGGACGATTCCGTTCAACAGGGCAACCAGTATGCCCAGCAGTAAATTGACCGCATATGTAGAAAACAGGATCAGCACTCCGTCCAGATAATTCACAAAAAACAGCTTTTCACGCTTTACCGGAAGCGAGTGGTAGAAATCCACTTTTTTTCTGGAATGCAGCCAGGAAAAACTGGTCACGCCCAGAATCAGTGACAGCAGCACGATAATCACTGCTATGAATCCATTTTGAAAGCCGAGGATCGACCGGGCGCCATACATCAGGCCGTAGTACGTTTCCTCCATGTTTCTGCTGCCGCTGAGACTCAAAGCCGTAGCCACCGGCATCGCAAAGAAGAAGGTTAAGAAGGTGAGCGCCACCGCCCAGAGGCGCCGCTTCAAGTCCTCTTTCATCAGATTAAAGAATAAGTTTTTTGATGTCATATCCTGCCACCTCCGTCTCACTGATAAATATCTCTTCCAGGGACAATGGAATAATCTCATAAAATACCGGACTATAGGACTCCATCAAAGCTTCTGCCTCTTCCCGGCTTCCCCTCACGGTGATGGTTATAAGCTTTCCTCTCCGCTCCGTCTTAAGCCGGTCGAATGCCACTAAATCATCCGCGTCCATTCCCTCTCTCAATACGCACTGAATCTTATGAATATTGAGTTTCATATCATCCAAATCCCTGGACAGCAGGATTCCTCCCTTGTGAAGAAGTCCCACATGGTCACAAATATCCTCCAGCTCCCGCAGATTATGGGAAGCAATAATAGGAGTCAGATTCCGCTCCGATATGTCGCCTGCAAATATGCTCTTCACCGCCTGCCTCATCACAGGGTCCAGGCCGTCAAACGTCTCGTCACAGAATAAGTAATCCGTATTCGCACAGATTCCGCAGATCACAGACAGCTGCTTCTTCATACCCTTGGAAAATGTATTGACCTTTCTCCTGCCGTTTAATTCGAAACCAGACAGCAGCTTGTGAAATCTGGTCTTATCAAACTTCGGATAGACACGGCTGTAGAACTCCATCATCTCCAGCGGAGTCGCATTGCTGAAAAAATACTGTTCATCCGATATGTAGAAGAACCGCTGCTTGACGTCCTCCCTCTCAAATACATTCTTCCCATCGATCGTGACGCTTCCCTCATCGGGTTTTAAAACGCCGCTCATCATCCTTAAAAATGTGCTCTTCCCCGCCCCGTTCGTCCCGATTAAACCGAACACGGAGGCGTCCTTAATCTCTGCATTAATATGATCCACGGCAATCATATCATCAAACCGTTTCGTCAGATTCTCCGCTTTTATCACGCTGCTCTTCCTCCCTTACCATAGATTTTTGTCCCTTCCAGTCCTCAGCAACCCAGCAGTGAACCTTATCTTCCGTCACCCCTGCGTTCCTCGCCTCACAGAGCCAGCCGCCCAGCTCTTTCCGCAGCTCGCTCACCTTTAGAGCCCTGATGGAACTCGTATCCGATACGAAGCTTCCCCGCCCCTTTACGGAGTAAATAAAGCCGCGTCGTTCCAGTTCCGCGTAAGCCCGCTGTATCGTGTTGGGATTAATGGACAAATCCGTGGCCAGACTCCTGACCGACGGAAGCTGGCTGTCCTGTTCCAGAACACCGCATATCATCAGGTCCTGCAGCTTTTCCACGACCTGCTCGTAAATCGGCCTGCGGTCTTTGTAATCCAGCAGAATCATATGGCACCTCCTATACTGTATTAATACATCTAATACACTCAGTATACACGAACACCCCCGGTTTGTCAACCGGAGGTGCAAAAAAAACAGTAACAGGAGTCATCCATTAATTTCGTCTGTCTTCCACAATCAGAATCCGGATCGCATCCTGAGAATTGTTCCAGTTAAACACATAGAGTGTATAGGAGACATTTCCTCTGATATAGATATTGGAGGTCAGAAGCGGGCTTCCCGCAAACGCCGAGCTGTTGGAGACGGAAACCGTATAGTATCCGGCCGGCAGATATCGGAAGCTGGTCACCTCGCGGTAATTCACATTGCGGAAGGTAACCGCGCCGCCGTTCAGGGTGACGTTGACGCTGCGGTTCGTATTGGATAAGTTGCATACACGGAAGCATCCTGTATTCACTCCGCCGTTGCAGTTCATATCCGTGATCTCCATTAAATCCAGGCCGGTATTCGTATTGATGATGGCTACGGTAACTGCACCGTTTAACGGAACGTTGATCTGCTTCTGGATGTAGACGTAGCCGTTCTGTCCCGATACGGTGACGGTCTGCATGCCGGCGGATACGCGGCCGTACTGGCTGACCTCCGCGTTGTCCAGACCGTTTACCACCATCTGATTGTTGATGTAAATTATGAATGGATTATATCCGGCGGCGGCATTTAAGAACCGTACGACGCCGTACTGAGTGGTATTGCAGAAGTAACAGGGAATGATCGGTCTCGGGAAAACGGTGATGATCGAACCCCAGATGCCATTGTTCGGTCTCTCGGGAAACGTTGGAATCGGTCCGCCCTCTCCGGGGTTTGGCAGCGGAATCACCGGAGTCTGGCTCTCGTCAAAATCAGGAATCGGCCCGCCTTCGCCTGGATTCGGCAGCGGAGCTACCGGGAAATTTCTCTCGTCTTCTCCATCCGGTACCGGTCCGCCCTCGCCTGGGTTTGGCAGCGGAATCACGGGTGTATCTTCATCATTCTGCATATAAGATAAAGTGTCCATATTGCCCCTCTTTTATGTTTATTATACTTTAAGTTTATTCCACCTTATCTTCCCAGTGCCTGTACCGGAGCAAATTTATCTTAAATTATGTAAAATATTTTCTAAGAGGCCGTAACTGCGTCCCCATTTTGATTATTTCTGCCCATAAGCCTGCGCAGACGCCCCATCACATGGCGATAGGCCGGAAGCAGAAACAGATCCGCCGCCACCCAGGCGATGGGATTGGCAAAGCATACAGCTGCGTATCCAAACACCGGAACGAGACAGAATCCGACAAAGGACCGCGCCGCCATCTCACAGACTCCCGCGATGATGGCAAATTTCGAATAACCCAGCCCCTGAATCATGAATCTCACGATATTGACGAGGGCCAATGGGAAATAGAACAGGCTGTTGGCAACCAGGAACTGCTTCGTATTCGCTAAAATCTCCACTTCCCCCGTATCCACAAACAGCAAAGCCACCACATCGCTGAAGAGCCAGAGCCCGGCCAGCGCAATCACCGAATAGACAGCACCGATGATAATACAGGACTTGATCCCCTTGTCGATACGGTCCAGCTTTCTGGCTCCGATATTCTGGCCTCCATAGGTAGCCATGGTGGCTCCCATGGCATCAAAGGGGCAGCAGAAAAACATACTGATCTTTCCTCCGGCCGTGACAGATGCAACCGCCACCGAACCCAGGGAATTGACCGCGGTCTGTAAGATAACGCTTCCGATGGCCGTAATGGAATACTGAAGTCCCATGGGAATTCCCATGCCGCACAGCGTCATCATGGCATTCTTATCCGGCTTCCACTCGTCCCCCTGCATTTTTAAAATCGTAAACTTCTTTCTCATGTAGAGCAGGCAGAGAACGCCGGAGACGCCCTGAGATATCACCGTCGCCCATGCGGCTCCCGCCACGCCCATATGCAGGACGAGAATCGTAAAGAAATCCAGGAAAATATTCATAATAGAGGACATCAGCAGAAAAATAAGCGGCGTGGTACTGTCACCCAGAGACCGGATAATTCCGGACAGAATATTATAAAGGTATGTAGCCGGTATTCCCAAAAATATAATAAAAATGTAAGAGTATGCCCCATCGATAATGTCCGCCGGCGTATTCATCCAGATAAGGATATTCCTGCACAGCACACAGACCACGGCTGTCATCACGACCGCAAAGATCAAAGCCAGCCAGCCTCCATTGGCGACAAACCGCCGGAGCGCGACCTCGTTCTTCTCTCCGAACTTCTGTGCCACCGGAATCGCAAAGCCGCTGCATACACCGACGCAGAACCCGATAATCATAAAATTGATCGAGCCGGTGGATCCCACCGCCGCCAGCGCATTCACGCCCAGATACTTTCCAACGATAATGGTATCAACCATATTATACAGCTGCTGAAACAGCAGACCGAACAGCATGGGAATCAAAAAGCTCAATATAAGCTTCATCGGCGAGCCGGTTGTCATATCCTTTGTCTGCTTCTTTGCCATCGTTTTCTGTCCTCACTTGTTTATTCAGATTTTCTGTTCACCGCACCACAAAAGCATGATGCTACATCAACATAATTTACACGCAGTGCGAAGAATTTGCAAGCGAAATTTTTCCATTTTACCCCGTATTTTTCCATTTTCGTGAAATTTATCACATTACACAAAATATCCGCCGGATCCGCCCAAAATATAGGACTTCTTTCGTGTCAAAAAAAACGCCCGGGCATACCGCCCGGGCGCAGTCCTTCAAATCTTATTTATCACCATACAGTGTAACAAGCTTTGTCAGATAATCATATCTTTCCTTCGCATCTGCCTCGTTCTTAGCGAACAGATCAGCTGCTCTCTCAGGATTCTTCATAGCTAAGGAAGCGTAACGAACCTCGCCCTTTAAGAATTCCTGATAATCTCCTGTCGGAGCCTTGCTGTCCAGAGAGAATTTCTTCTCAGCAGCCGGGTTGAAACGGAAGTTATTCCAGTATCCACACTCAACAGCCAGTTTCTCTTCTGTCTGAGCCTTGCTCATGCCCTTCTTGATACCATGGTTGATACATGGAGCGTAAGCAATGATTAAGGACGGGCCCGGATAAGCCTCTGCCTCTGCAATGGCCTTAACGGTCTGTGCATAGTCAGCACCCATGGAGATCTGTGCTACGTATACATAGCCATAGCTCATTGCGATGCTTGCAAGGTCTTTCTTCTTAACTTCCTTACCGCCGGCAGCGAACTGTGCAACAGCGCCTGTCTTGGTAGCCTTGGAAGCCTGTCCGCCTGTGTTGGAGTAAACTTCTGTATCGTATACCATGATGTTGATATCCTTGCCGCTTGCAAGAACGTGATCAACACCGCCGAATCCGATATCGTAAGCCCAGCCGTCACCACCGAATACCCACTGGGATTTCTTTCCTAAGAAATCTTTGTCTTTCACGATGGCTTTGCAGGTCTCACAGTCACAGCCTTCTAATGCAGCAACTAACTTATCGGTTGCAGCACCGTTGGTTGCGCCGCATGTAAAGGTATCTAAGTATTCCTTGCATGCTGCTTTCACTTCCTCAGAAGCTGCTTCAGAGTTCATAACGGACTCAACTTTTGCCTTTAAGCCGTCTCTGATCGCGTTCTGAGCTAATAACATACCGTAACCGAACTCAGCGTTATCTTCAAATAAGGAGTTGGACCATGCAGGACCCTGTCCCTTTTCGTTTACTGTGTAAGGTGTGGACGGTGAAGAGTTGCCCCAGATAGAAGAACATCCGGTTGCGTTGGCGATGTACATTCTGTCACCGAATAACTGGGTAATTAATTTTGCGTAAGGAGTCTCGCCACAGCCCGCACATGCGCCTGAGAATTCAAGTAATGGCTGTTTGAACTGGCTTCCCTTAACAGTGGTAGGTTTGAATTTGTCGATAACTTCCTGCTTGATCGGAAGAGTCTGACCGAAGTCATATACCTTCTGAGATTCTGCGTAGTTTGCTTCCATGTTGACCATGGTAAGAGCCTTCTCGCCCTTCTTGCCAGGACATACGTTCGCACAGGAGCCGCATCCGGTACAGTCAAGAGCGGATACTGTCATGGAGAACTTGTAGCCAGGCATGCCTGTCATATCAAGCATCTTTGTTCCTTCTGGAGCCTGTGCAGCCTCTTCAGCTGTCATGGCAGCCGGACGGATTACTGCATGAGGACAAACGTATGCACAGAAGTTACACTGGATACAGTTGTCTGGATTCCAGTTAGGAATATTAACAGCGATACCACGTTTCTCATACGCGGAAGAACCGGATGGTGTGGAACCGTCTACATACTCTGTAAATGCGGATACTGGTAAGGAATCGCCCTCCTGAGCGCTGACCTTAGCCTGGATGTTGTTAACGAAGTCTACAACGTCCTTGCGGCCGGTGGTTGCGTGAGTCATGTCAAGACCTTCGTCTCCGCAGGACTTCCAGCTCTCCGGAACCTCTACCTTAACAACGCCCTTAGCGCCTGCATCGATCGCTGCCCAGTTCTTCATAACAACATCTTCGCCCTTACGTCCGTAGGTAGCCTTTGCAGCTGCCTTCATCAGTTCATTTGCCTTCTCAGCAGGAATGATTCCTGTCAGCTCGAAGAATGCGGACTGTAAGATTGTGTTGATACGTGTCGGGCCCATGCCGGTTTCGATACCGATCTTAACACCGTCGATGGTATAGAGGTTGATGTTGTGATCAGCGATGAACTTCTTAACCTGTCCAGGTAAATGCTTCTCAAGGCCTTCTGCATCCCATGGGCAGTTCAGTAAGAATGTACCGCCGTCCACTAATTCCTGAACCATGTTGTACTTACGTACATAGGACGGATTGTGGCATGCTACGAAGTTTGCCTTATGGATTAAATAGGTAGATTTAATCGGCTTATGTCCGAAACGCAAATGGGACATGGTAACACCGCCAGACTTCTTGGAGTCATAATCGAAGTAAGCCTGCGCGTACATATCCGTGTTGTCACCGATGATCTTGATGGAGTTCTTGTTAGCACCTACCGTACCGTCGGCGCCAAGACCCCAGAACTTACAGTTGGTTGTTCCTTCCGGAGTAGTAACCAGCGGAGCACCTGTCTCAAGAGATAAATGAGTAACATCATCAATGATGCCGATGGTGAAAGGTGTCTTTGTCTCGTTATCGAATACAGCAACGATCTGAGCCGGTGTTGTATCCTTGGAGCCTAAGCCGTAACGTCCGGTTAATATCTTAACCTGATCGAACTTGGTTCCTCTTAAAGCTGCCACTACGTCTAAGTATAACGGCTCGCCAAGGGATCCTGGCTCTTTTGTTCTGTCTAATACGGAGATCGTCTTAACGGTATCCGGGATTGCTTCAACAAGAGCGTCTGCGCAGAATGGTCTGTAAAGACGAACCTTCACAACACCAACCTTCTGTCCCCGTGCTACCATGTAGTCGATGGTCTCTTCGATTGTATCGTTTACGGAACCCATGGATACGATTACGTGCTCTGCATCCGGAGCGCCGTAGTAGTTGAACAGCTTATAATCGGTACCGATCTTAGCATTGACCTTGTCCATGTATTTCTGAACGATAGCCGGTAATGCTTCGTAATATGGATTACATGCTTCTCTTGCCTGGAAGAAGATATCCGGGTTCTGAGCAGAACCTCTCTGGCAAGGATGGTTTGGATTTAATGCATGACGACGGAACTCGTCCACTGCGTCCATGTCAACCATCTCTTTTAAATCTTCGTAATCCCAGGTCTCCACCTTCTGGATCTCATGAGATGTACGGAAACCGTCAAAGAAGTTGATGAACGGAACTTTTCCTTCAAGAGCTGCCATATGTGCAACAGGAGTTAAATCCATAACTTCCTGAACGCTGGATTCGCATAACATTGCGCAGCCGGTCTGACGGCATGCGTATACGTCGGAGTGGTCACCAAAGATTGATAAAGCATGGCTCGCAACTGCACGTGCGGAAACGTTGAATACACCCGGTAACTGCTCGCCTGCGATTTTATAAAGGTTCGGGATCATTAATAACAGACCCTGGGATGCTGTGTAGGTGGTGGTCAGCGCACCTGCAGATAAGGATCCGTGAACAGCACCTGCTGCACCTGCCTCAGACTGCATCTCTGTAATCTGTACTGTATGACCGAAGATATTGGTTCTTCCGTCGGTTGCCCATTCATCTGAAGCTTCCGCCATAGGTGAGGATGGGGTAATCGGATAGATAGCCGCTACATCAGTAAATGCATACGATGCATGTGCTGCTGCGTGGTTACCATCCATGGTTTTCATTTTTCTTGCCATTTTTGATTTCCTCCTACAAATGTGAATATTGTATAGTTTGGTTCCCCGAAGGGATAGTGACCTGTTTACTATTATAACAATTATTTAACAAATTGCAAATAAGAAAAATGGAAAATTACGTACTATTTTAGGAACAATTCCGCGAAACACCGGGAACTGCCCGCTGCAGGCGGCTGCCTGTCGTTTTTAGGCCAGTAAAAGGACCGGATAAAAATTTTATCCGGTCCATAAATCGTCCTTTAACTCAGCGGACTCGGAGGAACTACGTTCTGTCCCGAGCTGTTTCCGCCCGGCCCCTCCGGCTGTACCGCCTGGGTCGTGGTTGGCTGTGGTGCCGATGTCGGCTGCTCTCCCGGCCCTTGTCCGGGTACCGTATCGGGCTGGGCAGTAGTCGGCTGGGTCGGCGCTGTCGGCGCCGGAGTATCCGTTCCTCCGGAAGGTGATGTCTCTCCCTCCGAGGTGGCGATGGTGCTGCCTCCTGAAGAAGACTCATCCGTGGCAGGGACTACCACGCCTGATGTGTTGCGCTTGATTGTTGCGGGCTTGCCGCGGTATGTGCTGTTGTGGAAGAACTCGTCGCTTACCACAACGCCGTCCTTTTTCGTCACCATATTCGTCACCCAGCGGCTTCCCTTTGTCTCTGCCTTGACAATCTTCTCTTCTCCCGGCTGAAGGGTCTGATCCTCTTCGTAAACCGGCGCCGGAGCATCCAGTTCCGCTGTCTTCTTGGAGGTCATGGAAAGTGTAACTCCCTTTTCCAGAATCGGGATTCCTACAACGGAAATCTTCAGCTTCCTGTCTGCAAAGCTGGCTCTGAGGGCAATTGCCGTCGAAGAGGTGTTGATAAATTTCATATCGGGTCCGCCAAAGCTTACCATAGCGTCCTCGCCCGGCGTTACATAAGAGGGCTCATAGCTGTGCGCATGGCGCTCTGTCGTCGTAAGACCGGAGAAAATGACTGCGTTGTAGAGCGTGGAGGAAACCTGGCATACGCCGCCGCCCGGCTCTTCCACCAATTCGCCGTTTACATAGGCACCGGCCGGCCGATACCCCTTGGCCTCGGAACGCTCTCCCGTGGCCTTATTGAAAGAAAACTCCTCGCCTGGCTGTAAGATCAGGCCGTTAAGCGCTTCGGCAGCCAGTTCGATATTCTTGTTTCTGTCCTTGTTAGCCGTGGTTGTGGTGGTATAGGTTCCAATCACCTGATACAACTCCTTGGCCTGTGCCTCCGTGATCTCTGGAGCCGTCTCCTTGCCGGTAGCTTCAATCACAGCGCTGAAATTTTTATCCTTTAACTGAGCCAGAATATCGGAAACCAGCTTCTCCTGGTCGATCACCAGACCATTCTGCTCTCCCGAGTAGATAAACTTCCCTGCTTCCTTGTCAAAACCGGATACGGAACCGTTCTTGGCCTTCACGTCCCACTTGGCGGCGGCCTTTTTGGCCTCTTCCGCGGCCGCTTCGTCCAGTCCGTTCATATCCAGGGTATAGCTTTCCTTCGGTTCGCCCGTATAGATATCGCCTAAAAGGGTATCCACCTTCGTCTCCAGCAAATCGGCGACCTCATACGTATCATCCTTATACGTAATCTTCATGCCCCACTCATACTTGTCCAGAATCGCCTTTTTCGCCTGTTCTCTGGACATTCCGGTGATGGAGATCCCGTCTACGGAAACCTCCTTCTTAAGCTCCGGCTCCGGCTGGCTCGTCGTCTCGCCCGTCTCCACCTCGGCAGGCCTGCTTCCTACGAACTTCACTGCCGCCATAATCACGATCACGGCAACCACCGCGATAATGATCCCCAGCAGAATCTTCGTGATATCATACTGCGGACGCTTCTTCCGCTTTGACCCCCTTCCCGAACCGCCCCGCGGCTGGTAGGAACTCTTATATCTTGAGGACTGGCCCCTGCTTCCCTGGCTTGTCTTTCTGGAAGCTCCCGTTCCTGTCTTCCGTGTTCCCTGAGAGGAATAAGATCTTGATGTTCCACTCTGTCTGTTGCCTGTCTGACTCATCTATTTCACCTTTTCACATGATAGTGTATATTACATTGAGTAGTATACCATACTTTGTGGGAAATGCTATTACAAATTTATGAATTTTCTTAATTATTTTTCGTCGTTTTTCAACATTTTACAGAACGTAAAAAACATGTTACTATAGTATTACTAAAGTATTTCAAATTGGAGGTAACTCATGGAACTCATCGATCTGCACGTTCATTCTAATGCCTCGGATGGCACGCTATCCCCGGCCGCCGTCGTCGCTCTGGCCGTGGAAAACGGGCTTACCGCCATCGCTCTGACCGACCACGACACCATTGCCGGCATCCCACAAGCTATGGAGGCCGCCCTAGGCCTTCCCATCGAAATCATTCCCGGCATCGAGCTCTCCTGCCACTATGAGGGCGAAGAGATCCACGTTCTGGGACTGTATGTAAATCCGGATGATCCCGCGTTTCTCCGGGAAACCGACCGTCTCCTCATACTCCGTGAAAAACGCAATGACGAGATGATCCGCCGTTTTTCGGAGAACGGCATGGTACTGACCAGGGAAGAGCTTACCGCCGGCAATCCCGATACGGTCATCACGAGGGCCCATTTTGCCCGCGTCCTGATGGAAAAAGGATATGTCTCCTCCATGGACCAGGCATTTAAAAAGTATTTAAAATACGGCGGCCGCTGGTGTCCAAAGAAAGAGACCATCGAGCCCTCCTACGCGCTCAGGATCCTGACCGACTGCGGAGCGTCTCCGGTCCTCGCCCATCCATACCAGTACCATCTCGGCGATGCAAGGCTGGAAGCACTGGTCGCTTCGTTAAAAGAAGACGGACTGGCCGGCCTGGAAGTCTACCACTCGTCCAACAATCAGTACGAAAGCGGAAAGCTCAAGAAACTGGCCGTCAAATACGGTCTGTTCCCCACCGGCGGCTCCGACTTTCACGGGGCCAACAAGCCGGATATCGACATCGGATGCGGCCGCGGCAATCTGCGCATTTCCGCACTGCTTCTGGACGACATCAGGCAGGCGCGGGCCAAGAACATAAATTCAAGAGCATAAATTCAAGAATATAAATATTGAGAGGATTTTTATTATGGAAGAATTATACAGAACCATCGAAGATACGATCAAAAACTCCGGCTGCCCGTTCCCTGCCAACGGAGAAGAAATTTACAATGAAATCTGCGACGAGATCGAAAACAGGGAACCGGGTGCCTACGTCTTTTTCTCTAAGAAGACGGATGATACATTTTTTGAATACAGACTTCAGATTTTTGAGGACAACTTTAACTTAAGCAGCATCGATATCCATATAGCGGACAAGAACTACCACGTTGATTTCGATTAATTTATCGAATCTGCCGCTGCCAGATCCGCGGTGCTGAGTCCTGACAGCCATAAGTCCGTCAGGGAGTATCGTATCTCCCCCTGATAGCCGACTGTTGTCGACGCCATGGCCAGTGAATTTAATACTGCTTCTTCCACAGCTTCCGCCGCGGCCGTAAAGGCCGTGTCCAGGAGGCTTTCTTTTAAAATCCGGATGGTCAAGATCTCCGGTTCCCTCTCTTCCGAAATCCGGTTTGCCGTCGTAAAACCGATCATTATGTCGCCGCTCCCGTGTCCCATGAAGGATCCGATCCGGCTGAGCCCTACTCCGGCTCTCTTAATCACCCGCTTTAACTGCCGGTCGGAGAGCGGCAAATCTGTCGCAATTACAGTCATGATGGATCCCCGGTCCAGCAAAGCCGGCTTCGTCTTCTTCTCCAGTTCTCTTCCCACCATCGCCCCGCAGATCATTAAATTCTTCGTGCTGCCAAAATTCGACTGCACCAACGCACCAACCGTATACGTCTTTCCTCCGAGCGGAAACTGCCTGGATGCGGAACCGATACCGCCCTTTAAGCCGAAGCAGACGGTTCCCGTTCCGGCGCCGACAGCGCCCTCTTCAAAATCCCGTTTCGCCTCCCGGACCGCCGTCCGAACCTCCTCTAAACCGATGATCCGCTCTTTTATCAGATTTAAGCCGGAATCGTTGCACTCTCCCACCACTGGATTGATGGTGGTTACCTGGATTCCCTCCCGCTCACACTGCTCCGACATCATGTCGACCACCGCGTCATGCACCTTGCCCACATTGAGCGTATTGGTCAATGCGATAAATGTCTCTAACGTACCCAGTTCTTCCATCTGAACCAGCCCCTGGCTCTTTCCGAAGCCGTTGTGGATGTAGGCGGCGGCTGTCAGCTTGTTTTTATAAGGGTTGTCTTCACACGGCAGAATCACCGTGACTCCCGTCTTGTGCTCCGCTGTATTCACGGTGGCATGGCCCACCGTCACGCCTGCAACATCGGTAATCTTATTAAGGGGTCCCGGCTCCATTTCGCCCGGAATAATCCCGTATGCGCGGATTCTTTTCATCACTCTTTCCTTTCCAATGCGTATTTTCTGTTCTTATTATACATAAAAGTGACCGGCTAACCGGCATTTTCGGAATCTTTTCACCATGTATCCCGGAAAAACGTTGTTATAATCCAGACGTAGGAAATGGTAAGGTTACATAGCATCGAACTCGTAGCCCATGAGCCGGAAGACGCAGATCGCCTGATCAAGTACATGTATCAGGGGGAATAAAACCTGGCCCGTGTATGAAAAGCCTGCCGGATAAAGCGGCCGGAAGCAGACCGATTTTATCGTTCTGCTTCCGGCTGCTTTATCATTTTGCACGTCCGGGCTCCGGCTGCGGCTGCGCCTTTCCACGGTTCTTTTTCTGCTCCTGATTTTTCTTTTCCAGTCTCGCGTAAACCGTTCCGCGGAGCAGAGAATACAGAACCGAACAAAGCGGAATAAAGATCAGCATGCCGGCGATTCCCATAGCGCTGCCGCCGATGGTAACCGCAACGAGGACCCAGATGGACGGAAGTCCCACCGAGTTGCCCACCACATGGGGATAGATTAAATTTCCTTCAATCTGCTGAAGGATAAAGAACACCGCCACAAACAGAAGTGCATCGAGCGGCTTCACCATCAGCATCAGGAACGCTCCGATCACGCAGCCGATAAACGCTCCGAATATGGGAATCAGCGCGGTAAACGCGATCAGCACTCCGACTAACAGCGCATAGGGCAGCCGCAGAACGGACAGTGTGATGAAGAACATGGTTCCCAGAATCACCGCCTCGAGGCACTGACCGGTCAGGAAGTGGGAAAATGTATTGTATGCCAGATCTGCAACTGACAAAATATTTTCCGTGACCCGGTCCGGCAGAAACGCCCGCATCAGCTTCTTCATCTGAGCCGAAAGCGTCTCCTTCTGAAGCAGAATATAGATCGCGAATACCAGGGCGATTCCAAATGTGGTCACGCCGCTGACTATGGAGACCGCCGCTGTGATCGTTGAATTCAGCACTGTGCTGGCTCCTGAGGAGAGGAATCCGATCACATCCTCGGAGAAGGATTTCCAGTCAATCTGGATTCCATTGATATAATCCAGGATTTCCGGATTCTGGGCAAATAAGTCTTCCGCTCCCTTCTTCACCCCTGCCAGGAAGACCGGTATACTGTTCTGCAGACTCATAAATGTCTCGAACAGCTGTGGCATAACGACGAAAATAACTAAAAGCAGCAGACCTACCACAAACAACAGGGTAAGAACCAGGCCGATCGGACGGCGCAGTCTGTTATTTTCCTTCATGGGAAGCAATTTCTCAATCCTGCGCATGGGGACGTTTAAGATAAACGCCATGACTCCGCCCAGTAAAAACGGTGAGATGAACCCGAAAATCATCATAAACACCGCAAAAACACGCCGGTAGTTCACGCCGATCACTACAACCGCCACGGTAAATACGATAAGCCATCGCAGCTTCTTTATGTTGCTGTCATTTAATTCCATAAATTTACTCCTTTACCCGTTCTGTAAATGTTTCCAGAATCTCCTGTTTCGCTGCCTGAAAGGTACCCTGGGCCATCAGGGAGCTTCCGCCGCCTTTTCCGTTTAATTCTTTGTTTAAGTATTTGCTCAATTCCCGCATGTCGGAACTGCTGCTTCCTGCCGCATACTGGTAGCTGCCTTCCGTACCGGAGCAGACCAGGACCACGCTTCCTCTGCCGCCCTCATAGAGCATGGTGCAGTACTGGCGAAGCTGAATCGGCGCCAGCCCCTCCTCGAATACCGCCAGAGGCTTTTGGCTGGGCTCAAGCTGTTCCATTCTGGCCGCAAACAGTTCCTGATACAGCTGGTTGATCTTCCCATCCTTCATACCGCTTTCACTCTTTAACTTCTCCACGGTTTCCGTGACTTTCTCCGGCTTGGCTGAAAGCAGCACGGACAGCTCCGTCACCGTCTTCTGTTTCTTCTGGTAATCCTTAAGGGCGTCCATACCGCAGAGCATGGAAACCCGGATACCGCCTTTGTAGTGAATCATGCCGGTGATCTTAAAGATGCCGATCTCTCCAGTGGTCATGACATGGGTGCCGCAGCATGCGCAGACATCGCCGTCCGGAATCTCGATGATACGCACCTGTCCGGTCAGCTCCTTCTTGCTTCTGTACTCCATGGCGTCCAGCTCCCCAGCGGTTGGATACAGCTCCAGAACCGGCAGATTCTCTGCGATTTTCCGGTTGACCTCATTTTCTACCGCCTCCAGCTCTTCCGCCGTGAGCACTCCGTTAAAGTCAACGGTCACCTCTTCGCTTCCCATATGAAATCCCACATTATCGAACCCATACTTTTTATGTACCAGTCCTGAAAAAATATGTTCTCCCGAATGGTTCTGCATGTATCCAAACCGTCTCTCCCAATTGATGGTACCTGTAACGGCTGTCCCTGCCTCTAAGGGTCCATCGGTCTCGTGAATAATCTCCCCCGCCTTTTCATGGACATCCAGTACCTTCACGGATCCCAGGCTTCCGGTATCTCCGGGCTGACCGCCGCCCTCCGGATAAAAGCCTGTCCGGTCCAGAGTCACCTGGAATCTGCCGTTCTTCCCCGTCCGGCAGTCTGTCACCACCGCCTCGAACGATTTTACATAGGGCCGTCTATAATATAATTTCTCCATATAATCTACCTCTTTTCCCGTTTGTAACTAATTATACACAAGTATTGGATAAGTTCAATCATATGAATTCTAAAATTTTACGAAAAATGTGGAAACAGTGGCAAGCAGGGTCACATACATTTAAGTGTAAACAATTTATTTGGAGGAACAAATATGAGTGATCTGGCAGCAACAAATTGTGGATGTGGATGTGGCTGTGAATGCAACAATGGAGGAAGTGGATGCAACTTTATCTGGTTGATCCTGATTCTGTGCTGCTGCGGCGGCGGTGGTTTCGGAGGCGGCTGCGGCTGCGGCGGCGGAAGTAACTGCGGCTGTGGCTGTGGCGGAAGCAACGGATGTGATTTCATCTGGATCATCCTTCTTCTGTGCTGCTGCGGAGGCGGCGGTGGTGGATTCTGCTGCTAATACATGCAGAGAAAACATTTCCACAAAACATAAAGACTGCGGTCCGGATATTCCGGGCCGCAGTTTTTTTGGTGTAACAGGGCAATTTCCTGTTACACCAAAATCCCTTCGGGCAGGATGCGCGCTCCGGGCAGGCGGCGGTATATCACCGCCTCTGATTCTTCTCCTGCCCCGGCGCGGCCAGCGGATTTTCTCCATTTCCCCCGCGGCCGGGATTTCTGCCCTGTTTTCTCTTTACGCACTCGTCGTCAATTTCATATACTGCATTGCCATCTATAATTAAACGATTTCTCATGTTTATCACTCTCCTGTAATACTAATATATGCGGCCGCATATATTGTCAACAAGAAAAGTAAGGATATCATGTTATGAACAACGAAAAAAATTCCCAGCCAGTTGACCTGGATTCCTTAATCGGTGATAACCATTTACAGATGATGAAGGCCGCCCTCCCCTATATGAGCGTGACCGAGCAGCGTTTTATCTCTCTCTTTGTCAAATTCAATGAGCTTCGCCGCACCGTAAAGCTGTTTGAGGACGAGGAGGTGGCTGCCATGGGCATCTGCTCCACAGGAGAAGACACCGAGAAGCCGGCTTCCCCCATCGATATGCTGGGCGCCATCAAACCGTTTGGTACACCGACAGAACAGGATTTAATCGATCTGATCATGAACTTTTTCCAGGGCTTTAAGCTGGCAGGAGCAGTATCCGACGCGGTTCCCGGGTCCATGGTACCGGATCCCGAGCCCACTGAAAATACGGCCAGGCAGGCACAGTCACAGACACCGCCTCCTCACCGCTCCGGCGGACCGTTCGGACGCATGTCCTTCGATCAGATCAAGAACTTTATTCCTCAGGAGCAGCAGTCCCGTCTGGAGACCATGCAGCTCATGATGTCTGCCATGCAGCAGATGAACTAATTCACCGCTACATACAAAGAAAGGAAGTTTACCGCCCTATGAATACCAACTGGAAACAGGATCCCCGCTTAAAAGGCATGGACCAACAGAAACTTGAGCTGCTGACTACATTCGCCCAGGAGGTGGAATCCGCGCCGAAGGAACAGCTGATGTCCACGATCCTCACTCTCAATTTAAAGGCCAATGAAAAAGGCATCCATTTTTCCGATCAGGAGACGGAGCTGCTCGTCTCGATCTTAAGCGGGGGAATGAGCCCCGCCGAACGGAAACGCATGGATACCTTACGCATGATTTCTAAAAATTTGTCAAAACGGAAATAAGACTCACGCCATTACTCCTGCTCCAACTGGCTGATATCGGAAACAATGACAATCCTGGTCTCTTCATCGACGCTCGTCACCAGCTTTTTCATGTACTCCTCGGACACCTTGACACAGCCCGAGGTTCCGGTGTCAGCCGCTCCATTCATGCAGTGCAGAAAGATGGCGGAACCCTTCCCAGGCACGCGGTCACTGTTGTAGTCGAGCGCCAGTCCATAGTTGTAGAACGGAACCATGGCGGCCATATGCTCCGCCGACTTCCAGTCTTTTTTTGTGCTGCTGGAATCCACCAGCTGGTTATAATGGCTGCTGCCAGGGTCATCCACCCAGTAATCGGTATCCGTCAGCTGGTGATACGGCAGAATACTGCCCGGGTTTTCCTTCACGCCAAAGGCCATGGTAAAACGGTACGTTCCGAGGGGAGTCTTCTTATCCCCTTCCTTCTTATCGCCCGTCGCTCCGTTCTTTCCATATCTCCCCGCAGTCACAAATTCTTCCGTCCAGATACCCTTATCATCCTTCGTATGATAGGAAAGGCTGATATCCGCCTCCCCCTGTCCCACCACCAGGATCAGACTGTCCGTTTCCGAGGCGGCCGGTATGTTTCCCATAAGTTCCTGCTCCTTATCGGACGCCTCTGTGTTGATATCCTTCAGGCCGATTCCAGGACCTGTCTCCCCTTTTCCGTTTATTCCCACCATGGCCTGTCCAGTCAAGCGTCCATCCGTCTGACCATACACAGCCGTTCCAGCGGCGCCGGCGTACGCAAAAAGGACCGCCCCTGTCATGACCAGCAAATATTTCTGATATCGTCTCATTCGTAATTCCTCCGATTATCATATCTTATGCTGTCATTATACACGGTACGGTCCCTTTTGTCATGCCTGAACGGCTATTTTGTAACAGTTCATACGGCTTATCTTCTTGACCGAAAAAGCCGGCATCCGATGTAAAAATCAGTGCAAAAACGGTCTTATAAGCAAGCTTAACGCCCGCCTTTGCACTGATTTTTCCGCCGTCTGAACTGTTACGTTATTTTAATCTTACAACATGCTGACAATATATGTACACATTCTTAATTTTTTTAGCCTGCTCTCCTTCTTCCCCCAAAATGATCGGCTGTGTGCCGGATGGTGTAATGTACAGCTTAAATGCAATTCCATCCTGACCTACCTTCATCTGCCTGACCGGACGGTACTCGAACGTCCTGCGCTCAATTCCCAGATATTCGTAAATGGCATTCTCCAAATCCTTGTCTTCAAAGCATTTGGCAATATCCTCTTCCGCATTCATATCCAGAATAGCTTTCGCTTCATCAAACGTCAGATTTGCAAACCGGAAATCCCCGTCTCCCAGTATATAGGCCAGAGTCTCATTATCAAGAAGCAACAATGGGTAACCTACGCTCGACTGCTCCATAAAATACCTCCTTATCTCCGTTTATTATAACAAAGTTCTCAATTATCTGCTAGTATTATCATATCTATTTTTCTCTCATTTGTCAATATTTTCTGATTTTTTTATTTTTGTTCGTTAATTATCAAACTATTATGTTTGATTTATTCTCACAACACAAGACACCCTTCGGCTTCCGCCTCCGGGTGTCTGTAACTGCTATTTGCAAACAATATTGATAATTCTTCCTGGCACATAGATTTCCTTGACAATCGTCCCAGTCAATTTATCCGTAACCAGCGCCTTGCCGGCCTCGATCGCATCCTCTTTGGCTGTACCGTCCGGAAGCGTTACGACCGCTTTCGTCTTTCCATTCACCTGCACGGCCACGGAAATCTCATCTTCCTTCATGGCTTCCTCATCGCATACCGGCCACTGGGCATGGAATACCGTATCGCTTCCCCCCAGCTGCTGCCACAATTCCTCTCCGATATGAGGCGCGAACGGAGCAAGCAGAATCACAAAGGTGCGGAGCGTCTCCCTGTCAATTCCTCCGGTCTTCTTCGCCAGCTCGATGAATTTGTTGTTATACTCCATAAATCCGGAGATTACCGTGTTTAAATTGAACTGGTTAAACCGCTGTTCGATATCAAAGATCAGCTTATTGCGGAGACGCACCATCTCTCTCGTCGGTTCGGTCTCCTTATCCTTGCTGTCCATGACGAGATTCCAGAAACGGTTCAAGAAACGGCTGACGCCTTCGATTCCCCTGTCGTCCCATTCCGCGTCCAGCTCCGGCGGACCGACGAAGAGTTCGTACATTCTCAGGGAATCACAGCCGTAATCACGGACCAGTTCATCCGGAGATACCACATTTCCCTTGGATTTGCTCATCTTGATACCGTTCTTGCCGGTGATCATGCCCTGGTTAAACAGCTTAGTAAACGGTTCGTCGAAATCGATGACGCCGATATCACAGAGGAATTTCGTGTAGAACCTGGAATAGAGCAGATGAAGCACCGCGTGCTCCACGCCTCCGATATACATATCGACAGGAAGATATTTATCCGCCTTTTCGCGGGAAACTAGCTCCTTCTCGTTATGGCTGTCCACATAGCGCAGGAAATACCAGGAGGAACCGGCCCACTGCGGCATGGTGTTCGTCTCCCGCCTGGCCGGAGCGCCGCAGACTGGACAGGTGGTGTTCACCCACTCGTCGATGGCAGCCAGCGGAGATTCTCCCGTTCCCGTCGGCTGATAACTTTCCACCTCCGGCAGAGTTAAGGGAAGCTGATCCTCCGGAACCGGGACATTGCCGCAGTGCGGACAGTGGATAATCGGAATCGGTTCGCCCCAGTAGCGCTGTCTCGAAAATACCCAGTCGCGCAGCTTGTAATTGACCGTCTTCTTACCAATTCCGCGCTCTTCAATCATCACGGGGGCTTCCTTCTTTAAGACGGAAGACTCCATTCCGTTCCACTCGCCGGAATTGATCATAATTCCGCTCGCCTCGGTATAGGCCTGTGTCATATGCTCGATCTCCACTCCGTCTTTCGCAATAACCTGAATAATCGGAAGATCAAATTTCTTTGCAAACTCAAAGTCTCTGTCGTCGTGAGCCGGCACGCACATGATGGCTCCCGTGCCGTAATCGGCCAGCACATAGTCGGAGAGCCAGATCGGCACCTTTGCACCATTTAACGGGTTGACGGCATAGCTGCCCGTAAATACACCCGTTTTTTCCTTATCCTGAAGACGGTCCACATTCGACTTCATGGAGGCTTCATAGATATACTTCTCCACCGCCTCCTTCGTCTCCGGCACGGCGAGACCGGCCGCCAGCGCATGCTCCGGGGCCAGTACCATGAAGGTCGCGCCGTACAGCGTATCCGGCCTAGTCGTATAGACTTTAATCGCGTCTTCCCGTCCGTCCACTTTGAAATCCACTTCTGCGCCGTAGGACTTGCCGATCCACTCTGTCTGCATCTTCTTGACCTTCTCCGGCCAGTCCAGCTTATCTAAGTCATCCAGCAGGCGGTCCGCGTAGGCGGTAATCTTTAACATCCACTGCCTTAAGTTTTTCTTCGTAACCGGTGTCTGGCAGCGTTCACAGCAGCCGTTCACCACCTCTTCGTTGGCAAGGCCTGTCTTACAGGAGGGGCACCAGTTAATCGGGAATTCCTTCTCATAGGCCAGCCCCTTCTTAAACATCTGAACAAAGATCCACTGCGTCCATTTATAGAATCCGGGGTCGGTCGTGTTGACCTCCATATCCCAGTCATATACCGCGGCGATCTCATTAATCTGACGCTTGATGTTGGCTACATTTTCAGCCGTGGATTTGGCCGGATGAACGCCCATCTTGATCGCATAGTTTTCCGCCGGAAGGCCAAAGGCATCCCAGCCCATCGGATGGATGACGTAATGTCCCTTTAAAATCTGATACCTGCTCCAGACGTCGGAGATCACATATCCCCTCCAGTGTCCCACATGAAGTCCGCTCCCCGACGGATACGGAAACATATCGAGACAGTAATACTTCGGTTTCTTCCCGTCATTGATATTTACGGGATTCTTTTTCCAGTTTTCGCGCCACTTCTTTTCAATTGCGCTGTGATTGTATGATGATGCCATAACAAACCATTCTCCTTCCTGATAAAAAATAAAATCCGGCTCCCTGGAATTCCGTAGGACAAACTTTCTTAGAAATAAAAAACGCGTCTCCACCGTCCAGGCCGCTCAGGCCATAACGATAGAGACGCGGATTCCTTCCACGCGGTACCACTCTATTTCATACAGAAGCTGTATGCACTTATCGGATACGCATTCATATCCTTCCCCCGATAACGGCTGGGATGCCGGCTGCACCTACACAAAAGCATCGCTTCCTTCAGTGAGCAACTCCAAGGCGAGTTCAGCCATCCTTCCCAACCGGCTCGCACCATACGCCGGCTCTCTGCATGTTCCAGACCGCTTACTGTTCCTCTTCACAGTATTTATGCTGACCATAAATGTATCACACTTGTGGGAACGTGTCAACCGCTATTTATCATTTCCCTGCAACTCCCACTCCTGCTTATGAAAACAGAAACAGTCCCACGGAGACAAAGAAAAAGAGGATCATGCCCAGATTTAAAAACAGGGTCTCAAACCGCCTTCCTCTCGGGATCGCCAGCATCGCGGGTTTTAAGTGGATCTCACGGCGGTAAAGGATCAGGAATACAACTCCCAGCACAACGGCCGCAATCATGAAGATGCCATAGGCCATGGCAAACCAGATATTATCTGCTGCATGAAGCGCTACAATCGATCCCATAAAATTGATCACCGCATGGAATATTACGGTATAACGCAGCTTTCCCGTGTTGATGTAGACGTATGCAAATACGACCCCCAGCCCGAAGGCATAGAAAAACTGATAAAAATTTCCATGGCTGAGCCCGAATAAGACACCCGACAGAACGATAGCCACCCGGTCGCCGTAATGAGCCACCCGGTCGATCAACAGCTTCCGGTACAGAAGCTCCTCAAATATGGGAGCCGCCACCACCGTCAACAGGAAAATTACCCACGTATCCAGATTCTCGATCAGCTCATTTACCGGATTTAAGAGAGGCTTGCCCTGGATTCCATTCACGATGCTCATGAGGACGGTTCCTATAATATTTCCAATGTACATAATGCTGATGCAGGCAAAAAAAGCAACCACCAGCCGCCCCGCGCCGAACGGCTGCCTCTGCGGCCTGCACGGCGTTCTCATGTCTTTCACAATGAGCCAGCATATCAGCGTTCCGAACAAATACATGGGAATCGAGCCCAGGAGCACGATCCACGTATTCCAGTCCCCCTTCCACCCCATTTTACCAAGAACTCCGAGTATCAGCCCCGCCTCCGCCTGCACCATAAGTCCCACCAGCAGAAATGCCGCGTATCCCACTCCGAGCCTTGAACACGTTTTCTTTATTTCTCTTAAGTAATCCATCCGGTCACTACCTCCTGACTCTTCTTACCATCACGATTCCAAGTTTATCACATCTGTCTCATGTTGACAAGAAATCTCAGGGGAAAGGAGAAAACCTGCGCAGGCCGGGGTAACAGTTCACTCCCCGCCTGGGGCTCCGCAGGCGGAAAATGAACTGTTACAAGTCGGGAATGGAAATGAGGCGGAACGATCTTCCGTCCCGCCTCTCAATATCTTTATTCTTTTTCTTATGCCTCGGTTCTGTCAACCTTGGAAGCACGCTCTTCCACTTCACGCTTCTGAACATCGCCAGGAGCCTGCTCGTAGCGGCTGAACTCATATTCATACGTTCCCATACCGCCTGTCATGGAGCGGAGGTCTGTATTGTATCCGAAAAGCTCAGACATCGGAACATCTGCTTCGATGATCTGCTTGCCGTTATGGTTGGAATTCATACCCAGTACACGGCCGCGTCTGCGGTTTAAGTCACCCATAACATCACCGGTGAACTTATCCGGAACAGTAACCTTTAAGGAGGCAATCGGCTCTAACAGAACCGGGTTCGCTTCCATAAAGCCCTTCTTAAACGCCAGGGTGGCCGCCATCTTAAAGGCCATCTCGGAGGAATCTACCGGGTGGTAGGAGCCGTCTGTCAGCGTTGCCTTCAGTCCGACAACCGGATAAGCTGCGAGAGGTCCTCTTAAAACACACTCTGCAACCCCCTTTTCAACAGCCGGGAAGTAGTTCTTCGGAACAGCGCCGCCGAATACAGTCTCCTCGAATACGTAAGGTGTCTCTAAATCGCCGGATGGCTCAAAGGTCATCTTAACATCGCCGAACTGTCCATGTCCGCCTGACTGCTTCTTATATCTTCCCTGAACCTCAACTTTCTTTCTGATGGTCTCACGGAACGCAAATTTCGGTTTGCTTAACTCGATCTCTACTTTATAGCGGTTTAACAGCTTGCTGACTACAACGTCCAGCTGCTGGTCGCCGATTCCGTATAACAGGGACTGACGGTTCTCTGTATCGGTAACTGCCTTTAAGGTCCAGTCTTCTTCTGTCAGCTTCGACAACGCGCTGGATACCTTATCGTCATCGCCCTTCGTCTTTGTTTTATAGCACATATACGTATACGGCGTGGAAATCTCCGGCTTATGGTATACGATCGGCGCGGAACGGAGCGCAATAGTATCTCCCGTCTGGGTTACGGATAACTTGGATACAGCGCCGATATCGCCGGCCTTCAATTCCGGAACCTCGATCACGTCTTTTCCTCTGAGCAGATAGATCTTTCCGATCTTCTCCTCTGTATCCTTGTTTACGTTATAGATATTGGAATCCGGTTTTAAGGTACCGGTACAAATCTTCATCAGAGAGTATTTGCCGATAAACGGGTCCACAATCGTCTTAAATACACGAGCGGAAAGTGATACGTTATCGTTATATTTGGCTGTAAAGCGCTCTCCTGTGGATACGTCCACACCGATACACTCGTAACGGTCCGGAGTCGGGAAGTACTTGTCGATTCCCTGAAGCACCATCTTCGCACCCTGTGCGTTAATGCCGGAGCCCAGCATAACCGGTACGATATTGCCTTCTATTACATGTTCCCGAAGTGCAGAAGAAATCTCTTCCTGAGTGAACTCATCGCCTGAGAAGTAGCGTTCCATATACTCTTCGCTCGTCTCCGCAACGGCCTCCATCAGCGCTTCACGCGCAATCCCCAGGTTCTTCTGTGAATATTCAGGAATCTCACATTCTTCATAGTCACTGTTCACCGTGAATCTGCGGCCCGCCATCTTTACGACGTTGACAAATCCGACGAACTTTTCATTCTCACGAATCGGAAGATGGAACGGTGCAATCTTTCTGCCGAACTCTTTTTCCAGTCTCAGCAGCAGTTCACGGTAGCTTGCATGATCGTCATCCATATTCGTTACAAAAATAATACGCGGCAGCTTATACTTTTCACAAAGTTCCCAAGCCTTATATGTACCAACCTCTATGCCTGCCTTGCAGTTCACTACGATAACCGCGGCGTCTGCAACGCTGATTGCTTCTTCTACTTCACCAACAAAATCGAAATAACCCGGCGTATCCAGCAAGTTAATCTTGATCGGACCGTCTTCACCCTGATACTCCAGCGGAATCAGAGTTGTGGAAATGGAGAACTGTCTCTTAATCTCTTCCTTATCATAATCGCTGATGGTGTTTCCATCGGTGATCTTTCCCATTCTGCTGACAGCTCCTGTAATCAGTGCCATCGCCTCTGCGAGTGTCGTCTTACCCGCGCCTCCGTGGCCGAGTAATACAACGTTACGGATTTGTTTGGTTCCATACACGTTCATAAACATTCCTCCTGTTCAGTATTTAAGTCTATGAGGATATTTTACTAAAAGTGTCGGAAAATTGCAAGTAGAATGTGCATTTTGCACAAATAATTTTACTTGCCAAAATATGGGTATCCTACAGAGCCGGGCACCAGGCGGCCAGGGGTCTGTTTTCTCCTTTAAAATCAAGGAAAGACGCGTGATACGGGGCTTCATTCTGCTCCGCTTCATTGGCTCTGTTCCATATCTTTAAGGCGGCCTGCAGAGTGATCTCCACATCATGATAGTAATAGATACCGGCCTGAGTATGAGAAACCACGTCCTCAATCAATAGCCTGGCATCCTGGTTTTCAAACATAACTTCATTTAAATTATTCCTCGTCAGCTTCATAGTATTGATCTTCTCCTTCCTGTCAGGTTTTTACTATTTCGAACATACGTTCTTCTACTTATTTTTATTATATCAGAACATACGTTCTTTATCAAATCTTTTCGCACCGTCTTTGCTAATCTGCGTTAAAGCGTCGAAGTTTAACGTATAAAAGCGTTGACAACTTCTATTCTTTCGATTACAATGGTGCTTAAGCTGTTTTTGAATACTTGTTAAAGAGAGGAAACCGATATGATTATTATTATGAAACCGAACGCTTCCGAAGAGGCGGTTGGGAAAATAAAAAACCTGATAGAATCCAAAGGCCTCCAGGCTCATCTTTCCAAAGGAACGGAGGTCACCATCGTAGGCGTTGTCGGCGACAAGACGAAGCTCCAGGGCGCCAACATCGAGATGGCGGAGGGCGTGGATAAGATCGTTCCGGTCACCGAGACGTATAAACTGGTAAACAAAAAGTTTCACCCGGAGGACTCTGTGATCGAGGTTGGAAATACCAGTATCGGACCTGGCAGGCTGACCATGATGGCCGGCCCCTGCGCCATCGAAAATCACGACATGGTCATCGAGACAGCGATCGCCGTAAAGAAGGCCGGCGCAGAATTTTTAAGAGGCGGCGCCTACAAGCCGAGAACTTCCCCCTACGCCTTCCAGGGGCTGGAGGAAGAAGGCTTACAGTATATGAAGGAAGCCCGGGATGAGACCGGCCTTAATATTGTCTGCGAGGTCACCAGCTTACGGGCGCTGGAGACTGCGGTGAAATACGTGGACATGATCCAGATCGGCGCCCGCAACATGCAGAATTTTGAGCTGTTAAAGGAGGCCGGACGCGCCGGTATTCCGGTACTGTTGAAGAGGGGCTTATCCGCAACCATCGACGAATGGCTGAACGCGGCGGAATACATCGCCTCCGAAGGCAATCCCCGCATCGTGCTCTGTGAGCGCGGCATCCGCACCTACGAAACCGCAACCAGGAACACGCTGGACATCAGCGCCGTGCCGGTTATCCGCGCCAAGAGCCATCTGCCTATTCTCATCGATCCGAGCCATGCAACCGGTGTCCGCGCCTACATTGGGCCGATCTCTAAAGCCGCAGTCGCAGCAGGCGCCGACGGTCTGATCGTGGAGGTTCACCCGTGCCCGTCCTGCGCGCTGTCCGACGGCCCGCAGTCGCTCACCTTTGAACAGTTTGAGCAGCTTACCGAAAACCTGAAACCTTACGCAGCGCTTGCAGGGAGGATATTTTAATGACTGATTCCACCATTGCCTTTATTGGGCTTGGTCTCATCGGCGGTTCCATAGCCAGAGGGATCAAGCGTGAAAAACCGGATACGAAGATTATGGCATACATGCGGACCCGTTCCAGGCTCTTAAGCGCCCTGGATGAGGGCGTGATCGACGTGATACTCGACGGAGTCAATGAACAGTTATTCGATTGTGATCTCATCTTTCTGTGCACCCCCGTGGAATATAACGCCCGCTACCTTGCCGAAATCAAACCATTTTTAAAGCCGGGCACCATCATCACCGACGTGGGGAGCACCAAGACCGACATCCACGAGGCGGTCATCCGGCTCGGGATGGAGGACTGCTTTATCGGAGGCCATCCCATGGCCGGATCCGAAAAGACAGGCTTCGAGAATTCCACGGATCATCTGCTGGAAAACGCCTACTACATCATCACCCCCACCCGCACCTCTTCCCCGGAGGCGGTGGATCGGCTGATATCCGTCGCTTCGCTGATCGGGTCCATCCCCATCGTCCTGGACTACCACGAGCACGATTCCGTCACGGCGGCGATCAGCCATCTGCCACACGTGATCGCCTCCAGCCTGGTGAATCTGGTCAGGGATGCCGATAATCCGGAGGGTCTGATGAAACGTCTGGCCGCCGGCGGATTTAAGGATATTACCCGAATCGCCTCCTCGTCTCCCGAGATGTGGGAGCAGATCTGCATGACGAACCGGGCGCCTCTGGCCGCCGTTCTGGAGCAGTATATCGCCTCCTTAAACGGAACTCTGGAAAAGCTCAAAGCGGGTGACAACCAGTATCTCTCCCGGCTGTTCGAGACTTCAAGGGACTACCGGAACTCCATTTCCGAGCGGAACCAGGGCTCTGTCACACCGGAATATTCGTTTACCGTAGACATGGCGGACGAGGTCGGCGCGATCTCCACGCTGTCCGTTATCCTTGCGGCCAAGGGCATCAGCATTAAGAACATCGGCATTAACCACAACAGAGAGCACGGGGAGGGCACGCTCAAGATTATCTTCTACGACAAGGAAACCATGGACATGGCGTGGAAGCAGTTAGAGCGCTACCATTACGACCTGGTGCGTGTCTGAAAATTGATATACGGAGGAACACCATGAAATTTAAAAAGGCAAGCCCGCTTAAGGGTGAAGTACATATTCCCGGCGATAAATCCATTTCACACAGAAGCGTCATGTTCGGATCGATTGCAAAGGGGACGACGCAGATCAGCCATTTTCTTCAGGGGGCAGACTGCCTTTCCACCATCTCCTGCTTTCAGAAGATGGGCGTGGCCATCGAAAATAACGGCGATTCCGTCATCGTCCGCGGCAATGGGCTGCGAGGCTTAAAAAGGCCGGATACCGTTCTGGACTGCGGCAACAGCGGCACCACCACCCGCCTGATATCCGGAATCCTGTCAGCACAGAATTTTGACGTGACAGTGACCGGCGACGAATCCATACAGAAACGCCCCATGAAACGAATCATAGAGCCTCTTTCCCTGATGGGCGCCCAGATTGAGAGCCTCCGTCAAAATGGCTGCGCGCCCCTGCATATTACAGGCAGGCCCCTTCAGGCTATCCATTACCATTCCAGGATACCGTCCGCCCAGGTAAAATCGGCCATCCTTCTGGCCGGACTCTATGCGGACGGCGAGACAAGGGTGACGGAAGACTATGTGTCCCGCAACCATTCGGAGCTCATGCTCCGCTCCTTCGGCGCCGATGTGAGGTGCGAGGGCACGACAGCCATCATCCGGCCGGCCGGGGAACTCTACGGAAAACAGATTACGGTTCCCGGCGATATTTCGTCTGCCGCCCCGTTTCTTGCTGCGGGCCTTTTGGTGCCGGGTTCCGAACTGCTGATCCGCCAGGTGGGAATCAATCCCACCAGAGACGGCATTCTCCATGTCTGCCAGGCCATGGGCGCCGGCATAACGCTGATGAATGAACAGGATGCCTCCGGGGAACCCACCGCTGACATTCTGGTTAAAAGCAGCAGCCTCCACGGCACGGTCATCGAAGGAGCCATCATCCCCACTCTGATCGATGAGCTTCCCATGATCGCGGTGATGGCCTGCTTCGCGGAAGGCACCACCATCATCAAAGATGCGGCGGAATTAAAGGTCAAGGAATCCAACCGTCTTGAAGTCATGGTGAAGAACTTATCCGCCATGGGGGCCGATGTGACCGAAACTGAGGATGGAATGATCATCCGCGGCGGCAAACCGCTGCACGGCGCGGTGATCGACAGCCTGCTGGATCACCGCATCGCCATGACCTTTGCCGTCGCAGGGCTCTGTGCGGAAGGCGAGACGGAGATTCTTGGGGCAGAATGCGTGAACATCTCCTATCCTGGTTTTTATGAGGATCTCATGAAGTTAATGAGATAATACTAGTGCCGCAGTATTTTCAGTTAAAACAGTCAAACAAAAATGAGCAGAGAAGACGCCATGCTTTCCGTCTTCTCTGCTCAAGTTTCTATTCTCTTACAGGACTCTGTTCAGAAGTTGTACTCCGGTACAAGAAGCCTGTCCCTGATACTCTTTCAAAAGCGTTTTCACAGCCTCTTCCGCCTCCATAAACCAGACGTCTCCGGGTGTTACGGACAGGACGAATCCGATTTTCCCTAACAGGGACATCAGATATTTCACCTCTCCGGCCTCTCCCAGTTCCAGATATTTCTTCTCTGACCTGCTCCTTATATGCTCCCGCACGCCAAATTTCCGGCAGTAATAAATATCCTGCCTCAGCTCTCTCCGGTAGGCGGATGGAACCGAAACGCTGTCGTTGACCACAATTCCTGTCACCGTCTGTCTGGTATGGCGGGTAAGGACCTTTGTCTTTGACCGGTTGAGTTCAAAACCCATGGCGTCCAGAAATCCTTTCACCTTCCCGATCACCTCCGCCGCTGCAAAATCCCCGGAAAATGTCATGTCATCACAGTAACGGCTGTATACAATATCCCGCTCCCGGCACCACGCCTCCATGTATTCGTCAAACGGCTTCATCACCAGATTCGATATGGCAGCCGAGGCCGGCGATCCCTGGGGAAGCGTGTCCCTTAAGCAGCAAAGCGAGGTCAGAAGCGTCCCTACCGGGACAGGAAAATACCTGCTGTTAAATGCCCTCTGCTGCACCATGGAAAACGTAATAGTTCCGAAAAAATCTTTGATATCCAGCTTCAGCACCACGTTTTTACCCGTATGGCGCGCTGCATTATCCCGGATAGACGCGCCTCTGTGGTAAGCCGCCGCGCAGGGCGACAGCTCCAGCCCCTCCAGAATATGGTGAAGGATATTCCGCTGTATCGTCTTAAGCAGAGGGTCCGGCGCCTGAATCTGCCTCACGCCTCCACCCTTCTTCGGAATCCGCAGCCGGTTATAATGTTTTTCTGTATGATTGCTCACGGCATACAGGCAGGATATAACCTTATCATCGGTCCACTCCTCCCCCTCCAGAAGCCGGAAGGAAAGAAGCATCTCCCTGCAGTGCTCCGCCGTGCAGTATTTCCACAAATCCGGTTCGTGCATAGGTAGTCCCTCACTCAAAATGACATGGCAGCTTTCCTGTCTTTCAGCCGGCTGCCCGGATTCAAAAGATAAAACGACAGGAAATCATACGAAAAAGGATGCCGTAAGATGCGAAGATGTACAAGCCGCAGGCGTAAGCACATGAAATGTGCGGATGTACTTCGGAGCAGATTACGGTCTCTTGACCTTAAAATAATGACATTCCTGACAGCGGCTCGCTGCCCGGCCGGATCTCCTTTATGGTTCCGGAAAAGCTATGATTCCCTGCCGTCTTATATTTCTTTATTCTAACACACAATGAGACCGCTTGCAACCGTCCGCCTCCCGGCCCTGCTGTAACACGTTATGATTCTGCGACTGCCTTTTTCAGCATCACGAAATAGAGAATAATCCCGACACCTGTCATAATATGGCCGAGGCCGGCGATTCCCGATATGGATGCATCCATGGCACGGCTCAGCTCTAAGGCGCGCACCTGGGCAATGCCCCTGACAATCAGCATCACCACCGTTACGGCGATGCCCGCATTATAGATTCCAAAGAACAGACCAAACCGCTTCTGCTCCGTCACCGCCGCATGAAACTCAAACAGCGCGGCCACAAGGAAAACGATCATTCCCAGCAGGAATAAGTGAGTGTGCACGAAGGCCAGCGTCGTTCTTCCGGAAAAGCCGTTAAACTTCGTGAATTCACGGTAGAATACGCCTCCCGCCATAGCCAGCAGCGCATAGACCAACGCGGTGTTTACCAGCTTTAATACTGCTTTCTTTTTTCTGTCATTTGTCATATTACTTCTCCTTTCTCTGTCCCGGCTGTTTCATCTCCCGGTATCCCATGACCACGATCCACACGTAAGCGCAGGTCTTGGGGATCATAAGCGCGCCCACCGCCGGGATGGTATCCGCCCACAGCACAACCGGAATATAGAATCCAAAGCTGAGTGCAATCGCCAGCCACATAAAGCCAAAGCCCGAATCCGCCGTCTCCTTTGCCTTCCGGTAAAAGAGGACAATCATCAGAAGTCCCAGAACTGCAAATGGAATATTGCGGTAAATACCCCAGGAGAGCGGTGCGCTGGCGCTTAACCAGTCATTGCCCGGCATGAAGCACAGGAATACCCTCACAAGGGCCAGCCCCCATACGACGGCAGTCAGACCGTTCTTTCCCTCCACGCGGTACCGCATCTTCCATATGTAGTACAGAATCACATAAAATACGGTCATCGTCACAGAGGTTACCAGCTTTCCAAATCCAAGGGCCGCGGCGTGATTCGCCAGCCCATCCGTACAGAGGGCGTAAGCGCGGGGCACTAAGTGAAATGCGTCGCCGCATCCCAGAACCACTGCCATGATTCCAAACAGCTTAATCTGCTTTCTCTCTCCCGCTCCGGTGATCATACGCACTCCCAGCGCAATCACCGTACATAAATATACAATGTCAAAAATTGTTTCCATTACTGCCTGCATCGTCATACTTCCTTTCCTGTGTCTGCATCTGTCTTATAGATCAGACGCCTCATAATCTCTTCAAAATAAGCCGGATCTTCCTGATTCTTCAGAAGAAGAACCATGTTGGAGAAGGCAAAGGATATGAACCTTTCGGGTGTAAATGTCTCGTTCCAGACCTCCGGTGCCACCCTGTTGTCGCGCTCCAGAATACGGAGCATCCCTTCCTTCATATGTCCTAAGTAAAATGCCTCCAGCTCTCTCCCTCTCTTCTGATCGGTCTTGCTGAGCACCTCCATCTCCTTTAAAAACTCCTCACGGAAGCTTCCCAGGTTTTCGCGCAGGCGGAAATGGATATCGTGGACACTTCCGATAAAATCACCGCTCTCTGTGTCAAAATGACTGCCATGAAACACATTACGCCAGAAATCCTCCATAACCGCCCCGATTAAATCCCCTTTGGAAGGGTAATAATTGTAGACCGTACCGATCGCGATACCGCTCTCTGAGGCCAGACGGCGTATATTCAGATTTCCAATTCCTTCTCTGCCCGCGATCTCTTTCGCAATCGCAAGCAGCTCTTCTTTTGAAGTTGCTGATTTCTTCATATGGACCTCCTTCAATATGAACATTGTTCATTATACTACGTAACGGCCATTTTGTCAAACAGTTCTGTCGTACTTTTTCTTGACATCCCGTCTTCTTTCGGATAGAATGTAATGAAAGTAAGTACTTGCATGGAGGTGGAATACATGGATGATACCAGCCAGAGAATTGTGGACGCGGCCATGGAGCTGATCCGCGACAAAGGGTATGTCGCCACTACCACAAAAGACATTGCAAAGCAGGCAGGCGTCAACGAGTGCACGCTCTTCCGCAAATTTGCAGGAAAGAAGGACATCGTGCTGGCCGGCATTGACCAGGAAAAGTGGAGGGCGGACGTCACCCCCCTGGCCTTTGAAAACGTCACGTGGGACTTGCGAAGCGATTTAGAGATGTTCATGAACGCGTACATGGACCGGATAACCCCGGATTTCGTCAACCTCTCTATCGGCCTGCGCGCGCCCCAGATCTACGAGGAAACGGCCCCGTTCATCATGATGATTCCAAAGGCCTTCGTCTCCTCTCTCATCCGGTATTTTGAACAGATGGTGGAGAAGGGGAAGCTGAGTCACGGAAGCTATGAATCATGGGCCATGACAATTTTCTCCGCGACCTTCGGTTACACGTTTCTGAAAGCGTCTTTCGACGACAGTCTGTCCAAAATCTCACGTCACGATTACGTCAGAAACAGCGTCACGGTCTTTCTGGAAGGAATCGGCAGGTGGGAAAATCCCGAACAGTGAAGAGCGATCACTCGCACGCTCTGCGTACGAGTCACCGTGACAATCATACACGGTACCGCCATAAGACCGCGGTACCAATTTTATCCCGCATATGACAGCAAGTACTTGCATTCACATTATATTTTAGAAGGAGGCAGTGATCATGCAAATCACAGGCGCACAGCTTTTTGTAAAAGCACTGAAGGAAGAAGGTGTCGAAGTCCTGTTCGGCTATCCCGGCGGGCAGGCCATTGACTTATTTGACGCGCTTCACGGAGAGACCGGCATCCGTTTCATTCTCCCCCGCCACGAACAGGGACTGGTTCACGCCGCCGACGGCTACGCCCGCTCCACCGGCAGACCCGGAGTCTGTCTCGTAACCAGCGGCCCTGGCGCGGCCAACTTAGTGACAGGCATCGCAACGGCCAATTACGACAGTGTTCCTCTCGTCTGTTTTACCGGCCAGGTTCCCACCAGCCTGATCGGCAACGACGCCTTCCAGGAGGTCGACATCACGGGCATCACCAGAAGCATCTGTAAATACGCGGTAACCGTCCGGACGAGGGAGAGTCTGGGGGAAATCATCAAAAAGGCGTTCCATATCGCCACGACCGGAAGACCCGGCCCTGTACTGGTGGATTTGCCCAAGGACATACAGAGGGAATACGGCAGCAGCTGCTATCCCGACCAGGTAAAAATCCGGGGATACCGGCCAGGTTTCGCCGTACACGGAGGCCAGATAAAAAAAGCCTTAGAACGTTTAAATCAGGCGAAGCGGCCGGTCTTTCTGGTGGGAGGCGGCGTCAATATCGCCCGCGCGGAAGAAGCCATGACACGGCTTGCCGAGCGTACCGGCGTGCCCGTTGTGACCACCATCATGGGAAAGGGCGCCATCCCGTCCACGCATCCGCTGTATGCGGGCAATATCGGGATTCACGGAAGCTTTGCCGCCAATTCGGCGGTCAGCGGCTGCGACGTCCTCTTCTCCATCGGCACCCGCTTCAATGACCGCATCACCGGTAAGAACGGGGAGTTTGCCAGGCATGCATCCATCATCCACGTGGACATCGATCCCGCTTCCATTTCCAGAAATATCGCCGTCGATATTCCCATAGTCGCCGACGCCGGAGCCGCCATCCGGGCCCTCCTGGAAAAAGCTGTTTTGCTGGACACCGGCGCCTGGAGGAAGCAGATCGATGGCTGGAAAGAGGCCCGTCCCGTCACCATGAAGCGGGAGGGACTGACAGCGGAATCCGTCATCCGGTCCATCAACCGCCTGAAGGGCCCGCTCTTCGTCGCCACGGATGTCGGTCAGAACCAGCTGTGGGCAACCCAGTTTCTGGAGCTGAGCGAGGACCGGCGCCTTCTGACCTCCGGCGGGCTGGGAACCATGGGATACGGCCTCCCCGCCGCTCTCGGCGCAAAAATCGGGAACCCGGATAAGACGGTAGTGCTTATCACAGGGGATGGCGGGTTACAGATGAATATGCAGGAACTGGCCACAGCCGTGGTCTGCGGGCTTCCCATAATCATCTGCGTGCTTAACAACGGCTGGCTGGGCAATGTGCGCCAGTGGCAGGAGATGTTTTTCGATCACCGCTATTCCGCCACCTGTCTGCGCCGGAGAAGCAGCTGCCCTGCGGTCTGTCAGGAGCCCGGACCGGACTGTCCGCCGTACACGCCGGATTTCATCAAGCTGGCCGAAAGCTTTGGAATTATGGGGATCAGGGTGACGAAGGAGGAGGATATCCAACCGGCCCTTCAGACCGCAGAAGCCAGCAAGGACGCGCCGGTTCTGATCGAATTTCTGATCGCCTGGGATGACAACGTGCTTCCCATCGTACCGCCGGGCAGTCCGATCGACCACATGATTCTGGAAAATGAGAGGGGAAGATAACGATGAAAAAGCGTTGGATCAATCTTTACGTAGAAAATGAACCCGGCGTCCTGGCCTTAATTGCCGGCCTCTTCTCCGGAAAATCCTATAATCTGGAGAGTCTGACCGTGGGACCTGCCGAGGATGAGACGGTTTCCCGCATGACCATCGGGCTGACCAGCGACGACCAGACCTTTGAGCAGATAAAAAAACAGCTCGCCCGGCGTGTGGAGGTCATCAAGGTCGTGGACCTTACGGAGACCGCCACGCACTGCGAGGAGCTGATGTTCTTAAGAATTCATGACTGTTCGGAGGACGATATCCGGGAGCTGTTTCGCATGGCCTCAGTCTTTCATGCCAGTGTCATCGACTACTCCCCGTCTTCCGTTCTGTTGAAAAGTGTGCGGCCGGAGGAGGAAAACAGCCTTCTCATCAGCCGGATGCAGAAACGGTTTCCGAACCGGATCTTTTGTCTCCGCGGAGGCAGCGTCGCCATACCGGCTCTCAGCCCTTCGGATTAGTGCAAATCTTCACTAACGCTGAACTGCTTATACACAGGGCCATGCACCCGGCTGCGGACCTCTTTTTCCTTTTTCGGAGTCCCCTTCTTCCCGATATGGAGGGAGGCAACCGCCAGGCCGCTGACCGCAAGAAAGCCATAGAAGCTGATGCCCCGGCTTAACACCATGACGGGGAGCAGCTGGGATGAGCTTAAGAAACCGCTGAACATCACCAGGAAGCCGCTCTCTGACGCCCCCACCGCTCCGGGCAGGGGGACGGCCGACACTGCAAGGCTCACGATGGACTGAAGCATAATGAAGTTTACCAGACCCACGCTGCCCAGGCCGAGGGCCAGACAGGCACAGTAGGAGGCCATATACAGGAAGGTGAGCTGGCAGAAGGTAAACACCGCCGTCTTCACCGCAGCCATCGGATATTTCCTTAGATATGCGCCGCCCTGGCTGTACTCTTCGATCATGGAACCGGCTTTCTGTGCGGCCTTTTCCCCATCAAAGGAAGGAAAATGGGCAAGCAGACGGAGTACTCTGTATACCAGCCGCTCCACAAGCGGCCTGCAAAACAGAATCAGCAGGATAAATGCCACGGAAATCCCGTTTGCCAGAATCCCGAAACAGATCAGGAGCTTAAGAGCCAGCGGCAGTCCCATGAGATACGAAAACTTAAGCAGCCCCATACCCACGCCATAAGCCAGCGCCATCAGCTGATACATGGCCGTAATCGTCAGCAGCGCGAACGAGCTTCTCGCGGCGCTCAGCCCGTCACGGACCAAGTAGTACAGCTGCATGGGCTGGCCGCCTGTGGATGAGGGCGTGATCGAACTGAAATAAAAGCCTGCAAAGGAGTACTGCATGGCTCTCTTCCACGGCACACTTCCTCCCCACGTCCCCGCCAGGAGTCTGATCACGGCCGCCTCACAGCCGACAAACAGAACCATGAGAAAAAGCCCCAGCAGCACAAAACGTAGGTCCGCGTTCTTTAAAACCGTCCACAGGGTTCCCATGGAATGGTCCTTTAACAGTATGTAACACGTCACTCCCGCCAGCACCACCATGGCCGCCGTGCAGAGGAGTGAATTTTTCCATTTCATGGTTTTCTGCTCCAAATCGATTCTTCCTTTCTTTATCTGAAATCACTTATGTGGCAATCATCTATCTGAATACAGCTTCCGAAGGAAGTATAAACCGATAGCCCGCCTCTTTTAACGCGGGGATCACATAAGTAAGCGCTTCCAGCGTCTTCTCCGGAGCTCCGGGCGCGCCTCCCGTGCGTCTTCCTCCGTCGTGAAGGCAGAGGATGGATCCGTCCTTTACACGGCTCAGACACTTCTTTCGGATCGAGCCTGCCGTGGCTCCCCTCTCCCAGTCTTCGGCCATCACATCCCACAGAACCATCTTCAGCCCGTATTTCCTCACAAAATGCCAGGAAAACAGGTTCGTCAGCCCCCAGGGCGGACGATACCAGATGTCGGAGATGCCTTTTCGCTTCATAAATTCGCTTCCGGTGCGAAAATCTTTTCTCGTGTGCAGATATCCTCTCACCATGGCGTTCTGGTGGTCCATGGAATGAAAGCCCACCACATGGCCTTGGGACAGCATACGGTCGATCAGCGCTTCCTCTTTTACCGCCTCTCTTGTCACCACAAAGAAAGCTGCCTTCACCTCCTCCTTCTTTAAAAGGTCGAGAAGCCGCCCGGTATAATCCGGATCGGGACCGTCGTCAAAGGTGAGCATCACCGTCCCGGGAACTCCGGTTCTTCGCAGTACCGCCGGATTTCTGTGTTTATGATACAAGGACGGAATTACGGAATGCACTGTAAATCCGCCGGCCAGCAGTCCGAGGGCTGCGGCCAGTCTGCTCCATTTCCATTTTCTGTTCCATTTCATCCCGTACATAACGCTCCTTCCGGTCCTTCGATCAGGGCGAGCACCTGCCCAATTACGGTCTGGTCGTACTCTCTCTTCAAACGGTCTACATTTGCCTTCATGGCGTCCAGAAGCGTATCATCCTGTACGATCTTGCTGATCTCCCGGACACAGTCCATGGGATTTTTCTCCAGTATCATCCCGATACCGCGGCCCACGATAAAGCCTGTGTTGTTGATCTCCTGCTGGAGAAACGGTTCAAATACCAGAAGCGGCGTTCCCGCATGAATCGTCTCAAACAGGGTGATTCCGCCCGGCTTCGAGATCACCACATCGGCCTCCTGCATATAGCGGTACACCTCGTTGGTATATCCGATCACATCGATATTCTCGTATTTTCCATGAAGCTTCTTGTAGATTTCCTGATTCTTTCCCGTGATCACCGTAACCCGGATGTGACCGGAATCGTTCAGTTCCTCGTAGAATTCATTGCTCTCAGGCAGAATTCCGAGACCGCCGCCCATGATCAGGATGTGCTTCTTCCCATCCGTCTCTTCCGGCCGCTCTTCCCCGTAATCGAATTCCGGCCTGACCGGGATTCCATAGACGTAAATCTTCGTTTCCTCTACGCCCTTTTCCGTCAGCTTCGTCCTCACCATGCGGTCGGGAACGAGGTAGCAGTCTGTGGCGCCGTTGATCCACTCGGAATGGCTGCTGATGTCCGTAATGCACGTTATTAACGGCATCTGGCTGCCCGTCACCGCCTTATACCAGGACATGATCTGGGAACAGAGGGGCAGGGTTGAGATGACCGCATCCGGCTGTTCCTCCTCCAGCAGATTTTTTATTTTCTTTAAAAACCATGGAAGAAAAACCGGTTTCAAATCGGGTCCCTTACGTTCCATATGATTATAATACTTATTATACGTTCCGCTGCAGTGAGTGACCATGACGCCAAAGGCGTGATAAACCTTGTCGGAATAATAAGGCATTGCATACTCAAAAATATCGCGGATCACGATGTCAGCCTCGGGATTCACCCTCGAAACACGCTCTGCCAGCGAAAAAGCGGCAGAATAATGGCCCATACCAAATTTTCCAGTCAAAAAAAGAAGCTTCATATCCGCACCTCATTTCATTCTTCTTTATCCTGGTTTTAGTATGAGCCATAAATCTTTAGAAACGGCTGTAAAATTTCTGAAATTTTCTTCAGAAATTCTTATCATGTCTGCTGTTTTTTCTTTTTGAAACAGAAAACTGCTCCTCGCTCTATTCTTTCTCCGGAAGCTTCATCGATGTGTGATAGCGATAGTCATGGCTTTCGTAAGTAAAGCTTCCTCCCATCTTTTCAATCATCTGTTCCGACGCCTTGACGCCGATTCCGTAGCTTTCCACCTCGATCTCCTCGTTCCGTATGGGATTCTCGATGTTCAGGCAGACGAAGCCGTCTGAAAGCCTGACCTCCACGGACACGATGCCGTCTCTGCGCGCGTACTTTTCGATATTCGTTCCAATATTATTCAGAACACGTTTTAACTGGACCACATCGGTCTCCACCGTAAACGGCGTCTCAATCTCGTAGCGCACCTCGGTACGGAAGCCGTGTTCCTCCAGGGATTCCGTCAGATCACCGATCAGCTGCCCGAACAGCTCATTTCCGTCGTACTCCTCATTTTTCAGGGAAAAACGGTCTCCTGTGGCATAAGAATAGCTGAATAAATCGTCCATCAGGTTCTTCATATGGTATGCCTGGCGCTTCGCCTTCTCCATATAGAGGACGGACTCATCCGCCGTGCATTTGCCGGCCGTAATCAAATCCAGGTAGAACAGAACCGAGGTGAGCGGTGTCCTTATATCGTGGGACAGGGCTGTCACAATCTCGCTCCGCTCCTGTTCAATCCGGTCCTTTTCCTCGATCTCCTTGTGCAGGCTTTCACTCATCTGGTTGATGCTGTCTGCCAGGGAATAGAGTTCATCCCGGCCTTTTAAGGGAATTTCATACCCTACAGAGCCGGTCTCCAGGATGTGGATCCCCTTCTCGATCTGACGGATGTACGCCAGTTTTTTCTGAAGCAGTACAAGGAATACCACGACGAAGCAGACCGCGCTCATGCCCGCTCCCAGAACGAGAATCAGCGTCCGGAACCTGGCCTCAAAGTAAGCCCGGATCAGGATCTCCCCGTCCCCGTCGGCAAACCTCACCGGATAGGTAACTGCTGTCCCGTGGCGGTATAAATACCCGTACTGAAACCCCGGGTGCTCGTCCTTAAGCTCGGTCTTCAGCTTCTCATTATCCCGGTCCATGGTATTATAGTAGATGCGGTCCCGCTGATATACCGTCAGGAACACATACCAGTTCTCGGAATTCCAGTCACCGATGGTCTCCCCGTCTCCGATCTCCACATGATTTTCCGTGACGAAATCCTGAAATTCCTCTGCCAGAAGCTTCGTATGCCGCTCATAATAGTTCTTCTGGTCCGTCATCATGCCGGCCAGAAGCCCCATGGCGTTCGTCACCGCCACATAGCAGAGAAAGGCGGCCGCCGCCGCGATCACCACATCATACAGCGTGGCAAGGCTTAAACGCGTGGGATTCGCCATTTTCTTAAGGAAATTATTCAATATAATACCCCCGCCCCCACATGGTCTTTATGTATTCCGGATTCTGCGGGTCCTTCTCGATTTTCCTCCGCAGATTCCTGATGTGGACCATCACATTGTTGTTGGCGGAGTAAAAATACGGTTCATTCCAGACACTCTCGTAGATATTTTCCGAGGAAAAGATCTTTCTCCGGTTCTTTAACAGGAGGACGAGAATGCAGTATTCCCTGGAGGTCAGATTCACATCACGGCCTTCCACGGTCACGGTCCGTGTGTCCTGATCCACGGAAAGGTCCCCCAGCACCAGACGGTTGTCCGGCGCGGCGAAGCTCTTTCCCTGGTAGACGAGATACCGACGCAGAAGCGATTTGCACCTGGAAAGAAGCTCCGAATAGGAAAAGGGCTTCGCCAGATAATCGTCTCCTCCCGCCGAGAAGCCCATGGATTTATCGGAATCCTGGGTGCGGGCCGTTAAAAACAGGATGGGCGCCATGGACTTTTTCCGGATCTCGGAACATGCCACATAGCCGGACTTAACCGGCATCATCACGTCGAGAATAATTAAGTCGATGGTGTCGTCCGCCAGCATGACCGCTTCCTCCCCGTCTCCCGCCGTCACCACCTCGTACCCTTCTCCGGTCAGAAGTATCTGCAGAATCTCGATGATCTCCTCGCTGTCATCCGCAATCAATATTCGCTGTGCCATCGCGCAGACCTCCTTTCCCGATCCGCCGCTTACTGCACGGCAATGTGGCACATCTTCATCGCGTTTAAGGCATTTTTATGGCTCTCCGGCGAGACTCCCGCACAGCATGAGGAATCCACGAGAACCGGCACCTCCGGGATCGCGGCCTTCACCAGCAGCGCGTTGGAGATGACGCAGATATCCGTACAGACTCCGATCAGCATGACAGACTCATACGGCCGTTCCTGAACGTATTCCATAAGGGCGGTGCTTCCGAAGGTATTCTTCTCAAACCGCTTCCCCTGAAATTCCTTTAAGGAGGAATCCAGCTCCCAGCCATCGGTGCCCCTGATACAGTGGGGAACCGGCAGATTCTTTCCTTCCTGGGTCTCCATATACTTTTCATCGTGGGTATCCAGCGTGAAGATCACATCCTCTCCCGCTGCCTGATACTCCTCGATCATCTTTTTTACATTGGGCACAATCGCCTGCGCCTCGGGACTTCCCAGCGCGCCGTCTATAAAATCCTTCTGCATGTCCACAACAATTAAGAGCTTCATTTGTCAAACCTCCATTTTTACAGATATTTGCTTTAGTTTACCACAATTTGATATCCTTAGGAAGATATTTCCTCGATTTTTCCCGCAGGCCGTAGTATACTGAAATCAGAAACGGCTGCTGTGCCGTAACGAACCAGAAAGAAGGATATTTGTATGGAAGAGAAAAAAAATCCCTTTGCATCCCTGTCGGACAAAGAACTGGAGGCCATGTTAAAAAGGCTGGAGGACTCCAACGAACGCCAGGCCTCCTACGCGAAAAAGCAGTACCGGATGTCCCAGATTACCGCGCTGGCCAGCATTCTGATCCTTGCCATCGTCATCTATACCTCTGCAACCATCATCCCCCGTGTCAACCGGCTTTTCGACGATGTGGAGACGGTGATGGACAGCGTGAACGTGGTGGCAAAAGAGCTGGAGGAGGCGAATTTGGGCCAGATGGTAACGGATATCGACAACCTGGTAACCTCCAGTGATCAGAGCGTGAAGGAAGCCCTCCAGCAGATTAATTCCGTGGATATCAAGACACTCAACCAGGCGATTCAGGACTTATCCAACTTAATCAGCCCGCTGGCGCGCTTTTTCGGAAAATAGAGGAAATACGAAGGAATTTAAAAATAGTTGTTGACAAATCCACTTTGACGCATTAATATAATAAGCAATAAAATAAACCGTTGAAAAAGAGGAGTAAGCTATCCCACAATATTTCAGAGAGTCGCCGCCGGTGTGAGTGCGATATAGAGCAGACAGCTGAATGGACTTTTGAGGGCGGTCCTGAACCATCAGGTAAGTAGGGACCGACGGAGACCACAACCGTTATCTTCGTGGCATATATGTTGGTATATGAAAAGCGGACTTCTATGGAAGTCAATTTGAGTGGCACCGCGGATTTGTTAATTCGTCTCAAGTATGTTTTTAGAACATACTTGGGACTTTTTTTATGTTTAAATTAAAATATATGATTCATGAGGAGGAAACAATTATGAAAAAATCAATGAAAGCACTCTTACTCGCAGCGATGACGGTAACCGCACTCGCGGGCTGTTCTTCCAAACCGGCGGATCCGACGACCGCCGCCACCGAGGCTGTTACGACCACTGCCGCCGATACGACAGCCGCAGAAGGAGCCGCTGCCGAGGACGGCAAGTCCTACACCATCGGCATCGGCCAGTTCGCGGAGCACGGCTCCCTGGACAACTGCCGCGAAGGCTTCTTACAGGGACTGGCAGACGAGGGAATCGTCGAAGGCCAGAACTTAACCATTCTCTACGAAAACGCACAGGCGGACGGCGGAACAGCCAGCCAGATTATCAATAATTTTATCTCCAAAAAGGCCGATTTAATCTGCGCCATTGCGACTCCGATTGCACAGGCTGCCTACGGCGGAGCGAAGAAAGACAACGTTCCTGTCATCTACACGGCTGTAACCGATCCGGTTGCCGCGGCGCTTGCAAACGAAGACGGAACACCTGTCGGCGAAGTAACCGGCACCAGCGACAAGCTTCCGGTAGAGAAGCAGTTAGAGATGATCCGAAAGATTCTTCCGGACGCGAAGAAGATTGGCATTCTCTACAGCACCAGCGAAGTTAACTCCGAAACCGCCATCGCCGAATACAAAGCCGCAGCTCCGGATTACGGATTTGAGATCGTGGAAGGCGCCGTAACCTCCACCGCCGATATTCCGCTGGCTGCCGACAGCATCCTGGAAAAAGTGGACTGCTTAAACAACTTAACCGACAACACCGTCGTAAGCTCTCTCCCGATGATCTTAGACAAAGCCTCCAAGAAAAACATTCCGGTATTCGGAAGCGAGGTGGAGCAGGTCAAGATCGGCTGCCTGGCTTCCATGGGTCTCGATTACGTAGATTTAGGAATTCAGACAGGTAAAATGGCCGCCAAAGTGTTAAAGGGCGAAAAGAAGGCCAGCGAGATGAACTTCGAGGTGATCGAGGAAGCTGCATTCTACGGCAACAGCAAAGTGGCCGGGAACCTGGGCATCACACTTCCGCAGGAATTAACGGATTCCGCGGCTGCTGTCTTTGATGAAATTACACAGTAATATACTACTTCTCCTGGAGGAAAGCTATCATGTCAATCATACTTGGCGTTTTTGAAGAAGGCCTGGTCTATGCCATCATGGCACTGGGCGTCTATATCACATATAAGATTCTGGACTTTCCGGACTTATCCGTGGACGGAACATTTCCGCTTGGCGGAGCCGTAACGGTCACACTGATACTGGCCGGGGTTAATCCGGTGCTCACGCTGTTCGCCGCATTTGCGGCCGGCGTCCTGGCCGGATGCGTGACGGGATTCATTCACGTAAAATTAAAGGTCCGGGACCTGCTGTCAGGTATCATTGTCATGACCGCCCTCTACTCCGTCAACTTAAGAGTTGCGGGTAAATCTAACGTACCGATCTTCACCAGCGATTCGATCTTTGAAAATGATTTTGTAAGCCGTATTTTTCCGGCCGGCATCAGTAATTTCACCGTCGTTATCATTCTCGCCGTGATCGTAATCCTGGTAAAGCTTTTGCTGGACCTCTATTTAAAGACACGGTCCGGCTACCTGCTCCGGGCAGTCGGCGACAACGACACGCTGGTTACCTCTCTTGCCAAAGACAAGGGTATGGTAAAAATCGTGGGGCTGGCGATTGCCAACGGCCTGGCCGCACTGGCCGGCTCGGTCTACTGCCAGCAGAAGGGCTTCTTTGAGATCAGCATGGGTACCGGCACCATCGTCATCGGCCTGGCAAATGTTATCATTGGTACGAAGCTGTTCAAACGTGTGGGCTTTGTCAAATCCACAACGGCTGTCGTCATCGGCTCCATCATTTACAAGGGCTGCGTCTCTCTCGCTATCTATATGGGCATGGAGGCCTCCGATTTGAAGCTGATTACGGCCGCGCTGTTCCTCGTCATACTCGTACTCAGCAACGGCAGGGAAAAGAAGGTGAAGAGTCATGCTTGAATTAAAACAGATCAATAAATACTACAATCAGGGAACCGTCAACGAGATGTGCCTCTTCGAGGACTTCAGCCTGACCATCAAGGACCGCCAGTTCGTCTCCGTGGTCGGAAGCAACGGCTCCGGTAAGACTTCCATGTTAAACATCATCTGCGGAAGCATTCCGTTGGACAGCGGACGCATCATCATCGGCGGGAAAGACATCACCAGCATGCCGGAATACAAGCGTCAGCGCCGCATTGGCCGCGTATACCAGAATCCGGCCATGGGAACGTGTCCGCACATGACAATCCTGGAGAATATGGCTCTGGCCGACAACAAGGGCAAGCCCTTCAATCTCCTTCCGGGTACGAACCGCCAGCGAATCAATTACTATAAAGAACAGCTTCATTCTCTCGGACTGGGTCTGGAAGATAAGCTGCATGTAAAAGTCGGCGTACTCTCCGGCGGCCAGCGCCAGGCCATGGCGCTCTTAATGTCCACCATGACTCCCATCGAGTTTCTGATTCTCGATGAGCATACAGCCGCGCTGGACCCTAAGACAGCCGAGGTCATCATGGAGCTGACGGACCAGATCGTAAGGGAAAAGAACTTAACCACGATCATGGTTACCCACAATCTGCGCTACGCCGTGGAGTACGGCGACCGCCTGATCATGATGCATCAGGGCAGCGCCATCATTGACTCTGCCGATGAAGACAAGGCTTCTCTGAAGGTGGACGATATTCTGGACAGATTCAATGAGATCAGCATCGAATGCGGAAACTGATCTCTATTCCAGAAACGTTTTTCTTTTTATAAAGCTTTTCATTACAAAGAAATACCGCTGCCAGAGGAATCTTCCATTTGAAGAAATCCTCCGCCAGCGGTATTTTACTTTTTATCCTTTAATCCAGCCTTTCCAGGATCATCATCTCTTCCTCTTCCCCATAAAACGCAATCTGGTTCTTGCCCCGCCCTTTGGCCATATAGAGCGCCTCATCCGCGTGTTTATAGAGTAATTCAAACGTATCCCCGTCACGAGGGCCAAAAGCCATTCCAATGCTGATGGACACGATGCGGTCCTCTTCGTTCAGCGTCAGGGCGTGAACCTGGCGGCGTACTTCCTCAGCCCGTAAACTGGCGCACTCACAGTTCGGTATATGTTCCAGGAACACAACGAACTCATCGCCTCCGAACCGGGCAATTAAATCGTCCGACCGGAACGCACCAGAAAGAATCCGCGCCATCTTCTTTAAGACCGCATCTCCCTCCTGATGGCCGTATTTGTCATTGATCTCCTTGAAGCCGTCTAAATCCAGCATGATCAGACAGGACAGGCTGTCCTCATTTTTCAGGGCCTGTTCTACCTTCTCTTCAATATTCCTTCTGTTGTAGAGACCCGTCAGCGGATCCCGCTCTGAGGAATACATAAGTTCCATCTTCCGCTTCGTCTCCTCATCCACATCCCTCACATAGGCGAATGCCACCGGATTTCCTGAGACCGGCTCCGTCAGCAGGGAAATCGTACACGTCATCCATTTATAGTCCTCCGAGCCGGGGTACGTCGCGCGAAACAGCTCCTTTTGCTCCCGCTCTCCGGTATAATAAGCAGCCAGCATCCGGTTGGCCTGCATCTGCCCGGCGATCCTGTCATGATCCGCCGGATGGATGTAACAGCACATCTTCTCGATGAATCTTCGGCTGTACAGAAAGCCCTTGCCTCCTTCCAGCCAGTTTTTTCCATGGATGGTACAGGCCATCACCTGCTGCCTTACGAGATCCACGGACCACATGGCGACTGCTTCCGAGAGAAGTGCCGCACGGTACTGCTCCTCCTGGGCGAAACGCCTCCGGATCCGCCGCTCCTCCGTGATGTCCTCCAGCGTTCCAATGGCCTTAGCCACCTCGCCCTTACCGGCTCTCACCGGAGTCACAGACAGCCGGAAATACGTGTCCTCCGAAAAGGAGGTTCCGCCCGCAAATTCCAGTGGTCCCGGTTCCTTGCCCTCGGCGATTCTCTTTAAGATCATCTTCCATTTTTCCAGATCCTCTGCTGCTACCAGTCCTAGGGCGGCCCCTTTGGCTGATATCTGTTTCAAAACAGTCGGAAATTCCACTTCTTTTACAACTGGAGGTGATATAAAGCTGAGGCTGTCCTCTTTCGGCACATACTCGAATGTGGTTCCTGTGGAATGGAGCAGCGCCAGTTCCAGCTTTTTCTTCTCCAATTCCAGGGCCTCCTTCGAGTCCAGAATGATATTTCTCGTCTTTCTTGACCAGAGGATGATAACCGCCAGTTCCGCCAGGAAAAGTACAAACATCTTCACCGTAAGGAATAAGGCTGTCTCTCGAATGTGCTCGCGGTACCAGTTGGAAACCGTATAGGGAACAACGGTAAGCACATACCAGTCGTTGATCTCGGCAGGTGCATAGTATACGATCCGCTTCTCATTCCCGACTGTAAACAGGAAAACGCCCTGCTCTTTTCGTTCCATCTTCTTCTGTAAATCGCTGACAGCTTCTGCATCCATATCCGTATCGCTGCGCAGAAAGCTGAAATATTCACGACCGCTGTACAGGCTGTCTTCATGGCTGGTCTGCATGATCACTGTTCCGTCCGATTTTAACACATAACTGTAGCTTCCAGAATTAAACCCCTTGGTCGTTACCATATCCACCATCTGATCCACGATCATGATTCCGGCGATTCCGCCTTCCACAGTCTTTCCCTGCATAACAGGTGCGTAAAAAGCGAACACCTCCTGCCCCGTTACACTGGAGAGAAAAACGTCCGTCATTCCGCTCTCCCCTCTGCAGATTTCTTCCACATAGCCTCCTACAGACGGAGGAAGAATCTCATGTCCTACGGTATAAAGGCCTCCGTCAGCCGAGACCAGCCTGATATTGGCAAATCCACACTTCTCTTTCAGCTGTTCATAAACTCTTTGACGGGATTCTTCGGTCAGTTCAGGTGTTTCCGACAGAAAGTCTGCCGCATATCTCACTTCTTCAAACACTCTGGTCAGTTCAGTCTTAACCGCAGTCTGGGACTGGTCATTGACGTCCGCAAGGTGTTCTGTCGTCATGTCTGTCATCAGATGATCGACACGCCTGGAAAAGTCATACAGAAACAGATAGATAAACGCCAAAACCAGCACAACGAGCAGCATCACCGCTCTCACATGATTCCTGCTGAAGCTGTTTTCCTTTTTCACATTTTCCCTCCTTGTTTCCAACAGGTCGCCATTTACGAATCAAGCAGCAGAAATATGTCAGGGATGGCCCCTTTAAAAACACTCTGTGAAAGAACATCGTTTGGTCTGACAGCTTTTCTCCAATACACGAAAAAAGGCTTCAGTCAGATTAATCTGGCTGAAGCCCCAACATATCGTAAGGTTTTAGCAGCTGGCTGCCCATACGGCCCTTTAGCTTTGCGTCGCTGCCTTTCGACAGTTTTGCCATTACTTAATATAATAGATTCAGAACCCCGTCTTGTCAACCATAATTTTCCAGTTTTACCGGCTCATTTCGCTCTGCGGGCCTTTCTGGTTGTGCTCACGGATAATCATGTTCATTTCCTCTAAATCCGAGGTCGGCAGGTCGCCGGGGATGGTATTTTTCAGGGCGCTGGCCGCGTTGCCGTAACGCACCGCCTTCATGCAGTCGCCGCCGCTGCTCAACAGTCCGTATAAAGCGCCCGCGATATAGGCGTCCCCGCTTCCGATCCGGTCCACCACGTCTATATTGCGGTAGGGTTCTTCCTCGTAATACTCATCTCTGGCCGCGTCGTAAATCACGGAGCCGAAGGTATGGCTCTTCGGGCTGTGCACCACTCTCTGGGTGGATGCCACGATGGAGATCGGGTACTCCTCTGTAAAGCTCTTCATCATCTCCCTGGCCGTTCCCGTCTTCTGAAAAGTCAGCCGGGCGGTATCTTCCGAGCAGAAGAAAATATCCACATAGGGAAGAATCTGCTCGATGCACTCTCTCGCTTCCTCTCCCGTCCACAGATTCCCGCGGAAATTCACATCGAAGGAAATGATGGTGCCGGTGGATTTAAACCTGCGGATCATGTCAATGGCAGTCTTTCTCGTGTTTTCACACAGAGCCAGGGTGATTCCCGTCGTGTGGAAACAGGTCGCCGCACGGTACATATCCTCCGGGAACGAGTCCACACTGATGCCGTAGAAGGAGCTGTTCTTTCTGTCGTAAATAACCTTCGGTTTTCTGGGATGGGCGCCGTATTCATAGTAATAGAGGCCCAGTCTCGCATCGGAGCTGTGGTCATAGACAAAGAAATCATCGCTGATTCCGTAGGAACGCACTTTATTTTTCACGAAATTGCCCATGTCATGGGATGGAAGCTGGGTCACCACGCCGGTGTGAAGTCCTAAAAGGGCTGCGCCGACTGCGACGTTTAACTCTGCTCCGCCCACCTGCTTCTGAAATGAATCACCGCGCACCAGGCGCTCCACTCCGGCCGGAGATAAACGCAGCAGCAGTTCGCCTAAACTTAACAAATCAAATGGTCTGTTACTCATGATCGATCTTCCTCACTTCCAGATTGTTTTGACCTCTAAAAAGGGCCATTCTGCAAAAGCTTATAAAAGCTGATTAGAATGACCCCGCTGTCTTAATTATCTCTGTACACGTCCTGAACCGTCCCCGCCTGCAAGGCTTTCAACGTCTTCTCTTGTAACCAGGTTGAAGTCGCCAGGGATGGTGTGCTTTAATGCTGAAGCAGCTACCGCATACTCCAGTGCACTCTTATAATCCTTGCCGTCAACCATGCCGCAGATCACGCCGGCTGCAAAGGAGTCGCCGCCGCCTACACGGTCTACGATTGGTGTGATGTGGTACTTTCTGGAGTGATAGAACTCACGTGTTGCGCCGTCCATGATGCAGGCTGACCAGCCGTTATCGGAAGCGGAATGGCTCTCACGTAAGGAGCTGATAACATACTTGAAGCCAAACTTGTCGATCATCTGATTGAAGATGTCAACATAGCCCTGTAACTCCAGCTCGCCGGAGGTTACGTCGGTGTTGCCCGGCTTGAAGCCGAGAACCTTTTCTGCATCCTCTTCGTTGCCGATGCATACGTCAACGTACTGCATTAAATTTGTCATGACCTTCTGAGCCTTCTCGGAAGACCATAATTTCTTGCGGAAGTTCAAGTCTACGGAAACAGTAACTCCGTGAGCCTTGGCAGCCTTGCAGGCCGCTTCTGTCAGTTCAGCCGCAGAATCGCTGACTGCCGGTGTAATTCCTGTGAAATGGAACCAGTCAGCGCCCTCGAAGATCTCATCAAAATTGAAATCAGCCTCAGTTGCTGTGGAAATAGAAGAATGAGCTCTGTCATAAACAACCGTAGACGCTCTCATGGCGGAACCGGTCTCTAAGAAGTAGATCCCCAGTCTCTCGCCGCATCTTGCGATGTGCTTTGTGCATACGTTGTACTTTCTCAATGCCGCTACTGCGCATTCACCGATCGGGTTCTTCGGAACTGCTGTCACAAACTCTGCGTCATGGCCGTAATTAGCCAGGGAAACTGCTACGTTTGCCTCGCCGCCGCCGTAATTTACGTCAAATTCATCTGCCTGGATAAACTTCTCATTGTTCGGGGTAGATAATCTTAACATGATTTCGCCCATTGTTACTACTTTTGCCATTATTTAATCTCCTTTTTTAATCTATATTCGTAACAGTTCAGACGGCTCATCTTCTTAACCGAAAAATCCGGTCAAGAAGCATCGGATATTCATCCGATGTGAAAATTAGTGCAGGAAGCCGCTTACAAGCAAGCTTGGCGCTGCTTCCTGCACTAATTTTCCCGCCCTCTGAACTGTTACCCATTTTCTGTTTTGATGCCAGTGCCGGGTATTGTCTTATGCGCGTGCTGCCGCAACTGCCTTTACAAATTCCTGAGCCTTTGCTGTAACTGCCGCGAAGTCGCCTGTCTTGGCGCCCTTTGTCAGGCTGCTGCCGGTTCCTACTGCGTAAGCGCCTGCCTTGATCCACTTGTCCACGTTGTCCACGTCAACACCGCCGGACGGCATGAACTCACCCTGAGGAAGCGGGCCCTTGAAGGAGCTGATGGCTGCCGGTCCCATGATGTTGCCCGGGAAGATCTTGATAACGTCACAGCCGCACTCTAATGCGGTGATCGCCTCGGTTGGTGTCATAACGCCTGGAAGCATCGGAACTCTGTAGCGGTTGCACATTCTGATGGTATCTGCGTTTAAGCCAGGGCTTACAACGTAGTTGGCGCCTGCCAGAATAACGGCTCTTGCTGTCTCCGGATCGAGTACAGTACCTGCGCCGATAACAACGTCTTTGTTATCTCTATATTTTTCAGCCATCTTTGCGATGAATTCAACCGGGTTGCCTTCATCCATGGTCATGGTAATCTCAATAAAGTTAATGCCGCCTGCGATGATGGCGTCAACCACTTTCTCGCCCTGCTCCAGATCCTTTGCACGAACAACGGCTACCAGGCAGTCTTCTTTCATCTTTGCTAAAACCTGTTCTTTTTTCATGATTGCTCTCTCCTTCTTATTCGCATATACGAATGTCTTTCATAATTGCGATTCTTATACTTGAATATTAATCGTTTCTCTTCATTTTGTCAACAGGTAATCTTTATATTTTTCCAAGAAACCCTAACAGTCTTGAAACCTCCTGTCCTTTTTCCGCGACAAGGGCTCCCAGCGCCTCGTAATCCTCGGTCGGCTTATATAAGCTGGACACGCTGATCGCCCCCAGACAGGAACCATCCCGGTCGAACACGGGGGCACCCACACACTGCATATGTTCTTCCATCTCCCGCGCATCGAACGCGTACCCGCGCTCCCGGACCTTCTCCAGCTCCTTTAAAAGCGATTCTCTTCCCAGAATCGTCCGATCCGTATGCCTGACAAATTTGATCCTGTTTATCACCTGCTCTCTCGTCTCCTCGTCACTGTATGCAAGAATGACCTTTCCCAGCGAGGTACAGTACATGGGATTCTTCGAGCCGACCGTCGCCGTGGTAATGATCGGGTTTTCCGGCTCAAACTTGCATATGTAAACAACGTGGTGGTCGGAAGGGATTCCGAAAAACACGGTCTTGCCCACTTCCTTTGAAAATGCCTTGAGCACCGGTTCAATCGTGCTGATAAAATCCAGATTATTCGTATAGTTAATTCCAATGCGGTAGGCCATCAGCCCGATAGTATAGCTCTGCTTCTGCCCCCTGGCCACATTGACCATCCCCATCTCGGCCAGCGTCGTCACAATATCGTAGGCGCTCGTCTTCGGGAGCTTCAGCTTCTCGCAGAGATCATCGAGCGTCGCTCCCTCCGGTGTTCTGGAAATCATCTTTAAAATTTCCACGGTTCTCTGTGTCGTTCTGTTCAGTTTCATGTTATGCCTCCGTTCTTACTCCTCTAGTATACCTCCCCGGGCCTTTAAAAGGCAATATGAAATGCTCTCCTACGAAGTATTTGTAAGTATTTACAAAAATATAACACGTTTCTATGCAAAATGTCAAAATGATTTGGTTACGCCCAAATTCTTGCGGGGAGGGGGAGGCGGGGAAGAGGGCAGACTTCTTGTTTCCTCGGCGGCAGGAACTAAAGCCGGAAGACAGGAAAAAAGGGCGGATCGCGCAAATTACGGAGAACTCCTGAAGGACTTCTCCTCCATGTGCACTTGAAATCTGGCTTGGAGGCCAGATTTCACCACCCTTTTTTCCTGCCTTCCGGCTTAAGTTCCTGCGAGCCTCGGAAAAGGAAGCCTGCCCTCTTCCCCGCCTCCCCCTCCCCACAAGAATTTGGGCTGTGTACTGGCTGCTCCGGAAAAAAAGCAAAAACAAAAGCAAAAACAATACTATTTCATAAATATAAAACACTAAAACCTCCAACACACCAGCGGGTCTGCCATCCTGGCTCCCGAGGTACACAGCCCCGTGCCATTGCGTCAGGCCCAGGCTGCGGGCGGATAGGGGTGGGAGCGCTATGGTTATTCCAGTGTGCCGGCATCTGGATACGAATCATAAGAAAGTCCGAGCCTGGCGAACGCGCCCGCATTTGGCGTGTACGACAGGTTCGGACTTTCTTATGGTGAGTAGGAAGCAAGACGGACACGGAATAACCATAGCGGTCCCGCCCCTATCCGCCCGCAGCCTGGGCCTGACGCATTGGCACGGGGCGTCCCCCCCCCCATCACTTAACGGAGCCCAGCATTCCTTCTACGAAGCTTTTCTGCATGATGAAGAAAATCGCTGCGGTCGGGAAGGTCGCCGTTACGATGGCTACCATGATCATTCCAAAGTCCGGTGTGTAAGCGGAGTTCATGGCGGATATGATCAGGGGCAGGGTCATCTTGTCGTCGGTCTGAAGGGCAACCAGCGGCCATAAGTAGCTGTTCCAGATGTTCATAAAGGTGATAATGGTGGCCGCCGCGAAGGTCGAACGCATGACCGGGCAGTAAATGAGGAAAAAGGACTTCATTTCTCCCAGTCCGTCTACCCTGGCAGCCTGGAGGATTTCCTTCGAGAAGGACTTCGTGTTCTGACGGAAGAAAAAGATCAGGAACGCGGTCGCCATGGACGGCAGTATGACAGATAAAAATGTGTTAAGCAGTCCCCATTTTGCAAACATGCGGTAGCGGGGTATGAGGAGCGTTGCCATGGGTACCATCATGGACATCAGAAGGAGCGCCATGACCTTATCCTTGATCCGGCTCTTATAAATCTCAAATCCATATCCGGCCATGGCGGCTACCAGGACCGTTAGAACCGTGGCGATTACCGTAATGATCATGGAATTCTTGATGCCCGTCACAATATTCGTCGTGGTAAACAGCGTGTGAATGTTTGTAAACAACTGGTTCCCCAGCATCATCCTGCCGCTTGTGATATCGACGGAGGCATTGGTCGCACTGATGATCATCCACAGAAACGGGAAGATGGACAGAAAAGACGCAATGCATAAGAATACGTATTTTGCTGTTTTTTTAATCATGTTTCTTCCCTCCCGTCACTTTAAACTGGATTGCTGTGAGAACGACAATCATCAGGAGAATTGCATAGGAAACCGCGGAGGCATATCCGAAGTCGGGCGTGTATTTAAAGCAGAGGTTGTAGATGTACTGTGACATCGTAATCGTCGCGTTGCCCGGTCCTCCCTGGGTTAAGTTTACCACCTCGTCAAACAGCTGGAGTGTTCCGCTGATCGACGTGATACTGGTAAACAGAATAATCGGCTTTAACAGCGGCGCCGTAATGGAAAAGAACTTCTGGACCACATTGGCTCCGTCGATCTCCGCAGCCTCGTAAATCTCGGGATCGATATTCTGAAGCGCGGATAAAAAGAAGATCATGTTGTATCCGGTCCAGCGCCAGGTGATTGCGATAATGATCGTAATCTTCCCCCAGAAGGCGTCCGTCAGCCAGTGGATCGGCGACTGGATCACATGAAGTGTCATCAGCATCTGATTGATAAAACCGCTGTCGGAAAAAAGGCTCTTAAAGAGGACTGCATAGGCTACCAGAGAGGTAACACACGGCAGAAAGATCGCAATGCGGAAGAAGCTGCGGCATTTCAGTTTCTTATCGTTTAAGAGCACTGCGTACAGCATGGCCAGAAAAAGCATAACCGGCACCTGGACAATCAGGTAGAGAAATGTATTTTTAACTGAGGACAGAAATATGGGATCGACCAGAAGCCGTTTATAGTTAGCCAGCCCACAGAAATGGAGATTCATCCCCATTCCTGTCTGAAATGAATTGGCTAACGCTCCTATCATGGGATAAAAGCAGAATATCACTATAATCAGCGTGCCGAAACCAATGAATAACCATCCCTTTATAACGCTGGATATTTTCTTACTATTCATTGTTTTCCTCCCAAAGGTCTTACCGGGCCTGTGCTTCCGCCTGAACCTGCATGCTCTTCATGGCGGCGTCGATGTCCTCGCCCTGCAGGATTTTCTGGATTTCCGCCATCACGATATCCTGGAACGCATAGGTATAGGTACCATAGTTTACATTCGGAATTTCTTTTGTAATGGAGGCAATCTCCTGGTAAATCTTCTGGTTGCCGAAGAACGGAATTTCTTTATTATAGACATCGCTCTCCTGAGACGGTAAATACGTTCCTACGATTCCCTTCTCATCCAGCAGCTGGTTGTAAAGCTCTTTGTTCTCGCCGAAGGTGGTTTTTAAGAAATCCAGGGCGATATCGGAATTTTCAACGCCGTTTAGGATGTACCAGCTGCCGCCGCCTAAGTTGGAAGCATTGGTTGCATTGGGAACGCTGTCCAGTCTCGGGATCTTTGCAACTCTCCACAAGCCATCCTGACCTTCCCCTTTCATAATAGAAGGAGTAAACCAGCAGCCCTTCATCTGAAATGCCACTTCGCCTTTGTTCACGCCTTCCAGAAGGCCCGCCCAGCCGCTGTACGTTCTGACCAGATCGTCATCGGTGATGGTCTTGATGATTTGCAGGCATTCCTTAAGCGCTGGGTTATTCTCCATGTCTGGAGTCGTTCCATCCTCTTTCGTGAACCAGGTGCCGGCCGACTGCATGGTCAGCTTCATTAACTCGATGTCACTCGGGTCCATGGAGATCATCTTCTTCCCCGTGGCCTCTTTGATCTTTTTGCCCATTTCGATAAACTTGGACCAGGTTAAGTCCTGCATGTCTTCCTCGGTATACCCCGCCTGCTCGATCATGTCCTTGCGGTAGTAGAGGACGGCGGCTCCATTGTCCCACGGAATGCCGTAGGATTTTCCCTCCAGCGTCATCGGTCCCTTTTTATATGCGGCAAAATTGTCGTAATTAATCTCGGAAGTCAGATCCATAAATGCTCCCGGATAAGATTTTAAGAAAGACTGGATCCGGTAATCCTCGATGGGAACCGCATTCGGAAGGCCCTTTAAGGAGCCTGATCCCAGGCCGGTGTTCAGCTTCTGTACCACATCATTCTGGCCGACCTCCACGATGTTGATCTCCACATCCGGATGGTCCGTCTCGTAGATTTCCTTCGCCATCTCCAGCGCGGCAATATTGAATTCCTTATCCCATGCCCAGAAGGTCACCGTCTTTTTGTCCCCCGAGGAGGTGCCGGCAGCTTCCTGTTTCGTCGTCCCCTCCCCAGTCTGCGTTCCCGCATTGTCAACCGGTGCCTTGCTCCCACAAGCAGTCAGGCTGGCAGCCAGGGCTACTGCTGCCGCAAACAAATACATTTTTTTCATCTCTGTCTTCTCCTTTTCTATATGATGCCTTTATTTTATCGTTATAACTCACAAAAATATCGTATTTTATTTGGAATAATACAGCATCATGTGATTAAATTCATGCGAAGGCAAAAGGAAAAAAGTACTTTTTTATAATTTTGGTAATTTTTTCGTAACAGTTCAGTCGGCGGGAAAATTGGTGCAGGAAGCGGCGTCAACCTTGCTTGTAAGCGGCTTTATGCACCAATTTTCACATCGGATGAATATCCGATGCTTCCTGACCAGCCTTTTCGGTCAGAAAGATAAGCCGTCTGAACTGTTACATTTTTTTCAGGTGATAAGGAAGTCTCAGGCTGACCGAAGTGCCGGTTCCGATTACACTGTGTATGGTCACGCCGTACTCCTCCCCGTAGATCAGCCGGAGCCTTTCATGGACATTGGGAATGCCGATTCCGGTCAGATGGCGTCTCCTGTCGCTGCTCAGCAGGTCCGCCGTCTCCTCCTGTGACATGCCGTCTCCCTCGTCGATAATTTCACAGATCAAGTCATCCCGCTGCTTCTTTGCAAAGATCCGGATCTTCCCCTCCTTCTTATTCTGGAACGCATGGAAAAAGGCGTTCTCGATAAATGGCTGCAGAATCAGCTTGGGCACCATGCATTCCATGCCCTCCTCTGCCAGGAAATACTCCACCTCGATGCGGTCGCCGTACCGCACCTGGTTGATAAACACATACTGCCGGACCAGATCGATCTCCTCCCGCAGCGTGATCTCCTCCTCCATGTTTCCGATCGTCTTCTTTAAAATAGCGATCAGCGCATTGATGGTATCCGAGGCCTTCTCCGTGTTGTTCTCCCAGGTGAGATACTTGATGGAGGCCAGAGTATTATACATAAAATGCGGGTTGATCTGCATCTGCAGCGCCTCAATCTCCAGACGCCGCCCCCGTTCCTGCTCCTCCATCAGCTGTTTGACGTAACTGTCAATCTCATCCACCATCCGGTTGTAGACATCCGCCATCTGCCTCACCTCCGAGTTGCCTTTCACAGGGCTCACCTTTTCGAATCTGCGGTTTTTAAATGTTTCCAGCTGCTGGATGAAGAAATTAAGGGGCGATACGATGCGGCGCATGATGAGGAATACCACGGCAATGGCTGTCCCTGTGATTAGAAAGCCAGTCACAAGGATATTACGGCGGACTCCCGCGTAGGATTTTAAGAGGGCCGCTTCCTCCACCGTGTTGACCATGTACATATCCAGCTCCGGTATGTATCCCGATATCACAATCTCCGGCTTATGGTTCTCCTTAACGGTCCGGTATGTGTCTCCGTTCTCCCTCATCGAACGGACCAGCGAGAGCAGCTTCGTCTCCTCGCTTCCCAGACTGTCTTTCATATTGCCCGACACAATCTGGCCGTCGGAAGACAGGATTACCATGCGGCTGCCCTCCGGAACGGCCTCGCTGAACATCTGATAGAATTCCTCCTCGGGAATCGTAATGTAGGCTGTGGCAAAGCTTTCACTGGAGGACGGAAGAAACAGCCGCCGCGCTGCTATCACACATTTCCTGTCCTTAAAATCATCGGTAATGCCGTGGTCCTGATACGTATACTGGAGCCGTCTGCTGGTCTCGCTGATCTTCAGGGAGCAGGGCATGTTCTCTATCTCTTCCACAGGAACCGAGATCCTCTCCCCTGTAAAGGAAAACGCACTGCCCTGATTGCTGATCGCGACCAGGTTCTGAGCCGTGCCGGAAGGCACGGAATCGTGGTAGACCTTCAGGATGTCGTACGTCTTAATAAATTTCTCCGTGCCGCAGGCGTCGGCGGCGAGAAAGTAATTCTTCAAGGCCGGTTTCGTCTCCAGGAGCCTTAAGAGCATTAAATAGGAGTTGTTGTTTTCTTCCACCTTTTTCTTGATGTTGTCCATCAGCTTGGCATTTAAAAAGGTGGACGACTGGATGAAAAGATTCTTCGTGATCCAGTCCGAACTGGCGATGGTGCAGAAATTGGTCAGGACAATGCTGCTCACCACTACCAGAGAAAGCTTAAAAAAGGTACCCCACCGAATCTGACTCTTCATAGTTTTTCCCCCTGGCGCCTCGCCCGGTTCCGATATGTATGCGGAGAGTAGCCGGTCTGCTTCTTAAAGACCTTTCCAAAATAGCTCTGGTCCGTATATCCGATCTCCTGCGCAATCTCCGACAGGGAAAGCTCTGAGGCGGTAAGCAGCTCTTTCGCCCTTTCCACCCGGACCGAGTTTAAGAATTCATTGATTCCCTGCCCCATGTGAGAGGAAAAATACGAGGAGAGGTACGAATAATTCATGTTAAAATCCGCAGCCAGAGTTTTCAGCGTCACCGGTTCGCTGTAATGCCGGTACAGATACTCCGTGATCCTCAAATAAAGGCCGCTCCCCCTCGCCTCCTCCGTAATCTGCCCGATCTCCTGATAGATGGCGGCAATGGCTCCGATGAGTCCCTCCAGGCTGTCGGTGGTGCCAATGGCCGTCAGGAAGGACAGCTTGCGCTCTTCCAGCTGGGGCGGACAGAAATCATTTTCATTCAGTTCAAAAATCGTGTTATAGAGCGTACTCTCCATCAGCTTCTTCACGGCCATCTCGCTGACCGCCATGCCCCGCAGAGAGCTTAAGTACTCCACCAGCACGGCTCCCGCGGTTCCCGCCTTCTGCTGGCGCACCAGATCGCACACGGTCTTCTGGTCCAGGGCCGGAAGCTGCAAAATCCCGTTCTCTCTCAGATCGAGATAATCTTTCCGGCTGTCGAAAAACCGGTAGGAGAACAGTTCCGAGAGCTTCTGTGCCTCCGTCTCCAGCGAAACGCCCTTACCATAGGGCGGGCTGATAATCATCTCAATGTTGCGCAGATAGGCGGTGCCCTGCCCGGTCACCGTGCGCAGCTTTTCGTCAAACATTTCCGGGTAAAAGCAGCCGATCGTGTAGATGTACACCTGGCTTTTTTTCAGTATAAAACTGTCAAGATAGAATCGCCCGAACGCTTCCTTTATCATCTCCTCCATGTGGCCGATGGTAAGCTCCTGCTTGTTGGTTGCCCCCTGGAGGATCTTCCCGGGCTGTATGGCGATCAGATAATAGGTGGTGCAGGCGTCCCCCTGCTCCGGACACGCTTCCTCTCCGCCGCTTCCCCCGTGATCCTTGGCATGGATGACCCCCTTCTTTCTGCCTAAGAGGCGGAGAGCCCTAAGCAGATAGTCGGATTCCAGCTCCGGTTTCAGGATATAATCAAAAACACCGTATTTAAACGCACTTTTGACGTATTCAAAATCCTGATATCCGCTCAGAATGATGGTGGACACCTCCGGATACTTTAGATTTACGGCACGCAAAAGCTCCAGCCCGTTCATCCGAGGCATCATAATGTCACAGATCATCATGTGGGGCAAACTCTGTTCCAGAAACTCCAGCGCCTCCTCCCCGTTCGTCACTTCCCCGATGATCTCGAATTCATCGCTCTCCTGTTCGATGATGTAGCGCAGCGCCTTTCTGACCAGCAGCTCGTCCTCCACGATCAGAATTTTACATTTATCACACTCGTATCCCATTTCCCGTATTCCTCCCTGTATTTTCCCATAATGATCATCCGCTTATACTGCGCAGGAGTCACCGCGGCATTCAAACACCCGCTTTTTGCGGAAATATCCCTGCTTTCTAGTATAACTCCTGTAAGTATTTACAAACAACCACAGTTCCTGGTAACCGTTCAGACGGCTCATCTTCCTGACCGAAAAATACGTTCAGGAAGCATCGGATATTTATCCGATGTGAAAATTGGTGCACAAAGCCGCTTACAAGCAAGCTTGACGCCGCTTCCTGCGCCAATTTTCCCGCCGTCTGAACTGTTATTTAAAATTATATTCTGGGGATTGTATTATTTATCAGATGATTGTATAATAAAAGCAATATGTAAATACTTACATTTTCCAAGGAGGTGATGTTTTGAATATCTACGATGTTTCAGAACGGGCTAACGTTTCTATCGCTACCGTTTCCCGTGTCATCAATGGAAATCCCAATGTCAGTGAGAAGACGCGGAACCGGGTTCTGGCGGTGATGGATGAACTTGGCTACACGCCCAATGTCTTTGCCAGAAGCTTAGGACTTAACACCATGCGCACCATCGGCATCATGTGCGCGGATTCCTCCGATCCCTGGCTGGCCGGCGCCATCTACTATCTGGAGCAGGAGCTGCGCCGCAGCGGATACGATTCCCTCCTCTGCTGCAGCGGCTACTTGCCGGAGACGAAAAAGAAGTATTTGGAGCTGCTGCTCTCCAAGCGGGTGGATGCCGTCATTCTGGCCGGTTCCCACTACGTGGAGGCCAGGCAGAAGGATAATGCCTATCTAATAGAGGCCTCAAAAGAGCTTCCCATCATGCTGGTCAACGGCTGTCTTGACGGCAAACAGATCTACAGCACGGTATGCGACGACCGGACCGCGGTCTATGAATCGGTCACCAGGCTGATCCGGTCAGGCCGTACTTCCGTCCTCTATCTGTACGCCGGCAGTTCCTACAGCAATCTGCAGAAGCTGGCAGGCTATCACGATGCCTGCGCGGCAGCCGGCTTGAATATCCGCGACGATCTGGTACGCATCTGTCCCAAGGATTTAGACGGCACGGAAGAACTCCTGCGTTCTCTCGCCTCCGCCGGTTTGAAATTCGACGCAGTCTTCGCCGCCGAGGATGTCATGGCGGTAGGCGCTGTCAAATATGCAAATAAAACCGGAATCAAAATTCCGGATGAAATGAATATTATCGGGTATAATAACTCTATTCTGTCCCGCTGCACCGATCCGGAGCTGACGACCGTCGACAACAAGGTGGAATCGCTCTGCACCACTACGGTCACGACTCTGATGAAGGTCCTGGGCGGCGGAAACGTTCCGGTGAAAACCACCATCTCGGCAGAGCTGATCAAACGAGGCACTACTGATTTTTAATGAATGCAACAAGATTTCCCCGCCTCTGCAGGTGATGGGATTCATTGTATAAAGAAGCAAAAAGGAGGATTTTATCATGAAACAGTTTATGGACAAAGATTTTTTACTGTCTACGGATGCGGCCAGGGACCTCTTCCACAACTATGCAGAAAAAATGCCTGTCGTGGATTACCACTGCCACATCAATCCGCAGGAAATTTACGAAGACCGTAAGTTTGACAACATCACTCAGGTATGGCTGGGAGGTGACCACTATAAGTGGCGTCAGATGCGTTCTAACGGCGTAGAAGAACAATACATCACCGGAGATGCCTCGGACCGTGAGAAATTCCAGAAATGGGCGGAGACCCTGCCGAAGCTGATCGGCAACCCGCTGTACCACTGGAGCCATCTGGAGCTTCAGAGATATTTCGGCTTTACGGGATATTTAAACGGCGACACCGCAGAGGAAGTGTGGAACTTATGCAATGAAAAGCTCAGCCAGGATTCCATGAGCGTCCGCAATCTGATCCGTCAGTCAAACGTAACCCTGATCTGTACCACCGATGATCCGGCCGATACACTGGAATGGCATCAGAAGCTGGCCGCGGATGATTCCTTTGAAGTGAAGGTGCTTCCTGCCTGGAGACCGGACAAGGCCATGAACATTGAGAAAGTGGATTTTGCTGCTTACATGGCGAAGCTTTCAAAGGCCGCAGGCATCGAAATCACCGATTTTGCCTCCTTAAAGCTGGCCCTTAAGAACCGTATGGAATTCTTCGCCTCCAGAGGATGCAGCGTATCCGACCACGCGCTGGAATACGTGATGTACGTTCCGGCCGACCCGGTTGAACTGGATACCATTTTCGCAAAGGGACTGGCCGGCGGACCGGTTACCCGCGAGGATGAATTAAAGTATAAGACCGCATTCATGCTCTTCGCGGCCAAAGAATACAACCGCATGGGCTGGGTCATGCAGCTTCACTATGGCTGCAAGCGCGACAACAACGCGATGATGTATGCAAACCTCGGACCGGACACCGGCTTCGACTGCATCAACAACTACGCTCCATCCGCTCAGATGGCCGATTTCTTAAACGCGCTCAGTGCAACAGATGAGATCCCGAAGACGATCATCTACTCCTTAAACCCGAATGACAACGCCTCCATCGGCACCATCATCGGATGCTTCCAGAGCCAGTTCCCGGGCAAGATCCAGCAGGGTTCCGCCTGGTGGTTCAACGACCACAAGACAGGCATGACCGAGCAGATGACTTCTTTGGCAAACTTAGGCTGCCTCGGCAACTTCATCGGCATGCTGACAGACTCCAGGAGCTTCTTATCCTACACGAGACATGAGTATTTCAGAAGAATTCTCTGCGAACTTGTGGGCGGCTGGGTAGAAAACGGAGAGTATCCGGACGATCAGAAGGCTTTGAAGGAGATTATCGAAGGAATTTCTTATAATAATACGGTGAAGTATTTCGGATTTGATTTATAAATTCAGAGCATGAAGCTTTGTCTGAAAAGGAAGCTTACGCGCTGGCAGACAGTGTCTGCGGTGCGTAAGCTTCCTTTTTTCAGGTTATATGTATGGAGGCATCATGAAATTGCCTGGAGTTTCCCACTGTGTTCAGTAACAACTATTTTCAGCAGATCAATGTCAGCCTGCATTGCCTCTATTTTATCACTTGCATCTTCATACCGTTTTGAAGCAGGGACGTAATTTTCCAAAATTAAGTTTATATTGGGATTGATTTCATTTTCGATCCTCAGATTGATTTTCCGGATATCCTGTTTTATGTTCTGGATATCCTGCTTCATATCCCGGCTTTCCTGTTTTAATTCCTGGATATCCTGCTTCATATCCCGGCTTTCCTGTTTTAATTCCTGGATATCCTGCTTCATATCCCGGACATCCTGTTTCAAAGGTTGAAGCTGTTCTGTCATCTTCTTGTCAATTAAATCTGACATTGCCAGCAGTAACTCATTATCTGTCATGATATCCCCTCTTTCCTATCATACTAACAGTCCAATTGTGGTATAGAAAAGTTTATCACAGTTCCAGGAGGAACACAAGGATTTTTTATCCCTGCAGTTCCCGCACAATGCTCATCTGCCTCTGCAGCAATCCGGTTCCGTGTTCATACATCTCCATGGTCTCATAGCGTCTGTATTCACATTCCAGAGACTGGAGCACCGCCATATAGATATCATACCACAGCGCCCGGCGTTCCTCGGCTTGTGTAAGCGTCTCTTTTGCATATCCAGCCATAAATTCTCTGTTGCTGCCGAATGTCCGGAATCCTACTTCCAGCAGCGGATCGCCCCACAGGCTTCTCTCCCAGTCGATGATTCCAGTCACGTGTTCTCCGTCTGTGAAGATGTTTCCGGCCCAGATATCCCAGTGCACCAGGCGGGGTTCTGTTACCTCTTCGAAAAACCGGCGGTCTTTTTCCAGACGCTCCCGGATCTCGCTGACGGGCAGCTTCAAATCAACCGCTCTCGTCTCCGCGTCACAGAGGCCCATATCCATCATCCTTTTAAAAACGGGATACCACGCATCCCCCTGGCTTCCGTCTGTCCCGGAAGGCCGAAACGGGAGCAGGTAATCTCATTGATTCTGCGGTTTATCGCACCAGTCTCCCTCATGAGCGCATGTACGGTTTCCTCCGGCAGCTTCTGACTCTGTGAATAGAGACTGTTTCCCCTCCGTTTCTCCATAAAGAAGTAGAAGGACGAACAGATACTCCTGCTGTCATCATAACCATATATCTCGGGAACCGGAATGAGCGGGTCTGCCGCCGCCATCTTCATGGCTTCCACTTCGGCAAACATGATATTTTTTTCGTAGGACATCACAGGGACGCCTTCCGGGGGCGCCACTTTTAAGATTACACGTCTACCGCTCTCAAGCGCCACTTCGTATGCCACATTGAAGTAGCCTTCCGTCAACTCCTCATAATCCTTCAGAGGATCATATGGGAAATACTTATCTGCTATCTTCCGAATCGTCTCTCTGCTCTGTTTATTCTTTGTCAGACTCTCCAAATCCCGTTTTCCTCCCTGAACTCTCCCATGAAACAAGGAACTCTGCAATCAGATCGATGCATCCTTCCACATCCTTTTCATCAGCCATCTCGGCCGGATGGTGCATGTAGCGGAGCGGAATCGACACCAGCACAGTGGGAATTCCTTCTCCTGCAAAATGAATCTTGTCCGCGTCGGTATAGCTCAGTCTGCTGGCTGCCTCCGTCTGCACTTTCACTCCAATTCTGGAAGCGCATTCCCTCATCTTACGGTTCAGCCGTTTGGAGACGATGGGGCTGTTGCAGAGTACCGGACCCCCGCCTAAGGTTACCTCGCCGGAATCCGCGGCGTTCATGCCGATACAATCGCTGGTATACGTCACGTCCACCACCACAGCCAGATCCGGTTTAACGCGGCTGGCCGTCCAGTACGCGCCGTTCTTCGTGGTCTCTTCCCCCACGGTGGCCGCGCTGTACACGCCGCAGGCGCATCCGCGCTTCCTGGCCTTTTTGAAGGCCTCCATAATAATAAATACGCCGAGCCTGTCATCCAGCGCCCGGCTTAAGAAACGGCCTCCCGCCGCCTTGCAGAATCCGGTGTCCAGCACAACGGGCGCGCCAGGCTCCACCAGTTTGCACGCTTCTTCCTTCGAATCTACGCCGATATCGATCAGAAAATCCGATGTCTTTAAGCCGCCTTCCTTTTTAAAGAAATCACGGTACGATTCCACCACTCCGTATACCGGTCCCCGCTCTGTCATCACCTTGACGCGGTGGCCCGGATAGGTTGCCGTAACAATCCCGCCCCGGTCGATCACCTGGAGGCGTCCCCGCTCGTTTACCGTCGTCACCATGAGGCCGATCTCGTCCAAATGGGCCGTCATCAGGATCCTGAAATCCCGGTCCGGCCTCAACACGCATACGGTATCCCCAATATCGTCGGTTCTCACCTCGTCGGCCAGTGGTTCCATATATTTTCTGATGACGGCCTGTCCCTCTTCCTCATAGCCGGATACCGTCACCGCACCTAAAAGTTCTTCCAAAAATACCTCGTCTGTCATCTCTATTCTGTCCTTCCCAGTCTTTTTACACTTTCTCTGATCACCAGCTTCGCGGGGATGAGCGTCTGAATGGAGATCTCTCTTCCGGTCAGAATTCGCTCCGCCAGGACTAAAACCGCCTGTTCGCCCATAAAATCCATGTACAGGTGGACGGTAGTCAGCGGAGGCACCAGATACTTTGCGGCAGGGATATCGTTGTATCCCACCACGCTGATGTCCTCGGGAATTGCAAGTCCATTTTCGTGAACCGCTTTATAACAGCCGATGGCAAGGGAATCGTTGGCCACAAACACCGCCGTCGGCCGGTCCGGAAGCTCCAGCAGCTCCTTCATCATCTGATATCCATACTTGGGCGTGTAGCCGCCGATCTTTAGATACTCCTCGTGAAACACGCCCTCCTGCTTCATGAAGCGCTGATAGGCGTAAGTCCGGTTGTCCACCACCTCCGCGCCATCCGAGTCAGTCTCGTATCCGCCGATAAAGGCAATCTTTTCATGGCCCTGATCCATCAGGTATTTCATCACCTTCAGTACAGACCGCTCGATATCGTGGATAACGGAATCGAATTTCTCCGTATCGGGTACCGCGTCCGCGAAGACCGTAGGCTTCTGATACGACTCGATCCGTTCCATCATGGACTGGCTGAACGTTCCCAGGCAGATGATTCCGTCCAGGACCGATAAGTCCTCTTTCGTATCGCCGCTGTTAATCCGGTACTTCTTGTATCCCTCTTCCGCCAGCTTCTTCTCAATGGCCACACGGACAGAGAGATAATACGTATCCTCCAGCTCCTCTTCCAGGGAATAGGAATAAAGGACGCCGATTTTCAGCTTCCTCTTTCTCTTTTTCTTATCCTTTACCTGGTAATCCAGCTGTTCCGCAACCTCGAAAATCCGTTTTCTCGTCTCATCCTGCACATTCAGTGTCTCATCGTAATTCAGGACTCTGGAAACCGTGGCGATGGAAACTCCCGCTTTCTCCGCAATATCCTTGATCGTAGCCATAACGTTATTCCCCTCTTATCCCCCATAAAAGTCAAAGATCACGGCAGGCCAATGTCTTACAACGTGTTCCTGCCGTGATATTAGTGCCGCCGGACCTAGTGCCGTTTCTGAAGACCTCACTAAGTGTTTTTAGTATACCTCGAAGATTTACGAATTGCAAGCCTCCAAAAGCTCTTCAAAGGATTTCAAATGGTAAGCCGCAAGCTCACAGTCCGATGCGTCGCCTATCCCGGCGCCATCCATGCCTCCGGCTTTGGCCGCCATGAGACCGGCTCTGGCGTCCTCCACCACGAGGCAGTCTTCCGGCTTCTCATGGATCAGCTTCGCGGCCAGCAGAAAGACTTCCGGGTCCGGTTTGGAATGGGTGATCTGATTGCCGTCCGAAACGGCGTCGAAGTAACCGTCAAGCCCCAGCTGTCCCAGGATGAAACAGGCATTTCTGCTGGAAGAGCCGATAGCCAGCTTTAGGCCTCTCATTCTCAGTTCATCCATGGTCGCCTTCACCTCCGGCGCCAGATCCGCCGGTGACATATTCTTAAGCAGTTCTTTGTAGATTTCGTTCTTTTCCGCTGTATAGCGTTCCTTCTCTTCTTCGCTCATGGCGCCGTCATATCTCTCGAGAATAATCTCAAAGCTTTCCATACGGCTCACGCCGCGCAGACGGTTGTTGATGGTCTCGTCAAAGTAGATTCCCAGCTGATCGGCTACCTGTTTCCACGCCTGATAGTGGTATTTGTCTGTATGGCAGATCACGCCGTCCAGATCGAAGATAATTCCGCGGTATTTCATAATTACACCCCCACATTTTCTTTCTTTGGTTCTGTTTTTTCCAGCTCTTCCTTCTTCTCTCCGGAGTAGTTGGATAAGATCACGGCCGCCAGAATCAGTACACAGCCGCCGATCATCCGCATCGTCACATTTTCATGGAGCAGGATTACGGAAAACAGGGTGCCGAATACGGATTCCATGGAGAGAATGATGGCCGCCTTCGTCTCATCCACATACTTCTGACAGTTTGTCTGAAGAAGGTACGTAAGCGCGGTACTCACTGCCCCCAAGTATAACACACTGAGCCAGCCTGTGGAAGTAGCATGTACAGAAAATTGTCCCTGCGCCGCCAGAAATACGGCAGACAGAAGAAATGCCGTTGCCATCTGTACTGTATTTAAAACCTTAACCCGGTATTTCGGTGCAAACTCGCCCGTCAAAAAGATCTGGAACGCAAAGCCCACGGCGCCCACCAGAGTCAGCGCGTCGCCGGCGCCCAGGGAGAAATTCCCGTTCAAAGACAGAATTCCCACTCCCACAATGGCCATGACGGCTCCCACGATTCCATTCAGCCCTACCGTCTTCTTATAGACCAGGAAGGCGATAAAGGGCACCATCACCACATTTGTGGCCGTTAAAAACGCGTTTTTCGACGGTGTCGTGTACTGGAGACCCACGATCTGCAGGGCAAATCCGGCAAACAGCGCGCATCCCATGAAGAATCCGGCCCGAATCTCTTCTTTTTTAATGTCTTTCATGCCGGGCAGAGAGATTCCGCCCAGGATTACGGTTCCCAGGAAGAACCGGAAGGTCATAATCTGGAACGGGGTCAGGCTCTCCAGCGCCATATCGCTGGCTACGAAGCCGCCGCCCCAGATCACGGTCACGAGGATCAGTCCGAATATTGCCAGATATTTCTTCATGACCGTCCTCCTGCTGCCGGGCCGAAGCCTTCCAGAATCATCGCCTCACCATTTATGCTAACCGACACCGGACCGCCCTCCAGTACTGTCACCGTCACGCTGTTGTCCGGCAGGACAGTAATCTCCATCTTGGATCCTCTGTGGTGCAGCTTAAAGGACAGGCCTTCCCACTCCTTCGGCATATGCGGACAGATATCCACGACGCCGTCTTCCGAAAATGTCACGCCTGCGAAACCGAACACCACGGTCTGCCACACACCGCCTGCGTTGGCCGCGTGGATGCCTTCCCTCGTGTTCTTCTGTAAATCGGTCAGATCGATGAACGCCGCCCTCCTCAAATAGCGGTAGGCCTTCGTCTCATCGCCCACATGGAGTCCCATGACAGAATAGATGCTGGGGCTTAAAGAGGAGCCGTGAAGCGTCCGTTTTTCATAATACGTATAGTTCTTTCGCTTCGTCTCCTCGTCGAATTCTTCCCCGAGAAGATGGAGAAGCATCACCACATCCGCCTGTTTGATGATCTGGGTCTGCGTCTTTGGGACAGTCCTCAGAATCTCCGGGCGAATAGGCCAGTCGTTCTCATCGTAGGCCTCTATCGTCACTTCCTTCAGATCGAAGTATCCCTCGAACTGCTCCAGTAGGCCATTTTCCTTACCCTTTGGAAGGTACATTTTCTCCCTGACGTGAGACCAGCTCTCCAGTTCCTCGTCCCGGATATTCAGGCGGGCCTTCAGCTCCTCATAGAGCCCCGTCCCGTCTTCCTTCCATTCCGTTAAAAGCTCCAGGACATAGCCTAAATTCCACCTTGCCAGGTAGTTGGTGTATAGATTGTTATCCACCGGTTCATGCCATTCGTCCGGCCCCGTGACGCGGCGGATCTCGTAGCGGTCCATCTTCCGGTTGTATTCGCACCGACTGGCCCAGAATCGGGCTGTCTCGATCAGGATCTCCGCGCCTTTTTCACGCAGGAAACACCGGTCTCCGGTTATCTTCACGTAGTTGTAGATTCCATAGGCCACAGCGGCGGTCACATGGTGCTCGTAAACCGCCACGTAGCACCGGTAGCAGGTGCCGTCCGGTTCGATGGTCCAGTCCGGGCACTGCTCCGTGCCGTCGTCCGCCGATTCCCAGGGATACTGGGCCCCGCGGTAGCCATTCTTTGACGCATTGGCTCTTGCCGCATCCAGAAGGCGGTACCGGTAGTTTTCCAGATTCCTGGCCGTGTCCGGGAACACGCAGGCAAAGAACGGCAGCATAAACAGCTCCGTATCCCAGAACGCATGGCCTCCGTATTCCTCGCCGCTCAAAAGCTTGGCTCCCACGTTGACCCTGTCGTCGTGCTCGCTGCCCGTGCTCATCAGATGGAAGAGGGTAAAACGAACGGCGCGGTCCAGATCAAAATCGCCTCGGATCTCGATGTTGGCCTCACCCCACATGCGGGCGTACACCTCGATGTGGCGGCTCATCTCCGTCTCGAAGCCGTCGGCGGCAAAGCCTTTGATCTCGTCTCTCACACGGCAGTGAAGCTCATAATCCGGGACTTCGCGTTCCGTATAGACGGAGGCGTATTTTACTACCTCCACAGCCTTTCCCTCTTCTGCGTCAAAGTCCTGAAATTCCACGGCGGTTTCGCCAAACGCCCCGAAGCTCCGGTTCTTCATCACGGGTCTGCCCCCGGCGTAGGCCTCCATAAGGCTTCCGGTTCCCACGCAGAGCTTCCGGTCTCTCGTCGTCACCTCCACATAGGCGCCTTTGTCGCTAAGCGGGCAGTTTGTGAGCAGCCTGGTATGCTTCACCTTAAAGCGAGGCGCATCGCAGAAGTTTATGACAGAGCCATCGATGATATTTTCCACCTCGATGATCCCGCTGTAGTTTAACGGCGTCACGTAGAGGCGGATTCCCATGCGGTGGACGTTTGCCCGGCTTACCATCCGGATTCCCTCCACCTCGGTCCTCCTCCCCTTCTTATCTTCCAGGACAAACCGTTTGGCCAGCAGTGCGTGCTTCATATCCAGAGCCCTGGAAAATTCCAGGACTCTGCACGTCTCAATGCCGATCAGCTCCTTCTCCACATAGAGCTTTATCCCCAGCCAGTCCGGTAAATTGGCCAGTTCTCTCATGAAGGTCTCTGATTTATCAAAAACGCCGTTAATATAGGTACAGGGAATACTCTTCGCCGCCCGTTCCTCGTAGGCGCCTCTCGTTCCCAGATATCCATTGGAAAGGCAGAAAAGGCTTTCGTATTTTAAATTCTCCTCCGGATCGTAATGATCCTCGAGGATCATCCACGAGTCATCGCTTAAGTAATTCCTTATGTGTTCTGAAAATCGCTCTCTTATCACGTCTTTTCCACGCTTCCTTCCTTTAATCCAGATATTTTATTTTCGACTGTGCTACATCTTCCGCCGCATCAACTGCCCGCATGGTAAAGCTCAGGACAAAATCCTGGCGTTTTACCTTATACGCCTCTTCCTGTTCCTGGCCGCAGCTGTTGCTTCCCAGACCGGAATGGAGGTAGTCCATATGGATGATCACATCCTCCGCCTCTTTGATCTGCCACGGATACTTTGCTTCTTCCAGGCTCTCCTCCGTGTAATTGTGGATATTCAGCCCCAGAGGCTGATCCGCCGTCACCAGAAGACTGCGTTCCCCGTCGCCAAGCGAGTACCAGGAGACCTCTTCCCGATGACCGTTTTCCTGCGGATATACGTAATTGGTGGACATGCCATCCACATCGGAACGGTAGACTCCCATAAATGCCGCTTCCCTGCTGTCCGCATAATTCTCCTGGAAGCCAAGGCCGTACCAAGCGGCCTTCTGAAGGTCCTTTGACGCCTTCATCCGGATTCCGATGCGGGGCAGAAATCCCGGCTCCGCTTTCCCGCGCTGAATCTGCTTTCCTTCCAGGCGGCAGGTCACAGCGCCGTCTCCATACACTGTATAGTGATAGTCGCACAAAAATCCCCACGACTGGTTTAAGCAGCCAAAATACGTACCGATCATCACATCGACACGGTTCTCATGCTCTTCGGTCCTGAAATACTCCATCTGCTCATCCGGAAGCTGTATGAAGTATTTGTTCATCCAGTCATCCTTCTTATACATATCGTTGTCTATGGTTGCCCGGTAAACCGTCACCTCAGGCCCCGCCGTCACGCATGGCTTTCCAGCCACCGTCCAGCGATCCAGCCGGCCGTATATCTTATGGAACACCACCTCCGACGATTCGCCCTTTACTTTGAAGAAGATACCGTCCTCCTCCGTCACAAGGCGGCCGCCTGCCTCATGGAGCACGGCTGTCTCCAGATGCTCCTTAAGCAGAAACTGCCCGCGGGATACTTCGTGGCCCTTTCCGGCGTAGGGGGCGTCTTCCTTCAGACAGACCGACACATTTAAGTAGTAATCCGTATTGCTCTCCGGCATAAACGGCCGGTATGGAATTTCCAGACGGCAGACCTCTCCCGGCCCGGCATTCAGATCTTCGATCACGCCCTCTTCCTGTACGGTCTCGTCACAGGAAATCCACCATTTTGCGCTAAGATGGGACAGGCCGCTAAAATCATACCAGTTTTTTAAAAGAATCTCGCGCCCGCTGCCCGTCTTCTTCTGGATTTCCACCGGGGCAATCACCTGCCGGTACTCGAAAAGCGCCGGCGACGGCGTGCGGTCCGGCATCAGAAGGCCGTCGATACAGAAATTCCCGTTGTTGGGGAAATCTCCGTAGCTGCCGCCGTACCGGTAATATTCATGGCCTTCCTCATCCTTTGTGAGGAATCCGTGGTCGTACCATTCCCAGATAAAACCGCCCTGCAGCCGTTTGTATTTGCGGAACAGGTCCTGGTAGGCCTTTAGACAGCCGGCTCCGTTTCCCATGGAATGGCCGTATTCGCACATGACATGGGGTTTTTGATTTCCCTTTTCGCCGCGGCCGATCTCTTCCAGCTTATCCAGCCAGGTGTACATGGTGGAGTAGACGTCCGCCGCCTCCGCCTCGAAATCGCCCTCGTAGTGGACCAGTCTGGACGGATCCATCGTCCGCACCGCTTCCGCGCTCTTCACGAAATTACAGCCGAAGGCGGATTCATTGCCGAGGGACCACATGATGATGGAGGGATGGTTGAAATCCCGTCTTACCATGCGGACGGCACGGTCCACGTAGGCAGTCTCCCACGCAGGATCATCGGAAATCCAGGTATAATTTTCCACCCATTCGAAACCGTGGCACTCCAGATCCGCCTCGTCAATCACATAGAGGCCGTATTCGTCACACAGATCGTAAAGGCAGTCGGCAGCCGGATAATGGGAACACCGCAGCGCGTTGATGTTGTGCTGTTTCATCAGAATCACATCGGCCTTCATCTGCTCATACGTTACGGTGCGTCCCTCGGTCGGACTGTAGTCGTGGTGGTTGACACCATTTAACAGGATGGCGGTTCCATTGACGGTAAAATTACCGTCTTTGATCTCTATGGTACGGAAACCGGTCCGGACCGTAATCTCATGGTCCTCAAACCGGATTCTGATCCGGTATAGATAAGGGGTCTCCGCAGTCCATGGCCGCACCTCTCCGGCTTCGGCTGTGATTCTTATCTCCTTCTGGTCTCCGTAGGAGGTAAAGTCCCCCTCTGCCATCAGGCGTTCCCCGTCAAGCAGGCTCCAGGTTCCGCTTCCGGCTCCCTTTACTGTCAGGTCGATGGCGGCCCGGCCGCATTCGCTGGCCGTATCCAGAACCGTCGTCACGCGGCAGTCCAGAACCGCCTTCTTAGGCTCGTTAATCAGTTCCACGTCCCTGTAAATTCCGGAAAGCCACCACATATCCTGGTCCTCCAGATACGTTCCGTCCGACCACTTGTATACACGGACTGTGACGTCATTTTCTCCCGGCTTCACCAGAGAGGTGACATCAAACTCTGCGGGCAGACGGCTCACCTTGCTGTAACCGGCGTGGACGCCATTGACCCAGATGTCACAGGCGCTGTCCACCCCGTGGAATTTGAGAATCGTATCTCCCGCAAACCAGGCGTCGTCCAGAACAAAGCTTCTCTTATAGATGCCCGTAGGATTCTTCGACGGTACGTATGGGGGATTGACCGGGAATAAATACAGGACATCCGTATAGTGCATATGATCGTATCCGCGCATCTGCCATACGGAAGGGACATCGATAGTATCCCATCCCGTCCCGCTTCCCGGCTCTTCAAATCCAGCCGGAGAAAATTCCGGCGCTTCCAGATACAGAAACTTCCAGTCGCCGTTTAAGCTTACATGTCTGGCGGAATCCCTATAAAATGAGGTTCTGGCTCCGCGTCTTTCGATTCCTGTGATTGTCTCATCTTCCCATCGTTTCTTTTTACGTCTTTCCATAGTTGTCTCCTATTATTTAATGTAACAGTTCAGACGGCGGGGCATTTGGTGAAAAAAGCTGCGTCAAGCTTGCTTGTAAGCGGCTTTCTTCACCAATTGCCACATCGGATGAATATTCGATGCTTCTTGACCGGCTTTTTCGGTCAAGAAGATAAGCCGTCTGAATTGTTACTATTTAATCGCTCCGCTCGTTCCCTCCACGATGTGTTTCTGTGCAAAGAGGAATACAATGATCGGGGGCAGAATCATGATGACTGTGATACAGAGCATCGGTATGATCTTTGTGCTGTGAACACCCTTAAAGGATGCCAGCCCGAGAGCCAGGGTGAATTTACTCCTGTCCTGTAAGAAAATGAGTGGCCCCAGGTAGTCGTTCCACACGGTGATCATATTCAAAACGCCGACTAAGATTAACTGCGGCTTCATGATCGGCATAAAAATCCGCCAGTAAATCTGGAATGCATTGGCGCCGTCAATTCTGGCCGCCTCCTCAAAGTCCTTCGGCACGCCCATCAGGAACTGCCTCATCAGGAAAATATAGTAGGCAGAACCGAACCAGGCCGGTACGATCAGCGGTTTTAAGGTATTGATCCAGCCAAATATCTTGAATTCCATATACTGCGGGATCATCGTCACATCCCAGGGGATCATCATGGTGGACAGCAGAATCATGAACAGGACATTTTTGCCTTTGAAATTATATCTTGCAAAGCCATAGGCCACCAGCGAACAGGAGATAATCTGTCCCGCCGTGGTTCCGACCGTTACCACAATGGAATTCCAGAGGTAACGTCCGAAGGGCTGTGCGTTCCATGCGTTTAAGTAGTTTTCCACCAGCCATTTCTTCGGGAACATCTTAGGCGGATAGGCGATGGCTTCCGCCTCCGTCTTAAATGTGGTAAACAGCATATAGACGAACGGTGACAGGAAATAGAGGGCCATAATGGTCAAAAGCACGTAGATGATGATCTTTGATTTTTTCGACATACTCATAATTACTTCCTGCCTTTCTTGGTCTTCTTGGAATTCTTGGCCTCGGTCTCATAGAATACCCATGCAGAGGAGGACTTGAATACGAGGGCTGTCAGGAACAGGATAATGACAAACATCACCCATGCGTTGGCACTTGCGTATCCCAGCTTGTGGTGCTTGAACGCGTTGTTGTAGGTAAACATCCCGTAGAAATATGTAGATTTTAACGGTCCGCCGTTTGTGAGCAGCATGACGAGGGTCAGCTGCTGGAATGAGCTGATTAACGATGTAATCAAGTTAAACAGAATCGTTGGCGTGATAATCGGCAGTGTGATGGAAAAGAACTGTCTCGCCGGGCTGGCGCCGTCCAGGGAAGCAGCCTCATATAAATCGATGGGAATGCTCTTGATATCCGTATAGAATATCAGCATCATGGTCCCCACGCCGAACGCGCTGGCCAGAATAACAGCCAGAAGCGCCCAGGAAGGATCCACCAGCCAGTTGGGGCCTTCGATTCCCAGCAGGGAGAGCAGATAGTTTAACACGCCGTAGTTGCCGTTTAAAATCCATCCCCAGATGATGGAGATGGCAACGCCGGATACGACTGCGGGGATATAGAAAATGGTTCTGTAAATTTTGACACCCTTTACCGGCTGCGTGATCAGCATGGCCAGGAACAGGGCAATAATCATGTTAAGGGGTACGAAGATTGCGGCATATTTTAATGTGATGACCAGAGATTTGTAAAACTGTTTATCCTTTGTAAACATTTCCACATAATTCCCCAGTCCCCGGAACGTGGGCGTCGACGTGATCGGCCAGTCAAAAAAGCTCATCACCAGCGACAGAATTAAGGGGCCTGCTGTAAAGACGATGAACCCGATGATCCACGGCAGGATGAACAGATAGGGAGTTGCCTTTCTAAGGAAACTTTTCTTCTCCATGATTTACCTCCATTTAAGTTCCCCGCGCAGGGTTTGCCTGCCGCGGGGAATGTCTGCAGTTTACTGCATCTCGGATACCGCCTCATTCAGTACGGCTGCCGGATCTTCCATGGTACTCGGGTTATAGACACGCTCAAAGGTCAGATCCAGGGTGTCCTTAAGCTCGGACCAGTTGTCTACAATAAAGCTTGCAGGTGTGTAACCGCTGCTCTGCTCCAGCATGGAATAGAATGGAGCGTTGGCCGGATCGTCCAGGATCTTTTCGGACTCTACGACAGACTTTAAAGCAGGGAGCTCATAGCCGATTCTCGCCTTGTTCATCTCCTCGCCTGTCCAGTATTTCACAAACTCCCAGGCGGCGTCTTTGTTCTTGGAATCCTTGGAAATCGATACGCCTGAGGAGCTTAAGATGCTGACGGAATCATGGCCCGCTCCCGCAAATGCCGGAATATCGACGATACCGTAGTTTAAGCCATCCTCATTAAAGGAAGCGATTGACCATGCGCCGTAGATATACATGGCAGTCTGGCCGCTTCTGAACTCGTCTGTACCGTTCTTCTCCGTAGCCACTGCGTATCCGTCCTTTTCCATATTCTGGAACATGGAGACAGCGTCAACTGCCTTGTCGGAGTTTAAATTTCCATCGAGGTTTCCGTCCTTATCCACAAACGCGGTTCCGTTGCTCCATAAATACATCTCATAATCGTATGGATCCGGCTTCATCTGGAAGGAAAAGCCCTTCACGCCGTCCACCTTATCGGTGATCGTCTTCGCTGCCGCCATCAGATCGTCCCATGTCCAGTCATTGGTCGGTTCAGCGACTCCCGCCTGTGCGAAAATATCCTTATTATAAAACAGCGCGTGTGTGGTAAAGCCTACCGGAATGCCATAGACCGAATCTCCCTTGGAGTTATATGGCCATAACGCGTCGTAGTAGTTGTCCTTATAATCCGCGCCCTCTTTTTCTATGTAGGAATCCAGCGGTTCCAGGCCTTCATAGTAGGATGGGTAATCCCACATGTAGAGCACGTCCGGCGTATCTCCCGATCCCATGCCGGCGCTGATCTTTGTATCATACTCACTTCCGTAAGCTTCCAGCGAGACCTCGATGTCATCGTGGCTGGCGTTAAACTGGTCTACCAGCGCCTGCTGCTTATCCAGATCCTCTGCATTATCCCACGATGCAAAACGGATCTTTACCTTGCCGCCGTTTGCCTGGCTGTCAGCCTTCGCCCCACACCCGCTCAGTACTGTCACAGCCGCCACAGAAAGAGCCGCAATCACCGCAATTGTCTTTTTCATATAATTATTTCCTCCTTAACTTTTGGTAAATACATCGTAACACACATTAGTAAAATATTCAATATTTTACTAAGCAAAAATCACATTTTCAATATTATGCATGATTTCGCTGCCTCATTTTTGTGCATTTATCATAATAGAATTGACTATTTTTTAACCAAATGTGCTTGCAATTATATTTTACCGTTTTCCTTCAGTAAAATTTTACCGTTTTTATCGCAATAATATTATTTTTTTACCGCCGCACTCCTCTCCCCATAGAAGATTTTCAAATCATTGGATTCGGTAACGAGCGGTCGTTAATTATGCTGATTAACAAGCTGCAGCGTTTCTCCACCAGTTGAATGTATCATGGAATTATGACAGGAATTGGGCGTGGTCCTGGCGTGAATAGCGAGTGCAGAATTCACCGGAACTTATGCAATGCTGTACTAGCTCCCGTCTGCCATAAAAATGACCGTGAGCAGCGGACACTCACATTCTGTGTCCGGCACTCCCGGTCATTTTTATGTATATTCGGGTAACGAAAAGTTTCGGCGGCCGTAAGCGGTAATCCTAAGACGGCCTCACATATCATCAGAATCTCCGATTACCTTATTTCAATCCACGTTCTGAGTCCAGAATACAAAACCCAGAATAACACAGCAGCTATGCTGCCATTTTAAATCTTCCTCTCGAGTATCTGTACCTCATACCCATTAAGCTTTCCTGCCTCTTCGCCATAGACCAGCCGGTAGGAGGAATCCACGGAGTAAGTCCTCTCCCTGTCTGTATGATTCATAGCAAAGATCCATCTGCGATCAGCTTTTTCTCTGGCGGCAAGCTCTACACCTTTATCCGCATTTCCCAACGCTGCGATCCCTGCAGAATCTGTCATATACCGGACCAGGGCCGCCATGAACGCCTCGTCAGGCTCCGTTCCGATGTAGTAACAGCAGCCCTGTCCGTATTCATTCTTAGTAACGCAAGGCTCTCCCGCATAAAATTCACTGGCATAGACTGCAAGGACCTCCGCTCCCTCCTTCACGGTTATGATGTCACACCAGTTTCGGGCTGTGTGGCTTTCATTTTGAAAAACCGCCGATACTCTTGCATCTCTTAAGCAGTCATAATCCAATACCTCCGAGCCTGTAAGCTCAGACAGCCGTCCCGGAACTTCCCGGTCGGTCATACAGATATTGGTCTCATCCTTCACTCCGGTTCGCATGGTAAGGACTAAATGGCCGCCGTTTTTCACATAACGGAAGTAACGTTCCTCCAGTTCGGAATTCATCAGATACTGAAGCGGCGCGACAAGCAGCTTATATTTGCCGAAATCCCCGTCATCCGGCACGAAATCCACCGGAATCTGTCTGTCGTAAAATGCCCTGTAGTACTCCTGAATCTGCTCAGTATAAGACATATTGGGATTCTGCGGCTGAATCTGAAGGGCGTAATTCTGCCGGAACGAATATACGATGCCGACTTCCGGAGCGGGCATGGAGCCCTCCATCTTTTCCATCAATGGAGCTGCCTTCCGTATCATCTCCTTCAGCTCATAATATCTGCGGCCGGGATTACCGCTGTGAGGCAGAATTCCGTGCCAGTACTGCTCCGTCCCCATTGCGCAGACTCTCCAGCGGAAATACACCACCGCATCGGCTCCGTGAGCCACCGACTGGAGGGACCACAGGGAAAGCTGCCCCGGCGCCGGCGCACGCCCCATCACTTCCCAGCCGGTGATTCCTGACTGCTGCTCCATGATCCAGAAGTTTTTATTTTTGTAGCTTCTTACCACATCCAGGGTGGAGGCCAGGATATCGCCGCGTCCATGGGACTCATCGGCAAAAAATCCGCCGGGATACTGGTCATGACTGACAAAATCCAGTTCCTTTCCCAAATCATAGTAGTCCACCTTATCGGCAAAGCCCATGTAATTATGGGTAATAAAATGGTTCGGGCAGTGTTTGCGGATAATATCGGTCTGCTCCTTCATGAAATCCACAATCAAGTCAGAACAGAAGCATTTCCAGTCCAGCATAGCGGATGGGTTTTCACCTGTCACTGTAATCCTCGGTGTAAATACTTCCGAAAATTCATTGTACTCCTGGCTCCAGAAGGCATTGCCCCAGGCTTCATTCAAACGGTCCACAGTACCGTATTTCTTTTCGAGCCATCCCTGGAAGTTCTTCCGGCAGCTTTCGCACATACACAAATCATGATGGCTGTTTCCCAGCTCATTGTCCGGCTGCCATCCGATGACATTCGGATTATCTTTATAATGAACGGCCATAGCGGTCACAATTTTCCGCACAAACCCACGGTATACGGCATTGGACTGGCAGTCATGGTGACGCCCCCCAAAGCCTCTTATCCGTCCCTCCCGGTCCACCGGAAGAATCTCAGGATAGCGGTTTGCCATCCAGGCAGGCGGAGCGGCCGTAGGCGTTCCCACAATCGTCCTGATTCCGTAGCGGCCCAGCAGGTCAATGGCATCGTCCAGCCATGCAAAGTCATACTTTCCTTCCTGCGGTTCCAGCTTGTGCCAGGAAAATTCAGCCATTCGGACTACCGTAAGCCCCATCTCCTTCATCAGTTCAGCATCGGTCTCCCACCGATCTCTCTGCCAGTGTTCCGGGTAATAATCGACTCCAAAATGAATGCCCATAGTATTTCGTCTCCTTTATGTATAATTAAACTTATCTTATTTTTTATGCTGCACCTACTCTTTTACCGCTCCCGACGTCAGCCCTGACATGAAGAACTTTGACGCACACAGGAAAGCCGCCAGCAAAGGCAAAACCGCGCAGGTACTGGCAAGCATAATCGCGCCGTAGTCATTACCGCGGTCAGAGACCATAGATTTCAAAGCCAGCGGCAATGTCTGCATGCTTGGTTTACGGAGTATCAGCAAAGGCTGCATAAAGTCATTCCATGTATTTACAAACTGCATAATCCCGAGAGCCGAATACGCAGGAATCAGTATTGGGCTTATAACCCTGAAGAAAATCGTCCACTCGCTGCATCCATCAATCTTAGCCGCTTCTCTAAGGGAGATCGGGACATTGTTCTGACAATACTGGCGCATCCAGAAAATACCAAACGCATTGGCACAGTTCGGAATAATAAGTGCCTGATAGCTATTGATCCAGCCGAATTTCGACATCATCATAAACCATGGTATAATACCGGCGGTAAACGGAATCATCATCGTTCCCAGCAGAGTGGCAAACAGCTTGTTCTTTCCCGGAAAATCATACGTTGCAAACGCATAACCGCCCATAGAACAAAACAGCAGGCAGAGAAATGTATAGGAAATCGAAATGATACAGCTATTGATAAATGCCTTTACAATATCGATCTGCCCCATCATGGTATGAAAATTCTTCACCAGACTGCTGCCGAACCAGATATGAGGCGGAAAAGAATAAATCTCGTTGGTCGTGAGGCTGGACATAACAAACATCATATAAAATGGAAGCAGCATAATCAGCGCAATGAGCCCCAATACCAGATACAGAATTGCTTTTCTCACATACTTCATCGTTTATCTCCTCCTCTTCACCGGCTGTCTGTCCTTGGACATCTTGTTAAGGATTACGGAAAACAGTACAATGAACACTGTAATCACATAGGCAACAGCCGACGCATAGCCATAAGCTGTACCTCCCTGAGGCGCTTTATTAAGCAGATACATCATCAGTGTAAGGCCGCCATTGTTGATTCCCCCTGTCCAGCTGGAATTCGTCAGAATAAATGGTTCCGTAAAGAGGTTAAACATTCCTATGGTGGATTGGATCAATGTGAAAATTATAATCGGTTTAAGCAGTGGAATCGTAATTTTGGAGATTGTCTGTATATGGCTTGCCCCATCGATTCTGGATGCCTCATAGATGTCATGGCTGATCCCCTGCATCCCCGCGAGGTAGATAACCATGTTCCAGCCAATCCACTTCCATGCAAACATAACGATTACTGCCACTTTAATGAGCGATCCGTCACCTCCCAGCCAGTTCACCTTACCAAACCCGAAAAAGCTTCCAATAAAGTTAATCAGTCCGTAGTTATTACTAAAAAGCTGCATAAATATAATTGAAATTGCAACGGAACTGGTAACCATGGGCATAAAATAAATTGTCTTAAAAATGTTCTCTCCCCGAATCAGCTTTGCATTCAGGATATAGGCCAGCACCAGTCCTCCAAATAGGATAGGAATATGTGCAATAATTCCAATGACCAGCGTATTTCTAAGCGCCTTCCAAAACAGCACATCCTTAAATAAGTTCAAGTAATTTTCTAACCCGATAAAATGCATAGCTGACATTCCATCCCATCGGAAGAAACTGAGTCCGAAGCCCATGGCGATCGGAAATAAACTAAATATCGCAAACAGCAGAAAAAATGGTGCTATGTACACGTATGCGACTCTGTTTTCATAGAGGACTTTTAAGAATCCTTTTCTCCCTCTTCTCTTTTTCCCCATCGCTGCTCCTCCTTCTATTCATTCCATAAACCGGCATCCTTATATACCTGGATCTGCTGATTTTTAAGCTCTGCGGTAGCATCTTCGATATCCTTTGCGAGAAGATCCTTGATCCCCTGAGCGTCAAGACCCTGATTAAGACCGGCATTAACGGAATTGTAGATACACCCCTCGGCCGTTACATCCATAATAGTATTAAATACAGGTTCCAAATCCTCGGAGATGGAGGCCCAGAGTGCTTTTGTCTTCTGTCCGCCAAAATATGGATCTTCTGCATCATAGATCGCCGTGTTGTCATAGGCAGGCGTATATGCGGGAAAATAATCAACTGCTTCCAGCATCTCATTCTGCGGTTCCGCGCTGCAGAGCATGTACTCAATAAACGCCCACGCCGCTTCTTTATTCTTGCTCTGTTCCGGAATTACAAGGAAAGAACCACCCCAGTTACAGTGAGGAATTCCACCTGGCAGTTCGGCAACTCCCCAATGTCCGGTACCGTCCGGATCAATATCTGTTTTTAAAAATCCACCAAACCAGCCTCCGGTTGCCACTGAAACACAAGCGCCGCTTGCATAGGCCGCATAAGCCTCCGTGCTCCACATATCCACGTTCATATCCAGTTGATCCGCTCTTAAATCGATAATCGCATTTAAGCAGTCAAGATCGCCCTCACGATCCAGTTTCAAATTCATTTTCTCATCATAGTAATCCCTGTTACAGTACATCAGCTGATAGAAGTAGGCTGCATTGGGAACGAGCCATCTCTCGCCCGGCTTATTGACGGCTTTTGCAGCTTTCAAAACGCCATCCCAGGTACTCATAAGTTCTGCCACCTCAGCTGGGTCGGTAGGAAGTCCACATTCTTCAAACACATCAGTGCGGTAGAAATACGTGCAAGGTCCCACATCCCATGGTACTGCAACAAATTGGGACTTATCAACAGAATACGCCTGATCCCATTTTAAAGCAACAAAATCATTTTTATATTTTTCCGCGTTGAAAGGCTCGTCTAAAAGATTGGTAAGAGCTTTGGAATCGCGGTACTGGGCAATGTAAGCGCCTTCAACCATCGCCACATCAGGAGCCCCTGAGCCTGCTGCCAGGGAGGTAGCCAGGGATTGGTGGTGGCTGGTTGTATCGGTAAACTGGAATTCCACTTCAATATTTGGATATTTATCATGAAATCCATTCAGAGCTGCTTTAAAGCCATCATCTCCAGAAGGCCAGCCACCCACGATGATAGATCCCTTTAAGTCCGCCGGATCTGCGGGCATACTGGCAGTCTGCTGGCCATCACCCGACACCGTTGTCTTGTCACTACCGGTATTTGATGATGTGCCGCAGGCAGTCAAAGACAACGCCATAACCGCAGCCATGGTCAGCGCCAAATTTCTTTGTAGTCCGTTCTTTTTCATAGTTTAAATTCCTCCTTTAAATTTATAAATCATAATTATTGAGTTACAATTTTTTTACCGAATCCCCCTCACTCAGATGCGGTTTGAAGGAGTTAAAATAGTTTACTCTACGCCCCTCAATCATATCCAGCAAGGTACTGACGCAGCACTCAGCCTGCTCCCTGATATTTAAAGACACAGAAGAAAGAAACGGTGTCACATACTTTCTGTTTTCAATACCGTCAATGCCGAGAATTGATATATCATCAGGAACCTTGATATTCAGTTGTTCAAAGCGCCTCAGCATACCCATAGCAAATTCATCATTAAAGCAGAAAATGGCAGTCGCCTCACATTTCCGTTCAAGGAACCGGTCAGCACAGCTCATACCTTCCTCGAAAAAATTCTCTCTGGCAAAAGCTGGTCTCGTATTTCCAATATTGTCGATTATATAATCCCTGAATCGTTTTCCATAAACAGGCTTCATCAGATTACTGAATGCCACATGCCTCGGATGTAAACGGCTGTCATAAAAGAAATCATACAACGTAGCAAAGGCAATCTTTTTATGCCCCATCTCTCTTAGATAGGCAAGTCCAATCTCCACAGCATCGTACGTATCTACATCCACATATGGAATCCTTTTTAAATTTTTGACAGGTACTCCGTAGGAGGCGGTAACAATCGGCATATAAAACTGTTCTCCTAAAAATGCCTGTACCTCCTCTGCCACATTGTCGTTTTCTACTATCATTCCATCCATCAGCATGGTTTTTACCCGTTCCACACTGAAATTAGAAAAGTAGAACAACGTGTACCCGCGATCCATGGCATAATCGGACATTTTATTGAACAGCTCTGTATAAAAGGAATTGTAGATATCCGAACCAAAAAAGCACAGCTGATAAGTCTGTCTGTTTTTCAGGGAATTGCTCAGGGGATTCGGCCTGTAGCCCAGTTCCTCCACCGCTTTATAGATCGCTTCCTTCTTGTCCTTTGAAACATATCCTCTGCCGTTCATTGTTCTGGAAACCGCACTGACCGATACGCCGGCCCTTTTTGCTACATCTTCTCTTGTAATCACTGGATTATTTCCTCCCTAACCATTATTCTAAAGAATTCGTCATTTATTTCAATGATTTCTCATGTGCACAGATGAGTCATAGTGCATATTGTACTATTTTATATGACTCACGTGAAGCATATTTCTTGTCTTTTTGATGTTTATTTTTATATTTTGCACAAAGCTTATAGAACTATTTTTAAATATTTTTTAACTTGTACTGTAAACAGGCCATACAGGGTTTAACTTGTATGTCTATGATTTTATCAAAAAAGCATACGGAACGACGCCGGATGGTGGAAATCCAGAGCGAGATCACAAGAATTAAAGCGGAAGCCTGATACACACAAAAAAAGAACGCTGTGCTGTCCCTTTCCTCGGACAGCACAGCGTTTTTTTCTTCTATCAGCTTTCATACAGATTCGCAGCCTTCTTTACCAGCCTTTCCAGAAGCTTCTGCATATTTTTGATCACCGGGTGATCTCCCAGGATGTATTCCTCCGCCACTGGTTTCATCTTAGGAAATGCCAGCCAGGTGCTTCCCGCTTCATCTTCCCATACCGCGATCTTCAGAGGAAGCTCCAGCGCGATGCTCTGGTCCGCCTGCATGAGTCCGGTTCCAACCTTCGGTGCTCCGAACACGAGAACCGTTGTCGGTCTCAGTTCCAATCCGGCCTCCGCTGCGTTCCTTGCATGATCGAATTTGGCAAACACCGGGATATCCAGTGCATTTAACTGCTTCTCCAGCCTGTTTACCGTCTCATCTGCCGAGAACTGGCCTTCCATCAGGAACAGCCGCGTATCATCGTAATTGGTGGACAGGAGATCTCCGAAGGCGCCGGCAATCTTTCTTCCCAGATTCGTGAAATCCACGCCCTCCTTGTTTGCCATCAGGGTGACGCATACCAATTCCTCTGGATGGGTAAAGCGGCTTAAGAAAGAGGAAAATCCGGGTACGGAGCCTTTGATATCCATCAGGCCTCTGTGATGGTAGAACTGCCATCCGGCGCTGCCCGGAACGGTCCGTCCATCGGGAAGCGTCCATGACGCATAGACAACCGCTCTGTCTTCCGGTTTTTTGATCAGGACACCGCCTGCAAGACCGATATCCCAGAAGGAGATATCCTGCGCCGACGCCCACACGTCCCCAAAACCGCGGAGAGCGGAGGAATGCATCTGCGGAAACGCACTTCCGTCGCTCTGGTAGCTGACAGCCGTCTCCGCCGGATCAATATACCAGCCGTCGGTCTTGAAGATCTGGTGAACGTATTCACTCAAGGATAAATCCTCCTGATGAAATGCTGAGAGGCCCTCCGAAAACGATGTATGCTTAAGCCCAAGGAGTTCAAACTGATTCTTCCTGACGAATTCCTGGTACGCCATATTGCTCACTCTCTCGACCACTTCGGTCAGAAGAAGGAAATTCGTTGCACTCTGAGCCACCTCTGTTCCGGGTTCAAACTGAAGAGGCAGATCTGCAGTCAGACCGACCAGTTCTTCAAACGTCCACTCTCTCGTAAAGCTGAATCCCTCCTGCTTCCTGTAATCCGCAAGCCCCGAAGCGTGATGAAGCAATTGACGAACCGTAATGCTCTTCCACTGTTCCGGGAGTGAATCCACATACGCTGCGGCAGGCGCGTCCAATTCCACGCTTCCGTCCTCGTACAGCTGCATGACCGCCACCGCCGCATATCCCTGGGAAATAGGGCCTGCCGGCCAAAGTGTATTCACCGATGCAAGACGCTTCTGTCCGGCATCTGAAAATCCGTATCCCACAACCCGCGGAATATAGGGCGCCTGAACAATCGCCAGGGTCAGTCCCGGGATCTCCTGTTCCTCCATAAACTCCCATACCATCTCATCCACGGTTCTTCCAAGATACGATACATCCGCGCTGCCCCTCATCTTCATCTCTGTGTGTTCTCTTGTGTTCATACTGAATACTCCTTTCGTTTTGGACCGGTCGCCTCCCTTTTCACGCGCTGACAATCCCGCCAGCTTTCTATGGTGAGCTCTGTGGCCGTATACTTAGACTTGTTTTGCTGTTGCTGGTGTGTTGCTGCTGCGATTACTGCTGCGATTACTGCTATTGTTACTGCTGTTGCTACTGTTATCACTACCGGCGCCACTACTGTTATAATTTAAGTTACAGTTTATACTGTAATAATACATATTACAGTATAAACTGTCAACAGTTTTTTATATTTTATCGATTAAAAGAATAGAAAACGTATTGCGTCACAACTCCTTACCGCACATTTTGGGAAAGTCTGGCGCCATTTTGGATACCACAGGCATTACAAAACAACTTGTCCCGTTACTTCATTCCGTCCTTTCAAAAAGTATGACTTGATTTTGTGCGGGGAAAACTACGGACTTGATAGACTACTGCAAATTATTACTTCTGAGGAATATTTGGCCTGGATTATGGGTAATTCACGTGAGGCAGCAGACTTTGAAATTGCGGAGTTGATACGGCTGTCCGGCGACAAGAGAACAAGTGCGCGTGAACCGACAGCACCAGACGGCAGAGGCCCGCGGTTGGGCCGTGAATTGTAACGTGCTCCCCAGCGGATGCAGAAACGGAGCACCGTCTCCGGTACTCCGTTTCCCATCATGCACACAAAACTGCGCATTCTCTTTTATGCATTAAATAATAACCTTCACCGGACATTTCGCCGCGCACTTTCCACAGTTGGTACACTTCTCGTAGTCGATGACCGCCACATTATTATCCATATGGATCGCATCAAACTCACACTGCTTCGTGCATAAGGTACAGGCGATACAGCCTGATTCACATTTTGCCTTTACATCTTTGCCCTTGTCATGGGAGTTACACTGAACGAGGTGCTCCGCCGTATACGGCACGAGTTCGATCAAATGGTTCGGACATGAGGCCACACATTTTCCGCAGGCCACACATTTCTCCTTATCGACAACAGCCACACCGTCAACCACGTGAATCGCATCGAAGGCGCAGGCCTTGACACAGGAACCGTATCCCATACAGCCATAGACGCAGGCTTTCTCTCCGGCGCCCGGAACGACTGTGATCTTCTTGCAGTCATCCATGCCGTAGTAGTTGTACTGGACCTTCGTCTTATCGCAGGTACCCTTACATTTTACAAAAGCCACTTTCTTCACAGCGTTTCCGCCGTCCACGCCCATGATGGCGCCGATTCTTCCCGCAGCCGCCGCTCCGCCTACCGGACAGGCATCCACGGATGCTTCACCCGCGGCGATTGCCTTTGCCAGAGCGTCACAGCCTGCGTATCCGCAGCCGCCGCAGTTATTGCCTGGCAGCTCGTTGCGCACGAGGATCTCTTTTTCATCTGTTTCTACTTTAAATTTTTCGCTGGCTACACCTAAGAAGACACCAATCAAAATACCGAGGATACCTACTACGGCTGCCGCTATGATAATACCTGTTATCATTTTCGTCTCCTCCCCCTAAATTAATCCGGAAAATCCGAAAAACGCGATTGCCATCAGTCCCGCGGTGATGAGCACGATCGGCGATCCCTGGAAGGAATACGGAACATCGTTATGCTCGATCTTCTCGCGCACACCAGCCAGCATTACGATGGCGATGGTAAATCCAACGGAAGTACCCACGCCGTTGATAACGCTCTCTAAAATGCTGTAAGACTTCTGTACGTTGGTTAACGCCACACCGAGTACGGCACAGTTGGTCGTAATCAGAGGCAGGTACACGCCCAGCGCCTCATAAAGCGGCGGCATGGACTTCTTTAAGAACATCTCCACAAACTGAACGAGTGCGGCGATGACCAGGATAAACACGATGGTCTGTAAGAATTCCAGATTTAAATTCACCAGAATTCCCTTATAGATCACGCTGGTTACAAACGATGCAATGGTTATTACGAAAATAACGGCTGCGCCCATACCGGCAGAAGTTTTTACGTTCTTGGAAACGCCAAGGAATGGACATAAACCGAGGAACTGGCTTAAGACTACGTTATTCACGAGTGCAGAGCCGACCGCGATTAAAAACAATTCTTTCATCTATCCATCCTCCTATTCTTCTTTTTTCGAGGTAGCGGCCTTTAATTCCGCTTCCTTCTTAGCCAGGTCGGCCTTCTTCGATGCCAGGGCATCCTCCTCTGCCTGTCTCTTTCTTGTCTCCAGAATCTCATGGTTGGACATACAGGAAGAGCCGGAACAGTTCATACAGTCGCCGCCGCATGCCAGTCTGGACTGGGGAACGGAGCCGTTGGTCGCCGATGGAGCCTTGAACTTATTCTGGAGCGCTGTTAAGACAGCCAGCACGAAGAACGCGCCCGGAGCCAGAATAAAGATGGAAATATGGAAATCCTCCGGAATAAACACCTTTCCGAAGACCGCGCCTGCGCCCAGAATCTCACGCACAAGGCCGATTGCTGTAAGGGCAATGGTAAAACCAAGACCCATACCGATTCCGTCGAAGGTGGAAGCCATCACCGGGTTCTTGGATGCATAGGACTCTGCACGGCCAAGAATGATACAGTTTACCACGATTAACGGGATATAGATACCGAGAGCCGCGTTTAAGCTGGGCACATAGGCCTGTAAAAGCAGCTGCACGATGGTAACAAGGGTTGCCACGATGACGATGTACGCAGGAATCCTGACACGGTCGGGAATAATCTTGCGGAGCGCCGCGATGAGCATATTGGAAAACATCAAAACCACGGTTGTGGAAAGTCCCATACCTAATCCGTTGATGGCCGAAGTCGTAACAGCCAGCGTCGGACACATGCCCAGCATCAGGACGAAGGTAGGGTTCTCTTTTACGATGCCGTTATATAAACGTTCTGTACATTTATTCATGATCCCACCTCCTATTGCGGTATGCAGTTAGCTGCGAAGTAAAGAGCCGCATCTACTGCATGAGTCACTGCGTTTGAAGTAATGGTCGCACCGCTGATCGCGTTGATCTCGGAATCGGAAGTGCTGCCTGTCTTCGTCACAGTAAATTCTTCTACTGACTTATCTTTATACTGATCCTTGAACGCAGGCTCTGTCGCCTTCATTCCAAGTCCCGGTGTATCACTGATTTCCAGGAGCTCCACGCCGGTAATCTGTCCTTCATTGGTGATTCCGACGGAAACCTTGACGGTTCCGCCGTAGCTGTCGTCGGAGGAGGCCGTTATGATGTGTCCGATTACGTTGCCGGAAGCATCCACTGCCTTTAAGGCCACGCTCACCGCAACATTGCCGTACTCAGGCTTCTGCTCCTTTAAAGTTTCTTTGGATACAGCCACCTGATCCTGGATCGCCTGATCAAATACAAAATCCACCGCATCCGGATAGGCAATCTGATACTTATGGAGACTCTCTTTCGCCTCGGCCATCTGGATCGGGACCTTGGTGATCTGATAGACAGCGCCCAGAAGCAGACCGGAAATCAAGGTAATTGCAAATAAAATCCATGCGTCTTTCATGAATCCGCCTTTTTTCATCTTACTTGCCCTCCTTTCCAAACGCCTTTGGAAGGGTAATCTTCTCAATCAGCGGCACCAGAATGTTGCTGATGATGATCGCATAGGAAACACCCTCTGCGGATCCGCCGAACAACCGGAAAAGGCCGGTCAGCACACCTAAGAGAATACCGAACAGGATCTGGCCCTTCGGTGTAATCGGGCTGGTTACATAGTCGGTAGCCATGAAGAACGCACCGAAGATGAGACCGCCGCCGCATAAATGTGCAAGCACATACATAAGATCATGCTGGCCGAAAATAAACACAAACACTGCAAAGGTGATTAAGTAGGCCGCCGGAATCCGGATGGTGATGACCTTCTTAATCAGTAAGTAAGCTGCGCCGATCAGCAGGGCGATCACGGATACCTCGCCGATGGTTCCCGGAATCTTGCCGATGAACATAGCCGGAATATCCACTGCCTGGCCTGCCTTTAAGGCTGCAAGCGGTGTCGGGCTTACTACCGCGTCGTTATATGTGAAGGTAGTCATCTTGCCCGCAAATGCGATGAGTAAGAAACATCTGGCCGCCAGAGCCGGGTTCATAAAGTTCTGGCCAAGGCCGCCGTATAACTGCTTTACAACAATAACAGCAAAGATACCGCCCAGTACCGGAATCCATAACGGGATGCTTGGCGGCATGTTGAGCGCCAGGATCATACCCGTTACCAGGGCGCTTCCGTCGCTGATCGTGACTGGTTTTCCCATAAGTGTCTCGTACACATATTCGCTGAGCACACAGGAAAGGACTGTCACAAGAATGACAAGTGCTGCTTTTATTCCGAACTGATATACACCATACGCAGTCGCAGGAATCATGGCAATCGCAACATCCAGCATGATATTACTCGTTGTTACCTGGTCCCTGACATGAGGTGATGATGATACGTTTAATAATTTACTCATTCTTCACCCTCCTACGCTTTCTTTCTGCTTGCCGCAACTACTTTACGCATTTCCTTGAAGGCCTGGGTTAAAGGTCTCTTCGCAGGGCACACATACGTACAGCAGCCGCATTCGCAGCATTCCATACCATTTAATGCGGTAAAACGTTCGATATCGGAGCGTTCCGCCGCGTCCATCATCATCTGGGGAACCACATGGCTCGGACAGACGCTTACGCATCTTCCGCAGCGGATACAGGCGGAAGGAGCATGAATCGCCACCTCGTCCTTCGTCATAGCAGTAAGGGCAGAAGAGGTCTTCGTTACCGGAATCTCTAAATTGAACAGTGCCTGTCCCATCATCGGTCCGCCGGAAATGATTTTTTCCGGTTCTGTCTTAAAGCCGCCGGAAGCCTCTAAAAGTTCCTTATAGCTGGTACCTGTCCGCACACTGTAATTCTGCGGATTTGCAATCGCGTCTCCCGTTACCGTAATAATTCTGCGGATCAGCGGGGTTGTCTTACAGACTGCATTATAAATAGAAATAACCGTATCCACGTTGTCCACGATACAGCCGGCGTCTGCCGGAAGCATGGAGGAATTGATCTTTCTGCCCGTAACTGCATAAATTAAGGAACGCTCACCACCCTGCGGGTACTTCGTAAGAAGCGGACACACGGTAATTCTCGGTTCGTCCTTAACGAGCTCCGTCATCTTCTGAATGGCGTCAGGCTTGTTGTTCTCGATACCGATTACCCCTTTGGCGTTATCGAATAGCTGGAGGATGACATTCAGTCCCTTGATGATGCTTAAGGGTTCCTCCAGCATCATGCGGTAATCGGACGTCAGATACGGCTCACACTCCGCGCCGTTTACGATGATCGTATCGATGGCGGATTCGTCCTTCGGCGTCAGTTTTACATGAGTCGGGAAACCTGCGCCTCCCAAGCCTACGATGCCGGCCTCTTTTACGATATTACGGATCTCTTCTTTGGATAAGGTCTTTGGATCACGATCTTCGCCAAAGCCTTCCACCGTCTCATACATACCATCATTTTCCACAATGATGGACGGCACCATGGCGCCGTTTGCAACCATTCTCGGTTCCAGTGACTTCACTGTTCCGGAAACGGAGCTGATGATGCAGGCCGATATAAATCCGCCCGGCTCACCGATCTTCTGTCCAACCAATACATGGTCGCCCTTTGCCACAAGTGGCTTAGCCGGCGCGCCAATATGCTGGGACAGCGGGAAAACCATCTCGCCTTTTGGCTGCAGTACCGATACTGGTTTACTCATCGACAGTTCCTTACCCTCGTAAGGGTGGATGCCGCCTTTAAATGTAGCCAAACCCATCTAACTAACCCTCTTTCTATACATTCTTAATCTCTCCCGGCAAAATATGACAATCGCATTTTTGCCATCTTGTACAGTATAACATAATTCAGGAATCGAAACAATTGAAACTTACACATTGTATACTGTGTTCTTTATGGAAATTCTTCCATTTATCAGATAAATACAGGGATGGAACACAAGAATTCCTTGTTAAAATCGTGACGAAACTTATTAACCCAGGTTATGTCTTGTATTTATATAAATACAATTATCTTAAAATATTTCTGCTGCGGTGCCGCCGCCCCCCTTTTTATATGATAAATCGATTCTGCCTCCGAAATTTCCATTGTGAAAATTTTATTCAATTCCCCTGTCTAATTCCGGCTTCAGCGAAGATAATCTAATAATTTTTCAGGTCTTTCAGGTAATTATATATTAGAAAATTTAATAAATACACCACTATCTGACAGAGGAAAGCAGCTCTGCCACCTTGTCTCTCGCCACCGCCTCAAAGCAGGCTGCGTGCTGGGAATCCGCGTAGGAGTAGGACACTTCCTCTCCCACCGTGGTTGGGTCAACGATCCAGTCCTTGCAGGAACTGTGGACCTGCGCAATGCCGGTTTTCTCTGTCAGCTCTTTCGCGTTGCCCGCGTTGATGCCGCTGCCTGCGAGTATCTCAATCCTGTCTCCAAAACGATCCTGTAGTTCTTTTAACAGCCGCCAGCCATCGGGAGCCTTGCTTTTCAGCCCACTGGTCAGAATCCGGTCCACGCCCAGTGAAACCAGCTGCTCTGCGGCCTCAAACGGATTCTTCACACAGTCGAATGCACGGTGAAACACTGCCTCTCCGCCCTTTTCCCGGATGGCCTTCACCATCAGCTCCGTCTGAGATAAATCAATGGTTCCGTCCGCCTTCAGGCAGCCGAATGCGATTCCATCCGCTCCGTGTCCCATCATCATCTGGCAGTCAAAAAACATCTGTTTGAAGTCCGATACCCCATAACAGAAACCGGCGCCTCTCGGTCTAGCCATGGCGATGACTTTTAGAGGTGTTTCCCGTTTTACCAGCAGAAGTTCAGCCATGGAAGGGGTCAGCCCTCCCAGTGCCAGCGCGCTGTTTAATTCGATTCTCTCCGCGCCGCCAGCTGCCGCCTCCAACGCATCATAATAACTCCCGCAGCAGATTTCTACCGTAATTTGTCCCATTTTTTCCATCCTTTCTCCATTTCGTCCGCCGGAAATAAGCAAGCATTTCTCAGGAAAATGCCCCCTTCCTTCCGGCTCATGCACGGCACACAGGGACAGTATATCAGGTTGAAAATACCATGTCAATTTTTGATGGGGTGTGGATTAAAGGAACGTGGACTTTTGCATGTGGTATTGAGGAAAAGGGAGCACGGGAGGCAGGTAGAGAAAGGTTCAGGGATTCCGAGGGGGTGGGACTAAGGGAGAATAACCCCCTCCGCAGGGGTCCCGCACTCCCTTTTCCGGCCAGGTTGTGAAAAAGTCCACTGGCCCTTGGCTCCACAAAGAGGTGGAGGAACATAGATGGAGTTCCGTCGGGGAACTGAGAACGCTGGAAAAGACTATTGTTTTTTAACTTAAGGAGCCAATACACAGCCAAAGAGCCTGAGGAGAGCAGGAGGGGGACGGGGGCAGACGAACAAAAGGGTTCCTTTTCCGAGGTTCGCAGGAAGTTAAGCAGAAAGACAGGAAAAAAGGGTGGTGAAATCTGGCCTCCAAGCCAGATTTCAAGTGGACACGGAGGAGAAGTCCTTCAGGAGTTCTCCGTAGTTTGCACGATCCGCCCTTTTTTCCTGTCTTTCTGCTTTACTTCCTGCCACCGAGGAAACAAGAACCCTTTTGTTCGTCTGCCCCCGTCCCCCTCCTGCTCTCCTCAGGCTCTTTGGCGTAGCATTCGCCCACACACACACTATTTTGTCAGGATCCGCATCGATCCATCATTTGCCGTCATAGCGATGTTTTTGTCCGCTCCGTTATTCTCTCTCAAATCTTTTTCACTCGTATTTCTGCCGTTTAAGTTAATATCTCCGTACTTCATCATAAGATCATAATTATAATCCTTCTCGGCGCCTGTGAGCTCCAGAGTGATGTCGCCGTACTTATTTTCAAAGTCTCCGTTCTTTATATCAGCCATTCTGATATCGCAGGACCCGTCTGACTGCTTCATGGTCAGCGAATCCGCAACTACTGCGCGGCCCTTGACGCTTCCATATTTGTTAGTCACGGTAATATTCCTGGACACGATATCCTTTAATACAATCTGGCTGTCGGAGGCATCAATATCCAGGCGGTCAGCCTCAATACTATTTAAATCCGTTTCTCCATACTTGTTGAGGATATCGAGAGAAGTAAACGTACCGCTGTCACAGTGAATGGTCCCGTCGGAAGCGGTAAAGTAAGCCGTCTCGGCCTTTATGCCATTTAAATCGATGCTGCCGTATTTCGATGTGATATCCAGTGTTTTGGTATCCGGGCCGTCGTAGATTACGCTGCTGTCGCTGGTATAGAGTTTTACCGCCTCCATGGGAGTGTCCTTCGGCACGTAAATCGTTACGCTGCCCTCCTCCCGGTCGTGTACATAGCTGCCCTCTATCACCAGGAAACCGGCCGATCCCCATGTCTCGCTGCTAGTCGGTTCCGGGACACAGGTAAAACTCAGGATTCCATTCTTTATTGTGTATTCAGGCTCTTTATTTCTTATATAGAGATGGTATTCCAGGTAGTAGGAATCATCTTCTGACGGCTTTATCTTAATACCGTTATAGTTCACCCGGACATCCATGGAGGTGAACGGGTCGATCTTTGTTTTCTCAAGCTCAACCAGCTTTTCAGCATTTAAATTCCGCGCCTGCTGGTTGGTATACATCCCATTCCGGCCGATCCAGAAGCCCGGCTCTCCGCCCATGGCATATCCGGCCAGAGACAGTCCCAGACCAGCCACGATGCAGACACCCGCAACAGCCATGGTAACCTTCATGATTTTCTTCATTTTTTGTCCCCCCTCGTCAGCAGTCTTTTTGTAAAACCGGCCATGCCCTGGTAAATATACTTACAGCTTGCACATCCGGCGCAGATCAGTAGCAGTCCCACTCCCGATTCTCCCAGTGCCGTGCCGAGTATGAAGATTCCGCTGGCCAGCTGAGACGGAATGAAATAGAAACCTGCCACGATACTCACGATTCCAACAGCCACGAATACTACTCCGCTGAGGAAAAGCGCAACGAAAATGGAAAAGACCATAAGCACCATGGCCAGGCCGAAGACCACAACGAGCAGCAGGAGGGGCAGTCCGATGGGAGCCGCACACAGTGCCAGAAGCACGATCCAGAGCGTGGACAATCCTTTCCTGGCGGCCCGTTCCGGCTTGGGCTCCTCCAGACGCTTGAGGGCCAGTTCCTTTACGATCTGAGCCGCACTCTCCTTTGCGTCACCCAGCTCCTCTATGACTTCCGCTTCCCGTTCACGTCCCGCATCATCAAAATATTCGTTATAATAGGAAAGAGCTTCCTCCCGTTCCGCCTTCGGAAGACGCCTAAGCGCCAGCTCCAGCTCTTTCATATACTCATTCCTGCTCATCTTCTTCACCTCCAACGAGAATTTCGTCAGCCGCAGTCTTAAACTCATCCCACTCTTTCCGGTAGAATAAAAGCTGCTCTCTGCCCGCCTCTGTAATCTTATAATATCTTCTGTTTCTTCCCTGGTACTCCTGGTCATACGTCTCCAGAAACCCCGCCTCCAAAAGTCTCTTTAAAACCGGGTACAGGGAGGACTCCTTCTGACTCGCTATGTTTCTCAGCCGCTGGGCGATCATGTAGCCGTAGGCATCTTCTCCCTCTGCGATCGCCAGTACCATGGCGTCCAACAGCGTCGGCGTCAATTGATACACCATACCATCCTGCCTCCTCTCATTATTTCTGAACAATTAATTCTGAACAGCCGATTTTTAATCACATTTATGTGTTTTATATATGCTTCATATACGCATATTATATTTCATATAATATATATTGTCAACGGATATATCTAATGATAAACTATGCTTTTTCTTAAGTAATTCTTAATCATGTAAAGGAGGCGCGATTTCAGAATGGCGGTATCTTGAGAGTGGAGGTTAGTGCCTCCCGGCGTATTTACGAAGGGAGGTACCAGTCTTACGGCAAAGAAAAAGCAGACGGGACACGGCTGTCATTCAGCCGCGTATCCGCCTGCCTTCTATTACATACTTAATACATACTGTTCAAATTGATTTCGATCTGACAATATCTCATACGGCTCATATTCACCATAAGGGGTAACTGTGCAAAGTTATCATTAATCCAATTCCTTCACCCCAGTATAGAGTTCATAATACCGGCCCTTCTGAGCCAGCAGATCGTCGTGATCCCCGCGCTCAATGATCTCTCCGTTTTCCAGTACCATAATGGCATTGGCGTTGCGCACTGTGGAAAGACGGTGGGCAATGACAAATGTAGTTCTGTCTGCCATCAGACGATCCATGCCGTGCTCGATATGTTTCTCTGTACGGGTATCGACCGAGCTGGTGGCCTCATCGAGAATCAGGATCGGCGCCTTGGAGATGGCCGCTCTGGCAATATTTAAAAGCTGCCTCTGGCCCTGGCTTAAGTTCGCTCCGTCGCCTTCCAGCACAGTGTCGAAGCCGTGGGGCAGACGCATGATAAAGGAATACGCCGAGGCCGTCTTTGCCGCCTGGATTACCTCCTCATCGGTGGCATCCAGTCTGCCGTACCGGATATTTTCCATGACCGTCCCCGTAAATAAATGGGTATCCTGAAGAACCATGGCGATATTCTGGCGCAGATTGTCGCGGCCTATATGACGGATATTGACACCGTCGATGGTGATGGAGCCGCTCTGAATATCGTAGAACCGGTTCAGTAAGTTGGTAATCGTCGTCTTGCCTGCTCCCGTGGAACCTACAAAAGCGATCTTCTGACCCGGTTTCGCATAGAGGCTGATATCCTTCAGAATCGTCTTTTCCGGGTTATAGCCAAAGGTAACATCCTTCAGCTCCACATAGCCCTTCATTGGATTCATCACCACCGCGTCGCCGTCATCCACCGGCTCCGGCTCCTCATCCATAACTGCAAACACACGCTCCGCACCGGCCAGCGCCGAGAACACGTTGCTGATCTGCATGGATATCTCATTGATCGGCCTGGAGAACTGTCTGGAAAAATTTAAAAATACGGTGAGGCCGCCGACGTCAAATCCTCTCAGCACACAGAGCAGACCGCCGATCGCCGCCGTCAGCGTGTAGTTCAACTGGCTTAAGTTGCTCATAACAGGCCCCATCATGCCGCCGAAGAACTGCGCCTTGATCATGTTGTCACGTAAATCTTCATTTAAAATCTCAAACTCTTCTTCCGCGATGTCCTCATGACAGAAGACCTTCACGACCTTCTGGCCGCTGATCGTCTCCTCTATATAACCATTTACGGCGCCGAGGGAGGTCTGCTGTGCAGAGAAATACTTCTGGCTCTTTCCTGCCACATAACCGCCTGCCTTCATCATCAACGGAATCATAAAGACGGTTACCAGGGTCAGCCAGATGTTGGTGTAAATCATCAGGGCCAGCGTGCCGACTATGCTTAAAGCACCTGAGAACAGCTGCACAAGCGTACTGCTCAGCATCTGTCCCACGGTATCCACGTCGTTGGTAAAACGGCTCATTAAGTCACCGTTGTTGTTCGTATCATAAAAACGTACCGGAAGCTTCTGCATCTTTGTAAAGAGCTCATCCCTGATCTTCTGCAGCGCATTCTGTGCCACCGTCAGCATGACTCTCGACTGCGCATAGTTGGCGACTACGCCGATGAAGTAGATGGCCGCCATGAATACCAGGGAAGCGGCCAGACCGCCAACGCTTCCGCGGCTTCCATCCATGGGAGCGATATATTTATTGATAATTGGTCTCAGCATATAGGAACCGGTTAAGGTCGCCACCGTATTGACGATGACACAGAAAAATGCCAGCCCCATGTGGAGCTTATATCCATTTAAGTAGGACAGCAGTCGTTTGATGGTCTCCCTGCTGTTTTTCGGCATTCCGCCCTTACCGTGCTGTCTTCCGTGGCCCGGACCGCCCATGGGGCCGCGCCTTTTTGCCGGGGCTACATTTCTGCCGTAGCGCCTTTTTAAACTCTCTACCCGTTTCTGATTATCCATTACGCGCTCGCCTCCTTCTCCCGGTCTCTCTGTGAATAATAAATCTCCTGGTAAGCTTCGCAGGATTTAATCAGTTCTTCGTGGGTTCCCATTCCCACGATCTTTCCGTCATCCATAACAATAATCTTATCCGCACTCTCTACGGAACCGATTCTCTGGGCGATAATGAACTTTGTCGTATCTTTTAATGTGGTCTGGAAGCACTCGCGGATCTTTGCCTCCGTAGCTGTATCGACAGCCGATGTGCTGTCATCCAGAATCAGGATCTTCGGCTTCTTTAACAGGGCGCGCGCAATACAGAGCCTCTGCTTCTGGCCGCCGGAGACGTTGACGCCGCCCTGGCCCAAATCCATCTCGTATCCATCCTTGAAGGATGTGACGAATCCGTCTGCCTGAGCACTCTCGGCCACTGCACGGATTTCTTCCATGGTCGCGTCCTCACTGCCCCACTGCAGGTTTTCTGCAATCGTTCCGGAGAACAGGACATTTTTCTGAAGAACCATGCCGACGCCTTCTCTTAAATTCCGGATGGAATAATCCCGGACGTCGATACCGTCCACCAGCACCTGGCCGCGATCCGCGTCATAGAGTCTGGGGATCAGCTGGACGAGGGACGTCTTTCCGCTTCCCGTGGAACCGATGATACCGATGGTCTCTCCCGGATTGGCGGTAAAATTAATATGATCCAGCACCATCTCGTCGGTGTCCTTCGCATACTGGAAACAGACATCTCTAAATTCAATCCGGCCTTCCGTCACGACGGCGTCCTTTCTTGCCGCGTGCTCATCCGTTAAGTCAATCTCCGTATCCAGGACTTCCCGGACACGCTTTAACGAAGCCATGGCACGGGAGGCCTGTAAGAACACCATGGATACCATCATGAGGGACATCAGGATCTGAACGATATATGTGGTAAATGCGGTCAAATCACCGACCGGCATGGAGCCGCCGATAATTAAATTTCCGCCGTACCAGACGACGGCCAGCGTCGTCACGTTCATGGCCAGCATCATGACAGGCATGGTCGCGATTACGATCTTCATGGCCCGCAGGCTGCCTTCCTTCAAGTCCGCGTTGGTCCGGCGGAATTTTTCTTCCTCATAGTCTTCCCGGACAAAGGATTTGATGACGCGCACATTGGTAAGAGCTTCCTGAACACCTGAATTTAACCGGTCAATCTTCTTCTGCATCACTTCGAACCGCGGAAACGCCGTCTTCAAAATGATGGCAATCGCGATCAGAAGGAGAGGAATCACGACCAGAAGAATCGTCACAAGCCTGCGGTTCATTAAGTACGCCATGATCAGGCCGCCGATCAGCATGCCGGGCGCGCGGAACATCAAACGCAAACTCATCATCAGCACGTTCTGAATCTGCTGAATGTCGTTGGTCAGCCTGGTTACAAGGGAACCGCTGCTGAAATCGTCTATGTTTTTAAAGGAAAACTGCTGTACCTTGTCAAATACGTCTTTTCTCAAATCGGAGCTGAAACAGATGGAGGCCTTTGATGAGAAATAGGCCGCTCCGATTCCGCCCGCGGCCATAACAAAGGCCGTAACCACCATCACGCCGCCCACGGCTATGATATAGCTGGTGTCCCTGTTTGCCACACCATTGTTAATAATCAGTGACATCAGCTTTGGCAGCATGATCTCACCAAATACCTCTGTCAGCATCAAAAGCGGTGCCAGCAGAAATGAGCCCCAATAGGGCTTTATATATTTCCAGTATCGCTTCACGTTATGAATCCTCCTTTTTTGTCGTTGTCTTAGTCGTTATGTCGGACAAATTCGCATAAATGCGCTCCAGATACCCTTCCATGGCCTGAAACTCTTCCTCCGTGAATCCCAGAAACATCTGATTTTCCACGTTTTTAAAAAACTGCCGGCTGTGTTCCACGACATCGAGCCCTTCCTCCGTCAGACAGAGCTTGTTGTACCGGTTGTCTTCCTGGTCCACAATTCTCGTGATATAACCGCCCTTTTCCAGTTTTTTCACCGACACCGCTATGGTTGCCGCGGTGACGTTTAAATATTCCGCGATTTCCTTCTGGGACGCGTTGGAATGTTCCGCCAGGGTTGTTAAAATCTGATGCTGGCTCCTGTAGACTCCAGTCTTATTCAGCCGCTGCTCCAGAATGCTCCGGTGCAGCTTCATAATTCTGATGTACTGCGTCAGCACGTGATGAGCCGAAGAATCCAGCCACTTGCTGTCATGGCATGGCCCGCTGCCACAAGATTTCATGTTTTTCCGCCTCCCTTCCTCATCATATGGGGAATAATTAGTTATGTGATAGTTAGCTAATTAATAATTAGGTATTATACTCTTACTCAATAAGGATTACAATAGGGTAATTATGAAATTTCTGTGAAATATAGAAAAAAGAGGCCAAAAGGCCCCTTCCTGTCACGCTCCATGCATGATCGTAAATATGTAGGATTATAAAGCTGCTGTTACATTTCCAGCGTAACCACGGTCCACCTGCTGTTCTGCATTATGAGGAAGCAGGGCCGCTTCATTTTATAGCGATAGTAGCGTTCCATACAGTTTACAAACAAACGGTATCTCATCAGGCTTGTACAAACAGGATAAATTGTCATGGTTTTCCCTCCCATATCATTCTGTTATAGTTTATGCGAAAAATGCGCCTGTTATGACCATTTTTTCGGCGTATCCATTTTATTCTGCCGATTTACACTGTATTATTGACTTTTCAGACATATGCTTTATAATTACTTTATATGCTCATTTGGGAGGAAAAAAGTTGAATAAAATATGTCCTTATTGCGGAAGAGTCGGGAAATTAGGCACATCCTGCGAAGGCTGCGGCTATGTTCTTCAGGAAAGTGATAAATCGGTAAATGCCCCCTCCGTGCAGCCCCAGGCAAGTCCACCGCCGGTTTCGCCTATACGGCCTGATACTGACAAGCTGACGAACCGTAAATCTGAACCTGTATCTGCCGGACGTCCCGTAAATTCTATTATAAGAAAAATTGTTATAATTATCGGGTGGATCATATCAGCCCCTATCTTTTTATTTGGCCTGATTGGAGCAATGACTTTGCCGGATGCATTTAAAAACAGCGCTTCCTATGGATTCCTGACTATCTTAATGGTTTATTTCATCCTTAACACCGCGCTGCTGATTTTCCATATTACACACTTTAAAACACTGAAAGGTAATCACGGGAAATATTTTAAATATTCTTACATTGCAAACGTGCTCCTGTTTCTCATTGTGGGGTTTGTATTTTTATAAATCGTAATACAATACATATGATACCTGTTGTTTATATCAATAGTGCAGTTCTAAAGTGTTCTAAAAAGGACGATCCCATACCGGGTATCGTCCTTTTCCTTTTGCATCTAAAATAACACATTTTTCTCAGCCGGCTTCGTACTGGCGATCAGCCTGCCTTCCCGGTAGCTTAAGAGTACCTCGCTCTGTTTGTTCAGCGCCTGATAGAAATCCGTCTGGTTCAGCACAATAAAGTCAGCCGGATTTCCCACCTTGATTCCATAGGTATCTCCCAGATTCAGCGTCCGCGCCGCGTTATGGGTGATCAGCTTATAGCTGTTTAAAATCTCCTCGTATCCCATCATCTGGCACACGTGAAGACCCATGTGGACCACGCTCATCATATTGCCGTCGCCCAGTGGATACCAGGGATCGAAGATATCGTCGTGGCCCATGGAAACGTTATTGCCGTTGGCCAGCAGTTCCTTCACCCGGGTTACGCCGCGGCGGCGTGGGTAATTGTCAAATCTTCCCTGTAAATGGGTGTTTACCAGAGGATTGCTGACAAAGTTAATGTCGCTCATCTTAAGCAGGCGGAACAGCTTGCTGCAGTAGGCGTTGTTATAGCTGTGCATGGCCGTGGTGTGGCTGGCGGTTACCCGGTCTTTTAATCCGCTTTCCAGAGCACGGCAGGCCAGAACCTCCAGTCCCTTGGACTGCTCATCATCGATCTCATCGCAGTGTACATCCACCAGGCGGTCGTAGCGCTCCGCCAGTTCCATACAGTAATTGACACTCTCCACGGCGTATTCCCTGGTAAATTCAAAATGGGGGATCGCACCCACACAGTCTGCTCCCATCTTTACCGCATTTTCCAGCAGCTCTTTGCCATTCGGGTAGCTTAAGATTCCCTCCTGAGGAAATGCGACGATCTGAATGGTCACATAGTCTCTCAATTCCTCCTTCAGTTCCAGCATGGCTTCCATGGCTGTCAGCGATGGGTCTGTCACATCCACATGGGTTCTTACGTACTGAACGCCACCCGCCGCCTGCATCTGCACCGCCCTCCGGGCGCGCTCCTTGACGTCCTGCCTGCTCAGCTTTTCCTTCCGCTTCGACCAGCACTCAATCCCCTCGAACAGGGTGCCCGACATATTCCACACCGGGTCCCCGGCCGTTAAGCAGGTATCTAAGTGAACGTGGCTTTCGATAAACGGTGGAAATGCAGACTTCCCGGTACCGTCGATCACTTCCTCACCCGGAAGCGGTTCCAATGCAGGCGCTATCGCTTCAAATACTCCGTTAGACACGCGGATATCAGAAGCCTCTTTTCCATTTTCAATCAAGATCTGTTTTATAAGCATAACGGTTCTCCTCTCCTATCTGGATGTACGTTTTCCAAAAATACGGTCGATAATCACAAAAATCACAGCCGCGACCAGCAAAGAATTCAACGGCTTAATCCCCCACTGGACAAAGATTCCTACAAGCGCCCCGCCAGCCACCGCTAAAATCCCGCCCGGATTCACTGCTGTATGCGGATAGGACTCGTCCATATAATCCTTTTTGTGGAAGAAGTAATGGAGAATGATCACCGCGCCGACAGGAGGGATCATCCCGCTCAGCAGATTTAAAAAACCGACGAAATTATAGTAAAGCCAGACAGCCGTCGCCGTTCCAACCAGACCTCCCGCTAAAACCATGGGCTTCATGGGAACCTTGGTAATATTGGATACTCCGAGGCCGGCTGTGTAAAGCGCGTTATTGTTGGTCGTCCAGATGTTGAGTCCCAGCGTAATAATCGCCGGAACCGCCAGTCCCTGTAAAATCAGAATATTAAAGATATCCGCAACTCCCGTAACAGCGCCGCCAACGGCTCCAAATATCATCATGATGGAATTTCCTACGAAGAAAGCTACCACCGTCGCCGTGACCGCAGTCTTCGGCGTCCTGGAAAATCTGGTGAAGTTTGGCGTCGCCGTTCCTCCCGAGATAAAAGATCCAACCACGATGGCAATGCCAGCCGCCAGCGAAATCGGATTCTCCGGGTTCTGTGCGAAGACATTCGCAAAACCGTGAACCTCCCTGACACCCCAGCTGACAGAATAAATACCCAGAATGGCAATGAGCGGAACCGCAATGGATCCAAGAACCGCCAGCGCCTTGATACCGAAATAGGCGGTAAGCGTCATCACGATGCCCGTAATGATAATCAGAATCGCAACCGGCACGTGAGTCAGCTCCGATACCGGGATCGCAAACATGGCGACACCCACGCCAAACCATCCGATCTGTGTGAAGCTGATTAAGGCTGATGGGAGAAAGGAACCGACCTCACCGAAAGATCGGTGCGCCAGTAAATCCAGCGTCAGACCCGTCTTCTGCCCGATATACCCCAATATACCACAGTAAATCCCTAAAAAGATGTTGCCGATCAGCATTGCCGCCGCAAATCCGGCTGCATTCATGCCGATTCCTAAATTTCCTCCCGCAGTCATGCTGGGCGTGAAAAATGTGAACCCCACCAGCACAACCATTGCAGCCCACAGCCCCTGACGCTTCAGCTGGGGCGGTACGGCGGTTAGTGAAAATTCGGTATCCTTTGCCGTTGCCTTTTCCTTTGTCATTGCGCACCTCGTCTTCTTATTTATTATATTGTCTCCAGAGCGCATCTGATCATTCAATCGGAATGCGTTCTTTTCCGTAGACTACTATACAAATCTTTTTATGGAATGTCAATCGAATCTATTTTTATCCAGTGAATATTATTCATTGATCTTCGTTCACTCAAGTGCTACAATGATTTCAGAGAAGAGAGGTGATACCGTGAAGGAAGAAAAAATAAGGATTTCCAAGCCGCCGGAGGAGCGAAAACAGGAAATTATGGACGCCGCCATGCGGGCATTTACAGAAAAGGGGTATGAACAAACGACTATGCGAGATATTGCCGCAGTGATCGGCGTCGTTCCCGGCCTCTGTTACCGGTATTTTAATTCGAAGCAGGAATTATTTGACAGCGCCGTCTCCCAGTACGTTCTGGACTACTGCGCCCCCATCGTTCAGGCTTTAAAGAGATACCGCGGGGACATCGACGGATTACTGGACTACATTGCGGACTTATTCCTGGACCGCGACGGCAAAGAGAAATACCATGAATTTTTCCATCAGGCTGAAAACAAAACCTTCCACAGCCTGCTGTTTCTGTCCAACTGTGATTATTTATTTCCTTATGTAAAGTCTTTTTTCGACAGCCTGAATGAAAATGGAACCGCGGCGGTCGCCGATACCGCATCCTTTTCCAAATTTGTACTTTATGGCCTGTTTCCGATTCTGAATGATGACGAACTGACTCCGGTAAGGAAAACAGAATTGGCCAGAGGCTATATTACCGGACTGCTGAAGCTGTAATAGCAAAGATATTGACAGGGGAGGCATTTCGGGCAGCGAGTGAACATTGTTCAATGAGAGAAGTCTTATCAATGAGTAAAACAGCATTAATCACCGGCGCAACCAGCGGTCTTGGGCTCAGCTATGCCAGATACTTTGCTTCCAAAGGATGCAATTTAATCATAACCGGACGGCGGGAAAACATGATCAGGGAAAATGCGGAAAGCCTGCAAAATCAATTCCATGTGAACGTGGAGGTCATAATCGCAGAGCTGTCCAGCTTAGACGGGATCAATCGGTTCCTCTCCCAAATCGGAGATCGAACCATCGATATTTTGGTGAACAACGCGGGCTTCGGGCTTAGGAATTCCGGGGCCATCATTAACATTTCATCGGACGGCGCCTTTGCCGTTCTCCCGCACAATGTTCTTTATTCGTCCACGAAGCTCTATATTATAAATTTTACCGAAGGCTTACATATGGAGCTCTCCGGTAAGGACATAAGGGTACAGGCCGTCTGCCCCGGATTTATTGATTCACATTTTCATGAAAGCGCTGAAATGCATATGGATAAGAGCAGGAAGGGATTATTCGGTTTTCGCGATCCCGACGCCATCGTCGCTGACGCCATGAAAGATTTCGCTAAGAAAAAAGTCATCTCCGGCCACGGTCAGGTGCATGTTCTGAAACAGAATAGAGAGTCCGGCAAGCCAGACTCTCTATTCTGCTGCATTTTTAAACAGCTCGAACCTGTCTGTTATAATCGTTTCATCATCCAATATGCGTCTGCATAAGTCCCATCCTTATACTTCATATTGTTCGGAAATGTCCCGAAGATTTCGAAACCCATCTTCTTATAGAGAGCTATCGCTCTCTGATTATCAGCTACGACTTCCAGCTCGATCTGTTCAAATTGATGCTCTTTCGCAATTTCAATCAGCTTCCCGATCATCGCCTTTCCAATGCCGCGGCCGGTATACTTTTGATACAGCGCGATCCCCAGGCTGACGCGATGCTTAAATCTGCCCTGTTCCATCCCCATCAGGGAACAGTTTCCGACATACTCTCCATCGACAAATCCAAGAAGCATGATATTTTGTTTCGACTCATTCTGATTATGTATGAATTTTCGCTCGTCTTCCAGCGTTAAATCGATCTCTTCCGGTTCTTTCACAAGAAACCGGGTCTCGCCGCACGTTGTTTTTAAGCATTCCAGCAGCATTTGTGCGTCCTCTTCTCCGGCATTTCTAAGAAGCAGCTGATGATCGCCCAGATCGATGATTGCGTCCTCTATTCTCATAGTAATCCTCCCATATTCCTAAGAGACTACCGTAAACCCTTTTCCCGCCAGACACGCCTCGACCGCCCGGATATCATCTGCATGAAAAATCAGGATCGGCTTGTTGGAATCACGGTTAAATGACAGGTAAACGTAATCCACATTGATGTTGCTCTCCGAGAGAGCCATCAAAAGGTGATGAAGGTTTCCCACTTCATCCGCCATCTCAACGCCCACCACGTCAGTCAGTTTGCATAAATAGTCCGCCTTCTCAAGTGCCGTTACCGCCTTGTCCGGAGCAGATACAACCATACGGATAATTCCATACTCTGCACTGTCATTGGTTACGGAACCAAGAATATTGATGTTCTCCTCCTCAAGAATTCCGGTGACGTGCTTAAATGTGCCCTTTCTATTTTCTGCGTAAATCGATAATTGCTTCAGCATAACTTATCCTCCTGATTGTTTACTTTCGCCTCATGGCTCGCTGATTAACAGATTATACCATAAACCTGTCCATTCTGAAACCACCTCTGTTATAGAAGCTCTCCCAGAATCTCTTTCAGATTTTTCATCTCCTCTTCGGACAGCGTCGTTCCCTTTCCCATCTTTTCGTGATCCGGCGCCCAGTCACGGATGTCATACTTGGGGGCACCGCCGTTCCAGCTGATCAGATTCACTTCTTTTCTCCAGCCCTTGGCATTCTCGGACAGCACGCCAAACTCTTTTACAATATCATACTTAATATCCGCCATTCTCTGCTCCTCTTTCCCGTTTCTTTATTTCCTCCGCAGTCGGAAGTTCCAGATCCTCTTTTATATCGGCATCTGCCTCCATGACCGCTTTATAGTACTGATGGACCGTTTTATTGACAGAAATAATCCTGCTTTTGGGATTAATCCGTTTTACTGCCTCATCAAAATCCTGTGTCCCGCCCTTTTCCATGGCGTCTTTGATCTGCAGGTAATACATAATCAGGTGTTCCCGCTTCTCGCCCGGAATCAGTTCTTCCAGGAGCCTTCCCACCTTGTTTCTGTGCTTCGCACCGTAACGGAAATAATGGTGCAGGGCTTCCTCTTCCCGCTTTCTCTGTTCTTCCCTGCTTTCTATGGTAAATCCCATAAATTTCATATTAATCACCTCCGTATGCTGTCCGGTCATCCTGAGTATCAGCCGCGTGCTTTCAGAATATCAGCCTTTTTATGATCTGTCAATCACCGGATCAGCCGTTCATCGCTTATCCGGAGCTGTGAACCGCAGCATATTGTAACACGATATACCCATACAAAAAGGAAAAGGCCCAGTAAATACTGAGCCTTTTGAGTGGAGTAGACGGGATTTGAACCCGTGTCCAAAAACCAATTCCCTGTTCTTCTACTATCATAGTCAGTTATTTTACATTCCCTCTGTCACCCGAAAACTGACACCCTGGTGAGTTCAGTAGCTTCATCATACGCCCATATGCTCAAAGCTTTGCATAAGTCGTTTCTCACATCGTCGATGCCGGATTCTTAAGGTGTGAGTGCCCTAAGGCCGACAAGCAGCATTAAGCTGCCAGTGCTAATTCGTTATTGTTAGCGTTTATATTTAAGTTTGCCATTTAACGCATCGCATGCGGATAGCTTCACCAGCTGCATGACCCCTGTCGAAACCAGTACTACCCCGGACTGGTGCCTCTTTTGAGGTATCCTTATACTAGCACGAAACGGGAACGCTGTCAAGAGTGCTGCCCAAGATTCCGGATTTTGGATCTTCTAATTCTAAAATCCTTTTTTTACCAGTTCTGACACAATCTGGACGTAGCATTCCACCACATCGAAGCCCTTATAATCTTCCCGTTTCAAGTCGATCATATCCCCGTGGGATATCCCGCGGTGGCTGCTGCTGGCAAACACGGTACGGAACTCTCCCCAGCGGGCGGACTCTGTGCTCACCAGGCCGTCATTGTCCCCTTCCAGAGGCTTTATAAGGCAGTAGGGAATCCACAGCAGCGGATCGCTGAAACAGTCGCGCATCTTCGAAGCATAGCTCTGATAGTAAACACCGGACGCATCGGGAACCGTTTCATTAAATGCCCTGCTGGACGCTGTGGAAAACTGATGAGTCGCGGTATAGAAATCCGGGTTCTTATCCCCAAATCGGGAAAATGTCCGGTCAAAGCACTTGGCAACCAGACGGTATAAGCCTTCCGGTAAGCGGACTGCATAGTCGACAAACCGGCATCCGTGATGCGGGGTGCTGACCGTGGTAAGTGATGCCGTATATGGAGCCATCCCCAGCTTGCTGATGGCGTAGCGCGCATCCAGACCACCCTTAGAGTGTGCAATAATGTTGACCTTTTCACAGCCCGTCTCCTTCACCACCTCCAGGATCTTCTTTCGAATGTCCTCTGCGTTATAGGTGATGGTCCCCAGCGCCTCCTGATTGCCATAATAGACAGTAGCCCCTAAACGAGACAGTTCCCGGGGAATTCTTCCCCAGTAGTTAAAATAACGCAGGTCGCGGAAGCCGACTCCGTGCACCATGATGAGCGGATACTTCGTCCGGCAGAGATCAGACTCCACGCGGGTCGACCGGACGGACTCCTTGTAGCAGGCAAAATCATACTCCGCCCGCACCAGTCTCATAGCGTGGAGCAGCACAGCCAGATTGACAATCGGAATCCACATGGCCAGCAGCATCAGGAGCCGCATTCTCACGCGGAGACGCGCCGACGTAAGATACATCCTCAGAATTCCATTCCACAGAAGAACCAGAAGGGCCGCTGCCGCAAATACCATATTGCCGATCAGGACTCCCATCGGCCATTCCGCTGCCTCTGCGCTGCCGCGGAGCAGACGGGGATATAGGACAAATGCAATCAGGCACTGTACCAGGATTCCGTAAATCGCCGCAAATCCAAGAGTCCGCCCGCCGCGCATGATAACGAGATGCAGCTTTGCATGGTTCTTGTCATGGTATGGTCTTATATTAAAATAAAGCCAGCAAATGCTTAAGAGAATGCCCCCAACAACTGCCGCTGCGGGCTGCGGCTGAATCCTCCCATCCATGAGGCGTCCGGTAAATAAGCCGTACACAAGCAGCGGAAGATTCGATACCGCCGCAATCATAAGCGCCAGATACAGCTTCCTTAATAATCTTTTTGCCTTCATGAGTTACTCCCCTCTGTCTTCTTCTGTTATCCGCCGATGATGCCCCCTGACACCTGCTCTTTAACGTTCTGCTCCATATCCGCATCCCTCTTGAATATCCAGTTCCCGGAACAGCGTGGTGACGGCAGCTTCATACTCCGCGGCCCGCTCCGCCTTACGAATCTTCTTTCCGTATTTTTCCGATCCCGGAAACAGAAACAGCAGGTAAAACCAGAGTTCCTTCATCTTAAACAGGACGTTCCGGTCGCCGGATATGGTCTCCCTGTAGCCCTGGTAAATCATATCGTGAAATTCCTTAATCCGGCCTTTGTCCGGGAATCCGAATCCCTTGATCTCACCGGCCAGTCCGGGATTTGCGATCAGGCCCCGGCCCAGCATGATGCAGTCCACCTCCGGAAATCCGGCGTGGAACTCCTCCCAGTCCCCGGGAGTGAAGATGTCTCCATTGTACCATACCTCATTTCTGCTGGCTTTCAGAGCCTTTTGAAATGCGGCGCGGTCAGGCGTATTCTTATAGAAATCACTTCTCACCCGCGGATGGATTATCAATTCTTTTAAGGGATATTTATTGTAAATTTCAAGGAGTTCCTCAAATTCATCCGGCGATGCCATTCCCAGCCTTGTTTTTACGGAAAGACGGATATGGATACCCGCACATACCTCATCAAGAAACGCATCCAGCTCTTCCTTTTTCGCCAGAAAACCGGCTCCCTTATATTTCGTAACCACCGTTCCGGACGGACATCCCAGATTCAAATTCACCTCGTCATACCCCAGCGCCTCAAGCTCGCCCGCCATCCAGATAAAGTCCTCCGCACGGTTTGTAAGAATCTGAGGAATCAGGGTAATTCCTTTGTTATGTTCCGGAAGCACATCATTTCGCTCTCTCGAAGCGAAGCGGTGGTTCTGGTTCGGCTGTAAAAATGGAGTAAAATACCGGTCCACATGGGGAAACAGCGCATGGTGGGCGCTCCGGTATACATAGCCTGTAATCCCCTCCATCGGGGCAAAACAGCAGCATGGCTCCTTATGATCTTCTCTCTTTTCAATCACCAGACTCGTCTCCGCCTTTCAATCCTTTTATTCTCACAAAATAGCTGACGACCAGCACCACATCCGCGCCGATCCAGGCCAGGATCTCTGCATAAAAAATGCCCTCCTGCCCGAAGGCCCGCGGAAGAAGCAGCGCGGCTCCCGTTCTCATTAAAAATTCCACCACGCCGGACAGCATGGGCAGAACCGTATCTCCCATCCCCTGGATGGATGAGCGAACCACGTGAAGCAGGTAAAGGATAGGGAGACAGACGCTCATAATCGCCAGATAATGGTAGGCGATTTCCATAGTCCTGGCCGCCTCTTCCGGTGTTCCCGTAATGAAGCATCCGAGAATCGCCTGCCCGAAGACCAGCATCACGGCCGCGATCACAGCCGAGGTGAGCATGGCTAAAAGAAGCCCTGATTTCATCCCCTGCCTGATACGCCTGATCTTTCCGGCGCCCAGATTCTGGCCCACATAAGTAGTCATGGCATAGCCATAGGAGGTCGCGGCGATCTCCAGCAGTCCATACAGCTTGTTGGTCGCCGTAAATCCAGCAATGAAGAGAACTCCGAATCCATTGACTACCGACTGCACAATCATACCGCCCACAGCGATGATTCCATTCTGGAATGCCATGGGAATTCCCAGGGTCATCAGCTTTCTGCAAAGATACGGTTCCAGGTAAAAATCCTTCTTTTCAAATGAAAGAATCGATACCTTTAACAGGCTCTTTAAACAGTATAAACTGGAGCAGGCCTGCGCGATCAGCGTGGCCGCGGCCGCTCCGCCAATCCCCCAGTGAAAGACGAGTACAAACAGCAGGTCCAGGCCAATGTTGACCGCGGAGGCCACCACCATAGCGTGGAGCGGTGTTTTCCCGTCTCCCATGGCCCGAAGGATAGAGGCCAGAACATTATATGCCATCACAATGGGAATTCCCCAGAACATGATCCTTAAATACAAAAGACTCCGCCCGATGATTTCATCCGGCGTATTCAAAAGCAGCAGGACCGGCCGCGCAGCCGCCTGCATGAGAGCTAACATGACCACGGATCCAAGACAGGCCAGAATCGCCGAATTTGCGATTACCTGCCGAAGCTTTCTGTAATCTCCAGCCCCGAATTCGTAAGCCATCAGTATGGCAAATCCCTGGGATATGCCCTGAATCATCCCCAACACCATCCAGTTCAGCCAGTCCGCGGCCCCGAGCGCAGCTAACGCGCCGACGCCCAGCGCCTGACCAACCACCATGGTGTCCACCACGGTATAAAACTGCTGAAATACATTGCCAAACATCAGAGGCAGTGAAAATGCGAAAATAAGCTTCAGCGGATGCCCCTCCGTCATTGTCCTAATTTTGGCCATTTTAATTTTCTCCTGATTTCTTTTTCTTTTTATCAATACCGTATATTTCCAGAATGATTATAACCTGTCAAGGCAAAAAGTGCAATCCGATTCCGGAAAGTGTCCGGCCGGGCAGGGAGTGAATTGTAACAAGCGGACGCAAAAATACCGCCGCTCATGATGGCTGCATGGGCGGCGGTATTTAACAGAATGCAGTGGATTTCAAACACCATTATGGGTGAAACTGTACCGGAGTCACCTCCGGTGTCAGGGGTTCCATCCGGTATTCCGGAAACTGGTCGATCAGATCGTTCAAACAGAGTGCTGTGCTGTGAACAATGTCATGAGCCAGCATCACCACATGTTTTCTTCCCATCGTCGTCTCCCGGGCGTTCGCTATCAGTTCTTCCGGCTCGGATTTCTTTAATGCATCCTCCAGGCTGGCATTCCAGTCGAAATAAATGAAGCCTCTGGCTGTCATCTCTTTGATAATATCCTGATATACCGTTTTATTGTATGCATTAATGCTTCCGCCCGGAAAACGAAAGAGCGTTACTCTCACTCCGGTTACTTCAAGTACAGTTTTGTAGGCCTCGTTGAAATCTTCAAGATAGCTGGCTGTGCTTTGATAAATCTGCTCGTAATCATGGCGGTTGCAGTGGATTCCAATGGTGTGGCCTTCTGCAGCGATCCGCTTTGCCACCTCCGGATTTTTCCTCACGTTTTCGCCTACCAGGAAAAATGTCGCCTTTATGTTCCGGGCTTTCAGCACATCCAGAACGGCGGCGGTATTTTCCGCAGAAGGCCCGTCATCAAAGGTTAAATACATGGTTTTTGGGTGGAAGAAGGCGTCGATCCCTCCCGCGATTCCCTCCGCCAGCTTCTCCTGATATTCCGCCTGGGTAAGCTTTCCGCGTTCCTCCGGGCTGGACAGGAAGCCGGTCTCGATCAGGCACGCAGGCATCTTCGTCCAGCCTGTTACCACAAAATCCGCGTCACCGCGCAGTTCCCTCTCCTTGGCTCCAGTACGCTTCACCGCTTCTTCATGAATCAGGAGAGCCAGCCGTCTGCTGTCACGGGAGGGGTCCGTTCCGTCGTACCATGTCTCGATTCCGGTTGGCACTTCCTCTTCATATGTATTCTGATGAATGCTCACAAAGGCATCGGCGCTATAGCGGTTCGCCGCCTCCACCCGCTGCTCCTTCGTCATATAGGTATCGGTTTCCCGGGTCAGAATCACCCTGTAGCCCGATTCTACCAGCTCCTCCCGAAGCTTCTTTGCAATTTCCAGATTGATGTCCTTTTCCAGTACCCCGTCTGCATAACATCCCTCATCGGTCCCTCCGTGGCCCGGATCTACTATAATAAGCGGATGTTCCGGGTCACTTTCTGTGGTTTGGAAAACTGTTTGTTTCTCCGTCCGGCTCTGTAAGCCAGTTTCCTGCCATGTGCCGCTTCTATCATGCTTGCCTGCTGCCTCCAACTGGTACTCTGCCAATTTTCTGATTCCTGACGCCGGCAGAGTCTGTAATGCTGCCGGATTCGTGGCTGCCGCCTGGCTCTCAGTTACTGCCGGATTCACCGCTGCCGCCTGGCTCCCGGTCGCCGCCTGCGCCTCAGCCGCCGCCGGGCTTACCGCCGCATTGCCTCCCGGAAACATCCCCATCGTCTCCATTGCCGTAAACAGAAACACTGCTGCAATTCCGCCAGCCGCTGCCGCAGCACAATCCTCCAGCCATCTTCTTCTCGTATTTCTCCCGTTTTTCCTGTAACGGGTTTCTCGTTCGTATCTCATTGTACAGCTCCTCCCTTGCCAGGGCATGTTTGAAAAATCATTTCTGCCGTCTGCACGCCCTGCGAAACCGATCCGGAGGGCTTTATGCAGTCAAACACCTGCCGCAGGCAGCGGCACATTAAAATGTCCCTTTCTGCTGCACAAAAGCTCCTGTGTCATCCGTCTCAATATTCATTGATTCCAGATTACACAGGAGCTGCATCAAAAGACCATCATTTTTGCATCATAGTTGCATCATCTCGATATTTTTACAAATAATTCCTGGATACCGTCGTAATAACCGACCGTCGCAGTCGTATTTCCTTTTCCGGTTCCGGGAAACACGTACTTCTTAAAATACGGCGTCATTTCCATCAGCGGATTGTTTCCCTCATAGGGCTGCGGAGCTTCCAGTCCCAAATATCCGCTCCACTTCCCGGCGATCTCATCCGGATCCATGTCAGCCCAGGTGCGTTCCGTCCGGACATAAAACTCATATAGTTTTCCATCGTCCGCGTCGATATAGGCATCGATCAGGCGGTTTCCCCGGTCGTTGTTTTTCTGAATGTTGGAAAGGCTGACCTTCCACACTGCCACGTTATTCCGAGGCTCCAGCACGTCGATCGCAGAATAGAGGACAGCGTCGTAGGCGGAGCGATCGGCTTCTCTCACGGAATCAGGAAGAATTCCCAGTTCTTTCAGCGTTTCAAGGCCCTCGTTTACAACCCGAAACAGCTCCTCCTCTTTGATCTCACGGTCGGACGGTTCTCTGTGATTGACGATAAACGCATACGTTCCCGCCGCCTCTCCATAGGCTTCACCGGAAGCCTCCTGCCTCTCCCCGGCATACGGTTCGCTCTCGGGAAGCGTCTGGCTGTTTAAAGCCTCCGCCAGGATAAACAGCTTATCACTGCGGCTTAAGGAGTATCGGTATCCCTCGCCTTCTCCCTCCCCATCTTTTACGTGGATCTCATTCAAAACCGATTTGTCGCGGTATCCGGATATGGTTTCCGGCCCCCAGATGGCCAGAGCCATGACCAGGGCGGCAAACAGAAGCAGCAAGAAATTTACAGCTTTTTTTTCATACTTCACCACCTCCTTCACCGTCACCCCGCCAGGCGGCAGGACCGCTGTCTTCCCACGGGAGGACAAAGCTGAAGCAGGAGCCTTTTCCCGGCTCGCTCTCGATTTCCAGCCTGCTGTGATGAAGAAGCAGTATCTCCTCACAGAGAGCTAGTCCCAGGCCGGCTCCGTTTCTGCTCCTGGAACGGGATTTATCCACCATGTAAAATGCCTTCGTTATCTTGTAAACTTCCTCCTCCGGAATCCCGACACCGTGATCCTTAACGGAGAATCGGTACCCCTCCGAAACGGCATACCCATCCACATCGATGCGGCTGCCTGGCTCTGAGGCCTTGCAGGCGTTGTCCAGAAGATTGATGAGCACGGATTTTATCAGGCTTGCGTCACACCGGATCATCCCTTCATCGTATGTAAAATGAAAATCCATATTTTTCTTTGCCGCATACATATCATACAGGTAGAAAAACAGCGATTCCGCAAAGACCATCTGTAGCTCGATCTCCTGGCGTTTCGTCACAATGATGTCTAACAGCCGAAGCGACATCGTCTCCAGACGCCGTCCTTCTGTGTAAATGTAATTGGCGCACATAAAACTCTTCTCCTCATCCAGCCGGTGAGACCGCAGCATATCCGCATAACCGATGATCGCGGTGAGCGGCGTCTTAAGCTCATGGGCAAACGCCCCCACGAAGTCTTCCCTCGCCCGGATCTCTTCTTCCAGCTTGATGATATTATCTTCCAGCGCATTGGCCATACGGTTGAAGTCTGCCGTCAGCTGCCCCAGCTCGTCGTCGCTTACGAGCCTGGCGCGATAGTCGTAGTCGCCCGCCGCCATCCGTTTTGTGGCCCGTGTCAGCAGCCGGATCGGCCTTGTCAGCCAGGAAGAAATGAGATGCATGAGAACCGTTCCCAGAAGCAGAATAACGACTGTCACCCTCCGGTAAACCACAAAGCCCGTAGCCCGGTCATGAAACACCTCGGTAACGTCTCTCATCGTCTCTAAATAAAGCCTCTTATCCAGCGCCTCCACCCGGGCGGCCGTCTGAATATAATAGCTGTCGTCCAGCCGGATCACCCGGTAGGTCTTCGTATTTTCCTCAAGCGCGAGAAGCAGCCCGTCATCGGCCGTGAAGCCGTCGGCTGCGTAAAGCACCTGTTTCTGATCATCGGAAATCCGCAGCATACGTCCCGTATCCTGCCCGCCTGCCTCTAAGTTAGAGGCGATCTGACGCGTCGTGTCTTCCTGCAGCACATCATATTTGGCCGGGACATTGAGCGCGGCCGTCTCAAATGCAAACTTCAGGATGCTGCTCTCATCAAGCGCCTGCCCGGCTTCCCGGTCCAGTGCACGCTCAAACACGTAATTTACGAAATAAAACCCGCTGAATCCAAATGCAGCTGCCATGACAATCATGGTCCATAAAAGCAGTTTCAGTGAAAATTTCATCGCCCTACCTCAAGCCGGTACCCCACCTTATATACGGCCACCAGCCGTGGAAATTCGCCGTTTTCCCAGTTCAGCTTCTTCCGCAGACGCTGTACATGCAAATCCAGCGTACGGCTGTCGCCGGAGTATTCGCCCTCCCACACCTTCTCGTACAGCGTTTCCCGAAACAGCGCCACATTCCGGTTCCGCAAAAAGAGGACCAGGAGCAAAAATTCCTTATTGGTCAGCTCCACCGGCCTTCCGGCCTTCATGACGGTCCGCGCCTCCACATCTACCACCACGTCGCCCGCAGACAGACGCCTCTCCGTCTTATTGTATCTGCGCAGAACCGCTTCCACTCTGGCCACCAGCTCGACCACATCAAAGGGCTTCACCAGATAATCATCGGCCCCCAGCTTAAGCCCCTTCACCCGGTCTCTCACCTCATATTTTGCGGTAATGAAAATCACGGGTATCTCCATGGGGCGTATGTATTCCATGATGTCGAAGCCGTCAATCCCCGGCAGCATGATATCCAGTAAAATGAGGTCAAATTTCTCATTTTCTATGATTCTGAGCGCCTCCGCCCCATCCTGAACCGCCGTACAGTGGTATCCGGCCTCCGACAGGTTCAAATCGATCAGATCGCAAATCGGTTTCTCGTCGTCCACTATCAGTATTTTTATCATGATTCCTGTCTCCACCCCCAATAAGCCCTGGCCTTTTCCACCAATTCCTCCATCGTGCTGTCGTCTTTACTCTGGTACTGTTTCTTAAATTCTGTTTCCGGATAGAATCCGCCCGTCTTCTGGTAATAGATGGAATAATCATTTTCCAGGATCGTCTCACCGTCTTTTCCCTCATAGCTGTACCGCGCCAGAACCGCCAGATCCTTCATCCCGTCGCCGTCAATGTCTCGGCAGGCGACTCCCTTCAGCGCATACAGATTTTCATAGTCGCCCATAGGCTGGAAGCTCCATACGATGTAGCCCTGCTCATTGACGAGATAGACCATAAATACGGTATATTCCGCCATCCGGTACGTTCCCGGAACCACCAGTAAGTTCCCCAGCTTCTCGAACTTGCGCCAGTAACTCTGCTCGGATACCACCTTGAATCCATGTTCCTTTAATTCATCCAGCGTAGCGGCTGTATACAGGAATTCCGTTGAATATCCATCCTCTAAGAAAGAGGCGATAAACCGGATACTCTTGTTCATTCCAAACCGGTTAATCTTGTCGGAGAGGCGCCAGTCGCGGTAAAAACCAGTTTCATTCTGAAACAGCACATCTCCAACCTTATATGCCCTGCCTGCGGCGGAGTCTTCCTTTTCACAGGAAGTGATCAGCAGAATGTCTGTCTTTCCGTCTCCGTTTAAATCCTGAAAAGAGACGGCGGAAATCCCCTGATTGAGCTGATTAAGCTCCCCTCTGACCTGATTGTTTGTCTCCAGCTGATCCGTCTGATAGACCGTGTTTCCGTTTTCATCTGCAAAAAACAGGACGAGGCGGCGATACGTCCTGTCAATGGCAGGAATCATGGAGACATCCCCAAATGCTTTTACCGTCATGGTAAATACCTGGTTCTCAATAATATCGAAACCACTTGCGGCGATATCCGCCTCTCTCTTCACACCGTCAAGACGTTTCTGATAGGCATTGTAGGCGTAAAGCGCACTTTGCTCCTCCTCCGCCTGCACGGGAAAGCGGCCGGAACAAGCCGCAGAAAACAGGGACAAGCACAGAAGGCCTGCCGCGGTGCGGACAAATAATTTTCTGTATTTCAAAGGGATCACCTGCCTTTTTCTTCGGACTCAGACGCAATTCGTGTACATTGATATTTTATCAGACATAGCGGGAAAATGGAATGGCGAAAACCTTCTTAAACTCTTCGTATGATATTTTCCCCGAAATAAACCCTTCAAGTGCCAGATATCTCTTTTCCGCCGTTGTATTATCCCGGTTGTGACACCGGTCCACGAGCCTGTCTTCCTCAGCCAGCGGCTGTTCGATATGCTTCCGCTCACTATAAGCCTCAAAGTACCGCAAGCCAAACTTTCTCTGTGAAACGGCATTGATATGGATTCCCGCCAGTTCACTGTTCTCCACCGCAAATTTTGCTTCGCTGACCGCGTGGCGGAACAGTACTCCCTCCGTCTCCCATTCATCGATGGAGCTTCCGCCTGCAACCGGCCGGTCATAGTTTATCGGCTCAGTCATCATCTGCCATCTTCCGTTGCGCAGCATCTCGATTCTTTCATTATAGATTGAGGGCACATCATGAACGAAGCCGCGCCCTGCCATGTTTGACTGTCCGATTAACAGAAATGATTTCATGGATTCCTACCTCCGTTACAACAAATTATTTTTTCCTATAAGCATCCTTCGCATTGTGAGCGAAAAAAATCAGGGCGGTAACCGGTCCTGTTGTATCCAGTATACCATGACCAGAATAAAATTTCAGCAGTTTTTGGCTTTACCGTAGTTCACAACGCTGTCTTTCTGTTTTATAATGAACCTGTAAGTACACATACGGAGGATGTCTATGAACGAACGAATCGTGGAATACATTAACATTTTAGGAGGATTTTGCGGAAAAAGAGACGTTTCCCAACTGTCTCCGGAAGAATTAAAGAAGACTTACGGAATCGATCAGGCAGACGTTATGGTGCTGTTTGGCGGCAGCATTCTGTGCGGCGGCGATGTGCTGGCCCAGGCGATACAGAACCATGCCGCGAAAAAGTACGTCATTGCAGGCGGAGCCGGCCATACCACGGAAGCGCTGCGAATCCGGGTCCATCAGGAATTCCCTGATATTGAGACGGCAGGACTGCCGGAAGCCAGGGTCTTTGCTTCCTATCTGAAGGCACGTTATGGGCTGGAGGCCGATCTTCTGGAATGCTGCTCCACCAACTGCGGCAACAATATTACGTATCTTCTGGATCTGCTGCGGGAAAATCAGATTTCCTTCCGCTCCATCATCCTGGCACAGGATGCCACCATGCAGCACCGTATGGAAGCCGGACTGCGCAAGTACGTCTCGGATGACGTCATCATCATAAATTATGCCGTCTACCAGGCAAACGTCATCATGAAGGACGGGAAGCCTGCCTATGATACAGAAATCTTCGGCATGTGGGACATCGACCGTTATCTCACGCTCCTCATGGGGGAAATCCCGCGTCTCACCGATGGTCCGGAGGGATACGGACCCCTGGGCAAAAATTATATTGCGCACGTCGACATTCCCGACAGCGTCGCCGCCGCTTTTGATGAGCTTCAGTACACCTGCCGCGGCATGGTGCGGCAGGCCAATCCGCTGTATGCCTCCCGGGATTAGTACAGCGTTGCCCTGTTTCAGGCTTTGCCAGTCCCCGCACCCGGGTCTCCGTTACGGGCCTCATAATGAAAAGCAGGATAGGATTACCGGCTTGTGATGATTCTGCCGGTCATTCTACCCTGCTTTTTTCTATCTGGATTAATCCCAAAATGAATCGTACTTACGTATTCTCCGTCCGTTTAGCAAGTTCCCGCCGAAGAAGTTCCAACTCATCGTCTTTTGCTCTCAGTTCTTCTTCCCTCTTCTGCGCCTCCTCTTCCAGCCTCCTGATCTCTTCCTGCTGCTCTTCAATCATCAGTTCCACCGTGTTCTTATCATATAATGCCAGCGTCTCATTATACATCGCTATCAACTCCTCCGGTTTTCTCTGAAACTCTGCGATCTCCCTGTATAGTTCCCGAAAAGCCGGATACGCCTCTGTCACCCGGATCATATCTTCCGGTTTGTCTGAACTCAAAAAATACAGCCAGGCATCCAACTCTTTATCTATATTGTGAGTGATTTCCTGAAAAATGTCAAGTGCTATAAAGATATACTCCTGCAGTAATTCCAACTCCAGTCCGGTGTCAAATTTCTGGCTGGAACGGTGAATATACTGGTCAGGAATCTGATGGAACTCTCTGGAACTGTGCTCTACCAGCACGATGGTATAGACCTTCTGAAGATCACGGTAGGAAAACTTTTTCTTCTTCAGACTCTTCTGCCGGTCATATTGCCGGATGATCAGATCTGAGGAGTAACAGGCACTTCGTTGTCCCGGAAAATGGTAGCCAACCTTCTGGATTTCCACATTAGCCAACGCTCCCGATTCCAGCTCCACAACAATATCCATAATGATCAGCGACGCTTCCGCCGCCAGTCGTTTGGACTGTGACGGCAAAACCTGTTTTACCGTTACTTTCTGACCGATTATTACAGTTAAAAGCCGCGACAGCCTCTCCCCGTGAATCACCGGATCAAATATGTGCTTAAAAAACGGGTCGTACGTTATCTTAAGCCCTCTCGTTCCTTTGACAAAGTCGAGGAGTTCTCTCTGCATATCCTCTGTCAGTGATAAATACTGTCCATAAGCAGTCGACTGTTCTAAAATTCCTAATGCCTCTTTTTCGGACAGCACAAGCCCGCCCATGCAATTTGATGGTTGCTTTGTGTTCCTCATACGCTTTTTCTGCTTATTCAGATATGATTGGTTGAAATAAATGGCGAAATGCCAGACAACGGCGGACTGCACGTCTTGCATACAGCATACCGTGATGATCAGACTGTACGGTCCGAATGTCCCGTTCAGAAAATGATTAGGTCTATTATATCAGATCCATCTGAAAAAAGAAACCTCTGCACCAAAAAGCCCCATATTTTCATCATCTGAAAATACGGGGCTTCTGACTTAAATCCTCTGTATTCCTTATCCGCGTCCAATCCTCTCTGCGATCTCCACAAGACTTGGCAGACAGGCATCAAAGAACATCTTATACGACTGACAGAAGTACTGATGATTCCCGTGATCCTCCTGTCTGGTTCTCCGGCAGCCGCCGCGGCAGAGCATTGCGTATCGGCAGTCTGCACACGCCTCCTCCTTTTGAAGGGATTTCTCGATAAATTTTATCTCTTCCCGCTTCTTATCTATCATCTCCACCGTATCCGTCCGGAAATTGCCCAGACGGTACTCGTCCAGCACATAGAAATCGCATGGATACACGGTTCCATCCGCCTCTACCACGTACTGCATTCCGCAGGTCCCGCGCATGTCACAGGATTCCGGCATCTGGCCCAGCAGAATCGCGATATAATTCTCAAACTGCCGGATATACGGCTGTTTTCCCTCCTTCAGATCACGGAACCACAGCTCGAACAAATCGATCAGAAACATTCCGTACGCCTCCGGTGTCAGCGAATAATCCCGGCCACCCGGTTCTTCCATGAGCGGATCGAGACAGGCGATAAACTGCAGGTAATTTAACTGGTTTTTCCGGTAGAACTCATACGTTTTTTTAATATAAGGCGCGGTTCTCGCATGCACCACGGAAAGTATGTTGAAGTCCACTCCAGTCTTCTTAAGCATTTCAATATTTTCCATGATCCGGGTAAAACTGCCTTTTCCAGCGGGAGTTTTCCGGTAATAATCATGCTGCTTCGGTCCTCCATCCAGAGATACGCCCACAAGGAAATGATTTCTCACAAAGAATTCCGCCCACTGCTTATCCAAAAGCGAACCATTCGTCTGGATTGCATTGAAAATCTTCACGTTGTTGACATTGTATTTTTCCTGAAATTCGATGGATTTTTCAAAGAACGGAAGCCCGCTGAGCGTCGGCTCGCCTCCCTGATACGCGATCGTGCAGCTTCCCTCCGAATAAGCCAGAACCTGGCGGATCACCTCCTCTAATGTCTCAACCGACATAAACCCGTAGGCCCCCTGTTCCCGTTTGGACATCGTATCATAATAAAAACAGTATTCACACCGCAGGTTGCAATTTCCTGACGATGGTTTAATCAGTACACTGATTGGCGGCATAAGCACCCTCCCTCTTTCGTACCGGCAATCATGCCGGCGGCCATTTTCATAAACACACTGATAAATATTATAATGGTTTCTTACCGTAAGTACAAGAGTAAACTTAAGCCACGCCCGGTAATTGGGGGAAGTGTTCCAGTCTCCCCGGCGGGACGGAACGGGAAGCAGGACCGCCGGGGAGAAGCAGTTCAGTTACCCTCTCTCAATCCAGAAATTCTTTCCGGAGCACAGAAGCGCCTTTTCTTCCAGAGTCATGGATTTTACCAGAGCTTTTATATGATCTTTGATTCCATTTGTCATAGTTTTCACCCCTTCTTTCTCTCGTCCAGTTCCGTGCGGATCTGGGAGTATTTCTCATTGGTAATCTCATAGAATGCCATGGAAATCAGGGAGGCTATATAACCGAGTACCGGCATTCCGAAACGCAGGAACACGATCATATTTAATACCTGCGGAGACTGCTCCTGGTTTGCCACAAAGCCGACCAGTCCCAGGAAGAAGCTGGCGATAAATCCGCCGATCGCCATGCCGAACTTGTTGATAAATGTCAGGGAGGAGGACATCAGGCCATCTGCTCTCTGACCGAATTTCCACTCGCCGTAATCAGAGCACTCCGGAAGCATCGCCCATCCAAGGTTGCTTGGAATACGGGAAATGAATCCGAATACAGCCATCATGCTCATAAGAATCGTAACCGATGCCGTAGGCTTCAGCCACATGACCACCAGCGGTACAATCGAGAACAGGCTTCCGAACCAGTACAGGCGTTTTTTCCCAAACACTTTGGAGAGTGCAGGAAGCAGCGGAAGGAGAATGATCCCGGCAAACAGAATGGCGGAGGCAACCTTGGGAACCAGATCTACCCGGTTTAACACATACTTAAAGTAATACATATTTACGGCGCTGTAGGTCGCGTTGGCCAGTACGTCCGTACCGAAAGCGATCATGAGCATCAGCATGGGTTTATTTTTCACCAGCAGCTTTAAGTCTTTTGCCATGTTCATCGGAACGCGTTCTTTTTCCATATCACAGACATCGTACTTCTTTCCGCCCCATGCGCAGATCCAGAATGCGGCAGTCGTCAAAATACCAATGAGCGCTCCATAGATGGCCCAGCCCTGTTTTCCGCCGCCAAATGCTTCTACCAGCGGAAGTGCCATGATGGTGATAATAAACTGGGATACGGTTCCCATGCCCTGCTTCCATGAAACGATAACCGTTCTCTGATACGGATCCTGAGACATAACCGGCGTCAGGGAATGATACGGGATATTTACTACGGTTGAGGCCAGTGAATATGCGATGTAGACCACATAGACGTAGACCACTTTCATATTCGGTGATAAGTCCGGCGCGGTGAAAAGAAGGAAGATGAGGAATCCAAGGACCGGAGCTCCCCAGATAATCCATGGCCTGTATTTTCCCATTTTCGAGCGGGTGTGGTCGCCCATCATTCCCATAATCGGATCGGTAAACGCATCGATAAATCTGGATATCAGCATGAGGCCGGATACCACCATGGAGCTGATTCCAAAGATATCGGTATAAAAGAATGTAAGATAAGACATTACAAGAAAGAATGCGAGGTTTGACCCCAGTCCCCCAAATGAATATTTGAACACATCCAAAAACTTTGCTTTTGCATACTTTGTTTCCATACGTTTCTTCTCCTTTATAAACAAATGTTTAGTGTAAAGTCCTTTTCCATTCTGGTGTCTTTTTGAAATGGGACGACGTCACACGTATCCTGGTAAAATTCCAGAAGCTTTTCCTTCATCTCCGCGATTATAGACGCATATTCAGGGCATCCGATGCGGTTTTGGGTTTCCTTCGGGTCCAGCCTCAAATCGTAGAACTCATCTTCCTCATAGAGTCTTCTGATATATTTGTAATCCCCTGTACGGCACATCGTGGCTTTTCCGTTGTACATCTCATCGGAGGCTTGTAAAAACTGTCTCGGATAGTACTGGCCGCTTGGATCCGGTACAGCCTGGCCCCCGGTCTCCTTGCAATGCTCTTCTCCCTTTCGGAAACCGCCCTCACAGAACACCGCCTGGCGAACCGCCTCTTCCCGCTGTTCCATATAAGGAATCAGGGATTTTCCAAAATGTGTATGCTCGGGGGGCAGCTCTGCCACCGCCTCCGCAGTTGCGTAGAAATCAACCAGCTCCGTCATTTCCTGCCTGACGCCATGGCGTTTCTGCATCGCAGCGGGCAGCTTCACAAGAAACGGGACATTGGTCAGGCAGTCCTCAAAACAGTTCTGAACCTTCTCCACCAGACCGTAATCTCCGGTATAATCTCCGTGATCACTGAAAAAGAAGACGGCAGTATCATCGTAGATGCCTTTTTCCTTCAATGCACAGACGATCTGACCCGTCAAGTCATCCACCTTGCTGCACATGCCTAAGTAAACCGCCCGCAACTCATCGTACTCCTCTTCGCTCCAGTCCTTCATATTCTGCAGTACCGCCAGTTCTCTCTGCATTCTGGATTTTCCCCTATATCCCTCCGGAGGCAGAATCCGTTCCGGCAGCTTCTTCCGGTCAATACGGCTGAAATACGGCTCGCTGATCTGATAGGTCGGATGGGGAAGCATCAGGGGCAGAAAGATGCAGAATGGCCGTTCCTCCTCATAGTCCCGGATAAATTCCGCCGCGCCCTCCGTCCAGACCTGATCCAGGTCTTTATGCTCCGGCAGCCTGCCCCGGTAAAAGGAATAGAAATTCTTTCCTCCCGGTTCTCCCCGGAATGACTCCCTGGGCAGTGCATCCGGCTTCCGATCATTTCCGACAGTAAAATAAGTATCACAATAGCTTTTATAATACTCTGGATTCTGTGCCGGCAGCAAGTCATTTCGCTGGTTCATCCAGACATGGTACCCGTGCTCCTTCAGACGCTTTAATAGTACCGGCTCATGCTCATGCATCATGTGATTCATGGTACGGTGTCCTGCGACATGGGGATACCAGCCGCTCATAAAGCTGCACCGCGAGGGGGTGCACACCGGATTCTGGCAGAATGCATGTGCGAAGGATACCCCCTCTTTTGCCAATTCATCCAGATTTGGCGTAACCGCCGCCGGATTTCCCAGATGGAACATGGAATCCGCCCGCATCTGATCCGGATTGATAATCACTATGTTCGGGCGTTTTTTCATACCGGCCTCTCTTCCTCGAAACCCAGACGGCAAAAGAGCTCTTTCGGAGCGTCATTTTTCTCCATATATTCCCGGATATAAGCCTTCATCTGTGCGCGCACGGCCTCGTCCTCCAGGGAATGTTCCTGATCCGGATCCTCTTTTAAGTCGAACAGCAGAGAACCGAATAACGTCGTGTCTCCCATATGGTCCTTACTCTCGATCTTCATTACCCTGCAGCCCTTCGTGAAGGAAAATGGCTCCGCCAGTTCCATCCCCGTCAGTTCCTCCGGGCGGAACATATACCGCATATGGGTAGGCATCAGCGTGTACTCACAGGCAGGAATCTCGGGATGCTCCGCCGCATGCATGTACACATACCGGCCGTCTGTCACATCCACCTGACTTCCATGGTATCCAAATACCGCATATTTCCGGATAGGTTCATCCGAATCCATTACGCCGGCAAGCGGCTTTCCTTCCATGTCCTCCGGTATCTCCATTCCGAAAAATTCTAACAGCGTCGGCGCCAGATCGATGGTCTGAACAATCGCATTTCTGCGGATTCCGGCGCACTCCTTTCTGCGGGGATCGTAAATATACAGTGGTGTATGGGAAATCTCTTCGTAGATCGGCATGCTGGTCTTTCCCCACCAGCCGTGCTCTCCCAGCAGAAAGCCGTGATCCGTATTGACGATAAGCATGGTATCATCCCACAGGCGGTATTGGTCCATCATATCCAGAACCTTTCCCAGGTACCGGTCGCACTTGGAAAGCAGCGCCGCGTATTCGTAACGAACGTGCTGAACCGTATTCTCATCTTCCGCCACTGCCGCGTAAGGCGGCCAGTCGGCTTCCTCTGCCGCATCTCCCAGAAAGGTATGGGGATAGAGCGCTTTGTCCTCCTTCAGTGAATAGAACGGTTCATGGGGATCGAAGGTCTCGATCTGCAGGAACCAGTTGTCCTCCCCGTGGTTTTTCTCGATGAATTCCAGCCCCTGGTGAAATGTAACTGCCTGGGAGGTCTTCTCTTCGGTATCCATATAGCTGCGGTTGACCGCGTCCTGAGCCATCATTCGTCTGTAAGGCGGATAACTCAGCATGACCTCCTTGTTCTTAAATACGGTGCCGCGGTCATAGCGGTATGACAAATCCGCTTTCCACAGATCGCCCTCCTGCCCCCTGGAAATCTCCCAGGATGAATACCGGTTGTGGTAGGTACAGCCCCCATCCTCCCAGTAGTGCTGATGGTCGCTGACGAGATGGGTGTAGACACCTCCCTTTTTCAGAATCTCCGGCATCGAGTCGTCGAACGGCTCCATCGGCCCCCAGCTTCTGTGGAAAAAATTGATTCTGCCCGTGTGCAGTTCCCTTCTCGCCGGCATACATGGCATGCTTCCCACATAACAATTTTCAAATTGAACGCTTAAATCCGCCAGCCTTTTGAAATTCGGCGTCTTCGTCCAGTCACAACCGTATGATTCCAGTAAATCGCGTCTCAGGGAATCATACATCACCATAATTGCCTTCATGATACTCCTCCTGTCTTATCTTATTTTTCTGTAACTGCTGTACTCTTTTATCCGCTCTCTTTTTGATGAAGATTTTCAATTCGCCTTGCGAATTGGTGCGAGCACCCGTCATGCCGCATAACCAAATACCTTTGTGGCGCGCTGTACATCCATCATAGTTTTGAAAACGCTTTCAGAAAACGCTTTCAAAAAAGAGCGATCAAAAGGCTGCTCTTTAAAGCTGCCTTATTGATTCTCTGTCAAAAAACTTGGTCTCATATTCCCTGGAGGTCTCCTCCAGCGGGCAGTCTTCTATCATGTCCAGCAGCAGCTCTGCCGCTCCGCTGCCCATATCCTTCGCAGGTACAAAGAACGCTGAAATCTGGGGAAACAACCGCCGCCCTTCGCCACTCTTATGTTCAACGGACAGGATCGACACTGTCTCCGGCACAGAAAGCCGCAGTTCTCCGCATACACTCAATATAATCTGGGTCGTCTCAATGCCCGGCGAACAGATAGCGGTACAGCCGCCGCCTATTACATACTTTCTGAAATCTGCAATAAGGTCCGGCCGGATATCCGTTATATGTGAGAGTGCGATCGGAATCAGTTCCAGTTCTTCCAGTTCTTCTTCTGCCTTCTTTACAATACCAGCCAGATAATTCTCATGAGTCGTGTAAAAATAGAGGACGATCTTCCGGTGCCCGTCTGCATACAGAGTTTCAATCATCTGATGCATATAGCTTTCGTACTGGGCATAAACATTAATTCCCTTCTTGTGAAACTTTTTCCCTATGTATACCACAGGATACTCTTCATCCAGGATTTGTTTCAGTGCCTCTTCATCCATGGATTTGCCGTTTAGTCCGCTTAAGAGAAGACCGTCAATCCTTCTCTGCCTGACATACTCCATGAAACGCGGACTCCCCTTCACCCGGTTCGAATATTCCTCCGACTCACTGATCAATACCATACTGTAATTATGTCTTGTCAGAACCCTCTCGATTCCTTTTAACAATTCCAGAGTGTAGGAGGATTCAAACACCGATCCGGAGTGAAATGGAGTATAGACTCCTATCATATTGGACCTCTGCTTCACCAGTCCTCTCCCGAACTGATTCGGTTCATACTGGTAATATTCCATCGCCTCTTTTACGGCCTGTACCTTCTTATCACTTACATTGGCGCTGTTATTCAAAATCCTGGAAACGGTTGAGATCGAAACTCCCGCCCGCTTTGCTACGTCGTAAATCGATGCTGTCATGTTTTACCTCAATGCTGTCACGTTTTGCATTCATTTTTGAAAGCGTTTTCAAAGTTCCTGGACTTATAATAACAAAAAGAGAAATTGTACACAATATGATTTTTCTACAAAAAAGTATTTTTTATTTGTGCACATTCCATAATTTTTTCGACTCACTTCTCTCGACTTTCACCCTTGTTTTTCTCTTCCATGCATGCAGAAAGGAACCGGCAAATAGTTTCCGGCTCCTTCTGTTCGTGCTGTTATATCTTATTATTTCATAATTCTGTTACATTATTTCACTGTTTCATGCTTCTTTACCAGTCGTACTACGTTCCAGCTGTGCTTGCCGAAAACAGTAGAGAAAATACCGTTCTCCAGTTTAGAAGCCTCTGAATGGATCGGACTCACCGTATCCGGCGCTGCTTCTGTGTTGACTGCCTTCATGTCGTCATGGGTCAGAACGATATGCTCCTCCACCTGATACCCTTCAAACTGACGGAAATCACAGGAAACTTCTGCATCGTCCTCCAGATCTTTATTAACCGCGAAAATCGTTACGGCCTCCGCCTCTTCATCCCAGATGCATACACAGTCCAGGGTAGATACGGTACCATATGTCCGGCTCTCATATACCGGGGCCTTGATCTGAGTCATCAGTACGGTGCCTTTCCCATAGACGCTGGCGTGCATGTATGGATAGAATATAGTCTGACGCCAGGCTCCTGTATCCGATGTCATGATCGGTGCGATTACATTGACCAGCTGGGCCAGGCAGGCGACCTTCACTCTGTCCGCATGTCTCAGCATGGTGATCAGCATGCTTCCTACCAGAAGCGCGTCTTCAAAATTATAGACATCCTCCAGCTGGTGAGGCGCCTGATCCCACGCCTTGATTTCCTTATCCTGCTCGTTGCTGTGATACCACACGTTCCACTCGTCAAAGGATAAATTGATGTTCTTTCCGCCGTGTTTTTTAGCCTTTACCGCGTCACAGATTGATACGACTCCTGAGATAAAATCATCCATACCCTTGGAGCAGGCAAGAAAATCTGCCGTGTCGTCACTGCGGTTACCGTAATACTGATGCAGGGATAAATAGTCCACTTCGTCATAGCATTCGTCTAAAACCTGGTACTCCCAGTCTCCAAACGTAGGCATGGTCAGGCCGGAACTGCCGCAGGCCACTGTCTCAATCTCCGGATCGAGCCACTTCATCATACGGGCCGTCTCTGAAGCGATTCTTCCGTACTCTCCCGCTGTCTTATGACCCATCTGCCATTTTCCGTCCATCTCGTTGCCCAGGCACCACAGCTTGATATCATGAGGTTTTGCGTAGCCGTGAGATTTTCTCAAATCACTGTAATAGGTGCCGCCCTCAAAATTACAGTATTCCAGCAGATTTTTCGCGTCCTCCGGACCTCTCGTTCCGAGGTTGACTGCCATCATCATCTCACTCCCGGCCTTCTTGGACCAGTCTGCGAATTCATTCAGTCCGAACTGATTTGTCTCAATCACTCTCCATGCCAGATCGGTTCTCGCAGGTCTTAGCGCTTTCGGTCCCACGCTGTCTTCCCAGTGAAAGCCCGATACGAAATTGCCGCCCGGATAGCGCACAATCGGCACCTCCAGCTCTTTTACCAGTTCCAGTGTATCTTTCCTGAAGCCCTGTTCGTCGGAGGAGGCAAGCCCTTCCTGATAGATACCACCGTAAACGGCACGTCCCAGATGTTCGATGAAGGAACCATATATTCTCTTATCAACACTGCCTGTCAGGAAATACTTATCAATGATAATTTCTGCTTTTTTCATTCTGTCATTCTCCTTTTTTAACTGTATATTCGTAACAGTTCAGACGGCTCATCTTCTTGACCAAAAAGCCGGTCAAGAAGCAGCGGATATCCATCCGATGTAAAAATCAGTTCAAAAACGGTCTTATAAGCAAGCTTAACGCCCGCCTTTGCACTGATTTTTCCGCCGTCTGAACTGTTACGTATATTCTTTACTCATATCTTATCAGGTACAGGAGAAAAAACCAGTGACTTTTCTCCGAAGCATTTGATTTTTTCTCCGATTATGTTTATACTGTTATCATCCTATAAAGAATGAAACGAAACAACCTGACGGCAAAGGTAAGAGAATCAGAATCAGGAGGAAGGGCCATGCTCAATTTTGAAATACATTTCTGTGAATACAACCGGCAGAATCCGCCAAAAGACAGGATTTACCGACCGGGAGGCAGTGGTGACTACTTATTCCTGCTGCTGAAAACTCCGATGAAATTCTACTTGAATAAAGAACTCACACTGGCCCGGGAAAATGCCTGCATCCTGTATACGCCTCAGACTATGCAGCACTATGAGGCTGTTCAAAAATTCCGGAACAGTTATATCCATTTTTCGTGCTCCGATACGCTCATTGAGCGCTTTAAAATTCCGTTAAACTCCATTTTTTATCCTGGAAATCCGGATGAAATCGACGAGTACATCAGAGAGCTTCAGGAAGAACGGATCGCATCCCGCCCATTTGCGGACGAGAAAGAATATTTTCTGCTGAATGAGATGTTTATTGCCATAGCCCGGGCCATGGCTGGGGAGAATACTGACATTGTTGAGAACCGGGAGCTGTATGAAATCTTCTTAAGTCTCCGTCTCGATATGCTCCGTAACTATGAAAAGCCCTGGACGACAGAAGATCTGTGCCGCAGGGCAAACCTGGAGAAGAGTCAGTTTTTTGCCTGTTACCAGAAATTTTTCCAGAGTACCCCTCATGCAGACCTTCTCTCCGTCCGCCTGGAAAAAGCCAAGAATCTGCTCACAAATGAGGCGCTTCCGATTAATCTGGCGGCCCGGCAATGCGGATTTTCCGATATCACCCACTTTTCCCGGTATTTTAAAAAAGAATGCGGGTGTTCTCCTAAGGAGTACGCCCGCAGATGGAAAGAAAATTGTTTGCCATAGAATTCGTATATTTAAGAGTGCTGCGGCGAAACGGCTCAGACCCGGAGCAGCTTTCTCACCAGAGAAAGAACCGCTCCGGCAGTGCTGCCAAGAAATAGAATATCACGATGGGAATTCACGGCCTCCATGGCCGCGGCTGCGCCTTTTGCCATCCCTTTCCACGCCTCGGCTTCAGCCGGTATCTCCGGCTGGACTACTGCCGCTGCCACGACTGCCGCCATGCAGAGAAGAAACGGCACAAAGCCTCTTCCCGTATCGTATTTTTTCATGCGCACACCGCCTCCCGCTCCCGTTTTTGAGGGAATCCAGAGACACCAGATTAGCCCCATAAACAGTGTGATTCCTGCAAAGCCGGCGTAGAGAGCCATTCCGTAGTTGGACTCCGCCGCCATGAACCGGATATCGCCCAGTGCCTGGCCGTGTTCCCAGAATGACTGTGCCATAAGGAACACCATACCCGCCATCAGTAGAAAGGAGGCCAGCTGCATCACTCTGGAGATGATTACAGTGGCTGTCACCATGCTTTTTACCACCACATCGCCAAAACTGACGCCGTCCTTGTCTGTCTTTTCGATTATACGGGTTTCTGAATCCGGTATGTCGAAATCGCGGCTTACCCTGGAGTCTGTATTACCGCGCAAAGATCGGCTGCTCTGGTTCTTTCCCCGGGGCAGCCCGCTGTATGCCGAACCACTGGGTTCCCCGCCGTCCCAGTCCCAGCTCTCTTCTCTCTGTGCTTTTCGCCCCGCCATTCCGCGTGAAACCGGCCGTACCTTTTCCCGACTGTCATTCTCTTGCCTGCCGTTCTCCTGACTGCTGCGCAGGCGCTCTACCTCACCCTCCAGCTTTTTCATTCGGGTTTCCTTTTTCTGCTGCTCTTTTCGCTCACCTTTCGATTCTGCTTTTCGCCCTTCAGAGCCTTCTTTGGACTTTTTAGGCTTTGGTGTTTTCTCTTTGGGCTTCTGTTTTTCCGACTTTCTGCTCCTCGGCTGATAGCTTTCGCTATCGTCTGCCTCTGTATCGTCAAGAGAATTACGCCTGCCACGGTTGTTTAAGAGGTTGGTATCATCAGTCTGGTTCTCATAGGACTGCTGATCTTCTGCATTTAAAGAGGCTTCTGTAAAATGACGACTCTTTAGGAGGGCCAGTGCTCCGATGATTGATTTCGCCGGATTAAAAGACTGGTTGTCCGCATTCGTTCCATCGTCCACATACGCCTCGCCATCACTCTCCATTCGTTCTTTTATACATGGCGGTTCCTCTGTGTTTAACCATTCTTCCGCTAAAAGCTTTTCCTCTGATCGCTCGCTCTTAACCGTCCAATCCCCCCGGCTCTTTTGTCCTTCCATAACCGGCGGTGTGCTTGCGGCCTGTTCTTCCAGGCCCGCCAACTCCTCTGACAGCCGTTTTCTTATCTCATATTCCTCAGCCGATTCCATTAAATAACCGGTACTCAGTGGTTCTCCGCAGTTATTGCAGTAGTTTCCTGATGTTTCATGTCCACATTTCGGGCAGATCATACAATCAATCCTTTCGTATTATTCCATGTGTAATCTGAATGCTTCTATCATAATAAAGTCCTGTCTTACCGTAAGTAATAAAATCATATTTCATCATAAGCGGCGGAATATTCGCCGCCGCGGCAGCCGCCAAAAGAATGAACAGGCATGTCTGCCCGGCATTGATATTAAGTATACTATATTCGCTGGCGGGGAAGTATTAAGTTTCTCTTGCAAATTAGAGAATTATATGGACAGAAATGCAGAAAAACAGGAAGATTTTATTGACACAGCGGCATTTTTATGAGATACTGGATTATATAGTTTTGATTACTACATATGGAGGTTCCAATATGAAAACTGCTATTTTGATTGATTCCGGCTGTGACGTTTCTGACGAGCTGGTTCAAAAATATCATATGAAGGTTATGCCCCTTCACATTATTTACCCGGAGAAGGATTACGTTGACGGAGTTGATATTTTTCCGGAAACGATTTATCAGAGATTTCCAAAGGAGATCCCCTCTACCTCCACGCCAAGTCCACAGGACGTTAAAAATATGGTGGAGGAAATGAAAGCGGAGGGATATACTCATGTGCTGGCATTTTCCATTTCCAGCGGCCTTAGCGGCACGTATAATACGGTCAGCCACGTGCTCGGTGAAGAACAGGAACTGACTTCCTTTGTTCTGGATACCAGAAGTGTCTCCTTCGGCGCGGGAATTCTGGCGCTCTGGGCGGCTATGAAGCTGGAGGAAGGCATGAGTTATGATGAGCTGACCGAGGCACTGCCAAAGAAAGTGAAGGAATGCAAGATATTTTATTACATGGATACGCTGACCTATCTGCGCAAGGGCGGCCGGATCGGGCTTGTCACCTCAGTCGTAGGCAGCATGCTGAATTTAAAGCCGATTATCTCCTGTAATGAAGAAGGTGTCTACTATACAGTCGCCAAAATCCGGGGTTCCAGACAGGGACTTTCCAGACTTCTGGCGGAAGTAAAGGCCTTCGCAGGCGATGGTCCCTGCCTCACAGCCCTCTTAAACGGTGACGGAAAAGAAGCCGCCGAAGAGTTGCGGCCGAAACTGCTCACCGGTATTCCCCAGGGAACGCTGATCATGGAAAAGGCCATAACAGCCTCTCTGGCCGTGCATACCGGTCCCGGATTGGTTGGGATTGGAGCGCTTAAATTATAAAACACGCATAAGAGTAACGTCATAAAAAATGCCATGACAGCAGGCGCCGGATTATCGGTATGGCCTGTTTTCATGGCATTGTATTTTTCTGTTCTAGACCCGGAACCTGTCATACTCTTTCCAGCAGTCCAGACAAAGCTTCTTTCCGTCCTGAAGCCGCATCATATGTTCCGCGGTGGTCTCTTTGCAGCAGTCGCAGGGACATGACCGGAACAGCCTGGCTCTTTCCGGAATATGGCATACAGCCTCTTTCACGTCAAATAATTCTTCCGGTTCCCTCTTCTGAAGATACGCAAAAGACTCTTCCTTCGACGCAAAATCCGGACGTTCTCTTAACACCAGACGGACAGACTTCCCCGTTTTCCGGTTAGAAAAGGAAAACGCCTGCTTACCCCTCATATGAAACAGCAGATTCCCCTTTCCAATGCTGCATCCCAGCACAACCTGAATAGCGTCCACGCCGCAGGCGTCGTTCTCGGAAATACATACCACTTCCTCGTCCTCGGAAAAGCCCAGTTCCAAAAGCTCCATTGCGTATAAGGCCGCTTTATATCCGATTGTCAGTCCACCGCACACGTGACCATGAAATTTTGCACACTGTTCCCATAATTCTTGCTTCTCTTCTGCTCTCATTTAAAATTCCTCCATTTGATAAATACTGCACTCAATCCGGTCCGCAACAGGGGCAAACGGCTGCAGTCTTCCATTCTTTAACAGATAAATGCGGTCTGATACCTTCGCCGCGCAGGTTAAATCGTGAGTCACCATCAGTATACTGAATCCTCTGCTGTTCTGAAGCCCCTTCAAAAAACGCAGCACATTAGCCTTGCTCGACGGATCCAGCATGGAAGTGGGCTCGTCCGCTATCATCAGCGCCGGTTCCATGGTCAGCGCCCTTGCGATACAGATTCTCTGTTTCTGCCCTCCGGACAGTTTCTTCACTCTGGTATTCAGGAAACGCGCATCAGCCGGCAGTCCCACATCACGAAGCGCCTGTCCGATCCGGTCCTTCACCGTATCTGCGTCAGCCTGGCCGGACAGAGTTAAAGGCTCGCTTACCGCTTCCCGGACAGTCATGGAGGGATTCACGGATTCATTGCTGTCCTGAAATACCATCTGGACACCATGACTGCTCTTATGAAGCTGTTTATAGTCGGCGGTTTTACCGTCATACAACACATTACCTTCAAATTCGTCCATATATCCGCCGAGTATTCTGGAAAGCGTCGTCTTCCCAACGCCTGATTTTCCTACCAGGGAGATAAACTCTCCGTGTTCTATCTCCAGACTGGCGTCCCGCAGTACGTCCTGCTTCCCATACCGCTTACCGATGTGCTGCGCTTCCAGCAGAGTTACAATCCCGCCCCGGTTGCAGGCTACCTGCCTGCCATCGCCGTTTTCCGTGAGAGAAGGCCTTTTCGTCCGGCAGATATCCAGTCTCTGACAGCATCTTCCGAAAAACGGACAGCCTCCCAGCCCCTCTTCCTCTGCCGGCCTGATCCCCCAGATATCCTTCAGGAGATTTAAATCCATGGAGGCCCTTAAAAGCCCCTGGGTGTAGGGATGCTTCGGCCGCTCCAGAACCTTTTCCGTCAGTCCCGCCTCTTCCACCACGCCTCCGTACAGGATCATAATCCTGCTGCTCAGCTCCCTGGCCAGGCGCAGATCATGGGTGATGATCAGAAATGCGGTCCCGTGTTCCCGGTTAATCCTGCGGATCAGATCGATAAACGCTTTTCTGGAATTGGCATCCATGGAACTGGTCGGCTCATCTAAAATCACCATTTCAGGTGACAGTGCCATAGCATTGGCCAGTAAGAACTTCTGCGCCATCCCTCCGGATAGCTGGTCCGGGTAGCGCTCTAAGTCCGTTTCCTCCAGCCCCACCATTACCATCAGTATTTTCATGCGCTCCCGGTGCTCTCGGGCCGGATATTTTTTAATCAGTGTTTCCCGGAGCTGCTCTCTCAGCCTCATGGAGGGATTCAGCCATTCTCCCGAATTCTGAAAGACGATGGAAAACAGTTCCATCCGAATCCGGCGCACTTCCTCCTCTTTCATCTTATACAGGGAACTGCCGGCTATCACCACCTCACCCGCCACAGCCGCTTCCTCCTCCAGCAGACGGGACAGCGCCCGGGCCAGTGTAGTCTTGCCGCTTCCCGACTCTCCGGCTGCCGCCAGGATCTCCCCTCTCTTCATGGAAAAAGAGCATGGGCCCAGCGTAAATCCGGGATATTCCACCGTCAGACCATGTACATTCAGAATTTCACTCATAATTTCTCATTCCTCCTCTCATTCCTCCCGCAGCAGCCACTCCTCCAGAGCCTGTGACAACAGCCTTAAGCAGAGAATTGTGAGCACCAGCATTGTCACCGGCGGGATCAGCCACCACGTCCAGTAATCGGTGAAATAGATTCCCGTAAAGGAGGATGCATTCTGTATCATCAGTCCCCAGGACTTCGCAAGGGGATCGGACAGTCCCAGATACGCCAGGGAAGACTCCTGGATGATGGTCCTGCCAGTAACTGCAGCCGCATTGACTAAGAGCAGCGGAAGTATTTCACCCAGCATATGCTTTCTCACAATATACCACGGACTGGCGCCGTAGCTCTTTGCCAGCACCACGTATTTCCTGTTCTTTACGGACATCACCTTGGCGCGCACCTGTTTTGCAATGGATGCCCAGGAGAAGGCCGAGACGATCAGGATGATATTCCAGATACTCTGTCCCCAGAACGCTCCGATCACAATCATAACCGGAAGCTGCGGAACAGACAGAAACACATTGGTAATAAAGGAGAGGACCGCATCAGTCCTTTTTCCGCAGTATCCCGCGCATACGCCGAACAGTCCGCCTGCGGCAAAGGAGCAGGCGGCCGCTGTCACTCCCGTCATCATGCTCAGATAAAATCCCTTCGACAGCTGGGCAAAAATATCGATTCCCAGGTTGTCCGTACCCAGAAAGTGGATGGCCGACGGCGCTTCGAGGGAGGCGCCGGAAGACTTAACCGGGCTGTGGGGGTACAGTGTCAGGCCATACAGGCAGACAGCCGCCAGAAGAAGCAGGAGGATGAAATACCTTCTGATTCGTTTCATCTCAATTCCTCCCGGTCAATCCCTGCGTTCAGCACGTCCGCCAGAAACAGGCTGGTGAGCACCAGAACCGTTGACAGCAGAAAAAATCCCTGTATCATCGTATAGTCCCTGTACCGCACGGCTTCCCGCATCACCAGCCCCAGCCCCGGATAAGCAAATACATTTTCGATCAGCAGCGTACCGCCAACCGCGGTTCCGACATTCAGGAAAAAACGAACCACGATCGGCGTCATACCGTTTCTGAATATGTAGCTCCAGCGGATTCTTCCCGCTTTCAGCCCCTTGGCCCTGGCATTCATGAGATACGGTTTCGACATCACCTCCAGGAAGCTGGCTCTCGCCGTGAAGTAAAATCCGGGAAACATCACAATAACGAGGGACAGCACCGGCAGAAAGCCATGGGAGATAAAATCCCACGCCTTCTCCCCGCCCGTCTCGTATCTGGCGAATGCCGTCGCCCCGCCTGACAGAGGCAGCCATGAAACCTTTGCCGCCACCAGAAATAAGAGCAGCAGCCCGACTAAATAGGCGGGCACCTCCGTAAGGGCAGATAATATCCGAAAGACCGCCCGGTCGAACCATTTTTTCTGCATTCCAAACAGCGCCAGCGCCGTACCGGTCACCAGGCTCAGGCTTAACGACACGCCCATGACAGAAAGGCTCCAGGGCAGGCGTTCCTTAAGCACAGTAGTCACCGGCTTTTTGTAATGGATGCTCAATCCAAGATCTCCGGTCAGATTTTTCCTGACTGTCTGTACCAGCTGCTCAGCCAACGGCTGATCCAGGCCGTAATACGCCCTCATCTGATCCAGCTGCTCTTTCGTATACTCGGTATCCATGTCCTCGCCGGAAACCGATGAGGTATACAGAAGCGGATCTCCCGGCATCAGGCGGGGAATGAAAAAGTCAAACAGGTAAATCACCAGAAAGGTACAGATAAACAGTGTGATTCGTTTTCTCATAAGCGTTTATCTTTCCATATAGGACAGACGGGTCTGTTCCGTCTGCTGATACGCGTACGTCTTCATCCAGCCGTCGTAATAATCCTTGCGGTACATGGAGTAGGAGGACTGATTTGCGATGACGATCAGCGGGACTTCCTCGCTGACCAGATACTCCAGATCCTGAAACATCTGTCTGCGGGCCTCGAAATCCACTTCCCTCATCTGGTCCTCGGCCAGCTTCGTGATCTCATCGCTGCTGTAGCCGATCGGTCCCATGCTGTGCGGATTACCTCCCTTATTCTTCGAACGGTCGGAGAAAATGGTTCTCATATATTTCGGCGGATTATTGCCCCAGCCGCCATTGCCTACCAGCGCAAATTCATATTTTCCCACATGGACCATCTCATCACGGGAAGCCGAATCGTAGGCTGCAACCGTCACTTTTACACCGGCCGCCTCCAAATCCTGTTTGATAAGCTCTGCTATATCCACATCGGAGCCGCTGTCGGCCGCCAGAAGGGTCACTTCATAGTTTTTACTCTCCAGTGCGGACTTCGCTTTTTCCGGATCATATGGGTAGGCCACAACGTGATCGTTGTAATAAAGGCTTCCCTGCGGAACGTATCCCGCGCTACCCACGCTTCCGGCTCCGCGGAATACCTTGTCCACGACCGCCTGACGGTCCAGGGCCGCATACACAGCCTTTCTCTGGTCCAGATCGAGAAAACCGGGACATTTTTCAAAATTAATCAGGAGCTTGTATCCCATGTCATTGGCTTTTTCCACCACGCCGATCCCCGGATCGCTTAAGTATTTATCCTTTAAATCAGCCGGCATGCCGGTGATGTCGATCTCGTGATTTTCAAATGCCAGAAGGGGATCGCTGACAGGAACAAACAGCACGCGGTCGGCTGCCGGTTTTCCGCCCTTGAAGTCATCGAACGCGGTGAATTCATAGCTTCCGGTGGCCCCGTCATAGGCGGTACAACGGTATGCTCCGCTGCCCGTCAAATATCCGTCGCCCGTGTAGGTGTTCGGATCTTCCACCTTCTCCCACACGTGTCTTGGAATAATCACAAACGAACCGATGCTGCTCAGCGTATCCGCAGCGGCCTCTTTTACCGTGATGGTAATCGTGCGGTCGTCCACAACGGTGTAATGGTCGATCAGGAAGCTGTCCCCCGCTCCCAGCGAGTTGGATACCGGCGGATGTTCCCTGAAATAGTCTATGGTAAAGGCGACATCTTCTGTCGTCAGAGGCGTACCGTCGTGGAATTTTGTATCGGGAAACAGGGTAAACGTATAGTCACTGCCGTTCATTTCCCAGGACTGGGCAAGCCATGGAATATCTCCCGTCTCATCTTCGTCGATCAGGCTTGCAAACACCAGATTCATCTTGGCGCTTCCCGGGCCGCGGGATGCGTTTAAATAAGGGCTGGGAGCTCCCCAGTCCGTCCCTCCCGCCAGCTTAAGCGTCTCCACCAGATGGCCCTGTTTCGTCCGGCCTTCCGTATCCCCGTTCTCCGCCTCAGCGGTCTGTTCTGTATGATTCACTGATTCTGACGCCTGTACCGACGTCCCTGCCGCCGGCGTCCCCTGCTTTCCGCAGCCGGTTACTGCGGCCATCGCCATCATGGCTCCAAATAGAAAGCTCACTAATTTTCTTGATCTCATTGCTTCCTCCATCTCATCTCTCCTGTATTTGTACCCTTCCCAGCTGTCTTTACTGCGGCGATTATGATGAAAGGCCCGTCTCACCGGACCGTTCCGCCTGACATAAAAAAAGCCACGAAAGCAGGCACCTGCAAAGCGGTGCGATATCCTTCATGGTATTAAGCTTCATCTTCATGATGACGTTAGGAATAGTTTATCATAGATTAGTCAAACTTTCCAGAATTTTTACACAATCGTTTGCGTATAAGGAGAGAGGCGGATTTCCCTCCTCTCTCATCTTCTTCTCACGGTCAAATAGAAACAGTTCATTCCATCCCGGTATTCCATTCCAATCTTTGCTCTGTGTTTTCCAGCCGTCTCCGCGGCGATAGCCAGTCCCAGGCCGTAGCCGCTGCAGCTGCTTCTGGCGCTGTCTTCTCTGTAGAAACGCCGGAAGATCAGGGAACGTTTCTCTTCCGGTATGGGTTCTCCCTGGCTGTTCACCCAGAGCTTTGCCCGTTTTCTGCCTGCCGCCTCCAGCTTCACCACGGTTTTCCCTTTGGGAAGGGAGTATTTCACCGCGTTGTCTAAAAGCGCCTTGACCAGCTGTCCCACCTGATCCGGATCGCCCAGCATCTGCACCTCCTCGTCCAGCTGATACTCCAGCTGCTTTTCCTCCTGATAGAAAACCGGTTCGAAGGTCAGCACCTTTTCCATCACCAGATCGCTCAGGCTGAAGAGATGGAAGGTCCCCTTCTTTGGCGTGAGGGCGTCATTTTTGGCAAGCAGGAGCAGACTCTCCACCAGGAAACGCATCTCCCTGCATTCCTGAAGGATGTGCTCCAGCCATTTATCCGCCTCGGTGGATATACCCGTATACTGTTCCTGAAGCAGCTCGGTGTTAGCCGTAATCACCGTCAGAGGCGTCTTCAGTTCATGGGAGGCGTCGGCCACAAACTGCTTCTGCATCCGTATGGACTCTTCCACCGGCTTAACAGCCCATCGGGAAAAGAAGTAGGACAGTACCAGGAAACCGATCCAGATACCGGCGCAGGCCAGGCCTCCATACTGCATGACACCGTTTCGCAGGGTGTCCTCATAGGAGGTGTCGGCAAACGCAATCATATATCCGGTGGGGCGGCTGACCCGCAGATACCGAAGATGGTAGCCCTCCAGAAGCCCCATGTCCTCCTCGCCGGCCATTCCCAAAAATGCCATCTCCTCTAAGAATTCCTGTCCCGGAAATGCTTCATAGCCGCCTTCCCACGGCGTCACCATGCCATCCTCCCCTACCATAACGGAGAAATACGGCGTCTGCGCAGGCGAACGGGTGGTGAAGATCAAGGGATGCTCCTCCTGCGACACCACCTTCGCCAGCGCCAGCCTTCCCTGCGCGCTGACCCGTTTCTCCATGATAAATGCCACCGCACAGAAGGTAATCCCGATAACCGCCGTCACGATCAGCATGTTATAGCAGATAAATTTCATCCGAAGCCTGCTTATCTCCTTCATTCCCGTCCGCCTCCTCCATTCTTCTCCATGATCCGGTATCCCAGCCTGCGGATGGTCACAATCACCACATCCGCTTTCAAGAACTCCAGCTTCTTTCTCAAAAATGAAATGTATATCTCCACATTGTTATCGACCGCCTCGCCGTCGCTGCCCCAGATCTTCGACAGGAGCGTCTCCTTGGAAACTACCATGTCGCGGTTCACGAAAAGGATCCGGAGGAGGTCATACTCCTTCTTACCCAGCCGGATGCTTTTTTCCGGCCCACTTAACGTATAGTCCGCCTGGTTCAGCGATATGTTGCCCAGGCTTAAGCATTCCGGAATGACCTCTCCCCGGCGCCGTAATATCGTCTTCATCACGGCCAGCAGCTCCTGCATGTCAAAGGGCTTTGTCAGGTAATAATCGGCTCCGCTCTCCAGCCCCAGCACCCGGTCGTCGATCTCGCTCCGGGCAGTAAGAATCAGCACGGGAACGGAACAACCGCTCTTTCGGGCCTTCTTAAGCAGCGTGATCCCGTCCATTCCCGGCAGCATCAAATCCAGCACGGCCGCGTCATAACCGCCGTCCGTGAGCAAAAAGTATCCCGTATTCCCGTCACCGCAGATATCACAGTCATACCAGTGTTTCAGGATGTCACGGATGGATTCCGCCAGCCGCCTGTTGTCTTCCACGATCAGTACACGCATTTTTTCATCTCCTTATAACAGAAAAATCCATCTGTATTCTCTCTCAATTCTACGGAGAATGCAAGAGAACACCGATGGATTTTACAGATAATTCACAAAACAGCGGTTTATCGCCCTACCGTCCCCGGATTTCCTTTCTCATAAAACTGATATAGGAGACGGCAAAGACTACGGCAGTCAATGCCAGCAAGCCCGTCAGGTGCGGCCATACCAGCAGCAGACTCTGTCCCAGGGACAGATATCCGTTTATAGCGCCTGACAGCTGCTGCGGAAGTATGATGTTGGTGGAGCGCACCTGCGGATTCATGATGGTCGATACCGCCTCACTGTACAGATAGTACGGGGAGAGACGGTTTAAATTCATCTGGCAGTTATAATTGGCCAGAATCTGCGATGCGGTTGCTGTCTGCCCCATGGGGTAAAGCACGTTGGCTGCGATACTGACAACCAGCGTCATAAACAGAGCGAAAAAAATCCACAGCGCGATTACCACCATGGCCGATGTGGCCGCATGGCGGCACAGCACGGAGAACAGGATAGAGAGCGCCAGCCAGAAACAGATATAGACGGAAGTAAAGAACAGCAGGATGAGCACCCGTCCCAGTTCCTCCCCGGATGGCGGGATTCCCGTGGCCAGCAGCCCCACCGCTCCTGCGATCAGTCCCATGGAGAAGACCATCAGGAATATGATGGTGGCTCCGGCCAGAAACTTGCCGTTAATGACCGCATCCCGGTAAATCGGCTGGGCCACAAGGCGGTTTAAGGTTCCTTCCGAGCGCTCGCTGTTGATGGCGTCAAAGCCAAGCGCCAGACCGACAAAGGGGCCTAAAAGCGCAATAAACGAGGTGAACGAAGGAATGGAATTCCCGCTCAATGTAAACAGTTTTAAAAAGATGTAGCCGGAGTCAGACGTAGTCTCCGAGGAGAGGCTGGAAAGCGCTCCGTAAATGCTGGCACAGCTGGTTAAAAGGATTAAGAGCAGCACGATCAGGAACCGTTTGCTGTGAATATGGTCCGACATCTCCTTATGATATAAGGCTCCCATGCCGCTCATTCCCGAGCGGATGCCTCCACCCGAAAAGACACTTCCGCCACGGGAGACGCCTCCGCCCGCACCGTCACTCCTCTCCCTGGCGCTGTTCCCTGCCGAAAGAAAGGAAGCCTTTACTTTTCCTTTGATTGAGACTGCCATTTCCCTTCTCTCCTTTCTCAAAATACGTGCGGTAGATCTCATCCAGATCATTTCCCCTCTGCCTCAAATGGCACAGGCTGTAGCCGCCCTCCAGCGCCCTTCGGTTCAGTTCACGGCTTAAGTCCGAGCTGGAATAGATCACATAGAAATCCCCGCTTCGCTCTATCTTCTCTACATTTCCCAAGTGCTCCAGAAGCTCTTTAAAGCCCCGGTCGTCCGGGACAGCCGCGGCCTCCAGCACGTAATGTCCCTCCCGGCGCATCTGCCCGGCCAGATCGTCGATCCTTCCGCAGGCGATCAACTGCCCCTCTACAAACAGGCCCACGCGGTCGCACACCTGCTGAATCTGGTAGAGCTGATGCGACGAGATCAGAATGGTCCGGCCATCCTCCTCAGCCAGGCTCCGGATTAAAAACATGAGTTCTCTCATACCCTCAGGATCGATTCCCAGCGTCGGTTCATCCATAATGACCACCTTAGGGTCCTTCATCAGTACGTCCGCGATTCCCAGACGCTGCTTCATGCCCCGGGAATACGTTCCCGTCTTCTGGTCCGCAGCCCCGGTCATGCCGACTTTCTCCAGCAGATCTCCGATCCGTTCTTCAATCACCGCCTTAGGCAGCCCGTTTAACTGCCCCGTAAACCGGAGATTTTCCCTCCCGGTCATATCGGAATAAAAGCCCACGCTGTCCGGTAAATATCCTACCATCCTTTTCACCTCGATGGCCTGTCTGGTGCAGTCCTTTCCGTCAATCGAGGCGCTCCCGGCTGTCGGCTCCGTCAGACCTAAGAGCATCAGGGTCGTGGTCGTCTTTCCGGCCCCATTGGGCCCGAGGAGCCCGAATACCTCTCCCCTGCGAATAGACAGCGTCAGGTCGCTGACCGCCTTCTTTTCCCCGTAAGCCTTGGTTAAATGGTCCGTTTTTATCATCATATCATCTTCATAATTTGCAGCAATGTCCATAACAATGACCCCTTTCCGGCGTGACAGCCCTTTCGGCTATCTTCTGCCGTATTTACGGAATACGTAGCCCAGCCCGCCTGCTGTACACAGGATGATTACGACCGCCACGATGCCCCAGATGGTGCTGGTCTTCACGGACACACGGAAATCCGCGCTGGATTCTGCCTGATCACATTTTGCCGTAAAGGTATTCACATAGTCTCCGGTAATGGCCTCGGAGCCCGGTTTTACGTGGGCGATAACTTCCGTCGTGGAACCGGCGGGAATGGACGGGATCACGTTGTTTTCCAGGTTATAGGTTACGGTCCATCCGGATGGCAGGGAGGAATTTAAGGATACGTCCTGTAAATCCACATTGCCTGTATTCGTCACATTCAAGGTTACGTCCGCTTCTTTTCCCGCATAGGCGTCAAAGCTCAGCCGTCCATCCGGCGTTCCCACCTTCAGGCCGTAGCTGCCGGTGATCACCACCTTTAAATCCGTGCTGAGAGTCTCCTCCGCGGAAACCGCGCTGCATGAAATATCGTATTCCCCGGCGGCGATTCCCTCCGGCGGTGTGACAGACACGGTCATGCCCTTGCTGGTGCTGGATTCCACCTCGATCGCCGCTACCTTTGTGGTCTCTCCCGTTGGGGTAAAGCTCACGTTCCAGCCTGCCGGCGCGTTGGAAGAGAGGCTGTAGGACTGGCTCTTCAGTCCGTTGTTAATCAGCGTGGTGCTGAAGCTGAAGTTAGTTCCAGTGGTTCCTTCCTGCTGCGGATACTCCGAGGTAAAGCTTCCCTTTCCCGCCTTCATCTCATTGACAAGGAAGGAGATGGACAGTGTGTCGGAGAGGCCGCTCGCCGAGGAGGCGCCTACCTCGACTACGTAGGTTCCCTCTGTCAGTTCCTTTGGTACGGTTACATGAAGCGTCATTTCTGCTCCGGCCTCGCCGTTCTTTACATGGATGCGGCTTACCTGGTAATTACCGCCCTGGAGGTATCCCTCCCAGCCGTCGGGCATGGCGGACACTTTAACCTCTGCATCCAGACCGGAGCCGGTATAATTATCCAGTGTGACCGGGATATTTAAGTTATCCCCGGGCTTAACGGATATTCCGGGATAATCGGTGCTCAGCTTCAGGCCCTCGGCCGCATACGCCGTATGTACATTCAGGAACAGAAACAGCACCGCCGCCATGAATGCTGCCAAAAACGCCCATCTTCTCCTTTTTCCGCTTGGTTTGGTTACAATTGCTTCCTCCATAATATCCTCCTTTTGATGCATCGTTGGCATCCGTATTTTTCTTAAGAAGATCATACCGGAGAAACCTTTAATGAACCTTTAATAAATTTGAACATCCTGTGAAACAAACAGATGGCAGCGGAACGTTTTTATGTAGAACGTTCCGCTGCCATCTGTTTTATAGGCGGCCTGGAATACTTCCAGGCTGACCGTGTCATTTTAATCGTTATCAGGCAGAAGCCTTATGGTGACCATAATATATTTAAGGAGAGCGCCCTCCTCCAGCTTTATATCCTCCGGGTGAGTCTGGTTGGGAAACTCATAGGTTCCCTCCTCCACCTCCAGATAGAGCCAGTTATATGCTGCTTCTCTCGCATGTTCCACCGCGTCCTCCAGATCCGGTCCATCTGCCTCGCAGCACTGCAAATCCGGAAATTCCACATGATAACCTTTATCATCTTTATGGGGCGTAAAAACAGCAGGGTAAGTAAATGTCATAATTATTTCCTCCAGCATTTGTCATAAGCATTATCATTATATACTTATTCTGCCCCTTTGTACAGGTTTTTATCAGAGCCTTTCTATTCTTTGACTGCTCCTGAGGTGAGACCTTCCACCACAAATCTTTGTACCAGAATAAACATGATTCCAGTCGGGATCAGCGCCAAAACACCTCCAGCCATCAATTCTCCCCATTGAACCTCATTTTTGCCGATAAGAGATTTCAGTCCTACCGGTATGGTCCACATATTACTGGTATTGGTAAAGATGGTGCTGGCAATCAGCTCATTCCAGGCGCCTATAAATGCAAATACAAATACCGCCACGATTCCAGGAAACATGACCGGAAGCACAATTCTGATAAGTCCCTGCAATCTTCCGCAGCCGTCCACACGCCCGGCCTCTTCCAGAGAATACGGAATCCTCTCGAAAAAGCTGCGCATGGTAATGACGCAAAACGGAAGATTCACAATCATGTAGTAAATAAAAAGACCTACTCGGGTATCCACCAGCCTCATTTTGGAGTATATCGTATAAAGCGGTATCATAACAAGTATTGCGGGTATCATCTGCGTTACCAGGAAAAACACCAGAATCATGCCTTTCCCCTGAAACTGATACCGCGCAAAGCCATAGCCACCTAAAACGGAAAGAATCGTTACCACCACTCCCGTTGATACGGAAAGTATCAGGCTGTTCTTCAAAAACTGACCGTAGTTCAGCTGAACAAATAAATTCCTGTAATTATCCAGCGTAAACGAATGAGGCACATACGTAACCGTCTGCGCATTGATGATTTCCGCGTTCTCTTTCACAGAAGTAATCACCATCCAGTACACAGGCAGGATTACCAACAGCAGAAAAAATGTTAATATCATGACCCGGGTGATGCGTTTTAGTACTCTCTGTATTTTTCTCCAGTTCCTTCCATTTTTCATCACATGTCACCTGCCTTGCTGTAATTGGTAGTTTTTAAGAATATTGCCACATATACCAGCATTACGACCATCAGCATATTTCCAATCGCCGCAGCCATCCCGAGATCATAGGTGCTGAAGGCGCGGTTATACATATAAGACGGGATCGTCTGAGAACTGCCTCCCGGCCCTCCGTCCGTGATAACAACGATCAGATCGAACGCATTTAAAATCCAGATCGAACGGAGCAGAATCGTCATAATAACCGTCGGTTTGATATAAGGAAGGGTAATACAAAAGAACTTCTTTACAGCACCGCAGCCATCCATGGAAGCAGCTTCATACACGTCGCCGGGAATTGACTGCAAAGCAGCGAGAATCATCATTGCAAAGAACGGAATTCCCGTCCATATCATGGCGATAATCACGACCAGAAGCGATATACCCGGAGTTCCCAGCCATGCAATTTTCTCAGAAATAATCCCCAGCTTATGATACAGCAGATCATTGATCACCCCGTATTCTCCATTAAAAGACCATCGGAATATAATACCTACAACGAAAGCGGAAAACGCCCACGGCAGAAACACAATCGACTGGTAGACTCCCCGTCCACGAAAATTATCTTTTAAAGCAAGTGCCAGGACCAGGCCCAGCAGAAATTGTCCGGCTACGGACAGCACGACATACTCCAGCGTATTGATGGTGATTTTCAGTAAATCCTTATTCCAGACTTTTTTATAGTTATCCAATCCGCAAAACCCTGTATTATTGGGATTCGTCAGCTTATACTGCCGAAAAGAAATGATAACACTGTTCATTAACGGCAGGCCAAACATCAGTAACAGCAGAATGCAGACCGGAGCCAGAAACAGATACGGTTCCCACTTTCTTTTATTTTTTCTGAAAGCAGGTTTTTCGTGTACAACGAACATAAACAATCGCTCCTCTCATTACACGATGAACGGACCGTCCGCATTGCGCAGGCGGTCCGTTTCTTCTATTGCATCGTTCGCGGTTCTTCAACGGTTGACCCGGGATTATCTTTTAAATACGCTTTCATACGCTCTTCCATCACATTGCAGAAGGAATCCAGCGCAGTCTGGGCATCCTGCTGTCCCATCAAATATTTCTGAATCTCTTCTATCATGGGCCCCTGCTGTAAATCCGTTGTTTCAAATGGTCCGAAGGTTGCCGGAACCACAAGATTTGGGCTGTTAAGCTGATAAATAAACGCGGCATACGGTCCGTCTTCCCCAAAATAAGGATCGGACTCGCAGGCCTTTATAACTGGAAGCTGTCCTGCTGTTTTGCAGTAATTCGTATGATTCTCGGGCTGATTCATAAACTGGATCAGTTCATACGCCTGATCCGGCGTTTTGGAACTGGAAGTGATTGCATAGCTGTACCCGCAGGAAACCTGATTATAAATTTTGCCGTCCTTATTACTGCGCGGCATCGGCATAACCGCCCAGGTTCCCTCCTTCATATTCGACTGACAAATAGCCACTACCTCCGGATCGTTATTAAAGGTCCCTGTCAGATCTCCGCAAAAACTGTTTACCATTTCCGTAAATCCCCAGTTAATGGATTCCTTCGGCGCATATCCGTCTTTATACATGTCTGTAAACCTGATAAATGCGTCAACCGCCTCATCCTTATTCAGAAGGCAATTTCCTTCCCCGTTATAAGTATAACCGCCCGTATAGGTATGCAGATAGCTCATAATTACATCGAATGCCCCGCGCGCTCCGCGGTATGTAAGGCCATAACGGTTCTTTGACGCATCCGTCAGCTTCTTATTGACTTCAAAGTAATCATCATAGGTCCAGTCATAATCCAGCGTGATCCCCGCCTCGTCACACCAGTCCTTGCGGACGTAAATGCCTTTTACCATCAATCCGTCCGGTATTGTATATACATCACCATACAGCTTCTGTTGGTTTCCCCAGATTATTTTGTTCACTACATCGGTGTAAAGCTCCTTATCCGGCTCAATAAAATCCGTAACAGGAATGATCCAGCCGGCGGAACGATAATCCGGTATCCAGTTGTCAGGCATCGTAATAATATCCGGCAGGGTATTGGACCCACCCATAACGGTTATCTTATTAGCGGCAGTCTCAAGAGGCGTGCTTTCATACTCCACCTCAATCCCTGTCTCTTTTTCAAAAGTCGCAAATATCTCTTTGAAATAATTATCACGCGTGTCCGATGGTGATATATTCAGAAAACGCAGTTTTACTTTTTCTCCGGAATCCGTGGTACCTGCCGCCTCTGTCCCGGTGCTTTTTTCTGCCTCTCTATCCGCCGCCGTTACGGTTACAGCTTCAGAAGTTTCCTGTTTCTGAGCACCGCAGCCGTTCAGCGCCATGACCAGCATTGCAGCAGACAACATACAACTAACTTTTCTTTTCAATATCTTTTCTCCTCCTATACTTTATCTGTGTTTACAGTTTCGAAAGCTATGATGTCACAGAGAGTGAAACCTGGACATATATTTTTCCAGTTCCACTGGTCTGCCGCTTAAGACACGCGATTCTTCCGCCGCGAGTGCCGCGTAATGGCTCTCCAGAGAACGTTCCAGGGTAGTCAGGGATGAGCTTGTCTCTCCGTTTTCCTTTATGAGATTAATAAGATCACGGATCAGGCGTTTGTCCCCTCCGCCATGGCCATATGGATCATATTCCATTGAAATTCCATCCAGCAGATCTTCGGCATGATACTTTATGGGTTTTTCGCCAAAGGGAAGCACTTTAATGTAATTCTCATCTAAATTTCCTTTTATTTCCCCCAGGGTTCCCATGACATCAATGCTGCGGGACCCTGCCGTAAATCCGCACATGGTAAGATCTGCTGTGGAGGAATCTTCCATCTCCATAATGACTACCTGGTGATCCACCACATTGTTGTCACAGTGGTAGACACAGCGTCCATAAGGCCCTTTTTCAATTGCCCTGCGCACCGTTTCCACCGTCGGTTCCAGTGTCAATACATCACATGGCCACTGATTGTTTCCCCTGGCTACTCCGGTGCGCTCGTTGTAAAGATATATCTTCTCCGCATCGTACGGACAGCCTTCTCTCACGCTGCAGTTTACGCAGTATTCGGCAGAGCCCTCTGGTGCATTTTCACTTTTAAAGACTTTCAGGGACCCAAAGGAAGAGACCTGTTTACAGCGTTTTCCGCTCAGCCACAGAAGCAGATCCAGGTCATGACAGCATTTTGCAAGAATCATAGGACTGGTCTCTTCGGAGCTTCTCCAGTTTCCGCGGACATAGCTGTGTGCCTGATGCCACCAGAGGACTGATTCCATGGCCTGTATGGACACTACGTCACCAATCGTCCCGGATTCAATTATCTCTTTTATTTTCTGGTAGAACGGAGTATAGCGAAGTACGTGGCACACGATTACCTGACGATTCGTCTCCCGCGATATTCTCAATAAATCTCCATACTCTTTTGCAAATGGGGAGACCGGTTTCTCGAGGAGCAGATGATACCCCTTTTTCATGGCCTCTACTGCCGGTTTAAAATGGTCTCTGTCCTGGGTACAGATAAACATCACATCAGCCAGGCGTTCTTTTTTCAGCATCTCCTCACCGGATGAGAAGCACTGTTTCTTTGGAATATGAAGTTCTTCTGCAAGCTCCGTGACACGTTCTGCTATTATATCCGCAATGGCAACGACTTCAATTTCATCCGAAAATTCCTGACAGCAGCGCGCATAATGACTGCCTCGCGCGCCTGCACCATAGATGGCGGCCTTTATTTTTCTATTCATTCAGCCCCCCCCATTTACAAACTTATCGAGCTCAACAACCGTTCCTCCATTTACCCTGGATTCTTCCGCTGCCAGTGCGACGAAATGGCTTTCCAGAGACTTTTCCAGCGTAGTCAGGGTTTTCCCCTGCACCGAATTTCCTTTTAGCAAATCGATCAAATCACGGATCAGATATTTATCCCCGCCGCCATGGCCGTACGGATCATATTCTATTTTTATACCGCCCGGCTGCTGTTTTGTGCTGCAGACCATTGGACTCTTCCCAAACGGTATGATTTCAAATGCCTCATCGGAAAAGATGCCTTTGATTTCTCCCTTTGTTCCCATAATATCAACCGTACGGGATCCCGTTGTAAACGCACACATATTTAAGTCTACAACCGCGCCGTCTTCCATTTCCATGGTTACCACCTGATGGTCCACCACATTGTTGCCGCAGTGATAGACACACCTGCCATACGGTCCGCTGCTGATTGCTTCTCTGATCGATTCCGGAGTTGGCTCCGGTACCAGTACGTCGCACGGCCACTGGTTATTGCCGTTTAATATTCCGGTTTTATCATTTTCCAGATAAATTTTCTCTGCATTGTAAGGGCAGTCTTCCCCTGCATTACAGCTGGTACAGCGTTCTCCGGCGCCTTCCGGTGCATTCTCTGATTTAAACCAGAATAAATTACCCATAGAAGTGACGCGGCTGCATTTTTTACCCATGAGCCACAGCAAAATATCAATATCATGACAGCATTTTTGAAGAATCATCGGACTGGTTTCATTGGAATTTCTCCAGTTTCCCCGGACAAAGCTGTGTGCCTGATGCCACCAGAGTACCGATTCCATAGCCTGTATGGACACGATCTCACCGATGATTCCGGTATCGACCGCTTTTTTAATCTCCTGATAAAAAGGCGTATAACGGAGTACGTGACAGACCAGAACCTTTGTTTTATGTTCTTCTGCTGCCGCAAGAAGCGCTCTCCATTCATCGGGGAATGGGGAAACCGGTTTTTCCAGAAGGATGTGGTACCCTTTTTTCATAGCCTTCATGGCCGGTTCAAAATGTTCTCTGTCCTGTGTGCAGATAAACACGGCATCGGCAAGACGCTCTTCTTTTAGAAGCGCCTCCCCGGATGCAAAGCAGCGTTCTGCCGGCAGATTGAATTCTGCTCGCATCTGCTCCACCCGTTCCGGTATCGGATCTGCCGCGGCAACAATCTCTATCTCTGCACTGAATTCCTTACAGCAGCGGGCATAGTGCCGCCCGCGGGCCCCCAGCCCTATGATTGCAATACTAATTTTTTTATCCATGTCATTCTCCCCAGCTGCATTCTATCCTCTGCTGACAGTCAGCACGGCGCAGCCGTACCCGGAATCCGAAGTCTCTAAAGTCTCACAGCGCAGTCCGTATGTCTCAAAAATTCCGCGAAAGACACAGAGATAAGCATCCGCTAATTCCCGTAAAAATAAGTCATCGTCTGTACAGCTCTGCGCCATCTGCATCATTGGATTGCTGCACAGCTCCAGTTTCATGGAATGGTCGTCCACAGACAGGATTCTCCCATCGTATGCTTTCACCATATCCGACTCACTGACCGCCGCTGCCAATTCCTTTAAATCATTGGTACGCGGATACAGTGCGTAAGCATCATAAGCGCCTGTTTTGGTAATTCCCTCCCGCAGTACGCTCCAGGGTATGTTGGCCGTGCGGGCTGCTTTCAGAAGATAAAACACCCACTTTCCAACATCCTGAAAGCCGTTCTTCATTTGCTCTGCCTGTTCTTCATCTATACAATATCTTTTCATACCATTGCCTCCCCATCAGCACTTTTTTACGCAGAAGTCGCAGTGATCATGGCCCGCACTTATGCGTCCGCCATCCAGTACAAGCTCCATATGTTCATATGTGGACAGGAGACCACGGTCTACCTCCATGGCAATATCGCATAAATTGGCAATCAAATCCTGATCGTCGGTTAGTTTTTGCCAAATACTACACATAGGACAGTAACCGAAGGATACGACTGCTTTCTCCTCGTCTATGGAGACCGGCTCAATCTGCATTGGTTCAGCGCTTCCCGGCGCTAAAAGTGCGCCTGCAAAATCCTTAACATTGTTATTGTCCGGAAAACCAGCTTTATTCGAGCGTCCCAATGCAAAGACTGCTTTTCTCCCCACTGTCTCATAATCAAAACCATGATCTTTCATAGCCTTAAGAATAAAGTAGAGCCACTGTCCCCTGTATTCTGCCGCCCGTCTGCTGGTTTCAACTGACGGATCATCATACATTTTCGCAGGTATATTGGTAATCATATGGCGTTCCTTTCTTTACAAAGTTCCGATTTCAATGGTCTGGCTGTACTCTTTTGTCTCGCCCGGTTCTGCCTTCTGTACTGCGCGCTTGCTCCACAGGGAATAATCGGAATCCGCGGAATCAGGGGCGCCGTACCATGGCTGTATACAGACGTAATCCGCATTACCAGGCTGTGCCCAGAATGCAGCTACCGGGGCTCCCTTTAGATAAACCCTGCTGTAATGGCCTGTAGGCAGTTCTTCAATCTGAATATAATCGGAAACGACATTTCCAAGCATGAAACTGTTCGGAAACTGCTCATGATCCAGCGTCAATACATCTTCCCCGTTCAGGAACGGAATTTCTTCCCCAGTGAGATTACCATTTTCATTGTGGCGTAAATGGACTGCATTTTCCTTTTTCTCAAACCGCAGCACGTAATCGGAGGCGGCATACTTCGTGTCAAACGGGCACATATAGCCGGTGTGGATACCGATACTGAACGGCATTTCTCTTTCCCCGGTGTTGGTAATACGCGCGGTCCAGGTTAATCTGTTATCCTGAATCCGGTATTCTGTTTCCATTTCAAAAGGCCATGGATACTGCTTTATCGTACTCTCGTCTGAATGGATCACGAATACCAGATGATCTTCACTCTGTTCTTTTAACTGATGCACGACTGTTTTTGCAAACCCATGAGGCGCTCCCTCATATGTGATCCCTTCCTCTATGAATTTCCCATCTTTCAAACAACCGATGTATGGAAATAACAGCGGAGACCTCTCATTCCAAACTTTTTCTCCCTGCCACAGTCTCGGCGCATTGCCGTCTTTCTTATCATAAATGTTCCATAACTGGGCGCCTTCGTCATTTACTTCCACTTTTAAAAAATCGTTTTCCATACTGTAAATCATAAGTTGTGTCCTCCTTCATAATAAAGCTTCCTTGCGTCGCTTACTTTTAGTTGTTATTATTTGTTCATGATGATTACCAGGCCCGTTTTCTCATCATTATTACCATTATTTCAGTGATATTTCCTTTATTATTGTACACATATTATACATCCAGTTGACTTTATAAGTATTTGTGTATTCAGTTTCACTATTTGTCAAAAAAGCTACTTCCGCCTGTCTTCTTGAAATACCCATTCACATTTTATAATTAACATTTATTAATTGTAATTTCGTCAAAAATGTGGTAAACTAACATCATAATCGGCATTTATTTAATGTCATGTTACCTGGCTAGTACAGCATTGTGTAAGTTTCGATGAATTATATGCTTGATATTTGCGTCAGGGGCGCGTCCGCGAAGCGACAGCGTAGTGGACCCTACGTCTAACAACGCTGTACTAGATTCGAATTTAAGAAAGAGGTGTTTCTGCTTATGAATAATATATATTCCGGCACAACACTGCCGATGGTTTTTCAAGTAGATAAAATATTTACCTTACACTATTTTGAATATAATAAATATTTCTTTTTTGATGGTGAGACACATGATTTCTGGGAATTGGTCTACATAGACAGCGGTACACTCGGAATCACCGCAGAAGATAATAAACTTTACTTAAAACAAGGGGAATGTTTTTTCCACAAACCAAATGAGTTTCATAATATTTGGACAGAAGATAAATTTGCCAGTTCCATTATAATCAGTTTTTCTTCTTCCTCTCCGTGCATGGAGTTCTTCCACTCGCTCACTCATACAGTAACCGCCAAGCAGCGTTATCTCATTCACGAAATACTTCAAATCGGGAAAGAAACCTACATGGGTCCGCTCGATGTCATGGAGATGGAAAAACTGATTCATTCCCCCGAAATTTCCTTTGGTTCTGAACAAATGATCAAAAATTTATTAGAGCAGCTTCTAATTGATATCATACGCGGAAAGAACAAACGGAATTGTTCTCCTGTCTTCCTGTTATCTGCGCCTACCGGACTTTTTAAGGACTCCCCTGCCCCCGTCATCATCTCCCCTCACCAGGAGTTAATTCAGTCGATCATTGGGATTCTGGAAGACAACTTATATCGGAGGTTATCGTTAGAAGACATTGCCGGAGAATTAAATTTTTCTCAGTCCTATATCAAAAATATCTTTAAAAAAGAGACCGGCTATACCATTATGCAGTTTTATTTTAAACTGAAAATTGATAAAGCAAGGCAGTTGATCAGCGAAGACCAGTATACCTTTACACAAATTTCCGATCTCCTGGGTTATGATTCCATTCATTCCTTTTCAAAAGCATTTAGAAAAGCCACAACGATGTCTCCGACTGAATATAAAGCGTCTGTCAAAAGCAGATCTTTGCTTTAGCAGGGCGTCAGTAACCGTTCAGCCTCTAAACCTTAAAAAGGCCCGCAAAAGCATATGCTCCTGCGGGTCTTTCCTCTGTATTTTTCTTCCTTTTAAACCGTTGTCTATACCGTCCCCTGCCCCCTCATCAGCCTTTCAAAATCTCCCACAGGCATCGGCTTTGCAAAATAGTACCCCTGCACATAATCGCATCCGGTTTCGCTCAGCCGGTCCAGCTGTTTCTTTGTCTCCACGCCCTCTGCCACCACACGCAGATGCATGCGGCGGGCAAGTTCCATAATAAACTGCAGCACGCCCTGATCCGTAGGTTTCGCAGTCTCGCTCTGGACAAACTTCATATCCAGCTTCAGGATATCGATCGGCATCTGATTCAGCATGTTCAGGGAGGAATATCCGCTTCCGAAATCATCCATTTCGATGATGAAGCCCAGTTCACGCAGATGCCCTACTGTCTCAATGATCTGACCCGGATCTTCCGTGTAGGCGCTTTCCGTGATCTCCAGATGGAGTCTGGAAGGCGTCAGGCCGTATTTGCTGACTGTGCGCATCATAATATCCGCAATATCCGCATGATAGATATCCGCACGGGATACATTGACAGAGACCGGAATGGGAGGATAACCTTCCTCGTCCCACTTGCGCAGATAAAAACAGGTCTTATCCCAGACAAACTGATCTAATTTTGTGATAAATCCATTTTTTTCAAACAACGGAATAAATTCCGCAGGCGACTGGAAGCCCCATTCCGGATGATTCCAGCGTACCAAAGCCTCGGCTCCCGCCATGGTTTCATCACATATCCTGTATTTCGGCTGGAGCCATACTAAGAACTGACCTTCCTCCAGAGCCGTTTCCATACTGTCTATAATAGCCTGCTGCCGCAGCAGCTCATCACGGAGTTTATCATCATAGGCAGCAAAATAGACGCCATACTGCCCCTTAATGCTGCGCGCAGCTAAAAGAGCACGGTCACACATCTGCTCCACTGTCACGTTCTGGTTCCCGACGGAATAAATGCCCCATTTCACCGCGACGTTTTTTGCATTCTGCAGCTGGTTAATCTCCTCATTGGCCTGGATAAACATCTGCTCCGTAAACTCGCTGTCAAATTCCAGCAGGCATGCAAAATGATCGGCAGCCAGGTGACCGCAGATCCCCCGTTCCCCAGCCTTTTTCCGGTACATGTCTGCGATTCCGCATAGAAGCCGGTCTCCGGCTGCCACACCGAATACGTCGTTAATCAGCTTGAAATTCTCGATATCCGAACAGATGATCGAATAGCGCTGTCCGGGATTCTGACGCAGAGCCTCCCTCGCGCGCTGATAAAAGAATTCCTTGCTGTATAAGCCGGTCAGCCGGTCATACTGAAACTGGTTAATCATGGCGGCTGTTTCCCGTAAATGGATGATACTTGCCACCCTGTGAAGTATAATCTGAGGCTTATATGGTTTCGCTACGTAATCCGTGGCTCCATGAGATAAGGCCGCCACCTCATCCGCTTCGCTGTCACTCTGTGTCGTGACAATCACGGGAATGGACGCCAGTGAGGGATCCTCCTTGGCAATAGAAAGGAACGTATATCCGTCCATGACAGGCATGGTAATATCCAGCAGTATCACGGAAATCTCATCCTTTTCTTTATCCAGAACATCGAGAGCCTGCTGTCCGTTTTCTGCTTCCAGAACTCTGTATTCTGACGAAAGCAGTTCGCTCAGCATCATACGATTGATTTCATTATCTTCCACAATCAGAATTGTTCGTTTTGCGGGCATATATTATTTCCTCTTTTCTTCCTGGCGGCTATAGGCAATTCATTTTATTATATCAAAAGAGCTTCCCCAGTACAAGTAATCTTCTCCAACATACAAAACTTTTGTAACCGTTCAGTTACAGTTCAGCCTCTGCACCATCCGGTCAACCGGCATTTCTTATGTGTGATCAGCCCTTATATATTCTGCTGCCTTCTCATAAAGCAGCTCCGGATCAATCGGCTTTGACAGATGGCCGTTCATCCCCGCAGCCTCTGCCTTTACGATATCTTCGTGAAACGCATCCGCCGTCATGGCAATTATCGGTATTGTTTTGGCTTTTTTATGCGTGGATTTGCGGATGGCTGCCGTTGCCTGGTATCCATCCATTACCGGCATCTGAACATCCATCAGGATCAGATCATAGGAGTCCCCTTCAGCCAGGAATTTGTCTACAGCGATCCTGCCGTTTGCCGCCCAGTCAACCGTAACCCCCATCATCTGCAGCAGTTCCACCGCGATCTCGCGGTTTAACTCATTATCCTCCGCCAGCAGCACATGATGGCCTGCCAGCTCCGGCCGATGGTTCTTCTCTGCCGGCGCACGCACCACTCTGTCAATTCCGGTTACGGAGAGGAGGGCGTTGTAAAGTGTGGAGGCAAAAACCGGCTTAGTCAGGAACATATCCACTCCTGCTTTCCTCGCATTCGTTTCTATATTCGTCCAGTCATAAGCAGTAATAATAATAATGGTCGTATCCTGGCCCACCTCTTCCCTCACTCTGCGGACCACCTCCACTCCATCCATATCCGGCATGTTTAAATCCACGAGACATACATCATAGTCCGTACCGTTCTTATGTGATTGACGGATCCGGTCTATACACTCCTGGCCGGTCAGCACCCAGTCTGATAGAATTCCCATTTTCTTCAGCAGAAGTGATGCATGGATACAGCTGTCCCGGTCGTCGTCCGTAATCAGTACCTTAAGCGACTCCAGCTCATGCTGTTTCTGCGGTAACATCCTGCTTTTATCCCGTGGTATGTCAAAATCCAGTTCTACGGTAAACACGGTTCCCTTCCCCACTTCACTTTTCACTGTAATGGTGCCGCCCATCAGCGTAACCAGATTTTTGGTAATCGGCATCCCCAGTCCGGTCCCCCCGAAAGTCTGCACTGCGCGGTTATCCTCCTGCTCAAAAGGCTCAAACAGGCGTTCCATAAATGGATCGCTCATACCAATGCCGGTATCGCTGACAGTAAAACGAAGACGCGTTTTGTCTTCCGTTCTCAGTAGCTGGCGGATTTCAAGCCTTACCGTACCGCCGGCAGGTGTAAATTTAAGCGCATTGGATAAAAGATTCAAAAGGATCTGGTTCAGCCTTAAAGAATCTCCAGTCATAACCGTAGTCGATAAGTCAATCAGTGGTACATTAAATATCAGTCCCTTTGCAGCCGCCTGGGGATAAATGATGGAAGAGATTGACTCCACCACCTGTTCAAGATCAAAATTCTCATGGGCAATCCTGATCTTGCCCTCGGAGATTTTCGACATATCCAGCACATCGTTGATCAGGGCCATCAAATGCTTGGAGGAATAGCCAATCTTTTCCAGGCAGTCCTCTACCCGTCTCTGATCGTCAATGTAGGCCGCCGCGATGGTTGTCATCCCCAGTATCGCATTCATGGGGGTGCGGATCTCATGACTCATACGGGACAGAAAATCCGTCTTTGCCTGATTCGCATGTTCCGCAACTGCCAGCGCATCCTTTAATGCTTCCGTCTGTTCAGTCAGCTTCATCTGCATTTCCCGCAGTTCCGTCACATCGGTGATATCAATAAAGATAGCGAGATAAACCGGGCAGCCGTCCTGCCATTCTATACAGGTGGCATTCACCTGAAGCCGCATATTCTGGCCATTCCGGGATTCTGCGGATAACACAAAGTAGACAGGCGCTCCTTTCAGAATCTCTTCCCGTTTTCCGGAGATAATACCCATGTTATTCTCTATGTTGCGCTGATACAGTGGATTATCCTCGCCTCCTTCGCCAAAATACTCGACAAAGCGGGAATTGGCAAAAAGGAGCGTCAGGTTCATCTCCGCGTCGATGCGGTATTTTGCAACAAAACCGGGCAGACTCTCGTACGTCACGGACTGCTCCTTCTGCATCTTTACTACATTATCAATATTGGTCATGACTGAATATGCCACCTGATATCCGTTTATGTATTCATCGGCAAACTGGGTGGTCAAATGCACCCAGACATAATCGCCGTTTTTCTTTCGCATCCGCGTAACCAGCTGATACCCGCTTTCGTGTGCGTTCAGCGCCGCCATAACGGTATCCGCGAGCTCCGCCCACAGCATCTGGTCATTCTTATAATACAGGTCGGGGCGGTTATGAAAGACTGCTTCATATTCCTCTTTGGGCCAGCCAATCAGATCGTAATAAAACTCGTTGGCCCAGACCAGCGTAAAACTTTCATCCAGCAGATGTTTGCTCACACTGACCTTCAGCAGACGCATCAGTGTGTTATACTCATAATCGGCAGTCATAGTCTCCTGACTTCCGCTCTCAGCAGCACTCACTCTTTCCTGTTCTGTCATCACCAGATTCCTCCCTAATTCTCCTCATGATTGCTCCTCAGTCAGTATGCGGAATAATCCTGATTTTTGCCGCCTGGATGCATTCCCGGCAATTCGCAGGCCGGCATCCTTGTCCATAATAGCTTCTTTCATCTTAACATAAAATATATAAAAACTCAACGGACATATGAGAATACGCTGGCATTGAATGGAAGAGCTTCGGATTTCACCTCCGATACGGCTGCTGTTGACCAATCTGGAGACATCATAACATTACAAATATACAGCTATTCTTTACACAAAAAGACGAGGCCCGCTTTGCATCCATCAAAACAGGTCCCGTTTTTCTTATACTCTCTGATAAAGCTCAGCAGCCGTATGGGAACGCCGTGCCAGCTCCTCTTGATTCATAATGTAATATCCGCTCTCCCTCTTTTCCAGTATCCCCTCATCGCAGAGCTGCCCCAGCAGCCGGAACATATGACGATAGCTCATTCCTATGGAGCAGGAGACATCCATCAGCGTATCGCGGAAGAGGCCCCTGTGCGAATTCTGAAGAATGTAGGCGCAAAGCCGCTGCTCGCCGGTGCATAACGCGGTCGATGTGAAATTGTCCGAACTGGTAGTCAGCTTTTCTGCCAGCTCCGTTCCCAGTTTATTCAAGAGCACAAGATTCGTTTTCAGTTCTGCCAGGCAGTTCTGATAGGAGACCGCAATGCACTCAAAATCCGTGACCGCCTTCACGGAACAGGTGGCACTTAGCTGTCTTGTCATCAGTTCGACCTCGCCGATCAAACCACGGGAAATGTTGTAGCACAGGATCAGGCTCTTGCCGTTCGGTGCTGTGCGGCAGACCTTCGCATTTCCGTCGACGACAATCGACAGCCAGCTGATAGGCTGCCCCTCATGCAGCACCTCTTCTCCTGCCGAAAACCGCAGACAGCAGCAAGCGTTCAACGGAATATTCTGCAGGCCGTATTCTGCCAGACAGGCAGCATGTTCTTTTCTCAATGGAAGCCTTTTCAAATCGATTACCTCGCTTAACCTAGTACAGCATTGCATAATTCACCGGAACTTATGCAACGCTGTACTAGCTATGGTCTTATTATTTATTATAACAGAAACCGGAAAAAATACCATGACAAATGTCCTACATGGTACGACGGATATTCTGTTATCCTCATATCAGGAGGTGAACTGTCATGTATCAGCTTTTAGCCCTTATCAATGGTATTATTCTGTCCGTGATGATTTCCGTAAATGGAAATCTGTCCGTTCAGTACAGTGCGTTCACGGCTGCCGCGATTATCCATGCGGTCGGTTCTTTGTTTGCGCTGCTGCTCTGCGCTTCACAGAAAAACAGAAAGCCGGTCTGGACTCACAGGCCCAAATGGATTTATCTCGGCGGTGCAATCGGTGTTTTTACAACGGTATTTCAAAATCTGGCCTTCACCTATATCAGCATCACGAGCGTGATCGCCCTGGGACTTCTGGGACAGACAGTTACGTCCCTGGTGATCGACAGTTCCGGATTGTTCGGTATGGAAAAAAGGCCGCTTCCCCGGTATGCGTTTATCGGCCTGGGGTTATCGGTGTTCGGTATCATTGTGATGCTGGATACCTCTGTCACGACGGCGGCGCTGGGGGCTGCCATCTCCTTCGCATCCGGTATTTCCATGGTGCTGTCCCGGACCGCTAACGCGCGGCTGGCCGAGAAAACCGGGGCGCTGCAGGGATCGCTGGTGAATCATCTGGTGGGACTTCCGATTACGGTAATTCTCGCCTTTTCCGTGGCCGCAGCAAGCGGAACCTCCGCAGCCGCTTCCGCGGGAGGCAGCTTCCGCCCCTGGATTTACTTCGGCGGTGCTCTCGGCGTCGTGGTGGTAATGCTCTTAAATATCACGGTTCCGAAGATACCGGGATTTCAGCTGACGCTTCTCGTCTTCGTCGGCCAGGTCTTCACCGGAATCCTGTTGGATACCGTGGCCGGCAGCTATCAGACCGGCGCCACGCTCTGGGGCGGCATGATCATCGCGGCCGGAATCGCAGTCAATATGATCCTGGAGCGGGTTTTTGCGGCTTCTAAAAAGACACCGTACAGCAGCTAATATCCGGCTGCTGCGCGGTGTCTTTTCAATTCCGGCTGCGTTTTGGCCTTTCAATCCAGTCTCAACAGTTGTGCAGCACCACTTCAATCAACTTGCAGAGCGACTCCTGAAACCGCTCGTCGTCTTCTACCGTCCTCTTTGCCGGACCCTTCAGATGGTGCTTCCCCTTTCCCATACGGGCCTTCTTGGCCAGATGGCGTTCCATCAGCATCTGGTCGATGTTTTCGTTGGTATACCACTTTCCGCTTTGATGGATTCCATGTGCTCCCTTCCCCAGAATCATGGCCGCCACTCCATAGTCCTGAGTTACCACGATATCCCCTTTGCCACACTGATTCACCAGCGCGAAATCCACGGCATCCGCACCCGCTCCGATGACCTTTATCTCGCTGTAGGAAGACTGAAGCACATGGTTGGTATCGCATAAGAGCACCACCGGAATCTCATAGCGCTCCGCCGTCTGTTCCACAATTCTCACTACCGGACATGCGTCCGCATCTACTAATATTTTCATTCTTTTATCTCGCTGACTGTTTCCTAAAACATGGTTGACCGGATGCACTGTAATGCTAGATGATTATTCCATTTAAATGGTCGCACTCATGCTGAATGATCTGCGCGATCCATCCGGAATATTTCTGGCGGTGCTTACAAAAATGAATGTCCTGATACTCCACTTCGATCTCCTGGTACCGGATAGTCCTGCGGACTCCCTCCAGCGACAGACAGCCCTCTTCCGTCTCATAGGGACCTGTCTTTTTGACAATCACCGGGTTAAGCATGGCTGCGTTCACCATTCCCATCTGAACGGCAATCACATTCTTTCTGACACCGATCATGTTGGCCGCCATGCCCACGCAGTGGTCGGTATTCGCCTGCAGTGTGTCCAGTAAATCCTGTACTGTCCCCAAGTCATCCTTTGTCGCCGGCTCCGATTTCTGTATCAGAAAAAAAACATCTCTCACAACGGTTCTTACCATATTGATTCGCTCTCCTAAGTTTTGATTACTGACATCTCTAAAAGTGTACCGCAGAATGGCATATCCGTAAAGAGGATAATACTCTTTGTAAAGATATTTCCTCTGTAAAGGTCAGAAACCACAACGGTATCGGCCTGACCGGCCGCCTGCCTGTCAACTTCCTTATGCTGTGCTGCTTCCTCGAAGCGGAGTTGTCTTAGATGGAATAACTTAGCTGGAATAAAGATGATATTTCATAAAATCAAAAAAATGAAGTAAAAAGAAACCCTCCATTTACCCACCAACCTGTATCTGTGTGCTATTCTCTTCTCACAACAACGAGAGGAGAAAATGGTATGAAAACAACAATTCAGGTATCCGGTCTTTCAAAGTCATACGGTGCGCTGCATGTTATCAAGAATCTTGATTTAACGGTATCCAAAGGTGAAGTTTACGGCCTTCTCGGCACTAACGGCGCGGGAAAAAGCACGGCGATCGAGTGCATGCTGGGCACAAAAAAAGCCGATGCCGGCAGTATTTCCATTCTGGGAATGAGTCCGCAAAAGGACCGCAGGAACTTATTTCAGCAGGTTGGCGTGCAGTTTCAGGAGGCCAATTATCCTGACAAGATCAGGGTGAGCGAGCTGTGCGAGGAAACAGCCTGCCTCTACAACTGTCCGGCCGACTACACAAAACTGTTAAAGCAGTTCGGACTCCAGGAAAAAGAAAAGAATTTCGTCAGCGAGCTGTCCGGCGGCCAGAAACAGAGGCTGTTTATCGTTCTGGCATTAATCCCCGATCCCCAGGTGGTATTCTTAGATGAACTGACCACCGGCCTTGACACCAAGGCAAGAAGGAGTGTGTGGAAGAGCCTTCAGGAGCTGAAAGACAGAGGGCTCACAATCTTCTTAACCTCGCACTTCATGGATGAGGTGGAAGAGCTCTGCGACAGAATCGGTATCTTAAAAGACGGAGCATTCGCATTCTGCGGAACAACAGCAGAAGCGGTTGCGTTAAGCCCGGGCAATACGCTGGAAGAGGCGTATCTGTGGTTTACGGGAGAGGAGGCTGACGGAGATGAATAAATTTCTTACAATGCTGAAAACCGAGTTAAAACTCTCCTTCCGTGGAATGGACATGATCATATTCGCCGTCTGCATGCCCGTGGTCGTGGTTATACTGCTCGGGATTATTTACGGCGGAAAACCGGCTTTTGACGGCGCGGACTATACTTTTCTGGAACAATCCTTCGGCGCAGTCTCCACAATCGCAGTCTGCGCGGGCGGCGTCATGGGGCTGCCTCTGGTAATCTCCGACTACCGGCAGAAGAAAATCCTCAAACGCTTTAAAATCACACCGTCCAGCCCCGTACTTTTACTGTCGGTTCAGGTGGCCATTTACATGATCTATTCCCTGATCGCACTGGTGCTGATCTATCTGGTGTCTGTGCTGTTATTCGGCATGAAGCTGCAGGGAGCCTTCCTACCGTTTATGGGCGCCTTTTTCCTTGTCATGATATCCATGTTCAGTATTGGAATGCTGGTAGGCGGCGTATCTCCTAATACAAAAATCGCAAGCGTTCTTGCAAGCTTACTCTATTTCCCAATGCTGATCTTTTCCGGCGCCACACTTCCGTATGAGGTGATGCCCGCCATGCTGCAAAAACTCGCGGACCTGCTGCCGCTGACTCAGGGAATTAAGCTGCTGAAGGCTGCATCCCTGGGCCTGCCGGCGGAAAATGTGATGGCTTCCCTTGCCGTCATGGCGGTGATCACGGTCGTCTGCGGCGGAATTTCTATTCGATTTTTCAAATGGGAATGACAGATGGAGTAAAAAAAATGGTTGAGCGCATAGGCTCAACCATTTTTTTACTCACGAATCATTCGTACTCATTTCTTTAACCCGTGTTTCTTCTGCATCTTCCATTATATCCCTGCAATATTCCCCGCGCTGACAATATTCTGCCAGAAATTACAGCTGCACAGCGCATGGCTGCCGTCGCTCTGATCCGGCGCATAGACAAGTCTCTTCTCATCCAGCTCCGGCAGGCAGTCGGTCTCACCGGAAAGATACCGGGCCAGCCTTTTTCCGGCGTATTCCAGGCGCGCCCTCACTCCAGCCAGTCTGATATCCAGCACCTCGTATCCGAACACCTTACACTCCTCCATCCAGATTCCCTGTCTTAAGTCTGCAAGTCTCTCCGTCAGCCTGATACAGGCCGGAATGCCGTTCTGTTCCGCTTCCGCCAGATAATCCCTGTCTCCGCTGTGGTAACTGTCATGGATCCGGATCCCCAGTTCTGCTTTCTGTTCCAGAAGCCGTGCTAAAACCTCGTAGTACTCAAACAGCACATTGGCGCCCGAATGGCGGCTCCTGTACTCAGCCAGTTCCTCCGCCAGCTTCTGATAATGTTCCGTCAGTCCCAGATCACGAATCTGTTCATCGAACAGGCCCAGCATAACGTCCTGGTAGAGCAGGAACTTGGATGGATTGTCCGCGTAACGGTTATTCTTACCGGCACCGGGAACATTGTCGAACCGATCCAGAAGCCACCATGCCTCCCTGCCGTCGCCCCAGAGAAATTCCATGTAATCGCCGTCCGTCCTTTGTTCTTCGCCCTGCAAACCACTTTCTCCGGAAAAACAGGCTTCTGCAAAGGTTGTGAGAGAAAGATTTCCGGCCGTCATCGGCGTCTCCGCCCCATTGTCCTGCCAGAATGTACAGATCACCTCTGATACACCGTTCTCCCGGCATGCTTCCAGCGCGGGCATAAGCGTCGCCGCCATCCAGGAATAATTCGGTGCAACACCGTTCCATATCCACGCACCGCCTGCAAACAGCGTCTGGTCTGACAATTTTTTATGAAGCTTGATATAATTCTCATAGTGTTTTTTCTCATCGTGATAGTAATCCCAGTAGACCATCGCTACGCCTTCCGGAATTTCCGGCAGATCGGAAAAATCGGTCTCCGGCAGCAGATCGTAGTAATCGCCGCTGGGGGACTTCAACCGAAAATACATATCGCTCCAGATCATCGGCTCCATCCCGTATTTCCGGCAGATGGACAGCACCCGCTGTAAGTGGCTGTTCATGATCTCGAAACGGTTCTGATAGCCATTTTTATTTAAATAATTCCCGAGGCCCAGTTCATGCGCCTCATCCATACCGAGGTGGACACGCCTGCTGCGGAAAGCGGAGGACACACTGCTTATCATGGCATCGATCAGCCTGTAAACCTCATCGTCGCCGGCAAGTAGAATGTCCGGCGTATCGGTCAGCCCCTGCATGGTCTTCCATCGGAGCGCCGTATGCAGATGCGCCAGCGTCTGAATGCACGGTACAATCTCGATTCCAAACAGTTCCGCATAGTCATCACAGGACTTCAGTTCCTCTCTCGTGTAACGTCCGCGGAAAGCGCCAAAATACGGATACTCCGGGACCTCATACGTCTCTTCCGTATACAGCATCATAAGATTCATGCCCAGGGAGGCCATGCGTCTGATGTACTCTTTTATTTTCCCGACCTTTAATACGCCGTTTCTGGAACAGTCAAGCATTGCCCCCGACGACTGGAAGCAGGCACTTTCCCGCAGCTCAAATTCCGAATCTGCCCCATGCGTCTCCAGATATTCCAGCGCCTTCATAAAACCTCTGAAAAAATGGACCTTTTCCCTGCATCTGATTGTTAAGACGCCATGTTTCAAAGAGACTGAAATCTCATGTTCTCCTTCCTGTTCCCAGCAGATGACCGGCTGTTCCCTTACAGCGGTGCTCTCCCCATCTGTCCCGAGCTCATGGCCCCGCTCCTCAAGCAGCAGCTCCAGCCCTTCCCTTACATTTGCCGCACTTTGATCCAATCGAAATTTCATTTTTTAGTCCTTCCCTTTCTCTTTTTCTTCCTGATATACCGCCCGGTATTCCGACGGGTAGATTCCCGTATTTTTCTTAAATATTTTGGAAAAATACAGGGGGTCCTGATATCCTACCATCCCCGCAATATCCTTTGAAGTAATATTCGGATATGCAGTCAGCAGCTCCTTTGCATTGTTCAGACGAATATTCTGGATGTACTGCGACGGAGTCAGGCCCTTATACGCTTTAAAAAGTCTGCTGAGATACGGTGAAACCAGACCGAATCTGGCAGCCAGCATCTTCGTCGTAATCTGTGCATCCAAATGGGCCAGAATGTATTCATCTACCTCCCGCATCAGATTCTTTCCTTCCTCCGCCGATTTTCCCATGCTCATGTCTTTCACATATAAAAGAAATTCATCAAACACCTGGTCCATATCCGCAGCAGAGGAAAGAAGTTCCCCAATATCCGGAAATGTATTATTTTCCTCCGGCTCATTTCGCTCTACGGAATGGACTGCCGCCATCAGAAACAGCTTCTGCAAAATCCGTTCCAACTCTGTCTGCGTGACTCTGAACAGTTTCATCTGGTCTCTGACATTCATCAGAATCCCCTTCAGTTCGGCAAAATCGTCTTTCTTTACGGCAAAGGAGATGGCGGATTCCGTTGACGCAGCAAGTGTGAAAGGTCTTCGTTCCGGCAGGGCGTTGGTCACAGACGATACGCCAAACATGCATTTTTCCCTTATCTCCGCCCGGAGTGCGCCAAGCCTCTCCTGCACCTGACTGATATCTGTAATGGCATTTCCATAGCAGATGGTTATCGAAATACGGGGAGGAAGCAGCGATAAAATTGATTCCGCGATTCCGGCCATATCAGGCTCGTTTAACCCCTCCAGAAGAAGAATCTGTTCATTCATCGCCTTTCCGAAAAAACAGAATATCCCTTGCTCCTGTCTGGTCACAAGGGAAACGATCTGTTTTAAGTCATGATTCTTCCAGTAGACATTCCCCGGAGTCATCTCCTCCAGACTGTTGGAATTAAACGCGCCGGCCATCAGATAGACGGGATATACCGTCTCAAATAACGCGTTCCCCGCCTCACAGGGGGTCCCTTCATACAGTATCCCTGTCAGAATCCTGCTTTTTTCCGCCCCCGCCCTCTGCCTCAGTTCTTCCTTCATCTGAGCCAGCAGCGAAGCCAGTTCTTCTCTGTCCACGGGCTTCAGCAGATAATTTTTCGCATTGTATAAGAGGGCCTTCCGTGCATAGGAAAAATCGCGGTAACCGCTAATCACTACCGCCAGCGTAGAGGGGCACGTTTCATATATGTATTTTAAAATCTCTGTCCCATCCGCCATTGGCATATTAATATCGGTAAAAACCACCTCCACCTGCTGCTCTTCCAGATATTCCATGGCCTCTCTGCCGTTTTTCGCGCATTTCACTACCGAAAATTCAGGATCAAGTCCTTCGATCATCTTTTTTATGCCGCGAAGAAGAGGTAATTCATCTTCCGCAATCAGGACACTAATCATTCCAATTCACCTCCAAGCAGCACAACTGCCCCCTCCTCATCGTTATATAACCGGCATTCGAAATTCCTGTCATAGCATATCATCAGCCTCATATAGATATTGGGGATGCAAAGCCCGCCGATCGATATCTGTTCCAGGCTCTCCCTCACATTTTTGAAGGTTAAATTCTCTTTCATCCTTCCAAATTCTTCTAAGTACTCTTCCGCAAATCCCGTTCCGTTGTCATGAACTTTTATAAACCATTTCCCATCCTCTGCATAAACCAGAAGCCTGATTTTCCATACCGGTTCCGTGTTTTTAAAGGAATGCTTAAAACAGTTTTCACAGACAGGCTGGATCATAAGCTTTGGTATCCGGACAGCGGACAGCGCCTGGTCCATATGAACCTCATATTCGAAAAGGTCTTCGTACCGTTCCTTCATCAGTTCCATATAATTGACCGCATTTTCAACTTCCCGTTCCATCGTACAGAAGCCATCTTCCATTGATGAGGTAAAACGCAGCATTTTGCAGAGCCGTGAACAGATATTTTCCACCTTCCTATTGCCGTCTGCCTGTGATTCCATGGAGATAATCGCCAATATATTATAGAGAAAATGGGGATTCATCTGAGACTGCAATGCAAATAAATGGGATTTCAGTTCATTCGTCTCCGCGGCGTACTGCTGTTCCACAGACTCCTTCATCCGGCTCAATACCGCGTTAAAAGCATTCTTGATCTGTACCAGTTCATCGCTGCTTTCATAACCTGCAATGTCCATCCGGAAATGTTCCAGTGAGATCGTTTTGATCGAACGGTTCAACTCCGTCAACGGCTTTGACAGCTTCCTCACGATCAGAATTTCCGTTACAATTGCAGTAATAAGAATCAGCAGCATTCCCAGAATCATCAGTCGGTTAAACTGAGCCAGCGGCTCCATCAGCACATTCTCCGGTTTTTCGAAGAGAATGGTAAACGGCGCGTTCCGCAGTTTTCTGCTGCACACATACCGGCCTGGTACACTTTTATCCCCGTCGGTGAGCCGTCCCTCTGACGCCATCTGTATCATTGCTTCCAGTCTGCTCTCGGCCCTGCCGCTTTCGGAGCCGAAGCTCCGGTAAACAGCCTCCCCCTCGTCCGTTAGGATTACGGAATTAATATCTTTCCCTATCCCATAAAACATTTCATCCAGCCGTTCTGCAAATTCCTGCACTTCCACATATCCACACTTTAAGCTGTTGGAAGAGTAATCCTTAATCTGTCTGACAACGGAGAAATACATTTTTTCAGATAACCCGGTATCGTTCAGCACATCGTTTTGCGGCGGAACGAAGCATACGAAGCTGTCCTCCTGCCTGAAGAAATCGCGTATCTTTGCATACTCCACTCCCGAAAAGTAAGCCTCTGTTCCGGTCGCTGTCGTAACGGTTGTCGCCGTACAGACAAAATCCTGATCATCATTATAGAGACAGATTCTGGCATACCCGTCCTTCTTAAAATTATAAGAGTTCAGCAGCTTGATAACCTCCGAAGCAATGAGAGGCTCCCGGATAAAAAAATTGCTGTCCGGCTCCTGGTCCACCTTCTGGAATACACTCACGATATTGGGATTTGCGGCTATCTGAAGCGCCGTTTTATCCATATTATAAAGGTGGTTATCCAGTCTGTCGGCAACGCTGGTGGCGATCACCTCAAAATCATCATTTGTCCGTTCCGTTATGGCATCCACCACATACCGGTAAAAGATTCCCATGAGGGCGGCCGATACAAAGAGAACAATTACTATGTGAAAAAAAATCATTTTCGATTGGAACTTTACTTTTTTCAGCATAAAAACCTTTCTTTTCGGTTCTTTCTACCCCTTCACTGCTCCGGCTGTCATCCCCTCTATTATATATTTCTGCAGGGCCAGATACAGGATAACGATGGGCAGCACTGTAATAACAAGCGCGGCAAAGACGTAATTCCAGTTTCTGGAATACAGGCCATAAAAATTGAAGATCATCATCGGAATCGTCGTTCGTTTCGAACTGCTCATCAGATACAGGGGCACCTGGAAATTGTTCCAGATTCCGATGGCTGCAATAATCAGGTTCGTGATCATGACCGGCTTTAAGATCGGCAGCAGCACCTTAAATATCAATTGAAATGTATTGCAGCCATCTATGATCGCCGCTTCGTCGATCTCCTTAGGCACACCCGTCACAAAGCTGGAAAAGGTCATGACTGCAAATGGCAGATTCACCGCAGCGAAGACGAGAATCACACCGATATAACTTCCATACAGATTCATTTTAATCATCATAAAATAGGTTGTCACCATCTGCATGGTGGCTGTCAGCCCAAATACAAAATAGTAATACAGGGCGCCGGCTTTTTTATCGTTCCGTCTGGAAATTATAATTCCCGTCATGCAGCCAAGTATAATTACAATGGCGACAGAACACACCGTAACAATCAGGCTGTTTTTATAGCCCCTTAAAATCTCCCCCGTCTGAATCACATGCAGATAATTTTCAAACTGAAAATGTGACGGCAGGCTCAAATCCATATGCAGTGCCTCTCCCTGAGTCTTAAACGATCCCAGAATCATCATAATCAGAGGGATCAGAAACACCGGACATAGAACAAGACAGATCAGGAAAGGTATTATTTTTTTTCTGTGGCGTATCCAGAATATCTTCATTATACATCAATCTCCCTTGATTTTAATAGTCTGTTTAATAAAAATGTGATTATTACAATTCCGACAGACAACAGCAACGCGCTGGCGCTGGATTTTCCGAGAAGTCCCATTCCGAACGCGCGGTACGTATAAGTGCTTAAAACCTGAGTGTCGAACCCTGGTCCTCCGCCGGTAAGGGAGTATACGAGATCAAATACCTTTAAACCACCGGTGATATTCAGCGTTGTTACAACGGTAAAGGATGGGGCCAGGAGGGGAAGCGTAATGTGACAAAACTGCTGCCACGGACTGGCTCCGTCCAACTGGGCGCTTTCATAATACTCACCGGAGATTGCATTTAAGCCTGAGATAAAAAGAAACATGCTGAATCCCGCCCACATCCAGACTTCAATGAAGATAATCCAGAACATCGCTGTTCCATAGCTGCCCAGCCAGTCTCTGGCCAACTGCCCCATCCCCGCGGCAGCCAGCAGGTTATTGACCAGACCATCCTGCTTTAAAATCCCGGTAAATAAAAGGCCCACAATCATGCAGCTCAGCACACAGGGCAGATAGAACAAGGTTCTGAATATGCTGTTGCCGCGAAAACGCTTTACCACCACAAGCGCAATCAGCAGCCCCGTTACGGTTTTAAACAGCGTGGTCGTAAACGCAAACAGCAGTGTGTTAAATATGGAACGGGCAAATACTTCATCCTGGAACAGATTGATAAAGTTGCGAAGACCTATAAACTGCGGTGAATCCATACGATCCAAATTCCAGTTCGTAAAGGAATAGAAGAATGCAATAATAATCGGCACTACAAAAAAAACGGTAAATACAAGCGCCCCCGGAAGAGCGATCCACATCGGATATATTTTTGAACGCAGCTTTCTGTTCATACATTAAAACCTCCTGGTTAATGAAAGAAAGGGCGCTGCTCTGCCTTCACAGCCCGCAGCACCCGATCCTTAAACTACTTATTTAAAATCCTTCCGCTCCCTGATCCTTCATATACTGCTCATAATCCTTCTGGAATTTCTCCATAACGGCCTTTCCATCCATAGTTCCTTTGGCAGGAGCATCCACATAGTAAACGTATAAGCTGCTCTCAAACAACGGATTTAATGTCATTACGTAATAATTGAATTCTGGGATCGCTTTTCCCTCTTTAATATAGTTTTCATTAATCTCAGCCAGGTAATCCGGAACCTTGCCGCCGTCAACACCCTGGAATGCCGGGAATGCCGGGCGGTCTGCAAAGTAGAGATTTGCATATTCCGGTGTGGACCACAGATCAAAGATCTTTTTCACGACATCGAGATTCTCGGAATTTTTATATGCCACGAATCCTGCGGAAGACATATTCTCGGTGATAACGTCCGCGCCCTCCTTCATAGAGATAGGGAACATACCGATTTGGGCTTCTGGATTTGCCTCCAGGACAGACGTCGCAAAGAAGTCTCCGTTAAAGTGCATGGCTGCTGTTCCGTCCGCCACAGCCGCGATGGCATCATCGTAGGTTGCAGATGCAAAGTTGCTGTTTACGTAGCCTTTCTGATATAATTCCAGATATTTGTCCAGTACCTCGGCGAATTCCGGAACATCGCTCCACTTTGTTTCGTTTTTCAGGATCTTGTCAGCAAAATCCTTACAGCCGTCCGCTCCCAGGATTTTTGCAAAATTATCTGTCATGAGTATCTGCGGAACCCAGGTATCTTTCGGCATAAAGATCGGTGTTGTCCCGCTCTCCTTTATTTTCTCACAGGCAGCGAGAAGCTCATCCCAGGTTGCCGGCACCTCAACACCAGCTTTGTCAAACACATCTTTATTGTAGATAAATCCATGCAGTCCCGGTACGGAAAGGAACGGAAATCCATAAATCTTTCCATCCTTGGCCGTTACGTTCCCCGGTATAATCAGACGGTCTGTCCAGGCTTCGCCCGTCATATCTGCAAAATTAGATGCCGGATCAATGATATCGTACACGGCCGGGACATTATAATCAATGATATCCGGGCACTCTCCTGAATTGAGCTTCATCTTAATCATGTTCAGAGATTCATCATCCGGCACGATCTGTGCATCGATCTTAATATTCTCTTCCTCTTCCAGCTTCTGAATCATTTTCTGGAGGCCCTCGAAGTTTCGGGACTGCTGAATCAGGGCTGTCACGACCACCTTTTCTTTGCTGCCGGCTTCCTTTGCCGGTGTCTCCTGCTGTTCCTTCGAAGCCTCAGCCTTTACTGATTCTGTCTGCGTAACCTCTGCTGCTGTGTCCTTCCCCTGACCGCCGCAGCCTGCTAAAGCTCCCACCGTCACCATACACGCTGCTGCAATTGCAAATACACTTTTTTTCATGTAACTTCCTCCTGTCTCTTTGATAGATTTATGATACCATTCCTAATCCTCTGCCGTAAATGTACAAAAGTTAAATGCGGTATGGAAAAAAATTACATGTTTATCTTCGGACAAACGTGCTGCCGGGACTAAGAACAAGAAACAGCGGCCTTGAAATTAGTCACTTTCAAGACCGCCGCCGATTGGGCAGGACAACACGAAATTCCATCTATTCTATTTTGCCGGTAATCGTAATATCTCCGCTCTCAAAAAATCCGGTACAATTATAAGCCCATCTGCCGGCTGAAAGCGCGATCGTTTTTGTCACATCACTGTCAGTGATCGTAATACGATGTTCTTCATGATTGGGTGAAAAAAGAGTGATATCTGCGGAGCCGCCCTTAATATCAGACTGAATGGTAAGAGTTAAAACCTGATCGTCTTTCGCATCAAAGCTGCCCGAGCGGGTAATACTGTCTCGCTTACCATTACTCAGATTTATGACAGTACCTTTATTGTTCTCCACTTCTGCTGCCGTTTTGTCGGGACTATCACCATTGCCATGACTGCGGGGAACTGTGCCGCGAATGGTAATGCTGCCACTCTTAAAGAATCCGGTACAATTATAAGCCCATCTGCCGGCTGAAAGCGTAATTGTTTTCGTCTCATCAGAATCGTTCATGGTAATGCGCTGTTCTTTGTTATCAGGTGAGAAAAGAAACAAATCTACGGAACCGCCTTTGATGTCAGATTGAATCGTTATGGTTAAAATCTGATCGTCTTCTGCCTCGAAGCTGTCCGATTTGGTAATGCCGTTATGTCCATTACTCGACAGATGAAAGACGACCTCCTCTTCTGTCTCTGCGGTATCCTGTCCGGAGGCATTTCCCGGCAGCGGATTCGGGGCAGCGGCGTAAGCGCCGGTAAATGCTCCGCCAAGGCAGATCGTAAGTGTCATGATAAAGGATAATACTTTAATCATCTTTGTTTGTTTTTTATAATTCATAATAGCATCCAGCCTTTCTTTCAATAGCTCCCTGCTTTCATTCAATGTAACAGAGGCAAGTGAATTTTTGTAGTTTCCTTTGGGTCTGACCGCACCCAGCAAGGTATTCCCATAGTCCCGCATAGCGGTCTCATTCAAATGCCGGATAATAGCTTCATCGCAGGATAGTTCACACAGACGGTTGACATCGCGCGCCATCAGGTAAACGAGGGGGTTAAACCAATGCAGACATACCGCCGTCTGCATAAGCCATTTATAAAACATATCTTTCCGCTTAAAATGCGTCAGCTCGTGCCTTATGGTATATTGAAAATCTAAATCCGAACAATCCGTTCCCGGCAGCACGATACAGGGATGGAAAAAACCAAGCAGCAGAGGAGATGATATGAGGCTGTTTGTATACAGTTCCACCGGGACATTGATTTTTGCGTCTTCTGCCTCTTTTCCAAACTGCTCCAAAAGATTAATATCGTCTACCGGAGCACAACCGGCTTTTACGTATTTTATAAAGCTCTGATAGATTGTAATTTTCCGTATTAACAGGATCAGAGCGGCTACCAGCCAAACCAGGCCCAAATTACGTATCAGCATCAGAAGACCATATTTTATCACCTTCACCGGGGTATAGCTTTCATCCTCGTCTTTACTGTCCTCTGTGAAAGTATTTGGAAAGAGATCCGCTCCCCGCAGCGACGCAAAACCAGATTCAGGAAGCATTTTCCGTTCTAATTGTGAGGCTGCGTAATCATAGTTTCTAAAGAGGCTACCTACAAGATTATGTTCCGGCGCAAAGGGGAGCAGCAGTCTGGCAATTACGGCGAGCCAAATATAATACTGCCAGGCCTTGCTCATTTTTGATTGAAATAAAGGTTTGCAAAGGAACAGAATGAGAATAAGGATAGACCCGGAAAGGGATAGTGACAAAATTAGTTTTATCATTTCGTTTATTTGTGACTGCCTCCTTTTTCCCAATGGCGTTTTAAGTCCTCATAATCCTCGCAGGAAAGCAAGTCTTTTTGTAACAGCGTGGCTACAAGCCCCTTCGCATCGCATTCATAGACTTTTTCGAGGAAATCCTGTGTCTGCACCTCCTGATACTCTGCCTCGGAAACAACAGCTGTGTATTCATTCCTGCGTCCTATCTTATTCGTCTTCAAAAAGCTCTTGTCAACCAACCTCGAGCATAAAGTGATAATCGTATTTTTTGTCCAGGGGGTGCCTCTGTCCTCTAATGCCCTGACAATCTCTGCATACAACGCCGTTCCGCCGTTGTTCCAAATGATTTTCATAAGTATCAATTCATATTCTGATATTTGCTGCATCTTTTCTCATCTCCATTTTTGATTACATGCTGTACTCTAAATTTATGATAACATTTTGTACTCCATGTGTCAAGGGATATAATAAAATCCCTGATGCGTAAAAGGTGCTGAGAAATCCCGATGATATAGAGATTTTTCAGCACCTTTTGAGTTGTATTTTTATGGTAGTTCCACTCTAAGTAAAACTTTCGATCAGCGCCTTCCTCATTGCTTCCGGATCGGGCTTCCTCCCCGTCCACAATTCAACCGCCAGGGCACCCTGATAGATGAGCATGCTCTGGCCGTCGAGTATATGGGCTCCCCGTTCGCCGGCCTTCTGCAGAAATGGCGTATATGCCGGATTTGTAATGATGTCCTGTACTACCATGTTTTGATTAATGGTATCGTAGTCAATATCCGGTAGTGATTTATCTGGGTACAAGCCGATATTTGTGGCATTTACCAGAATATCACACGCCGGAATGCTGACTTTCTCCACCCACTTTATAAATTCTGCGGTGCAGCTGGTATTCTCTGTAATCAGGGCAGCCAGTTCTCTGCCTTTCTTCTCTGTCCGGTTAATAATTGTTAAGTGAACGGCCCCTGCCAGCGCACATTCCACGCTGATCGCTCTTGCGGCGCCTCCTGCCCCCAGAATGACAAGTCGTTTGCCAGCCAAAGAAATGCCATTCTCACGAAGTCCGATAACGAAACCTTTTCCATCCGTATTTTCCCCGTACAGTTTCCCTTCTTTTACCAAAATCGTATTGATTGCCCCTATGAGAGCAGCGCTTTCCGAAAGTCCCTCCATATAGGAGACCGCAGTAATCTTATGAGGTATGGTCAGGTTCAGCCCGGAAAACCCCAAAGCCCTGATGCCGTCCAGCCCATCTTGCAGGTCACAGGCCGGCACACGAAACAGCTGGTAGCGCCAGTTCAAGCCCGTGCTTCGAAAGCCGGCTTCCATCATAGCCCCTGAAGGATTCTCATCAATCGGATCGCCAAACGCACCTGTAGTAGGTATTCTGAAACATTCTTTCATCTTTGTTCCTCCCCTTGCAACCCGATTTCATAGACATGGATCTCTGCATCTGCTATAAGCCCCTTCGTTTCAACAGACATCCTGCCGCCCTCCATCTGAGGATAGATTCTAAGCGTCATGGCAGAATTTCCATTGATAAAAATCTCTGCTACAGAATTGTCAATCAGGATATCTACATGAACACTTCCATCTTTTTTCCGTCTGAAACAGCCCAAAATCGGCCTTTTATCTACGGATTTAATCAGGCTGCTATCCTCCATCGGCGCATAATAAGTACCTTCCCGTGGGTTAATGATGACATCGGTATATTCCTGTCCATCGCTGTCCGCCAGAAAACGGAATGAAAAAACATCGTCAGACTGAATGGTTCCTTCCATCTCCGCCGTGCCGGATACTGTTTTAAATTCATATCGACCGGTAAAATTCTGAAGTTGGACCTCTTCATCCGTGCGGCGCAGAATCTCGAATTCCGGCAGACGCTCCTGAACCAGTTCATTTTCCTCATTAATGGATATCACTCTTGGAATTGCCTGGACACCGGACCATTCTCCATCCGTATAAAGTCCTCTCCTGGGATCTTCCCGAAGCCATCCCCACATCAGAGTCCGTCCTTTCTCATCGAATGATATCTGGGATGCGAAGAAATCGCCATAGTCCACACTTCCCTGATTGTAAGCTTCCAGCTTCCCGTCTTCCGTAATGGTACCCACAAACCAGTGCAGGACACGAATGTCCCATATAGAATGGATAAACAACACCTTATCTCCATAAACAATCAGGTTGGGACACTCCATGACCTCCTTCGCACACGTATTGCGAAAAAACTCATTAACATAAGTCCATGACCGAAAATCATTCGTTGTGTACAGATGTACGGCACCATATTTTTCATCTACAATCCCCGCAACAAGGCAGTATATTTTTCCTTTCCACCGAAATACGAAAGGATCACGCCACTCTGTCAGCCGTTTTCCCGGAGCCCCCGGGGTTTTCATAACCGGGTTTTCGGGAATCTGCTTCCAGGTTACGCCGTCCTCTGTCGTGGCTGCCCACTGCTGGGAGCCACTGTTTTGACATCGTACTCCCTGACCAACGCTGGTATAAAGCAGTTCTATCTGACCGTTATTGATATAACTGCATCCGGAATAACAGTGTGTCTCCCCCCTGTCCAGAGCCGGATACAGAGCAATCGGTCTATGTTCCCAATGAAGCAGATCCTTACTTACGGCATGTCCATAATGAAGATTCCCCCAATGCCAGTCCGTGGGATTATATTGGTAAAACAGATGATGCTCCCCTTTAAAATAAATTGTTGCATTCGGATCATTCATCCAGTTCTTTTCGGGCAGAAAATGATAACTTGGTCTGTGTTTCATCGTAAACTCCTTTATTGTTATAAGATTTTTTTGCATTCAGCCCTTAACCGCTCCAGCAGTCAGACCTCCCACCACGTACTTTTGGAAAAATCCGTAGAATATCAGCTGAGGTACAAGGATAAGCAGAGCTCCTGCCACAAGTCCGCCATAATCAATGCTGTATTTTCCACGGAACATGGAAACACCCATGGAAATTGTACGCATGGCAGGATTCTGGATCAGGGTAACTTCCAACGGGAATTCGTTCCATACGTAAAGCACATTGAATACGGTAACTGTAGCCAGGACTGGCTTGATTAAGGGAATGGTAATATACGTACAAAGCTTCATCAGGCTGCAGCCGTCAATAATGGCCGCCTCCTCTATATCCCTGGAAAATCCTTTTAAAAAACCGACAAACAACAGCGTATTAAAAGAAACGGATGAGGCCGCCAGAGGCAGTATGACAGACAGATACGTATTAACAATTTTCAGGGCAATATTTATTCTGTAAATCGGGAACAGCAAAATATAGGTGGGAATCATAAGACCCGACAACAAGAATAAATAAATTCCGTTTTGAAGCTTCCTGCTGCGAAATTTCAGTCTGGTCAATGCGAAAGAACACATAAAAGTCACCACCAGACAGAGTATCTGGGTAAAGACCACGATAATAATCGTATTCTTATACATACTTCCAAGAGGCAGAATAGCAAGTGCGTTCTTGAAATTGCCCCAGTTCATCGACTCAGGCAGCGCAAACGGCTCATTCATAATCTGAGTATTCGTCTTAAAGGCCAGCACCACCAGCCAGAGGAATGGAATCATGAGCACCGCAGTGATTAATACAGTAACCGCAGACAATGCTGCCGCTCCAATCCTTTTTTTCTTTTTTTCGTCCAACATGGCAGTTTACTCCTCCTCTCCTACCTGTTCTCTCGTGACATAGAGATAGATAACCGCAAACAGAGCAGAAATCAGAAATGTCACCGATGCTATGCTCATACCATATCCATACCGGGAGGATGTGAATGTGGAATAATACATATAAGTCACCAGCAGATCCGACATGTGGTTCGGACCGCCGCCAGTCAACTGATAGACGATCTCGAATATTTTGAAACAGCCTGTAATCACCAGAAGCATAACTATAATAATGGTCTGCCTGATCATAGGAAATGTGATATAGATCAGCTGCTGCATCTTCCCTGCACCGTCAATTTCCGACGCCTCATATAGTTCCTGCGGCACCATTTTAATACCTGCCAGAAATATGGTGGCGTTATAGCCCAGAGTCTGCCAGAGGAAAATAGTGCCTACACAGTATGGTGTCAGAGTTTTCCCTCCAATCCATTCCGGCTGGGCAGACACGCCAATATACCGTAGAAATGCGTTGATAAGTCCAATCTTGGGATCCAGAATGAACACCCAGATCAGGCCAATTAATATGGGACTGATAATATTCGGGGAAAAACAAAAGGCTTTTACCAGCTTTCCGCCCCGCATCTTCCTGGCAAACAGCAATGATAATCCAAAGGAGCAGGGAACTATGAGAAGCAGAGACATCGCCAGGACAAGTCCCGTATTTTTCAAAGCAATATAAAATATCTTATCTGAAAACAGCGTTATGTAGTTCCGTAAACCTAAAAACTCAGGCTTTCCAATTCCCGTAAAATTAGTAAATCCATAATAAAACGCCATGAAGACCGGAATAATGATATACAGCAGAAATAGAATTACTGCCGGTGCAATCATCAGTATTTTTGTCTTTTTGGTACTGAACCAATGCATACCGTCTCTCCTTTTGAGTCAGAAATGGCGCTGCCATGACTGGCAGCGCCAGAAATTGTTACTGGATTGTGCTCTGCTGTTCGTCCATATAGCTGAGGGCCTCTTCCGGTGTATAGATTCCGTTAATTACACCGATCATGCTCTCCCTGTATTGATTGATAAGCTGACCAGGGATATACATATCAGGGCACGCCGCCGGGCTTTCCCAGTCATCATTCATCTTTTCCATAACCCTTGCAAATACTGGGTATTTCTCCTTGTCGATCTCACCGTCATATTTTGTAACCGGAATACTCTGATTATCTCTCGCAATAATCCCGGTTCCCTGCTCCCCATAATAAAACTTCAGGAAATCTACGATGACCGCGTACAATTCCGGATCCTCTTTCTGTACTTTAGCGGAAACACAGTAAGGATGAGCAGGTGCCTTCATGGATACATTCTGATTGCCAATCCCGTCACTGAACGTTGGTCCCCACCAGTAGTAGATGGATCCGGCCAGATCACTCTGATCGAATTTCTTGGTATCCCATACACCGGAGTTGAGCATAGCCGCCTTCCCCCCCATAAAGGCTTCCACAGACTGATCATAACTCATGGTAGTCACATTATCAGGGAATACGCCCTTATCGCGCATGTCTGCAAGCCTGTTGTAAAACTTTAAGTAATCATCATTCTGCCATTTATCCGTTCCTGCGATAATGTCGTCTATATGGTCGAAAAAACCGTATCTGCAATGCATATTTTCAAACGCCCATGCAGTGAAGGTATCTTTGGCGCCCTGTGCCATTGGGATAATATCGTTTGAGCGGAACACTTCAGTACAGTGGATAAAGTCCTCATAAGTCACAGGCAGTTCCAGACCGTACTGATCAAATAAAGCTTTGTTCAGCCATATGCCATTGGACTGAAGCTCACAGGGAATGCCGTAAATCTTGCCATCAATCTTCAGAGAATCCAGCATCCCCGGAAGAAAGCCATCCATGAACGCCTGATCAGAATTAATTTCTTTCGATAAATCGGCCAGATATCCCGCATTTGCCATCTCTACCGCTCCGCCCTGCTCCATCCAGAACAGTTCAGGAAGTGAACCATTCTGTGCCGCCATCTTAATATTACGTATCTGATCGTCAGAGGCGGTCCCCTGCAGTTCGATCGTTACGTTCGGATGTTCCTTCATATATGCCTGTACCACGGCATATACCTGAGGTGCCTGTTCCTCTACATTCGCTACGTGCTCAGCAAACACAAATTTATAAGCTTTCTCTGCTGCTCCATCGTTTCCGGCACTGCCTTCCTCTGTCTTGCTTTCAGGTGACGCCTCTGCAGTCGCCTGATTTGCTGCGGAAGACTGCTCCGCTGTTGTACCTGCTGCCTCATTTCCCTTTCCGCAGCCTGCAAACAACAATGCTGATGATACAGTCAACCCCAATACCATAACTTTCTTCCAATACCTCTTTTTCATAAAATACCTCCAAATAATTTGGCAGGCATAATCACAGCAGTATTTTTACCGATTTTCTCGCTACCAGCCGCGGGTCCAGCACCAGCCTTGCAGGCTGCTCTCCAGATCCGTTTTCCCTTTTGTTGAACTGGCTGTCAATCATCTCTGCTATGAGCCTGCCGATGGACTCGTAAGAATGTGCCACTGTAGTGATGCCGTAAACCGCTGTCCAGGGCAGATCATCATAAATGATGAAGCTGATATCGTCCGGTATGGACAAATTCATCTCGGAAAGCGCCTGGATGACGTTGATGCTGGTGGATTCTCCAACCGACAGAATTGCAGTGGGCTGCACCGCATGAATCTTTTCCTTGATCATCTCTTTGGCGCAGTCCGCATAGCTCATAAGGTACAGGCATTCATTATCCATTTCCAGTCTTTCCTCTGCAAATGCCCTTGCGTATCCAACCTCCCGCTTGACAAGAGCCGGATTAGTCTTACTGATCAGCATGATCTTCTTATGGCCACTTTGAAGAAGGTGCTTCACAGCCAGGTACGTTCCCAGCTCATCATCAATCAGCAGTGTGTCCAGATCGGGGTAAACTGTCCGGAACAGCTGAAGCAATGGAAACCGCTTTGCGTTCAGCTGTTTTATCAGCTCCCCGTCCCCCTCAGGAGACGGCACGAAAATAATGCCGTCATACTTATGAGCAATGGCTGCTTCAAAGTTCTCCCGTTCCACAGATGCACTGTTGCTGTTGTACATAACAGCAAGCTGGTATCCCTTATGTTCCAGTTCCTTGGAGGTCTCCCTCACCATGGCACTGTAAAACGGGTTCACAATCTCATCTAAAAACAACGCCACTGTCCTTTTACTTTCCTTTCCCCCTGTTCTGTTTACCGTCTTAGGTACGTATCCCAGTTCTTTCGCAGCTGCATATACTTTTTCCCTGATCTCAGGGCTGGTAAAATACGTATTGCTGTAGGCTTTGTAAACAGTAGGAACAGATACTCCGGCTAATGCTGCCACATCTTTAATATTACTCATAAACGCATCCTTTCCAGCAGCAGAAGTTACTCAAGAAATAATTATTATATATTATTAAATAATTATTTCTTTTATGTATATAATTATATTCTCATCTGCTGTATTTGTCAATATTTATATGTTTTTTATTATATTATTTGTATATATTGTACATTTTAAAGTATGTTTTTTGTAAGTAGCGTACCATTGTTTAAAATAATTATTCTTAAAACATGCGTTAAAACCAATACCTGGGGTGTTCTATGGAAATTATTGGAATAATTATATCATATATGAGAGAATTATTCAGATGTTTTTCTTAGATAAGAAAATAGAAAAGGCTGCCCTTAATCGGACAGCTTTATCTATTTTGATCCTGAGCAGTTCCATTTTTTCTGACAGCTTCCGATGTAATAACCTGGAACTGGCAGATGGTATATATAATAAGTTAACACCTCAACTGATATTGGCTAAAAACTGCCGCACCGCCTGCTCAACATTTTTACATGGCCTTCCCTGTGTCTTTATGCCGTTTTCTCCGATACAAACCACATGAAACGAATAGTTATTAATCGGAACATAGTCCATTTCTATCATGATATTGGCATCCAGATCCTGCAGCAATACCATGGTTGTCTGTGTGCTGTTAATACAGTTCTGTACTTCTGACAGGTATTCCAGACAGTCCGCCTCCTCATGAAAAGCATCTGTCAGCCTGTTCAACTTTTCGATTCTGTCCTTTGCCGTACATTTGGTATAATTCCACATAGCCCCTCCTTTTTGTGATTTTTGCTCTGCCTCAGTGTGTCAACTGGCCTTTCAGGAAATAGATATGCTGATTCCTGTATATTACTATTTTACACAATTATGGAGGTGTTTACAATAAGTTTTGCCATCAGAACCTCCACCCCTCCCCCCACATACTGTATTATAAAACAACGTTGTCCCGAACTGCGAACAGCAGCCGGCAAAAGGATGCTATGATGAATACAGATCTATGCAGCAGAATTATTCTGCCGTTCTGTCCGTCCTACGAATCGGTGAGGCAGATCTTTAACCGTTCCATACAAAAATATCCCTCCTCCATCATCTATTGCAGGAATGATGATGAGGCGGCACGGGCAGTTTGTTATGGCGCCAGGCAGAAGCAGGAAATCCGAGTGAGATCCGGCGGACATAATTATGAAGGATACTGCATCGGTAATGGTAAGATGACAGTTGATACCAGTCCTTTAAAAGGGATTCAGCTTGACAGCACCGGAACGCTCAAAATCGGCGGCGGTGTCTCCAACAGAGAACTTTACCATTTCTTGAAACAATACGGCTATCCATTTCCCAGCGGTACTTGCCCTGCCGTAAATGCAGTCGGCCTGACTCAGGGAGGCGGCTGGGGACATTCCTCCAGAATGTATGGACTGGCCTGTGACAGCCTTGTGGAAGCAGAACTCATCGATGCCTCCGGCAGGCTGATAACTGCCAGTGAAGCGTCTCATTCCGACCTTTTCTGGGCTCTGCGGGGCGGGGGAGGCGGGAACTTCGGCGTCGTGACATCACTGAGTTACCGTCTTACACCTGTAGTCTCTCATGTCACCTATGTGGACATAGAATATTCACGGGTTGACGATATAACCGCGCTCCGATTCTTTCAGACATGGCAGGCATGGACCACAGGCGACGAGATTCGTTTCACTCCCAACAGCCGCATTTTTAATTCTGCACGGGACGGGATGGGCATATTCCTGCGTGGCTTCTTCTATGGAACACCGGACGAAGCGGAGGCCGCGGTTCAGCCATTTCTTGATATCCAGGGTGCAGAGGTTTCGTTTCGCTATGTTACTTTTTGGGAAGCCACCGAAATTGACGCTTCAATTTACCCGGCTTCTGAAACGTTTCGGTTTGCAGGACGATTCGCGTATGCGGACTTTTCAGACAGCCAGATTATATCGCTCCTCAGTCTCATCAAGACCAGAGCGCAGGGTTCCTCCTATGCTTCCGTGGCACTCTACGCCATGGGCGGCAAAGTCAGAGCTGTAAATCCCTGCGAAACCGCATTCTACTACAGAAATTCCGACTTTATAATCGGAATCGAAACGGTATGGGAAGGCTGCTTCTTCGAACCGGAGAATCAGGCATGGATGGCGGCACGCTTTCCATATTTACGTTCCTTAACCACAGGTTCGTATATTAATTTCCCGTATCTGTGTACAGATCACTACATGGACGCTTACTATGGAGAGAATAAAAAGCGGTTAATTGAAATCAAGAAACGGTATGATCCGTGCAATCTCTTCCGCTTCCCTCAAAGCATCCGGGCTGACCCTCCGCCGGGGCAGCTGCCGGAATGACCGGCCATCAATGGAGTTTTAAAACAGTTGCGGCCGGTATTGTCACTTCATCCAGTTCCTCAGGAATGGACCTGCCAATGCAATGACAGGGAAGCCAACTCCGATAAACCTGAATATCCATACGAAAAACCAGGTTCCTCTCTGTTCTTTTGGAACATAAATCTTATCCGGACGCCCGGGAATATAGTGAAGCTCTACCTCCTCCCCAACAGAGACGGAGAGAAAGCCCCTCCCAAAGCTGCTGTTAGTGCTGGATTCCGAAGTAATTCTGTGTTTAGCGCCCTCTGCATAAAACTCATATATGGGGGCGTACGTTCTGTTCTGGCTGCTGCCCCGCGGTTCTTTGTCCACCACGACGGCAGTGGTCACGGCGGTGGCGAATCTGCGTCTCTTAGCGGCCTTACGACCCATGGCTGATCCGATCACCATAAATACAACAGGTACCAGGACAAAAAGAATATCTCCCATTTCCCGGTCTGCCATACCGCGCTCATACTGAACCATCATAATCACCCCAATGGCGCAGTAAAATAAACTCCACAGAAGAAAATATCCCCATTTCTTCCCGGTATTCTTTTCTTCCCTCGGCATCCCGGTATGATCTTCCCGACTCTTGACAAGTCTATAGTAATGGATCACAACAAATGCTGAGCCTATCAGTGAAATGGCTGATACTACGATAACAAAGATCCAAAGTGATTGATTCATGGCGGTATCCTCCTGTCGGCAGCGTTCTGTCGGCAAACATTTATGCCGCAATCGGGTGTATGCTGCTTCCTGTTTTTTCTCATCGGAGTCCTCTGTGCTGCTGTCAATCTGTAATTCTGGATCCATACACGTCATGTGATGGCCTTTCTCTGCTAGCAGCCTGGAAACTCTGGCGGTTCTGCCCGATCCGACTTCTAATATCCTACACACCTTATCCGATGGCAGTAACTGAATCACATATTCTGCCAACAGCTCCTGACGCGACGGCAGATTTTTATTGATTCTATAAAACTTATATATAGATAGTTGGAGGGGAAGGATTAAAATTATATATCATTGGTGCCTGTCTAAAATTACAACTTGATAAAATCTTGAAACGGAATATCAGCATTTGACAGAATTGTTTTGAGAACGTAGAATGAAATAAAATACAAAATAATTTAATAAAAAGGAAAAACACGATACTATTGGCAAATATACAGGGAGGTGCCTCTATGAACGATAAGATTAAAACTGCTTTGAGCTCTGAGAAATCAATGACTGTTATAAATCTGCTTTTTCTTTTGTCGCTGTTCATTCGTAACCGCGGAATCATTTTTATTGCATATATCGCATGGATCGTTTTTCTGATCTGTTTTATTAAGAAAACCTCTTCCAAGGCCGTTAGGGCTGCCAACGGAATATTTCTTATCTTTGCGGTTGCGATGATTGTGATAAATCTGTATTTCATGATTAGTTATAGATAGGAAAAAAGGGACTTAAGATGTTGGTTTTTAAACGTCGTTTGGGAATGGTTTGCCTGATCGTACCAGTCTGTAAATGCCCGGCGAAGTTTCACTCTCAGTTCCGCATTCTTCGGATTCAGCACCCAGCCAAGAACATTATCTTTTCCATTGCTGCAGCTCTCTTCTATTAATTTTATTCCCTCTTCATATCTGCTCATTGTTTAACTCCTCCTGCTAAATTTATCGTTCGTGAAACTCACAAAACCGGCAACTCATCATCTCTTCGCCGATCAAGGGCACACCTTCGTCTACCATCCTGTAATTCAGGGATAGATCAGGCTTGTCATTATTCATTAGGCCTACGGGCTTGTCCCGGTATTGCGCCGGTGTAATGCCACAGGTCTCCCTGAATGCCCGTGTTAAAGTCTCGTGTCCGCCGAAGCCGTATTCCACCGCAACGTTTAGGATGCTGTTTTCTTTGTTTCTCAGAGACTCGCATGCTGGGGCCAAACGCCGCATCTGGATTTCCTCGCCAATATGTTCCTCAATATAGTTTAAAGTCCTTTGTATGGATTCCCACGCATGCATAGCAGCACCTCGCTTCTCACTATACCATAATTTTCAGACAGATGCGTGACCGTGTCTGCCCTTTTTCTATTCGGTGTTCCTTCCGGCATACTCCATTCTTGAGGACATCTGGATATCACGCTGTTTTTACCATCATACCATATCGAACGTATGTTTGCAATCAGAATATGCTCTGATTCTATATCAACCGCCTCCCCCTCTGCATACCCTATATAGAACTGGAGGCGTAAATAATGATGAGACAAGAACAGCTAAGCATCGTAACAGACAAATACTTAACCTGCTTTAACAACATACTGGACCAAATGATACAGCAGATGAACAGTGCCCAACTGAGCAACAGTATTTCCTATAATTTTATTGTTCAGATGATTCCCCACCACAAGGCAGCAATCGAGATGTCCTGTAATCTCCTGCAGTACACTACCCTGGTACCACTGCAGGAAATTGCGTTAAATATCATTGAAGAACAGACTAAAAGCATTGAGAATATGGAGGCAATCCGGAACCGCTGTCAGATGTTCTGCAACCCGCCGCAGAAAATCGAACTTTTCCTTTGTCACTATAAGCAGATTACACAGACTATGTTCGATGATATGAGAAATGCATGTTACACAAATGATATCAATGCAAATTTTATTCGCGAAATGATCCCCCATCACAGAGGCGCCATCCAAATGTCACGGAATGCCCTGCAGTTTCCAATCTGTCAGGAACTGAAGCCGATTATCCAGTCGATTATCGTGTCGCAGCAGAATGGGATTCGGGAAATGGAGTGTCTGCTTAAATGTATTGAGAAATGTGACAGACCGTGCTGACAAAAAACTAACACACCAATCCCCGGGTCCGAACACCCGGACCGGGGGATTGGCATCCACTTCTTCCTTATACCCTTTTCTTCTTCCGCGCCATAATCATACTCTGCACCACCAAAAACAGGCACAGCATGGCGGCCACGGTAATTCCCGTCCACCACGCCTGATCGAGGCCGATGGAGGAAACGATATTTTGAATCGTGCTGAGTGACAGCACGCCGACAAACGTACCGGCGATATTGCCGACGCCGCCCGTCAGCAGCGTTCCGCCGATGATGGAAGACGCGATTGCATTCATCTCCATGCCCATGGCGTGAGAGGCCGATCCGGAGCCTACATGCAGGAAATAGACGTAACCGCCGATCCCCGCCAGAAGGCCGCAGAGCAAATGCGCCAGAAATCTGGTCTTCTTTACATCGATTCCAAGCATCAGAGCGCTCTGCCTGCTGCCGCCCACCGCGTAAAAATTCCGCCCGGCCTTCGTCCATTTCAGGATGCAGAACAGGATAATCACCACCAGAACGGCGACGATCACGCCAATCTCCACATAGGCGTTAATGTATTTTCCCAGCTTGTTTACCGTTCCGAGTCCGGGTACATTGATCCGCGTATCTTTCAAAGCTGCAAAGCCTTCATTGGCCACATTAAACGGAGCCGTATGAACAATCGTCGTCATGCCTCTGGCAAAGAACATCCCCGCCAGTGAGACGATAAACGGCTGGATATCCAGATAGGCCACGAGAAAGCCCTGTACCGCGCCGAATGCCAGACCGATTCCCAGTGCAATCAGCAGGGAGGCAAAGACACTGCCTCCGTGATAATCCAGGTATACGGCGCAGCTCATGCTGACCAATGCGACGACGCCTCCCACGGAGATATCGATTCCGCCGGTGATCATAACGAGGCTCATGCCGCAGGAGGTAATGATGAGCGCTGCATTCGCATTCAGAATATTAAAAAACGTCTGGGGCTTTAAAAACCCCTTTTTCAGAAATATCATGGCTCCGATATACATGACAAGGAAAACCACGATCGTAATGAGAAGCAGCAAATTCGTGTCAGTCAGCCTTTTCGGCTTATTTGGCAGCGCCTGGCTGCCTGCTTTTTTTATATTTGACATATCAGGCGACCTCCCTCTGTTTTCTTAAACTCTTTCCGAGGCTGAAAATCTTCTCTTTTACAGCCGGGGCGCTGATGACGACCAGCACAATGACGACCATGGCCTTATAGGCCGGAAGGGCATCCGAGGAGACATTAAACTTATAAAGGGTTGTCGTGAGGAACTGAATGACATAGGCTCCCAGAATCGACGCCATAATATTAAACTTACCGCCGCTTAACACATTTCCGCCGAGGGCGACCGCCAGGATGGCATCCATCTCGATATCCTTGGCAATGACCGAATAGTTGATGGTGGAGAGACGGCTCGTTTTAATCAGGGCCACAACCGCTACACACAGTCCCAGAATAACGAAGCTCAGCCATTTGATAAACGCAGGGTTTAAACCGTTCAGCCTGGAGGAACTGGCATTAATTCCGACAGCCTGGGTATATAAGCCCAGATTCGTGAACTTTAACACCAGCATGGCGATGATGACGCATACCACTGCCAGGAAAAATGGAGTGGGGATCGGAATTCCCGGAATAAATCCGCCGAAATACGTAAAAGTCTTATCCGTTACGATAGGAAGCTCATTGTTATTGATCCACGCGGCAATGGAACGGCCGGCGGTATAGAGGATCAAAGTCGCAACCATGGGCTGGATTTTAAAGATGGCTACCAGCACGCCGTTGAACGCGCCAAATATCATGGCGACCAGGCACGCGGCCAGAAATGCCACGATGATCGGAGCCCTAAGCGTCCCGTCTCCGCCCAGTCCCACGAGGACTCGCAGAATTACGGAGCCTGCGATAGCCACAGCCGCGCCGACGCTGATATCCTGTCCACCGGAAGCCGCCGTAACCAGCGTCATGCCGATAGCCAGAATGGCCACCTCGGAGCCATAGTCGAGAATCGTCATCACATATCCGGTTAAAACAGGGTCTCCGCCGCTGTTGGTTCCCAGTGTGATTTTGAAAAACGCCGGGTCAATTACCAGGTTAAATACCGTCAGCAGCAGAAGCGCCGCAATGGGGATGAAAATCTGCTTTCTGAATAAACCGGCAAACGCATTTGATATCGTTGTACTCTTCTTCCCTGTCATTCCATCTCACCTCCGGCAATGGTTTCCATAATTTTAGCCTGATTCAGTTCCTCACCCGACAGCTCTCCGACCACTCTGCGGTCACGCATGACGATCAAACGGGAGCACGTGTGAAGCATCTCATCCGTTTCAGAAGAAATAAAGGTGACGCTCATTCCCTCCGCGGCCAGCTTTAATACCAGCTTCTGTATTTCGATTTTCGTGCCAATGTCGATGCCGCGGGTCGGTTCGTCCAGGATCAGATATTCCGGATGGGTCAGCAGCCAGCGGGCAAGAATGACCTTCTGCTGGTTTCCTCCGGAAAGCGACTTAATCGGCGTATCCGCGGACGCGGTCTTAATTTCCAGCAGTTTGATGTATTCGTCTGCAAACTTATTTGCCTCCGCTCTGGAGAACGGCCGGAAAAATCCTCTCAGCACCTGTGCCGCAAGGATAATATTGTCTCTCACGGATAGGTCTCCCACGATGCCGTCGTTCTTGCGGTCCTCCGGAAGGTAGGCAATCCCATTTTTCATGGCGTCCAGAGGCTTAGTCATCTTCACCGTTTTTCCGTTCTTTTTCATCGTTCCGGCGATCACCCTGTCTGCGCTGAACATGGCGCGTACACATTCACTCCGCCCGGAGCCCAGAAGGCCGGTAAAGCCGTTGACCTCACCTTTTTTGATGTAGAAATCAAACGGCTTGATTCCCGCATCGCTCTGAAGACCCTCGGCCTCAATGACACGCTCGTCAGCGCCTTTATAGCCTTCTGTCTTCTCCCGGATATTTTCCATATCGTTCAGTTCCTTGCCGAGCATCTTCGCAACCAGCTTCACCCTCGGAAGCTCTTCTATGACGTATTCTCCCACCAGCTGACCGTCGCGCAGAACCGTGATTTTATCGCATACCTCATAGACCTGATCCAGGAAATGGGTAACAAAGATGATGCCGACGCCCCTCTCTCTTAAATCCCTCATAAGACCGAAGAGCTTTTCCACCTCCGATTCGTCCAGGGAAGATGTCGGCTCATCTAAAATCAATACCTTGCAGTCCATGTCAACTGCGCGGGCAATTGCTACCATCTGCTGAATTGCTATGGAGCAGTCGGACAACTGCTGGGTGGCCCCTGCCGGAATCCCCAGTTTGTCAAGAATTGCGTCCGCATCCGCATTCATCTTCTTCCAGTCCATCATCTGCGATTTTCCGCGTCCGATGTACATGTTTTCAGCCACCGTAAGATTGGGGCACAAGGTAATCTCCTGATATACCGTGCTGATTCCCAGATTCTGTGCGTCACGGGGAGACTTGATAACCGCGGCCTTCTTCATGCCCTTTAAATAAATTTCGCCTTCATCCTTTTCATATACACCCGTCAGCACCTTAATCAGTGTGGACTTTCCCGCTCCGTTTTCACCCATCAGCGCGTGTATCTCCCCTTCGCACAGGGTAAAATCCACAGCCTGCAGCGCGCGTACTCCCGGAAAGCTCTTATGTATATTTCTCATTTCCAATACAGACTTCTCTTTCACCAGCGCCATTCACTCCTTTTTGTAGGGAAAGAGCGCAAAGCGTTCATACGAATATCAGTTATGCCGCGCTGCACTCTTTCCATTTTCTATCCTGTAAACATTTTATTGTCTTGTCGCCTAAATTCCGTATTTTTCAACGTCTTCTGCCGTAATGGTTGTGGCGTCGAAGCCCTTCTCATCCATGATGATAGTCTTCTCGGTAAGCGTTTCCCCATTCTGAACCTTTTTGATGATTTCATCGATGTAGGCAGCCTGGAACGGGTTACACTGTCCGTCGTAGTTCCAGTTCTGATCCAACAGTTCCTGAAGCGCCCATTTATTACAGTCAAATCCCATGATGATTACGTCCTTGCCGACGCCGTGGGAAATATTTGCCTTGTCCAATGCGGCTACGGCGCCTTTAGCCATATCGTCGTTCTCTGCGTAGATGACATTGAATTTAGAGCCGGAATCGATGACTGACTGAACGATCTGCTGTGCTTTCTCGGAGTTCCACTCTGCGGTCTGCTGTGTAATCAGATTCCAGGAGTCGTCGGCCGCTACCTTAGCGTCGAGAGCGCCGGTACGTCCCTGCTGTGCCGCAGAACCCATAACACCCTGAATGTGAATTACGTTGTACTCGTCTAATCCCTGGTCAGCCAGCCAGTTTACTGCTGTCTCGCCTTCCTTGTTCATATCGGAAACAATAGATGCCAGATATAAGTCCTCGCTGGCGTCGATGGTACGGTCAAACAGGATTACGCCGATTCCCGCGTCCTGTGCATCTTTTAAAACGCTGTCCCAGCCTGAAGTGTCTGCCGCGGAGAGAAGTAAGTAATCCACTTCGTCCTGGATAAACTTCTGAGCCGCCGTAATCTGCTCGTCATTCTTTAAGCTGTAGGCAAAGGAGGCGTCATATCCGTTTTCCTTCGTAAACATGGCCTTCATATCTGCGTCGTTCGCGGTTCTGTATCCGGACTCGTTGGGGTCGTTGTTGATGATGCCGACCTTGATCAGTTCCCCATCCGCTGCCGCAGGAGCCGGCGCCTCTGTCTCCGCCTTTGCAGCTTCGGCTGCCGCAGGAGCCGCTGCTTCAGTTGCCGCAGGCGCCTCGGTCGCTGCTGTCGTTCCTGCTGATGATGTCTTGGAGCTGCTGCATCCGGCCAGGCTCGCCGCCACCATGGATACTGCCAACATTGTTACGAGAGTTCTCTTTTTCATTTTCTTACCTCCGCTTTTTTATAATTGATTTCCTCCTGGGATTCGTTTCTCCCTGTACCTGTATCTTACCAGCGGCGGCACTGTGATTCAATTTGTAATCCCTTGTATTTATGCGGTTTGGAAGTTATTTACAATACAAATTTATGGTGATATAATCAAAATACAATACAAGTTGTATTCTTTGGTATGATTTCTTACAAAACAGGTGGAAATTTTAAGATTCTGCCATTTTTCAGGGATCAGATGTGGGGAATTTTTGTTGTGCATATTGACTTTCAAGAAGATAAAACGTGGATTTTTTATGATATTTATACATTTTCTTACGTTTATCCGGGGAACAAATCAGGCAAATTTTTCATAAAATCGGGAAAGGTAAGGATTCTATGACTGTAAAATACAAATGGGTCGCGGAGCGTCTGGAACTCATGATAGAGAAAAACATTCAAAATGGAATTCATAAGCTGCCGTCGGAGCAGGAGCTCTGCACGAAATATCACGTAAGCCGTCAGACCATCCGCATGGCTCTGGGGCTTCTGGAGGAAAAGGGCTTCATCGTCAGAAAGCAGGGAAGCGGTTCGTTCCTTACAGGACACTCCTCCAGACCTCAGGGGAATGTCATCGGAATTCTCATTTCCAGCGATCAGGAATACATCTATCCCGGCGTAATCCATGATATCCAAAACACGCTTTCTGAACATGGTTTCAAGGGCCAGGTCTTTACAACGGGTAATTCCATCTCCAGAGAACGGGAGATCCTGCTTCAGCTTCTGAAAAACCCTCTGCGCGGAATCATCGCGGAGGGCTGTAAAAGCGCGCTTCCCAATCCCAATCTGGACCTGTACCGCAGGCTGATCAAAAAGGGCTGTCAAATCGTGTTTCTCTATAATTATTATCCGTCCCTCACCGGCTGCATCTTTATCAAAGACGATAACTATTCGGGGAGCGCCCTCTTAGTACGCCATCTGGCCGCTCAGGGCCATACGGCCATCGGCGGTATCTTTAAATCTGATGATATGCAGGGAATCGAACGATATCAGGGTTTCACGGAGACGCTGCGCGACTTGGAGCTGCCTGTCTCCGACCACAGCATCTGCTGGTACGGCTCCCATGATTTAGACCGGCTGCTTCACTTAAAAGATACACAGTTTTTAAAGGAAATGGCGGCGGAGTCCCTTTCCTCCTGCACCGCAGTCGTCTGCTATAACGACATCATCGCCTACTATCTGGTGAATGAACTCCAGTCCGCAGGCTGCCGGCTGCCCGAGGACATGGCCGTGGCCGCATTTGATCATACGTATTTCAGCAATTCCAACATTCTGGCAGTAACCACTCTCTCCCACGAGCCCCATGAGATGGGGACAAAGGCGGCGGAGGCTGTAATAAAAAAACTGAGCGGGCTTCCCGTGTCTTCACAGGAAACCCGCTGGAAACTGAACTTAAAGGAAAGTACTCAGACTGACCGGTGATGCTCCGGTCAGTGCTTCTTTTCTGCACGGTATTCTCTCGGACTGCATCCCTGCAGCTTTTTAAAGACGAAGCTGAAGTAATGGGAGTCCTTATACCCCACCTCCTTCGCTATCTCACCGGAGTTTTTGTCCGTCTGCTTTAACAGCTTTTTCGCCTTTTCAATCCGTTTTTCCGTCACGTATTCAACAAATGTTTTCTGCATGTTCTGGCTGAAGATAGCGCTTAAATAGCTGGCGCTCATGCCGATATTCTCGGCCACTAGGTTAAGGGACAGCGTGTCGCAGTCGTAATGATCGTCTATATAATCCAGTGCCTTCTTCAACATTTTCCCGCCCTGGCAGCTGTTGATCCGGTCACGAATCCCCATCGCGGTCTCCAGCATGCCTGCAAAGTATTCGAAAATCTCGCTGTCCTCGCTGCGGATCATCTGCACCGCATGCTCGATCTCTTCTAAATACTCCGCCTGATCCGCGCCGATAGACTCCAGGAAAGCAACGACGGCAAATCGGATATTCAGGATCACATAGCTGCGGAACATCCTGGATTTTAAGGCATTCTGAATGTTGTAAAGATAGGATTCCACGAAATCATGAATCTCCTTATCTTCTCCCCGTGACAGAAAGTCGCGGATAATCTCCGGATCCATCTGCATAAAATCCACCGTGCCGATATTCTTTTCGCCCTGTCCGGCCAGACAGTCCGAAAGCGTCATTTCCGACAGCACATGGAGACCCGGCTTGATAAACCGGTAGGCAAAATAGTGGTTCGCATCTTTATAGCACTGAGGCAGCATGCTCAAACGCTCCACCTCCGTTCCCACCGCAACGTACCATTCCAGGTGATCCTCCTCCGGCGCACAGACCTTTTTTAAATGGGCCAGGCTGTTCTCTGTCAGCTCCTCCATCTGAGACTGCTCCGATTTGATCAGAACGCCATAGCAGCTGACATTGAAACGGAACAGAATATACTGGGGATGCCGCAGAAAATAGTGAAATACCTCCTCCTGTTTTCTGATCAGCCGCTCCCGGGACTCCCGGGATGATACCTCGGCTTTCTCATAGATTGAGAAAAGCAGTAGATTGTAACAGGAGGCCGTAAGCTGCAGCGACTGGGCTGCCGCCTCCTCGTAGATCTCCTTCACCGAAAGCTTCCCCTCCAGAATCTTCTCAAAGAATCTCCGAAGCGAAAACTGTTCAAATTCCTGCACCTCATCCTGGTATTGGGCCTGATAATCCTTCTGCTCCATCCCCTGCTCGATTTTTTCCTTCATCTCCAGCAGGACGCCGCGGAGAGTCGTTCTCGTAATCGGTTTCAGCAGATACTGGTCCACTCCCGCTTTGATCGCCTGGCGCGCATATTCAAAATCATCATAGCCGCTGATGATAATGATCTTTATCTTGGGAAATTCCTCTTTCACGATTTCACTCAAAGAAAGGCCGTCCATAAACGGCATCTTAATATCGGTGATCAGCAGATCCGGCTTCAGTTTCCGGATCATCGGAAGCGCCATCTCCCCATCTCCGGCCTCTCCCACCAGTTGAAACCCATACTGCTCCCACGGAATTTTATCCCGAAACCCTTCCCTTATGACGCTTTCATCTTCCACCAGAAATACTTTTAACATTTGCTTCCTCTTTTCCATTCACAAATCCGTTTCCCATCAATAAGTCCTCTTCTCCAGGGCGTCCTTCACATTTTCCTTTGTAAATACTGTCTCCGGAACAAAATACAGCTTTGCCACGGCCTCATTGTTCTCCAGTTTTCTGATGACCGTTTCAACGTATTCGCCCTGATTGGGATTGCACTCGATGTCCGCGGTAACCAGCCCTTCATCCACCAGCTGCAGTCCGCTTTTCACCGCGTCAAAGGAGATGACCATGATGTCTCCGTCCTCTCCAGCCGTAAGCCCTGCATTCTGTATGGCCGTCAGAGCACCGAAGGTCATGTCGTCGTTTTGTGAGATCACCACATCGATATCTTTGTACCGGTGCAGCAGCGTTTCCATCTCTTCCTGTCCTTTTGCCGTTGTAAACTCCCCATCTGCCTGCTCCAGGATCAGCCAGTTATCGTGGGCTTCTGCGACTTCATTGAATCCGTTCGTGCGGCCGATCGTGGCCGTCGCTCCCTCGGTTCCCTGTAAAACCACGATGCGGATGCTCTCCTCCTGCCTGTGCTGCTTCGTCAGGTACTCGTCCAGTATATTTCCGGCCATTCTCCCCTCCTTGTAAAAATCGGAGCCGATCCAGGTCGTATATAATGACTGATCGCTGAGATTCACTTTACGGTCGATTAAAATGACTGGAATCCCTGCCTCCTTCGCCTCCTGCAGCACAGTCTCCCAACCGTCTTCCGTAATAGGAGAAAACACAATGTAATCCACCCGCTGGGAGATAAAGCTCCGAAGTGCCTTAATCTGATTCTCCTGCTTCTGCCTCGCGTTATTGAAGATCATAAAGTATCCATTTTCTTTGGTAAGGACATTTTGAATGGAAGCCGTATTGGCAGTTCTCCACACGGATTCACTGCCTACCTGAGACACTCCCACCACGATCAGATTTTCATCGACTGTATTTTCTGTATCTTCCGTCCCGTATTCTTTTACACAGCCGGACAGAATCAGAATCAGGAACAGCAGAGGAATGAAAAAAATATGTATTTTCTTTGCCGGTATTTCCATATGTACTTACCCTTTCTATGCTTTCCGCAGCAGACTCTCATAAATTTTAATCGCCGGTATTGTAAGTTCCACAATGGTCCCCCTTCCCTTTTCAGACTGAATCGTCATTCCGTAGCCGGCACCGAAATACATGCGGATCCGCTCATTTACATTTGCCAGGCCAAATCCTTTTTCCGTCTCACGGCAGGGGCGTTCGATTTCCCTTCGCAGCTGCTCCAAGTCTTCCGCATCCATACCGATCCCATTATCACTGACCGCCAGGTGGAGGACCTCTCCGGTTTTCTCACAGCTGATATGGATGCAGCCTCTGGAGCGCTTATATTTTATGCCGTGATATAGGGCATTTTCAACCAGTGGCTGCAGCGACAGCTTCAGAATCTGATAATCGTACAGCTCCTCGTCAATCTGGATATCATACTCCAGGATGTCCCGGTACCGTCTTTCCTGAATCTTTAAGTAACTGCTGATATGCTGCTCCTCTTCCCTGAGCGTAATAATCTCTTTCCCCTTGCTGAGCACCAGCCGGAAAAAGCTGGACAGGGACACTACCATGTTCACCGCCTCATCCGCCTTCTCATCCTCGATCAGCCAGACAATCGTATCCAGGGTATTATACAGGAAATGGGGATTGATCTGTTCCTGTAAAAGGCGCAGGTCCAGCCGCCGCATCTTCTGCTCATCCTCTTTGATCTGCCCGATCAGTGTCTGCATATTGGCCGCCATATCATTAAATCCGCTGGCCAGAATCTCGATCTCATCTTTCGAACAGACGTCGGCCCTTGCTGATAAATCGCCCTCCGAGACCTGTCTGGTCGCATCATACAGCACTTTAACCGGCCTCAGAATACCGGTTGTAATCCGCCATGTCGCTATAATCGTCAAAACCACCAGAAACAGCACCAGGAGCCCGCACACGATGATAAAGCTCTGCATCTGCTGCTTCAAATTCCCTGTGACCACCTCCATGGCCTTCGTCTGGTAATAGATATAATACTGGATATCATCCTGAATCAGTTCTGTCAGGATGTAGATGTTATTATCCAGCTCCTGGATATTTTCATCATACCGCCCGCCGATTCTGATGTTCTCGAAAATATCATCCACCCTCTTTTCCAGGGTGTCGATATTCCGTAAAAGGGTCTCCAGCCACACGCGGCTCTCCGTCTCCGTGGTGATATCCTTCAGCTTCGTAAACTCCGCCCGCAGCTCTCCGATTAAGGCATAGGGATCCTTTAACGTCTCGTCCTCAGAAATATTTCCAAAGTCTACATATCCCACCACAAGCTTATAGAGGCTCTCGTCCATCTCATCTTTAAAATTCAGATTGTAATTATTGGCAATGGTCATATCGCTGACGATCTTATCGTACACCCTGCTGTACTGAATCATGGAAACCAGCAGAACGACCACCACAATGAAAAATGGCAGGACAATCGCCGCCGCAAGCATCAATATTTTTTTGTTGATTGAAAACCGGATCGGGCTCTTATTCGAACCATTTTGCCACAAAGCGTCACGTTTCATCTGCTTATCCCCTAATCTGATTTTAATACATTTTTTCTGCGTTTCAGCCGCCCGAAGCCGTAAATGAAACCGGCAGCGCCATGGTAACAACAAATTCTTCCTCTGTATACTCCACATGACTGTATCCGCCATACCGCTTCACCACCCGCTCCATGTTCTTAAGCCCGAATCCATGCTTCGATTCATCCGGCTTTGTGGTCTGAATCCTGCCATGCTTCACCCTGACCGGATTATTTTTGGTGTTCTTTATTTCCACCCAGATCAGATTCTTCTTTCTGGATATGGTCAAAGCGATCCGGCGTGCCATACTGCTGTCTGTTATCTCGCCGCAGGCCCTGACCGCATTTTCCAGCGGATTTTCAAAGATGGTGTAGATATCAGGAAATGCCATGAAAGAAAAGTCAGAGAACAGGATATTCGTATCAAATTGGATTTGCGCGGAATCACAGCAAAGCTTTGTCTGGCACAGGATCGACCGCAGAGCCGGTGAGGGGATAAAGGCAAACCGGTAACTGTCTTCGATATGATGAAGCATTTCATCCGCATAGGACCGGATATCACGCTCCACAAACTTTCCCTTCCCGCCGCCCGCGCCCTCCTGCAGCAGGTGTTTTATGCCGTCGATCTGTTTCGTATAATCGTGAGCCAGACCCTTTAACTCTTCAATAAACGCATCCTGCTGTCCGATCACCACCCGGTCCAGCCGTTCGATGCGGGACAGTCTGTCTAATTCGTGCTGAAGTTGGCAGCGTTTCCGCCAATGGTTGTCCCCTAAAATCACCGTCAGGTTCATGAATAGAAGGGCAAGAAAAAAGATCATGCTAAGGGAATCAGCTCGGCTCCCCAGCTCTGTATTCAAACTTAGAATATAGAATACATAGTATATGATAAAAATACTGACTATGGGAGCTGTGATAACCGACAGATTTTCCGTAATCGTAAGTTCCACGTCCTCCTTCCTCCGTTTTGCCCAGTGGAAATAGCGGACAATCAGAAGAAGGACACAGAACATGCCGGTACCGCTGAGATTAAAGCCTGCATTTTTTATGGTATCATCTATGACGCTCACCATATTACTCCTGATCATGGAGGCATATATCAAAACAGGGATACTTTCACAGATTACGATCAACAGAGTTTCAAGGAAAGAACAGAGCAGCCTGGCGGCGATACTGCCCTTAAACAAAATCAGATTGATGATCAGACCGCTTAATAGGGCTGTCATAGTATTCAACTCCGGTATGTACAGCAAATTTACGAAAAACTGAATTGTAGACAGGCCTAACAGCAGTCCCCAGGAGATTCGCCGTTGTTTCTCCCATCTTAACGCGAAAAACTGCATGGTGAACCAGAAAAACAAAGCAAAATCCAGTATACATTTGCCATAGGCTAAAATCGTGTCAAGCATACTCATACCACCTTTGTATCTGCGTTGTGCTTCAGATAGCTGAATTTTTAAGCAGCGTTTTCATAAACGAATCCCGGAAATGGAGGCCCAACGGCACAGCGCTGTGGTCTGTAAGCAATATTTTGCTGTCCTTGACCGTATCCACCATATCCAGATTGACGATGTAGCTTTTGTGTGAATATGCAAATTTGTCGGACGGCAGACTGTCCATAAGTTCACGGAGACTCTGCCATGTACCAATCTGTGCTACATCCTGGCACACGATATGGCGCTTGCGGAGTTTCGAATAAATATACATGATTTTATCTGTTCGGAGCAGATTAGTATGAGAGTCATTCGTAATCTTAATATAGGATACGGAGCGGTTCAGCTTATGGGCGCAGGCGTTGAGGACGGCTATGATCTCCTCCTCCGTAAACGGTTTCACAATAAACCGAAACGGTTCCGCCCGGTATCCGTCTATGGACATGGACTTCAGGGCCGTTGTCAGAACGATGATCGACGTATTTCCCCGTTTTCGCAGTTCCTCGGCAATATCGATGCCGATGCTTCTGTTCCCAAACCGGATATCCAGAAACAGGATGTCATAAGGGTTCGTCAGGTCATACAGTTTTTCGGCGGCCTCCAGTTCAATGAGATCGATCTCCACGTCATATGCGAAGGAATACCGTAATATATATTTTTTCAGTTTGTCGCGTATCGGCTGTTCGTCGTCACAGATACACACCGTATATTTCTTCATGTATCAATTCTCCCCCATTTTTGTGGTATCTTTTATTATACCTTACAAACTCCGTTATGGGTAGACGCTAATTGCTTTCTGACATAAAATTGCAGATTACAAAAATGCGGAACGGATGAACTGGTATTGCTATATAAATTCTTTTGTTATAACAGCAGGATCAAACAAGCCTACCATTACACTTCCAATTTCCAACTCTCTCGCTGCCAGCATCATGTGGTCACAGACAATACCTATATCCAGATTTCCGGAACACTGGGTCACTGTATATCTCGAATTGTATGCAGCCTCCGGCCCTCTGTCATTTCGATGTGCAATACAGAATTCATACAGCGCGATATTCAGATTCGGCGCAGCTACTGTCAACCCGGAACGGATGCGTTCGAAATATAACAGTGCAGAGAACATCTGAGACGCCATTTCCAGGATATCATTTCCAGGATATCATTTCCAGGATATCATTTCCAGGATATGCTTTCCGGTCTGTTCCCCTTTGTCACCCATGTAATACTTCCTCTCATCAAAAAAGCGACTATATAGCCGCTTTTTATTATATACCTGTATTTTCCAATAGTCACCAAGCGTTTTCTCACTTAGATTCTTTATAGCCAGTCACTTCAACCCACTGGTTTTTTCCGCTTGAGTGCTTACTATTCCTGATCGCCTCATCCAGAGAAGCCGTATCCTCGTAAGATATATTGGCGGATCCTCCCGGCGAGCCATCCCATTTGGTGGCTCCATACCATTTACCATCTACAATATTATAGACATAAGGCACACTCCAGCCCGCGTCCGCATTCCCATTCGCTCTGGCGAACAGCCATACGCACTCCTCCACCGGCTTTGTCTTGTCTTTTCCCTGATAGAACGGCTGAATGGAGTAGGACTTCTTATCCACAATCAGCGTCGGCCATTTCCCGTTGTATTTCTCAAGGAATGCCTTTCTGATCTCGTCGTTGTTTTTCGTCGGATGATCCTTCAGATATTCAATCGTGAAATCTCTGTAATCATCGATAAAATTGGAAGACACCTTGATATCCTCGTCCATTCCGCTGCTGGTCGATCCGTGTTTATCACAGGTCACCTTTATATACAGCTCATCCCATTCCAGGGAATACTTACCACCGTCCGGGCAGTATGCATCCGTGTTCTCCATAACTGCAACTGCATCCGCTTCGGAGTAATCACTATCTTCCAGCCGGTCCAGAACCATCTGCCTTACCAGTATTTTTCGATTCGCCTCACACACGGTATTCTTTGTCTGATTCATCTTACCTATAAAAACCGGTACTGACACCGCTACCAGCACAGCAATGATGGCCACTACGATCAGCAGCTCCGCCAATGTAAAGCCCTGTATACGTTTATTCTCTCTCTGCTCTGTCATTTTATCTGTCCTCATTCCTTATTTCCTGCCCTACAGACCCGCCTAATGGTTCAGCAGCCTGATTTTGATATCTTCCAGAGAAACCTTTACATTTCCCCGGGAATCGCAAATATCATAGGACAACACTATACAGGAGCCATCATCTGTCAGCTGAAACAGTGGTTTGTCCTCGTTGGTCTGAATCTGGTATCCCATATACGTCTTATCCTCGAAGGGATAAGCAGCACGCTCTGCATCGTAGAGAAAAACCAGTTTCCCCACATTTTCGCCCTGCTGCTGGATTTTCATAACGGTATCGTATCCGTACATGGCGCTGTCGTAGCATATTTCACTGCCGTCCCCGTTGATATTGAGCTCCGACGCATACCGCAGTTCATCTGTCATAGCCAGCAGAATGCTGTTAGCCAGGACCCTCGATTCCGAGTATTCTTTTTCCGTCCGGTACACCTTGACGGCAGTTCCCACTCCTGCGCTCACGGCCAGAGTGAGAAAAGACATGATCAGCACAGCAACCATCATTTCTCCCAGAGTGACACCGGCGGTGCCCTTTAACCGGCGTTTTGCCTTTTCTGTCATTTTTCTTCCTCCGGCTCCCCACCTGACCGATAAGCCATCATATCATCTCCATAGTAAACAGTGACCCCGTAATCCTGAGAGATACTTCCGTCCTCGCCGATCGTCACTCTTACCGTTCCGTTCTTCTTCTGTACAACGGCCCCGTCCGCTTCCATGCACTCCAATTGTGACATGGCCTTGTAAAACGTATCGTCCGCCTTCTGGGTGTTGACATTAATATTCTGTGACACCGTCACCATGCTGAGAAAGAGGGAGCTGGCCAACGCTATAAACAGGATTCCCACCAGAACCTCCGCGAGCGTCTCCCCGCGTGTATCCCGGCATTTCTGTTTCACTTTTTTATATGCGGAGCCGGTTCTTATTCCACTTTTCATTCGCTCCCGCCTCCTGTCTGCCTTTTCCCCGATAAATAAGGTTTTTCCGGGGAAAAAATCACCTGTGACGTATAGCGGTGCACCTTTCTGGACTCTCCGGTCACCGGGTCGTTCTCTGTGATCTCCTCCTCGTTCAGTGTATAATGGATAAGCCCGCCCATGGTCAGACGGATCTGATACTGCCCAAAGGCTTCATCCGCAACAGACAGATCTGCCTCCGCCGTCACATACAGCTGCTGGGTATTATGGCCGTTTAATACCATATGATCCGGCTTCACCGTCAGCGCAACTGTTACCGGCGCCATGCCGTCCCCCTCCAGTTCAAAGGTCAGACGGCTGTGTTCACTCCTATCCCGCTCTCCGGAGACCACCAGCTTATTTTGATCCAGACAGTTCAGATACGACTGGTAAAAATCATGAAGCAGTTCCTGTTTCAGCGCCATTCCATTTTCAGAGGACATAATCAGGTTCAGCATCTCCTGTTTCAATTCCATCTTCCTGTCAAGATCCGCGGCTTCGCTCTGCTCATACGTATCCGATTCCCATTCTCCGGTGCATTCCTTTAACTGGGCTTTTAACAGCTCAGCCGCAGACATAACCGCCAGATAATTGCCCTCGTTCTGTTTCTCCATCTTTACATGGCTGACATTCGCAGAGGCCGCCGCCAATACTACAGAGCCCACCATGGCGCACACGAGAAAATACAGCAGCGCGATGGCCATGGAAGCTCCTTTTTGGCTTTTTAATTTTTCTGTTGGACTCTGTCGGTTATCGCTGCACATCGGTCGGCTCCCTCCCTTGTTTTAATCTGTCAGTTTATAATAGGGCTGATATCCCGCCGGCCAGAGGCCTGTATGGGTTCTCCCATCGCCCCCTGCCCCGACCCCTTCAAGCATCGGGAACGGATATCCTGTAAATCCCGGTTCCATATTTTCCAGATCCGGCTGCATACCGGTAAGCACAGCTTTCTGGCTGTCCCGGATCTCCCGCGTCATCTCCAGGCTGAACTCCTCAACGCTCCACGGTTCTATGTAATTCTCCACAGGCCCGTATTCTGCATTGATGGCGCCTGCATCCGAACCGGTGCCGCGCAGGAAGTAACAGTCTGCCACCGCAGCCTCTTCCAGGGACTGCCATACGCCCTCCAGTTCCGCCAGATAGAGATACCTCTTTCCATCGTAAGAACCATCGGTTTTCCGGCTGACCCGCACCTGCTTCGTTTCGAAGAGGCTCTGCCGCCTGGCTGTCTCGCCGTAATCCTCTGTCAGCGCAGAATCGTATGCATCCAGATTCACCCGGTAGCCGGTATAAGTCACGCCTTCATCAGGCTTCTGTTCATTGATCCAATAGAGGTATCTTGTATTCCCACTCCTGTTGACTGCCCACATGGTCATGACCGCATTGTCCTGTGTCTTCTCAAAAAAGGTATGGTAATAGCTTTCCTCAGACCCCGGCACGGAATCTGGAACAAGCTGGTCCGCACTGTCAAATACCATTTCATAAGCCTTTCTAATCTCCTCATCGGGCGCTTTACCGTTCGTGTTCTCCCGTCCTGTTTTCAGCAGGTCAGGATACGCCGGATACCCAAGCACGTTGTAGACCAGCGCGGAAATATTGCTGTTGTCAAAGATTCCTCTTGTCTCGGAATCCATTCCCACATTCAGCTCCCATACCGTCTTCCCGTTCTGACTTGTGATCCGGTTGTGAACCTCTGCGCCCTTCATCATGCGGATCAGATTCCGGATCAGATCATCTGACACGCCAAAGACATCCCGGCCCTTTACCAGATGGCCTATAAACCCTCCGGCTTTCACGCTGGAGGAACCGCCCGTTTCTCCGCTGTTTTCCTGCTCTACCGCAACGGCTCCCACCGAATAACACTTAGTCACAATTACCTGACTGCCCCTGTTCGAGGAAATGCTTCCGCCGAACCCGCCGAGCGCCGATCCGGAGGCGGCATTGCCGGCCTTCAGTGAGGCATTGCCGGAGGCGTAACAGCTTTCCAGTCTGCCCGAAGAACTGATATCGCCAAAGAAGCCGCCCGCCTTTAACACAGCGGTGCTCCCCTCTCCGCCGGAGGCACTCACACTTCCTGACGCATAACACCGGAGCATGCTCCCGTTCTCAATCTTTCCTGCAAAACCTCCAGCCATGGAATCTGCCGGCCAGACCACCGCCACATCCGCATAGGCACTGCACTGTTCGATGACTCCGCCTGTGACCACGCCGGCAAAGCCGCCCACATTTCCGGAACCGCGGACCTGCAAACCGTTGACAGACAGCTGTTTTACGACGTTGGAAGGGCCGCATGCAACCGTTCCTGCTATTCCTCCCACATTTCCCGATGCCTCAATCACTCCCGGCCCCGGGGCACTGCCATCCGTCAAAACACTTTCCACCGACAGCTTGTGAAATACCGTATCGTCAGAGAGTACCGCAGTCAGTCCGCCCGTATTCCGGCAGTTTTCCGTTACAATCGAATGGATTCTTACCCGGCTCACCGTCTGCCCTGCGGCCTCAATGGCCACACACCGGCCAGCTGTAACGTTCGCAACGCCGCTCACGGGAATACTTCCTCCCGCCTGCACCCGCACGCGGATGTCCGGCAGTATCGTCTCCTCCGGCAGCGTCATGGAGGCGGCTTCCAGGAATTTTCCGGTCAGGCCGGACACACCGGAATCGCTGTGATAGCCGTTAGCACCGGCCTCCGCCGTAACAGAGATACTGCTGCCTCCCAAATCCCAGGGAGAATCGGCTGCCAGAACCACCGCCTTGCTGTTCTGTCCGATTACTCCGCCGTATCCGCAATACGTATTGCTCCGTCCCGGATTCGCACTCGTAAGATTCGCTCCGTGAATTCCGATGTCCCCCAATGTGAGAGCACAGGCCACCGCGTCCCCCGATGACCGGTACAGGGATCCCACCACAAAGCTGCCGATGTGATACTGGCTGGCAGCGCTGTTTTCCACCAGGAGGGAACCGTCCGTCCCCTGCGCCCGAATCCCGTCAATCGTCACGGGATTGCCGCTGATCTCACACAACCCGGCCAGAAGTCCCACTCCATTATACAGTTTCGTATTATTGCTGGCAGTCGTCTGCCTTACGGTGATGCGCCCTGTCATACTGATGTTTCCGACAGTGACCGCGCCTTTTCCTGAATTAATCTGACCGATCAGTCCGCCGACAGCCCGGTCGCCTTCTATGACAACGGCCTCCGTGCCGTTTCCCCCCATACTCACGGACCGGATCTGGCCGCTGTCCACAAATCCTGCCGCGCCGCCCAGATGCGTCGCTTTACTGCCGCCGACCGACACTTCATCCAGAGTCAGGCCGTCAATCGTCCCGCTGTCTGTCAGATGGCCCACTGCACCTCCTATATACTTCACTGCGGCACTGCCGCATACCACGGCGGAGGCGTTGACCGTACAGTTTTTTATCGTCGAGCCTGACAGCTTACCTGCCAGAAGCCCGAAGCCCTCCGTCCCCGGCGCGAAATTCTGAAGCTCGAGGCGGGCTTTGCTGATAGTCACATGTTCGATCACCGTGCTCTTCTGAGCTTCCTGGCAGAGGATTCCTCTTAAGCTGTCACTCCGCTCAGACATAGTGGCCCCCTCGACAACCAGTTCCTTTACAGCCGCTCCGTTCAGATAACCGAACAGCGGCACATCCCGATTGGCCGTCACCCGGTCAAAGACGCTCTGGCCGGAGATACTGCTCCGGGAGTCCCAGGCCCCCAGACCTTTTATGGTATAACCGCCGCCGTCATACGTACCCTCAAACGGAGTCTGGCTGGTTCCAATGGAGCTGTTAAACCAGCGGTATCCGCTTCTGCCCCGCTCTTCACTGAAAGGGGCTGTATCCGAATAGTAGACCGCATATGGATTTTGAGGTCCTAAATTAATATCCTGTTCCTGCCTGAAGGATTTTCCATAGTAATTCTCCAGACCCTCTCCCCTGCCTCCCAGGACCTGATTCCCACTGCTCAGCGTACAGAGCTGCCTGGAAGTCCGGATGCAGAGGTACTCCGGATTTTCCGATTCTTCTGGCTTGCCGTCCGTGCTGATCCTGGATTTGGCAAAATGAGGACAGTAATAGAATTCCCGGTTCTTCTCGATGATGCCTGTGCCGATTCCGCCCATCTCATCGTAATAATTGGATTCCACATGGATCATGATCTGCTGGTAAATGCTGTCGGACGGAACGTAGGCATTAGTCACTACCGCCGCCGGCGGCAGGATCCGGAAATAATACGTGCCGGGCCGGTTGTTCAGCTTTAATTCTATGGGCTGATCGGGGTATCCGTCCCCAGCCCCCGACCGGATGGCAGACGCACCCGACTCTGTATTTTTGTAATAAGAAACGCCCTTTTCAATCTTTTTCCCGTTATTATCCTTTAAATGATAGACGCTCTTTAAATAGTTTGTGGCGTTGGCAGTGGTATTGTCATTTCCGTTCCTGTCCTCCCACGACAGATACGCCTTGTCGTTGGATGTGGAGCTGCCCTGAATCAGATTTTTCACATTGACTCCATCCATCTCCAGGTATTCCGTATTGAACAGCAGGCCATACCCATCCAGAAATATCTCTTTGCCGTCCCGCAGGGAATCAAGCCCCAGCTCTTCGTTGTAAAAGCCTACGGTATAGCCCGAGTCTTCCTTATAAATCTCGAAGTAAGCGAGCTCGGCTCCCACATATTCGTAATTCGGCCAGTCTCCGTACTGGATCATATTCTCCACCTTTGGAAATGGATAGACGCCCGGCAGCATGAGGCTGAAGGTCACGGTATCTTTGCCCGTCTGACTCGCAGGTTCCAGTCCCGGTATGGACAGCTTCTTTAAATCCCCATACGTAACCGCCATTGCATTTCCGATTTTCCCGTCTCCCCGGTTCTCCGTCCAGTCCATATAGAAACAATTGTTCTGAATGCCGGCAGAAAATGGATAAAAATTGGCGCCGTATCCCTCTGAATCCGCATACTGACAGTTCGGATAGAGAATCAGACCGCCCGTTACCGCCTGATACGCATTACTGAAGCCGTTACTGACGGCCGCGTAACAATTCGTTATGGTCTTCGCCTTATCCTTGACGGAAAATCCCGCCGCAATCCCGGACACGCTGGTCGCAGTCACCCGGCGCAGTGCGTAGCAGCTGTTAATGGAGGAGGAGCCGCTGGTTTCATATACAAATCCGGCCGCTTCCTGCCCCGCCGTATAGCAGTTGGCATAGGACTTCTCGATCAGGCCGGATCCTCTGTTCATCGATACAAACCCGGCCGCGTTCCCTGCCCTGCTGTCTGTCGCCGTTACCGTCGCAATGGCCGCACACCGTTTTATGGATCCATAATTTTGACCAACCAGCCCGGCCGCACTTCCCGAAGCCGCCACCATGGCATTGGTGTAATTGTTTCCTGTCACCTTCCCGTCGTTTCCATAGAGATGCTTATACCGAAGGGGATCCTCCGAAAGGTCATCTTCCCATCCGCCGGATTGTTCCGGAATCACATAGCAGTCCTCAATCAGGGCGCCATTGATGTTTTCATAGACCAGGCCTGCCGCACCGCATCCTTCGGAGTCGATTCCGCTGATCACCGGGCTTATCAGGGTAACCTCTGTGACACTGCCGCCATTGGTATACACCAGGCCAGCCACGGACAGCAGACTGTGGGTCACAACCTGAAGGCGGTACAGAACCATGCCGTTTAAATGGCTCTTTTCTGCCGTGTAGCCGAACAGCGCCATACCGCTGGCCGTTCCGGTTCCCATCGAGTCATCCGTAAGGATCAGGTTGCTGATTCGGTGGCCATTCCCACTGTACGATTTCTGAAACGTGCCCGTCTTACTGCTTCCAATCACGCCCTGGCTCAGAGTTTCCGGTGCGTTCTCCGTATCGGGATACGTTTCTCCTGCCTTATATTTTTCATAGTCAAGATCGCGTTCCTGGTTATAATCCCATTCCGCCTGCCAATAATAGGAGTTGCTCTTTTTTCCGCCGTTTCCCTTATCTCCCAGCTCATAGAGATGGCGCACCGTACGGATTACCGCATACTCCGGATTCGTCGCCGTCTCTTCCTCTGTGAACACGATCGTCTTGGCAAAATGAGGATTATAAAAAGCGGTGAGCGCCGCCCCATCCACGGTCAGCGCCAATGTGTCATAAAACGAATTTTTCCTGTTACCCGGAGACTTAAATGCATCGTAACGCTTTTCCGTCACATGGATCCATGGAAACGGATAGAGAACCTGGTTTTTGCCTTCCACCTGCACCGGTGAAAGCGTGATTTCGTTTTTATTCCAGTTCTCTTTCCCATGCTCCTCACTCTTGTTGGAGGCATGAGGGATGCCGTTCTGAAAGAGTTTAATGCTGCGCACCGTATCGCTCAAGTATCCGTATCCGTCGCTGATTACCGGAAGATCATCTCTTAAAGTGCCGTTTTCCTCTGCTCCCGGGTACCAGAAACCGAACGCATCCTGTCCGGAATCCGTCGTCTCGTATTTTTCATAGTATACCAGACCTGTAAAGGAGCTTTTTGCCCAGTCTCCCCGGTAAACCTCCAGCCAGATCGGGTATAAATAGGCCGCATTCGTATCTTTCCGGTAGACATCGTCGTAAGGGGAGGTGTTCTTTCGCTCCGCCTTGCGCGCGCCCTTCGCCAGCGCCTCTCCCGTACTGCCGCATCCGATGGGATTCGTCTCTCCTCCGCTGCCCTTTATCAATGTGCTTCCTACACCGTAAGTCGCCTCAAACGTCACCGCCCCCGTTCCCACATCCGGTATCCCGGCAAAGGGCCCGCACTGCAGAGCGCTCACGGAGCATGCGGAAAAAGACTTCTCGATCAGGCCGCTGCCGTTTAATTCTCCGGCAAACCCTCCTGCGGCTTCTGCGGCTTCCACATTAGGCCGGTCCGCCCTGTAAGCGCCGGACTCCGTGTGCCCGCCGGAATAGCAGGTCGAAATGTTCAGACTGCCGTTCACGGTACCAATAAAACCACCGGCAATCCGCTCCGCCGACACCCTGACAGAAGCAAAGGAATCCCTTGCAGTCAGATCCCGGGCACCGCCGATCAGCCCTCCGCCGTAATCACATTCGGAAGTAATGCCGCTCTCTTTATAAAGCGCGGAAAAATCGGGTTCCGCGTCATCGCTGTCTATGTACGCCCCGCAATTGTTGATCTCCATCTGATCGGCATATCCAACCAAACTGCCGGCGTAGGAACCGCCTCCATAAGAAACGGCTGACCCGGTGAGCTTCAGACTGGGATTCACCAGCATAACGTCCTGAATAACAGGGGCAGCACCTGCCGTCTCCTGATTCCCGGAACCCCTGCTGCTGTCATTACCGCCCGGCCGTCCCTCCATATAGCCAAACAGACCGGCACATCCATAGACCATACCGCCCTCGTCCGCAACCGAGGCTTCCTGTGTCACATGAATGCCCTTGATCTCATAGCTGTTCCCCTGAAAAGACTGCAGATCTGTCTTGTTGTTGCTGATTGGATAAAAATGAACCGGCCCGGACAGGGTTGAATCCCGTCGTGCTGTGCATACGTCATCATAGGACAGGCCGTCATAAACCGGTTCCATCCAGTCAATCTCCTCCAGCACTCTGGCACACGTCACCGGATAGCCTGTCTTCCGTTCGCTGGCTCCGTCCGTGCTGTATCCCAGGCCGGAAACCTCGTAAGACAGGTTCTGGAGATGGCGTCCGTTCTCCAGCCAGATGTCGCTTCCAGTTCCGTCTCCGCCCCGGAGTCCGGCAAAGAGGCTGTTGATCTCGGCCGTCTTCGTCCTGGGTATATAGACCGCGTCGCTGCCGACGCAGTAGCCCATCACGGATATCCGCAGGTCGTCCCCCGCCGCTATTTCGCTGAAATGATCTGCAAAATGAAGTCCCTCCTCCAGACTGTCCAGTGTCAGGACGTAGGAGGCGCTCATTTCTCCGCCAGTGGCCGGGATAACCTTCCAGATCTCGGTCATCTGGTGGAAGGGATCTTCCGGCTCCAGAACCGTGACTGCTCCGTTGTACAGCCGGTATCGATACCGAACCGGATTGGCGCTGTCCGTCTTTGACGATATGGTCACCTCAAACACTGCCTCCTCATAGAGGTAGGATGGTATGGATACCGTGGCCTTCAGACGTTCCTCATTGTAAATGGATACCTGGAAATCCACATCCTTCCGGTCCTGTGCGGCTGCCGCCGCTTCACCGCCGTAATATCCCACGGAGGGAAGCATCCGGTTATTCCGGTTTTCTTCCCCTCTGAGCGGCTTTCCGTCGTACTCATTGAAATTCTCGTGATAATAAAAGAGGCTGGCCTTCTGAAAGGCGCCTCCATTTCTCTCCCAGTAATAGACCCCATACACGACATTGGTTTGACGGTTGAACTCAATGACATAGCTGCCGCCATCCTCTTTTACGAGAGCCGGGGCAAATACGGTGTCGTTCATCCAGCTGAAGCTGCCCGCTTCCCCGTCACAGAGAGCATAAGTATCCGGCATTTCTCCATCGCCTTCCTGATAATCCGATGGAACCATATCGTCCGCCAGTTCCAAACCATCGGTTCCCCTGGGAGGCACCTCCAGCACAGCACCACTCAAGCGGCAGCCGGACAGGCAGTTCTGGGCCGTAATAAAGATCTGTCTTGCCTTTTCGTCTAGCTCTGTCTGCCGTAGGGAATTTCTCATATGAATCAGGGCAGGAAAAGAAACCGCTGATAAAATTGCCATAATTCCGACAACCATCAGCAGTTCCGCCAGCGTAAAGCCGTTTCGTCCTCTCAACCTATGCTTCATTCCATCCTTCATCCTCGTCCACATGTTACTCCATCGTCTCTTCCGAATCGCCTGAGGCTGTATCCTTATCATATACCAGACCGTTAGTGTCAGAGGCGCCTACCGTTGTCTCATAGTAGGTAATCATAACGCTGACACTGACGGCGCCGGCCGAGGCCATGCCCCTCGATTCTCCCCGCCCCGAGCTTGCGGAAATGTCCATATCCTTTACGATACACCGGAACTGGCTGTTAGCCATATTCCTAAGGATCGTCCTTACCTGTTCGTAGGAACCCGCCTGAAAGGCAATGGAAATATCCCGTCTGACAATCGTTCCCGAAGCCCTGGCCTCGGAAAAACTGATATTGTACGATTCTGCCTCTTCCAGCGCCTGATACAGTTCCCGCATCTCATCATTCAGATTGTTGTATGGCTTTAACTCCCCCTGGGGCTCTCCAGCCGACTGTTCCATCTCATCCAGCATTTTTTTCTTTCTGGAGGCCTTGATTAACTCCGTGCTGATATCATCCTCCACCGGGACCTGCTGGCTGCTGCATTTGGAAATCTCCTCATTAACCGGAGACGCCACCAGAAGGTAGTAGAAAATCCCGAGAAACAGAATACTCATAAACAGGAGCAGGACCGTCTCACGCACGGTGAATTTACGCTTCAGCATCTAACTGGTTCCTCCTGTCAGTGTAATGGTTAAATCGGCAGATACGCTCTGCTGGGATTGGGCCGCCTCATTGTCCGCCCGTTTTTCCGTGCTGGCCGTAGAGACGGATATGTACTGCACCAGCGGACTCTCCTCCAGGTCCTCCACAATCGCAGAAACCTGGTAAAGCGGAAGCTCGGTGATCACCATCCGGCACACGTTGCCGCGAATGCTGATGCTCTCGATATCCGCCCGGTTCATCACCCGCTCCTCCAGCAGATTCAGCACTTCCAGCCGGTCCTGGAGCACCGCCTCATCCTCATTTAAATAATCACTGAAATACTGGCTGTAGCGCTCCCTCACTTCATCATAATCCCTGTTATACTGTATGTACCCATCGAGCTCTGACTGTACCTGACCCAGCGCCGCCTGGGCTGCATACATGCGGTCTAAGGGCACCATAACGCCAAACTTCACAAACAGGGCCAGCACCGCCAGAAATCCGAGAAAAACCGGTATGGCCCTGGTTGGGCTGCTAATGGTTTTTTCATGGATAATCAGGTTTACTGTCTTTTTGGATGGATACTCATTTTTCCTGATTCCTATCATATCCTAATGCTCCTCCATATCCTGCCGTCTATTGATACGTAATGCCTGCCGATGCAGGACTGATGCAAGCGTCCACAGGAATGTCACCCACTATGGTCATAAGCTCCGTGATCGGACGCACCTCCAGTGAGATATGGGAGGATACCGCCTCTGTCAGGGGTGTAATCAGGGAACCTCCTCCGCAGTAATACACCGTATCCAAATGGCTCTCCGGATTATTGAAGCTGTAAAAGTTAATGGCCCGCATGATCTCAACGCCGATGGACTCATAGATCCCCCGGCACTCCTCCAGGTTCCAAATATCCAGATAGTTTTTCATCACATACGACTGGGCGACGTGCTGGTCTACATTTTTGACGGCAGCGACCGTCTGAATCAGATGAGCACAGCCATAATCAATCTCACGGGTCACCTCAAACCGGGAGCCGGAAAAGATATGCAGCTTGGTGGAATGGTACCCAAAATCTACAAAACAGTATTCCCGGAGTTCCTCCAGCTCCTCGACCCGTTCATACTCGCGGACCAGATTTGAGTAGGCAAATACCTCCGGAGCCGCGATCTGCAGCTTAAAGCCCGCCTGCTTTACCATGGCCTCGTACTCTGAAATAACATCTTTGGGAGCTGCCGCGGCCATCAAATCCATGGCAACCGGCTTCTGGTATTCATCATACTGCATATCCAGAATACAGTAATCAAACACATATTTTTCTTTTCTGTCATTGATAAAGTCATGGAATTCATAGGGCAGGTTGATCTTCAAATGATCCACGGTCATGGCCGGCATGGTCAGACGCCTTGAAAATGCTACCGAGTCCGGCAGAACAATGGCACAATTTTTATCCGGAAACCGGTATTTTTTCGCCATCTCCTTAAGGAAGATGCTCATGGCCTCCATGGACACAATCGTCCCATTATTAACATAGTTGTCAGGCAGCGGTTCAATCACCACTTTATAAAGACAATTGTCGCAGCATTGGGTCATTTTCACCTGTTTGGAACCGATTTCAATTCCTGTGTACTTTGCGGAAATACGTTTCATCATAATTCTGTCTTCCTTCACTTTTCTTAAAAAAGGCTCATATACCACCCCGTCAACTGTCTCCCGATCAGCACGCACAGTACGCTGGACAGCGCGATGGCCGGACCGAAGGGAATCTGCATGCTATCCCGTTTTTCCGTTCCGGGCTGCGCCTTGTTCTCTCCGTTTTCTTCGTTCTCGCTGTGATTCGCCATTCGGCTCAGCACCAGGCCCAGAAGCAGGCCCAGAAAACAGCTGACAATCAGGTTCAGAAGATTGACCGCAGCTCCGAGATACAGACCAGTAACAAAGAACAGCTTAATATCTCCGCCTCCCAGAGTATCCTTCCCCAGAATCCGGTCAAATACCATCGAAATTCCCAGCAGGCCGCCACTGATAAAAACAGCGCCTGCAAGGCTGTCTGCCAGATACGTCACCAGCTCCCCTCTGTGAGCGGGAAGGAACAGGCACCACCACAGAATCAGAGCTGCCTGAAATCGGTCCGGTATCCGAAAGCTCTCCAAATCCACCAATCCCACGGCCAGAAGCAGAAAAGAAAATCCCAGATAATACAGGTACGAAAGCGACACGTCAAACCGGAACAGAAGACACAGCGACACGCCCGCCATGAGCAGCTCCGCCGCCAGATAGCGCGGGGAAATCTTTCCTTTACAGTATCGGCACCTTCCTCTTAGAAATACCCAGCTGAACACCGGCACCAGATCCAGGACTCCCAGCAAATGGCCGCACCGCGTACAATGACTCCGCCCACTGGTAATTTTCTCCCTGTGGACCGTCCTCCAGGCCAGGCAGTTAATAAAACTCCCCCCGGCAGCGCCGATAATGGCCGCAACGACTGCCAGATAGGCAGTGATCCATTGATCTATAAAAAGCATTGGGTCTTCCTTTCATCTGCGGCTGATAGTAATTCCGCAGCTTTTTGCCTGATGTTGCAGTGTGGTGTTTTGATTTCATGCACGGACCCACTTGGACAGTGGGGCTCTGCATGGAACCAAATTGGAAATTTATGCGAAGCCGCAACCCATCGGCTTCGCATAAAAATAACTTTGTTAAAAAGATGGTTTATTTGGCCGTCTTGGGATCAACCCAGCTCAATGCTACTTTTACGTCACCTTTACTGGTATCACTAGTACTTTCGGGGGTTATATCTATTTTAATAATGAAGCCCTTGGCTTTAGTGGTTCCTGTATAATCTAAATACGTTGTCTTACCATCAAGTTTATCGCTTCCCTGTCCATAACCTTCTGTAGGCTTCTTATCTTCTGTTACAACAACACCATTTTCCGCATCATAATAAACAGTAGTAGTACCTTCAGGAATCTCATCATCCAAATATGCAGCTATCGCCGCAACCTTCGCCGCTCTCATATTAGCAATATCCACAGCCTCTCTTGATCTCTCCAACTTACTATTAAACACCGGCACCGACACCGCCACCAGCACTGCGATAATCGCTACAACGATCAAAAGTTCTGCCAGCGTAAAGCCTTTTTTATTTAATTTTTCTTTAAATCTTCTCATTTTAGTTACTCCTCCTCGGAACATTTATTCAAAGACTATGGGTTGTTATAGCCTGTAGAACCATAATTAATTACATAAGATCGTACATCGTAAAGACCGGCAGGTAAACAGATATTACAATAAATCCGGCCACCAGCGCCATCAACACCAAAATCGTAGGCTCCAGCTTCGATATGGCTTTCTGCGTGGCATGTTCCGCCTCATTATCAAAATATGTACCGATGGTCTTTAATGTCTCTTCCAGCTCACCGGTCCCCTCTCCGATTGCACACATTTCATTCAGGGTACGGGGATAACAGTTTCGTTCCCGCATACAATTGCCTAAACGCCGGCCTTCCTCCAGCCCGGTAACCATTTTTGCCGTCTCCATAGCCAGCATATAGTTATCCAGCGTCTTTGCCGTCACCTCCAGGGCGCGCGGAACCGAGAGCCCGGCAGCCAGCAGAGTGGACATGGTATTGGCAAACTGCCCGGAGGCATTCAGAAGGCCAATCTCGCCGAAGACGGGAATCTTCAGCTTAAAACGGTTCCAGCGAAGCCTTCCGTCCTCAGTCCGCATTGCGGCAAGAAACAGGATGACAGCCACCGCCGTTACCATTAAAATGACCAATATATTATTTTTAAAGAAATCTGACATGCTGATCAGCAGCTGGGTCGGCAAAGGCATAGCTCCGCCCAGATCTTTAAAGATGCCGGTCATGGTGGGAATTACCTTCACCATAATCACCATCACGACCACAATCGCCACGCCTATGACAAACAGGGGATAACTCAGAGCCGCCGAGACCTTTTGTCTCGTCTTGTACTGTTTTTCATAATAAATGCTCAGATTCTTAAAGACATTTTCCACCGTACCCGACTGCTCACCAGAACGGACCGTCTCGAGAAAGGTGGTCGGAAATGCCTCCCTATCCACATTCTCAAAGCTGTCCGCCATGCTGTGGCCTGCGGTTACATCCCTGGCGGCCTCGATCAGTATTTTTCGCAGCTTCTTGTCTGACGTCTGGTCCGCAATCAGCTCCACACATTTGGCCGCCGGCATTCCGGCCGTCAGAATAATGGCAAACTGGGAACACATCACAGAGAGGGCCTTTAGATTCACCCGCTTAGAACCGAGTTCCTTTGTGAGGATGCTGCTTTTCTCCTGTACCGGCGTAATCTTCGTAACGAGCCGGCACGTTTCCTTTATCTGGGCGACGGCCGCATATTCATCGTACGCTTCGACGATTCCGCTGACCTGCGCTCCATCTTTGGAGATTGCCTTATACTTATACGTTATCAATGGGTATCACCAGCCTTTTCTGTGGGTTATTACCCGACAATAAACTTCTTTATATAGTCCTGGTCCCAGGCCGCCTCCCTGGCAGTCATTCCCGAGATTGCCTGGCTCTTCCACAGGCGGATCAGGGAATTGTCCATGGTGATACTGCCCTCCGCTGCCGATGTCGCCATGGAATTGGCGATCTGAGGCGTCTTGCCTTCCCGGATCAGATTCCGTATGGCTGGGGTGACCATCATCAATTCACAGGCCGCCACCCGGCCCTTTCCGGTCTTTCTCACCAGAAGCTGCTGGGAAAGCACGGCCCGCAGGCAGGTAGACAGCTGCATCCGGATCTGGTTTTGAAAGTTAGTCGGAAATACGTTTACAATCCGGTCGATCGAGTCAGCCGCCGAGTTGGTGTGCAGCGTGGAAAACACGAGATGGCCGGTCTCCGCCGCGGTCAATGCCGTCTCTATGGTATCTCGGTCCCTCATCTCTCCGATCAGAATCACGTCCGGATCTTCCCGCAGCACAGCGCGCAGGGCATCGGAATAGCTTCTCGTATCCCTTCCGATCTCCCTCTGATTGATAATGCACTGGTTCGGTTCGTACACATACTCCACAGGATCTTCCAGCGTTACGATATGAGCCTCCCTCGTGCAGTTAATCGCTTCCAGAATCGCAGCCAGGGTGGTCGACTTCCCGGAACCGGTCTCACCAGTCACCAGCACGATCCCGCGATTAAACTCAGGGAACGCCATGACAGGGGGCGGAAGTCCCAGACTGTCAAGGCTGGGAATACGGCTGCTTAATATCCGCAGGGCGGCCGAAATATGCCCCTGCTGGCGGAACAGATTGACCCGGATGCGGATTCCGTCATAGGCGGAAGCCAAATCCAGTTCTCCCATGGTCCGGATCGCTTCATAACTGGTCTCCTGCCAGCTCCTTCGCATAGGCCTCACAGTCATCATCTGTAAGAACCGTATCGTCCAGACTGAACAGATGGCCATCCCGGCGGCATTTGGGCGGAAGCCCTTCTACCAGATGAATATCTGAGCAGCCATCTGTCACTGCTTTCTGTATCATTTCTCCGATTTGCAGCATTTTGCCTCCTTATTCCACCGAATTGATGGTACGCTTTGCCTCTTCCACCGTAGTGACGCCTTCCATCACAAGGCGGCGGCAGTTGTCACGAATCGATACAAAATCCGGGCCTTCTGCTGCTTTTAACAGATTTGCCTTGCTGTCATTTTCGGAAATGCACCGTCTGGTCTCCCGGTTCATGATCAGAATCTCAAAGACGCCGGTTCTTCCCCGGTATCCCGTGTCAAAACAGTGAGGGCAGCCCTTTCCTCTGTAAAATGTGGTCCCATTTCCCGGCCTCAGCCCCAGAATCTCCAGTTCCTCATCGGTTGGCGTGTAGGCTGTCTTGCAGTTTGGACAGATACAGCGCACCAGACGCTGGGATATGATGCCGTTCAATGCGCTGGCAACCAGATACGGTTCTACGCCAATATCCTTCAGACGGTCAATGGTCGATATGGCATCATTGGTATGAATCGTTGACAGAACCAGATGGCCCGTAATTGCCGCTCTCATGGCAATCTCCGCAGTCTCCCCATCACGGATCTCTCCTACCGCTATGATGTCCGGATCCTGACGGAGTATGGAACGCAGGCCATTGGCAAATGTCATTCCCACCTTTTCGTTTATCTGAACCTGATTAATACCAGATATATTGTACTCCACCGGGTCCTCCAGCGTAACCAGATTGACTGCTTCCTGATTCAGCTCACCAATCATGGTATACATGGTGGAAGACTTGCCGCTTCCCGTAGGGCCGACGATCAGAACCACTCCGTTATGATTGGAAATCAGCCTCACATACTTCTCCAGATCCGATCCGGTCAGTCCGATTCCCGTCTTGCTTAAAAGAGAGATCGACTTGTTCAGCAGACGGATTACCACCTTTTCCCCGTAAATAGTAGGCAGCGTAGAGATACGCAGATCGATATCCTCGCTCTTAATGCGTACATTGGCGCGTCCATCCTGGGGAATCCGGTGTTCAGCTATGTTCATCTTTCCCATAACCTTGATACGGGAGATGACGGAGGCCTGCAGGTCCTTCGGTACATTTAAAATACGGTGAAGCATACCGTCTATGCGCATCCGGACTGTTAAATCTTCCTCTCTGGGTTCAATATGAATGTCGCTGACCCGCTCGGTGACGGCCCGCTCAATGATCGAATTCACCAGCCGCACTGTGGGGGCGCTGATACTGTCTTCCTCCCCGATCACCACCGGGCCGGCGCTGTCTTCCTGCTGATCCGGCAGAGTGCTGGCCTGCTGTTTCATCTCCTCGATGGCCTTGGCCACCCCCTCATTCCCATACAGGTTAAGGATTGCCCGGTCTACACTGTTGGAGGTGGAGATCATGGGGATGACCCGTTTTCTGGAAGCCGTCTTCACCTCTTCCTGAGCCACGAAGTTCATCGGGTCCTTCATCGCCAGATACAACCGGTCCTTTTCCACACGGACCGGCACGACTCCATGCTTGCGGGCGATGTTCTTAGGTACGTATGTGGACATCTGGGGATCGATCTCTGCCTTGGACAGATCTATAAACTCTATGCCCAGCTGCATCTGAAGCGCTTCAATCAGCTGATTCTCCGTGATGAAGCCGTGGCTGATCAGCAGAGTACCCAGCCGCTCCTTTGTTTCCTTCTGTAACGCCAGCGCCTCATCCAGCTGACTGCTGCTAATAAGTCCTACTGACTGAAGCAGATCTCCCAATTTTTTATATGCCATGACAGTCTTCCCATTTCTGCTATTTTTTACAATATTCGACATACCTCAGTATAACAAATATTCATTACATTTTCAACAAATAAAGACATTTATAACTCTTTTCTGAAAATAAAAAAATTAACTTATGTAATAAACGTACTTCAGGAAATATATGGTCTATTTTATCCTGCTTCATCTGGCCAGGCAAGTCATGCTCATGGTCCCCGTATTCTGCTTTCATAACTGGGGAGGAAACTTTGAATAGAAAATGTTCATGCTGTTTTCTATAAAAGACTGCCACCGGTCAGTAAACGCGGTCAGGTTTTCGGTCTGCAATTCCTTTTCCCTGACGGGCATGCAATGCAGCATCTCGTGTTTTTTTGAACCAATGCCATTTTCCATTAAAAAACTCTGCAAACCGGTCTGGATCACCGGTCTGCAGAGTATACGTCGTTTTTTGTCGAATTACTGTATGCTCCTTAAAAACTTTTTTAGAGTTATAATCTAACTATAAAAAAGTTTTAAAAGGAGATTTCTGATGCGCGACTTATCAGTATATTTTTGCAAAAAATGCGGGTTTTATTCTTATTATCCTTTAGCCAAATATGCGGTCTGTCCGAGATGTGATCTTGATATGGTGCTGCTGCCAATAGAATATAAAGAATTCGTCAATTTAAACTGTTATGAACGTGATGAATTAATTGCTGATCAAATGATTGCTTCATCCTCTCCCATTGTTCAAAGAATCATTGCTCCGCATAAGATAAATAACACTCGTGAAATCATTGCAATTCTCACTTATAAAATCGACGAATTAAATACTGAAAATGTAAAATTACAGGGAACCGTAGACTGGATGCATCAATTCATCTGGCAGTTAGTAAAAAACAGTAAAAATATAACTCCGTCCTAGCTCTCATCACAAAGATAGGAAACCAATATAGAAATAAATGCGGCATTATTCGGTTTCTTTCTCAAAGGGGTATAGGCAATATGTTCGAGCAGTGACCGGTCACCTTTATTCCATATTAATGCAACCAGCGTTCTGATATTTCTCTCTACGCATTGTACTGATGTATGATATTTCTTTGCTACCTCTGGATATAACCATTTCGATATTAATTGTAACTTATCTCCATCTTCTATGGATAATTGTACTGCAGATATTACATAGTAAAATCCTGTATATGATCGATTCGCTCCAAGCCGTAGCAAAAGATTTTCTATCTCTCTTTCTCTCATGGCTTTTCTCCTCTCCCTATCACCTTCAATCATACTATGGAAATTTATGGCAAATCAATCGGTATATCTCGACTTTTTTCGACGTATATATAAACGTTGAGAGTTTTTATTTATAACGCCTGATGGAAGAATATAAAGAATATCACCCTTTATCAATGGAAAAGGGACACTGTCATAAACAGTATCCCTGTAGCAGCTCATACATAAGTCCAAAATTCTTACCTTACAGCCCCTATATGGTCTCATCCCGAACTGCATCAATAATCGTATCTTTTTGAATCCACCGTGAAGAAATCCAATAGGCCAGCCACATCACCGCCGTAACTGCCAACATATAGCTGCTCATCTTTCCAACAGGAAGCTGCAGCAAAAAAGGTTTCCAGGATATTTCTGTGGTTTTCAGGAGAAATGCCCACATCGCGGCAATGATTGGAATCGCCAGAAGCACTGGCGCAATGGCCATTCGCAGACCTTCTATAAGCAGCAGCTTCCTGACTGCCGCTGAATCCATTCCCGCCGACCGCAGCATGGCGAATTCCTTACGACGCTGGTGCATAGAACCGGTAACCGATGAAAAGGCATGAGATATTCCGATAAAGCCCAGCAATGCGCCGATACAGTTAATCACCGCCCCCATAGCCCGGCCTCCGGTCTCATTACTTAATCGGTCTTCCTCAAGGCTGTAAAGCGACACATCCTCAGTGGACAGATCCGTCTCACATATTTCCCGCACCCGCTGCGTAACCGCCAGGTCATCGGCTCCCGAAGTCTTCAGAAGCAGATACGTACGATAAGACGCGGCTGCGTATTCCGGCTGAAAATGTTCAGCCACAGCGTAATACGTCTCCATGGGAACACAGAATATGACCCGGTAATCCCTGGGATTATAATCGATCTGCGGCGGTCCGTCTATTACCGCGCCGACATCAAAAGAAAATGTATAATCCGAATCCATGGAATCATCCGTCTTTTCTTCCAGTTCAAGCCGCTGACCCTGCGATAACTTTAAAAAAGGAAAAAACTCTTTGGCCTTCTCATTATTATTGCTGAACGGGTGCGCCGGTGCCCAGCTCATGGCAAGCGCCCTGTGCTGACCGGTATTATAATATGGGACTGGGTCTATTCCCTGCCGGCGGCACCACGCGTCGAAATATTCCGGTTCTAACCCAATAATCTCTGCCTGGATACGATATTTGCCGTTTCTCTCCACCACGCTAAACTGTCCGCCATCGATCGATGCAAGCCCGCCTTTCTCCGAAAAAGCGTCGAGTTCCTGCGAGGGCGAAACCCAGAGAGATACCCTTTTTGCGCTGTAATATGCCATTTCCACTATACCTGGTATTGTTTTAACCTCCTCCCACAGCGCAGGATCCAGTTCCTCTGTCATCTGCAGTCTTGCCCTGATATTGTAGTGATTGGCCTGCCGATTCCGTTCTGATACCAGATCGCTGATTAAAAGCTGGCTGAAAAAAGAAAGTACCAGAACCAGACAGAGGGTCATTGCAATGATGCCGGACCGAAAAGCCCTGCGATTGGCCCTGTAGGAGGCGAAAGCCAGCTGCCCGCAGATTCCGGATATTTGGGAGAAGAAACAGCAGTGTCTGCCTGCTTTTATCCGCTGTTTTCCCTCAGGATCCCGTATAGCCTCTAATGGAGACAATCCGGCAATCCACCTCGCGGGAAGGAATGCAGACAGCAGCACAGTAGCCAGAGAAACCAGCACTGCCAACACTGCAATGCCCCAGGAAAAACGAACCGTAATCGGAAAATACAGCAAATCTCCCGCTATATCGGTATAAAGTCCATACATAAAAGATATAAACAGGTGACCCAGCCCCAGACTCAACGGAATGGGAATGGACGCCAGCAGGACTCCCTGCATCAGAATCGTCAGACGTATCTGGCCCGGAGTCGCTCCGACTGTGCGGAACATCCCCAGCTGTCTGGCCTGAGAAACGGCAGACAACGCAAAGGCGCTCTGAATAATCAGGACAAACGCCATAGCCGATAAAAAGATCAGCAGCCCATAGATTATTACATTAATATAATTTAGGGGGTTAAACGGTTCCTGCGGATCAAATATTCCAAAATACCTCAATAACACTGTATTATAGCGGAAATTATTTTTGTACTGTCCATATTCATCCTTCTCAATCCCAAGCGTTTCTGCAATTTCAGGCATTACCTTATAGATGTCCCTCATTTGATTCATTTTCAGATAAACAACGAGATCATCTTCCGGTAATATGGCAGAGCGTTCCAGATAACCCATAGAATAATAGCCAGGTACCGTGGTAGGGGTTGTCACATCAATTTTTCCTACCAGCGTCAGGGTCTCCTCATCATTTTGAACGAACGCCTCTCCATCTCTGTAGATTCCGGTGCCCAGGTTCTCATCTCCCAGCTGCCTTTTTCCTTTTGGAAGCGTCAGGGTCTCCCCCAGGCGGTACTGTGGATTTTTCTCAAAGAATGTCTTGGATACCACCACCTCTCCCGGCTTTTGCGGCACCCGTCCTTCCAGAATTCCGTTCTTCTCCCCCATCTCCTCCCAGTAATTTTTATCCGCATCCAAAAGGAACAGATAAGGAATGGAAGCGTCAGCCGGCAGCTTTATGGATCGAAATGGCCCTTTCACCATAGTCTCTTTCACGTGGATATTATGATCCACCAGTTCCAGGTCCTTCTGTTTTAAATTGCCGCCCAATTCCCCATGCCAGGATCCACCATTATATTCTGCAATTTCTATTCCCCACCGCCACTGGTTATATCCATAGGAACATAAGGTGTACAGCAGTGTGGACGCAAGAAGTATGGCAGCCATAATGGAAAGTGAAGTATACTTGTTTCGGCGGAGAGTTTCCAGCGTATAACGAAACAGCACCATCATTTTCTCACCTCCCGGTCTGAAATGATGCGGCCATCCTCTATGGTGATAATCCGGTCGGCCTCCAAAGCCAGTCGTTCATCATGCGTAATTAAAAGTATCGTCTGCTTATACCGTCGGTTTGACACCTTTAAAAGGCTTAATATTTCCTGAGAATTCTTCCGGTCCAGATTTCCAGTCGGCTCATCAGCCATTAATATGGCCGGCCGGTAGATCAGGGCCCGGCCAATTGCCGCTCTCTGCTGCTGTCCTCCTGATAGCTGGTGCGGCAGGTGGGACAGCCGATCCGCCAGGCCCAGCGTTTGAACCAGCTCCGAAAAACGGTTTTCATCCGGTTTCTGCCCATCCAGCAGCATAGGTAAAAGAATGTTCTGACGAATATCCAGTGTAGGAATCAGGTTATAAAACTGGTAGATCAGCCCTACCTTCCTGCGGCGGAAGATGGACAGCTGCTTCTCGCTCAAAGATGCAATGTCTGTATCCTCAATAAAGATATGGCCGGATGTTGGACGGTCTACCCCTCCCAGCAAGTGGAGCAGTGTAGACTTTCCAGAGCCTGAAGTGCCGACAATAGCTACAAAACTGCCCTTTTCGACAGCAAGCTCCACCCCGTTTAAGGCATTTACCATGGTAGAACCCGAGCCATAAGTTTTCGTAAGATGTTCGCAGCGAAGAATATTCATAATTTTAATTACCTCCTTTGCAGACCATTTTACTAAACCAAACTAACAATTCGGTGTCAGAGACCGCATATACTCATTATTTTCTTCTGGCGCGTGTTCATAAAAACGAATTACGTATCGTGCGCTGCAGTCCTTGCTGTTCTCTGCATAGAGCTCACCTCCCTGTCGTTCGACAATGGATTTTGCCAGAGCCAGCCCGATACCGATACTTCCCCGGACTGCCTGCTTTCCCCGATAAAAACGTTCAAACAGATGGGGGATATCCTCTGGGGAAAAGCCAGAGCCTTCATCTTCTATTGTAATCTGGGTATAGATTGGATTTTGCTCAGCTGCTGCGGTGATTTGGGAACCTTCCGGACTGTGTTCACTGCAGTTCTTTATAAGATTACCAAATGCCTCCGCAGTCCAGCCGAAATCACAGAAAAGAACGGAATCGTTGTCTCCCTGAATCACCAGGTTCTGCCTTTTTTGTTTTAACAGCGGATCAACCGCCTGCACCGCACTGGAAATCACATCTTTAGCCGAAACTGGTTTCCGGTTAAGCGGCAATACTCCCGCATCCAATTTGGACAGAGTTAAAAGCGAAGACACCAGATCCGTCATTCGGCTATTCTGGCTGATGATCGTCTCTGCCGCCTGTCTCTGTTTTTTATCGGTAAGGCTGTTAAGAAGCAGCTCCCCCATCAGGGATACACCGGTCAGCGGAGTCTTTAACTGGTGGGAGATATCGGCCAGATTCACTGCTAAATTTTCTTTTCCCAGCGCAGCCATCTCCCGGCTTTCCCGCAAGGCGGATACTGTCTTATACAATTCGTCTTCCAAATGGGAGAATTTATCTTCCCCTGAACGCGGCAGCACCGGATATACACCGCTTTCCACCTGCCGAAGATACTGAACCAGATCCGCAATCCGACGGGCTTCCCTTCGTCTTCCTGCCGCCAAAGCCAGTGCCGCAATTATAAAAAAACACAGCAAATAAAGCAGAGAGACACTGATGATCTCTGCGGCTATAAACCTTGCGTCCAGCAGTTGTCCATTATAACCGTAGGCGGAAAGTATGTTACGGCCGGCCAAAAGATCGGCGGCAGATGGAATTTTTAATGCCGCCATCACATCAGAGGCTTTATCCGGAAATACAGATGCCACCGCTGCCGCCCGATCATAGAAAGCCGCTTCGCATCGCCTGACGACAGAGACAGAAATCGCCAGACAGAACAACAGACACAATCCCATCAGACCTGTGGTAACAGCAGCTCTCTGCCCTTTACTTTTCATATCCATCCTCCGCTTTATATCCGATTCCCCGCACAGTCCTGATTATCTGCTGTCCATTGGGACCGAGTTTCTCACGAAGACGTCTCATCAGAACGGTCAGGGCGTTGTCCTCCACGTAATTCCCCTGCTGATCCCACAACGCCCCCAAGATCATAGCTCTGGTTACTGTCCGGTTTTTATTTTCCATTAAGTATTCCAGGAGCCGGTATTCTCCGGCAGTCAGCTGAAGCTGCTCTCCATCAGCCGTAGCCGTAGTTCCGGACTTATATAATGTCACAGGTCCGCAGACAATCGCATCGCCGACAGCCATGCTCTCTGTTTCCTCCCGCTTTCTGCGCCTAAGAACTGCGCCAATACGCGACAGCAGTACCCCCAGTTTAAATGGCTTCGTCACGTAATCGTCCGCACCTGTATTCAGTCCACAGATAATCTCCTGCTCGTCATCCCGGGCCGTCACGATAATCACTGCAGGACCGGCAGCCCGGCATACTTCATCACAAAATTGGAGGCCATGTCCGTCCGGCAGCCCCAGATCCAACAAAATCAGATCTACCTCCTTCCACGAAACCCGCCGGACTGCCTCCATGGATTCCGCTTCCAAAGTCTGGTATCCAGCATCCTCCAAAGCATATTTTAAAGCAGTACGAATGGTGTCATCATCTTCTATCAATAAAATTTCCTGTGCCATAATCTCCCTCGATGTCCTTTCCATTTTATAAAATTCTTCCCCTCAATACCTTTTCTCTTCAGACGATCCACCTTTTCAAAATCCCCACAAGATGTTCTAAATCAATGGGCTTTGCAATATGATCATTCATTCCCGCATTATGAGCCTTGCCCAGGTCCGATGCAAAAGCATTGGCTGTCAGCGCAAGTATGGGAATATTTTTTGCATCCGCGCGCGGAAGGGCGCGTATTGCTTCCGTGGCCTGATAGCCGTCCATGACCGGCATCTGAATATCCATTAAAATGCAGTTGTATTCCTGAAGGCCGGATAAACGGAATTTTTCAACCGCCTGCTGCCCATCCTCCGCAGTCTCTACCACAAGCCCCTGCATCTGAAGCAGTTCGACCGCAATCTCACGGTTCAGTTCATTGTCTTCCGCCAGCAGGATTCGCCTGCCGGTCAGGAACGATTGTGTCTGTTCGGTCAGGACAGTAAGTTCCCCCGTGCTGCTTCTGCAAAATTTATGGAGGGTACACGCCATCCTGGATTTAAACAGAGGCTTTGCTATAAAGGCATCCGCGCCTGCAAGCAGGAACTCCTCTTCGATCTCCGAGTAATCGTAGGCGGAGATTATAATAATGGGGACATCACTGCCCAGCTTCCTGCGGATTGCCCTGACAGTATCCAGCCCATCCATATCCGGCATCTGCCAGTCCAGAATGACAAAATAGTAATCCTCTCCCTTGTCCCGGGCCTCTGCAATACGGGTGACAGCCTCACTGCCAGACTGTACCCAGTCTCCGCGCATCCCCAGCTCCTTCAGCAATTCAGAGGCACTTTCACACACTATCTGGTCATCGTCTACCACCAGTACCGGAAGACCGGCCAGTTCCCCCCTGCACAGTTCCTCATCCTCACACACTTCAAATGTAACCGCAAAAATAAACTGACTTCCCTCTCCCAGCCTGGTCTTGATCTCGATAGTTCCGTTCATCATGCGTACGATATTCTCCGTAATGGTCATTCCAAGACCTGTCCCCTGTATCTTGCTGATACGGGAATCCTCAGCCCGAATAAACGGTTCAAAGATATGTTGTACGAAATCCTCCGACATCCCAATCCCGTTATCGGTGACAATGAATTCATACTGCCCCCGCCCCTGAATGATAGAAGGCATTTCTCTGAGCCGCAGACTGATGGTTCCTCCATCCGGGGTATATTTCACCGCATTGGACAACAGATTTACCAGAACCTGCTGCAGGCGGCCCAAATCTGTTACCACCTTCTCATGATGCACATGATCCGCACTGATAAACAGTTTGTGATGCTTTTGGCTGGACATGGGTCGGCATATATCGATGACGTCCTCCATCAAATCAGGCAGGGAAACTACTTCAGAGGACAGATTAATTTTTCCGCTTTCGATTCTGGACATATCCAGCACTTCGTTAATCAGTCCCAGAAGATGCCTGCTGGAGGTACTGATCTTACTTAAACAATCCTTCAGTTTATCAGGATTCGCCAGATTGGACTGGGCAATGACGGCCATACCCATAATAGCATTCATAGGTGTGCGGATATCGTGAGACATGGCAGAGAGGAAGTTGGTCTTGGCATCGTTGGCTATACGGGATGCCTGATAGGCATCCTCTAACGCCTTCCTCTGTCGTTCCTGCTCCATCCGCTCCCTTGTCACATCAATTCCGGCGCTATAGAAGGAGGCAATGCCGTCCCAGCTGTCCTCTGCACTGACATAGGTATATGTCATGGTCAGTATTTTCACGGTTCCGTCCCGCGTGATAATACGCCCCTCCGCCACAGTCTTTTTACCGTTTTTCCTGGAGCTGTCCATGATTGCTGCCGCCCGCTCAATATCTTCTGGATGAACATAGGTGCACTGGCTGTGCAGTTCATTTTCAAACTCTTCCCTGGTATATCCGATCAGATTCAAAAATTCACCGCCATACCAGAGTACAGTCCTCATATCATGTGCATCAACCCTAGCAAATCCTCCTGGGATCGCCTGGATGATCGCATTTTTCTCCTGATCCTTTTTAGCCAGCTTGTATTCCGTACTCTGCATGTCATGTGACAATTCAATGCGCGCCCGATGGCCTTCCCAGTTAATAGTCCGGTTCTTTATTATAAATGTTTTCTTTAGAACCGGATTGTCAAACTCCCAGTCATAATCCTCTTCCTCCCGCAGTTTATCGTTGGTACAGAAGGGACAGGGCGCATTTCGCCCCTGGATAACCTCATAGCATTTGTGTCCTAATACCTGCGCCGGAATTTTTTTCAGAGTTTCACATGCATTATGGTTCAGGTACAGCAGTTCATATGTATCCATGTGGCTGATGTATATATTGCTAGGATATGTATCCATAATCCAGCGAAAATACTGCCGCTTCTGCTGATACAGCCGGGTAATTTCCTCTTTTTCGGCCATCAATACATCCACATCCGATAATTCCGACTGAAACACAAGGCTACCTGCCTGCTCCAACACCGAACCGGAAAGCTGTATCCACAGGAAACTCCCCTCCATCAAAGGCAGCCGCACGGTCAGCTTCACATGACCACTTCCTTCTGTTTCCGCCTGTAACGCGGCCTGGCTGATCTTCTGAAAATCCTCAGGATAATCTGCATAGTATTGCTTCAGGTTATGATAAAGGCGGCGATATTCCTGTTCGGAACATCCGATTCTGTTAAAAAAGCTGGTATTTCCCCATAAAAAGGTCAGCCCCTCATCCAACGCACAGCTTATTACGCCGGTGTTAAGCGTATGGAATGCCGCCGGACATGAGATGGAGGAATTATTCGTCTGGCTTTGTCCTGTATATTCTGTTTCCATAATCATGATGTTTCTCCTGTATTCTCTTCACTCTTAGCTGTAAAAACTTTTTATTCGTTCACAACCAGCATTAATAAGAGTATAGCAAAGCTTGTTATAAATAGCAATAAATCAGTGGATTTTGTGGAAACAGAAACTAGAAAAGATCCGGAACAATGCTGTACCGGATCTCCATCTCTCATCACTTTTAAAAGACTATAATTTTAACTTTCTTCCAAATTAAGATAATATTTCATTAATTCTAAGGCGCACTGCTGTTTTCGCATATTGTAATGTCTTAAAATCCGGGACACACGAACGATTATAGAACCTTCGATCCCCTCATCTCTTCCAAATAAAACATAATCGACCGATATATCCAGTACCTCGGAAAGCTGCACCAGGGTATCTATCGACATACCGCAGCTGCCTCTTTCAATATCACCATAATAATGTTCTGCTTTTCCAATTCTGGCTGCAACCTCAGCGCCTGTCAGTCCAAGTTCCTTTCTTCTGGCTCTGATTCGTTTGGACGCCTTTATACGGTTATATCCCATAAAATCAACTAGCCTCCTCATGAAAAATCCTACGGGCATCAAGTATCTTTTTTTCAGTTTACTACTGGTTCTGCGGATATTTTTTAAACAATTTTCACATGTCGTCTGGTCGGTTAAGTACAGTTCTGCTACGTCCGCCATCCCAGTAATTATATTGACCAATGAACGAACGTCACGACTTAATTCCTCCAAAAACTCACCTGTCAATTGCTTCATTTTATCCACTTTTTGGAGTTCAGAATTCACTTTTTCCGTCTTCTGCACCAACTCTTTTTGCGCTTCAAGGGTATCTGTAATATCATAAAACACACTCCATATTATTGGAATGCCTCTGTATTTTTCATTTGAAAACATTCCATTTATCTGAACCCAGGCCACTGCCCCGCGCTTTGACTTCACAGGGCATTCAAAACGGCAGACTGTCTCTTTCCTATTATAGGAGTCCTCAATCACCTTCATAACCCTGTCAAAAGTTTCCCTGTCTTTTTATAATATTCATCAATTTTGTTATGGTATCTATTACTAAATTCATCTTTTGTATAGCCGGTCATCTCATAGGCATATCTGTTGGCCCAAAGAATGGTAAAATGTTTATCCATTAAATGCTTACTGATACCGAAATGCATGCCTTCTATAATTGTATCGAACTCACTCATTTTCTTTATTACACGATTCCCCTTGCCGCATTTCTTTGATTATCTTCCAGTTTAATCTGTGACCTCCACTCTTCCTGAAACGCTTCCAGTTCCCACATTCTTTTTAATGCCCGGCAGATTTCACAAATATTATCCGCCTGTTTATTCCTGCACTTACAACCGGTACAGATCATCATATAGCCCTTCCTCTTTTCTCTTTTTTTCTCTTTACATCTGTGAAACCGGAGTCTGCTTCCGTAATCCTGTTGTCTTCACAGAAGCTGCTTTCCACTTCTTTCAGCATACGGAATAATTCCAGAGCGCTTCGAAAACTGACATACTTTTTACAGGATAGCTGGCAGCGCAGCCTTCCCTGCATAGTCGCATTTCCCCGAAACAGAATCTGTATTTCCAGAGCCTCTCTGGTTACTGCCATCTGTTTCTTTAAAATATCCGACATCTCCTGCCAGCCTCCCTGACCTTTTCTCCCACGCCTTTTTTGTCCGCCTTTTTCTCTTCCTTTTGAAAGTCCGGCATACTGCTCTCTCTTGTCGTCCTGCAAAAAACGGGGTTTCATAGACAGCATGGGAGTTCCCACAGATTCACATATCTCATCTATCTTTAATATCAACTGATCCAGTCCGCAAAACGGGACTGGCTGGTTAAGGCAGCGATTCACAATTACTCCGAATATCCGGTTTTCCGTCTGACCATGGATACAGATCATCATAATACCTGACCAGTCTGTTTTTTCCATTACATGAAGCTGTTCTTCCATATCCCGCCTCTTTGCCATACTTTCACCAAACTGGTCACTGGCTTTATTCTTGTTAGTCATAAACGCTCCTTTCTGGCCGACGGCACTGTTGTTCTCCCCTTCCATTTTACAGTTAGTTTAAAAATGTGCTGTATTGGGGAGTATACTCCATTTCGATTTTGCATACCTTGCTGTTGGCTTTACGGACTGCAATGGTATAGCGGTCCAGTGTATTCTCAACCGGAGTTACGATGTAAATAACATAAAGAGTTGATGAATCGTCTTTCTCATAGCCATCTTCTGATAATATCGTTTCTAAATCGGCCTGGGACATTCCGATCGTGATCCCTTTGGCAATTGTAATCGGCACCTTTGCATCAAACTCATCTGATTTTACTTTTATGACAAAACAATTACGGATTGATGTGGCCTGCTCACTGTAATTGTTGGCAATCACCTTCAGGGTCTGATTGTCTTTCATCAAAGTCACCCAACCATAACTGCAGCCTGCATATCAGAAGAGCCCTCCACAATTTTCCAGCCGTTTGCCTCAAATACGCTGACCGGGGCCGGCAGCCGATACAATGCACCGCTGTAATTGACCGTAAAATCTGCAAATTCATTGCTGACGGCGTCAGGCGCTTCATATCTGCCTACTGCTTCCGGAACTTCCGCACTGACTTCTCCCGGTATAAAATCTTCCGGTTCTGCATAATTTTGTATTTGAATCTTTGACAGCTTTTTTGACTCGCTGTCAATGGAAAATTTTATGGACTGATACATTCCTATATGGTACTCAATACTCGTAAAACCGGAATCGTCCGTATTCTCATAGCCCGGTGTTCCATACGCTGCCCTGATCTCAGCCGCCGTCGATTTTCCGATCTTAATTCCCTTTGCCGTGCCGGCACTTGCCCCGGCTTTATCCAGTTGATAGTTATCTACACTAATGCCGGCTATATAACATTCACTGCGTGGCTTTGCATTGATATCAAAATTTATTATATCAGCATAAACCTCCAGTTCTTCTTTAGCAAACACCCGGGTTCCGGCAATATAACCGGAATCCAGATGCTCTGATTCATCTCCATCGTACACCCATCCGTTTGCTGCAAATTCTGTGTACTTCATTGGAAATTGATATACTTTGCCATTAAGCTTAAGCTGGAAGCTGTAAATATCATCAGACAGAACCGGGGCCGGGGCCATTTTTGTATTTTCTTCTGCTGTATATTCCTCTGTCTCTTTGTCTGCCTCAGCCGTTTTCACCTTATTACTGCACCCATTGATAGAAAACACTGCCAGGATAGCCATAACCACAATAAAGTATGTTTTACTCAACCTTTTATTCTCCTGTTCCTTACTTTCCAGGAATACAGCCCCGGCCCCCTTATGGTGTCTCCCTGATCCACCTTCCGTCTTCATCTACAGGATATCCATCCGGTGTGATTCCTCCTGTATACAATGAGCCATACGGCTGCCCCGCCAGACTTACCGGGCTTAAGAAATACCAGTCATTGCCCAGATTCTGCCAGCCTGTAAGCATTCCGCCGGTAAACTGATTCAGATAATACCACTTTGCATCTTTTGTATCAAAATACCAGCCAATTTTCAGACGGCCATGTTCTGTTCCCTGTTCAGCATTCAGATAAAACCACTGTCCGTCTGTATCCTGATACCAGCCGATATCCATAAAACCTTCTGCATCAAAATGGTAGGTATAAAGCTGAGATGAGTTTCCATACTTTACATTCGCCCATCTGTTTTTAAGCCTCTGTCCGCTGCTTAGGATAAATCCCCAGCGGCCTGCATCTGTACCAGTCTGTTCCCAGTATCCGTCTGTCCCTTCATAATATGTTCTGTAGCTGTTAAAGGTATGGCCGGGACCCACACTTCGTCCGCTGCGTCCTGACCCTGATCCGCCCCCGCTTCCTCCGCCGGAATGATCCGGTGTTTCCGGATTATCGGGTTTCCCCGGCTTGTCCGGATTATCGGGCTCCTCCGGTTCATTGGGATCTCCTCCTGAACTGATGGAGTCCACAACTGCTTTTAATGTCTGATATGCCTGCAGAAGTTCCTCCAAAGTTGGACGGTATACCCGGTTTGCTGTCTCCAGCGCCGCATCCACCGCGTCACTTAATATCTGTCTGTTTTCCTCACTTACCGAGGTATTGTTTTTCAGCGCCTGTGCGGCGGCAATCTGTTCCATCAGCTTCTGCCTTGCCGCCTGCCATTCCGTATCATCAGAGGCCTGATAAAGCACATACAGTGCCTCGGACCTCGTTACCGGAGCAGTAATATCGTATGCAGATGCTGCTGTCTCTGTCTTTCCCAGTCCCTTGTATTCATAAATCAGCCCTGTGACCGGATCTGTGTAATCTTCAAAGATATTCAGGCTTTCGAAAGCTTCCGATTCTTCCAGTGAAGTTCCTGACTTCACTTTAAGTCTGTGGACCGCAGCTCTCCTGCCATCCATGATCTTTATCTCATGGGCCTTTAAATAGGTGAGCAGATAGGTTGCACCCACGCTTGCATCAAAAGCTACAGTTCCGGTAAAAGATTCGGTGCTGTCATTCGGGTCGGGGTCCATCGGGATTTCGGTGCATACCGGCATCCCTTCAGAGTTTTCCACCTTCCAGAGCCTGTAATCCAGATATCCCAGCATGCTACTGTCTATCTCGCTGTATACTCTGATATCCGGTTTTAAATTCCCCGTCCCCGGAAGCGCCTTATTGGTTCCCCCCACTTTTCTTGCCAGTGAAGAGCTTAGTGCCCATGGTATCTTTACATACTCTTCGTCTCCCAGTTCTGCCTTCACGGCATTGGATTCCGAAGCCTTCGGTGCACGCCTGTTAAATTTAACAGTATATTCTACATCAATTCCGTCTGCCATCGCCGTCTGGTCCTCATGATTACCAGTCAGCGTCTGAATCAGAATATCCAGAGCGTTTCCGGATAAATCAAGGGCATTTTTCCCATCCTTAGGGGAATAATCTATCGTGGCATTTCCCGGAGTTGCCGTCGGAGGCGTCTGGTAGACAGCCTGCAGGATGACATTCTGTCCCGGCATAGTCAACGGCTGATTTCGTCTGACCGCGAAAATCTGCGGGCTGCCAATCAGTGTGTTCCACTGCTTAAATGCCTGTCCGTTATGATCCGTGGTCTCTGCATTGATTTTTACCGTATCCCCCTTCTTTACTATCGCGGACACCGCATGTTCTTCCGTCTCAACTACATTGCCATCTCTGATAATTTCATCGATATAGCCGCCGTTAGTCAGAGTTACTGTATAAGTTTCTTCCTCTTCTCCATCATGGATCAGCGATACCTGGGTCCCCATAATCCTGCGTTCTTCCGGCTGCACGGTCTCTCCGACATGCTTTGCTACAACAATATATAACTGATTGGGTTCCAGATTACCAAACACAACTCCGCTTTGCCGGCTTCCGGCAGCAACCCAGCCTTCAGCATCGGCTCCGGGCACGTGAATGACCGTTCCGCCAATATCCAGAATCGCATACAGGGTATCGGGAGCCGCGGGATTCACAGTTAGCCGCATCCGGCCCTCCACAGTGTCCTCTCCCGTCTGGTAATTGCTGCCGAGCGTCGGCACGTTCACCTGGGTTGGTGGTCCGAAATCGGATGGATCTGTATGATCTGGAAGAATGGTTCCGACAGCAGGATTTGCGCCCAAAGCAAGTTCATAAAGATAGTATGATGTGCATGGATACAGTCCATTGAAATCACTGTCCTGCAGCTGCACCCCATTCTTTACTTCCAGCACGCGGTATTCTTCATCTGTCAAAGCGTATCGGCGGCCCACATTTGCACCGGCTGCCGTAATCCTGCCGCTTCCGTCTCCGGCAACGGAGCCTCTCGCGTCCGGCATGGCCAGAATTCCGTCATCTGTCATGTTGGCCGGAACAAATCTTGCCGTATAGTGCTGATTGGCCAGAATTGACTGGCTGTCCTGCACCCGGTTTCCGCCTTCATCAAACCAGCCCGCAAATGTATAATTCTGATCAGGAACCGTTGTTGGCAGCGTCAGATTCGACCAGAGCGTTCCCTTCACAGTATGGATAGAGGTCTGGCCCGAAACAATCCCGTGCGTCCCTGCCCCAAAGGTCAGATCATACCATTCATTCGGATCTTCTGTAAAGTTTGCAAACAGCTTTGTATTGCCTGAAAGCGACAGACTTCCCTCCAGCCGCTCTCCCGTCTTATCGCTTCCATTTGCATTGGCCATATACCAGCCGTCAAACAGATAATGCGGAGACGGTGAAAGTGTAATGCCTGCTGTCAATTCGTCAAGCGTATAGGTTCCATGTTTTTTAAATTTCGGTGATATCTCTCCGGATATAGTGCCGTTAGTTCCGTTATAGTATTCAATTTTGGACCAGTACGTCGTATCGGATAGATTTTCATTGTATGTAATGGTCACTGTGCCTCCCTGCATATCGCTGCTCAGCGTCAGTTTCCCAGTATTGGTATCAAAGCTTCCCTGATTCCCTGTAAAGTGCTCATCCCAGTGAATGTTTGGCGGGTAATCGTAACCGGTCTTTTCCGGCACATCTATCATAACAGGATCCGCCGGGGTAATTTCCCGTATCTCGTCATCTTCCAGAGGATTGCCGTGATTATCCACTCGTTTTACCTGAAGCATGGTACGAAAATCCGGATCAATGTTGTACGTATAGGTAATGGTGACCGGCTGATTCGCCATTTTTCCGGTAAAATGTTTCGCTTCATTGAAGTGCCCCCCTGCATCAGCTGCAGAGTAGATGCCCTGTCCTTCCAAATCCGTCGTCCCTTCAAACCCCGGCTTTAACTGCCCGCCCTGCACGGTGTATGCGTTAATCGCGGCCGGTGCTATATCGATCTCCGCCTCTGCCGGAAATGTATAGGTATCCGGAGTCTTAATCGCAACACCAAAGGCATCTACATACTCGACATTCACCGCAAATTTTTTGGTTGGATCCGGTTCATAGCGGTAAGCCACGGTCAGGTCATCATTCGGCATGCTGCCGCGGACTGCATTCGTTGTGGAGTTGATACCGGCTCCACCGTCAAGAGTTCCGTTACCGCTTGTTTCATCATACTTTCGTACTTTATTATTTTTTATCAGAACTGATTTTAAACGATAACCCGGAATATCTCTCCGGTAAGTTGCGGAGATTGGCGTATTCGCCATTACCTCTCTCATCCAGCCTTCAGATTCATAAAATTTCCAGAGATCAGATGCTGCATCTGATGGCCATGCGCTGGAATCGCTGCCGTCATTGTTATTATCCCTGGCCGTATTTAAATCTCTGTAGTGCATCACCGTAAATTTAAACGGTGTTGTCGCGTTTCCTTTCCACACGGCATTGTACGAACTTACCTCTGTATAGGGAAATGCATACGGCAGAGACAGGATCTTATTCCCCGCCTCATTATACCAGCCGTCAAACGTATATCCAGCCCACTCCACATTAAATTCCGGAAGTTCCGGGCGCTGACCTGAGCCGAAATCGTCTGTTGGAATTCCATCAAAATCACCGGAAGCAGTCAAAGGGTAACCTGCCTGGCCCGTGGCAAAGGATACTCCATTATCCCGTCTCGGCATACCGCTGTAATTGGAGTGAGATAAATTGGGTCCCGCCTGCGGATCAAATTCGATGACAGACTGTTCTCCGTAACTTACCGCATACACCGGGATACCCGGGGCAGCCATGGAAAATACCATGACTGCCGCAAGCGCCCCTGCCAGCTTAGACTTTATGTTAAACTTTCTTCTCATCAAGTTCCTCCTACTGTATCCATGCACCATCGTCACCGACTAAGCAGCCGTCCGGTGTCATTTCATTTTTATACATAGAGCCCAGCGGCTTTCCGTTTCCTCCGCCGTAGTTCCATCTTTCCTTCACCGGGTCATAGGCATATACACCCGCGCCCGCAGTCTCGAAGTAATACCATTTCTCTCCGATCTTTCTCCATCCTGTGGCCATCACTCCGTTTGTCGGTATCAGGTAGTACCAGTTTCCGTCGGCACCGTCATGGCGCCATCCAGTCTGCAGCTTTCCGAAATTACCTTCTTTTTCCGTATTGCAGTAATACCAGTTTCCGCTTTCATCACGAATCCAGCCGGTCTCCATGATTCCTTTATCGTTAAAATGATACCAGCCGGTCCGGTCTGAGATATTACCGCTTCCATCCGCCGGATACTTGATCCATGCCCACATTCCGCTTAGTCTCATACCGCCGTTCAGCATAAAGGCCATCTGGCGCTCGCCGCCTTCCGGGGCGCTCACCTCCACCCAGTTTCCATTGGTTCCTAATGTAAAGCTTTCCTGCCGCTTTGTATTAATCGGATTCTGCTTCGATCCGCTTCCGCTTCCGCCTCCGCCTTTATTCCCGCCTTTATTTCCATTATCCTGGATATCATCGTAATGGTTATAACGGTCGTCAAGGATCTCTTCATACGGCGCCGTCTTCTCTTTCAGTTTATCAAGCGCTTCTTCCAATTGACCGGCTGTCGCCTTCGGATTCTCACGGTCCAGTACCTCCAGGGCTTCCTCTACGGCTTCCTTCAGCCCCTTGCTCTCGCCCTGTTTCAGGAAGTAATCATCTCTGACACGAATTGCTTCTGTAATGGCGTCCTCCAGTTTCTTTCTGGTATCGTCCACCTCTTTTACATTATCTTTGTAATATGCATATACGTATGTTTTCCGTCTGATACTTGCTGATGGGTCAAATTCCTTATAGCGGTCCTGGCTGTAACTCCAGCCCTCATAACGGAACTCCGCCCCGTCCGGATTCACAAAGTATTCCAGCTGCTCCGCAATCTGGCTGTACTCACGGTTATAGGATTCATCCTCCGGCGCCTCATCCCGGCGTACCTTGAATGAATACCGGTACCGGTTCTCAAGCGGCAGCGCCACGTTGTTGATAAAGTACATCCGGTATGCCCGGTTATACACCATCACATAACGGCTTCCCGCATGCGCTGTAAATGCATATAGCCCTCCTGTTTCCTCCGGATTCTGTTCCATCGGCACCAGCACCGCTTCCATCTCTCCGGTTCCCGGATTCTCCGTAATCTCATATAGCTGGTAGTCCAGCATGTCAACGTCGCCTTTTCCCATCTGGATATAAGTGCGGAAAGAAGCTTCCGGTTCAATCTCTCCAGCCACCTTTCTTCCGTTTACATACCGTTCAATCAGTACATCCAGTCCCCAGGCTCCCTTATAGGCTGCTTCATGATCCATTTCATAGTTTCCGGACGCTTTCACCGCATTCGATTCCGACGCTTTCACTGCATTCTTCCTGTATACCACTTTATAGGTAACATCGGCCCGGTTTATCTCCATCAGTTCTTCATCCACCTCTGTTGTCAATTCTTCCTCCAGTCTAGGAATTTCATTTGGATCCAGGGCTGTTTCCTTCCTGTTTCCTCCCCTTACCTCATCAACTACTGCGGCGTTGCTTGGAGAGGCTTTGGGCTGCTTATAGACCGCCGTCAGCACCACATTAGTATCCGGCATGGTAAAGCTGACTTCTCTTCGCGTGGTCTTATCTCCCAGATCTCCGGCCATGCCAATCGTTGTCTCCCAGTGGGAGAATTGTTCTCCGGCATCGTTCACCTCTTCTGCTGTGATCTTTACCCTGTCTCCTTCGTGGGCTTCTTCATATCTTACTACGCCGACAGACTCTGCTCCTACCTGGATGATTTCGCCGTTTTGTGCCTCTACAATGTAGTTTGGAAGCTCCAGTTCTCCGCCCGGATCTGTCGTTATTACACTTCCCCTGTCCTTCAGACCCTCTGCCGTGATGTCTGTCTTTCCCATTGGGCGGGCTACTACCGTGTATTCACGGTTATAGTCCAGGCCGGCAAACGTTAAGGATGCAGGACTTCCAGCGGGTTTCTTAAAATCTCCGTCTCCTGCCCCCGGCGTCTCCACCACATGGCCGTTACGGTCCAGCACCGCGTATTCCGAATCCTGATCTGCCGGCTTTATGATCAGAACAGTCTTTCCTTCTTCATCCTCATCATAAATAATCTGGTAGTTCGTCTCCAGTACCGGAGTCAGTACTTCCGCCGGCGGGCTGAGCGCATCCGCCACATCTCCAATCTGGCCTTCCGGCTGAATCTGCGCCGCGCCGTCTGTTTCGTATACCTTATATTCAGCACCCGGATACAGGTTGTCAAACACCACACGGCCCGTCAATTCATTTCCGCGAATCGTTTCCAGAATTTTTCCTGATGAATCTGTCAGAATATACTGATATCCCGGGGTCGTATTAAATACAGTGATCCGTCCTTTTCCCCGGGTATTTAACCCGGCCGCTGTCTCTGGCTGCGCCACATCCGTCCCGAATATATCCGGATCCGGACGGAACCTGATTGTATATACCTGGCCGTTTACAAGGCCTGTTTCACTGGTCACAGGCGTCTCCCCTGCATACCACCGGTCAGCCAGATAATTCACCTCCGGTACATACTGTGGCAGGCTTCCCGTGATATCACTCCACTTTCTATCATAGGTCGTGTGGAGACTCCGTGTTTCTCCTGCAAGAATACTTCCATGAGCGCCTGCCTCAAAATGGATATCCACCCATTTCGACGGATCTTCTTCAAAGTATGCAGTCAGAACAGTCTCTCCTGTGAAACGGGTTTCTTCATCCAGAAGAGTCTCCCCGTTATCCAGAATTCCATTGTGATTCCCATCCACAAACCAGCCTCCCAAACGATAGTAGTTATCCGCACTGGTTCCCGGCATCAGATGTTTTTCCTTCATTACCCCCAGCGTATAGCCGAATTCTTCTCCCTGCTCCGAACCATTATTGATCAGGGCACTGGCCTTAAAGCTGCCATCTCCCTGCGCCCGAACGTCTGAGGACATACCCTCTCCCGCATTCAGGCTTCCATGGGTTCCTGCAAGATACGTTATATCTGCCCACAACGCCGGTATACGGCTGTGGCGGTAAACCACTGTCTCGCTGTCATTTGGCATGGTTCCTGTAAAGTCATTTCCATTCCAGCTGATCAGGGTTGTTGCCGGACTGATCGATTTCGCTGCCATCTGATAGCCGTATGGCTGCTGGTATGTGACCGGACCCTGGGCACAGGCCAGTCCCACCGCTTCCTCCGCCTGATGCAGATGCACCAGAGGCTCCCGGATATTTTTGAGTCTGTCATCCGAAGTTCCGTTGTCCTGATATTCCATAGTCAGAGGATATCCCTCCTCTGTTGGCTCATAAAGATATGTTATTGTCACCGGCTGATTCGGCATCACTCCACGGAAGACCCGGCTGTCGTCAAAATCTCCCTGAAGTCCGCTGACCAGATGACCGTCTGTATCATCTGCCGCAGATCCGGCATCAATGCGCGCATCCACACATTCATATCCATACTTTGTCACAGGCCGGGCTGTAACCGTTTCTTCCGGATAGTGTCCTGATGTCTGGTCAGCCGAAACCGTAGTGCCTCCCGCCGTCTCATGGCGTACGGTAAGCAGGGACTGAGCGGCCGCATTGCCGTAATCCACCGTATAGCGATACCGCACTGTAGCATCCTGGCCCGGCATAGTTCCCGTAAAAGTACCGTTTGAACCATTAAACTGGCCAATCGGCTGGCTGGTTCCGCTGTAATTAAACTCAGTCGGCGTGGTTCCCGAATCCGCCAGACTCCAGATGTATCCATGTATGTCTTTTTTCCGGGCCTGGATCGCCGCTTCTACGCTGTACGCATTTTCCTCCGTACCAGTCTGAAATACGATATCACCGTTCTGGTTGGAGTATTCCACCGTATAGTTAAACTTTACGCCTGGGTCCGGTTCAAAGACTGCATAGTATGTAACCGGCGTTTCCGGGTACACTGCCGGAAGTCCGGTAATAAAGTCTGGATGCTCCCAGTCATTGACAGTGCTCCAGCCGCGGAAAACGTATCCATAGCGGCTGACGCTTGGCATCAGCGCGTTGATGCTGTTGCCGGCCATTCCCGTCAGGGAAGGAGGCTGCGGAGTTCCCCCGTTTGCTTCAAAATTGATGCTGGAATCTACCTTTCGGTATTCATAGTCTATCGTCACATCCTGGTTAGGCATGGTTCCTGTCACTTTGCCATAATCACTGCCCGGCGTAAGCTGTGCCTGCAGCAGAGCCGACAATCCCTGTTCAATGGAAATGCCTGCCAGCTCATAGCCGGTCACTTCAGGCGGCACAGACAGATTCACACTTTCTCCCGACCCATACGTTACCGCCGGGATTGCAGGTGCACCGGAGATTCCGCCTCCTGTATTTGCATCTTTGATAAAAAATGTAATCTGATAGCCATTTTTCTTCAGCACCGTATTTCTGTCATGATTTGCGCCGGCTCCTGTCAGACCGGCCGTGCCGGAGGTAACATACAGTCCGGTTCCTTCACTTCCCGCCCTGTCAGCAGAAAAATTATCCACGAATGGACTTGGCGATATATCAACCGCACTGCCTGCCAAAGGTACTGCCACTTTTATCTCCTGGGAGTCCTGTGTCGATGTTCCATTCGCCGAGGCGTCCGGCAGCTGCGCGGTCGTAATGCCAATCGCCGAAGCGTCCAGATCCCCTGCAACCGTCATATACTTTCCGGCAGGCAGATATACGTTTGCCTTCTCACCGCTGCTCAGCGTATTTCCTTCAATTGTAACCAGGTTTTGTACCGTAAACTTTCCCGTACTGTCGAAATTAACCGCACCTCTGTCGCCTGATATATTACCGGTAACTGTTCCGTAGTTCATTTCCAGATTCGCGCTTCCTGATATCTGGATCGCGCTTCCTGTCCCATTTGCTTTTACCTGGTTATTCTGGAGAGCGGCTCCGCTCATGATACCGATCGTTCCGCTGTCCGCAGAAAGGATAGGGGCAGTATTGCCTGCGGCTCCTTCCCGGTTTCCATCCAGCACCAGATTGCTGAAACGCATGGTCCCCCCATTTGTACGAAACATGGGCCCCGATACCAGTCCCGCATTTCTGCGAACCGTTATAATATCATCAATGGGAGTACCCGTACGGCTGTAATCGGAACTCATAAAAGTAATATTGGCACCGGAAGGAACCGTGACGGCAGAGGTCAGTTCACCATAATCCTGTATATAGACATAACCGACATTGCTGCCAATCTTATTAATGGCCGCTTCCAGCGTCTTAAGGGGCGTATCGTAAGCGCCAATGCTGTTATCGTTTCCATAGGCTGCCGATACGTAGTAAGACGGACCTCTGGCTCCAAATGCTACCCTTCTGACTGCTGTCTCGTACGGTCTTAAGGGAATTGTCCAGGAATAGGCCAGTTCGGAATCCACCCTCGAAACACTGTGAGGCCCATCCGTATAATAATTATTGCTCCTGGTGTTGTATTTTCCTACCCACTTTGTAGTCGGTTCTGTCAGTCCCAGACTGTCGTCATTATAAATACAGTCAAATGTCTGCTGCGTCTGTTCATTAACCATATGAAACCCGCGGCTGTTTGCAGTCAGAGTGGAGGCATCAGCCGGATCACCGGCGCCGGCGCCGCTTCTTCCACCTACCTGTACATCGGTAGCGCTGGCAATCTGAACCGGGTTATCTTTATTTGTCTTGTTATAGACGATATAATCGACCATGATCCATTTCTGATCCAGGCTGGGATATACCTTCATCTGCATTTCGACTCCCAGATCGTCGAAGGTCTGCACTCCGCCATTGGTCGGGATTCTTACCTCTTTCCTTCCTGCCGATTCGCCCAGTTTCTGTATAACCGTTTCATAGCCCCCATGACTGTACGTCGTTATAACGGAGGCCAGCCTGTCTCCCGTATAAGGGTTTTCTGCTCCAATCAGCGAGGCGTCTTCTATACCTTCAATATCAAAGCGGCCCGTACTTTTCTGATTCCATTTATAAGCAGTTGTCAGTCCGCCGCCATTGCTTTTCATCCCCTGTGCCGGTTGAAGTTCCGTTCCCGCCGCCAAGGCAGTTATGGTCAGCCCAGGTACCGGCGGCAGAAAAGCAAGGGCAACGGCAAGCAGGGATGCAGTTCCTTTTTTTATAATTCTCCGCAGCTTCAATCCCTTCACCGCAGAATTACCTTTTTGAATTTTATCCATTGTCCTAAACCTCTTTCTATTCAAAATTCAGCCGTTCCTCATCAGGCAGATTATCCAGAACCGCATCCGAATCATAATTTACGATCAGGCCGCCAGAGTACTTGTCCTCTTTGCTGCTTTGATCATAATGATAGAAACCCGGTCCTTCGTCTCCATTGTACCACCTCGGCTTATCATCATCTTCTACTCTGGCTGCGAATCTGCCGTTTAAAAGAATCAGCCACCCGCCTTCTTTGTCCTTTATGACCTTTTTATCTCCCGACATAATTTTGCCATTAGTTCCAACGACACGGTAAGTCTCTCCGTCCTCCTGAACCACACCGTAACCGTATTCCGGATCTGCTTCCAGTCTCAGACCATTAATATAAAAGGAGTTCTTCGTTTTACGAAGTTTATTCCGGCTGCCGTACGCAATGCCGTTGCTTCCAAAACCAAAGGTATAAATCCCATCATCCAGTTCCACCTTTACTTCTGCGCCGGTCTGCATGGAACCGTCATTGAGTTCATCCGGAGAAAACAGGTATAAATCTGCCTTCTCCAGACCGTAAAGATCACCATTGATAAAACTCTCCGCAGTCCAGTCATTCGTATCATAAGAGGCTACAAAAGCGTCCCTCCCGTCAAACAGCACAAATCCGGTGCGCATTCTTCCTAATCCGTCAAATGCATAATACCTGTCATAGACCTTCCTGATCTGGTTCCGGTACACCTCTCCCTTCTGGTCCGTATGCCACCAGCTGTACTCTCCATCGCTGTAATCCTGTTCATCCAGATTTTCCGAAGGACACATCCAGAACCACGCATTCTTTAAGAGCCGTCCGCCGTCATAGCTGGCAAAGTATTTAGCGGACTCCGAGCTCGTGGGATTACTTCTGTCTGCGTTGCTTACACTGGCCACCTGACTCCACCATGGAAGCATGATTCCGTATTCATCAAACCCGTAAGTATTGCCATCGATGGTCTTCTGCTTAATTCTGTCACCATTGCTTTTCAGCTTTTTGAAATTACTGTCAAAATACAGCCACACCTCTTTATACTCGCTGTAATTCCGTCCGGTAATGCTGCTCTCCAGCCCGTCGGCAGCTCCCAGCGTCACAGAACCGTAATCCATCCAGACATTACTATACAGTGCTCCATCTTCTCCCGCATAGTATAGGCCGTCAACCAGTGGATTGTCATCTTCCGTCAGAGATTCTCCTGACTCATTAATCCAGCCGGTAAGCATCTTTCCTTTCTCGTCGAATACGTATGTCTTTCCGCCAATTACACGCTTAAAACCACTGGTTCTCCGATACGCTTTTCCATTATCTCCAAAATAATACCAGCCATCTGCATATCCCTCCGGTTCCCTTCCTTCCGACCAGACCCAGTTGTTTTGAACCCTTCTTCCATCCAAATCTGCATAGTACAGTCCATTTCCCAGTTCAATGAAGCTGTCTCTCACCATTCTTCCTTCTGAATCCAGATAAAACCATGAATCCTTTGACTGTTTCCATACCTCGGTCACCGGCTGGTCACTCTTATCCAGATACATCCATTCCCCGCTGTCATTGGTCCAGCCCTCCACCGCATACACAGTTTTCATCTGAGTCTCTGACAGGAGTATTGCCGACAATACAAACACGGCAGCCGTAACTGTAAATTTCCTTTTTTTCATCCTGTTATCCTTCCAATCCAATTCAATAAATTATCTATCAAAACCCCTTTATAGGGACTGTTTTAAATATACAGTCATTTTCTGACGTCCAAACTCAATTGCCTCTTCATGAGTTGCAAAAAAAATATCAATACTTTTTCCCTTAATCGCCTGCCCCACATCTTCCACATGGTAAGTCACACCATTGATCACTATACTGCTTCCCAGGGGAATCACTTCAGGATCCGCCGCAACCGTATATTCAGGCTTTGGTACGGTTTCCATCTTTGTCAGTTTAACAGCTTTTGTTCCGCAGCAGATATCGCATCCGCAATAGCCGGTCATCTCAAATTCACCTAAATTGACCATTTCTTCCATATCAGCACGGCTCTCCGGGAGAGGTGCCTTCGCCACCTCCGTTTCAGGCAGTTCCACAAGCGCGGCGCTCTCCGCCGTTTCATCTATGCTGCCGGGAGCTTCAGCACTCTCCAGAACCTCTGTAAGCGGCGGTACCTGAATATAATCCTGTCTGGAAGCGCCTTCCGAAACGAAAGAATAAGCCTTTGCTGCTGCAAGCATCGTAAAACCGGCTACTGTCAAAATTTTAATGACTTTTCTTTGGAGCTGCCGCCGTCTTTCTGCTCTGCGGAATTCGGTCATCCGATGATACTTCCGCAATGCACCCCCGGAGCCAGTTCGGCTGCTTTTGCCGGTTCTCACAATAGCCCCCTGTGCATGGGATCTGCCTCCATTTCTTCTTCTGGCACCAGCTTCCAACGGCGTTCGCCCAGGCCCCTGTCCCACGTAATATCGCAATAGTTCCACCTCCCATCAATTTGAACCCGGTTCCATGCGTGGTTCCCTCCATAGACCGGTTCACAGATAAGCCCCGACATTCTGCACAGTGTCAGGTAAGCAGAGACATAGCCCCAGCATACGGAACGCCCTTCAATAACAGCTTCATAGACGGTTTTCTTCTTAAGCTCCGAGTCATATTCCACATTGCTGTAGACCCATTCATAAAAAAAAGACGCTTTTTCTCTTTCGCCCATTCCAGCCCCTGCTTCCGCGATTTCCCTCAGTCTTGCTTCCACCTGCCTGTGCTGTGCGGCGGCCCGGCCGGGATCATCACACTGTACATAGACAGTACTCTCATTCCCACTCTCACCTGCCGCTATATTTATCTTCTGTTTTCCCAGATAAATATAACGGTAAAAATAGCGGCCAAAGGATACGGCCTCCTCCACCGTATTGAATATAATCCCGGTGTCTTTCCAGACGGAAAAATCAGCTTCCTCTTTCATTTGGTCCAGCAGCTTCTCTCCACAGACCTCATACTCAGGTATTCTGCCGGTCATATCCTCGGCGGATTGGCCTATTTGCCCCAAGACACGCTCCGATGCCTGGGTATCTTCCATTGTGCTCATTCCACAAGCCGGCGGACTCCAGGCAGCAGTCAGACAGAACGAAAACAACAGCAGCAAACATGGTTCACGGATTCCTGTCATGTATGGTTTCCTCCTTTTACAACCGAATATCTATTTTGTTGTAAAAAAACGGGGGGAAAACGTTAGATTGGGATACTGGTGAAAATTACCGGATATGCTCTCTTAATATGCGCGTTTTTAAAGCAGGTCGAATTTTATTTTTAAAATTTGATCTGCTTTTTGTGTCGAAAAATAGAAAAAAAAGAAGAAATATATAGATTTTAAAAAAAATATGTAGTATAATCGATTTAAATTTAATTTTGATATTATATTTTTACAACAAAATAGATATTCTGTTGTATGCGGTTACCAACAGTCCCAGATTCTCCAGCTGCATCCGGTGACGGTTCCCGCTTTCTCTCGTATAAATCCGTGTCGTATTCACGTCGCTGTGTCCCAAAATATCTGCCAGCTTTGATATATCTTTTTCAGCCGCATAGTATGTTTTGGCAAAAAGGTGTCTTAAGTTATGGGGAAATATCTTGTCTTTTTCCACTCCTGCCTCTGCTCCAAGAGCTTTCATTTCCCTCCAGATATTGCTGCGGTCCAGCGCATTTCCGTTTCTTGTAATAAAGATCGTCCCCTCCGTGATCCCCCGGCGTTTTGCATACTCAAGCAGCATGACACAGAGCTGCTTTGTCAAAAGTACTGTGCGCACTCTTCCTTTACAGTCAACTTCTGCTTTTCCTTTCTGTACGGCTTCAACCGTCACATATACAAGTTCGGATATACGGATTCCGCTGGAACAGATCGTCTGAATTAAAAGTGAAAGCCTTTCATTTCCTCTGTTTATCGCGGCTTCTACCAGTCTCTGATACTCTTCCTTCGACAGTTCCCGGCTCTCCTGACAGAATGGACTTACACCGATTTTTATAAATCTGACGCCGCAGTCCTCCCAACGGTAAAATTTAAAGTAACCGTTAATCGCTGATAAAGCTCCATTCACCGTGACAGGTGCAAAACGGCTTCTCAAATAATGCTTCCACATAAGAACAATTCCCTGGTCAACATTTCTTTCCCTCGTATAATTACGGAACTGCAGCAGATAATACCGGTATTTTTCTATAGTTCCTTCACTTTTTTCGCAATTGGACAGCCATTCACAGTATTTGCGGATGCTCTCTTCTGTGACGATTCTCCACTTCTTTTCTTCTAATCTTCTCATGATAACCTCCTATAAGCGGACATAATTTCTTTTAGTTTATCCAAATACAAACAAGGCATTCAAATATCCGCTGTACCCGGATACTTAAATGCCTTGTTCCTTTTCTGTTGCATATATTTCATAATAATCAACTCATTTATGTATATATTTAGAGTTTTTATGTTTTTAGCCACATTTATGTTATTCGCTCAGCATCACTTTTAATATGAGTATAGCAAAGCTTGATACAAATAGCAACAAATCATCGGATTTTGTAGAAAACAGGAACAGAAAATGTTATATTATAATAATACATGACAGGAGGGAACGAAATGATTGCAGACAAGGGTATGGAACTGCATCAGGCAATATACAAATTTTACCTCACACAGATTCAATTTGGTTACTACAGGTATGGAGAAAAGCTGCCTGCACTGGAGGAAGCATGCAGGCAATTTCATACATCTCTGGATACGGTGAATCCCGCATATCACCGGCTGCGGCAGGAAGGATACATCTCTCTATCCAAAAAAGCCGGGGCAAAAGTAACCGTAAAATTTGCACCGGAAGAAATCGAACAGCATATACAGACTTTCTATGCAGAACGCAGAGAGTCCTTATTTGATTTGAGCAGCAGCATATGGCCACTGTTGGGACAGGCCCAATGCTATGCGTTGAAATATGGAGCACTGACTTGGAAAGACCAGGTTTACTCAGCTGACAGCGGGCATTTGCAGAGCCTGTATGGAATTTGGAAACTTCTGGACCGCAAATATGATGTTCTGGGAAATGAACTTTTCATGCGGCTTACCAGATATCTTTATCTGTACTTTTACGGTTCTTTCTGTAATGTGATTGATAACAGGCAGCTAAAAGAAAAAACCTTCAGACAGATACAGACGGCGGCGGCCCTGTGCCTTGAAGGTAACTGGAGTGAACTTCCCGAGACCCTGCGCGTGATTCAGGCTGAATTCTCAAGAACATTACATAGTTTTTATAAAGAACGAATTTCCACGTACAGTGTCACTTTCCCTGATAAACAGCCGCAAGGCTTAGAAAACGCCTTTCGCTGGGATGCCTATGAAAGATCGGCACAGCTGCGCTACTCCCTTGCAATGGAACTTTTAACAGAGATCGGCCGGGGGACTTATCCGGTTGGAAGCTATCTGCCGTCAGCTGAACGCCTCTCTGCAGAAAAGAGTGTTTCCGTGAGTACGGTCCGTCGGGCAATCTGCCTGTTAAACAGCATCGGAGCAGTCAAATCCTCCAGGCCTCTTGGAGCTCGTGTGCTGCCGTTTTCCCAGGGTGCAGAAAACTGTGATTTTACACATCCGGACCTTCGTCGACGGCTTTTGGACCTTGCTGAAAGCCTTCAGATCTTTGCCTTATCCGGAAAAGCTGTATCTGATTTCACACTCGCCGCTATGGATGACACCGCACTTTGCCAGTGGCTGCAATACCTTCATGAGTTAAAACGCCGGGAACACTGTGAAAGAGTGATCTATGTTTCCCTGTTCCAGATATCCGTCCATGCCCCTTGTCAGACTCTTCGCACCATTTATTCAGAACTGCTCCGTCTCCTCTTTTGGGGATATCCCCTTGAAAGAATAATCAGAACGAAAGAGGAGGCTGATATATTTTTCACTCCGTTTATTGAACATATGATCACCTCACTGGAGCAGAAGGAGTTCCACAGTTTTTCCTCCGACCTGGAATTTCTGCTACTCCATGAGCTGCGGAAAATCGTGGACGTCCTGCCAGAGCTCGGTATTCATGAGGCTGAAAAACTCCTGATTCCTGATTTAAATGAATTTTAAAGGCAGCTTAAAGCTGATCCGTACTCTGTGAAGTAATGACTTGATATAATCAGTTTTATGACTTCACCATATCTCTAACGAGATAGCAAATCCCCGGTTCAAATTCCTTGAACCGGGGTATGTCAGCCACACATTGCCAACTTCTGCCTTACAGATTATCTCTATATCAGACCATGCTCCATACAATAGTAATAAATTCCATCGTTTTCCACATTAGCGCAAACGCCATCCGCCACTGCTTTTAAATCCTTTGATGCATTACCCATTGCGATCCCCGTGCCTGCGGCCTGAAGCATCTCAATATCATTATTTCCATCTCCAAACGCAAGTGCTTCTGATTTATCCAAATGATAATATTTAAGGATTTTATCTATCCCAATCCCTTTACTGCTGCTTGTCGGAATAATATCAACAGCTCTATCCCACCAGGCAGTAATTTTAGCGTGGCTAATATTTTTCATTAATTCTGGATAATCTTTTTTATGACAGCCCGCCAACACTTGATATATATCATTATTATTTAGCACATCGTCAAAATTATCATCAATTATCACTTCAAGATTTGCAAAGGAGTGGTATTCCACTAAGTCTTCGTCTTTCCCGTTCGAAACCAGTTTTTCTTTTGTTGCAATTGATACCGGTCTGTTAATTGAAGCCGCATTTGAAATAATTTTTTTTACATCATCGGTTGGAATTGGATTGCTGAATATGGATTGCTGTCTGTTAAAACAATAGGAACCATTAAATGTGAGAAACACATCAAATTCCATACCTTTGAACTGTGGCAGCCCCAAAGGACTTCTCCCTGTCGCAACACCAAGAATAATATTCTTTTCTTTTAGCCGTATCAATGTATCAAGCGTCTTTTCTGATATACGCTTCTTCTTCATGTCAATCAGTGTTCCATCTATATCAAAGAAAATAATCTTTGTAATATCCATATATTTCCGCTGCGCCTCCATATTATTGAATATATTACAGCACAAATGCCTTCTAAGTAAATATTTTTTCCAGCGTAACAAGTACACCATCTTCTTCATTTGAAGGGCACACATATTTTGCCGCATTTTTTACATTTTCAGAAGCGTTCTCCATCGCATAGCTGTGACCGCAATAGTTCAGCATTTCAATATCGTTCCCTCCATCCCCAAAGGCAGCACACTGCTCCGGAGTGATACCCCAGCGCTCCACAAGCCGTTTAAGGCCGGATGCCTTATGACAGCCGGGCATGATTAAATCGATCGATCCATGGCCGCTGGTTGTAGGTTCCACTTTCCCTTTCAGTCTTTTGCATAACAGGTCGTAGTAAAAATATGTTTTTTCTTCCAGGACGGTAGGCGCAAATTTCAGTATTTGGTCCTTTACCGTTTTTAAATCGTCTGTCCACTTCAAGCGATGATAATAGATATTTGTAAGTTCAAAAAACTCCTGGCTTACCGTTCCATGCTGGCAGTATGCGCTGTCCACTCCGCATAAAACATTTAATATTTCGGGATATTCTCTGCATATATCAATAACAAAATCTACTGTTTCTTTTGGCATATTCGCAGTAAAAACAAGTTCCTTCCGGTCTTTTACAAAAGCTCCATTTTCCGCTACAAAGGATAATTCATCATAATATCCCGGAAACAGATCTCTTAGCTGATAATATTGATTTCCACTCGCTACGACAAAATTACAGCCGGCATCTTTCATACGGGATAAAATGGTTTGAAACCGCGTAATATCATAAGTATAATCCGACCGGACAAACGTACCGTCTATATCAACAGCAACCAGTTTAATATTATTTTTCATATTCCCACCCACCTGACTTTCTAATATCTCAACTTGTTTAAACATGTTTCTTGATTTTGTTATAACATACTTGCTAAAACATGTCAATCATTTTTCGCAAAAGTTGTTTAAACAAGTTATTGACATTTATACGCTCACTTTCTATAATATATTGTAACAGTTTAGACGGTTGGAAAATAGAATCGAGGTGAATCGCAATGCCAAAAGCAATATACGAAACGATTTATAAAGACTTAAAACAGAAAATTGAAAACGATATTTTCACTTATCAAGAACTTTTACCCTCAGAAAACACACTGATCCAAACCTATCACTGCTCCCGCAATACTCTGCGCCGGGCAGTCAGTTGTCTGGTAAATGATGGTTACGTACAAACCATACAGGGAAAAGGCGTCCGTAATATCTACCGGCCTATAGCGCAAACCGCATTTACCATCGGAGAGATAGAAAGCTTCCGGGAATCTGCTGTGCGAAACGGTCACCAGCCCATTACGAAGGCCCTTTTGTTTACTGAGTTCGCGATCAGTGAGAAGCAGGCTCAATATACGGGATTTCCCGTTGGAGCAGATATCTACTATATCCAGCGCCTGCACTATTTAGATGGTATGCCGGTGATCCTAAATCATAATTATTTTTTAAAAGAGGCTATCCCCGGCCTCACAAAAGAAATCGCGGAAAATTCCATTTATCAATATCTGGAGCAGACGCTGCATATGACGATCGTAAACAGCAAGCGGATTATGACTGTAGAAAAGATGACGCAGATTGATGAAAAATACTTAAAGATGAATTGTGATAATTATAACTGTCTGGCGGTAGTCAGCAGTCAGACCTATAACAGTGACGGCGTGATGTTTGAATATACCCAGTCCCGGCACCGGCCGGATTATTTCCGTTTTTATGACAATGCAGTAAGAAAATAAATCTGATTTCAGTTAGAATACACGGAGAATTTTATCATGCAGAAAAAGCTTACGGCCGGCAGCCCTTCCTTTCATCAGACCATGGAATGGATAAAAAACATTACCCGGGATATCTAATCCCGGGATTTTGCTCACATATTTTTCATTGTATACATATTTCTGTCCGCTTCCTGAATCAATTTTTCTATATCGGACTGATCTTCCGGAAATCTTGAATAGCCGCAGCTGATACCAGGATACAGTACAATATCTGCTACTGCGTAGGGCCTGGAAATCCGCTCCACAATCCGCCTGATCAGAGCGTCATAAAAATCGCCGGAATTTGTATCCATAACTACGATACAAAATTCATCTCCGCCTATGCGGAACAGAATATCTTCTTTTTTAAGGCAGTCTCCGATTCGTGCCGCTACCTCCACGAGAAGCTTATCTCCCGTATCATGTCCATACTGGTCATTGACTTCCTTAAATTTATTCAGATCCAGATAAAGAACTCCAAATGACTGTCTGCATTCGTATAACTGCTTGATTGTTGTCATAAAATACCGGACATTATATAAACCTGTGAGCGGATCTGTATTGGCCAGTTCCGTCATCTTCTTTTTCTGCTGCACGATCGTAAGCCCTCCATAGGTCAGCAATAGAAGCAGCGTATTGAGGATCAGGGCTACCATACTTTCCAAAACAATGTTTTTCCATGAAACCCATCCGATTTTAGGACGAAGACTTAAATACCAGGTTCCGTTTGGAACAGTAATCTCACCCTCTACAGCATCCTGCATATCGCTTTCTGTGTTACTGGAAATGATTTGGACTTCCTCATTTTCAGGCCTTACTCTGTATATTCGATAGGAATATCCCTGATCTGATAAACTTTCCAGTTCTGCTTTATTAAATATTTCCGGTACGTTCAGTACAACCACACTGAACCCCCAAAAGGTACCCTCCTGATGCCTGTTCTCCAAATAAATAGGATTTCTGGCCACCAGACCAAGGCCCCCCTGGGAAAGTTCATACGGTCCTGCCAAAGTCATCTTTCCGGTATCTCTGGCATACATGGCTTCCGATCTTCTGTCCGGATGATCAAAAAGGCTGCCGAATGCACTTTCGTTGCCTTCCAATGGATAAACATAGGTCACGTTTCCATCCGGCGCCAGCTGTAAACAACGGATTGCGGGATCATTTTCATATAAACGCTCAGCTATCATTTCAAAATCTGTAACCGTACCATGGTTATTAACTATAATCATTTCAAGTATTTCTGTATTTAACAAACGGGAATCAATCGCATATTGAACCTTGCTGATTTCACTGGCCATTATATATTCTGCCTGCACAATATTTCTCTTTTTCTCAGCTTTTGACAGCATAAAAATGATAAGAACCGATAGCAGAAGAAGTATTAAAAATATGGCGATGATTGTTTGCTTTATCTTTTTGTCATTCAACACGCGGTATCTCTCCTCAAATAAATTCACCCGAAGATTTTGCATCTTTAACCACGATTATTCCAGTTCCCTGGCCAGCTTTTCATACAGAACGTTCACATCCAGAGGCTTCGCAATGTGAGCGTTCATCCCGGCTTCCATAGCCGCTTTCACATCCTGTTCAAAAGCGTTGGCAGTCATGGCGATAATGGGAATGGTTCCGGCATCTGGTCTTCGGTTCGCTCTGATGGTCCGGGCAGCCTCATAGCCGTCCATCTCAGGCATCTGAATATCCATCAGGATGGCATCGTAGGTTCCCGGTGCCGCAGCACAGAATGCTTCCACGGCCAGCGCCCCGTCACCTTTGACTTCGATTTGTGCTCCCCACATACGCAGGAGTTCGGAAATGATTTCTGCGTTGATCGCGTTGTCTTCCGCGATCAGAAAGCGGCGTCCTGAAAAAAGATCGTCCTTTACAGCTTCTGAAGGCGGTTCCGGGGCAAGCTGACTGTGGCCGGGTGACACGATCTCGCCTTTGAGCTCAATGATAAATACTGTACCCTTTTCCAATTCGCTCTGAACGGTTATACTGCCTCCCATCAGGTCGACCAGCCCCTTGACAATACTCAGGCCCAGTCCTGTCCCTTCCACCCGGGATACGACACGGCTGCGGACAAAGGGTTCAAAGAGATGTGCCAGCGTCTCTTCCTCCATACCGATTCCCGTGTCGCTGATCGTGAAACGGTAAGATACCCACTGGGTATCCGACAGCGCAGAAAGTTCCTCCACTTTAAAACGCACAGTCCCTCCCCGCGGTGTGAACTTGACCGCATTGCCTAAAACATTAATGAGGATCTGGGAGAGACGCAGGGTATCGCCGTAAAAACAGGAGTTTTCTATCTCGCCAAGCTGAATCTCATAGTTCAGCCCCGCCTGTTCTGCCTGGGGAACAATAATCTCCCCAACCTGCTGTACCAATTCCGATAAGTATATCCGCTCCCGGTTCAATGTAATCTGTGACCTCTCAATTCGGTTCATGTCCAGCACATCATTAATTAAGTTCAGCAGATGAATGGAGGCGGAAGATATTTTTTGCAGGCAGTCCCGAACCTTAAGGGGATCACCGCTGTTGGCCTTTGCCAATGTGGTCATTCCCATGATCGCATTCATAGGTGTGCGGATGTCATGACTCATTGCAGACAGAAAATCACTTTTGGCGAGACTGGCTTCACGGGACAGCAGAAGGGCCCGTTCCAGCTCTGCCTTCACTTCCCGTTCTGCCGCCAGCATATCCGTCACATCTGCCCGCAGCAGGCAGACTGTCTTATGATTCTGATCCCCCCACAAAACATTGATCTGCTTATACCGCAGACTGTCTCCGCTCTGATAAGGAAGGACAAATTCGTAGCCGTCCGGCTTCTCTTTCAACTGCCGCAGCAGAGTTTCCAGACGAAAATTACTTTTCACCTCCTCATGGCCGCACGCCGTCCCATAGCTGCCTGCCAGTTTATCCAAAACCGTATTATAGTTCTGCGCGGCATGGGGCGGCAGATTTTCCAGAATCATCTCCCTGGTATACATGAGAAAGGTCCCTGCAGCAACGTCAATGAAGGCGGCCAGTTCACAGATACAGGCAACCGCCCGGAGCAGCAGCCGCTGTTCCCGGATAGAATCCGTAATATCCGTCCTGGTAAGACATACCCTGCCCAGCCGCAGGTCAATGGGGGAAACCGTGATATTCTTGGTTCGGATATCTTCGTTGTCAACCATAGAATAGGCAAATGTATAGGTCCTTCCCTGTTTCAGCCTGTTAAGCATACGTTCAGGATCAAGACCCTTCCGAAATTGTTCCCGGTCCCTTGGTACAATCCCGCACTTTAGCAGCTGGGTCACCCGGTATGAGTGAATCCCCTTTTTAAGCGGCATGCATCTGGCATTTTCATCCTGGGACAGTATCTTGTAGGTGTCACGCTTTAAGTCCACATCCGCTACAAAATCATAACCACTGACCGACAGCCGGCGAGCGATCCGGTCGGAAATAATCTGTTCTGTAATATCTGTAACCGTCAAGATACCCGTGACATCGCCGCTGTCCGGTGTAGCCACCATCTTCATTTCAAATTTTACATAACGCCCTGATTCCTCTCCTGGCAGCTGAACGTAGACCTCCTGTATTTTTACAGTTTCTCCACGCTCAAAAGCGGCCAGCGAGGGGGCGCGCAGAAAGGTGTTCCGGAAATTTTTCCGGTCTTCTTCCTCCACAATCAACCCGGACAGACCGGTAAAAAAATCCTCCCGGACAACTCCAAATCTATCTAAAAGCCCGGCTCCGGTCTGATCGCTGATCTGTATGATCCTGTCCTCAGTGATATTGCAGTGCCCCATCACCAGGGCGTTGGGGTCCGACTTCTGATGATGCTGCAGCAGCAGATCATTGTAATTCTGCCGGACACGGGCACGTTCTTCACGCTCTTTTGTCATATCGTTGAAGATGGAATATATCTTCTTTTCGCCGCCCTCATGCTCGATGAGCGAAAGGGTGTTCTTTACCCATACATAGCCTCCTGACCCTTTTAAGAGCCGGTACTCGATCTCCCATTGGCTCTTTCCACTGACAAAATATGCATCCAGCTGCTGACGCACACGTTCCAGATCGTCTGGATGTACGCCTGTCAGGGCATCCTGGCGATATAACTCCCAGGTATCCTCAAGCGGCATATCAGTGGTTACTGCAAGACCTTCCGAAATATATTCCGGGATAATGCTGCCATCCTCTTCATAGCGGACTACCACTACCCCGCCGGGAAGATTTTGCAGAGTATTTTGAAAGTACTGCTCAAGCCGCTTCTGTTCTGTCACATCGCTGTAAACCACATACAAAAACACACTGCCATCAGACGCCGCTCTTCGGGCACCTTCCATACATATCCACCGGTATTCCTCCAGTTCTTCATGAAAAAGCCTGCAGGTATGCCGCAGCATATCTCCACCTGCCAGCAGACCGGCCAGTTCTTTTTGCAAAGCGGCGCGGTCATCCTCATGAACGCCGGCGAACGATACCTGCTCCCTGACCTGGGCGTGCCTTTTTGACGGTCCTAAAACTTTAAAGAAGGCCGGGTTATGATACAGTGGATAAAGCCGTTCCTGTTCCACACGGTAGATGCACATACCGCTGGGGATACTGTCGAGGATTGCTTTCAGTTCATGATTCATCACATCTGTCATTGTTTATTCCTCCTCTCGGCCCAGAATAAAATCATACAGGACCCGAAACAGCCGTTCCGGCTCAATCGGCTTTGCCAGATGCGCATTCATCCCGGCAGCTTTACTCTTTTCAATATCCTCGTCAAAAGCATTGGCCGTCATGGCAATGATCGGGATAGTTCCGGCATCGGCGTTGGTCATATGCCGTATGTTGTTGGCAGCCGTCAGCCCATCCATTTGAGGCATCCGGATATCCATGAGGATAGCGTCATAACTGCCTGCTTCGGACTTACTGAACATCTCAATGGCCCGCAGTCCATTTTCCGCAGTATCCACAACAAATCCCCTGCTCTCAAGAATAATCACAGCTACTTCGGTATTGATCGCGTTATCCTCTACCAGAAGAACCCGGCGCCCGGTAAAGTCGTATATTACCGGATCATTCCCTGCCCCGGTCTCCTCCTTCTCGCCTAATACTCTGGTGAAAGCGGAAATCAGGGATGATTTGAACATGGGCTTGCTCATCAGAAGATTTACCCCTGCCGACTTTGCCTCATGCTCAATGGCTGCCCAGTCATACGCAGTCATGATAATAATCGTAACCTCCGGACCAACTATCGCACGGATACGCCGGGCAGTCTCGATTCCGTCCATTTCAGGCATCTTCCAGTCAACCAGAATCATATCGTAATGCCTGCCGGCCTCGTACAATTCCTGTATCTGTTTAATGGCCTTATGGCCGCTGTCTGCCCATTCAGCAGTAATCCCCATCTCCTTAAGCGTAGCTACCGCGCTTTCACACACCATTACATCGTCATCCACCACCAGCGTTTTCAAAGCAGAAAAATGGGGATTTGTCCTTTTCCTGTTACGGCGGTGCAATTCTTCATCTGTAACGCCCAACTGCACATCCACAATGAATTCTGAGCCGATACCTTTGATGGAACGCACCGTGATTTTCCCGCTCATCATGTCAACAATACTTTTCGATATGGCCAGTCCCAGTCCCGTACCTCCGTATATAGCAGTGGTTCCCATGGACTCCTGGGCGAAAGGCTCAAATATGTGGTGAAGGAAATCCTCACTGATACCGATACCGTTGTCATTGACAATAAAACGCAGTTCAGCGCCGTTTTTAATTTTTTTGCGAAGTTCAGCGGAAAAGGTTACCTTGCCGCCCTCACCTGTAAACTTGATGGCATTGGATAAGATGTTGAGCAGGACCTGCTGCAGCTTCATGGCATCCCCGATATAACAATCGTCCAGGGTTGGGGCTGCAATACACTCGTAATCCACGCCTTTTGCCTCTGCCTGACTGTAACAGATGACATTGAGGCCGTTCAGAAAATCCTCCATGGGTATTTTCTCATTCTTCAACAGCATCTTTCCGCTTTCAATCCGGCTCATATCCAGAATATCATTGATGAGCGAGAGCAGGAAACGGGAGGAGATTCCTATTTTAGAGATGCACTCTGCAATCTGCTCATCATTGCCAACAGCCTGGGCAGCAATAGCGCTCATGCCGATGATGGCATTCATAGGGGTGCGGATCTCATGGCTCATCCGGGAGAGAAAGTCCGTTTTGGCTGCATTTGCCTGCTCCGCAGCAGTCAGGGCAGCTGAAAGGATCTCTTTCTGCTGCTGTTCCTGGCGAATGATATCCGTTACATCAGTACGTGCAATGCACACGCGTCCCAGTTCCTGGCTGATGTAAAAAACCTGATACCGCTTTACATGGGAATGATTGTGTTTGTCACGGATTTCGGCCATGAAGTTATAGCTGCCGTGTTCAGCCAATGTTTTCCGCATATAACCGAAATTCAATTTTGCGAGATACTCACGCCCAATGCCTTCCTCCATAAAAGCTGCTGCGATTTTTCTGGCCTCTTCCTGAAAACGGCCTTTCACTGGCATCATACCGGCTGCTTCCGGGTGAAAAGAGACTACTTGATAGGTATCATTGCGAATATCAACGTCGGAAATAATCTCGTAATCCAGCTCAGTCACTTTATCAAGGAGCTGCGCCTGTATCTTCTGCTCTGTAACATCAATTGTATAGAAGAAAGCGATTACGTCACCGCTTTCAGGGTTCTTATGGAATTTGAAATTAGTTTTGCTCCAGAAAACGCCGCCATCCGTCTGTTTCCGTAAAAACTCGAAATGAATATCTGTTTTTCCGGCGGAAAACTCTTCCAGCACGCGTGCCCTTCCGAGAGCCATGCTGATATATTCACCATAATCGGTATCTGTTGAGGAATCCGCCAGTTTTCTGATTGCCTGCTCATAGGAATCCCCAGCCTTTGCGATGGCTGCGATATCCGTGGCCTGATAGTTCTCGACCTTATTCTGTGTGACATTGACACGCCCCTGAATGCTTCCATCCATCAAAGCTGTCTGTGTAAAATAGGCCAGTTCCTTTTCGTATAACTCCCTGATCTGGATCTGGGCCAGTTTCTGGTCCGTAACATCTACAAAGACACCGTAAAAATATAGCTCACCGTCATCTCCGGGCATCAGCTGGGCCTTCATCGATATCCACTTAACACTTCCGTCTCTGCAGACTAACCGATGTTCATCCTGTACGGTATCCCCATAGCTCCCATCTGTGAACAGTCTTTCCCGCACACCTTCCAAGTCGTCCGGATAAACCATTACGGCCATCCCATTCCCGATTACAATAAACTCATCACGGGTATAACCCAGAAACTCATACAGTCCGTCGTTGGCATCCACAACAGTAAAATTCTCATCATACCGTACACGGAATACCGCGCCGGGAACGTTGTTATAAAGATGTATAATTTCAGCCTGAGCCTTTTTCTGCGCCGTGATATCAATACATACCGATATTATGGCCGGCCTGCCATCCTCAGCGGTAACCTCATGCCCCAGATCCTGTACCCATATGTAGGAATCGTCCCGCTTCTTCATACGGTATTCTACCATATATTCGCCCCGGACTGCCATTTGGGCAGCAACCTCCGCTTCCACCAAATCCCGGTCAGCAGGGTGCATGCAGTTGGAAACCATTCCTTTAATATCAGCGACAAATTCCGCCTCATCGGCATAGCCGAGATACTCCAGCATACGGCCGTTGACAAAATAGAAGGGAAAGCCCTTTTCGATGTATCCGCCCATCATACCGCCGGGCAGCGATGCATTGAGCAGCTCCTGACGCTGTCTGACAATGTTTTCCACCACCAGAGTGTGGGGGTAATGCTCTTCCCCCATCTGGCTGCTCCCCGGCTCTGAAAACCACAGGGTGCGAAAACGCCAATGATTTCCCTGATCTCTGACCAGAGTAAAAAAGCCTCTTAACCGCCAGCGGTACTGCGAATTTATCAGATTCATCCCTACTGACAGATTGCAGGTCCGGGAGTCAATCTCCTGTTCCTGATAGGGTATTAATTCTACAGAAAACGGCTCGGGAATCTCCAGAATATCCCTTTCCAGATACTCTTCCATTTCCCGTGGACTGTGTGCGAATTCATTCTCGCCAGTTCCCACAAAACAAAACTCCTCAGCTAAAAAGAGGTAAGTTTCCGCTGCGCAGCGTCTCTCAAACCAGGCGCTGCAAAACGCCTGCAAAGTCTCCCAGGCAGTCATTGCTGTTTTCATTGGTTTCTTCCTTTCTATAACCGGCGCTGGCCTCTGGTGCGGCGGTCTGGCCGGCCTCTATGGCTCCGATTGACGACGGTGCTGTCAGTATCTTCTCAAATGCCTCGGCAGGCATAGGTTTGGCAAAGTAATAGCCCTGGGCATAATCACAGCCGCCGTTTTGAAGTCTCTCCAGCTGCTCCCGGGTTTCCACGCCCTCTGCGACCACACTCAGCTTCATCCAACGGGCCAGACTTACAATAAAGGGCAGGATTCCCTGACTTGCCGGCCTTTTAATCTCAGTCTGGATAAACTTCATATCCAGTTTCAGCACATCAATCGGCATTTCTGTGAGCATATTCAAGGAGGAATAACCGCTGCCAAAATCATCCATTTCAATAATAAAACCCATTTTTCGCAGATTGCCCAGAGTCTCAATCAGCTGCCTGGAGGTTTCCGTGTAGGCACTTTCCGTAATCTCCAGATGCAGACGGGAAGGCGAGAGCCCGTAACGCTCAACCAGACCGGTCAGAACCGCAGCCAGATCCACATTATGGATATCCATCCGCGAAACATTAACTGAGATGCTGATGCAGGGATAGCCTTTCCGATCCCAGTCCCGCAGCAAAATGCATACACGTTCCCAGACGTACTGATCCAGCTTTGTTATAAAACCATTACGTTCAAAGACAGGGATGAACTCCGCTGGCGGCTGTAACCCCCATTCCGGGTGATTCCAGCGCACCAGCGCCTCAGCTCCTGCCAGTCGGCCATCCCGGATCTGGTACTTTGGCTGTAAATAGACCTCAAACTGTCCCGTGACAAGGGCGTTTTCCATGCCGTCTGTAATCGCCTGACGACGCAGCAGCGTCCCTCTAAGCTCGTCATCGTATAAGGCAAAATGCTTTCCGTACCGCCCCTTGATGCTCTGTGCCGCCAGAAGCGCCCGGTCACACATCTGCTCGACGGGCACCTCACGATCCTCTACCATATAGATACCATACTTCATCACTACATTCTGGTCATGAAAACCATTGTTGATCCGGTCATCGGTTTGGGTGAACATCTCATCCACATAATCTTCCCTGTGCTCCAGAAGGCAGGCGAACTGGTCCGCGCCCAGCCGTCCGCAGATCCCGCGGTCCCCCAGGCTCCGGGTACACAGCTTTGCAACCTGCTTCAGCAGCCGGTCCCCTGCAGAGACGCCAAAGGAATCATTGATTAACTTAAAATTCTCAATGTCTGAGCAGAGGATATCATACTTCATATCGGGATTCCTGAAAAGGATATCTCTGACCTGCTGGTAAAAAAATTCCTTACTGTATACACCCGTTACCCGGTCATATTGAATCTGATTGAGCAATGCGGAGGTTTCACGCAGATGAATGATACTGGCTGCGCGATGCAGGATAACCTGGGCACGGTAAGGCTTGGTAATGAAATCCGTAGCTCCGTAAGAAAGGGCAGTCACTTCGTCTTCTTCACGATCATTGGATGTGGTAACAATGACTGGAATAGAGGCAAATCGGGAATCTGCCTTAAAATGGCGAAGAAATGTGTATCCATCCATGACAGGCATCTGAATATCCAGCAGAATCAAAGAGATCCCCTCCCTGTATTTCTCCAATACAGCAAGGGCCTGGGCTCCGTTTTCCACTTCCAGGACCGTGTATTGGGAGGACAGAATCGCGCATAGCGTCATCCGGTTGATCTCATTATCCTCTACCACTAAAATTTTCTTATCTAACAGCATAGTTCTGTACCTACCTCATTTCATCGTGTGCCCTTCTCATGATAACAGCCGCTATTGAATAAATGGCATTTTTTGTCATTTTTAATGACACATTTTCTAATGGCTTTAATTATTTTATTTTAAATGATGTTAAGCAATATTTCAAGCATAAGTACTCGAAATGAAAATGCCACTTTTTTGTCATTTCAGATGCCATTTTCTTGTTAAATGAGAGATTATGTGCTATACTTGAAAAAAAGGAGGCTGATCGATGCAGTTCTATGAAAAATTGCTTTTTATTATGAATCTTACCCAGACACAAAATAAGGAACTCGCACAGGCGATTCAGGTTGACCCTTCCATAATAAGCCGTTTACGCAATGGAAAGAGGGGTGTCCCCCGCAATCCCGAACTCCTGCGCAGTATGGCGTTATATTTCTCAGAGCGCTGCAATACGGAATATCAGCGGCGTGCATTGGCTGAGACGGCAGGAGTCAAACGGATTATAACAGCGAAACGAAGCCAGTTGTCGGATTTTCTCTTTCACTGGTTCAGCGGAAATGCAGATGGGGTGGAACGGTTTATGCGGACCTTTGAATCTCTGAAAATAGAGGAAGCCGCATCGAATGTTAGTTCGTACTCACCACCAATCAGTTCCAAGGGAAATTTTATTTACTATGGAAATGAGGGGAAACGGGCCGCCGTTCGGGCCTTGTATCAGCAGCTGCAGACCCGGCCGGAACCATGTACGATCTGCATCCTGGCCGATGAAACAGATGACTGGCTGATGGAGGATTATGATTTTACAGCCAGTATGCAGGCCGGACTGCTGGGCTGCTTACAGAGGGGTTTTGAGATTTGCCATATTATTCCGTCTATCTATACCGGGGACCAGATATTGGAATCATTGAGCCGCTGGATGCCGCTCTACATAACCGGGAAGGTACACGCATACTTCTATCCTCATATCCGCGACCGCCTCCACCGTCATACTATTTTATTACTGCCCGGTCAGATTGCTCTTGCCTCTCATTCCATGTCCGGTCAAACTTCCAGCTATGCATCAATGCTGACCACTGACCCCAGGCTGCTCCAGGCCATAGAGGCTGAATTTCAGGACTACTTATCTCTGTGCCGGCCCATGCTGAATACCTATTCCCAACCACGGAATCTGCTCCAGTGCGTTGTTAATTTTCACGCAGCCCATGGTTTCTGCATCCAAAAGCTGCTCTCCCTTTCCGGGGTAACCGCACCGCTTGAGTTAATCGACAATACGATTGAGCAAAGGGAAGATGCCGAACTGAAAGACTTGGGCGAAATTTATTATCAGGAAATGGAAAAACAGGACCGGAGCCATTACAACATGATTGAAATCGTCCATCTGGCCAGCGCCGAACAGGTTCGAGCCGGTACTGTCCCTATTGTCTGCACGTATGGTACAGCAAAACGCCTTTACTATACGCCGGAGACTTATGCCCTGCACCTGAAGAATATCCTGCATATTATGGAGACTTGTGAGACCTATCATTTTGTTCCTTTGGAAGAGCCCCTTGAACAGGAGAGTTCCATCATGGTAAAAGAAAATAATAAAGCGCTCCTGGTACACACCTCGGAGCCCTTTACAATATTTGAAATTTCGCAGCCTGAAATTGTCGCATTATACCGCGAGTATCTGCTTCGGCTTGCGGAAAAACAGGGTTACACCGGTATACACCGGACCAGAATTAAATCCCGCCTTCGGGAACTGATCAGGGAGCTGCAAAGTTAATTTACCTCTATACCGGGTTACATATCACTCCCCACCAGGGTCACCGCTATATCCTGTATAATAAAATCAGCTGCACTTAATCAGCAGCTAAACCAAACAAAGGAGAACGAGAATGAAAAGCTTACAGAAGAATTGGAGGGTGCTCGCGGCCGCAATACTGGCAGCGGCATTATTTACCGGCTGCAAAGGCGCAGACGCAGTCAAAGAGGAGCCGTTAAACACCTACACAGCAGAGAGCGGTATGTTTTCCGTGAGCCTTCCAGGAGAATGGACAGAAGGCGACACCATGGGACTGACTGATTTGATGAACCTAAGCCGTGATGACGGTATGGAAGCCGTCATTATGGGTATGACAAAGGGACAGCTCTTAGGGCAGGGGGGAAGTAACGTAGAAAGCCTGGAAGACTTCTTTAATTATGCCGACGCCCTGTTTTTAAACGGAGCAGCGGCTACCACCGAGCTGGACAACACAGAAAGCATTGCCCTTGCCGGCATGACGGCGACAATCGCCAAGGACGGAACCATGACCCAGAAGAACGGCGCCAGCGGCAGGCTCTTTATCGAATGCGGCGAGACCGAACGCGCCTATTATCTGCTCATGTTCTCCGGCACAAAGGGATACGACAAAAAAATAGCTTCCATAAAAACAAATCTGGGATTCGAAGAGCTGGAGATCCCTGAGCCGGAGACTCTCGCCGATACACTGCGCTGGTTTAACGCCTCCTATGCTGTCATCACTTCATTAAACGGGGGAGATTTGAACATTCCGGCTGGCTATGAACCAGGCAGTATGATCGAAACCAGCATGAAGACCATGCTGGAAAGAGACTGGGGTGTAACCGATCAGGCTTCCCTGGAAGAAACCGTGGAACGGCTGGTCACGAAAGGTCATAACAGCGAAGCCCTGGATTACCTGGCCCAGTCAGGAACAGAAGGTATGACCAGAGAAGATTTGATCACAGCCATGGAAACCAACGGCTTTGACGATGAGGAGCAGACAATCATGCTTGCCGCATTTGATGCAAAGAACGCATATGGCGATCATGCCATCGCCGGCTGGGATTTAAGCCGGGCCATGTCCCTGTTAGGCTGGGGATACCTTGCAGGATTCTATACCTATGAAGAAGCCATGGACAAATCCCTGGTGACTGCACAGATGATCCAACAGGAATTTACTTCCTGGGACGACTTTATGAACAGTTATTTCTACGGCTATTCCTACTGGAGCGGCAATGCCCCCGAGGATACCGATTCCCAGGCATATAAAAGACGCCGGTTATATGAGGAAATAAAGGAGGAGGATAACAGTCCGTTTTCAGCAGACTGGAATACTTCCCTGCAAAAAGTCTGGTAAAACGATCAAAAGACTGGTCTTGGGACATACCTGCATTGGCTGATAAAGATAAACTGTCAGGAAAAAGGTGTAATTAATCAGAGGGTGCCGCCCAATCATCTGTTTTGATGATTGGGCGGCACCCTCTGATTAAAATTATCTATTTTCCGACATCCTTTTTTACTGCAAATGCGATCAGTTCGACCTTTCACCATTCGAATTTACATAGTATCCATCCGGAGTTTCCCGGTTCGCATACATCGCTCCATACGGAATCGCGGAATCATTCGAATACACCCACGTTCCCTTTTCCTCATTAAACGTATAGGTTGCCTGATTCGCTGTTGATTCATTAAAGTAATACCAGTTTTCATTTAACTCCAGCCAGCCGGTCACCATATTGCAGTTTACCGTGTCAAAGTAGTACCACTGATTCTGGATCTGTTCCCACTTACCGGAGGCATATCCGCCCTTCGCATAGCTGTACCACCAACCGTTGGAATCCTGTTTCCAGCTGCCTGCCACCGAACCGGTAACCGCCGATGAACTGCCGGAGCTGCCCGAACTATTCGAACCATTTGAATCATCAGAACCATTTGAACTTTCTGCTGTTACATCTACCGTCTGCTCTAATAAAAGATTGTCCGAGGACGCTCCGACATAGACAACTCTGGTTCCCTCTGCAACCTTCCATTTGCCGGTCGTTCCGTCGCTCTGTTCCTGAAGCTCTCCGTCTGTATTCCAGTAGGACAGGCTTCTTTCATTGATGTGCACGGTTACGTCTTTCTCCTCACCAGGCTTTAACTCATCCGTTCTGTAATAACCGGCCACAGCGTATTTTGCCATCTGCCACTCGACATACCATCTGTTATTTACTGCTCAATTATATCTTATAAATGGAAGCAGGTAAAGAAGGACCTGATTTTCTGTTTGAAGAATAAAACACCTTTTATGGCTTTATAACAGACGCCTACATCTGTCCCGCTTGCGTTTCCGATCTATCTGATCTGTGTCACTCTTCCAGCTCATGGATCAGTTCCCGGAGCCTGGATTTTATCTTAGAACGGTGGATACCGGTGAAGCCTGCTTTCTCCGCCAGACGAAACAGATACTCACGGTATAAGGCCACGATCTCAGGCTGGGAGATTTCAAAGACGGTAAAGGGCTCCGAGGTATGCACCAGAAGAGCTCTGTGATTTTCCTTAACCATAAGGGAGTTCTCCTGTTCAACAGGTCCTTCCAGGGGGACAAAGTGGTATTTTTCATGGGTATCCAAAATATGCAGAATCTTCTTCAAGTGCATGGTATAGGTCTCCGGGGTGTAGTAAAGGGCGCCGATTGACCAGCAGGTGGCTGTGATGGGTACTGTGCCGGCGCGGACCTGGTCAGCGCTGGCCAGGTGAACGATATCGATCAGATTGTACTGGTCCTGCTCCTCTTCCAGCCGCTTCATCTCCTGAAGGTAAAGCTCTCCCAGGCGTTTCTGCTCGGGATCTTCTCTTTTTCCGATGGAGTCCGCGACAAGTTCAAAGGGTGCGGTCACTGCAGATAAGGAAATCAGCTTTTGTATGCGGAAGCCCTGGGGGGATAAGAATTTCATAAAGCACTGGAACAGCTTTTGGGGTTCCGAGTAGGTATTCAGCATAGGCCGGCACAGAGCGAGGTAGGACTGAAACTCCGATTCCGTCGCCCGGAGCACCCCCGGGTCTGTGGTCAGCATTGTGCCATAGCTGGTGGGCTCACCCGCCATGGAATGTGATGCAATCGCGATTTGTCCGGGCACCATAATAATGGTGTGCCGGTAAAGGCGGTCGCGGATATGAGGATAAAAAAAGGCTTTTACCTTGCCGGTCATATAGAGCGGGATCCAGCGGGCCAGGGATTCCAAAATCTGATCACCCGAATAGATCGGCGGTATGATGTGGCAAATCTGACAGCCCCGCCGGATACAGTCCAGCAGCCAAGCCTGCATCTGGGAGGTGAAATCATAATCTTCCATCAGCCAATCGTCGGTCTCATCGGCAAGAATGCAGATCGTGCCAGGTTCCTGCCGGGCCAGCAGGTGTTGGTACATGGACCGCACCGCGGCACGCTTTCCCTCATTCCCAAAATGAATAAAATTCCCTTTACGGCTGATCGTTGCGGCCTCCAGGGTGGAGTTGGACGCCACCCCCTTAATAGTCAGGGATTCAAAGTTGCGCATGAAATTGTCCACTCCGTTCGCGTCACCACAAAGCCAGCAAAATAAAAATTCTGACAGCTGATCCTGCCTGTCCATGAGGACCCGTCTGACTCCCGCCATCTCTGAAAGAGCTCTTCTTTGATATTCGCCGGTACAGCGTTCGGCAAGGAAATCCGCCATGCTGCGCAGCGGCTCCAGATGGCGCGGAAGCCCTCTCTTCCCGTTGCGGAATCTGCTGATGATGGAGGGGTCTACCTGCGCTGCCAGGGCCAGCTCCCGGTTCGTCGTTTGAGTTAAATTCATGACAAAAATTAGCTTTTCATAGAACTGCACAGTCTCATCCTCCTTTTTTATACCAGTATATCGTAAAGTGATTAAGTTTGCAACAAAATTAATATTTTTTCGTCATCAAATATGACACCAAAGTGTCATTGCCAATTGCGAACAATCTCTTGAAATTTGCTCTAAAAAGATGTATTCTATAATTTAAGAATATTAAAGCTCATTATTTGTCATTAAAAATGACAAATATGTGTCATTTACAATTGAAATTATATACATATATACATGAACATGCATGAGTATGCATGAATATGAAGGATTGAGTGTGAGCAATGTTATTAGAAAGAAAAATTTTAGTGGTTGAAGACAATGAGATCAACCGCGCGGCGCTGTGTGTCATCCTGTCTTCTCAATATACGGTTCTGGAGGCCGAAAACGGTGAACAGGCCCTGTCGCTGCTGGAAAAATACAGAGAGGGAATATCTCTGATCCTGCTGGATATTGTTATGCCGATTATGGATGGCTACACCTTTTTGAAACATCTGAAAGCAGATCACAGACTGAATTCTATCCCGGTCATTGTCACAACATCTAACAACAGTGAAGCGGATGAGGTGGCCGCGCTTTCCAGCGGGGCCACAGACTTCATCGCCAAGCCCTACAGTGCCAAGGTCATTTTACACCGGGCAGCCGGCATCATCCGCCTGCGGGAGACCTCTGCCCTCATCCATCAGATCCAGTATGACCGGGTCACCGGGGTGTACAGCAAGGAATATTTCTGCCAGCAGGTCCGGGATATCCTGTTAAGGAATCCGGATGTGAAATATGATATTCTTTGTTCCGACATTGAGGACTTCAAACTGATCAACGACACCTTCGGCATGGCCGCGGGCGACCGCCTGCTGCGGCAGGTGGCGGAGCTCTGCACCCAGCGGCTGGGGGATCACGGGGTCTGCGGCCGCCTGAACGCGGATCAGTTCGCCTGTCTCCTGGAGCACCGCGACGACTATGCGGACGAGATGTTCACCCAGGCCGACAGCAGGATCAACCACGGATTTGGCGATCAGAATGTAATCATGAAATACGGCATCTACACAGTGGAGGACCGGGATGTCTCCGTAGAGCAGATGTGTGACCGGGCGCTGCTGGCGGCGCACAGCATCAAGGGAAAGTATGGCAGACACTTTGCCCTCTACGATGACAAACTGCGTGGCACGCTGCTGCGCCGGCAGGCCATCACGGACGGCATGGAGACGGCTCTGGCCACGGGTCAGTTTGAGGTCTACTTACAGCCAAAGTACCAGATCCGGGATGGCCGGCTGGCGGGGGCCGAGGCGCTGGTGCGCTGGAACCACCCGGAATGGGGCCTGCAGCCGCCTGCGGAGTTCATCCCCATATTTGAGCGCAACGGCTTTATCACTAAGCTGGATCAATATGTCTGGGAGCGGGTCTGCGCACTGATGCAGTCATGGGATGAGAAGGGCTATCCACGTATTAACATTTCCGTCAACGTCTCACGGATGGATATTTACAACACAAACCTGGTGGATCTTCTCACAGGGATCGTACAACGGCACGGACTTTCTCCCTCCCGTCTGCACCTGGAGATCACGGAGAGCGCGTACACGGATACTTCAAGACAGCTCATTGAGACCCTGGGCACTCTGCGCAGGCTGGGCTTCGTCATTGAGATGGACGATTTCGGCAGCGGCTACTCTTCGCTGAATATGCTCACTGAAATGCCTATCGACGTGCTGAAACTGGATATGAAGTTTATCCAGACTGAGATTACAAGACCCACCGGCCAGGGCATCCTGCGCTTTATCGTGGACCTGGCCCGTTGGATGAAATTGAGCGTGGTGGCTGAGGGCGTGGAGACCCGGGAACAGTTGGAGAGGCTTCAAAACGATGGGTGTGACTACGCCCAGGGCTATTATTTTGCCAAGCCTATGCCTGTGGAGAATTTTGTTTTGGTCTTGACAGCGCAGGCCCCTCCCGCAGATATAAATAACAGCCGGTCTTCCGGCTCTGCGGACCGCATGGACAGGGTTCTGCTGGTGGCCGATGAGGACAAGGAATACCGTGCCCAGATGCATAGAGCCTTCTCCGACTGCTTCAAGGTACTGGAGGCGGCCAGCTATGAGCAGGCAGTTAAAACCCTGGGAAACCATCCGCATCAGATATCGGCCGTGATTCTTAGCTTAACACTCCAAGGCGGAGCTGATATCCTGACTGCGATTCAAAAGGAGCGGGGCGCCTGGGAGACGCCGTGCGTCGCTACGGGACCGTTGGACATGGAACTGGAGCGCAGCGCCATGGAACTTGGCGCCGCCGACTATGCGGCTAAGCCCCACAATCAGGAGTCGCTGCGCAGGAGGGTCCTGCGGGCGATGAGCCTCCACACTCTTCAGGCACGAATACAGTCCTTACAGGATGAGGACTGCAGAGACACCATGACCGGCCTGCTCAACCGCCGGGGATTGTACACCATAGCCAAATCACTGCGGCATGAGTCTTCCTCCGCTGTTTATCTGTTTGAACTGGACGGATTGAAAAAGTTCAACGAGAAGTACGGTTATGTGGAGGGCGATCATTTGATCTTCCACTTCGCCTCCCTTCTGCGTGCCCACACCCGGGTGGACGATGTGCTGGTCCGGCTGGGCGGGGATGAATTTCTGATTGTGATGAGCCACATAAGCTCCATAGAAGTTGCCCATAAGAAAGAAACAGCTATTCTCCGGGCTTATTATGAAAGCCGTTACGTGGACCCGGATTCGGTGACCTGCTTTGCCGGCACAGTACTCCGGAATGCAGAGGAATCATTGGATGAAATAATACGCCGGGCCCGCGAGGCCATGTATGCTGCAAAGGCCGGCGATAAAGACGAGTACTTTTTACGGAAGGGGTGAGCATGTGATGTGTCAATATACGAATTTAGAAGTGATATATATCTCTCCGTCCAGCAAACTGCTTCGCGGAAAGGACAGCCACACCGGCAGCTGGGTGGTACTTAAGACCGGAGGCCAGGAACATATGACTCAGGAGGCGGCTGCGCGGCTGCGGCGCGAATATCAGATCATGCAGCGGATAGACAGCCCTTATGTGGTAAAGGCGCTTGGCGAGGTCACGCTGGACGAGCGCTGCTATCTGGTGGAGGAATTCTGTCCGGGGATCACGCTGAGCAGGCTGCTGAAACAGGGCGCCCTGGAGATGTCGGATTTCTACCGGATCGCAAAACAGCTGGTGATGGGCCTGCGGGACATACACGAGGCGGGCATCATCCACAAAGATATAAACCCCTCCAATATCATGTATGACGCGGAGTCCGGCCGGGTGGTGGTGCTGGACTTCGGTATCTCCTCCATGTTTATGCACGAACAGATGTCGGGGACCCGACTTGATAATATTGAGGGGACTCTCCGCTACATCGCCCCGGAGCAGACCGGGCGAATGAATGCGGAGTTGGATTATCGCGCAGATTTTTATTCCCTGGGCATAACATTGTATCAAATGCTGACAGGGCGTCATCCATTTGATGCGGAGACCCCCACAGAACTGGTTTTTTCTCATATTGCGAAGACACCGCCGAATCTTCGCGTAATTTTGCCCAATGTGCCTCCCATGCTTGCGGACGTCATAGATAAGCTCCTGTCCAAGATGGCAAAAGACCGCTATTTAAGCAGCGAGGGCCTTCTTTATGATCTGACCCGGTGCCAAAGGGAAAAGGCATTCGTGCTTGGCGAAAAGGATTTCAGCCGGCGATTTGAATTCACCCACCGGCTGTATGGGCGGGAAGAACAAATCACCCAGCTGCAGAGTGACTTCAAGGAAGTGGCGTCCGGTTCCAAGATTCTTGTCTCCATCAGCGGCTATTCCGGCATTGGAAAGACCTCGCTGGTCAATCAGCTTCAGGAGGCGGCTCAGCGGACCAGCGGTATGTTTCTGCAAGGAAAGTTTGACCAGTATCACGCCAACGTACCCTACTTTGCCTTCTTTGAAGCCATAAAACAATTTTGCAGCATGATCTTCATGGAGCCGGAGGAGAGTATCGTCAAGTGGAAACAGACACTGTCGGAGCACCTGGGCGGAGACGCGGCTTTGCTGACCGGTAAAGTGGCGGAACTGGCCCTGCTGACCGGCAATCAGCCAACCGCTAAGGACATGGGGCCGCTGGAGGAGCGGACCAGGTTCAAAGCCGTGTTGGAAAAGCTTCTGTCCCTGCTGGCTGCACCGGAGCATCCTCTGGTTCTGTTTTTGGACGATGTGCACCGGGCGGATATGGGCTCCCTGGAAATGCTGGAAGAGCTGTTCAAAAATGAGGATATCCACGATTTAATGATTATCGTCTGCTATCGCGACAATGAGGTAAGCAGCGAACATCCGCTCACCCTCAGCCTGAATAAAATCATACAGCGGGGCGGGCGGGTCACGCAGCTCAACTTAAAAGGGCTGGACCCGGAAAGCACCGCACAGATGCTGGGAGATATATTCAAAACGGAAGCGGACACGACTTCCGCGCTGGCGGAAATCCTTTATAGGAAGACCAAGGGAAATCCATTTTACATCAAGCAGTTTCTGCGGCTGTGCCATTCAAAAGGCTACCTGAAGCTGGATATGGACACCGGAAGCTGGAGCTGGAAGGAGGCGGAAATCCGGGCCTGCCCCGCTCAGGAGAATGTAGTGGACTTCCTGACGGAAAATCTGAATCAGTTTTCGGAGGAGACAATCTCTCTGCTGTCCTTTGGCGCCTGTATCGGTCAGAGCTTTTCTGTGGAGGATTTGTCCTCTGTCTGTGGCCTGCCGGAACGTGAAATCAACCGCAGGCTGATTACGGCGGTGGCACAGGAGGCGGTTTATCCCATAGAAAAGGATGGGAAAACCGGCCTGAAGACCATGTATCAGTTTGCCCACGACCGGTTTCAGCAGGTGTTCTATACGGCTCTGCCTGAAAAGGTGCGGACAAATGTCCATTACCTGCTTGGAAAGCGGTATGAGGAACGCTTGTGCGCCGCAGGCGATCTGGACGAACGGGTATTTGAAATCGCGGACCACTACGCAATAGGGCTTGGGGAGGCGGAGGATCAGGAAGAACGGCGCCGGATTCAGGAGTTCCTGCTGGATACGGCGCACCGGTGCGGGCTGGTATCCGCCTTCGATACTGCGGAGCGGTACCTTAACCTCCTTCTCTCCCAGCCGGAGTTGAAGCGCCCGGAAAACCGCCCGTTCCTCACCAAAATCTACATGGAATATCATGCGGCGCTGTGCAATCTTGTTAAAGAGGAAGAATGCGACAGGATCTACGGAATGCTCTGTAATCTGGTGACGGAGCCCACTGAGCTGGTAGACAGCTGCCGCCTGCAGATATCAAGCTTCTCCAACCGGGGCCGGTATGAGGACGCCTTTGAGATCGGGCTCGCCCTGCTTAGACAGCTGGGAGTCACCTTCCCCGAAGAAAATATTAAGCTGACCCTGGAGCGGGATATCGCATCCTTTTATCAGGAGCTGGAGGCCCTTGGAGCGGAAGATATCCTGAATCTCAAAGAAGCCGAAGACCCGGTGGAGGCTGGGATCAGTAAATTGCTCTGCCGCCTGTGCGGCCCGACCTTTTTCTTTAATCCCGATTATTCCTACTGGACGGTATTTACGGCTGTGCGGCGCATGTTCCGGCATGGCTATACTCCTCATGCCCTGCAGATGTATTCCAATGTGATGATGCCTCTGGGGGAACTGCGCAGGGATTACCGGACATCTTACGCGGCCGGAAAGTCGGCTATGCGTCTGGCCGAAAAGCACCAGTACAGGGAGGTAATCCACTCCATCTACTGTATGTTTGCTCTCCATACCGGCCATTGGTTCGAAGATGTGGTCAATGAGATCCCCTATGCAAAGGAGTCCATAAAGGGCAACGCCCAAATGGGAGACTTTGAGTACGCCTGCTACGGCTATTATGGGCTAATGATGGCGGTCATGGAAAGCGCGGCCCATGTGGATGAGCTGTGGAACGAGGTACAGGCCGGAGTTAAGTTTGCAGAGAAAACCGGCAGCGACCATGCTTTGGGCAGCTTTTTGAGTTTTCAACAGCTGTGCAGGAGTATCCGCGGGGAGCTCTCCCTCACCGGAAGCTTTGATGGAAACGGATTTTCCGAACAGGCCCATCTGGAGCGGTTTTCCCATAACCTGCAGGCAATCAGCTATTACCATGTCATTCGGGCTCTGTCGGCAGTAATCTACCGGGATTATCCCACGGCCTGCCGGCTGTGCAGAGACGCTGTGCCTCTGCTCCCGTATGTTTCCAGCTTTTACAACGTAGCGCTCCACAATTTCCTGTATTCCCTGTCCATCTGCCAGGTTCTGGAGACCGGGGATTATGAGCCGGAGACAAGGCCGATGTTTTTGCGTGTCCTGGAAGAAAACCAGGACTGGCTGAAAGAACGAAGCAGCGACGCGTTTTGCAATTATGGACATCTTTATCTTGTGATCGAGGCGGAGCGGAAAGCAGCCAAAGGCTGTATCGGAGAGGCCCTGCAGCTTTACGAAGATGCCCTGGAGGCCGCAAAAAAGCATGACCGCAGCCTTCATCATGCCATCCTCTGCGATGTGGCCGCGCTGCGCTATGAGAGGCTGGGGATCAAATCGGCGGCCAGACACTACCTGTCGGATACCTACCGGCTGTACAGCCATTGGGGTGCAGAGGGTAAGTGCGCCCGGATGCGGCAGGACTACCCGGATCTGGCGGGCCTGTGGAAGAACGATAGCCGGCAAAGCACCCTGTCTGAAGATTCTATCCGCACCACCGCTTCGCTGGATATGCGCTCTGTGCTGAAGGCGTCCCAGGCCATTTCGGAAGAACTTGAACTGGAAGGCATCCTGGAAAAGCTGATCCACAGTCTCCTGGAATGCGCGGGAGCACAGCATATCTACTATCTGAGCCAGACAGATTCCGGGTATGAGATCCAGGCGGAGGGCCATTCCGGGGCCAAGGATGTATGCATCGTATCAAAGCGGCCGGCGGAGGACCGGGATATTCCGCTGAGCATCGTATCGTATGCAGAAAGAACACTGGAGGCCGTGATCCTGGAAGACGGAGAGAACTCCAGAGTCTTCGGGAAGGACATCCATATCAAAGTGAACCACTGCAAGTCAGTCCTATGCATGCCAATCCTCAGTAAGGGGGAGCTAAAGGGCATCCTTTACCTGGAAAACAACCTGGCCGCGGGCGTTTTTGACCAGCGGAGAAAAGAAAACCTCATGCCCATTGCGGCACAGCTGGCCATTTCTCTTGAAAACGCCTATTTATATGAGCACCTGCGCTTTCTGGTAGATGAGCGGACGAAGGCACTACGGGAGGAAATCAAGGTGCGGAAGCGGGCGGAGGAAAAGTTAGCCCGTATGGCAAACTACGACGCACTCACCGGACTTCCCAACCGCAGACTGTTTCACAAAATCTTGTCCCGGCTGCTCCTGGAGGCAGAAAACAGCGGGCAGCTGCTTGCTGTCCTCTACATGGATCTGGATGGATTCAAAGAGGTCAACGACACCTATGGCCATGAAAAGGGTGACCTGGTATTGGAGGAGACAGCCAGACGGCTGATCCGTGCCGTGCGCGGCGGCGATATCGTGTCCCATATGGGCGGCGACGAGTTCGTTCTCTTGTTGAGCCGGATCATGGCGGACGAAGAGATCCGGCACGTCTGCGAACGGATTCTCTCTGAGATTAGGCAGCCTTTCAGGCTCTCAGAGTATCTGTTTGTTGAAATGACTGCCAGTATCGGGATCAGCGTCTATCCCAGGGATGGTCAGGACGAAAAGGAACTTCTCTCCCGCGCCGACCAGGCCATGTACAGGATCAAAAAAAGTGACAAAAACTTTTACTCGTTTACAGATCCCCTTTCTGAAGCGCAGGAGAAGCCTTAAAAGAAAATACTATACCCGGCGGCGCCGGCGTGGGCAAAACCATTGCTGGTCATGGAAAGGTGGAGATCGATGGAAAAAACAATGACGGCCCAGGAGACGTTTCAGGCTTTTTGCAACGCATTGTACGATCGGAGAAGCGCCGAGGAGGTTTATAGATTTTTGCGGTGAGTTCTATTTTGTGGGCACCAGGGAACCAACCCAGTTGCTCTGAGGACTCTGGTAGTGGACTATGACGTGGCGGTATGCGAAAGCGCCGTAGCCACGCTCAATGAAATGGAAATCACCGCCGAATGGGGGGGGACAGCGGACGCAGGGCCATCGAACGGGTACAATCGATGTGGGACACAGGAATTATTACGATATGATCCTCATCGACCGGAAGATGCCGGATATCGACGGCCTCGCTCTTTCCTCGATTATATCATCATACAGTCTTTTAAGTGCAATTGCATACATGCGTATACTTTACTGCGTTTATCGTTAATATCAGCCCCTCTTCTCTAATAAACCATCAGCAATGCATGGATATCCTTCACAATTTTCTCATCCAACGGCTAATTCTTTGCAATACACTGTTTCACATAACGATATGCCTTCTGATGGTTGACTGTTTCGTATATCTCCCGGAGTTGGTAGACACCGGCAAATCGCTGGATAAAAATTTTGAGTATTGCCCATATTTTCATGCCGAAACAATTTTATGATCTTCAATCAGATAAATTTGGTCGCACAGCAGTTCAATATCCTGGTAATGATGGGACGTGAGAAAAATCGTTTTTCCTTCCGCTTTTAGTTCCAGCAGCATCTGCTTCATCTCCTCATAAGTCTTATAATCCAGCGCATTAAACGGTTCATCCAGAACAAGTATATCCTGGTTTTCCATAATCGCCTGTGCCAGGCCAAGCTTTTGTTTCATACCAAGAGAGTAATTATCCACTTTTGTTCTGTTGTCAGGGTCCAGCCCCACCTTCAGCATGGCCTCCCGAACTTCTTTTTCACCAATCTTACCCTGAATGGCAGCCAGAAATTTTAAGTTCTGCAGGCCACTATAGATACCGACAAAACCAGGGGAATTGATAAATACACCGACCTGTTCAGGAAAATCCCGCCCCTTCCCCAACTGTTTACCGCGAATAAGAACCTGGCCTGAATCCGGACTTTCAAAACCGCAGAGAATTTTAAATAATACGGATTTTCCGCTCCCGTTGGCCCCCACAAGGCCCACTGCCGCTCCCTGCTTCACTGCAAAGGAGATATTTTCCAATATAACGTTTTGTCCAAAGCATTTTGTTATATTCTTAAGTTCAATATATGCGTCCATTACTTCCTCCTGATTTTATGGTTTTATCATTTCATTACTCTTAACGGAACAACCTCCGATATCCATATCTCAAGTTCCACATCCCCCAAAATAGAATCATCAAAATCTGAATGTCAAAAACAATCAGAAACGTGATTCCCTGGGACGTCCCTATTGTCCCCATCCTGACCATACTTGACAAGCCAAAAGGACAAAATGCCGCAATTCCAAACGGCAGGACGCATAAAAAATTGCCCCCGATTAACGCCAGGAATCCTGCCGTGATCTGTTTCGTGCAGAGATAGATGGTAAACATCACCATATATTGAAACAGCATATCGCAAAATTTCAGGCTGACGGAGCCGGTAAGCCATTTCCACCCATTTTTCGTAATCGGAAATCCCAAAAACTGAATTCCAAGTAATCCGCCAATTAGCCAAAACACGCAGTACAGGAAAAGAAACAGGAAACTTGCGGTCCATAGAGAGAGCACCATTCGCCGCCGCCCTTCTGCCCGGATTGAAACGAACAGCGACTGACCGCTCACCGTCTCTTCCATGAAAGCCGCCAGTAAATAGATTGGAGAACCGTTTACAATCAGCATCTCAAGGAAAGACAGAATATGCAGGTAACCGGTCCCATGTCCGGAAAACAAAAGAAAGACCCAATCTTCTGCCGTACTTTCGTTCGGATAAGTAAGTCCCTTATATCCTGCGATTACGGCAATCACAGCACACAGAACCGCCAGATTCTTTTTTGAGCATAATTTTCTCATATAATACGGAACCAGTCCCCGGTGAAAGACAGGTACATATCGAAACCGGAACCGCCATAGAAAACGTGCCGTCACCAGCATTATAACTGTCAGCAGACCGACCGTGACGACTGTGACAGCCATACGGCCGCCTCCCAGGCTGTGATGCAGGATCAGCAGATGATTCAGTCCTGTGACAGGAAACCCCTGCAGAAGCGGTATTTTGATCCACACAGCGGCAAGCACGTAGAGAAACATAAGAATCCACACCGTCCATCTGCTTCCGGCAAAGTGGCCAAGCCACATGCAAAAGCCTGCCATAAACCAGGTTCCCGCCATCTGAAACCCAGAATACGCTGCAAACGCAGACGCTGGATTTTTAAAATACCGTTCCAGAACAGAGAATAGTTCCGAAACGGCTGTCCCCTCCAAAAGCCCCCAGTGATTGCCGCCGGCGAGTCCGGCGCCGGTCAAAAGAATCACCGCAGTTTGAACGGAGAGGATTGCAAGTGCAGCCGCTCCGGCAGCCAGCCATTTCCTGCAAAAATAGGAGAAATAGCTGCGAAAACGCAGGATGGTGATTTCGCTGTCATCTTCCATCCAGGAATAATAAGTAAGAAGTACCATTGGAATTACAAAATAAATCAGATAATAGTGGTCGGAGACAACAGACAGTAAGTACTGCTCAAAGGTCAGTCTGATATTGATCCTGCCGCTGAGTGAAAAAACCAGACAGCCTGCGAGAAAAACAGGCAGCTTTCCGCGCATGGTAAGCCGTATATGGTTTCTTGCCAGCATCCTCAAAGCCATCTCCTCCTATCCCTCTGCCACAGAAGCCTTTTTGATTCTCGTCAAATAAAGCGCAGAAACAATAATCACGATAACCAGCAGCACAGGCCCCACTATCATAGAACCGGCCGTGATCGCATCGTCTGCCATACTCGTCGGTTCAAAAGCTGTAACAAGCCGGTATTTAGGCAGCTGCAGGATGGACAGAATAAAATTTTCCAGTATCAGATAGATAAACGGGCCAGTCAGAATCACGAAGATATTTTTTACATACATGGATAAAACAAACCCCAAGGTCATAACCAGGACCCCGATCATTCCTTTCCACATTGACAGGAGAAATGCATAGACCAGAGGCGTCTGAGTATAGGTTTCCATCAGAACATGGCTAAAGGATTCATTTTCATAAAGCACCGGCTGATTCACGTATAATGCAGCGGCGGCCGACAGCATCAGGGGGATGAACAGGATCGAAAATGCAGATAATGCATAGACCAGCCATTTTGCGGTCAGATACCTTCTCTGCCTGACACGCGGCAGCACATACAGTAAAAAGTTATTTTTCCGCTCATAATATAGATTCCAGCACACCGGTATTACCACAAATAAGGGAAACAGCAGGGCGAAAAATGCAGTTCCGATTTCCCAGGAATCCAGCCGGAACCACAGCCGGTAACTCTTATCCAGTGTACAGGTCAAAATACAGGATACCGCAGTCAAAAGCAGCGTGATCATCAATACAGGCACCCGGACCTTTTTCCATTCCGTTTTCATTAAATAAAACATTTCAATCATTCCCTTCTTGTTTTTTTTCAAGTATATCAGTATACTTTGGTTGCATCAATAAGCCGGGAACCAGTGTGGGGTTTAGGGGAACAAAATGATTTTCATTCCCTTAAACCCCACGTTTATACCTTTATTCTTCACCGATACGTTAGCGTTCTGTCCTACGGAAGAAGAATGCCAAAGACCACATAATTCTTCTGACCCACTGTTTCATTCCGTGTCACAATTTTCCCATGGCAGCGTTCCGCCAGCTTAAGCACGTTGTAGAGTCCAAAACCGTGGGAAGACCGGTCCTTTTTCGTGGTAACGCCTTTGCCAAACAGTTTCATGAATTCCGTATTGGATAAAGGCGCTGCCGGATTCCACACGGTTAATTCCAGATATCGATCCTCCTGGCGGGTTTTCAAATAAACGGTATCCCCGGCCGAAGAAGCTTCCAGCGCGTTGTCAAGCAGGATACCGATTACCTCAATCCATTCAGTCTCCGGTGTGGCGCTTTTCTTAAACAGACCTTGAAAGTCAAGTTCTATGCTGATATCTAAAAATTCAGCCTGTTTTACTTTGCCATACAGCATCCCCGCGATTATTTTACTGTCACAGACCAGTAAGTCACGATCCCTGGGAGAGAGCGATATCCCTTTCATCAGTGCCGCCACATTTTCTTTCGCCTCTTCCAGTGTTGCGGCGGAGCTTACGGCGGATTCTATGGACATAATACGGTTGTTAAATTCGTGCTGCCGTGCCCTGACCTGGGAAATCAATTCCTCTACAATCGGTACATACTGTTCTATCATCTGGATATACTTCTGCTCCTGGATTCTCCGCTGATTGTAATGCAGCAGCACACCGTCAGCCAGAAGACAGAAAAGCAGGATAACGCCGATGATTCTTAAATGCCCCATAAAACGGCTGATATCGAAAGAAAAAATGGAGAGCGCCATAATCAGGATAATTCCAATATTGGCAGATACAAGCCTTGCGGTAAAGCCGCCATCTTTCATCGTATCTCTGCCCCGGTCAAAGGCGTCTGTATGGGACAGAAGGAAGATAAATAAAAGCGACAACAGCCTGCTGCCGATCAGGATTCCATTGCCCCATATGCCGCAAAGGGAGAGCAGGGCCACACTGACGGTCCGAACCAGCAGATAAAGTGAAACAACTGCCATGGTTCCGCAAAACGCCCAGCCATTATCCGGTAATTTATAATAGACGCTGTTCATCAGTAAAATCAGCAGGATCAGAATCAGCAGCAATACCACATTATTGGAGGGCGCAATTTCATACCCTTCTGCGGCAAACTGTGGTCCTGACGGACTGCTTCCAACCGACAGCTCCGCTCTCGCTGCCATAAAAAAAATCGTAATGATGGGTAACAGCAGGAAGTCTTTTTTCTCCCTGTCCTCTCTTTGTTTAAAGACGGCCTGACAGCACTGCAAAATCAGTCCCGCATCCAGCAGTATTTGCAGCAGTTTTAAGATTGTATCCATGCCGTTCACCATAGCGCAGACTGGTACTTTGTCCCCACAGGAATGATTTCGCTGTGGTTTCTAAGCACAATCTGCCTGTCCGTTTTGTTGACTTTTTCTATATAGCTCCGGTTAACAAGATAGCTTTTATGGCATTGGATGAAAGACGGATCGTTCAGCATCTCCAGCAGCCGCGCCAGGGAATACCCCGAAATGGTATCCTGCTTCTGCCCAAGCTGCGGGCTGTCGGTATGAATGACTATTTTTTTGCCATAGGCTTCCAAATATACAATACTGGACACGTCATACTCTAAAATAAACTGTTTTTGCTCAAGGCAAAGCTTTTTCCCGGCGGGGCGAAGCTGTCTGGATAAGCCAATAGCGCTGTTAAACGCCTCCCGAAATTCTGTTTCCGTAAAAGGCTTTATCAAAAATCCATAGCACTGCACATCCCGGTATGCCGTCAGCTCCTCTCCGGCCAGCGCTGTTTCAAATAGAATCGGGGTGTACTTATATGCCTCCAGCGCCCGAAGCTGCCTCGCAAGATTCGTCCCTTTGTAATCGGCCAGCTGGATATCCAAAATAAACAGGGAAACAGACTCCCTGCACGCATAGGAATAGGCCTCCCCCGCCATCGGAAAGACGATGACCTCATATCCGGGATCTATATTTTCAATGAATTTCCTGATTCGTTCTGAGGCGGCAGGGTTGTCCTCAACCAGAAGAATTTTTTCCATATTATATGCTCCGTTTTTTCTTTATTTTGCACAATGTTGATTTCTTGTATAAGCTAAAAGCTATTTTGCACTGGTACATTTCGTCAAAAAATAACCGGTTTTTCCCTCAAGGATTTCATCAATATATCTCGTTAATTTATTCAAAAACTGTACATCGTCATCACAGGCTGCTATGCGAATCATGTCTGGCACTGCCTCGCCTCCTGTCTTCTTTTCGTTCTGGCCATACTCTTTTCCAATCTAAAATAAAATTATTTTCAGTTTTTATGATACAGGCAATAAAAAGGCTCTTTGATTTATCCAAAGCAATTCATTATCTGAAAAAATGTTTTATATATTATAATACCACACAAATCAAACGCAGAAAAGCCAATTTTCGTGAGCGGTCATTTCTGTTTCGCAAGCGGTGTTACAGAATGATATTGATAATCGGGATGATTTCGAGCTTTATGATGAACGATTTAAAGGAGAAGAAAACCAAAGTTCAGAAGTAGATATTTATCATATACCAGAATAATCTGTGTGGTGAAGTACCGGGTAATATCGCCATATGAGGTTTCCGGCTCCCCGTACATTTCAAACATCATCTCGACGTAATTCACCTCCGCGTTTTCCACCAGCTTTTTTGTTTTGATCCTGTATTTTGGCTGCCATAAGCAGCCAATCAAAAAAAAGCACGACAGCCGCAAAGGCGTCGTGCTTTTTTGTCAGCTTCGGGCCACAGTGGCCTGAAGCACTCTGTGAAAAATCACGCCAAATAATACTTGCCAGGGATCGGGGAGAGTTGAATGGTCATCTGCTTTTTCGGCTGGGCCTCCAGCAGGAACGGCACGATCCCATCCTCCGGCAGCCGGTTTCCGGGCAGAATCGTCTGCTTGTCAAATTTAAAGGTGACGCACCATGCGTCCGCACCACCAGCCAGAGAAGCTCCCAGCGGGAAGCAGAACTCGCTCTCATCGTCCCGCAGGATATCGATGAACTCCCGGCAGTCGGCGGGAACGGCGTCACTCACCTTCATTTCGCTGATGGCCTCCGCCGTGGCCGTCAGCCACTCAATATCATAAATATGGGCGCTGTCCAGGGCGAACACAAAAACAGCGGGAAGGTACTCCTCTGTACCAGGGAGCCATAGATTACTGTTGGCCTGCACCACCGCGCCGTATATCAGGGGGGCATTGGCGAATTTATTACGCCATTTGTCTTTGCCAAACAGGGGTGCTTTTCCAGCCACGTCCCGGAAAAAAACGCTTTCCGTACTGCGGGGCGTAGAGCGGTAAGGCGTTAGCTTGTTCAAATCCGTGGGGATAGCGGTGGCTTGGCGCTGTTCCGCAAAGGCTGCCTCGTCGGTCTCCTCCTGTGCGGCAATTTCCGCCTGCTTGCCACGGACAGAGGACATATCGTAGCCCTTTTTCTCCATCTTGGCAATCTCTTCCTCGGTCATAGCAGCTTCCCAGCCGCCTGCCTCTTTTACCGGGTCAAATCCAAACAATCCCATAATTAATCTCCTTTTCCAACATTAATTTTACATGAGTACCCATAGCACCACGCTGCACAGGATGATAACAATTCCGCCGAGCCCTTGCAGGATGCGATATCCCTTATCGCCAAAATGCCGATAGACGGAGGCACGAAAGTCCCACGTATTTTCACCCTGAGGATCGCAGACCCATTTCCAGCGGAAGATCGCCCCCAGCAGAAACAGCGCCCCCACCACAATGAGAAAGAGCTGCCAGTTAGCTTGCAGGAACGGCATGACCCATTTCATAAATCTTGTGTATAAATCGCTCATGGTGTTCTCCTTTCTATCTGGCGTGTATGAAAATCAGCCCGATAAACGGGAAGTTAGCTATTTACCGCTCTGGTCGTTCATCCTTAAAATCCTATCTTCCGCGCCCCAGGCCAAGGGCACTCTTTCCATTGTCCCTCGTTATCTTCCGGTTTTCCGGTAAGCAAATCAATGGCGGCATCCGTCAGATAACCCAGATAACTTTCAGCCGCACTGTCTCCGCAAAGCAGCTTCCACATCAGGCCGCCGAACAAGTAAGAACTTGCAAATTCACGCCAGCTATGCAGACTTTCTACCGCCCGTTGAGAAAGTTCCCATAAAATCCCTTCCGCTTCGCCCTCGGTGATCCAGCCGAGATAATAACCCCAGCGGGCCAGCATAGCCGCCCGCCCGACATCCCAGCCGGTCATAAAGCCGGGGATATAACGCGCTTTATAATGCTGTGCAAACCGCCAGCCACGGCTCGCAGACTCCCGATCTTCCTCGTCCATGGAATCTTCCAGCACTTGCTCCACAGTATCTGCCTCACAATAGATTTGATACCGAAGCTCATAGCCCTCCTGGCTTAAATATCGAATGGTATCCAACAATTCACTACGGCCATTGATCCCCCAGGAACGCCGCATCAGGGAAACAATCTTCTGTTCCATAACCGGGGTATGCAGCTCCACGTCCATGCCGCCCAAATCATGGCTATTCAAGCTGGAAATCATACCCGAAAGTAAAACGCCAAAATGTTTCCATTGGGGAGCGTTTTTAGGGTATGTAACAGGTTCAGCTTCCGGGAGAGTCTCGATCTGCGCTAACTTTTGATCCAAAAGTGCATAGAGTTCCCGTTCCAATGCGAGATCAAGTTCCCGTTCCTCAGACGCATCCTCTTCGTCTTCCATGGCCAGCGTTTCCAAGGCGGCAGTAATAATCCCCATATCTTCACCAAACATCTGCCTCATAAGGCCATCAACTCCAATAGCGGCAGCCTCAGTAACTTTCTGATCTACCGTTTGCTGGATCATTTCCTCGGACAAGGATATTTGTTGTATCATTTCTGGGCTAAACATTTTACCTAATATTTCGACCTGCAGTTGTGCGTCAGCGGCGGATTGAGCGGTTCCAGCCTGTGCAGCGCCGTCAGGTTCTGCGGAAACGTTCAATTTTTCCCGCATCCGCTCAATCTGCTGATTGCTTTCCTCCAATGACTTTTGAAGCGATTCAGCTGCTTTCTCCGTCGCTGCCTGCGCACGTTTCCTGATTTTATCAGGATCGACCATCCTCTTTTGCCTCCCGTTCTTCCGACGGCAGGGTGTGCCATGCTGTCGGTTTTTTATTTTTGAAAAGCCATTTTTTCAGTTGGTTTAATATTGCTTCCACAAAATGAAACCACAGGTTTCCGGCGATAAATACAATTACCAGAACAGCCAGCACGGCTCCAATCTGTCCCCAGGGCATGAAAACACCTCCTTATTTCTTCTGGAACTGCTTCAAGAAGAAATCGGTAAACGCCTTTACCTCCTCATCTTGGGAAACATAGACATACAGTTTCTCGTCCTCCAGCCATTCATAAACATTGATACCGATGTAGCTCTTCCTATCCGGATAAATAATAAATTCATCCGTGGGGAATTTGTTCTGATATGCCTTCAAAATGTCGCTCCGCCGATAGAAAGTGGCGTCACCGCAGCCCGACAGATCAGGAACAGTAGGAATTACAACAATAATCTGACTGGCCTCGTTCCAGCCTATGATCAGATTGCCGATCTTGGTTTTGCTGCCGTGGACGATACCGTAATTGAAACGCCCAACATCTTCCGTGTAGCCAAAAAGGATTTTGTAGTCGTCGCCGTTTTCTACCACTTGATTGAACAGAGCACGCATTTTTTTACGGTTGGCATCACTTTTTGCCATATCTACCTGAGGCCCCTTAAACAATTTTCCAAACAGTCCCATGCTAATATTCCTCCCATACTAATATTCTGAAATAATTTTATGCCTTTTGATTAAAGACACTAAAATACTTCGCACCAACACTCGCTAACTGCTTTGTCACTTCTGACCAGTGTGACCATAAGCATTTTTAATTACTATTGTTATTGCGATAGTATTTAAAATAGATTATACCTGAGCACTTGAAAAAAAGCAAGCCCCCGCGCATAGAAAAACGGCGCACCGTTTGAACGATGCGCCGTAAACTGTTATCCGCCTGTGTCAGCCAGGGAGGCCAGATACCGGGAAAGGGCAGTTGCCTGGGCCTGGGCTGTACGCTCCAATTCCTCCGGGAAAAAGAACGGGAGTGACCGGGCCGCCGAGTTGTAGATCAGGACGACGGAGAGGATCAGGTTGCCTAACTCCTTGGGAGTGCATTTTTCCTGGGGTATCTGCCAGAGGGCCAGCACCTGTTCGTAAAACCGCGCCTGCCCCTGCTGGTAAGTTTCAAACTCCTCCGGGCTTAGATGCTTATATACCCACATTTCCTCCTCTTGGGTCATCACAAAGAAATGGTGCTGGCAGCTATGTGTGACCATATCCAAAAAATGGTGGATCATTTCTTCCAGGCTCATATCCTGGTTTTCCGCGCTTTGCTGTACTTCCCGTAGCAGAAGCGTAATCTCGTAGTTGATGATGTGGATCACCAGCTCGGCCAGGGAGGAATAATAGTTTCCGTAAAAGAACGGTTTGGAGATGCCGACAGCCTGGAGGATGTCCTGGAGGGTGGTGCCTTTCAGTCCCCGCTGGGACAGCATTTCAAGACCCACCGCCAGCAAATCCCGCCCCACCTGCTCCCGTTCTTCCTTGGAATAGCCCTTCTTTGACATGGCCTCACCGCCTTTTTGTTAAGATACCAACATTTTACCACAGCGGCAGGGAAATGTCATGCGCTCTTTTGGAGAACGCTCCGGCTTTTTAATTTGCGAGTTCAACATTATCCCCCCGCCCTCCATGTTCCCTTTCGACAGTTTGTCAATTCATGCACCTTCCACTCTGGTAAGAGTAATGCTCTAAATATCCGATATCTCGTGCGTACCTTTTTCTATTGTTTCTAATACACCGCCCGAATTCTGTGGCGTAACCATTTGTCCGTTTCTTCCATCAGGCTCTTCATGTCTGCTTTCCCATATTTCTATCCAATGCTTCAATAATTAATAGATGATTTACTATGTTACAGTCAGGAAACTGACAATGGATTTTTTAAGAGCCGTGTAGGCAGACACATATATTTACATGCTGCAAAAGCGAATCCAGAACAAACTTTGCCGGTTAACTCACGATTAAAATCACGTGAATGCACCGGCAAAATTTTTAAATAGATATTTTATTTTGGCACTTCCATCATGCTGAGATAGCGGTCTAACTGCTGTTCTACCAATTCCGCAACCATCTCAGCAAATGGCGAAAGTTTCCCTTCCACTGCATAGGACTCCAAGGTATTAAAATACTCCAGGCGATTTTCTTTTGCAATAGACACAGGAGGAAACCCATTTGCCATAAGCTGATAATTCATAATCAAACGGGAAGTTCTCCCATTGCCATCTGGAAACGGATGGATTTTCACAAACTCCGCATGAGTCCATGATGCCAGTTCAATCGGGTTCAGTTCTCTGCCCTTCCAAGTCAAATCAGCATAAAAATCCTTAATATTTCGATACAATTCGCTGGGAGATGGAGGCGTATGCTGTGCACCGGAGATGTACACATCCACGTTCCGGTAAATTCCGCCGATAAAAATATTTTCCATCAGCAATGCATGGATATTCTTCACAATTTTCTCATCCAACTGCTGATTTGAACCGTAATCATCCATTTGTCGTTATTCGAAAATCCTGAAATAAAAAAATAAGTTCCATTCCCTTATCATGGCTGCGCCGCAAAAATTACAGCCTCATTACTAACATCCACTTTTTCAAATGCATTAATAATCTTTTCTTGAGCTTCTGGGCTCCAGTATATTTTCAGCATGCTTTTCGTACGTGTAATTGCGGTATAGAATATATTATATGTAATCTTCTCGTCCACCTCTTGTCCTAACTATCGTGCGCCATTGCCAATTTTCCCTTGTATATCTGAACCAAAAGTTCCAAATTGCAGCATTTGACAACGTACCGAATGACAGAAGCATCATAAAAGGCTGTGATATTGCAAGCTGCTGATGTGAACCGCGACAGTGGCTTGAGTCCACGTTCATATGCCCGCTTTGTATTTACGCTCATACTCCGCCCTATATATCCGTTTTCCCCCCCCCAGACACGGTCTTCTCTATTGTATATTTTTTCAGCACCTCATAAGCATCTTCCATGGTAAGGCCCTGTAAAACAGAGGTTCCTTTACCAAAGTATAGATCGGCAAACTTCCCATGAAAAGTGATTCTGGCCGCTGGACGTTTATAGATTCTTGTGTAGTCATAGAAAAGATTAATCCGTTTTGCTTTTGTAATTTCCGAATTTTTCACATAATCTCCTGCCTTCATCCGATTTCAATGGAAGAATAATATCTACTTACAATGCGGCCTCTATTTTCCTGATTTATACCAACTTATCAAAATCCGACTCATATAATTGATCTTGTTCTGCACGCTCTTAATGAATTCCCTTTTTCAAGATGTTGGCCGACAATACCCATTACCCCCACAGCAATAAGATTTTCATTTTCTACAATAGTTAAATGAGGTATTTCCTTTAATACATTCACCTTAGTCCAAGAAGGCGAAAGCACAATAATTTTTCGTGCTGAAAGACACCGTCATTGCGCTATAAAAATAGCGCTTCAAACAACAATCGGTTCTCATCGATAACATCGAATTCTCCGCCTGTCATAATCCATTTGAGAAGAATCCCATTTGATAAGCAACATAATGAATCACACAGTGTCTTGGGAGATGCAATTCGCTTAATTTGCCCTTCCTGCTGGGCTCGCTCAAGTAAGTTTGTTACGATATCCGATAGCCCGCCCTGTTCCGGCAGCAAAGGGATAACCTCATCCTTAAGGTATATGCGGTACAACTCTTTTGTCAAAGCAACACCGGCCTTTGTGACATGGCGGATGCGTATTTCTATAATCCTCAAAACTTGATTCGCATAGTCATGTGCACTTAAAATAGAGGCTAATTCATCACTGCTCAGCATATTATCAGTGGAAAAATAATCACGAATCAATTCATCCTTTGATTTGTAGTAATAATAAAATGCTGTTTTCGTAACATCAATCTCATTACATATATCATCTATGGTGATGTTTTCAAAACCAAATTTCTGAAACAAGCCGATAGCGGTTGACAAAAGCGCCTCCTTCGTAGCTCTCTTTTCAGCCATCATAACACCTCCGTTCCTGTATGCCTTTCATTATAAAATACTTTACTCTAAAAATCAATAACATTACTAGGGTAATGTTATTAGTAACTTTAGTATTGTTTTAATAACACAATAGGAGTATAATACTCCCAACGAAACCAAATTGGAGGTCTTACTTATGATGGAAAAAGCATCGCAGCCAATACTAATCGTTGGAGGAACAGGAGTACAGGGCGGCAATGTTGCACGTGAGCTGCTCAATCAAGAACTCATCAGGAACGGCGGCTTTCGTCATTGGACAATTCTCCATCCGTGCAAGTTCATGGAGAGCTTTGAAGAAGTGTCCGCCAGGGAAATGGAGCCAGAGCTGAAGGACGGCGTGCTTTTCGGTATATTGAAGCCTGACACCCAGGTAAAGTGGACTTGTGGCGACAATACCGCTCAATTTGCCCGTGCCGCGTTTGAAAGCCCGGAGAAGTTCAACAGGAAAGATATCAATGTGGCCGGAGATGAACTTCCGATAACGTGCAGGCATAAAGCCAAAACATTGTAAGTTATGCCAGCTTAAGAAATATGGAACAGACAAGGAGTTTGTAAGAAATGACAAATACAGTGAAATCGTTTTTGATGATTGGTCAGTCTAATATGGCTGGTCGTGGCCATCTCCATGAAGTAAAACCTATTGTAAATGAGAGAATTGTCATGCTGCGCAACGGAAGATGGCAGATGATGGCTGAGCCCATCAACTCTGACCGTTCAGTGGCCGGGATCGGTCTTGCGGCGTCTTTTGCAGATGCGTGGTGCGGTGTATACAAAGAAGGTCAAATTGGTCTTATACCATGTGCCGAAGGCGGTAGTGAAATAGATGAGTGGGATGTTGGTAAGGCGCTCTATGACCATGCAATCAGTGAAGCCAAGTTCGCTATGAAAAGCAGTCAATTGACAGGCATTCTGTGGCATCAGGGGGAATCTGACAGCATGGGCGGCAAGCATGAAATATATTATGAAAAACTAAATAGAATCATGAATGGGTTTAGAAAAGAACTAAAGGTGCCTAATATGCCAATTATCATTGGCGGATTGGGATGCTTTTTAGGTCAATCAGGTTTTGGAAAGAATTGTACCGAATATATGCAAATCAATGAGAAGTTAAAAAAATTTGCTTTTGAACAAGATTACTGCTACTTTGTTGATGCTGCCGGACTCACTTGTAACTCAGATGGCATTCATATAAATGCAGTTTCCCAAAGGAAGTTCGGCTTGCGGTATTTCGATGCGTTTTACCGCAAGCAGCATATATTAGAACCTTTCAGCAATGAAGATGAAAGGATCGCGGTTCTCGAATCAAGAACACATACAAAAAACGAAAAAATATTCTTATTAAGTACGCAATTGGCTTTAGGCGATATATCGTACAAAGAGTTTGAAACGCGATTGTCACAGATCCAGGAATAAATACAGAGCCATTGCCTACACCGACGGAAATCATCTTAGTAGAGAAAAGGGGCTGTAAAATAACTCCATAATGAAGAATCGCCAGTTCCGGTAAATGCCGGTTCTGGCGATTCTTCATTTTATTATACATTATTTGCCGTAATTATTGCTTTTCCTGGTAAAAAAGTGTGCACTTAATAAGGCTATGAGGATTACTCTTTCATTTTACGCAGCCAGACCTTTTCTCTGCTTTTTATTATGATATTTGTAAAGGTTGAAGCCACAGGAAATCAGCGTAAGTTCCAAAATTACGTTTTTCTCCCCTCTTCGGATTAGCCGTTTGTAAGACTTATCCCATTTTAAAACGCCGAAGGTTCCTTCCGCCTGTATACTGCGGTTCATTCTCAAAAGTGCTCCGTGTATGGATTCAAGGTTTGAGATCACCTCTTGATGGATAGAGGTTAGTTCCTCATTCATGCGGATCGTCCTTTTGTTGGATGCTTTAGGACAACAATCACTTTTATGCGGGCATCCTTCACACGATTCACATTCATAGATTTCTTCCGTTCTTCCATATTTGTTCTTGTATACATGCTGCCTGCTTTTAAAATGGAATTTTTTCCCGTTTGGACATATCAGATTCCCGGATCCATCCCGCTTAAAATTTACAGCCCGTTTTCTTAATTTTTATATACGGAGAAATTTGACACCTCCACCCCAATGGGGCGGGCGATACTCAATATCTGTATCGTGTTTGCTCAACCGGAATGGGAAACTATACAGAAGCGGGTGGCGGATGCTTATTTATCGTTGTCCGCCAACCTTATCTATTTAAACCGTTGAACCTCTAGGGGATCAGTTATATGGATGACACTATTTTTTATTGACTTTCAGCAGCAAAACAGCTTGTAAATCCGCATAAGCCTTTATAAGAACGCCCCGCAAACCTGCATGAAATTGGTTTTTCTTGTATCGGCTGTTTTTGTGTCATATCTCCTTGCAACCTGTTCTTGTAGGCATGGGCGGGATTTTGTCTTTCTCTCCAGCTGGCAAATAATATGCCTGCGGAACATTAAACGCTTGTTTTCGAGGGTATAAGTTTGTCACCCCGCCTGCTTTTTCTGACAGTTAAAACACAGATGTGGGCTCCATTTCCGGACGCTTAAATGTCCGTTCCTATACCAGCGTCCAACGGATGCGCAGCCGATCCAACAGGGGCATTTATAGGGAATTGGGGGGGCTGGGTCTCAACAAGCAGGGCAAGTGCTTATACACTTGCCCTGCTTGTCACTATTATATTGCCTGTATTTGGTCATTGTTTGGAAAGCATCTAAAGGTTATCAAATTATTATCAGGGTCTAAGAAACTCATATTTTTTGCCCCCCAAGGTCTTAATGTAGGAGGGTCAACAATTCCTACCCCAAGTTTCACCAGTCTTGCATATTCCACATCAACATCATCAACAGTAAATGCAATACAAATATTATGCGGATTCGATTTACGATCCACGCCATCATTATAGACTGTCAATGTAGTTTCCTCTGATATGATGAATTGATGAGTATCATCATTGCTTTCATTATCAATACCAAAGAGTAATTTATAAAAATTAGCTAAGCGAATAACATCACTTGTTAGTAAGCACACCTCTCCGATTCTCATATATACCTCTCCTTCGCCGCTATAATCTCTCGCCTTAGTTGTCTAATGCGTACTCGTCATCTGCTTATTAGTTTAGGTCTAAACGGTTTCTTGCCAATTCTCTATATAGCTTGTTAAAGTCCTTTAAATAATCCTGTTGAGATCTTGGGCGGAATATTAATAAATCCAAAGTACAAGCTGGAAAATCCCACACCCGCCCCATCTATCAGGTTCTCCGCGCTCTATTCGTTTACATGAAGCAGGTTTAGAGAAACACGAAAATTTGTTATTTTTTAAGCCGTAATTTTTCTTACCACAAAATGCACTTTCATTATTAACTTATCAAAATCAGATTTATACAATTGATCCTATATAAATAATTTAACAAACTCACTCTCTTCTAATACTTTTGCGATTTCATGTGTTATCTTTCCCTTATCAAACAGAATGTATAGCTACCTGACGCTCCCGCTTGTAGGCACTATAACACGCTACTTTTCTATCTTATTTTATTTTCGTTCTAACACTCATTAATACTGGCTATTCTCATAAATGTCATCTATATTTTTATATTCTGTATATGGAATTGGAACTGGCAAAAGCATTGTTCTTAATTCAACATTATCATCTAAGAGTTCTTTTCCACAGACTTTGCAACTAGTGTCTTTCCTACCTCGGAAAAAATTGTTTAGATAATTAAAAATCGAATCTTCATCTAACTCCGGCTGTCTTTTTACAACTTCAAAAGCTCCGCACTCACAGTATAGTATTAATGTTACATAGGGGTTATAGCCACAATCAGGACAGGCAATACCATTCAATCCCATTATATTTGCCATCATTGGATGACCACATTGAGGACATCTCTTTGCACCAATGATCATACTCAATAAAAATTCCTTAAAATAATATTTTCTCCAGCCAGTCATAATCTTTTTTACAACATATTGCGCCCCAGACTGAATTTTCTCTTTTTCAGCTAATAGTTTAGTATTTTTTATATATCCGGATTCTATTTTTGTATACCCTAGTGATAAAGACATACCCGAATACCAACTGGATTTACATAGTTCTTCTCCAAGAATCTTTTCTATTTCAGTTTTGTCTATATTATCCCTATTTCTTCTTAGCTCTGCAAATTTGTCACATAGTTCATTGAAAAGAAAATCAATTCTAGTCTCCCCATGGTCTTTAAAACCGTATGCCGTTCTAAGATATCTTGCAAAAATAGCACGAGTATCCTCAATATCTCGAAATAATGGTCTGTTATCTATATACAACCTATCTATTATGCTTTCATAACCTGACAATTTAAATTCCTTAATAATAGAATCCTTAATTTCTGCCTTTCGCTCGTTGCTTTCATGCCGATTCTTTAAAACCTTTTTATATGCTTGAAATCTGTCCGTAAAAATCAGTCCATTAAATTTAATAGGCTCAAATACAGTGAGAACAAAAAAACTTTGCTTAGATTTTTCGGTTTGGTCGTTAGCTAAAAAAGATGTCATAATCTTTTTGAATTCTTCACCACTTACAGTTGCACTTTTTACCTGGATAAAAATGTGATAATTCTCATCCATAATTTCAATATCATCGTTTTCTTCACAAGATATACAAAAATCAGATATAGCTATATTAAAATTAAAAATATCAGGCTTACTTAAACATTCTACTGAATAAATGACGGCTACTGAATCCTGATTATCAATTTTTGAATTCACATATCCTCCAATTTTATTTTTCAAAAAGTAATCGTTCATATTTTACATGTATTGTAGTTAAAAACAATACATTATCTTTTCCTTTCATATAATAAGTATTTATTGGGCGTTTAAATTTAGTTTATATAAATTAGGAATATCTAATTCTTTTCTCCTACATTGTCCTTTCATAATAAATAGATACTTCTATACATTTCTTTTTACATGCTGTACCGTAATAATATCGACTTCCTTTTTCCGCTCATGTATCTTTATGATAATAATAAAATTATCCACAACCAGTTCACGGTAACCACGATTGGCATATCTGCCGGTCCTTCGTTCTGGACAGCGATATGGATATTCTTCCAGAGCAAAAATCCCTGCCTCCAGTCGATTGATCTGATCCTCCGCATACTCAGGGACCTGCTCATAAATATATTGATAAATTCTATCCAAATCCCTAAAGGCTTTATGATGCATTTTTATCGTATATTTATTTTGCATACTTTCTCCTCAGTCCACTCAACACTTCTCTGGCATCCATAAGAGCAACTCCGTCTTCTGCTTCATTTTCCGCTTCTGTTATGGCAGCATCTATCTGTGTGTCGGAAATTAATCGTTCATATGTTTCAATACTCATTACCACTAAATCTCCATACCCATTCTTTGTTACAAAAATTGGCTCTTTACTTTTATGACAAATATCTGAAATCTCATTGGTTTTCCGTAAATCTGTTATTGGCATAATCTGTGGCATATTATCCCTCCTTTCTTTGCATATAATTATAGCATTATTATGTGCAAATTTCAATTTATATTTAACTAAGAAATCTAACCTCCTATTTTACTCAATCATGTTATAAAATCAATATACTAAAAATTCAATTTGTAACCCTTTCCACCCACCGCCCATAAATCTCATAGTATAGCTATCTTACTTTACTGCCCCTCCTTATACCCCAACTTAAGAAATCAATAAATAAACTAAGTTTTGCCGGTTATCATCACTTTCCAAAACTTTTTGGTTATCACATTTCATCTTTAAACGTAGCAAAACCCCGGTTCAAAATCCTCGAACCGGGGTATGTCATCCACACTTTGCCATTTTCAGCCTCATAAAACACAGCCGAAAAGAGCATGATTTTAGCTCATTTTTAGCCTCAAAACCACTATATCTTGTGGTTGTACTCTTCTTTTTTTTCAAATACCACAAGTGTCATCCAAATGACTGCTTACACCTCATCAATCGCCTTCCCAATATCATCCCTCATATACTTATTCCCAAATTCAATCCACCCCGTCGCCCTATACGCATTCTCCCGCGCCAGCTTTAGATTCTCCCCCTTTGCCGTCACGCCCAGCACACGTCCGCCGTTGGTCACGATTCTGCCTTCGTCGTCGAACTTCGTACCGGCGTGGAACACGTAGTATCCATCATGATCCTTAAAATTCTCAAATCCGCTGATCGGATATCCTTTTTCGTAGTGTTCCGGATACCCGTCGGAAGCCAGCACAACGCAGACCGCCGCGTTATCCTCAAACTCCAGTTGAATCTGATCCAACGTGCCGTCCACACAGGCCTCGAACACTTCCACGATATCATTCTTCATACGCGGCAGTACGACCTGAGTCTCCGGATCCCCGAATCTCGCATTGTATTCCAGGACCTTGGGTCCCTTCTCCGTAAGCATCAGACCGAAGAAAATGATTCCCTTAAACGGTCTTCCCTCGGCTTTCATCGCATCCACAGTGGCCTGATACACGTATTTCCGGCAGAATTCATCCACCTCTTCCGTATAGAACGGGCTCGGGGAAAAGGTTCCCATGCCGCCGGTATTAAGCCCCTGGTCTCCATTCTTCGCCCGCTTGTGGTCCTGAGCCGATGTCATGATCCTGATGGTATCTCCATCCACAAAAGACAGCACGGATACTTCGCGGCCGGTCATAAACTCCTCCACCACGATCCGGTCACCAGCGGAGCCGAACTGCTTATCCAGCATCAGCGTCTTAACACCGTCCTTCGCCTCTTCCCTTGTATTGCAGATTAATACGCCTTTACCGAGAGCAAGGCCATCCGCTTTCAATACAATGGGCATTTCGGCCGTTTCCAGATACAGAAGCGCCGCCTCCGGGGTATCAAAGGTCTCATAGCCTGCCGTCGGAATCTTATATTTCTTCATCAGATCCTTTGAAAATGCCTTAGAGCCTTCCAGAATCGCCGCATTCTTTCTTGGTCCAAATACGCGGAGTCCTTCCTTCTCAAATACGTCCACGATGCCGCCCACCAGCGGATCATCCATACCAATCACAGTTAAGTCCACCTGGTGTTCCTTCGCAAACGCTGCCATTTTGTCGAACTCCATGGCGCCGATCGGCACGCATTCCGCAAATTCAGCAATTCCCGCATTGCCCGGAGCACAGTAAATCTTATCCACCCTGGCGCTCTTTGCCACCTTCCACGCAATTGCGTGCTCTCTTCCACCGCTTCCTACAATCAGTACTTTCATCATCCGCCTCCTGATATTCTAGTCAAAAACCCCGCCGCAAGCAACGGGGCATCATATTTGCAACGCCGCGAGCGGCGGGATATTTGACCCTCGCGGCAGTCGCCAAATGGACGCGCCAGCGTGTCCGTTTGGCTCGTTGCCCGCGGGAATAAGTAAGTCTGCTTTTACAAATATCAATTATTTGGTTGGCTGTTTGCAATCAGCTGGATGGCCTGCGGCAGAATAACCCACTCCGCCTCTTCCATCACACGCCGCTGCAGAATCTCCGGCGTATCCCCTTCCTTCACCTCTACAGCTTTTTGTAAAAGGATGGGGCCGCTGTCCACGCCTTCGTCCACGTAATGTACCGTTGCTCCGGTAACCTTTACGCCCCGCTTTAACGCCGCCTCATGAACCTTTAAACCGTAATAGCCCACGCCGCAGAAAGAGGGGATCAGAGATGGATGGATGTTAATGATACGGTTCTTATATTTCCTGGTCATAGCCTCCGGAATCGTTACGAGGAAACCGGCCAGCACGATCAGGTCCAGCTTGTACTCATCTACCTTTGCCAGAAATGCCTCATTAAACGCCTCTCTGGTTTCAAACTCCTTCGGAGAAATGGCAACAGCCCTGATTCCATGATTCCTCGCCCGTTCCAGCGCATACGCGTTACGATTGTTGCTGATTACCACTTCCACGTTTACATTGGTGAGATGGCCGTCGTCCATCCTGTCTAAGATGGCCTGAAGATTCGTGCCGCCGCCGGATACGAGAATGCCGACTCTCAGCATAAGGTCACTCCCTTTTCTCCTGCCTCCGTATAACCGATTACATACGGAATCTCGCCAGCCTCACGGATGGCCTTCATGGCTGTATCAACTTTAGAAGGATCGACCGCCAGAACCATGCCGATACCCATGTTATAGGTATTGTACATCATCTCCTCTTCAATACTGCCCTTATCAGCCAGAAGCTTAAAGATCGCAGGTACCTCGTAGCTGTCCTTTTTGATGACTGCTCTGACACCGTCCGGAAGCATACGCGGAATGTTCTCATAGAAGCCGCCGCCCGTCACGTGGCTGCATGCCTTGATCGTAACGCCGCTGTCCTTTACGCTCTTTAAGGCTTTCACATAAATCTTGGTCGGAGCGATCAGTGTCTCACCTAAAGTTCCGCCCAGTTCATCGTAATACGTATCAAGGCTCTCCTTTGTCATCTCAAATACCTTACGAACGAGAGAGAAGCCATTGCTGTGCACACCGGAAGAAGCCATGCCGATTAACACATCGCCGGCTTTTAAGTCTTTCCCTGTGATCAGGTTCTTTTCATCGACAACACCGACCGCGAAACCGGCCAGATCATACTCATCCTCCGGATAGAAGCCCGGCATCTCGGCCGTCTCGCCTCCGATTAAGGCCGCGCCGGCCTGTTTGCAGCCGTCCGCCACGCCGCCTACGATCTCAGCAATCTTTTCCGGAAAATTCTTTCCGCAGGCAATGTAATCCAGAAAGAATAAAGGTTCTCCGCCTGCGCAGGCAATGTCGTTGACACACATGGCAACACAGTCAATACCCACGGTATTGTGCTTATCCATAAGAAATGCAAGCTTCAGCTTCGTACCTACGCCATCGGTGCCGGAAACCAGAGTCGGTTTCTCCATATCCTTAAATGCGCTCATGGAAAATGCTCCCGAAAAGCCGCCGATTCCACCTAACACCTCCGGCCTCATGGTTCCCTTCACGTGTTCCTTCATCAACTCCACTGACTTATATCCAGCCTCAATATCCACACCGGCATTCTTGTAATCCATTTCTCTTCCTCCTCGCTATGAGCACTTGGCGCCTGTATTTCAGGCGCTTACGTGCGATGCATGTCATCTCCACTTAGTGAGGTCTTTCACGAACTTAGTGGAGTGGCTCGTTATGAGCACTTAGTGACTCTGTCTTATTTCTTCATCTGTGCAAGATATTCCTTATAACCGATCTGATCCAGCTTATCCGCTTTCTTCACCACATCGTTCTTTAAATTCTCAGAATACTCCTTTAATCTGCCGAGCAGAGCTTCGTCAGACGTAGAAAGAATCTTAGCCGCGAGAATTCCCGCGTTTGTTCCTCCGTTAATCGCAACTGTGGCAACCGGAATACCGGAGGGCATCTGTACGATGGAATAGAGGGAGTCCACACCGCCCAGATCGGAAGTCTTCATCGGAATTCCGATAACCGGCATCGGGAAAAGCGCAGCGCACATGCCCGGAAGATGAGCCGCCTTGCCGGCTCCCGCGATGATCACCTTCACTCCTCTTGCCTCTGCTGTCTTCGCGTAATCAAAAAATATATCAGGCTCTCTGTGAGCCGAAATAACCGTAATTTCAAAATCAACACCCAGTTTCTCAAGAACGTCCGCGGCCTGTGCCATAACAGGCATATCGGAATCACTACCCATAACAATTGCTGCCTTTGCCATAGTAAATCTCCTTTCATTATTAACGGTTATGTTTCTCATTAGTTATATTAATATATAAAGCTTATAAATCAATCTTTACTTATAATTATAATACTAGCTTTTTATGCTCCCGTCAATAATTTTCTTGAAAATCCCAGGATAAACTTGTATATAAAATAGTGTAAAACTCCCTTTACAAAAATTGTAAAATACGCTTTACTTTTAATATAAAGCATGCTATACTCTAAATGTAAAGGGAACATTACTTTTAAAAGAAAAGGAAGGGTTGTGTAAGTGAAAACAAGAATACAGGAGTTGAGAAAGCAATCGCGAATCACGCAGGAAGAACTGGCGGATGCTCTGGGCGTAACGAGACAGACCATCATCTCCCTGGAAAACGGCAAGTATAATGCCTCTCTCCAGCTGGCCCACAAAATTGCAGTATATTTTCACATGAACATTGAAGAAATATTCTTATTCGAGGAGGAATAAACTATGTTGCTGAACAATTTATTTATTGATAATCCGATTAATTTTGAGAAGAGATGCAAGACCAGAATCATCGCCAGCTGCCTTCTTCTGGTGCTGGGCGCAGTCACGATCGCCCTGTCCTTCCTGGCAGGCGACCATATTCCTGTGCTGTACATGACCGCCGACCACTATGACTTCATCCCGGGCTTCTATATGGGAACTGGATTCGGACTGTTATTCGCCGCCATCGCGACGATCATCAAAAATGTCCGTTATTTAAAGAAACCAGACTTAAAGAAAGAGCGGGAAATCTATGAAACGGACGAGAGGAACCGTATGCTGGGGCTGCGCAGCTGGGCTTACGCCGGATACGCCATGCTGTTCATACTTTACATCGGAATCCTGGTCAGCGGTTTCATCAGTATCATTATACTTAAGACACTCCTGGTAATTCTGGCTGTCTATGTACTGGTCCTTTTTATCTTTCGAATGATACTGCAGAAAACAATGTAAGAAAAAACACAGAATACGCCGTCGGGCCTGACCCTTCGGCACATTCTGTGTTTTTATTTAAGCGCTAAAATTCATAACGCAGATTTTATCTCCCATTTTCTGCATTTCTTTTAATCCAGGCCCGGTAATTTCTTCCATGTTCAGTCCAGTGGAACATTCAGCTCCTCTACTCCCGGAAGTACGAATCTTCCGTCGGCGATAATTGAAATCCTGCTGCCATCCGCCCGCACCGCATCGATCGTATCCAGCTCGGAATAAGGAATCGTGATATCCGTATGGCAGCTGAAATACGCCTTCGATAAATCTTCCTTCCTCAGAATGGAGATCTCGTTGTCTCTGGCTATAATTTCCTTGCCGTTAGGATTATACACGGCGCTGTCCTCGGCCCAGCTGTAACACGTATCGCCGACCGCGAAATGCGGTCCCATCTTCTCCACGATCAGAATCGGAAGCTTATCGAGAATCCCATACTTTCCAGCCATGGCGTACGCCGTCGTATTCGTTCCGATAGCGAATTCTCCCATGGGAAGCGTGTCGTGATTCTTCAGAATCATCTGTTTAACCAGCGCCTTCCCCTCTTCCGGATTCTCAAAGTTATCGCAGGAGTACTCTTTTATCATTCCATCTTCAAACGTCATGGAGAGATTCTTAAACTGGAAGTCACCGATATACACCGTTCCGACAAACAGCGTTCCCTTCGTCGCGGCGAGCTTCGGCGACGTAAACACCTCGCCCAGCGGAATATTGACATCCGCCACGCAGTTCTCAAAATTCGTCTCCTTTTCCCTGTCTCCAAGTTCATGCAGGCTTACGCGCAGGTCAGTCCGGTTGTCTCCCTTTCCCTTCACCTCCACGTAATCCGCCTCATCCAGCGCATCGATGATCGTCTGCTGGATCGTCTTATACTTTTCATAATCCAGCGTATTGATCGCAATAGTCTCCTCGAATATCTTCTCGAAACGTTCTCTTGCCCGCTCCGGGTTTAAGTCGCCGCGGCTGTCGCGTCCGATCTCCGGAACCGGAAATGCGATGATTGTAAAGCTGGTCTCATCACCCGGCATATATTCGTTGGTAATCACAGCCGCCTCATTGGCTGCCCTGGCGCTCAGCTTTTCCTGTTTTGCGTCCAGGCGGTTTGTCTCCGGCTTATTGACCGGCTGGAAGCCCTCCTGTCCGAAGGTCTCGATCACAGCAGGACCCGCGTAGGCCGCAGCTTCTTTCTTATACTGCTCATAGGCCACCCGCAGAACGGAAGCCTTCCTGTCGGTAAACGCCTTGTTTAAGTAGATAGCCTCGTCGAAGCGGTGATCGTACTCATACTGGCGGTTGGCCGGCCTGCCGTAATAGCCCACCTTTTTGCCCGCCTTCTGATTTACAGACCAAACCGCAGAGCGGCAAAGGATCGTATCCAGCCCCATCTCACGGAAGTTTAAAATCGCCGCCTTCACCATACGCTCAAAGCCCAGCTCATACCGGATCTGCACCGCGCTCTTCTTTGACAGATCGCGCCCCATCACCTCGAAGCCCTTCCGGTACCCTTCCGTATAGGTGTCCGCCATAAGCCGCACCGTCTCCTCCGGAAGTGAATTCATAAACTGCGCCACTAACAGCTCGGATTCGGATATATAATCGCCAAACCGGTATAAATACCGCAGGTCGCTTAAATCGCTGTCCAGGATGATGTCCTTCGCAAAAGTCAGCGTGGGATCCACGCCTTCCCGGATGCGGTATGCCACCGTATAGTCACAGTAATCACTGACAAACCAGTAGAGCACATCCTTAATACTGGCGGCGGAAGGGACCGTATCCTCAAACATATTATAAATCTCAATCAGTGTTTCATTTAAAATGGTGATATCCGTCAGCCTGTTTTCCGCAGCAAAGATAATATCGCCCCGGATTTCCTTATAAAGGTAGGAAAGCAGCTGTCCATACTCTTCTCCCAGAGCGGAAACAGCGTACTGCGGATTGCCATAGCTGGTCTCGTAATTCTCCGGAAGAATGTCCTCATAAAGCCTGTGGTTCCAGTCCTCTAACTCCTTAAGCGGCGCGTTTTCCGCCAGTCCGCCTGCCACCATTTCCCGATAATCGCCGATCATGCCGATAAAGGATGCCATCTTACGGAAATAGGAGCGGTACGGTTCTTCCACCGTCTCCTCGCTCTGGATGGCCTGGAGCCGTTCCATGGAAAGCTGATACCGTTCCATCACACTTTCATTTTCTTCTTTGAATCTGTCACAAACGTTCATTGTCATCCTCCAAATCCAATGATAATCAGAACTGCCCATACAATAACCAGAAAGCCGCTGACGGCCATCCCTATTTTGGACAGTATGTACTTCTTTTCCTTTTCGAAAAAAGAAAGCGCCCCATAAATCAGAGAGACTATGGCAATCAGGAAGCTGCAGAAGCACACCGCGGCCACATTAAGCTCCGCGTTCCCTGCCGTCATGACCGAGCTCGCCACACCGATGACCGCAAGAATCAAAGCGGCGACAGCAAGCCCAAGGGCCATGAAGCTTCTCCTCGCAAATGGTTTCCTAATGTAGGATACTTTTTTCTGCTGCTGCACGCCGCTTCCTCCTCACTCTTATCGTCTGTACAATTTTGTAGAACACAAAGCCGAGTAAACCGCCAAGGGTGTTGAGTATCATATCGTCCACGTCGAAGCTGCCGACCTTCCACACCAGCTGCACCGTCTCGATGCAGAGGCTGAACAGAAAGCTTAACAGCACGGTGTTATACCAGTGACGGCTTCTGCGGCTGATAACCGGAAGAAAAAATCCGAATGGCATAAATCCAACAACATTTCCCACAATATTCAGCAAAAACGACCGGATTCCTACCACATGCCAGTACACAATAAAGCGTCTGATCTCCTTGAACGGCACCAGATTATAGGCGTACTCCTCCTGCAGATGGCTTCCCCGGCCAAAGTCCTCGGAGAAGAACAGGAAGTACGCCAAAAAAATCAGGTAAACGATAAAAATCACCCAACCCAGCTTTTGTCGTTTTGTTGTATTTTTTATCATAAATGCCCCATTAAAAAGTGATCTCGGATTTTCTCTTAAGCAGAACAGCGCCATTGATGATAGACATGATTCCAACGCTTAAGCCTGCTACTGTAATAATGATTCCGATTACAATGTTAAGCGCGCCCGCATTTCTCATGGTCTTATAAACTCTCTCCATATTCAGCTCTCCTTACTTTACGCCGTAGATTTCATAATAGGCGTCAATTGCCGCCTTTAAAGTATCATCAATAATAATCTTTCCGTTATATTCCTTATTATACAGATATTCGATTACTTCTGCCATAGTAACGATAGCTTTTGCGTTGAAACCATACTTGTCATGAATCTCGTCGAGAGCGCTCTTCTCTCCTTTTCCCTTCTCCATACGGTTTAAGGAAACCATCAGGCCAAGAATTGTCACATCGCCCTGTGCCTTGATAATAGGAAATGTCTCTTCAATCGATTTGCCGGATGTGGTTACGTCCTCGATGATCACCACGCGGTCGCCGTCCTTAATCGGGCTTCCCAGAAGAATCCCGGCGTCCCCGTGGTCCTTTGCTTCCTTCCGGTTCGAACAGTATCGGATCTCTTTCCCGTATAATTCATGGTAAGCGATGGTGGTCGCCACACTTAACGGAATTCCCTTGTACGCCGGTCCGAACAGCACATCGAAATCATCCCCAAAATTATCATGGATCGCTTTCGCATAATACTCACCCAGCTTCTTTAACTGCGCGCCCGTCACATAGGCGCCCGCATTCATAAAAAATGGAGACTTTCTTCCGCTCTTTAAGGTAAAATCTCCAAACTTCAGCACGCTGCTGTCTACCATAAACTCTATAAATTCCTGCTTATACTGCTCCATCTTATCGTCCTTCCTTTCGCCGGCCTCTTACCGTACGGCTCCGACTAAATCATTGATATCTTCTACGTTATATTTCTTCATATAGCTTTCGATTCCGCTCACAACCCCGGCTGTGGCATACGGATTATGGAAGTTGGCCGTTCCCACAGAAACTGCCGTGGCTCCCGCCAGGATAAATTCCAGCGCATCCTCCGCGTTCATAATGCCGCCCATGCCGATGATGGGGATCTTCACAGCATTTGCCGCCTGATACACCATGCGGACCGCCACCGGCTTCACAGCCGGACCGGATAATCCGCCCGTCTTATTCGCCACCGCGAAGGTTCTGCGGTTTATATCAATCTTCATGCCTGTCAGCGTATTGATCAAAGAGATCACATCGGCGCCGCCCGCCTCCGCCGCCTTCGCCATGACGGTGATATCCGTCACGTTGGGGCTCAGCTTCATGATGACCGGCTGCTTCGCATGCTTCTTTACCTCTCTGGTAATGGCCTCCACCGCTTTCGGATCCTGTCCGAAGGCAATGCCGCCCTCCTTTACATTGGGACACGAAATGTTGATCTCCAGCATATCCACCGGTTCATCCCCGAGCCGTTCCACCACTTCCACGTAGTCCTCCGTGGTTCTGCCGCAGACATTGACAATAATTTTCGTATCATACTGCTTTAAAAATGGAATATCGCGCTTTGCAAACACATCGATTCCCGGATTCTGCAGGCCGATGGCATTGATCATGCCGCCGTACGTCTCTGCGATCCTGGGAGTCGGATTGCCGGGCCACGGCACATTGGCCACGCCCTTGGTCACTACTGCGCCCAGACCGTTTAAATCCACCATCTCGCCGTATTCCGCTCCGGACCCGAAGGTACCGGAAGCCGTCATAACCGGATTTTTCAGCTCCACACCGGCTAAGTTTACTTTCATATTCATCAGAGTTCTACCTCCTCTGCCCGAAATACCGGCCCGTCTTTACAGATTCTCGCATTGTGAACCTGGGAGTGTTCGTCCACGTTTTTTGTCTTGCATACACAGGCCAGACATGCGCCGATTCCGCAGGCCATCTTCTCCTCGAGAGACAGAAAGCAGGTGATGTTCTCCTCGGCGGCATAGGCCTTTAACGCGCGCAGCATGGGAGTCGGACCACAGGCAAAGATTACGTCCGCCTTTAAACCGTGCTCTCTGATGGCATCAATGACATTGCCCTTTGTTCCGGCGCTTCCGTCCTCTGTCGCAAGAACCACTTCCCCGTAAGGAGCGAATTCTTCATTTAAAAACAGGACATCACGATATCCTAAAATCACTTCTTTATTGCAGTTTAACTGCTTCGCCAGCTCCAGCATGGGAGGAATCCCGATTCCGCCGCCGATTAAGAAGGCGGTCTTTCCCTCTGCTGCTTCCTCCAGCGGGAATCCGTTGCCGAGAGGTCCCATGATATCGACCGTATCTCCCGCCTGGTAACGGGAGAACTCCTCCGTTCCCGCTCCGACGGTCCTGTATACGATCCGCAGCATACCGGTTTCTTTATTCGTCTCACAGATGCTGATCGGGCGCGGAAGCAGTTTTGCTCCGTCCTTTGTATACACAGAAATAAACTGACCCGGCTTTGCCTGGGCAGCCATCTCCTCCTCCCGGATCCACATACTGTATACATCTTCTGTCAGCCTTTCCTGACTATCCACAAAGGCTGTTACTTTTCTCTGCGCCATGATTCCTCCTACAGTACACTGTTTATGTCGGAAACCATGTCGATCACGGCCTGTCTGGACGCTTCACCGAAATGCTCCGCGCCAAACTTCGCGTATTTCTCCTGCTTATAGGCGGCGATGATGCCTCTGGAGGAGTTGACGATGGCGCCGAGTCCGTCTTCATTGAAACAGTACTTTAAGTCCTCGGCAGTGCCGCCCTGCGCACCGTATCCCGGTACCAGGAAGTAGGTATTCGGCATCAGCTTCCTTAAGATTCTGCTCATCTCCGGGTAGGTCGCACCCACTACGGCTCCGACATTGCTGTAAGCGCCATCCATACAGTCCGCTCCCCATTCCACTACCTTGTCTGCTACCAGCTCGTACAGCGGTCTGCCGCCGATCAGCTGATCCTGGAATTCACCGCTGGAAGGATTGGAGGTCTTTACCAGCACGAAGAGGCCTCTGTCCTCCTCCCTGCAGACATCGACAAACGGTTTTACCCCGTCGGTGCCAAGATATGGATTCACAGTCAGGAAATCGGTACCGAAACCGGTAAGCACGCTGCTCCCCACCTTCACATGGCCGATATGCGCCGTGGCATACGCCGCGGAGGTGGAACCGATATCCCCTCTCTTCGCATCGCCAATCACGAGAAGTCCCTTCTCCTGACAGTAGTCGACGGTTCTCTTATATATTTTAAGTCCTTCGATCCCAAACTGCTCATACATGGCGATCTGAGGCTTTACAGATGGAATAATGTCATAGACATGGTCCACGATTTCTTTATTAAACTGCCAGATGGCCTCCGCTGCGCCTTCCAGTGTCTCACCAAACTCATCAAATGCCTTTCTTGTCACATGCTCCGGTATATAGCCAAGCATCGGATCCAGTCCAACACAGATGGGTGCCTTTGTTTTTTGAATCCTCTGAATCAACTGATTAATCATAGTCTCCTCCTTCGTTCCTCACATTTTCTCTATTCTTACCAATTCTATCATAAGTAAGGGGCTGTTTCAAGCGTCTTTCTCCTCGAGTTTCCGCAGTTCTGTCCACAGAAGCACCATTACTGTTTATACTTATACACAACTTTAAAAAAATGCCCAAAATATAAGGAATCCTATCCCTTTTTGATGTAAAATTAAGCTACCAAACAAAAATCTTACTAAACAAAAAGAAAGGGGATTCCTTATGGCTTATTTTACATCAAATACTTACCAAATGAAACGGGAAATTTTAACTTTTTCAAATAAATTTTCAAGAAAGCTTCCTAAACCGGAACGCAAATTTATTGCTGAAATGAATTATGGTATCCTCGCTTCCAAAAGCTGCCTGCTTACGGATATTGTTGACCAGCTCCATGAAACTTCCAAAAAAATCAACATTGTTGACCGCCTTTCACACCACCTTGCCAAGGGGACTCCCGGGGAAGCTCTGAAAGCTTACCTCACACAGGTTAAAAAATGGTGTCCTGCTCAGCCCGTTATCCATATCGACGACAGTGATGTTGTCAAGCCTGATGGTTACAAATTTGAATCGCTTGGATGGGTACGTGATGGTTCCGAAAGCACTGCCACAAAAAATCTCTATAAAAAGGGCTATCATGTTACCGAAGCCACGGTCCTCACCAACAACAATCATCCGCTTAGTCTCTTTTCCGAGATCCATTCTTCCAGTGAAAAAAACTTTACCTCCATTAACGATGTCACATTCTCCGCTATGGAGCGGGCCAATTCCCTGTTTGGAAAAGCGACTTTTGTCATGGACCGTGGCTATGATGATAACAAGATGTTTCTCAAGCTGGATTCCATGGGACAGGACTATGTCATACGCCTTACTGCCAAACGTAAGCTGCTCTACCATAATAAATGGACTTTTGCAACGGAGCTGCGTAACCGTAGGAAAGGAAAAGTAAAACTCCCTCTATTTTATAAAGGAAAAGAACACGAAGCTTATCTTTCCCATGTGAAGGTACAGATCACCGCCTCCAGAAAGGACATTTATCTGGTGCTGGTTTATGGTATCACAGAGCATCCTATGATGCTTGCCACAAATAAACCAATCCGTTCAAAAGAGGATGTGATCGCTGTAGCAAAGCAATACTTTTCCAGGTGGCGGATCGAAGAATATTTCCGGTGTAAAAAACAGATGTTCCAGTTTGAAAATTTCAGGGTAAGAAAACTCAAAGCCATAAACGCATTAAATTTTTATATTACCTTATGCATGGCATTCCTTGCACAGATCACCATGAAATCAGAGACGAATGCCCTTAAGGTTTCCATTATAAAGACAGCAGATCCGGTGAAAGAAAAAGTGCATTTCTGCTATTATCGGCTGGCAAAAGGGATCTCCGGCATACTGTCGTATGCAAAAGAGGGCGTCAGACTCTGGTTCAGGACAAAACGTCCTGCATACCGTCAACTCAGCCTTAAGCTGACCGCTTAAATAGATAAAAGAATAAATCTCCCAAAGTCCGGTTCCGGCGGGGCTTGTTAAAGTGCCTCTACTCATTATTCTGCCACTCGCCAGCATTTCAAAAAACGGCAGATTGGCACCTTTGATTACTATATTCATTTTTCAATTACAATTTGCGGAAACTCAAGTCTTTCTCGCCGTACCACCGGTCTATATAAGGTAATAAAAGAAATCGCAAGGAAAATTAGCACTCACCTATTGACAGTGCTAACAATTTATGTTATATTACACCTAGAACAAATCAAACAACAACACCGCATCAAAAGCGGTGCAGATAAATAAGGAGGAAGAACCTATGTTATTATCCAGAAGAAACAACTTATTCGATGAATTTTTCAACGATCCATTTTTTAACGACTCTGTTCAGACCAGAACAACGCTTATGAGAACCGATATTGAAGATGACGGAACCAATTACATCATCGACGTGGAACTTCCGGGATACAAAAAGGAGAATGTGCGTGCCGAGTTAAAGGACGGCTATCTGACCATCTTTGCCGAGACGTCAGGCTCTTCCGAAGACAGCGAGGGCAGGAACTTCCTCCGCAAAGAGCGCTACAGCGGCTCCTGCAAGAGAAGCTTCTACGTTGGATCCCAGTTACGTCAGGAAGACATAAAGGCTGCTTTCGACAACGGCATCCTGAAGCTTACCGTTCCGAAGGAAGCTCCGAAGCAGATTGAAGAAAACCACTACATCACCATTGAATAACACATATCCCCACAGCCCCCTTTAGAATAGAAAATGAGGACAGCCCCCCGGAGCGATCCGTCTGCCGTTTCATAACGGCAGCGATTTCCGAAGGGGCTGTCCCTTTTTATCTTCATGTAACACAGTCAGACATTATTCCAGCAGAAACGCAGTTGCCACGTAGGCGCCGCTCTTATAAGACTTCTTTACCATCTGCGCTTCCACTTCGATCTTTAAATTCAGCCACAGCTCTTCCGCCGCGATGGACAGATGAGACAGCATGATTCCCATGCTCAGATCCCTCATCGCCACCATGGTCTGGGACGGGAGAAATTCCTTGCAGGAAAAAATATAGATTCTGTCATGGTAGACGATAAAACGCCAGGGCTGCGTATTCATGGCCGATGGTGCCAGACGGACGGCTTTCAGGATATTCTTCACCGGCTCGCCGATCTCATCCTTAAACACGCAGAGTTCTTTTAACGGCAGACGCTTTGCCGTAGCCGGATCGCGGTACAGCAGGGATTTGGGGTATCCAAACGCAACGGCTATGGCCGCCTTCATCCCGGCCGGTTCCGCTCCGGGGATGCGGGTGCTGCCAAGGTAACACGTTCCCAGGCCTTTTCCGGTCATATAGAGGAGGACCGGCTCCAGAACATATCCGGCATTCATCATATAGCCTTCCTTATCTTCCGAATAAAACACCAGGTAATACGGCGCTTCCACCTTCCACAGGCCTTTGACGTGAAGGTCTTTCTCTATATTCTCCTTAATCTCCATCTTTATGGAAATTTCCGGGCAGAGCGTCGCCACGCAGCCTGCAAAGGCCAGGATATCCTTTAACAGCTGCTCCGGTACCGCTTCATATTTAAATTTTCGAATGGATCTTCTCTTGAAGATCATCTGATACAGATTCATCCCTGCTCCCCTCTTTTCTATCTAAAATATAATCGCTGCTACAGCGTCTTATATTCCTCCAGCAGTTCCTTAAATACGGCCAGAGCCTCCCTGATCGGCTGGGCTGTGGACATATCCACGCCGCACAGCTTTAAAAGTTCGATCGGAGGCATGGAATTGCCGCCGCTTAAGAACTTGAAATAGCCTTCCAGGGCCTGTTCATCACCGGCCAGGATCCTGCTGCTGATCGCCATGGCCGCCGAGAAGCCCGTCGCATACTGATATACGTAAAATGGCGTATAGAAATGAGGGATTCTCGCCCACTCATAATCGATCTCGCTGTCGACCATCATCTCTGGTCCGAAGTATTTTACATTCAGCTCATGGTACAGCCTGCAGAGCAGCTCCGCCGTGAGCGGTTCACCCGCCTCGCTTCTCCTGTGGGTCTCGGCCTCAAACTCCGCAAACATGGTCTGACGGAACACCGTTCCCCGGAAACTCTCCATGAAATGGTTCAGAAGATACGCCCGCTCCTTCTTATCTTCCGTCACTGCCAGCAGATAACGGTTCAGCAGCGCCTCATTGCACGTGGACGCCACTTCCGCAACGAAAATCTTGTATCCCGCATCTACATAAGGCAGCGCCTGATCGGAAAACCAGGAGTGCAGGGAATGCCCCATCTCATGGGCCAGGGTAAACACGCTGTCCAGAGTGCCGCTGTAATTGAGCAGCACATACGGGTGGGTTCCGTAGACGCCCCAGGAGTACGCGCCGCTGCGCTTGCCTTCATTCTCATAGACATCGATCCAGCGGTTGTCAAAGCCTTCCTGTAAAAGGGACAGATACTTCTCTCCCAACGGAGCCAGACCCTTTTTCACCATCTCCCTCGCCTCATCATAGGGAATCCGGCTGTCGTCGCGGCTGACCATAGGCGTATACAAATCGTACATGTGGATCTCATCCAGCCCCAGCACTTTCTTTCTGACAGCGACGTAATCATGGAGCAGCGGTAAGCCTTCTGAAATCGCCGCCACCAGATTGTCGTAGACGCTCTCGGGCACCTCGTTCTCCGCCAGATAATAGGCGCGGCTGGAGGCGTAATTTCTGGTCTTCGCATAGAAGGAGGCCTGCTTTACGTTTGCCGCGAACGTCGCAGCCAGCGTATTGGCAAACTGGCCGTAGACGCTGTACATGGACTGAAATGCTTCTTTTCTCACACGGCGGTCCCGGTTCTCCATGAGCGGAATATACGTTCCGTGGGTGACGGGAATCTCCTTTCCCTCACTGTCTGTGATGGACGGAAATTTCACATCCGCGTTATTAAACATGTTAAAAATATCGGAAGGGCTCTGGGTCGCTTCCATGGACCTTGCCAGAAGCTCTTCCATTCCTGCAGAAAGCGTGTGCGCCTTCTTCTTCATGATGATTTCAAATGTCCGGGCATACCGGCGGAGCTCCTTCTCCGTGCGGATCAATCCGTTCAGCACAGACTCATTCATAGCCAAAATCTCCGGAACAATATAAGACGAAAGTCCTGCTGCCTTATAGGAGAGCGCCTGGGCTCTTGCCGAAAAATCCTGATACTTCGCCTTTGCCGTATCCTCATCGGATTTCTCTCTTCCGTATACAAACAGCCTCTCAATCTTCAGTGAAATGTCTTCATCGAATTTCAAACACTGAAACAGCACCTCGCCGGATTCGGCCAGATGTCCTTCAAACTCCTTATAACCGGCCAGTTCTCTCTCAGTCTCGAGAAACAGCGCTTCCCAAGCTTCATCGGACGGCAGAATGTCCGCCAGGTTCCAGGTATCACAAACCGGTATCTCATCTCTCTTTTTCAAAATAATCCCTCCACTATATCCACTGGTTTTATTCTATCACCCATATTTCAAAGAAACAATCAGCAATATGGAAAATATTTGATTGAAATCACATGGTTTCTTGTACTATACTGTATACACCAGTACTGCGCAGCGCAGTGCTTTAATTTCCTCCGGAGAAGAAAAGGGATAACACCATGAAAATCATACGCACAAAACAATTAGACCTCCATCAGCTGGAAGACTTGCACACCCTCGAAACCGCATGCCGGTCGCACGATCAGACTTCACTCACCTTTCCCACGGAAGACGGCTGTCTTTTCTTTCTATTATACGACGAAGAAACGCTCTTATCCGCATTTTCTGCAATTTTTAACGAATTTGAGACATGCAGCTGCAGCGCCTTCACGCTCCCGTCCTGCCGGAGACGCGGGCATTTTACCCGGCTGCTGGAAGAATTGCTGAAGGAGTCGGGCGAATGCGATCTCCTCTTCCTGGCCGATGATTCCTGCGCCGACGCGAAGCATACGCTGGACGCCATCGGGGCGGAGCTATTAAACCGGGAACACATGATGGAGCTGCGCCTGCCCGCGCCGTCTCCCGGCCTGGACAGCCGGGCGGTCAAATTCTCCCCCGCGCTCAGCCCCCGTGATGAGGACACGCTCTATACCATCCACGTTAATGATCAGCCTGCCGGCTCCTTCCGCCTCATTTTTCAAAATGAAACCGTTTACTTCTATGGTTTCGAGATTCAGGAACCCCTGCGGAATCAGGGAATCGGAACCCGTGCCGCCGCCGCGCTCATTGAGGAACTAAACCGGTCAGCCAGGCCGCAGCCGGAGGACCTCCCGGTCAGCCGCGTCCTGCTTCAGGTGTCCGGGGACAACGAACCGGCGCTTGCGCTTTATCGGAAACTGGGCTTTGCTTTTACAGAGACCCTGTCGTATTACGTGTATTAATGGATTGGATCAACCATAAACCAGAGCCGGCGCAGGACAGATATCTGTTCCTGCACCGGCTCCCGCCAGCTTCTCTATACTTCCCGAATCATACAATACTGCTTCAAATCAAAATGCTTCTCCACCACCCCAAACACCTTAAATCCAAAGTGCTGGTAAAACGCCACATTTTTTTCATTGTGCGTCTCCAGTGAGATCATCTGCCTGTGGCGGTCCGCATAATCGATAGCCTCATTCAAAAGCAGGGCCGAGATTCCGTGGTGCTGCATTTCAGGCTTCACAGCCAGATAAATGATATGTAACCGCTCCTCCTGGTGGAGCTGGTCCGTCCATTTGGAATTTAAATAGTCCCGTCCCATGGCAAAATTCCAGAATGTCTTCAGTGATGGGTCTTCCTTGATCAGATACCCGTCTGTCCGCAGCGTCGCGGCCGCCTCTGTCAGATAGTAATGCACCGGATTATAGGGCTCCGACTCGTCATCCACTACAATGATTCCATTAATTTCCGGGCTGTCCGCATAGATTTCACACGTCTCAAAGAATTCCTCCATATCGCATTCAAACAGCTCCGGCATCAGCCGTTTCCTCATGTCTTCATCAGGGATCAGCTTGCAGTAAAGAGGGTCCCTGGCAAAACATGCTGTCAGCAGTTCCTTAAGCTTCTCCACATCTTCTCTTTTCACTCGGTACAATCGGTCACTTTCCATGATTCGTTCTCTGTTATCTCCTTTAATTTCTGTATCATTTTTTCTATTGCGTGGTTCATATATTCAATATCATCCAAATAGCAGGCCAGCTGGTTCTCCTCCACCCGCTTAAGAATCATAAGCTCTTCCGTGAAATCCTCGTCCTCTTCCTCCAGCTTGCCCTTTAGAAGCTGTACCAGATGAAACAGATTTTCGTGGTGGACGATCCGGCCGGCTCCCCACTGCAGACGCCCCGCCTCCTGATTCATCACGTAATCCGTAAAATGGCGGAACACCTCCTCGTCAAACTGAAATGCATACCGGTTGTTGTCGATCCCGTAGATAGCCTCCAGCGCACACCGCCCATGGCCGTTTTCCAGGCAATCGACAGCGGTCCGCACCAGCTTTAAATTTCTCCGCACTGCTTCCTGCGGAAAACAGACCTCGTCGTGCCAGTCCAGCCTCACAAAGCTGTCCTGCTCCATTTTAAAGAGCTGCATCAGGACGGCTTCCAGCTCACGGTACTGTTCCCGGTATTTCCAGGGCTGCTCCTGATTCCGGCATTTCTCATTAATCCGGCGCACCTGCTCATAAACCGCTTTTCCCAGCCGGGCCGCCTCTTCTGTCAGCTCCTTCAGCCGTTCTCCGCCGGCTCCTGTCTTCTCCGAATAGTCGAGATCCAGACTGCCCTTAAGCGCCAGAAACAGCCGTTCAAAATTAAGGGGCGCCACCGCCGCCCGGTCGAATGCCATAACCAGACATCCATACAGCTCATGATGAAACCGGTATACCGCCTCGTCATAATAGTCGTCATTGTCAAACTGCGTATGGTAGTGGGTTTCCATGAACTGGCCCGACGTGAAATCGTTGACCATGGATGGAATGCCCGAGATTGCCATGGAGAAATCGTCCGACATGGTCTCGACGGGACAGAGCACAGCCACGCCTTCCGGATATACGTCCTTTCCCACACCGGTACCCTCGAGCAGGGACTCCAGAAAATCCGCATACTCGTACACCGTGCGTATAGCGTCCTTTTTTCCGTGTGCATGAGCCGGCAGTTCAAAATTAAAATCCGCCGCCACCTTCCCCCGCCATTCCGGATGGACGACGGAAACCTGCTGCCACGCACCGGTTGACCAGTCGTATTTAGAATCCGCCATCCCCCACTCCTCAGCCGCCATGGCGCAGAAGACAATGGTTTTTTCCGGTCGGTACCCGCTCTGTATGAGAGCCCTGCCGATTCCCAGCATCAGGGCCACCGCCGCGTTGTCATCCTGAAAACCCGAAAAATAGGAGTCGTAATGGGCCGTCAGCAGAATCATGGATTCCCGGTCCCGTCCCGGTATCTCCCCAACAATGTTGTAGGAGACCGCCCCCTTCTTTACCGTCGAATCCGCGCAGAACCAGACCTTCTTTTCGCCTGTACCGGCCATGCTTTCCTTCAATGCGCGCGCATCCGCCCGTGACATGGAAAATGCAGGCGCATCGGCCGGTCCTCCGATATCCTGGGCATTTAAGGCGGTATCATCCACCTCCCCGTAGCCGCCGCCCTGAACGGCGATTAAGGCCGCCGCGCCCCGGATATGGGCCTCATACACGGGAAAATTGATCCACCACTCCTCCCTCTGGTTGATCTCTGCCAAAACCAGCTTGCCGGAGACATCGGCGCCCTCGTAATCCGCCGCCGTCCCCTTACCGCCGCAGACCATGGTGAACTCCTCGAATCCATTAGTGTGAAAATCCGTCTGATACGCCCCCAGCTGACACTCCTTCAGCTGACCGGAGGCGTCGTAAAATCTGAGAATGGCCTGTTTAAACTCCCAGGAATCCAGTGTGATTTCATCCTTTCTCACGCGTTCCAGCCCGATGGCCTCCATCTCCCGCCGGATCATCTCCCCGGTCTCCCATTCCGCCCTGGAACCGGCCGTCCGGTATCCCAGCGCCTCGTTGCACTTATACTGCTCCATCCGCTTTGCCAGATGGAATGAGTAATCCACATCAACGGCCCTTATGTATGCCTCTTCTTCCTTCAATTCGCATTCGCCCTCTTCTTTATGCAAAAAGCCGGCTCAGAAAGTATTATTTTCTTAAGCCGGCTTCTCATTTCAATATTATTCTTCCCAGTTGTGATAAGTGGCCTGAACGTCGTCATCCTCGTCCAGAAGATCGAGAGTCCGGTTCATCTTTTTGATCGCGTCCTCATCGGTCAGTTCTACCCAGGTCTGCGGGATCATGGTTACGTCGGCCTCTGCCATCGGAATTCCGGCCGCTTCCAGCGCTTCACGCACCGCGCTGAAATCTTCCGGCGCCGTGATTACCTCGTAGCTGTCTTCCTCCTCGGAGAAATCCTCGGCTCCCGCATCCAGAGCCATCATCATCAGTTCATCCGGGTCCATCTCACACTCTTCCTTATCAATGATGATCTGGCCCTTTTTATCGAACATATAAGATACACAGCCTGGCGTTCCTACATTTCCGCCGCCCTTGGTAAAGGCGCTTCTCACATTGGCTGCCGTCCTGTTTTTGTTGTCGGTTAAGGTGTCAACAATGATCGCTACCCCGTTCGGACCATATCCTTCATATGTAATGGTCTCATAATTCACAGCATTAGCGTCGCCGGCCGCCTTCTTGATTCCACGGTCAATCGTATCGTTCGGCATATTGTTGGCTTTGGCTTTTGCAATGACATCGCGCAGCTTGCTGTTATTCGCAGGGTCCGGTCCGCCTTCTTTCACTGCCACTGCAATTTCTCTTCCGATTACAGTGAAAACTTTGCCTTTTGCAGCATCATTTCTCTCTTTTTTGTGTTTGATATTTGCGAACTTTGAATGTCCTGACATTGTTATAACACTCCTTTTCCTTTATCTTCTTCGTCCTGAAAATATTCTAAAAATCAGCATCTTTTCCATTTTAACACCATTCTGTTAATCTGGCAAGGAATTTTCGCTCTCTGCCGGGCTTTCCCCGCCATTTTCCGGCCCTGACGGGGTATCCGGCGGAGGAGCAAGCCTCTGTACGCGGATGGTGTGAATCATCTTGTTCTCCACCTGGAGAATCTTGAATCCGTATCCCTCGTATTCCACCTCTGTCTGCTCGCCTTCCTGCGGAATGCGGTCCAGTCTCGAGATGAGGAACCCGTTGATGGTGTCATAGGAGTCGTAATCATCCTCCTCAAATTCGATATCCAGGGTCTTGGCCACCTCGTCTAACGGTGTCATGCCGCTGACAATATAGGAGCCGTCCTCCGACTCGGCAATAAATTCTTCATCCACATCGTATTCATCCATGATGCTGCCGACGATCTCTTCCAGAATGTCCTCCATGGTGACGATACCAGCCGTCTGCCCGTATTCATCGACCACGATAACCATGTGAATCTTCTGGGACTGCATCTCCTTGAAGAGAGAATCGATGTTTCTCGTCTCCGGAATGAAATGGGCCTCCCGCAGAAGTCCCTCGATCTCACAGATCGGAACCGAGGCATTACCGTCGTTCTCCGCGGCAATGAGCGCATCTTTCATATGGAGGATGCCGGTAATGTCGTCAATATCCTTTTCGTAAACCGGGTACCTGGAATTATAGCCTTCCTTCAGGATGAAATTCACCGCCTCCTTTAAGGTCATGGAACCGTCCAGGGCAACCAGGTTCTTCCGGTGCGTCATGATGTCGCCGGCATCCTTGTCGTCCAGTTCGAAAATATTGGTGATCATCTCCGCCTCTCTGGCCTCTAAGACGCCCTGCTCGTGGCCTTCATTGACCATGGACATGATGTCTTCTTCTGTCACATTTTCATTGTCCGACATCATATCGATCCCGATCAGCTTCAGAAACAGAAATGCCACGGCGTTGATGAGCCAGGTAAACGGCATTAGGGGAACCATGAAAAAGGTGACGACCGGAAGCATATTATAGCCCCATTTCTCCGGGTTCTGGGCTGCACAGCGTTTCGGAATCACGATGCCGAAGCTGATAAGCAGCACGATCAGGAGAATGCCTACGATCAGAAGGCTTAAGATGGAAAGCCAGGGAGCTGACATGCTGGCCCGGCGGTCCAGAATAAGGGTTAGGCGGCCGCCCAGCTGCTCTAAAATAAAGGCACCGGTGATTATGCCTATGATATTGGTAGATACCTGTATCGTGTTTACAAACCGGGTAGGCCTGTTAACGATATGTAGCAGCTTTCTTGCCTTGTCACTGCCTTCTTCCATCTGATGCTCTAAGTCATTCGTGTTGACGTTTTGAATTGCAGCGCCAAATCCGTAAAATATGGCGTCTAACAGGATGAATAGTAAAAATATTGCCACGCTGGGAAGCGGGTTGCCATCGTCCATTGTCTTGTTTTACTCCTTTAATTGATTGTCATTGGTTGTTGTTTTTGGGGACCAGTACAGCTTTGCTGGTGCCTCCCGGCGTATTTACGCCGGGAGGCACCAGGTGTTGGGTGTTCTTTTGTCCTGCTCATAGCTATGAAAGATGATACCCTCCTCCCCCTCATTTGTCAAGTACTGAAACTGTGGGAAATGCTCCGGCCCCGGCTCCCTGGCGGAACGAAAATCCCGAAATCCTTATGAGGAACCACAATTCTTAATAATTCTGCAGGTTTACAAGTTTATCCTGTCTCTTTCGTGTTCCTGAACTATGTATCCAGTTCCAAACTGATTTTTAACGCATAGTCCACTTTCTCCTGAAGTTCCTCATCGATGTGACAGATCTTCTCTTTCAGTCTTTGCTTGTCTATGGTCCTTAATTGCTCTAACAGGATTACGGAATCTTTTATCATATCGCATCTTCTGGTATCGAGTTCGACATGAGTGGGAAGCTTTGCCTTGTTCATCCGGGACGTGATTGCTGCGCAGATGACGGTGGGGCTGTGCTTGTTTCCGATGTCGTTCTGTATGATGAGGACCGGCCGGATTCCTCCCTGCTCGGAGCCTACTACCGGTCTTAGGTCTGCATAAAAAATGTCTCCACGTCTGATTATCACTTTCTCACACTCCGTCAATTGATTTACGTCTATTATTGACCTTTTTTGACTCGTGTATTCACTTAAGTTCTTCTGCTGAATATTTGTAACGATTCAGCCGTGCATCTTCTTGTTTCGAAAAACGCGAAACCAAGGAGCCTGGGCGTCCCGCCCTATGTCAGTTTATACAGAAAAATGCTTATACAAGCGAGCTTGTGACACATCTTTCTGTATAAACTGCCGCACTGCTGAATCGTTGCCGCATATTCTATGATATGATACGGACATGGATGACGTTATTCGTCCCTTCACTTCCTTTTCGGATTACTTTCCGAAACCTTCGTAAATATCATCAAAATAATCTTTTTTTCCGACCACTTTTCCCGCTTCTATGTAGACTCTTGGGACACGCTTGCCGATGTCGCAGAGAATTTCGTAATGGAATCCGCCGCCGATGCGCGCCAGCTCCTCTACTGTAATCTTCTCCTCTCCGTCTTTTCCGATCAGAGTGACCTCGTCGCCCTCCTCCGCCTCAGGAATATCCGTCGTATCCACCATCAGCTGGTCCATACAGACACGGCCCAGGATTCTGGCGCGGCGGCCGCGGATCAGGACATCCGCCCGGCCTGACAACGCCCGGGGATAACCGTCCCCGTACCCTACCGGGATAGTCGCAATGGAGGTCTCTCTCTCTGCCGTAAAGGTGCCGCCGTAGCTGACCGGAGTTCCCGGCGCAATCATCTTCAAATAGGTTATGGTGCTCTTTAACTCCATGGCCGGTATCAGACGAACCGGCTCCTTCTCCACCTCATCCGACGGATAGAGGCCGTAAATGGAGATTCCCGCGCGGACCGCGTTAAAGTTCGCCTTCGGAAGCTCTAAAATTCCCGCACTGTTGGAACAATGCAGAACCGGAATCGTGACGCCCCGCTCAGAAAGCATGGAAACGAACGTGGTAAACAGCTCTATCTGGCGGTCCGTGGCATCTTTGTCCTTCTCATCCGCCCTTGCGAAATGAGTGAAGAGGCCCTCGATGCGGATTCCCGGAAGACGGCTGATCCGCGCTGTCTCATCCGCCGCCGCCGCAGTCACCGGATAACCGATCCGGCTCATGCCGGTATCCAGGGCAATGTGTATGGACGCCCTTTTCCCCGCCTGTACTGCCAGTTCCGACAGGCGCGCCGCGCTTTCGTAGCGGAAGATAGCCGGGCGGAGATCGTACTCGATCAGCTGGATGAAGCTGCTCTCCGGGCTCACTCCGAGAATCAGGATAGGCTTCGTAATACCGTGTTTTCTCAATATGACAGCCTCCTCCGGGGTGGCCGTCGCGTATCCGCTTACGTAAGAGTCGATGGCACACGCCACCGGTACTGAGCCATGACCGTATCCATCCGCCTTTACCACGCCAATCATCTCAGTTCCTTCCTTTAGATTGGCCCTCATAGCTTCCATATTCTGTCTGATGGCGTCCAGATTTACCGTCTCATAAACTCTGCTGTATCGTTCCATTTCTCTATACTTCCTTCAGATTATTCTGTCTCATGATTTTATAATGTCTGCCAGTACTTCCGTCAGTTCCCGGGCCAGAAGGCCGTGCTCTCCCGACTGAAGCTTTACCAGATCCCCCGCCCGTCCGTGCAGGTACACGCCCATGGCCGCGGCGTCCGATTCCTCCATGCCAAGCGCCAGAAGTCCTGCGATAATTCCGGTCAGGACATCCCCCGCTCCCGCCTTCGCCATGGCGCTGTTGCCGCTGGTATTGATGTAGGTCCGCTGGTCCTTTAAGGCCGCCACTGTAACCGCGTCCTTCAGCACGCAGGTAATTCCATAACGGTCCGCGTATTCCCTCGCGGTGGGGATCAGACACCCTCTGATCGCCTCTACCGAACTTCCTGTCAGCCTCGCCATCTCACCGAGATGAGGCGTCACGATGATGTTCTCCGTAAAATAATTGGTCAGCTCCGGAAATGCCGCAATGGTATTGAGGCCGTCCGCATCGAGGATAATGGGGACGTAGGCATTGGCCAGCACCGTCTCCACCAGATTTCTCGTATACGGCTCCTGGCCGATTCCGGGGCCCAGGACGATGACGCTGGCCCATTCACACTGAGCCTCCAGAAGCGTCTGGAAACGCACGGTAGGCGTCTGTGCCTCCTCCGGGTCGTAGGTAGTGATGATCGCCTCAGGAAGCGAAGTCTGCAGGATCGCCCGGTTCTCCTCCACGGTAAATATCTTCACCAGACCAGCCCCCATCCGGTATGCCGCCATGGCGCTTAAATAGGCCGCTCCGCTCATATTTTTCGAACCCGCGGCAATCAGGACACGGCCGAAGGTTCCCTTATTGGAATATGCCGGCCGGGCTGGAATCATACGGATATCCTCAGCTTCATAGGTAAACAGTTCCGGGCTCAGCCTCTCTAAGCTGACCGGCGGAAAACCGATATCCGCCACAACAACGGCGCCGCTGTAAGCGCGTCCCGGATAGAGGAGCGTCCCAAGTTTTTCATAGCCAAAGGTCACCGTCACATCGGCCTTCAGGGCGATTCCCATGACCTCCCCCGTGTCGGCGTGAATTCCGGATGGAATATCCACAGCCACCACGTAAGCCGCTCCGCATCCGGGGAGCGTGGCCAGTAAGTCCCGGTACGTTCCGCCTACCTCTCTGGACAGCCCCACGCCGAACACGGCGTCGATAATAAGTTCGCAGCGCCCCGGTATAAAATCGCTGTACTCAATCAGATTCAGGCCCAGCCGCTCCGCAATGGCCAGCTGCTTCTTGTATTCATCCGTCCCGTTCTCCTTCGTCCCTGCCAGGATCACGGTCACGGTGTACCCCTTTAAATGGAGAAGCCTGGCGGCTGCAATCCCATCCGCCCCATTATTCCCAGTCCCGCAGACTGCCCAGATACGGTCCTTTTTCTCCGCCATTTTCTGCACTTCGCGCACAACGGCCGCGGCCGCCTGCTCCATAAGCACCAGTGAAGGGATTCCTATGGACTGGATGGTATAGCTGTCCACTTCCTTCATCTGGCTTCCCGATACCAGATATCTCATACCCATTCGCCTTTCCGACTAAAAACTCAGCCCTCAGTCTTAACGATCTGAAACTCATCTCTGCATTTTCTCTATTATAATACAAAACTGCCGGCAGGCAAAGAAGAATTTCTCCTTTGCCTGCCGGCACTCATTTCACAAAGGAAATGGGTCAAGATTTGCCTTTTTCCCGCTCCGCCTTTTCTTCCTCTGCCTTGTCCTGCATGCTGCAAACCTTATAGGATAAGCGCATCAGGCTCTCAGAAAGGTGTACGTTCTCCACCACCACGTCATCCGGTACCACCAGATCCGTATGGGCGAAATTCCAGATTGCCTTGATTCCGGCGCTCACAAGACGGTCCGCAATCTCCGGCGCCTTGGTCTTCGGTATCGTCAAAGCTGCAATCTGAACATCGTTATCCCTCACAAACTGCTCCAGATCATCGACACTTCTGATCTCAATCCCTCGTACGACGAGCCCGATAAGACGGGGATTAATATCGAACATTCCCTTAATCAGAAAGCCCCTCTTCTCAAAATTTGCATAATTGGCAATTGCCTGTCCCAGATTACCCGCACCGATAATCACAATATTATGCTGTCTGTCGATTCCGAGGATCTTAGCGATCTCCGTATATAAATACTTTACATTATAGCCATAGCCCTGCTGTCCAAAGCCTCCGAAATTATTCAGATCCTGGCGGATCTGAGACGCAGTAACCTTCATACGGACACTCAAGTCATTGGAGGAAATTCTTTCCACCCCATCCTCCATCAGTTCTCCAAGATATCGGTAATATCTCGGTAACCTCGCAATCACTGCTTTTGATATCTCTTTTTCTGCCACATCTTCACCTTCTTCAATAGTTTGTTTATTCCTTTTCATCCCTCTGTCTTACAGCGGCGGGGGACTTTTCGCTTGTTTTGTTAAATTAACTACTATTATACAGGCATGACAAAATAATGTCAAACAGGTTTTATTTTTCTTGCTTGGGCGTTCCTCTTAATCGTTGCAGTTGAAAAAAATTCCAACCTATATTATACTATTCGTGTTATTCAACATTTATTCGATCCATTTAAGGGGAGGAACTACCATGATTTTATCATGCAGCAACATAAGCAAGGCCTTTGGAAGCACGGAAATTATCCGCCATGCTTCCTTTCATATAGAGGATCATGAAAAGGCAGCCATCGTCGGCATCAACGGCGCCGGCAAATCCACACTGTTAAAAATCATCATCGGAGAGCTGGCCGCCGATGAAGGCGAGGTCGTCATTTCCAAGGGAAAGACACTCGGATACCTGGCGCAGCACCAGGAGCTGGGCGGTGATCGGTCCATTTTCGACGAGGTACTGGAGGTAAAGCGGCCGCTGATTGAGATGGAAGCAAAAATCCGCAGACTGGAGCTGGATATGAAGCACGCTTCCGGAGATGAGCTGGAAAACATGCTTACCGTCTACAGCCGTTTAAACCATGAGTTTGAACTTCAAAACGGATACGCCTACCAGAGCGAGGTAACCGGTGTGTTAAAAGGTCTGGGCTTTACGGAGGAAGAATTCACGAAGCCGGTATCGGCCCTGTCCGGAGGCCAGAAGACCCGAGTCTCCCTGGGCAAGCTTCTTTTAACAAAGCCCGATATTATTCTTCTGGACGAGCCTACCAACCATTTAGACATGAACTCCATTGCCTGGCTGGAGGGTTATTTGACCAATTACGATGGAAGCGTCATCATCGTCGCCCATGACCGGTATTTCCTCGACCGCGTCGTCACAAAGATTATCGAGATGGACAGCGGCAATCTCGCCGTATACCAGGGCAATTACACAGCTTACAGTGAAAAGCGCGCCATGATCCGGGACGCAAAGATGAAGGCTTATTTAAACCAGCAGCAGGAAATCCGCCACCAGGAGGAGGTCATTGCGAAGCTGAAATCCTTCAACAGGGAAAAATCCATCAAACGGGCGGAAAGCCGTGAAAAGATGCTGGACAAGATCGAGGTCCTGGAAAAACCGGCGGAAGTCAATGACGAGATGCGAATCCGCTTAGAGCCTAACATCATCAGCGGTAACGATGTGCTGACCGTCCGTGACCTAAGCAAGGCCTTCGGTCCCAACCATCTGTTTGACCATGTGGATTTTGATATCAAACGGGGGGAGAGGGTTGCCATTATCGGAGGCAACGGAACTGGAAAGACCACGATTTTAAAGATATTGAACAACCTGCTGCCTGCGGATACCGGGGAAATTCGTCTCGGTTCCAAGGTGCATATCGGTTATTACGACCAGGAACATCAGGTTCTGCACATGGAAAAGACGCTCTTCGACGAGCTTTCTGATACGTATCCCAACATGAACAACACGCAGATCCGGAACATTCTTGCCGCGTTTCTGTTCACAGGAGACGATGTGTTCAAACGGGTCAAGGACTTAAGCGGCGGCGAACGGGGACGCGTCTCTCTGGCGAAGCTGATGCTGTCCGAGGCCAATTTCCTGATCCTGGATGAGCCGACGAACCATTTGGATATCACCTCCAAGGAAATTCTGGAGGATGCGCTGAACAGCTATACGGGCACAATTCTCTACGTGTCCCACGACCGTTACTTCATCAACAAAACGGCCACCCGCATTCTCGACCTGACGGGTCACACACTGGTCAATTACATCGGCAATTACGATTATTATCTGGAAAAGAAAGAGCTGATGACAGAGCTTTACGCCTCAGAGCCGTCAGGAAATCAGGAAAACGGAACGGAAGGCGGCGCATCACAGACTCCCGAGGGTTCCGAAGTCAAACAGGACTGGAAGGCATTTAAAGAGGAACAGGCCAGAATCCGCAAGCGGCAGAACGACTTAAAGAAGACCGAGGATGAGATTCATCAGCTGGAGACGAGGGACGGCGAAATCGACGGGCTTCTCACCCGGGAAGAAGTCTTCACCGATGTCTCCCGCCTCATGGAACTCAATAAAGAGAAAGAAAATATTCAGACAAGGCTGGAAGAACTCTATGAAATTTGGGAAACGCTTGCTGAATAGGAACGGTTCCACCCGACTCGCTGCTCGCGGGAATAAAAAGAATCCACCGGAAGACGTATCGTCTCCGATGGATTCTTTTCATTTATGGTCTCAATCCGCTTCCACCCTGAAGTGTAATTGTTTCACCTGTCACATAACTGGCGTCGTCTGATGCAAGAAATACGCAGACACGTCCGATATCCTTCTCCGGATCTGCAAATCGCTTGAGAGGAATGCTCTGAATCGTCTGGTCATACAGTTTGGGATACTCATCTTTCCACTTTTCCAGACCAGGTGTCATGGCCAGCGGGCAGACTACATTCACATTGATTCCAAACTCGCCCCACTCTGCCGCCGCCACACGGGACATACCGCGAATTCCCTCTTTGGCTGCTGCATAGGAAGACTGGCCCAGTTTGCCGAACAGGCCCGCTCCGGAGGCGAAATTGATTACGCTGCCTTTTGTCTCCTTCAAATACGGGAATGCCTCTCTCATATAGAAAAACGTCGCATACAGACCGGAATAGATCGCAAGGTCGAAATCCTCTTTCGTGTGGTCCACCAGCATTGTGCCGGACTTGGAAACCTGTGCGTTATTGACAAGACAATCCAGCTTGCCAAAGCGGTCAACCGCCTGCTTTACCACGTTCTTCACAGCCGTCTCATCGCCGCCATCCGCAACTACGAACAGCGCTTCAATGCCGTAATCTGCTTCCAGATTCTCTCTTGCCTCGATCAGTGTACTCGCCGTACGTCCCGTAATAACGATATTGGCGCCCTCTTCCGCAAATGCCTTTGCAATACCATAACCGATCCCTCTCGCACCGCCGGTAATCAGTACGACTTTACCTTCCATCTTCTTCATGGATGCCGCCTCCTCATTAATAATAAAAACGATTTAGATTGAACTAAGATAAGCTTTTCATTTATAAGTTATTTCTATTTTGTTAAATAATTAACGTTCTATGGTTAGTATATACCTGATGCCTTCAGGAGTCAAGAGTAAATAAGTATTTTTTTATCGATTATTTTGTAATGATGTCTTTAACATCGCTTCGTTTATTCGTATCCTGTTTTCTGCGTCTATTATCTCCTGTCTTCTATCTCCCTATCCTTTCAGAAGCAATAAAAAAACAGGATTGCTCCTGCTTTTTTATCGTTCCTATTATTTTTCGTATATAGGTTTCATTCCACGCTTAGTCATTTCGCTAAGTGCCGTCTATTTTGTTGTTTCAATCCACACTCGATCATTTCACAGAGTGCGGCTACATCTTATAGATGCGCGGCTTCACTTCATGTCAGTGGGGGAATTCTCGCTTGTTTTGTTAAAGCCGCTTACCGCGCATACAAAACCTTCCTCAAAATCTCACAGACCTGAGGCGAATCCGCTTCCATAGCGGTTCTCGTATCGTTGTCGCTTAAGTATGCCTCCACCAGCTTACCGAAATAAAACTGCATGTTGTTCGTGTAATAATCGGGGACATCGACGAACTCATCCACATTCCCCTTATTCATGGCCAGATCCACAGCGAACTGGCTGTCGCTGTCAAAACAGTCGGCCGCGTATCCGATGTATTCTCCAAAGGCCTGGGTCAATCCCTCCGGCTTGCAGAACTTAATCTTCCGGTAGCTCGTATCCAGCTTATGATACACATAGTATGTACTGCCGTCGGATTCGGGTGCGGAAAAATATTCCTTATCCGGATAATAGAGAATTTCCCATCCGTGATCCACAAAATACTTGATCCAGCCTCTCGGAATATGCTCGAGGGCTGCTGTGATCTCCTCTTTCGTCTCAGATGCCACAGATGATTCCCTGCTCTTTCCTTCTATCACGATGTCATAGCGCTTATCCCTCTGGCCGTTCTCGTCCATATAGAACAGTCCAACATACTGATTGGCCGCCATCTGGCCATCCTCGAAGAAATAATACCGTTTCCCGTCGATCGACTTATAACCGGAAGAAGCCATCTCTCCTCTTGTGGAAAACCAGTACCAGCTTCCGTCTTCATCCTGAAACCAGCCCTTCTTCGCAGTGCCATCCGCATTAAAATTGTACCATTTCTCATCGTCATCATTGTAGCACCAGCCGATTGCCAGATCTCCCGTCTCCCGGAAACAATAGTTATATCCGCCGATCTTCTGCCAGCCCACAGCCATAAGACCGTCCTTGCCAAAATGGTACCAGTAACCGCCGATCTGCTCCCAGCTGTTCTTCTTATACGTTCCAGCTTCGTTATAATATCTCCAGCCGCCGTCTTCCTGCTTCCAGGTTCCCTTTACTTCATTCCCGGAGTCTGCCTCCGGCGCCTGCCCGGCTGTGTTCTCTGAGGTTCCGTTTGCCGGGTTTCCATTCTCTGCAGCTCCGTTTGCCGGGTTCCCATTCTCTGCGGCTCCATTCTCCGCAGTTCCGCTCTCTGAAGTTGTGTTCTCTGTTTGAACGGCCCCCGTCTCATCTGCCGCGGCTGCCATGACGCTTCCGAGGCTTAAGAGCATACTCACTGCAACCGCCGCTGCCCATCTTTTCTTCAAGAATACACACTCCTTCCCTGTCTTTTCACACGTTATCTCTCTCTGATTGTACTATAATCTGGTAAAAAAGTACAGGCTGCAAATCTGAAGTTTTTGTGAACAAATCCCAAATCCTTACCTTGAGTTTCCGAAGTTTTCTGTTATAATAAAGGGAAGTACCATCCCAAAGAAAGCGAGGTGTCCCCATGAAATGGAAACGCCCTCTGGCCATGGCCGGAGTTATATTCATACTGGCCATGTATGTTATCGCCATCGTTTCGGCTTTCTCCAAAAGTCCGTCCGCAAATAACTGGCTGATGGCCGCTATCTTCTCAACCGTCGTCATACCAGTCATATTGTATGCTTTTCAACTGGTGTACAGGCTCTTAAATCCTGAGGAAAAAGACAGAAACAACGAATAGAAAAAAGACGGCCATATCCGGAGGGTTCTTTCTCGGATTTGGGTGCGGGGCGGACACGGGATATGAACTCTCCCTGCGCGGCCCCGCACCCAAAGCTGAGAAAGAACCCGCATATGGCCGTCTTTCATTTTCTGCCAATGAATAAGGACAGTCTTATCTGTAAATGATCTCGTCTCTCCCCGGTCCATTGGAAACCATGGTGATCGGAGTCTCAATCTCTTTCTCAATAAATTCAATATATTTCCGGCAGTTTTCCGGCAGGTCTTCGTACTTTTTGATACCACGAATTTCACATTTCCAGCCAGGAAGTGTCTCGTAGACCGGTTTTGCGCGCTCCAAACGGACTGTAGTCGGGAAATCCTTCGTAACCTCACCGTCAATCTCATAACCGACGCAGACGTGAAGCTCATCTAAATATCCCAGTACATCGAGAACGGTCAGTGCCACCTCTGTGGATCCCTGAATCCGGCATCCATACCGGCTCGCAACCGCGTCAAACCAGCCCATACGTCTCGGACGTCCTGTTGTTGCTCCATACTCACCGCCGTCGCCGCCGCGCTTTCTCAGTTCATCAGCTTCCTCGCCGAAGATCTCGCTGACAAATGCACCTGCTCCAACCGCACTGGAATATGCCTTCACAACGGTAGTGATATTCTTTATTTCATAAGGCGCGATTCCTGCGCCGATGGCCCCATAAGCCGCCAGTGTAGAGGAGGATGTAACCATCGGATAAATGCCGTGGTCCGGATCCTTTAAAGAGCCAAGCTGGCCTTCCAGCAGGATATTCTTTCCCTCTTTGATGGCATCGTATAAGTATTTAGACACATCACAGACGTAAGGAGCCACCATATCACGGTACTGAAGCATTGTCTGAAACAGCTCCTCTGGGTCGAGAACCGGCTTGTGGTATAAATGCTCCAGCATCACGTTCTTCGTCTCGCACACCTGCGCTACTTTTTCCTTTAAGGACTCACTTTCAAACAGCTCGCTGACCTGGAATCCGATCTTTGCATATTTATCTGAATAGAATGGAGCAATACCCGACTTTGTAGAGCCAAAGGACTTCTTCCCAAGACGTTCCTCTTCATACTGGTCGAACAGAATATGATACGGCATCAGAATCTGCGCGCGGTCAGAGACGAGAATGTGCGGCTTCGGAACGCCCTTCTCTACCAGCTCGTCAATTTCCTTAACCAGAAACGGGATGTTTAACGCCACGCCATTTCCAATTACGCTCGTCGTATGGCTGTAGAAAACGCCGGACGGCAGAAGGTGGAGCGCAAACTTGCCATAGTTGTTGATGATCGTATGTCCTGCATTGCTGCCTCCCTGAAAACGGATGATGATGTCGGACTCATTCGCCAGCATGTCCGTGATTTTTCCTTTTCCCTCATCGCCCCAATTGGCGCCTACTATTGCTCTTACCATTTGTTTGTTTCCTCCTTTACTTCACTACGGTTTGCGGGGGTCTCGATTTTGCTTCGTTCTACACCGCGACGGGCTTCGATTTTGCTTCGTTCTATCCCGCAGTGGACCTCGATTCCGCTCCGCTCCATCTCGGTCACGGGCTTCGCCCTATGGAATCCGGTAAGCAGCAATCTGCTTTCATGCAAGCATGACGCAGATTGCTGCTTACCGGATTCCACACTGCTCATTGCCACCGCGTATATCATAGCTCAAAGCGCATCATAAGTAAAGTCAATATTATTTATATTCTCCATAAGTTTCAGTTATATTATTGGTTTTTCCGGTTTTTCCATCAATAGTTCCAGCAGACGGCCTCCGGCGGGAGACATGGGATTTTTTCGGTCTGTGATGATGCAGAAACTCCGCTCCGGCATTCCCTGCTTAAATTCCAGTTCAAACAGATGGCCTGCTTCGATTTCCTTCTCTGCAAACTCCGACATCACGCAGCCGATTCCAAGATTCCTCATGGCAAACTGGACAATCATATCACTGGTCGCCAGCTCGAATTCCGGTTCCACGACAATACCCAGCTTCTCTAAAAAATCATCCATAAACCGTCTCGTACTCGTATTCTTTTCCAGAAAAATACAGGGAAGTTCTTTCAGAATACCGTATTCCAGCCTTTTCCCCTTTAAATGCTTAAACTGCTCTCCCGCCACAAAAATATTCCGGATCTTCTTTACCTCAGTGACAGAGACCTCCGGCCTCGCATCGACCGGGGAGCTGACCACGCCGAAATCTATGGTTCCATGACTTAAAAAGCCCAGTGTCTCCGGTGTGGGGCCGTTGGACACCGTTACCTTAACCTTCGGATATTTCTCGTGAAAACGCTCCAGAAACGGCAGTAAATAAAACTGAAGCGTCATATCGCTGGCTCCGATTCTAACCTCTCCCGTATCCAGATCCTGCATCCGCCTTAACATATTCTCCCCATACCAGATATCATCTAAACCCGATTTCACATAAGAATAGAGAAGCTCTCCCTCTCTCGTCAGCCTGACACCTTTGGAGGTCCTGATAAACAGCTTCGCATCGACGGAAAGCTCAAGCTGGCGGATCGCCTGGCTGACGGCCGGCTGGGAGATGCACAGCTTCTCCGCGGCCAGCGTGATGCTGCCTAACTGTCCTACGTAATAAAACACCTTGTAATATTCCAGATTGCTGCTCATACCGTATCCTCCTGAAAAGAGCAGAGACTATCGATCGCCTCTGCTCTGTATCTATTCTTATTTTAGACATTAATCTCAGCCGTCATCCCAAGAACATCCTGATTCGCGGAAAGCAGCGGCCGAATCACTTCATCCAGATAGATCTCCACCTGAGCCGGCGCGCATCCGACATACTTCTTCGGATCCATGTTCTGCTTAAGTTCATCAAGGCTTAAATTGAACGCAGGATCGGCGGCAATCAGCTCCAGGAGATTATTGTCCATACCGTTTTCCTTCACATTTCTTCCGGCCTCCATGGACAGCTCACGGATTTTCTCGTGAAGCTCCTGTCTGTCACCGCCTGCTTTTACGGCATCCATCATAATATTCTCGGTAGCCATAAATGGCAGTTCCGCCATCATGTGTTTCTCGATCACCTTCGGATAAACGACGAGACCGTCTACTACATTTAAGTAAAGGTCCAGAATACCGTCAATCGCCAGGAATCCCTCCGGAATGCTGAGACGCTTATTCGCGGAATCGTCCAGCGTGCGCTCGAACCACTGGGTGGAAGCCACCAGCATGGGGTTCATCACATCGGACATCACATAGTTTGACAGAGAGGCGATTCTCTCGCTTCTCATCGGATTGCGCTTGTAGGCCATGGCGGAAGAACCGATCTGGCTCTTTTCAAATGGCTCCTCGATCTCCTTCAAATGCTGAAGCAGACGGATATCATTGGAAAACTTGTGCGCGCTCTGTGCGATGCCGGCCAGTATATTTAAGACACGGCTGTCCACCTTTCTCGAATACGTCTGGCCGGAAACCGGATAGCAGCCCGGATAGCCCAGCTTCTCTGCGATCATCGGATCCAGCTTTCTTACCTTGTCCATATCGCCGTCAAACAGTTCCAGGAAGCTGGCCTGTGTGCCCGTGGTGCCTTTGGAGCCTAATAAACGGATGGAGCCTGCCACATAGTCTAAATCCTCTAAATCCATGACCAGCTCATGCATCCACAGTGTAGCGCGTTTTCCAACCGTAGTCGGCTGTGCCGGCTGAAAATGGGTAAATGCCAGCGTCGGCTGATCTTTGTACCTGTCTGCAAACTTCGCCAGCTCCGCAATCACGTTGACCAGTTTTTTCCTGACTAACGCCAGCGCTTCGGTCATAACGATAATATCCGTATTGTCGCCCACGTAGCAGGAAGTCGCTCCCAGATGGATGATTCCCTTTGCTTTCGGGCACTGTACGCCGTAAGCGTACACATGGGACATGACGTCATGACGCACTTCTTTCTCGCGCTGCTTCGCTACATCGTAATTGATCTCATCCTGATGGGCCTTCAGCTCATCGATCTGTTCCTGTGTAACCGGCAGCCCCAGTTCCATCTCCGTCTCGGCGAGAGCGATCCAGAGCTTCCTCCATGTGCGGAATTTCTTATCCGGTGAAAATATATACTGCATTTCTTTGCTGGCATAGCGCTCAGACAAAGGACTCTGATAGCGGTCGTTCATAAAAATATACCAAGGAGACTGATGGCTTTCGTCATACGTAGGAACCGGCATGTGACTGATACCGTTTCCACGTCTCCACCCTTTCTTTTGATTTTATTTCCATCCACATTCTGAGTCCAGAATACAAAACCCAGAGTGACATAGTAGCTATGCTGCCATTTTATCCGGTTGCCCGGATTGTTTTGGCCTCATGTCAGTGGGGGATATCTGCCCGCCACTGCCGCTAAGTTTGTTTTTGCGATTCATCTCCCACCTGTAGAGGTTGGGAGAATTCTCGTTGATTTTTGTTAAATATCATATCATAATCTGCTCACAGTTAAAAGCAAAAAATCACAAAATTTACGGTTGTGCCGGATCATGCCGAATCTTACCCATCTCACTGCCGCTCTCCCTGCATAAAAGGCGCCGGGCCGGATAGTGACACAATCCGGTGCAGCGCCTCTTTTCTTCTGCGGAATCTCTGAACTACTGCACATACACGTCCGCAGATTTCAGGACTACTGCACGTACACGTTCGCAGACTTCTGAACTACTGCGCGTACTCGCCCCGGATATCCTCCTCAGGCGGCTGGATCGGATACTCACCGGAAAAGCACGCGGTACAGATTGGCAGTCCCTGTGCCATTTCCGTCAGCCGTTCCTGTCTTAAGAAGGACAGGGAATCCGCGCCGATCATGTCGCAGATCTCCTGTACCGTCCGGCCGTGAGCGATCAGCTGGTCCTCGGAAGGAATATCCGTTCCAAAGTAACACGGATGGAGAAATGGCGGAGCGCTGATCCGGACATGGACCTCCTTCGCCCCTGCTTCCCGCAGCATCCCGACGATCAGAGCGCTGGTGGTTCCCCGGACAATGGAGTCATCAATCATGATGACACGTTTGCCCGCCACAGCCTCCTTTAAGACGTTCAGTTTAATCCGAACGGCCGACTCCCGGCTGCTCTGCTTCGGCTTGATAAAGGTTCTGCCCACATAGGAGTTCTTGACAAAGGCAGTGCCATAGGGAATTTTTGACTCCATGGAATAGCCCAGCGCAGCTCCATTGCCGGATTCCGGAACTCCCACCACCAGATCGGCTTCCACCGGTGAATCTAAAGCCAGGGCACGGCCGGCAAGAATTCTGGCCTGATAGACGCTCACTCCGTCAAACACGCTGTCCGGTCTGGCAAAATAAATGTATTCAAATACACATCTCGCTTCCCTGCTCCGGTTCTGAAAGCACAGCCTCGTATCCGATGCGATACCATCCTTCGTAATGGTAACGATCTCACCCGGTCTGACGTCCCGGACGAATTCCGCTCCGATCGTATCCAGCGCACAGCTTTCCGACACCAGAATATAGGCGTTGTCCCGTTTTCCGATACAGAGGGGCTTGAATCCGAAGGGATCCCTGGCCCCAATCATTTTTCTGGGACTCATGGCAACAAGGGAATATGCTCCCACAATCTTCTTCATGGCTCCGGCAACCGCCTCTTCCACAGAAGATGTCTTCACACGCTCCCTTGCGATGTGGTAGGCAATGACTTCAGAATCAATCGTAGTCTGAAAAATCGCCCCCGAATATTCCAGCTCCCGGCGAAGATCCGGCGCATTGACAAGATTGCCGTTATGCGCCAGAGCCAGAGTGCCTTTTATATAGTTTAAAACCAGCGGCTGGGCATTTTCCCTGGTACTGCTGCCCGCCGTCGAATAACGAACATGACCCACTCCAATATTGCCGTGAAGACCTTCTAATATCTCAGGAGTAAAGACTTCGTTACACAGACCCATCCCCTTATACGCGTTTACTTTCCCCTTAGGGCCCGCCGTATCGCTGACCGCGATTCCACAGCTTTCCTGCCCCCTGTGCTGCAATGCGAATAATCCGTAATAAATGGTAGACGCCACGTCCCCGTGATCGAAATCATACATTCCGAAGACGCCGCACTCCTCATGTAACTCATCCCCCGCAGTAATATTCAAGTCATGTCTCATGTAGTAATACCTTTCTGTGCTGTTTACTGGATACCAAGACGGCGGAATACTTCTTCGTAAGCGTCTTCTACGTTGCCCATATCGCGGCGGAAACGGTCCTTATCCAGTTTTTCATGTGTTTCCTTATCCCACAGTCTGCAGGTATCCGGAGAAACCTCGTCGGCCAGAATGATCTGTCCATGGTAACGGCCAAATTCGATCTTAAAGTCGATCAGCTCGATGCCAAGGCTGTCAAAATACTCTCTCATCACTTCATTTACCTTGAAGGTATACTTTGTGATCGCGTCGATCTCCTCCTGAGTTGCCAGGTTCAATGCCAGCGCGTAGTAGCTGTTGATGAACGGATCGCCCAGATCATCATTTTTATAGCTGAATTCCAGTGTAGGACAAGCGAACTTAATGCCTTCTTCCATGCCCATCTTCTTTGCGAAGCTGCCTGCGGAGAAGTTTCTTACAATTACTTCTAAAGGAACGATCTCTACTTTCTTAACAGCGGTCTCACGGTCGCTTAATTCCTCGATGAAATGAGTCGGAACGCCTTCTGCTTCCAGCTTCTTAAAAATGTGGTTTGTCATGCGGTTGTTGATCGCGCCTTTTCCTACGATGGTACCCTTTTTTAAACCGTTGAATGCCGTAGCGTCATCTTTATAATCCACAATTAATACGTCCGGATCCTCTGTTGTATAAACCTTTTTCGCTTTTCCTTCATACAGTAATTCTTTTTTCTCCATGGTATCCACCAGTCCTTTTCCTGAATTAATTTATAAGTTTTATGAATAAAACCAAGGTATTTCAGTAGAAATTATAATACAGTGAAAATGCGATTGCAACATTTTTATATATTATAAATTCTTATGGCCGAGGGCTGTATTCGCATATAAATGCGCCGGACACCGCGTTAATCCGGTCTGTTCTCCACATTTTCACGGCGAAGCTTCTCCTCTGTCCGCCAGAATTCCACCCTGCCCTCTTTCCAGTCAATTGTAACACCGCTGTCCTTTTTGTCAGATGGGGGCACATCTTCTAAAGTCCCAAAATCCGCCGTCTCCACCGTCTCTTCCTTCACGCAGCCGATATGTAATCGACGCGCGGCCTCCGTAAAAATACCGGGATCATTTACACCTATAACGATCAGTTCCGCCAGAGCCATACAGCTTAAACAGTTTCTGAAAATGTGTATACGTCTTCCCATAGACGCCCTGAGAAAGCCGCGGCTTCTCCACGGCTTCTTACTCCGGTTATACCGTTTCATCCGTTGTTTTTCTGCAAACAGGGTATTCTTCAAAAGCCCGTCCCTTCTTTCTCCGCATTAGTCATTTGTTGCATTTCCATCGCCATTCACCGGAATCGCCTCTCCCAGGTACGTCGGCTCCGGCTTGAAGATTCCGGTCATAAAGTCTTTCCCTCTGGCCAGCAGTTCCCTCACATCACGCCGCTTCTGACCGGCGTACGTCCTCTGGTCAGAAGCCACGCCATAAGCGTCGAGTCCCAGCTGTTTCGCGGCATACAGCGCTCTGTAGAGATGGTAGCGCTGTGTCACGATGATCACCTTGTCCGCCTGAAACACATCGCGGGCCCGGTACATGCTCTCGTAGGTGGAAAAACCGGCATGATCCATAAACACATCCTCGGAAGGCACGCCGCGGGCCACGGCGAACTGCTTCATCACGTTCACCTCGTCGTAATTTTTCCGGCCGTGATCTCCGCTCATCAGCAGCTTTAAAGAAGCGCCTGCGTCGTACAGCTCGATCCCGCGAAGCAGACGGTCCTCCAGCATGTTGCTGGGGTTTCCGTCCGGATGGACGCCCGCTCCCAGGACAAGGATGCAGTCCGCTCCCAGCGCGGCCGCCTCCTCCTGTGAAAGAATCCGTTTTTCCGTAGATTTGATCATATATGTATTGACGCCCGCCAGGCAGACAATACCGGCAACGCCCAGAACGATCAGTGTAATAAATGCCTTTTTTATCAGCTTTTTCATTCTTTTATCCTCATTTCTGTTATACGCTCCATTATATAACAAGGAAAAAAAGGCTTCAAGCCTTTCCGGGCCTGAAGCCATTTTATTTTTCGTCTCTGTTCTAAAATACTTATTCTGCAGCAGAGCTCATATCAGCACTGTTGGTCGGATGGCCGTTGCTCTCGCCAGTTATATCATCGACACCTCTCTCAACATCATTGATCATGCCGTCGATGACTCCGGTGCTTTCCTCAGCGTCTTCATCAGCATTTCTTGTAGTACCCATACCTGCTGAGGTCGATTCCATTGTTGAGGAGGATTCCATAGCCGTTGTCTGCGTTGTAGCTGCGCTGCTGCCTCCAGTGGTCTCATTTGTTGTGTTCTTATTGCTGCCGCATGCGGACAGACACATCACTGTCATAATGACAAGTACTGCAAATACATATGGTTTTATTCTTTTCATAATACATTCTCCTTTCATTTTCTATGCTTAGTATGTGTTAGAGGAGAATAAATTATGGTGGGAAATTTTTCTAATTTTTTTAATTGCTTAAAGCCGGAAAACAGCTTAAAAATTCTTGCCTTAAAGTCATTTTGTCCGTTCTGCAGAATATAAAAAAAAGTTCATTTCCGTATTCCTAAAATTCTTTGCAGCTTTATCAATAATTTTCATCCCATTTCGAACAGCAACATTTTGAGAAGCTATATGTGTGTCCCGAATCATCGAGCAGACAGACAAACTGTGATTTAAATTATTCTCATTTCATCTGCTTTTTTAGCTTTTTGATATGCCAAATCCAAAAACTGCTGAATCGATAGATGTTCATAATCCCAATTCATAGGTTCCAAGGAGGTGGCACCTTGATATCCTGTAAGTGCAATTCTTTTCATCACATTAACCCAATCTATATTGCCATCAAACGGCAACTGATGTTGATTATGCTTTCCACCGTTATCCTGTAAATGTAGCGCCATTAAACGATTTCCATATAGTTTCAACAAGTCGTCATCAGGAGCGTAATTCAGGTGATGACAACTATCGTAACAATATCCTACATTTTTTGATTGGAATGCCTCTAATACCAATGCCAAATTTAAAATATTATTCAAATTTTCAAAAGCAACTTGAATATTCTTCTTTTCTGCCTCACTAATAACATTTTCCAATCTTTTAATACCTAAATCATTGACAGGATGCTCATCATCAGGTAAATGAATAACCATTGTTGTTATATTATATTGAAAGCAGTCCTTTACGCATTGCAGATAAGTGTGAAATACATTTTCTCCATCCAAATTGTCTAATGACAAACAGTTCTGTTCATGAACTGGCGTATGAATATTTTCTATATACAATCCGGCACTTCTTGCATATTGAACATCTTTCTGATAATCAATACCCCTGCCGAACCTGTCGCTCCACCAAAGCATCACACAGTCAAAACCAGCATTTTTTATCAATTTATATCTTTCCTCAAAAGGAACATTATAACCTGCACCATACCCAAAACAATCATATATTCCTATCATATAAATCCCCCAACAGCTTCCACTTTGTTAAGTACGCCTTATTTGACTAATGCGAATTTAGCAAAATAGCCTGATTGCTCCGGCCAAAATACTATCTTCTACAGATCAACACGGCATGATTGCTCATTCCTGTGCATGATTCATAACTTGCCATTTGATCAAGCAGCGGTTTCATTATTTCAAATCTTTCATCGCTCATCGCTTCCACGATACTCACAGTTACAAAAAGTCATCTTTATTTTGCGTCAAAATAATTTCGTTGGCGTTTTCGTTCGGATAATATTCTCTCAGTTTGTCGTGTACACAGGCACCCGTATAAATACCGATTTTGCTTATATATGAAAATACAACAATTCCGTTATTTTTACAGATTCACCTGCATTCAGCAAAAACAAGCTCTACTACTTTTGTGTTTTGGTTTATGTATTCACTGATGAGCAGCTCTCTTTTCCTCACCGGCATTTTAATATTTTTCTTTAACTTTATTTTCATTGCCAGACATGTGCATTCCACGTTTTCAGCCCGTTCTCCACTTCGCGCTTCCTTCGATCATCATTCTTAATTTTCATCACGTTTTATATTCAGCCCGGACAGTTCCCCCTTTTTATCCCGGACCGCATAAATTTTAATCGAACTGTCGTCAAAGGGGCCGAAATAGTGCCCCAGCTCTTTGTCTTCAAAATACCCTACCAATTCGCTTTCGTAGTATAAACGGTCGCTTTCCCGGTCATAAGTCAGGCCGTACTGCTGATAGACCGTATACGCCTCTTCAATGGTGTCTTTGATATACTCATTTAATTTTTCATCGTTCCCGCCGCCATTAAACGGTGCTTCCCCGTCGTCTGTATACCCGTTTATATTTTCCGTTATCTGCAATTCACAGAGAGCTGACCGCAGAGAAGGCGTTCTATCCGCAAATGCCTGATCATCAAAAAGTTCCAGGCCGGTCACACCGCCTCTTTCATCGTGCAAGGCATAAATATCCACGGTTCCATCCTGATTGGGCCATTCCTTATAGTGGTCGTCATCCACAACGTCTTCAAAATAGCGCACCAGCGCTCCATTATAGTATAACCGATTGTCCTTTTTATCGTAGCTCAGCCCATACGGCTGGTAAACCTCAAATATCTCTGCAATCTCTTCCCGCTTCTGATCAGACGGCCGCCAGGACGCTTTCGCCTTCGTATGAAACAGAAGCCCCGCCACCGCGCACAGCAGACATAACCCCATCACTAATATGATTATCTTTCTGCTTCCGAAACTGCTTGATCCACTGGTATTTCTGTCCATAAGAATCTCCTTTACACGAAATTATCTAAAGATGCTTTTTCCTTCAAACTGATTTGGGGGAAGCGAGCTGCAACTGCGCCTTTTGCATCAAATCACAGGAAAGATTCATCCCGTTCTCTTCCACCATAAAGGAACATATCTTCTCAAACCCGTGTGCTTCATAGAATCTGATCGCCCGGGCATTGGAGGACAGCACCTCCAGGACACAACTCCGGAACCCCTGCGCCCTCATTCGGGCCTCGATTTCACAGTAAAGCCCGTGCCCCGCGCCATGTTCTGTATATTCGGGCAGCAGATAAATCGCGTAAAGTTCGGCACAGTCCTGATTCCCGCGCCCTTCCGATCTGCCGCAGACCGCGGCTCCCACAATCGCCTCACCGTCTGCTGCGACTAAGCAGATATCGCCTCTTTCCATGCTGGCCTGCAGGATCTCCACCCAGTGGTCTTCCTGAAGGGAGATCAGATACGCCTCTCTTAGCCGATCACATCCGCCATGGTATAAAGTCTCGGTTCTTTTCCCGCCAGGAACTTTGCTGCCGATACTGCGCCCTTTGCAAAAATAGCCTTGGAGTAGGCGGTATGCTGGAAGGTAATCACCTCATCCTGTCCGGCGAAGATCACGTCGTGCTCACCGACGATGGAGCCTCCGCGGATAGCCTGGATTCCGATCTCATCCTTCTGGCGCTTCTCCCTCGTCTGGGAGCGGTCATATTGATAGTGGTAGTGGTTGTCCATCGCCTCATTGATGGAGTCAGCCAGCGCCAGAGCGGTTCCGCTGGGCGCGTCCACCTTTTTATTGTGGTGTTTTTCCAGAATCTCGATGTCGAAACCGGACTCCGCCAGTACCTCTGCCGCCTCTTTCACCAGCTTTAACAGCAGATTGATCCCCAGCGACATATTGGCGGAACGAAGTACCGCCACCTGACGGGAAGTCTCTTCCACAAGCTGAATCTGTTCTTCTGAAAGTCCTGTCGTACACACTACCACAGGAATCCTCTTATCGGAACAGTAGCTGAGAAGACCGTTTACCGCCTTTGCCGATGCAAAGTCCACGATCACATCCGCCTCCACGGTACACGCCTCCAGAGAGGGAAATACCGGGTAGGAATTCTGTATGGTGTCATTTACATCAATTCCTGCAGCAATCGTGATATTCTCGTCTTCTTCAACAATTTTAGAAATCACCTGTCCCATGGCTCCATTGCAGCCGTGCATAATCATCTTTACCATAAGTATTTTTCCTCCATTTTATAATGAGTGCAGGGAAGTTTCTGAGAGTGCTCAACAGGCCGGACGCCCTGATACCGATGCGTCCGGCCTTGCATTTAATGATTAACGGGGTTTATAAAATTCCGTATTCTTCCATAGCTTTCTTTAAACGTTCCTGGTTTGCAGGCTCCATCTCAGTGAGCGGCAGACGAAGCGGGCCAACCTTCTTACCCATTAAGTTCATAGCCGCCTTAACCGGAATCGGGTTCACTTCACAGAACAGAGCATTGATCAGCGGAATCGCTTCCAGCTGAAGTCTTGCACTCTCTTTCACATCGCCGCGGAACCAGGAAGCGCAGATCTCGTGGGTCTGTGCAGGCGCTACATTGGACAGAACCGAAACGACGCCCTTTCCTCCGAGAGAGAGAAGCGGCACGATCTGATCGTCGTTGCCGGAATATACATCCACACAGCCGTCTGCCATCGCAAGCATCGTAGCGATATTCGTGAGATTTCCGCTGGCCTCCTTCACACCGACAATGTTCGGCACGTTCTTACAGAGTGTTACAATCGTCTGCGGAGCGATCGTCACGCCGGTACGTCCCGGTATATTATAGAGAATGATCGGAATCTTCACCGCATCTGCAACCGCGGTAAAATGTGCGATCAGGCCGTTCTGAGTCGCCTTGTTATAATACGGGGACACGAGAAGCAGACCGTCTGCACCGAATTTCTCCGCCTCCTTTGAAAGATAGATGGCTGTATCCGTACAGTTGGAACCGGTTCCGGCCACTACGGGTATTCTCTTATTTACCACTTCACACGTATACTTTATTACGCTTAAATGTTCCTCATGGGTCATGGTGGAAGCCTCACCTGTGGTTCCACAGATGACGATGCTGTCCGTACCGCCGGCAATCTGCTCTTCCAGCAGTTCTTCCAGCTTCTCGTAATTTACCTCTCCGTTGTCCTTAAATGGTGTAATCAGCGCTACACCCGCTCCTTCAAAAAGTGCCATAGTCTTATCCTCCTGATTCAATCTGTTCCTGTTGCCAACGCTTTCGCTACATAAAATCATGCGCCCGCCCCGTGCCATTATCCTGCTCTTATCCTTTTGCCTGCAAAACGATCATTCCTGACAGAGAAAAAGAGCTGACAGCGGGGTCAGCTCTTAAAGTTCAGAATCCGGTAAATACTTCTTATCTTCAAGCAGCGCCCCATCCATGCAGGATGACAGTCATATGATTCTTCATCATATGCCCAGAACAGATACGTCCCGGGCCGTACCGTCCTTCGGCGTCTCATCCTTTCCTCCACCCTCACATGCACCCTGATGCATCAGGCAGAATACTCATAATCAACGCAACCTCTACTTTATTATGTATGTTACCATACTACCATTATTGCTTTGTATTGTCAACTTTAAGATGATCAATTTCTCTGATACCATCCACGAGGGGATCCAGCTCCTTCGGGAATACCTTTCCAGTCAGAATCAGGTCGATTTCCTCAACCCTGGACTGAAGCAGCGTCGTCATCTCATCCATCTCGATAATCCCCTGATCCAAAAGTCCCAGCACCTCATCGAGAATAACCAGGTCACACTCACCGGTCGAAAGTACTTTTCTTGCAAAATTCATGCCGTTGCGGATATTCATCCGTTCTTCCTTCTGCTGCTCCTCCGATAATGTCTCGAAGAAAGCATCGGACTTTTCAAACCGGAAAATCTTCAGTTCCGGTTCCAGCCGCTCTAAAATCTCACAGGAGGCCAGCTCCTGACAGCCCTTTAAAAACTGTATCATGATTACCGTCTGCCCCTTTAACAGAGCGGAGATCCCCATGCCGAGCGCAGCCGTCGTCTTTCCTTTTCCTTCGCCGCATATAACCTGTATTGTACCTTTACTCATCCTTTTGCACCTCATACCAGCAAAAAAGCAATATATTAATATACTACGTTAGAACCCGCTTATCGTATCACAAAATTTAAATTTTTGCAAGTTTTCTTACCGTTTTCTTAATTGCCGCCTTATCCTTTGCTATTCCGCGCATTCCAGCTTGCTGACAGATACCTCGTAAGCGATCCGCTTCTCACACTCGGTTTCGCTGAGCTTCTTCGTATACTCTCTGCTCTGCACGCGGCCCCAGACCTTCACCCGCGCGCCGACTTCGAAACCGGAGGCGTATCTGGCGTTTCTTCCCCACGCGATACACGGAATGTAGTCAGACTTCCCATAAGGCCGGTTTACGGCGAGCAGAAGATCCGCGATCTCTCTGCCCAGAGGAGTCTTTCTGTATATAGGGGCCTTACATATATATCCATCCAGAAAAATCTGATTTGTTTTCGTATAATCCGTAAATTCCTCCAGGAAATGGATCTCACGCACGAAGATGGACAGAACCAGGCGGTTTTTCGTCCCTTCATGCCGGTTATAGGAACGGAACTGTCCCAGGGCTTCCATGGTACAGCCTATGTAATTCGCTTCTACATCGATGAGCCGCTCCGATATCATAAGAGGTATGACATCAGCCTGCTCGCTAAGACGATTTACTGCAACGTCCACCATATAGAATCCTTCTCCGAATACCTCATGGCTGAAGGTGAAGCCGGAGATGATCTCCCCGATTACGCTTACTTTGTTGTTCTCAATCATTTTTTCCGACATTGTATTTCTCCTCTTCTTTCACTAATTTGCCGTAACGATTCAGCCGGGCGTCCTGCGTATTCTGTTTTCCTGCTTTTGAAAACAGAAAGATGCACGGATGAATGGTTACAATTTGCTTTGCAGCTAATATTAAGTGTATGAAAAGGGATTCCGTGAAATGATAAGAACACATCCAAAAATATCGACAGAAAATACCTGTCAAACCTCACAAAAAATCAGTTACCCCCATATTTCCCCGAAATACCGGATGCCGGATACCGGCGGATTCTCTTTTCCTTCCGTTTTCGACATTTATTGACAGTAAACGGATTTCACTATTTCCAGGATGCAAATATGCCCTGCGAAAGTTTCCTCCCGCAGAGCATAATCTTATATACAGCCGTTGTCGGTATAGCTAATATAATTCCATTAACCCAATGATTTCTTGTTCAGGGAAGACCTCTTCCTCATCGTCGGATCCAGGATCTTCTTTCTGATTCTCAGGGATAACGGTGTGATCTCAAGGAGCTCATCCGTATCGATAAAGTCCAGACACTGCTCCAGACTCATTTCCTTTGGCGTCGTCAGCTTCAGGGCATCATCCGCACCGGAGGAACGGGTGTTGGTCAGCTTCTTCATCTTGCAGACGTTGATCTCGATATCCTCTGCCTTCGGGTTCTGACCGATTACCATACCGGAATAAACCTTCACGCCGGCTCCAATGAACAGGATGCCTCGCTCCTGCGCATTGAACAGACCGTAGGTAATGGATTCACCTGACTCATAAGCGATCAGGGAGCCGGTCTTACGATAGGATAAATCTCCCTTGAAAGGAGCGTAGCCGTCAAATGCCGTATTCATGATACCGTTGCCCTTTGTATCGGTCATGAACTCACCGCGGTAGCCGATCAGGCCTCTGGACGGAATCGAGAATTCAAGCCTTGTATAGCCGCCGTTAGCCGGGCTCATGCCCTGCAGTTCGCCCTTTCTGCTGGTCAGCTTCTGGATAACCGCGCCGGTAAACTCCTCCGGTACGTCGATATAGGCGATCTCCATCGGCTCCAGTTTACGGTTTCTTTCATCATACTGGTACAGAACCTCAGCCTTGCTGACTGCAAATTCAAAATTCTCTCTTCTCATGTTCTCGATCAGAACGGAAAGATGCAGCTCGCCGCGGCCAGATACCTTAAAGCAGTCAGGAGATTCGGTCTCCTCCACGCGAAGGCTGACATCGGTGTTCAGTTCGCGGAACAGACGCTCTCTGATATGACGGGAGGTGATAAATTTACCTTCCTGTCCTGCCAGCGGGCTGTCATTTACCATGAAGTTCATGGCGATAGTCGGTTCGGATATCTTCTGGAACGGAATGGCTTCCGGGTTTTCCGGAGAGCAGAGCGTATCACCGATATGAATATCCGTAATACCGGAAATGGCCACGATCGCGCCGATTCCCGCTTCCGTCACTTCCACCTTGTTCAGTCCCTCGTACTCGTACAGCTTGCCTACCTTAACCTTACGCATCTTGTCCGGGTCGTGATGGTTTACGATGACACATTCCTGATTGACACGAATCGCTCCGTTATCCACCTTGCCTACGCCGATACGGCCTACGTACTCGTTGTAATCAATGGTGCTGATCAGAAGCTGAGTCGGCGCTTCCGGGTCTCCCTCCGGAGCCGGAATATGGTCGATGATTGTCTGGAATAAGGCGCTCATGTTCTCTTCCGCGTCCTCTAAATTCTTCTTTGCAAAGCCGCCCTTTGCGGATGCGTATAAGAACGGGCAGTCTAACTGCTCTTCTGTCGCATCAAGGTCCATGAGGAGCTCTAAGACTTCCTCTTCAACCTCGTCCGGTCTCGCCTCCGGACGGTCAATCTTATTGATACAGGCTACAACGGAGAGGCCCAGTTCCAGCGCCTTGCGCAGAACAAATTTCGTCTGCGGCATAACGCCCTCGTAGGCATCCACCACCAGAATAACTCCGTTTACCATCTTTAAGACACGCTCAACCTCACCGCCGAAATCCGCATGGCCTGGCGTATCGATAATGTTGATCTTCGTACCGTTGTAGTTGACAGCGGTATTCTTGGAAAGGATGGTAATACCACGCTCTCTCTCAATATCATTGGAGTCCATAACCCGGTCAACAACTTCCTGATTCTCGCGGAAAATTCCGCTCTGTCTGAGCAGGGCATCCACCAGGGTAGTTTTGCCGTGGTCAACGTGGGCGATGATGGCTACATTTCTGACGTCTTCTCGTTTCATCTTCATAATATGTGTACTCTTCTTTCCTTTGGATAAAAACTCAATAAAAAACTAAGGACTCTATACTGTCCTTAGTTTCATTTACACTCTTCACAATAAATTAGTATAGCACCCTATATACCAGATTGCAAGGTGTTTTTCAGAAATTTGGCTATCGCCTTTCCAGTTTTTTCACTTTCGCCGGTACATTCCTCCTGATCCGACGGTTCTCTCACCTACCTGGAAGGCATAGTCAGGCAGTCTTAAACAGCCGCAGGAAAGACGGCACAGGCAGCTGCCTGCCACTGTATTCCCATTCCGGAGAAGTTCTTCTTTCTATCATTTTCCGGTACTGGTGTTCCGCTTCCCTTGCCACCGTCTCCGCCTTATATAAGGAAGCAGTTTCTGCGGCTCCCGCCGATAATTTCTGATACAGCTGCGGTTCTGTCATGAGGCGTGCTGCGGCAGACGCCCATTCTTCTTCCTCTTCTCCGGTCATGAATCCGTTCTTTCCCTGGCTGACGACATCGACGACTCCGCTGGCATGCACCGCAACTACGGGACAGCCTGCGGCCATGGCTTCCAGAAGAACGATTCCCTGCGTCTCCGATTTGGAGGCGAACAAAAATCCGTCTGCCGCATGGAGATAATGGGATACCTCGGCGTTGGGAACCCGTCCGGCAAACACGATCTGACGTCCGATTCCAAGCTCCTCCGCCAGATTCTTAAGGGTCTTTTTCCTCGTCCCATCCCCAATTATCAGAATGCGGAAGCAGTCTCCCACCAGTTCCTTGAGACGGGCGGCTCCCCGCAGCAGAAAATCGAGATTCTTCTCCTTTTCCAGGCGCGCAGTCGTGGCAAACAGCCACGGTTCTCCATTTAAATACCGGGATCGGATCTCCTTCTCACGTTCAGGATCCTGTTTAAATGCCTCCTCTCCAATTCCCGTGGGAAGGACCTCCAGCGGGGTCGCAACTCCCTGTGTCACCAGACATTCCTTCATCGATGACGTCGGTACGAATACCGTGTCACACTGATCCATAAATGTATTCAGATACCCTGGCACCAGCACTTCCCTGCTGAAACGCGCTGCATTTCTCACAGGCCCCCGCCCCGCCGCCATCTTCTCATACAGTTTAAAATAGTGAAGATATTCCTCATAGCGGGTGTGGTACGTATATGCCAGCGGAATTCCGTATTTTTTGCTTAAATATACGGCCGTAAATCCGATTACCACCGGGTGATGTACATGAATAACGTCAAACTGTTCTTCGCGGAAACTCTTCTCAATGCGGCTGTCACTGAAATTGCCGATTACCAGTCCCTTGTCCCGCCACTCGTAAAGGACCCGGAATCTCACCACATCCGGTTCTTCCTCCCATCCTGCCCCCTCCGGTGCAAACACGGTCACCTGATGCCCCAGGCTCCGAAGCCCCTCTGCCAGCCTCTCAACGGAAATTGGAACACCGCCGATGAATGGTTTGTAATTGTTTGTCAGCATTGCGATCTTCATTTTGCTCCTCCTCTTATGAAAACAGACTGATTGCCCTGTCACCCAGCCAGTAACCGGCTCCTATCAGGAAAAAATTCCATACAAAAATTCCAAGCGCCGAGCTCACGCTGTATTTAATAAAATTCATGCGGATCACTCCGGCCGGAATGGAAATCACGGTCCTGACCATGGGAATCAGCTTGCTGATAAAGATTCCGATGGCCCCCCGCCTCTCCAGCATGGCAAAGTTCTTCTCTATGACCGGCCGCTGGGCCGGAAACTTCTTTAAATACCGTTCCAGCAGCACATGGCCGCCCAGCCTTCCCAGCCCGTACAGTATCCAGCTTCCCAGCAGTCCCGCAGCCAGCGCCAGCAGCAGCGCCATGCCAAGTCCGATCTGCCCTCTTGCGGCCCAGATCCCTGCCAGCGGCATGATAACACCGGCCGGAAAGCCGGGAAGATTCAAATATTCCAGCAACACAATTACAAATATAAAAACTGCCCCGTACTGCAGAAAATACTGTGTCAATGCCTGTATATCCATAAAAAAACCTCCTTGATGATAGAATCATAAAGGAGGAATCTTAACACCGCTTGCTGATTTCAATGAAAAAAAGAAGGATAAAAAATAAATATTATCTTAACAGAAAGAGATTTCCCATGATCTGGAAACCTCTTTCTGCCATTTGTTATTTGTTATCTGTTATTTGTCTTCTCTATTCCACGCACCGTCTTCCGCGACCGTATACCCATCCGGTGTCACGCATCCGCTGTACATCGCTCCGTGAGGACGATAAGACGTTTCCGGTTTTTCGTAGACCCAGCGGCCATTTACCAGACTCCATCCTGGACTTCCTTCGGTCTGGGGAGCAAAGTAATACCAGAAACCGTTAATCGGATTCCATCCTTCTGCCATGGAGCCATCCGGTTTTAAGTAATACCAGAAGCCATCGGATTCGTTAAGCATCCATCCGGTTTTCATGGCTCCGCTGGAATCCAGCCAGTACCATTTTCCATTGTCCAAAAGCCATCCTGTCGTTTTTCTTCCATTGGTGTCGTAATAGTACCATACCTCGCCTGATTTCTTCCAGCCGCTGTTGAATCCAGAAGAGGAGCCTGAACCTGAGCTGCTGCTGCCGGATCGTTTGAACACGCCAGTCAGATGTGTATCTTCCCGAAGCACAAAGGTACAGCGTCCGTCGCTGCCGGCAGTAAGCAATTTTCCATTGGCCGACAGGCTTGCCAGACGGTAACCGCTCTGGGGAACTGCCTGCACGGTTACCTTTGTGCCCTTCTTTCCGGTCATGGGAGAGGCCGTAATCCTGCCTCCTGTCAAGTCTTCTTCGATCGACACCTGGAAGATTTCTTCTGCGGCCGTTGTCTTATCTCCTGTCAGATACACCCTGGCACTGTCCGGAAGTACAAAACAGATTCTCCCGGCTTCCTCCAGGCTGACTGACAGTGACTGTACCTCTCCGCTGCCGGTGTCTGAGTATGCACGAATGGTGTCTGTCTGTACCTCGTCCTCAGAAAACTGCATCCAGACGTTCGCAGGAGCCTTCCAGGCCACAGGGCCGCTTCTCACACCATTTTCATCTTCCAGACAGAGCTGGAACTTATACGACTGGCTCCAGTCCCCGCGCGGTCTGTCCTCAGGCCAGCCTGCATCGCTGTTTTCTGTCACTGTTAATATGACGGAATGTACCGCGGCGCGCACTCCTTCCTCCTTTTTCTCTTTGGAAGAAGCCGATGCCGGGGAATCTGCCGTTGATGGAGTCGCTGTTGATGAAGTCGCTGTTGATGGAGTCGCTGTTGATACACCTGACGCTAATGCATCCGACGCTGATTGGCGTGCGGCTCCGAAAGCTTTATAACCGGCATTGGAGGCCGTAGCCTTCTTCGCCTGAGACGGAGTCGCCGGCATTAAGCTGTCATCCCACGGGACACTCAGCAGAAGTCCTGCCGCCGTAACTGGGCTGTCCATAAGCTCTGGTGTCTCAACCCTGACCTCAACGCGATTGCCGTGGGCCGCCATAACCTCTCTGTACAGTTTTTCCAAAACCAGCAGATCTTTCATGCAGTACTCTGCCAGTTCTTCGTTTGATACGCTCCAGACTGCGCTGACCGCCGTCTTCACTGCCTTTACCACTTCGAAAGCTCCGTAATCACCGGCCGCCTCTGCTGTTTCCGCTGCCTGTGTAATCAGTTCCACAACGTGTTCCACGGACGGCGGTGTCACGGACGGAGTCAGCCTTACGGACGCGTAAGAACTGTTTCCATTGGTTCCTTTCGTATGTACGACGAGCCTCACTCCGTTTTCTGTCAGCTGGACGTCAACATTTTCATCGTGAGTCAGGATTTCTTCGGCCGGGCGTTTGATATCCACAGTGACCGACCCGGAATTCTTCATGGTCGGATCAGACACAGCGATCGTCAATACGCCGTCTTCATCCTCTTCTGTCATGACAGATGCCGCTCTGCTGGCCGCTACTGCCCCGATTTCCGCCTGTCCGTCTGTCCAGAAATTCATTCCTGTCAGAAGTCCGTCTGCTGTTGCAGCAGCCTGGATCTCCGGCGTATTCTTCAATATTGTAATTCCCGGTTCTTTTGAATAGGCTTCCGTCTCTTCGGCGCTCAGCCCAGGAAGGAGAACGTATTCATATGCATCATTCTCCGGATTGGCTCCGTGATCAAACCACATCTCCAGGTAAGTCTCCAAAGCCTCGCCTTTTGAAGTCCCGATCAGAGACCAGTCTCCCTCGTTTCTTCCCTTTCTGACGGATACCGTCTGGTCTCCTCCCGGGAAATAGTATCCGATATCGCTTCCTTCCACATTGCCTTCCAGATGGGCCCATGACACCTCGGGAATTCTGGTTCCTGAAACGTCGATGCTGCCGGCCACAATATCTTCCAGATCAGCCTCCTGAACCGGCAGGTCCTCGGCTTCTCCGTTGACCGTCAATACATTGTCCTCCTCCGGTCTCAGTCTCCGGTTCTCAATGATGCTCTCCACCGGATATGACTCTCCGGTATTGGTGATCCCTGCTCCCAGACACACGATCTGTCCGCCGAACATGAACCAGGACTTTTTAGCCGAGAACTCCGGGGCATACAGTATGGAAGGAGATCCCTCACCCTCCTTCACCCTGACCTCTCCGGTCATGGACATACCATTGATTCCGTTCGTGCCGATCGTACTGCCGCCTACCCAGGACTCTTTCGACCGGAAATCCCCTCCCTGGGCAAAGCCGGAACTGTCAGGCTGTCCTGTGCCGATATCCTTGGAAACTACAGTCGTACCTGCCAGCCGCAGCGGATTGACTGTATTCCAGAAATTCTCTGTATACTGCAGAACGTCACGGTTGTATAAATAGGTCATACCGCTTCCCTGATGCCATCCGTAACGGTTTTCATGGTTCATGATCTCCGTGTTTTGAATTCGCTCGGAATACATAGACAGCGCCAACTGGAAATCACCCGTTCTGTGAACAGCCCGGTCCATCAGCGGCATGTTTTTATGGATAGGCTGTATACTGCTTACGATGGAATCATCATCTCTGATTTCTATGGCCTTCTCTTTTACCGCCATATTCTCCGCGCCGGTTAAAGTATCCAAAAAGCCCGGATCGAGATCAATCCACGTCTTTAAAGCGCCCTTCAGTTCTTCTTCCACCTCCGGGGAAACGGAATTCATAAGCTGAATCATCAGAACCATGGCTTCTCTTCCCGAATCACGGTCACTCGCCCCCGGTCTGGATACAGAACGGCCTTTCAGGCTGTCCATCATCAAACCGTTGTATATACCGTTTAAAAACCCTTCTTTCAGATAAAATTCCAGATTCTCCTGAACTTCCCTTGGAAAATCCCACGGTGATTTTGCAAGCAGCGGAGGAAGGCCAACACCGCCCTTTAAGAATTCGATCCCATAAGAGCCGAGATACGGCACATGGGAGTGATCGAGGTAGGAACCGTCTGCGTAGAATCCGCTGGTGTAGCCCTGATCCGCAATCTTTGTGCTGTCTTCCACCGACTGGATGACAAACGTCTCCGAGGCTGCCTTGGAAGCTAAGTAAACCAGTTCATTGTCTTCTCTTAAAACCCCCAGCCCCAGCGCGGTTCTGGAACAGTCGATGATATTGGCCCCCTGGGCTGTCCGGTAACCCTGCGCATGAGTGCTTCCGGTTCCGATCAGCCCTTCATGATAGGGATCCGGCTGGAAGAAGTAGAGTGCTTCGGTATAAAGCGCCGTTTCTTCCGGAGTCAGATCGTCATATAAGAGCACCAGTGCCGGAATCAGATCCTTCGGCAGACCGATTTCCCATGTCCACCAGTTATCGGTCTGCGTCTTCGGCGTATAACAGTTTGAACAGAGCCAGTTCAGAATATGCTTCATGTCGCTCAGTATCTGGCTGTCCTTATAATACCGGCTTCCCTTCGCCGCATAGGCGCTTGCCATGGCCAGTACCTTTTTAAATGCCGGCCTGAACTCGACCGCATCGTCCTCATACGCTATGTCAGCATTCCCCGCTGCGCCGGCATCCTCCGGCCACGGAATATCCTGGCAGGAATCCTGTCCGCGGTATGCATACGCCTCCCAGGCAGCCATGGCCCGCTCGTCGATCGTTTCCAGAATTTCAGTACCGCCGTCCACAGCTGTCAAATCGGCTCCGATGATCGATTCCTTCCAGCGTTTGCGGATTGCAGCATAATCGGCTGAGTCCGCCTCCGGCAGATTATCCGGATCCTCATAGAGAACGGTTACCTGCCATTTTGCGCTCGTTCCGTATTCATCCGTCGCTACGATCGTCACGGTTCCTTTTTCCCGTGCGGTGATCATGCCGTACCCATCTGCTGCCCCTCGAACGGAGGCAATATGGCTGCCGTCTGCATCACCGGCTTTTCTGTCCCCGTCTGTCTCTCCTTCCTTTAGTTCCCGCTTGATTTTACTGCTTCCTGCATTGCGGACAAAGCTTCCATCCGGCTTCGGAATCTTTACTTCCCACCGGATCGCCCCCTGCAGGGATTCCGGCGCTTTTATTCTTCCATCCGATCCCCGGACCAGAGTAATCTCTTCGCCCGTCAATGTATCCGGAACCTTTCCCTCAATGGTTACAGTCGCCGCATTGCCCTTCATGGCCGCGGTGTCAAACTTAAGTATTACCTTTTCTCCCATAACCGCTTCCTGCAGCGCATCCGGATTCGAATTCGCTAAAATCTGTTTACCAGCGGTCTCAAGGATCACCTCCAGAATCCCATCCTGCTGTGACGGCATAACTGCCGCTGTGAGTTCGATGTTTCCTGTGGAAGAATCCTTCTTCAGTTCCAGTGCCGCAGGGTAATCCATGGTAACAGGAACGACCTGATTGTCCACCCGGACACTTCCCGGTTCCCACTTTGTGATGGCTACTGCGCCTTCCCCCACATCGGCCGCCGCCTGGACCGCAGTCGTATTCACGAGCAGTCTGGCATCCGTCTGATACAGGCTCTTGTTGGAATAATCATCCGTCTTCCCGCCGGCAACCAGCGTATACTGGTACGTTTCCTGCGGTGCGAGGAACAGTTCTGCAAGCTGAGCGGCATCTGTTTCCTTTGTATTGAGCCTGTAATAAACGGATTCCTTCGTTAAATAGGACCCGCTCTCACCGTTGCCGAATACATAGGACCAGTCCAGACTGTTGGAAGCTCCTGATCCGGAAGACGCGCTGAGCCAGTTCCGTTGGGTATGGACCCCCTGGGTCACCGTGTCGATCAGCGATGCCCACAAACCGCCTTCTTTACTGGCTGTACGCACAAGCCGGAATCCATTATTCGGGTTTGTCAGTGCCAGCTTTGTGCTGTCGGTAACCGGAATGGTATCCACTATCGTCACGAGCCTGCCGCTTTCCTCCTTTCGCACCTTTACGCCTGCTCCTGCACAGATGATCTCATCCTCAAACAGGAACCAGGATTTCACCCCTTCTGCTTCATCTCCCAGCCTGATTCCGGTGGCTGCGCCGCTGTTTAAGCCTGCACTCATGACTGCCTCCGGTGTTATCTGCAGCTTCCTAAAACCGCTGCTGCCGTCCCACAGCATCGTCGTCCCCGGAACCAGCGCTTCGTCCATAGTGTTCCAGGCCTGATCCGGCTGGCTGCCGTTAAACAGGGCAAGACTCCCGCCGCCTGCCGATGGGTCGAGTACCGCAGCATACTGTCCCGTGTTAAACTTTGACTGCTGTTTTCCCGCCGGCAGAGTCACCGCAGCGGCCGGCGACGTCACCGCCATCTGAAATACAAGACACATACTGACGGCTTGTTTCCATTTGTTTTTACCCCTTCGTTTCACACAATCTCCTCTTTCCTTCTATAAGATAAAAAAATTATAGAAAGTTCTGATGTAAAACGAAATGGAACATTTTTATATTTCTTATAAAATTTCAGGATTTCACCCGATAATTCTATTACTATTTTCAGATTTTTATATTATTTATATAAAAATACTATTTTCAGTAGTATTGCATACTTATATTCATATTATTATCAAATTATTCCGTGTTTTTTATTTTCATTTATTTAATATTTTTTGCCGTACTTTACCTGTTATCCAACAGAATCACATGTTTATCCAGAATACCAAAAGCTACCTCGTCCTGTACCTCAATCCCGGCCTTTCCATTGGTTAAATCAGTCAGCTCCGCAAGCATCCGTTCTTTCTGCTCCTCCGGGATCAGCACCGTGAGCATCACCTGGTCTGAATACTGGCTGTCCAGAATGGTAATATTCCTCTGTCCAAGCAGATACTGAATCTTGCCGACTCCATTGTAATCGGTAGTGACAGCCGTCTTTATTGCAGGCGTCACAGAGAGAACGGTACTGTTTTTAAGCCCCTCCTGGACAGCGGAAGAATAGGCACGCACCAATCCGCCGGTCCCCAGCAGGGTTCCGCCGAAGTAACGGGTAACAACAGCACAGACGTTGCATACGCCTTCGCCTTCCAGCACATCAAGCATGGGACGGCCAGCAGTCTGGGAAGGTTCTCCGTCGTCACTGCACCGCTTCTGCTCCCCATTCTCTCCGATAATCCAGGCATAGCAGTTATGTCGCGCATCCCAATACTTTTTCCGTGTCTCTTCCAGAAACAGAAGCGCCTCCTCTTCTGTCCTGACGGGGCGCAGAGACGCAATGAATCTGGATTTCTTCTCCACAATTTCGGCGGTTTGGCCCTGGTATAATATCTTATATGGATTTCTCATAGGATTCCTCGTTTCTTTTTTCCTTTTCAGCGTATTTCTTTTTACATAATTATAGGTAAAATTCCAGACTTAATCAAGCACGTTTTCCCCACTCTTTTTTCTGATCCACGTATAATCTTTGCAATTTCTTCCAAAACTGGTAAGTGTTGAATTGATTTTCAATCTCTGGTATAATGATTCGGTAAAGGAGGTTTCCTATGAACTATGGCAAACATGAGACGGAGAAAAAGATCAAATCCGTCAATTCAAAAGCGAAGAAATACACCAGCCGGGTTTTTCTTGCCTTTTTAAAGAGTCTGTTCGTGCTGTGCCTGTTCTGCCTGGTAGTCGCCGGGAGTATCGGATTTGGCATGGTTAAAGGAATCATAGACAATGCTCCTGACGTCGATATCGCAACCATTGTTCCAAACGAATACGCCACTACGGTGTATGACAGTGCCGGCAATGTGACCGAGACTCTCGTCACCGCCGGTTCCAACCGTGAGGAGGCAAGCTACGACGAACTGCCCAAGAACTTAATCAATGCGTTCGTAGCATATGAAGATGCAAGATTCTGGGAGCACAATGGAATTGATCTGCGCTCCATCATGCGTGCGGTAAAAGGCGTGCTGACAGGCGATTCCTCTGCCGGCGGCGGAAGTACCATCACCCAGCAGCTTATTAAAAACAGCGTTTTTGGCGGGGGAATGGAAAAAAGCTTCGGGGAACGGCTGGAACGGAAGATGCAGGAATGGTATCTGGCCGTCAAACTGGACAGCGCCATGTCAAAAGAGCAGATCATTACCAACTACTTAAACACGATCAACCTGGGAAAGAATTCTCTGGGCGTCAAGGTAGCGGCAAGGAGATATTTTAATAAAGAGGTGTCCGACTTAACGCTGTCCGAATGCGCCGTGCTCGCGGGCATCACCCAGAACCCATCAAAATTCAATCCGGTTACCGGACAGAAGGCCAACTCCGACAAGCAGAAGGTCATCCTGCAGTATATGGTGGATCAGGGCTATATCTCCAAGGAAGAGCAGGAGGAAGCGCTAGCGGACGACGTCTATTCCAGAATTCAGGATGTGGAGATCGTCACTAAAGAGACTTCCACACCTTACAGCTATTTTACGGACGAGCTGGTGGAACAGGTGCAGGATGCCATGAAGGAAAAGCTTGGCTACACCAACACTCAGGCCCACAACATGCTGTATTCCGGCGGCCTCTCCATCTATACTACACAGGACCCTGCGATTCAGTCCATCGTAGATGAGGAGATCAACAACCCCGACAACTATTCGGCGGCCCGCTATTCCATCGAATACAGACTTTCCGTCACCGGGGCAGACGGCACCACCACCCATTACTCGGAAGAGAATTTAAAACGCTACCACCGTGACAACGGGGACAGCGGCTATGACGGTCTGTACGACAGTGAAGAAAAGATACAGGCCGATATAGACAATTACAAGAACAGTATTTTAAAAGAAGGCGACACTGTCATCGGTGAATCCCTTCACAAGACGCTTCAGCCTCAGGCCTCCTTCGTAATCATGGATCAGAAGACGGGGCAGGTAAAGGCCATCGCCGGAGGGCGCGGGGAAAAGACCGCGAGTCTTACCCTAAACCGTGCCAGCAATACCCTTCGTCAGCCCGGTTCCACCTTCAAGGTGCTGACTGCGTTTGCCCCCGCCATGGATACGTGCGGCGCGACGCTGGGAACCGTCTATTACGATTCGGTTTTCACGGTTGGCAAGAAGACCTTCTCCAACTGGTACAGCTCCGGTTATCAGGGCTATTCCAGCATCCGGGACGGTATCATCTATTCCATGAACGTCATTGCGGTCCGCTGTCTGATGGAGACCGTTACACCGCAGCTCGGTGTGGAATACGCGAAGAACTTCGGAATCACATCGCTGACTGATACGGACTACAACGCGGCTCTGGCCCTGGGCGGAATCACCGACGGCGTGTCCAACTTAGAGATGACGGCGGCCTATGCCACTATCGCCAACGGTGGCGTCTACACGAAGCCGGTGTTCTTTACGAAGATTATCGATCACGACGGCAAGGTGCTGATCGACAACACGCCTGAGACCCACCGCGTGTTAAAAGATTCCACGGCGTTCCTGTTGACGGATGCCATGGCGGATTCCATGGAAAGCAGCCGGAAGTTTGCCCGTCCGGGCGCCGGCCCCAGCTCCACCAGCTCGTCGGCCAACATTCCCGGCATGTCCAATGCCGGGAAGAGCGGAACGACTACTTCCAACAACGATATCTGGTTCGTTGGATATACGCCGTATTATACCGCCGGTATCTGGGGCGGATGCGACAATAACCAGAAGCTGACCAAGCAAAATGGCGGCACGTCCTTCCATAAGGCCATCTGGAAAAAGATCATGACCCGTGTCCACGAAGGAATGTCCGATCCCGGCTTTACGGTTCCGGACAGCGTGGAGACTGCGCAGATCTGCCGTAAATCCGGCAAACTCCCCGTCTCCGGTGTCTGTACCAACGACCCGAGAGGAAACGCAGTATACACGGAATATTTCGCCAAGGGAACCGTTCCCACGGACGTGTGCAACAATCACGTGCGTGCCACGGTATGTGCGGAATCCCACTGTCTGCCCACCCCATTCTGTCCGGAACGGACGACCGCCGTATTCATGGCGCTGCCGGCCGGTGAAGAAGGTACCACGGACGATTCCGTATTTGCAATGCCGGGCTACTGCCCGATCCACACTGAGGCGTCTGTCATTATCCCGCCTGCGGATGATACCGGAATGCCGGAGACGGCAGCTCCGGGAACACTGCCTTACGGACCTGGCTATGTGTCGCCAAATGCACAGACCAGTCCTGCACCTACTATAGGATCTCCGGTGCAGGTGAGTCCGGGGGCGCAGTAAACATGAACGATAAAAGGGGTGCCACACCATATTCGTGCGGCACCCCTTATTGTTATCTTAAACAATCAGAGAGGATCATCATGTTATATGCTAGAAATTAAAATCGTCAACGTTTTCATCCGTAAAAATAGAAGGCGCTCCCATAATCACGTGATTTCCCTGAATCGTAACAGTACCAAAACCGGGCACTTCCATATCACCGTCTTTCAGTGTCTTTCCATCCAGAATTTCCTTTGCAAGATAAACCGTAATATAGCCAAGTCTTGCCGGATCCCAGAGAAGAACCGTATCGATAGAGCCATCGTGCAGGTAAGTCCTCGCATCATTCGGCATCGCTGAACCTACAAGCGCAATCGAATCCTGAAGTCCCTTTTCGGATATTGCCTGGCCTGCTCCAATGGGTGCCGGTGAACTAAATCCTATAATCCCCTTTAAGTCCGGATATGTAGTAATTAAATCCAGCGTTTTTGTATAAGCTTCCTGAACACTTTCGTTTGTACAAACCGGATCTGTAACAAGCTTGAGCCCTGGATATTTTTCCGCGGCGTAATCGGAACCGAACTTGATCCATTCATTACACGTTCCTGCAGTCAGAGTACTCGTAAGAATTGCATATTCGCCTTCCTCCCCCATCGACTCCACAAGTGCATCCCAGTTTGCCTCTGCATACGTCTTATAATCAATTTCCTTCACCGATAAATCCACCACAGACGGATCCGCAGGAGAATCCCAATCCAGAATCTTTATTCCTGCTTCCTTTGCCTGTTTAAGCACCGGGGTAAGGGAATCTGCATCATTTGCTGATACACAGATCGCATCTACTCCCTGGCTGATTAAATCCTGAATCATCTTTACCTGCTCTGCTGCATCCGCTACTGTTGGTCCCGTAAATACAGCATTGACACCATCAATCTCTTTATCTGCTTTTTCCACACCAGCTCTGGCCGCTTCGAAATACGTAAGTCCCACAGCCTTAGGCATCACCACTATATTATACTCTTTTGCTGATTGTGCGCTCTCTTCGCTTTCTGCTTTCGTTTCTTCTGCAGGAGTCTCCTCCTTTTTCTCAGCAGTTGTTTCTGCTGCCGCCTTAGCAGTCCCATCCGGTGTTTTTTCCTCATTCTTTCCCGCACAGCCTGAAAGGGCGCAGACACACATTGACAGTGATAAAACCATTGCAAGTAATCTTTTTTTCATATGAATTCTCCTTCTCCTTTTATCCTCTCATGATTAAGATTCGATTTCCAATATTACGATATTTCTATCTGCTTTTTCGATATTCATTTAAAAAATTCAATGTGAGCACACCGATCAGTATCACACCATTAATTACTGTAGTCAGATTACGGTCAAGCCCGAAAATGTTAAATCCACTCGATATGATCTGCAGGATAGCAACCGCGATCACCACTCCCCCCACTTTTCCATATCCCCCCGTAATCATGGTTCCTCCCAGTACAGATGCCGCTACAGCCTGCATCAGATAAGATGACCCATAATCAACTCTGGCTGAGTTATATCTTGACATCATGATTAACATAGCCAGACTTCCTAAAAACCCGGAATACATATATACTTTCATCATGATGCGGTTCACATTAAGACCTGAGAAGGATGCAGCTTTTCTGTTGCAGCCTACCATATAAACGCTCTGTCCCCAGGCAGTTTTTTCCAGAAGAAGCCATGTGACAACAGCCACAAGACCAAACACGATCATAGGTACCGGCACACCGCAAACTGTACCATTGCCGATCCAATGAAAGGCAGCCGGAAAACCGGAAATGGAATTTCCTTTTGAAATATAGAGACCAATTCCTTCAAACAATGTTGAAGTACCAAGTGTTGCCATCATAGCGGCTGCCCCAATATACGATACCACATAGCCATTGATGATACCGCATAGAACAGAGGCCGCCATCGATGTTAAAACAGCGATCATGATGATGAGTGTTTCGTTCCAGTTCTGCTTATAAAGGGAAGCCATCACAGTTGCCGATACGACACCGCCAAGAGTAGCAGCCGTAACCAGGGATAAGTTAATACCACCTGTCAGTATGGGGACCATCATTGCAAGCGTCAGAATACCAAATTCAGGCAGCTGAAACGCCATGGACCGAATGTTCGTCACTGTCAGAAATTTATCTGGAGACAGGAAGGATAAGGCGATAAATACCAGGGCGAAAACAATCAGCAATATTCTTTCTTTAGAATTCTTCTTCATCTTCACCCCTCCTCGATATCTACTTTAGCCAAATGTCTTCCGGCACGGCGTTTCCCAATCACCACAAAACAGATTGAAAATACCATAAATACGCCCAATATAACCTTCTGCCAGTAGCTTGAAACCTTCATGAGCGTCAGGCCATTATTTATGACTGCAAATAACGCAACTCCCAGCAATGTGCCGGTTATACTGCCCTCACCTCCCATAACGTTCACACCGCCCAAAATGACTGCGGCAATCACCTTCATGTCATATCCATTAAATGCGTTCGGATCGATTTGTTTTAATATAGATACATGGGTCATCGCCGCAGTCCCGCATATAAACCCCATATAGCCATATACAAATACTGTGATTTTCTTAACATGAAAGCCGAGGCGTTCAGCTGACAACCGATTTCCACCTATTGCAAAAACGCCCCTTCCTACCTTGGTGTATTTCATAATTATATGAGTAAGAACAACAACTGCCGCCAGGATAAGAATCTGTACCGGTATCCCAGTCATCCCACCTCTACCGTTCGGAATCACATTCAGTACTGTTATTCTCCCAAATGCAGGAAAATTATCAGGAATATTATTGATGTATGCTCCCTTTGTTATATACAACATGAATCCGCTTATGATACTGTACATCCCCAGGGTCTCAACGATAGGAGGCAGTTTGATAAAAGCAATCAGAAGACCATTTACGATTCCCATACATGAACCAATCACCATACCCAGAAAAAAAGAGAGTATCACATTTCCAGTATAAGAAACCATAAAATTGCCAACAAAAAGCGTTGTAGCCGCTATAATGCCCCCTACTGATACGTCGATACCACCTGTAATCATAACCAGAAGCATCCCCAGTGACACGATAGCCAAAACCACATTTCCCTTCAATATGTTCATGATATTATCTACACTTAAAAATGCCGGATTTTTAATCGTTATGATAAAGCTTACGGCCACAAGAATGATCACCAGGCCCATTTCTTTGTGCTTTAATACGTTCTTCATGAGGCTGGTCCCCCCTTCGCTTTTTCATTCTTTAAGATTGCCGCATTCATAATGGTAGTCTGACACGCTTCAGTTCCATTAAACCGCCCATTGATTCTTCCTCTCCTTACGACGAGTACACGATCGCTGATTGAGAGGATTTCAGTCAATTCAGAGGAAACCATAATAACTCCCATCCCCTGGTCGGAAAGTTTTCGGAGCAGATCATGGATTTCTGATTTTGCACCCACATCAATTCCGTTTGTGGGCTCATCCACAATAAGGATCGATGGTTCTGATGCCAGCCATTTAGCAACAACAATCTTCTGCTGATTGCCTCCGGACAGCTTTTGTGCCTCCATATCGGGATACCCTGGTTTGATATTTAATTTTTCGATCCACTCCTTTGCCAAATCTTCCTTCTTTTTCCTGCTGATCAGGCGGCTCTTTCCTCTCAAACGCTTTAATACTGTAATTGTAATATTATCTTCTACTGATTTTGTTAAGATAAGGCCCTCTGTCAAACGGCTCTCAGGTACGTAGCTGATTCCATATTTTACTGCCTCCTCCATGGAACGGATCTGTACCTTCTTTCCCTTTATGTATATCTCACCGGAATCTGCACAGGCAATTCCGCAGATGGCCTGTATTATTTCTGTTCTTCCCGCTCCCACAAGGCCGGTAATTCCAAGAATTTCTCCTTTATGAAGTACAAAAGAAATATCTTTAAAATTCCCTTCTTTGGATAAATTCTTAACCTCGAGGACTGCTTCTCCTATCTGCTTTGCACTTTGATGGTTAAATTCCACTTTTCTTCCAACCATAAGCTTAATCAATTTTTCGTTGTCCATCTCTTCTTTTGGATAGGTACCGATATACTGGCCATCGCGTATTACAGAAAAAATGCTGCACACCTTAAACAATTCTTCCAGTTTATGACTTACAAAAAGGATTGATATCCCTCTTGCCTGTAAGTTTTTTATGATAGTAAACAGAAGCTCTACCTCTCCTCCAGACAGGGTCGATGTCGGTTCATCCATAATGATAAGCTTGGCCTTGCAAGCCAGCGCTCTTGATATTGCAACGAGCTGCTGTTTGGCTATCGATAAGTTTTCCAGAACCGTATCTGTATCAATATCCACTCCAAGGGCTGAAAGAGCCTGCTTTGCAGTTTCCCTCATTTCCTTCCAGTCCACTGGTTTTCTTTTTTTCTCAAGCTGATTGCTGATAGAGATATTTTCCGCTACAGTCAAATTAGGAAATAAAGAGAAATCCTGATAGATCACAATGATCCCCCGCCGTATCGCTTCCATTGGTGTCAGTCCAGATATCTTCTCTCCCTCGATCTCGATCAGTGCGCCCTCGTCAGGCTGATAATTTCCTGCCAGAATCTTTATTAAGGTTGATTTGCCTGCACCATTTTCTCCTACCAGAGCATGTACTTCTCCATACTTTATTTCCAGTTCAATTCCGTCAAGTGCCTTCACCCCCGGAAATGTCTTACTGACATTCGACAGTTTTATGTAAGTACCTTCCATCATCTGTCTCCTCCCACATCATCGGTCAAAGGCTTCTGAAAGGGTATGGTAGCGCCCCGGAGCTCCCGGAAATTCCCATTTCAAATCCTTTATCACCCGATCCAGGCCATTCATATCTTCCTCTGTCAGACTCTTCAGTTCCCCTCCCATAAGCTTCGCAGTTAAAATCGACTCCGCCATCGACTCCATAATCTGAATATATTCAATTGTATCCCGTGCACAGGACCGGCTTACTGCCACGACTCCGTGATTTTCCAGTATAAAACCATTTGCATCAGCTACATAAGGATCAAATACGTAGCCCAGTGCCTTTGCGTTAGGCTCCGCATAAGGAATCGTAAGAATCGGGCCGAGCAGCATCATAGCCTCTGGTATCAAAGGCAGCATCATAGCTCTTTTCCCTTCTTTTGAGGTAGACATTCCTATACAGAGCGGCGGATGGGCATGCATAACAGACTTGATCTCCGGCCGTTTCTTCATAATATGAAGGTGCATGAACGCCTCCCCGGTCGGCTTCTTTCCTTCCGGCGTGTATAGAACATTTCCTTCCATATCAACTGCGCAAATCATATCTGCAGTAATCTTTCTCTTTGGGGTCTTGGTTGGGGTAATCAGAACCAGATTCTCTTCTACACGGTAAGACAAATTTCCGCCAACACTGGCTCCATATCCCAATTGACCGTCTCTAATACACACCTCAACCATTTCATCAAGTTCTCTCTTGTATTTTTGCAGAACTTCTCTCATTCCCTTCTCCCTTCACGATCGGAAGCCAGCCAAATACTGGACTCATCCTTTTATAAATCCGTTCCCAATCATTCTCCCTGGCTGCATTCGGATGGTATGTTTTACACTTCCAGGTTCTCTCTATAATCCGAAGTCCCTCCTCCATCGATTGTATCATACCGGCAGCTATCGCCTGCTGGATAAAATTACCAGTGACAGAAGCTTCCACCGGCCCGGCTGCAACCATGATCCCCAACGCATCTGCAGTCGATTGACACAAAAGCTCATTTCGGCTTCCGCCTCCTAAAAGCTGTAGTTTTCGGAACCGGCAATCCGCATATAGCTCCAGACAATCCCGGCTGTAACGGTATCTAAGCGTCAGACTTTCACAAACGTTTCTCACAATTTCACCGACCGATTCCGGAATGCTCTGTCCAGTTCTTCTGCAGTATTCCTTTATTTTTTCTACCATCCTGCCTTCCTTAAAAAAGTCCTGTGCCTCTGTATCAATAAACGAATGAAATGGTTCTGACTCATTTGCCATATTCGTCAATTCACTCCAGCTGTAATTCTGTCCCTGCAGCTCCCATTCGCGTTTACACTCCTGCAGAATCCATAATCCTGTATGGTTAAATCTTAAATTTCTTTTCCCATACAAGGAAAGATCATTGGTCAGTCCATACCGGATCAGAGACAGGTCTTCTATTGGTTCGTCAATCAGGCAGCCCATACATGACCAGGTACCGCAGCTCAAATATAGGCTTTCCTCCTTATGCTCCATATCTGCGCAAACAGATGCTGCGGCTGTATCATGACCTGCCACCGCGATAACCTGGAGACTCCCTGATATCCCTGTTTCAGATATGATCTCTTCTGTCAGATTACCTAACGGCGTACCGCTCAATATAATATCTGGAAAGCGGTCCGGAATTCCGAGCATCTCTCTGTAATAATGATTCCACCTCCCCGACCGTATATCAAGAAGCTGTGAGGTGGCGGCCATAGTAATTTCCGAAGCCTTCACTCCGGTCAGGAAGTAATTAAACAGGTCCGATATCATCAGTATCGTATCCGTCTGAGAAAGAAGTTCTGCTTTTTTCATCCCCAGATACTTTAAGAAAACAGTAGGCTGAATATCCATAGGCTTAAAAAGAGTCATCGTAAACTGTTTATCCTTAGGAATTACTTTCTGCATTGATGCAAGAATACAATGTGAATTGCAGTCCCTGTAGTGGTACGGCTGAGCCAGCAAATCTCCCTGACAGTCGAGAAGCCCTATTGTATTTCCCCAGGAATTCAGCCCCATCGTATCAATTGGCAAACCTTCCTTCGCAGCAGCTGCAAGTCCATTCTTGATCTCCTGGAAAAGCTGCAAAAAATCCCAGTAAAGAACGCCTCCCAAACGTACAGGACGATTTACAAATCGATGCAGTTCCCTGATTTTTAACGTTCCGTCTTCCAGTATGCCATATATGATTCTTCCATTACTGGCTCCCATATCACAGGCAAGCATATGAAGTGTTTTCACCCTCATCCCTCTTTTCATTACAAATAGTATTCATCCGGGTCCTGATAATAGCGGCGCCCTGTGTTGAGAGTCATCATTAATTCAATATCTTCTTTTGTTAGCTGAAAGTCAAATATATCCAGATTCTGTCTGGCATGGTCCGGATTAGAAGCCTTGACCAGCACCCTGGCTCCTAACCCGGTAAGATAACGAAGTGTTATCTGAACAGGCGTTCTGTCATAATGAGACGCTACCGCTTCAATTATCGGATTATGAAGTATCTCTGCTCCACGAAGCAGCGGGCTCCATGCTTCCACGCATATATCATTCTTCCTGCAGTAATCAAGCATCTCCCAATCAATAAAAAATGGATGCATCTCAATCTGGTTGACCATGGGAATCTCTCCCCCCAGCTTCTTAAGCTTTTCCAGATGATGAATCTTAAAATTACTTACTCCGATTGCCTTTACACGCTTTTCTGCATATAAATCCTGAAACGCTTTCCAGGTTTCTTCATAGAGTCCATTCATCGGACAGGGCCAATGGATCAGGAGTAAATCAATCGTTGTTCCCAACCGCCGTTCACTTCTTTCAAATGCTTTAATGGTCTTTTCGTAACCATGATCCTCATTCCATATCTTTGTGGTAAGAAACAGCTCTTCACGATTATAATTACAGGTACGAAGTGCTTCTCCAATTTCACTCTCATTGCCGTAATGTTCGGCAGTATCAATTCCTCTGTAACCAAGTCTCCATGCCGTATGAATGATTTCTTTCATACAACCTCCGGCTGACGCCTTATATGTACCAACCCCAATCATCTGCCGGGAGATTCCGTTTCGAAGCATTGAAATATTATCATCCATTACGAATGCCTCCATCTATGCCTTATCAAATAAATCTTTCATTCCGGTAAATTGTTTTTTTCCTCCCGGCATATGCTCTCCTCTGATCAGAAGCAGATTGTCCAGGCCTTCCATTTCTTCATTGGTAAGGGTTCTAATATCTTCCCCCATAATCCTATTTGTCAACAAGGATTTTGCCAGGCTTTCCAGAACCTGAACTGATTCAACAGTATCCAGAACACCACTGGTGCTGCATACAAGGCAGCCATGATTCGCCATAATGAATGCATTAGATTTTTGAATATATGGTTCGAAGGAATACCCCAGTTCTTCTCCATTCGGCTGAACGTAGGGAATTGTAAATACAGGTCCTAACTGTGTCATAGATTCCGGAAGTAATGGCAAAATCATCGCTTTCTGCCCTTCCGCCGTTAGAGACATGCCTATTGCGTAAGGTGGATGCGCGTGCATGATACCTGTTACATCCGGCCTCGCTTTCAGGCAGTATAAATGCATAAACATCTCTCCGGTTGGCTTTCGCCCCTCTTTCGCGTAGAGTACCTGCCCCTCCATGTTGACAATACAGATATCATCGAAAACAATGTTCCTTTTAATAATTCCGGTAGGTGTAATTAATATCACGTTCTCCGCTACCCGAAAAGACACATTACCTCCAGACGCCGCTCCAAACCCCAACTCTCCGGATCGTCTGCACACTTCGACAATTTCTTCGATCTGTTCACAATATAACATTTGCAGCTCATTCAACTAATATCCATCTCCTTTTCCACTTTATATTCTCTTGTTATTAAAATTATATATCGCATTTTTGCAAAAGTCAACATTATTTTTCTATTTTACAATTTTAAATCTTTGTTTTCCAATTTAAAAAGAGTAATATTTTGTTTTTAGATTTTCTTGTTAACTCCCGGATGATTTTATTTCATAGAACAAATTTTCTTACAAAATAAAAATAACAGGATCATCTGTTTCATACAAGATGATCCTGCTAAAGTACCATGGCTATTCTACAATTTTCAGGCAAATCCCTTTTGCCCGGAATAGATCTGCTGTCTGCGGATCAATTCCGCAGTCCGTATAAATAGCGGTAATCTTTTCAAAACCGCTGGTCGTAATATGAGCAATCTTATTAAACTTGGAGCTGTCAGCAAGCAAATATACCTCACCGGCAGCGGCAATCATACATTGCTTAATCGCTGCCTCCTCCTCATTCGTATCCATAATTCCCCGTTTGATGTCAATAGCACTGCAGGAAATAAAAGCCTTCTGTATATTATACAGCTTAATTGCATTCTTCACCATATCACCCCGGTACGACATGGATTTTGTATTAAGCTTGCCGCCTGTAGAAATTAGGGTTACGCCTGCCTTCTGTGACAGAATGACTGAAATATCCAGAGAGTTTGTAATTACGATTACTTCTGAATTCTCTGGTATACACTTTGCAAGCGCACTGGTGGTAGATCCCGCATCCATAACTATTAAGTCCGATTTTTGAATCAGATTGGAGGCCTCCGCCGCTATTGCGCTCTTCTGCGGATAATTGTAAACGTTTCTCTGCTCCAGCGAGCTTTCATTCGTCTCTTTGGCCGTCGCACCACCAAACGTTCGAATAATCAATCCTTCCCCACTCAAATACGTCAGATCTTTGCGTATCGTCTCCTCCGTCACATGAAAGTAAGCGCTCAATTCACTACTGGTTACCGCCTTTGTAGTTGTTATAATATCTAATATCTGTTTTCTACGAGCATCTTTCGTCATCTGCTGCATCCGGAAATACTGACCCCAGCATTTCTTACCTTTCCTGAATAATTTAATTTTATTCTAGCATACAATCCTTTTTATCACAAGTTTGTTTCCATCTTAGTTTCCAGCTTTTTTCCAGGCCGCGGTATGTTGCCTGAAATACCTCAAAATACTTTTCATACTCCACATGGCGTTTGATATCAGGCATATAACTCTTATTTTCATGAACTGTACATAGTGCAGCTTCCTTCAGGCTGCTGTACACTCCCTGTATCACCATGTTGGTCAAAGCAGCCCCCTTTGCTCCCAGTTCGCCGCCCTGCACCGTCACTACTTTTTTTCCCAGAACATCTGCAAACATCTGGCACCACATATCACTGGCCGAACCACCGCCGCAAACTGTTATTTTTTTAATCTCACCCGGCATATGATCATAGCAGTCGCGCATTGCATATGCAACGCCCTCATAAACTGCTCTTAACAAATCTGCTTTTGTATTTCTTACCGACAAACCAGTAAAGCTCGCTCTGGCATCTGGATTAGTAAATGGAGCCCGTTCCCCACCTGCCAATAGGTAAGGATGATAGAGAACACCAGCTGAACCGATTGGAACGCTTCCTGCGAGCTGCTGTGCGTATTCATATAAGCTCAGTCCCAATTTCTGTGCCTCCGTTTCAAATTGATTCCCAAAAAGGCCTAGAAACCATTCCAGATTTGGTGTACCCGCCAAAGATGCCATTAGTCTCAGCCACTTCTGGCTGCAGCCATGGAATACCGTCATTCCTGCATATACGGAATCCCTGCATGGTTCATTGATGACCATTTCATGAAGCGCTGCCGTTCCCATAATACTGCAGCATTCACCAGTTTCCAGCACACCAGTGCCTATTGCGCAGGCCGCCACATCCATCGGGCCGCCAGATACGATTACCTCCTCGTTAAGACCTAAAAGCGATGCCATATCTTTTCTGATGCGCGCATAATTATCAATACACGGTTTTACTTCTGGATATTTTCCCTTATACTCCAATAGCCCGTACACCTCAAACAGTTCTCTGGAATAGGTGCCAGTTTCCATATTTAAAAATATCAGGGACTGATCCGTCACATCCGTTGTTGCCTGTCCTGTCAGTCGATAAAACAGTGCATCCTTTAAATGCATAATATACTTTGCATTCTTAAGGCTTTCGGGCTCCTGCCGATCCAGCCATTTGATAACACAGGGCTGATTGCCCGTAAAAATCCGCGTTCCTGACTGTTCAAAGACAGTCCGTGCTGTTCCGTCTGCCGACCACTGTTCAAATTCTTCATGACCTCTTCCGTCGCAGAAACAACAGCCTCTTCTGACAGGTTCTCCTTTTTCATCAATCAGCCAGGCTCCATCTCCTTGTGCTGTAATTCCGATTCCTGAGATAGAAGCACCACCGAATTTCTTTGTGATAGCCTGAATAGAGCGTACTGTTTTTTCCCATATCTCATTAAAATCTTCTTCAAACCAATTTTCCTGTTCACAAACAGCGGTTAGAGGGAATCCCTGTTTCATGATTTCCTCCCCTCTCGTATTAAAAAGAACCGCTTTAATCCCGGATGTACCAGAATCCAGTCCTATTATGTATTTTTCCATCTGTCCCTCCTTACAGTCATGATTCCATTAGACCTTTGATATAAGCGAGTCCTTCCTTCGCCATCTCATCCATTCTCTTATCATCTGCCTGATTTGTCATATCCCGCCAGATATTACTGTCTCTCGATACAGTGCCTCCTGTCCTGACTAATGGTTCCAGGGTAATGGTTTTCTGATAACCAATCTCCTTTAAGCCTTTAGCTACCTGATCCCAGGCCATCATACTCCCTCCATAAGGAACCACTCTGTTGTTTTCCCCTGCATGGAAATGACCAAGCTTTTCTCCCGCTCCTATGATCGCATCATACATCGAGGCTTCTTCTATATTCATGTGGAATGTATCAAGAAGAATGTTGACATTTGGGCTGTTCACTTCTTTGACGAGATCGACTGCCTCTGCTGATGTATTAAGCAGAAAATTTTCGAACCGGTTCGTAATCTCCAGATTATAGGAAATGCCATATTCTTCCGCTACCTTTCCAAGCTCCTTCAGGCTTTTTATACTGGATTTTGTTTTTTCTGCTTTTCTTTCATACTCCGAGAAATCCGCCCATGCACAATAATTGATGCCTGAAAAATTTTTCCCGCCTAAAAAGTGTACTTTTTCTAATATCTGTTTCAAATATTCAACACCGGCTCTGCGCACACCATCATCTTCTGATGAAATATCATGATCCTTTCCCAGTCCGATGAGAAAGCTCAATTCTATCTTTCTCTCCTCTGCCGCTGCTTTTACTTCTTCTAATTTCTTCTGTGGAAGCGTAAGAAGCAGGGGAGTAAAAATTTCCAGTACATCAAAGCCGCAATTGGCTGCCCGCTCAATTGTTTTTATATACTCCCCTTCCCAATCCTTGGACCAGTATGCATACACAATTCCATATTTCATTTACGTTTTCCTCCTTCTATTATTTGTTTTCCAATTAGTACTTTCATATTATCACACCATATTTTATTTTACAACATTTTATTTTTGTTTTCCAATTATTATTCTTGACTTTTTTTGCCTTATGATAAATAATAAAGATAAAAGAAAGAGTAGGGGGTAAAACGAAATGGACTATTTTAAGGAAAGAAATTTGATAATTGAGACCTGTTTATGGCTGCAAGAAAAGGAGTTGGTAATCGGTACGTGGGGAAATGTAAGTCTTCGTCTGAACAATAATCTTATCTTAGTAACGCCCAGCCGTGTTGAATATGAAGAAATGATTCCAGAAGATCTAGTCATTGTTGATATGGCAGGAAAGAAAACATCCGGATTCAGGGCTCCAACATCAGAAATGCACATTCACAGGCTAATTTATGCAGCAAGGCCCGACATTCAGGCTATTATCCACTGTCACCCCTGCTATGCTTCAGCCATGTGTGCCTCCGGCCAGTCTATTCCGCCCATCTTAGAAGAGATGACACAATTAATTGGAGGAGAAATCCCGATTACACAGAAATATATACGAGCGGGAGAACATCTTGCTCTTGCTGAAGAAACCGTTCATGCACTCGGTCAGCAAAGTGCAGTCCTGATTGCTAATCATGCCCCCGTCTGCTGCGGCAGATCCCTGTCTGAAGCAAAAATCTGCTGTCTGGTTACAGAAAAAGCTGCAAAATGTTACCTTTCGATCTTCGGTCACCATCAGGTATTTAAAATTCCTGATGATATGGTGAGAGCAGAACATCACCGATATCTTTTTGAATATGGGCATGAAGAAGGGAGTAAATCATGAAGAAAAAATGGAACCGTGTTCATGTATCTCATTCATTTATGAAGCGGCTTCATAATTTCAGAATGGCACATGAAAAGACAATACTTTTTAATCGGAAAGAAAAAATAAATCAGTTGTACCAAAAAATACATACGGAATCAGAAAGCAAGATAAAGTGCGGACTAAAAAATGAACCGGACAGCGTTACCATAAGAATTCTGACAAAGGAATTTATGGCTAATGATGATACGCCTGCCTTGTTTGAGCTCATCCATTTATCCGATACCATCTATATTAAATCAATAAAAAAATACACTTTAATTGAATTATGGTTTCGTTGTTGGGAATGGTCCGGCAACTCAATGTAAATGCGAATAACAAACAGATGGCCCCAACTAAGAGACATTTTTCACAGTTCCTTATTGGGGACCTTGAACTGTGGATATTTCCTGCCCGACGCCTCCACCAGACAGGCAATATTAAGGATATGAGCCTTTGAGAGAAGTATTCTTTTCCGGCAGATTCCGTAAAGATTTTGAGACCGCAGTCAAGTGCGGCTGCATTTCGATTTTTTTAAGGCGGTGAGAGGGATCTTTCCTCTCGCCGCCTTTCGCGTTTTTTATTTCATCTTCGGCTTAAAAATCACCGACCCCAGATACCCAAAAATCAGTGCTCCCGAGATCCCCACCGCACTGGCGGTGAAGCCGCCTTCAAAGATTCCCAGAAGTCCGTCCTCTCCCATGCTCTTCCACACGCCCTTCCAGAGCGTGTTTCCGAAGCCGAGCAGTGGTACTGTGGCTCCGGCGCCTGCCCAGTCCGCAAACGGCTGATAGAGGCCCAGAGCACCAAGAATTGTTCCGCTCACCACCAGCAGCACCATAATCCGGCCCGGCATCAGCTTTGTGTTGTCCATCAGGATCTGAACCAGGGCGCAGATTACTCCGCCTACAAGAAATGCTTTTACAAATTCCATCGTTATCTCCTTTCTGCCAAAGGCTTGTTTTAACCGATATGCTCCAGCATAACTGCGTGTGCAATACCCGGAATCGGCTGTCCCTCGTTAAAGCTGACCGTGGAAAGCAGCGCTCCCGTCGGTACAAACAGCACCCGTTTCCAGGTTCCATCTTTAATCTTTGGAAGAATGTAGGAACACAGTGTAGCCGCCGAACAGCCGCATCCGCTTCCGCCCGCATGGGTGTCCTGGGTCTCCTGATCGTAGATTTCGATTCCGCAGTCCGTATGGATTTCCTCCAGCAAGTGGTCCTTATTCTTCATAAAATCGAGGAGAATGGTGCGTCCGATTTCTCCTAAATCCCCTGTGATGATCTTGTCATAGTACGATTCATCCACGCCAAAATCTTCAAAGTTCTGTTCAATGGTGTGGAACGCCGCCGGTGCCATCGCGGCCCCCATATTCATGGAATCCTTGCTTCCCATGTCCACCATACGGCCTGTTGTGATGCCTGTAATGGCCGCTATTCCCTCACTTTTATGCTTCGATACCACGACGGCTCCGCAGCCTGTCACCGTCCATGTAGCTGAAAATGGCCGCTGGTTCCCGTAGGCCAGTGGAAAACGGAACTGCTTTTCCGCGGTTGCAAAGTGGCTGGAGGCCATTGCGATGATTTTGTCCGCGTATCCGGCGGCTACGGTCATTGCGCCCAGGTTCAGGGCCTCTCCCATGGTGGAACACGCTCCGTAAAGTCCGAACAGCGGAATTTCCAAATCCACCGTTCCGAAGGAGGTGGCAATCAACTGTCCCAGCAAATCTCCGGCAAACAGATACCGGATATCCTTTTTCCGAATATCTCCCTTTTCAATGGCCAGATCTGCCGTCTGTTTCTGCAGCGCGCTCTCCGCCTGCTCCCAGGTGTCCGCACCAAACATGTCGTCCTGCTCCACCACGTCGAACAGCTTTCCCAGAGGACCTTCTCCCTCCTTTTTTCCTACGATGGAGGCCATGCTTTCTATGACCGGAGGTTCCTCAAATTTGATACTCGCTTTTCCTATCTGCATTCTGTCATTCACTCCATTTCTCTGTAAACCGTAAGTTTCTCTCTTCTCTGCTACTTTCTCCATTTTCCTTTTTTTCTATTCATCCGCCGCAAATCATTCACCATAAATCAATCATAACAAGCCGGCTGCCGCAGCCCTTACGCCGCAATTCAAGCCCCTCACTTCACACGCCCCAAAAGAAAATGCCCCGGCGGGACCGCCGGGACAGAGATTGCTGATAACGAAGCCGCTAACGCTTACAAGACTAAAAAATTCCCACCCACCGGCCGATCCAATAGAGGATGCCGAGGACCCAGCTGCTCAGGATTCCGTACAAGATAACAGGTCCTGCAATAGTAAATATCTTGCAGCCGATACCGAATACCTGGCCTTCCGCCTTGAATTCCACGGCAGGCGCCACCACTGAGTTGGCAAAGCCCGTGATCGGGACGAGGGCGCCTGCGCCGCCGAATTTCACGATCTTTGGGTAAATGTTAAGCCCCGTTAAAATAACGCTTCCCGCAATTAAGACCAGGAGCGTCCAGGAGGCTGCGGTATCCTTGTCCATCCCGCTGTTCATGAACCAGGTGCTCACCAACTGTCCAATGGTGCAGATAGCGCCTCCCACAAGGAAAGCCTTCACAATACTCAGCCATTTGTTGTGGACCGGTGTGACCTCTTTTACATAGGCATCGTATGCCTGTTTGTTAATCTCCATATTTTACCTCCGATTCCTGTTTTCTACTGTCCGAAATTGCCCGTGAAATATACGAGTGAACCAATGAGCTTGCCAAGACCGATGGCCAGGATCACGTACTGAAGTCCCACGGCCAGATGAATTCTCCTGCTGATAACCGGCAGGGCCTTTAAAGTCTCCGCCAGAGACATGACGAGGCAGCCGACAAAGATTCCGACCGCCAGCCCGTAGATCCCCAGGAACACATTCCCGCCCATGTGAATCGGGATTTCATAGATATCGGATACGTTTCCCAGTACACCGCCTATGATAATGACCGTCTCATACAGAAAAATGTGTTTATTTGCATGGGTCTTTCCTATCAGCCGCGGAAAAACGCCGATAATTGCCAGAAATGCAAAAACGCCGGCTGCTATGACGCCGCCGGCGCTAAGCCCCAGAAACACGAGAAATAACTGCTTAAGAAACATCAATATCCTGCTCCTTTCTGCCGTCATTCTGAATCAGGGTCTTGCTGACATTGTCCTCGTAAAGACGCATTTCCACCTCCAGCGGCGTCGGATCCGTATTGATCTTAAACTTCGCAAAATGATTGAAGAATCCTACGATTCCCAGCGCCAGTCCTATGGAATAGCTCACCTCCAGAATCGTGAATCCGGTGGATTCCTTTCCCATGATGATACGGTAAATCTCGCTGAAGACATCCGTCACACTGACATCGTTGTTAAAGGTCATGATGGCAAAGGACGCGCCGCAGAAACAGATAATACAGACAAATATGGTCTTGATCCATTCCCAGGCCCAATTCGGGGACTTCGGCCGGTGGTAATCGATGATAAAATCCACTTCACCCACATTGTTGACGGTGATCGTCGGATCCATCTCCGTGATCTTCTTAATCACATCCAGCGCACTCTCCACGTAACGTTTATCTCTGTCCAAATGAATCGTTTTAATGCGCAGGGCGCTGCACTTGTTTGTTACGGCGGAATCATCGCTGTAGACCGTCGCCACATCCTTTAACTGAATCTCCTTATGATGGACCTCAGTAATCTGGCTGATGTTTAGATAGACAGTCTTGCTCATATTCTCATCTGCCCCGCTTTCCGGATGAGTTCTACCAGCGTTCCATCCATTTCGCCGCCGTCCGGCACCGCGGCGATTAAGTACCATACAATGGCGGCCACAGCGATCAGGCATACGACAAGGAGTGCAATTCCCAGCTTATGTTTCATGGATTCCATACGTGCTCACATCCTTTTCTTTCACTTTTCATGAGTAGTATGAGCCGTATGAAGTATTTTATTCTATATTTTTTCGCGCATCTGCTTTAAAATCTTTTTTTCAAGACGGGAAACCTGGACCTGTGAGATACCGAGACGCGTTGCAATCTGGCTCTGGGTTTCATTATAATAATACCTCCTGACAATGATTTCCCGGTCCTTATCGGAAAGCTCTGTCAGCAGCTCCCGCAGCACCATACGGTTTAACAGCTCCTCCTGGGCAGAGTTTTCCTCCTCGATCTTGTCGATGAGAAGAATGCTGTTTTCGTCATTTTTATTGACTGTCCGGTAAAGCGATTCCACCTCCGCTCCGGCCTCTATGGACGCCGCCACTTCCTCCTTGCTGGCCCCGATCTCTCCGGCGATCTCCTCGATGGTCGGTTCCCGTCCAAGGGTAAAGTTTAATGCCTCTCTGACACATTTTACACGGGTGCCCATCTCCTTGATGGAGCGGCTGACCTTTATCATGCCGTCGTCTCTTAAAAAGCGCTTGATCTCTCCTGTTATCATGGGGACCGCATAGGTGGAGAATTTAACCTCGAAAGACATGTCGAACTTGTCGATGGCCTTCATGAGGCCGATGCTTCCTATCTGAAATAAATCCTCCGGATCATATCCCCGTCCTGTAAATCTTCGCACAATGCTCCAGATCAGTCCCATATTCTCGGTGACGAGACGGTCGCGTGCTTCTTTATCTCCTTCGTGAGCCATTTCTATTAATCTCATGGTCTCATCCATAGGACTCACCCGTTAATCTTCTTTTTCATGGTCACAACGGTACCCTTGTCCGGTTCTGACTCCACACGCACCTCGTCCATAAACGCTTCCATAAAAGAGAATCCCATGCCGGATCGTTCTCCCTCTGGATCGGTGGTAAACATCGGTTCCATCGCCTGCGAAATATTGGGAATCCCGATTCCCGTATCCCTCACAGTCACGGTCAGCTCCTGTTTCAGTATCTCCACCTCGAGATAGATGATCCCGCCATTTCCCTGATAACCATGTATCACCGCATTCGTCACAGCTTCCGACACCGCGGTCTTTACGTCGTCCAACTCCTCCAGCGTCGGATTCATCCGAGCCATAAATACGGCCACCACAACCCTTGCAAACTCTTCGTTCCGGGACAGGCTCTCAATTTCCATTCTCAAAACTTCTGGTCTGTTTTCTTCTAACATGTCTTCCTCCTCAACCTGTGACTGCATCTTCCTTTGAGTCATATAATTTCATTAATTTTAAAATGCCGCCCATTTTCAGTATTCTGAGCACCTGGGCTCCCGCTCCGTAGATTGTCACCTTTCCTCCGCTCCGGGCCATCTGCTTGTATCGGTTTAACAACACTCCAATCCCTGAAGAATCCATAAATCCGGTTCCCGAGAAATCAAACACAATGCGGTTAATATAATTTTCCGAAAGGATCAGATCGGTTTCATATTTTAAGCCGGTGCAGTTGTGGTGATCCAACTCCTCCGGCAGGTGGACAATCAGCACGTGGCCGTCCGCCTCATAGGTAAATAGTGGCTTGTTCATAGTTCTCCTTTCCAAAAAGAATCCCGCTTTCCGGACTCTTTGTTCTAACACAGAGCTCTTTTTTATGAATTAAGAGTCCGGCTCACCGGACTCTCGCGCCGGAGCGCGGTCGCTTCAGCAACCATACTTCCTTAGCACGGAGTGCGCATCCTGCCCGAAGGGCTTTTTGTGTAACAGGAGCACTTTTCTGTTACACAAAAAAGACACGGCAAAAGAGCTCTCTTTCTCTTCTGTCGTGTCTTACTTTTTACGCAAACAGGATTAGAATCCCCGTTCCGTTCTGGCCTGCGCTATCAATGTTTCATCTTTGCTGTTATTTATGATGTCCGTAAACATCTCATTCGCCTGTTCCTTCTGATTCATTCCCTTGTAAATGACGGCCGCCTTATACCTGGCAGCCCAGTAATCCGGCTTTACAGCCAGGCTCTTTAAATAGTAATCGAGAGCCGTCTGGCTGTCTCCCGCGCCCGAAGCCTCGTCTCCAAGGCTTTCCAGCACCTGATATCCCCGTTCCTCCATGTCGGCCTTAATCTCTCCGACGATGGCCAGCACATCCGGTGACGCGATGAGTTCCGTCTTCAAGTCGGCGTAAAGCTTTACCGCCGCGGTAAAATCATCCTTTTTATACGCCTGCAGAATTCCGATCACGTTCTGGTATTGAGCCAGCACGCTGTCCGAATCATTGGTAAATGTGGACAGGGAATCTTCCGCCGTTTTCTTATCTGCCTCCAGGCCGGCGATCTGCTCACTTAAGCTGTCCGCCTTCTGATTCGCCTGGCTTAAGCTCTCGCTGTACTTAAGCATCTCCTGGTTGTGTTTTTCATTGATCGCCCTCGTATTCGCCGGCATAACCAGAAAAAAGACGACCGCCGCCCCCAGAAGCAGGCCCGCTAGGATATTGACGACCGCCATATCCTTCGTATTCTCTCTGTAGCTGGGCGGAATGATGACATCGTCATCCTCCATCTGCCGGTGGGACAGGACATTTTTCAGCTTCCTCTTTTCAGGCTCACGCTCGGAGCGGCTGCCTGTATTCGCCTTGACGATCGACTTATACCAGAGCGCCTTCGGGTGATTCCTGTCTATCTGCAATACCTTGTAGACTGATTTTCCCGCCTTCTGGTAATCCTCTCTCGCAATACAGAGAATAGCCAGCAGCAGCTGGGCCTTCACGTAGTTCGGCTTCGCCTCCACCACCTTGACGAGCTGAAGGATCGCCAGGTCCTCGCTGCCGTTCTGGGCGTAGACGAGGGCCTGGTTAAACCGCCGGATCATGTGGCGCTCCGTGTCGAGACTCCCCTTTTTTCTCTGGATTTCACCCAGATAGTAGTCCGCCCGGTTCTCCTGCGGCTGCAGGTTCATGCTGATGACCCACTGAACAAGCGCATCCCCGACCTCCCCGACCTCATAGTAAATGAGGCCCAGAAGGTTCCTGGCATCCGTCTGATACTTATTAAAATGTAGGCTCTTCTTTAAACATTCGGCCGCGCCGGACAAATCCCGCAACCGCGCCCGCTCTAATCCCATGTTATAATAGCTGTTGGCAATGACACGGGTTTTTCTTACATAATCCATATCTTACCTGCCTATTCCTTACCAACTTCCTTGATCAGTTCCATCATCAAATCATTCATATCCGTCAGATCGCTTCTCACGATCGCGTCCTCTATGGCATCTACTTCCAGACTCGGTCTGTAATCGTTTATCTCGGTTTCAAAATCAATCATCTTTTATACCTCCAAGAATTGTCTTTATCTCTCCCATCAGATACAGGGATCCCACACAGAACAGCAGATGTTCCCCATCCTGCCATGTGAGCAGTTTCTCCAGTGCCTCTTCTGCCGTATCAAAACCATATATTCTGCAATCGGAAACGGCTAAAAACTCCGCCTCCAGCACTTCCTTTGCCATTCCCCGATCCGAATGGATATGGGCTACAGCAACCGAATCCAGCGGCAGACCCGCCGCGATCTCACGGATCATGGTATCGTGGGCCTTGTCCGATACCGAGGAAAACAGAAGACAGGCCCGCTTCCCGCTTTTCTCGCAGAGACGCGCGGCTGTCTTTATAAATTCTTCGATTCCGCCCGGATTGTGCGCTCCATCCAGGTAAAGCCCGGGCGCCGCCTCTTCCATGCGTGCCGGCCATCTCATGGACTCCAGTCCGGCCTTAAGCTCCTCTTCTGATAAGCATATGTCTTCCCTCTGCCGCATCAGTACTTCCACCGTCCTGAGCGCAGTCAGTGCGTTCATCACCTGATATTCCGCCTGGGAGGGAATCAGCACGCGGAGAATGCTGCCGTCAAGCCGCTTAAGTCCCGCCCGGATTCCCTGTTCTTCCCATGCCTCTATCACATAGTCCTGCCTGTCCACCGGATATACCGGGCTGTGGCTGGCAGCGGCCTCTTCCTCGATCACAGCGGCTGTCCCCTGGTCGCCTCTCTCATATATGACGGGAACGCCGGACTTTATGATACCGGCTTTCTGATAAGCGATCTTTTCCACGGTATCGCCTAAATATTCCGTATGATCCAGACTTATGGAAGTGATGGCCACTGCCAGCGGATGACGGATCACATTCGTCGTGTCCAGCCTTCCGCCAAGTCCCGTCTCCAGAACCGTGAAATCATTGTCCATCTGGTCAAACAGCTTCATACCCATGTAAAACAGGAATTCAAAATAGGATGGATGACAGTATCCCTCTTCCGTCATACATTCCGATAAATCCCTGATTTCACGAAAGCTGCTCTCAAACGGTCCATATTCGACCGGCTTACCGTCGAATAAAAACCTCTCCCGCACCTCCGTCAGATGAGGCGAGATAAATGCTCCCGTGTGGTATCCCCCTGCCATCAGCATGGAGGTTATATATGCACAGACCGAACCCTTTCCATTGGTCCCGGCCACATGAATGATCTTTCTCTTCTCGTCGGGGTTGTCCATCCGCTCCAGAAAAGCCCTGATATCTTCCAGGGAATTCTTTTTTCTGGCCCACATGGGGATATCGGCCAGATATTCTTCCGCAGTTTTTTCCAAACTCATCTTACGCCCCGGCTTTCGTTCTTTATGTAATCTTAATCCTTATGCTGCCTTACTGCGCGCCTTTTCCCGCACGCCAATTCGGGCTTTCTTATTTATTATAATATAACTCGGCCATTATGCAACCTCTTTCTTTCGCAAATACAGACGGATTTCTACATTTTTACTCTGGTTTTTTCACGGAAACGCTCCTGTAAAATGAAAAACAGGAGTATTCCGGAACCACAATCCGGGATACCCCTGTTATCATCTGTCAATTTATTCCCGCGGGCAACGAGCCAAGCGGACACGCTGGCGCGTCCATTTGGCGATTGCATGCCCCGCTTTATCGGGTACTGCCGCGAGGGTCAAAAAACCCGCTGCCCGCAGCGCTGCAAATTTGATGTCCCGTTGCTTGCAGCGGATTTTTTGACTATCCGCAGTATGCGATCGCTTCGATCTCAACAAGCGCTGCCTTTGGAAGAGCAGCTACTTCAAATGCAGCTCTGGCCGGGCATGCACCCTCGAAAAAGGTTGCGTAAACTTCGTTCATAGCGCCGAAATCGCCGATGTTCTGTAATAAGACAGTTGTCTTTACCACATTTGCCATAGATAAGCCTTCGCTCTCTAAGATCGCCTTGATATTAGTTAAGGACTGTTTCGTCTGGGAGGCGATATCCTCGCCTGCAAATGCTCCTGTTGCCGGATCGATCGGAAGCTGGCCGGATACGTATACGTAATCTCCGCCTCTCACTGCCTGGGAATATGGTCCAATCGCTGCCGGTGCTTTTTCTGTAGCCAATACTTTTTTCATTCTATGTATCTCCTTTCGTTCTTCACGTTATATATCTAGATTATCACACATTCCGCAAAAGTCAAGAAAGTTTTTTAGGTTATCTTAAAAATATTTAGTTTAACTGTTTTTCTTTTCGTATATTTACCTCTTGTCATCTAGTATTGAATACTATATAATAGGATATGAGGTGAAACTATGAAGACGAATGACGAAAGAATACAGGATATCCTAAAACGTCTGGATACCTTAAGTTATATCAGGCCTGAAGAGATTCCGGGCATTGATCTTTACATGGATCAGGTTACTACATTTATGGATGATCATCTGAAGAACACGAAGCGCTACCCCGAGGATAAGGTGCTGACGAAAACCATGATCAACAACTATGCCAAGAACAACCTGCTGCCTGCGCCCAACAAAAAGAAGTATTCCAGAGAGCATATCCTGCTTCTGATTTTTATCTATTATTTTAAGAATATTCTTTCCATCAACGACATCGAAGAATTGTTCCGGCCGATCACCGCAGGACATTTCGCATTGAAGGACGGCCTTTTGCTGGAGGACATCTACAAAGAGATTTTCGCTCTGGAAGCGGAGGAGATGAAACACTTGCGGGAAGACGTGAAAGCAAAGTATGAACGCGCGGGCGGTACATTTACGGACGAGAACCTGGCTGAGGAAGACAGGGAATACTTACGGCTCTTCGCCTTAATCTGCGAATTATCCTTTGACGTCTATTTAAAGAAGCAGATGGTGGAACAGATGATTGACGAGCTTCGGGAAGCGAACCCGTCCAAAAAGAAAAAGTAAATAAGCGAAGATAAAACGCTCCCTTTCATAGGAACAGTCCCCTGCGGAATCTGTTCCCATGAAAGGGAGCGCTGCATTTATCTCTCCATTTTGTCTGAAGCCGCGGCCTCTCCGGGCTGCACTAGGCCTCTGTATCCTCCAGACGCTTAAATACCATATCATATCCGTCGTTTCCATAATTCAGGGAACGGTTCACACGGCTGATCGTGGCTGTGGAAGCCCCGGTCTTTTCCGCAATCTCCAGATACGTGCGGCCCTCGCGAAGCATCTTGGCTACCTCATACCGCTGGGATAAGCTGAGCAGTTCGTTGACCGTGCACACATCCTCGAAGAACGTATAGCACTCTTCCGGTGTCTTCAGTGTCAGTATTGCCTGAAACAGATGGTCAACCGCATCTGTCTTAATTTTTTTATTCATGGTTTCAATCAGTCCCCTTTATTTTTGCTGTTACTTCATCTATGGAGTATTTTAACATATTAAAGTCATAAAGTCCACCCCCGGACACTTATGACAGCATAAATTTTTCAATGACATGAGCAACGCCGTCGTCGTTGTTGGAAAGCGTCACGTAATCCGCCGCATTTTTCACGGGCAGGACCGCGTTCTCCATGGCCACGCCCAGACCGGCATACTGAATCATGGACAAATCGTTGTATCCGTCACCGCAGGCGATCATCTCGTCCTTCGTCATGTTAAGGCGCGTAAGCAGCCGCTCTAAAGACGCCGCTTTATCAATTCCCCTGGGCAGAACCTCCAGAAAGTGGGGTTCTGAACGGTACACACTGTAATCACGCCCCAGTGCGGCCTTCACCTTCGGTTCCACGAGAGCCAGGTAATCCCCGTCGTCGAGAAGCAGAAACTTTACCACCGGGAAATCCACGTACTGGTCGAAATTTTCTATCCGCCGGACCTCCAGTTTATTGATGTCGGACTCCTTTTTTACATAGATATCTCCGGGGTCCGGCGTAATAATGCAGTCCCCTTCGTATGTAAGAATGTTCACGCCGTGCTCCCTGGCCAGCGCAATGATCTTTTTATTCGATGTCACAGGAAGCTCCTTTGCAAACACGGTCTCACCCGTTTTGCATTCGATAATCCGCCCTCCGTTGAAGGACAGGATATAACCGCCATCCTCTGTGAGTCCCAGTTCCTTCGCCAGCGGCATCACACCATAGGTAGGCCGTCCGGAGGCCAGCACGATGGTTCCCCCCTGGCTTTTCAGCTTCATCAGCGCTTTCTTCGTCCTCGGTGTGATCACTTTATCCCGGTTTGTAAGTGTGCCATCCAGATCCAGCACGATCATTCGATATGCCATAATTCCTTCTCCTGCTTTCGTAAAATTCTCCGTGAAAAGTATATCATACTTCGGGGTAAAATGCAAAATTTAGAAATTCGACTCATAATCCGGGAACTGCTGCCTGTCACATTTCATACAATGTCACTATGAGAAACAACAAAAAAGGAGAATTCTATGAAAAAAATCGTGAGCATCGTTCTCGCCGTATCCATGCTTGCCGTCTGCGTAACCGGCTGTAAAACGACCACAAGGAAACAGCTAAAGCCAGTGGTTCTGAATGAAGTCGCTCATTCTATCTTCTATGCTCCCCAGTATGCCGCCATTGAACTGGGGTATTTTGAGGATGAAGGGCTCGACCTGACGCTGGTCAACGGCGCCGGCGCCGACAAGGTCATGACCGCCCTGATCTCCGGAGACGCCGATATCGGTTTTATGGGGTCTGAGGCCAGCATTTACGTCTATCAGCAGGGTTCTGACGATTACGCCGTAAACTTCGCCCAGCTGACCCAGCGGGCCGGTAATTTTCTGGTCGGCAGGGAAGCCCAGGATAACTTCACCTGGGCCGATTTGAAGGGCAAGAAGGTGTTGGGCGGAAGAGCCGGCGGCATGCCGGAAATGGTATTTGAATACATTTTGAAGAAGAACGGGATCGATCCCGCCGCAGATCTGACCATCGACCAGAGCATCAACTTCGGTTTAACCGCCGCCGCCTTCACCAGCAACGACGCCGATTACACGGTAGAGTTTGAACCATTTGCCACCGGTCTGGAAAAAGAAGGAAACGGCCACGTCATCGCCTCCCTCGGCGTCGATTCCGGATACGTTCCCTATACCGCTTACAGCGTCAAGAAGAGCTATTTAGAGAAGAATCCCGAAACCATCCAGAAATTCACCAATGCGATTCAGAAAGGCCTGGAATATGTAAACACCCATTCCGCCGAAGAAATCGCCAAAGTGATCCAGCCTCAGTTTAAAGAAACCGATGAGGATACCATTGCAACCATCGTTGGCCGCTATAAAGATCAGGACACCTGGAAAGGCGACACTGTCTTCGAAAAAGAAAGTTTCGAACTTCTGGAAAACATCCTGGAGGAAGCCGGCGAACTGAATGAGCGCGTTCCTTACGACAAGCTGGTAACAACCGAATTTTCACAGGAAGCGGCAAAGTAATACCGAATGCCCACACATAACAAACAGATCCCGTTTCCGCTCTTCACCGCCGGAACCGGGATCTGTTCTTTTCACATCATGGCCGTATCAGCCAAATACCACCATGCATTTCAGAGTCTCCTCTGCATCAATCACATAGATCACTTCATTCTCCCAGGCGTACGCTGCTTTGATCTTCAGTATCTCACCAATCCGGTCTGGAGTGTCTCCGGTCAGCCGCGCGTCTGCCGGTACCCTTAAAATCTCCGGTTCCTCCCTCACCAGAAAGCCGCACTGCAGGGCCCCCGTTTCCGTTATTATGACTACCGGCTGGTCTCCGTACCCGCTCTCTTTTGTTCCTGTCATCCGGCTTAAAGAAGCGGCGGTAATAATCGTCCCTTTCCAGTTACACAGACCTTCATAGTAGTCCGGCACACAGGGGATCGGGGTGATACGGCTGTCCCATATGATCTCCCGGATATGGGGAAGTTCGAATCCGTAGACTGCATCCGTCATGCGGACGCACAGAAACTCCAGTTCCTCTCCGCCGTCCTTCTCTCTCGCCTGATCCAAGTCAAAGTCATTCATGGGTCTTTCCACCTCCCGTATTCCGCACCAGGTCTTCGATATCCAGCTGGAGGCAGATGGTTCCGTCCCCCAGCAGGCTGCACCCGGAGATTCCCGTATACTTCTTAAAATGCTTTCCTAAAATAGCCGGAAGCGATTTCTCCACAAGACTGCCCTGGTCTGCCACCCGGTCTGCCACAATGCAGAGCTCTCTCGTACTGCCCTTGATATACGCCATGATTTCGGAACCGATCCTTGGTGTTCCCGGAATATGGTAGAACTTACTCAGGGAAATGACGGGAATATACCGCCCCTCCCTGATCCAGAACTCTCTTCCTTCCTGCATCACCATTCCCGGCCCCTGCGGCTGGTAGGTGACAAACTGAACCACCTGGTGTGCCGGAACCGCGAAGAACCGGTCTCCGGTCTGAAAACGGATGCTCTCGATGATCGTAAGCGTCAGAGGCAGATGCATGATGAAATTGCTGCCTTCCCCTCTGGTACTCTCCAAATGAAGGTGGCCACCGAACGCCTCCACCATCTGACGAACCACATCGAGTCCCACGCCTCTTCCCGAGTACTCGTTAGCCGCCTCCCGCGTCGAAAAGCCGGGCAGAAGGCAGAACTCTAATATCTCCGGCTCGGAATACTCCGATTCCGGCCTCACGAACAGATTCTTTTCTCTGCCCTTTTTGCGGACCTGTTCCAAATCGATGCCGCATCCGTCGTCGCTGACACTGACCACGATCTCACCGCCAACATTGGCAAACAGCAGTGTCACCGAGCCCGCCCGCGGCTTTCCCGCCTTCTCCCGCTCTTCCGGCTGCTCGATTCCATGGTCAATGGCGTTGCGGATCAGATGGAGAAGTGGATCCAGAATACCATCCGCGATCTTCTTATCCACCTCCACATTCTGCCCCTGGACGTGGAAGGACACCTCTTTCTTTTCCTTCTTGCAGATGTCGCGGACGATCCTGCCTAACTGGGGTACCACATTGGAAAACGGCACCATCCGAATCGATATGACCAGTTCCTCCAGCTCCTTTAAAAAACGGCCAACCTGATGGTTCCTGCCGTCCTCCACGCTCCCTTTCGAGGCTTCCAGCCAGGAAGACGCCGCGATAATCAGTTCTCCCGTCAGATTCTGAAGCTCATCCAGCTTTTCCACCCGGACATTGATAAAATCAGCGCTGTTCTGCACAGGAGTCTCGGCTTCGGTCTCCGGTTCTTTTGCAGACTGACCTTCCACCGCCTGTCCCTCCGCCGTCCCGGACAGCTTCGGCATCTCCGCCAGCTCCGTACAGGACTCCACAAACAGCGCGCTCTTAAGCGTCTGTAAGACTGCGCCCGGGTCTTCCGACGTAAAGCTGATATAAAAACCATTATCATGAATATATTCCGTTGTAGAGGAATCCGTCTCTACATTTTCGGGATATATCTTTAAATCCGCACATAAATCCCGGATCTGACGTACAGCCATGTAGGCCCGGACATTCTCCATCCGGCAGTCTTTTTCAAATTTCAGGTGGACGGTAGTCTTCTTTTTTTCTTTTACCTTCTGTACGAGAACCTCTATTTTATCCCAGAACCGGTCTACCGGCTCTGGCTCGAAGCTTTCAAATTTCATTCGTTTCAGTTCTTCCCGGATGAAATCAGTGGCTTCGAAGATTAAATCAAATGTCTCCTGTTCATAACCGGAAAGCCTGGAAGGGTCTTCCCGAAACACCACAAACAAGTCTTCCAGGCGGTGGGTCAAAGTGGACAATCCCGTCAGCCCCATCATGGCGGAAGAACTCTTTATAGTATGCATCACACGAAAGATGCCGTTGATACTCTCTTTGGAGAATACCATCTCCTGCTCCGCCGAGAGCAGCATGGCATCCGACTGGTCCAGAAGCTGGTTGGTCTCCAGTAAGTAGATCTCCAGCATCTCGCCCGTGTCCTCATCAAAAAAGCCCATACCCATCACACTCCCGCCTCTTCCTCATAACCATACCAGACGGTACGATTTTTTCCTGTTTTCTTTCCGCGGTAAAGCGCCATATCTGCGTGCGTCATGTTCATCTTAAAACTCTGTTCCTTATCGAAAAGGCTGATCCCCAGCGTCACAGTGCAGTAAAATGTGGTATTGCCCTGAAGAAAAGGAAACGCCTGAATTTCTTTTCTGATCTCCTCGCAGACTTCAAAACACTCCTGTTTTGTAACTGCCATCAGAATAATCAGGAATTCCTCTCCGCCCCAGCGGACCACCTTATGGCGGCGGCAGACGCTCTCCATAATATTGGAAATACAAACGAGAACCATGTCTCCGGCGTCATGCCCGTAGCAGTCGTTTACGCGTTTGAAATCGTCCACATCGATCATGACCAGTGCATCCTGGCGATTTGGTTCCATCAAATCCTGGGCCAGCTTCTCCACCACAAACCGCCGGTTGTAAAGTCCGGTCAGCTCGTCCCGGTAGGCCACGCGGTTTAATATCTGCATGTTGGCCTTCAGCGTCTCATTTAAGATCTTCAGCTCGTCTCTCTTCCGCTTGTCCTCAAGATGCGCCTTCACCCTGGATTTCAGTTCTTCCGGACGGAACGGTTTTTTAATATAATCACAAGCGCCCAGATCAAATCCCCGGATTACATCCTGTTCACTGTCTTTGGAGGTGATAAAGATCACTGGAGCGTGATTCTTATCCTTTTCTTTTATCTTTTCAAACAGTTCATATCCCTCCATATCAGGCAAAATGACATCGAGGAGAATCAGATCAGGAACCACTTCCTCCAGTAACTCCAGAGTCTCCTTCGCTGAATGGGATTTATAAACCGTATATTCCTCATTTTTTAAAACCTTTTCTATCTGCTGGCATATCAGCAGGCTGTCATCGACCGCCAGTATCTTCTGTCTGCCTGTCATGCTTTTTCTCCTTCCAACCGCCATGTTCTACCCTATATAACCGTAATGCCTGCACTCATTGACTTGACTGTCAGGCTGCCATCCGCCGAATCAAACGTGATCGTCCTGCCATAATTCTTACCGGTATCCTCCGCCGTCACACTCACCTTCAGCGCCCCTAAAACAGCTTTTACTGCCTTTACATTGCGCTCCCCTATGCTTCCGAGAGCTTCGTATTTGGAGAACATCCCCGCGCCTCCCGCCAGCTTCGCCGTGATAAAGCGGCGGTTCGCCCCCTGGCGCTCCATCTCTTTTATGAGCTGCTCACAGCCCTTATCCGCGAATTTGTAGGGATTTTCCTGAGACAGGCTCAGTCCTGCATCCGGAAGCATAATATGTGCCATTCCGGCAATACGGTGTTTCTCATCGTATAAGCAGACTCCCACACAGGAACCAAGCGCATAAGTAATGAGTTTTTCCGGCCGGGAAACTACTTTTCCCTGCGCAATTCCCACCACTACAGGATTATCCTTCATATTCCTCACCCAAAGCCTTGAAAATCCGCTCCAGAGAGTGAATCTCCGGAAGGAACAGAATGTGGCTGACCACTTCCTGATCGTCAAAATGGTATTTATCCTCGATCAGAAGCAGTTCATCGCTCAGTCTCGCAAAGTGAATCATCGGAACACTTAATATGGCTCCGGTCATATCGATACAGATGTCCGGGACAGAAACGTGAACCCTCAAATCCATCATCACCGTCATCGCGTTAATATAGGAACAGCACATGATATTGCCGATCTCGCAAATCGCGGAAAGACTCATATCATCCAGGTTCCTGACATCCTCGACCTCTGTTCCCAGCAGCTTGTCAAGCATGGTCTGGGCGAACTTCGTGCTGATCAGGAACATAAACATGCCGTTCAAATCGCCTGAGAGCTCCAGGAGCACTCCCAGCTTGATCTCCTCCGGACCGCCCAGCATGGCGGGTACTTCCTCGAATTTCATGATTTTCACATTAGGACGCTCGATCTCAATCCTGTGGTTAATCATGCTGGAGAGTGCGGTAACCGCGTTTCCCGTTCCGATATTACCGATTTCCATTAAAACATCTCTCGCACTCTCACTGATGTCCGAATATTTATTCATCTCATACCTCCGCAGACGATGAAAATGCCCGGTTAAGAGCCTGGACGATCTGCTCCGCCTTAAACGGCTTGACAATAAAGTCCCTGGCTCCGCAGTCCACGGCTTCCTTCATCATGGAATCCTGGCCGATTGCGGAACACATAATCACGAAGGCATTTTCGTCGGCCTCTTTCATCTGTTTTAATGCTTCTATTCCGTTAATGCCAGGCATGGAAATATCCAGAAGCACCAGTCCCGGCCTTATTTTTTTGTACAGCGCAACCGCCTCTTCTCCGTCGGCCGCCTCATATACCTCGTAATCCCCGGATCCGGCTATAATACGTTTCTGCATGGAACGCATAAACACGGCATCATCTACAATCAGCACTTTCTTCTCACTCATGACAGCTCAAATTCCTCCACTAATTTTTTCAATACCTGTGCCTGCGCCGACAGTTCTTCGCTGGAAGCGGCGCTCTCCTCCGCCGTAGCGGAATTTCCCTGTACAATCTCAGACACCATCTCCATGCTCTGTCTGATCTGGATAATGGAATCAGCCTGGCGCACAGAGGCACCGGAGATCCGATCCACCATGGTACCGATCACTTCCGTCCCCTTCACCACCAGGTCCAGCGCTCTGGCCGTCTTATCCGCGGCCCCGGTACCGCCGTCCACTTTTTCCGCGGTCTGCGCCGCCAGACGGGCCATCATCCCGGAGGCCTCCCTCGTCTTCGCCGCAAGGTGACGCACCTCGGACGCTACTACAGAAAATCCCCGGCCCGCTTCACCGGCTCTCGCCGCCTCTACCGAAGCGTTCAGTGCCAGTATATTCGTCTGGAATGCAATATCCTCAATCTCCTTTACGATGCCTCCGATTGCGCTGGAGTTCTCCCGGATTTCAAGAATCGCCTGAACCATGGCCTTCATCTCGTCACTGCTTCTGGTAACCAGTCCAATTACCTCGTCCACCTTTTTGCTGGTCATCACAGCATCATTGGCGTTGCTCTTAACGCTGTCCGATATCTCGTTGATATTGGCCGCCAGTTCCTCCATAGAGCCTGCCTGCTCCGTGGCTCCCTGGGAAAGGATCTGGGCGCCGTTTGCAACCTGCTCGGAGCCTCCGGCTACCTGATCTGCCGTACAGGCAATCTGCATGATCGCACGGTTTAAAAGTCCTGTGATCTGCTCCATCGCATCACCCAGTGCAACGAAATCGCCTTTAAACGCAGTTTCCGGATGGTAGTTCAGCTTTCCGTTTCCAACCGCCAAAAGCCCTTCTTCCACTGCGGACACATAATCGTTCAATGCGCTTATGGTCTCGCGGAAGCTGTCCGCCAGCTCTCCCAGTTCATCCTCTGACTGATATTTCAGCTGAACCTGCAGATTCCCTTCCGCCAGGTTCTTTGCGGCCTCCCGGACCTCACTGACGGGTTTTGTAATTCCCTTTGTAATATAGAGACACAGAGCCACGGTTATCATCAGGATGAGGAACGATAACACCAGGATTACTGCTGTCATCTGCTGCCTTACCGCATGCCCCCTGTCAAGGTATTTCTCCGCATTAACCTTGGAATAAGCGGTAATCGCTTCCAGGCATTCCCTCGTCTTCTCCGCTTTCGGCTCGTAGTCACTGCCATATAAAGAAATCGCTTCCTCGTCATTACCGTTTTTCAACGCCTCAATAACGGCTTCCCTGGGCTGCTTCTGATTTTTTAAAGCTTCACGCAGCTGGTTCACCAGATCGTTATCCGGCATCTGTTCTTTCAGCATGGTTAAATTCGTATCCATATCGCCGAGGATCTCATCAATCTCATCCAACTGTACCTGCCGATCCACATTCACTCCCTCCGTAGCAATACTCAGGACCGTACGGCCAATTCTCTGAACGGATGCCCTTAGGTTACCCGCCGTATAGGACGCAGTGAACGCCTTATTGTAGAAGACATCCAGCGATTTTGATACATAGTATACTCCAAATAGAGAGACGATCACGGTTATGATATAAAAAAAGATAATGATACCATAAGAAACCATGAGCTTCTTTCCTATTTTCATATTCTTCATTTTCCTCATCAGTTTTTTTCCTTCCGTCTGTCATTCTAGATCCAGTATCTGGAACGGTTTACCGTTTCAATCTCAAGCCTTCCGCTGCCGGCCATAAAGCGAACGCTCCGTCCATAATTTTCACCTGTGTCCTCCGAGATAATCGCCAGGTCCAGTTCCTGCAACGTCTTTCTCGCACAGCTTACATTCTCCCTGCCGATATCCGGCTGCCCCGCCTGTCCGGCAAAGCAGAAAATCTTCGCCCCTCCGACCAGCTTTACCCGGATCCGTTCCGGTACCGCGCCGGCTTCCTTCATGGCCTCTAACAGCGCCCGGGTCGCTGTATCCGCATACCGCAGACCATTTTTTCCATTGCCTTCCCTCCGTATATCCGGAAGCAGAGTGTGTACCAGTCCTCCAATACCGCCCTCTTCATCATACATACAGACAGCCAGACTCGATCCCAGCGCCATGGTAATGAGAACCGTTTCCCCTTCCGCTACCGCCATCTGATCAGGTTTTATCACGATCTCACTCATCCGCTCACCTCCACCGCTTTCATAATCTCTGAGATAGAGTCTTCACGCAGAACCATGAGCATACAGCTTTTCTGTTCCGCCTCTGCGGTTGAAAAGTTATTGCCAATGCAGATTCCGCCGGGAAATGTCCCTGCCGCAGTCCCGATCAGCGCCGTGATAATGGCTCCTGTCATATCCATGGAAACGGCTGAGTCGGACAGCGTGATCCTCAGGCCGACACAGGCCGAGAGCCCGGTCAGATAGGAAGAAGCCATAATATTGGCCGTCTCCTTGAGCAGATCCAGCATCTGTCCATCCATCTCCCCGGACACCTGCTCCGTGTTCAGCAGTTTCCTGAGAATTACGTCCGTCATCCCTTCTTTGTATATCTGAAGAAGCATACCGTTAATATCGCCGGTAAATGGAATCAGAACGGCCGCCACGTTTTCTTCCGCATAGCCGATCCATTCCGCCAGCCCGTCATAATCAACCGTCTTCATGACAGGAGGGGCGTAACACACCTTTTCTCCGATGATATGGGATAAAGAAGCCATGCTGCTTCCGGTTCCGATATTCCCCATTTCCAGCAATGTTTCTGCCGCCGGTCCGCCCGGCAGCTCCCTTTCGTCCTTCATTTCTCCCTCCTACAAACACGCTTTTACGATTTTCAAGATCTCCTCGTCCTTAAATGGCTTGATAATGAAGTCTGAGGCACCGCAGCGGATCGCCTCCGCAATCACCTGCTCCTGTCCCACCGCTGAACACATGATGACCTTTGCATTCCTTTTAAACGCCAGAATATCATTCAGCACTTCCAGTCCTGATCTTCCGGGCATCGTAATGTCCAGAAGCATTAGATCCGGCTGCACCTCCTTATATTTCTCCACCGCTTCCACGCCGTCGCCCGCTTCCACAAAGTTGTCGTATCCTCCCTGGGTCAGCGCGCGCTTAATCACTCTTCTCATAAACATCGCATCATCTGCTATCATTATCAATGGCTTTTCCATGGCCTACCTCCCGGTTTTATTATTCATATTCATGCAGAACCTGGTTATCTCTCCGCTGATCAGGCCAAGTCCCATCTGTCTTTCCGCTCCGCCGTTTCGAAAGGCCGATTCCGGCATGGAATAAATCTCACTCGTCTCTTTATCCTGTGCAACAGTACAGGCTCCCGCCTGGCGCATGGCCAGCAGCCCTTTGGCACCGTCCTCCCCCATACCTGTAAGAATAATCCCCATGGCTTTCTCCTTCACCGTCTCCGCAACGGAATTCATGGTGTAACTGATGGAAGGGCAGAATCCGCCGTACCGTTTCCCCGGAACACAGCGAATCATGAAGCCGTCCTCCAGTTTTCCCAGCGACATCTGATATCCGTCCGGGGCAATATAGACCGTGCCGTCGCAGACCGGCTCACCCGACTGTGCCTCTTTCACGCGCATCTTGCACAGGGGATTTAAATACTCTGCAAATTTTCCGGAAAAGCCATGGCTTAAATGCTGGATCACCAGAATCCCGCAGGTGGTCGATGGCAGCTCCTTAAGGACCGTGAGTACGGCTTTGGGACCGCCTGCCGAAGCCCCGATCACCGCTAAATATCTGCTTTTCATTTCCCTCTGACCCTCCATTGACTCCCCCTCTGCCATCAGGCGCGCAGCGGCCTCTATTTCCTGTAGACAGCCGGACACACGTATTCAAACAGTTCATGGTTTCTGGGCAATAATTCCGTATGCCCCACAAACAGATAACCGCCGGGCTTTAAAGCCCGGTACAGCTTCTCAATCAATTTCTTTCTTGACTCCTCATTAAAATAAATCATAACATTGCGGCACAGGACCAGATCATACTGTCCCAGCCCCACGCTTGGTTTTAAGAGATTCATCCGCTGAAACCGGACTTTCTCTCTTATAGCGCGGCCGATGTCAAACGAAGTTCCCGCCTCGTCCATGGATAAATATTTCTGCTGCCACAATGCCGGAATATTCTCCAGCTCCCGGACCGGGTATCTCCCCTTCTGGGCCACAGCCAGCGCCTGCTCCGAAATATCCGTTCCCACAATGGAGAAGGATGGGAGCCACCCGCCCTGATCCTTATAGTCCTGCAAAAGCATGGCCAGCGTGTAGCACTCTTCGCCGCTGGAGCAGCCAGCGCACCAGATCTGATACGATATGCGCCCCCATTCCGGCTTAATATTGGTAAGTATCTTATCCCGCAGGAAGTCGAAATGCTTCGGCTCCCTCATAAAATATGTATAGTTCGTGGTCAGCCGGTTTAACAGGATGCTCTCCAGCTGTTTAGTCCTGTCCATCTCCATCTGTCTCATGTACTCTCCCATGGAGATATTACCGCGTTTTTCCAGCTCCCCATTCATTCTGCATTCCGCCAGGATTTTCTTCTTTGACAGATCAATTCCGTACTGTCCGGACATATAGGTAATCAGCTGTGTGAACTCCTCATTCGTAAACCGTATCAATCGCGCCCCCTCCGGCAACCTCATCAGCTGCCATTCCCTTTATGCTACCGTCTTCTTTTCTTATCAGTACGATACACGCCGGAACTTCCTCCGGCGCCAGGTTCTGGTTCTTGCCTGTGATCTGGTCGTTTCCCGGCCGGAACACGGGAATCAGTCCGCCCTCTTTATAGATCATGCCTACGAGATTATCAGGCGCCCCCGGCACCCTTATGATTTCAGGGCACGGAAGAATCAGTTCCACCCGTTCCATGGCTGTCACTTCGCACTCGCCGCCATAATACAGGCGCAGCATCTCTCTTCCAAATCCTTCCTGTTCCATGTGTGCCCCTCCTTTCCTTCAGTCAGCCATCAGATCCGTAAATTCCCCGATGGGTGCAGGTCTCCCGTATCGGTAACCCTGAGCCAGATTGCATCCGATCTCCGTCAGAAACGCCTCATGCTCGGCCGTCTCGATTCCTTCAGAAATCACCTGAATATCCAGCTCATGGGCCAGATGAATCACATTGGCGATGATGATCTTCTCCCGGTCGCTTAATCGCTTCTGGAAGAATTCTTTATCCAGCTTGATAATATCGACGGGCAGATCCTTCAGGAGGCTCAGTGACGAGTAGCCCGTTCCGAAATCGTCCATGGACAGGACGAAGCCTCTCTCTTTGATCCGCCGCGCCACCTCCAGGATTTCTCCCGGATTGTTTAAAAATGCGTTCTCTGTAATCTCCAGCTCCAGATACCGGCTCTCCACACCGTATTTGCCGGCGATCTGTTCCAGTTCCTCCAAAAAGTCAGGCTTCGTCAAATGGATCCTGGATATATTCACCGCAATGGGATACGGCGTTCTGCCGCAGTCCTTCCAGCTCTTAATCAGTCTGCAAACCCGCTCAAACACATATAAATCAAGCTCTGCAATAAATCCGTTTTTTTCAAACAGCGGGATAAATTCGTCGGGCGGAATCATCTGGCCCTCCATCATCTTCCAGCGCACAAGGGCCTCGAACCCGATACAGCGCTTACGGGGCAGATCCACCTTGGGCTGGTAATAGACGACAAACTCCTCATTCTCCGCCGCGCGTTTCATGCGGAATGCAAGCTCCCGTTCCTTTGCGAATTTGCGCTCTGCCTCCCTGTTGTAGAAGCTGTAGATACTCTTATGGTAATCCTTTAACGCCTTTCTGGCCATATTAGCGTGGTCTACCAGGATAGACATCTCCGTGTCCCCCGGTTCTACGAGGCAGACGCCCATGATGCAGCTGATCGAGAAGTCCTTCTTCTCCTCCCGCGGAATCTGTTCCACCCGCCGCAGCAGCTGGTCCAGACGGTGCTGCAGGCCGTTAACAGTCTGGTATTCCAGGAGCAGCGCAAATTTATCGGCCTCAATTCTGGCAAAGCACTCCCCGCCGCCCGTAAAATTACTGAGCAGAGAACTGATGCCCACCAGAATATCGTTTCCTGTCTCATAACTGTAATTCGCGTTAATCACCTTGAAATTCTTGATATCCATGGTGACAATCGCCTGTAACAGCGGCGCGTTCTTCAGCCTCTTTCTTCCCTCGCTTAAAAAGCGGTTGTAATTCCATGCCTCTGTCAGCCGGTCGTGATCCATCAGTATCTGCGTAAAACGCTGAAAACGGCGTTCCAGAATACAGGCGGCCATAACGCGCCCAACCAGAGCGAACGTCATGCTCTCCTCCAGCGTCCAGAGCCTTTCTTTTTTATTATCATTCACACTGATATATCCGATATAGTCCCCATTTTCCATGATCGGGAACTGCATCAGGGATCTCGTTTTTCTCAGCTTCTGGCGTTCCGCTATGACCGGATCCAGAATCTCCAGTTCGCAGATTCGGTTGCAGGCCAGCACCTTCCGGTTCCGAAAAAGCTCCAGATACCGTTCTGCAATGAGGCCTGGTATCGTCTTTAAATTATCGTTACGGACCATCGGCTCCTCTTCCATCCAGGAAGAGGTAATCTCATAGTCCTTCCCTCCGGATTTGCGCTCCAGAATATAGGCCTCACCGCATCCATAATAGGCACATATCCGTTTCAATCCCATTTCGATGGGGCATTCCTGTTTTCCGGGCAGAAAATGATCCATAATTTTGCGGATAAAATCCATGTCGGCTTTTCCGCTGTCCTCTATGTACTCAGGTATGGGGCGGATCGAATACGCCGGATCGATTTCCGCGTCCCCCGTCTCTATTTTTCCGCACACCTCTGTAAAACAGAGGAACTTCTCTTCCTGCTTTGCACGCGCCAGCTCCGCCTTTGCCCTCTTTAGCAGAGAGTCGTAAGTCTGTCCCTGTCCGTCTGTCAGCGTGCCTCCCGCCGTCATGTACAGTTTCGTTTCCCGCTCCAGGCTGGTACGGACACTGTTCATGGAAGAGACCGCATCTTCACGGCTGCGGCATCCCAGAAGAAAGATGAGAAAGCAGTTTTCGCCCACTCTCGCCACAAGATCCGTCCGCCTCAGGGTACACTGCAAAAGGAAGGCCACCTGCTTCACAGAGGCCTCCGGAAGTTTCGTCCCACCGTTTGACGCCTCCAAAAGAAAAAGGCCGTCGCCTCCCCAGTTCTCCGCTTCCTTCAAGTATTCATTAATCATCACTTCAGCCGCCGCTTCTGTCCACGTATTGGTCAGACGGTCCAGCCGTTTTTCTCTGTTTGAAACCATGACCCGTTCAATTCCTCTCTTTATTAAGAAACCGTTCTATATCCATCACGAAGGCCCAGCATCCGGAGGAATCAAGATACACCGCCTGCGTCAAAAAATCATTCTTCTCTCCGATCACTTCCTCAGGAAGCTTAAATATTCTGTCGTCCGGGACTTCAAATACGCCGTCCACACGGTCAGCCAAAAGGGCCGGAAGACCGTCCTCCACCTCCAGAAGGACCGCGTACTCCCGTTCCCGGTTGTCCCCCCACGAAGCTCCAACCGAATAAATCTCAGCCTCACACCCGTTAAATGTAATCGTTTTCTCCTGTCCCGCATTCCCCTGAACAATATGGCGTACCAGTTTCAGCGGAATCAAAAAAAAAGCGCCCTCTGACTCAAAACATAAAAATGTTTCCACCATAAGGCACCTCCTTCGCATCTTTCACATTTGTATATACTATTTAATATATTAACGCATAATGCATGAAAAAGCAAGGTTATTACACCTCTTTTGCCTCCAGCATCCAACCTTCCAGACTGAGTTTGAAACGCTTACGGAACAGGTGTGAAATCCACCAGACCGAAACAGCGGCCACCGCCGCCATCACCAGCAAAAATGTCCCAAAATCCATCCATCTGCCATAGGATGTCACAAACACCAGGGAAACCAGAATCGTCAAAATACTGACCACCGCGATCTTCCGTTCCACACGCATCTTCTCCCATCGGTTCTTGACCAGACGGTCTTTCCGTTTTTCCTCCGGCTCCGGACCGGACAGTTCTTCCTTTACTCCGTTTAAGGTTTCCTCATATATCTTTCTGGCATCCTTGTCGTAGTAATCAGAACAATTTTTCTTTATCTCTCTTAATCCGTTCCATATGATTTTCATAATATCCTTTGCCGACGTAAACATGTCCACCCTCCTTTTTTTCTATCATACAACAAAATGCCATAAAAAGGAATAAAAAGTAGGTCATCTGGTAAATAATTCCATGATGTCCCAGTCATACTGCATATTTCCATTTTAGCGGCCATATTAATATAGAAATCCTGTTTTATGGAGCCAATATGCAGACCATTACCCAAAGAGTACTGTCGGACACCGTATACAGCAAAGGGACTGCCGTACTCACTTATACGATCCGTTATCCTTACTTCACCACAACCTGCTCCGAGGCAGCCGCCTTAAGTATCAATGCGTTTTATTCCACCGCCGCCCGAAAGACGGAGGAGTACTGCCGCACAGTCCTGGCTTCCCAGGCCTCCGTTCAGGCAGAATACGCAAAGAAAGACAACTATCCGTTTTTCGGATATGAGTTCATAAGCGCTTATACCGTCACCTGGAATTCCGGATGCATGACAAGCCTCTATACCGATCAGTATACCTATACAGGAGGCGCACACGGAAGCACGATACGGACCTCGGATACCTGGGATTTCAGCAGCGGCAGATACTTGACACTGGCCGATTTCTATCCCCACAATCCAGCTTACCGGGAAGGCATCTTCCGGATTCTGGATCAGCAGGTAAAGGCACGGCAGAAGGACTCTCCTTCCGCTTATTTTGACGATTACCCGACTCTGATTCGATCCACCTTCAAACCGGAGAGCTTCTTTGTAACACCCAAGGGGATTGTCATCTATTTCCAGCAATACGACATCGCCCCCTACTCAACCGGAATCCCCGAATTTTTGATTCCATTTAAAAAAAGCCGGTAATGCCCGTAATAGCAGGCAAAACGGAACTTTTTCCAGGCAGGCCTCTTCCAACTGGTTTCACTTTTTAAATTTTTCTTTCATTTTCCACTTGCAAATTCTACCAAAAAGTGTTATTATATGTTTCGTTCGCTTCTAAGCGTATCATATCGAGGCGTGGCTCAGTTTGGTAGAGCGCTGCGTTCGGGACGCAGAGGTCGCAAGTTCGAATCTTGTCGCCTCGATGATAAAAAGTGCAGGATATCTTTCATAGAAATCCTGCATTTTTTTTATTTTTACTATTCTTATTTTTATTCCATTTTAGTTTCATTCGGCTCCATTGCAGGCTAAAATTTCAAAAATCGGAAAAATCAGAAAAAAAGTGTAAATTAGTGATTGCAAATTTTTTATCTTTTTGCTATAATAGCGGACATGGGGGTATAGCTCAGCTGGGAGAGCGCTTGAATGGCATTCAAGAGGTCATGGGTTCGAATCCCACTATCTCCATGAGTCATATGCTGGAAGTCTTGATTGTACAAGATTTTCAGCATATTTTTTTGTTTAAATGCAGTATTTATTCCATTTTGTCCTGCTCTTCACCGATATATGGAGGTAACGCCAATGCCGCATCACAGAAAGAAAACCATTGCTCAAATGCAGAATGAATGCAGCTCTGAACAGGAATACGGTTCCTGCCTGGACTGCGGGGATTATGCCTGCTGCGAATACGATCAGGTCGCAAATGTCTATGTATTTTCCTGCCATAACGAGGATTGTCCGCACCACTGGCCGCCCTGTAACACGCCGCGTATCGAAGATGCTCCGGACTGGTTCGCCTGGCCCAGGCCGTAGCAAGGCCGTCTTAGGTCCTCGGTCAATCCTTTGGTCAACCCGTTCACCGTTTCAGCCAGCCGCCCAAACTCGCCTATATTCTTCAACATGGGAATGTGGAGAAATACAATTTCCACATCGATCTGTCTCTCTTTAATCTCCCTCATAACGTGGTAATACAGATGATTGCAATAACTTGTTCCTGCATGCTCAGACAACTTCACCCGGCAGGTTCCTGCACAGAGTCTCTCAATCTGCGCAACAGGGAACCGTGTGGTCAGAATATCCTCTCCTGCCCTAGCCTGCAGTTCCACAGAAATCGCATTTTTCAATCCCGGTTTTTGGCCAAATGCCAGGATCCGGTCGCCCGGTTCCAACACATCGATAATCTGTTTTACACATATCATTTTATCATTTTTTAAGTAAATCTTTTGATCCCCTGCATTAACACAGTCAAGCAGTCTCTTGGAGCTGTTATCCTCTCCCTCAAATCCCGCAAGAATTACCCGCATGTATTTCTACCTCCCGCCATCCCCGTAATGCAGCTCCGCTTCCTCCCATATTTTCTGCCACTCCTCCGATTCCGGTTCCCCGAGATTGTACGTCTCTAAGTCTTCACTTCGTGGATACGCATTCCGGAACGCCTGGGCAATGGCTTCATCCCTGCTGATCAGCAGTGTAAGCGCACTGTCCCACGCCACGATCTCAATATCAGCCATTGGATGCTGAATGGAAATCGGATTTTTCCAGAAACCGGTGTATCCGTCCGCATACGGCAGTCCATAGCTTATCACCTGGTGCAGCCGCACCTCTTTCTTAAATCCCGACAGGACGCCCCAGTACCATGGATAATCCTGCTGCCGGACAATCTCCTCCAGCCGCTCCCCCGGCACCCAAAAGAACGCTTCCCTGCCTAAGTTCCCACCATACGGCTCCAGCGCCTCCGGATAATTTTCATACCCCGTTATCAGCCAGTTCCGTTCCACGACAGCCGGGATAATCGCAGAGAATACCCCGGAAAAATACGAGTAGGCTCTCTCTCCCTTTCTCAGAATCACACCTTTCACAGCCGCTCCTCCCGGCGGTTCACTCACCCGCCGAATTTCGTAAATATGACACGCCCAATTCCCATACACAGGATTGTCGGCAGGAGCTATCGTTCCTGTTCCAACAGCTTCTGATAAATAACCAAATCCTGATCGGTATAGACATCAAATATAACCTGACGGACCGATTCATTCTGCATTAAGAAACCAACAGCCGTCTCCACCGCGATCTCCGCCGCCCGCTCCTGTGGGAAACAGAATACACCTGTCGAGATACAGCAAAATGCAATCGAGGTAATCTGATTTTCCACAGCCAGTTCCAGACAGGAACGGTAACAGTCCGCCAGAAGCCGGCAGTCTGCTCTTCGCAGCGGGCCGGTAATAACCGGACCGACCGTATGCAGAATCGAATCACACGGAAGATTGAAGGCAGGTGTAAGTTTCGCACGCCCCACCGGTTCCTCGTGCCCCTGGGCCTCCATAATCTCATTACAGGCGAGGCGGAGCTGAATGCCCGCATAGGAATGGATGATATTGTCGATACAGGAATGACAGGGCCGAAAGCATCCCAGCAGTGCGCTGTTGGCCGCATTTACAATCGCTCCCGTCTTCAGACGTGTGATATCCCCCTGCCAGAGACAGATCCGGCCGTTCTCCTTTACAGGAGCCAGATCCGCTCCATCCAGAATGCCGCGCGCGGCAATCTCCTCCGACAGATACAAATCCTGTTCCGCCAGAAACTCCGGATCTGCCGGCATTGGAGGCCTTACGTTCATCAGGGAGCGGAGAAGCTGTTTCTGCCCCGCACTATCCTCCGGAATCACAATGCCGCGATACTGAGGCATCTCCTTCTGCATAGCCCGGATCAGATACCTGAGGCGTTCTTCCTGGGTCTTGTAACTCTCATTTTTCAAATCACATCACATCTCTGACTGCTTCCAGAGCTTCTGCAATGTCCATGTTGACATATAAGGATTTTTCTCTGATCTCCTCCGGCCCCCAGGCTTCTCCCTGATTGATGCAGATATAAAAACCATGTTCCTCCCTGTCTGTCAGCTGCCAGAACGGATATTTAATGATTCCCGGCGTGTTCATGCCGACTCCCAGTTCCAGAAACACCAGCCTCCTGTTCCGATTCTGTCTTATAAAACCGGTATATCCGGCACAGGCGCGCTCCCATGCATCGTCCTCAACGAAGTATCTGTCGCACCGCAGATTGACCTCCATGTCACCGCCGCAGACCGGACATTTTGGCACCAGCTCCGACGGTATTTTCAGATTTTTCTGCCGGGCCACCATGGCTCTTACTTCCTTCTCGTTCTCATACAGCTTCTTATGACAGGCCTTTGCACACTGAAACATACCGTAATCACCCTGAGTCGCAAAGATCCGTTCTTCCGAAAATCCAGCCAGCTGAAACTGATGATCCACGTTCGTTGTCAGGATAAAGTAATTCCTGTCTTTCACCAGCTGATACAAATCCAGATAGGGCTTTCCAGCCTGAACATCGTAGCGGTTACAATAAATATGCCGGCTCCAGTACGCCCATTTTTCCTCCTGTGTGGGAAACGGGTAAAAACCGGCCGAATACATATCTGTCATACCGTAGTGCTCGATAAAATCACCGAATTTCTCCCGGAAGCGCCTGCCTGTATACGTTAAACCGGCGGAGGCCGACATCCCGGAGCCTGCTCCGACGACGACCGCCTCCGCTTCCTTGATAAGTCTCCTCACCGTGGACTGCCATTCGCTCATGGTATTCCCCCCTTTTTTGTGCTCTCACCAGGAATCTCTTATCCGAGAGCGTGTCTGAAAATTGATTTCCGCCACACTCCAGGACTCCTTCGTCTTCCTGTCTGAATTATAAACCGCTGCAACATTTACAGCAATAACGCACAAAAAAGTGGGATAGTAACCGGTTCGTTTCTTAGTATCCGACAGATACTATTGCTATCTTCATTACCGGTAGAGCACATAGTCCTGCATCTCACGGATGAAACCGGCATTTTTTAATAATTCGCCGGCATTTTCCGGATATTCCTTCAAAATCAGGCGCTTCTGGTCAGGAAATAAAAGCTTTCTCTGAAAACAGCGGACGAACTCAGAAAGTACAGCCTCCAGCCCTTCTTCCTCAAAGAACTTAAGAACCTTCCCCTGGCGCTCCATCACTGCGGCCGTCCTCCCCTGCCGAAAGGCGACAGCTGTCCCCGGAAGATTCATAAAGTTTCTGTCCTCCGGCTGTTCCAGAGCCTTTCCCCATATCTGCGCCGGATCTGCTGCATTCAGCCAGACCACGTCATCATCCGGCTGTTTTAAAGCCGCTGTCACGCTCTCATAGTCCTCTTTCCGGATAAACTGCGCCCCCGACATACCGGATACATAGTATCCGCGTCTCACTTTTCCCGTGTACTCCCAGATCCGAAGTACATCCAGGGCCTTTCTCCAGGCCATTGTTTCCGGCTCCGCCTTAGCTTCGTCCGTACCGCCGGCTGACAGCAAATAGGCAGAATCCATGCAGGGATCGCATGCTTTGCGGTAGGTCTCTTTACAGAGGACCGCCGTTTCCTTTAAAAACAGGTCCAGCCACTCTTCCATTGTCCTTTTCTTTACTGGACGCACGATATCCCAGCGGCCTGCAGACAGCGCCATCACCCGTGCATTCACCCGCTGTCTCGCCGTTGCCTTCTTCACCTTTTCCCGATTCTGCCACTGTCTCACCGGCACAAAGCTGTCCGCACAGACAAGACCTTTTTCTGCCAGCTTAAGAAGCACCTCCTGGGCGCTGTCCTGCTTCGGTACCTCCGTAAGGAACTTGAGGAAACTGGCTCCCCGGCGCATCAGCTCCTGATACAGCAGCTTCTCATCACCCTCCAGTTCCTCCGAAAGCCCGGAAATCGGCGCATCCCAGTCGATATCTTCATACCGGTAGAAAGCCAGTGTCCCATCAGGCTTCATCTGCCAGAAATAGTCGCCCTGTGCCAAAAGCTTGTCGAGCATGGCTTCGGTGTAATTTTTTACACGCCGTGCAAAAAAGACGGATTCCCAGAATTTGACCGGATACGTCCTTCCGCAGATCTGTTCCACCGCTCTCCTCAGCTGTTCCTCTCCCGGCGCGGCAACAAAGGCCTTTTGGGCCGCCAACGCCGCATAATGCGTCGGCGGCTGAGTCATAGCCTCCAGACGCATGCCTTTGATTGACGCGCGTCTGGCCCTGTCGTAGAGCTTTGCATGGTAAAAGATCCCGTCGTCCTCCACCACGAGTGATTCTGCCGTCAGCTTTTCCAGTATGCATTCCGCCATACCTTCCGGGAAAAAGTACCGCTCACTCACCGCTTCCCTATTCTGCCCGCCGCGGTAATAGAGCATCCGCCGTACGATATGCATGGCCGCTTCCTCATTCCCCTCCAGAAGAGCCAGCTCATACTCTTCCCGGTGTTCTGCTGCAATCCATATCCCAGGCTCCATGTAGGTAACTAATTCTCTCTCCGCCAGATTCTTCAGCCACTCCACCGGCACAGGCAGTTCTCCGGCAATTAAATCGCCTTCCATCATCAAAAGGGAATGAAGCTGGTCCTCATCCTCCGGAAGCTTCTTCCGCGCCTGAACCCTGGCCAGCTCCTCCGCCTGCGGCTTTATCATATCAGTCTGCTTCAACTCCTCATAGACAGCCTCACGGATTCCCTGCGTAACCGGCGAATACTCATACATCTCCGCCGCTTCCGCCTGCCACTGGAACGGAAGAGACATGGGCGACGGCACATCCACACAGACTTCCCGTACTGTAATGAGCCCAGCCCTGATATCGCCCAGGATCTTTATTACACCGTCAATATCCCACTGGTCCTCCAGGCATTCCCGCTTCGTCTCCCGGATCAGGGGATGGCCTGGCTCGTTAATCAGGGAGGAGAGCATCTCCGTGCTCTTCAGCCGCTGCATCCAGAGCGGCTGACGGCCATTCCGTTTCATTCCCATCATAAGCGCACGGGCCGCATTATAGCGAAAGGTCATATTGAACAGAGGCGTCAGGGGAAGCGCCGCCTCCAGAACACTCCTGGCCTGTCCCTCCTCAATCTTGAACAGCAGCCCTTCCGGAAGAACGTCATCTCCGTAAGGATACAAAAGAAAGCCATCCTCCTCATCCACGCAGCCAATATCGATTCCGCATAGCTGTCTGGCCGTATGCTGCAAAAGAAGAGACAGCGGTGCATTGACCCGTCTCCCAAACAGCGCGTGCACCATGACCTGATTGCTTCCCGTATGATCTCTGAACCGTTCCACAACGATCGTCCTGTCGTCCGGAAGCCCTCCGGTTACCACTATCTGACGCCTCAAAAATGAAGCCGCATTGCAGGCCGCTGCGCCGTCGAGGCCAAGCCGGGCAAGTGTATCTGTAAGTGCGTCAGGGCAGCTCGCCAGCCGGCCAGCTTCATCCGGATGCCGTCCTTCCGCCGGCTGTCTATATTCGGTCAGTTGTTCTTCCCCGGCCTCCGCCGCCTTTCCCAACTCCCGGAACAGCCTTCCGAACGCCAGACTGGTGCGAAGCGTCCTGCCTCTCGTCTCCCCCTTCCAGAACGGCAGCCTGGCTCCCTCCGCCGGAACCTGCGTCACTACCACAGTATCCCGGTCCTGGCTGACGATCTTCCATGCAAAAGATCCAAGCACAAACTTATCTCCAATCTGGGATTCATACACGAACTCCTCATCCAGTTCTCCCAGCTTCACCCCATCCTCCGTCTTCGCCGCGTAGAGCCCCTTATCCGGGATGGTACCTCCTGCCGCGACAGCCAGCATACGGCTGTAGGCGTCACCGGTTACCCGCTCATGAATCCGGTCATAGAGCACCCGCGGACGCACCGGAATCTCTCTTCCGTGTTCGTAATCACCAGCCAGCATCCGCAGCACGCCTTTTACGTCCTCTCTCGTCACATCGCGAAAGGAATAAGCCCTGCACAGAATATCCATCACATCATCCACGCTGTACCCGTCGCCTGCCGCCATGGACACCAGATGCTGGGCAAGCACATCGAGACAGAGCCTCGGCGGCTTCGTATGCTCAACTCCGCCCAGTCTGGCGATCTCGGCAGTCATGCCGCAGTAGACGCTCTCCGGTGCTGTCCTGGGATACATATACATCACGCTGACCGATCCCGGATTATGGCCCGCCCGGCCCAGCCGCTGCATCGTACTGGAAACCGTGCGCGGACAGCCGATCTGCAGGACCTGGTCTATCTCGCCCACATCGATCCCCAGTTCCATGGAGGAGGTGGCGCACAGAAGCCGGAGCCGTCCTTCTCTCAAGTCCTGCTCTACCTCCGCCCGCTGTTCCTTCGAAAGACTTCCGTGATGAACTCTGGCAAACCCGTCACCGCCCAGCAGGTTGACGTAATAGGCCAGCTTCTCCGCATACCGGCGTCCTTCCGAAAATGCAATCACGCTTCTGCAGTCCAGACACTTCTGATAGACCGCCATCCCCAGTTCTTCCCAGACCGGATCCTTTCTTCTCCCGTTGGCCGGAGTCGTTCCCACCACCTCAATTAAGACCTTCTTCTCCATGGCCGGAGCGCAGATAACTACCGGCTCGGGGGATAAGTATTCCGCAGACAGCTCCAGCGGCTCTATCGTGGCCGACAGGCCGATGCGCTGGAGATTACGGCCGCAGAGCCGGTCCAGCCTTGCGATGGAAAGCATCAGATGAGCCCCCCGCTTCGTATCGATCAGAGCGTGAAGCTCATCGATGATCACCGCCTCAGCTGTCTTCACGATCCCCTGGCCCGACCGTGAGGTCAGCATCAGGTAAAGCGATTCCGGCGTGATAATCAGAATATGGGGCGGATGCTTCACCATTCTCTGGCGGTCCTTCTGGGGCGTATCCCCAGTTCTGATCGCCACAGTAATCTCCTGCTGCCCTTCTTCCCTTTCGATTCCATCAAGCGGCCGTCTCAAGTTTTCCCGTATATCGCCAGCCAGTGATTTCAGCGGCGAAACGTAGATCAGATAGAGCTTTTCCTCCAGCCTTTCCTCCCTGGCCAGCGTACTTAAGCGGTCAATGAAAACGAGGAATGCGGACAGCGTCTTGCCGGTACCCGTAGGGGCGCTGACCAGCACCGGCTTCCCGGCTGCGATCGCCGGCCACGCCTCCTCCTGTACCTTTGTCACTTTCCCGAATGTCTCCGCAAACCAGCCGGCTGTGGGCTCTGAAAAAATCTTAAGAATATCGTCCGCCATCGTAACCTCCATACAAAACCACCGTCAGACCGGCCGGTTCCTGTTTCTCTTATTCCAATAAAATAGTTTTTCTTATCATACCATACTTTACGCTGGATTAACAGGCGCCTTTTTCCAGCGTTCTTTAATCTCAGACTCCTTTGTCTGGGGCTTAATCCTATCACGGCAAACATGTCAACTGTGTGTCATGATTATCCGGGATTTCCGTTTATTTTTAGCACCAGTTTTCCCGCCAGCCCCTTCTATTCCCGAACCGGGTACTGGAAATCCCTGACCGCTTCATTAAAGTAATCATTGAATGGCCGCAGATATAATCGCGGATCATTGTCACAGCGTCCTTAAACGGTGCCGCATGCACACCACCTCCTAAAAACACATTTCCCGGTGCCAGATTCAGATAATAGCCGCCCGGAATCGGCGCGCGGCCGGCAGGCGATATATGGGCGCGAAAAGCTGCATGATAAGGGGATTTGTCGCGGCTGAATCTCGTATCCCGGTTCAGCCGGTATATAAGATTCTTTGGATACAGTCCAATCACCGACGGATCTTTTTCCGCCAGGCGTTCCATCATCATCTGAAGCAGTTCTTCAAACTCTGCCGTCGCCTGTTCCTTAAATGCCTTGTGGTCTGCCATCCATTTTAAGTTATTGTTCCGCTCAAGTTCTTTTAAAAAGTCCATGATACAGTTTTCTCTCATCACACCGCCTCCTATGCATTGGAAATTATAGAATAGCAGTCGGATTTTAGAAATTCATTCAGATACTGCCTCGCTGCCTTTGTCGTCCGGTAGGCCGGCAGGGAAGAAAAGACCAGAGACCGGTCGTCGATCTCTTCCATCGCCGTCTTGCACTCCTGAAGGAACTCTGTATTTTCCTCCAGACTGGTATACTCCGGCTTCTCCGGATTCACCCTGTGAGTCGCGATCGCATAGGAAATCCGTTTACTGCAGGAACAGACCCCTTTACCGCTTAAGCCGCAGTATTCATCCAGAAATCCAGCCATCTTTTTCTTGATTCTGGACAGTCTCTGCCTGTAAGCCTCCGGAGAAATCTCCAGTATCTCGGCCGCCAGACGGCTTTCCACACGAAACATGGTACCGAGAATGTAAATACAGCGGCTGTCCGTATCCAGGCACTGAAGCATCACGTTCGTACAGGAAAGCTTTAATTCCTGCTCCATCAGGTTCCGGTCCACCCCCATCGTTAAATCCGGTATATCCTTTTCTCTTCCGCTCACAATATCTTCGCCATAGTATTCGAAGCTCAGCGGATGCTGCGCAAACATACTCTTTCTGTAGTTTTTCAGATGATTAACCGCAATACGGAATACCCAGGTGGTAAAAGCGCTCTCCCCACGGAAGGAGGCCAGATTGGTCATCACCCGGATCAGGATTTCCTGCGACGCGTCCTCCGCGTCATGAATGGTCCCCAACATACGCAGGGAGAGATTAAAAACCAGATCCTGCACCCCGGTGAGAAGCTGCTCCAAAGCCCCTTTGTCCCCCTCCGCTGCCAGTCTTACCAGCTCTTGTGTTTCCATTTGTTCCTTTTCGTTCATGTCTTTTTCCTCTCTTTCGCTTTTTTCATATGACGGTTCCTGTATATTTTATTCCTGCATCTAATTAGACAATTTAATATCAGATTTGTGACATAAAACATCAAATAAAAATTTACGGCTCACAGCCAGGCCAGACCGGGAAGCAGAGACCGGCAGAACTGTAAACTGTAACAATAAAAACGAGAAAAAATGAGAATAAGACAGAAAGTTCTTGAAAGCGCCGTATTTCTGTGATATCATACAGTTACAAATAAATATAAGTTCTTCGGGGCGGGGTGTAATTCCCCACCGGCGGTATAGTCCGCGACCCACTGTAACAGTGGTTGATCTGGTGTAATTCCGGAACCGACAGTATAGTCTGGATGAGAGAAGAAATTGTGTGACAGGCAGCAGTGCCTGACACGGTTTGATATGAATTATGACGCCCTGGATCAATTATCCAGGGTTTTTTTGAGTTCCGCAAGCCGGACGCTCTGTTCTGTCAGCCGATCATCAGAACTGCAGGAAGCCGCATGATTCCTCTTAGAGATGAACTTACAAAACCAAATTTCAGGAGGATGCAACAATGAAAGAAAACAAACTGCTGTCAACAAAAAATGTGGTATTAATGGGCATGTTCGGCGCGCTCGCCGGTGTTCTGATGATCTTCGAGATACCGCTGCCATTTATCGCACCCAGCTTCTACGGTCTCGATTTAAGCGAGGTGCCGATTCTGGTAGGTACGTTTGCGCTGGGGCCGATTGCCGGCGTCGTGATGGAACTTGTCAAGATCCTGGTTAAATTAGTTTTAAAGCCAACCAGCACCGGATTTGTAGGCGAATTTGCCAATCTGATGATCGGATGTTCCCTGATTCTGCCGGCAGGCATTATCTACCGCTTCCATAAGACAAAGAAGAGCGCGGTACTTGGCATGGCCGCAGGCGCTGTCATGATGGCTGTAATCGGTGTTGTCATAAACGTGTATATCCTGATCCCTTTCTATTCGAATTTGATGCCGCTGGATACGATTATCCAGGCAGGCGCCGCCATTAATCCGGCAATCAGCAATGTATGGACTTTCGCCCTCATCTGTGTCGGACCGTTCAATATTATTAAGGGAATTACCGTGTCCCTGATTACCTCACTCGTATATAAGAGAATCAGCGTCATTATCCACAGTGCCGGAAGATCTGAGAACCGGTCACAGGCACGCACGTAATTTCATCAGTAAAAGGAATCCTATTTTTAAAGATTGTTTAAGAAAGCGCAGCATCTGTAATCGGATGCTGCGCTTTCTTCACTCTGATACCTCTTTATTCTCTGGGACCCACGATAAAATCCGCATACAGTTCTCTTCTGCTGCTGCCGACCGGCCGCACACCCTTGATGATCCGATATCTGCCGGACTCCAGTTCTCCATACAGGCGTTCCAAGTCCACCGTAAGCGCCTTATAGGAGCCGGAACTCACCTGATAGGTAATGCTGTTCCAGATCACGTCAGGATTCACCGGTACTTCCGACATCTCCATGCCGTCAATTCTCATGAGCCTCATCTCGTCTCCAAACAGGACCGGCGATCTGGACTGGTTATTTATCTCCAAAACCAGCTTCTTTTCAAATACCGCCTCCTCCGACCGTTTCAAATCCAGAAACAAATCAGCTTCCGGCTTAAACGGCCGGTCCGCCTCCATAGCAGCAGGATCTTCTCCGACAAAGGAGGCGTCTGTGGAAATAAGAAAGCCGTATTCTGCCCGGCTTCCGTCATCCCAGACGAGTTCCAGCTTAAACCCCCGCAGTATGCCGCCTGTCATATACGCAGACATGTCCGAACTCAGCATCGCGTTCGCATTGGGCGTGAGACAGAACCTCATCTCGTGGTTGTCATACTCCAGTTTCGTTGTTATGATTGACTTTTCATCGTAACGGGGACTCCCGTCTTCTTTCAGGATATAATCGGAGAGGATCGCCTCGTCCGGCTGCTTATCTCCGGTCAATTCTATGGTAATCCATCGCCCCAGCGGCAGATACGGGATCTCCCGTTCCTCTTTTGCAAGCACGGTAAACGGCTCCGGTCCACAGGCCGCCGTACTGACCGTATCTCCGTCATCTCCCGGTTCATTCCACAGGATCACGCCAGATGCGCTGGGAATCTCCCTGCTCTTCCTCTCCTGAGTCACTCTGATCTGTGGAAGCGGATCACCCTTTACCACCTTAAAAAAGTACTGGTAGTGGGTGTAATTCTTCTCATCTCCCTGCGAAAATTCCAGCTGCACGTAATAGTCTTTTCCATTCACCGGAATGAGTATATCGGAGGGGTTCATCACCTTTCCACTGTCCACCGTGTCAAATCCCATACTATAGATGATGTAATCGATGGGATTGTCCCCATTCCCCTTAACCTTTATCTTAAAGTCATCCGCATAGAAAACCTCCGGCATATGGTACTCTCCATCCGTCTCCTTCACGATCTTCTTCGGAGTAAGCCAGAGGCTGCAGGACGCTATCTCCTGCTCATTTCCATCTTTATCTGTCTCTGTTGTCAAATTATTCGTCCAGTTCTCCAAAGGCACGTAACTGATACCGTTGGATACTACCGTCACTTCCCGTTCTTCCACCGGCTGTTCCGTGGGCCTTTCGGAGGTTTCCTTCGTACATCCAGCCAAAGTAACGGCCAGAACCAGCATTGTAAAAATCATTCGGAAATATCCTGCCATCCGTATTCCCCCTGCCTGCCGCAATCTGATTTCCCCATTCTCTCTTTATCATACCATAAGAGAATAGGAATTTCTTTGCGATAACCTGACGATTTCTTTAATATCCAAATCCATACCAGCGCTTCAGACTCCCCTCGTTAAATACGTATTCCGGCGTCACAAGAGGATAGTTCAGTTCCGCTGCATAGTACCACGGATCGTCCCCGTGAAGGGGATTTTTTATGATCTGAAATTCCTGGGCCGGCATATAGCCCTGAGCCAGCAAAAAACAGCGGCTGCCGTCTCTGTTCTGCGCCACATCAGCCACCATGACGCAGTGTCCCGGACTCCCGCCCTTTATAAACATATCTCCCGCCTGGATATCGCTCACATTTACAGGAACCGCCTCCTCGTTTAAGGAGAGTGTACCAGCGTAGATCATCACTGTTCTTAAGTATTTTAAAAACGTCTCATAGGAATCATCGGAACCGGATTTTGAAACCCAGGAAGTTTTATTTCCATCTACCACCAGTCTCTTTCCTGATTTCCAGGCCGGATAATCCATTAAAAATCCATTGGTTAAATGAAACGCAATTTTATCGTAGTCCCCCATCTTCCAGAAATACTCCGAGTAGATGCGGATAATACTGTCGGCGCACTGCTGCAGATCACCATCAAATACCGGCATGGAAAATACCGCCGCATGGGCGCTCTGATTTTGTTTCTCACTTCCGTCGTAAAGAAGGACAGGGCTCTGATCCGGTTTCATCGCATATCGCCTTAAATATCCCTGAAAGCTTCCCATTTCCTTGGGAATTCTCGTATAGCCTTCCGGTGTAAAGATGCGTTCCTCCAGAGTCTTTCCCTCCGGATTAATCAGAGAATCCCGCTTTTCCGATGACTTCTCCGGCTCCGTCTCATCATCATCGCCGATCAGATAGATGATCTCCTCCTCTTTCTGCGGTGCAGACGCAGCAGGAACCTGCTCACCGGCATAGGTAACGCTCTGGCCCCCGGTTTTGCATCCCGCCGACAGAACCGCCAATATTAAACTGCCGCATATCACCGTATATCTGATGGTTCCTCTCATACTTTTCCTTTCCATCTGCACCATGAACTGCCCGCTCCGGCAGGGACTTTCGCTTCTTTTTTATTGTAGCATAAGTCTCCCGTGATTACTACACGGAAAATTGTCAGGGGTCATGCCGCTATTTCTCGAATACAAACCGGATCGCACCGGACTTCTTCTCCCCTGCCTTCACGGTCTGAAGCCCAGATTCACGGACGAATCCTTTTGCAAAAAGGTTAAAACAATCGGTCGAACAGGACTGGTTTTCGATGCAGAAGAACGGCGCCTTCGGAGTAAACACGACAATATGGCCAAATTCCTCTGTGGCTTCCAGTTTTACCTTGCAGTCGTTATAGAAGATTTCCGCATGCGCTCCCGCCTGGCAGCCCGTATATACGTGATCCAGGGAAAGGCTGTCCACCAACGCGGGTGAGCGTAAATCCGGTACCGTCTCTCCTGCCGGAATCAGCTTCCCGGTAGGAATCTTCTCCTCCGTCATTTCCATGACAGAGGCGGCCGGAACGGTGATCTTCACTTCCTGCTCTCTCTTATTGAAATACGGATGGACCGCGATGCCATAGGACATTTCTCCCTCTCCGCAGTTTTCCACCTCATAGCTCCATACCACCTCATCAGGCAGCGCCTTGACTGTTATCCTTAATGTACTTGGGAATGGAAACATCGGGAAATCCGGCTGTGACTCATTCCACATCAAAACACCTGTCACCAGGGCAGTCTGTCCATCTGCCTCCGCCGCCTTCACCTCGAAGGGCAGATTCTTCACCAGACCATGCATCCTGGCATCATACAGCCTTCCAAAGGCCTGAATTTTTAAATTCTCCGAGCGGTTAGGCGTCGGATAGAGGACCGGTACTCCGTACGTCGCCTTTCTCTGATAGCGTTCCTCTTCCCAGGCGATCATCTGGCGGCCTTCCCAATCCATCTGATAGATATTCATGCCATCCTCCGGATTCACGAATACTTCCATGGTTTCATTCTGAAGAAGGTACCCTTCTTTTCCATTCCAAACGGATTTCTCAACTTTCATTTTCTCTTCCTCCAGTCAAATCAGCTTGTTTTAGTATAGCACAAACCATCCTTTTTTTCCACCGCACACGTCCTTTCTGGTGATTTCTTTTCTCAGGAAATCCCCGGCTTTTCACAATCCGCAGATCCCGCCTTACCAAATCTCATTGCACCTCTATTACGCAAAAAAACAGCCGGACAGATCACGCGGTAATCACCGCGTAATCCTCCTGCTGTCATCATTTAATCTCTATGTGCTTTTCACTTCATTATTACCTTATTTTCTGAGGCCGGAAAACGCAGAATGCCCAGGCCAGGCTGCCGCTCACATCATAACACGCTTATGCAGCGATCCCCGTCCTATGCAAATGGATTTTCAGACGGATAGAGCATACCCTTCGGCTGGTTGAATCCGATATCTTCCACGCCCAGATATTTGAATACTTCAAATAATGCCTTTCCGAAATGGCCGAATGCGACTGCCCCGTGGTGTGGATAGTTCTTCTCGATCAAAACGTGACGGTAGAATCTGCCCATCTCCGGAATTGCGAAGATTCCGATGGAACCGAAGGAACGTGTTGCAACCGGAAGAACCTCGCCCTGTGCAACGTAGGCGCGAAGCTGACAATCTGCCGTACTCTGTAAACGGAAGAATGTGATGTCGCCTGGAAGGATATCTCCCTCCAGAGTACCCTGTGTTACTTCCTCAGGAAGCGCCCTTGCCATGATCATCTGATACTTCATGGAACATGCGGAAAGCTTTCTGGAACATGTATTTCCGCAATGGAATCCCATAAAGGTATCTCTGTGTGTATAGTCGTATTTGCCCTTGATATCGCCGTCATACATATCATCCGGCACCGTATTGTTGATATCCAGAAGTGTTACCGCATCCTGGCTCACGCAGGTTCCGATAAACTCACTCAGCGCGCCGTAAATATCTACTTCGCAGGATACCGGGATACCCATACCGGTCAGACGGCTGTTGACATAGCAGGGAACGAAACCAAACTGTGTCTGGAATGCCGGCCAGCATTTGCCTGCAATGGCAACGTATTTGCGGTAGCCTCTGTGCTCTTCGATCCAGTCAAGCAGCGTAAGCTCATACTGTGCCAGTTTCGGTAAAATCTCCGGCTTTAAGTTGCCCTCGCCCAGTTCTTTCTCCATATCTTTCATCACATCGGCGATTCTCGGATCATCCGCATGCTTGTTATATGCTTCAAATAAATCCAGCTCGGAGTTCTCTTCAATCTCCACGCCCAGGTTATAAAGCTGCTTAATCGGCGCATTGCAGGCCAGGAAATTTAACGGACGCGGTCCAAAGCTTATAATCTTTAAGCTGGATAATCCAACCAGTGTTCTGGCGATCGGAAGGAATTCCTCGATCATGTCCGCACATTCTGAAGCGGTTCCTACCGGATATTCCGGAATGTATGCCTTGATATTGCGCAGTCTTAAGTTATAGCTGGCGTTTAACATGCCGCAGTAAGCGTCACCGCGTCCCTGGGTTAAGTTGTCGCCGCTCTCCTCTGCCGCCGCGATAAACATGCTCGGTCCGTCGAAATGTTTTGCGAGCAGTGTCTCGGAGATCTCCGGTCCGAAGTTGCCAAGATAAACGACCAGTGCATTACATCCTGCTGCCTTCACATCCTCCAGCGCCTGTACCATGTGAATCTCACTCTCTACGATGCAGACCGGACATTCATAGATGTTCTTTGCATCATATTTGGCAGCATACGCCTCCACAAGAGCCTTTCTTCTGTTGACAGATAATGATTCCGGGAAACAGTCTCTGCTGACCGCCACAATTCCTACTTTTACTTCTGGTATGTTGTTCATATGTATTTTCCTCCTGATTCTTTCTATTTATTGTTCTGCCTGCTGCTTCACTGTTCATTGCCTACGTGCAGGTTTTCACCCTTTAAGCCAATAAAAGCATTTGCCGGAAGACCGCCCTCCTCGTGGCCGATCAGCCATTTGTTTCTTGCAAAGAGTAATGCGTCCTCTTTGTTCTTAATCTCCAACGGTTCCATATCCGTGTTGGTTCCCTTTGGAAGGACAACCACACACCGGAAACCTCCGTCTTCTACGTGGCAGGGCGCGTAGTGAAGCGTGGTGCCGTAGACTTCGATTACCGTTCCCGCCGGTACCAGAAAGGCCTCCATCAGAGATGTGTCGTACGTGTAATCTGCCCCGATATCCTGCTGTTTTCCGATGATCAGGACTAGATCCGTCACCGCAATGTTGATCTCGGAGTTTCTGTGGTATTCTACCGCGTTTAACTTCGTATTGTGACCGTTGCAGTAGCCGATCTGAATCGGAAGCTCCCCGTACACATTGTTCTGAATGACTAAAGCCTCAGGCAGCGCCTCCAGCTCCGGAACGGATGGTACATATATAACATCGTCCGGGAGAGGTGTATGTTCCATCTCTTTTAAGATACCGGTTACATCAAGACCGGTAATCACCTTTCCGTAGGCAGAAAACGCTTTGTCTGAAATGTCTTTGATCTGCATACCCATTTAAGTATTCCTCCTCTTCTCCTATAAAGCAGCAAGCTTCTTATAGCTGTTTTTCAAATTCCCATAAAGCTCTTTATAGAGTTCATGATACGCCTTATATTTGCCAACCACACTCGAATCCGCTCCGGTGCTCTGCGCCTCAGAAATCAGCTCGTCGCAGGCTTTCTCCACGCTTTCGTAGATTCCACAGCCGACTCCGGCCAGAATTGCCACGCCGAGTGCCGGACCTTCCGTCTGTCTCACCGTATTCACACTGCAGTCATATAAATCTGCCAGCATCTGTCTCCACACAGGGCTCTTGCCGCCTCCGCCGCAGGCCATCATACTGTCAACATCGATGCCCATCTCCTTTAAAATGTCATTGCAGTCAGAGAGAGAGTAGGAAACACCTTCCATGACGGCACGCAGCATATGAGCCTTCGTATGAATCGCAGAGAGTCCAAAGAACACGCCGCGGCAGTCCGGATCCAGATGGGGCGTTCTCTCCCCCATCAGATAGGGAAGATAAATCAGCTTATCACTGCCAGCCGGGATATTGGCAATATCACGATTGATCAGGTCATAGACGTCCACGTCCTGTCTCTCTGCCTCTTCCACATAGTCCTGACAGAAATTATCCTTAAACCATTTTAAAGAAAGTCCAGCCGCCTGCGTCACGCCCATGACATGCCACGTTCCTGGCACTGCCGCGCAGCACGTATGCACGCGTCCCTTTGGGTCGATCGTTACCTGGCTGCTGTGTGCAAACACGACCCCGGAGGTTCCGATCGTCGTAAATGCCGTTCCGTCCTTTATGACTCCGGTACCGACTGCCGCCGCCGCATTGTCACCGGCGCCGCCCACCACCTTTGTCTCTGTGGAAAGTCCCGTCTTCTCCGCGATATCCGGCAGAATCGTTCCCGTAACCTCGCAGGACTCATAGACTTTGCCGAGAAGAGCTTTATCAATGTTCAGTTTCTCCAGCACCTCATCCGACCAGCAGCGGTTCGGCACATCCAGAAGCTGCATCCCACTGGCATCAGACACTTCAGTCGCAAACACACCAGTTAATATGTAACGGATATAGTCCTTTGGAAGCAGAATATGCCTGCATCGCTCATAATTCTCCGGCTCGTGATTTCTCACCCATAAGATCTTCGCCGCTGTCCAGCCTGTCAGAGGCGGATTGGCCGTAATCTCAATCCAGCGTTCCCGGGGCATGATCTCCAGCATCTCTTCCACTTCTTCTCCGGTCCTCTGGTCACACCAGATAATGGAAGGACGGATCACATTCCCGGCTTCATCGAGCATGACAAGTCCGTGCATCTGACCGGAAATACCAATTCCCTTTACCTCGTCCTTTCCCGCTCCCGCCTTTTTCACCACGTCTTCCACGGTGGCAATCACCGCGTCCCGCCAATCCTCGGGTTTCTGCTCCGCCCAGCCGTTATGCGGCTGATACAGCGGATACTCCCTCGAAGCCGATGCAATTATATTGCCTTTTTTATCAAACAGCACGGTCTTCGTCGCCGATGTCCCCACATCAATACCAATTAAATATTCCATTTGCTGCCTCCTTACCTGTTTCACGCAATTTGCCATAGTTTTATTATACCGTTTTCCGTCAGATTACGTGAGCAGGAACTTGACCACCTAATAGCACTTTCTTGCCCTTTTCCTATATTCACTGGGCAGACAGCCGTAACGTTTCGCAAAGGCCTTCGCAAACGCCCTGCTGTCCGAGAATCCGTGATTCACAGCAATATCACCCAGTTCATGGGCTGTATGCACCATCTCCTTCACCGCGTACTCCACCCTTAAATCCTGCAGATAATCGCGGTAGGTGATATTGGCGTACCGCTTAAATATTCTGGATAAATACGTAGGGGAAAAACCAAAGCGGTCCGCTACCTTTTCTAAGGACAGTGCCTCGTCGTAATGATTTTTCATATACTCCGTAATCTCCGACAGCTTCTCCAAATGGATCTTCTGCCTGATAATATCCGGAGCCTGCGCCTGATCCTTGAACTCCGTCAGAAGCAGATACTTGACAAATTCAAACAGCCCGCCCATCTTCAGCTCCCAGGCATACGTTTTCCTCTCATACGTCCGGTACATCTCCATCACAAGACCCATCAGCTTCCCATTCTGCTCCCCCGATCTCCTGGAAAATGACAGATACGGCTGCTCCTGCAAGTAAACCTCAAATGTCTGCACAGGAATCTGCAATACCAGGGTCCGGTTCGGAAGCGGCGCGTCGATCGAGTGCACTTCATTGGAATTCACTATAATAAAATCCTTCTCACCAATTGGAAAATGGTTCTCCCCCAGATAAAAATCGATCTTCCCCTCCATAACAAGAAAAATCTCGATCGACCGATGCCAGTGACTGGCCCTCTTATACTTCCCCTCTCCGCCCTCAAAGAGAAACAGTTTAAACGGCAAATTATCATTCGGTATAATCATCTCATGGCTGGAATCCATCTCTTCTCCTCTTAACATACTTAAGACAGTCTGCAACTGACTTTGACTTTGATAGAAAAAACAGGCCATCCATTGTATCCATTGGCCTGCCTTTCCGGGTTACCCAGTTATCTTTGTTCCAAAAGTTTTTTCAAACGTTCAATTTCCTTCTGCTGCTCCTTTATCTCCCGTTTATGTTCCTCTATCTCCTGCTGCTGTTCCTCCATCTCCCGTTTATGTTCCTCTATCTCCCGCTGCTGTTCTTCCATCTCCCGTTTATGTTCCTCTATCTCCCGCTGCTGTTCCACAATCTCCCGTTTACGTTCCTCTATCTCCTGCTTCTGTTCCTCTATCTCCTGCTTCTGTTCCTCTATCATATACTGCACTGTATTTCTATCCAGAATCTCCAATGCTTTCGAATACATACCCACCAACTCCTCTGGTTTTACCTGAAATTGAGCTATCTCTTCGTAAATTTCGCGAAAATCCGGGTATCTCTCTATAATCCTCATGATATCCTCCGGCCTGTCAGAACTTAAGAAGAGCAGCCATGCCTCTATTTCCTCATTTAAATTGTAAGTGATTTCCCGGAAAACATCAAGAGCCACAAAAATATATTTCTGCAGTAAATTCAGTTCCAGCCCCGTATCAAACACCTGGCTGGAGCGGTGAATATATTGTCCGGCGATTTTATGAAAATCCACGCTGCTGTTCTCAATCAGGACAATGGTATACACATTCTGAAGCTTCTTATATGTAGACCCATTCTCTTTCCTGCCTTTTATCCGGCTATACTGCCGGAGTATTAGATCTGAAGAATAGCAGGCGGCCCGCTCTCCCGGAAATGCGTAGCCAATACGCTGAATTTCAATGTTCACCAATTCTCCGCTCTCAAGTTCTGCCAGGACATCCATAATCAGCAAAGAGCCTTCCGCCGTAATCCGGTTAGATTCCGGGGATAACACCCGTTTTACCGTCACCTTCTGCTTCATAATACAGGAGAGCATCATGGATAAGCGGTCATTGTGTACATCCGGATCAAAAATCAGTTTAAAAAAGGGATCATAACTGATTTTCAGTCCGCTGCTTCCCATGGAAAATCCGATCAGCTCCTCCTGAAATTCATTCGTCAGGAGTTGAAACTTATGCCATATATCCGGATTGGATTTCAGCATATCCAATACCTGTTCTCTGCTTTTTTTCATCAGCGGGAATAATGGCTTTCCGGTCTGTGCGTTCTGTGCCTCCCGTCCCTTTAATCCTCCTTGCTTTTTCTGACTTTCTAATACCTGTTGCGGTTTCACCTGTGCCATATGCACTTTCCTCCTTAGATTCCTGCCTCTGAACTTGCGGCCGATACGGCCATGAACGGTTCTGCAAATCACGGTTCTAAATAACCATTTTCCGACAATCCAAATACCGATTAGAATTACATAGAAGTGTGTCTAAAATTCAGCAGAAGATATCTGCCTGAATGAGTTTATTATACCTGATATTAACCATATTTTCAAGTATATTCTACAATATATATGATTATTTTTTTTACTAAACATCCGATTACCCGTTTTATTAGTGTCCGCAAAAATTCACAGTGCAAAGAATCTGCCTTGCCGGACTTTCGCACCGGAGCGCGTTTTCTTTAACAGCCATTCTCCCCTGACGCAGAGTACGGTTTCCGCAAAGCATACGAAACACAAAAGCCGCCCGCACAGGATCAGAAAACGATCCCATGGGGCGGCGTAACTCTTGCATTTCTATAACTCAGAAATTATTCCTCGTCAGAATAAACCGGTGCATCTTCATCCATCTGAGACATATCCTGCATCTGAAGAGCCTTCATGCTCAGGCTGATCTTTCTGTCGTCTTCGTTGAAGTCAACAACCTTAGCCTCGATCTCCTGGCCGATGGCTAATACGTCAGATGGCTTATCTACATGGTCCCTGGAAATCTGAGATACATGAAGCAATGCATCTACACCTGGTTCCAACTCAACGAATGCGCCGAAATCAGTCATACGTGCAACTCTGCCGGTTACAATATTGCCTGCTGCGTACTTCACAGCGGCATCCTTCCACGGATTGGTCTCCGGGAACTTTAAGCTTAATGCGATCTTATCACCATTGATATCCTTGATTAAGACTCTCATCTTCTCGCCAGCTTTGAAAACCTTCTTCGGGCTCTCAACTCTTCCCCAGCTCATCTCGGAAATATGAAGTAAACCATCTGCGCCGCCAAGGTCGATGAATGCACCGAAATCGGTTACGTTCTTAATCGTTCCTTCTACGACATCTCCCGGATGGATTCTCTCAAATAATTCTTTCTGCATCTCGGCTCTCTTGGCAACCATAAGCTGCTTTCTGTCACCGATAATTCTTCTTCTCTTCGGATTGAATTCGGTAATTACGAATTCGATCTCCTGGTCTGCATACTTGGATAAATCCTTCTCATATGTGTCGGATACCAGGCTTGCCGGAATAAAGACTCTCGCCCCTTCCACTACTACGCTTAAACCGCCGTCCAGAACAGCAGCTACCTTTGCGGTAAGAACCTCATGGTTCTCAAACGCTTCTTCTAATCTCTTGTTTCCTCTGTCAGCTGCCAGTCTCTTGTAAGATAACGCAACCTGGCCTTCGCCATCGTTTACCTTAACGACTTTCGCTTCCATCTCATCACCAACAGATACAACAGTTGCGAGATCTAAATTCTGGTCATCCGTGTACTCATTACGCGGGATGATGCCGTCGGATTTAAAACCTATATTCAAGACGATTTCATCTTCTTTGACGTCGATGACTTTACCTGTGACGATCTCTCCTGTACGTATTGTTTTTAATGATTCCTCTAACATTTGTTCAAAACTTAACTCTGACATTAGTATGAACCTCCTCGATAATATGATTCGGGGTTGAAGCCCCGGCTGTAATACCTACGCTGCGCACAGAACTTATACATTCAGGATCTAAATCACCTAGTGTCTGGATATAGTAAGTGTTCTTACATTCCTTTTGGCATATCTCGTACAGCTTCTGGGTATTGGAACTCGTCTTCCCACCAACCACGATCATGGCGTCCACTTCTGAAGCTATCCGTCTTGCTTCCACCTGTCTCTCCTGTGTTGCATTGCAAATCGTATTTAAAACAAGTATATCATAACGCGTTTTAGAAAATTTTTCAACTAAATCTTGAAATTTCTTGTAATTAAATGTCGTCTGGGACACGATACACAGCTTTTCACCCTCTGAAAACGGCAAATTGTCCACTTGGTCGGGTGTTTCCACCACTAAAGTATTATCATATCCCCAGCCTTTAATACCCTGCACCTCCGGATGCGATTCATTTCCAATGATGATCAGGCGTCTTCCCGCCTGATTCTGTTCCTGTGCGATCTTATGAATCTTCTTCACAAAAGGGCAGGTGGCGTCCACAATCTCGATGCCGTTCTCTTCCAGAATATCGTAAACATGCTTTCCCACACCGTGGGAACGTATGATGACGATTCCGTCGCGGAGTGCCTTAAGCTCCTCCTCTGACTCGATGACCCGTACGCCCTTTTCCTCAAAATCCTTTACCACTTCTTCGTTGTGGATGATCGGACCGTAGGTATAAATCGGTTTTCCGGCGTGCTCTATCTGTTCATAAACCTTGTCCACGGCGCGTTTGACGCCGAAACAGAAGCCCGCGGTCTTAGCAACAATCACTTCCATAACGTTTTGTCTCCTTAATTCTTCCAGAACTGACTAACCAATCCCATATTCTGCCGCCAGCCGGAGTATCTCGCTGATCACCTCGTCGATGGTCAGGCCGGAGGTATCGACCAGAACCGCATCCTCTGCCTGTTTCAGCGGGGAGTTTTCTCTGTGCATATCGCGGCAATCTCTCTCCGCAATCTCCTTTTCAATCTCCTCCAGGCTGCACGACTCGCCCTTTTCAGTCAACTCGTCGTAGCGGCGTTTTGCCCGCACCGCCGTGCTCGCTGTCAGATAAATCTTTAAATCCGCTTCCGGGAGCACGCACGTACCGATGTCCCTGCCGTCCATGATGACATTCTCATTTCTGGCCAGTTCCTTCTGCAGCTCCACCAGCTTCTCGCGGACTGGTAAGTATATGGAGGAGGCAGAGGCCATCTGGCTGACCTCCTCCGTCCGGATCAGACCGGACACATTCTCTCCGTTTAATATCACCTGCTGGGCGCCGTTCTCATAGGAAATGGTGACACCCACCTCTTTTACCGCCTCCGAAATCACGGCTTCCTCGTCCGGTCTGATTCCTTTTCGTAAAAAATACAGCGCCATGGCCCGGTACATGGCTCCGGTGTCCACATAGACGAAGCCGAGTTTCGCAGAAACAGCCTTTGCGATGGTACTCTTGCCTGCCCCTGCCGGGCCGTCTATTGCAATGTTATAAATCTTTGACATCCTTGACTCTCCTTTTATCTATGGGGACGCGCCCCTCTCTGCCTCTTCTGCCGCACAGGCCCGCGTCTGACTCACACACGCCTCTTCTGCCGCGCAGGCACACGTCTGACTCACACACGCCTCTTCTGCCGCGCAGGCACACGTCTGACTCACACACGCCTCTTCTGCCGCGCAGGCACACGTGTGACTACTAGTACAGCGTTGCGCAAATTCCTGTGATATAGCACTCGCTATCTACGCCAGGTGCACGCCCGCGAAGCTAGCCGTAGGGTCCACTACGCCGTCGCTTCACGGACGCACACCTGACGCAGATATCAAGCACTATATCACAGTTATTTACGCAATGCTGTACTAGTCATTCAGGATCCGGCCTGGCAGCCTCGCTTCCGGCCGTCCAGGCGGTGGACCAGGCGATCTGGAGGTTAAATCCTCCTGTCACCGCATCCAAATCGAGCACCTCCCCGGCAAAGTAAAGCCCGGAAATCAGCTTCGACTCCATGGTAGAGGGATTCACCTCTTTTACAGAGACGCCGCCCTGCGTAATGATGGCCTCGTTGTAATCGCGAAGCCCCGTAATCGTCACGGTAAATGATTTCGTCGCCTGGATTATCTGTTTCCGTTCTTCCCTGGTGATCTCATTCACCTTCTTTTCCGGAGAAATCCCGCTCCGTTCCACCATGACCGGAACCAGCTTGGATGGGAATAAATGAACCAGCGCGTTCTTAAACTGCTTGTTTAAAGTCCCCTCAAATTCACGGAGCAGCCGCGCATCCAGCTGTTCCTCCGACAGCGCCGGTTTTAAGTCGATAACGAGAGAAAGCGGTCCTTTCTTCAATTCCTTTACGGCGTAGCTGCTGGCGCTTAAGAGCACCGGGCCGCTGACTCCGTAATGGGTGAAAAGCATCTCCCCGAACTCCCGGTAGATCACCTTTTTGCCGCGCATCACCGCGGCCTCAATGTTCTTTAAGGAAAGGCCCTGCAGCTCCTTCACTACCGGTTCCTTCACCACAAACGGAACCAGGGCTGGTGAAAGCTCCGTCACCGTGTGCCCGGCTGCTCCGGCAAACCGGTATCCGTCCCCGGTGGAGCCCGTAGTCGGATACGACAGGCCGCCGCAGGCCACAATCACCGCATCTCCGTACACCTTCGTCTCCGTGCCGCCCTTTTTCAAGAGAATCCCGCGGCACCGGCCGTCTTCCAGAAGAAGCTCCTTTACCTCCGAGTGAAGGTGAACCTCCGCTCCCAGTCTCCCAAGCATTCCGGACAGCGCCTTAATCACGTCCGAAGACTTGTCGGACACCGGAAATACCCGGTTTCCCCTCTCGGTCTTCAGCGGACACCCCGCCTCCTCCAAAAGTGCCATCATATCAAAATTATTAAATCCATAAAAACTGCTGTAAAGGAATTTGGAATTTGTCACCACATTCCGGAACAAATCCTCGGTGTCGCAGGCATTGGTCACGTTACAGCGTCCTTTGCCCGTGATAAAGACCTTTTTCCCCAGCTTTTCATTTTTCTCAAAAATATGGACGGTGCCGCCATTCCTGGCTGCTGCAATGCCTGCCAGCATCCCCGCGGCGCCACCGCCCACAATGATTACTGTTTTCATTTCCTGCCTCCTGCTCCCTATTAATTTACACTAAAAGACAGGAAAACACAAGCAGGACTAACTGTTATTTTTTGCCGCACGCCTTTACCCGCTCCTCCAGAGCATCGACCACAGTCCTTAAGACCTTCACGCGGGCATAGTACTTGCAGTTGCCTTCCACGACAACCCACGGCGCGTACGTTGTGGAGGTGCGCACCAGCATCTCGTTTACAGCGGTCTCGTACTGGTCCCATTTTTCCCGGTTTCTCCAGTCCTCGTCCGTAATCTTCCACTCCTTCGCCGGATTCTGCTGGCGTTCCTTGAATCGGCGTTCCTGCTCGTCCTTGTCGATATGGAGCCAGAATTTGATGACCACGGCCCCGGCATTGGCCATGTGGGCCTCCATCTCGTTGATTTCCTGATAGGCCCGCTTCCAGTCCGCCTCCGAACAGAAGCCCTCGATCCGTTCCACCATGACGCGGCCGTACCATGTCCGGTCGAAGACGGCGATATGGCCCGCCTTCGGAACGTTGTTCCAGAACCGCCACAGATAATGGTGCACCTTCTCGATATCATTGGGGGAGGCGGTCGGGTTCACACGGTATCCGCGTGGATCCAAATGACTGGTGAGCCGTTTGATAGCGCCGCCCTTTCCACCTGCGTCCCAGCCCTCAAATCCTAAAACCACCGGAATTCTCAGGCGGTAAATCTCGCTGTGCAGAAACTCCAGGCGCTTCTGGAGCCGGTCGATCTCTTTTTTATACTCTTCCTTGGTCAGCGTCTTCGTCAGATCCACACCGGAGAGCACACCGTTTTGATATCTCTCTTCCTTCACCGGAGGTTTCTCCGACACTTCCGGCTTCGGAGCCGCTTTCTCTCTCAAGGCCGCCTCGAAGCGGTCCGCTACAAGGGTCATGATCTTGGCGGCGGCGTAATCCTTGTCCGTCGCCTCGATGATGGACCACGGCGCACGCTCCGTATCGGTCTTCTGAAGCATCTCCTCGTTGATCTCCAGATAACGGCCATACTCCTTGTTCCTCCGCCAGTCATCCTTCGTCACACGCCAGGACGTCTCCTTGGAGTCCTCCAGCTTCTTGAAGCGCTTCTTCTGCTCTTCCTGGGAAATATAGAGGAACAGCTTGATGATCACCATTCCGCCGTCATCCAGCTGGCGCTCAAACGATAAAATATCCTGAAAGGCCTCCGGCAGATTCTTCTCCTTGATCTGTCCGTCGAACCGTTCGATCGTCACCTGGCGGTACCAGCTCCGGTCGAAGATGGCGATCCGGCCGTCGGCCGGTGTCTTGGTCCAGAATCTCCACAGGAACGGGCGAAGCTGTTCTTCCTCGGTGGCCTTGCTGTTGGCAAAGACCTCGAATCCTCTGGGATCCATCGCCTGAATCAGCCGGTTGATCTGCGTTCCTTTTCCGGCCGCACCCATGCCTTCAAACACGATCATGACAGGGATCCCCGCCGTTCTCAGTTCCCGCTGCAAAAGGCCCAGTCTTTCGCTCTGCTCTCCGATGACATGCTTGTACGTATCTTTATCCATTTTCTTCGATAAATCAATTTTTTCCAGCATAACCCGTTCCTCCTTCAATCCTTCTTCCGTGAAAGCCTGTTTTCCTGCCAATCAGGCTTCTGTCTTCTCAAACACCTTTGCAACTTCCTTCATGACCTCGCTTACCTTGATCATCTGCGGACACTCCTTCTCGCAGCGGTGGCAGGAGCGGCAGTCGCCCGCTTTCTTTTCCAGAGCCTCGTACTCCGCCCTGGCCTCTTCCTCCCTGTGCGCCGCAGTCATGTTGTACAGCGAGAATATCTTCGGGATATCCAGGCCAAATGGACATGGCATACAGTATCTGCATCCGGTACATCCCACCAAAGCCATGGAATCAAAGACGCGCTTTGCCTCTTTTACCACCTCTTTGTCCTGCTCCGTCGCCATACCCACGCTGCTTCTTTTCGCGTACTCCAGATTCTCTTCCACCTGCTTTTCATCGCTCATTCCGCTGAGCAGCAGGCTGACCTCAGGCTGATCCCAGAGGAAATCCAGCGCGTACTCCACAGGAGACTTGTCCTCCGGAAATACCTTCTTTAAATGGGATGCCGGATTCGCCAGCCTCCCGCCCAGCAAAGGCTCCATGATCACCACCCCGAGGCCTCTCTCAGCGGCATACTTAAGCCCCTTTGTTCCAGCCTGGTGCTCGGTGTCCACGTAATTATACTGAATCTGGCAGAAATCCCATCCATCATAATAATCTATGATATCCTGAAACACGTCATATGAATCATGGAAGGAAAATCCAAGATAGCGGATCTTTCCCTCAGCCTTCGCTTTTTCCATCCGCTTAATCAGTTCAAACGGCTTTACCTTGTCCTCCATGCGTTCGCCGCTCAGAGCGTGAAGCAGATAAAAATCGATATGATCCGTGTTCAGCTTCTCCAGCTGCTCATCCAGAATAGTCTCGAAATCCTCCGCCTTCTCCAGCTTCCATACGGGACATTTGGTCGCAAGATACGTTTTCTCCCTGTATCCGTCTGCCAGCGCTTTTCCCACGATTTTCTCGCTCTCTCCCAGATGGTAAGGATAAGCGGTGTCAATGTAATTCACGCCCTCATCGATGGCATGACGGATCATCCCGATAGCGCGTTCCTTATCGACCACCTCATCGTGAAGCAGTGGAAATCTCATGGTTCCGAACCCCAGCGCTGACACTTTAATTCCTGTCTTTCCAAAATTGCGGTATTGCATCTTAGTCCTCCCTGATGTATAAAATTTTGATTTTATTTTACCACATATTTCCTGTATTCTAAAGTATTTTCTGGCTATATTTATCTGCACTAGTTGTAAAATAGTTACATATCTGGTAAAATAGGGTATCAACGAAAGAAAGAGGTGACTGTTATGCAAAAATACGTTTGTGAGCCATGTGGATACATATATGATCCGGCTGATGGAGATCCGGACAACGGAATCAATCCAGGCACAGCTTTTGAAGATCTTCCTGAGGATTGGGTATGTCCGCTCTGCGGAATGGGCAAAGATGTCTTTGTTCCGGAGGATTAATAAGTACTGCAGCAAAACCGGTCCTCACAGGCTTTTAAGCCTCTGTGCTGACCGGTTTTTCATTTGGATATATGGATATACCATTTATCAGATTTCGGTTGAGATAAAGATATCGTAGATCGCCTTGATGGCCGCCTCAAAATCTGCATTTTTAACGCCGATAATGATGTTTAACTCACTGGAGCCCTGGTCGATCATCTTGACGTTGACACGGGCGTGGGCCAGCGCGGAGAAGATTCTTCCGGCGGTGCCTCTCGTGGCCTTCATGCCGCGTCCCACGACGGCAACTAACGCCAGGTCAGATTCCAGTTCCACGAAATCAGGCTCGACGGCGCGGTGGATTCCCGCGATCACGGACTGTTCGTATTCCTCGAATTCGGACTGATGGACAAACACGGTCATGGTATCGATTCCCGAAGGCATATGCTCGAAGGAAATGCCGTATTTTTCAAATACCTCCAGAACCTTGCGGCCGAACCCTACCTCGGCGTTCATCATGGCTTTCTCAATGTTGATGGAGCAGAAGCCCTTCTTGCCCGCAACTCCCGTAATGGTATAGCGCGGCTTGCGGCAGGTGCTCTCCACGATCAGGGTGCCCTTCTCCTCCGGCCTGTTGGTGTTGCGGATATTGATCGGAATGCCTTCTTTTCTGACCGGGAAGATGGCGTCCTCATGCAGAACGCTGGCTCCCATGTAGGCCAGCTCACGGAGTTCTCTGTATGTAATGGTCTCAATGACCTCCGGATTATCGATGATACGCGGATCCGCTACGAGGAAGCCGGAGACATCGGTCCAGTTCTCATACATATCAGCATGGATGGCCTTCGCCACAATGGAGCCTGTGACATCGGATCCGCCTCTTGAGAACGTACGGATGCTTCCGCTGTGAGTGGCGCCGTAAAAGCCCGGAATAACCGCGCGCTCCACATGCTCTAAGCGTTCTCCCAGCTCACGGTTGGTGATATCCGCCTCGAAGCTGCCGTCTTCATCGAAGAAGATGACCTCTGCCGCGTCGATGAATTCATAGCCTAAATAGTTGGCCATGACGATGCCGTTTAAGTACTCGCCTCTGGATGCCGCGTAATCACGGCCGGCCTTCTTTATGAAATTTTCCTCGATGGTCTCGAATTCATGATCCAGATTCAGGTTTAAATCGAGTCCGTCGATGATCTCCATGTAACGGCTCTTAATCTTCTCCAGAATCTTCTTGTAGCTTTTTCCCTCTGCCGCCGCATCGTAACACTGATACAGCATATCCGTAACCTTCTCGTCCTTGTCGTTTCTCTTGCCCGGCGCAGATGGAACCACATAGCGTCTGCTCTTTTCGGAACGAATGATGTCCCCAACCTTCTTAAACTGTCTTGCACTGGCCAGAGAACTGCCGCCGAATTTCACAACCTTTTTCATGTCTTCTTTCTCCTCTGTCACATATCCAATTTATTTAACCGAAATAATATCGTACTTGCCGGGCGCTGTCAAGTGTTTTGTAAAACGGTTTTTTCAGCCTCCTGGCGCGCGGCCAGAACTTTATGATGCTTCAGCCAGCCTCCCGACGCGACACGCGCGGCGTAGACCACCGCTCTCACGGCCCAGTCCAGAACCATGGCAATCCAGACACCGATCAGCCCCATGCCAAGATACCGTCCCAGAACGAAGCTCATGGCAATCCGGCACAGAAACATGGACGCAATGGTAATGCACATGGCAAATTTCACGTCATCTGCGGCACGCAGGGCATTGGGAAGCGCAAAGGATGGCGCCCAGATCAGCACGCAGCATAATCCGTGAAGCGTGCAGATGATTCTGGCCAGCTCCGCCGTCTGTTCTGACACATGGTAGAAGCCGATAATGTGCGGCAGAAATACCAGCATCGGAAAACAGATGAGGAAGTGCGCTCCCATGATGAGGAAAATAAAGTTCTTTGCATACCGTTTCGCCTCCTGATACCGTTTCGCGCCCACGGCCTGCCCCACCACGGTTATCATGGCCAGGGAGATGGCGCTGCCCGGAATCACCTGAAAGGAACAGATGGTTCCCGCCACCGCATTGGCGGCAATGGAGGTCGTACCGAAGCTGGAGACCAGCCCCGCCACAAGAAGCTTACCGCCCTGAAAGAGGCCGTTTTCCACTCCCATGGGAACTCCGATCCCCATGATCCGCCGGATGATGGCAGGATGGAAGCCCAGATGAAAGTTTTTGTCGATGCACAGCGGAAGCTTTGGATTCCGGATCACCCACACCAGGATGACTGCCGCGGTAATTCGTGACAGCAGCGTGGAGATCCCGGCCCCGGCCACCTCCAGATGAAAGCCGTAAATCAGAATGGCATTTCCCACAATGTTGATCCCGTTCATCAGCATGGACACCTTCATGGATATCCCGGAATTGCCCATGGAGCGGCAGATAGCCGCCGACCCGTTATACACCGCCAGAAACGGAAACGACAGCGCCGTCAGGTAGTAATACGTTCTGGCGTAATTCATGACAGATGGTTCGATCTTCCCGTAAATCGTCCGCAGAATCTGGTAGTTGAACAGTAAGGACAACACCATTAAAACCGTTGAAAATATCAGAACCACAAGAATCAGCTGATTGGAGGCCTTTAACGCCTCCTCCCTGTTTTCGTCCCCCAACTCCTGGGCCGCTATGACAGCGCCTCCGGTAGCCATGGCGGTAAACACGTTGATCAACAGAATATTAAGCGTATCCACAAGGGAAATTCCTGAGACCGCGGTCTCCCCCACTCCGGCCACCATGATCGTATCCGCCATTCCCACTAAGACGGCGAGAAACTGTTCGATGATCAGCGGCAGAATCAGCCGCCTGATGGCCGCCTTCGAAAATATCGGTGCTTCTTCCATTTCTCTCTCCCTATTGTATACTGCCCTCCGGCTTCTTATGACCGTTTCGAAGCATTCGGAGGATTCGTCTGTTTGCCGCGTCATTTTGTTTGTCTGACACGGACATCCATCCCGAAAAAGAGTCGTCCTGATTCGCCTCGCCGCAGATATCCACACCCAGAATCCGGCGGCTCTCCAGACAGCGGTACGCCCTCTCAAGCTGTTCCAGCGTCATGGTTCCCTGATCCCAGTCAGTCACCACTTCCTTTCGCCCGAACGCGTCCTTGTCTATGGACAGATACACGGCCTCCGACACCTCTGTTTCCAGAGCCTTAAGCCATGAGTCATCTGCCCCTGCCGCGTTCTCCGAAAACACCTGCACGCGGTCCGCATACTCTGATTCTACGGTATCTGCCAGCGAATCCGCGACACCGATCAGGATCACCTTTTTTAAGTATGGCTGGTCATCCAGCGCCCGTTTGATCCAGCAGCCGCAGGACAAAATTCCAGCAAATATAGAAGGCTTCATATCCGTATGATGGTCAAATACCACCAGGGTAAACGGCTCCCGAATCTTCCTCACCATGAGATAGCTTAAATAGTGGAAATTTCCGCCGTCTATAAAGTGAATCCAGCCTGACAGCCCACTGATCCGCGCCTCAATCTCCTCCATGGATGCCTCATCACAGAATCCGTTTACCCCGGACAAATCCGAACAGTCAATCCATTCACAGTCCCCATCTTTATAGAAGCTTTCTCTCTCGTAAACTCCTGTAAAATTCAGCACTGAAACTGATATCATCGTTCTCTTCTCCCGATTGGTCTTCCCTTTCCGGCGTTCTTAAACGCCCAGCTTTTCCATCTCTTCGTTGACAGAGGCCTCGCAGGAACGCATGGCCTCAATGGTCTTTTCAAACAACTCCTCTAACGTCCAACCGAGCCTTTCGGCTCCCTGGGCGATCACCTCGCGGGAACAGCCTGCCGCGAACCGTTTATCCTTGTATTTTTTCTTCAAACTGGAGACCTCCATATCCATGACGCTCTTCGACGGACGCATTCTGGCGGCAGCTCCGATCAGGCCTGTGAGTTCGTCTGACGCGAACAGTACCTTCTCCATATCATGCTCCGGTTCCACATCAGAGACGAGTCCATAGCCATGGCTTACGACCGCATGAACAAGCTCCGGTTCAGCCCCTGCTTCGGCCAGAAGCTCCGGCGCCTTGATGCAGTGCTCCTCCGGATAATTTTCAAAATCCACATCGTGAAGAAGGCCGGCGATTCCCCAGAAATCCTCGTCCTCACCGTATCCCAGTTCCTTTGCATACCAGCGCATGGTGCCTTCCACCGTAAGCCCGTGAAGTATATGGAAGGGCTCCTTATTATATTTCATAAGAAGGGAAAGCGCATGGTCTCTCGTTACATTTGTTTTCATATTCCTGTCACTCCTCTGTAATTTGGTAACTATTCAGCCGTGCGGCAGTTTGTACAGAAACGTGTGTTACAAGCTCGCTTGTATAAACACTTTTCTGTGCAAACTGGCATAGGGCGGAACGCCCGGGCTTCTTGTTTTCGCTCTTTTCGAAAACAAGAAGATGCACGGTTGAGTAGTTACATAATATTTATGTTGTCATCCATCATATCACTGCTGATTTCCGATATCAAGCTTGAAATGCCGGTTTCCCCCACAACTTTGATCCCATGCTCCTTGAGAAGGCGGGCTGTCACCCCGTCTCCGGCCGTCTTAGCGCCCGAAAAGGTTCCGTCGTAGATGATTCCACTGCCGCAGGACGGGCTGCGCTCCTTCAAAATGGCGTACCGGCATCCATACAGCTTTGCGATCTTAAGCGCTTCCTCCCCGCCCTTTTCGAAATACGCTGTCACATCCTGGCCCTTCCGGTTCATCACCTGAACACGCCCGCCGTCTCTCCGGCATTCCGACGGCTCTCTGGGGGTCTCCAGCCCTCCCATCTGCTCCGGACAGACCGGGATCAGTTCATACTCCCGAAGCAGCTTCAGTACCTCGTCACGACAGCCGTTCTTTCCGTCGTAGCGGCAGTTGACACCCAGCAGACAGGCGCTGACCAGTATTCTTGTATTTTTCTTATCCATGGATAAGCCTCCTTCCAAAATCGTCTCCGGGAACTATGGCCTCAGATCCCTTACTATTTTCAGTTTGTTTTCATTACATCCCGCATCTTCCAGCATGGAATCCATGTATTTTCCGAAAAAGAGCTCTGCGCCTTTTTCTTTCCAAAGTTTCCAGCCCTCGGTATCCGTCACTTCTTTTTCCGGTTTTGTCATGCCGGCAAAGTAGTTCCTGTTCATCTCCACGGCCAGTTCCGTCATCTGCGCCAGCTCCTCCTCCGAAACTGACAGCGCTTGCAGCTCTTTCTTTATCTTTTTTCGCGTGCACGCGTCAAAATACGCCTTGGACAGCGCTTCAAAATCCCCATATTCACCGGGGATTCCAGCTTTTTCCTCAGCCCATCGATCCACATTTACCGGCTTCGTTTCATACGCGATGCTTCCATCCGGATCAACCGTCAAAACGCCGTACCGGTGCGGGGACACGGTGAGGGATCCGGTTGCGATGTCATAAAGGCCGCCGCGCTCTGCAATATGCTGGATATGAACGTGACCGCTTAGATTCAAAGCGATCCCATGAGCTTTCAGCAGCTGTTCCATCTCCTCATGATGATCCAGCAGGAAGCCCTGTGACAGAAGTTTGTTCTGGGCCAGGACATTCTGGTGAGTCACCGTGAAGATGGAGGCCCCCGCTTCCTCAGCGCGTTTCATCTGCCGCTCCGCCCACTGCATCGTGGAATCCTTAATCCGGCCGGGTGCATCCTCCGTATTCGCGTCCAGAAGCAGCAGCCAGACCCGTTCCGACAGCTCATACAGAAAGCTTAAGGATTCTTCATCCTTTCCAGTTGCGTCCTGATACCCCAGACTGCCATATATATCACGAAATTCTTCGCCGCTGACCCGTTCCGTCCTCGTCACCGTCTCTGCCTCAAATTGGGCGGCAAACGGATAAAGGATATCATGATTTCCGGGCAGCACAAGAACCGGGATTCCCTGTTCCTGCAGCTTGAACAGCTTCCCGGCCAGTTCCTCATGGCTTGTCTTCTCACCGTTAAAACTGAGATCTCCGCTTAAAATAAGCGCGTCCGGATGCAGCTTCTCTACCTCCTCTAAAAAAGCGTCCGTAATCTCCGGCGCGTACTGAGTCAGCTTTCCATCCCCATTTCCGACCATTCTCATAAATCCGGTTCCATAGTCCGTAAGCTCCGGTGATAAATAGTGCAGATCTGTGGCAGTCACGACGGTAAGAGGAGAAGTCTCTTTCTCCGCCAATGGCCTGCTGCTCCCGCAGCCTCCAAGTGCGGCACAGAGAAATGACAGAAATACAATATGTGTTTTTTTGATCATAGACGTCCCATCCTGTTTATCTTAATTTCGCAGTTTAAATTGTTACATGATATCAGACTTTGCATTTAAGACTGTTTCATGATATCAGACTTCGCATATCAAACAGCTTCATTATATCAAACCTCTATTCGAGGCACAAGCTTGTAAAAGCGGTAACACTGCCTTATAATGAAATCTGCAGTTTCACACAACCGATGAAAAGGATACTATGTAATTTATGAAAAAGAAACACAGCCCGATTTTGTGTAAAAAAAGAATAAAACATCTGATTTCCGATGTCAGACACTGCCTGCCCGGAATACTTCTGTGCGCAATTTTCCTTTCTGGCATGACTGCCGCTGCTGGCAAGGTGTGCCCGGCCCGGCTCTTATTGGGGATTCCATGCCCCGGCTGCGGACTTACCCGAGCCGCCGTCCTGTTGTTAAAAGGGGATATCCACGGCAGTCTTCTGCACAATCCATTTCTCCTGCCGCTATTGGCCGGAGGGCTTTTATTTCTGTACGAGCATTACGTCCTGGAACGAAAAGCGCGCCTGTTTTCCGTCTACATAGCCGTATGCATCTTCCTTATGGTCGTGTTCTATATCATCCGCATGAAATACTGGTTTCCTGACCGGCCGCCCATGATCTATGAGCCCCGGAACCTGCTGCACCTGCTTTTCACAGTTCTGAAATCCCCGGGGAGCCTGTAACCCGGCAAAGAAAAAATAGACAAATTACGACAGTATATGATATAATTTTAACGGTAGATAGATTAAATTACAGGAGGTACTAAGTATGGAAAACAACACAATGGCGACAGATCCTAATAAGGCTGTCATGACCATGGGGGAATGGCTGATCACGTTAATCGTTCTGGCTATCCCATGTGTCAATGTAATTATGTATTTTGTCTGGGCATTTGGCAATGGAAACGAGAACAGGAAGAATTTCTGCCGCGCCGGACTGATCGTTATGGCAGTGGGAATCGTGCTGTCCTTAATTTTATACGCTGTAGTTGGCGCAAGCCTGGCTGCTGCATTAAGTGCAGGCTATTAAGTTTCATAAAACGGCATCAGCCGATAAGGGGCGGCCGCACCGATGACTGTACAATCATCAGGGCGGCCGCCCCTTTCGTATCTTCTTTTCAGATTTATGCCTTTTCCTCTCTCTTTCTCATCACCGTATCAATAATCCCATATTCCTTCGCCTCTTCGGCGCTCATAAAATGATCCCGCTCCGTATCCCGCCAGATCTCTTCCTCCGTTCTTCCCGTATTTTCAGCCAGAATCCGATTCAGCCGTCTCTTATCCTGCTGAAGCTTCTCAGAATAGATCTGGATATCCGTCGCCTTTCCTCCGATCTTCTCCACTGCCGGCTGATGTATCATGATTTCAGAGTTGGGGAGGGCAAAACGCTTGCCCTTCGTCCCCCCGGCCAGCAGAAATGCGCCGAAACTGGCTGCAAGTCCGATACAGATCGTCGATACATTGCACCGGATATAACGCATCGTGTCGTAAATGGCCAGACCGGCCGTAATAGAACCACCCGGACTGTTAATATAGAAGGAAATGTCCTTCGCCGGGTCCTCCGCTTCCAGAAATAACAGCTGGGCCACCGCCAGCCGGGCCGTCTCATCGTTCACTTCTTCCCCCAGAAAGATAATTCTGTCCTTTAACAGACGGGAAAAGAGGTCGTAACTGCGCTCCCCCTTTGACGTCGTCTCGATCACACTCGGTACCAGACTCATGCCGCACACCTCCAGTTATTCTTTCTTCCGCAGAAGGCGGTTCCCCCTGTCTTCTTCTGCTTTGTCTGCTCACGAAGAGGCGTAAAATGCTTCCGTTCCCGGTAGGTAAACGGCGTGCATCCGTAAGCCCGCCGGAATGCCAGTGTAAACGCCTGCTGAGACTGATAATCCGCCTCGCCGGATATCTCAACGATCGTCTTGTCCGTCTCCACCAGCTTTCTGGCCGCCTCCGTCAGTCTCCGTTCCATGATATAGCGGTGAATGGTACAGCCGGTTTCCTCAGCAAAAATCCTGTTCAAATAAAAACGGGAATACCCCGTATGTGCTTCCAATGCTTCCAGGCTCAAATTTTCCCCGGTTCCCATGTTTTTCTCAACAGACTCCAGAATGTCCTTTACGATTCTGTTTTTTCCATCCATTTATTGCCACACCTCCAGTTATGTTCCAATACAAAACCATCTTCCTCATGGGAAATCAGGTCTCTTTTCTCCCATTATAACAGGCTGCCTTCACTCTGTCTTAATAAAAAATGAAGTTTCCGCTAAAAATCCATCCTTCCGGTTATACTATAATGCAATGGACCGCTGAATTCATACTAAGTTCGTATAAAAATACAATGACATTTTCCCGATTTTGTAGTATACTTCTTACGAAATTATATGTGTGAGATTATGACGAAAGGATGGCTTCATTATGTACTGTGTAAAAAATATTAAAGATGACCTGTTCTGGGTCGGCGGAAGCGACCGCAGACTCGCCCTGTTCGAGAACGCATACCCTATTCCAAACGGGATCTCCTATAATTCTTATCTTCTTTTAGATGAAAAAACCGTTCTCTTCGACACGGTCGACCGGGCAATCACCGGGCAGTTTTTCGAAAATGTGGAATCCGTTCTGGCAGGAAGAACGCTGGACTATGTGATCATTAATCATATGGAACCGGACCACTGCGCAACACTCGGCGAACTGATCAGACGATATCCGGATGTCTCCGTGGTCTGCAACGCAAAGACGATTCCGATCATCAAGCAGTTCTATGAATTTGATATCGATACCAGAGCCGTGATCATGAAAGAAAACGACACCTTCTGTTCCGGCAGACATACCTTCACCTTCCTGATGGCCCCCATGGTACACTGGCCGGAGGTCATGGTGACGTATGACACCACGGACAAGATCCTTTTCTCCGCGGATGCCTTCGGTACCTTCGGCGCCATGAACGGCAACTTATTTGCGGATGAACTCTATTTCGAACGTGACTGGCTGGCTGATGCCAGAAGATATTATACCAATATCGTCGGAAAGTACGGCGCATCGGTTCAGACGCTGCTTAAAAAAGCCGCCGCACTGGACATCGACATACTCTGCCCGCTCCACGGTCCTGTATGGAGATCCGATATCGCATGGTATGTGGACAAGTATTTAACCTGGAGCAGCTACGAACCGGAAGAGAAAGCCGTCATGATCGCATACGGTTCCATCTACGGCAACACGGAGAATGCGGCGAATATTCTGGCCTGCCGGCTGGCAGACCGCGGCGTGAAGAACATTGTCATGTATGATGTCTCCTCCACGCATCCGTCCACCATCATCTCCGAGGCCTTCCGCTGCAGCCACCTCGTATTCGCTTCCGCGACGTATAACGGCGGCATCTTCAGCTGTATGGAGCACGTACTCCTCGATTTAAAGGCTCACAATCTGCAGAACCGCACCGTGGCACTCCTGGAAAATGGTTCCTGGGGCGTAACAGCCGGACGTAAGATGGGAGAGATCATCTCCGAGATGAAGAACATGACCATACTCGATGAAACCATCACGATCAAATCCTCCTTAAAGGAAGACCAGATGGCGGAACTCGGTGCTCTGGCAAATTTAATTGTAGATTCCATGAATTAGCGGGTCCGGTACGACGGACTCTCCTGACAAACAGTAAAAAGCCCTGTCCGGAACTGCGTGGTCTGACACGCCTTCCCGGACAGGGCTTTTTCGTATCGCGTTCGTAAAGCCGCGCAGTATGGACGCCGGCGCCATGCAGTACAGTCCTTCGTCACTCGTCCGCGCGGTAAATGGCAAACACCGTACTCAAACGGGCCGGATACGATTCCATGATCTCGCCGTCATAGACGATTCGGATCTCATCTCCCACCCTCACCTCGGGCACGCCCTCTGCGGATATGACATTCGTCGGCACGGTAATGCGGTCCGCTGATTTCCGTTCTTCTTCCCCTTCATCCGGCTCCACCAGAAAATACTGGTCCGAAATCTCCAGCACCATACCGCAAAAATATCTCTGTCCTGCTTCCTCCGAAGTAAAAAGCATCCAACAAAATACACCAGCGATACAGAGAAACAGGATCCTCAAACTATTTCCACACTTTTTCATCTAGATCACCTCAGTAAAAAACATCCGTCCATCAGAGTCCGTCAACACGGCCTTTGCACCGCGGAACCGGTAACTGGAAAGTAAGAGCGGCTTCTCCCTGAAAATCACATCTGCCGGCGCCCGGTTGCCCAACTGTTCCCCTTTTATCTCATACCGGTAAAACTGGGAATGCCTGCCATATCCGCCATCCATGATAAGAGCCGTATGACTCCGGTTGATCAGGAACTCGGAACATCCTTCCGCCTTCGGGCGGTAGATGACATCCCTCTTAAAATCAGTCTTCACCAGATGAAACTCGTCGTAATAATAGAACCACAGCGCGCCCTGTTCATCCACATTCATCGCATAGCAGTCATAGATCGGATATTTTTTATTTTCCCACAACCGCTGTCCCCGGGCATCCCATACGATCAGACCGCATGCGCCCACCGGCTGGTCCCAGCCAAAATTTCCGAACACGCCCTCGTCGAAGTATCCGGTAATGATGCGGCCGTCTTCCGTCACGATACAGCTCTCGATTCCGTCACCCAGGCACATCTCTGCCAGCTTTGTGCCATCCTTTTTTAAGAGAACTCCGTTATTCTCCGCTGTCCCGTCTTTATATTTCCTGCACCGGGCGCCTACCAGAAGAATATCTTCGCCCAGAGGCATGACGTGATGAAAATTCATCTCATGAAACCCCAGCGGATACATCTCTCCCCCCAGCAGCGTCCCATCCGTCCAGTTTACCCAGAGGCACAGCGCATGGTAGTCCGTATTCGCCTCAGTATCCACAAACATCCCGTTGATCCGTTCCGGCACCGAACGGGCAAACAGAAGCCATACGCTGCCGTCGTAACCGATCGTATCATTCACAAAGGTCTCATGTTCCAGTCCATACTGCTTCTGCAGCGCATTTCTCTCTGTATAGCTGGTCACATATATATTTCTGTCCATCCCAAATCCCCTTCTCACACGGTTATAAATCGGTTATAAGCTGCTTATCATTCGCGTGTGTCTGCACTTATAGGCCTTCACAGCCTCTTCCAGCTTCTCTAAAAAGGCTTCCTCTCCGAATGTATTGAGCTTAAAGAACATGGCCTGGCTTCCACCGGATGTGATGGCAGTCAGCCTGAGTTCCCCTTCATATCCCAGAATCGTCACATTCAAACTGACGCGGTTGCCTCCCATATAGCTGTACCTCTCATATACCATTGTACAGCACCGCACACCGTTAATCTCCTCCTCATGCTCGTCTTCGAACGATGCGGATACACTGCCGTTTAAAATTTCATTTTTTAAGTATTTTTTTAAATGGTCCAGATTCCCAGTTAAGTCAGCTTCAAATTTTGCCATGTATCTCACTCCCTTCTGCCGCAGCCGGCGTATCATCATAGACCGCGAACGGCAGCCACTCCACCGGCTCTCCTCTGTTCTGAATGGCATCTGCAAATGCTTCCACTTCTTCTTTCGAATTCTCTAAGAGTCCAAATCTTCCCGGTTTCAATTCGAACCGTTTCATCAATTCTTCCTGAAGGGAATTGCACAGGTACGTGTGGAAACCTGAGATATCCCAGCCAAGAAGATCAAAGCCAAGGAATCGACGTTCTTCGGTTCCAGTCACTTCTTTCTTTTGGATTATCCTGTCCTCCAGAGACGGCAGGAGTGCCTCTTCCAGCGCAATCCCGATCAGGCGGTATCCCGGATCCACGCCCCTCCGATTATAAAAATAACGCCTGTATATGTCTTCTGCGTCCTGTTTGAACAGGAACCGGCTGTCTGTATCCAGCCGGTCCTCCCCGAACAGACGCAGGGTTTCTTCTGAAAAATCTATAAATTCCTGTTTCTCCATCCCAAGCCGTTTCCGGTATTTCTCTTTTTGCCTTTCATCACTGGTCATGCAGGAAAATGGCTGCGGCTCCGCATCACAGATGCAGCCGCTGGCAGTCAGAATCCATTCGGAAAAATCCTTTAGAAATTCCGGGCACCGGCAGGGACGTATGATATAATAGCCATAATTTACATACATTTCTGTGTCCTTCCTTTTCTGGCTCTATTTTACCAGATATTATTTTCCCATGTCTTTCATTTTCCTTAATATTTACGCTACAACATTTGTCATATAAGTGAAAGAAAATAAAGGTATGGAAGAAATATTCTCCATACCTTTTTACTCAGTATCCTGATAGTGTGTAGTCCTGTATAAAGTTGATTTCCCTGTCCCGTTTACACCAGCATATAAAATGTATTTTTTCATTTAGAACCTCTTTTGAGCTATTACTTTCTTTTGCTTTCTCTGCAAAATAAAATCACTTAACATAGAAAAAAAATCCTGCTCTTCTTCTGTCTCTGCATTTAAAACCAACTCCATAGTTTCGTCTATATCCATATCCTTACATTCCTCATATAATTTCTTTGCAGCTTCGGCCTTCGACATAAATTTTTCCTCCTTGTTCTAAAAAAACAGAAGTAACGCTGAAAGTCAAATTTATCGACCTTTCAGCCCTTCAATTAACACCACCAAATTTGATGGTGATATCTTCTCGGGTTCTATCTTTCACTTCATTCATACCACTGCGCAAGCAGCGAATCGGAAGTATGTCATTACATTACATGTTAATGCAACAGTAATGTTTATTATACAAGAAAAAGTGTTAAAAGAAAAGGCATAAAGTTTTTTCTTCCCCTCTATTTTCTTTGCATTTCATGCTTAATACCGCACTTCCAAGACCCATTCGCCGCTTGTATATCCCCTTTTAAAATGATATACTGGTAACACTTAGCGAAGCATCTTTAAGCTAAGCGCGCATCTTAAAATGGTCTTAAAGGTGTGTTTCGGCAGGAAACACAGCAGTTTTCTGAAAAGGGTGAGAATCATGTGCAGAAACAAAAAGAAAAACAACGATGTATTGCTCCATGCAAAGCCGGCAGAATCAGCGACATTTGCATGGAGTAGCTGCAGTCGCTGATCAAGTACGGCTTTGCTGCCTGACAATAAAAAACAGGGAGTGAAGCGCTATGAAATATATCAATGCGGCCGCGGTTCTTCCCGCCTCGCTGGTGGAAGAGCTGCAGAATTACGTTCAGTCCGGATATCTTTATGTTCCGGCCAGGGAAGACCAGCACAGGGCCTGGGGCGAACGGAACGGAGGCCGGGAGGAACTGAGGAAACGCAACAAAGATATCCTTGATGCATGGCAGAATGGAGTGTCCATGGAGACGCTGGCGGACCAGTACTGCCTCTCTATACATGCCATACGGAAAATCATTTATCAGAAATAACGATTACTCGCACGCTCTGCGCACGAGTCACCGTGACAATCATGGAAGGACTGCGGAAAACAGTCCTTCTTTTTTTGTACAAAACAGTACAGAAGCGACTGGTAGATTGAGATTTCACGGAATTTCGGGTATCCTTAACAGAAAGGATAGAAAGAAAAAAACAGAAAGAAAAGAGGTTGTTACAGATGAACACTTACGAGACTGCGCGGATGGGATATGGGGAAGCCGATATCACACCGGATACTGTTGTTGAACTGGTCGGATTTTTCCGTCCGGACAATCACTCAAGGGGCATCCGCGACCCCTTGAAGCTCCAGACAATGGTCTGGGAATACGGGGGAGAAACGGCCTGTCTTATTACCCTGGACAGCCTTGGTTTTACCGTCCATTTGGCCAATGCCCTGCGGGGCCTCATTGCGGACCTGCTTCATACGGGAACCGATCACGTCATGACTGCATTTTCTCATACACATTCCGCCCCGAACGCCGCAGAGGAGCCTGAATACTTTGATTTCGTATGCCGCAGGGCGCAGAGTGCCGTAAAAGACGCTCTGAGCAGTCTGTCTCCTGCCTTGGCTTCATGGGGCATCGGAAAAAATACTGTGGGATTGAACCGCAGAACGGATTCCACCGACTTCGACAACCGGCTTGGAATCCTGTCTGTCACCGCACCGGAAAACGAATCTCACAGGGTGCTGCTGCTGCGGGTCACTGCCCATGCCAACATTCTCTCCAGCGACAATTATCTCATATCAGCCGACTACTTTGGCATTACAAGAGAGCAGTTGGAAGCGCGCTTCGGCTGCAAAATCATGATGATGCAGGGCGCCTCCGGAGACGTACGGCCTCGGTTTCATCAGGAAAACACAGAGTATCTGGAGATTCACGGCTTCGAGGCGGCGGCGAAGGGATTTTCAGAAGAGTATCAGAAAATATACCGGCTTCAGAGCCAAAAGGCCCTGGAGCAGACGGCAGAGGCTATCTGCCAGGCCGTGTCAGCCGTTCTTCCCACAATGGAAGCGGAGCCTGTCACTCATCTGACCATGAAGTCGGTTTTCAGCCATTTTACAGCGGATGTTCCCTCCCTGGCACAGGCGGAGCGGATTGCCGATGAGGCGCTTATGGAGGCCGGCATCGATGGAACCGACTGGCTCCGGGAAGTGAAACGCCTTAACGGCGAGGGTATTTCACAACAGTTTTCAGAGGTGGAAATACAGTACTTTTCCCTCAATGACGGCTGTCTGTGCGGGATTGCCAATGAAGCCATGTGCAGGATTTCCATTGACGCCATGGAGGCTGCCGGAACGCCGCTGCTCTTTTTAAACGGCTATACCAATGGCTGTAACAGCTACTTACCGACGGCCGGGGAGTATGAGAAAGGCGGCTATGAGGTGCTCTGGTCAAATCTCGTATATTTTCCATACCACGGCCGGGTCATGCCCTTTAACCGCGATACGGCCGGACAGCTTGTTGAGGAAGTGGTTCAGAACTGGAAAGATTAGCCTGTGATTATTCTGTATGTGGATAGAAACCGCTAAAATACTGATTCCATTCCCGCTGTTTCTGTAGTAGAATAAAGGATGGCGCCCTTGCGCACTACTGATACAAAACATTGATCAATGACTACGGAGCGGATTTACTATGGAAAAAAGCACGTCTTCGACCCTGATGACAGAGGGGTCCATCTGGAAAAAAATTATCGCATTTGCTGTTCCCTTATTTCTCGGGAACCTTTTTCAACAGCTTTACAATACAGCGGATTCACTGATTGTCGGCAATTTTCTGGGGAGCAATGCCCTCGCTGCCGTCAGTTCTTCCGGCAACTTAATCTTCCTCATGGTAGGTTTCTTCAATGGGATCGCAATTGGAGCCGGTGTGGTCATCGCCCGGTATTACGGCGCCGGGCGGCACGGTGACGTGCAGAAGGCCGTTCACACCACCATTGCCTTCGGCCTTGCCGCAGGGGTTGTGCTGACCGTGATCGGTGTGGTACTGGCGCCGATTATACTGGTGTGGATGGGAACTCCGGCCGATGTACTTCCGGAATCCACCGTCTATTTCCGAACGTATTTTGCAGGCTCACTGTCCTTCGTCATGTACAACGTGTTTGTCGGCATCCTGCAATCCGTGGGTGACAGCCACCATCCGCTGGTCTATCTCATTATATCGTCTCTCATCAACATCGTGCTGGATCTTGTGCTGGTGGGGATCTTTCACTTTGGAGTAGGGGCAGCGGCGTTTGCCACCATTATCTCCCAGTTTGTCAGCGCGTTTCTCTGTCTGCGCCGTCTCATGAGAAGTCCGGAGGAATACCGGGTCTGCTTAAAGAAAATCCGGTTTGACACAGGACTCTTGCGGCAGATCATCGCAAACGGTCTCCCGGCCGGTTTTCAGAACTCCGTTATTTCTCTGGCTAACGTGGTAGTCCAGTCCAATATCAACCGTTTCGGGAAAATGGCGATGGCGGGATGCGGCGCCTATTCGAAGATCGAAGGCTTCGGATTCCTGCCGATCACCTGCTTTGCCATGGCCCTGACCACGTTCGTGAGCCAGAATCTCGGCGCCGGACAGTATGAGCGGGCGAAAAAGGGAGCCAGTTTTGGCATTCTCTGCTCCATCATCACTGCAGAGCTCGTCGGCATTTTCATCTATGCCTTCTCGCCCCTGCTCATCTCCGCCTTTAACAATGATCCGCAGGTTATCATAAATGGAACGGCCCAGGCCCGCACGGTGACTCTGTTCTATTTTCTTCTGGCATTTTCCCACTGTATCGCGGGAATTCTCCGCGGCGCCGGAAAATCCACGGTTCCCATGCTGGTTATGATGGTCTGCTGGTGCATCATCCGGGTGACGTACATCACCGTAACCGTTCACTTTGTTCCGGATATCCGCGTGGTATTCTGGGCCTATCCGCTGACCTGGTTCTTAAGCTCGGTCGTCTTTCTCCGTTATTTCCTGAAGGGCAGCTGGGTGCATGGCTTTGAGCACTAGTGCCTCCCGGCGCGAATACCAGAGCGTGTCACATTTTTCGAAACACGGGTATGTACAGGATGAGTGTCACGGCCATGACCACGGCGCAGACAGCAATCAGTGCATTCGCCGCCGCGGCCGGGATATGTGGCACGAGAATGAGCACAAACATGACGACAAACAGCAGCGCCGTGCACACCTTTCCAAACCACATGGCGCCGTCAAGCTTCTTGCCCTCTCTCAGCTTCACCAGGCCCATAACCGCCATGAATCCCTCCTTGACGACAAAGAGTACCACCAGAACCGCCATATAAGGATAGCGGGTCCACAGGCATAAGAGAATGGCCCCGTGCGTCATCTTATCGGCAAACGGGTCCAGAAATTTGCCGAATTCCGTGATCATATTGAATTTTCGGGCAACCAGTCCGTCAAACATATCCGTGATGGACGATATTCCCATGACAGCCGCCGCGGCGTAATAGCCGCGGTCCGTCTCCGCATGGAGATAGAGATATACAAAGACCGGGATCATCAGAAGCCGGAAGTATCCCATAAGGTTTGGGATGGATAACAGTTCCTTTCTCGTATACTTTTTCATTTTGCATCACTCCTATCCGGCGATTTCGCATCGCCAGCCAGTAAATTTTGTAAAGATCTTCGGATCATGCACTCCATCTCACAGGGGCTTCTCTCCGGTTCCTCAAAAAGCCATTTCATTATAATATTCCATAAGCCTCCCATGTTAAAAAACAGACAGTACTCCAGCTCTTCTCCGCTCATGGTTTCTTTCCAGTACGATTGCAGCCGGCCGTAAATTTCGGGCCAGTACGTATTGGACACCTCGATGAGACAGCAGATCTTATCATCCCTGCATACAGACTGCAGAAATGTCTTATGCTCTTTCCAGAACGAAAAATACACCTCTGTGATATGCGCCGCAAAATAGGCGGTATCCCGTTCCAGATACCGGACATATTCCCTGCACAGGCGTTCGCAGCAGCTTCGAAACAGGTCTTCCTTTGAGGAATAATTTCTATAAAATGTCCGCCTTGATAAATCCGCCCGCCTGCATATTTCCACCACCGTGATCTCTTCGAATTTCTTTTCCTCCATCAGAGCCGCCAGCGCGTCCATCAGCCACGTCCTAGACTGCCAGACAACCGGATTGCTCGTCTCCTTCATCTCTCCACCTTCGTTTCTCTGATCCTTTTTACCGGATTATTTTCAGGGTGGCACACCGGCCCCCCTGATGTAGCACTTGCCCGCAGGGCCTTGACGCTGTCAGTTACCCGCATTATACTATGGAATACTTTCCGTTACAAGTACAGGAGGATGAATGACATGGAACCAATCCACGAAAATTTCTCGTACCGGCACGCGGTATCCGGTGGGGCAGACCCGGTCCCGGCCCTCATTTCCCACAGGAGGGAACGTCTGGCCGCGGACTGTTCCCGCTGCTGCGGCCTGTGCTGCACGGCGCTCTATTTTTCCAAAGCGGAGGGATTCCCTGACGATAAGGAAGCTGGGATTCCCTGCGCCCACTTATGTGAAGATTTCTCCTGCGAGGTTCACAGCTCTCTGTCCGGACGCCGCCTGAAGGGATGCATCAATTACGACTGCTTAGGGGCGGGGCAGACGGCCACAGAAATCGTATTTCAGGGGAAGAGCTGGCGGCAGCTTCCTGATCCGGAGGAAATGTTCCGCGTCTTCTTCCTTGAATTAAAGCTGCACGAGGCCATGTGGTATCTGGAGGAAGCCGCAATATTGCGCCCCGCATCCGCACTGCGCCCCCGTATCCATGCCGCGCTCACCGGCTTAGAGAAGCTGGCAGACGGTTCCCGGCAAGACCTCACGGAAGACGGGATCCGCGATAGGATCACTGCGGCCAACGATCTGTTGAAGGAGACGATCCGCCTGACGCTCGATTATGCGGCTTCTCAGAAGCTGCCTTCGAAAAAGGAAGGCATTTCGCGGTCTGCCCGCAGCCACACCGTCTCTTCCGGTAACTCTTCCCATAAAACTTCCGGGACGAATGGCGCGGGGCCCCTGCGCTTCCTCGGATATCATTTTCAGGGGGCAGACTTAAGTGCCATGGATTTTTCTTCTTCCTTTCTCATTGCGTCCGACTTGAGGGGATGCCGTCTCTTCGGAACGTGCTTTCTGGGAACCGACCTGCGGGATGCCGATCTTAAAGGCGCCGATTTAAGAGATGCCTTTTTCCTCACGCAGATGCAGATAAATGCCGCAAAAGGCAGCCGGGATACCCGTCTGCCTTCCTGGTTAAAGATGCCTGATCACTGGGAATCCGGCAGATAAATCGTAACATTTCCTGTTACAATAAGTCAGTCCTGTCCGCCGGAACATTTCGCCGCGTCAATGGCGAGTACGATCATCAGGCAGAGGAGCGCGTCCTCTTCCCTTACAATATCGAGAACGTACGTGTCTGAAAAGTGGAGAAATTCTTTACTGGCCGTCATGATCAGACTGCCTGCGCTGTCTTTTACACGATAGTCCCATTCCAGCCAGTCTCCGTCCACTGTCCAGCCGTTGCAGTCCAGCGTGAATTTGGGCTTTAAAAAGGTCAGTTCCTTGCGGATTTCTCCGATCTCCTGTCCGTTTATGTACATCAGAAATTTAGGCAGAAAGGTGAGCACTCTCTCCTGTACGGTTCCGATATGGTTATCGAAACGGTCATAGATTTCCAGCAAATGGCCCCAGCTTAATTTTCCCTTTACCGTATAGACCGTATTTCCACTCTCGTCATAGATGTCGTAACTGTCAAACCAGGAAAACAGCCGCTGTTTAAATAGTAATTGCATGATCGTTCCTCCCTGTTATGAGCACTCAGCGGTTTGGCCGCTTCGTGCAGTGCTGCTTTATGCCCCTTCATTCCGGGGGATAAATTTTGCCATGTAATACTCATCCGCGTAGGCGCCGCCGACACGCATGGAATTCTTTCTGAGCCCTTCGATTACAAAACCGCTCTTTTCATAGAGATGGACAGCGGCTTCATTGTCCTTTCTCACGGTCAGCTCCAGGCGGGTAATTTCCTGAGATACGGCCCATGCATCCAGGCGTTTGAACATCTCTGTGCCGATGCCCCGGCCGCGGTATCCGGCCCGGATTCCGACTACCACATATGCCGCATGGCGGATTCGGCGGCAGCGGCCCCGCTCGGCGGTCAGAACTCCCGCCATCGACTCCCCTTCCCTGGCAATCAGGAAGAAATCGCCTGCTGCCAAAGACTCCCTGATCATGGCCGCGGCGGCCTCCGGGTCATTTTTCCGTTCCCCCGGTTCCAGCATCATCATATCGGTCTCTAAATCCAGGGACCGCATCATTTCCACATATTCCCGGGCTCCTCCGGTCTGATCTGACGGTACTCCATCGATCCGTCCCCTCCATTTCCGCCATAAAGGCAGTTGTCCAATTCCTGTCTGTTTGTTCCCACAAGCAGTCGTCAGATGGACCCGTTAGCGAGCCATCTGACTCGTTGCCTGCGGATCCATCTGACGACTGCCGCGAGGGTCAAAAAGCCCGCTGCCTGCGGCGCTTTTTTGACTTGGCACGGGTCACAGCCACTCCGTCACCTTATCGACGAAGCAGACTCCGTCTAAATGATCCAGCTCGTGGCAGAAACATTTGGCCATCTCATCAATTCCGGTCAAAGTGACCTCTTCTCCATTTTCATCCAGCGCCTTCACGATTACGGTCTGGGGCCGAATGGTCCTTCCGTATTTCTCCGGAAAGCTTAAGCAGCCTTCGATGCAGTCCTGTTCCCCTGTCTGTTCCACAATCACGGGATTTACCAGCTTCATGAGCCCGGTTCCCATATCGATGACGACAAGGCGTTTTAAAATTCCTACCTGGTTCGCTGCGATTGCAGCTCCGTTAGGCGTCGCATGAAGCGTATCTGTCATATCGTTAAGGATTTCCCGGATCCGGTCATCCACCTCTTTCACTTCTTTGCATTTCTTTCTCAGTATCTCGTCTCCGTCGTAACGCATGTTTAATACTGCCATGATTCCACTCTCCTGCATTTATATTTTATTCGCTGCAGCGTCTGCCCATTTCAGAACGGCTTTCCCCATCGTTTCCCGGTCCATGGTGTCCACACGCAGTACGTCTGTATCGGAACGGTTTAAGAACCACTCCCGTTTCAGGGGAAGAAGATACTCCCGGTGAAAATCAAAAAATTCTCTGGACCGGCTCTTATCTCCCTCTTTCCGCGCCTTCAGAGTCTCCTCATCTGCGTCCAGGAACAGAATCCTGTCCGGCATACAGCGTCTCACCGCCTCCAGTTCCCTGCAGAGAGGTCCTTCGATATCCCAATTTTCGCCTATGGACTTCGGGTAATTCAGCGTGTAGAACTCGATCTCTTCCGCGCCGAAATCCATCAGTACCAGTTTATGCTCCTTTGCCGCTTTCCACCGCTCCACTTCATGATTCAGCCAAAGCCTCTGAATCTCCAGGTAATCCTCATAACAGTTCTTTATGAGGCCTCGGCGGTGTACCTCACTAATAACCGTTCCATTGTCCTCCCTGCTTAAAAAGATATCGGGACGGCGCTCCTTTACATACTGAACGGCCGTGGTTTTTCCCACGGCCATACAGCCCTGCAGCGATAGAATTACTGCCATATACCGTTCCTCCCTACAGCCAGATATCTCTTCCGTTCCATGTCACACTCTCTGCATCTCCGTCGTCGAGGCACCAGCCCAAAAGGCTGGCCACAAATCCAGGCGTAACAGGAAAATCTTCCATAACCGGCTCGTCGGCTTTCTCTGTATCCTGGCCTGCGTCAGGCTCCTTCCCGGCGCCCAGTTTCGGAATCCGGTACCGCTGCCAGCAGCCGCTCGTCGTTCTGTTCTTAAATACTCTTCCGATGGATACCAGATACCGCCGCTCCCCATGCTGTTCCGTGGGATAGAGCACAATCAGCCCTTTATCCTCCGACGCGATATGCAGTACGGGTCTGTCATAATCATCATCCCGCTTTACCCACCAGTAATAGGTGCTGTCCCCACAGACTAATGTTCTTTTATGCTTCTTTGCAATTGCCACAAAAAACCTCCCGGAATTTCTCCGCGCTATTCCAGCCGCTTTTCCTCCTGCTCCATCTAGTACTGCATTGCGTAAATAGCTGTGATATAGTGCCCGATATCTGCGTCAGGTGTGCGTCCGCGAAGCGACGGCGTAGTAGACCCTACGTCTAGCTTCGTGGGCGTGCTCCTGGCGCAGATAGCGGGTGCTATATCATAGGAATTTACGCAATGCAGTACTAGCGGCGGCACACAGCCAGGACAGGATACAGAATGACGGCCAGAACAAGGCCTCCAAGGCCCTGAATCAAATTCGACGGCACGCTGGCCAGGGCCGCTGCCATTCCATAAAAACAGGTTTCATAGAGCCAGTACCCGCATGCTACAAACACCATGTCAGTCAGCCCTCCGATCACCACACCGGCGGTCCGTTTTCCGGCCGTCGCTGAAAGTCTCCGAAATACAAGGCCGCAGCAAAAAGCGGTCAGCCCCTTAATCAGAAAGGTGGCCGGCACGTACAGCAGATATCCGCCCAGGAAATCCGCCAGCGCGGAACCAATTCCTGCGGCCAGGAGCCCCTGAACCGGTCCAAGAAAGATTCCCGAAAGAATCACCAGCGCATCTCCCGGATGGATATATCCGTTCGTACCCGGTGTCGGAATCCGGATCACCATCGTCGCTGTACATACCAACGCCATAAACAGCGCCGTCATCACCATTTTTCTGGTATTATTGTTCGTTTTCATACAAAGTCTCCCTTCCGGTTTTCAATGATAATGCACTTACTATAAACCGAAAATGGACTGTTTCAAATATCCAGTTTTTAACTTTTTAGCAATGCCAGTTTTATCTTCCAGCCACACGCCTGCTCCACCACTGTTTTATTGTATCATAAACATAAAATTCGTGAAAGACCTCATTCGGTGTTTCGATGTACTTTTGTCCTGAGTTGTTACAGTTCACGGCACTGGAAAAATTGCCTCTGTTCTGTGAATTTTATATATTTTTTGAAAAGGGGTTGAAGTATAAAAACACTTGCTACAATTAAGATAACGGCGCCGTAATAAAACGAAAAAGGACAAAAAAGCATGAACAATCTCATAGTAAAGCCTGTCGGCAAAGTTGTATTTCAGAATGAAATGCCACTCATTTTATTGGAAAAGCCTTATCGTTCCGCCCTGGAGGGACTGGATGGCTTCAGCCATATTCAGATCTTCTGGTGGTTCGATGCCTGTGACAATGAAGCTTCCCGCGGTGTGCTTAAGGTCAGCTCTCCCTACCGCAATTCGCCGGCGACGCTGGGCACCTTTGCCACCCGCTCCCCGGAACGCCCTAACCCTGTCGCGCTCTCAACGGCGCAGATTCTTCGAATCGATCCGGCGGCCGGCATCATCGGACTCAGCCATATCGACGCACGTGACAACACACCGGTCATCGACTTGAAGCCCTATACTCCCAGCCTCGACCGGGTGGCACAGCCCTGTGTGCCCGACTGGTGCGCTTCCTGGCCAAAAAGCCTGGAGGAATCGGCTGATTTCGACTGGTCTGGCGTATTTACATTCTGAGAGGTGGCGGCCATGAGTTTAAAAGACTATCTGATCAAAAAACCGGTTCTTGAAACAGAACGGCTGATTTTAAGGGAGCTCAGGCCGGAGGATACTGACGATTTGCGGGAGTGGCTGAGCGATCCCGGCCTGTACCTCTATTGGGGAAAGCGGCCCGGCAGACACGATTTAAACCCGGAACTGCTGTTCACAGCCGCCAATCAGAAACCAACGAAAAGCTTCCACTGGGGCATCGCGAACAAGAAAGACAATAAGGTAATTGGGGAATTCTGGGTCTACTTAATCGAGAACGACCGGATGGCCAAGGTCTCCTACCGACTCTCGCCTGCCTGTCAGGGAAATGGCCTCATGACGGAAGCCCTGAAAAGCGTGGTGGATTTCTGCTTCACTCGCACGGAGCTTCAGAGGCTCTGGACCGATGTGGACGTAAGAAACACCGCCTCCTGCAAAACGCTGGAAAAAGCCGGCTTCACACGGGAGGGCTGCATCCGGCAGGGAAAAATGGTCTCTTCCTGGTGCGACTACTATTTATACGGTCTGCTGAAAACAGACCTTCTCCCGGAACACGCCAGTCAGGCGTAACCCGATCTAAACAGATTACCGGACTCGCGCGCCGGGGCATGGCCGTTTCAGCAGCCATATCCCCTTAGGGCGTGGATTGCAGCAATTAACAGTACGGGCTTTCCTGTCAAACAAACAATGCCTGCGTCATACCTCCGCGATTCAACTCCGCGGTGCGGTATGATGCAGGCATATTCTATTCTTTGATTATGGAAAGCATGACGGAAATATCTTCAGCCGCCATTTCGGCCTTCGACTTTTCAATTAAAATATTTTGCCCGGTCATAATGTAGGAAGGCATAATCCGGATACCCTGATACCATATTTCACTCTTTCGTATCTTATAGGTGGACACCGACGGAATCACATTTTTCCCAGCGGCCTTTTTGCTTATCATGTTAAAGGCTTTTTTCGCCACATCACCCATCAGCATGATTACTTTCACATGGGGAAAGAGAGACAGCTCCCACTCCAGATACGGCAGACTTTTTTCGATGGTGCTTCTCTCAATGGCCGGGGCCGTCTTCGGCATTTTCACTGCATTTGTAAGGTAAATACCCTGCTCCAGCAGTTCTCCCGCATTGTTCACCTGTGCTCCGGCCTTCTGAAACAGCGGAATTGCCGTCGATAAATAGGCCGCCCCGTCACCGCCGTAAAAGTCATCAGCCGGGTTTGATGGCACCACTTCATTAATCAAAACCGCCCGGATTTGCTCGGGCTTCACCTCTAAATCCTGAAATACAAACGCCTCTTGATTACTATTTCTTTTTTCCATTTCTTCTCTGATATTCATCGTTTCTCCTCATAGTGATGCAGTGCAGACTTCAGTCTCTTTTCCACCTCTCGCTTCAAAGAAAGCGGACTCAACACGGTAACTTTATCTCCAAAGGACATCAGGAAGCCGTACAGCCACTCATTGTCCGGCATAACCGCCCGGACAGTAAGTTCCCCGTCACATTCCGTAACCACCCGGTCATCGAACACGTCATATACTCTGGAGGCCGCTTCCTTCGGGAAACGCAGAACCACAGAGACAGGCTCTCTTTCCTTCTCCCATCGTGTCAGATCCGGCTCTGTTCCTTCCGGTATGCGATCAAACAGGATCCCCGTCAGCACAATCTCCTTGATCCGCGATAAACGGAACAGCCGGAAATCTTCTCTGACCAGGCACCACGCATACAGATACCACGCCTTGTCCTTATAGATCAGCCTGTACGGATGGCAGTCTCGTTCACTGGCTATTCCATTGGAGCCATAGTACTTAAAATGGATCTGCCGTCTCGCCATAACCGCCTGTTTCAGCACGTTAAAATCCATCCGTTCCCTCTCCGGGTCGCTTCCCCAGCGGGAAACATCCACTTCGATCCAGCTCGTATCCGCCATCTGAAACGCAGCCCTCAGTTTCGATAAGACCGTCTCCATATCAGAATTCTGAACCGCCGCCAGACTCTGCAGGCCGAACAGAATATCCCTCATCTCCTCTTCCGAAAGCAGCGATCTCTCCAGCACAAATCGGTCCAGCAAACGAATTCCCCCGCTTCGCCCCGCCACCGAATAGACAGGCACCCCCGCCCCGCTGATCCTATCAATATCCCGGTAAATCGTCCGCACCGACACCTCAAACTTCTCCGCCAGCTCCGGTGCAGTGGCCTGTCCCTTTTCCATCAGATGGTAAATAATTTTGAACAGCCGGCTCTCTATCATTGCTATCACCTCGTTTTTCATCATATCAGACAAAACCTGACATGCTATGTCAGCAATATTATAACTGTACACTTTTAATTAATTATTTTATCTTTTGCTTTTATCTTTTGTTTTTTATCTTTTGTTTTTTATCTTTTGTTTTTTATCTTTTGCTTTTTATCTTTTGCTTTTTATCTTTTGCTTTTTATCTTTTACTTTTTATCTTTTCTAAATTCAAGATTTTTCTTAATCCGCAGTGTGTCCGTTCTGCCCCGGCAGACTCCGTTTTCTGTGACGTTTGCAGTCTGTTAGAAGCTGTAAATATGTGGGTTTTTTCGTTCTGCCGCAAAGTGCGGTTGTCTGAGCGCAGCGAGTTCCGAACTTTGCGGCAGGCTTTTAGAAAAATCCCACACATTTACAGCTTCTTACTGCCGAAACAGGAACAGAAAGCGGAGTCTGCCGGGCAGAACGGACACACCGCGGATTAAGAAAAATTACCTCTTGACCTTATCACAGTGGGAAGGTGTACAATACACTCAGAATCGGTTCTACACCTGACAACGCAATATCAGCACAACACTATTTCACTTTTGGGAGGTCCTATGTTTACCATTGGAGAATTTTCAAAATTCTGCTGCATTTCCGCGAGAATGCTGCGCCATTACGACCGCATCGGCCTGCTGCATCCGGCCGCCACGGACGAACAGAACGGGTACCGCTACTATGACAGCAGCCAGATCCCTACATTTCAGCGAATCGAAAAGCTGAAGCGATACGGCTTCTCACTGGCCGAAATCAAACGGCTGCTGACGCTTACGGAGGCAGAGTTAAATATCCAGATTCTGCTTCAGTACGAGCGCGTAAAAGAGCAGGCGGCCAGTCTGACGGAGACGCTCACCTGCATGGAACGGGATATCTCCCATTTTAAGGAGGGCATAACCATGAATCGGAACTATCACATCATTGTTATGAACACACCGGAGCAGCGCGTCTTCTCCGTTAAACGCACCATTGCCGTCAAGGCCCAGGACATTCACAGGCTCATCTCTGACCTCATGGCACAGGCAAAGGAACGCGGCCTGCACCGCGCGGGTCCCTGTCAGCTGGTCTACATGGGAAATGAATTCAACGAAGACAGGATGGAGGTGGAAGCACAGCTTCAGGTAGCGGAAGCTCATCCGGACACGAAGCTTCTGCCGGAATCCCTCTGTGTCACCGCGATCCATCAGGGGCCGCTGGAGGAGGTACACATCGGGTATCAGGCGATCTGTCAATATCTGGACCAGCATCCGGAATACCAGCTTACCGGAATCAGCATTGAGCGGTATCTAAAGGATGAGAATACGGTCTCTTCTGCGGAAGAACTGGAGACAGCGATCCTGTTTCCGGTAGAAAAAGCGTAGTCCAATTCCATCATCAATATAAAAATGCGGGCCGGAAAATATGACAGGATTTTCCGGCCCGCTTTCTTCTGTCCAGCAGATCTTATATTTTCGATTATTTTTTCAAATATTTAATACAGCACAGAATAAAACAGATCAGTGCAGCCAATTTTGCCAACTGCAGCACAGCAGTAAAAATAATTGAGATCAGGGGTAAAAACTGAGCGATTAACATGCCATCTCACCTCTCTTTTCCTAACTTTTATCGGTTGTCAGTTCTCATTTCCATGGCGGCCGGGCCTCGTGCCTTAAGCGTCCACTTTCCTGCTGTCAAAATAGACAAACCGGTCGATGGCCTCCAATATGTCCTTGAAATCCTCTCTCGGCGCCAGCTCCATGTACTTTCTCAGAATCTCCGTCTCCCGTTTCTTATACGGGCCATAAAAGATATCATAGAGGTTGTGGCCTCTCATATAGATCTTAAACTCTTCCATATGCGCCTTCAGTTCTTCCACAGATGAGAGTGTCCCTCCCAGAACCTCTGTCAGATGGCGGCCTGACTGCAGGCGGTATAAATACTCCTGCCATTTGGAAAAGAGCGTCTCATAGAATGCCTCCTCGCTCTTCACAATTCCAAGCTCTGCCATAATCTTTGGATTTAAGAAGTAATTTTCAAAGGAATAGTACTTGAGAATCAGCACATTTCTCCTCGTGACCTTCGGCAGCTTATCGACATCCTCCAGGCTCCGCTCGTCGTAGTACCGGCAGAGCTGGCCCGCCAGTTCCTCCGGGTTCTTTCCGTCGCCGTCGCGGATCATCAGAAACTGATCACGCAAATACACCTGATTCATGTATTTTAAGTTGGCGTACGTCTTGATATTGGTACAGCTGTTGGTGGTGATAATCGAAATCCGGGACAGATTGCCGTTAGCATCGTGAATCTCCGAATAATACTTCTCCAGCAGCAGCGGCAGCCGGCTCTTATCCTGTTTTCCTTCCACGATAAAGACGAAGCTCACGTTCAGGAAATCGTTGGCCCCATAACCGAGATCGTCTAAAATGGCGTCGATATCCGTGCGTTTGCGCACCACGGAATAGTCTTCCTCGTCCAGGACCACCTGACGGATCTGGCGGCTGGTGAAGTTAAACAGCATATTCGGCGAATGGGTCGTGAAAATCACCTGATTCTTCTTCGACAGCTGGTACAGGATCTCACTGGATATCTTCTGCAAATGAGGATGAAGGAAAATCTCGGGATCTTCCACAATGATCACACTGGGGATCCTCTTCTCATCGTCCGTGTACGTCTGAAGCAGCGACAGCATATAGATGCTCTTCATGCCCCCGCTTAGATTTTCGATGGGGTTCAGCCGCCCGTGCTCTTCGTGGTACGTCTCCGCCGTCACATGAAACATCTCATCCGGATTGCAGTTCAAGGTGAACTTGATTTCCTCGAATCCGCCGTTCTTTCTGTAATTAGCGTTGACCTTCTCCGTAAACTCTTTTAAATTAAGCTGATACATCTTATATTCCAGAAGCTTGGACGTCTCGTAAAGCTTCAATTCTTCCGGTTTTTTCTGATTGATCAGACCGATGCATTTGAAACACTGGTTGCACTCCTTTGCCGCATCGAACATGCAGACGTGGGCGCGCAGTCTGATCAGCTGCTCATCCTCCTGGAACATGAACAGATCATCCTGAAACTGTTTTAGCTGACGCTCGGTATCGATATAATAAATCCTGGGAAATACCTCCTGGATATACCGGTTGTTCTTCTTATATCCATCGAAAAAGCGGGACTCCCCCTTCCAGTTTACCACAAATGTAAATGACAGGGCTTCCTCCTCATACGACGGCAGCTTTGCACAGAAATCCCTGCGCCATGCGTCATACCGCTTGTACTGGCTCACGATTCCCGCCCGGTGGAACATATGAAGATCTTCCTCTGTAAAATTCAGGGTGATGGATATCTCAATATTCTGTTTTCTTTCATTAAAGTCGTTCTCCCGTATCTGGTAAGAACCGGCCACCGCACGGATGGCATCCAGCACTGAGGTCTTCCCCGTGTTGTTCTTTCCCACCAGAATCAGGGCATTTTCGATACCATGAATCTCCATCTCACGGATGGATTTAAAATTCCTGATGTGGACCGATGTGATCTGCATATGTGTTCTCCTTTAGGTTTAAGTATAGGAGATGCCAGGGCAAATTTCAAGCTTCCGCTGAAATTTTCGCAACTATTGAGCACTGGCTCTTCCCGCGCTTCATACTATGGATTATATTCTAAATTCAGGAGTGGTTCTTATGTTCGATTATGCCGTAGTGCTGACCCCTCTGCACTATGTTTATCTAATCGGTGTTCTTGTAATTCTCGCTGTCATGGTCCTGCGAAAAGACACCCCCGCCGTCTGTATCGGCTTTCTATTTCTCCTCGGAACCATCGGTCTTGGTTCCATAACAGGCGGAATCATGACCGTGTTTAATTCTATTCTGTTCGCCGCGAAAGAATTCATGGAAGTCATAGCCACCATCGCCCTGGTAACGGCTCTGTCCAAATGCTTAAAAGACTTAGGCAGCGACTACCTGATGATGGTCCCCATGTCGAAAATCATGAAGACCCCCTCCGTCACATGGTGGATTCTCGGAATCACCATGCTGCTCTTCTCCCTCTTCCTCTGGCCGTCACCTTCCGTGGCCTTAGTCGGCGCGATTATGCTGCCATTTGCAGTCAAGGCCGGTTTAAAACCGCTCGCCGCGGCCATGGCTATGAACCTTTTCGGTCACGGAATCGCTTTAAGCTATGATTTCGTCATCCAGGGTGCGCCTGCCATTTCCGCCGGTGCCGCCGGAATTTCCACTTCCGATATTCTCACCCAGGGCCGTCCTGTTTTCTGGGTCATGGGCATTGTCACCGTAACCGCCGCATATCTTTTAAACCGTAAGAGTATGGCAGCCACAGAGACCGTGTCCGCAGAGGCCCTGCCTGAGGAGCGGAAGAAAGTGACGAAAGCGGCCATCGCCATCGCGGTCCTCACTCCCACGGCCTTTCTCGCCGATATTCTTCTGATGCTGGCCTTTGACTTAAAGGGCGGAGACGCCACCAGCATGGTTTCCGGTACCGCCGTACTGGTGATGTGTGCCGGCGCAGTCGCCGGATTTGGCAGACAGTCGCTGGAAAAGGTGACCGATTACGTGACAGGCGGTTTCCTCTTCGCCATCAAGATCTTCGCCCCCGTTATTATCATCGGCGCATTCTTTTTCCTTGGCGGCAGCGGCATTACCACGATCATGGGCGATCAGTATCAGAGCGGCATCATGAATGACTGGGCCGTCTGGCTGGCTCACAATACGCCCTTAAACAAATATATGGCAGCCTTTATCCAGATGGTCGTAGGCAGTCTGACCGGTCTCGACGGCTCCGGTTTCTCCGGCCTTCCCTTGACAGGCTCCCTGGCACACACCTTCGGCACCGCCGTCGGCGCTTCGGTGCCAGTGCTGGCTTCTCTCGGGCAGCTTACCGCAATCTTCGTGGGAGGCGGTACCATCGTTCCCTGGGGACTTATCCCCGTGGCCGCCATCTGCAACGTCAGCCCCTTAGACCTGGCCCGTAAGAATCTTCCGCCGGTCTTAATCGGCTTTCTCTTTGCCTTTTTAACCGGCTGCCTTCTGCTGTAGCAGTAACAGTAACAGAAATACGTATCCTGAATCACGCTTTATCAAATTGCACTTTTTGAATCACGCATCTTAATGAAATGGAGGAATCTGCCATGTGTGGAATTGCAGGCTTTTATAACCCGCATAGCAATTACTTAGAAGAGGAGGCCCGTTACCGGGATATCTTAAAAGACATGGCCGCGGTGCAAAGGCACCGCGGCCCCGACGATTCCGGCGTTTACCTGAGCAGACATACCGGTCTCTCCCACGCCCGTCTGTCCATCATAGACCTGGTCAGCGGACATCAGCCCATGGAAAAGGAAGCCGGAGGCCGCATATATTCTATCGCCTACAACGGGGAGCTTTATAACACGGAGGAGCTGCGGACGGAACTGCGCGCGCAGGGACACTCCTTCGCCACCACCAGTGACACGGAGGTGATTCTCACCGGATGTATCGAATACGGCCCCGACTTTGTCAAGCGGCTGAACGGCATCTTCGCTATCGCCTTTTACGATGCCTTACACGACCGTGTCATCCTGTTCCGTGACCGTGCGGGTGTAAAGCCTCTCTTCTACACGGTTCGCGGCGACGAGATTCTGTTCGCATCGGAACTGAAAGGAATCCTGTCCGTTCCCGGCATCCGACCGGAACTGGACCGTAAGGGACTGAACGAGGTCTTCTCCATCGGTCCCGCCAGAACTTATGGCTGTGGTGTATTTGCCGGTATGGAGGAGGTTCTCCCCGGCCATTTTCTCATCTGTTCCCCCGAGGGCGTCTCTTCCCACTGTTACTGGAAATTAGTAAGCCTTCCTCATGAGGACAGCTACGAAAAGACCATTGAGAAGACGGCCTTTCTCGTTCAGGACTCTATCAAACGCCAGATGGTCTCCGATGTTCCCATCTGTACCTTCCTCTCCGGGGGAGTAGATTCCAGCCTGGTTTCCGCCGTCTGTGCCGCGGAGCTTAAAAAGCAGGGAAAAAAACTGACCACGTTTTCCTTTGATTTTGTGAACAATGATAAGTATTTCAAGGCCAATTCCTTCCAGCCCTCCCAGGACCGCCCGTTTGTGGACCGGATGGTGGAGTTTCTGGACTCCGACCACCACTATCTGGAGTGCGGCAACACTGATCAGGCCGACCGTCTCTGTGATTCGGTACTGGCCCACGATCTGCCTGCCATGGGAGACATCGATTCGTCCATGCTGCATTTCTGCTCTCTGGTCAAGGAGCATAACAAAGTAGCCCTGACCGGCGAATGCGCCGATGAAATATTCGGCGGCTATCCCTGGTTCCACAAGGAGGAATGCTTCCGAGCCCACACCTTCCCGTGGACGATGAACTTAGAAGCGAGAAAAATCCTTCTGAAAGATGATTTTCTCGATTACCTGCAGATGGACGAATACGTCAAAGAAACGTATGAGCGGTCTGTCGCAGAGACTCCCACCCTGTCCGAAGACTCGCCCACAGAGGCGCGCCGCCGGGAAATCTCTTACTTAAATCTTCGCTGGTTCATGCAGACCCTTTTAAACCGCATGGACCGCGCCAGCATGTATTCAAGCCTGGAAGCCAGGGTGCCGTTTGCCGACCACCGGATCATGGAATACGTCTGGAATGTACCCTGGGACATGAAGACGAGGGATGGCCTGGTCAAAAACCTTCTGCGTCAGTCCGGGAAAGGCCTTCTGCCCGACGATATCCTGTTCCGCAGGAAATCGCCCTATCCGAAGACTTACGACACGAATTACGAAAAACTCCTCACCAGCCGTGTCCTCGAAATCATGAACGATTCGTCCTCGCCTGTCATGCAGTTTCTGGACAGAAAAAAGCTGGAGACGTTTCTTAAAAATCCCTCCGATTACGGAAAACCATGGTACGGCCAGCTGATGGCCGGTCCGCAGATGCTGGCCTATATACTTCAGATCGATTACTGGATGAAGACCTATAAGATTTCCCTGGTTTAAGGATCTGGCCGCGCATACTTTATATACATTTAATAATTTTGGTGATTATTTTCCGACAAATTGTATTGTAAAATGAAATATTCATGTTATAATATTTTTAGACGTTTTTACACTTAGAAAAGGGGAATAATATGTTTGGTTCATCAAAAGGAGCAACAACAGAAGCATTAGAAAAACTGGTTCAGAAGGGCAAATGGGATAAGATTAAGAAAAGTTATTTAAATTCTGATTCAGAGACAAAGGTACATTTAGCAGAAGCATGTGCTTCAGCCGTGGGCGACGATTCCAGCAATGTATTGATGGCACTCCTCGACTCACCCGAAGATGAAGTGAAAGTGGCTGCACTTAAATCTCTCGCAAAGGTCGGCAACGATCACTGCGTGAGCCGTATTCAGCAGATGATCGCTTCCGTACCGACTGACAAAACCGCACTTCTCGGAGAAATCCAGAATACGCTTCAGGCACTTCGCGGAAAACAGTAGAGCAAATAACGGTAAAACTGGTAACGGCAAACAAGTAACAGTAAAACAGCGGCACACGATAAACGTGGCCGCTGTTTTCTATTACTATATTTAAGTGATATTTTAAAATTCATTACTTCCTGCCATGCTATTTCAGATATTTTACGCCTGCTCCATCTCCTCCGTCACGCTCTGCATCTCCTTTGTATCACCGATGAGAATCGCTCCGGTCAATCTGCCATTCGCATAATACCGGGTCTTATATATCTTCTTTTCCGGGTCTTCCTCGTGCTTCACCGTATACTCAATTTCGGAATTCTTTCCCACGTCGCCCACGGCAAAAAGGGAAGTTTCCATACCGTTAAAGGTAAGTGCTGCGGGTACGGTGTGGTAAACAAGGCCGTCGCCGGCCGCATTGGCGCCCGCTGTCCTGCCCATCTCCACCGCCTGCGGCCAGATCGCATAGTTGATTCCCTCATACTCGGCGCAGTCTCCGCATGCGTATACGGACGGAATGGTGGTCTCCATAAATGCGTTGACCTTGACGGCTCTTCCGATCTCCGCTCCCGCGTCTTTTGCCACACCGACATTTGCACGGACACCGGCAGATACTACCACCAACTCAGCCGGAATCACGGTGCCGTCGCCCAGGCGCACTCCCGTCACATCCGTCTCTCCCTCGATCGCTTCAATCTTCACATTTAAATGGATGGCGATTCCTACATTCTGAATCAGATCCTTCAGGAATTCACCGGCTCCCGCATCCAGCTGTCGGCCCATCAGCTGCGGTGCCAGTTCCAGAACCGTCACCTCCAGGCCCGCCTTTTTCAGTTCCCAGGCTGCTTCCAGTCCCAGAACACCACCGCCGATTACCACGGCGTGCTTCGTCTGAGAAAGAAGGGCGCCTGCTTTTTCCGTATCGGTGATTCTCCGGATCGCTATAACCTGCGGCTTCTCATGACCTGGAATTGGTGGAATAAAGCATTCCGAACCCAGGGCATAAACCAGTTTGTCATATTTTAAGCGGATTCCATCCGAAAAGGTCACTTCTCTGGCCTCCGGATCGATCTTCTCCGCCGTCTTTCCTGTCAGGGTTAAAATCCGGTTCTCCTCATACCACGGTGCGTCGTGAACCAGAAGCTGTTCCCTGTTGTTCTCTCCCAGCATGGATTTCGTCAGCATGGGGCGGCTGTAGGGCAGTATCTCCTCGTTCGTCGCCATCACGATAGAGGCTGTGGAATTCCTTTCTCGTATGGCCTCTGCCGCGTTTAACCCCGCCGCGCCGCCTCCCAGAATCAGAAATATCTCTTCCGTGTCTCTGTGGAAGGACTTTTCCTCCTCCGTAAACGGGACGAAGTTCTCCGGTCCCACTCCGCATACGGGACATACGCTTACCCCATCTTCAAATACCGCGCCGCATACCAGACATTTTACCAGTTTCTTTTTTGTTTCACCCATGTGAATACCCCTTTCCGACTCTCATATTATCATTTCCTATATTTGTCAAAATCAGTATTAATTACTATTATTGCAATAATATCACATTTGTCTTCCTTTTACAAGAACAACTTCGTTAAAATTTTGTAAACGTAGACAGAAAACTGTAAGGTCCCCTCCCGTGTTGTTTGTGCTAAAATATCAGGGTATGGAAGAAGGGATCATATTATGAAGCAGTATACGATTGGAGACGTGTCGAAAAGACTGGGCATCAGCCGCGACTCGCTCCGTTTTTATGAAAAAAAAGGCATTATCACTCCGCAGAAGCTGGAAAACGGCTACCGGTGCTACAGCTATGAGGATATGAGAAAGCTTCTCGACATCATGTTCTACCGGAGGCTGAACTTCAGCATTGAGGATATCAACCGAATTCTTCATCAGAGTTCCTTTGGTTCTTATTATACCATGATTCAGGAAAAAATAGCAGAGGAAGAACGGGAAGTGGAACGGCACCGGCGTTCTTTAATCCATCTAAAGTATCTTACTCAGCTTTATAAGAATATTGACGATTTTTTAAATGATTATGACATACGTCCGCTCCGCCGCTATTATAAGGTTGATGAGAGTCTCATTGACAAGCTGGCCGTTCATGATTTATGCTATATCTATCAGGAATATCAACTCAGGGAAGGCATGCCGGGCCAGGTAGATGAATACTACTTATTCGCCGCAGATACCGCTGCCATCATCGGACTGGAGGAACAGTTATCCGGCCGCCTCTTTATTCAGCATGAGCGGTGCGTCTATACGGTTATCGCATCCGCCAGCCGCATTCCGGACACCCGTTCCATCATGAAGGCGGTCTGCTGGGCCAGAGATCAGGGATATAAGCTGAAAGGTACGGCCTACGGCGGATTTCTGCTGAGCTGCGCGGTCGATGAGATGCAGACAGCTATGCCGGAGGAGGCCGACGTCAGCCAGCCGGTTTATTACATCGAACTGTATCTGCCGTTAAAGGAGTAACAGCCGCGAACCGGCGTCCTTTCCTCAGATGATTTTCCACGAAAGAGAAGGAGGATTTAATCATGAGTAAGGGAAAGGGAGTCATGCAGGAATTCAAGGCGTTTATTCTGAAAGGGAATATCATCGATATGGCGGTCGGCGTCATCATAGGCGGGGCGTTCAGTAAGATTGTTACCTCTCTGGTAAATGATATTCTGATGCCGCTTTTGGGCGCAGTCACGGGAGGCGCTGATTTCGATACCTTTAAAATTGTTCTCAGCCCGGCTGTAAAAGATGCGGCAGGCGAAATTATTAAGGCCGAAGCTGCCGTCCGTTACGGGCTTTTCTTTCAGAATATTCTGGATTTCCTGATTATCGGCGCCTGTATGTTCTTTATGATCAAAGCGGTAGCCATGATCAGTTCCCGTCTCCGTCACGAGGAAGAAAAAAAGGAAGAAGCTGCACCGGCTGGTCCGACACAGGAAGAACTGCTGGCGGAAATCCGCGATCTGTTGAAAGCACAGCAGAATGCCGAGTAGTATTGCCTGCAAGAGTCAAATGGACGCGCCAGCGTGTCCGTTTGGCTCGTTGCTCGCGGGAATAAAGACTGCCCGATCAGGGAATCGTAAGAAACAGCATCGGAAAGGAGGCTGCCGATTTGAATCAGCATAAAACCATTTACCTGGCAGGCGGTTGTTTCTGGGGCATGGAAGAATACATGTCCAGACTGGACGGCGTCTGCGAAACAGAGGTCGGATACGGAAACAGCCTGGTGGAATATCCCACTTACGAACAGGTCTGCACCGGCACTACCGGCGCCGCGGAGACGGTTAAACTCATTTACCGGCCGGAGGAGACGGAGCTTTCGACTCTGCTGGAGGCTTATTTCGCAGTCATCGACCCTACCATCTTAAACCGGCAGGGAAACGACCGCGGAACCCAGTACCGCACCGGAATCTATTACGAAGATCCGGCGGACCGGGAACCCATCTTAGCCGCCATTTCCAGACAGCAAAGAAAGTATACCGTCCCGGTCGTAACTGAGGTGCTTCCGCTTGACAATTTCTATCCCGCGGAGCAGTATCATCAGGATTATTTAAAGAAGAATCCGGGCGCCTACTGCCATATTGATGTCAGAAAAGCGGATGTATTTAACGAGGAGGAACGGCTTCGCAGGGATCACGATTCCGTCGAAAGCCCTGGAAAAAAGCGCAGCTATACGGTCCCCTCTCCGGAAGAGCTGAAAAGCAGGCTGACGCCGCTTCAATTTGAGGTTACACAGAATCAGGCGACAGAACACCCCTATCGGAATGAGTATTTCAATCATTTCGAGCGCGGACTGTACGTGGACATCGTTACGGGGGAACCTCTCTTCTCCTCCTCTGATAAGTTTGACTCCGGATGCGGCTGGCCCAGCTTCTCGAGACCCGTCAAATCCCTTTCGGTACAGGAGCTCAAAGATCAAAGCCATCACATGGAACGGACGGAAGTCCGAAGCCGGGCGGGAGACAGCCACCTGGGCCATGTCTTCGACGACGGCCCCATCGACAGGGGCGGACTGCGGTACTGTATCAACAGCGCGGCGCTTCGCTTCATTCCGTATGAGGAGATGGAAAAAGAGGGCTACCGGGATTATATGGATCTCGTCTGAGACCATCAGAGATGCCCCTGGCGTCAATAGCGAGTGCAGAATTCACTGGAACTTGCGCAACGCTGTACTAGGTAACCGAACTTAAAACGATTAGAATCATGTATGCATAAAGAAAAGAACCGGGAGCACCAGCCCGGCCTCCATAATTCGGACGGTCGGAAACAGGTGCTCCCGGTAAACTATGCTTCTTCCCGCAAAACGACTGCTCCGCAGCTCTTCAGACAAAGTGTGCCGTCATTCTCCAGGGTACTGAGTGTCCCCTCCGGAGCACTGTCATCATTCGTCAGGAGAACCGTGTAATTCTTCTCCGGAAGCTTAAACCTCTTCTCTTCTTTTCCGAAATTGGCGGCGATAAATATCCGCTCTCCGCTCTCGCTTTCCCGATAGAAAGCAAAGACATCCTCGTCCGCCTCAAATGCCGGGACGAATCTGCCAAAGATCAGCGTCTCCCGGTACGCTTCCGATTTTCTAAGGGCAATCAGCTTTTTATAGAAATGAAGGACTGAATCCTCGTCTTTTAACTGGTCCTCCACGTTGATCTCCGTATAATTGGGATTCACCTTCAGCCAGGGCTTTCCCGTCGTAAATCCGGCTTCCTTCCCATGGCTCCACTGCATCGGTGTCCTCGCGTTGTCGCGGCTGTAACGGATACAGGCGTCAAGTGCCTCTTCCTCTGTACAGCCAGCCTCCAGAGCCATCCGGTACTGGTCCTTCGTGTTGATATCGTCGTAATCTTCTATGGAATCCATGGGGCAGTTTCTCATTCCGATCTCCTGTCCCTGATAGAGAAACGGAAGGCCGCGAAGAAGGATATTAACAGCCGCCAGCATCTTGATGCCTCTGGGATTCATCGCATACTCCGGCAGATACGTGGACGCGCCGCGGGGCTCATCGTGATTTTCGATGATATTGGCCAGAAAACCCACGTTCTGAACCTCCAGCTGGGATTCGATTACGGTCTTCTTCCATTCGGAGAATTTGACTGGCTTTGCGTCGTACCAGCCGTGTTCCCCTCCCGTCAGCAGATGAGCAGAGAAATCGAACATCGTCGAAAAGTGACCATTTTCTCCCACAAATTCCTTCAGTTCCTCTTCCCTCATATTAAATACTTCCGCAACCGTAAATGCCTGATACGGATCGAAGGCCTTCTGCCGCAGCTCCTCCAGCAGCTCGCCGACCCCCTCGACCTCTTCCACCATTTTGGTGCAGGAAGCCAGCCCGTCGGGACCGTCTGCCGGGAAATCCGGGAAATTCGGATCCTTTTTAATATTGATGATGGCGTCGATCCGGAATCCGGCCACCCCTTTTTCCAGCCACCAGCGGATCATGGCAAACAGTTCTTCCTTCATCTTCGGATTATTCCAGTTTAAATCCGGCTGTTCCTTTGCAAACAGGTGCAGATAGTAGAGGTCGGTGCCTGGAACCGGCTCCCAGACGCTTCCTCCGAAATAAGACCGGTAATTGCTGGGAGCGCCGCCGTCCCTGCCCTTTTCAAAGTAAAAATAGTCCGCGTACTCGCCGTATGGATCGGCAAGCGCCTTCTGAAACCATTCATGCTGGTCGGAGCAGTGGTTGATCACCAGGTCCATAACGATCTCAATCCCTCTCTTCTTCGCCTCGGCCAGAAGCTCATCGAACTCCTCCATGGTGCCGAACTCCGGGGCAATCTTATAATAATCGGAAATATCGTACCCCTGGTCCACAAAGGGAGACTGGTAGATCGGCGATATCCATACAATATCAATACCCAGTTCCTTCAAATAATCGAGTTTCTCTATAATTCCTCTCAAATCACCGATTCCATCCCCATTGCCGTCGTTAAAGCTCTTGGGATAAATCTGATAGGCTATTTTCTCATGCCACCATTTTCTTTCCATGGTCTTCCTCCTGTTGTCTCAAATGTATTGTCATTATAATACGGAGCGTCTGACATTTCTTGCAGTATACTTCCCAATTCTAACACAATTCTGCTGTCTTCTCTGCCGCGCCACTGCAAAACCGTGCTTCAGGCCGGAGAAAGTACAAAAAATGCCGTATTTTGCTAAAAAACGTTTGTATATTTATGATTTTTCTTTTATAATAGATAGGCAGTCTTTTTCTAAACAGGGGAAAATGCGAAAGATAATGATAAGGAGAAATGATGACTATGGAAGAACGTTTGATAGGGACAATTTCAAGAGGCGTACGTGCACCGATTATTCGTGAAGGAGATGACCTTGCAAAAATCGTTGTAGATTCCGTTATAGATGCTGCCGCCAGCAGCCGCTACGGCTTTGAGATTCAGAATAAAGATATCGTTGCCGTTACGGAGGCCGTCGTTGCAAGAGCGCAGGGCAATTACGCCAGCATCGACAACATCGCAGCGGATGTAAAGGAGAAATTCGGTGATGAGGCAGTCGGAGTTATTTTCCCGATTTTAAGCCGTAACCGTTTCGCCATCTGCTTAAAGGGAATTGCCCGCGGCGTGAAAAAGGTCGTGCTTATGCTCTCCTATCCTTCCGATGAAGTCGGCAACCACTTAATCGACGAGGATGAGCTGGATGCAAAGGGCGTGAATCCATGGACTGATGTGCTGAGCGAAGAGAAATACAGAGAGCTGTTCGGCTATAAAAAGCACACCTTCACCGGTGTTGACTATATCGAGTACTACAAGGACGTGATCAAAGAGCAGGGCGCAGAGGTCGAGGTCGTTCTGGCCAATGACTGCCGCACCATCTTAAAGTATACGGACAACGTGATCTGCTGTGACATCCACACCAGAGCGAGAAGCAAACGCCGCCTTCTGGCTGCAGGAGCAAAAAAGGTCTGCTGTCTCGATGACATCATGACCGCGTCCATCGACGGAAGCGGATACAATGAGAACTACGGACTCCTCGGTTCCAACAAGGCAACGGAAGAGACTGTCAAGCTGTTCCCGCGCGACTGCCAGCCATTCGTTGACAGAGTTCATCAGATGATGATGGAGCGCACCGGCAAGCACGTGGAAGTGATGATCTACGGCGACGGCGCATTCAAGGATCCGGTCGGAAAAATCTGGGAACTTGCTGATCCGGTCGTTTCACCGGCTTACACGGAAGGTCTGGAAGGACAGCCCAACGAGCTTAAGTTAAAATACCTGGCAGATAACGATTTCGCCGATTTAAGCGGTGAGGAGTTAAAGAAGGCCATCTCTGAGAGAATCCGTACAAAGGATGACAATCTGGTGGGCGATATGGCTTCCCAGGGTACCACCCCAAGACGTTTAACGGATTTAATCGGTTCCTTATGTGACTTAACCTCCGGTTCCGGAGATAAGGGAACACCGATTATCTTCATTCAGGGATATTTTGATAATTACACGAAGTAAGGAACTGTCTTAACGCCTGCATGTGTTGTGCATGTGTTTTGACTTCCACGTCAGTTGCCGGAGGGACATACCCGCTTGTCCGTCCAGCTCGATGCTCTCGGGAATAAAAAGGAACCGGCGTCCGGCCAATGTATATTGGCGGACGCCGGTTCCTTTTTGCTGCCGGCTCATTAAAAGCACCTGGTTCCTTTCCAGCACCCCTCGCTCATATATTTTTCACCACCACTACCGCTATGGCCGATCCAAAGACAAGCACGAACCAGATGGCCGTCAGCCACAATGGCCATTGGATTTCCAGCATTCGGTTGAATGGGATTACGAAGAGGCTGGCGAGACAGATCTGATTCAGTCCCACGATCTGTTTTTCATACCGCAGGCGTCTGTTTTCGGCGCGCTTCACCAGCATCTCTCCCCGCTTTCTCTTTTCTGTCTCCTCCTCCCCATGTCCGGCTGCTGCAGCCTGCAATACAGAGGCCGCCAGAGCCAGCACAGTGACGGACAGTGTCCAGACGGTTATGACTGTCTCGGAAACCGGTATTCTTAAGACCGAGTTCACCGGGAAAAATACCAGCGACGCGATTCCGCACATGGCAAAAAACCAGACGATCCGTCTCAGCTTTATCACAGGTTCTGTTCTGTCTTTCTTCATACGTTCCGCACCTCTCCTCTCTAAAACCTTCATCTGCAGATCAAATAGTCCCGTATCGAGCGTCTGAAAATCCCAGTCCCTCTTCTTTAATTCCAGGCACACCAGTTTCATCCGGTTCAATGCGGCCTCCTCCTCTTTCAGCTGGTATTCCCGCTCCTTAAGGAGCTGTGAAAGAGACCGCTTCCCCTGCTGAAACTGCCGGATATCGGAAACCGTGACTCCCAGCATCCGGAGATACTTGATTTTCTCCAGCACCTCCCTGTCTTCCTCAGTATATTCCCGGTAATTATTCTCACCGCGTGCCGGTGACAAAAGCCCTTCTTTTTCGTAAAAGCGGATGTTCGCCTTCGTAACTCCCACCTGCCGCTCCATATCCTTAATCGTCATTGTCTTTCGCCTCCTTCTTTCCCTCATTATAAGGGTTCAACAAGGTTTAATGTCAATAGAAAAATGAAATTCTACATTTCAGAGGTCCCGCCAGAAAAGAAAGAAACGCTGAGAGCAGCAGGAGGCCCGGCCCTCTCCGGGCGTCCTATTTCTCTCAGCGTTTCTTTAAGCAGACTGCCAGATCTTCCGGCAGATACTTCCTCCGGTATGCACCTTTAGAATTTACCACCACTTAATCAGATCCGTCACTTCATTTCTCAAATCCACAAAATCCTTCGCCGCAATATCCCGCGGCCTCGGCAGATCATTTCGAATCTCTTTCTTAATACTGGTAGGCTTATTGGTAAGCACCAGAATACGCTCCCCTAAATAAACCGCCTCTTCAATATTATGGGTAATAAAGATAACCGTAGTCCCGTTCCTCTTCCAGAGATTTAAGAGTTCGTCCTCCAGCTTGAATCTCAGTTCGATATCCAGCTGTCCGTACGGCTCATCCATCAGCAGCAGCTCCGGCTCCGTGGCAAACGCCCTGGCGATTACCACCCTCTGCAGCATGCTGGCAGAGAGCTGATCCGGATAGTACTTCCGGTATTTTGTAAGGCCTACCACCTCTAAATACTCGTTTACCTTTCGGTCCGTGGTTTCCTGATCCGTGTGCTTAATCTCCAGACCAAACCGCACATTCTCCTCCACCGTCAGCCATGGCATGGTGGAATACTCCTGAAAAATGTATGCGACGCTGTGTTTGTTCAAATCCACAGGCTCATTGTTAATCAGGATCTCTCCGCTTGTTGGCTGGTAAAGCTTCGTCAGGCTGTTTAAAAAAGTCGTCTTGCCACAGCCGGTAGGACCGACAATACACAGGAACTCCCCTTTCTTCACATCGAAAGAGATATGATCCAGCACGAGGAGATCATCGAACTTCTTCGTCAAATTCATTACCTTTACTTTTGTTTCCCTTTTTTCTTCCATGAGCGCCTCCTTTACAGCGATTTATCCATATTTTCCGTAATCTCCTGGCGGAGGCGGAGAAATTCAGGGTCCACGTAGCTTCTCGGATGCGGCATATCGATGATGTATTCCTTCTTAATGGTGGATGGACAGTTTGTCATCAGAATAATCCGGTCTGCCAGAAATAAGGCCTCCTCGATGTTATTTGTGACAAAGATAACCGTGCGCTTTTCCTTCTGCCAGATCCTCTGCAGCTCTTCTTCCATCATATAACGGGTCTGAGCATCGAGATGGCCGAAGGGCTCATCCATGAGCATCAGGTCGGGATTGTTGCTGTAGGCCCTGGCAATTCCAACACGCTGACGCATGCCTCCGGACAATTGGGAGGGATAGCTCTTTTCAAATCCCTTTAATCCAACCAGGTCGATATAATGGTCCGCTTTTCTTTTCCGCTCGTCCTTGCTTAAGCCACGCACCCTGGGTCCAAACTCTACATTTCCCATAACGGTAAGCCACGGAAAGAGCGCCGTCTTCTGGTACACAACGCCGCGTTCCGGCGCCGGTTTTTCCACTTTTTTGCCGTGATCGATGACCTCACCGGAGGTAGGGGTGTCGAGGCCTGCCAGAATATTGAGCAGTGTAGTCTTCCCGCACTGTCCCGGTCCGAAAAGCACCAGGAATTCATTTTCACGGACAGAAAAGTCAACATCCCTCAGCACGTGGTTCTTTCCGGAGCCATCGTAGCTGTCAAACTCCTTAGAAACGTGGCCGCACCGAAGCACCTCATTTACAGTCCCTGCTGCTGATTCCATATGCACAACCTCCCTTCCAGTTTTGCCATGGCCGTTGCCAGAACGTATCCAACAATGCCGATGGCCAGCATTCCTACCATGATCTGAACGGTGTTTCCGTTTGTCATTCCCATGACGATGAGCCAGCCAACGCCCTCATCCGAACGCACCATTTCCGCACCGACGACGGCCGACCAGCCTGCCGTGATGGCGATCTGAAGTCCTGCGAAAATGTAAGGAATCGACGAGGGCAGAACTACCCGGAAGAATACCTGACGTTCCGAGGCTCCCAGCATTCTGGCGGCTCCTAAAAGGACAGAGTCCACATTTTTCGTTCCGTCATACGTATTGACCGTAATGAAGCAGAAGCAGCCCAGGAAAATGATGAAAAACTTACTCTGATCGCCCAGTCCGAACCACAGGATGGACATGGGAATCCATGCCAGAGGCGGAATGGGGCGGATAAATTCAAAGATTGGTTTGATGATGGCTTCCACAGTTTTCGAATACCCCATGGACACGCCTAACGCAATGCCGGCAATTGTCGCAAAGAAGAATGCAACACCTACGCGGTAGAGGCTTACGCCGATATGCACCAGCATGGTATGCCTTCCGATTGGTACCGTAAAGCTCTCGAAGAATTTCCACAGAATTTCCGATGCAGGAGGGAGAAACATCTTTGCATTGGTAAACCGGGCCACGGCTTCCCATACGATAAGCAGGGATGCAAATGCCACAACCGTCATGACGGCGGCCATATTTTTCTTTAAAAAACGGTTGGATGCGCTTTCCATTCTATTTTCCTCCCTTGACGAATTTATTCTGCAGCTTTTCCAGGATAAAGGAAAGCAGATAACCAATCACACCGATGGTGATCATTCCCACGATGATGACATCGGGGCGTCCCAGCATTCTTGCCACCTGAATCATGTAGCCTAACCCTCTCGTCGCTGCTAAGAGCTCAGCTGCCACCAGAGCTACCCAGGAAGAACCGAGTGCCAGCCTTAAGCCGGTAAAAATCATGGGAAGAGCCGTCGGTATTGCAACCTTAAACAGCATCTGCCTGTTGGATGCACCGAACGTCCTGGCTACCCATAAATGAACCTGGCTCGTTCTCTTGATTCCGGCGTAGGAGTTAATGGTTGCGCTGATAAACGCCGCAAAAAAGATAATTCCTACCTTTGACCAGTAACCGATTCCCAGCCAGAGAATCATCAGCGGAATCCACGCAAGCGCCGGAATCGGCCGGATTACATCGAACAGCGGTTTGGCAAACATCTCGAATTTACGGCTCCAGGCCATGGCAATTCCCAGCGGCACTCCGATCAACACTCCCACCACGTATCCTCCAAGAGCAATCTTCATACTGGCCGCGATATGCTGGAGAAGGGTCGCTCCATCTGGATTGACCCCTCCTGTCAGCTTGTAGATAAACGTGTCCAGTACCTTTGCCGGGCTTGGAAGCATCATGGGAGAAATCAGATGCAGAATATCGGTTGCCATTTCCCAGATAAACAGGACGGTGAGAACCGAGCACACCGACAGAATCCGGTACTTATACTTTGCAGCAATTTCTTTCATCTGCGTTCCCTCACTTTCTCTAATTTACCCCTTTGACAAACTCCGGATCGATGTTGCTGTCAAACTTGTCCATCAGCTCCGGTTCCAGCTGTCCTAAGCCTATGTAGAATTCTCCCAGTTCCCTTGCGAAATTGCCTAAAGTACGGTCTTTCCAGTCAGCCGCGGTGATAAACTGCACACGTCCCAAGTCGCTGACACAGCTCTCCCTGCTGGCCTCTGCTCCCGCATCCTTTAAGAAATCCACCATCAGATCAGCCGCCATGTCGGGATCTTCATTTAACGCCTTGCAGGCTTCCACAACACAGTCCATATATTTCTGAACCAGCTCCGATTTTCCTTCCACTGCTTTTCGATTGCCTACAACCATGTCCACGTAGCGGGTTCCTAAATCGGCGAGATTTCCTACCTGTACCATGCCGTCATTCACGGCTTCAAAGAACGTCGGTACATTTAAGGCTACCGCGTCACACTGGTTTGCTAAAAGTGCCTGGTAAGCCTGTGCCGTATCCATATTTACAATATTCACATCGGTGATACCCAGTCCCAGTTTTTCCAGCCATTTTAATGTGGTAAAATGCTGAGCCGTGCCGATCGGAAGAAGAATCGTCATTCCCTTCACCGTCTCCGGGCTTCCAAGGACATTGGGATACGATGGATTGTAGCCTTTTTCCTGCGCTGCCGGTGAATCCGGTTTTACGAAGACTCCCAGGCCGTCTGTCGACTCCAGGACTTCCCCGATAATCATCATGTCATAGTTTGCCACACCGGTGACGGCCGCGGCGCCCATGGAGCCCACATCCCACAAGTCGGCGGCCAGCGCCTCATTCATGGGAGCACCTGTTGCAAACATGATGGTATCCATTTTAAATCCGGCCTTTTCGTCCAGCTTATTTTTCCTGATGTACTCTGTCGGAAGGCTTGTGATAAACGGCATCATTGCCACACGAAGCACTGGCAGATCCCCTGACGCCTCCACCTTTGCATCCTTTCCTCCAGCAGTGCTGCTCTGGCTGCTGCCCGCGCTTCCACAGGCTGTCAGTGCAAGTGCAAGGCCGAGGGCCATAGTTGAACGTAATACTTTTTTCCATTGTCTCATATCGATTCCTCCTGGTATTTCACGAGCTTAGTACAGCGACTCGTTATAATAGGTCCTTACTGTCAATTGGAAAACACATGAACACTCGACTTGCCGCAACCAACTCATAAGTTATCCGTGTTTTCCTCTTATGAGCCCATTATAGCCCGGCTGCCAGGGGCTGATTTTTCTATTATTTTACTTTTCTTTTGCATTTCAGATCAAACGAGCATACGGACCGAAAATCACTTTTTAAATTCTTACTTTTGTTTCTATATTTTGACTTTTTACGCGAGGCACAGAAAAACGGGTAAAGAGAATGACATTCTTTACCCGTTTTTCTGTGAATGGATATTACTTTTATTTATTTCACAACCAGATTCACGATCTTGTTAGGAACGTAAATCTCTTTAACTATCGTCTTTCCTTCCAGCAGCGGCACAATCTTCTCGTCCTTCACCGCAATGGCAAATGCCTCTTCCTTATCACAGTTCGCAGGCAGTGCCACCACGCTTCTGAGCTTTCCGTTCACCTGCACGCCGACTTCCACGGTTGAATCCATGGTCTTTGCCTCGTCGTATACCGGCCATTTCGCCATGGAGAGGAATCCCGTTCCGCCCAGGCTTTCCCAGATCTCCTCGCACACATGCGGAGCGATCGGGCATAACAGCTTGATATAGATGATAAGCTCATCCTTGGTGATCTGCCCCTTCGCATAAATGTCGTTCAGCAGGCCCATGAGTGCAGCTATCGCTGTGTTAAACTTCATTTCCTCCAGGTCGTTCGACACCTTCTTGATCGTCTTGTGGAACGCGGTCTCCAGTTCCGGTGTCACGCCCTCTCCGCTGGCCATCTCACACAGTCCGGCAACACGCTCCAGGAAACGCTTACAGCCCTTTACGGAGCTGTCGCTCCACGGTGTGGCCGCGCCGTAATCGCCCATGAACAGGACATACGTTCGCAGAACGTCCGCACCGAACTCTTCCACAACGTCCAGCGGATCCACGACATTGCCCTTGGATTTGCTCATCTTGTCCCCATCCGGACCGAGGATCAGGCCCTGAGCGGTACGCTTCGCATAAGGCTCTTCCGTGTTCACCACTCCCATATCGTACAGGAAATGGTGCCAGAAACGGGAATAGATCATATGGCGTGTTACGTGCTCCATGCCTCCGTTGTACCAGTCAACAGGCATCCAGTATTTTAATTTCTCAGGATCAGCCAGCGCTTCCTGATTATGAGGGTCGATATATCTTAAGAAGTACCAGGAAGATCCGGCCCACTGAGGCATGGTATCCGTCTCACGCTTCGCGGCTCCCTTACATTTCGGGCAGGTGCAGTTTACGAAGGATTCGATTCCGGCAAGCGGCGACTCTCCCTCCTGACCCGGCTCGAAATTATCCACCTTCGGCAGGCAGAGCGGCAGTTCCTCATAAGGAACCGGAACGACGCCGCAGTCAGGGCAGTGAACGATCGGAATAGGCTCTCCCCAGTATCTCTGACGGTTAAACGCCCAGTCCTTCATCTTATACTGAACACCGGCTTCACCGACACCCAGCTTCTCCAGCTCCTTCACCATGCGGGCGATGGAGTCCTTTTTATTCGTCAGGCCATTTAAGAAATCGGAATTGATCATCTTGCCGTCGCCGGCGTACGCGGCCTCGGTAATATCGCCGCCCTCGATTACCTGCACGATGTCGATGCCGAACTTCCTGGCAAATTCATAGTCACGGTCGTCATGGGCCGGTACAGCCATAATCGCACCGGTGCCGTATCCCATCATAACATAGTCCGCAATATAGATCGGAATCTTCTTGCCGGTCAGCGGATGAACCGCGTTTAGTCCATCGATACAGACTCCCGTCTTCTCTTTTACCAGCTGGGTACGCTCGAACTCCGTCTTCTTCGCACACTCTTCTCTGTACGCCTTAATCGCCTCCATATTGGCGATCTCATCCGCGTACTTGTCGATCATCGGATGCTCCGGCGCAATGACCATGAAGGTGACGCCAAACAGCGTGTCCGGACGTGTCGTATAGATGCGGAAGGATTCGTCCTTGTCTGCAAGGCTGAAATCCACGAATGCGCCTTCCGACTTGCCGATCCAGTTTACCTGCTGCTGCTTGATATTCGGCAGGTAATCCACGGTATCCAGGCCATTTAAGAGCTTGTCCGCGTACTCCGTGATTCTTAAGAACCACACCGATTTAGACTTCTGAACGATGTCGCTGTGGCAGATATCGCACTTTCCGCCCTGGCTGTCCTCATTGGATAAAACGACCTTACAGGAAGGACAGTAGTTGACAAGAGCCGTGTCACGGAACACGAGGCCCTTTTCAAACATCTTTAAGAAAATCCACTGGGTCCATTTATAATAATCTTCATCCGTCGTGTCGACAACTCTCGACCAGTCGAAGGAGAATCCCACTTTTTTCAGCTGATTGGAAAATCTGGCAATGTTGTCATCTGTAATCTTTCTCGGGTGCACGCCTGTCTTGATCGCGTAGTTCTCTGTCGGGAGTCCAAAGGCGTCGAATCCAATTGGGAATAAGACGTTATATCCCTCCATTCTGCGCTTTCTCGAAATGACTTCCAGGCTTGAGTACGCCTTGATGTGGCCGACATGCATACCGGCTCCGCTCGGGTACGGAAATTCTACCAGACCGTAAAATTTCGGCCTCTCATCGTTGTCCACAGCCTGAAAGATACCGGCCTTGTCCCATTTTTTCTGCCATTTGGGTTCTATCTTTTTAAAATCGTGCTTCATAATCTGCCTCCATTTTTTTGCTGATACGACCATTATATAGATTCCTTCCATAAAATGCAAGGTTTTACTTTTTTAAGCCGTATCTCATAAAAATTTCCTCCGGGCAGCCGTTTTCCTTCATCCGTTCCGCCATAAGCGCTGCCATATACCGCTCTGCCTCCTCATCGTGTATCGGATGCTCCTGGCCGGGATCATTCTCCAGATCAAACAGCATGGTATCGTACTTCGCCTGGCCAACTTCCTTCCCATATGGAATTCTTAAGACCGGAAGCCCCTTGGTAAAGGACAGGCCTTCTGACAGCGTCATCTTCTCCAGTTCCCCGTTTTCGATAAACGCTCTGCGGCCGCCATGGCGGGTCGGCATCAGCGTGTACTGATAAATCCCGGTATCTGTATCCACAGGACTCCTCATATAGACATATCTCCCATCGGTACAGTTGATCTGCCCTCCGAAAATGCCGTACAGCGCCGCTTTTCTCACCGCTTTCCCACTGTCTGCAAGCACCGGCTGGAGCGGAACTCCCTCCATGTCCTCCGGCAGCCGGAGCCCGAACTGAGCGAGAATCGTCGCCGGCAGATCGATGGTCTGAACCAGGCTGTCCGCGTGAATTCCCCTGGCCCCCGTCACCGGATCCCAGATAAACAGCGGAATTCTGGCCACTTCATTGTAGAAAGGGCAGTGGCATTTGGCCCACTGACCGTGCTCAGCCAGTAGAAAACCGTGATCTGTGTTTACAATGACCATGGTGTCCTTCCACATGCCGTACTCGTCCAGCAGGTCCAGCACCTCTCCCAGCTTCTCGTCACACATGGTCAGCAGCGCCGCGTATTCCGCCCTCAGGTGAAGAATCTCTTCCGGCGTGTCCCGCTCATCCACCTTCCGGTAATCCGGCCAGTCATAGACGCCGCCGTTATAGGGATCCGGAAACAGCTTCTTAAACTTTTCCTGGGAGAAAAACGGCTCATGAGGATCGAAGGTCTCAATCTGTAAATACCACTGATCCGCCCCGTGATTTGTCCGGATAAAACTGCATCCGGCTTCAAACGTCAGGCTCTGCGGCTGTTTTTCCTCGGTCTCCATATAAGAACGGTTGACAAAATCCTGCGGAACCCAATTGTGTTCCCAGTTATCTGCCACCCCGTCACAGCGGTTTCTGTATCCTTCCGGAATCTGATCCGGGGAAACAACGCCCTTCCAGGCATCCCCCTCCTGCCCCCGAAAGCCTTCCCACGTCCGGTATCTCGTATGGTAGGTGGCGCCCCCATCCTCAAAATAGTGGTAATGGTCCGTCACCATATGGGAATGTATTCCGCTGTGATTTAAAATCTCCGGCATGGAATCATCGAATGGTTCCAGCGGCCCCCAGCTCCGGTGCAGAAAATTATACCGCCCCGTGTGAAGCTCCCGCCTGGCCGGCATACAGGGAAGACTCCCCGCGTAGCAGTTGTCAAATGTGACGGAATGCTCCGCCAGCCTGTTGAAGTTGGGCGTGGCCGCCAGGTTCCCTCCATAAGGATTCAGCATATTCCGGTTCAATGAATCAAACATTACCATGATTACCCGCATCTTTTTCTTCTCCTCTCCTGTATTCATAGGGATTGACCCCGTAGCGTTTCTTAAAAGTCGTCGAGAAATAACTGACATTCGGATATCCCACCGATTCCGCGATCTTCTGGACGCGCTCCGGCGTATGGGACAGCAGATAAGCCGCCTTCTGAAGCCTTGTCTCAGAGAGAAATGCGCTGTAGGTACAGCCTGTCTCCTCCTTAAAAATTCTCGACAAATACTCCGTATTTAAATGAACCTCCCTGGACACACTCTCCAGGCTGATCGGTTCGCTGTAATGATGTCTCACGTAGTCCACAGCTGCAGCCACCCCCTTTGACAGATTTCTCTCATCCATCTCCTGATAGGCCAGCGCGTTCCGGATAAATTCCCTCACCTTTCCACAGCTTTCCGCATAGCTGACAGACTCGGTTACCGCCCGCTTCTCCTCCAGAAGCATGTGGTGCATCAGCTTTGCATCCTCGCCGGCAAAGCGCATATAGGCCATCTCCATGGCGTCGCAGCAGAAAGCGGCAAACATGCAGACTGGAAATACACCCTCCTGCTTCGCATGGTCCAGCACCGCCTCCATGGTCTGGTAGAATTCCTGGCCGGACACCTCGTAGAGCTCGCGCCGCGTCTTCCGGTATCCGCTCTCCCAGCGCTTCACGAGGCTGCGAATCTCGCTTCCCGCCATCTCCGCCGGCCAGACCTTCTCTTTTTCCATATAATAACCGCGGCTTAAGCTGCAGGCTGCCTCGATAATCGCGTCCGCCACATGGGCCAGACTGCCCGTCACCGTGCTGATTCCCGCCATACAACGGTTTTTCTGTACAATAGCTGTCCCATACTCTTGCAGCAGCTGGATTTTCTGCAGTTCCGTCCTGTCCCGCTCCAGATTCCCCACAATCACGTACGTAAGCCTGTCGTATTCGAATCCCACCACATGGTGAACCTCCGGATTCTCCGGAAGGATGAATTCCTCCAGCACCTCTTTTTTCCACACAGCCACGGCAAACAGCCCCTCATCACGCCACCGGATATTGCATTCTCTAAGTTTCTTTACATCCTCTTCCCCCAGAGTCCTTCCCTCCCGTAAAATATCGCCGATAATGGAATGCTGGCGGCCGGTGCTCTCCGTCTCTGCCCCGCCTCTGGATACCTCGTGCTTAGTCACCCGTTTTTTTAACCGTTCCAGAACCTCCTTAAACGACTGGTTGTTCATCTCCGTCTTAAGCAGGTAGTCGTCTCCGCCCTGCCGTATGGCCTCCCTGGCCAGATCGAATTCGGCAAAGGCGGTCAAAAGGACCACAACCGTCTCCGGAGAAATCTCCTTAATCCGCTTTAAAAGCTCAAGACCTCCCATAACCGGCATCTTGATATCCGTAAAAACCACGTCCGGTTCATTTTCCTGAAACAGGGCGAGTGCCTGCTCTCCGTTATGGGCGCAGCCGGTCAGCTGGCACTCTGGGTTCTGCCCGATACAGAACTGAAGCCACTCGCATATCATTCTCTCGTCATCTACTATCAGTATTTTCATGATTTACCCCTTGCATCTCCTTAAGCACTACGGGAAGCCTCATGGTAACCGAGGTGCCGATTCCCGGCTCGCTTTCCAACGTTAGCCCATACTCTTCTCCAAAATTAATCTTGATCCGGTTTAACACATTGAGAATTCCGATGGATCTTTCGGACTGGTATTCCCGTTCACCAAACTGCGCCGTCATCCGGGCAAGCTCCTTCTCGTCAAGCCCCACGCCGTCATCGGAGACGGTGATCAGCAGGGCTCCCTCCGAAACAACGGATTCCACGATAATAAGCCCCGCCTCCTCCTTTGCCTCGATTCCATGAAAGATGGCATTCTCTACAATCGGCTGTATGATCAGCGCAGGAACGAGGCACCGCTCCGTCTCCGCCCCCATCTCACACTCATAATGAATCTTGTCCCCATACCGGATCTGCTGCAGCACCAGGTATTTTTCCGTGCTTTCAAACTCCTCCTTCAGGGTGATGAAATCCGTGTCCACAGACAGCGTCTTCTTCAGAAGGTCGGTAAAGGCCGCCATCATCAGAACTGCCTGGTCATTCTTTTTCAGTTCGATCATGCACTGGATTGAAAACAGCGTATTATAGAGGAAATGCGGATTGATCTGCGCTCTTAAGAAATCCATCTCTGACTTGCGCTTCTGCATCTCATTGTCCCGAATGTCCTCCAAAAGCTTCTTAATCTCAGCCGCCATCTCGTTAAAGCTATCCTTCAGCTGATTGACCTCCTCGTATCCCCGGATGTCGCTGATCACATCAAAATCCCCCTGCTTCACCCGGTCCATCAGGCGGCAGAGCTTCAGGATCGGCTTCGATATCCGTTCCGACATATAGCAGGCCGCTCCCGTCCCGGCCAGAAGACAGCCGCTTACAATCGCCAAGAGAAGCACCAGCGCCTGGTTTAAAGGCTGCAGTATAACGGCACACGGCATCTCTTCCACAATCGTCCAGCCGGTCTGGGGATCATAATAGTTGGACAGCAGATAGTCCTGTCCCAGCTTTTTGATAATGTGGTACTCATTCTCCCCGTAAAGCCGTCTGAAATTATCAACTCCGATAAAGTTCTTTCCAAGCAGGGATTTCTCCCGGCTGGAGACAATGTTGCCCTTCTTATCGAAAATATAGAGGTTGCTCCGGTCTTCGGCCGTTCCGTATAAGTCTTCCAGATATTTTTCATCCACATTGACGAGAATCGTTCCCGTTTCCCCGCCTTCCGTTCCGGCCACCCGGCGAAAGGCTGCGAATACGTACCGCTCTTCCCTGCTCGATAAATCAAACTTCTCCCGGAAGCTGCTGATAAACACGATATCATTTTCCGCGTCGTAGCTCCGCTTATACCAGAGCTGGCTCTCCAGCCCGTCAAAATCGTAGTGGTCCCGCCCTCTGGAGGCGTAACGGAATCCATTATCTCCCAGGATCACCACGTCGTAGGCCACCCCCACATCGTGAAATACCCTGTCGTAGTTCTCCTTCACCCCGTCTAAGTAGCGTCCGGCCTGCTCCATCTCTTCCTCCGAGAGGCCGTTCTCATTTAAGCATCTCTGCACCTCTTCATCATACCGGTACAGATTGGATATGGTGATGGTGCTGTTTTTTATGGTGTTGGAACGCTCTGAAATCTGTTTTAATACATCCAGACGGCTCTGGCCGATCTGGTCCATCATCAGCTGTTTTACTCCCAGAAACAGAAAGCTGATAATCAGGATGGAAAGGACGGCAAAGGTAACGCCGTATCCTAAATACAACTGAGTCTTCAGTTTCCCGAACGCCTGTTTAAACTTCTCCCAATACTTTTTTATCTCGCTCACCCACTCATTCTTTTAACTTTTCTTTGATGTAATCGTCGCAGCTGTGAGATACCTCCCCCTTGCTCCAGAGTCCGGCAAGGCCGATCTGGCCGGAGCCGAACACGGGCTCCTTAGCCCCGTCGATTTCCGGATTGACGTAATTGATAAACCACTGTTCCAGCTGGTAATTCATCGTTCTTCCGATCTCCTCATCCTTCTCGTTCCCCGCCAGAAGCAGGTTTCTCCGCTCTCCCGGATCCTCCTGCAGATCGTACAGCTCATTGGGGCCGTAAGGATACCGTTTTATAAACTTATATCTGGTCCCGCGGATCATACGGTTGGGACCGTACTCATCCATCACCACAATGGATTCTCCCTGATGAAATTCCTGCCCCAGCAGCGCCGGAAGGAAGCTTTTCCCCGGAAGCTTCTCCCCACTTTTTCCCTCGATACCAACATAATCGAGCAGTGTCGGCATAAAGTCATATGCAGACAGAAGCGAGGAATTCACCGTCCCCGGCTCGATCCCCCCTGGCTGGCTCATAATCATCGGAACCTTAACGGAAGATTCGTACATATTAATTGGGAAGGTACCGTTTCCCTTTCCCCAGAAGCCGTGATGGCCGCAGCTGAACCCATTATCGCTGCCAAAGATCACCAGGGTCTCTTCCCGGATCCCCAGTTCATCAAGCTGCTCCAGGATTCGTCCAATATTATAGTCCATGGCGGTAGCAGCGGCATAATATCCGATCTGATTCGCCCGCAAGTCCTGTAAGACTTCCTTCGTCAGATAAATACTGTCGGGATGCTCTTTCTCCATGGGACAGGACAAAAAACGGCAATTCTCATATAAATCAGTGTATTCTTTCGGATGGTTGTTAAGCCAGGGCGCATGAGGCGCCGTATAGCCCACATGAAGATAGAAAGGCTGCTTTCCCGCATGCTCTTTCAGAAAAGAAATGGCATCATCCGTGATGACATCCGTGACATAACCAGGTTCATAGACCAGACGGCCCTCTCTGTAAAAAGGAGCACCATAATAAGGGCCTCCGCCAGATTTGTGCGCAAACCAGTGTGTAAAACTCTTTTGAGGTACAGAACTCTTCCCCAGGTGCCATTTGCCGGACAGGCCGCACACGTATCCTTCCTGTGCCAGGATGTCGGTATAGGCAGTCTGACCTGCAAGATATTCTATATCCTCCTGCTTTTTATTATCGTCGCGAATCCAGTCGTGAACGCCGTGCTGAGACGGAATTCTCCCCGTCAGAAGTGACGCCCGCGCCGGAGAGCATACCGGCGATGCGCAGAAGAAGTTCTCGAAACGCATGCCTTCCGCTGCCAGCTTATCCAGGTTCGGTGTGATAATCTCCTCATTGCCGGAGCAGCCCATGGCCCATGCTCCCTGATCGTCAGATAATATAAAAACAATATTTGGTTTTTTTGTACTCATTTTTGTTCTCCTTACTATTACTTGTGGTAATAGCTGCGGCAAGTCGAACATTTATCTTTAGTATAGCGAATTGTTTTTTAAATGTAAAGCAAAACAGGAGCAGAAAAATCGCTGTCAGCCATTTTTCTGCTCCCATTCCTGTTATTCTCTTATTTAAAATACTTCACACCGGATTCGAATATCTTCAAATCCTGCTCCCCATAAATATTCATGGCAACTGCCTCGCCCCGCCTCTCGGAGTGAGCCATCTTGCCCAAAATTCTGCCATCCGGGCTTGTGATGCCCTCGATCGCCATATAGGAACCGTTCGGGTTCCAGAACTCGTCCATTGTCGGATTCCCGTTCTCGTCCACGTACTGCGTCGCTACCTGGCCGTTCTCGAACAGCTTTTTAATCCAATCATCATTGGCCACAAAACGGCCCTCGCCGTGAGATGCCGGATTGCAGTATACGCCGCCAAGCTCGGCTCCCTGTAACCACGGAGACTTGTTCGTCACTACTTTCGTATAAACCATCTTGGAAATGTGGCGTCCGATGGTGTTCATAGCCAGAGTCGGAGAATCATTTCTCTGCGCCGTGATGGTTCCTTCCGGCACCAGCCCCAGCTTGATCAGCGCCTGGAAGCCGTTGCAGATGCCCAGCATCAGGCCGTCGCGCTCATTTAACAGCTTTTCGATCTCTTCCCTGATCACCGCGTTGCGGAATACGGTTGCGAAGAATTTCGCTGACCCCTCTGGCTCGTCGCCAGCGGAGAAGCCGCCCGGGAACATGACGATCTGGGCTTTTGCAATCTCTTCTCTGTACGCTTCCACGGAATCTCTGATGTCATCGGCACTCATATTCTTAAATACCTTTGTCACCACATTTGCACCGGCCCGCTCAAATGCCTTTCGGCTGTCGTACTCGCAGTTGGTACCCGGAAATACCGGAATAAATACGTTCGGTTTTGCAACCTTATTTCTGCAGACATAGATGTCCTTTGTATCGTAGAGCGCTTCCGTCACAGGCGTATCTGCCACACCCGATCTGGTCGGGAACACATTTTCCAGCGTCTCTGTCCATGCGTTCAGCGCCTCGTCCATGGTGATGGCCGCGCTGCCGTATTCCAGGACTCCGCAGTCCGTCACTTCGCCGATTACTGTGTAGGAAATAGACAACTCACCCAGTTTACCGTCCGGAACCTCGCAGACGATGGAGCCCCAGTCCGGAGCGAAGAAATCTCTCGGGTCCACATTGTGCTCGATCTTAACGCCCAGCTTGTTGCCGAACGCCATCTTTGCCACGGATTCAGCCAAACCATGGCCTTCCACCGCATACGCGGAAATGACTCTGCCCGCAGTAATCTCATGATAAAGCTTCTCATACCCATCCATGAGCTGCTCATAAACCGGCAGATCATACTGGTCTTTCTCTATATGGAACACAACAATCTTACTGCCTGCCTTCCTAAACTCCGGAGTGATGATGTGCTTCTGATCGGCAATATCCACGGCAAAGGATACCAGTGTCGGCGGAACGTCAATCTCACCAAAGGTTCCGGACATGCTGTCCTTTCCGCCGATGGATGGAAGTCCGAAGCCCAGCTGAGCCTCGTATGCTCCAAGCAGAGCGGAGAACGGCTGGCTCCAGCGGGAGGCCTCCTCCGTCATCCGGCGGAAGTACTCCTGGAAGGTAAAACGGATCTTCTTATAATCACCGCCTGCGGCCACGATCTTGGCTACAGAGGAAACAACCGCATAAACAGCGCCGTGATATGGGCTCCAGCTGGATAAATACGGATCAAAGCCGTAGCTCATCATCGTCACCGTATCTGTCTTTCCGGAAAGTACCGGAAGCTTCGCCACCATTACTTGCGTCTCTGTCAGCTGGTATTTACCGCCGTAAGGCATGAACACGCTGCCCGCGCCGATGGAACCGTCGAACATCTCTACCAGCCCCTTCTGGGAGCAGACATTTAAGTCGGAAAGCACTGACAGCCACTCACCCCGGACGTCAGAAATCTCCTTCCTGTCAAACGCTCTGCCTTCCTTTCCTTCCGCCAAACCGGAGTTGGAAGCGCTTACCCTGTTCGGGACCTCCACAACGACGGAAGCCTCCTGATGAGCACCGTTCGTATCCAGGAACGCGCGGCTGATATCCACGATATTTCTACCTCTCCAGTTCATCACCAGACGCGGCTCCTCGGTCACCACGGCAACCTCGATAGCCTCTAAGTTCTCCTCCGCAGCGTAGGCTAAAAACTGCTCTACGTCCTTCGGATCGATGACGACAGCCATACGCTCCTGGCTCTCGGAGATGGCGATCTCTGTTCCATCCAGACCGGCATACTTCTTCGGAACCTTGTCTAAATCAATCTGTAAGCCGTCAGCAAGCTCGCCGATGGCAACGGATACTCCGCCTGCGCCGAAATCGTTGCATTTCTTAATGATGCTGCTGACTTCCGCACGGCGGAACAGTCTCTGAATCTTTCGCTCGGTAGGCGCATTTCCCTTCTGAACCTCGGCGCCGCAGGTCTCGATGGACGCCTCCGTATGTACCTTGGAGGAGCCGGTAGCGCCGCCGCAGCCGTCACGTCCGGTACGTCCGCCCAGCAAAATGATGATATCACCCGGATCAGAGGTCTCGCGGATTACATTTTTACGTGGAGCTGCACCCATGACGGCGCCGATCTCCATGCGCTTTGCCACGTAGTTGGGATGGTAAATTTCTTTTACATATCCGGTGGCAAGACCGATCTGGTTACCGTAGGAGCTGTATCCGCTGGCCGCGCCGGTCACGATCTTTCTCTGAGGAAGCTTGCCCTTTAACGTCTCATTTAACGGCTTTGTCGGATCAGCAGCCCCTGTCACACGCATAGCCTGGTATACATACGTACGCCCGGACAGCGGATCACGGATAGCTCCGCCAAGACAGGTGGCAGCGCCGCCGAACGGCTCGATCTCCGTCGGATGGTTGTGTGTCTCATTCTTGAAATTGACGAGCCACTCCTCCTCTTTTCCATCGATTTCCACAGGCACCACGATGCTGCAGGCGTTGATCTCGTCGGATACTTCCAGATCATCCAGTTTGCCCTCCATGCGCAGCTTCTTCATGGCCATCAGCGCCAGATCCATCAGACAGACGAACTTGCCGCTCTTTCCCTTTAACACCACCTCACGGTCGGCTAAGTACTTCTGGTACGTCGTTTCGATCGGAACCCGGTAATCGCCCTCTGTAAATGTCACATCCTTCAGTTCTGTCTGGAATGTGGTATGGCGGCAGTGATCGGACCAGTACGTATCCAGGACGCGGATCTCCGTCATGGACGGGTCTCTCTTCTCCTCGTCCCTGAAATAGTTCTGAATATGCTTAAAATCCTTAAAGGTCATAGCAAGGTTCAGGGAATCGTACAACTCCTTTAACGCGCCTTCCTGGGAGCTCTGGAACCCGTCGAATATGATAACGTCGGCCGGTGTCTCAAACACGGTTAAAAGCGTCTCCGGCTTTGTCTCATCCGTTTCTCTGGAATCCACCGGATTGATGCAGAAGGACTTGATATCCGCAGCTTCCGCCTCTGTCACGGTTCCGGAAATCACATAGGTCGTGGCCGATTTGATCACCGGCTCCTCGTCTTCCTTCAAAAGCTTCACACACTGCTCCGCAGAATCGGCCCTCTGATCGAACTGGCCCGGCAGGTACTCCACTGCAAACACCACATCATTTTCATTTCTCGGAAATGTCTCCTCGTAGACCTCGTCCACCGGCGGCTCGGAAAAAATTGTCTCAAGCGCTGTCTTATAAGTCTCCTCGGATAAATTCTCGATGTCATAGCGAATCAGAACACGTACATCCGTCACGGTTTCTATCCCAAGATAGCTGGCAATCTCCTCCTTAAGCTCATGGGCCTTTACGGCATAGGCCGGTTTCTTCTCTACATACACTCTTCTTACGCTCATAATTTCCTCCTTGGAAAATATCATTAAGTTCCAATCTTTATGTTTCATCGGGACGCACTGCACCCTTTACTTCTCGTTGATATAATAATACCACAAGATATATCAATTAGAAAAATTAATATATCTTATGGTATTAATTATTGCATCTTATATTTATACAGTCTATAGAAGGAAAGAAATCAGCCAGGTGATCGCCCACTGCAGCACCAGGCTCGCTGCCCACAGAATGACCAGCCCTTTTATACTGGTCCCTCCGGCTTTCTGAAGGGAATCCATGAGTGCATCCTTCTGGACAGCATGTCTTCCACGGCATCCCTGTTCATCGAGAACGACGCTTATATGGCGGCAGTAGAGCCAGTCGCCCAGCAGCCCGAACACGATCATGGACAGGACAAACAGACCGGCCGCCGCACTCATGAACACCAGCGCGTTGTCCGCCGTCAACATCGTATTCTCCAGGACGGACAACACCATCGTATAAATCACATTGAAGCCCATAACAGCCGCCGCTGCCTTCCACATTTTGCGGTAGGCAAACCATAACGCGGTAAACAGCGCCGCACACCAGTTAAAGCTCCAGCCTTTCTCATGAACCCGCTCGAACTTTCTCAGATAAACGGCGCTCTTTTTTCCGACACACGTCATGATATCTGAGGCGAGATACTCACCGATCCTTACGTCGGTCATGCGTTCCCCATTCACTTCTGTCTTCATCTCTCCTTACGTCCGCCGCATCACTCAAACGGCATTTTCCATAATCTGTTTTATTATAGCATGCTTTGTGGAAAATGGTTTACTTTTTTTACATTTGAAGTTACCGGACAAGCATAGTATAATATAGAAACAGGAATGGCTGAAATCTGCAACCAGAATTTAGAAAACAGAAAACAAAATCGCATAATAACAGAAAGGCATAACCGCTCATGACTTCTCAGAATAAAATGCTCTCTCAGAACACCGCAGAAAACATCCGCTCAATGATCACAATCGAAAAACGTTTTGCCCCCGGGGACCGGCTCCCCAACGAACAAGATCTGGCGGACGAGCTTCATGTCAGCAGGACCACCCTGCGTGAAGCCGTAAAGATTCTGGCCGCGTACCGCGTTCTGGAGATCCGCCGGGGGATCGGCACCTTTGTCACGGAGGAAGCATTAAATGAAACACAGGATTTTGAACAGCTGGCCGATGTGAAAGCCAATGCAAAGGACTTGTATGAGATGCGGCTCATCTTCGAGCCGGAAGCCGCCGCCCTTGCCGCCCTGCGCGGAACAGAAGGCGAGATCAGACGGATTCTGGAGATCGGGGAACATATCGAACAGGAGATTCTCTCAAACCGGGACCGGACTGACGATGAACACGCATTCTACCGCGCAATTGCCCAGGCCACACACAATGAATTTATGAATAAGCTGATGCCTGTCCTCTATCAGGCCATCTCAAAGGGCGTCGTCCTGTCCGAAAAAAATAAGCAGGTAAAAAATCACACCATGGAGGACCACCGCATGATCATGGAATTTCTGGAACAGAGAAATCCGGAAGGCGCCAGAAATGCAATGAAAATCCACATACTTCACGCAATAAAAGAACTGAATATAGAGTAAAAATAAAAATCAGATACCCGCGCATCTATCCGCCGGACATCTGATTTTTTATTTTACCCTTCAGTCATATCATGTCTAATTGACATCACATCTCTTTCGGTCTATAATCACATTAACCCCTGCATTTACGCAGGAGACCCGCAGCTATATCTCATATCAATCACTCAAAACAAAAGGAGGAAAACCATGATGGAACTCATCGACTTAACCACCTGGGACCGGGCCCTTCACTACCAGATTTTCCGAAACAGCGCCCAGCCGCAATACTGTGTCAGCTTTGAACTGGATATCACCAATTTTCTCACCGCTATCCGGGAAAAGGGGTATTCCTTTACCTTTTCCTTCGTCTATGCCGTTGCGGACTGTGCCAACCGAATCAAAGAATTCCGCTGCCGCTTTGTGGACGGCCAGCCCGTTGTGTTTGACCGGATCCACACGTCCTTCACGTATCTGAATCCGGATACGGAGCTTTTTAAGGTTGTAAATGTCGGGATGAAAGATACCCTGGAGGAATACGTCGCCCTGGCGAAGCGCACGGAGCAGAATCAGAAGGAATATTTCACCGGCCCCATGGGGAATGATATCTTCCAGTTCTCCGCATTTCCATGGGTATCCTTTACCCACATTTCCCACACCGATTCCGGCAGCAGGGACAATGCCACACCGCTGTTCGACTGGGGAAGGTATTTCGAACGGGACGGAAGGACACTGCTTCCTTTCTCGGTACAGGTGCACCACTCCTTTGTGGATGGCGTTCACATCGGAAAGCTGGCAAAGCTTCTGCAGGACTACCTGGACTGTTTTTGTTCCACGTCTGTGTAATACAGATGCCTTGGCAGCCCATCTACCATGATCGGCGTCAGCTCCGCCTGAATGAGCGGCTTGATATAGCTTACGAACTCCTCGGTCACGTAGTCGCCCGCCTCATTGATCCACTCCCTCGGCACCTTTTTCTCCACATTTGCCACCTTATGGACGTCGTAGATATCGGTCACACAGATATACGGGTCGTCCGAGACGCGCTTTAAGATAATCATCTTGCCTGTCTCCCCTTCGAACGCCGCTTTGACGGCTGCGCCGCCCACCTGGAACGCCTCGGTAATATCAACCCGTGACACGATATGGGAGGCGCAGCGCTGGAGGGAGTTAAACTCGATGGCCCTCGTCTTGCATCCGACTTCCCGTGAAATCTTCTCGGCAAGATAACGTGCGGTCCCGGTCAGCTGCCTGTGGCCAAAGGCATCCACGTAATCGATGGTGTCGGTCAGCTCACAGACGTAGCGTCCATCCGCCATCTTCACACCCTCTGAAATCGCAACCACCACGGATTTTTTCCGCTTGTGCAGCTCTTCCACCTTTTTCATGAAGTTCTCCACATCAAAGGGAATCTCAGGGAGAAAGATCATATCCGGCCCCTCGCAGTCCTCACACTTGGCAAGGGCGGCCGCGCCTGTGAGCCAGCCGGCGTTGCGGCCCATGATTTCCAAAAGCGTCACGTTCTGCTGGTCATACACCAGGCCGTCACGGATTACCTCCTTTGTGATGGAACCTATGTATTTTGCGGCGCTGCCATATCCCGGCGTATGGTCCGTCGCGGCTAAATCATTGTCAATGGTCTTCGGCACGCCCATAAACCGGATCCTGCTGCCGTTTAAGATGGAGTAATCGGAGAGTTTTTTTATCGTATCCATGGAGTCATTGCCGCCGATATAGAAGAAGTATTCCACTTCCAGTTTATCCAGAATGGAAAAGATCTTTTTATAGATCTCCTGGTCTTCACAGATCTCCGGCAGTTTGTAACGGCAGGAGCCTAAATAGGCGGAGGGAGTTCTCTTTAACAGTTCAATATCCAGATCATTTTTGATGTGTTCCGACAGATCCACGTACCGTTCTTCCAGCAGTCCCTGAATACCGTGCAGCATCCCGAAAACCTTTTTTGCTCCCCTGTCCTTTGCTGTCTTATAGACACCTGCAAGACTGGAATTAATGACCGCCGTGGGTCCGCCTGACTGGCCGACAATTACATTTCCTCTTACTTCTTTCATCTCCGCAATCCTCCATGACCATGATTATTTTTTGTTTTTGTAAGTACTTACAATTCCTACGTTCCTATCATAATATAGAGAAATTGTAAAAGTCAACTGTAGATATTTTATTCACAAATTTTCATTGTTTTACAATGAATACAAGCCATTTTTCGACCTCACGCAAAGAAAAAAGCAGGGCGTTTTACGCGCTCTGCTCTTCCACTGCGGTCACATTCGACTCCAGCATTTCTTTCAATTCTTCCATTCCGATTCCCTGTTCTGTGAGCAGGCCGCGGATTGTTTTAAACTCCTCCAGTTCGATCTGTTCGTTTAATGCTTTTTCCTTTTCTTTTAAGGTAACGAGGCAGTTCTCATACTGTTTGATGCTCTCTCTTACCTCATTTAACTGATCCTGTAATTTTTCCACCGGTGATTTTCTTACGCCTCTCGCCATATTGAAAACGCTCCTTTTCTTTCCTGTTATAGGTTGTATCATTCTTTTTTAGTATATGTAAAAAAGTGGGAACATATTCCATAAATAACAAATATCCATTACTTCTCCGTTCCAATATGATATAATGAAAAAACAAACAAAAAAGGAGATCTCTATGGAAAAAAAACGATCCATAAGAACTGCGCTGGCATTCAGTCTTGTTTTTCTGTTAGCCGGATGTTTCGGGAAACAGGACGGCGCCATGACAATTCAGAAGGCTGAGCTGACGGAAAAGGAACAGCAGACTGTCGCCTTAATTGAGACCGGACGCAGTGTAAAATTCTATGATTATAAAACGGAACCCGGGATTTCTTCTCTTCTCTTTTCCGTCGAAACGCTGAACGAACAGGGGCAGTGGGAAACCGCCGCTTCCTCGGTTTTCAGCCAGTCCGGCCAGGAAGAAGACCGCGTCGCCATTCTGTTTTCCGATGACTCCATTACCTTTTCCTGCGGGGAGGGTCGGTACGAAGTCATGCTCGGTTCCAACCATTATAAAAATACTGCGGATTCCTGGCTGGCAGGGTCTTCCCCCATCCGGACAGATGAAAAAATCCCCCTCGGTATTGTGGCATACACTGACTCCGATTCCGTCATCTTTCCAAATACAGACGACTACGAGGAACCGAAAAAGCTGGCTGGCAGACAGTATAAAGAAGTCAAAGCCGTCACCCTCCAGTTCTCCGGTGAGACACTCCCCGTAACCGAAAAAGAAAGGAACACACCATGAATATGAAAAAAACAGCATTTAAAACCCTCGCGCTGATCTTTACCGTGCTGACCCTTTTAGGCTCTCTCTACGTCCTGCTGCAGAGAGGCCAGGTAAGCCCCGGATATGCGGTGATTCCCATGCTGTTTGCAATACTCTTTATCCAATTATCCCATTCCGTGCCCTGGTAAACGTACAGAGTGCCGCTACCTCTTACAGAGATGCGCGGTGTCGTTCACCTCCAGCAGCATATAATCCTGCGTGATGGGATTGTAATTCACGGTAGTAATGCTGGCGTTATCTACTATAATCTCCGCTTCTTCCGGATGGTTTCTCATTAAATAGGCGACAATATAAGCCATGGTCGCACCGTGGGACACGACCGCGATATCTTCCCTGCCGTTTGTCATCTCCATGACGGCTTCTATGGCCCCTGCTACCCGTTCCATGGCCTCCATCTGGGTTTCACCGCCGGGCGGTGCCACATCCACCGGATTGATGGACCAGCGCTCATACTCTGCCGGATACTGTTCCTTTATCTCATCCCAGGTCATGCCTTCCCATTTTCCGAATTCCACCTCGATGAGTCCCGGGACCAGATAAGTCTCCACCTGCTGGCGGTCGCCGATCATCCGTGCCGTCTCCACCGCCCGCATCAGCGTGCTGGAAAATATCTTTGTCACCGGCCGGCTGTCCATCCCCTCCGCCACAAGCTTCGCCTGGGCTCTTCCCGTGTCATTTAAGGGTATGTCGTGACTGCCCTGAATCTTTCCCTGTATATTCCAGTCCGTCTGTCCATGGCGTATCAGATATAGTTTCATTCCTCTTCTTCCTCCGCAGCCTCGGTAATTTCTATTCCTTCCACTTCTGCCAGTTCTTCCAGATCCGCGTTTTCCGCATTCATGCTCATGGCATCCATGGCCATCTTCATGATGTCCTTCACTTCATCTACAGTCATCTTCATCTTATCCGCCAGCTCTTCCACCGCAGCCTCACGCCCCAGCTCCCTGGCAAGCGCCTGGGATACGGTCTGCAGTACGTTGACTCTGGCAGCCAGTTCCTCTCCGGTCTGCTCCGCGGACTCTTCCTCCTCCACAGCCAGATCAAGTGCTTCCTTCATCCGCGCCGTCAAAAAGCCCTCGAAATCACCGTCTCCCGGATTGGTTAGGAATTCCGTCACGGCCATAGTAAGCGCCATGTTCGCCTCGGCGACCAGGTCCGTCAAAAGTACTCCCTTTCCGTCATACGCTTTCGCACAGGTTAAGGCGGCTTCCAGATTCCCCTCGATGAGGCGCTTCTTCGCCCCCTCATTCCCGGCCGCGGCATCATTTAACAGCTGCGTGTTCTCCTCCTGCGTACAGGGAGTGATCGCTTTCATTTCTTCCAGGTACATCTGATAAAAATCGTCATGCATAAATCTTACTCTCCTTCTGACTGCTAAGTTGTAACAGTTCAGACAGCTCATCTTCTTGACCGATAAACCGGCCAAGAAGCATCGGATATCCATCCGATGTAAAAATCAGTGCAAAAACGGTCTTATAAGCAAGCTTAACGCCCGCCTTTGCACTGATTTTTCCGCCGTCTGAACTGTTACACCAAGTTACCATAATCTGGTATTTTTGTCAATTTCCTTTACAAATCCATCGCATTCGTGATAGAATGTCCTTAGATTTATAAGGAGGACTAATAATGGATATTAATTATGAATTGTATAAAGTATTTTACCATGTTGCTGCCACACTGAGCTTCTCCGAAGCGTCGAAACAGCTGTTTATTTCACAGTCGGCGGTCAGCCAGTCCATCAAAGTGCTGGAGAAAAAGCTGAATCAGACGCTCTTCATCCGGAGCACAAAAAAAGTCCAACTTACCCCGGAAGGCGAGATTCTCTTAAAACACGTGGAACCCGCCATCAATTTGATTCAAAAAGGGGAAAATCAGCTTCTGGAGGCCAACACCCTAAACGGCGGCCAGCTGCGCATCGGCGCCAGCGATACCATCTGCCGTTACTACCTGATTCCGTACTTAAACCGCTTCCACAAGGCTTACCCCAATGTTCATATAAAAGTCACCAACCAGACCTCCATCGAGTGCGCCCACTTACTGGAGAACGGACAGGTTGATTTCATCATCACCAACTATCCTAACTCGGGCCTCTCCAATTCACAGAACGTCCGGGTGATCAATGAATTTCACGACGTCTTCGTCGCCAATCAGGAGTATTTCTCGCTGAAGGGCGAGACGGTCAGCCTGCAAAAGCTGCAGACATACCCCATCCTGATGCTGGACAGGAAGAGCACCACCAGCGAATTCCTGCACCATATGTTCCAGCGGGAACAGCTGGACCTGGTTCCGGAGATCGAGCTGAGCAGCAACGATCTGCTGATCGATCTGGCACGAATCGGCCTGGGAATCGCCTTTGTTCCCGATTTCTGCATCCCGGAAAATGACAAAGACTTATTCATCGTCAAGCTCACGGAAAAGATGCCCGCACGCCAGATGATCGTCGCCTATAATGAAAGCCTTCCCGTTTCCCAGGCTTCCAAACAGTTTATGGACATGATGTAAGCGCCCCGGCGGAGCGTGTCGGAAAGTGATTTTCACACACGCTTCGGCAGGGACCGCCCGGTCAGCGCCGGTTGTATGCCATCAGAGAATTCCCCCACATCTCCTCCCGGTAAGGAAAGTCTTCCTTTCGATACTCCTCTTCCCGGAATCCCACCTTTTCGTAGCAGTGCTTCGCGCCTGGATTGCAGTCGAATACCTTGAGCGTCACCCGCTTCATACCTAGAAGCTCCACGGCGTACGTTACGGCCATGGACACCATCTGCTGCCCCACGCCGCGTCCTCTCACCTCCGGCGCCAGGACAATGTATCCCATATGGACGCTGTCCGCCTCATAATCCGCCGCAGCCATCTTAAAGCTTCCCACCGGTTTCCCGTCTTCATCCAGGGCCGTAAAGCCCCATGCACGGGGATCGCGCTCCAGCTCCGCGTAATAGGCGTCCATCTGCCCGTCCGTCAGCGGAAAGGTAAATCCGTCGCGGCACCACATGCGCATCTGCCTCTCATCGGAGAACCATTTCATTACTTCCCTGCCGTCTTCCCTCTTGCAGGGCCGAAGTCTCAGTTTCATCATAGCCTTTGTCTCTCCCTTTCTTCCCAGAATTCTGTCACAATCCCGGACACGCTGTTTAAGTTCACGGCGTAATAGCCATCCCATTCCCTGGGGAACAGTGCCTGATAGTCCGGTTTTAAAAAACGGTCATCCAGCAGGGCGATCACGCCCTCATCGGACACGGTTCGGATCACCCGCCCGGCCGCCTGCATCACCTTGTTCATGCCGGGATACTGATACGCGTAGTCGAAGCCCTTCTGCTCCTTCTCATCGAAATATCCCTTAAGTATCTCCTGCTCCGTGCACACCATGGGAAGCCCCGTCCCCACAATAATCGCCCCGATGAGCCGTCCTTCCTTTAAATCGATCCCCTCCGAAAACACGCCGCCCATCACACACAGGCCCACGAAGGAATCCTCCCTGTCCTCTTTAAACTCCTCCAGAAAAACCTCCCGCTCCTGTTCTGTCATGTGGGACGACTGGGCGAGCCATGCGAACTCCTTCCCACCCTCATCCAGCCCGGCAAGCAGCTGTTCCACCTCCCGCATATACTGATAGGACGGCAGAAATACCATATAGTTACCCGCATGGGCCGAGACAATCCTCCGGATATACTCGACGATCTTCTTGAATTCCCGCTCATTTCTTCTCGTGTAGCGGCTGCTAACGTCGTTTGCCGCCAGCAGGAGCCGTTTGTCCCGGTCGAAGGGGGATTCCGCGTACACGGCGTATTCCTCCTGATTCCCGCTCAGCAGCTCCTTGTAATACTGGACAGGCAGCAATGTGGCAGAAAAAAACACGGTGCTGTTACCCTTATCCAGGCACTCTTTCAAATTCTTCGCCGGATTCATATTGAACAGCCGGAGCATAAAGCGTCCATCCGATAAAAATTCCGTATAGATCCGATAATTCTCATCCACCCGGTCATAGGTGTTCAGCAGATCCCGGAGCGCAAAGTAAAAATCCAGCACCAGATCACGGTCCTCGAATTCCGGAAAGCTGTCCATGAATTTCTCCATCTCACCGAACAGCGACATGACGGCAGTCATAAACAGCTTGATATCCGTCAGGATCGTGTAGCCCTCGCATTCCCGCTTCATCTCCAGCAGCTGCTTGTTGCACCGGTCTAAAAGCCCGGCCAGCTTCTGGTCCTTCGGTTTCACGATCTTTTTAATAAGAAGAAAGTCCTCCTTATACACCACCGCGCTGTACATCTCCCTCGCCCTGGGCACGAGATTGTGCGCCTCATCTACAAGGAACAGATAGTCTCCCGATATTCCCTCGGAAAAATACCGTTTCAGCCTGATATTGGGGTCAAATACATAGTTGTAGTCGCAGATGATACCGTCGACCCAGTTGCTGATATCGAGGCAGAATTCGAAAGGACATACCCGGTGCTGCTCCGCATACTTTAAGACCGTCTCCCTGGTGATCCCCGCTTCCTGGTGAATCACGTCAAACACCGCATCCCCCACCCGGTCGAAATGGCCTTTGGCATAGGGACAGGCGTCCGGATTGCACTCCGGCTTCTCCAGGAAGCAGAGCTTCTCCTTTGCCGTAATCGTGACTGTGCTGAAGTACAGGCCGCCTTTCCGCAGGATCTCATACGTCTCCTCCGCCACACCGCGCGTAATGGTCTTCGCCGTCAGATAAAACAGCTTGTCCCCAAGGCCCTCGCCGATGGCTTTTAACGCCGGATAGACGGTGGACAGCGTCTTTCCGATACCGGTGGGCGCCTGAATAAACAGATTCTTCTTACGCGCAATGCTGCGGTAGACCGATACTGCCAGCTCCTTCTGCCCCTTCCGGTAAGGATAGGGAAATTCCAGATCCTTAATGGACTCATCCCGCCGCAGGCCGTGGTGGTATAAGTAATCGGCCCACTTCACGTACTCGTGGATCAGTCCGGCAAACCAGTTTTCCAGCTCCTCAAAGCTTTTTTCCGACTGGAAACGCTTGATCTCTTCTGTCTCGATATTGCAGTAGGTCAGCTGCATCACGGCCCCGGTCAGCTGATGATCGAAGCAGTAGAAGTAGCCGTAGCACATGGCCTGAGCCATGTGGACCTCGATGGGTTCGTTCAGATAATATAGATCCATGTAGACGCCCTTGATCTCGTCGATGGTGACGCCCGATGGCGCCTCTATAATGCCGTCGGCCCGGCCCTCCACCAGGATCTCAAACTGCTCTTCCTCCACCAGATGCTTTAATACCACCTCCGCGTGGTAATCCGCCCCCATGCGCCGCTGGATCTTCCGGTGTATCCGGCTTCCCTCCTGCATGGCCGTCTTCTCTGCCCCTGCAGTCCGCCTGTTGTCCAGGTCACCGGAACGCATCACGAATTCCACCAGGTTACGGACCGATATTTTAATTACTTTCTTTTCCCCGTCAGCCATTCCGGTACCCTCCTTTCCTGAACGAAGTTCTTAAACCAACCTGTGACAGCCATCATAACCACTGCCGCTGCTGCCAGCCCCACCCCGCATCGCTGCCAGCAGACAGAAAAAGGGAACTGTGTCCCCATGGATCACAATTCCCTTTCCTGTCGCTTGTCGAGTGTTCTGCTGCTTATGCCGCATGAATCCTGCTCGGTGCTTTTTCCAATAAGTATGTTTCGAATTCTACATTCTCTCCGTTGAACTCCACGGTAAGAGCCTTCGTTAAATCAAGGCTTAACACACCTAATATAGACTTTGCGTCGATGGTCACTCTATTGTAATATACGTCTATATCGAAATCACATTTTGTAGCAGCAGCAACAAACTCTTTTGCTTCGGCAACGCCTGGTAACATAATCTTATACTGTTTCATAATCATGACTCCTTCTCAAAATAAACAGTTAAAAAGTTGTTGAAACATTTATATCACTTCTGACGCAATTTGTCAAATTACGTTTCATGAAGAGAAATGTCACCTTTTCTTGTGCATTTTGCTTTGTTTGAAGGATGTCTGTGATTTACCACTATGCACTTTTGCAATCACCAAATACTAATGTCGGGAATGATTCTCATTTATAACTTTGAACGTCATCTATTTTTACAGAAATACCCTATTATTTTCATATAAAACGACCAGAGGGTTCGTGCCTCCCCGCACAACTGTCCGCATTACAAGGACATGCCGGTAAAAAACACTCCTCTACCTGTTTTGATCCCGAATCGCCTGCTTCACCGATTCGAAGGGGACAGGCGCGTAACCAATCCGCTCCACACAGGCGCAGAAGCTCCTGGCGGATACGTCCTGGTACATGGGATTCCCATGAACATGACCGAAGATATTGGCGTAAGGGCTGTTGATATTCACATACACAGGCTCATGGGACAGGATGTAAAAATCCTCCAGCACAGCAGGAAGAAAATACACCTCATCGAAGCCAAAGTCCAGCCAGTCCCTGGTCGTGAACATCCGGTCATGATTACCGGCAATTAGTATCTTTCTCCCGTTTAAGCGGTTCGCAATCTCCTTAATCTCTTCCCTGCTTAAGTAGCAGGCAAAATCCCCAAGATGGTACACCGTGTCCTCCGCTCCGGCCACACGGTTCCAGTTCTCGATCATCTGTTCATTCATTTCTCTTCCATCCTGAAAGGGTCTTCCCTCATATCTGAGGATGGCCCCCGAATCACCAAAATGTGTGTCAGAAATCAGATAGATATCTCCCATAGTTCCTCCCGGCTGTTTTGTACAAATACGAATTCATTTAGTATATTATATTCCCCAGGGGGATTAACAGCAACCGATTCCGGGCGCTTCACAGTCTCAAAAAGCCCATGGGTGATGTTCCGGCAGGCACTCGTCACAGAGCAGCTCGCCGTTCACCGTCGCTCCGTTCGACAATCCCCGGATCGGATCAGGCTTCTCCCGGTCCGTGGTCCAGCCATGACACTTCGCGCACTGGCCGCAGTTCATCGTCAGCGGATCCAGATAAATCGTGCTGGTTGACTGCCATTCCGCCTTATGCTGATCATCCAGCACAATCTCCTGCTCCGGCAGTTTGCCCCACGCCAGCTTCCAGAACTTCTCTTTTCCCTTGTGGTCGCTGACCTCTTCTTCATCCACTTCAACCAAATAACTGATCTTGTATAGTATCGCTTTTTTCATATAGGCACCTCATCATAAAGTGGTCTTCAGCCCGAACATATATTCTTTTTAAGATTATAACACATCCGGTATTCAAAGGGAAGCATAAAGAATGCGTATGCCACTCTTACTCCGCAAAAAAAGAAAAGCCGGAACTCCTTACTGATCAAGGACTTTCCAGCTTTTTCTTATCCGTTCACACTTTTTACTGAGCAGGGGAAGAGGGGCTCGAACCCCCATTTACGGTTTTGGAGACCGTTGCTCTACCATTGAACTATTCCCCTATGGCTTGTTTCTTTCATGTTTCATCTGAACACTATGAGAGTATAGCATACCTGTTTTTAAATTGCAACAGTTTTTTATAAAAAATACAAAAATTCGAAAGTTTATCCAGAAACGGAGGACTGCCGGCGGCAGTCCCCCGTGTTAAGGCTGAATCTCAAAGCTTATTTATCCAGCTGAAACCTGGAGACATAGTCCTTCAGCAGCTGCGCCTGACTCGACAATTCCTCGCTGGCCGCTGCGCTCTCCTCCGCTGTCGCCGAATTGGTCTGCACCACGGAGGCAATCTGAGTGATGTTCCTGGTAATCTCGGTAATGGAGCGGGACTGTTCCGCCGATGCCTTCGATATCCGGTCGACCGTATCGGTCATCTTCACGGATTCCTGGGCCACGGTTTCCAGTGCCTGGGCCGCCGTGTCCGCGATCCCTGCCCCGTGCTTCACGGATCTGACCGACTTTTCGATCAGCGCCGCAGTGCTCTTCGACGCCTCGGCGCTCTTTCCGGCCAGACTGCGGATCTCCTCCGCTACTACGGCAAAGCCTCTGCCCGCGTCACCGGCCCTTGCCGCTTCCACGGCCGCGTTCAGCGCCAGCAGATTCGTCTGAAACGCGATGTCTTCAATAACCCTGATGATCTCCCCGATCTCTCCGGAATTCTTCCTGATCTCGTCCATGGCCGCAATCAGCTTCTTCATCTGCTGGTTCTGCTCCAGAATCTCACCGCCCAGTTCCTTCGACTTATCGCTGGCCGCCTTCGCATTCCCCGCATTATGATCCACCTGGTTGGAGACCTCATGAATGGCCGCAGCCAGATTCTCGATGGCTCCCGCCTGCTCGGCCGCTCCCAGTGAGAGGGACTGGGCTCCGAAGGATAGCTGTGCTGCCCCTTCAGATACCTGATCGGCACTCTCGTAGATCCGCCCCAGCGTATCATTTAAGGAAGCAGCGATTTCCTCCAGCGCCTCCTTGATCTTCCCGAATTCTCCCTCATAGACACCGTCTACCGTAAGGCGCAGGTTTCCGTCAGAGAGTTCTGCGAGGACCGTTGTCGCATTGGAGATCATGTCCTTGAGAGACTGGATGGTCCCCCTCACACTGGCAGCCAGCAGGCCGATCTCATCGTCGCTGTCGTTCTTCAGATCCACGCTGAAATCTCCCCTGGAAAAGCCTTCCACCTTGACCGCAATGTCGTAAAGCGGAGAAAGAAGTTTCCTTACCAGCCTGATCACTATGACCATAACTGCGATCAGTATGAGAACCGAGATCACCACCATGACCGCGATCAGCTGATTTCTGGGGGCGTTGATCTCCTCCACCGGTATGCTTCCGACTGTGGCCCATCCCGTTGCTTCGCTCTTTGCAAAGATGGAGTAATACTTTTTACCTTCATATGTATAAGTCATGGCGCCGGTATACTGGTTCTGGATACCGTCTATATATTCCTGACTCAGATTATCCACCTCATCCACCGTCCTGTTAATAAGGCTGGCATCGAAGCTGTATACCAGGGACTCATCGCCGGTAACCAGTTCCAGCGTGCCGCCCTTTCCGATTCTGATATCCTGGAGCAGCTGTGAAAAATGGTCCTGGAACACGTCAAATCCAACGTATCCGGTGATACTGCTGTCATCCAGAGAGAGAACCGGGGCCACGACGGAGATAACCATCTTTCCGGTAACCGGATCGAGAAACGGATCCGTCACAACCGGCCCCATCGTCTCCAGAACCTGTTCGTCCCAGTCGATACCGGCCAGATCGGCGGTCCACGCCTCTCCGGTCTGCATCAGATACGTGTCGTTGCCGATTCCGGCCAGCCATACGGCCTGTACTCCGTCAGAAACCATGGTGTCGTAGGCCCGCTCCAGCAGCGTAACCGCCGCCTCTTTCCCCGGCGCCCCGGCAATCTGCTCCGCGGTCGGCGCCTCTTCCAGCAGCCGGCGAAGCTCTTCATTATAGCTTAAAATTCCCACGGCGCTCTTCTTGCCGTTAAAGAACTCATCTACCGTGTCCACCGCATTCTTCGTCTGGCCCTCGGTCACCTGATAGCTCAGGTTGGTAACCGCCAGTGCGGCGATATAGCAGGTAACAAAAATCAGAACTGCCAGCGCCGGGAACAGGATGCTGATCAGGCGCTTATTAATCTTTCCGGATATGGTCGCCCGTTTTTCCTTTCGCCCCGTCTTTTCCGGCGCGTGATTCTTTGCTTTTTCAACATTTTCGATCATTTTGCCCCTCCTTACTGACCATTATAATACTTAAAGGTATAACGGGCAAACGATTTGTAAAAAAGTTCCGGCAATATGCCAGATACGGCCCAGTCCGGTTATCCGATCGCATTTCCGGTATACAGCTGGTAGTACCGGCCCCTTTCCCCGATCAGTTCCTCATGGGTTCCCCGCTCGATAACTCTGCCCTGTTCCAGAACCATGATGCAGTCTGAATTGCGCACGGTAGACAGCCTGTGGGCGATCACAAATGTGGTTCTCCCCCTCATGAGCCGGTCCATGCCTTCCTGCACCAGCGTTTCGGTGCGCGTATCGATGGAGGAGGTGGCCTCGTCGAGAATCAGCACAGGCGGGTCTGCAACCGCGGCCCTGGCAATGGAGAGAAGCTGCCGCTGGCCCTGGCTTAAGTTCGCCCCATCTCCGGTCAGCATGGTATCATAGCCATCCGGAAGGCGTTTAATAAAGCCATGGGCATTGGCCAGCTTCGCGGCCGCGATACACTCCTCATCCGTCGCATCAAGACGTCCGTACCGGATGTTATCGATAACGGTTCCGGTAAATAAATGGGTATCCTGAAGGACCATTCCCATGGACCGCCTTAAATCCGGCTTCTTAATCTTATTGATATTGATGTTGTCATAGCGGATCTTTCCATCCTGAATGTCATAGAACCGGTTGATTAAGTTGGTGATGGTGGTTTTTCCGGCTCCCGTGCTTCCGACAAACGCGATCTTCTGTCCTGGCGTGGCGTAAAGCCTGATGCCATGCAGTACGATCTTGTTGTCGTCGTAGCCAAAATCCACATCGTTGAACGTCACATCGCCTTCCAGTTTTGTATAGGTAACGGTCCCATCCTCCTTGTGGGGGTGCTTCCACGCCCACATGCCGGTTCTCTCCTTTGTTTCCGTGATGCTGCCGTCAGGCGTCATATCCGAGTTGACCAGTTCCACATAGCCGTGATCTTCCTCCGGCTCTTCGTCCAGCATTCGGAAAATACGCTCCGCTCCGGCCATGGCCATGGCGATGCTGTTCATCTGCTGGCTGATCTGGGTCACAGGCTGCGTAAAGTTCTTATTGAGCGTTAAAAATGAAACCAGCGTTCCCAGCGTCAGCCCCCAATAGCCGCCCAGCGCCATGACCGCGCCGACGACCGCACAAAGCACATAGCTGATATTTCCAAGGTTCGCGTTGACAGGCATCATGATGTTCGAAAACTTGTTGGCCAGATTGGCGCTCTCCCGCAGTTCCTCATTGATCCGGCGGAACTGCTCCAGGCTCTTCTCCTCATGGCAGAACACCTTGACCACCTTCTGCCCATCCATCATCTCCTCGATGTAACCGTTGACGTTTCCCAGATCTTTCTGCTGCCGGATAAAATAAGCCGCTGATTTGCCGCCCAGCTTCGATGTGGCAAACAGCATGAGCCCCGTCATGATAAGCGTCACCGCGGTCAGCGGAATGTCCAGCACGATCATGCTGACCAGCGTTGTCACGATGGTGACGGTTGAATTTACCACCTGCGGAATGCTCTGGCTGATCAGCTGTCTTAAGGTATCCACATCATTGGTATAGACAGACATAATGTCGCCGTGTGCATGAGTGTCGAAGTATTTCACAGGCAGTGACTCCATGTGGGTAAACAGCTCCACCCTCAGCTTTTTCATGGTTCCCTGGCTCACATTGACCATAATCCGGTTGTAGGCATAGGCACACACAACGCCCAGCCCGTAGGTGACTGCCAGTGACCCCAGGGCGGCTGCCAGTGATGAAAAATCCGGTGTCCGGGCACTCGTAAGGGGCATAATGTAGTCATCGATCAGGCTCTGCATAAACAGCGTGCCGCGAAGTGTGGCCAGGGCCGCACCCAGAATACAGACTACCACCATAAAAAACGAAAATTTATAATTTTTCAGCATATAGCACAGGATCCGTTTCATGACATGGCACAGCATTTTTGTATCTCTCTTTTGGCCCTTCGTCCCCGTTCTCTCTTCTGTCATACTCTCACACCATCCTTTCCGGTCTCTGCCGCAGTCAAAGGCTGGTCAAAGTCCCCGCCGCCCTTCATCTGCGTCTCATAGATTTCACAGTAAATCTCATTTGTCTTCAACAGATTCTCATGGGTGTCGAATCCGCTGATCCGGCCGTCATCCAGCACCAGAATCCGGTCCGCATCCTGCACACTGGAGATTCTCTGGGCGATCACCAGCTTGGTGGTGCCGGGGATCTTCTGCACGAAGGACTTACGGATCTTCGCGTCCGTAGCGGTATCCACCGCGCTGGTAGAATCGTCCAGAATCAGGATCTTCGGTTTCTTTAACAGCGCCCGCGCTATACAGAGCCTCTGTTTCTGCCCTCCGGAGACGTTATTGCCTCCCTGTTCAATCCAGGTTTCATACTGATCCGGAAATTGTTCGATAAACTCGTCTGCACACGCCTGGCGGCACGCTTCCCTGCATTCATCCCAGGTGGCGTCCTCCCTGCCCCAGCGCAGGTTGTCGAGAATCGTTCCCGAAAACAGGACATTTTTCTGCAGTACGACAGCCACCTGGTCTCTCAGCACTTCCATATCGTAGCAGCGGACATCATTTCCGCCTACGCGGACGACGCCTTTGTCCACATCATAGAGACGGCTGATTAAGTTCACCAGACTGGTTTTTCCGCTTCCGGTACCGCCGATGATACCGATGGTCTCACCCGGCCTGATCTGTAAGTCGATGTCATGAAGTGTCTCTTCCCCGCTTCCGTGCTTATAGGAAAAGCTCACGTGGCTGAAGGAAATACTTCCGTCAGGAATGCTCATAAGGGGATTCTCCGGGTTCGTCAAATCCGCCTTCTCATCCAGCACCTGAGCGATACGCCTTCCGCTGGCCGCACTCATTGTCACCATGACGAAGATCATGGACAGCATCATCAGGGACATCAGAACGCTCATAACGTAGCTGAACATGGAGGTCAGCTCTCCTGTCGTCAGTCCGCCCACGACGATGAACTTCGCGCCGAACCAGGACAGGGAGATGATACAGCCGTAGACCACCAGCATCATCACCGGGTTGTTGAGAGCCAGAAGGCCCTCCGCCTTCACAAACAGGCGGTATAGATTTTCTGCGGCCCTTGTGAATTTGTTATTTTCATGTTCTTCCCTCACAAACGCCTTGACCACGCGGATGGCGGATACATTTTCCTGCACACTGGCGTTTAAGTCGTCGTATTTGCGGAACACTTCGTCAAAGATTTTTGTCGTCCTGGTCATGATCAGCCCCAGCGCAGCCGCCAGAACCACAATGGCCGCCAGGAAAATCAGGCTCAGTCTTACATTGATTAAGAAGCACATGGCCATGCTGCATACCAGCATTAACGGCGCCCTCACCGCAATCCTCAGTATCATCTGGTAAGAGTTCTGTACATTAGTGACGTCGGTCGTCATTCGGGTAACCAGGCCGGCTGTACTGTACTTGTCGATGTTTGAAAATGAAAATCTCTGGATGTTTTCATACATTCCGTCTCTCAAATTACAGGCAAATCCCGACGAGGCCGCTGCCGCATATTTCCCCGCCAGAACACCGGACAGAAGGCTTAAAAATGCCATAATGAGCATCAGCCCTCCGTAGAAATACACCTGGCCGATGTTCCCCTGTTCGATTCCCTTATCTATGATGGAAGCCGTTATAAACGGGATCAGCACCTCCATCAGCACCTCCAGCGCGGTAAACAGCGGAGTCAGCAGCGACTCCTTTTTATACTGTTTCACCTGCTTAAGCAGTGTTTTTATCATAGTTATTCCTCCTTTACACAATCTGTTTTTATGTTTGAAATCATTCTGTTCAAGGTGTATGTAAAGAGCTCCAGTTCTTCCCCGGAGAGCCCGCTGCATAGCCGCTCCATCTGCCGTTTCAGGACACTCTCGATCGTCTTTCTGGCCCTGTACGCCTTCGCAGTCAGGGTGATCCGTTTCTTCCGGTCGTCACCGGAGACCGCCCTCATCTCGATATAACCGCCCTTCTTCAGCCCCTTGAGCATGGAAGAGATCGCGGCTCTGGAAATCCCACATTCCGCGTGGATATCCGTGGCATACGTGGCTTGTTCCCCGCAGGAGAACAGATAATTCAGTACCCAGCCCTGTGACGGAGTAATATCCTCACTCTTCATCTCCTCCCTTCCATACTGGTCCAGGGAAATATTCAACTGTTTCAAAAGCCAGATGATATTACTCTCATACATGCCTTTTCTAACTCCTTTCTGATTATTCGGTCCCTAACTGTTTCATGGTTAACAGACCGGTTACGAATGATTCTACTCGATTTTCCCTTGTAAGTGAATTCAAAAAATGTTATCATTAATAAAATACTTTTATTAATCAGAGGAGGTAAATCCATGAATACCTTTCAACTTTCCTGCTTTCTGGCTGTCGCGGAGACGCTGAGCTTTGCCAGAGCCGCGGAACAGTTAAGCATCACCCAGCCGGCCGTCACGCATCAGATCCACTCCTTGGAGACAGAATTGAATGTGAAGCTCTTCGTGCGCACCACCCGCACGGTGAACCTGACACAGGAAGGCACGCTCTTTTTAAACGACGCCAGGAACATACTCGCCCTGACCATCCGGGCCACAAAACGGTTCGAGAATCCCCTGGAACAGGAAATACAGCTGTTCTCCATCGGCTGCCACAGCTACTCCCACATGTTCCTTCTGGCCGATGTTCTCCGCCTGCTGGCCGCCTCCTGTCCAACGGTGCATCCGGAGCTTCGCGTCGTACCGTTCCGGCAGCTCTACCGTCTTCTGGAGGAGGAAGAGGTGGATACGGTCATCGGATTTCAGGAGCCTGACTCCAGAAAAGTACCCGGATTCTACAAAGAGCTGCGGAAGGTCACCATCTCCTGTGTCTGCTCCCGGGACAATCCCCTGTCTGCCCTGGAAACCGTGACGGTGGCGGATTTAGAAAAGGAAAAACTGGTCTTAAACGATCCGGCCAAGACGCCGGCTGCTGTCGCCCAGTTCCAGGGGCAGCTGATGGGCGGCCGTTCACCTTCTGACTTCTACTTCTGCGAATCCAGTGAAGCCGAGACGGTCCTGGTAAAGGCCGGCTACGGCATCTCTGTACTCCCGGATCTGCTGATTCCCCCGGATCCCTCCCTCATCCGGATTCCCGTAGCCGGGCTGGAGCCGCTCTCCTTCGGGGCGTATTATAAGACGCTTCAGGGAAACGAGATGCTAAAGAGCTTTATCCGCATCATGAAGGAGCACTTTCCATATGCCAGGCGATAGATATCATTGTAAAACACCATTGGAAGTAAGGAATGAAGCGTTACAGTCTGAGATAATTTAAGAATATCCAATTCCTACCAATAAGAGAATTGAGAAATATATAGAGAAATGGAGTGCATAAAAAAACGACCACACAAATCTGTGTGATCGTTAATCTGTACTTTGCTTTAGATATTCAGCCTGTCTACTTGACAGGGGGGTGATGCCGGACAGGCCATACTTTCCCGAATCACGTATCGATCCTGACCATTTCTTTCACGGCTTTGTTCCGGTAAACCAGATCGTTTCTCACCGTAAATCCACGTTTTTCCCAGAATTTATTCCCGGTTTCATTCCGGTCAAATACCACCAGAGCTACCTTGCTGATCCCCTCGTTCTCCAGAGCGTCCATCGCTTTTTGCACCAGAGTGCTTCCTATTCCCCGGTTCCGCTCCTTAGCCGCCACCGCGGTATGATAGACATAGCCTCTGCGTCCGTCGTGTCCGCTTAGGATAACACCGGCTACCTCATCGCCGTTGACAGCGATAAAGCACGTATTGGGATTGCGCATCAGGAATCTGCCGATCCCCGCCTCGGAATCGTCCACATCATTCAGTCCCATCCCGGGAGTGCTCATCCACAGCCTGCGGACGTTTTCATAATCCTCGATTCTCATTTTCCTTATCTGCATGACTTCTCCTGTTCCTCATGAAAGTGCTGATAAATCTGATTTTTCATAACGGTTGTGTCCCTGAATCCCTTTTTTATAATTCCAGCACCGAATCGCCTCATCCAGGGTGCGTCCTTCATTGTCCGCGAAGAAATCCCGGATATACGTATTGTACTCGAACTGCCGGTCGATCGTTGTCTTTCCTTTCTTCTTCTCCTCCATAATCTGGCCGTAAGCATCTATGGCCTCTCCGTAGGTTTTACCGGTGTTGCTTTTCAGCCATTTCTGAAAGGACACGTTAAAGGAAAATCCACTGCCGATGGCTTTTCGAAAAAAGGCCCTGTGCTTTTCACTGCACACGAAATCAGGTTCGATCTTTTTATCCTCGCTGATCTCTCCCACCTCCGGCCTGCTCTTTGTCTTTGCAGAAACCGGGAGCACATCTCCCGTATCGAGGAAACAGGCGATTCTCTCCGTAATCTCGATCTTGCCGCCGGAGACAGGCAGCCCGTTTTCCCGGCAAAATGCCGTCAGCTCTTCCTTCAGATAATAGTAGCTTCTAAAGGTCTTCCCATCCAGGGTTCTGTCCAGCCTGGGCCGCTCACTCATATACCTGCTCCTCCCGCTTCCTCATGGGCAAATTCCAGCTTTTCCACCTGGTATGCTCTGCCTTCGATGGTCATTACCGCCATGGTGATGGGCTGGTGAAACCGTCTCGGACCGCAGCTTCCCGGATTCAGCCAGAGCGTGCCGTCGATGACCCGTTCGTCGTAGCGGTGGGAATGGCCATACACAACCACATCGGCGCCGGATACGCTTTCGTGGGAAGCCCCTTTTTTATTGTGGACCATATAAAATGACACACCCTCCAGAGAGAAGCTCAATTCCTCCGGCAGCCCCTCCGCCCACTCCTTATCGTTATTGCCGCGCACAACATAGAGAGGCGCAAAGGCTTCCAGTTCTTTTATAATAGTTTCTCTGTTTATATCGCCGCCATGTAAAATTACATCGCACGTCTTTAATACGTCTTTTACCTGAAGCCGCAAGAGGCCATGGGTATCTGACAGAATTCCGACTCTCATACCAGCTTTCCTTTCTTTCATTATTATGGTGATTACTGATGCACTCCATTACAGGTTTTACCGCAATGGCAGTACCCACTCTATTTATCACCCTTACAGAAGCGAAATCGCCTCCCGGATATTTTCCACTCCGACCATGCGAATTCCCTCCATCTTCCTCATCTTGTCCAGTGAGGTCTTCGGGAGTATACACGTCTCAAATCCCAGCTTCTTCGCCTCATTCACCCGCTGTTCCGCCATGGGAACAGCGCGCACCTCGCCGGCCAGGCCGACTTCACCGAAGATAATCGTTCTCGGGTTCACAGGCCTGTCCTTTAAGCTGGAGATCACGGCCATGACGATGGCCAGATCCAGGGCCGGCTCATTCATCCGCAGGCCGCCCGCAATATTCACATAGGCGTCATACCGGGAAAGCTCATAGTGGCACCGCTTCTCCAACACCGCCATCAGCACGTTTACCCGGTTATAGTCCGTGCCCGCAGCCGTTCTTCTGGGCATACCGAACAGAGTAGGCGTTATAAGCGCCTGCACCTCTAAAAGCACCGGCCTCGTCCCCTCTAAGGAACAGGCCACCACGGCGCCTGACGCGTCCTCCGGCCGGCCGCTCAGCATGTATTCCGACGGGTTCTTCACCTCTTCCAGCCCGCTTTCCCTCATTTCAAAGACGCCGATCTCGTTGGTGGAGCCGAAACGGTTCTTCACACCGCGGATAATCCGGTAGGAGGCGCTTCTGTCCCCCTCGAAATAAAGCACCGTGTCCACCATGTGTTCCAATACTCTCGGGCCGGCCACCACGCCTTCCTTCGTCACATGACCTACGATGAAAATGGCGATTCCCACACCCTTTGCGATCTGAAGCAGGAGATTCGTGGATTCCCGCACCTGCCCCACGCTGCCGGGAGCCGAGGTCACCTCTTCCCGAAACATGGTCTGAATGGAGTCAATGATCACCACATCCGGCTTCTCCCCGGAGATGGCGCCCTCAATCGTATCGAGATTCGTCTCACAGAGAAATTTCAGTTCCCCTGTCACAGTCCCGATCCGGTTGGCCCTCAGCTTGATCTGCTTTAACGATTCCTCGCCCGAAATATAGAGCACCTTCTGTCCCGACGCGGCCAGATTCCTGCACACCTGCAGGAGCAGAGTAGACTTGCCGATTCCCGGGTCTCCGCCCACCAGAACGAGGGAGCCCCTCACCACGCCGCCGCCCAGCACCCGGTCCAGTTCCTCGTATCCGGTCTGCATGCGGTCCTGTTCATCCAGCGATATCTCCGATAGATAGGAAGGCCTGATCTTTGACAAGCCGCCTTCCCCTGCGCCGCCCTGGCCGTTCCCATAGGAAGCTCCAAGACCTCTCTTCGCCGCCGGTTCCTTCTTCGCCGTCAGCTCTTCCACAAAGGTGTTCCACTGCCTGCATCCGGGACACTGTCCCAGCCATTTGGGCGATTCGTATCCGCATTCTTTGCAGAAAAATGATGTCGCTTTCGCTTTTGCCATGCTGCTCCTTTCCTACTAAAAAAGAGGCTGGTAAACCGCCAGCCTCTTTCTGCCATTCTGATTTTATCTTCTTACGACTTTAACAGACACAGGTTCTTCCTCGTTCAGTTCCACGCTGACAGACAGCTTACCGCTCATGTTGGTCATCATGCTTCCCACTGCCGCGTCGTCCACGAATACCTCATATTCGGTATCATCCTCCAGCTGAATGGTCAGCTGTGCGTCCTTGTCTCCTTCGACGGAAAACTCCACGCCGTTGTTCGAAACGGTAAAATGTTCCACAGCGGTTCCCGGCACGGACTCATAGACAAACATGCCGTTGCGCTCCAGTTTCGTAATCTCATAAAACGTCTTTACTTTATATAAATCACCATCGTGCTCAAAATCCTGTAATTTTGACTTTGTGCTTAACTTGTAATTACCAAAACTGATTGTTCCATCCTGCTCTGTGCGGATTAATTCTTCAATTACCGGCATCTGTACGCCCTCCTAGTATTCTTGTTTACTTATCCTTTTTGCGAAGCGCTCTTTAATGATTTCGCTTGTCATCATTATACACGAAATCAAATCAAATGGCTAGTTCTTTATGAGCTCGGGAACAGAAAATTTTAACTCCGATTCTCCCTGGCTCACCAGAACTTCATCCCCTTCTTTCACCGCTCCATCCAGAATTTCCTCTGCCAGCCTATCCTCAAGACTGCTCTGAATGGTACGTCTTAACGGCCTTGCACCGTATTTTTCATCATATCCCTTGTTAATCAGGAACTCTTTTGCAGCTTCATCCACGGAGAGTGTGATGTTCATCTGTTCCTTCGTCCGCTTCATGATTTCCTTCAGCATAATGGTGACAATGTCCTTCATATGGCCCTTGTTAAGCGGATGGAAGACAATTATCTCATCGATTCGGTTGATAAACTCCGGCTTGAATAAATGCTTTACTTCCTCCATCACACGGTCCTTCATCACCTTGTAGTCCGCCTTCTCATCGGCGACCGCTCCGAAGCCCAGACGTTTCGGGGAAATGATGCTCTCCGCGCCCGCATTCGACGTCATGATAATAACCGTGTTCTTAAAATCGATCTTACGTCCCTGCGCGTCCGTGATATGCCCGTCGTCGAGAACCTGCAGGAGGATGTTGAATACATCCGGATGCGCCTTCTCAATCTCATCGAAAAGAATGACGGAATACGGATTTCTCCGCACCTTTTCGCTGAGCTGGCCGCCCTCGTCGTAGCCCACATAGCCTGGCGGGGAACCGATCATCTTGGAGACGCTGTGCTTCTCCATGTACTCCGACATATCGACGCGGATCAGCGCGTTCTCGGTGCCGAACATGGCCTCCGCCAGTGCCTTGGACAGCTCTGTCTTTCCGACACCGGTAGGCCCTAAGAACAGGAATGAGCCGATGGGACGCTTCGGATCCTTCAGCCCTACCCTGCCGCGGCGGATCGCCTTTGCAACGGCTGTAACCGCCTCCTCCTGGCCGATCACACGCTCGTGGAGAATGGATTCTAAGTTTTTCAGTCTCTGGCTCTCCCCTTCCTCCAGCTTTCTTACGGGAATCTTGGTCCAGCTGGAGACGACATCGGCGATCTCTTCCTCATCGACCACCTGCTTCCTGGTGTCTTTATCCTTCTGCCATTTCTCACGAATTTTATCGATCTTCTCTTTCTTCTTTTCCTGTTTCTTTTTAATGGCGCCCGCCTTCTCATACGCTTCGTCCCGGATAGCGGCTTCCTTCTGATCCTCCAGCTTCTCGATCTCTTTCTCCAGCTCCTTGATCTCGGGCGGCTCCACAAACGCGGTCAGGCGTACCTTGGAAGCTGCCTCATCGATTACGTCGATGGCCTTATCCGGCATGAACCGGTCGTTGATATACCTGGCGGAAAGCTTCACTGCGGCCGTAAGCGCCGCATCGGTGATCGTCACATGGTGGTGCGCCTCATAGCGGCCTCTTAAGCCCTTTAAGATGGCTATGGCCTCCTCCTCCGACGGCTCCTCCACGGTAACCGGCTGGAAACGGCGTTCCAGGGCGGAGTCCTTTTCAATATATTTGCGGTACTCCTCGATAGTGGTGGCGCCTATAAGCTGAAGCTCGCCTCTGGCCAGGGATGGTTTTAAGATATTGGAGGCGTCAATGGCGCCCTCCGCGCCTCCCGCGCCGATGATCGTGTGGATCTCATCGATGAACAGAAGGACTTCTCCGTCCTCCATCACCTCCGCGATCACCTTCTTGATTCGCTCCTCGAACTCACCGCGGTATTTGGATCCGGCCACCATACCGGATAAGTCCAGCGTCAGAACGCGTTTCTCCGCAATGGTTTCCGGCACATTTCCCTCGATAATCATCTGGGCGAGGCCTTCCACCACCGCCGTCTTACCGACTCCCGGCTCACCGATCAGACACGGGTTGTTCTTCGTCCTACGGCTTAAGATCTGAATCAGACGCTTGATCTCCGTCTCGCGTCCGATCACCGGATCCAGCTTTCCCGCCCTGGCAAGCTCCGTCAGATCACGGCTGTAGCTGTCCAGTGTGGGCGTACTGCCCTTTGTCTTGGCTCCCTTTAACAGCTCCTCCTTGTTGGCCGGAGCGTCCTCTCCCATGGCCGCCAGAACGTCAATATAGAGCTTCTGGATGCTGATGCCGATGGTATTGAGCAGCCTGGAAGCCACGCAGTCGTTGTCCCGGATAATGGAAATCAGCAGATGCTCGGTACCGATCAGTCTGGCCTTAAAACGCACCGCCTCTTTGTAGCTGTTCTCCAGCACTCTTCTGGCGCTGGGTGTATAACCGCTCTCCTCCATACGGACCGTCTGGTCCGGAGAGATGAGCTGGCTCACAAGGCTGATCACCTTCTCTTTCTTAACACCGTTCTCGGAAAGCACCCTGGCGGCCACACCGCCGCCTTCCTCCAATAGTCCAATCAGCAGATGCTCGGTTCCCACGTAGCTGTGGCCCAGCTCCTCCGCCGCCTGGACGGCCAGATTAATTGACTCTCTGGCCTTTGCTGTAAATCTGTCTATCATGTCAGTCTGTCCTCCTATTCTAAATCCGGCAATTCCCCACGGATAAATTCCGCCCTCGCAATATCCAGTTCTTCCTTGCTTAACGGCCTGTCGGATATCTTCTGTAAATTCGCCGGCTGCAGGCCGAGCATGAGGCGGTAGATGGAGCACGGCTCCTTCATCACAAGCAGCCCGTCCGCCGCTCCGGCCATGACCTGAGACAAAAATATCATACCGTCTCTGGCCGTAAGCCTCCTGGCATATTTTAACACACCGTAAGATTTATATACCTCGTCCTCCCGTTCCAGGCGCCGCCGCTGGAGGGACATCTTCCTGACGGTCATCTCCTGGTTGGTCAGCTGGATGGCCGCCTTCGTCACCACATCGGCGATCTCCTTTTCACTCTGTCCCAGCGTCTTCTGGTTCGATATCTCATAGAGGGAGCCAAAATTCTCCTCCCCTTCGCCGTACACGCCGCGGACTGCCGTCCCAAACCGGCTCATGTCGGCTATCAAAGCCGGAAACTTCCGCCCCGAGGACAGCATTGGCAGATGCACCACCACCGAGGCCCTCATCCCGGTTCCCACATTCGTCGGAAAAGAAGTCAGGTAGCCGTACCGGTCGTCAAACGCATAAGGAAACCGTTCGTTGATGTAATCATCCAGGGCATCGGCCCGCTCCCATAATTCCTCCAGATGAAGCCCGGAAGAGAGAAGCTGAAGCCGGATGTGATCGTCGCCGTTTAGCAGGATGCTGGTGTCCTCGTCCTCAGACAGTATGATACCCGCCGGGGCTTTCTTCTCCACCGCGGCACGGTTTATGATTCTCCGCTCCCGCAGCGCCGCCCGGTCCAGTTCCTCCAGCTCCTCCAGCATGGCGTATTCGTATTTCCTGCCTTCCACCTCCGAGAGATCCTTCAGCCCGAATTCCAGCCTGCGGACCATCTCCTCGCTCTCCTGTGTCCCCAGCATGGCAGGGAACTTATACTCTTCCCAGTTTCGCACCAGACGAATGCGGCTGCTGATGACACCCGGCCGTTTTTCGTCCGTCTTTTCAAACCATCTAAGCATTCGTCTCATGTCCTTTCTTTAATTCCCTGATCTTGTCACGGCATACCGCCGCGGTCTCATAGTCTTCAAACTGCAGCGCTTCTTTTAACTTCGCATCCAGCTCCATAATCTCCTCTTCATGTTCATAAACGGCATCTCCCGCCGTCTCATCCCCGCTGCCCTTTAAATCCGGCGTTTTATAGGAAATCTTCTGATATTTCGGCCGCTTCCCCGTATGTGCGGTGCTCCCCTGCAGCTGCTTTAAACTCTCTTCCATCAGGGGGCCGAACACACTGTAGCAGTCAGCACATCCGAACTGGCTGTTCTTGATAAATTCATCGTAGCTGGTCTTGCAGGTCGGACAGACCACCTGGTGCAGCTTATCCGGCACCCGGCTGGTATCCTCGATTCCCAGGAGTCCCGACAGCAGCTTGCCCAGCGGAAATTCTCCGTCAAAAATAGCGGAATACGGTCCAAAATCCATTTCTTTTGCACATTGGGCACAGAAATGGTGTTCCTTTTTCACGCCATTTATTACCTCTGTATACTGGATATTCGCTTCGCGAATTCCGCATCTCTCACATAACATAAGTAACCTCCATTCTTCCGGCAATTCCTTGCTGTCTGCTCCCTGCCTGGGGCTGCCGCCGTCTGGTCCGGCTCTGCCGGTTGCCTCCCGGCTCCCTGTGACTTTGCAGGGTATTAGCAGTTCTTAACTCGCAGAATTTTTCGTTCAGGGGAAATGTCCACCTGTCTGAGCGCAGCGAGTTTGGGAATTTTCACTGGTTTTTAGAAAAATTCTGCACGTTTAGAACTGCTTATGCCCGAAACCGGAGCTGGGAGCCGAGAGGCAACCGGCAGAGCCGGACCAGACGGCGGCAGCCCCAGGCAGGGAGCAGACAGCAGCAGCTATTCCTCCTTCTGACCCCTGGAAAACAGCATGAAAATCTCATCCACAAGCTGGTGCACCTCGTCACAGGTAACATTCTTGCAGATCCCGCGGGCCAACACGACGCTTAAATCTCTCCTCATCTCATCGAGGACACGCATCTTATCCACGTCCAGGGCCACGACCGCCCCCTTGCGGCGGTCCAGCTTAACAAAGCCCTCCTGCTTTAAGACAGAGTACGCCTTATTCACCGTGTGCATATTAATTCCTATATTGTCAGCCATCTGGCGCACGGAGGGCAGGGGATCCCCTTCCTTTATCGTTTCCGTGGCAATTCCAATAATGATCTGATTCCGAAGCTGGATATAAATTGCCTCATCACTGTTAAAATCGATTTGCAATATCATATACTCACCATCTTTCGTTATATCTGTTATACACATAATAGCACACAAGAATTGTTTTTTCAATATGTAATATATTTACATCGGACATTCCTTAAAAAGAACCAATGAAAGCTCTACTATTTTAGTCTATCGCCAAATAATACTATATTTTTTAAAAGTGATAAACAGAATGCGTATTGAAACACATTGACATTATGCATTAATGTTGATATAATTCTATATAGTGGAGGTGATACAATGGATTTAACAAAAAGCGAACTGGAAATAATTGAGGTATTATGGAATGCAAAACGTCCATTAACCGGAACAGAAATAGTGCAGCTATCTCCAAAAGATAAATCTTGGAAAGACAGTTCTATTCACATTCTAATCAATAGCCTATTGAAAAAAAATGCTATTAAAGAATCGGGGTTTGTAAAAACCGGAAAAGGCTACGGTCGTACCTTCACAGCTACCGATCGATGTGAAGAATATTACGTAGAATATTTAGCCTCAATTATAAAGAGAACCAGTTTAAAAAAACTATTCGCCGCTCTTTTTGATAATTCAAAAATGTCGGAAGAAAATATTTTCGAATTAGAAGAGTTATTAAAAAAATATAAAGGAGAGGTTAAATAGTACATGGATAAAATTAGTATCAGTTATTATTCTATAGTTAGTGCTATAATTTTTTTTAATATTGGCCTGATTCTAATTTTAATTTTAAGACATAGTCTTTTCTTTCTGGTGAAATATGGTGAATGGTGTTTACTATTACTATTTATATTTTCAGTAATCAGGATATTGTTGCCGCTTGACTCAGTAAATGCAATTGTCATTCATTCAAATAAAATATATCCAGGTATATTAAAAATGTTACATATACCGTTACTAAACAATCAATATAGTTTAGGATATATACTTCTAATCATTTGGATAACAGGAATTATCTTTATGATATTAAAGGACTGTTACCTGTATTTTAATGAGTTTCGATACATAAAAAAAATTTTATTGGTTCATGATGAGCAAGTAGATAGGATATCTAAAGAGATTTATTTTAAAAATGTTGAAATATTTGTAACTCCGAATATTTCTGTGCCAAAAGCTACTGGTATCTTAAAACCATATATCTATCTTCCGCCGCTTTATGTGTCAGACGATGAAATGCGCCTAATAATAAAACACGAAATATGTCATATACGTGGCGGAGATATAGCGATTAAAATTCTTTTTTCTATATTTACAGACATATTTTGGTGGAATCCATTCATGTATATATATCAACATGAGGTGGACAATCTTCTCGAACTTAGATGTGATCATAATATCACTGAAAATATGGACCAAAAGGAGAAGGCAAATTATTTAAGCACCATTTTACATGTAATTAAGCAGTCAAAAAGTTATACGGATAATTATTTGACCCGAAGCGTTATGAATTTTATTAATTATAAGACCGAAGATATTACAAAACAACGATTTCAGGTTATTATGCGAAGAAAAAATTATTGGAGATCAGAAAAGCATTTAGTTATCAATAGTCTTGTATTTGTTTTATTCATAGCTTCCTTTTTTATTATAGTTCAGCCAGCTTATTATCCAGAGAGGAACGAGGCAGATCATATTCTTGAGATTAATACAATAAATTCATTTATTTTGCTATCGAATAATGATTATCTGTTATATATTAACAATGAACCCTATGGATATTTATCTGCTTCTGAATTAGACACATTACCATATTCTGAATTGGAAATTATTAAGGAGGAGTAATTATGAAAAAAGTAAAAGTAACCATGTTAAGCGCTGTAATATGTATGCTACTCATTTTCCCCAGTTGGGCATCAACGTCTAACGTTTTAAAGCAACCAGAGGTGGCGTTGCAAAAAGATGTAACAAAAGCAGAAGTTACAAAATGGTATTATAGAAATATTGATGGTGTGAAAGAAAAAAGATTATGGTCAATTACATATGGCTATTGGAAGACAGAGTGGATGCCTGTTTAAATGTAGTTCCCTCTACATTACTTTGTAGAGGGTATTATTAAAACTATAGATTGATATTATTATCATTCTATAATATTTACCAAACTGCATTTATTAAAATTATAGTGAGGTTGCAAGCGGTTATAATTATATCGAATACTGCAACCCGAAGAAAGGAGGATAAACTAAACTTCATTGTTATTCACTAAAAACTTTAAAGCAAAAGAAAAGGAGAAAAATGAGATTACAAAAATTATTATCAGTATCGCTTGCCGTATTAATGACTATGAGTGCAACACCTGTTATGACTTATGCAAATATAGGAACCACTGCAAATCCATCTATGATGGAAAATGGAATGGACATAACAGTCAGTACCACTTCTGATGGAAAAACAAAAGCATCCTGGGGAAAAGTAACCATGACCAGTTCAAAGAAGAAAGCATCAACAAAAGTGTCAACCTATTCTGGTACTGCATATTTTCTTGCTGCTCAGACAAAAATCCCCGATACAGGAGAAGCTGTAAATGATGATGCTTTTAATGCTGAAAGTGTCAATTCCGGCACTCTCTATAATCCTAATCCAAAAGAAGGAATTAGATGGGAAGGTCTTGGAATAATTCATGATACAGAAACTTCTGGTTCACAGTCAACAACGGTCAAAAAAAGTTATTAATATATAATATTATTAAATATCCATAAATTTAGACATGAGAGTTAGCGAGGATAATCAGCGTTAACTCTCATGCTCGTATAAAGGAGTATATTATAAAAATGAACTTTAAAAATTCAAAATGTCTTATTGTTATTGTTTTAGCGTTTTTTCTTCCTTTATTAGTAAGCTGTAAGCGAAATAATGAAAATAATAATGTTTATATTCATAAATGGGATAATCGTCGATATTCTGATTGGGAAACCAGTGTGGGGATTGATGCGTATAATTCCAATAGTTATAAAAAAATAAATGATAAGTTAAATAAAGCTAATTCATTATTATATATTACTGACCCGGATGAACCAATTACTATAAAATTTAATAATAATGGAAAGGAAAGAGATTTTGTATTAACTATATTTTATGATTATGTACAAATACCTTTTAAAATTACCGCTGATGGGAATTACGATAATATTTATACCTTTGCTTTAGATGACTCCTATGAAATAGAACTCACACTCTTTCTACCTAAAGAAATTGACAGAACAGGCTCTCACAAATTACTTATATCCTTTTCAATTGGCCATAACATTCATGCAGCAGATTTAGAAGAGCTTTCAGACTGGTACGGTATGGGTAGTGTATATGATATTTCATTTGATGGAGAGGCTGATTTCTCAAATAAAAAGATTGTCTATAATAAGCCTTCTCATATTGATGACAGAACCTTTAACATGCTTTTGGTACCTGATGCCGGCGCCGATATTATAAATATTAATATCAATTCATTACCAAAAATGATCGAAGTAAAAAAAGGCAAACCATTCCATTTGACTTATAGACTATCAACTGATAACTCGGAAAAAGTGTTATTTCTAGTAACTATAGGTTTTCAACAGACTCCTGTCGATGGTGTTGAATACAAATTATTTACATTTGATAAAAACAAAACCGCTTATGGTGATATACAATTAATTGCACCTGATGAAGTCGGCTTATATGAAGTAATTGCTTTAAAGATTCTTAATCCTTTTGAAAAAATACAAGTTGGAACTTGGTGCGATGTGAAAACCAGTGTCCGCTTTACTTTAAAAGTAATTGACTAAATTTTATAAATAATTCTTATGAGAAATACAGTCAACTGTCTCAATGCGCATAATTATTTCTCTATGCTGTCATTGCCCCCAAGTGATATATTTCTTTAAAATAGTGAAGAAGCTTTAAATCTGTCATATAACAGATTTAAAGCTCCTTCACTAATCTATACTAAAATTATCTTTACCCAAATTTCATAAAACATTGCCTGTCCATTAGTCATCAAGATCCATAAATTCAAAATCATCTTCGTCTTCTATCTCAGGATACCGCACTGCAGGGTCCGGCCTGGACTGCTGTGGCCTGTCTGGCTGATTGACTTTCGGCTGTGATGCTGCGTTTGATAGTGGTCTGACCGCCTGTCTTGCCGCTGGCTGTGGTCTTCCCGGCTGAGATACATTTGTCTGCGGTCTGCCTTCCTCTCCTGCATTCTGCTGCGGCCTTCCTGCCTGCGCTGCATTGGCCTGCGGCCTGCCTGCCTGTCCTGCATTCGCCTGCGGCCTTCCTGCCTGCCCCGCATTCGCCTGCGGCGTTCTTCCTGTCTGTCCTGCATTGGCCTGCGGCCTTCCTGCCTGCCCCGCATTCGCCTGCGGCGCTCTTCCCGCCTGTGCAGCGTTTGCCTGCGGTCTGCCAGCATGGCTCTCCTGCTGTGGTCTAACAGCCTGTCCTGGCTCCTGCGGCACACGCGGTGCTGCATTCGGCTGTGGCCGGCCCGGTGTCTGTTCTCTTGCGGTTCTCTGCGGTCCGGCTGTGTCCCGCTCTATTTCTTCCGCCAGATGGGCCGACAGCTTCTTCTCCATATCATCGAGGCTGTCTTCCATCTCGAAATCATCATCTTCCGGTTCTTCCTGTGCCTTCAGAGGCACTTCCCCGTCCCCTTCAAACTCATCACGGCTGTAGCGGCGCACACGGCCTGCCTGGCTCTCCGGTTCTGTGAAGAAGCCTTCCGGCTCCTCATCTCTGCCGCGCCGTTCTTCCCGGAAACCTCCGTCAGAACCATTGCCGCCCCGTTTTAAAAGGACGATAATCACGATCAGAAGGATAAATGCCAGCACACCCACACCAATTAAGATATACCGCTGCAGGTTATAATCGCGGACGAGGCTGTTGTAATCCTCTTTCATCTTGTTATAAGAATCCATGGAAACGCCGGAAGCGTAATACCGCTGGATTGTCTTTTCCGTTAAATCATACCGGTAGAAGTTCTTCTCTCCGTTCCAGTTCATCGCATAGAACAGACAGTACTGCGGATCGCCTTCAGACTTCGGTACCCAACCGGTTACACGGATTCCGTCGATATCGATCTGGCGTTCCTCGAAGCCTTCCGGAACCGTTATACCCGCATCAAGCGGCACGATAACAATCGCCTTGGAGCTTGTCTCCACAGAGACGAACTGTGACCAGGAATCTGCTTCTGCGTTATAGATGTAGAAGCCGCCGTTTCCGCCCGCATCCTGGAGATACAGGAGAGTCAGATCTTTTTCGAGACCCTTTCCGGCCATAACTTCCGTTCCCTTATAATCATAGGTGCTCGCTTCAAAGCCTTCCGGCAGTGCTGACTCGTCGAAGGAAGCCGCCACCTTATATTCCGTACCGTTCACCGTCACAGCGGCATCACCAAATTCTGCGGATACGTCCGCTCCGCTGCTTCCGCCCGGTGTCGTCTCACCGCCTTCCGCCTTCGTCACTACGATTGTGTAGTTCTTAACGGTCTGGCCATCCTCTGCCGTAACGTTGACCACGACCTGATTCTCTCCGGCCTTTAAGCCCTTGTCACCCTGAAGCGTCACACTGGCGCCTGCATTAGCCGCCACTGCGTTCACGACTAAATCTGCGGTGCTGCCATCCACGGAAGCCGTGTAGCTATCCACCTCCGGTGAAAATTCCGGAGTCAGCTCGCCTGGTGATATCTTCAGAGACTTGAGCGCGGCATCCTTGGAGGAGGAGGCCGGGGAAGTCACCTTGACAGTGGAACCGCCCTGCTTATCCACCGTTACGATCTGGGAATCCGCATCGTAAATCTCCTGGGACGTCACGGAAATCTGTGTGTTTCCCGCCTTCAGAGCCTTAAACTTCAAAGTAAAGCTAAAGGATTTCTGATCGGCAGCGTCCGTGGTGTCCTGAAGCTTCAACGCTCCGGCTCCCCCGTTCGCGCCGTTGCCGCTTATAAATTCCAGTGCGGCCGAATCGTAGGCCAGCATGACATCCGCCTTGCCCAACGCGGAATCGCTGGTAATCTTCATCGTTACCGTCACTTCGTTGCCCACCATGACCGATGGGTCGGAAAATGCAATTCTTGTATTGGCAGCCCAGGAGACCATCTGTCCGAATGGTCCCATAACTGCCAGCATGCAGACCAGCATAAGGCCGGCCATCAGTCGTTTCAGTTTTATTTTCATAGAAATCTCCTTACTTACGTTTAGTTAGAACCATCCGGAGCGATTGAGATATTGCTTCCGCCTGGTGTTCCCGCACTGCCGCCGGAAGACGGATCCGATACGCCCGGTCCGCTGCTTACGCCAGGGCCTACTTCTCCGCCGCCCGGGCCTGCCGATGAACCGCTGCTTCCGCCGGTGCTTCCTCCGACAGAGGAGGAATACGTCGGTCCGTTATCCTGACGAACCACATGAACCACGTACTCTCTGACACTGCCGTTCTGGGCCGTTACGGCGATCCGCACATCATTGGCGCCGCTCTGCAGCTGGATTGTTCCGGAACCATTCACGGTTGCCTTTCCATCGATGGCACTGGCATTGACAGTAATACTGGAAACGGAAGGATCGACAATTAAGTTGTACTCCAGAGTATCTCTGTTGTAGGTTGGCGTCATAACAAATCCATCCACGCTTAAATTCGACAGCTTGTTATTCGGATTGCCGTCTGTAGTCGGCTGGCTGCACGCGTTATCCGGCATGTTGTTATAGACCGGTATCTTAAACTCCAGCGCAGTCTGCTTCATCTCGTCGTTATATGCCTTCGCATAGACCGCCCCCTCCGAAGCCGCGCCCTGTATATTCGTCATATACTGGTGCTTATAGAGATTATTCCCCTGTACGTTGAATTTCTTCAGATAAAATGTATCCTGTCCAACTTTTACGTAATTATTACCATAATAAAGAGCTCCGCCCAAAATTGATTTTTCAGGGGAATTCCATGGTCTCTCATAGCTGCCTGACTGAGACGCCCACCAGAGCCCTCTCTGTACGGCAGACATACTGCCTGACTGATATGCCTCTATATTAAAGAAATTATAATAGCCTTCATAGCCTGCTTCTGTTCCGGTAATGCTGCCGCCGGTTCCGCTTGAACTCTGTTCCTGGATAATCATAGCTGCCAAAACGTAGGGATTGACTCCCGACTGGGTTCCGGCGTTCATAATAATATCCACATAGTTGGTGCTGCCGCTCGGTGTCACAGCCCCGCTGCTGTTATCTGCCGAAGGACCGGTCAGACTGACGCCCGGACCGTATTCCATGAGCACGCGCGGCGTGTTCGGTGTGATGGAAGCGTGAGGCGATTCCTGGCTGACACCCGGCGTACTGCCCTTGCTGGGAGCGGCGCTCTCGACTGTACCTGAACCGCTGGAACCAGATGAAGATCCTCCTGAACCAGAAGAAGACCCTCCGGTACTTGGAAGATTAACCCCCGGCCCTCCGCCGGAAACACCGGGACCATACGAGGAAGAATCACCGCCGCCCGAACTGCCGCTGCCGCCCGGACTGCTGCTGCCTCCCGGAGACGAGCTCCCGCCGCCTGCCGCGGTACCGGCCAGAAAGGATCCCTTTACCATGGTCTGAAGTCCTTCCACCGTGTGGCTGTTGCTGTCGTATGTATGGGTAAGGAACTGAAAAACATTCGTCTCATCCAGAAAATTTCTCGGATCCATGTAATACTTTACAATATCCTCGGATGCCGCCACCCAGGAGCTTCCGTCAAAGCCGGGCCATGTACTGCTGTCCCAGTTAAATGCGCCATCCGCGATGGATTTCCAGGAAGACATGCTGTTTGTGTGAACCAGGTTGCGTCCCACCTGACTCTCCTCTTTAACAGCCGTGTTCCAGTCCAGGTTCGTATGCTGAGCCCGGAATACCCACTTCGGGTACTGTGCATGAAGCTCACGCAGCCTCACCTTATAGCTCTCCGGGAATCTCTCCGAGTTTAAATACGCCTCAAAATCGGCGTCACTCGTGTAGGAAACCGGGAATTTTAAATAACTCTTTGAAACGTATCCGGTCGTCTCAGTTCCTCCTGAGCCCTTAACCCGGATCTGATACCATAACGCGCCGTCTGAGGCCGTCTTCTCATCTATAACCGTTACTGCCGCCCCGCTGGTCAGCTTCGTAACGATAGAATAGGTCGTACCAGGACCGCTCCTCACATTCAGCGAAGAAGCGTTAACCGTCGCCGACCTCTCCATGTATGCCATACTCTCTATGTGCGGTGAAACGTATCCCACAAGGGAATCAATCACCAGGACACTGGCCAGTAAAGCCGCCATTTTACGAGCTTTTTTATATCTCCTCATCTGTCTCTCCCAACATGTCCTCAGTATTTTTCCAATTATACTAATTTATGTAAATTTAGCATTCAATTTATTATAATGACAAATACTGCCATGTGTCAACCTCAACACGAAAAGTTCACACAATTGGCAGTATTTGTAAGAAAATCTTCAAACTTCCAGCAGACAGAAAATGGTCCCGGAAATATTTCCCGGAACCATCGTTCATTTTTATACTCTTATACCGGATAAGCCTTGCTCCCCTTATCCGCCACAGCAGAATCCACACCGGTCTGCTGAGCCGCTCTGTACTCGAAGAATTCCTTCGCTACAGCCGGGAACAGCGCATAGGACAGTACATCTTCATCCTGCTGCTTCCACTGCGCACACTCTTTCTCGAACTGAGGAAGCTGCGGAGCGATCAAGTCTGCCGGACGGCAGGTGATCGGTGTCTCGTCGCCGATGATCTTCTTCTGAACTTCCGCATTGAACGGTTTTACCGTCTGTCCGAACTCGCCCATAAGGATCTTCTTGGACTCTTTTGTTACCATCTTGTAACGCTCGCCGCTGATCACGTTTAATACGGCCTGCGTACCCACGATCTGAGAAGACGGGGTAACTAACGGCGGCTCGCCGAAGTCTTTTCTTACTCTCGGAACTTCTTCCAGAACCTGTCTGTACTTGTCCTCCTGGCCTGCTTCCTTCAGCTGGCTTACCAGGTTGGAAAGCATACCGCCAGGTACCTGGTACTGTAAGGTCTTGATATTGACGCCAAGAACCTTCGGATTTAAGCGGCCGCTCTTAAGAGCCTCCTCACGGATCGGCTGGAAGTGGTCAGCGATTTCAGCCAGCAGGTTCTGATCAAAGCCTGTGTCATACGGTGTTCCGCGGAAGGTCTCAACCATAACCTCGGTAGCCGGCTGGCTGGTTCCCAGTGCCAGAGGTGACATCGCGGTATCGATGATATCGCAGCCTGCTTCTACTGCCTTTAAGTAGGTCATGGAAGCAACACCTGAGGTGTAGTGGGTATGAAGATCGATCGGAAGCGCGGTGGATTCCTTTAACGCGCGTACCAACTCGTCTGCCTTATAAGGTGTCAGAAGGCCTGCCATATCCTTGATACAGATGGAATCGGCGCCCATGTCCTCGATTCTCTTGGCAATATCTTTCCAGTAATCCAGCGTATAAGCATCGCCCAGAGTGTAGCAAAGTGCAACCTGTGCGTGACCCTTTTCTTTGTTGCAGGCTTTTACAGCTGTCTGTAAGTTACGGATATCATTCAGACAGTCGAAAATACGGATAATATCAATACCGTTTGATAAAGACTTCTGAACGAAGTACTCTACCACGTCGTCAGCGTAATGATTGTAGCCTAAAATGTTCTGTCCACGGAACAGCATCTGCAGCTTCGTGTTCTTGAAGCCGTCTCTCAGCTTGCGAAGTCTGATCCACGGATCTTCCTTTAAGAAACGAAGGCATGAGTCAAATGTGGCGCCGCCCCAGCACTCCACAGCGTAATAGCCGACCTGGTCCATCTTATCGACAATCGGAAGCATCTGCTCGGTTGTCATTCTCGTAGCAAGCAAAGACTGATGAGCGTCACGAAGGACAGTCTCTACAATCTTAACCGGCTTTTTCTCTATTTCTGCCATTATTTTACCTCCTAATAATCTTTATTATTTCACTCCGAAGATAGCCATGAAGGTACCGGCCGCAACTGCTGTACCGATAACGCCTGCCACGTTCGGGCCCATCGCATGCATCAGCAGGAAGTTGGTAGGATCTGCCTCAGCACCGACCTTCTGGGATACACGTGCCGCCATTGGAACTGCGGATACACCGGCAGAACCGATCAGCGGATTTACTTTTCCGTGAGTCAGCGCGCACATCAGCTTTCCGAACAGCACTCCGGCTGCCGTACCAACGATAAATGCTACCAGACCAAGGAATACGATCTTTAATGTGTTCCAGTTCAAGAATGCTTCTGCACTCGTGGTTGCGCCTACGGAAGTTCCCAGCAGGATAACTACGATGTACATCAACGCGTTGCTTGCTGTCTCTGCCAGCTGCTTCACAACGCCGCTCTCTCTGAATAAGTTACCTAACATCAGCATACCAACGAGTGGCGCTGTGGTCGGGAGGATCATACAAACGACAACGGTTACGATGATCGGGAATAAGATTCTCTCAAGCTTGGATACAGGACGTAACTGCTCCATCTTGATCTTACGTTCCTTCTCGGTAGTAAGCAGTTTCATAACCGGTGGCTGGATGATCGGAACGAGGGCCATGTAGGAGTAAGCCGCCACGGCGATCGGTCCCATTAAAGCCGTCTGTCCCAGCTTGCTCGCAAGGAAGATGGAAGTAGGGCCGTCAGCACCACCAATAATGGAGATAGCAGCTGCCGCTTTTCCGTTGAATCCTAAGAGGATCGCCAGGAAATAGGCGCTGTAGATACCAAACTGTGCAGCCGCACCGAGTAAGAAGCTCTTCGGATTGGCAATTAACGGAGCGAAATCCGTCATCGCGCCGACGCCCATAAAGATAAGCGGAGGCAGGATGCTCCATTCGTCCAGTTTAAAGAAGTACTGCAGAAGTCCGCCGCCGGAACCATCTGCACCAATTTCCTTCATAATATCTGGATAGATATTAACAAGCAGCATACCGAATGAAATGGGAATCAACAGTAACGGTTCAAATCCATGTCTGATCGCAAGATATAAGAATACGAACGCGACCAGAATCATGAGCAGATTGCCGCCTGTCAGATTAAAGAATGCTGTTTGATGAAGAAGATTGTTCAATGTGCTAAATATATCCATGTTAATCCCTCCATATGGAATCCGCCTCTATCTGGCGGAAGCTCTGCCTTAGTTTAATGTAGCCAGTGCCTGGCCTGCTTCTACGGGATCGCCGGTTGCTACATTAATGCTTGCAATTGTTCCATCCTGAGGAGCTACGATTTCATTTTCCATCTTCATGGCTTCGAGAATAACGATTACGTCGCCCTTCTTTACCGCCTGTCCAGGATTTGCCTTCACGCCTAAAATCTTGCCTGGCATTGGAGCCGCTACCGTTACGGATCCTGCTGCTCCGGCCGGTGCTGCTGCCTTCGGTGCTGCAGGAGCTGCCTTCGGTGCTGCCGCCGGCGCTGCCTTTGGAGCCGCTGCTGGTGCTGCGCTTCCGGTTCCTTCTTCTACGGTTACGTCATAAACATTACCATTAACTGTAATTGTATAATTCTTCATGATGATAATCCTCCTGATTATTATGCTTTTTTCCATTTCCCTGCCGGTGCACGTCTGATGGAGCGTACGACAAGACCGCTTGGGCTCGTTCCTGTGGATGCTGCAATCGCAGCTGTAATAACTGCTACCAGTTCCAGATCATCGGCCAGGTTCTCTTCCGCTGCCTGGTAAACTGCTGCCGGTGCCGGTTCTGCTACCGCTAATGGTTCCGGATCTTCTTTCTTTCCCTTGTTCTTCATCTTCTCTTCAAAACGGTTAATATATTTGAAGCAGCCGATGAGGAAGCTGATGAAGATCAGGACAATAAATACGGTTCCCATACCCATAACCATATTCATGGCGGCCTGTTCCATGTTTTCGCCTAACGTATACTCCGGAACAAAGGAAACGCTGGTAATCGCACCTTCCCTGTCGGTCGTAATACCGAAGTCCATCTCTCTCTTCTCAAAAACCGCATGAACCGTTGCGCTGTAGCCGCTGTCAATCTCTTCTACCTCAGCCGTGTCCTCTACGGAAATCATGGCGCCAAGGTCATGCTTGACGTTCTTCCAGGAGTCCACACCCTCGGCAAGAGCTTCGCTCTGTTTTGCAGTCTGGCTTCTCACCTCATCCAGCTGATCATCCGGAATGTTCACGTAAGAGCTTAAATATCCGGAAGCCATCTGGCTTAACTGAGCCTGAATGTTGACATCGATCTCTGAGGAAGCGGTGTCAGCCTTACTGCAGGCAGATAATGAAAAGAGACAGGCTGCCATGCAAAGTCCTAATGCTACTCGTTTCATATTCAGTTTCATATACCTGTCACCTCATTCTAGACCGTGCCATGTTTTTTATCCGGACGATCCTCTCTCTTCGTGAATAACATCTCAAATGCAGCAATCACGCGGGCTCTTGTCTCGCTTGCATCGATGATATCATCAACATAGCCTCTCTTTGCAGCGGCCAGTGCACTGGACTGTAAAGTCTGATAGCCTTCCGCCTTCTCATTGATTAAGGACACGCTGTCGTCCGCCTTGCCGATCTCATCCGCATACATGATCTTCGCTGCTTCCTTCGCATCCATCATACCGATGGAAGCGTCCGGCCATGCGTAAACCATATCGGCGCCGATTGACTTGCTGTTCATCGTTAAATAAGCGGTTCCGAACGCCTGTCCGATGACAACCGTTACCTTCGGAACTGTTGCATTGGCAAATGCATACGTCAGCTTAGCCGCCGCTTTGGCGATCTTTCTCTCTGTGCATTTGCTGGCCTTATATCCCTTTACATTGACAAGCGTAAGCACCGGGATATTAAATGCATCGCAGAACTCCACGAATTCCGCAGCCTTGGTGCAGCCCTGAGAGGTTAAAACCGCATCGTACTCAGCAGTCTTTAAGCCGCTCTCATCATAGGATTCTGTGCGGTTGGCAACAGCGCCCACCGTCGTTCCGTTCATACGGATGAATCCGGTTACCATGGAAGGAGCGTAATCCTTCTTCACTTCCATGAAGAAATTATCATCAGAAATCTGTGTCAGCGCGATAGCCGTGTCTCCTACATAGTTTGCAAGGTCGGAGCACACACGGTTTAAATCGTCGTTACACTCGTCGTAGGACATGTCATCTTCGTTATTGGCCGGGAGGATGGTAACCAGGGTTCTGATACCGCTTAAAATCTCCGCCTCATCGCCTGTAAAATCTGCCAGTCCGGTTTCCTTACTCTGGAAATCAGCGGATGCCGTGTCGCATTTGCCGGTATAGTTGCCAGCCAGTGCGTTCGGGGAATTCACAAATAATTTACCGTTCTTGCTCTCCACAAATGTGAAATCAGCCATAGCTGTGGAAACCGCCATACCGCCGCCGCAGGTTCCAAACACTGCGCTGATCTGCGGAATCACACCGGAAGCCATGGTCTGGCTTAAATAAAGCTGGCCAAATCCGTCCAGGGCGTCGGTAGCTTCCTGAAGTCTTAAGCCTGCGCAGTCGATCAGGCCAATGACCGGAGCGCCCGTCTTCATGGCCGCCGCATAAAGATTAACGATTTTTTTTGCATGCATTTCGCCGATGGAACCACCCAATACGGATGCGTCCTGGCTGTACACATACACAAGGCATCCTTCGATGGTACCGTAACCGGTAACAACACCGTCAGCAGGGGTTTCCCTTGATGTCATGTTGAAGTCTGTGTTTCTGGCCGTGATATAGGCGCCGACTTCAACAAAACTGTTCTCATCAAGCAAAGCATTGATTCTGTTGCTTGCTGATGTCTGTGCTGAATTACTCATTTTGCAATCCTCCATTTTGTAATATTTGTACGGGCTCTGTTAAGTAATTAACAAAGATCCGTAGAATAACACCAATTTCTGCCGATTATAATTGTATAATTAATTATGACAAATTTCAAGGTTTTTTTGGAAAAAAAAGAACCGCATTCTATGGATTTTTCATAATCCACGTCATGCAGTCCTAATAACTTGTAAGCATTTTTTCACAATCTTTCTTAACTTCCAGCGAAATACACAAGTTTTCATTGTCTAATTTGTAACTATTGCACACGTCATTCCCGGATATCCATTATGCGAAATGTACCATCCTCTGTCTTTTTATAGCGGATATGGGGATTTTCCTCTCCCATGGTCACGCCATCCGCGTTCGCTTCCAGTGTCGCCGTGTCAACTCCTGCGATCGCCACCATCAAATCGTCCCCGAAAATCAGATCCGGATTCTGTTTTAAGAACTCATTTCTGTCTGCAAAAGTCATCTTCTCTCCATCAGCAGTCTCCAGATTTAAGGGGAACGCGGCCAGATCCGCCAGAGCTTCCATGTCCCTGTCAGCTACCGCTTCCTGGACCAGCTCCGCAAATGCCTCGATATCCTTATCTCCTGCCTCCGATTCTGCCGCGCCGCCGGCCTCTGCTCCCGGACCAGCTGCTGCCCGGACCTCTTTCTCCATATCTTCCGGAGTCGTCTCTTCCTCTTTTTCTATCTCTGCGCGAAACGGCGCAGCCTCATCCTTCGCAGCCTCTGTGGCTATCGCCGCTGTTGTCTCTGTGGCTTTCGCCGCTGTTGTCTCTGCGGTTCCCGCAGCCTGAGACGTGCTTTTCCCTGAACAGCCGCCAGCCGCCAGCACTGTGATGACAGCCAGCAGAACAGCCAGAATCTTTCCTCTTCTCACCATAAGTGCACACTTCCTTTCTGCGCTTCGGGCAAAGTATATACTACGCAGAAGCGGAAGTCAATAGAGTTTCCAAAACTGTAAATGTTAGTCAGTTTTCTGTAAGATTCTTCCCTTATTTATACTCCTTGTGAAGGGTAAATCCACGGCCGCGCACCTCGCTGACCTGGTTGATAATCATAAATGCATTGGAGTCCAGCCCCATGACGAGTTCGTTCAGCTTCGACAGTTCCCGGCCCGATATGACCGTGAGCACCGCATAGGATGCCTTTCTCAAATGGCCTCCCTCGATCAGGAGCAGCGTCGTTCCCCTGTCCATCCGGTTCTGGATCGCCTCGCTGATGATCTCGCACTGCTCGCTGATGATCTTGACCTGCATCTGGTTCTGTCCGATCATCAGCACCTTATCCAGCACCATGGTGTAGAGAAGAACCAGCAGAATTCCGTACAGGATCTTCTCCTTGCCTGCAAACACCATCTGGGTCAGCAGGATCAGGCAGTCGAACACCGACATCGTCATGGAGACCGGAAGGCGGAATTTCTTATTGAGAATCAGCGGCGGTATATCCATGCCTCCGGTCGATGCCCCCGCACGGATCACCATGCCGATTCCCGCGCCAATCAAGAGCCCGGCAAAGACGGTCGCCAGCATCGTATCCCCGGTGATGGGAGAGGAACCAAACAGTCCTTCAAAAACACCGAGTATGAACGGATAGTAAAAGGTACTGATAATTGTCGTAAATGCAAATGCTTTGCCAAGAACCGCCGCACCCGCCACAAACATCACCACATTAAAAACGCCGACGAACGCCGCGATGGGAATCCCGAACTTATACTGGGCCACCAATGCAAGCCCCGTCGTCCCGCCGGTGATGAGGCCGTTTGGAAGGATAAAGAGGGACACGGCCAGGGCGTAGAGCGTATTTCCCGCCAGCACGGTTATTATTTTTTTCATATTCATACAGATCTGTCTTCCTTTCATCGGTAAATAACACCGCCTCACAGTATAGCATAATCCCCGGTTTCTTGAAACCCCCGCCGTTAAGATTTCGTTTCAATTCCTCTCCGTTTTACTTTTTCCGCCGTCCTCCTGTTATACTTTATGATGAAAATTTATACTCAGAAAGGAGCGAACACATGGAGTTATATTTAATTATGGCTGCATTTATCTGCATCCTGTGCATCTTTGCAGGGAGCCTGTCAACCCGCATCGGCGTCCCCTCCCTTCTCCTCTTCATCATTCTGGGCATGATGTTCGGGACAGACGGAATCTTGCGGATTCCCTTTTCCAACTATGGGCTCGCGGAGAGCATCTGTTCCGTAGCCCTGATTTTCATCATGTTTTATGGAGGATTCTGCACCAACTGGGAGGCCGCCAGGCCTGTGGCAAAAAAAGCCGTGCTGCTTTCCAGCGCCGGCGTCATACTTACCGCACTCTTAACCGGTCTTTTCTGCCATTTTATTCTGAAGACTTCCCTGCTGGAAGGACTTTTAATCGGCTCCGTACTCGGATCCACGGATGCCGCCAGCGTATTTTCCATTCTCCGCATGAAAAAGCTTAACCTTGTAGACGGCATGGCGTCCATCCTCGAGGTGGAGAGCGGAAGCAACGATCCCGTCGCTTATATGTTGACTACAATCGTACTGGGCATGATGGCGGGCCACTCTTCCGCCGGCTCCGTCGCCCTCGTCTTCTCGGCGCAGGTACTGTACGGTATCCTGTTCGGTGTGGCGGCCGGCCTGGCCGGATCGAAGCTTTTAAACTCCGAACAGTTTTTTTCCGGGGAAATGCTTCCGATTCTCACCATGGCCCTTGCAGTCTTAACCTATGGTCTCTCGGCCTCAGTCTCCGGCAATGGCTTCTTAAGCGTCTATATCGCCGGCATTATCCTGGGCAACAGCCAGATAAAAGAAAAAGTGGAACTCGTCCACTTTTTTGACGGCATCACCGGAATGATGCAGATTATTCTGTTTTTCCTGCTGGGGCTCCTGTGTTTTCCTTCCAGGATTATTCCCGTACTGATCCCTTCCGTCTGCATTATGGCCTTCATGCTTCTGATCGCGCGGCCTGCTGCTGTCTATATCATACTGCGGCCCTTTAAAGTTCCCTTCCGCCAGCTGCTGCTGATCTCCTGGGCCGGCCTGCGGGGAGCCGCCTCCATCGTCTTTGCCATCACCACGGTCCTGAGTCCGGCCGCCATGGAATATGACATTTTTCATATCGTGTTCTGCGTCTGCCTCCTGTCTGTCGCCATTCAGGGCTCTCTGCTTCCATGGATGGCGAAGAAGCTGGAAGTAATCGGTTCCACCGACGATATCTTCAAGACCTTTAACGATTATCAGGAAGACCAGTCCATCCATCTGACCGAGGTCCGTCTCCCCGAGGGACATCCCTGGATCGGCCATACCTTCCAGGATATCTCCATCCCGGAGGATATGCTGGCCGTCATGGTGCTGCGGGATGGGAAGACGCTGATTCCCAACGGAAGCACGCTCATCACGGCGGATGACACCATCATCCTGAACAGTCCGGCCTATGCGGACAAAAGCGGCATGAAGCTCCGCGAAGTCCGGATCGGCCGGTACCATCCATGGGTGAACAAACCACTGTCTGAGCTTACGCTTCCCGCAGACACCCTGATCTTTCTCATACGCAGGGCCGGCCGCTCCCTCGTTCCGACGGGACAGACCCATGTCCGCGACGGAGATGTCCTGATTCTGAATGCGCAGCCGGTAACGCACACGGCGGCGGCTTCCGTTTTCTTATAAAATACGCTTTCTTATGAAATAAGAAACTTTCGTTTCAGTTCCGCCTGCTTCCGATCATTTATGCCGATCCGTTCATTCAGATAGGCTTCCACGGAACCGCAGGCGGTCTCCATGGCGGAAAACGCATGGCGGATATAATCCTCCGATACCGTCAAAAGCACCTTCACGCACTCTGCAAGCCTCACGTCCTTCGTCTTTTCCCGCACCATATCCGCGGTCTTCACCGCATTTTCCATCACGTAATCATTCGTCCGGATAAAATCCCGGATAATCGTATCCCGGTCTACGGAAAGGGCGGACAGCAGAAGGGCTGTTCCCACACCCACCCGGTCCTTTCCGGCGGTACAGTGCCAGAGCACCGCGCGGTCGTCTGCCTCCAGAAGGATATCGAAAAAGCGGCTGTAATACGCCGCCGCATGTTCATCCATGACGAGATTCTCATACAGCTTATCCACATAGAGCTCCGGATTCCCGCCCAGGGAAGAGGCGTGTTCCAGCATTCCGATTAAAGCATCCTGCTTCGGCTTTCCTTCCTCCTCGTCCTCAAAGGTGATCCCCACCGTCTCCTCATTCAGAATCGGATTGAATATGTTAATGACGCCGTCTATCTCCGGGTCCGGCTTCTGGCTTCTCTCCACGGAGGTTCTGAAATCCACCACCGTCCCCAGACGGCACTCCCCTGCCAGACGCGCTATGTCCGCCGGCGTAGCCTCATAGAGCGCTCCGCTCCGAATCAGCCGTGCCGGTACAATCTGCTTTCCATCCATGGTCCGGATGCCGCCAAGATCTCTCGTATTTGGCAGCCCCTCCAGAGGGATTCTGCCTGTGTAATGTTTTGCCGTTCCGTTTAAATTCTCTTCCATTCTGTACGCCTCTTTCTTTCGTTCATTCTTTCTCAATGCTCATAGTATATCACAATCGCCCCATTCCTAAAAGCCCCCAGCTTGAGTCACCAGGCCTACAGCAGTTTATTTGTAACTGTTCACTCCGCAATGTCATTTACAAATGAAAATGGTGACCGGAAGAGCTGGATCACACGGTCGATGCACCACCGGAAGGTGATTTTCTCCACATCCTCGGTGAGATAGACAGGAAATGTCTTTACGGTCTCTCCCTGCAGGCGGTACGTCACCGTTCCCACGGTCTGCCCCTTCCTAAGCGGCGCCTTTAAGCGGTCCGGAAGCTCCTCGGATACGGTCACTTCCTCGTCCTCTGCCATGAGAAGCTTTAAGCTCTTCTCCTCATCCTTCAGATTTAAATCGGCATGAACCACCACCGGATCGCCCAGGTTTCCGGAAAGGGGGACTCCGTTTTCCACCGGAATTTCAGGTAATGTCTTTTCCTGGTAGACCTCCCGGTACTGATAGTGTTCCTTTCCATACCCGAACAGCTTCCTGGCATCCGACCATTTATACGTCTTGTGAGGCGGCCATCCACAGCCCAGGAGCGCGATGGTAAACTCCCGCTCTCCGTCCTCTAATGCCCCAACATAGGAGTAACCCGCTCCGCCCGTAAATCCGGTCTTGCCGGAGAATACGCCGCTCATCATGGTCAGCAGTGCATTGTGGTTCTGGCAGCTGTAGGACCGTTTCCCCTCCTGATCCGTGAAATAATAGCTCTGTGTCCCCGTAATCTTCAGAAATTCATCCTTCTTCGGTGACGTGCCGATGCAGTAATTCATGATGCGGGCCAAATCTGCAGCGGTCGTGGAGTGCTCCTTCATCTGGCCGTTCTCCTCCTTGCTTGCGTCCAGCCCGTTGGGTGTGATAAAATACGTGTCGCCGCATCCTAAATCCCTGGCCTTCTGATTCATAAGAGCCGCAAACCCCTCCACACTTCCGCCCACATGCTCTGCGATCATCACGGCCGCGTCGTTATGGGATTCCAGCATCAGGCTGTAGAGTAAATCCTCCAGCCGGAAGGTCTGCCCCTTATACACGCCCAAATGAACCTTCGGCTGGGCCGCTGCATTTTGGGACGCCGTCACAGTGTCGGAGAGATTTCCATACTCCAGAGCTATGATGCAGGTCATGATCTTCGTCGTACTCGCCATGGGACGGGCCACCCTCTCATTTTTCCCATACAGGATTCTGCCTGTTTTCGCATCCATCAGAACAGCCGACTGCGCATACAGCCCCAGTTCATCCTTCTGATTTTGTTGTTCCTGCCCGTCCGTCTCCGCCTGTGCCGTAACCCTCCCGCATATTCCCGTGCACAGCACAAGGCACAGAATAAATAGTATGACCTGCTTCATCCTCATACCACCCTGTATGATTTTATTTTATCCTATTCCTTCTATTTTTCATTTATTCCGGTTAAGAGGTCTGTCCTTTAAGTTTCCTCTTTACTTACGAACATATATTCGATATAATAGAAGCAGATCATTTCTTCATTTACACAGGGAGGGAATCTTATGGCACAGAGTCCGCTTGTCTTTCATATTGATGTTAATTCCGCATTTTTAAGCTGGGAGTCTGTCTGCCGGCTGACGGAGGATCCGGAGGCGCTGGATCTCCGCACGATTCCCTCCGTGGTAGGCGGGGATGCCGCTTCCCGTCACGGCATTGTGCTGGCCAAGTCCACACCGGCGAAAAAATATGGCGTCACTACTGGGGAGCCGCTGGTTCAGGCTCTGCGAAAGTGTCCGGGACTGTGTGTCGTCCCCTCGCGGTTCGATGTCTACATTCATTACTCCACTCTCCTGATGAACCTCTTATCCGACTACACTCCTGATATTGAAAAATTCAGCATCGACGAGGCTTTTTTAGACATGAGCTCCACCATACATCTCTTCGGGGATCCGTGGACTACGGCCAATCAGATCCGTGAACGCATCTCCCGGGAGCTGGGTTTTACTGTGAATATCGGGATTGCCCCCAACAAGCTTCTGGCCAAGATGGCCTCCGATTTCAGGAAGCCCGACATGTGCCACACCCTCTTTCTCGATGAGATCCCGGAGAAGATGTGGCCGCTTCCCATCCGGGAGCTGTTTTTCGTGGGCCGCTCCGCCCAGAATAAGCTGGAGGGAATAGGAATCCGCACCATCGGCCAGCTGGCCGCCTGCAATGTGGAGCTGCTGAAACCCATTCTGGGTGAAAAGTATGCCATACAGATTCACGACTATGCCTGCGGCATCGATCCTTCTCCCGTGGCGGAACGCGAGCCCATCAACAAAGGCTACGGCAACAGCACCACGCTGTCCCGCGATGTGGATGATCTCGATACGGCGTTCACCGTGCTCCTGTCCCTCTGTGAGACTGTAGGAGCGCGGCTCCGCGCAGATCACGTGATCTGTGACTGTGTCTGTGTGGAAATCAAGGACTGGGACTTTCACGTCCAATCCCATCAGACGACGCTTAACAGCCCCACGGATTCCACCACGGTGCTTTACGAGAACGCCTGCCGTCTGCTGAAGGAGTTCTGGGACCGCACGCCGCTCCGCTTGATCGGAGTGCGCGCAACGAAGATATCTGACGACGAGTTCAGCCAGATCAGCCTGTTTGAATCGGAGCAGTCCAAGAAGATGAAGGAGATGGAAAAGGCGGTTGACCAGATCCGCAGCAAATTCGGCACTGACATCATCAAACGGGCCAGCTTCTTAAAGAAGGACTCCATCGTCGATCACGCTGCCAGCAAGCAAAAGCATCTCTCCCATTCCGCCTTAAAGGAAGACAATAAGGGTACAAAGATTTGAGCGGGAATACAAATACTTCCCGCTCTTACTGTCATATCATCTCGATTGGCTTAAAGCCCTCTCCAAACACTTCATTCGAATCTGTAATAATGATAAACGCACCCTTATCGATCTCATGGACCTCGCGTCTGATGGGGATTACCTGGCTGTTATTACATGCACACATGACGACCTTCTTCTCATCCAGGGAGTAGGATCCCTGTCCTTCCAGAAACGTACAGCCCCGCCCTGTGGCCTCCTCAATGGCGGCTGCCACCGCTGCCTCGCACGACGTAACGATAAGCATCAGCTTTCCGGCGCCGAGACCGTACATGATCTTGTCGATGACCATGGTGGTCACGATGGAGGAGATCATACCCAGGATCACCGCATCCAGATTGCGGAACACGAAGCCGCCGGCCATGATGACTACGGCATCCACCACCAGAGAGATCTGGCCGATCGTCAGGTGGGGAAACAGCTTCCTGATAGCCATGACCAGGAAGTCCGTGCCGCCTGTGGAACCGCCCCGCAGGTAAACAATCGTAAGTCCCAGTCCCGAAAAGATACCGGTACAGATCGATGCATAGAACGGGTTTCCGTCATAGACAGGAATGATGGGCATTACATAGTCCAGCACAAACGCGAATATCACCATACTCTTCATGGAGCGGAGCAGGAACCGTCTTCCCAGCAGCTTATAGCTGACAAGCAGGATCGGTATGTTGAGAAGGATGCTCACGATACCCATGGGAAGTCCGAATAAGTAGCGCAAAATAAGGGCGATACCGGAGACGCCGACAGGTGCGAACTCCGCGTTCACCGCGAAATTATAGATCCCGATATTGAAAAGGAACGCGCCCGCGATATCGCAGAGCAGGTCGATTCCCAGGTCTTTTACTGTATACTGCTGTCTGATTCCAGTCATTTGATTCTTTCCTCCATTTCATCTCCGTGCAGCTGATACGGCCTGTCTCTAGAGGAAATAATCGTCGATCTCAAACTCCTTTTTCCCTACACGGATCCATTTGATCAGCACGCTGGTCTCTCCGTCTTCCTCCGCGCAGACTCCGCAGCCGTGAACCTCCGTCCTTCCATAGGATTGCTTAAAGATGACTTCTTTATCCATAATTCCGCGTTCTGCTATATTTTCCGCCAGATCGAGGAGCACATCCTCCACATCTTCCTCTACATGATTCTTCTCTAATTCCTGTTCCAGTGCCTCATAAAGCTCTTCGTTCATCATAATCGTATGTCCTTTCTTCTTTTCCATAAGACAATTATACATTTTTAAAATTTCTTGTCAATCTCACCCAGCCATGATAAAATTTATGCCATGAAAACGACTATGACATACCTCATTCAACAACAGGACATACAAAAGACCGTAGAACAGTTTCTGCTGTCAAACGGCTATTCCGCAGCTCTGATCCGCCGGCTGCGCCACACGGAGCAATCCATTTTAAAGAATGGAATCCCTGTCTATACGACGTACCGACTGGACGAGGGCGACTCCCTCACCGTCACACTGCCCGAAGAACACGGTTCAGAAAATATTGTTCCCGTTCCCATGGACCTGGACATCCGGTACGAGGACCGTGACCTTCTCGTCGTCAATAAGGCCGCCGGTGTCCCCATTCATCCGTCCCAGGGAAATCACGATAATACACTGGCTAACGGAATCGCCTGGTATCTGGGGGAGAAGGGAGAGGCCGCTACCTACCGGGCCATTAACCGACTGGACCGAGATACCACCGGCCTGCTGATACTGGCGAGGCACGCACTCAGCGCCTGCATGCTGTCCGAGATGGTCCGTACCCATGCCATACGCAGATGTTATCTGGCTGCGGCCTCCGGTCTGGTTCCCCCGGAAGGCGTGATCGACGCCCCCATCGCCAGGGCCGGCGATTCCACCATCGAGCGCTGTGTGGACTTTGAACGCGGAGATTCTGCCAGAACCCATTACCGCACGCTGTATTACAATCGTGACACCGACTGTTCCTTAGTAGAGCTGCGCCTGGAGACGGGACGAACCCATCAGATCCGGGTTCATATGAAGCATATCGGCCATCCGCTGCCCGGCGATTTTCTCTACAATCCCGACTACCGCCTGATCGGCAGGCAGGCCCTCCATTCGTGGCAGCTGGATTTTATTCATCCCATCAAAAAGGAGCCCCTTCATTTCGAGGCCCCTCTTCCAGAGGATATGCGCCGGCTCTTCGGTCAGGAGACGAATACCGTCCCTCCCATCCAGCGCAGTCCCTTCGGATAATGATTTTTTAAGATTCCACCTGCCAGTTTGGAAAATCCCAGGGACCAGCCGTCCACGGTCATCAGGACCCAGCCCTTCTGTCCGTTTAGATCACAGTTTTTTGCTTCCTCGATCCTCAGCGTTTCCCCCTTCAGATAACGGACAGCCTCCATCCCATCCGCCTTCATGGAGAAACGGCGCACCGCCTCCTCTTCCTTCATGGAGAGCGCCAGGGCGTGGGATGGCTCAAAGCGGTTCTTCTTCATCGTTCCCATATGAAGGCCGGGACGCACCACCTTTAGGCCGGCCAGATCGATCATCTGAGGCGGAAGCAGATACAGCTGGTCCCCGAACAGGATATACTCTTCCCTGTCCAGGTATCGCTCCGGTTCCGTAAACAGCTCCCTGCAGAAGCCTTCATACTCCTTCCACACGGCCTTGTCTTTCAAATACTTCGGCCCCTTTCGTTTCCACGTCCCGTCGTCCTCCCCCGTCTTGCGAAGCACGGCCAGATAGTGGCCTTCCCCCTCCGATAAATGGGGCCATATCCGGTAGGTTCTCCTGAGTGTTTCCATGGACAGGGTTCCCCATTCCGGCCTCCCCGGTGAAAGGCCTTCCCGGGTTCCCATATCCTCGATCTCAAATTCCGGATGATCCGAAAGAAACGTCTCGATGGTCTGCTCGTCCTCCTCCGGGGAAAAGGTACAGGTGGAATAGACCATGCGTCCCCCGGCCTTCAGCATCTGCGCTGCATGATCCAGAATCTGGCGCTGCCTCGCCGCGCACATAACCACGTGATCCGGACTCCACTGGCTGCGGGCTTCCTCGTCCTTACGGAACATGCCTTCGCCTGAGCATGGAGCGTCCACCACGATTTTATCGAAAAACTGAGGGAAGCGCTCTGCCAGCCGTTCCGGCGTCTCATTGGCCACCACCGCGTTCCGGATTCCCATGCGTTCCACGTTCTGCGAGAGGATCTTCGCCCTGGCAGGATGGATCTCATTGCTCAGCAAAAAGCCTTCTCCCAGCAGGTATCCGGCGATCTGAGTCGTCTTGCCGCCCGGTGCCGCGCAGAGGTCCAGCACACAGTCTCCCGGCTTCGGCTCCAAAAGTTCCACCACTGCCATAGCGCTGGGCTCCTGAATGTAATACAGCCCCGCTTCATGGTACGGATGCTTTCCGGGCCGGTCATGCGAATCGTAGTAATAGCCTTCCCTCGCCCACGGAATCTTTGTCAGGTGAAACGGGGCCTTCGCTAAAAACTCCTTCGCCTCCGCCTTTCCGGGATTCAGCCGCAGTCCCTGCACCCGCTCCTTTTCGTAGCTTTCCAGAAACGCCTTATATTCCGTTTCAAGAAGGCCCATCATCTTTTTTTTAAATGCCTCCGGTAGCTCTATCATCACAACTCCTCATTTTTCTCAAGAATTCTTTTCACCAGATTACCAGATTCGGCCTTTTCCGTCAATGTTCCGGAATAATTTTCCTTTATTTTTCCAATTTTTTCGACAAATTACACACTTTGTTTATAAATATTTTCGAACTATATGATAAAAATATATAGGAGACGTTAAAACGATTCTTCAACTAATGAACCTGCGAGGTACGACATGATATTAAACATCACCGCTTACTTTATTATTCCCGTTTACACGTTTCTTTTTGCCTGGGGAACCGATTTATTCAGGCTGAACTTCTCCGTACTGGGCAGTCTGGCCAACCGCAAGAATGCCTTTCTCTTATGGGGAATCATCGTGGGCATCTATTTTTACTATGTGCTGAGAAAAATTATTCATCACCTCCCACGCAACCGGAAGGAGACGGTTACGAGCGTCAGCGCTCTGATCCTGCTGGCCTTCGCGGTCACCACGCCCTATCTTCCCGAAAACAGGCCCTTTCGGGCATTTCTCCACGTGATCTTCGCCTTCAGCGCCTCCGTGCTGCTGCTGGCCTGTCTCTACCTGATCGTGTGGAAGCTCTACTGCATGAACCGGGAAGTATACCGTCCCTACTTCATCTGTCTGAACATCATCACTGTGCTGTCGGCCATGCTCTTGTGTCTGGCCGGAATCGTCAGCAGCGCGCTGGAAATATTCTTTACCGTATCCTGTACTCTGATGCTCATCAGACTGTACCGTCGTGTTACATCATCCAGGGACGGTTACTACAGTCTGAAGCACAAAGTCTAAAAACGCCGCAGACCGCCCGCAGGTACGCCATTTGACTAGTACAGCGTTGCATAAATAACTGAGTAATAGTGCTTGATATCTGCGTCAGGTGTGCGTCTGCGAAGTGACGGCGTAGTGGACCCTACGGCTAGCTTCGCAGACGTGCTCCTGGCGTAGATAGCGAGTGCTATTACTTAGGAATTTATGCAACGCTGTACTAGCTGCCGGCAGAAAAATAGTGCTGTAAAAAGAACATTATCCGCAAAAAACGCGTCCATTCCTTTTACAGCACCGTATCGTGTTCCATGTATTCAATTATAACATAACCTTATACTGGTCAGAACCTTCGCCGTTTACAACGTAGTAAGCAGCATGCTCTTCCGGTTTCACATAAATCTCGATTGTCTCGATGACAGCGCCCTTGTTCATGGACTCATAAGCCTTCTTTGCCGCTTCCAGAACATCTTTTGCAGCGATCTGCTTTCCAGCAAACTCGATGACTACGGAAGACTTTACTTCCTTCCCGGCTGCAGGCTTCTTAGCAACAGCTTTCTTTGGCGCAGCTTCCTTTTTCTCAGGTGCAGCCTTCGGCGCAGCTTCCTTCTTAGCTGGAGCAGCCTTCTTTGGTGCAGCCGCTTTCTTCTCAGCCGCCGGTTTTGCTGCCGGTGCCTTCTTAGCCTCTGACGGAGTTGCTTTCGCCGGCTTCTTTTCTGCCGTCTTGACTTCCGCTGTTTTCGTCTCTACAGCTTTCGTCTCTGCCGTCTTCGTTGCTGCCTTAGTTTCACTCTTAGTATTCATCATAATTCTCCTCCTCAAACAGATTCATCTGTTTCTACTGTTGACGTGTATAAGTTCAGCCTGCCTTCTGATGTTTATATTTTAGCTGAGTGAATTATAAAACGAAAATACCGTTTTGTCAACAAAATGACTCGCATTAACCCTGCTTTTTTACTTATTTATGCAGGATTTTAGAGGAAAATTACATAAATTTTGCATTTTACAGGTATTTTAAAATCTGTGAATAGGCTGCCCTCAGTTCTTCGTAACTGGTCCGGCAGTTGGCTGGGCTGGTCGACGGAAGCCGGATGGAGGCAATCTCCGTCTGGGAAAAGCAGTATCTTTCATACAATTCGTCCGCTTTTGTCCCTGTCGTAAACACGGCCCTTATGTCTGCCCGGGAAAGGATCACGTTCATGTCGTTGGGTACCGGATTTTTAATGGAGCTGTCGTCCGCTCCGCAGATATCGCATCCTGCAAGGACGTCCCACACGGCGATCCGGCGGCGCAGTGCCAGGCTCTTCTTCTCCTCAATCGTCCCAGGCGCCGGCTCCCCTAAAATATCCGCCAGGACCGGCCAGAAACGATTGCGCGGATGACCGTAGTAGAAGCCCTGCTCCCTGGATTTCGGAGACGGCATGGTGCCCAGCATGAGAACTCTGGAGTTTTCGTCGTATACCGGCTGAAAGGTATGAACGACTGTCTCCTCTCTGTTTTTCTTCTGCATCATGGACGGATCACGGAGCTGGCCCCGGACAGCTTCTCGGCGATATCGTACATATTGGTGACATTTCCAACCGCCAGCTTCTCGGAAAGGCCGTAAAAGTTCAGGCATGTGCCGCAGGTAAGGATCTCGACTCCCTGCGCCTCCAGACTCCTTAAATCTTCTACAGACTGCGATCCCTCCGCCGACAGCTTTGCACCACCGTTATAGAGCAGGACCGTATCGGGCAGCACGTCCAGCTGGGTCTGTGCATAGAGAAAGCCCTTCATCAGCTGCCTTCCCAGCTCATCATCCCCGCTTCCCATACAGTCGGAGGAAATCACCACGACCTGGCCCTTCCTCCTGGCATCCGGACTACAGGCTTCCGCCTTCGTGTCTGCTTCTGCGTCCCCATTAGCGGTATTTCCCTCCTTCTGAGGAACTGCCGCTTTCCGTTCCGTAACATCGTAGCTCACCCGGAATTCTTCCTCTGAGAGCTTTTCCGATACTGGCTTCAGTCCAAAATAGCCGCCCAGCTTCATTAAATTCTGTACGGCGATCTCATTGTCCACCAAAACTTCGACGGTTCCCTCCGTCATCTCTTTCAGCACCTCTTTTGCCTTAATCACAGGCTGGGGGCAGGGAAGTCCCTTTGCATCAACGATTTTCTTCATCTTATCTCCTTCCGGGCGGCACTAATACAGCTTTACATTAATTCCGTTAAAAATGCCACATATAACGCCAAAAAAAAGAAGAGCTATTATCCGAAGACAATAGCCCAGCCTCTTTATTCGTTTTCTTCTGTCTCGTCTTCGCCTACCAGTTCATCGTACTCCGCGTCATCCAGCAATTCGTCAAATGCATCGGCTACGATCTCATATTCGTCATCATCTTCGATATTCTCCAGATTCGGCTGTCCATCCTCTGACTCGGAATAACGGTATAAGTAAACCTCCCCCTCTTCCGCCTCAGCACCTTCCATCGGAAGCAGAGCAATGTAATCGCGTTCGCCGGCCGTAAAAATGGTGAGAACCACACACTCGATTTCTGTACCATCGTCCAGAGTCAGTGTGACGGTCATTTCCTCCTGCTCTTCCATGTTCTCCTGGTCTAAATTCGGATCCTGTGCCATGTCGATACCTCTCTTTTTGTAATGTTCTTTTCTATTCTTTTGACGACTATTTCGTCTCTTTCCACTCTATCAGACTATGGTATAAAAATCAAGGGATTTCTACATAATTAATACTCAATTCCCTCTCGAGCCTGGAGCCCCTGATCGTAAGGATGCTTGATCTTTTGGATCTCTGACACGTAATCCGCCAGGGAAATCAGTTCCTCCGACGGCCCGCGCCCGGTCAGCACAACCTCCAGGCCGGAGGGACGTCCGGTTATAAAATCTCTCACCGTCTCTTCCCGCACCAGACCATAATTCATGACTGCCATGATCTCGTCGAGAACCAGCAGATCGTAGGCGCCATCCACCGCTTTCCTAAGCGTCATATCCAGCAGCTCCGTGTAATACACCGCCGCCTCCTTCTTCTGTTCGTCTGTCATACGGAAGAAAAATCCGAAGCTCTTCTCACACGGTGTGACCGAAATTCCAGGTATCATTCCCAGCGCCGCCACCTCACCGGAATGGTCGGTCTTTAAAAACCGGGTAAGCAGTACCTTTCTGCTGCATCCAGCCGCGCGGACGGCCAGTCCGACGGCGGCCGTCGTCTTTCCCTTTCCCTCGCCGCAATAGATGTGTACACACGAATCCATGTTATGCTCCTTTCTACTCCCGTCCCAGATACTCCTTGACAAACCGGGACACCTCCTGTTTCTTACTGTACCGCTCGCTCACGTAATTGACGTGGAGCCGCTCCTTCGCCCTCGTCATGGCGACGTAGAACATGCGGCGTTCCTCTTCCATATCCGCGTCCAGAACCGCCTTGTGGTGCGGTGTAACGCCTTCGTTGGCATCGAGAATGTAAACGATCCGGTACTCCAGCCCCTTGGAGCTGTGCATCGTCATGAGGGAAACGCCCTCCGTCCGCTTCTCCCTGGATCGGGCCTGAAGCTTCAGTTCTCTGGCATACTCCTCCATATGGGCGAACCACGCCTCCACCGTCTGAAATCCCGCGGCGCTCTCCGCCAGCTGGTCCAGAACCTCGAACAGCTCCTCCGGCTTCATACGGCGGTACTCGGCGTACTCTCTGATGTAATCGTCATACCCTACCGCTTTGCGTATGTAATTCACCGCGGCGGCAGGCGCCAGCTGCCTCAGGAATTTCAGATCGTATTCCAGCTGTTCGATCCGCTCCACCATCCAGCCCTTGTCCTGATAAAAGGACTTGACCGCCTCCCAGCTCACCACCGGCAGTTCCAGTGCGTCCCGGCTGATGTACCGGTTCGGGCGGTTGATCACCGAGAGAATGCAGGAGCGGCTTAAATCACCGGCAGCAGCATTTAAATAGGCGATGATATTTTTCGCAATCCAGTGGTCGTAAAGATTCGGCACGGCGTCCTTCATGCAGAAGGGGATATTGTATTCCATCAGCTTCTCGATCAGCAGACGCGGCCCCAGATTCGTCCGGTACAGAACTGCGATATCGGACCAGGCATATCCGGCTCCGGTGTAATCCGTGATCTCGTGGACGATCTCCAGCGTCTCCTCCTGCGGATCCTTCCAGACTCTCGTAACCACAGGTTTTCCCCTGCCCTGCTTCGTGACGATCTCCTTCGGAAAACGCGTTTTATTATGGGCAATCAGCTTACCCGCCGTGTCCACGATGTCCTTCGTACTGCGGAAATTGATATTTAAGAGGACCCGCTCGGCATCGGGATAGTCCTTCTCAAAGCCCAGCATAATCTCCGGCTTCGCGCCGCGGAACCGGTAGATGGACTGATCGTCGTCTCCCACAATAAACAGGTTGTTCTCAGGAGCCGCCAGCATCCGCACGATCTCATACTGAACCCGGTTGATGTCCTGAAACTCATCTACCAGTATGTACTGATACTTCCTCTGCCATGCGCCAAGGATGTCCTTCCTCTCCTTAAACAGATCGTAGCACATGACCAGCATATCATCAAAATCGATTAAATTCGCTCTCCTCAGCCGCTCCTCGTAGCCCGAATACAGCTTCTTGAATATCTCTTCCGAACAGTTCTTCGCATAGTAGTGGTTCAAGTGGATCATTTCCCCTTTTACGGAGCTGATCTCTGACAAAATGGAGCTCACAAACTCCGCCTCATCCTCCACCTCAACATGGTTTGTCTCGATCAGTTCCCTGATGTACTGCATCCGCTGTTCATCACGCACAATGTTGCGCGCGTCATATCTGTATGCAAATTTTAAGATTCGGAAAAATATGGCATGAAATGTGCCGAAACTGACAGATGACGGTCCCCCGCCGCACAGACTCTCATATCGCTCTTTCATCTCCGTGGCCGCCGCCTTCGTAAAGGTGATGACCAGGATACTGGACGGATTTACTCTGCATTCCTCCGTCAAATACTTAATCCGGTGGGTTATGGTAAATGTCTTTCCCGAACCCGGACCGGCCAGCACCAGCATGGGACCCTTATCGTGAGTCACCGCCGCCTTCTGTGCACCTTCAAATATTACTTCTGAACTCATCGGTTTTCCCTTCTCTCAGAGGGAATTAGAGCGCGTCTGAAACGTCTGATCAGACACGCTCAAAACCCTTATATCTTCTCTTTACTGACGGCTCAACAGCTCGATTCCCGTCTGAATCCTAGCAATGGATTCTTCCCTGCCAAGCACTTCCATAATCTCCGTAGCGCCTGCCGGTGTCATCTGCCTGCCGGAAACCGCCGTACGGATCGGCCACATAACAAAGCCGGTCTTATAGCCCTTTTCCGCCACATACGCTGACAGCGCCGCATATAAGGCGTCGTTGCTGAAGTCCTCCTGTGCTTCCAGGATCGGCAGAACTTCTGTGAGAACCGTCAATGCGGTCTCCTTATTCGTCTTCATCTTCTTATGAACGTACATCTCCGGATCGTACTCAGGAAGCGCCTCAAAGAAGTCGATATGGTCTGCAATATCCGGGAAAATCTCGATTCTCGTCTTCACCATGGCGGCGATCTTCTCTAAATCGAGATCCTTCGTGATGACCTTCCTGATATGAGGCTCCGCCATCTCAAAGAACCGGTCAAACTCCATGGCCTTCATATATTCGCCGTTCATCCATTTTAACTTCGTCATATCGAATACGGCCGGAGACTTGCTGATATTATGGTAATCGAATTCCTTTATTAACTCTGCCAGAGAGAAAATCTCACGGTTGTCCACCGGAGACCATCCCAGCAGTGCCACGTAGTTCACTACAGCCTCGGAGATGAAACCCTGCTCGATCAGATCCTCGTAGGACGCATGTCCGCTCCTCTTGCTCAGCTTCTTATGCTCTTCGTTCGTAATCAGCGGGCAGTGCACGTATACCGGAACGTCCCAGCCGAAAGCGGCGTAGAGACGGTTGTACTTCGGTGAGGAGGAAAGGTATTCATTGCCGCGGACCACATGGGTGATTCCCATCAAATGGTCATCGACTACATTGGCAAAATTATACGTTGGGTATCCATCCGACTTAATCAGTACCATATCGTCCAGCTCTGAGTTGTCCACGGTGATGTCACCGTAAATCTCATCGTGGAACGTGGTAGTTCCCTCGGTTGGATTGTTCTGACGGATGACGTAAGGCATGCCGGCTGCCAGATTGGCCTCCACTTCTTCCCTGGATAAGGAGAGGCAATGCTTGTCGTAGGTCATAATCTCCTGGCCTTCCACCGTCTGCTTTAAAGAATCCAGACGCTCCTGCGTACAGAAGCAGTAATACGCCTCGCCCTTTTCCACCAGCAGCTTCGCATACTCCAGATAAATACCGGAAGCCTGACGCTCGCTCTGAACGTAAGGACCCACGCCGCCATCCTTGTCCGGGCCTTCATCATGAACCAGTCCGGTCTCCTCAAGCGTTCTATAGATAATCTCGACAGCACCTTCCACATACCGTTCCTGGTCCGTATCTTCGATACGGAGAAGAAACTCTCCGTCTTCATGCTTTGCAATTAAAAATGCGTACAACGCGGTCCTTAAATTGCCGACATGCATGCGTCCCGTAGGGCTCGGTGCGTATCTCGTTCTTACTTTGCTCATTTTGGCACACTCCTAAATTATTATTTTACGCGTACCCTATTATATAACGAAGTACTGGAAAAAACAATCATTTCATCGAAATTTGGCAGGAAATCACCGGTTCCTCCGCCGTATATGGAACCGGCGGGAATCCGTAATAATCCTAAGAATAATTATGGCTGTGAATAAAAGGATCGCAGTTGTACACAGCTCCTGGTAAGCCGTCCCCAACTTTTTCTTCCCTTACGGAATCGTCGGGAACACAGAGATAATCCCCAGAATAACCGCTGCGATAATAATAATCGCCGCCAGACGCCTATCCTTTAAAATCAGAGGATTCCTCCAGCCGTTTTCACCCTCCTCATCTTCCGAGTCTCCGTCATCGTCCAAATCCCCCTCCGCTTCCGAATCCTCAGCAGCCACATAATCCTCATCGACCTCCGCGTCCTCCTTCATGCTCTCCCACTCCTTCAGATATCCCTGGGCAGCCAAAAGATCGGAGGCGCGCACATAGATCTTTTCCCCGAAAATCGAGTAGCCCATGTAGACCCTCATATATTCGCCGCTTTCCTCATCCATGGAGTACGATGGAATTCCATGATTCTCCAATATTCCCTGCAGCAGCTTCGCTTCTATGTGATCGCTGACCGTCGTCAGCAGCTCCACATCGACACCCTCAGACGCAAATTCCACATTACCTTTTTCCCCCTCCTCTTTTTTGACGAGCGGGGTCTGGCAGTCCGTGCATACCTCTCTTCCATCGAAAAACTCCGCGCCGCAATTGGGACACTTCATCGTCATAGCACATACCTCCCTTTCCGGGCCACTTTCGGCATACAGGCGGCCATTCTTTTCATCCATTATACCATAAAATCCCTGTGTGTAAAAACTGTTTACATTTGTCTCCGCATCGTGTAAAATACTTTATATCCTACTAAACAGATAAGAATAATAGGAAGGAGAACGACACCATGAAAATCTCTACAAAGGGACGGTATGCCCTTCGTATGATGCTGGAATTCGCTCTGCATCCGGGTGAATGTACGAAAATCAACCAGGTGGCCGAACGCCAGCAGATATCAGACAAATACTTGGAACAGATTGTGACGATTTTAAGCCGCGCAGGCTATGTCAAGAGCATGAGAGGCGCCCAGGGCGGCTATTATCTGACGAAGGAGCCTGCCGATTATACGGTTGGCATGATCCTGCGTCTCACCGAGGGCAGCCTTGCCCCTGTAGCGTGTATGGAGGACGAATTAAACCAGTGTGTGCGTTCCGGCCACTGCGCTACCCTAACCGTGTGGAAACAGCTGGATCAGGCGATTAACGGGGTTGTGGACAGCATTACGCTCGCCGATCTGGTGGAAGAACAGAAGAAACTGGATGGTGACAGTCATGATTCATGAATTCTCACGGAGTGAACTCCTTCTGGGAAAGGACTCCATGGAAAAGCTGGCAGGCTCCTGTGTCGCCGTCTTCGGCGTCGGCGGAGTGGGATCCCACTGCATCGAGGCCCTGGCCAGAGGAGGCGTCGGCCGTCTCGTCCTGATCGACAACGACACCGTCTCGATCACCAACATTAACCGGCAGAGCATCGCTTATCACAGCACCGTCGGCATGTACAAGACTCAGGTCATGAAGACGCGGATTCTGGACATGAATCCACAGGCGGAAGTCTTTGCATTTGAGACCTTTGTCCTGCCCGATAACATAGAAAATCTGTTTGAACAGATTCCCTGTAAAGTCAACTACATTATCGATGCCATCGACACCGTCACAGCCAAGCTGGCCCTGGCCCAATACGCCATTGACCACGAAATCCCTTTCATTGCCTCTATGGGAACCGGCAACAAGCTTCACCCGGAACTGTTTGAAATCACGGATTTATCGAAAACCTCGGTCTGTCCGCTCTGCAAAGTCATGCGCCGGGAACTGAAAAAACGGGGCATCACTTCTCTGAAAGTCCTGTACTCCAGGGAAGAACCGCTGAAGCCGCTGGAAACCAGCACAGAAGTCACTTCGAAACGCGCCGTGCCAGGCAGCGTCTCTTTCGTTCCCCCAGTCGCAGGTCTCCTCATCGCAGGGGAAGTGATACGCGGGCTGACAGGGAAGAATTAGATGCAGGACAGTAAATTCTGCTGCAAACAAATATGCAAAACCCAAAAACGGAAGCATTTAAGAGCCGCTCATTATATCCCGGCCTCTCAAACGCTTCCATTTCTTATACATCTTTTATCTACTTTATCTACCCGTGAAGCCTCTGCTCAGCGCCATATCGCCTCTCTAAAACTTTGCAATATACCCCTGAATAAAGATTACCAGTACGATCAGAGGCAGGACAAATGTCACATATCCTCTCACCCATCTCGGGAACTTAATTCCCTTTCCTTCGTTGGCTTCCTTCATAAAATTCTCAAATCCCCAGCCGTATCTTGTGGTACAGAAGGCCAGATAGATGAGACTTCCCAGCGGAAGCAGGTTGTTGCTGATAATGAAGTCCTCTAAATCCAGGACATTGCTGCCTTCGCCGAATGGCATGAAGCCGCTCCACAGATTGAATCCCAGCACACACGGCAGGGAAAGCAAAATCACTGCAGCCGCGTTGCACAGTACGGCCTTTTTGATGGTGCAGCCCGTCAAATCCGTGGCAAATGACACGATATTCTGGAACACGGCGATAACCGTGGATACAGCCGCAAATGACATAAACAGGAAGAACAGCGATCCCACCAGTCTTCCGCCCGCCATATTATTAAATACATTCGGCAGTGTCACAAAGATCAGCTTCGGTCCCTGGCCCGGTTCAATACTGAACGCAAAGCATGCAGGGAAAATGATCAGTCCGGCCATAAAGGCTACGAAGGTATCGAGAATCGTAACGGAAATCGCCTCGCCCATCAGGCTGCGCTCCTTGCCGATATAGCTTCCGAAAATCGCCAGGGCGCCGATTCCCAGACTCAGCGTAAAGAACGCCTGTCCCATGGCTGCGAAGATTACTTCTCCCAGTCCGGCTTCCTGAATCTTTCCGAAGTCAGGCTTTAAATAGAATTCCAGTCCCGGTCCGCTGTTGTCCATCATGACCGAGTGTACCGCCAGAATCACCATCAGAACCAGCAGGCAGACCATCATCACCTTGGTGATCTTTTCCACACCGCCCTGCAGCCCCTTCGCGCAGACCGCGAAGCATCCGATTACCACAAGTATCATAAATACAGCCATCAGAACCGGATTTGCCAGCATTCCCTCGAATTGCGCGCCGACACCGGCAGCATCCAGACCCGTAAAATCACCTTTTGCCATCTTGAAGAAATATAAGATCATCCAACCGGCGACCGTGGTGTAAAACATCATCAGGATGTAATTTCCTGCCATGCCCAGATATTTGGCGTAATGCCACTTCGTTCCTTTTGGCTCCAGCACATCATAGGACAGCGCCACACTTCTCTGGCTTGCCCGTCCCACTGCAAATTCCATGACTACGATCGGAAGACCCAGTATCACTAAGAATACCGCGTAAATTAATACGAATGCCGCGCCGCCGTACTGGCCTACGATGTATGGAAAACGCCATACATTGCCGAGTCCGATTGCGCATCCCGCTGAAATAAGAATAAAGCCCAGCCGGGATGAAAATTTTTCTCTCCCCATACTCTTTCTCTCCTGGTTGTTTAAATTCGATCCGCCGGATCAGCCAAAATAAGCTTCCTTCTGACCAAAACGGCAAAGATTCTGTACCATTATAGCACAGAATCTCTGTTGTGGCTACTTCATATTATACTGTATACGATACCGTTTCTAACGCCTGATGGAAGCCGCCATCCGGTGGTACGTATGGCGCACTCCGCGGATCACCTTTCCATATTCCAGGATATTTTCAGGCAGTGCCATGCCGCCGTATCCGGCGTCTCCCAGGTGATGCATATCCGTTCCCGTCATCTTGCACATCAGCGCAATCTCCCGGATGGTAGCCGGATCTGAGCCCTCCTGGGAGGTTCCTATCGCCGTCAGCGTCAGAGCCCCCAGCTCATGAGCACAGGAGACCAGCCCCCGGATATACTCCATGGTAATTCCCGGGACCGTCCCCGGAGCCGGCATAAGAATCACATCGGCTCCCGCTTCGCGAAACAGCTTCACATCCTCCCGCGTGATGATCTTCTCTCCCGCCTCAGAGAGAATTCCCGCCGCGTGCATCTTTCCGGCCACCAGGACAATGCTGTCACCGAATTCCTTCCGGTAAACCGCCAGCGTCTCCTCGATGGCCCGGTTGGTGACACCGACACCCGGATTCCCTGTCAGGACGATGAAATCGACCCCCATATCGACCGCCTTCCTCGCATTTTCCAGTGTTCCCAGACGGCCTCCCGTGATTCCCCACATGGAGTCCGCCTCCACCGAGCTCTCCACGCCCTGTTCCTTTGGCTCCAGGTTGATGCCCACAGGACGCCCGGTCAGCTCCTTCACCTTCCGGATCAGATCCCCTTTGTCAACAGGCGGAAGACCGTTGATTACAGGGTCATCCACATCAAAGATATTTAACAGAATCACATCGGCGCCCATGGCCGCAGCCAGCTCCGCATTGCTCACATCTCCCAGCATGGGCTGTAAATTTCCGATGGTCTCACAGACCAGCACCCGGCCCTCGCTGGAGGCAATGGATTCCACCAGTTCTTTTCCGTTCATTTTCTCAAAATCCGATGCATTGCAATTTAAAAAACGTTTCACTGCTTTTTCTCCTTTCCCGTTGGAAATGATTGGTTCCCGTGTTTCACCGTATATTTCCCGCTGCTGAAATTCCTTCCGTGAAACAGAAGCGCAACAAACACGATACCGAGGCAGACCATCTGATATCTCATCTCCAGTTGAAGCGCCCCCAGTGCCAGACAGGCGGCAGCGTCCACGAGAAACAGCGCCCCCTTTATATTTAACACTTGATACTATTATAAAGGAAGAATCCCCATAATACAATTATTTTGCATAGCCTGTTTCATATACTGCAACAGCCAGCAACTATTCCTAAAACGAAAAAGAGTCCGGCAAGCCGGACTCTCGCGCCGGAGCGCGGCCGCTTCAGCAGTCATACTTCATTCATGCACTTTATTCCATACGAACTGCCTGATCCAGCTCAATTCCCGCCAATAATACAATCCCAATACCATGGGTATCATTCAGTGTCCATCCAAGCGTATCCCGGTAGTAATCGCCGGAGAAGGAGTAGAAGGAGCCGCGGCAGATTCCATATACATTGCCAAAACGGTCTAGCGCTGTCTGTTTTAAGCCTTCCCACGCCTTCATGGCCGATGCCAGGAGTTTTTTGCCTAAAGCGTCTTTTACCCAGCCAAATCTGACCGCCCGGCTGAAGCCGTATATAAACATGGCGGTACAGGAAGCCTCCTCATAAGATTCCGGGAGCGTCAGCACCTGATGCCACAATCCTCTGCTTCCCTGCAAGGCCACGTATCCCTCGCAAAGGCTTGTAAAGAATTCCAGGATACTGCCTCTGTCTTTATGGTCCTGAGGCAGATATTCCAACAACTCTGATATGGAAAACAGCGCCCATCCATTGCCTCTTCCCCACGGTACCTGTGTGGCCGCTTCCACATGAAAATCGTATACATGGCTCATGATCTTATACTCCGGCATATACAGATATTTCTTAAACATCAGCACCTGATTCGCCGCGTCATCCAGGTACTTTGCGTCTCCGGTCATTTTTGCGTACCGGCATAAAAACGGAATACTCATATAGAGATCATCGACCCACATGGTCGTATGGCCCTCTCCCAGGCGGCAGAAGGCCCCATCTTCCCTGCGGGACTGTCCGCTATGGATATAGCTGCCGATCCGGTCGGCCGTCATTTTGACATTCCTGTCCATTTTGTCTTTGTAAAATTCCAGCATGGCAGAGCCGAAGGAACCACAGGTATCCAGCGAGTCCAGAACCACAAGCTGGTTATTGATCTCCGGGTAACCATACGTCTTTGCATCCCACAGACTGTATTCATGCATGGCAGCACACTCATGGATATGTTTTCTTACATATTCCGTAATGTCCGGCCTGTCTAAAACCCGGGCGGCCTGGGTCAGGCCGTAGAGCGTTACACCTAAAGGATAATTCCAGCGGCCAAAACAGGGATTCTCGAGATAGGGGCGAACCACCGTATGTTCAGCTGCTTTCCAGTAGCATTTCTCAGAATCGCCGAACAAGCCGTAAAAGCCCGGAAGCTTCCAGTCAGGCTTTGCATCAAACAGTCCCAGGTAAAGGCAGGGCCCCTTCACGCCATCTACCCCAGGATTCATGATCTTCAGCTTTGTACGATCTTCATACTCTGCTGAAAACCTGACAGTCCAGCTGCTCTCCTCCGGACAGCGGGAACAGGCCAGCAGATCGTGGTTTCCAGCAGTTACTGTAATGCCACCGGACTCGATCCTTCTTCCATCCAAATAAAATTCTGCGCCGGAACAGGTAAAGACAACCTTCTGTTTTCCCGGCAGATTCTGTCGGATTTTACTCCATATACAGGCCCACCTTCCTGGCCGGCGGCCAAAGACAGCCTCCAGATCACCGGGAGATTCCATTGTCTCATGCGTCTGAGCAGGATACCAGCAAAGCCCTGTATCCGCCTCGTTTCCATTTAGATCAATGTCCGGGACATTGACTTTTGGGCCGTCAAACGGCTGGCTGTATACCAATCCGCCCTGTCCTTCTCTTTCTGCAAAAGGCGTCAGAAACGGAATCCAGCTCCAGACGGACAGCTCCGGTTCTAAATGGCAGCCGAAACCGGAGGTTCGCTTACAGCAGCGAAGCATCAGCGAATTCCAGCCAGCTCCGCAGGGCAATACAACGCAGGTCACCTTCTGCTCATTATTTTCTTCATAAGGAGTGGATTCCCACAGCAGGCTGCCATTAAAATACACCTCTGCCTGACTGTAACACCGTATCAGGAGTGTTCTGTTTTCGGAACCACTGCAGTAAAACTTAGCGGCAATTAATGCATACTGACCCATCAAAGCCTCCGGCAGCTTAGCATTCAAATCCAGATTATAGCTTCCGTCTGCATCAGGAAGAAAGGAATCATCACGAAACGCCCGGAATCGGAAAGAGCCGGCCGGGTTCTGTCCTATGTACCTCCCCGCGACGGTACTCAAAATATCATGAAGCGGCGCATTGCCAGATTTCATACTGATATTGCTGTCAAAATACGTATTAAATGTCTCCATCGCTTTCCCTCTCTCCGAATACTAATAAATTCTCTTTGCAAAAACATCGTGAAGACGCTCTATGGATACCTTCGGTTTTCTGTCCTCCGTTAAAAGCCCGTTTACCTCCTGCATGACATCCGTCAGCTGGGTATAACAGAAGCCGTTGAAATGGCCGCTGCGGATTAAGAATTCCGTAATCGGCTCCAGGATTCCAAGAAACTGTTCCTCATCCTTTACTCTTCCGTAATATCCCCAGGAGCCTTCCGCTCCGTCTCCTTCAAAAGCAATGCCTCCGTACTCGGTTAAGATAACCGGCTGTCCCTGATAGCTGTTTCCTTCTGCAAACAAGCGGCGGGACTCGCAATACGTCTTTAATACGTTCTCCATATCATCATACTTTTTCTCCGTTTGCGGGAAAAGAGCGTAATCGTGAAGGGCACAGATATCCGTGTCACTTACCTGCTCCCAGCCATCATTGGCGCTTACGAGGCGGACCGGGTCCATGGCTTTTAACAGGTACGTCAGCATACGGCAGTAATTCTGCTGCTGTAAATTCCCTCTTATGGATCGGACTCCCCAGCTCTCATTGACCGGGACCCAGGTCACGATACAGGGATGGTTATAGTCACGTTTAACAAATTCCATCAATTCCCTGGAAGAGGCTTCCATCGCATTGTCATTGAATTCGTAGGCGCTCGGCAGCTCGCCCCATACCAGAAGCCCCATCTTATCCGCCCAGTAATAGTATCTGGGATCTTCGATCTTCTGATGTTTTCTGGCGCCGTTAAAGCCCATCGCCTTTGTCAGACGGATATCCTCCTGGATGGCCTCGTCACTTGGCGGCGTCAGTATGGATTCCGGCCAGTAGCCCTGGTCCAGTACCAGACGCTGGTAATAAGGGCTGCCGTTTAAGCTGATGATTCCATTTTCCCATTCAATACTTCTCATTCCGAAGTACGCCGCCACCTCGTCGGCACACCCGTCTTTACCGGTTATTTTCACAATTAAGGTAATCAGATTCGGCTCTTCCGGAGTCCAGAGCAGCTCTCCCCGCCTTATATCATAGTCCGGGAATGCCAGGCTTAACTTGCCGTAGCCATGAAGGCAGGGAATCGTCTGCCTGCATAGAAATACGTTGCCATTCTCCAGATAAGCCGTAACCTCTGCTTCCACCTCTTCATCACAGGAGACAAACACTTCACAGAGAGCCGTCAAATCGCTTAACTGCGGTGTTGCCTTCACTCTTTTTAAATAGCATGCTCCTGCGTACTCCAGCCAGACACTCTGCCAGATACCGGTAACAGGGGTATACCAGCAGCCGAATTTCTCGCCGGTCCATGTCTGTTTTCCTCTCGGTTTGTCACTGTTTGTATCGTCCACGGCCTTTACCGTTACTTCATTGATTCCTTCTTTTACAAGTTCTGTAATATCAAGTTCAAAAGAAGTATAACCGCCTGCATGGCCGCCTGCATAGACACCGTTAATCCATACGGAGGCCTCGGAATCCACTGCGCCAAATTTCAGCAGAAGACGTTTTCCTGTAAGCCTTTCAGCTTCCACAAGGAATTCACGGCGGTACCATACCACATCATGGTCCTCCGTCTCTCCAATGGTGCTCATGGTGGACTGATAGCAGAATGGAACTGTAATACTCCGGTCGAACACCGGCTGATCAAAGGAAAACTGCCAGGTCCCGTTTAAAGGACTCCACTCATTTCTCACAAAATCCGGACGCGGAAATTCCGGGCGCAAAACTGCATTCATCTCTGTACCCACGTTTTTATCTCCTCTTTGCATACATAATTTTTGCTGCTTTTCACTCCGCAGAGCATACGCGCTATCCCTTTAATCCCTCCGTGCTGATACCATTTACCAGATATTTCTGAAAGAATACAAATATAAGGAAAATCGGGATAATAGACAGCGTAGCCATGGCGAACATGGCGCCCCAGTCAGTAATTGAGGTCGGGTCTGCAAACATTTTAAGAGCCATCGTTACCGGATACATGCTCGGCTTGTTTAAATACAGAAGTGACCCCATGAAATCATCCCATTTCCACATGAAGGAGAAGATAGCGCAGGTCACAAGAGCCGGTACGATTAGCGGTATGATAATGCGGATAAAAATATCCAGGTAGCCGCATCCATCAATTTTAGCAGCCTCATCGAGATCCTTTGGAATTCCATATATAAACTGAATAATCAGAAATATAAAGAAAGATCCGCCAAAAAAGCTGGGTACGATCAGGGGCAGGAATGTGCCTACCCAGCCCAATTTGTTGAAAATAATATACTGCGGAATCATAATAACCTGGAATGGAAGCATCATGGTAACTAGCATGCAGATAAACCAGAAATTACGTCCCTTAAACTTCAGTCTTGCAAATCCAAATGCAATAAATGCCGAGGAAAAGACAGCGCCGATGGTTCCCACGGCAGCGATAAAGAAGGAATTTTTAAAGAATGTGGCAAAGCTGATCTTCGCAAATCCGCGCCAGCCGTTTGCATAATTTTCAAAATGGAATTCCTTTGGAATCAGGCTGCTTGCACTGCTGAATATCTCATTGTTTTCTTTCAAGGAGCTCATAACCATCCACAGCAGCGGATAAATCATCGTAAGTCCGCCTAAAATAACCAGAATTGTGGTTATCACCTGTCCGGCGCTGACTTTTTCCTGTGTCCTTACGGAACTGTTATGTTTCATGCGCATCACCCTTCCTTCGATTCATTATAAACCCACCTGGTTGACGACTGAAAGATCAGAGCCGTCAGAATACCAATTACCACGAGCATAAACCAGGCCATGGCGCTGGCGTATCCCATCTCATGAAACTCGAAGGCCCTCTGATACTGGTAAACACAGTAGAAACGGGTTGAATCCCTGGGGCCGCCGCCAGTAATCACGAAGCTCTGTGTAAAGGCCATAAACGCATTAATCGTCTGCTGCACCAGATTAAAGAAGAGAACCGGCGTCAGCATGGGAAGCGTAATGCTTATAAATTGTCTGAACCTGGAGCCGCCGTCTACGGTAGCCGCCTCATAAAGACTGGCCGGAATCTGCTTTAAGCCCGCAAGAAAGATCAGCATGGAAGAACCGAACTGCCATACGGCGAGGATAATCAGGGTCCAGATGGCTGTATCCTTTCTTCCCAGCCACGAGGTGTCGCCCGGCAGCCCCACCAGAGCCATAAGAGCATTTATGACACCGTCGCTGGCAAACAGTCTTCTCCATAAAACGGCTACGGCGATACTTCCGCCCATGATGGAAGGCAGGTAGTAGACCCCTCTCATAAAGCCTGTAAAACGAGTATTTTTTAAGAACAGCATGGCAACAGCCAGTGCCATAATAAGCTTTAGAGGAACCGATACTGCTGCGTAGAAGAATGTGACTCCGAAGGTTTTCCAAACCTTCGGGTCAGCCGTAAACATTCTTATGTAATTTTGGAGTCCAATAAATTTCGGACTTCCCAAAACATCGTATTCTGTAAAAGAAAGATATAAAGAAATCAGAATGGGAACCGCGGAGAATGCCAAAAAACCGATAATAAATGGCATAATAAACAGATATCCCGCTACTGCTTCCCTTCTCACTGCGGAGTTCATCCGCTTTTTATTTTTCATCACTGCGCCACCTCCTGGCCGCCATCACCTTTGCATGAGTCCGAATTATTCTGCCGCACCCTTTTGAAGCAGTTCAGTCGCCTGCTCATAGAAGCTATGAGCCGCTTCTTCCGGAGTAATCTCCTGGTAACGCACTGCATCTGCCAGATCGCTGATCATTTTGCCAATTTCCGCCGATGCAGGAGGGAACGGAGGATCGATTTCCGTAGCTACTTTTGCAACCTCTGCCACATAAGCATTGATTCTTCCAGTGCACTCATCTACTACTCCATTAACAGCTTCTGTCACAACACTGGAGATCGGCACGCCTCTCTCTCCCTTTAATGCTTCTGTGTTAGCCTCTACAGAGTTTGTCAGGAAGTTGATGACATCTGCCGCAATTTCCGGATTCTCAGAGTCTTTCGTCACACTATAAAACTGAGACGGCTTAACGAAGATCGGCTGTGAAACTGCATCTGCTTCTGTCGGGTACATATAAATATCGTACTGTACATCATCTTCGCACTGGGCAATGGTATTGACAATCATGTTGGAGTTAGTCAGCTGGCACCACTCTTTTCCTGCTGCAAAGTTGCTTAACTGATTGGTAGATGATTCTGCCATGACCTCCGGGGAAACATGGAAGCCCTCATCAAGCGTCTCCTTCAGTCTGGTGTAATAACGAAGGGCTACCGTATCATCCGGCATTCCGAGTGCTGTTCCGTCTTTCGTAAACATAGTCTGTCCAAGGGCTCTTGCCATAAACAGCATGGACTGTTCATCGTTGCTTGGAATCGCGATCTGCTGGCCGGTTATTTCATAAATCGTTTTTGCAGCTGCAAAGAACTCTTCATAGGTTGGCTGTTTGGGAAGTGTTACACCAGCTTCTTCCATTACTGCGGTATTAACTAACAGCGCTTTTGCATTGGTTCCTGCTACAATGGCGTAGGTACCTCCATCGATCTCACCACTCTTCATAATACTGTCTGGTACGTTAGTGGTATCAATCACACCGCTTTCAATATATTGATTCAAGTCTACTAACTGCCCTTTTTCCTGATACTGGCTTAAGAATGCATAATCCATTTGAATAATATCCGGAAGATTTCCTCCTGCCGCCTGTGTGGCCAGTTTATCCCAGTAACCATTCCAGTCAGAGAACTCCACTTCAAATTTTACTTCCGGATGCTCTGCTTCATACATCTCAAGAGCCTTAACGGTTCCGTCATTTCTGGTCTGATTTCCCCACCAGCATACACGGATTACGGTCTGTCCCTCCGCTGCTGCCCCTTTCGTTGTTTCAGCATTTCCTGCTGTCGTCCCTTTTGCGGATCCTTCTGCCGCTTTTTCTGAATCCTTAGAACCACACCCTGCCAACATGCCCGCTGCAAGGACACTCATCATAGCAAGTGCTGCTACACGCTTCCAAACTTTCATAATTGTCAACCTCTCTCCTTCATGATTTTGATTTTCATTGCTGGTAAAATCATATCACGCTTTTTCATACATTTTAATCAATTTTCTTTACCAGTTTTGTTCAATTTCATTACCTTTTACACAAACAGCCTGTACTTTCAGCCGAAATCATGCTATATTACAAACCTAACACAGGATATAATCCGGCATTTTATACAGGGGATACTGCTTATGAAGCTTCAACATTTTACATATTCGTTTAACGATCTAAAACTAAAACACAGACTGATACTTATTATTATCGTTGTGGCCGCTACCATTACCGGTTTTACTTTATTTGGGTTCAGTTATGTCATCAACCAGTATAACAAACTTCTGTATGGCCAGACCGCCAACTCGCTTTCCTTCGTCTCTGACGAATTCATGTATCAGCTGGAAAGTATTGAAACAGTCTCCTCCTATATCGCTTACGGTTCCGCCTTTCAGGAAAACCTGGATGTCTGCAGCACCTCCAAATCGTCGCCGCTTCCTGCGCAAAAGGCAAAAAATGAAATTATCGCTATCTTTAACCAGTATTATACGTCTGACATGGTTCATCTAACTACCCTTACACCTAATGGAAAGAATATCTGGTGGGGGAAAACAAGCTATTCTGAATCGGAGGAAGCCACTGGGCGTCTGATGGAGGCATGTGATAATGCCAACGGGCGCCTGGTCTGGCGTCCTTCCGAAAAAGGTGCCCGCCTTCTCTGCGCCCGCAAAATACTAAAGGTAAAAAATTTAAGTTTAAAACCCATGGGATACTTAATTATTGAAATTGACTTACAGGATACGGTACAGGACATCTTAAAGTCCCGCTATTCCAACGGTCAGCATTTTGATTTATTCATCAGCAGCGGTGAACAGCTGATCTATCCGGCCGACAATGAAAGCTATCTCCGTCATTACCAGAAGCTTTTCTCGGATACCCAGCCCTACGCCATTAAAAATATTAACGGCAGGCGCATGTTTATAACCTTTGCAAAACTGCCGGTTGAAAACGGAACGTGGCGAATCTCCCTGGCTGTTCCCTATGATAATATTTTTCATTCTATTAACCGGTTGATTCCTGTGTTCGTGTTTTCTCTGATTCTGTCGATTTCTATTGCTACATTTCTGGCCGGACGCATTGTAAAAAATATTTCCTATCAGTTCAACATGCTGGTGGAAAAAATGGAGCGGATTAAAAAAGAGGGAATTATGAAACCACAGACTGCACTGACGCCATCCACCAACAGTCAGGACGAGATGACCATTTTAAACGCATCCTTTGATCAGATGGTTGTAGAGTTAAAAAAGCTGATTGAGGACAGCTATGTAAACGAACTTCTCATCACCCAGGCAAAGCTTAAGGCACTGGAGCAGCAGGTAAATCCCCATTTTCTCTACAATACCTTAAACAGTATTAACTGGCTGGCTAAGAGAGCGGGGTCAAAAGATATATCCACCATTGCCCAGTCCCTGGGAAGCATGCTTCAGAGCACATTGAATAACCAGGAAAATATGATTTCCATTGAAAAAGAGCTGGAAATCGTATCCTGCTACGTCAAGATCCAGCAGATCCGGTTTGACGACCTGGTAGTAGAAATGAACATCGATCCGTCCGCACTGGAATCAGAGCTTCCAAAGATGACCATCCAGCCTTTGGTGGAGAATGCCATTCTCCATTCTCAGGAGGAACCGCAGGATGAATACGTGATCCGTCTTTCCGTTACGGAGGAAAACAACACGTTCATAAAGGTGCAGGTGGAAAACAGCGGTTCCTTCATCGATAACCGGATTCTGGAGCATCTAAAGGATCAGACGGTGAAACCGAAAGGAAATGGAATCGGCCTCCTGAATATCGATTCCCGCCTCCGCATCCTGTTCGGAGACGATTGCCACTTAAATTTTGATAACAGAAATAATATGGCCATTGTGTCATTTTCAATTCCCAGGAAGGCAGAAGCCTCCTCTTCTGACCTATCATGAAAGGAGTATTACTATGCATAAATTACTAATTGCAGACGACGAAAAACTTATCCGTGAAGCCATTGTGGAATTAATCGACTGGGAGGCCCTGGATATCCAGATTACCGCAAGCTGTAAAAATGGCATGGAAACCCTGGATGCAATCATGGATACGGCGCCGGACATTGTAATGACCGACATCCGCATGCCCGGCTTGGACGGACTGGACTTAATCGAGAAGCTCCAAAGCCTGGATTCTCATATTCAATTCATTATTCTCACCGGATACCCGGAATTCGACTACGCACGCCGCGCAATAAAATACGGTGTTCGTGAATACTTATTAAAGCCCATCAGTGAGGAGGCGATCATAGAGGCTGTAAACCACGTAAAAAAGTCTCTCCCGGTCTACAGTAACCCCGGTATTGCCGATCTTGTATCCCGTCTTTTAGTCTGCCGCCAGGAAGGGAATACAGAACAGGCCCGGCTGCTGTTAGACCACTTTTTTACTCATTTTGCCACACCGGCAGAGCTGCGCCCTGTCGGCCTCAATCTGCTAATGGAGCTTCATACCCAATTCCTGCCGCCTTCCGCCGAAGACCTGTCTCATTTTACGGAACAGATACTGAGCGAACAGAATGTGATGAATTTGAGAGACATTATCAGCAGACAGATTATAAGCCTTCTGTTTACCGACAACAAACAGAAATCAGCTTTTGCGAAAACGTCTCTTGCCGATACAGTGAAGGCTTATGTGTCCGCTCACTTAGACGATGAAAATCTTTCATTAAAATACATTGCTGAAAATCTGCTGTACATCAATGTCAGCTATCTGAGCCGAACCTTTACGAAGCAGTCCGGTGAGAAATTTTCCAATTACATAAACCGAAGCCGCATCGAGAAAGCCCAGAGACTTCTGCGCCAGAGCGGCGCTGATCACATTCACGTCATCGCGGAAGCTGTGGGATTCGGCAGCAATCCACAGTATTTCAGCCAGGTATTTAAAAAATATACAGGCTCTACGCCGTCACAATTTGCAGAAAATAAATAGGCTGCTCCCGCCGTACTTCACCCGACGCCGCGCAAAAGCCCCGAAACCTTTTTCGGTCCGGGGCTCTATCATATCATGTTCCTGTATTATGTTCTTGTATCGTACTCCTATTATATTATTCCACCGTCATATATGTCCCCAGCCCATCAAACTGGCTGCCATAGTTGACTGCCTCCTCATACTGGTTAGACTGCAGCGCCAGATTCACGGTATTGCAGATGCATCTCTGCAATGCTCCAGGCTCCAGAGTTCCCTCCTTCAGCTCCTGACGGATATTGTCATGGTCTGCTTTCACGCCCGGCATTACCATATCATTGCCTGCCCGCATACAGCCCGCAGCCGTGCATACGCCTGCGGTGGATGCTGTGGTGGTGGTCCAGTCTGTCATGATTGCGCCTGCAAAGCCCCACTCGTCTCTGGCGGCCTTTGTGCAGATATCGTAGGAATTTGCTGCATGGACACCGTTGATCTGGTTGTAGGACGTCATAATCGACATGGGCTGTGAATTCTTCACTGCAATTTCAAATCCCTTTAAATAAATCTCGCGCATCGCTCTCTCTGAAAGGACAGAATCAGACCCCATACGGTTATCCTCCTGATTGTTGCAGGCAAAATGCTTGATCGTAGTTCCGCATCCCGGAATTTTCTGAACGCCGAGAGTGATTGCGGACGCCATCATACCGGACAGAAGCGGATCCTCAGAATAGTATTCGAAGTTCCGGCCGCAGAGCGGATTCCGGTGAATATTCATGCCAGGCGCCAGCCACAGCGTCACGTTAAACAGTTCCATCTCACGGCCGATCATCTCCCCAACTTCCTTCAGAAGACTGACATCCCATGTCTGTGCCAGAAGCGTACCGACCGGGATTGCGGTACAGTACTGATAGTAGGTTGTGCCTTCCGCCTCTTCCGGATCGGCAAAGAAGCCGCCCTCAAAGGCCTGGAGGAACCCGCCTTTTTTGATCATACCGTCCACTACCTGATACGTCTTATGGAGCCTTAAACCGGCAGGTCCGTCTGCCAGTACCATGCTGGCCACGTTCCATGGGGAATCTATTGCAGCGGAGGATGTCTCAGCCGCAGCTCCCGGCACCGTAAGTCCTGCGGAGCCAAGGGCGCTTTCCTGGCCTTTTCCAGGATCGCCTGTGGCAAGTGCAATCAGCTGTTCCTCGGATAAGGTGCTCACGATCTCTCCGGCTTTTCCTTCCGTCACGCCTAAGTGTTCCGGATACACGGCCGTTTCTGTCACGATCTGGTCCGCACAGACCGATATGCCAGGAAGCTTTAAGGATTCCGCCAGACTCTTCCACGCTTCCTCTTTTGCCTTCATCTTGCCGGCATCCGGCACCAGTTCCGTTAAGTCTTCTTTTCTCTCACAGATCGTTTCGCACTGCACCATCACGGCGTCCGCGTCGAGACAGATCGTAGCGGATAAGCTGGAGGCTTCCAGGGAACTCCCCACCCAGACGCCATATGTACCCGCCTCCAGGATCCATGCCGCCTTATCTTCATGATAGGAGGCCAGCTGATACAGCGGGAAGGTAATCGTTAAATCCTGGGTCTCGTCAGGAGATAAAAGCGCGGTCTTTCCGAAGCCGGCCAGACGGCGGAACTCTTTTGGCATATCATTCTGCGGACAGGATACGTAGACTTCCACAACTTCCTTTCCGGCATACGTATGTCCGATATTCTTCACGGAAGCCGTAACCGAGATTTTCGGCTGGTCTGTATCCAGACCGGAAGCGCTGATTCCGGTTCCCACAACGGAAAATTCCGTATAGGACAATCCGAAGCCGAAACCGTAGCGAACCGGCACATCGAAGGTATCGAAATAACGGTATCCGACGAAAATTCCCTCTTCGTACTTCTCCGTCTCTATGTTGCCGTTCTTATGGCTGAAGGTCTGGGCATTGGGGTAATCTGCGTAGGTATAAGCCCAGGAATCCGTCATTTTTCCGCTTGGATTTACGGTGCCGGAAATAATATCTGCAAACGCCGAACCGCCTTCCTGACCGGCCTGCATGAACTGCACGATGGATTTTATATTTACAAACTCCTCAGTAAAGGCCAGGTCAATCAGACCTCCCGTATTGATAACGAGAACTACGTTGTCATAGGAAGCAGAAACCTGTGCCAGAAGCGCTTTTTCTTCTTCTGTGATGAAGTAATCCCCTCCCGTATCGTGACGATCAGCATTTTCCCCCGCAATACGGCTGAGCACAAATACCGCGGTATCGGCTCCATCGGCCTTTGCAGCCTCCTCGTCGATCGTATTGCCGCATGGAACGACAAACGGTGTGGTGGAGTACGCCTGGAAAAAGTTGCCGTTATACTGTTTCAGTTTATCCAGGACCGCCTCTTTCCAGGCCTGTCTTGCATCCGCGTAAATGGTCTCATAAGAGGAGAGCCATACATCGCTTGTCACTTCATAGCCTGCGGCCTTTAACCCCTGATAAATGGAAACACAGTCCCGCTCATTGACATCGCCGGAGCCGGTGCCCCCTTTTATGGTCTTGACTGCCCCTGCTCCGTAAAGCCCGATTTTTCCCTTTGCAGCGAGCGGCAGCAGATGGCCGTCATTTTTTAAAAGTACAAATCCTTCGGAAGCCGCTCTGCGGGCGATCTCCCTGTTTTCCTGCTCTCTTTTCGTTACTGCGTCTGATGTGGAACCGGTAAATGTCCTGTTTTTTAACTTCATATCTGACCTCCAAATGATATCTGTCTGTTTTTCTCTATTATGCACGATTGCCTCAACGGCCGCTAGATACTTTTTTAACCTTTTATAGGTTGATATTGATATAATTGCAAACTTTTAGTAGAATAAAAACAGATATTCCTGTCACTATTGATATACAGCAGAGAAAGGAACGCAGGATGGACCACATCATTCACGAAGAAGTTTCCGAGAACATCAATCTGCCGGCGAAACTGGAACTCGTCCATTGTATGCCCATGACCATACCGGCTCACTGGCACGAATACTTAGAGATCCTGTGCCTGATCGATGGGCGGCTGACGGCAGTCATTCAGGCCGAAACGTATCAGCCGGAGCCGGGAAGCCTGCTGGTCATCAATTCCAACGAACTTCATATGACACAGACAGCAGGCCTTACTACCTATGTGCTGCTTCAGATTTCGGCGGAGCAGATGAGGCGCTTTTTCCCCAATTTTGAGGCGCTCCATTTCCAGACACTGATCACGAAAGTGATCCAAAGCCCGGATCAAAAGGAGATGTTCATCCATTTGAACGCCATGGTGAGCGAATACGAAAGACAGACGGACGGCTATCAGCTTCTGGTAACCGCACATCTCTATGAGTTTCTCTATTATCTCTACCGCTGCTGTTCCCATTGGAACGAGTCCGGAAGCGATGACGATTCCAGCCGGGATATGAAGCGGATTGCCGGAATTATGGACTATGTCCGCCGGAATTTCCGCAGGCCGCTGACGCTTAACGATGCCGCCGCTTCCCAGGGCCTAAGCCGGGAGTATTTCTGCCGCCTGTTTAAGAAATATACGGGCCAGACATTTCTGGCATACGTAAATTCTGTGCGCACCATGAATTTTTACGAAGAGCTCCTGAAATCAGATGAAAGCATTACGCAGCTGATGGTACAGAACGGCCTTACGAATTACAAGGTCTTCATGCGGGTTTTTAAGGAAATGTATGGGACAACTCCGCAGAAGATACGGAAATCTGCTGCAAAATCCGCAGCAAAAAATGCCGCAGAATCACTTTTTACTCCGTGATTTGCGGCATTTTATATTTACTGATTTATGATGTATTATGCGATGGTCTCCGCATACTTCCTGATGTTGGAGGCATTGGCGATCTTCTTTACCTGGCCATCGCTCACGACTACCAGGGTAGGCGCCTGCATGATGCCAAGCTGCTCCGCCAGCTCTGCGTTCTCCTCTGCATCCACCACCTCATAATCCACATCCTTTAAGAACTGCTTTGCCATCTTGCAGTTTGGACACGTCTTGGTCGTGAAGAGGTAGGAACCAGCCGGAATCTCTGCGTTGTGAACGGCTTCCTTCACCGTCTCCGTACTCTTGTTTCCCTTCTTCAGTACTGATCCGGTGATGTCGTAGGTGGTACGGTTCTTGTATTCCTGAGTCTTGCCCTCGTTCCAGTTCTGTACCGGTCTGTAGTAGCCGGTGATACGGCTGTAGATCTCAGCGCGCTTTCCGCAGATCGGGCAGACGCTGTGTTCGCCGATGAGATAGCCATGCTCTGCACAGATGGAATACGTCGGTGACAGCGTGTAATACGGAAGCTTGTAGTTCTCCGCAATGGTGCGCACCAGTCTCGCCGCGGCCGCCCAGTCAGGAAGCTTCTCACCCAGGAAGGCATGGAATACGGTTCCCGAGGTGTATAAGGTCTGCAGCTCATCCTGAATATCCAGAGCATCGAATATATCTGCCGTATAATCGACAGGCAGATGAGAGCTGTTGGTATAGTAAGGCGTATCCCCTTCGGCTCCGGCCGTCTTAATATCCGGATATCTCTTCCTGTCATGCTTGGCCAGACGGTAGGTCGTGGACTCCGCCGGTGTGGCCTCCAGATTGTATAAGTCGCCATATTTCTCCTGATAATCAGAAAGGCGCTCTCTCATATGGTTTAATACGTTCTTTGTAAATTCCTGTGTCTGTATACTTGTCATGTCTTCGCCCAGCCATCTGGCATTGAGGCCAACCTCGTTCATGCCGATTAAGCCGATGGTGGAGAAATGGTTTTCAAAGGTTCCCAGATATCTCCTGGTATAAGGGTACAGTCCCTGGTTCAGCAGCTTGGTGATCACTTCCCGCTTCGTCTTTAAGGACCTTGCGGAAACGTCCATCATATGGTCCAAACGGCTGTAGAAATCGGCCTCGTCCTTTGCCAGGTAAGCGATTCTCGGCATATTGATGGTTACGACGCCCACCGATCCGGTACTCTCGCCTGATCCGAAGAACCCGCCCGTCTTCCTGCGCAGCTCCCGGAGATCGAGGCGCAGACGGCAGCACATACTTCTGACATCGCTGGGTTCCATATCGCTGTTTATGTAATTGGAGAAGTAAGGCGTACCGTACTTGGAGGTCATCTCAAACAGCAGTCTGTTGTTCTCAGTATCAGACCAGTCAAAGTCCTTGGTGATGGAATAGGTCGGAATCGGATACTGGAATCCGCGTCCGTTGGCGTCTCCCTCGATCATCGTCTCAATGAAGGCCTTGTTAATCATGTCCATCTCTGTCTTACAGTCTTTGTACTTGAAGTCCGCTTCCTTACCGCCTACAATAGCCGGAAGCTCTGCCATATCGCCCGGCACGGTCCAGTCCAGCGTGATGTTGGAGAACGGCGCCTGAGTACCCCAGCGGCTTGGCGTATTAACGCCGTAGATGAAGGACTCGATGCACTTCTTCACCTCCGGGTAGGTTAAGTTATCTATCTTTACAAAAGGAGCAAGGTAGGTATCGAAAGAGGAAAATGCCTGAGCGCCTGCCCATTCATTCTGCATTATGCCTAAAAAGTTAACCATCTGGTTGCAGAGCACGGATAAATGCTTTGCAGGGGAGGATGTGATCTTGCCCGGAATGCCGCCCAGACCTTCCATGAGAAGCTGCTTTAAGGACCAGCCCGCGCAGTAGCCTGTCAGCATGGACAAATCGTGGATATGGATATCCGCATTCCTGTGGGCATCCGCGATCTCCTGATCGTATATCTCGGACAGCCAGTAGTTTGCCGTAACCGCGCCGGAATTGCTTAAGATCAGGCCGCCTACGGAATAGGTAACGGTCGAGTTTTCCTTGACACGCCAGTCCTCCACCTTCACATAGCTGTTCACCACATCCTTATAATCCAGAATGGTATTCTTCATGTTACGGATTTTTTCTCTTTGTTTTCTGTATAAAATATAGGCCTTTGCCACATCCGTGTAACCGGTCTGCTCCAGGACGTGCTCAACGCTGTCCTGAATCTGCTCAACCGTTACCTGGCCGTCTCTCATCTTTTCCTGAAAGTCCGCCGTAACACGGAGGGACAACAGCTCCAGAATCTCATTGTTAAAATCCTTCTTTGTAGCCTTAAATGCCTTCTTTATCGCTTCCGTTATCTTATTCAGACTGAATTCAGCGACCTCCCCATCTCTTTTCAATACTGATATCATTTATACCTGACTCCTTTCCTTTTACAACCCTGACACCGCCTTAACCGGTGCATTGTTTATTATAGCAGAAGAGAAACAAAAACACAATATCTGGTTTCGCAAAAAAACATTAAAACCATATATTGTGTCTTATTATGTTTTCTTATAAGCTTCGAGTCACTTATTGCAAAACTGCGAACTGTCTGTCAGTATAGCACACCTTACACAGTTTCTCAACCACCAATTCGACCGGTGTGCTCCGCAGCCGTACATTTATGCTTTTTACCATTTTATATCAGGTTTGCATACATCTCTGCAGGCACATAGGCGCTGACAAAAATACCGTCGTCCCGGTACTCTTCCTTCAGAAGCTGGCCGTATTTCCGGATCAGCTGTATCTTTCCGGCATCCTGATAGGGGTATATCCGCTCCAGGAATACTTTCCGGCTCCTCAAAATACTCTCCAGCAGATTCAGGAGCTCGTCCAGTCCCTCCCCGGTCTTTGCCGAAATCTTCACCTGGTAATCGGAAGATAAGTCGCGGGGGATCCTCATCTCACCTGCCGCGTCTATCTTATTAAAGACTGTGATCACTTCCTTGTCGTGAACGCCCAACTCCTTCAGCGTCTCATAGACCACATACATCTGCATATCCATCTGGGGATTGGAACAGTCCACCACATGAAGAATGATGTCCGAGTACTTTGCCTCCTCCAGTGTGCTCTTAAACGCCTCGATCAGATTATGGGGCAGCTTCCGTATAAATCCGACCGTGTCAGTCAGAAGAATCTGCTCCCCGCCGGGAAGCTCTAAGTTTCTCGTCGTCGGATCCAGCGTGGCAAAGAGTTTGTCCTCCGCCAGAATTCCGGCGTCCGTAAGCGTGTTGAGCAGCGTGGACTTTCCCGCGTTGGTGTAACCCACAATGGCTGCCACCGGAGTATGGTTCCTTGTCCGCTGCTGCCTGGCCACGTCCCTGTGGCGCTTCACATCCTCCAGTTCCGCTTTCAGCTGGCCGATCCGGTCGTGAATCAGACGGCGGTCCACCTCCAGCTTCTTCTCGCCGGGACCTCTCGTTCCGATTCCGCCGCCCAGACGGGAGAGCGAATTTCTCAGTCCCACCAGTCTGGCTGCCCGGTACTTCAGCTGGGCCAGCTCCACCTGGATCTTACCTTCCCTGGTCGTCGCCCTGGAAGCGAAAATGTCGAGAATTACCATGGTACGGTCCATCACCTTCGTATCCAGTGCATCCTCCAGATTCCGAAGCTGTGCGGGCGACAGCTCGTCGTCGCAGACAATGCCAGTGGCATTCAGCTCCCAGACGCGCTCCTTCACCTCTTCGATCTTTCCCTTGCCCAGATACGTCCCCGGATGAATCCGTTCCCGGTTCTGGATGATCTTGTCCACCGTGACGGCTCCCGCCGTCTCCACAAGCTCCTCCAGCTCCTCTAAGGAGGCTGCTGCCAGGCTTTCCTCTTCCGTGCTCACGGCCACCAGAATGACCCGCTCTTCGATTTCCTTTAACTCCACTAAATCAGCCATTGATCTCCTAATCCATTACCTTGTCTTTAAAAACTCCAGTTCCCGCGCGGCTTCTTCGTCCGAGCTGTTTCCTGCCACATACTGCTCCATCAGCTCCCGCGCCTTGTCAAAGTCTCCCTTGTACTCGTATGCAACCGCCTGATTGTAGATCAGGTCCGGCACCGAGGCGGCATCCGGCTTTAATAATCCCTGGGCGAAATAGGTAATAGCCGTCTCATAATCCTTTTCCCCGAATTTGCAGAGACCCATCCGGTTGTACAGCTCGGCATTTTCGATTCCTTCCGCCTGGGCGCTCTCATAGAGCGTCATGGCCTCGACAGAGGCTCCCTGGTTCTCAAGCGCTGCTCCGGCCGCGAGAATCGCCTCCGCCCTGCCCGGAGCATTCTTCTCTGTATCCAGTTCGGCCGCACGCTTATAATCGTCCAGCGCCCCGCTTAAGTCTCCTGTCTGCGCTTTGGAGACGCAGCGCATGTTCAAATATTCCGGCCGCTCCTTATCCACCTGGATCAGGATACCGTAGGTATCCGAGGCAGCCTGGTAATCTGCGGCGCGGTATTCCGCCTCCGCACGGTACTTCAGTACGTCGATATCAAATGCGCCCACCAGCGCGTTGGAGGCATTAATCGCCTCGTCGAAAGAAGCGATCGCACTCTCATAATCCCCAGCATTCAGCGCTTCTATTCCCGCATCGCGGTACGTATATTTATTTTCACTCTTTCCGCATCCTACGGTTAAGCTCATGCATACGCCTGCCGTCAGGAGGAGAAGCTTTAATCTGGAGCCCATTTTTACTCTGGAACATGTTTTCATTTTAAATTCTCCATCCGGGGAGGTTACTGCTTTCCGGTACTTCCGTGGCCTCCGCGGTCCTCATGGTCAAGCCTGTCCGTTTCCTCAAATGACAGCTCCGGCTGGTGCTTCATGATGCGGAACTGGCAGATTCTGTCATTGACGTGAATCACCGTGTCACGAAGGGCATAAGCTGGGAAAAACCACTGGTCATTGTCCCCGCAGTACGTCTCATCGATGACTCCCATGCTGTTCGTCTGGATCACACCGTAATTCTTAAACGTGCTGCTTCTCGGCACCACATGGGCCTCATAGCCGGCCGGCAGCTCCATGGCGATTCCAAGCGGAATCAACTGAAACTCTCCCGCCTTCAGTTCAATCTCTTCCGCCGCGCGTAAATCGATCCAGTCGGATTTGCCTCCAATGTAGCATAAACGCTCGATTTTATCTGTAAAATATTTTATTCTGATCTTCTCTGTCACTGTATGTCCTCCTGATTGTGAGCACGGAACGGCTGTCTCTCAGCCGCCTGCGTGCGGTAATTATTCTGTGTTTCCACCGTCCTCACGGGTTACAGCCGCTTCCGCGATCCCATCTCCCAACTCGGTGAGCGGGATTTCCTCCAGAAGCGCCTCATCTTCGGGGAGCAGCTCTCCGCTTCCCTTTAATTCCTCCTCCACCTCCATGCGGATCTCGGCAGCGGTTTCGGGGTCCGGAGTGGGGAGGTTCTGAGTCGAGCCAATTCCGAACCTGCGAAGGAACTCTTCCGTCGTGGCAAACAGTGCTGGGCGGCCCGGAGCGTCGAGGCGGCCCACCTCGTATACCAGGTTGTATTCCACCAGCCTGTTCACCGCGTGATCGGACTTGACGCCGCGGATCTTCTCGATCTCCATCTTCGTGACCGGCTGCTTATAGGCGATGATCGACAGCGTCTCCAGCACCACATCCGTCAGCACCTGTTTTTTCGGGGTGGCAGCCACACGGATGAGATTCTCATAATACTCCGGCCTGGTGCACATCTGGTAGCTGCTCTCCAGTTCGATAATCTGCATCCCCTTCCGTCCGGCTTCATACTGCTTCATGAGCCGTTTTACGACGGATCTTGCCGTCTCCTCGTCCTGTCCGATCGCGGCTGCCAGCTGTCTCACCTCGACGGAATTACCCATGGTAAATAAGACCGCTTCGATCACGGCCTCATACTCCCGCTCTTCATTCGTAATCTCTCTCAGTTCCTCAATCGGCAGCGACTCCTGCGCTTCCCACTTCTTCTTCATCTTTTTTATACCCTTCGATATCTTCCTCTAACTCCGATAAGTCCAGATCCTATTCCTCGCCTTCCGGCTCCAGCGTCTCAATAAACATATCGTCGAATAAATGCTCCTGGGTCAGATGAATCTTACCGATCTTCATCAGCTCCAGAAGCGCAAGAAACGTCACCACGACCTCCGTCTTGTCCGCCTGCCTTTCGAGCATTCGCCGGAAAGAGAATTTGCGGTGCAGCCTGGCATAACCCAGAACCGAGGCGATCTTGTCCTCCAGACTCACCGGTTCTCTCGTAATATTACCGAACCGGCTCCTCACAGGGTCGATCCTGTCCTCTGTCCTTTTCATCACAGACTTGAAAATCTCCTGAAGCTTTGCCAGCGTCAGGCCGTCCAACAGGCCATCCAAGTCCACCGGCGGCTCATACTTTGCCACCTCCGGAGGCACCGTAGGCCCCTTAAAAAGCAGGCGATCCGCGCCGACCTCCTTCTCCTTCAGTTCAAACGCCATGTATTTGTAATACTTATATTCCAGAAGACGCGCCACCAGTTCAGCCCTCGGATCTTCCTCCTCGCCGTCCTCATTCACTTCTCTCGGCAGGAGCATGCGGGATTTGATGTCGATGAGCGTCGCCGCCATCACCAGGAATTCACTGACAATGTTTAAATCCTCGGTCTCCATGTGGCTCACGTAATCGAGATACTGCTCCGTAATCGTCACAATAGGAATGTCATAAATATTCAATTTATTCTTTTCAATCAGATGGAGCAGCAAGTCCAGAGGACCCTCAAAATTCTCCAGCTTATAGGATATTCCCATAGTTTCCTCCCGGCATCAGAAAGTAAGCGCTACCGATTAGTATAACAAATCCATCGGCTTCTGTAAATATTTAACCTGCTCGAGTTTCCGCAGTTCTGTCCACAGAAGCACCATTACTGTTTATACTTATACACAACTTTAAAAAAATGCCCAAAATATAAGGAATCCTATCCCTTTTTGATGTAAAATTAAGCTACCAAACAAAAATCTTACTAAACAAAAAGAAAGGGGATTCCTTATGGCTTATTTTACATCAAATACTTACCAAATGAAACGGGAAATTTTAACTTTTTCAAATAAATTTTCAAGAAAGCTTCCTAAACCGGAACGCAAATTTATTGCTGAAATGAATTATGGTATCCTCGCTTCCAAAAGCTGCCTGCTTACGGATATTGTTGACCAGCTCCATGAAACTTCCAAAAAAATCAACATTGTTGACCGCCTTTCACACCACCTTGCCAAGGGGACTCCCGGGGAAGCTCTGAAAGCTTACCTCACACAGGTTAAAAAATGGTGTCCTGCTCAGCCCGTTATCCATATCGACGACAGTGATGTTGTCAAGCCTGATGGTTACAAATTTGAATCGCTTGGATGGGTACGTGATGGTTCCGAAAGCACTGCCACAAAAAATCTCTATAAAAAGGGCTATCATGTTACCGAAGCCACGGTCCTCACCAACAACAATCATCCGCTTAGTCTCTTTTCCGAGATCCATTCTTCCAGTGAAAAAAACTTTACCTCCATTAACGATGTCACATTCTCCGCTATGGAGCGGGCCAATTCCCTGTTTGGAAAAGCGACTTTTGTCATGGACCGTGGCTATGATGATAACAAGATGTTTCTCAAGCTGGATTCCATGGGACAGGACTATGTCATACGCCTTACTGCCAAACGTAAGCTGCTCTACCATAATAAATGGACTTTTGCAACGGAGCTGCGTAACCGTAGGAAAGGAAAAGTAAAACTCCCTCTATTTTATAAAGGAAAAGAACACGAAGCTTATCTTTCCCATGTGAAGGTACAGATCACCGCCTCCAGAAAGGACATTTATCTGGTGCTGGTTTATGGTATCACAGAGCATCCTATGATGCTTGCCACAAATAAACCAATCCGTTCAAAAGAGGATGTGATCGCTGTAGCAAAGCAATACTTTTCCAGGTGGCGGATCGAAGAATATTTCCGGTGTAAAAAACAGATGTTCCAGTTTGAAAATTTCAGGGTAAGAAAACTCAAAGCCATAAACGCATTAAATTTTTATATTACCTTATGCATGGCATTCCTTGCACAGATCACCATGAAATCAGAGACGAATGCCCTTAAGGTTTCCATTATAAAGACAGCAGATCCGGTGAAAGAAAAAGTGCATTTCTGCTATTATCGGCTGGCAAAAGGGATCTCCGGCATACTGTCGTATGCAAAAGAGGGCGTCAGACTCTGGTTCAGGACAAAACGTCCTGCATACCGTCAACTCAGCCTTAAGCTGACCGCTTAAATAGATAAAAGAATAAATCTCCCAAAGTCCGGTTCCGGCGGGGCTTGTTAAAGTGCCTCTACTCATTATTCTGCCACTCGCCAGCATTTCAAAAAACGGCAGATTGGCACCTTTGATTACTATATTCATTTTTCAATTACAATTTGCGGAAACTCAAGTTAACCTGTTTTTCTCTTTAAATCCACCACCACAAGCTGCGGTTTGTTGTTCAGCCTGATATTTATGGAATGCGTTCCCAGGCCGCGGCTCACGATCATGTACTTCCCGCTCTCCTCAAATGTTCCGGCGCACCACGGCAGAAAGAACTGAAACTGAGGGGTCATGACCCCGCCCAGATACGGAAGGCGTATGGTTCCCCCATGAAAATGGCCGGCCAGAGTCAAATCGGCGCCCCATTTCCGGCAGGAATCGAAAAAGAGGGGCGAATGGCAGAGTAGGATTAAAAACCGCTCCCGTTCAGCCGGTCCCGCCAGCCGTCCAATCTCCTCCGGCCGCAGATGGTCGGGATGGAACTTCTTATAATACCGTTCCGCCAGATCGATTCCGGTGACGGCGATATCATCCCGGAACTCCATAGTCCTGTTGGAAAGGTAACGGACTCCCATTTTCTTTATCTCCCTCACATAGATGTCATACTGCATCCCGAAATTCTTCCGTTCCCGGTTCATCCTTGTCTCATGGTTTCCATTGCCGTAATAGACGGGGCAGCGTTTCGTCAGTTCCCCAATCAGTTCCAGGGATACCCGCAGATCCGCGCTTTCCCTGCTGACCATCATGTCGCCCCCGATCAGGATCACGTCGGGTTTTACCTCATCGACCGCATGGAGCAGGCGTTTATTATGATCTCCAAACTCATGATCATGTAAATCAGAGAGAAACACCATCCGGCAGTCTCTCGTTATCTTTTCAGTCAGAATCTCCGTCCTCTCTACGGACAGCTGCTCCCTCTCATACTGCGAGCGAAGCAAAAGTCCCGCTCCTGCAGCGGCAGACAGCACACCGGCGGCAAGCCACATATCATTCTTCCTCATCTTTCACCAGTCTTCCACTTCATTTTATTTAATATTATTTCATTTTATTTCTTTTGACAGCTTTTGATTTTGTATCATCATACACTGAAAAAGTATGCCGCGTCAAGGCAAAGCATACTTAAGCTTTCGCGTTTATCCGAACGGGCTTTCCTGAATGGGCTTTCCTGAATGGGCTTTCCGTGAAACGAAAAAAGCCGCTGTACCGTTTTGTGGTACAGCAGCCTATTGGGAACCGGATTATGCCAGATGATGCTTCAGTAGCCGAATGCAAAGACAATTGCATGCTTCGCAGTCTCTGTCTGGACCGCGGCCAGACCGTCGTAACCGCCCGCCGCTGGTCAGGCCCTTGATGATAAATCCGGCACTGATAACCGGCAGCACGTTTCCTCCAATCCCAATCAGGAAAAAGCCCAGGGTATTGCCGAATGCTCCGATGATCGCAGAGCTCTGCGGGTATACGAATATGAACTTCTTTTATCGGAAATTCAAAGAAATGTATGGTATGAGCCCGAAGCAGTACAGGGGCCGATAGCCCCCGCATCGTTACCAGATCAAAAAGTCTTTATTCAAAAGGCGGAGAATTCCTTCCACCAAAAAGTAATCTCCATAGATAACAGGCACCTCCCGGTCGGCGGCCCGGTCGTATCTGGCGGAGCCATGGGAGACAATCGAATCCTTTTTGGGGTCCCACTCACAGTACTCATCTGTAACCGCCTTTAAGCAGCGGATAGCCGACTTCACGTACAGATTTTTTTCCAGCGGCTTTACGTGTCCGGCCAGTTCCAAAAGTCCGCACGCGGCGCAGACTCCCGCCGTCGTATCCAGGTAGCGCGGCTCCTCCGGCGCCCGGAAATCGATCAGCGGCACATATCCGTTTATCGCCGCGTTGGCGCAGAAATAGTGAGCCACCCGCTTCGATGCGTCCAAATACGCTGTATTTCCGGTATACCGGTAGGCCAACGCCATGCCATAGACGGCCCATGCCTGCCCCCGGCTCCAGGAGGAACCGCTCTCATAGCCCTGACCGCCCGGATTTCCCAGATATTCTCCGGTCTCCGGGTCAAATTCCACCAGATGGTTGCAGGAGCCATCCGGCCGGATGATGTATTTCAGCGCCATGTCGGTATGGTTCACTGCGATCTGACGGAGTGCGCTGTCATGAAGCTCTCCCGCTGCCCAATAGAGAAGCGGCAGATTCATGAGGCAGTCCACAATTGCGATTCCGGACCGCTCCCCGTTCCACGCCCTTAAGTATCCGGCCTTTGGATTGTAGCGGCCTGCCAGAATTCCCGCCGCGTGAAGGCCTCTCGTTCTGGAAGCCTCGCTGCCGGTCAGCCGGTAGTCGGCCACAGCTGTATGCAGCCAGAGGAAGCCCACATCGTGATCCAGTTTTATATAGGAAGCGAGAGCCTCATCCAGCCGCACCTCGATTCCCTCCGCGGCCTTTCTGTAACATTCCTTTCCTGCCGCATGATACATCTGCCACAGAATTCCGCTGTAGAACCCATTTGTCCAGGCCGCAAGCTCCTTCTTTCCCATATCTTCGTAGACGCCGTTTACAGGAACATAGGGCATCATGGAGCCGAGACGGAGACACTGGGCCTCCAGCTTCCGTTCTAATTTCCACCAGATTTCCTCCGCCCAGATATGGGTCTCACCATCAATCTCCCAGAGCATAACAGTTTCCTCCTCCGATCACAATCTTCCGATCCGTAAATTCTGTTTCCACCAGTGTCCCGATCTCCATTTTTCCTGCCGTAACCGCGAAACGGACTGCCGGTATACAGACATTGGGGAAAATGAGATTCATATTGGGCAGAGCCGTAATGACAACGCCGTCTCCGTCTCCATGTTCGGCTTCGATCCGGCTTTTGCCATGATCATCGGATACCTCCGCAGCTCCTCTTCCCTCCGTCTTTTTCGTCTCTTCCATACAGTTGGGATAGGAAAAACCGCAGTCATAGGCCACGCAGGATATGGTGCTGGTTATCTTATGTCTGCGCTTATGACCGCCTTTCACTGGCAGAAGCCACGTCTCCACTTCGATGCCCTCCACCGGGCTCCATCTGGAATAAACACCGTTCTCCGAAACACGGTATTCCAGACACGCCCTCCGGACGTAGTACATGCCATGCGCGTAAAAAGCCAGCATGCTGTCGGTTCCCGCCTGCTCCAGCTGATGAAAGGAGCGGGATACGCAGAATCCAAATACGGACGAATAGGCAAACTTGGCGTATTTTTCCGCCGCAAACGGATGCTCCATCACCGGATACTGGCCTGCGGTCAGGGCCACAACCTCGTGTTTCCGGTGACACAGCACCATGTCGCATTCCTTCACCGCAAGAACCTCCGAAAGCTTCGGAAGCGGCTCGCTTTCTGCCTTCCAGAACGGATGGCTGTCAGGCAGGGCCAGGCATACGAAGGTCTTAAACGACCAGTAGGGCGAGCCAGGGGCATTGTAGCTCTCCGACATCAGCAGATTCGGATACGTATAACCGACGGTGAGGACACCTCCATTGTCAAAGACCGGCTGCGCCATCCAGTATTCCATGTGGCGTTCCAGAATCCCCTTCATCACCCCCCATGAAATGCACTCCACACCGGCCAGGGCGCAGGCGCTGAAGAACGCTGCCTGCGCGAAGCGGTAGGTTAAGGAACGGCCAAAGGGAAGCGCCTTCCCCTCATCATCAAACCAATAGAGAAAGGTCTCTGCAAATTTCGCCGCCCGGCACTTGAACCGTTCTGCAGTGCCCGGATCGTCCTGTCCCATGAAAGCCGCATAGAGAAGGCAGTAAAAATGAATTCCAAAGGATGTGTAGTAATCCTTTTGCGGCCGTTTTCCATCGGAATACCAGCCATTTCCAATATAAAAGGATTCGTACCGGTCCATGGCATCCTTTACCTGTTCCTCACTCCACTTCCTCCCCACGCTGCGCAGCGCCAGGTTGGTGATCACCTTAAAGTACTGCCAGTTGTTGTCTGCCTGGGAGTACCGGTTGATCTGATACAGCCAGTCCGCCAGACGGTTCTTTTCCTTCTCTTCCAGCGGATCCCACAATTTTTCCGGAACCATCAGGATCCCGTAGCTGATCGCAGCCATTTCAACCATCCGCTGATCCTTGTCGTGTAAATCCCCCCAGTATGCCTCCGACTCCGGGTCCGTGCCCGCAGAGAGGCCTTTCCGGTAAACCGGCAGAAGACTTTCATCCGTGCCTCCGCCGGCCCAGTACGAAACCAGCCCCCACAAAACCCTTGAAAATCCCTCCATGCCGGCGATCTGGCTGCCGTATCCAGCCGCGGCCGCCCCCAGCTCCAGATGGGCGCAGTCTTTGCTGTAGTGTGGTTTGAGCGGTTCTGCCATATTTAACAGCAGTCCCTGATAATACGCCTTGTCTCTCATTTTCTTTCTCCTCCTTCACTCTATAAAAATGGAGGCTGCTGCAAAACGCCGCCATCCGTACCAGCTGCAGAAATTTCTGTTTCTGCCTCCAGTATCGATTACATGCAGTTTTACAACATCCTCCTATAGTACCGTTACACGATCTCTTTAACAGACGTATCTGTTCTGTCTCTCCTGGTCTATTTTGCTTTCAGTTCTTCCAGGATTTCCTGATACTGCTCCACCAGTTCCTTTGCCGCCTCTTCTGGCGTAATGTCCTTGTAGACGACCTCCTGAATCAGATCTTTTCGGATCACTTCCAGCTCTGTATTACCGCTGATCATATTATTGGTATAGGAATCCGGCTCTGATATCTCGACGCCTTTCTTCTGAATTTCACTCACTACGCCCGCGGCAATCAAAATATCATCAGACTGCCTGGTTGGGCAGTAACCGACATCGGTCTTACAGAGAGCAATCGATTCCGGATCATTCATCAGGAAATCCAGGAATTTAGCCGCCTCTTCTTTGTTTGACGAGTTATCGTTGATTGCAAAGCCTCTGTCTCCGCTGTAGGCGACGCCGCTGCATTTTGCATCACTGGTAACAGGCATTGAAATTACATCCAGAGGACTCTCGATGGAAGCAATATACTTAGGCGCGCTTCCGGTATAGTCAACGATCATTCCGATCTTCCCGTTAATCCATTTGTTGTTCTGGTCGGCCTGTCCCGCAAAGGTTGCCGCTTCCCCAAACGGTTCCAGCGTATTGGTCTCATATAATTCCACTACATTTTGAAACGCTTCCGCAGCTTCCGCTTCCGTAAAATTCATGGTATAGGTTGCTTCGTCGATCAGCGGTTTCCCTGTTTTCTGTGCCAGATAAGGCTGTACAAACAACCGGTTCAGCATGTCAGCATCTGCGGTCATCAGATAGGCATCCTCATCCTGCTCATGAACCGATTTCCCTAATTCCTTTATTTCATCCCATGTGTAGTTCTTGCTTAAATCGATTCCATAGGTCTTAGCAAAATCTGTATTTACATAGGTAACGGAGCCTCCTACCGTATAGGGGAACATGTTAGGCTCTCCGTTGTAAGTACCCGCAATCTCCAGAAGGCGGTCCTTCAGCGTACTCAAATCCACCGGCAGCGTCGATAAATCCGCCAGATAGTGTTTCGCCCCCTGAATATCCGGCAGCCATTCCTTACTAAGCTGTATGATATCCGGCGCTGTATTGCTGGAGAGTGTCGTCATGATTTTTTCATAGTACCCATCGTATCCCTGATACTCCGCCTCCACGCTCACGTTGGGATTCATTTTTTCATAGGCCTCGATCACCGCCAGCAGCGCCTGATGCCTGCTGTCACTCCCCCACCAGGAAAAGCGAAGTGTCACGGGTTCTTTGCTGGCTTCTGTGGTTTCCGCTGCCGTACTGTCATTGGCGCCTGCTGCCGCGGTACTGCTTTCCGCCGCCGTCGTATCTGTCTTCTTATCTCCTGCTCCCGATCCGCATCCCATCAAGGACACCGCCGCCATGGAAGCGGCCATCACCAGTGCAGCGCGTTTCATTAACTGTTTCTTCATAAAAATATTTCCTCCTTTATCGTTTTCCCTTTATCTGTATTCTATCACAAATCTATTTTTCCAAGCCCCTTCTCAGATTGCAGATGCCTATCATAAGATTCTATCTTCATATTATAAGCCTATCATTTTATTACTTCACGGGAAAACTCGTCCTGTGAAATAATAGCGTTCTTATCCCTTGATACCTCCGGCTGTGATTCCTTCCACAAAGTATTTCTGTGCGAAGAAATACAGCAGCACCGGCGGAATCAGCGACAGAAAAGACATGGCCAGTATCTGGTTCCACGGTGTAGATGCGCCCTGGCTATCGATCGACATCTTTAAGGCCAGCGACAGCGTATAGTTCTTCACGCTGCTGATATATACCAGATTGTTGAAATAGTCGTTCCATCTCCAGAGCGTCTGAAAAATAATAACGGAGAAAATGGAGGGCTTCATCAGCGGCGCCAGAATTCTCACATATACCATCAGCGGATTGCAGCCGTCCATATAGGCCGATTCGTCCAGCTCTCTCGGGATTCCCCTCAAAAACTGTATCTGCATAAAAATCAGGAACGGATAGCATGCCAGGACCGCCGGAACCCAGAACGGCAGGTAGGTGTCAACCCAGCCAAACTTATTGAACACCACGTACCGCGGGATCATAATAACCGCGTCCGGCAGCATCAGTGTGGAGATCATCAGCATGAACAGCAGCTTCTTCATCGGAAACTTAAATCGCGCAAAGCCGTATGCAACAATCCCGGTAGAAATGGCGGTCAGTGCAACCGTCGGAATAACAAGCTTAAATGTATTTAAATAGAATGTCAAATAGGAAAATTGCCCGCTTCCCTTCCAGCCTTCTCTGTATGCCGAAAAAGAGAAGTGCTCCGGAAGCAGGGTCATCTTTCCAAACAGCTCCTTATTGTCCTTAAATGTGGCGAAAAACAGCCAGAACAGCGGATAAATCATAGCTGCGCCCACAACAATCAGGATCACGTAGGCGATCAGATTATTCTTATTACTTCTCATCAGTCCATTCCTCCATCGTTATAGAATACCCACGCGCTTGACGAGCGGAATACCAGGAGCGTAATCAAAAGGATTGCCACAAACATCACCCAGGAGGATGCGGAAGCATATCCCATTTTCAGATTCTGGAAGGCGTCCTCATATATCTTGACTCCCATCAGGTACGTTCCGTGGTTCGGTCCGCCGTTGGTGATAATGAAGGCGGAGGTGAATTCCTGCAGCGCATGTATGATCTGCATGATCAGGTTAAAGAACACGACGGGTGTCAGCATCGGAAATGTAATATTCCAGAACTGGACCCATTTGTCCGCCCCGTCCACCGAAGCCGCCTCATAAAGCTCTGTCGGAACGTTCTTAAGCCCTGCGAGAAACAGCACCATGGATGAGCCGAACTGCCAGATCACCAGTAGGCTGATGGTTACGAGCGCAATGTCCGGATCTCCCAGCCAGTCGACAGCCGGAATATGTACGGCGCCCAGCATCTTGTTTAACATGCCTTCCTTCATAAACATGAATCTCCAGAGTATGGAGATGGCCACGCTTCCCCCCATGATTGACGGCAGATAGTAAACCGTCCGGAACAGGTTGATCCCCTTCAGACGCATATTTAAGATCATCGCTACGATGAGCGCCATGACGAGCTTCATCGGCACCGACATCAGTGCGTACTTAAAGGTCAGAAAGAACGATTTCAGGAAGTACTTATCTTTCGTAAACAGCCTGATGTAATTGTCAAATCCGACCCATTTTCCTTCCGATAATATGGAGAAATTCGTAAACGAGTAATACAGTGACATGATTAACGGGTAAGCCTGTAAAATAAGGAATCCCAGAAGCCATGGCAGAATGAAGAGCAGCCCCCATCTCCAGTTCTTCGGATACTTTCTCACGGCAGTGCCCCCTGCGGTTTTTGGTTTCAGTGACGACATGATACTTTCCTCCTTTGCTGATTTCCGGTTGTTATTCGCAGCCTGCCGCAAGCCTTTGCTGCCGGGTCTGGCTCCTCTGGTTTACGCTCCGGTTCCTGTGACTTTGCAGGGCATTAGCAGTTCTTAACGCGCAGAATTTTTCGTTCAGGGGAAATGACCACTTGTCTGAGCGAAGCGAGTTTGGGCATTTTCCCTGGTTTTTAGAAAAATACTGCACGTTTAGAACTGCTTATGCCCGAAACCGGAACTGGAACCGGAGCGTAAACCGGAGGAGCCAGACCCGGCAGCGAAGGCTTGCGGCAGGCTGCGAATGGCAACAGTTTCCATTCCCTTCGGAACATAACTCATGGACTGTATTCTATCATGCCCGCTTATTTTTGTGCCCCTGTGCCGATTGTGAACGCCTATCATTTCAATCTATCATTATTTTATCCGCCTATCTCTATTTTAGGGAAAATTGATTTCATGGTTATACCTTTGACTGTGGCAACTTTCCCATGATATACTGGAATCACTTAATTCTGGGGGAGGAAATACCATGTATGAACTACTGATCGTAGATGACGAGGCCAGTTCCCGCGATATCCTCGCGTCCTGTTTTCCGTGGGACGAGCAGGGCTTTCACGTATGCGGGCAGAAAGACAGCGGCCAGGAAGCGCTGGACTATCTAAAGGATCATTCCGTCCACGTAATCCTGACCGACATCAGCATGCCCGGCATGGACGGGATCGAGCTGGCAAAGAGTGTTTCGGAGCTGGAAGGTGCCCGGCCTATGGTCGTCTTTTTAAGCGCCTACGATAACTTTAAATACGCACAGAACGCGATCCGGTACGGCGTCCGGTATTACGTTTTAAAACCGACTAATTTTTCAGAGCTGAAGGATATCTTCGGAACCATCCGACATGAGCTGGATGCCAAATATAATGTAAGCTCTGACGATACCCAGGACTACTCCACCGATGAAATCATCCAGAAGGTCTTAAGCTACTTAAGTCAGAATTACAGGGAGGGCTCCCTGTCCTCACTGGCCGAATCCCTGTATTTAAACCCCTCTTATTTAAGCCAGCTGATCAAACAGAAGACCTCCAAAACCTTTTCCGATCTGCTGGGCGAGGCGCGGATGAAGCAGGCCGCTTTGTTCCTCAAGGATCCTGACACCAAGATCTACAACATCAGCAACATGATCGGCTATGTGAATCCCAACAACTTCGCACGGGCCTTCAAGGCCTACTGGGGCGTCACCCCGACCGAGTACAGAAGCCATGAAAAATAAATCAATCCTTGAAGGTCTGGAACGGAAATACCATTCCACTACAATCCGTTTTTTCATCAGAAGCCTGCTGGTCAACAGTCTTCTGATGCTGATCCCTCTTCTGCTCATCGGCCTGTACAGCATATTCCGGACAACGAATGAGAGTACCAGCGAGGCTGAAAAAAAGGCCTCGGTAATCTTAAACCAGGCCGATGATATTCTGGAGACCTTTTATACCCATGTGGACAACGCATACCTGTTCTTTGCGTCCAATCCCAGGGTGACGCTGCAGTTAAAGAACGCGTTTGATGAGAAATCGCTGTCGCTGGATTCCATCAAGTCCGTCGAGAACATTTCGCTGAACTTTCAGAACCTGATTTACACCGACGGCTATTTGAGGAATATCTATGTCTATTATAAAAATGACTACAGCCGGATCTTCGTGCCCTTAAGCTCAAAGCTCATCTCCTTTCCTCCTGATAAGGAAAAGGACGTCTTAAACTCCTACGGTCACGCAGGCGAAGAGGACGTCTGGATGGAGTTTTCCGATGATCCGCTGCTGTATACAGAATACCGGACTCCCAGCCTGTTGGTCTACCGGAAACTGTACCGCCGAACCACCGATATCCAGAACGGACTGGTCATCTTCAGCTTCAGCGCGGACAAGCTGAAGAGCGAGCTGTCCGGCCTGCTGGAATTTCCGGATCAGAAGCTCTTTCTGATGGATGCCTCCAGCCGCCTGGTCTGGCCTTCAACAGAGGAATTTCCGGAAGACGACCTTCTGGATCTTGCGGCGCAGATGGCCTCCCTTCCGGCCACCTCCCCTGCGGACGCCGTCAACCTGGACTATAAATCGTATACTGCTACGTACCTGCCGTCACCGAGATCCTACGGATTTTCGTATCTTCTGCTGACCCCCAGGAATGAAATCTACCGGACGACCATCAGTCTGACCAGCATGTACATCATCATCACGCTGGCGGCGATCGCGGTAGCCTGCATGATCGCATTTTTCAAGACACGGCACGATTACAAATACCTCGATAAGATTATCAGCGTATTCAGCACACCGGATACCGCAGTCAATCAGATCCGTCAGCCAAAGAAAGGCAGCTCCAGCCCATTTGAATACATCTTGTTCAACGTAATCCGCCTCTTCATCGAGCAGGACTACTTAAAAATGCAGGATTCCGAAAAAGCAGCCAAGCTCCAGCTCTCCAAAATGCAGGCGCTTCAGCACCAGATCAATCCCCACTTCCTGCATAATACGTTAAACAATATTTACTGGGAATCCGTCAAACTGACCGGCTCGGAGAACCGGTGCAGCCAGATGATATCGTATCTTTCCGCGATCATGCGCTACTCGCTCAGTGATCCCCAGGATAACGTAAAGATCCAGGAGGAGATCAACTATTTAAAGAAATACCTTGAAATTATGAAGCTCCGCTACACCGACCGCTTCGATGTCAAGTTTTCCCTCGCGCCGGACTGCTCTATCTACCCGGTCAAAAAAATGATTCTGCAGCCCCTCGTCGAGAACGCGATCTACCATGGAATTAAAGAAAAGAAGGAAAAGGGTCTGATCTCCATCTCCATTCACAGAAAAAAGGACCGTATCTACTTCACCATTTATGACACAGGAAGGGGCATTCCGGCCGATCAGCTGGCTTCGATCAGAGCAGGCCTAAAAGAGACCAGCCGAAACTCCAATCAGCATATCGGACTGGCGAACACCAATTCCCGTCTGGTCTTATCCTACGGTGAAGGCTCCGTTCTGCATATGAACAGCCGCTGTGGAAAGTTTACCGTAATCTGGTTTTCCATACCGGTACCTGACGAAACATAAAAGAAGAAGGCATGCCGCGGTTACCCGCACATGCCTTCTCCTCTATTCCTGAACCTCTTATCCGGCCTCCATCCGCCTGCTACTGAATGGACACCCGTTTAATCTCACTCCTGGACTTAAAAAGCCCTGCCAGCCGTATCACATCGTAATTCACCGGAAGCTTCAGCTGCATGGTCATCACGCAGGAGGACGCCTCTTCTGCCAGCTGTATATTGTCAGATTTGCACGACTCGTTCCGCAGCGTCTGTTCGATGAACCGCAGGATGTCCTCTCCCGGATTCTCACGAAATTCGATCTCCAGCTCTTTGTCTTCCTCGTATCTTCCTGTGAAATACCCTTTTCTTCCGAGAAACAGCTCCACAATCATCACGATCATCGTCGAGACGGCTCCCAGCACATACATTCCTGCGCCCATGGCCATACCGACGCCCACCGTCGCCCAGATTCCGGCTGATGTTGTGATGCCGTTTACATTATTATTTCTAAAAATGATGATTCCCGAACCGATGAAGCCCACCGCCGTCACAATACCCGCGGCCACACGGGATGGGTCGAGCTTAACATAGTCTCCCAGCACGTCGTTAAAACCGTACTTGGAGATGATCATCATCGCGGCCGCAGCGACCGCGATAATCACATGGGTTCTCGTTCCCGCCGTCTTCTTCCTGCTCTGTCTTTCATAACCAATTAGTCCGCCGCATAACGCGGCGGACACCAGCCTCAGCACATAGATAAGCTGTTCCATGACAAATTCGTTCAAATTATCACCTCTGTCCGGATCGTCCTGTATGGCGGATTGTCTTCTACTTCACCCATACGCCGGCCGCGTCCAGCGTATATCCATCCGGAGTCACCGTATTCTTCATCATCGCCCCATCGGCGCCCAGGTAAAACCATTGGCCGTCGGACTCCACCCAGGTACTGGAAGCCATAGCGCCGCCGGACTTGAAGTAATACCACGCGTCGTTGGAATAATGGCGCCAGCCCGTAGCCATGGTCCCGTCGGAATCGAACCAGTAATCAGCACCGTCTATCGTCATCCACTCATTGGCGGCGCGGTTTCCGTCGTTCTTTACAAAGTACCACTTTGCCCCCTCCTGCTGCCACTTTGCAGTCTGGGAGCCTCCGCTCTTCAGCGCAAAACCGTAGTCCAGCAGAGCCGAGGTATCCGTATACTGTGTAGACTTGCTCTTCATGATAACCGCGATCAGACGCACACCGTCCCGCTCCGCACATGTCACCAGCGTGTTGCCCGCCAGTGAAGTATATCCGGTCTTTCCTCCGATAACGCCCTGGTAGTATCTGGCGTCATTGGGATACAGCATCTTGTGGCCCAGGGATATCGTGCGGGCCGCCGCCTTCTGCGTCGCCGGAATCTGGTAGCTTAAGGTCGATGCGATCTTGCTTACCGTACCATTCTGAAATGCCGCCCGTGCGATCAGCGCCATATCATGAGGCGTCGTATAGTGGTTGGAATTGTTGAGGCCGTTCGGATTGACAAAATTCGTGTTCGTACAGCCCAGCTCCTTCGCCCTGGCATTCATCATGTCCGCAAACTTGCTGATACTCCCCGCCGTATGCTCGGCCAGACCGTTGGCCACCTCGTTGGCAGATTTTAAAAGGAGACCGTAGAGACTCTGACGCACCGTCAGCTTGTCCCCTTCCACCAGTCCCAGTGTAACAGCGCCGGACTCCAGATTCGTAACCGCCGTCTTGGAAAATGTAACCGTATCGTCGAGACTGCACTTTTCCGCTACCAGAAGAGCTGTCATCAGCTTCGTGATGCTGGCCGGGTAAAACTTCGTCTCTGCCTCCTTCGAATAAAGCAGGTTTCCCGTGGCCGCATCCATGAGCACCGCGCCCTGAGCCTGGATCTCCGGCTGTTTTAATGTGTTCACCACACTGCCGCCGGTCCCGCTTCCCTGGGTGGCCCCTGGGCCTGCGGAAGTACCCGGCCCTGTCGAGGTTCCCGATCCAGTGGAAGTTCCCGTTCCTGTCGAGGTTCCTGTTCCCGTCGAATTCCCTGTTCCCGTCGAATTCCCTGTTCCCGTCGAAGCTCCCGGGCCGCTCTGGGTATTATTCCCGCCAGGTCCCGCTGTCTCCGGCCCTGAAATTCCGTTATCCGATCCGCCGCTTATGGGCGGGACGATCGGAATATCACCGAAGGCCGGTACCGAAGCCAAAAGGCTTAAGCTGATTGCAATGCTCCATATTCTGTTAAAGCGTTTTACCATGTCTGTTTCTCCCCGTGTCATCCTGTATTCTGTATTATGTACAATAACCTTTATCCTGCATCGGCACACAGTACGGTCCGCTGTTCCGCCTTAGGCCGGACAACTGCCAGGTAAAATCTTATATGCCGATTTTTATCTGTAGTATTTCCTTGTTTCAATCCACGCTCGATAATTTCACAGAGTGCGACTACATCTTATAGATGCGCGGCTTGACTTCATGTCAGCGAGGGATACCGATTTTTCTCTGCCCGCCACTGCCGTTAAGCTTGTTTTTGGCGTTTCATCCCTCCACCTGCAGAGGTGGGGGAATTCTCGCTTGTTTCCTTAAACAGTATAGCACAAAATTGCACGGATACGGATTAAAATTTTCTTACAATAAGAGCGCACGCCCGGCGGAGGCCGGAACCGGATAATCCGGTCCCTGTCTGCGCCAGGCGTGCTCATTTTATGCCTTATCTTTTTTTACTTTCTGCCTTATGGGCGTTTTTCCACATGGCCCAAATCACGCTGGCCACGCAAATAGAAGAAAAGCATCCGCTCACAAGTCCGAATAACAGAGGCAGGGAGAATTCAAAAATGGACTGGATCCCAAAATGCCACGATGCAATCACCAGGATCAGTACGCTGATACACGTCGTCAGCGAGGTGTGCAGCGACCGTCCAAGACTCTGTGATACGCTGGTATCCACCAGCTCGTCGATATTTTTACACTTATGAAGATTCATGTTCTCTCTGATCCGGTCATAGATGACGATCGTATCATTGATGGAGTAACCGATGATGGTCAGCACCACCGCCACAAACGCGTCATTCAGCGGAATCGCAAAGATCAGGAACGCACACAGCACGATCAGCACATCGTGGATCAGCGCGATCACCGCAGATACTCCCGCAGAAAGGCCCGAAAGGATGGAAAACCGGATCCAGACATACACCGTTATCAGTACCGCCGCCAGAACCATGGCGATCACGGCGTTGTGGAGCGTCTTCTGCCCCATATACGGCTGAACCGCATACGTCTCCGACAGGGTCGCCGTAAAGCCATCCTGATAGCCGTTTAAGATCTGCGTCACGTATTCCTGGCTCTCCGGGCTGATGCCTTCCTGCCCTGCAAAGGTCAGAACCATAAACTGTTTTCCAAGGCCATCCTCCTTTGTCAGGCGGACATTTACATTTCTTCCGGTCTCGCCGGATACCTTGGCAGCAACGGCGTCGGAATTCACATCGGCCGCGCCCTCGATCTCATACTTTAACGTCGTTCCGCCCGTAAACTGGGTGTCCAGGCTCACTCCGTTCTTCATAAATCCCAGCACGCCGGCCAGGAGCATACAGATGGAGATGGCAAACCATATGTATTTCCGTTTCATGATCGGATAAATCTTCTGGTTCTTCTTCACCTTATACCACTTCAAATCGTGGAATCTGCCTTCCCGTATGATGGAAAGAAGCACAGTCCTGGAGAACCAAACGCCCACCACCAGGTTGATGATCAGGCCCACAAGCAGCGTATAGCCGAAGCTCAGCATGGTGCCTGAACCGAAGAACATCAGGATTATCGCCACGATAGCGCTCGTCAAGTTTCCATCCAGCACGGAAGAGAATGCCCTCTTGTATCCCCGTTTGACCGCCTCGGTCAGCGAAACGCCGTTTCCAAGCTCCTCACCGATACGCTCGCTGATGATAATGTTGGCATCCACCGCCATACCTATGGTCAGTATGATACCGGCGATACCGGGCAGTGTCAGCGTATACTGCGGGATCGAGATCGCCAGCAGCTGTATGGAGGTCTGAAGAATCAGGCCAAAGCATGCCACCATTCCCGGCAGGCGGTACATGGCGATCATGAAAATACAGATACAGAAGAATGCTACCACACCTGAAAATACCATGATATTCAAGGCATTAGAGCCCAGGCTCGGGCTGATGGTGCTGAAGTTCTTCGTCTCCATGGCGTACGGCAGGGCACCCGCATTGATCTTGTCCGATAAGCTCTTTGCGGACGCATACGACTCCATGCCGTTAATCACGGCGTTGCCGCCCGTAATCTTGTCCTGAACCACCGGATTGGAGATCAGCTCCTCATCCATGTAGATTCCCATGGGTTGGCCTACCAGTTTACCGGTGGCATCGGCAAATTTGTCCGCGCCGTCCTTTGTAAACTGCAGCTCCACCTCATATTTTTTAATTCCGGTCTGGTCCGAATACTCTACGGGCCGGCTGGTGGAGATGTCCCTTCCCTCCAGCATTACAGTGCCGCTCTCATCCCGGAAGGTCAAATTGGCCATGTCGCCCAGTTCCGCGATGGCAGCCTCCGGCTTAAAATCCTTTTCGTCGGATTTCCACGGAAAACGGACGATTACATAACCCTTTTCATTATCCGTTGTCACCTCGCGGTCCGTGATATTCTTATCATCCAGTCTCGTCTCGATTATATTCCTGGCCGCTTCGATCTCATTCGGCGCGGGATTCCGGTCTAAGCCCACTGGCTCGAATACGGCCTCGACGCCGCCCCGGATATCGATTCCAAATCTCATGTTCCCCGCGCCCTTAATGTCTTTTCCAAGGCCGAAGCATGCGGTATAAACCGCAAGGATGACGATTACCGTCAGGATTCCAAGTGTTTTCTTTCCTGGTTTCATAGTGCTCTCCTTTTCGTCTCATCGTAGTCTTCTTATCGACATTCATTATAGACTGTTATGAGAGAAAATGGTGCTAAGAAACCATTAAGATTTTCCCCGGTCCCTCCACCAGCGCTCTTCTTCCAGTTCCTTCCGGATCTCCTGTATGAATAAAAGCAGCACAACGATGGATATGGACCCCATGATCCCCATCAGAATCTTCACTGACACATCACCTCTTTACAATTTCATAATATTTTTTAGAAGTAACCCCATAGATCACCCCGTAAAAGACAGCAAACAGCAGTACCGCCCCGGCCGTGGACACGGCAAACAGCCCGACATTCCGCAGATTCAGCAGTGCCAGCAGCCTTGCGATCATCGGAAATGCGAAACAGATATGGACAGCGGCCGTAACCAGAGGCAGAAAGAACATGGTGAGCACCTGGGAACGGATGGCGCTCTTGATCTCGCGGGCCGACAGCCCCACATTCTGCATAATTTCAAACCGCTTCTTATCCTCGTAGCCCTCGGAAATCTGCTTGTAATAGATAATCAGCACCGTCGCCATCACGAACAGCGTTCCCAGAAACAGTCCGACGAAGAACAGCCCTCCGTACAGAGAGAAAAAGGACCCTCGCTCCATGGCTGCGGATTCGAGGCGGAAGGTCATTCCCAGGCCATTTAACCGTTCCTCCAGATCTTTGTAGAGTCTGGCAGAACCCTCTTTGCCGTCTCCGGCGTCGAAGGCCACATAGTAAACGGGTCTGGATTTCGCCTCCCCGTAGGCCTCAGCCTGCTTTTTCTCCATCTCCTCCAGCTGGGGAAAATCCGGCAGGACGATATGAAGGCTTCCCACAGACCCCATGGCGTCCATACCGTCCTCTACGGTCTGGCCTTTTAAGCCGGCGACATCGTACCGTTTTCCGAAGATGGAAAATGTATCCCGGTCGTAACGCATCCCATCCGCAAGCACCATCACCTGGTCATCACGCAGGCTGACATTTTGCCCTGAAATCCGGTTATAGTCCTCCAGGGTCATGAAGAAGAGATAGTCCAGGCTGTTGTAGTCCGCCAGATTCTCCTCCCTTACCTCGTAGCCGTCTCCCGTATCCACCGCGGCAAAGCTGACATAGCGGTAGCTGACAAGCCCTTTTGCGGTCTCCCCCGCATCCTTTAAGGCACTCTCCACAATCCCGTCGGTCTTCGCGGCCGTGTCGTCGGAATAATCGTACACCGTCACCACGTAATCCCGTTTAAAACGGTTTCTCATCACATCGTCCAGTCCCACATAGAGGGAAACCGTGGAAGAAAGCATAACTAAAACCGCTGTGGACAGAAGGCAGATCACAGACAGACCGGCCGCATTCTGTTTCATCCGGTATATCATACCTGAGACGGAGATGAAGTGGCGCGTCTGATAATAATAGCCTTTATTCTTCTTCAGCAGCTTCAGCAGCGTAACGCTTCCCGCGGTAAACAAGAGGCCGGTACCGGCAATCACGAACAGTACCGCGATGAAGAAGGCAAAAATGATCATCGCTGTCCGCTCCGTCGAGACAGCAATCCAGTACCCCGCTGCCAGAGAAATGACACCCAACACAGTCAGAAGCCACGGCGCCTTCGGCTCCCGCTCCCCCGCCTGCTTTCCCGCCAGCATTTCCACCGGCCTCGCCTTTACGACCTGCCATATATTATAGAAGAGAATCACCAGAAATATGACGCCAAAGAGCTTCACACACGCAAAAGCCGCCTCCGGGACGAAACTGAAATCCCAGGAAATATCCAGTTTCATCAGGCGGTACAGCAGCAGCGCAAAGACCCGGTACAGCAGAAAACCGAGCAGAATCCCGGACACCAGGCTCACCGCCGCCGTAAGCAGCGTCTCGATCGCCATGATCCGGGCCAAATGCTTTTTCCCCATGCCCAGGACCTGAAACAGCCCGAATTCCTGCTTTCTCCGTTTCACCAGAAAGCTGTTGGTGTAAATGAGAAACATTACGGAGAACACGGCCATGACCACGCAGCCAAGCATCAGAATAAATGCCATGGAGCCGCCTCCCCGCATATGGGCAAAGCCCGGATTCACCGTCAGGGAAGAGATAATATAATACATCATCACGGAGCCGATGCAGGTCAGAAGATACGGAACCGTGACGGCTGAATTTTTCTTTAAATTCTGAATGGCCAGCCTTGTGTAAAACAGGTTATTCATCGCGGCCACCTCCCGCCTCTAAGACGGCCAGAGTATCGGAAATCCGCTGATACATCTTCTCCTCCGTCATTTCGCCGCGGTAGAGCTGATGGAACACCTCCCCATCCTTGATAAACAGCACCCGTTTTGCATGGCTGGCCGCCTTGACGCTGTGGGTTACCATCAGGATTGTCTGCCCCTCCCGGTTGATTCCTCCGAACAGATCGAGAAGCTGGTCGGAAGCCCGGGAATCCAGCGCGCCCGTAGGCTCATCCGCCAGAATGATCGCCGGGTCCATCACCAGGGCCCTGGCAACCGCCGCCCTCTGCTTCTGGCCGCCCGAGACCTCATACGGAAATTTCTTCATAAGCTCCTTAATACCCAGTTTTCCCACGATGGGGTCTGCCTTCTGTTTCATTTCCCCGTAGTTCTTCTTTGCCAGAACCATGGGCAGATAGATATTGTCCTCCAGAGAAAACGTATCCAGCAGATTAAAATCCTGAAACACGAAGCCTAAGTGGTCTCTGCGGAACGCGGCCAGCTCTCCCTCCGGAATCGTTTTCATATCTCTTCCGTTTAAGAGGACGGCGCCTCCGGTAGGTTTGTCAAGAGCGGCTAAAATGTTTAATAGTGTGGTTTTCCCCGATCCTGACTCTCCCATGATCGCGACGTATTCTTCCTTTTCCACCGTAAAACTGACTCCGTTCAGTGCATTTATCTGATTTCCTCCGAAACGGGTGGTATAGACCTTTTTTAATTGATTCACTTCAAGCAATGGCATAATGCTGCCTCCTTTCCTATGACAGCAGTATATCAGACGGGAAAGAGCGGCCGCCATCGATGAGGCTTACATTTTTCTGCGTATCCTTACAAAAATGTAAGGGAAGCTTAAAGACTGGGACCGCATTCCGGTGGTATACTGAAATCACAAACAGATCGTTATCCATGCAGCGGAAGGAGGAAAAAGCGTATTTGGAATCCATGGGAATCCATAAGAAATCCCTGTTTCAAAGGATTAAGGGGCTATTTATTTCATAGGCCAGTTTCAGAAGCCTCTCTATTCCGGTATAAATTTCGTCATATCCAGGAGCAGCTTCACTTTCGTCCCCACTCCTGGTTCCGATTCGATCACCATCTCGTGCGCCAGACGGGTCATGACCTTTTTGCACAGATAGAGGCCGATTCCCGTCGATCCCTGACCCGCTCGGCCGTTACAGCCCGTATACCCGTTCTCGAACACCCTGGGGATGTCCTCCGGGGTGATTCCTCTTCCCGTGTCTTCAATCACCAGCGTCCGTATGACTTCCCCCGCCTTACGTCTTGCCGAGCTCCGTTCGGAGGGACTTTCCGTCTCCTGATAGACCGAGATTCTGCCGCTCTCCGTGTACTTTAACGCATTGGACAGAAGCTGTTCTATGACGAACAGAAGCCATTTTTCATCGGTCCGCACCAGACAGGCTGCGGGTCTGTAATCGAGTGCGATCTTTTTCCGGATAAATACCGGAGCATACTTGTGAATGGCTTTTTTGACGATGGCGTCCAGCGAGCATTCCCGGATGACCAGATCGGCGGAAGGGCTGTCCGCCCGCAGGTACTGAAGCACCATTTCCACATACTGTTCGATCTTAAAAAGCTCATTGGACAGCTGGCTGTGGTCCGTTTCTCCGCCAGGGTGTGTTTGAAGAATCAGGTTCATGGCCGCGATGGGGGTCTTTACCTGGTGAACCCACATGGTATAATAGTCCTTCATCTCCGTCCGCTTCTCCTCTTCCTCCCGAGGCAGCCGGTCCCTCTCCTCATAGGAAGAGGCGAGAAGCCTCCGGTACAGAAGCTCCAGCTGATCGGAGGTCTCCTCAAAGGGTTCCGCATAGCCCGTCTTCTGGGCCGCCATTCGCTCTAAGTCCCCGCATTTTTTGCAGTAACGGGAAAAGCTTCGGACGGACAGAAGGAGCCCCGGCACCGCTCCCAGAATCCAGGCGTAGAGTACAGCCTCCACGGGAAGGCGGTACAGCCAGAATACGGCCGCACACAGGATTCCACCGCAGACGCCCGCCGTAATTACCGTACGGTTTCTTTTTAAATAGAGGCCTGTCAGAGACAGCAGCTTCCTTCCCTTCATTTTACCATGTACCCCATGCCTTTCTTCGTGACAATGAAATCCTCAAGGCCAACGCCGTCCAGTTTCTTCCGGAGCCGGTTCACATTGACGGTCAGCGTATTGTCGTCCACATAGCTGTCCGTCTCCCACAGCCTCGTCATCACCTCTTCCCTGGAGACGGTACGCCCCGCCTGTTCCATGAGAAGCTTTAGAATCCGGAATTCATTCTTGGTCAGTTCCACTTTCGTCTCCTGATGAGTCAGAGTGGCGTCATTGATGTTTAAGACTGCTCCGCCGTGTTCGATCAGGTGGTGATCCCCTGCAAAATCATACGTCCGCCTGAGCATAGCCTGGACCTTGGCCGTCATCACATTCAGATCGAAGGGCTTTGCTATAAAATCATCGCCTCCCATGGAAACTGCCATAATAATATTCATGTTGTCGGACGCCGAGGACAGAAAGATCACGGGCACATTGGAAAGCTTTCGAATCTCTCCGCACCAGTAACAGCCATTAAAGTATGGCAGCAGGATGTCCATCAGGACGAGATGCGGTTCGAAGGCCGCAAATTCGGCCAGCACATGCTTCAAATCCTTCACACAGGCCGCCTCATAGCCCCACTCCCGCAGGTGATTCTGCACGGTTCTGCCGATTACCTCATCATCCTCGACAATCAGTATCTTATACATTGGCCGCCTCCTCATTTACTTTCGTTCCCTATTCTACCAGCCAAATCTTAATTTTTTCTTTAAATATTTCAGAAGCTTTGCTAAGGAACTGTTCTGTTTTAAAACCGTATGGATTTTTAATGAAAATGTAAAGAAGTCCGGAACCGGAAGTGGTATACTGAAACTAAGAAGAAAGGGGGTTTTGACCATGATTACCATATTTAACCGCAAAGAGCTGTACTCCGGTTTTTCCATGGTGGAATGCTCCCGTATCGGACGGATTCTGAAAAAGAATAAGATTCCTTATATCATAAAGGAATGCGATTTGAATCCGATCAGACCGGGATTCATTTCCACATCCGCCCCCATGATACAGACAAAGCCCATAAGAGAATACTATTTATACGTAGATAAAAAAGATCACGGGGAAGCCAGCTTTCTGCTCACCTGTGAAGAGGGCTGCGTCTGACCTCCCCATCCCCGGAACGTACTGCATGAATCACGCAGTACCTGATAACGCCTTTCATACAAAAGGCCGGGAAACCAAAGTATGCTTCTTTGGTTTCCCGGCCCTCTCTCTGCCCCCCGGCAGCGGTCTTTTGCCTCGTCATTCCAGCTGTTCGCGGTACTCCTTCTGCATCTCTTCCAGACGGTCCAGCGCCGTATTTAAAATATAGGCGTGGTCGAAAGCCAGCGCTTCCGTGTCATTCACATCAATCGCAGGCAGCAGTTCCGCATGTGTATCCTTCTTCCACATGAGTCCCATGTGGGTATATCCTTCCGTAATCCGGTATCCGATGAAAATATGGCGTTCCTCGTTCTCCACAGTCAGGGCGTATGTCGCACCATCTGCCAGATCCGACAACTTCTTTTTCTTAACCTGAAACCACACGGCTTCCTTCGCATCGTCTCCTGCGACCGGATTCAGTTCGTCCTTCGGCACAACCGCCATACACGATACAGAGATAATCCGCGTCCGCGGGTCACGTTTTACACTGCCCCATGTATAGAGCTGTTCCATGCAGACACCGGTAATCCCGGTCTCCTCCTCCAGCTCTCTGGCCGCGGCTTCCTCCAGCGATTCGTCCATATTCACGAATCCGCCCGGCATAGCCCACTGGCCGATACACGGATGATTCCGTCTGCGGATCAGCAGAAGCTCCGGGTCCTCATCCTCTGCCTCCGGATCGACTGCAAAAATCAGCATATCCACAGTCACCGACGGCCGCTCATAATTTCCGGGCCTGTACTGTGCTAAGAATTCTTTCTCGGTCAGCCCATCTTCATTCTTCAGTTCCATAGGAATTCCTCCTCCCCGGTCCCAGCGGCCCGGCTTTAAAAAATAACAGAATTAAGCGCTCCCAAAACGCCCACACTGGCCAGTCCCATAATGACTCCGGCAAGAAGTACGCCTCCCATAACTGCGAGGATACTGGATTTGAAGTCGATGTCGAGAAGGCTGGCTGCCAGCGTACCGGTCCACGCGCCCGTACCTGGAAGCGGAATTCCTACGAACAGCAGCAGAGCGACAAACAGCCCTTTGCCTGCCTTCGCCTGCAGCTTCTCGCCGCCGTGCTTTCCTTTTTCCAGACACCATGTGAAAAATCCGCCGATCACGGGCTTGTCCGCTCCCCATTCTAAAACCTTTCTGGCAAATAAATAGATGATCGGAACCGGGAGCATGTTTCCGATAATGGCGATGATATACGACTCTAAAAGAGGCAGGCCCATCACCTGGGAATAAGGAATGGCGCCGCGAAGCTCAATGAGCGGTACCATGGAAATAAAAAAAACCATTATATAACTTTGTAACATCCTGATATTCCTTTCCTATAAAAAGTCTGCCATTATACTATACACAAAGATCGGGATCCTTACAACCTTTTTAGAAAAAGATAATAAATTTATGCGGAAAATTAATACGGGAAACCGCTGATTCAGCAGTTCCCCGTAGAGACGTATTTCAGATTTACCGCTTATTTGTAACCCAGTCCCGGCAGGATATTTTTCGGATAATCCAAGAACAGCATATCCGCCTTGTCGTCCAAATAGTGGCGGTTCGGATGGATAATCACCAGCCACCGCCCGGTAAAATATTTCACATAGTTTCCGAATACCTCGGAATCCAGCGTCGTTCCGAGAAGCAGAAGGACCTCTGCCTTCGATATCTCATTGGAGGTCTTCGTCATCAGGCGGCTGTCCACCATCTCACCGAACAGCGATACCTGCGGGCGGATCGGGATATCGCACTTGTCGCAGAGAAGTATCTTTTTCGCATCCCGTACCTGCTCCATGGTGTATTCCCTGCCGCAGTGCGGGCATTTATTCTCATAGATCGTCCCGTGAAGATTCACCACGTTTTTACAGCCGGCCCTCTGAGCCTTTGCATAAATGTTGCTGGTAATAAGACACTGCAGCTTCCCGGCCCGTTCCATCGCTGCCAGTGACGGACCGGAATCCGTGTCCTCCGGCGGATTCTCCAGCATCTCTTTCTTATAGAATTCAAAGAAAAACTCGGGCCGTGTATTATAGAAGGCGCTGGAAAAGATCTCTTCCGCAGAATATCCGTACTTCGTCTCGATATCATAGGCTTTATCGGGATTCTTTACCCCTTTAAAGCCGCCCTCCTCCATCATGCCGGAGCCGCAGATGGCCACCGTGTACCTGCTCTCATCAAGAATTTCCCTCAGTTTTGTAATCTTACCTTCCATAATAAAACCCTCCCTTCAAAGCTTCTTGTACTGCTCTGTTTTATGATAATATTATACTATGAAATAACAGTATTTTCCATGTTATATTCTATTTATTTTCTCTTTTTTCTTCTCACGCTTTATTCGTGCGGCAAATTCCTGTTTTCTATATAATTGCACAGTGTATTCGATCCCTGAAAATGCAAAATGCCGATTCCATGGACTAATTTGATCTTATCCTTGGAAATCGGCATTTTGCATTGGCACTTTTGACCTCTTACATCGGTTTTCTCTTCGTATTCGGTCCCATACCTTCCCGGCGTGAATTATGGGTCTGATTCTGGTTTTCCGTCTTTACCTTCTCGGTAATGCTGTTGAAGGTCTCGTTCGATTTCTTCTGCGCCAGTTTTTCCTGCTGGTCCTTGTCCATTTTTATCACCTCACGGATAGTATGAGCCGGACAGGAGCATTGTACTCATGACCGCAGAAATGGGAGCTTAAACTTTCATAATAAAAATCTTAACATTTCGTTAACCCCCTTGTACTCTCCAAACTGGTGTGATATAATCCACGGAAGTTGGTAATATATATCAATAGTATCAGAATCTGACAACTCACACCTAACAACAGAAGGGGTTGATCTTATATGAAAAATCTGCTTCACAAGTACAGGCACGCATGGGTTTTATGCTACGCTTTCATCTACATTCCCTGGTTCGTTTATTTAGAGAAGACGGTGACGAGCAATTATCACATCATGCACGTCGGGCTCGATGATTATATTCCGTTCAACGAATACTTCATAATTCCTTACATGCTCTGGTTCGCCTATGTGGCGGGCGCAGTCCTTTATCTGTTCTTTACAAATGTTAAAGATTATTACAAGCTTTGTACCATGCTGTTCACCGGAATGACCATCAGCCTTCTGGTATGCACCATATTTCCGAACGGTACGGACTTCCGGCCGGTCATTAACCCGGATAAGAATATCTGCTCCGCCATCGTAGCGTGGCTCTATTCCACTGACACGTGCACCAATGTATTTCCAAGCATTCACGTATATAATTCCGTCTGCGTCCATATCGCAGTCAGCCACAGTGAACGGCTTAAGAAGTATCGGTCCGTACAGATTGGTTCCTTTGTCTTAATGGTTTCCATCTGTCTGGCTACGGTTTTCTTAAAACAGCACTCCGCGTTCGACGGACTGGGAGCGGTCATGATGGCATACGTCATGTTCCAGTTTATCTACACGGACGGTTACGTCACCAGCAGAAAGAAAGTCACGCAGAAAGCTATCAGTTAATACGAAACGGTCACCCGGCGCCAGCCGTTCGGGCCGCCATAACAATCAAGAGCCTCCCGTCGATCCGATCGGCTGGAGGCTCTTTTTCACTTTATATTTCTGCAAATCAGTTGAAACCGAAGAATTTCTGTGTAATCTTGTATCCTGCAATGGAAAACTTACGGCCGCTCTTGCCCGGAAGGTTCGTTCCCTGTCCCAGGAATCCCCATCTCAGCCGGAGATACAGCGTGAGATTCAGCTTGCGCAGATACTGCCACAGCTCCTTCTTCTTCGCCATGTTCTCCTCTGTCCCGGACTTGATCGCCAGTATGGAAGAAACCGTCATCATAATCTCGAGATAGCGCACCATGTAGCGGCGGAGCTTGCGTTTCTTCAGCTTCGTCACGTCGCAGTAGCCAAGCATCAGCTTCGTCACGCGGATCTGCTGGTCGATTCGGCCGATCATGACCTCCTCGTTCACCGACTGGTCTTCTCTTCCGATAAAATACCGGTAAAAATTCACATTTAAGTAGTACATGGTCTTTACATGAGGAAGCGGCTGGTATACGAAAATATTATCCACATAGAATGTATGTTTTGGAAGCTCTAATCCGCATTCCCGCAGAAGTTCCGTGCGGTAAATGACGGAATGCATCAGAATATACTGGCCCAGCATGAAGACCTTCACATCCTCCCAGGTAAACAGCTCGTTCTGCGGAAGCGCCGTCCGGTAGTTCATAACCTTTTTTCGCTTCGCCCCCTGTTTCTCATAGACAAAGTTGCTGATCAGCATGTCCAGCGTCTCCTCACCGCATACAAACCGGCGGAGTGTCGAGAGTATCTCCTGATAGGCCGCCTCATCCACCCAGTCATCACTGTCCACAACTTTATAATAAATGCCCTCGGCATTGCGAAGCCCTGTATTAACTGCCTCACCGTGTCCGCCATTTTCCTGATGGATGGCCCGGCAGATACCCGGATACTTTCTTTCGTATTCATCTGCTATCTCCGCCGTACGGTCCTTCGTGGAGCCGTCGTCGACAATCAGAATCTCCACCTCGTCGCCTCCCGGCAGAAGCGATTCGATGCAGTGCCTCATATAGGCCTCTGAATTATAGCATGGAATTGCAATGGATAATAACTTCACACTTCTTCCTCCTTTATATTCGTCTTACGTTCTATTCTGATCAAACAAAAAACCGAGAGAACAACTGCCAGCGCAAGAGCGGTATAAAACGCATACGCTGACCTTTTCTCCGCCAGAATCCCAAGTCCTGTATTCACAATAACAATCGATGTAACATTTGCTGCAGCATGAAATACCCAGGGAGCGGCCAGCGTCTGAAAACGCTCATAAAGCCATGCCATGACCAGCCCCAAAAGAAATGCATAGACTCCCTGAAGCAGATTGCCATGGTAAAGCCCAAACAGTACGGCCGATATCAGGGCGGCCGGACAGAACGCCATCCGGTCTCTTAACGGAGCGAACATCAGCCCCCGGAATATCATCTCCTCTGCCGCAGGTATCACCAGCCCTGGCCCGAGTATCTGAATCAGAAACGGAGGGGAGTAAAGCGCTTCCCCGACCTCTTTGAAACCGGGAGACCACTCCGGCAGCGGTGTTAAACTAATCATATTATTGACAGATAAACATATTCCAATTCCCAAAAGGATAAGGATGGGAAGGCAGCTCCGAAACCGAAATGGTATGGGCGGCATCACGCCCCGTCTGGCCTGATCGAACTGGTAAGGCCAGTAATAGAGTACCGGAAACGTAACCGCGGCACCCAGCAGAGTGCACATCAGAGCCTGTAACGGCAGAGTCAGCGCGATGACACCCGTCACCAGACTATAAAACACAAGCGGAAGTATCAGGTACAGAACCACCATCAATCTCTAACCTCTCTTTACCTATATTAATATGAACATTATATCATTTCTTAGCAATATATCCAGCCCCAATTTTCTAAATTATTCCTTATCATTTCCTGATTTTTATGTCCGGTTCCCGCCGCAGCGCCGGTATGACAAGGGCCGGCGGGCGCTGTAAACAGTGACGGCAGCCCGGCACACAATCCTGTGAAAATAAGAACTGGTTGCTTTTTCTTTGTCCAGATAATATAATATCCTTATACTTTTTTGATTAAATTACATCGAACTGAGAGGTAACTGATATGGCAAAGAAACGTATTGTTATGGCATTGGGTCACAATGCCCTGGGAACAAATCTTCCGGAACAGAAAGAAGCGGTGACTGAAACGGCGAAAGTAATCGCGGATTTTATCCAGGCCGGATGGCAGGTTGCTTTAACGCACAGCAACGCTCCGCAGGTCGGAATGATTCACACGGCTATGAATGAATTCGGAAAACAGCATGACGGTTATACCTCTGCTCCCATGTCCGTCTGCTCAGCCATGAGCCAGGGATATATCGGATATGATTTACAGAATGGAATCCGCGCAGAACTGGTAAAACGCGGTATCTATAAACCAGTAGCCACCATCCTCACCCAGATGATGGTAGATCCATACGACGACTCCTTCTACACACCCATGAAGCCGGTCGGCCGCTTCATGACGGCCGGGGAGGCAAAGGAAGAGGAAGAAAAGGGAAATTACGTGGAAGAGATTCCCGGAAAGGGATTCCGCAGAGTGATCGCGTCACCAAAGCCGGTTTCTATCGTGGAGATCGACGTGATCAAGGCTGTCATGGATGCGGATCAGATCGTCATCGCCTGCGGCGGCGGCGGAATTCCGGTTATGGAACAGGGCTATAACTTAAAGGGCGCCAGCGCGGTCATTGAAAAAGACAGGGCGGCGGGACTTTTAGCCAAGGAGATCGACGCCGATGTCCTTATGATCTTGACCAGTGTCGACAACGTCACCATTAATTACGGCACGCCGGATGAGCGTCCGATCTCACACATGAGCATCGAAGAGGCTGAGAGCTATATCAATGAAGGACAGTTTGAATTTGCCTCCATGCTGCCGAAGATTGAAGCGTCCGTGGACTTCGTCACACACGGCAAGAGCCGCAGCGCCATCATCACCTCTCTTTCCAAGGCGAAGGCGAGTCTGGCAGGCAAGGCCGGTACGACAATCGAGTAAAAGAAAACCCGTTACATTTATGAAGAAATCCCTCCATCTTTACAGGTGGAGGGATTCATCGTCATAGACCAGAGAATGGAAACAATCGTTTTATTTCAGGAGGCTTTATGAAAGTTGATTATCATATGCATACGCTGTGTTCAGACGGAATCTGCGAAGTGGAAACTGTCGTTGACATGGCGGTAAACTGCGGAATTCTCGCCATGGCGGTCACGGATCATGACACGCTGTCGGGCATCGGCAGGGCCAGGCAGCGCTGCCTGGGCCGTATCCGCTACGTTACCGGCACGGAAATTACGTGTGCGGAACAGCTCTGGGGAAGTCTCCCCACTTCCCAGTCCATCCACCTGCTTGGTTACGGGTTCGATGAGACCGATCCGGTGCTGTGCGCGCTGCTCTCCGCCCGGAAAGAGCGGACGGAAGCCGTCTACCAGGAACTGGAAGAGGCTGTAACCGCGTCAGGATATCCGATTCGTATCCCGGATGTCCCCAGGAGCTGCGGAAATGTCCTTCAGCTTCGAGATGTCATGGCGCACGTCAGGGCAGCTTACCCTGCGGTCAGCGAGGAGGCCGCGGAACTGGTCGATTCCTATGCGAAAGCCCTGACAGAAGCCAATATCACCGTGGAAGACGGCATCGCGGCCATCCACCATGCGGGAGGAAAAGCCGTCTGGGCCCATCCTTATAACTGCTACCGCCATTTTCAGAAACAGTCCCTCCATGCACAGGAGGTGTCCATCATGCTGAAGGAGCTGGCGCTCCTGGGAATCGATGGCATAGAAACCGAATATCCCGCATTTTCCGACTCTGAAAAAAGCTTTTTAAACGGACTCGCCGCAGAATATGGACTGTTTACGACTGCCGGCAGTGATTTTCATGGTTCCGAAAACAGGAACCATATGGGGATGGAGACAGATCAAAACTCCTTTTTATTATAGACCGACACGCTGATGAAGTACGAGAGCACCATCATCACAACAGTTCCCAGAGCTCCCGCGATGATGACGGCAGTCACTGTGCTGTCACTTACAGCAATATCATCCCCATACGCAGACGCAAGCGCTACGATTAAAAAGACTGCCACTCCAATTAAAACGCTGGGAATCATTCTGGCCTTCTCCACACCCAGCCAGTACGTAAGCGGGATGGAGATCGAATTATAAAAGAATGCCAGGGCAACGCCGGTCAGCCAGTTAATCAGCAGCTCAAACAGAAATTCCGGTCCCATTCTCATGCCTTTTATGGCTGTCGCGGCGGCCACAGCCGCCACTGCTATAATCCCAAAGAAAGCAGCAATGCAGACCGAGTACAGATACTTCTCCAGTACCATCTTCCAGCGCGGGATCGGCATAGTCAGAGCATACGTCTCCCACTTTGTCTGCCTGTCGTAGGAAAACAGATTCAGTACATTCATTCCAGCTATCATGATAAACATGGGAATCAGGAACATTCCCGTCTTTTTACCTCCAAGAAAAACAACTGACCACACCACAAGGATAAACAGCATTGACTTTATACTCTGGCGCATGATATACATATCTTTGATTAGTAATCCTGTCATTTTCGATCCCTCCTAACGGAATACAGCATGATTTCCTCGATGTTCGTCCGGTCCACCACAAGCTCCGGATATCTTCTTTTCACAATATCTCTCCCATGAAACAGTGCTTCCACTCCATAAGGATTCCGCCTGACTCCCACGATACGGACACCGGACAGCCCGGCGAACGCTTCTTCCCCGCATCGCAGAATTCCCATATCCTCCAGAAGCTGATCTTTCTCCTCAGAGAACAGGATACTTCCATTGTGGATCATTGTAATATAATCCGCTACCTTGTCGAGGTCACTCGTTATGTGGGAGGCAATCAGTACAGAGTGTTCTCCATCCTCAATAAACTCAAAGAAGAGATCGAGAATCTCATCCCGCGCCACCGGGTCTAACCCGCTGGTCGCCTCATCCAGAATCAAAAGTTTCGGATGATGGCTCAGTGCGGCCGCGATCGCCAGCTTCATGGTCATTCCTCTTGAATATTCCTTAACCTTTTTCTTCTCCGGAAGAGCGAACCTGGAAAGATAGGAGGAAAACAGCTCCTCATCCCAATTTTTATAGATTCTTTTCATAATTCCCGATATCTGAACGGCGTTGAGAAAATCATGGAACTGGCTTTCACTGAAGACCGCGCCGATCTCCTCTTTAATGTCCTGCTCCCGCTCCCTGATATCCATGCCCAGAATCTCGACTTCACCTGCGTCACGTTTCACAATATCCAGCATGGCCTTGATTGTCGTGGATTTTCCGGATCCATTTTCCCCAATCAGCCCCATTATGCTTCCCTTGGGAATATTGAGGCTGATGTTATTTAATGAAAAATCCGGATACTGCTTGCTTAAATTTTGTATTCTGACTGCATATTCCATAGTTATTCCCTCACTCTCCGTCATAGAGCATCTTTAATACATCGCACAGTTCTTCACAGGTAATGCCGCTTCTCCTGGCAATGTCCACGGCCTTCGTCAAATACTCTTCCGCGATCCTTAAGTTTCCTTCCCGTATCACCTCCGTGTTTCTTGCCGCCACGAAGCTGCCTTTTCCGGTTATCGTCTCTATAAACCCTTCCTGCTCCAGATCGTTATACGCCCGCTTCGTCGTAATAACGCTGATCCGCAGATCCTTAGCCAGAGTTCTCATACTGGGCAGGGCGTCCCCCGCCTTCAGATGGCCGCTGATAATCAGATTCTTTATCTGAGATGTGATCTGCTCATATATTGGTTTACCGCTGGAATTGCTGATGATGATATTCACTGCACCGCCTCCAAATCTGTTATCCCTATCCCGCATTCATTGTAATTATTGTATATAGTTTATATATACACTATATCATCCCATCACACATCTGTCAACAGCCATTTCCCGCCGCAGAAATAAAACCTAAAAATGCGAATAGAGACAGACCATTCCCCAATATATTAAACCAAACGGACTCAGGTGATGCTATGGATAAGAAAAAACAACTCTTCCGTCTGGTAAAGGTGCTGCTTTTATTTGCCCTGGCCTTTATGGCCGGCCGATTCGGCGCCATGATGACGGATGGAAAACAGGCGGTAGAAACGGCGGCTGACGGGAACTGGGGCTTAAGCTTCCAGCAGGAGGGTCAGCCCCCAGTAGCCAATGCTACCGCCGATTACCTAAAGAAATTCAACGCATACTATGCAGAAAACACACCAGAAAAAGTGCTCTATTTAACGTTTGATGCAGGCTACGAGAACGGCAACACCCCTGCGATTCTGGACGCGTTAAAGAAGCACAATGCACCGGCCACCTTTTTTGTGGTTGGAAACTACATAGAGACCGCACCGGATCTCGTAAAGCGAATGGTGGCGGAAGGCCATATCGTAGGCAATCACACATACCACCACCCCGATATGTCAAAAATATCATCTAAGGAAGCGTTTGAGAAAGAGCTGGGAGATTTAGAGAAGCTGTTTACTGAGACCACCGGACAGACCATGAAAAAATACTATCGTCCGCCCCAGGGAAAGTATAGCGAAACCAATTTGCAGATGGCAAAAGACATGGGATACAGCACATTTTTCTGGAGCCTCGCCTATGTAGACTGGTACCAGGATAAACAGCCGTCCAAAGAGGAAGCCTTCAAAAAACTTCTGGGACGCATCCACCCCGGTGCCGTCGTCCTCCTTCACAGCACCTCCAGCACCAACGCCCAGATTCTTGATGAACTACTGACAAAATGGGAAGAGATGGGATATACATTTAAATCACTGGATCAGCTTGTGACAGAATAAGAGGCAGAAATCACACAGGCTTAGTGGATGGGGATACGCGGACTTTTGCGCGGGGTATCGAGGAAACGGAAGCGTGGCTCCAGTACACAGCGAAACCTTTCCCTCCCTGCCACCCGCTCTCCCTTTTCCTCAATCCTCCACGCATAAAGTCCGCGTATCTTTACCCACAAATTCCCCTGCTCACTTCCTTCTCCGGCAAATCACAGTAACCGGCTCCGCCGCTCCTAACTGTCTGCTCCTTGCATCCGGCTGGCTCGTTCCTATACTGAATTCATAAACTGACGCATTTTCCACATATTCGCCTTCGGCGTTTACGCACTCATACGTATGGGCTCCCAGATCCAGTTGCACCCGCTTTTCTTCTCCCGGTTCCAGATCTATCCGCCTAAAGCCGCACAGACTCCAGTGCTCTGCCCGGTCCGGCGAATCTACGGGATTGACATAGACTTCGATCACCTCACGCGCACGCCGGTCTCCGGTGTTCCGCGCTGTGACATACGCTTTCTTTCCGTCCACTGCTCCGTCAGACAGCTCCGTCTTCCCATAGGTTAATCCAAAACCAAACGGATACAGCGGCTCTTCCCGGATATAACGGTACGTTCTGCCCTCCATGGAATAATCCTCAAACGCCGGCAGCGCGGATAAATCCTTATAAAAAGTCACAGGAAGTTTTCCCCCCGGAGCGCTCTTGCCGAAGATCAGCCGTGCAAACGCCGTGCCGCCTTCCGCTCCCGGATACCAGGCCTGAATCACCGCTTTGGCCTTTTCCTGGGCCAGCGATAAGTCGATGGCGCTTCCCGTCATATTGCAGACGATCACTGGTTTGTCCTGGGCCAGAAGTTCTTCCATCAGCCTGCGCTGAGAGGCCGGAAGCTCCAATCCCTCTTTGTCCCCGGAGGAATAGCTGTTGCCGGTATCACCCTCCTCGCCCTCCAGCGTTTCGTCCAGCCCGACGCAGAGAATCACCACATCGCTGTGCCTCGCAGCGATTCTCGCCTCTGACAGCCGGTCTCCCGGAAGTCCTAAATGTTCCACCCGGTCCTCAAAGAGATGGCAGCCCTGGGCGTACAGCACCGTGGTTCCCTCCGCCGCTTCATTCTGAATCCCTTCAAGGATCGTCGTGTAGTGGGACGAGGTTCCGTGGTAATTTCCGATCAGCGCGATCCGGCTGTCCGCGTTGGGACCGATCACCGCAATCTTTTTTACAGTATCCGGATTCAGAGGCAGTATTCCGTCGTTCTTCAGTAAGACCATGCTCTTTTCAGCCGCTTCCACAGCCAGCCTTCGGTGCTCTTCACATTCCACTGTCTCATACGGAATTGCATCGTATTCTGTCGTCTCGCCCATGCCCAGCAGGTACCGGGTCGTAAACAGCCTCACAACGGCCTGTTTAATCTCCGCCTCCGTAATCATCCCTTTCTCATACGCTTTTAGTACGTATAAATACGTATTTCCACAATTTAAATCACAACCCTTTGAGACGGCCAGAGCAGCTGATTCCTCTGCATTGTCCGTCACCATGTGGCTCTGGTGGAAGTCACGAATGGCCCAGCAGTCCGATACGAAATGGCCCTCAAAGCCCCATTTCCCACGGAGAATCTCCTCAATCAGCAGTGTGCTGGCACAGCACGGCTCTCCCTCATAGCAGTTGTATGCTCCCATGACGGATTCCACGCCGCCTTCCTGCACACAGGCCTCAAATGCAGGCAGATACGTCTCCCATAAATCCCGTTTCGTTGTGGTGGCGTTAAATTCATGGCGAACCGCCTCCGGCCCGGAATGCACGGCAAAATGCTTTGCACAGGCGGCTGTCTTTAAGTGTTCGCCCTCTCCCTGAAGGCCCTTTACGAAAGCAACGCCAAGGCGGGAAGTCAGATACGGGTCCTCTCCGTAGGTCTCATGGCCTCTGCCCCATCTGGGATCCCGAAAGATATTCACATTCGGAGTCCAGTAGGTCAGTCCCTTATAGATGTCCGTGTCGCCTTCCTTCTGAAATTCATTGTATTTTGCCCTGCCTTCTGTCGATACGACCTCCGCCACACTGCGCATCGTCTCCTCGTCAAACATGGCCGCCAGCCCGATGGCCTGCGGAAACACGGTAGCAGTACCGCCTCTGGCCACGCCGTGCAGTCCCTCGTTCCACCAGTTGTAGGCCGATATCTGCAGCCTCGGTATCGCGGGCGCGTCGTAGCGCATCTGGGAGGCCATCTCCTCCACCGTCATCTGTTCCACCAGTTCCACTGCTTTCTGCCTTGCTTTCTGTCTGTCCATAGGTTCCTCCAAATTATCTTTATTCAAAATTCTTATCCTGGTAAAGCTATACCATATTTTTCTTTTCAAGCCTGCATGGCTGCGGTATAATTGCATCATGATTTCACCGTTTCCAGTGAAAGGAGGACGCAGTATGAGCCGTTTAAACTATACACTGCCGGATGAATACCACGGCAGGGAGTTGGAAGGATACGTGGAAAAAGTAGATTACTACTTAAATTCCAATATCCGCATCTGGCACAATGTCCAGAATGAGGGGTATGCCCTGCACCAGCACAGTGCCATCGAGATTCTTGTTCCGATCGAAAATGGAAACACCATTATCGTCAAGGACGTCACATACTATTTGGAGCCGGGCGACATTCTTTTTATCCCCGGACTCACACTTCATGAGATTATAAAGCCGGACTGGGGCGAGCGCTTCTTTTTTATGTTCAACATGGACCCTTTAACCAGCTTCCACGATTACAGCGCCCTGGAGCCGGTGCTGCTGGACCCCTGCCTTCTGACGAAACGGACGAACACAGGAATCTACGAACATATCTATTCCAGGCTTATGGAGATCAGCAATCTCTATTTTTCTCCCGGCGTCACCTTTCGGGAATACTCGATTTATGCTAATTTAATCGATATTCTGACCACGATCGGCCGGGAACATTACGACACCCTTTTCGCCGGCACAGATAATACCGCCGAGAAGAGTTACGATTATTACCAGAAATTCAACAGCCTGCTGGCCTATATCAACGATCACTATGCTGAACAGCTGACGCTGGAAAAGATGGCCGATTACACGGGATTTTCCAAATATCACTTCACCAGGCTGTTCAAACAGCACACGAACTCAACCTTTTACGATTATTTAAGCCGCAAACGGATCCAGGCGGCCCAGACGCTTCTGACGACCGGCGCCTCGATCACATCCATCGCATTTCAGACGGGATTTAACAACTCGACATCATTTACACGATGCTTTAAAAAGTATACGAATTACAGCCCCAGTGAATACCGCACGAAATTCATCGAGGACGTGCCGGAGAATATTCCGGTCTTCTAGACCGCACTTTTATCGGCCATCTAGTACAGCGCTGCGTAAGTTTCAGTGAATTCTGTGCTTGATATTTGCGTCAGGGGCGCGTCCGCGAAGCGACGCGTAGCGGCCCCTACGTCTAGCTTCGTGGGCGTGGTCCTGGCGTGAATAGCGAGTGCAGAATTCACCGGAACTTATGCAACGCTGTACTAATCACTGCCTTATCCCTTCACGCCGCCCAGGGCGACGCCGGCAATGATGTATTTTGACAGCAGTAAATACACAATGATCAGCGGAAGCACCGTCAGGGCCAGCCCCAGATAGACGGAACCGTATTCCGTCTTGTAGATATCGCCACGGAGAAGGCTTACCATAATCGGCATTGTGTATTTGTCTTTGTTCGTGAGGAGCACCAGCGGTGTGAACAAGTTGTTCCAGCTGGATACAAAGCTGAATATGGCCTGTGTGGCAATCGCCGGTTTCATGATCGGCATGGCGATCTTATTAAAGATATAGAACTCTCCCGCCCCGTCGATCCGGGCCGCCTGCACGATTTCCAGAGACAGCGACGGCAGCATATACTGCCTCATAAAGAACACCATGGCCGGGGAAGCGATCGCGGGCAGAATCAGCATCGACAGCTGATTTGTCATGTGGATCCGGTATACCATCTGGTAAAAACCGATCATCGTCACCTGGGCCGGAATCATCATAACCGCCATGATAAAGCTGAAAAATGGTCTGCGCAGCCGCCAGTCATACACCACCAGCCCGTAGGCAGTCATGGTGGAAAAATACACCGCGCATCCTGTGGAAAATGCCGAGATGATCAGCGAGTTCATAAATCCCACCATCGGGTTGAAGCTCTTGCCCAGCAGTATGGACAGGTTGCGCATCATATAGCCGGAGGGGATCATCGAGATGGCATGCTGCTGGATCTGTGTCGTAGAACGCGTGGCGTTGACGATCATGATCCAGAAAGGAAGGATGCTCAGTATGGCAAGGCAGATGCAGACAACGTAAATAACGATTTTTAACGCGGTCGAAGTACGCTTCTTATATTTCATCAGCTTTTCCTCCCTTCTTTTAACGCTTTTCTGTATTCCCGCTCCTGTCTGCGCATCTGTTTATTCAGAAGCACCTCGTCCTTATCCCGCATCAGGAAAAACAGGACAGCAGAAGCTGCGCAGATGATTACAAACATAATCATGCTTGCCGCGGCGGCGCGGTTGTACATGTAACTGCCGCTGAACGCCTGATTATAGATGAAGACACTGGTGGTAAGCGTGGCATTGTCCGGCCCGCCCATTAAAAACAGCTTAGGAATATCGAACATCTGCAGACCGCCAATTAAACTGGTAACCAGCGTGAACAGCAGAATGGTCTTCAAATTTGGAATGGTAATATAGAAAAATGTCTGAATCCGGTTTGCTCCATCCACCTCTGCGGATTCAAAAAGCTCCGGATTGATTCCCATAACGCCGGAAATCAGAATAATCATCGTATAGCCATACCACATCCAGAACTGGATAAATTCCACCGTTCCGCGGGCCACCGACTTGTCAACCAGAAAGTTGATGGGATCCTTTGAAATTCCCAGGCGCATAAAGATATCATTGACCGGTCCCATCGGATATCCCAGCAGGGCGTTAAACAGGATAGCGATAGTCGCAGCCGTGATGATATTCGGCATGTAGAACAGCACCTTAAACAGCCCTTCCCCCTTAATGTGATACCGCTTGTCGGTAAACCACGCAGTCAGCAGGAGCGCCAGACCAATCTGGGGAACGAAGTTGAACAGCCATATATGGATGGTGTTGCCGAACGCCTTCTTAAATGACGGATTGGAAAGCACTGTTTTAAAGTTCTGAAACGGGTCCTCCAGGAAATTAAAATCCACGGCGCCCATTCCCTTAAAATCCGTAAACCCGATCACCCCGGTAAAGATAATGGGATACAGGGAAAAGATCAGAAATCCAAGTACAAACGGAGCACAGAATATGTAACCCCATTTCGCATATCTCAATCGTTTGCGTTTCATAGTTATAACCTCCCGGTAAAATGGGGGGAGGACAGAAACTGCCGTCCTCCCCTTGCTGATGTTCTGTCTCTGGTACTTACTCCACAATGATATCCAGATTATCGGCTACCTGCTGTTTAAAGTCCGTGATCGCCTGTTCTCTGCTCTTATTACCGGCAGTGTATTCACGCACCTGACCACGCCAGTAGTTGTTGATGGTCTCATCGTACTGGGTTAAGTTTGTACCATTGGCGTACTTGTTGGCCGGAACGAAGACATCAAACATATTCTGACCGCCTAAGAAATCGACGGAGCCGTCCGATTTGCTCATAACCGCACCGGATGCAACCGCATCCTTTGTACCTGCGTCATTCATGGTTCCATTTGCCCACATATACTGCAGACTGTCTTCTGCGTCGTCCAGAGTGATCCAGTCAATGATATCCGCAACCGCGTCTTTCACTTTGGTGTCCTTATTAGCCAGTACCCAGGTGCCGCCCCAGAAGAAGCCGATGGGTGAATCACAGACAGCCCAGTCGCCAAATGTTCCTTCACCAACAGCAGTTCCGCCGCAGTTTGGCGCCATGGTATAGTTAATCAGCCACGCCGGTCCGAAGAAGCCGAGAATCGGTTTTGCGCCTTCTCCCTTCATATCGGCAAACCACGCATCCTGCCAGTCCTGTGTGTCATTGTGATAGCCGTTGTCCTTTAACTTCTTGGATAAATCCAGAAATGCCTCTCTCTTTGGATCGATGTTTAATTTTCCGTCCACAATCCAGCCTTTGTCCGAGCTGTTTTCCACTGCGTGCCAGATATCTCCGTCGCCGGATACAATGCCGTAGCCCTTGCCCTTCAGCTCTTCTGCCGCGTTAAAGAATTGTGTCCAGTCATTGGTGCCTGCGCCAAGCTTTGCACCAATTTCCTTCGGATCATCGGTTCCCCAGGTGTCCTTGGCGATGGAACGGCGATAGATAAACGCTCCGCCGGTTGCCTGGTAGCCCAGCGCCACCACTTTACCGTCAGGATTCGTTCCGATATCGACCGCATACTGTGCGATCTCAGAGGATTTAATCTTACCATCCGCGTCAATTCCCAGATCTTCGTATGGCGCGGCATAACGGCTGGCGTCACCCTGCGTATATTTCAGGACAAATGCGGCTTCCGCACAGTAGATATCCGGCGCATCACTGCCGCCGGATGCCAGTGCCTGATCCAGCGCCGGCTGGTACGCGCCATCAGTAGTCGCAATAATTGTTGTTTTAATCTCATAATCAAAATCCGGATGCATTTCTTTGTACTTTTCAATCATCTTTGGCACTTCGTCGGTAAACGACCAGACATTAATTACTTTGGAACCGGAATCGGAAGAAGCTTCGGTTTTATCCGCTGCTTTTTCTGCCTCCGCACCGGCAGCCTTTTCTGTCGCACCGCCATCGGAAGCAGGCGCTTTTCCACAGCCCGTTAAAGAAGCCGCGATCATACAGCCACACAATAACCCAGCGATCATTTTTTTCATTGTAAATCCTCCTTTGATCATGGTTCGCAGGCTCATTCGCTCTAAGCCTGCAACGTTTTTGATGGATTCATTTTACCATATGTAAAAGGGGATTTTCTCTACATATGTTGCTTTTTACGCAACACAAATTGCGATGTATCTTTGTGTGTTGTGATAAATATTTATTCATTCTATTATTTTTTTTATGTATTTTTACCCGTTTTGTAAAACAATCGTGAAATTAATCCGTGATTATTTTTGTTTTTGTTTATATTTATCTAATTAGCGGCATGCATACATCAGCAATATATGAATGGTTTGTTAGTCATATAATCCGTTTATTACCATAAACCAAAAATGCTGCAGGACCGATCCGCAATGATCTGTTCTGCAGCACTCCTCTTTCTTATTTCTTAAACAGTCTGATTCGATTTCCCCTCCATCGCATGAACCAGCTCCACGACCATTTCATGAGAAGGAACAGGGACTCCGTTTTTGTGACCGGAGCGTACTACCGAACCGCTGATGGCATCTACCTCCGTCTTTCTTCCATCACGAAGATCAGCGTATATGGAGGGATATCCCTGCCTGGCTCCTTCCAACAGACTGCGGAGACCTTCCAGCACCTTCTCCGGTTCGAAAACAATGCCCTCTGCCCGTGCTGTTTCTATCGCCTCTCTTACCAGCCGTTCTACCAGGCTCCATGCATGGGCATTGTCCAATAAATAGCCCTGGGACACCTGTAAAATTCCGGATACAACACTTACAGAAGTGTTCACAAACAGCTTGTCCCAGATCAAGCGTCGGATATCTTCAGATACACTGGTCTCTATACCGCACGCTGACATCTCTTCCCCCAGTGCATATATCGAAGTATTTCTGCCATGTACAAAGCCAATACAGGTAGCTCCTCCGCCTCCGTGGAGAACCGAAGTATTTCCTGTTAAAACGCTGTTATGGCGTGTCGTTCCGATGACCACATGAGATTCGTCCACAAATTCTTTCAGCAGTTCCTCATGCCCACATCCATTCTGAAGTGTAAGAAGAAGTGTATCCGGACCGAACAGTCCACGGTTCTGCTCCAGAACCTCTCTGGATACCAGTGATTTAGTAAAAAGCATAACCACATCGGGTGTCTCCCCCAAGTTTTCCCCCGACACAGCCGCCTGCGGAAAGAAATAATTTTCTACCCCGTCTTTTTCACGAATCAGGACTCCGTTCTTCTTCAAATCATCCGTTTTCTCCGCATGATGTCCATAAATACATACTTCGTTTCTCCTGCTGAGCAGTCCGCCGAACAACAGCCCCATGGCGCCTGCTCCTAACACAGCTATTTTCATACGGCATCTTCCTGCTGCTTTCCCATAGACTTTGATTTGCTCATACAGACCGTTACTGCATTCTGCACCGCGCTGCGCATCCCCCGCTCTTCCAGTTCCATAACCGCGTCAACCGTCGTTCCTCCCGGACTGCATACCATATCCTTCAGCTCTCCCGGATGTTTTCCCGTCTCCAGAACCATCCTGGCGCTGCCCGCCACAGCCTGGGCACAGAAGGTATAAGCCAGCCCTCGCGGCATACCCCCTGCAACCGCGGCATCCGCCATCGCCTCAATAAAAAGATAGACATAGGCGGGTGATGAGCCTGAAATCGCTGTGACAACATCAAACAGGCTCTCCGCCACCTCCTCCGCACGGCCAAAGCTTCGGAACACCGCCAGCACATCTTCCCTCTGGGCCTGGGACACCAGATTATTAGAACAGACAGCCGCCATACCCTCTCCCACCATGGCCGGTGTATTTGGCATAACACGAATAACTGGAATGTCACAATTTAAGCACTTCATCAGGACAGAGAGCGATAAACCGGCTGCAATAGATACGACCACACTTTCACGGCGGACCGTTTCCCTGATCTCTGCAATTACCGCTGGGCAGACATTCGGCTTTACTGCCAGAATCAGAATGTCTGCGAAGGCTGCTGTTTTACAGTTCTCATCGGTTATTCCAATCCCATATTCCGCCTTCAAAGCTTCCAGCCCCCTATGGTTTTTATCCGAAACCAGGATATCTCCTGGCTCTGCAATTCCCGCTTTCAGCATTCCTCCGATGATCGCCCTGCACATATTGCCGCCGCCAATGAATCCAAATTTCCGTTCCATTAGATCCCAACTCCCTTTCCTATGTAATTTACTTAATAGGTCATGTTCGGTGCCGTTACTGCAAAATAATTTTCATAGTTTTCATACAGGGTAACGCTCGCTCCCTCGCCCGCAAGATCGGTCAAAATAGTCTGTAGGGCATCGATATCGACTTTTCCATTGGTCTTTCCGTCCAGGTATTCCATGCAGTACTGAACACCGCCTCTTAAGGACATATTCGTAACAGACAGCGGCCAGCCGGTAAAGTGACCTGTCATGTTCTTCTCCGCCGCTTTTTCCACGATCTGCTTGTTCAGATAATCGTAATCACCCGCGTACTCTTCCGGGATCTCGATTCCCAGAGGATTGGCATAGAATGTAGGGGATGGATCCTTTATAATCAGATAATATCCTTCCTGGCGGTCTGCCAGTGTCTTGATAATTGGCTCTGTCTGAGAGAGGTTCGTTCCATAGAATGCAGTCATCTCACCGTACTCATCCAGCTTTTTCGGCACGTCCTCCAGAACAAACTGCTGTGTTCCTGTTGTACCTGCATCCGATGTCGGATCCGGTGTCGTTACGTCCACGAAGGCAATTCCCAGTTCTTCGCATTTCGCCTTTAAATTGTCATGATACGCCAGTTTCGTCGCAATCGCCAGATGGCGTGGGAAGGAATAGTGCAGAACGGTTTTCACGCCGAGTTCGTTAAGAATTTCCGCGTCCTGAACACCAGCAGTCGAAAAGTCTGTGTTAAATACAACGTCTGCCGCCTGTGCAATCACGTCATTATCGTCCATCGGAAGTCCAGCCCAGATAAATATATCATCGCGGACTTCACGGATCTTCTCAATCGCTGCCGCTGTTCCGCTTACAGACTGGGTAAAGATAATCGCCTTCATATCCGGATCAGATGCCAGGGATAATGCGGTGGAAATGGTTGTCTCCATCTCTGTTGCAAAGTTATCCGGGAACGTCACATGGACAACCGTGTCCGGATATTCTGCAACCAGGTCCTCTGCAACCCGGTACTCCTCTTCCGCCTGGGATACGGTGGTAGTCATAATTCCGATCTTATAACCGGCGTTTTCTGCCGCCTCCACCGTCTTTTCCAGAGTTTCATCCGTTGCCGCCTTCGCGGCCTCTGCCGTAGTTGTCGTCTCCGGTGTTCCGCTGCCTACTGTACTTCCGCATGCAGTCAGACCCAGGATCATTGTAAGTGCCAGTGCAGTTGAAATCACTTTTTTAAACATAATCTTCCTCCTTAATGTTGATTCCTTTTTTATTTTTGTTTTTTATTTATTTTCTTCTTTAGAATGTTTATCTGCAGCCTGTTTCAAACCATACAGCACCAAAGAGATCGTGATAATCGCATAACCTACAAACACTCGGAAATACTCTCCGATCTGTGCGTCGCCAAACAGCTGATTCCCCGCGAGCGGCGAGGTAAAGAACAGGATATGAAACAAAGCTGCTCCCAGAAACACATGGCCAATGCTGGCCTTTTTAATGGATGCACCACCTACCAAAAGAGCGGCAATCGCATACTGCCCAACCTGCTCATGGCTGCTGAATGTATTCATGTTGCCCATATTCTGTAAATAAATCACCTGACCGAGGGCTGCTATAATCGTAGAAAATGTAATAGAGAACAGACGGCAGCGTCCTACATTGATTCCGGAGACAATGGCAACATCCATGTTCTGCCCCGTCGTCCGGATATCCTGTCCGATCTTTGTCCTGGATATAAATGCGGTTAGAAGACAGAGCAGAGCAATGATCATCCCAACAACCATGGGAATCTGTGTTGCTGCACACGCCGATTGGAGAGGCGGAACCAGCCAAACCAGCGCGGCAGATATCGTAAGCACCACCGCAGCTGCCGCAGACTTACGGCTGCCTTTTACAGCTTCCAAAAGAGTCCCCCCGCATCTCTTTTTCTTTCGCAGTACCAAGACTGCAAGCACTGCCACTGCCGTAAGCGCTGCGTATATCAGAGACCAATCCAGCGTTATGCGCCAGATGTGATCCAAATAATTCTTAACATCATCATGAAATGCAATGGTATTTTTAAGGCCCACTCCGTTGGACAGCATCAGTTCCGCATCCTGAAACGGGATCACACGGCCCAGCAGGATCAAAAAAGTCAGATCAAACAAACCAATTGAAAAATAGCCCAGGATAATCCCCGTAATCATCTCCTGGCCAACAGCCCGGTTCATCAGTTTTCCGACTGCCAATCCAAACAGACCGCCCAGAATGCTGGCAATCACCGCTGCGAGGAGCATACCCGGCGCACCGCCGATATTCCAGTGGGTGATCATCACCAGAGCGATCTCCCCCGCCATCGCTCCCACTACAATACTGAAGTTCAGTCCCATTCCACAAAGGACAGGTAAAATCAGTGATAAAATTAAAACCGCATTCCTCGAAATACGGGCCACTGTCTCTTTCACAATATAGCCGAGAGGCTGGCCGGAGCAAAGAATGCTTCCAATACATAAAATGACGAATAGCAGCGTCACGGCATTCCTGCTCAATACATTTCGTACTCTTGCTTTCATCAGATTTTCCTCCCATCGATCTTTGTCAATGCGTAAAGGATAACTCCGTTACAGATAATGACCCTCGCAATTTCAGACAGGCTGCTTCCATCGTCGATGAGCTGCGCCGAGACAACCGGTGCTATCGTCAGAATCGCCTGATAAAGTACAACACCAATGATTACATGCCAGATATTGGCCTTCTTCAGGGTCGCACCTCCGACCAGGATCGCCGCAATAGCCGGAAATGCCATGTTACGAGGTGCAGTATACAGCTGATACATACCGATTCCCTGTGCGTAGATCACAATTCCTATGGCGCCGCAGATTGTGGATAATACGGTACCCATTACCCGCATCCTGTCATTATCGATTCCGATTGACTTTCCGAACATAGGATTCATACCGCTGACTTTCATCATAACTCCGGTTTTGCTCTTCTGAAATGCCCAGAATGCCAAACACCCCAGTCCAAATACAAGGAATAATCCCGTAGGAATCGTGACATTTCCGATCTTAAACGCCAGCAGATTGTTTAATACTTTATCGTAAAACCCATCCAGGGTAATCGTGCTGCGCACTCCATTTCCCATGGCCCATTTAATTCTCGGATCTGTAAAAAACGGAAACAGCATCCATCCCATACACATCAGTGAGACAATGGAAAAATTGATATACGTTCCCACCATCATCTCAGAACCACGCAGCCGGTTTAAGAGCAGACCATATAAGAACCCCACAACCGTTGCAAATACAGACCCCAGTACACATGCCGCGAGAATTCCCTTCATCCCCTGAATTCCCCATTCTACAGAAAGTACGCCGGCCAGCTGGCCGCAGAGAATTCCAAGCGGAAGTGCAAAATTCAAGCCGACACCACACTCTACCATAGGAAGCATGGCTAAAACAAAGAAGCTGTTAAGTCCGATACGGACCAACACATCTGAAACAATGGTTCCACTGTCCAGATGCAGTGTAAATGTAAGCAGAACGAGGACGGCCAGAAATACCATGATAATAAATCTGGAAAAGCCGATTGCCTGATACAGACGCTTAATCTGCTGCATGACTCCCCACCTCCTTCTGTTCCTTTCTGAATCCGTTTTCTTCCTTTTTGGCTCTGCCCTGTTCCTCCATTGCTTCGGCGGAACTGCTCATAAGCAGGCCAAATTTGTATTCTTCATCGTTGGGCTTTAAGATACCGGCCAGTTTTCCCTCGGTGACAATCGCAATGCGGTCGCAGACGGATCGCAGTTCGGCCAGTTCCGAGGAAGTCATAATGATTGTCATATGGCGTTCCCGGTTTAACTGCACCAGATAATTAAGAATCAGCTTCTTCGCCCCGATATCGATTCCTCTCGTCGGCTCTGAGATAAAGAGCACCTCCGGATTCATAGCCAGCGCCTTGGCAATCGATACCTTCTGCTGGTTTCCTCCGCTCAGCCGCTTGCAGGGCTGACTGCTGCTGGTACACCGGATATCGATCTCTTCGATCATCTTTTTTGCATATTCGGCCGCCGCCTTCTTGTTATAAAAGCGCATAAAACCAATGTGTTTCAAATACTCCTGATTCACCCGAAGGGCAGCGATTACTGTATTCATCTCTATGGAGGCGTCCAGATTCAAACCAACGCCTCTCCGGTCCTCCGACACAAACATAATCTTTTTCTTAAGGGTTGACAACGTATCCGCTACAGAAAGAGTCTCTCCACGGTACAGGACCTCGCCCGACGCAGGATACAGTCCCATGATACCATTGGCGATCCCCACCTTCCCATGGCCGGCCAGACCGCCGATTCCCAAGATTTCCCCTTCTCTCACCTCCAGGTCGATTCCTTTTACCAGCTCTCCCGGCATCTCCACATGAAAGTTTTTCATGGACAGAATAACCGGGCTATATAACTCGGACTCCGTTTTTGGCTCCTTCGTCACCAACTCCACCTTTCGTCCAATCATCATCTCTGACAGCTGAATCGCCGTCACGCCCTCCATATCGCACTGACTGACGAGCTCTCCGTTGCGCAGTACGACCGCGGTGTCCGCATATTGTATAGCCTCATCCAGACGGTGACTGATAAAGATAAAAGAGATTCCCTGATCCGCGACTGCGCGCACACAGTCCAGAAACTGTTTAGCCTCCCCTTCCGTCAGCACCGCTGTCGGCTCATCCAGAACGACCAGCTTTATATTTTTTTTATTCAGTTCTCTTGCGATCTCCACAAACTGCTTGTAACCGACGGACACATCCTCTACCGCTACTGTTTCACTCAGCCCCTCGAGTCCGAGAGAGTTAAGCGTCTTCCTTGCATCCGCTCTCATTGAGACCTTATCGACCGTCTCCAGCTTTCTGCTTATAATGTGACTGAACAGATTACCCTTCGTAATCTCCCGATTCAAGCGAATATTCTCCGCTATCTCATACCCATCGATCAGCATAAATTCCTGATGAACCATTCCAATTCCCAGTTCAGAAGCATCCGAGGGTTTCATGATCTTCACCGGCTTCCCTTCGAAGAGGACATCTCCTGAAAAACCGCCGGTAGAGTGGATCACGTCCATTCCGAAAAGTATATTCATAAGTGTCGATTTGCCTGCCCCGTTTTCACCGAGCAGTGCTAATATCTGCCCTTTTTTCAGACGGATACTGACATCCTTAAGTACCCGAACTCCGTAATATTCCTTTCCTATGTGATTCATTTCCAGAAGGTACTCATATCCCACTGCCTCGTCACCCCCATTCTCTCCTGATTATCATCGCAGACCGCTAAACGTATCCTTGTAATATTCCCCGCCCCTCATAACGACGAGAATCTTTTCCTGGTTCTGTAAAATTCTGATGTCCTCCAGAGGATCTCCGTCTACAATAAGAATATCTGCTTCCTTCCCCGTTTCTACAGAATCGGTTATAGAATCAATACCCAGCAGTTCTGCATTCGCACTGGTTGCCGCCCGGATACAGTCCATCGCGGTCATTCCCCAGCGGTTTAAGCACTCCAGTTCTCTCGCCGTCTCCCCGTGATTAATCAGCACACCTCCGCAGTCAGTTCCGATGCCAATCTTAATTCCCATCTCCAGAGCCTTGCGGAACATCTTTTCCTGGTTTACCAGAGCCTTTCTTGAATTCTCAATTGTGGAGCTGCCAAGACCGTACTTTGCGCCATCTGCCATCAGCTGGTAAACGATTGTGGTAGGTACCCAGAATGTTCCATGAGCTTTCATCAACTCCAGAGTCTCTTCATTAATCATCATTCCATGTTCGATGGAAGCCACGCCGTTCTCGATACAGTATTTGGCTGACTTCGCGGTATGGCAGTGAGCCGCTACCTTTTTACCTGAATTTGCGGCTTCCTCACACAGAGCCTCAATCTCCTTTTGGGAAAACTCGTCTCTGGGCTTACCAAGGAAAGGATCATACAAACCGGAGGTAACATAAATCTTAATTAGGTCTGCGCCTGCCGCTACTTCCGTGCGGATCGCTCTCCTGCATTCGGCTTCTCCATCTACACAGTGTCCGGAACCGCCTGCATCCGGTCTGGACCACTGATACTCTGTAGACATGGAAGCATGGCCGCCCGTCTGATTAATCGCCTTTCCTGAAGCGATGATCCTGGGTCCGGGAAGCAGTTTCTGATTGATTACATTCCTGACCGCAATCACGCAGTCACCAATGTCCGCCACATCGCGCACGGTTGTGATACCGGCACGGATCGTCTCCAGCGCATTCCAGTAAGAACGCATCGTGCGGGTTGGAAGATTATACTGAGCAACTTCGTTAATAACATTGTTGGAGGCGGTTGTCTCCAGATGTGTATGCGCATCCATCAGTCCCGGCATCAGCGTACGTCCGCCGCAGTCAACAATCTCTGTGCCCTCCAAAATCTCCACCCCGGACGCAGCCCCCACATTCACAATGGTACTGCCGTCCACCACAACTGTACCATCCGGAATATAACCGCCCCTGCCGTCAATTACTCTTGCATGTGTAAATGCTTTCATAGCCCCTTACCTCGTACTTTCCCGTCTATTTCACAGAGAATATGCAATCGATATCCTTATATTCGATATATATTCCGTCAAAATTATAGTGAATTAAACGAATTTATAGTTTGCAATCGATTTCAGTTTATGCTATGATTATAGTCGTAGCAATCCTACTTTGTCAAGTATTAAAAAAAATTTATATAATGCCTTTACATTTTTTCCTTATTTTGGATATAATCTACAATAGCGGGGGAGTTCTGTAAACTGACGGAGAAGGGATTGGAATTTCCAATGAGATACGATAACTATAAAAAGAGAGAGTGCATCGCCTATGACAATCTATGATATTGCAAAAGAAGCCGGCGTTTCCGCCAGCAGTGTGTCCCGTGTTATCAATAACAAAACAGGGGTTAATCCGGAAGTAAGAAAAAAAGTGCAGAAGCTTTTAAAGAAGTACCACTATACCCCCGACGCCGCAGCCCGAGGCCTGGTCAGCCAGTCTTCCCGCATTATCGGAATTCTGATCGCGGATATCCGTAACATCCATCATACTGATGGGGCTTACTATATTGAGCGCAAGCTGGCCGCCCTTAACTACTGCTGCGTTATCTTAAATACCGGTGACGATGATGAATCGCGCGCCCAGGCAATCTCTATTCTGGAGCAGCGCCGTGTGGAGGGAGCAGTGCTGATCGGCTCCTCCTTTCAGACAGAATCCGTTGCACAAGCCATCAAGCGCCATCTGAGCAAGGTGCCGATCGTCATGATCAATGCCTTCTTAGATGCGCCGAATATTTACGGAGTTCTGTCCGATGAATTGCATGGAGTGGAAGCCTGTGTAAACCTTCTGGCGGAAAAAGGGCGAAAACGCCTGGCATTTGTCCGCGACTGCCATACGCCAAGCTGCGAATTAAAGGTGGAAGGATTTCGCAGAGGCATACGTCTTCTCGACCAGACAGAGCCCTGGATTTACGATTCCCACGGCACCACGGCAGCGGACGGAAAGAGAGCCACTCTGGAAGTTTTAAAGGATCACCCGAATGTGGATGGAATCATTTATTCTGTCGATTTAATCGCTACCGGAGGCATACGGGCGCTGTATGACCTGGGTATTGCTATCCCGGATCAGGTATCCGTCATTGGTGTCGATAACTCCATCTATGGTGAAATCTGCATTCCCACGCTTACGTCACTGGATAACAAAACCTTTGACTCCAGCATTGCCGCCTGCCGGATCTTGATCGACTGCCTGGAAAACCGTACTACGACACGACAGATGATTCTTCCCTCCGCCATCGTCGTCAGGGAATCGACTCCCTGATTCTGCGTTTCAGAAAATTAATTTTAGGGATTGCCTTTCTTGAAAAAATCTGATATAGTGTGATTGCAATCGATTTCACTGTGTAACCCGAAGACTTGTTTTCTGAAAGAAGGTATTCACAATGATTTTTTCGAGTTTAAATTCCACAAATGATTTTTCTCTCTGTCCATCAGCGATCAGACGCGCTGTTGAATATTTAAAAACAACCGACTTTTTCCATATGGAACCGGGAGACTACCCGCTTGAGGGAAATCTCATGTATGTCAAAGTATTTGATCAGACCTCCATTCCGTTTGAAGATACCCGCCCTGAAATACATCACCACTATGCAGATGTACAGTACTGGCCGGAGGGTGAAGATCTTGCAGGCATCACCCCGAATCCGGGTACTTATGCGGTAGCGGAGGCTCACGAGAGCGACGACCTCTATTTCCTGGAGGATATTCAGAACGAAAGCTTTATCCACTGTCTCCCTGGCTGCATTGCCGTCTATTTCCCATGGGATGTTCACCGCCCCAGTGTGGCTTATGAAGGGAAACCCATTACATACCGCAAAGTAGTCGTCAAAGTGCATATGGATTTAATGAAAGACTCGATTTAAATAGTCCGTTGGTTGTTCCAGAAAAGAGGACCCACAGAGGCAAAAGCCTCTCTGCGGGTCCCCTTTAAGTATTTCACTGACAAACATGTATAAATAAACTCTCCCCGCTCGCACCGTCATATTCCGTTCTGCTCAAACCATTCACGGAATTCCAGTGCGTCCTCCAGCGCATGATGCCACCCAAACCGCTTCAAATCCACCCGGTTCTCGTCGTCAACGATTACGCCCTCCGCTTCCAGAAGCTTCTTCTGCGTATCCGGAGTTCGAAAGGAAGCCGCCCCGCTTAGATATCCGGAGGCATTCACCACGCGATGTGCAGGCAGATCCTTTCCCCCCAGGCGGCGGTTCAGTGCATACCCCACCTGCCTCGAATTCCTGGGTTTCCCGCATAACAGGGCGATCTGGCCATAGGTGGCCGCTTTTCCATATGGAATATGATTCATGACGAATCTGACACGCTCATAAAAATCCATAGTACCTCTTCCATCATAAGCCAATCATCTGCTCGATTGCGGCCTGGGGCTTCACGCCCACGGAGGTGGCAACCGCCTTTCCTTCCTTCATCAGAATCAGCGCCGGAATGCTCATAATATGAAACTTCTCAGCCAGCTCCCTCTGCTCTTCCACATTGACCTTTCCCACCTTGATATGGGGATTTTCCTCGGCAATTTTATCTACAACAGGGGAAAGCTTTTTACACGGCCCGCACCATGGCGCCCAAAAATCGAGAAGCACCGGCTTTCCTGAAGTAACGACTTCCTCATGATAATTATTATTTGTGATTGAAAATACAGACATTTTATTTGTACTCCTTTTATTCATTGATTGATGATATAAGAATACACGAAAACGAACTGCTTTACAGTGACTTTGTTACACACGTTATTTGTTCCGGGTGCATACCGATACATTTCCGGCCAGCTACCGCAGACTATCCGCCGCCAACTCCGTGAGCCTCTTCTCATTCAGAAGCTCGATTCCTCCGCGGGTCAGCTTAACCAGGCCATCCGCCTGAAATGCCCTCAGCATCCGGGTGATAACCTCCCTGGCCGTCCCCATGTGGCGGGCGATCTGGTCGTGGGTGATAGAAAGCTTCCGGCTCTCATCAAGCCCGCTCTCCTCCAGCAAAAATGCCGCAAGACGGCTGTCGATCTTCTTGTTCAGCACCTGGTCCATCAGCCACATCACATCGGAAAAACGCGCCGCCATCAGCTCATTGGTAAAATTGGCAACCGCCGCGCTTTTGTCCATCAGATCTCTGTAGACATCGACTGGGATATGAAGAATCTCCGTGACCTGCTCTGCTTCCACGATTACATCGAACAGGATACTCTTCACCATACAGGGCGCTGAAAATATACATAAATCCCGTTCCAGCAGCCGGTACAGTGTCAGTTCCCTGCCCTCATCCGATATGGTATAGACCCGCAGCTGTCCGTCCAGCGTCAGAATCAGCCCGGTGCACTCATCAGATCCGTGGTGAAGCACCTGCCCTTTTTCAAACCGGCGTCTCTGCACGCTTCCAGCCAGTGTCCTCTGCTCTGCTTCCGTCAATTTTTTCCAAAATGGAAGGTATTCTCCCAACTCCATGAACATTCCCTCTTTCTGCTTCCACTATCCATTATATTACCTTTTACCGAAAAATGACCTCGTCGTTGCAGTCGAACAGGCGGAAAAATTCGGAATACTCCATACGGCCCGCCTTTAATTCTTCTGCCAGAAGAAGAAGTGTCACGGAATCTATCGCGCCGCCGCAGAGTCCGGAGCGCATGTGGATATTTTCCAGACGATCTTTAAAGCCTCCGGTAAAGGATCCCGACACAAAAGCAAACCGGTAATCAGTCACGCCTTCATCAAATACTTTCCACCAGCGGTTCGGATTGATCTTCTCGTTCCGCTCCTTATTTTCCTCCAAATAGCGGTACATCTCGTCCGCCTGCTTGATCGGAAGGGAGTATCCTTTTCCATACGCCTTATTGTCGATAATCATGCCGTCTTTTCCATAGTAAATGCAGACATCCGGCTTCCTGGTATCTCCCAGTCTTCCTCCCAGGAAATCCAGTTCCCTGGTGAGAAGCTCCGCCGTCTGAATCTCATAGTCGCGGTCTGATGTGCCATCGAAGCCCAGATCGATTAAAAGCAGATACTCGTGGCTTACATGGGCCAGCCGCTCTCTGACGCTGTCCTTTACGACAGCCATATCGGATTTTACAGAAATCCGGCCCGCATCGTCCGCCGGAATCTCCAGGCCTGCGATATCGTCCATGATCTTATACGTCTTTCCGGTACGCTTCACATTTAAGCCGATGTTCTCAAAACCACGGATATCATCCTTAATGGTCTCCACCGTCTCTTCCAGTCCCATCGTCTCCAGATAGGCCTTCACCTGCTCCGGCGAACGATAATCCTTCAGAAGGTACTGGATAATACGGGTCCTCCGGTTCCTTAAGTAATCCCGGTCTGCCGCCTTCGTTGCCAGCATATCCCACATCACCCGCTTCGGTATCCGGGCAAACTTCGAGACACCTGTTGTATGCTTAAACACGGTTCTCCCCTTTAACGTAAGCCGGTAGGACTGGGGTATGGTTCCCTCATACCGCCTGGTTCCGGCATCCTCTGCCGCCGTCTTCGCCGCCTGTTCCACCCAGCCCATCTGTTTCAGCCAGCTGCAGATGGTTCGGACGTATTTATCACTGGTTCCCTCTGTATCCTGAAGAAGCTTTGCCCTGTCCTCCTCCGCCGTTTCGGAGAGTCCCTGCAGGATCATATGCTGCGGAATCGAGGTAAAACCGGCCTCACCGATAAAGCCCAGTTTGGCTCCTATTTCAAACTTTGTCAGATGGTCGCCCGCTGCCAGCAGCGAAAGCACCCGGCAGACAGGAGGATAGGAAAGAAATGCCGTTGTAAGCGCCTCCTCCTCTTCTTTGCTCCCTGCTTCCGCCTCCGCATAGGAACGTCCCAGATCGGACAATGAACAGGTATCGCCATTTCTGTCATAATTCAAAAAACCGATGCTGACCGCCCAGCGCAGAAATGAATCTGCCGGCCAGTCACTCTGATACTCTTTTCTCTGCCCGGGCAGCACCGCCTGTATGATGCCAGAACACGGAGCATTACTTCTCGTATATCCCTTCGGTGTCCCTTTCCCTTTCAGATGGGCGTACGGCACGATGACCGGATCAGCCTCCAGCTCCTCTATAAATTCCGCTTTGCCATCTTCATCTGAAATGAGCCGGACCAGTTTGTCCTCTATTAACCGTCTGTTGACGGGAGACCCCGGCACAAAGACCGATACCACATTTTTTAAATTCTCCAGCTTATAGGCCTCCTGTACCCAGCCAAATGTTCTGACAGCCACTCGGAACACCTCCTTTTCATCTTTCGTCTGCATTACCCACAACCGAGAGCTCCGCCGCCTTCTCCGCATGAATCAGGGCCGTATCAAACAGCGGCACCTCCGTGTCCCCGTCCTTTACCAGAAGGCCAATCTCTGTACAGCCAAGGATCACTCCCTGGGCGCCCCTCTCTTTTAAATGGGCGATGATCGTTAAATATGCCTCTTTTGATGTCTCAGACAGGATACCCCGGCACAGCTCCTCGTAGATCACCCGGTTCACGGTTTCGATCTCTGCCGCCTCCGGAATGAGCACCTCCACGCCGTACTCTGCCAGTTTTCCCTTATAGAAATCCTGAGTCATGGTATATTTCGTTCCCAACAGTCCCACACGCTCCATGTTCTCTGCCTTCAGCCTCAGAGCGGCCGCCTCCGCAATATGCAGGACGGGAATCTCGATCTTACTCTGAATCTGAGGCGCTACCTTGTGCATGGTATTCGTGCAGATTACGATAAAATCAGCCCCCGCCTTCTGCAGGCTTTTGGCCGCCTCTCCCAGTATTTCTCCGCTTCTCTCCCACTCTCCCGCGGCCTGGCACTCTTCGATCTCCTGAAAATCCACGCTGTAGAGAATGCATCTGGCGGAGTGGAGACCTCCCAGCCTCTCTTTCACCGCCTCATTGATAACCTGATAATAAGTAACCGTGCTTTCCCAACTCATTCCGCCGATCAGGCCGATTGTCTTCATCTCTTCTCTTCCTCCATTTTCTGGCACGACGGACAGTAATAGACCGCCCCGCCCAGATAAGTTTCCTTTACAATCTCTCCGCCGCATGCGGTACAGCCGGAAGCCAATGTATTCTTTGACATCAATGTCTGATAGCCCCCTGGATTTCCAAAGAAATCTTTTTCGGTGTCGCGCCCGCCCTGTTCCGTCATGGTTTGAAGCACCGTCTTTACCTGTTTCCACAGAACGTTCTTTTCACAGTCTGAAAGGCTGGAAACCTTGCGTTTCGGATGAATTCCCGCCTGAAACAGGATATCCTGGAGGCAGCCGTTGCCAAGCCCCGGCATCCGCTGCTCCGTAGCCAGAAACGCCTTGACGCTCATGGCCGGTTTCACAGAAGCCAGCAGTTCGTTAAAGTACCCTTCAACAAATTCCTCCGTCAGCGGCGAAATGCTCTCGATACTCTTTCTGTAGTACTCATTGTCATAATCTCCCGAATGGCACGAAATACTGCCATACATGGCTACTGTAAATGCAATCGCAGACCCATCCGTAAATTCCAGGAGAAGCTGGTATTTCTTCGGACGAACCTCTTCCTTCCGAATAAAACGGGGATTTACTCCGTCATTGAAACACAGCCTGACGCCGCTGTCGAATTCCAGTTCCGAAAAGATACCAAAACCAGCCGCGTCAGTCACCGTATGACCGGCCAGAAATGCCTGATACTCCTCCGGCTCATGGTTAAACCAGCAGAATTTGTGGGGTGAGGAAGGGGGATATACCGCGGATACCGTCTTTCCTCTCACTGTCTCTCTCATCTGTTTTGCCAGGTTTATGGCCTCCGGCAGTTCAATCATCGCGTGTCCTCCATTCTAACGGCCTTAAACCGTTCCTTCAGCAGTCCCTTTATATATTCGGTATCATAAGTCAAAATCTCCTGTTTCTCATCTCTGGTGTTATATGCTTTCAAAATTATGTTCCCATTCTGAAAATCAGAAAACTCGATATCGTCGTAAATATCATACTCCCGATCCATTAGTTCGTGACCATTTATTCCCTCCGGCTCTGTAAAAGGATTCTCAAAGTCGAGAATCATGACATCAAATGGGCAGGCCCAGAAACAGCCTGTCACTGCCAGAAGGCCGGATTTACTGTCATATACTGCATCTGTCCAGATAAAACTCTCCTGAAAATCTTCCTGTTTATCCGGATAGACACATGCCGGTATATAACGGAACACCTCGCCCGTCTCCACACAGAAAATACTGTATCCATATAAATCCTCCCGAAATACCAGATACCGCTTCCCATTCCGGTGGTGAATCAGCCGGCAGAAATCCCCGTCATCATCCAGGTTCCTCCAGCTTAGCAGAACAGTTCCGTCCTCTCCCACAAGATCATGGATCACCGCATGGATATTCCCCTTTAACGTTCCTGTATAATAGCGGGAGCACAAAGACAAACTATCGTCTAAAACCGCTGTTTCCGGTATCCCCTTCTGCTCTTCTCTGTGTTCCTCATTGAATATGGAAGAGAAAGATTCCCGATAGTGAAGATAGGCTTCGCTGTAAGCTACGTTCATCTGCCTCACCTCCTTTTCTGATTGGCTGTCTTGTATTTTTTTTATCTATTTGATTTCTATGTATTTTTATATTCTATCATAAACACGAAATTCGCGAAAGTCCTCATGAAAGGTTTCGATCTGTATCTGTTCCGGCATACATGTCCGCCAAAGCTGAAATGCGTGCTGCATCAAGGCCGCTCCAGATTGACAAGCTTCGTGTAATATTATACACTGTCCATAACATCATGCTTTCTTATCAGACAAATAAAGTCTTAGCAGAACGGATTCAGAAGGGAAGGACAATGGACAAAAACAATATTCCGGTTATTACGTGTATGTGTTCCGGTATGACAATCGGGCTTGCCATCGGTGGTGCGGTTGGCCTGTCACAGGGAAGAGCAGGCATAACAACGTGTTATGGCTTACTATTTGGAATGATTATTGGAGTGATAATAGGAACTGTCATTAAGAAAGTCAAAGAATAGAATAACGCTTGTAATGTCAGTTTGCTTTACTCTGCTTTGTGTCATTTATGGAATTAAATCCAACAATCCTTATGAGATAACTTTAATACCATAAGTATTATTGAATACTTATGGAAGAACCGGAAAAAGCAGCGGCTAATAAATGGATCATTATGCGAGCATGCAGTCAGATCTGTATCTGCTGCCAGCTCCCTTCCAGCGGATATTTTACAGTTGGAAAGATTTATACATTCAAATATATCATAGATGCACAGCAAGTCATGGATGAGGAAGAGAAATGGGTTACTCTGTGCGATCAAGCATTTGATTCTTGTTTTGAAGATATTACGGAAGTGACTACTTCTTTCTGCCCAATGTCTTTTGACAGAACGATATACCATATATATCTGATTTTGGGCGAAGATAGCAAAGCCCCCGTGCCCTCGCCCTCTTTCCTCACTCAAACAACGACATCTGAACCCCCGCCTGTTTATCCTCAAAGGTATGCATATACTCAAACAGCCGATTGCTGCTGCAGACCATTCCCGTATTACGGCATTCTTCTTTTACCAAAGCGAGCAGACGCCTGGTATCCGGCGACGGGATCTCGTAGCTATTTCCATAGGTACGAATATAGCGCTCCTTCATCCCCGGAAAATGCTGATCCAGCTGCGCATAGAAATACTGCCTGTCCCCATCCCGCAGCGTCACGCCGATGCCAAAGAGCATCAGCCCGTATACTGACGCGTCACGGCAGTATGACAGAATGCCGCGTATGTTCTCCTCTGTATCGTTTATAAATGGAAGAATCGGGGACAGCCAGACGATGGTTGGAATCCCCTCCTCCTTAAGAATCCGCAGCACCTCCGCTCTGCATCCGGTTGTGCAGACATTCGGCTCGATGATCCGGCAAAGCGCCTCATCATACGTCGTAAGCGTCATGGAAACCACACACTTCGTCTTCCGGTTGATGCTTTTTAATAAATCCAGATCGCGCAGGATTAAATCCGATTTCGTCTGGATGGACAGGCCAAATCCATAGTAATCGATCAGTTCCAGACTCCGCCTGGTAAGACAGAGCCGCTTTTCCAGATGTAAATAGGGGTCGCTCATAGCGCCTGTTCCGATCATACATTTCTTTCGTTTGCTCTTAAGCGCCTTCTCCAACAGTTCTACAGCGTTGGACTTTACTTCAATATCTTCAAACGCATGATCCATCTGATAACAGATGCTTCTAGCGTCGCAGTAAATGCATCCGTGCGTGCAGCCTCTGTAAAGATTCATGCCGTTCTGTGCAGACAGAATCGACTTTACCTGTTTTTCATGCATACAGGTTCCTCCTAATTTCCATTTCAAAATCAAATATAAACGAACTGTAACTACAATACCACACTATTCACGTCATCTGTATGTCATGTTTATTCATTTCTCCGCTGTCCGCCGGCAATTATTTTTATACAAAAAAACGGCATCAAAGCAGGAAGCTGCAAAGGATATTATATCTCTCTGCTGTGTGTCCTGCTCCGATGCCGTGAGGGTTAAACGCCCCGCAGGCAGAGCCTGCCCCGCTTGATCGGGTACAGTACCTGCCTCACCGCTCTCTGGAGTCAAATACCCCGCAGCAAGCTGCGGGGTATTTGACCCTCGCGGCAGTCGCCGGATGGACATGCCAGCATGTCCGTCCGGCTCGTTGCTCGCGGGAATAAACGGTCGCTGTTCATCCACTCCTCAGCCAATATGGTTTGCCACCTCAAACGCATCCCATATCGCATACATAATATTGGATACCTTCCTTGCGTCTCCCAGCAGATACAGCTCCGGTACGTCAAATTCCAGCTGGCGGTACAGAGAGTCCTCCTCCTGATACCCCACTGCAAGAATTACACTGTCACAGGCGATTTCCCGTTCTTCTCCGCCGCAGGAAGCATGCAGAATTCCGCCCCGATACCCAGTCACTCTGGCGGAGGTTATGGCCTTCACCCCGTGATAGGGAAGCAGGCGTTCCAGCATGTCCTTGTTGGCATGGCACAAGGGGCCGTTGACCGCCATCAGCCGGTCGAGAGCTTCCACGATCGTCACGTTTTTCCCCTGTTCTGCCAGCCAGAGCGCAGTTTCACAGCCGACCAGACCGCCGCCTACGACCACGGTGGTATCTCCGCAGTCCTTTTCCCCGGTCAGGACCTGAGCCGCAGGATATACCCGCTCGTCATCATCCAGGGAAAATACCTTAGGCCTGGAGCCGGTAGCAATGATAACCGCATCATAATTTCCCGCCATAACCATGTCCCGGTCCACACAGGTATGGAAATGTACCGGAACATTGAGGTTCTGAAGCTGAACCTCATACCAGTGCGCCAGTGCGAGATCGTCCTCCTTAAAGTCAGGAGCTCCTCCTGGAATCAGGTTGCCGCCCAGCCTGTCGCCCTTTTCGAACAGCTCCGGCTTATGGCCTCTCACCGCCAGCACTCTGGCGGCCTCACAGCCTGCCGCGCCGCCGCCCACGACCATCACCCGTCTGCTCTTTAGGATGGGTTCATAGGCGGTCACCCGCTCCCTGGCAGCCTGTGGATTCACCGCGCAGTTGATCATGGAAAATTCCTGTACACGGCCCATGCAGCCTTCCTGACAGGAGATACACGGGCGGATCTCTTCCCATTTTCCGGCCCTTAGCTTATTCACATAGTCGGGATCGGCCAGAAGCGGGCGGCCAAGGCTGACGATGTCGCACTCGCCGGCCTCCACAGCCTCGGAGGCCATCTCCGGATTGTCCATACGGCCTGCGCACAGCACCGGGACATCCACAGCCTCTTTCACCATCTTGCAGTACGGACGGAAAAGCCCCTTTTTCTGATACATCGGCGGATGGTTCCACCACCATGCGTCATACGTTCCCACATCGGTGTCCAGTGCATCATAGCCGTACTGCACCAACAGCTTCGCAGTCTCCAGGCCCTCCTCGATATCGCGGCCCTTCTCCTCAAATATTTCTCCCGGCAGAGCGCCTTCCCGCCAGTCCTTAATCATACTCTTTAAGCTGAAACGCAGCACCACGGGAAAATCCTGTCCGCACCGGGACTTGATCTCTTCCACCACTTCCCGGGCGAACCGCAGCCTGTTTTCCAGTGGTCCCCCATACTCGTCCGTCCTCTGGTTGAACATGGAAATGGCAAACTGGTCCAGCAGATAGCCCTCGTGAACCGCATGAATCTCCACGCCGTCAAAACCGCCCCTTTTCGCATGATACGCCCCGTCTCCGAATGACTTTACAATGCTGTGGATCTCCTCCCTCGTAAGCGGCCTGCAGATTTTATCCAGCCACCGGTGCGGAATCGCGGACGGAGCGACCGGCGGAAACTCTCCGAGATTCGTCGGTATTGTCACCCTTCCGAAGCCAGCCGACATCATGAGAAATATCTTGCTTCCGTAGGCATGAACCCGCTCCGTCATCTCCTTCGATGTCCGAATAAAATGAACCGGATTGTACGTGGAATTGGGGCAGTTTGGCATACTCTGGGTCTCAACCTCACAGTCCGAAAAGGTTACACCCGTGATGATCAGACCTGTGCCGCCCTTGGCGCGTTCCGTGTAATAGTCGATTCCCCTCTGATTAAAACCGCCCTCGGCGTCAGCCAGTCCCAGCGGACCCATGGGGGCCAGGGCAAAACGGTTTTTCAATGTGACCGATCCTATTTTGACCGGTGTAAACAGATTCTTGTACTTCATGGCACCCTCCTGTTATTTTTATAACGATATTATACCGTTCCATACAGGGCAGGCGCTATCAACAATTGCTTGATGGATGTCAATACTTTTTTTATTCCTCCGGGAAATCCGCAGACACGCTCCAGTACAGCATTGCGTAAGTTTCGGTGAATTCTGCACACGCTCTAGTTCTGCAGAAAATCCTCCAGCGCCCGGATCACCGAATACCAGCCGTTATTCTCCTTATAAACGCCGTACACTTCCCATCTCAGCCTCTCCCGGAAGGGAATGGCCCTCATATGGTCCATGCGGAAATGCTCCGCGGCAAAATCAGGCACCACCGCAAGCCCCGTCTTCTGCCTGCACAGCTGGTACTGAAAGTTTGCATCTGCGGTTTTGGCAGCAATATGCGGCTTAAATCCCCTGACCTCGCAGGCCTCCAGAAAATCGTGGTACATATGAAAGTACTCGTTCATCAGGATCAGCTTTTCACCACGGACCATATCAATGGTGACCTCTTCCAGATCATAGAAGGGGTGGCCCTCGTAAACCAGAAGACAGACTCTGCATCCGGCCAGACGCCTGTTTTTTACGCCGTCTTCCTTCCACGCTCCAACGACGAAACCGTATTCAATGGTGGAATACTTCAGCCGCTCCTTCACCTCCTGGTTCGAGTACTCACACCATTCCACGGAAATCTCAGGATTCTCATCGATAAATTTCTGAATCACCGGAAAAGAAAGTACGTTAAATACTCCGCAGGCACAGCCAATGCGGAGCAGTCGTTTTTCATTTTTCAGCTGTTGGATACCGTTGCGGATTTCCTCGAACTCCCGAATCAGGATACCTGCCCTCTCATGAAGCAGTTCTGCGCTCTCCGTCGGCCTCACACCCTGTTTCGTTCGTTCAAAGAGCACCGTATCCAGCTCGCTCTCCAGCATCTTAATATTACGGCTCAGGCCCTGAGGCGTGATAAACAGCTTCTGTGCCGCCTGGTTGATGCCGCGTTCCTCATAGACCGCCTCAAAGCTCTTTAAATCCTTGACATTCATACCATTCTCCCGGGAGCCGTAATCCCTATACCCCGTTTCGGGCGCAGATATCCTTCAGGCAGCATTTTTCACAGAATGGCTTTGTCCTGGCTGTACAGACATCTCTGCCATGGAATACGAGGCGGTGACAGAAATCACTGCCCTCCTCCGGCGGAATCAGCTTCCACAAAGCCATCTCCACCTTTTTCGGGTCCTTTAAATCCTCCACCAGTCCCATACGGTTCACCAGACGGATACAGTGGGTATCAGTGACGATGGCCGGTTTGCCGAACACATCGCCCATAATCAGGTTCGCGCTCTTTCTCCCCACTCCGGGAAGCTTTAAGAGTGCATCGAAATCGTCGGGAACTCTGCCGTCATACTGTTCCTTCAGGATCTTCATGCACGCGCTGATATCCTTTGCTTTGCTGTGCCCAAGGCCGCAGGGCTTCACGATCTTTTCGATGTCTTCCACTTCGGCCCCTGCCAGCGCCTCCACGTCCGGATACTCTGCATATAAATCCTGTACAACCACATTTACCCTGGCATCGGTACACTGGGCCGCCAGGCGCACGCTCACAAGGAGCTTCCAGGCCTCATCGTAATCCAGTGTACAACCAACGTCAGGGTATTCTTCTTTTAGGCGCCTGATGATTTCAAGCGCAAGCTTTTCTTTTGTCATAGCCGTCTCCTCCAATCCTGTAATCATATTATCATTGATTGGGGAAGACGGCAAGTGGCAGTGCATCGTTTACAGCATCTGGCTGAACTCAACCTTTTCCCGGTTCGGTCCCAGAATGGTGAAAAAGCGGACACCATTTGCCCAGAAGGGCAGAAACTGGATCTCCTCGTCAAGCATGGGGTATCCCGCTTCTTTGATCTCTGCAAATACTGCTTCAATATCCGTCACATCGAGAGCCACGTGATCCACCGCACCGTTCCTCTCCGCCGCCTGATGGTTCTCATACGTCTCGATCACAAGACTGCCGCATTTCAAAAAAGCAACTCTCTCCCCAGCCGCTTCATTTACCGTTTCAAATGCCGTCTCAAACCCCAGTTCATGGTAAAATGCCACCGTCTTCTCTATATCATTCGTCGGGATGCCAATATGCTGGAGTCCCGTTATGTACTGTGCTGCCATTTTATCTTCCTCTCCCCTGTATCATGATCCACAGCTCCGTCTATTCTTCCGCGTTACGATTCTGCCACATTGATAATCACCTTCATAGTACTCTCCCGGTTCTCATCGATATACCGGTATGCCTCCAGATAGTCCCTGAATGCGAAATGTTTGGAGATCAGCGGCGCCAGCACCACCTTTTTTTCCTTTACCAGACGGATCGCATCGAGATAGTCCTCATTTCGGTACATCATACTGGTATTCAAGTCCAGCTCATGGTCATTTAAGACAGCCAGATCAATCTGGGCGGTTCCCGCAAATACCGCCACCAGGATGATGGTGCTTCCCTTGCGCGCATATTGAATGGCCTGTCCCATCGTAATATTATTGCCCGCGCAGTCGTAGATGACGTCAGCCTTATCCGGCCCGAAATTCTCCACCATGGCCTCGCCGAAATTCTTCGTCTTCGTATTGATGCAGTAATCCGCGCCGCATTCCTTCGCCTTTTCCAGCCTCAAATCGCTGACATCCGTAATCATGACGCTCTCCGCCCCCAGCCCCTTCGCCGTCTGGGCCACCAGAATTCCGATCGGTCCCGCTCCCAGGACTGCGATCTTAGCGCCTTCCACATTTCCGGCACGCTTCACCGCGTGAACCGCCACCGCCAATGGTTCAATCATGGCGCCCTCGTCAAAGCTCATCTCCTCCGGAAGCGGCGTCACCTTGGCCGCGTCGACAGCGAAGTAATCGGATGCCACACCGGTCGTCTGAAATCCCATTACCTTCAGTTCTTCGCAGAGATTGTATTTGCCATGACGGCACGGATAACATTTTCCGCAGACCACCTGCGGCTGGATCGTCACCTTCTGCCCCGCCTTCCATCCTTTTACACCGCTTCCGAGCTTTTCGATCTCCCCCGATACTTCGTGTCCCTGGGTGACCGGATAGCTGGTAAACGGATGCTCGCCATGGTAGACATGGATGTCCGATCCGCACACGCCGATCTTTCTGATCTTAACCAGTACCTGATTCTCTTCCGGCTCCGGAACCGGCACCTCCCGAAACTCAATTTCCCCCGGAGCAGTCATTACCTGCTGCAGCATCATACATGTACCCTCTTTCTACATTTTGGTCTGTGCAATAACATAAATACTTTTATATATCTTTTTATTAAAGTATTTATATTATTGCACAAACCAGGGAAAATGTCAATCCTGTATGTCACCTTAAATCTGCTATTTGTTTATAAACATAATCCGGCTCACCGGACAGAAAGCAGTCCAGACTTACTTCTTCTTTTGCGAGGATACGGATATTCATAGTCTAAACGATTACTTACAGACGCATAAATCCCCTGTGCCATTACCATTTAGTAAAGTCACAGGGGATTTGATTTTCACTTATACAGGATTCGATACTCCGTCCTTTTTCAACAGCCTGTCCGTAAAATGTTTCAATCCACGCTCGATAATTTCACAGAGTGCGACTACATCTTGTAGATGCACGACCTGACTTCATGTCAGTGGGGGATACCGATTTCTCTCCGCCCACCACTGACGTTAAGCTTGTTTTTGGCGTTTCATCCCTCCACCTGTAGAGGTGAGGAAATTCTTGCTTGTTTTGTTAAAGAACTGCACAAAAGGCCCCAGTCCCAAAGCGGATACCAGCGTTCCCAGGCCGACAATTCCGCCTGCCGCGAAGCACACCACCGCACAGAACACGTCACAGGCCATACGGCACCAGAAGTAGGAGATCTTTTTCTGCTTTCTGCACATGATCAGCGCAAGGCTGTCATACGGCGCCACGCCTACATCGGAGGTCTGGTATAAAGAGAGCCCGAAGCTGCAGACCACCACTCCGATGAATACGGTCAATAGCTTCTGCCACAGCACGGAAGGCATTCCAAGGGTCACCTCCCATATTCCGAAAAAGAAGGTAACGATGTATCCCAGAAGCAGCGCGTTCACAGCCGTGCCCAGGCCGATCAGCTGCCGGCCCATGGTAATCTCAGCAATGAAAATCACAAGATTCACCAGGATAAGGAAAAACGCATACTGAATGCCGGTGCAGTCCGACAGGGCCATTACCATGCCGCTGAAGGGGTCGTTGCCCAGTCCTGAAAGTTTGAAAATGCTGATTCCCATTCCCGTAAAAATATTACCGATGATCATGATGACGGCCCGCCTGCGGTCCAGTTTCTTAAAGTAATCTCTTATCATTTTATGAAGGGGTCCTTTCTCCTCAGTTTGCGCGTTTCGCGGCTGTTTTTTCATGCCTGCACCGCCAGAAACTGCGCTCCTGCCCCATCATACCATCCTTTTCCAGAACATGCCATAGCAACCGTAAAAATATATGGCGTTCTCACTCAATTGCCTGGCCGCAGCCGCAGCTTCTTACACAGCCTGCGGAGTCTCATCCTCCAGAATCTTAGAAAGCGCCGTTCCGCTGCTGGTATGGCAGCGTACCACGCGGGTGGCGCCGTCATCGATGCCGTCCAGGGCACATTTTACCATCTTGTGGGAAACCGTATTAGTAAACAGGACCAGCAGGTCCGGACATCCGATCTTCTTATCCATGTTGGTGCTCATCTGGGTAAAGACCTTTGCCTTGCATTTGAATTCCTTGCATATCTTCTTGTACTGGCTCACCATACGGTCGTGGCCGCCGATAATCACTACGCTCATTTATAATACCTCCAGTTCTCTATCGTGCTGTCTGTAATTCACAGCCTGCCGGGTTTTACATCATTACTGTTTCCTCCGGCTCTTCAGTTTATGTAGTTAGTTATGACTAACTACATTTTACCAGCTATTACAACATTTGTCCATAGCCGTTCTTGAGAACATTTCTTAATAGATGGGAAATGGAAAAAAGAGTCACACCGCTTTTCGTGGTATGACTCTTTTAAACCGTTTTCTATTGTTTCTGTTCCAGTAAATTGGTCATGCTTTTCAGACTGACCATGAGCGTCGATGTATTATGAAGCAGCGCGGAAGTAGCCGGCGCCAGGATTCCGTTGACGCCCAGCAGGATCAGGCCCAAATTAAATCCGATCACAAACCGGTAATTTCTGTTTACACGGACCATCAGCGCGTTGCTGATTCGTTTCAGTGTCACCAGCTGATCCAGTGCGTCCTCCGATATGGTGATATCCGCGATTTCCCTGGCGATCTCCGCCCCCTCGCTGATGGCGATTCCCACATCGGCGGCTGATAAGGCGGGGGAATCGTTGATACCGTCACCGACCATGATGACTTTCCTCCCTGCGGCTCTCTCTGCCTCCACGAAACCGGCCTTGTCCTCCGGAAGTACTTCGGAATAATACTCGTCCACGCCCACCTTCTGCGCGATGGACTTTGCAGTCCGGTCACTGTCTCCCGTCATCATAACGATCTTGGAAAGTCCCAGCGCTCTCAGCTGACTGACCACTGAGGCGGCCTCCTCCCGCAGGGGATCGATAATGCAGATCACCGCGGCGAGGCGCCCTCCAACCGCCATGTAGAGATGGGAATACTCCGGCGGAAGGCTCTCGTACTGTTCTCTTCCGTCTTCCGGAATCACGCTCCCCTCATCCTCGAAGACAAAGTGGTGACTGCCGATAATCACCCGTTCCCCTCCGATATAGGAGGCGATTCCATGGGCTACAATATAGTCCACCTTCGAGTGCATTTCCTCGTGGATCAAACCTCTCCGGACGGACTCCTGAATGACCGCGTTCGCCATGGAATGGGGGAAATGTTCCTCCAGGCAGGCTGCAATCCGGAGCATCTCATCCTCGTCCCGCCCCTCGAAGGTCACGACGCCGGCCACCACCGGCCTGGCCTTCGTGAGAGTACCGGTCTTATCAAATACGATGGTATCTGCCTCCGCCACGGACTCCAGATAGACACCGCCTTTGACTGTAACCCGGTAGCTTCCCGCCTCCCGCATGGCGGAAAGCACGGACAGCGGCATGGCCAGCTTCAGCGCACAGGAGAAGTCTACCATCAGGATCGAGATCGCCTTCGTCACATTCCGTGTGAGCAGCCAGGTGAGCACCGTGCCGCCCAGACTCCAGGGAACCAGCGCATCGGCCATGGCGGCCGCCTTTCCTTCCACATTGGATTTCAGCTTCTCGGAGTCCTCAATCATTTTGACAATCCGCTCGAATCTGGTGGATCCGGCCGCCTTCTTCACACAGATGGTGATGCTCCCTTCCTCCACTGCGGATCCCGCGTATACGTATGTATCCGGTTCCTTCTTCACCGGTATGGATTCGCCGGTCATGGAGGCCTGATTTACCATGGCTTCGCCGGTCACGACAATTCCGTCCAGCGGAATCACGCTGCCCACATGTACTGTCACGAGGTCTCCCTCGCGGATTCGGGAGACCGGAACCAGAACCTCCGTACCGTCCACCTTCTGCCATACCTTCTCGATGTTCAGGGACATGCTTCTCGCCAGATCTCCCACCGATTTCTTGTGGGTCCATTCCTCCAAAAGCTCCCCGATCCCCAGCAGAAACATCACGGAACCGGCCGTATTGAAATCCAGTCTTGCGATCGACACCGTGATGGCGGCGGCATCCAGAAACTCAACCGTCAGCTTTCCCTTCAGGAGACAGCGAAGGCCCTTTACGATATAGCAAACGGACTTCACCGCCGTATACACAGCCCGAAACGGCACAGGCAGAAATACCTTTGTAAACGCCCTCACAACGACCCGCTGGATCAGTTTTTCCTTGTATTCCCGGTTCAGCGCCCGGCCGCTGTCCTTCGGAACCAGCTCACAGAGTGACTCGTCCTGAAAGGAAAAACGCCTGATCTCCCCGATGATGACCGACCGCAGGCCGTCCTCATAGAGAATCGCCGCATCCGCGGTCCTCTCATAGACCTTCACCTCCTTCACACCCGGAATGAGGCTCAGGGCACAGCAGAACAGATCCGCCTCTCTCAGAGTCAGCTGACGCCGGTCGAGATGGATCCGAAGCCGACCCTTTATCTCGTGTTTCACTATAAATCTCATGTCTTTGTCTCCTGTCCTGTGTCTCTACAGCTCTTCAAAAAGGAACGCCTGAGGAACATTCCATCAGGCGGTGTCTTCTTTTATTCTGCTGCTGTCTCTTCCGCGGTCTCAGAAACCATCTCTTCGCTCTCGTCTTCAAAGGCTTCATCCGCTCTCTGACGGTTGATCTCCTTCGCCTCAGCCAGAATATCGTCTGCGTTCTCCTGGATCGAAGTGGCAGTTGTCATCACGCAGTCCTTCGCGCGCAGTCCGGCGGCCAGACAGTTGACGTAAAACTTCTTCGCATCTTTACTCGCCAGAATTTTAACGCCTGCTGTACCGAATAAAACACCTCCTGCAAAGATTCCGATTTTTTTCATTTTGAAGCAGTCCAACATTTCTTTATCCTCCTGTTTTTCTTATTTATGCTTGTAACCCGTATAAAAAACCATCGCCAGGCAGAACAGCATTGCCCAGGCCCAAAACCTGTGTTTTTTCATCTTCAGTCACTCCTTATATAAACGTTTTACTAGAAATTTATCCGGTTAGTCAACGCCAACAGACTTTATTGAGAAATTGAGTCATTTACCGGTGTGATCCGGTAAACAGTGTATCCCGCGTCCTTGACAGTCTCCTTCAACACGGTGTCGCTAAGTTCCTGTTTCATGCGGACATCTGCCTCCGCCTCCATTAAATTCACGCGGGCATAGACGCCCTCCAGGGAATTTAATGCATTCTCCACCCGGATCGCGCAGTTGCCGCAGGACATCCCGTCCACCTTCAAAACCCGGCGGTGCGGATAGTGGGTGAGATCCTTATCACTTACCTTTATTTTCTTCACCGCAGCCTCGCCCGAACCTCCGCAGCAGCCGGTGGTCAGCTTCTTTCTGTAGCTTCTTATCGCCAGAACCCCTGCCATGATAAGGGCCAGGCATATAATCGCTGTCGCCATATGTGCTCCTTCCTTTCTTCCAATTTTTTCTATTAGTTATGACTAACTATAGATTAGTACCTGCTAACTGAATTGTCAATAATTTTTTTCATATTCTTATTTTGACCTTTTTCCCCGGCTATGATAAACTATTTGTATCACGCATTCTGATACTTTAACCGCAGGGAGGTAAACGAACATTGAAGATGAACGAATCATCCGAAAACTATCTTGAAACCATACTGATTCTTAGCAATAGAAAGCCGCACGTCCGTTCCATCGATATCGCCAATGAACTGGATTTCTCCAAGCCGAGTGTCAGCGTCGCCATGCGCAACCTCCGCGAAAATGGTTATATTCTGGTGGATCAGGATGGCTATATCACCCTGACAGATTCCGGGAAACAGGTTGCTGAGACCATGTATGAGCGCCATACGATGCTTTCCAACTGGCTGATGTATCTGGGAGTCGATGAAAAAACCGCGGCGGAAGACGCCTGCCGGATCGAGCATGTGGTGAGCGCAAAAAGCTTTCAGGCTATCAAGGATCACGTGACAAAAGGAAATGAATTGTTGGAAAAATAGGAAAACAGGCGGTCCGGGGAGAAACCTTTTCTCTGCAGACCGCCTGTTTTTCTGTTTTTGTTTTGCTTTGCTTTTGCTTTTTATATAGTTTGTATTCTGTTCCGTTTCCTGCTAAAGCCGGCTCATACCTGAATTCGTCTCGCCACATCTTCACCGATCGCAAGGCGCACGTTATCCCGTCCGATGATGATTCCGTCTTTTCCCTGCTGGAAAACACGGATATCGCTTCCCTCTCTGATCCCGTATCCGTTTAGAAATTCCAGAATCTGGGGAGCACCGAACATCCATTTGATCGTATAGTCGTCTCCCGCCTTTGCCTGTGCCAGTGACTGCATAGCTGCACCCCCATTTCCACATCATGCGCTGCGTGCTTTCGTTCTATGCGCTTTGAAACTATCCGCCTCTTCTTACTCCTAGTGTAACCATTTTGGCGTCGGTTAGTCAATGGCAATGCGGGTTAGGCACTTTTAATCTTTTTTATATTTCTTCTCTCCTAAGCCAGCGCCTTGCCCAGTTCCTCGCAGGCACTTTCCGCCTCCGCGTCCGGAGCGTCATTGCAGATCACGCAGTCGCAGGCCAGTACAGCGCCATCCTCCCGGCAGGTCTTCTCCCAGGTTCTCATCCACTCGCCGTCTCCCCATCCGTAGGAGCCGAAGAGCGCAATCTTCTTCCCTCTCAGCTTCGCCTCGCAGCTCAGGAACATCGGCTCAAATTCGTCCTCCTCCAGCTGCTCACTTCCCATGGACGGGCAGCCGAATGCAACTGAATCAAATTCATCCATTTTGTCCGCCCCGAATTCCGCAGCCGTAAACAGCGAGACCTCCGCTCCTGCCGCCTGCGCGCCTTCCACCACTTTTGCCGCCATAGCCTCCGTATTGCCAGTTCCGCTCCAATACACTACTGCTGTTTTACTCATGTCTTAATCCTCTCTTTCTTTTTTTACCAACCACAGTATTTCTGCTCCAGGGCCGGACCGAACACCGGCACAAGGACAGAAATGCCTTTATCTCGCATGGATTTTTTTAGGTTAGTTTCGACTAACTCAAAATAGTATAGCATTGGGATTCCGTAAATACAAGTACCGCTATTTAACAATGTTTCTCACTATCTGAAGGAAGAGAACGGGAGGCAGGGTCCGACAGAGGGCCTCTGCGGCGGCCGTCAGGCTTAAGAATCTCGATTGCCATGTACTTTTCTGTAATATTATGGTATTATTTTATATATTTTCACTGTTTTTTCCCTTACCAAAACACGGTAATAAAAAGCAAAAATACAATCAGGAAGGTTCCATCATATGTTAAACACTATCGAATCCATCAACAATGCCGTGAACAATTTTATCTGGGGCGTCCCAGCCATGGTCTGCATCATCGGCGTGGGCCTCTATCTGAGTATCCGCACCAATTTTCTGCAGATCCGCAAGTTCTCCTATTCGATCCGGGTTACCCTGGGCCGGATGTTCCGCAAGCGCGACGCGTCCGACGGTACCATGACGCCGTTTCAGGCGGTCTGCACCGCTCTGGCTGCTACGGTCGGCACCGGCAATATCGCCGGAGTAGCCGGAGCCATCGCCATCGGTGGCCCTGGCTCCGTATTCTGGATGTGGGTTTCTGCGATTCTGGGTATGTGTACAAAATTTTCCGAGGTAACTCTGGCCGTGCATTTCCGTGAAGTGAATGAGAAGGGCGACTTAGTAGGCGGCCCCATGTACTACATAAAGAACGGTCTCGGGAAAAACTGGCGCTGGCTGGCCACTCTGTTTTCGGCCTTCGGCGTCCTCACCGTGTTCGGAACAGGCAATGCCACTCAGGTAAACACCATCACAACAGCAATCAACTCTGCGCTGCTCAACTACCATTTGATCGATGAGGGCGCTGCGCACACCACCAGTCTTATCATCGGAATCATTCTGGCGGCTCTGGTGGCCCTGGTCCTTCTCGGCGGAATCAAAAGAATCGGAAGCGTGACGGAGAAACTGGTTCCCTTTATGGCGCTGTTCTATATCGTGCTCGCCTTCGGCGTGATTCTTCTTAATATTAACCGGGTTCCCGCCGTATTTTCGTCGATTGTTTACGGGGCATTTAACCCGGCGGCCGTCACAGGCGGCGTGGTCGGAACCTTCTTTATGAGCATGAAGAAAGGTGTCTCCCGCGGCATCTTCTCCAATGAAGCGGGCCTTGGAACGGGATCCATCGCCCACGCCTGCGCCGACACGAAAAAACCGGTAAAACAGGGCTTTTTCGGGATTTTTGAAGTGTTTGCCGACACCATTGTCATCTGTACTCTGACCGCATTTGTCATCCTCTGCAGCGGTGTTCCGGTTCCTTACGGGGAAGCGGCCGGCGCGGAATTAACCATTCTCGGGTTTACTTCCACCTATGGCAGCTGGGTATCCATTTTTACAGCCGTTGCCATGTGCTGTTTCGCATTTTCCACCATCATCGGCTGGGGATTATACGGCGCGAGATGTATCGAGTTCCTATTCTCCTCGCGCATTATCAAAGCGTTCATGATCGTCTACTCTCTGGTCGCAATCCTGGGCGCCACCATGGATTTAGGGATGCTCTGGAGTATCGCCGAAACCTTTAACGGCCTGATGGCAATTCCCAACCTGATCGCGGTGTTCCTGCTGTCCGGCACTGTAGTCAGGCTGGTCAAAGAATACTTTGACGGGGAAGGAAAAGAGTAATCCGCGAATTATAAGAATTTTTATTTGCTTCTTGACATACCTCGAGTTTCTATGTATGATAGGATTACGATACATAGAAACTCGAGGTATTATTTTAGGGAAATATTTCCGGGATGGAGGCAAATATGGACAAAAAATATATGGCCGTAGGCTCTTCCATGCTGATCCTGAAGCTATTGGAACAGCAGGACATGTACGGCTATCAGATCATCAAAGAGCTGGAAATAAGAAGTGAACGCGTTTTCACGCTGAAGGAGGGGACGCTTTATCCCCTGCTGCACGCGCTCGAACAGGATGGGGCGGTGATTTGCGAACAGAGAACCGCGGAAAATGGCCGTGAGCGTAAGTATTACATCATAACCGAAAGCGGCCGGAAGCTTTTACATGATAAGCTGAAGGAATGGGATTCGTTTCAAACGGCGGTGAATCAAGTGATCGGGGGTGTTTTGTTTGGATAAACCATTCCAGAAGAATCACAATCAGCATACGGATTATGAAGAAGCATTTTTAGAGGATGTGGCGGATCAGATCGCCTATAAACCTCTGCGTCCGGCAGTGGTAAGAGAATTAAAGGACCATATCGATGACAGGACGGAAGAATATCTCTCAGAAGGGATAAGTCCCGAAGATGCGGTTAAGAAAGCGGTGGATGCCATGGGGGACGGTGTTGCGATCGGCACCGGGATCAACGCGGTCCGTCACGTCCAGTCCAGACGCCTTCTGATGGTTCTGACCGTGATTCTCCTTCTCATCGGTCTCGCTGCGGAAACCTGTACGGCCGTGATTCCGGAACTGACGTTCCGCGGGCTTCATATCTATCTGACTGGCGCTGTCCTTCTGGTGGTCATGGCGCTGAAAGGATACCCTCTGCTGATCCGGTACCAGAAACGGCTTCTCATTCTGGCGGCAGCCATATTTGCCGCGGAAGCCATATTCCTTTTCATGATCGAATTCGATTGGATAGCGGATGTAATCTGGGACACGGCATACATTATTCCATGGCATATGATTGATTACTATGCGCTTCTGCTGACCGGACCGGTTGTTGTCATCCTTCTCTACCGTATGCGGAAGCAGACACCGAAAGCCATGGCAGCCGCTTTTCTTCTCACTGCCGGGGCAGTCCTTATCCATTACTTTACATACAAAAGCTTTACGCTGGCCGAGACCGTGACTTTCCTCTTCTCCATGATCGGAACCGTGTTGTATATGATCTGCCGGGAGATATTCACCGGAAATAAAAGAAGGCTCCTGATCCAGGCAGCCGCCGGGGGCGTGGTACTCCTTCTTGTTTATGGTATGCTTCCCGGCCAGTCCCGGTATTTTCAGGCATTTGTAAATCCGGAGGCGAGCGCATACGACACCTTAAGCGACTCCTATAACGGGGTTCTGATTCAGGAGCTGCTCTCCAAATCACCGCTGGCCGGCCAGATTTCGCTTACGCCGGAGGAGCTGATGGAGTATGGAACCGGCGAATGGTATTTCAGCTGCGGAGATGCCAGAGAGGCTGCCGCGGAAGGGAAAAAGCCGTTTTCTGAACATCACCGCTCCATCTTCCGCTCCGATCCGTCAGATGTCACTTTATGGAACATTCTGCCCCAGCATTACGCGAACAACTATCTTCTGGCCGTATTCATACTACAGTTCGGCTGGCTGGCCGGATTTCTGTTTCTTGCAGTTATGTCCGCCTTTTACGCGGTCCTCTTCTCCTGCATCCGAAGGATACACGGAGCGCTCGCGGGAGCGGTATCCTTTCACTGCGGCCTGTGCCTGCTGTTTCAGAGCGTGCTCTATATACTTGGGAACTTCGGTTTCCAGTATGGCAGCTTTACTAATCTTCCCATGGTTTCGGAGGGCAGTATCAGCATCCTCGTAAATATGCTGCTGCTGGGATTTATCTTCTCGGCCTACCGGTATGACCGGGTCATCGATGCGCCGGCCTGCGGGCAGCGAAGCAGTGCGGTCTGAATTGCAGTGCGGCCTTAACTGGCCGCCTGCAATTCCAGGCCATAGATAAACATATTCAGGCGGTAGTCTGTATGAGGGCTGAATTCCACCGTCTTCTCTCCCAGCCGCTGCATTCCCCGCTTCTCGTAAAACTGTTAAGTACAGCTGGAATCCGTGAAGAGGTACAGAGTCTTTGCCCCTTCCTGTTCCAGATAATCAAAAATAAACTATAGACTTTTTATTTGAAATGTAGTAGACTGAATCAGGAAGTGCAGATAGAATTATCTGCATTTTTTTCATTTAGCAGATCCACTCTCAGAAAGTGAACATAAAAATATATGATAAAAAAGGACAGCGCAGATTTTTCAGCCGTGAAAACCAATACGCGATTAATGGGTGATGAGAATTTTGCTTATTTTTCGCCCAGCGAGCAGTTGAAAACACTGATCTCTAACTATACCATAACCTTTCCAATCAAAGGTGTCATTTCCGATGACTATACTATCGTGCCGCATGGAAGTGCAACTCTTGTCATTACATATGACGGGGCTGATCTGCGCATCCTGATTTTCGGACCGTCCTCCAAACCATATTTTGTTGGAAAAAATGCGAATGCATGCAGCGTGATATTCATTATCGAATTTCAGCCGGCAGGGCTGTTTGTATTCACCGGAACAAAGCAGAATCAGCTGATGGATACGATCATTTCCTTTGAACAGATCGCGCCCCTACTGGATTCTTCCATAAAAGAAATCTTCTGTAACGCGGGAACCGCGGAAGAACTGCTGACCAGAATCGAGAGTCTGCTGCTTTGCAGCCAATGCAGCCAGTACCCGGCTGAATTCCGTCTGGCCGTGCAGCTGATCATTCAGAGCAACGGTAACATAAGTCTCAAAGAAATAACAGAAAAAACATTTTACAGTGAACGTCATTTAAACAGGCTTTCCAATCACTATTTAGGATTTAACCTGAAACATTTTTCCCGAATCGTGCGTATTAACAAAGCCATTTATCTGCTGCACCATACGAGCCACAGCCTCAATTATATATCTGCCGAATCCGGTTTTTATGATATTTCTCACTTTATCAGGGATTTTAGGGCCGTATGCGGCGTTACGCCTCAGGAATACCGAAGCAACTTGTCTGATTTTTACAGTGCGATCGCAAAGTTTTAGGCTATAATTGAGAAAAAAGAGGAGGTATCCATATGAAATACGGAGGCACATTGCTTATAGTTGATGATATGGAAAAATCAAAATATTTTTACGAAACAATCCTGGAGCAAAAAATCCTCATGGATTTAGGAGAACACGTCTCATTGGAAAATGGCCTCAGCCTGCAAACAAACTACGAAGCAATGATCGGTAAATCACTGAACAGAAAGACAGCAGCAAATAACTTTCAGCTCTATTTTGAAACAGACCGGATCGACGACTGGGAGAGAAAACTGGAGGCCATCGAAGGAGTGGAATTTATCCATCACCCGACGGAATATCCCTGGGGCCAGCGGAGTATGCGGTTTTATGATTTTGATAAATATATAATTGAGGCAGCAGAAAGCATGGAGTGCGTCATCAGGCGTTTTCTCAGCCAGGGATTAGCGGTTGAGGAAGTGTCCAAACGGACTATGTATCCGGTTGAGTTTGTTGAAATGCTGGTGTAATTGGATAAAACTTTACTGATCTGCAATGAAACGGAACGACATTCTGGCTATACCAGCAAAAAACAGCATAGCATGACCTGGCACAGGAAAATGTATTTTTCACACATCAAAACAGGTATCTGAGGAAGCAGTATTTCTTCATCAGATACCTGTTATTATTTACTCCAATACTATCACCGCTTATTAATACAACTTCGCCCCCGCCGGAATCCTATCATCCACCATCAGCAGATTCAGCCCCTCATGTCCGTCTTCCTCATGCACGGCTGAAATCAGCATACCGCAGGAGTCAATTCCCATCATCTTTCTTGGCGGCAGATTCACGATGGCGATGGCTGTCTTACCAATCAGATCCTCCGGCTCGTAGTACTCATGAATTCCGCTTAAAATCGTGCGGTCTGTGCCGCTTCCATCGTTCAGAGTAAACTGGAGAAGCTTCTTGCTCTTCGGCACTGCCACGCAGTCTTTGATCTTCACTGCACGGTAATCAGACTTTGAGAAAGTCTCAAAATCCACCATCTCTTCAAACAGCGGCTCAATCTTCACATTGGAAAAATCAATCTCTACCGCGGATTTCACGTTCTCAGCAGCCGGAGCAGAAGCAGCGGCCGGAGCGGCCTTCTCTGCCTTCCTGCTATTATCAGAACCGCCCAGCGTCTTCATCGTCGGGAACAGCAGAACGTCACGAATTGCATAGGAATCAGTCAGCAGCATAACAAAACGGTCGATGCCGATACCGATGCCGCCTGTAGGAGGCATACCGATCATCAGCGCATTTAAGAAGTCCTCATCCATGGAGTTAGCTTCCTCATCGCCTGCGGCCTTCAACACTTCCTGCGCCTCAAAACGGACTCTCTGGTCAATCGGATCGTTTAACTCAGAGTAAGCGTTAGCCATCTCACGCTTTGTAATAAACAGTTCAAAACGCTCCGTATAGTCAGGATCATCCGGTTTTCTCTTGGTCAGAGGAGAAATCTCCACCGGGTGGTCCATAATAAAGGTCGGCTGTACCAGATTCTCTTCCACAAACTCTTCAAACAGCATGCTTAAGATGTCGCCCTTCTTGTGGCGCGCCTCATACTGGATATGGTACTGGTCTGCCAGCGCCTTTGCTTCTTCATCTGTATGAATCTCCGTAAAGTCAATTCCCTTATATTTCTTCAGCGCGTCTACCATGGTAATGCGCTCAAATGGCTTCGATAAATCGATTTCCACGCCGTCGTACGACACGACTGCGGTTCCCAGAACCTTTAAGGCTACGGAACGGAACAGGTTCTCCACCAGGTCCATCATACCGTGGTAATCCGTATATGCCTGATACAGCTCCATTAAGGTAAATTCCGGATTGTGGCGGGTATCCACGCCCTCGTTGCGGAATACGCGGCCAATCTCATAAACTCTCTCCAGACCGCCTACGATCAGTCTCTTCAGATACAGCTCCAGAGAAATTCTAAGCTTTACATCCTCGTCCAGCGCGTTGTAATGGGTCTCGAACGGTCTCGCAGCAGCACCTCCTGCGTTGGGAACCAGCATCGGAGTCTCCACTTCCATGAAGCCCTGCTCATCTAAATGATCCCGGATTGCTTTGATAATCTGGGAGCGCTTCACAAAGGTGTCACGCACCTCCGGATTCATGACTAAATCCACGTAACGCTGTCTGTAGCGAAGGTCTGTATTGGTCAGGCCATGGAACTTCTCAGGAAGAATCTGAAGGCTCTTGGTCAGCAGAACGACGCTGGTGGCATGGATGGAAATCTCACCGGTCTTCGTGGTAAATGCGGTTCCCTTAATGCCGACAATATCGCCGATATCCATCTTCTTGAAATCCTTATAGGACTCCTCGCCGATGCTGTCTCTGGCTACGTAAGTCTGGATATTTCCCTTTAAATCCTGAACGTTACAGAAGGAAGCCTTTCCCATCACACGCTTGGACATCATACGTCCTGCTACGGAAACTTCCTTTCCTTCCCATTCCTCATAATTTTCCTTAATATCACTGCTGTGTACAGTTACATCATACTTTGTAATCTTAAACGGATCCTTTCCCGCTTCCTGCAGCTCCGCCAGCTTATCGCGGCGCACCTTCAGTAACTGGTTTAAATCCTCTTCCTTAACCTGGTTCTGGTTCTGCTGTTCTGCCACTTATATACACTCCTTTGTGAACTTGACTTTTGGACTTATGACACTCTCTGAATTTCCAGCACCTTGTACTGGATCACACCGGCCTGGGTTTCCACATCTACGACATCGCCGGCTTTTTTGCCCATCAATGCCTGGCCTACCGGTGACTCATTGGAAATCTTGTTCTGAAGGCTGTTCGCCTCTGTGGAACCCACAATCTTGAACTCCATCTCCTCGTCCTCATCCACGTCGTAAACCTTTACCTTACAGCCAATGTTAATCTTATCTAAATCAATCTCGTCTTCTACAACGACTTCAGCGTTCTTAAGCAGCTTCTCAAGCTCCTCGATACGTAGCTCGATATCTCTCTGCTCGTCTTTCGCAGCATCATACTCCGCGTTCTCTGATAAGTCACCCTGCTCCCTGGCTTCCTTAATCTTCTGGGCAACTTCTTTTCGTTTCACTACTTTTAAGTTCTGAAGCTCATCCTCATATCTCTTAAGACCTTCATATGTTAAAATATTTTTCTTATCTGCCATGGTTTTACTTCCTCCTGGTTTAATTCTCGCTCTTTCGCATTCAAAGTATTATATCTTAAACGTCCCGGATTGTCAAGAATTCCGCCTATTTTCCCTCGCAAATACAAGTTCCGGTTTTGGAATCCTGACCGGCCGTAAAATGGTCCTTCCCTTCCCGATCCGGGACATAAAAAATGTGTTTTCTATTCTTATCCATTTCCGATGTATTTTATTCTGCTTTTTTACAAACTCACACTTTATTTTCAATTCTCTTCCAGGATAAACCGCAGATACGTCCTGTCATCAAAGCTGTGAAAACCCGGGGCAATCCCTTTCGGTCCCTTAAAACGGAACATGCACATGGGATCTGTCTCCTTCACCTCCCGGATGACGGATTCGCTCTCCGCAAGATTTCCGAAAAGCTCCGGGTATCCGTCGCTCGCCAGCACCACTTCTTCTCCTGGCCGGACCGGATACACCTGGGTGTGTTCTTCATGGATGGGAAAACCATCCAGCACGTCGTAGGAATACTCCCCGTCACCATTGGCAAACTGGCACTCGCCCACCAGAAGCGGCATGATGTACTCGCGCCCCGTGTCATGCTCCGCCAGCTCCTCAAGCGTCTTTCCGGCTGCCAGCTCCAGCTGGTTGTAAGCCGATCTGGCACCCGCGGTCAGCTCATCCATCACCGTCGTCTTCCTGTAAAGCCTGCCGCCGATCATACACTGGCAATCCCCAAAGCACCAGACCTCCCGGCGCATACGGCTGTATACAATGAGAACAGCCTGAGGCCGCTCCTCCCTCACCCGTTCCAGTACCTCCGGGTTTTCCGCCGCCTGAAATGAGGCTTCCCGCAGCGCGTCATTTAAATAGGAAACAGCGCCTTTTGCATTCATATCCGCAGGAAGCGTTTCCAACGCCTCCAGAAGTACATCTTTGGCGAATCGGCCCCCCGTCTTTTCCCCTGGCCAGACGAGGCTTCCTTTGCTGGTCACCCCATCGATGACCGCATAATAGTTACTGCCTGTATACAGGCCATCCTCGCACAGTTCCTGGTTCGGATGCTTGGCCTGGATCCATGTTTCAATAATCCGCTCTCCCATTCGGAACACTCCTCCTCCCGTCTAATTCCGCGGACAATGAGCCAGCGGCCATGCGAGTATGTCCAGCCGGCGACTTCCGTTTTTTCTCTCCTGCTGCCTCTCTCCACAGCGAAACCGCCCCGCGAACCGCTGCACAGAGAATACGAAATGGCAGGTTTTATCCCTGCCATCGTTGTCGGAAGCATCTGCCTCCGCTAAAGCCATATAATATCAGTTGGTAGTATACCACATAACGGAAATAATGACAATATTGTCTTTTTTCGCTCTCAGCCACACAATTAAAGCGGTTACAATTCACGGCCCCACCGCGGGCCGTGAATTGTAACTTAAAGCGCTCCGTCCCCTTTCATGGCATCATACTGCAAAAGGCCGGCAAAAAATGTGAGCGCCATGCCCTGTCCCCAGCCCTGAATCCATTTACGGGAGATATTGCGGTAGCCTTCCCTGTCCTTCATGACAGCGGTGCCTCCGGAGACATTCATCACGCGGCCATCCTCTGTCACGTTGGCCAGAAGGCCCTGCACCGTTTTGTTGACATATTTTAGATAGAGAGGATTCTTTTTCGCCAGCATCGCCGCGGCAATCCCGGCGGAGGCCGACACTTCCTCGTAGGACTCGTTATCATCCAGCAGCGTGCGCCATAAACCGGAGTCCGTCTGGTACAGCTTCAGAGCCGATAGCTGTTCGTTTAAGCTTCCCGCGATCTCTAAATACTCCGGATATAAATAACACTCCGGGAGAATGTGTGCCACCTGGGACATGGTATACGCCGCCCAGCAATTGGCCCTTCCCCAGTAGAACCCGCTCATATGGTCCTTTGTGATATGATTATAGCCATGGTACCAAAGACCATTCTTCTCATCCTGTAAATACTGGATGTGCCAGTACCACTGTTTCAGCGCATCCGCTGTCAGCTCCGGCCTCTCAAGCATTACTCCGGCCCGCAGCAGAAAAAACGCGGCCATGAAAAGCGTATCCGCCCAGCACTGTTCCGGAAAATCATTGTCAGCCGACACCGTGTGCTGAAGGACATGGTCTCCGAACCGGAGCGCCTCATGTTCCAGATAATTCAGTTTGGCCTCTATGATATCCTTATAGACCTCCTGACCGGTGTGCTGATACAGGGTGAGCAGCACGTGCCCCATGGCGCAGGTGTTAACAGTAAAATCGGGAAGCCCCAGACTGATCAGTTCATCCACCCGCTCCTTCATAAGATCCAGATACTCCTGTTTTCCTGTTGCCTCATACGCCTCCGCGATTCCGTAATACGCGACGCCGCAGGGCCAGTCCCAGGTCATATCCATCCGCATCGTCCGTTCCACGATCCGGTCCATAGTCTGTTCCATACAATTTCTGTCAAATTCCAGTTTTCCCATCTGCCCGTTCCTCCATCTTCAACCGTCGTTTGTGCCTTCTTCTTTCTTCTTTATCCCTTCAGCCCACTGGTACTTATTCCCTCCACCAGATATTTCTGGAAGAAAATAAAGATAATCACTGACGGAAGAATGGATAAGGAAGCCATGGCAAACATCGCGCCGTAATCCGAGGAAGAGCCCGGATCGCAGAACAGCTTTAACGCAAGGCTGACCGGATACTTAATGGACTTATTGACGTAAAGCAGCGCGGAGAGGAAGTCATCCCATCTCCACATAAAGGAGAAGATACCTCCTGTAACGATGGCCGGTGTGATGAGCGGCAAAATGACTCTTCCGAATATCTGCGGGTAGGAGCAGCCGTCTATCTTGGCCGCCTCGTCCAGTTCCTTCGGAATCCCCTCGATGAAGTTCGTCATCAGGTAAACAAAAAATCCCTGAATCGCAAAAAAATACGGCACAATCAGCGGTAAATAGCTTCCCACCCAGCCCAGCTTCTGATACCAGAGGTACTGCGGGATCATTAAAACCTGCGCCGGAAGCATCATGGAGAGAAGCATTGCCGCAAACAGTATTTTCTTTCCCTTGAAATCAAAACGTGCGAACCCGTACGCCACCACCGCGGATGAAATCACGGTTCCTATCGTGGCGACTACGGAGATAAACAGTGAATTTTTGAAGAATACCAGAAATGGAACCTTTGCAAATCCCTTTAATCCATTTATGTAATTATCCAGTGTAAACGGATTGGGAATCAGACTTCCGGCCGTCTGGAAAATGGTTTTGGTCTCCTTAAAGGAACTCATGAACATCCAGATCAGCGGATAGATCATGAGAATGCCAATACCGAAAACGATGACATGGTATACGACATCGCGAATTCTTTTCTTTGCCTTCATAATTAAAGTCCTCCTTCGTATACCCAGAATTTCTTCGTTGCAAACAGGAACAGCGTGATCATTCCGATCATAGCCAGCATAACCCAGGCCAGAGCCGCGCCGTATCCGGTGTTATAGAACTCGAAGGACTGCTGGTACATATACACCGTGTAAAACAGTGTGGAATTCATCGGTTTTCCCTGGGTAATGATGTAGCTCTGCGTAAAAGCCAGGAAACCATTAATCATCTGCATAACCAGGTTAAAGAAGATCGTCGGTGTCAGAAGCGGCAGTGTAATCCGGAAGAATTTGGAGATGCCGTTCGCGCCATCCACATTGGCCGCCTCGTATAACGACTGTGGAATCTGCTTTAACGAGGACAAAAAGATCAGCATGGAAGAACCGAACTGCCACACCGCCAGGATAATCAGCACCCAGATCGCCGTATTCGTGTTGCCCAGCCAGGACATGGTACAGTTGATGCCGACTGCCTGAAGCAGCTTGTTGATCACGCCGTCCGTGGCAAACATACGCTTCCACAAGATAGCGACCGCAACGGAGCCGCCGATGATGGATGGCAGGTAGTAAGCCGCGCGGTAGAATCCGGTCATCTTCGTGCTCTTGAGCAGCAGCATCGCCACGATCAACGCAAATAAAAGACGCAGCGGCACGGACACAAATGCAAAGAAGAAGGTAACCTTAATGGATTTATAGAACGTTTCATCTGCAAACATGGTTTTGAAATTCTGCAGGCCCGTGAAGACAGGCGGAGACAAAATATCATAGCTGCAGAAGGAATAGTACAGTGAAATTCCCATCGGCACTATCATAAACAGCAGGAACCCGATGGTAAACGGCATGGTAAAGATAATTCCCGCCGTGCGCTCATTATTCATTGCTTTTTTCAGCATATTCATAGATCTGCTCCTTTTCCCAATCTTGATTATTTCCCAATCTTGATTATTTCTCAATCTCGATTATTTCCCATTCTCGAAAAAAGGGCGCCCCGTAAGTCAGATTATGCCGAAATAGGGACACCCTCAATATGTTTTCAGTTTACAGCCTGTTATTTGGCCTTTTCTGCCATGATCTTATTTCCCTCGGTATAAAGCTGTTCTGCCGCTTCCTCCGCAGTCAGTTCGCCGTAGCATACCTTTTCACCCAGCTTGTTGATTAAGTCGGATACCTCTGCGCTTCCGTTCGGATACGGAGGGTTGATCTGAGAAGAATTCGGTGTCACCACATCATTGATGAAGCTGATTACCTTCTGATCGCTCTCTGTCAGAGACGGAGCCAGTTCCTCGGCAACCTTGGAAGAGATCGGCACGCCTCTCTCGGCCAGAAGAATCTCGTTGCAGTCCATGGAATTGGTCCAGTAATCGATAATCTTAGCACCGGTAACCGGATCCTTGGAATCCACCGATACGGAGAAGAGCTGGGACGGTTTTAAGAAGTTGGACTTTTTCGGGTCTTTCGACGGCCATGTGGTCAAGTCTAAATTTATGTCCTCCGGAGCTGCGTTGGTAAACGCCGCATACTGGTTTGACCAGCAGAACGCTACCCAAGACATGGTTTCCGGGCTGGAACCGTAGATCAGAGGATCCTGCTCGATGGACCCCGGGGTCAGCTCTGCAAATACGCTCGGTTCAATGTACCAGCCTTCCTTCACGCCCTCCTCATATACTTTGTAAAATGGTACGAATTCGTCTGCGCTGTCCACGCCCAGCTTCCCTTCGTCAAAGAGCACGTGGCCGTCGTAGCCGCGGATCATAGCCTGTAAGATTTCCTGGGAGACGCCGTATGCCATGTTGGTCTTGCATCCGGTCTTTGCGTAGATTTCCTTGCTGACTGCTACGAACTCGTCCAGCGTCATGTTGTCTTTGATTTCCACTCCCGCCTGGTCGGTGATGGTCTTGTTGTAGACCATGGCCGGCGCGTTGATGCCGATTGCGATGGAATACACCTTTCCGTCAACCGATCCGGAATTAATGATGTCCTGGCTGCAATTGTCCACATTCAGGGTGCCATCCTCGATATAAGGCGTCAAATCCACCAGAAGATTGTTGGAAACATACTGATCCAGGTAAGCGTAATCCATCTGGATTACATCGGGAAGCGAATGGCCTGCTGCCGCGGTCGCCAGCTTGTTCCAGTAATCAGACCACTCGGAGAACTGTCCGTCGAATGTCACGCCAGGGTTCAGCTCCGAATACTTATCGAGCGCCGCCTGAGTCCTCTCGTTTCTCGTCTGGTTGCCCCACCAGGCCACCGTCAGGGACGCGTCGCCGGAAGCTGCTGCTGTCGTATTTTCAGCCGCCGCACCTGCGGTTGTCTGGGAATCCGCTCCCGTCGTGCTTCCGCTTTCCGCCGTGCCGCCGCCGCATGCCGCCAGAGATACCGCCGCCATGGAAGCGGCCAGGACTACTGCCAATTTCTTCTTCATTTTCATATCCTCCATCTTTTTCTGAAAACGGTGCTGCTCTTCCGTTTCGTTTGTAAGTTTATTATAAACTGGTTTCCTCTGATACCGGTATAAATAAAACCGACTTCCTTTTAGAAAAAACCGACTTTCCTTTCCGAAATCTTGAGTTTGCAATGCAGTTATTATATACTGTCCATGTACCTTTATAACCATGTTTTTCCACTTGAACCATAAATATCTCATATAGAAAGAAGCAGGATAATTTTCATGAAAAAAAGAACAGAAACAATTAAAATCAGGCTCCTGACCTTGTTTAAAAATCTGTCATTGAAATGGAAGATTTTCTTTATCGTGCTGTTAAATGTAGTCTCTCTCCTGCTGTTTTCCTTCATTGGCTTCAACATACTTTCGAAGACCTATAACGAACTGCTCTACCGTTCCATCGCGGGAAATTTGAGTTTTTCGGCAAATACCATATCGACTAATCTAAAAGATGTGGAACGCCTGTCCTCCATTATTTTATCGACGTCATCCATTCAGACTTCCCTGTCTGCAATCCATGAGTCAGAGGATGCCGTGGTCCGTTCCAATGCCAACCGGAACATCAACACAGCCCTGTCTTCTTATTATGAGACCTTCCGGCAGAATGGAGTCTCTTACATAGTCCTGTACAATGACTCATTTTCCAACACTACCAACTGGGCGGCTTACAATAAGACAGATCCCGGCTTTATTGAAAAAGCCCTGCAAAACGCGGAGGCCGGCGACGGTGCGGTCAGCTGGACTACCGGAGGCGGCAGTACCTCCGGCCTCTTTCTCGGAAGAAATATCAGGAAAATCGAGGCGCTGGATTTCTCCACCATTGGAAGGCTGCTGATCTACGTGGATACCGACAGGCTGATCAATACGATCAACCGTTCCTTCCAGACCTTCGATACCGGCTACTACATTCTGGCAGACGGACCGGACACCATCTACTCCTCGGCCGGCCTCTCCAAAGACCTGGTAACCCAGACGCTCCAACTGGAGGACGACACGTACCAGACCCTTCGGGTGGACAACCACACCTATTTCGCAGTAAGCAGCAATATTCCGTATTACGACTGGCGCTACATCAGCCTGATCCCGTTTGACTCCATCATTCACTCCATCGGACGCTCCGCGAAAATCATTCTGGGCATCATGGTGCTCGGCATTCTGATCGCCCTCGCCTTAACGCAGTGGCTGATTTACTCCATTCTTCGCCATTTCAACGCGCTGATCGTTAAGATGGATGGATTCAGTAAAAATGAGCTCACCCTGGAGCAGTCCGCCTATGATTACAGCGTCCGAAACGATGAGATCGGGCGGCTTCACCAGCGTTTCGACCGGATGGCCACCCGGATCCGGACCCTGGTGGACACGAATTATAAAAATGAACTGCTGCGCAAGGAAGCCCAGATCAAGGCGCTGGAATCCCAGATCAACCCGCATTTCCTCTATAATACGCTGGAATCCATCAACTGGAGGGCAAAGGCATCCAAAAACGCGGAAATATCCATGATGGCGGAGTCTCTCGGAACGCTGCTCCGCTCCACCCTCAGCAATCACGAGTCCCTGGTGGAACTGGACTACGAGCTGGAGCTGGTCCGCGCCTACATCACGATACAGAAAATACGGTTCGAGGACCGTCTGGACTTCGTCTCCCTGGTGGCCGACGATCTGCATCATATCCTGATGCCGCCGCTGACCATACAGCCGCTCATAGAAAATGCCATCCGCTACGGCATGGAAGAGATGACGGAGACCTGTCACGTGGAGCTCCTGGTACGCCACGAGGATGATAAGGTCCTGATCCGGGTAAAAAACAACGGTTCTGTTTTTGAAGAAGACCTTCTCGAAAAATTAAAGAGCCGGGAAAAGCAGCCGGGCGGCTTCGGCATCGGTCTCATGAACATTGACCAGCGCATCCGCCTGCTGTTTGGCGACGCGTACGGTCTTGAGTTAAAAAATGAGGACGACTGCGCAACCGCCGATATCCATATACCATTTCAAGTCAAGGAGAACCAATCATATGCTGAAACTGATCATTGCAGACGATGAACGCATCATCCGGGAGACCATCTCCACAATTATTGACTGGAGCCAGTATGGGATTGAACTGGCCGGTCTCTGTTCCAACGGAATTGAGGCCTACAATATGATTTTAGATGAATCTCCGGACCTGGTTATCACGGATATCCGCATGCCGGGCATGAACGGGCTGGAGCTGATCGGCCGGATATCCGAGACGGATCTGGACACCCAGTTCATCCTTCTCTCCGGCTACGGGGAATTTGAATACGCCAAACAGGCCATGAAATATGGGGTCCGCCACTATCTTTTAAAGCCCTGTAATGAGCAGCAGATCATTGACGCCGTAAAGGAAAGTGTCAGTGACTGCTACGCCAGGCGCCAGGCGCGCCGGATATTGGACTCCCAGTTCAGCCAGGCGGACAGCATCCGCCACAATGTCGTCTCCAGTATCATCAACGACGTCCTCTATCTGGAGAAATCGCTGGATGAGATTATTCCCACCTATGAGCCCTACATGGATTTTTACTTTACGCCCTACCGTCTGTTCTACATTTACTATCTGGAACAGGAGAATCTGGAGGAATTTCTGGGCCTTCTAAACGATTTTGCCCAGAACTGTCTGCCGCAGGTCAGCATCTACGGAATCTATGTGCGAAATACCTTCTTGATCTTCTGTCAGGACATCTCCTTTGACTTCGGCCAGCTGAAGGCGAAGCTGGACCGCGTCAGCTTAGAGGGCCAGCACACCAGCCTGGAGCTTCAAATGGAGACGTATACCGACTTAAAAGGCCTGTTCGGCGTCGTCCTCGAAAAGATCCGCAGATTCAGCACCTTTTACTACGTAAACAATTACCATGCCTTATGCACCTGCAATTATACCGCAATCACCCAGGAGACTGAAAATTACTGCCGCGCCATTGCCGAGGGCAGCGCCTCCGCCATGGAAAGCCTCATGGAACTGATCTCCGATATCATGGACATCCGTTTCCTCAAACAGCTGTCTGGCAGTATGTTCCTGAAAATCACGCTCGGCAACCCGAATATCTCCGGCTCCGGCCTCACGGAGTGGCTGATGCAGGCCGAGGGGGAGAGTGATCTTGACGCGCTGAAGGAATCCGTCTTTCAAAAGCTTACAGATCTTATGGAGGGATGCTCCAGAACGGAAACCGTCAGCAGCATGACCAGGCAGATCTTTACATATATCAGGGAAAATCTGGAGAATCCCAACCTGACGCTGAAATACATTGCTGAGCAGCATTTATATATGAATGTAGACTATGTATCCAGAAAATTTCAGAAGGAGACCGGCATACGCTTTTCCGATTACCTGACCAATGAGCGGATTCAAAAGGCAAAGGAATACATCGAAAACGAGGAGATGGACCGGATCTCGGATATTGCCGAGCGGGTCGGCTTCGGCAACAATCCACAGTATTTTTCCCAGCTCTTCAAGAAGAAAACCGGCATGGCCCCCAGCGCCTACATCACCGGCTTACGCGGACCGGCCGGCCCAGCGGAACCCAGTGCATCCCACTAGCGTATTTGAAAATTCATTTCAGGAGGAACTTTAAGATGCAGTATCATTTTCAGCCATTTTTTCACAATACAGCCGCAGACCATCTCACGGCTGATTCCGACCGGCTTGACATACCGGAGCTGTCAGACGGCTTTGACCCATCACTTCTTTCTTTAGCCAACGGCATTGCAGGGAGTATGATTCCCCACAGCTATATCACAGAACGGGTCCCCTGCGGGCTCTACGCGGTTCATATCGCACTGACCGCCGTTCAGGATGTGGAACAGCTCTTTCTCTTCACCGGAAGGAAACTTCTGCGTGATATCATCACCCTGAAGAAGGGGGACCGGTACGAACGCACCTTTTACCAGTCCATAGCCGGCATCATTCCACGCTACCACGAAGCGTACTATCCGGTTGAAAACCTCTTTGTTACGTTCTGTACCCCGGAGCCCGGCGCTGTCCGGATTGAGGCCTGTTATGCCGAAGCAGCCGATGCGGTTGAGGCAGCCGGTGCAGCTAATGTCTCCGACGGCGTAACGACAGTCTATCTCTGCGGGGATTCCACCGTCACAGACCAGTCCGCGGAAATCCCCTATCTTCCGGGTGCCTGCTACGCCTCCTGGGGCCAGGCACTTCCGGCGTTCTTAGACGGCAGAATAGCCGTAGAAAACCAGGCGCACTGTGGGCTGACGACGGAAACCTTCCGTCAGGAAGGCCACATGGACATCGTGAAGCATTTTCTCCGTCCGGGTGACTTCTGCCTGATCCAGTTCGGCCATAACGACCAGAAGCTTCCCCATCTGCGGGCCGACAGGGAGTATCCTGTCAATCTGCGAAGATACATCAAAGAAGTCCGGGACCTGGGCGGAATTCCCGTGCTGGTGACCTCTCCCGGACGCAACATCTGGAAAGAGGACGGCACCTACCATGAGCTGCTGGCGGAACACGTGCAGGCGGTAAAAGATGTGGCCGTTTCCACGAATACCCCGGTCATCGACCTGCATGAGTTCTCGGTACGCTTCTATGAAAAGACCAGCATGGAACGCTCCTGCGGGTACTTCCATCCGGGTGACTACACACACACCAATGAGTACGGGGCGTGCCTGTTTGCTTCCTGCATTGCAGCCGGACTCGGCCGGATATTTCCCGAAGTATTTCATGTAACCGCCGGTCCCTCCGACTTCACGCCACCGGAAAATCTCTGGGATCTGCTGGACAGCCAGAACAACCGTGCCGACGGTACGGAACAGAAGGAACAGTTTGATGCGATGGAAAAATCAACTGCTGCGCTGTTGAAAGCGTTGGAAGAGGCGGATCAGGCATCATCGGAGGTGTGACAGACGCCGAAGGTGGTTTGACTTTAGCAGTAATGGTAATAGATTTCATAGATTTTATACCTCATAATAGATTTATGGACTAAGTATATTTTACCATAATAAGAAGTAAAAAGTAAACAAATGTTTGAAAAACAAAAAGGAGAAGGAGCTCGCGAAAGAGTCAGGAGGGGCACAATTCCTCTCATGTCTAAAGACACGAGTCTCCATGTGCATTTTATGAATCATATTTCGTTCCATCATGTCCGAATAACTTTTCGTCTGTATACTTAAAACCCAACTGCTCTAACGCGCGTATTCGCTCTGCTGCTGCGGCTATGGCTTTTGCAGCAATTTTATCGCAATGAAAGAGTGTATACGCGGGTTCTATGATCATTTTCAATATTTTTGTAATTTCGTCTGCTCTTTCGTAATCGCTCCGGATATCCAATCTGAGCAGTCCATTGTCCGTAAAACAGTCCGTAGCGTGTATAATAAAAGTCGTCACTGCCGCAATTATCACTGTTAAAAAATGATACGGCAGCTTTGTCAGAATAAACCTTTAACAAATCGGATTTATCCTGCTGACTGGTCATTCTCAAAATATAACTGTCATTCTCAAATACAGGGCAATTTTCATAGACATCGGTCATGACGCGCCTCCCTCAAATTTTCATTATTTTACTTATTCTATCACATTTTAGAGTACGCGGATATGTCTGTAAAATTTTTTCCTTTAACGGAACATTTTTCCGGAAAGTAAAACAGGACATTTCATCATCTGAAATGTCCTGCAAACCGTTCCATCACGAGTGTTTCCAAATCCGCTAATGTTTCCACCGCGTTGATATCATTCCGCAGTTTTGCCGAATGAGGCAGTCCGGCCGTATACCAGGCCATGTGCTTGCGCATCTCCCGGATTCCCAGATACTCTCCTTTGTGTTCCACCGACATCTTCGCATGGCGCAGAACCATGTTCTGCAGTTCCTCCATGGTTGGGGACGGAAGAAGTTCCCCCGTCTCCAGGTAATGGAGCGTTCTCGAGAATATCCACGGGTTGCCCTTTGCCCCTCTCGCAATCATAATTCCATCGCAGCCCGTCTCGTCCAGCAGCGCCTTTGCATCCTCGGGGGCAAAGACGTCTCCATTTCCGATGACCGGTATCTTCACGGCCTCTTTTACCCTGCGAATAATATCCCAGTCTGCGGTCCCGGAATAATACTGTTCCCTCGTCCTGCCGTGAACCGCAACCGCAGCCACGCCGCAGCTCTCGGCCATCCTGGCAAATTCCACCGCGTTCACATCGCTGTCCGTAAAACCCTTGCGGAACTTCACTGTCACAGGCTTTTTTACAGCCTTCACCATGGCGCCAAGAACCGCCTCCGCCAGCTTGGGATTCTTCATCATCGCTGAGCCTTCGCCGTTATTAACGATCTTCGGCACGGGGCATCCCATGTTGACATCGATGATATCAAAAGGCCCCGGCTCGATGAGCTTCGCAATATCCGCCATAATTTCCGGATCGGAACCAAACAGCTGAACCGAAACCGGACGTTCTCTCTCTTCTACCTCCAGGAGCGCCTTCGTATTCCTGTTCTTATAAAGAATCGCCTTCGCGCTCACCATCTCTGTCACCACCATGCCGCAGCCCTGCTCCTTGCACAGAATGCGAAATGGCAGGTCGGTTACCCCTGCCATCGGCGCCAGAATCAGATTATTCTCAAGTGTTACATTACCAATCTTAAGCTTCACGATTCCTCTTCCTCATCAATCTCTTCTCCCAGATAAAAAACCCGGTAATACATCTCCAGGGCCTCCAAAAGATCTCTCTTTTCCGTCTGGTACTGTTTGATCTTCAGCACACTTCCTATTTCGTCAAATAAATAATCTGTCTCCTCAGCCGTCACTAAAAACTCCAGCGTACCATCCTCTTCAAATTCCAGCGTCAGAATTCCGCCCACATCCTCTGTATACAGCACACACATAATCTGAAGCTCCTGCCGTATGTTCTCAGGAAGGTTGGAAAACTGTTCATTAAAATAGTACTTCTGCTCATAGGAATTGGCTCCGCATAATACAATACGATCCTGTTTCTCCTCTATCATAAAAACACCGTTCCTTCTATGGTTATTTCATCCGAACGTAGTATATCACAAGACAGAACGAATGACAATAGCCCCTAAAAATCCGTAGTACACCGCTTCACCAGTCTGCAGGGGACCTGGCTCTTCTGCTCCACAGATTTCTCCTCGCCCCGCAGAACCGCCATCATCTGATCCGTGGTGATGGCGCAGAGCTCTTCTACCTTGTTGTCAATGGAAGAAAGCTCGGGATCACAGCAGATGGAAAGCGCAGAATTATTAAATCCGGTGATGCAGAGTTCCTCCGGAATCTTTAAAAGCTTGGCGTTGGCGTATTTGATCGCACCCACGGCCAGGCCGTCGTCCGTAGCCAGCACGCTGTCAAACTTCAAATCCCGCCGCTCTAAAAGAATGTCTCTCACCGAATGGATCCGGTTCTTTACATACAGCTTTAAGTCCCCCAGCACAGGCAGTCCATGGTCCTTTAAGGCCGCCTCATATCCCGCCAGCTTCTGATTCGCACTGTAAGAATGGGAATCACACAGAAACAGAATCCGTCTTCTTCCCGCCTCAATCATCTGCGAAGCCACGTCATAGGTAGCGCCGTAATCGTCGCTGAAAGCACAATACACATGATCGCCCTTAATGTAACCGTTAATCATAAATACAGGAACCGTCTTCGCCGCATTCCTTACGTAATCCGCCTTCCGGTCGTCTCCGCCCTCGCCGGCATACGTCGATCCCACCAGAATCAGCGCGTCGATCCGCTTATTTAACAGAAGACTCACATACTTTTCCTTATTCTCCTGCCGGGATCCGCTGCAGCAGAGAATACAGTCATACCCGTACTCGTGCAGACGGCCTTCCAGGTGAAATGCCGCCGATGCCATATAGGAATCCGATACATCCGGGCAGATAATCCCGATGGTCTTCATAGAGTCCAGTCCCAGGCCCCGCGCAAACACGTTTGGCGTATAACCGTTCTCCTCCATGATGGCGCGGACCCTCTGTTTTGTCTTCTCGCTGACACGCGGGCTGTCGTTCACCACACGCGATACGGTGGCGATGGACACCCCTGCAAGCTCTGCTATATCGTAAATATTCATTTTGAACCCTCTTTATCCTGACGCACCGACGCTCTGGAACACAGTGCGAAAGCGCTTACACTTTTTCTTACATTATATCTGATCCATTCATGAAAAGCAACCGTATTCTTTTTATTTTCCCTATTGACGAAGTGACAAAAATGGTGTATGGTTTATGTAAGTACTTACATTCTATATCAACTGGAATATTTAAATTGTAACCCTGAAGCCGTGCATCTTCTTATTTTCGTAAAGCACGAAAGTAAGAAGCTCGGGCGTTCCGCCCTATATCAGTTTGTACAGCTGAATCGTTACATGGAATTGCAGAAAGGAAAGAACGATTATGCAGGACTTTATTAAAATTCACTCCGGGGATAATGTAGCTGTAGCCTTAAAGCCGCTGGCCTCCGGCACCACCGTAACTGTGAATGATCAGACGGTCACGCTCGTCTCCGATATCCCTCAGGGACACAAGTTCGCTTTAACCGACATCGCAGAGGGCGCTTCCGTCATGAAATACGGCTGTGCCATCGGAATCGCAAAGGAACCGATTTTAAAAGGAAGCTGGATCCACACGCACAATTTAAAGACCGGGCTGGGCGATCTGCTCACCTACTCCTACGACAAACAGGAAACTGCTCCCACGCCAGCGGAAGAACGCTTCTTTCACGGTTACCGCCGGCCGGACGGAAAAGTCGGCGTCCGCAACGAGATCTGGATCATCCCCACTGTAGGCTGTGTCAATAACGTTGCCCAGGCCATTGAGCGTCAGGCTAAGAGCCTCATAAGCGGAACCGTAGAAGATGTGGCGGCTTTCCCACACCCCTATGGCTGTTCCCAGATGGGTGACGACCAGGAGCATACCAGAACCATTCTGGCCGATTTAATCAATCATCCCAACGCCGGCGGTGTCCTCGTTCTCGGCCTTGGATGCGAAAACAGCAACATCACGGAATTAAAACGCTATATCGGAGAATATGATGAACGCCGTATCAAGTTCCTGGCAGCACAGGAATCTGACGATGAGATCGCCGACTCTCTGGAACTGATCCGCGAACTGGCCGCTTATGCCGGCAGCTTCGAGCGTGAACCGGTCAGCTGCAGCGAACTCATCATTGGCATGAAATGCGGCGGATCCGACGGACTCTCCGGCATCACAGCCAACCCCACAGTCGGTGCATTCTCAGACATGCTGGTGGGCGCGGGCGGAACCACAATACTGACCGAGGTTCCCGAGATGTTCGGGGCGGAGACACTGCTCATGAACCGCTGTATCAATGAAGAGACCTTTGAAAAAACCGTTCATCTGATCAATGACTTCAAAAACTATTTTACCAGCCACAATCAGACCATCTACGAGAACCCGTCTCCCGGCAACAAAAAGGGGGGTATCTCTACCCTGGAGGACAAGTCGCTGGGATGCGTTCAGAAATCCGGCAGCGCTCCGGTCATGGACGTCTTAATGTATGGAGAACCCGTTCACACAAAAGGCTTAAACCTGTTAAGCGCCCCTGGTAATGACCTGGTCGCCTCCACCGCGCTGGCTGCCTCCGGCGCCCACATCGTACTCTTCACCACAGGACGCGGTACACCGTTTGCCTGTCCGGTTCCGACCATGAAGATATCGACCAACACTGCGCTCAGCACAAAGAAGAGCAACTGGATCGATTTTAACTGCGGCAGACTGGTAGAAGACACGGATATGGACACATTAAAGAATGACTTCTTCGATTTTGTCCTGGAGGTTGCTTCCGGAAAGAAAGTTAAGTCAGAAGAAGCAGGCTTCCATGATATGGCCATCTTTAAGCAGGGAGTTACACTATAGAAATCATATAAAGGAGAGTATTTCAAATGGAAAAGTTATGTTATGAGACACTGGAGAAACAGGGCTACGACGGATATTTGTTAAAGGACGCACCGGAACGTGTGCTGCAGTTCGGCGAAGGTAATTTCCTGCGCGCTTTCGTGGACTATTTTATTGATATGATGAACGAAAAGGCAGGATTTCATTCCAAAGTCGTTTTATGCCAGCCCATCGCTCCCGGACTCGCTGATATGATCAATGAGCAGGAAGGCTTATATACTCTGTTTTTACGCGGTTTTGAAAATGGAAAGAAGGTCAATGACAAGCGTGTGATCTCCTGTGTCAGCAGATGTTTAAATCCCTATCAGGATTACGACGCCGTTCTCGCCTGTGCAGAGAATCCGGATTTACGTTTCATCGCCTGCAACACAACGGAAGCCGGCATCACCTACGATCCGGCCTGCAGCTTTACCGATGTGCCGGCGGACAGCTATCCGGGAAAGCTGACTCAGTTCTTATATAAGAGATTCGAAACGTTTGGAAAAGAAGCCGGAAAGGGCTTTGTCATCCTCTCCTGCGAGCTGATCGACAACAACGGAAAAGAATTGGAGAAATGCGTCCTGCAGTATGCAGATCAGTGGAAATTAGGAGAAGAATTCGTCACCTGGATCAAACAGGAGAATATATTCTGCTCCACTTTGGTAGACCGGATCGTAACCGGATATCCGAGAAATGAAGCCGCTTTCATCTGTGAAGAGCTGGGCTACCAGGACAACATTATCGACACCGGAGAAGTCTTCGGATTCTGGGTCATTGAAGGACCTGAGAGTTTAAAAGAAGAGCTTCCATTTGAGAAGGCCGGTCTTCCGGTCCTCATCACCGACGATCACAAGCCATACAAGCAGAGAAAGGTCCGTATCTTAAACGGTGCTCACACCTCCTTCGTCTTAGGCGCATACTTAGCCGGCCAGGATATTGTCCGTGACTGTATGGAAGACGAAGTGATCTGCGGCTTTATGAACAAGACCATTTACGATGAGATCATCCCGACTCTGACGCTTCCAAAGGAAGAGCTTAAGAGCTTCGCCGCTTCTGTTACGGAGCGTTTTAAGAATCCATTTATCGATCACGCGCTGCTCTCCATCTCCTTAAACTCCACCTCCAAGTGGAAAGCACGCGTTATGCCTTCCTTAAAGGGCTATATTGCAAACACCGGCAAGCTTCCGGAATGTATCACCGCTTCCTTTGCATTCTATATCGCGTTCTACCACGGAAAGCAGCTTACCGAAGACGGACTGATTGCAGCGAGACCGGCCGGTAATGAATATACGGTAAAAGATGACCGCCCGATCCTTAAGTTTTTCTACGATCACAGGGAGGACGATGCAAAGACTCTGGTTTACGCAGTCTGCTCCAACGAAGAGTTCTGGGGTGAGGACTTAACCGCCATCGCCGGATTCGAGGACGCCGTCGCCGGTTATGTGGCAGATATCTGGGAAAAGGGTGCTTATGAAGTGATGAAGGGTTGTCTGGGTAAATAGTATTATAACGAAAAAGAAACAGGGCAAATGCACGAATCCCCACGCGATGCATCTGCCCTGCTTTATTATTCCGCTCCCTGGCTTCTATTCTCCTTATTCCGCTCACGTCTCCACACGGATCCAACACCTCCCGGCTTCTCCCTTCTCCATACAGAGAACCACTTCCCAGCCCTCGAAACCACCGTTCAGGAAGAAAATTGGATTTACTTCTTCCGGTTCCCTGTCCAGCTCCAGAACTACGTGTCCGCATTCTCCGCAGATCCGGAATCTATTTTTTCCATTCAGACATTCCAGTCCGCCCTCATGCTTTCCAACCAGAGGGATCACCCAGCGTACCTTTTCCGCACATTCTTCCACGACTGCGCGGATCATAACCCCGTACTCCTCCATGCGATAACAAAATCTGTATGCTCCGTCCCATTCGGAAGATACTACCATATGCGACCGGTCTGTCAGATGTCCCGAGGCCTCAAGACAGACTGCCATTCCGCTCATGGCAGCATCATGTTTAAAGACGGCTCGGTAATCATATGCACTCGATAAATATGGTCCCCCGCAAGTCTCCAGCCTCATCGTCATAGGTCTGTGACCGCTCTTTTTTAAGGAAAGCTGACCATTGGTGGGCTCGATCAGAGCGTACTCGACGGTAGATGAAGCCATAATCATTCCCACATTTCTGTGCCACAGCATGGTCATCGTTCCTCCCGAAGCATGGCCGCCCGGCTTATATTCAATATCGTATGCCGTCACCGTTGCTATAAAACCGCCCCATGCCATCCGGTATGTGTCAATTACCGGCCAATATTTTATTGGAACCAGATGCTCCGACGGAAGCTCCGACGGAGTTACATTCACGGCTCCGGAATCCAGGAGCAGCGCCAAGGCCTTTGCCTTGCAGAATGTATGGTGTACACAGGGCAGTTCCCCGTGTGCATAATAATCGGTGCCTCCATAGAGCATGCCGTCATGGGTACACTGTTTATATAATTGAATATTCCGGTATGAAGCCTCCGAAAATACCGGTTCCTCATCTCCCAGAAGTCCATATGCCAGCTGACAGCCATCGGAAGTCCTGCTGCCCCAATAGCTCCATTTGTAGTTTCTTGTCCCTACCGTATTATCCCAGCCTCCATCCGGGTTCATAAATTCCAGATGCGCCCATAGCATGCGCTTTACCTCAGCACGTACCAGCTCATTTTTCCTGATTGCTCCATAGGCCAGAAGAGAAGCCAGACTCTCTTCCACATTGTAGCCGATGTCCACGGGCCTGCAGCCTTTCGGCGACACAGCGTCCCTCGGTTTCCCCTCTCCAAAAAACAGACCTTCTTTCGCAATATACCGCATACAAAAATCTGCCATCTCATCCGAACGCCTCAGATATTTTTCCCGCTGAAAATACGTCCCGGTAAGCGCCATCGCCTCCGCGCAGGCGGCATGGTAATTGATATTGACATCAAACTGCGGCGTGATCGTCTGAAAGACCCATTCCGCCGTCGTATATAGCCGCGCTTCCCACAGTTCTTTCTCCTGTTCAGAAAGCAGGGAGGCATGAAACTCCAATGCATGGGTCAAAGCAATCACAGAAAAAACGGTGATTCCCGCCCAGTCATTCTGAGCGTCATTATAGTAACTTCCGTCATCACAGAGCAGATTCTCACTCCACTGAAACAGACGTTTAGCAGCGGTTAAATATTTCTCCTCGTTTAATCGGTCTGCCAGAACCATCATCGGATAGATCGCGTCGTGGCATCGCCCATGGATCATCATACAGGATGGGCAGAAAATGCCGCCATCAAGACGTGGATTATTCTCCTCTTTAAACTGAAGTCCGATCAGCCCGTCACACCAGCTTTTTAACAATTCCATGTACTCATTTTCTACATTCATGACTCTGTTCTCTCTCTTAAATCTATGTGATATGTCATCCCATCAAGCTCCATATGAAAACCGGACTTATCCGCGTACAGGCCGCGGACGTCCACGTCGCCTTCCGCCCCACCGGCAATAAAACCGTGGCAAAGTACCGTGTCTCTTCATCGCTGTTTCCCCCTCCGCCCTTCAAACCGTCCTCTTCCTCCCCGCATTTCTCCTCCTGGAAATCCAGAATAAGTGAGGGGCGTTTCTGATCCATCGCTTCTGAAATCCACCCATTGCGTAAAGATGGTTTCATTCTGCCGTCTCCTGCAATGATTAATGAAGGGGCTCCTGGCTCCCAGAAGATAGTTGTTTGACCGGCCGATCTTCCCCTGGAGCGTGTCTGAAAATTGCTTTCTGTCAGATGTGCGGCACATTTTGTGGGAGATTTGCCCCGAATGAGTGCGGTGCAGCGGGCTGCGTTAAGTGAATTCGGGGTAAACCTCCCGCGAAATGGGGCGTGCAGATGGCAGGAATGAATTTTCAGACACGCTCTGGTATAATTAACCTGAAAATGAAGCTCCACCCGGTCCTCTCTCCCGAGCCCATCGACCCGGTCAATCACAGCAAGGAACGGCTGCTCCTCTGAAAAGCCGGTAATCAGAACTCTTTGGTGACGGTATCCTTCAAAAACGTGTTCTGCCGCAATCCGGTACAGCCCGGGATTCCGCCTGTTTTCCAGTAAAAGTCCTGTAATCTTTCCTCTCCCCTGTTCCCCGTAGCTCCACGAAGATCGATATTCAAACGGCTCTTTTCCATTGACAGTCAATGTGGTATGGGAAAATGCCGACTTAAACAGTGCTCTCTCCGGGATTTCATTATAAGTAAAACGCCCCGGATCCGCGATCATATTTCTGCCATACGCCGTAAAGTCGAATCCACCCGGATCCATATGCGAGTGAGAGTTCTGCACCGGAAGGCGGCAGGCAAAAAACAGGCTGACAGCCTCCCTGTTCCAGGCAGTACGAATGCACACCTGTGACAGAGGCTTAAACCATGCCGTCAATGGAAGTCCTGCCTCCCAGCTCTCCTTTTTCCCCTTTCTCATTCTGTTTTCAAACTGCCTCATCAGCTCTTCAAACCGTTCTGGAGCCGGACAATCCCATATGGAAGATAAAAATACCCCGCGCACGGTATCCTGGCCTGCAAGGCGCACAGCCATCTCTACAAGCTCTGTATCGCCAAATACGAACCACCCGTACAGCACACTCTTTATCGGAGCAGCTGTCGCATCCGAATCTCCCCACGGCACTCCTACGCCTGTAGGTCTGCACGTATGAAGCGAATAGATAAGTGCCTGGCGAAGCCCTTCCTCAAATGCTCTGGTAAAGCAGGCGTTTCCATTCTTTTCTTTAACCGCCAGAAGGGAACGCAGCAGCAGCACAAGACACTCATTATGATAGTGAGGGCAGCCTTCCAGCTGCCCCCCGCCCTCTGTATACTGCTTCGCCAGACAGCGTTCCAGCTCTGCCGCGGCCAAAGCACGCCATTCTCCCGCCCCCGGCAGTTCCGGAAATTTACAGGATGCAAATAACAATCCGCACATCTCCATCAGATAGTGATTATGGTCCGCTCCCGGATAGAGACGCGGGCTTACAAACTCCAACACTTCTGCATGTTCCGTTACGGACTGCCGCAGTCCTTTTCTGATCTCTTCCGTCACATAAGGAGTATCTTCCAGACAGTCCCCGATCAGATACCAGGACAGGAACATGCGAAAGCCCGCTTCCAGACTTCGCCAGGGAGCATACTTCGGCTCCCCCGCGTCAAATTTATCAATCAAATCGGCTGTCCGCGATACTGAGGAATATCCCCCCGCACCTCTTACCGGTATAGCAGGCCTTTGGCAGACCTGCACCCAGTTTTTAAACTCTGTCGTCACCTTACTGGCATACCTTCCATCTCCCGTCAGCATAAATGCCTCGATAAGTGTCTTCCAGTGTCCCATCCGGTTTAGGACAAAGACAGCCTCCCTGTCTTTCTGCGGCGTCGGATTCTCCTTCCACATCGGTGGATTCCCGACAAACACGGGACTTCCGCCGCTTCCTGGAAGAATCAGCATCCCCTCCAGCGCCAAATCAGCTTCACGAATTATATTATTTTTCAAATCAGGAATGTGTCGATTAATAAAGGATGCGGTTTCAATCAGACGTTGATTCATGAAGCTTCCCTGCCTTCCTGTATGGCTTTACTCTGCAAGTATCTTTGGTATTTCCTCATTCAGCTGGGCAATTCCGTCGTTGACAGACACTGCCCCTGTCATGATACCGTCATGTACCTCATTTAAAGCAGTATCAATCTGAACGGTCTTTTCATGTACTGGCATCTCTAAGTAAGTGTTTACCGTATGAAGCGCTTCCCAGCTCTGCTCATCCTGCGGAAAGCCATCCATCGCCGCAAGTTTATCAATGACCGCTTCGGTTTTAACGGCCGGGATAGAACCGCTGTCCGCCACAATCTCCGCGCCTTCCGGTCCCGCCATAAATTTGATGAATTCCCATGCCTCTTCCTTATGATCGGACATGGCCGGAACCGCTATTCCTGTGATCGTTGCAATAGTAGATCCCGCTTCCACACCCTCGGAATGAGGCATTTTCGCGATTCTCCAGTTTGGGATCTCCGTAAACTCCCCGCTTTTGATTTTATTGATAAATCCGGAAATCTGCCACGTTCCCATGATATACATAGCCACATTGCCCTGGGCAAATGCAGACGAATGATGAAGTCCCGTCGTCTTGAGTTCCGCATAGTTATGGCATACTCCATCCTCCTGCTGTTTTAACACCATCTCATAATACGGTTTCAGGAAATCGTACGTTCCATCCACCATTGTCTGTTTTCCGTCCGTCAGTCCAAGGCATTCCACACAGGATCTCCATGTATGGTAATGAGTGCCGTAAACCTCTTTTCCTGGCGTGGTATCCGTCACTTTTCTGGCAAGAGCATCATATTCCGCCCAGGTCATATCGTTGGACGGACACTCCGCTCCGGCTTTCTCAAACAGGTCCGGATTATAGTAAAGCACCCAGAAATCACTTCGAAACGGCAGTTCATACAACTTTCCATCGAGTGTCACCTGATCGGTCAGTCCGCCATATCCGGATAAATCAAAGCCATCCCGCTCAATATATCCGGTAAGGGGCTCCAGCACGCCTTTTTTCACCAGTGTGGAATAGCCCGGAACATCCTGGATACACACCATATCGAATTCCGTGTCTTTTCCGGTCAGTTCAATGCTTAAGCTGGTCATGTAATCCGTTCCGCCTGCGCTTCCCAGATCTACCAGTTCAATTTCTATGTTCGGATGGGCGGCCTCATATGCCTCTGCCATCGTCTTATAATAGAAGACGGAGTTTAAATCCCATAAGGCCCATTTTAGAACCGTTTTCCCTTCTCCCTCTGCCTGACCGGATGTATCAGCAGCTGTATCCTCCGCCTGTTTTAAGGATCCTCCCTGATCGCTTTTACCACAGCCTCCAAGTGCCGATGCCGCGAGAATTCCGGCCAATACCAGACTCAATACTCTTTTCTTATACATGATCTCTTCCCCTCCGTATCTTTTTTTCATACCAGCCATTCGCTGTACCTGTATTATATAGCCTTGCCCCCTCCTGTTTGAATGGAAAAACATTCAAAATGTTTCACTTTTTTACTTTCTTGTACTTTCAATCCGGAAAAGATATACTTTTTTCTCAAATAAAGTAATTTTTTTGGATTGTATTCAAATCAGCCTCAAAATGATGTAGAATCAACTTATTATAATAGGAGGAAGGAACCATGCGAAAAAACAGCCTGCTGAAATCTATCCGCGGCAAAATCACATTCTTCACGGCAGCTCTCACCATCACGCTGACCGTACTGGCCGTCACCATCTGCTTTTATGCGTTTCATTCCTATCAGAAAAAGATGATGATCCGTTCCTCGGAATTCAATCTTCAATCCATTGCAGACAACACCTCGGCGGACTTAAACAACATCCTGTCATTCGTAAAATGGTGCTGCTCCAGCAGCGATGTCGCCAAATACATGGATACCATCCACGGCCAGGGAACACTGGGTCAGATATCATCAAAAAATCCCCGGGTGGCGCAGATGGCATTTGATACGTATGACCGGATCTGGGAAGAATATACCCTGCATAATCAATCCAACTACATCCGAAGACTTATCCTGTCCTCGGATAATCCTCTGGCCTATATGCAGATGTTCTACTCTTCTGTTCCCGACCGTGCAGATGCCGCTTCCCTGATTGCCTCTCAGGACTTCTTCATTCCGCTTTACGAAGCATCGTCATTTCAATGGGACGGAATGGTACAGAACCCCTTCAACAGGATCAGTGACGAATTCATCATACCAGTGGTTCGCCCCATTTACAGCGGCGAAAGCAGCCAGACTACCGGCTGGCTCTACGTAGAGATCTCTCCAGAGCTGATCACAAGCCGTCTAAAAGCCTATCCGCTGGAATCGGACAGCCTTCTCTACCTTACCATCGGCGAGAAGAATTACCTCTGTGATAAAGGTACACTGACGGAATCTCCCTTTGAATATCAGCAGGTGTCCGATTTAAAGGGCAGTACCATAAGCACCAGTTCCAAAGCCATGGAAGCCATACTGCCCGGGCTCGGAAAACGCACGATTCTCACCTGTTCTCTGGGAATTCCCGACTTTCAGCTTACAGAAGTCCTGTCTGTCAGGCGGGACCGGGCCCAGCAGACGCTCTATACCTGTATAATCGCTGGAATTCTGTTTGCCGCGCTTTCCTTCGGTGTCGTTCTCATGTACTTTTTAAACCGGACCATCGTAAAGCCGGTTCACCAGCTCCGCCAGAACATGGATTCCATCTCCCGCGGAATTTTTGATAAAAATCCCGATATAGAATGGGAAAACGAGCTGGGAGAAATCGGGAAAGGGATCAACGACTTGTCAGAGAATGTAGTGAACTTAATGAACACCAGGATCAAGCAGGAGCGGCAGAAAAAGGATCTGGAATATCAGATTCTGCAGAGCCAGATCAATCCGCATTTTCTCTATAACACCTTAAACTCCGTCAAATGGATGGCAACCATTCAGGGAGCCACGGGAATTGCAGACATGATGACCGTACTGGCCAGACTGCTGAAGAATGTGTCCAAACGAAGCGAATCCATGATTACGCTTAAGGAAGAACTGGAGCTGGCAGGCGATTACTTTCAGATTCAGCAGTACCGGTACGGCAGCAGCATCTCTATCCGGTACGAGATCGCTTCTGAAGATTTATTCGGCTGCATGGTACACCGTTTTTCTCTTCAGCCACTCATCGAGAACGCCCTCTTCCACGGTCTTGAGCCCAAACGGGCTCCCGGCACTATTACGGTATTCGCATCCTCCGAGGGCTCCGGTGAAACGAAAGTTCTCGTTTTATCCGTCACTGATGACGGCATCGGAATGTCACAGGAGACAATTGAAAAAGTAATGTCCGGTGAGTCTCTGGAAGGCTCAGATTTCTTTAAGCACATCGGAATCAGCAATGTAAATAATCGGATCAAATATGACTTCGGCGCCAGCTACGGAATCACAATCACCAGCGAGCCCGGCGTCTATACCACCATGACGATTCGGATACCCTATATCCATAAGAAGGAAGGAGTGGAAAAACAGGCATGATAAAACTATTAATTGCAGATGATGAGCCGCTCGTTCAGATCGGTATCAAATCCATGCTTGACTGGGAACGACTTGGCATCGAGATCTGCGGCATCGCGGCAAACGGGGAACATGCCCTGGAGCAGATCGAGGAGACTTCCCCCCAGGTTGTCATCACAGATATCCGGATGCCGGTCATGAACGGGCTGGAGCTCATCAAGTTGTGTTCAGAAAAATATGGCCGACTCCCACTTTTTATTGTTCTGACCAGCTATGAGGAATTCGGTCTCGTAAAGGAAGCGATTCATTATGAAGTGATTGAATACCTGGTAAAGCTGGAATTAAGTGCAGACAGCCTGAAAGCCGCCGTGGACAAGGCCGTCAAGCGCCTGGAGGATATCCGCAAAGCGGAAGACCCGCAGGCAGTACTCTTAAACCAGAGTATGTCGGAAAAATTTTTCATGCGGCTTTTATACAATTTATTTGACAGCCGGGAACAGTTCGAACTCCAGGCACGGGATTTGAAATTTCCATTTCAGGATTTTTCCTACCAGGCCGCCTGCTGTGAAATCTGTGAGTCTGACCGCTTCCCATTGACCCGTGAACAGCTGGCCCAGCTCTATTCCGGCTGTCTCCAGATGATCCGTGACGTCCTGACCCGATACTCCAGATGCCATCTCGTGTCTCTGGATCAGAAGCATTTTGCAGTCATCTTCTGCCTGCTTTCGGGCAAAGAGTCGGGCGATCTGACGGCCAGAGCTTTAGGAGATGCCAGTTCCATCGTCCATACTTATTTTAACGCGAACTTAAGAATCGGAGCGGGGACCGCCGTGAACACTCCCTTTGCCGTCAGTGAGTCATATCAGGAAGCGCGCGAAGCCGCTCGAAAAGCTTCCGACAACCAACCGGTCATCAGCTTCTCGTCCTCTTCCGCCAATTCGCTCCAGAGTTCCTTTAATCTGTCCATCTTTAAACGTGATATGATCCGTTCCTTTGAAGAATTTGACACTGATGTTCTCTCCAGGACGCTAAGTTCCATCATCGAACTGTTTGCCTCCCATCCCAACCGCTATCTGCAGGCCATTGACGGCGCCTGCAACATTATGTACCTGGCCATGTCTCTCCTGCCGGAGGGCGAGGTGAATCTCTCAGAGATCTTTGAAGGCTGGAACGGCTCCTACCGTTCCATTTACCGCTGCAGCAGCGTAGAACAGATCACGGTATGGATGGAGACTCTGCGGGATGGGCTCTGTGAAATATTGAAAACGCGCAAGAAGACGTATAAAGATCATATTGTCACCAATGTCAAGCACTACATCAACGACCACATCGAGGAGCGCCTGACCCTGAATGAGGTATCTGACGTGTTCGGAATCAGCCACAATTACTTAAGCGTTCTGTTCAAGAAAAACTGCGGCATTGGTTTTTCTGAATACATCACTCAGATGAAGGTGACCAGAAGCAAAGCCATGCTTCTGGAAGAGAATTTAAAGATCTATGAGGTGGCCGACCGTCTTGGCTTTGAGAGCTCCTGCTACTTCAGCAAGGTCTTTAAAAAGGTAGAAGGCGTGTCTCCACGGGAATTTCTTCAGGAAAAGACGCTGGCCCCGGAACCGGAGCTGTGAAACAGTGAATGCAGTACCAGGCCCGGTATGAATGAACCATCACTGAGTTCATTCATACCGGGCTTTTCTTTTAATCGTCCGTTCAGAGTCCGTCGGTCAATCAAACACCGTCTTCCAATTCTTATCCGCATACGCGTCAAAGCACATCTCAATCTGCTCCTTCGTATTCTTATCCTCGGCCAGCACCGGCAGCTCATCCGGGGAAAACCATCCGCTCCCTACCGTCTCGATGTTTTCCGAAAACTCACCATCCACGATCTCGCATAAGAAGAACACCTTGCAGATACCGTACGGATATGCCGGCGGGTTGTGGAGTCCCTTATCGTGAAGCGCCACCACGCGCACCGGAACTACCGTGAGTCCGGCCTCCTCCAGCGTCTCCTTGACGGCGTTCTCTCCCACCGTCTTATTCACATCCACCCAGCCTCCCGGCATGGAATAGCGTCCGTCCATCTCCTTCACCAGAAGGATCTTCCCATCCTCGATGATGGCGGCTCTCGTATCCAGCTTCGGAGTCTGAAATCCCGTCTCATTGCAGAATAAATCCGTCACCCGCTCCTTCGACAGGCCGGTGTAGGCGCTCATAATCTCTCCCGACAGCTCCCGGATCCGCTCAAACCGCTCCAAGTCAAACCGGTCCTTTGAATAAGTGACGCCCGCCTGAGCGATAAACTGAAGCTCCATGGCCCAGGAAATCCATTTTCTCCCTTCAACCTCTGCGTCCAGCCGCTCCAGAACCGACTGCACGGAGGCCGGATCAGGGAAATAATAATCCGCGTGGATATGCCTCACGCTGACGGCTCCCCACAGAGCCAGACCACAGGCGGTCTTCGCCGCCCTGGCGCATTCCATGTCGTAGATGCTGTCCCCAATGTAAAGCACCTCCTCCGGTCTCGCTCCGGCCTTTCTCATATAACACTCCAGGGGCTCCGCCTCCGGTTTGTGGCACACCGTGTCCTCCTCGCAGACGACCGTATCAAAGTATCCGTCGAGCCCCAGGCGCATAAAATCCCGTTCATACTCCGCCCTGCATCTGCTGGTCACAACGCCCAGTTGAACCCCCTCTGCCCGCAGCCGTTTTAAAAGCAGTTCGATTCCATCAAACACACGGACGAAATCTCTCAGAGCCGCCAGATTTTCCTTCCATTGAAGGAGTATCTCCTCCTCATGACCGGTTTCCAGCCGTTTGAGAGCCGCGGTACCCGTGATTCCAAGACAGAATGAGAGTTCCGAAAGCTCTTTTTCAATCCCTGCATATTCTCTCAGTGTCTTCTGAAATGACTGGAGGATTGCTTTCTCCGTATCCAGAAGCGTACCGTCGACGTCGAATACAATATGGTGATATCTCATTTTCTTATCCTCCTGTGTATAATACTATTTAACCATATTCTGTTCCCCGGGGCAAGAAGAAGTTACGGTACACAGGGGCCGGCGGAGGCTGTGTACCGTGACAGAAGAGACGAAAAATAATAAGGAAAAAAGTATAATTGCATTGTAATATCACACAATTTCCTGTATGATAACAGGATAATGAGCATTTCCAAAGATAAGGGGGAACTACTATGTTAGAGACATTGAAAAAGCGTGTAACAAAAAATCTGATGTGGCGTATCGTCATCTCAGTCATCATTGTCGGTGCCGTCTTCTTTTACAGCGGCAAATCGATTTTGATGTTTGTCAAAGGGCCGGAGCCGATTACGGCAGGCATGGACTATGACGCCGCCAAGGGCACTTATGTGAGCTTCGATGCGCAGTATATTGTTGACGAATATGTACGTCAGACCGAACGCAACACAGACACCAAGAAAGAAACCCTGAAAAATATCAGCTACTTCGTTTATTTTGAGGAGGATGGATACTTTTTCGGAATTGAGCTTCCTTCTTCCAAAGAGGACGAGATGAACCAGTATATCGATGACACGATCAGCTGGCTGAACGGCGAGGTCGATGAGCTCACCAATACCAAATCCGTCAAAGGAACCTGGACAGAGCTCACCGGCAAGCGTCTCCAGTATTATCAGGAACAGATTACCGATGATCTGGGCGAGGAATTCCTTGAAATAGCGCTTCCCTATTATATCGACACAAATAAGGTCGGAGACCGCTCCTTTGTCTCCATCTATATCTGCCTCGCAATCCTGGCTGTAACGATCCTTTGCCTCATCTACACGCTTATCCGGTATTTTACCGGCAGCACTCAGAAAAATATTAAGAAGTATATCGAGGCCAATCCATCCGTATCTATGGAGCACATAGAAGCAGATTTCGCATCAGCCTCCGCCATCTCCAGCAGCATTTGGGTCGGCAGGCGCTGGACCTACCACGTTTCCGGCATCTCCTCCCAGCTTCTGGAGAACAAGGATCTGGTCTGGGGCTATTACTACCACCGCACGGGACGCAACTCCGAAAGCTCCCTGCGCCTGTACGATATCAACAGACGCTTACATACCCTGGCTGCGTCGGAAAAAGAGGCCATGGCCGCATTAAATGTTTATGAACAGCAGCAGCCTCACATGATTCTCGGCTACAAAAAAGAACTTGAAAAGACATTCCAGAAGGATTTCCAGGGCTTCTTGAACCTGCGTTATAACCGTCCTGCGGAAGATTTCCAGACTGCGCCGGATGAACCGTGGAACTATACGAATCCAGAAGAATAATAACAAACCAATGATGACTCGTACGCGCTGCGCACGGGTCATCGTGACAAGAACAGGAGACTGCCATGCATTACGACTGCCTGATTGTAGACGACGAGACAGCAATCGCCAGTTCTACCTCGGAATACTTTAACTTATTTGAGCTGTCATCAGCCTATGTAACCAGCTACGAACAGTGCATTGACTTTTTAAAAGAGAATACGGTCTCCCTTCTTCTGCTGGATATCAATCTGGGAGACCGGTCCGGCTTCGGACTCTGCAAGAAGCTGCGGGAACAGACGGATGTTCCGATTCTGTTTATCAGCGCCCGCACCAGCGACGACGATATTCTGACTGCGTTAAACATCGGCGGTGATGATTACATCACCAAGCCATACACCTTAAGCGTTCTGCTGGCCAAGGTAAAGGCCGTCTTAAAACGGTGTGCACGGACCGTGGAAACCGGTCCCCTGCGGATCGCCGATGTCGAGATCGACCTCTCCGCCCACAAGGTAACCGTAGGCGGAAAACCGGTCAAACTGAAAGAAATGGAATTCCGGCTGCTTGTTTATCTGGCGCAGAATCTTGGACGCGTCGTCACGAAGGAAGAGCTTCTGGAGAACGTCTGGCCGGACCCCTATGTGGGCGAGGGCACCTTATCGGTCCACATCCGCCATCTGCGGGAGAAGATTGAGAAAGACCCCAATCACCCGCTGCTCATCTTAACGGTATGGGGTACGGGATACCGCATGGAGAATGGAGAATGCGATGATTAAGAAAAAATGGACATTACTGTTTCTGGTTTCCTGGCTCCTTTTGGGCGCCGTCTTTCTGTTCCGGCTTTTTTCCTCTCTGGAGATGCCGGCAATCGATATGGTTTCCATCAACCGCATCGAAAAAGAGACGGCCGCCCAGTGGGAACAGGGAACCTTTTTTAAACCGGATTCCTTTCCCTACGATTACACGGTCGCAGACCTCTCGGGAGACATTCTGCTAAAGACCTCTGCCGCCGCCCCTGAAACCATGACCGAGGCGATCCGCAGACACGATACCGTGCTGGATCTCACCATCGGCCAGGCCGTGAAGGGCCATGTGTTCATTGCCACCGGATACGATGCTGCTCTTCTGAAAGCAAAAAAAGAACTGGCCTTTTTCGCCGTTCTTCTTCTGCTGCTGCCGCTGATTCCTATTTTGATCTGTACTGCTTATTTGAACCATGCCGTTTTAAAGCCGTTTCGGCGTATGAAAGATTTCACCCGACACATCGCCATGGGCGATCTGGATTTCCCCCTTCCCATGGACAGAAAGCACGTGTTCGGCGCATTTACCGAAAGCTTTGACATCATGCGGGATCAGTTAAGGGAGGCGAGATTTAAGGAAGCGGAGGCAAACCGGAGCAAGAAAGAGCTGGTTGCTTCGCTGAGCCACGATATCAAGACTCCGGTCGCGTCCATCAAGCTGACCAGCGAGCTTCTGCTGGTCACGGAAAAAGAGGCGCCGGTCAGAGAACGCCTTCAGACCATTTACCAGAAATCCGACCAGATCGACCATCTGATCACCAACATGCTTCAGGCCTCTTTAGACGAGCTGGGGGAACTGACCGTAAACCTGTCGGAGGCGAGCAGCCGTTTAGTCGAAACCATGATCCGGGATGCCGATTACTGCGGCAGAATATCGCCATTTACGCTTCCCGGCTGCATTCTCCTCATCGATCCGTTCCGCTTGGAACAGGTCATCGGCAACATCTTAAATAACGCCTACAAATACGCGGGAAGCGATATAAACGTGGTGTCTGACTTAACAGAAGACGGCCTGCGCGTCGAGTTTATGGATTACGGAAAGGGAGTCCCCGATGAGGAACTCCCCAGCCTTTTTACCAAATTCTTCCGCGGCTCCAACTCGGACAAAAAGGCCGATGGCTCCGGACTCGGACTCTATATCTCCAAAAATCTGATGGAGCGTATGGGCGGCATCATCGAATGCAGGAACCGCAGTGACGGTTTTTCAGTCATTCTCTATCTTCCGCTTCGCCATCCCGGTACCTGACAGTGCGTCAGGACCGGGCCGGCCTCCGTGTTCCGGGAACGCTGTGCAGGGAACTTTGAGACACGCTCTAATCCGCATAACGGATCGTAAACGCGGCTCCCGCTTCGCCCACCAGTACCACTCGGCCGTCCTCCGGGAGATAGAACGGATGGTCCTCACTCAATGTCCACGAACTCGATACACATTTCATGTCGCGGCCGGTATGGTCATACACGTACCATGCGCCGTTCTCCGGTTTTTCGATGATAACCGGACGTTTCTGATTCCTGTCTCCGGTAATGAACCAGACCGCCTCCCCGTCTGCTCCGATGGTCCGCTCACTGTCTGCGTCAGGAAACGCTTCTGCGTCCGCTGCTGCAATATAGCGGTAGCTTCCCGATTCCAGATACTGTTTTCCATTCTCCTCCGTCCGCGTATAATCATTTAAATCGCGGCCCGCCTGCCCCGGAACCTCTGTAAAAAATCTCGCATGCGCCTCATCCGTGACCTCTGCCATACGCAGCTCCAGATTCTCAAAGGAAAGAATTCCCCTCGGTTCGTCAAGCAGCAGAGGCTTCACCATGAACCGTTTCAGCCACGCACTGGAAGTATACTTTTCGCTTAAGAGATAATACTCCTGGCCATCCAGCGCCTTCCAGGCTGATACCGCAGTCTCCGCCGGCGCATTGCCGGTATACCGAGTGCCGACAGGAAGATACGTGGCCACACGGCCAAGGCCAGGGTAGACCTCCATGCTTTCCGCCATCAAATACTCTCTTCCCTTTTTTCCTTCCTGGAAACTCAGTCTGGTTCGCCCGATCCGTCCGCCGCTTCCCTTCGACAGTTCTCCCGAGGCACTGATATAGCTGCCGTCCATAGAGTAGAATCCACCGTCTTCTCCAAGTCGATAGACCTGCTCTCTCCGCCTTCCGCTTCCTTCGGAGGCAACTGTCATCTCCCCTTCGCCGGAGACAGAGAGCTTTAACAGATCGCTGCCGGCGTACCAGCCGGAGCGCTCTGCCATTTCCACAGGCAGCATGGCGTCCGCCTTCTCTCCACGGCTTACACTCTCTTCATCTCCCCGCTCAATTCTTTTGACCTCGTCCAGATACGTCATCACAATCTCCTGAACAGCCAGCTGGTTCAGCGTGCTGGAACCGCCGCTGGTAAGCACGGCACAGGAAATATTCTCTTCCGGAAGCACCGTTAAGCTGCCGTGATAGAAGTTCGTATCGCCGCCCTTAACGAGGGCTTTTATCCCATAGCGGCTGAATGGATACGTTTCCACGCTGTCCCATCCAAGCCCATAGGATAAGGTCGTATCATAGCCGTTCGGGTTGATCTCCTCGTTGTAACGGCTGGTTTCCATGGCAAGCAGCGCTCCGTCGGACAGCAGTCCGGCATTACCTGCTCTGTTTTTCATAAATATTTCCGAGAAGCGGCATAAGTCCATGGCCGTCGCGTAAATACCGCCGCTGCCGATCACGTTGGCATGTTCCGGAGGAAGTTCCTCCCCGGTGCCCTCATCGTATATCTTCGCCAGGCGGCCCGACAGATTGCCGCTCTGAGGCGTCTTGAACTGTGTCAGGCCAAGATTTTCCGAAAATTCCCGGTCGATGTACTCCGTAAAGCTAAGTCCGGTCACCCGCTCCACCAATATTTCCGCCAGTGTAAAGCCATCGTTGCAGTACACCTGGATATCTCCCGGATCGGATTTCAGGCGCTGTTTCTTAAGCCGCGCCAGCAGCATATCATGATTTTCCGTATCGTTGTCTCCCAACAGCATGGCATTATTTAACGTGCTGCCAGGAAGCCCGGAACTGTGATCCAGGAGCATTTCCGGCGTTATCCTGCGATACCGCTCATCCGCCATCTCAAACTCCGGAATGTATGTGATGAGCGGTTTCTTAAGATCAAGCTTCCCCTCATCGGCCAGCCTCATGACCGCAGCCGCGGTCACCACTTTGCTGGTGGAGCCGATCCCGTACATGAGGGGCTCAGCCGCAGCCTGGACTCCCACGCCCTCCGTCCCCGCCGGTACCGTCTCTTTCGCCAGGCAGGCCTCCCGGCCAAAACCGTTCATTCCGGAAAATATTGCCGCAGCCGCCAGAACGGCGGTTACATGGTACCATCTCTTCTTCATCCTCATCATTCCTCCGTCAACAATCCATATACCGTGATGCCTCTGATTTTTCCCGCCAGCACCATAGAAACCGCAAATGCGAATACCACCAGAGCGAAAGCCATAAGAAGAATCAGCCACGGCTCCACTACAAAATTCATCTCCGAAATTCCCAGCTGTTCAAACAAGAGACTGGCCATGCGGTTCACCGACAGGCAGGCCGCAAGGGAACCGGCAAGCGTTCCTCCCACCGATGCAGGCAGAAAACTTATGGCGATCTGTTCCATCAGCTGTCTGTCCGTATAGCCCAGAGCCTTGTAGATGCCGAATTCTCCTCTCCGCCTTGTGAGCATCGACTTGATCACCATATAAAGCACCAGCACCACCAGAAGCACGGTTCCCGTGATGATGAGGGCTGCCATCATGCGTGTGGAATCGGCAATGCTGTCCACATTGGACACAAAGAGCCGTCTGTTGTTTTCAATCCTGTCTATCTCATAATCGTTCGTATCACCGCTTAAGACGACTTCGCCGTCTACCATCAGGGCATACTGGGCGCTGTCCACGCCGTACATGGATATCAGGGCAGCGAGCTTCTCTTCCGCCTTTCTCTTCGCCGCGGCCAGAGCTTCCTGTTTTTTCGTGCCGGTATCCATACTTGTGCCGCTGTCCGTACCGGCATTTGTACCGGCATTTGTACCGGAATCTGTGCTGTTATCTGTATTGCTGTTCATATCCGCTCCCGTATTACCAGGTGACACAGATGGTGAAAGCACTCGGAAGCTCTGCTCCATGGCCCCGATAAACGTATCGATATCCAGCCCCGGCTCTAAGTACACCTGAATGGAATTCTTTTCGTAGTACGGCTCCACTCTTAAAAGTCCTGTCTCATGCATAAAGCAGATGCGGCCGAAGTTATTCATGGTCTGTGTCAGCCCGCAGATCACATATTCAGCGGAAGCTCCGTTTGAAGATACCGTAATGGTATCCCCAATCTTCTTTCCCCAGCTCCTGGCGAGAAGTCCCGTCACCACGATCTCATTATCGTATTCCGGGAAATTCCCTTCATAGACCTCCACCATTTCCAGTTTACCAAAGTCGTCCGACACGTAGCAGCTTAACAGCTCGCCCTCCACGCTCAGGGACTCCATCTCATAGAGGCTCACTTTTCTGACGCCCTCCATGGCGCCGATCTTTTCCGTCAGTTCCTCGTAATTTTCGTGAGGGGCCTTATAGACCATGATATCGCTGATCTCATATCCTGTCATCTTAAGCACCAGCTCGTCGTTAATCCCCATATTCCACCAGGTGATGATGGAAAACGCGCTGGCAAATGCAATGCCGGCGAAAATGATGCCAACCATAAAATACATTTTCCGGCTAAACGCCATGCTCTTTAATCCCAGCACCATGGAGAGAGAGCCCCGCGTCCGTTCCAGCGGAAAATGCTCCTTCTTGAAGCTGTGGGATTTGATGCCGCCCCGCAGCGCCTCCACCGGAACAATTCTGGCTGCTGCCGCGGCGGAACGCCATGCGACCAACACCACTACAGCCATGATAAAGGCCGCGCTCAGGATATCGAAGCCGATATGTCCACCGCTCCTCCAGGTAACGCCCACCGAGCTTGTAATCAGCCCGCCCAGGGCTGCGATGATCCCATAGGAAAGGGCGATTCCCAACACTGTTCCGATCATTCCGATGATGATAAACTCCAGGACCACCGACCACCGGATCTGCCTTCCCGTATACCCCACGGCTCCCAGCGCTCCAATACCTCGCATCTGAGAATCAATATGATTGGAAATCCTGAATTTCATCACTATCACAGCGACAATCACCATCAAAAACGAGAATACAAACAGTACCACGGAAATAATGGTAACCACCATGGTGGTTCCGTTTCTCATGTCGTCGATGGTTATTTCCATAGCCTTCGCATCCATGGAAATCGCTTCAATATTTACATCCGTATTTTTCTTAAAATCCGCGATTAATCCTTTTAAATCAGCCTGATCCTTCACCCGCACCAGGAGCATATATCCGCCGCCCTGCTGTTCGTACAGTTTTTCATACGCCTTCTCCGGCATATAGAAATTCACCATGCTGCTGACCGAAGAGTGAAGCCAGGTGGACTGCGTGAAGCCCGCTATGCGGAAATGGTAATCTTTTTTATTATAATTCAGGATCAGCTCATCCCCCAGTCCATATCCCATGTCCTTCATAAACACCGGAATGCAGACTGCCTCATCCTCCTCCGGCACCTCGGTCTGCTCCGCCACGAAGTAGCCGCCGATCTTCCTGCTGCGGTCCATATTCAGGAAGTTGGCGGAGATAACGCCGCCTTCCGGGAAGGAGGCCATATCCATCATTACAAATTCGTCCGTCTCTGCGGTTTCCACCCTCGGATCCTGCAAGAAGAAGTCGAGATACTCTTCACGGTACTCATTTCCCGTAAACCGGACCATGTAATGCGCTCCGCCCAGCCTGTCATTTTCCGTGTCGTAAAAATGGTTAATTCCCGCCAGCAAAGTGAGTCCCACATTAAAAATAGCCACTGACAGCAGTATGAGAACACCCATGGAAACGGCCACGCCCTTTTTCTTTCTGATATTTGCCATGGCAATCATAAAAACCGGCATCTTACCACCCCATTTCCGTCAAAAACGCATTCAGCTTCTCATGACGCGCCATATCATTGCTGGTATACGTACCCATCCGGCACTCGCCGCAGATCATGCCGTCCTTCAAATAGACCACCCGGTCTGCCCGCCTCGCAGTCTTCACATCGTGAGTGACGACAACAATGCTCTGGCCCTTCTTGTTCACCTCGCTCAGGGTATTTAACACCTGCTCTCCAAACGCCGAATTTAAGGCTCCTGTGGGTTCATCTGCAAATATCACGGCCGGCTCATTGATCAGTGCCCTCACAATGCCTACCCGCTGAGCCTCGCCGCCGGAAAGCTGGGACGGAAACTTTCCCCAGTCCTCTTTCATAATTCCGACTTCGCCCAGCAGCTCCTTTGCCCTGGCTGCAACGGCCTTTTTATCCCTGGACACCAGAAGACCGCAGGCCAGCACATTGTCCAAAACGCTCATATTGTCCAAAAGATGAATCTGCTGAAATACAAACCCGCAGTTTTTCCTGCGGAACACAGCCATATCGCTGATTCCCAGATGGTTAATCTTCACATCTCCGTACATCACCTCTCCCAGCGTCGGCTTATCCATTCCCGACAGCGCATAAAGCAATGTGGACTTACCCGAGCCGGAAGCCCCCATAATCACGGTAAAGTCTCCTTTATAGATACTCAAATCCAGATTTTTAAGCACATGCTGCAGCCTCCCGCCGCTGGAAAAGCTCTTACACAATTTATCTGTCTGAATAACGATTTCTTTCATCGTCTTTCTCCCTTCTTAACCGGTCTCTTTCCTCCGATACCACCATTATAAATGGCCGATGAAAAAAAGTCCTTAGAAAACTGCTGTCAAATTCTTATCAGTTTCTTAACTGAATACCATTTCTGTGGTAAACTGGAGGAAGGCAGGAAAACCCTCCACTATAACACCAGGCTTTTTGGTTATGATATGATTATGATATTAAACCGGAGGCAATTGACATGATAAATACTTACTCAACTTCCGATGTGGCAAAGCTTATCGGAATCCATCCCAACACAGTGCGGCTTTACGAGGACTTGGGGCTGATTACGAGGCCGGAGCGAAAAACCAACGGTTACCGGGTATTCACGGATTACCACCTGATCCAGTTTCGGATCGCGCGTCTGGCCTTTCAGGTTGAAGTCCTTCAGAACGGCCTGCGGAAACAGGCTGCTGCAATCGTAAAGTCGTGTGCATCCGGTGACATTGATAAGGCGCTGCTCCTCTCTGATATCTATCTGACCCAGATCAACGAAGAAAAACAGAATGGGGAGACAGCCATACAGATTGCCGGACAAATCCTTTCCGGGCGTACGCGTATTTCCGACGACCTGCTTCTCACGAGAACACAGGCCGCCCTTTCCCTGCACATCACCGTGGACACGCTGCGCAACTGGGAGCGCAACGGACTGCTGGAGGAAGCGAAATCCCAGAATGGCCGCCGCGTTTACACTTCCCGCGATCTGGAACGGCTGATTATCATCAAATCCCTTCGCTGCGCCAACTACTCTCTTTCCGCCATCCTACGTATGCTGTCTGCGCTGTCCCTCAATCCGGAGGCCAGTATCCGTGATGCCATCGATACGCCGAGGCCGGATGACGACATTCTGACTGCCTGTGACCACCTTCTTACTTCTCTGGAGCAGGCAAGAGAAAACGCGGAACAGATCATTATACTTTTATCAGAACTGAAAAAATCAGAATCAGTCAATCCACACGCAGGAACATACAGGAGCACCGGCGATTTTCCGGCTCCATGTCAGCCGGACAAATAAAGCCACGGAATGACAGGATTTTATTCCGTTTATGCGTTACCATCATTATAGTCACTGCACGTAAGCGTCCAAAAGACAGACGTGAAGTGCTCATAACCAGGAGGCAGGAACAATGGAATGGACAGAAAGTTTAAAACGTTCAATTAATTTTATGGAAAACCATCTTTTGGAGGATATCAGCCCCGACGATGTGGCCGCAGAGGTACATATCTCGTCGTTTTATCTCCAGAAAGGCTTCAGCATCATGACCGGTTACTCCATCGGAGAATATATCCGATACCGCAGGCTGTATCTGGCCGCACTGGATGTCATTGCCGGAGGCACTAAGGTAATTGACCTGGCTTACCGGTACGGATACGACACACCTGAGAGCTTCACAAAGGCATTCAGCCGTTTTCACGGAGTTTCGCCAGCGCAGATGAAGAAAACTTCCAATAAAATCCACACATTTTTGCCTTTAAAAATAACCGTTTCAGTACAAGGAGGAAATGACATGGATTATGCAGTAGAAAAGATGAATGTATTTTCGGTAATCGGCTATGAATACGAGGTTCGTTTTGACGATTCCTATCAGACAATTCCGAAACTTTGGAATCAGTTCTGTGAGCACTTCGACCGCGGAGATAATCCTCCCGAAGTGCAGCAGGCAATTGACATCTGTAAAATCGGAGAATTCGGTATCTGCATAGACGATAATCCCGGCGGAGACACCTTTCACTATCTGATTGTTGGCCATTACAACGGAGGCCCTGTTCCCGAGGGCATGAAGGTATTCGAGATTCCCGCCGCGGAGTGGGCAAAATTCCACTGCACCGGACCGCTTCCCGGCTCCCTGCAGGCAGTCAACACAAAGATTTTCAAGGAATGGCTTCCCGGCAACCCGGACTATGAGTTTTCCATGAATATGAATATCGAATGGTATTCCATGAGCGACTGCAGTCAGCTGGATTATGAAAGTGAAATCTGGATTCCGGTGAAACGTAAATAAGTGCAGCAGAGAAAGGGACGGTCCTGTTAAGGTCCGTCCCTTTCTCTGTTCCATTCGACTCAGTCCGCTGATATCAGTCCCCATCATTCTTGTAAACTATAAGAATATTCTCGTTATTCCTGCGACCTTCATCCCTCAAAGCTCTCTAAGAATTCCCTTGATTCCACTGCATTTTCCGGTGTGCTGTCCTCGATCGTCATCTGAATATACGGTTTTTCCTTCCGCACAAAATCCATGATCGTATCGTATTTCATGATTCCGGTACCCGGAGCACCGGAAACGATTCTATCCTCTTTCACGACGAAATCTTTCATGTGCAGAACCGCGGTATACTCTCCCAAATCCCGAATCGCCTGAGTAAAGACAGACTCATAATCCCTGCTATTTTCCACTGAAAGAAGATTGACCGGATCCAGAATGATCTGGAGATTAGGAGAATTGATCTCCTTCAAAACCCGAAGTGCCTGTTTCGAATCGTAAACAATGTGACTCCAAACCGGTTCGATAGCAAGAATAACGCCAAACTTTTCCGCACACGCCACTATCGGGCGCACATTCGTTATAAATGTCTGAAGCGCCTCTTCCGTATGGCACGCCGGTTCAAAATGGTAATCCGCATTGGGAGCCCCTGTCTCTGTTCCCACCACACTGCATCCTAAAATAGAAGCAAACCGAATATGTGCAAAGTACCGTTCCTGTATCTTCCTTAATTCTTCCGGATCCGGGTGGGCGAGATTCAAATAGCAGCCCAGGACTGCAATGTCCACATCGTACTTTGCAAACATCTTTCTTAAATATGCAGCATACCCGGGTGTCAGCGCTGAATTGGCAACAGAGTGTTCCGTCACCGTCTTTGCAAGCGCCAGATGGCCACAGGTAAATCCCTGTTCATGTGCTCTCATAACTCTCTGTTCCAGTGTTCCTGGTTCAATATCGTGTAATCGAATTCCTATCTGCAACTTCGTTTCCTCCTTATATTCAAAATAATCAATATTGCTCATAATAAACGCATCGCCCCTCTGTCCGGTAATGGTTACATTTTTACAGATCAGCGTATCCACATTCATCACGGTAAATCCCTGTCTGGAGCAGGCCTCCACCCCTTCCATCATAGCTGGAACGCCTTCCCTGGCCTGTTCAGCAAAGGATATCTCCACATTTTCCAGCTCAATCTTACGGATCTTCTGCTCCGGCAGACCGCAGAGGAAAGAAGCCGCCACATGGCAGTCCCATGCTTTAATATCTTTAAAGGACAGGTTTTTAATCTCCGGTGTCCGCTCGTCTACCGGCAAAGCTTCCCTGCACTGCACGTAATCCGTCTTTCCATCCGGATCACAGAAATAGAAGCTGTTGACCACAAATGGAGTCATGACATTCTCCATGATTATATGTTGAAAGGAAATATCAGACAGCACCGAATCCCTTCCCCTTCCGCGCCTGGTTTTCACCCGGAGACCTCTGTCAGTGCACCGGAACAGACAGTCCTTCACCTGCACCGCCTTTACACCGGCTCCGACCTCGCTTCCCACCGTAACCGCACCATGGCCATTTTCCATCAGGCACTGGCGAATCTCAATATTCTCCGAAGGAGTCTTATAGCGGCGCCCCATATAAATTTTCCCTGACTTTATGGCAATGCAGTCATCACCGAGGGAAAAATGCAGCCCCGCAATCTCCACATCTCTGCACGATTCCGGATCCAATCCGTCTGTATTGGGCGAGTCCGCAGGATTCCTAATATCCAGATCCAAAAAACGCAGTCCCTGGCTGAAATACGGATGAAGTACCCAGGTGGGGCTGTTCTTCAGATGAAATCCCTGAAGCGTGATGCTCTTACACCTCTCCAGAAATACCATACGCGGCCGGAAAGCTCCCCGCATTGTTCCCACATCGTTCCACCAGTTCTCAAAGGAAGCCTGGCCGTCCACCAGTCCCTCTCCATAGATTACCACATCTTCCACTTCAATTCCATTGATAATTCCAGCAAACATGGGAAGAGGATTTCCCTCCCACGTCCCTAAGTTATAATCCTCTGTCTCATCGTAGCTTTCAATCATACCTGGAAATCTTGGATATCTGAAGCGGTCGGTATCCGCCGCCAAAACAGCTCCGGCTGCCAGCTCCAGCCTGATATGACTTTTTAAAAACAGACTGGTAATCCGGTATACTCCCTTTGGTATCAGCACGCGTCCATTCTTAGGACATGCCAGAATCGCCGCCTGTATAAATCCGGTATCATCCTGTATCCCGTCTCCCTTTGCTCCGACCTCTTTGACATTGAGAGTCACGAATTCATAATCCGTACGAAAAACGGTTCTCGCCTCTTCCCCATCCCGCTTTAAGCATACCTCATACTCCGTATCCGGCTTTAATCCAAACAGACTGAAAATCACCCGGTTTGTCCTCTTATAAAGGCTCCCGTTTATGTAAACCTCTCCCTCAGTATCAAATTCAAAAATCCGGCCCGCCTCTGTCTCCAATGTCGCTGACCGGGCGGTCATACAAATCACCTTTAGCTCCATGTTCTTCATCCTCGCATATCAACAGACCATTTTTCCCTGTCTTTTTCAAAGACCAGGTACTGTGCCTTCAGCATATTCCCAAGTCCATCTTCCTGTTCCTGCTGCTCTTCGAAGCGTCTCCAGATCCGGAGTCCAGACTCTCCATATTTTTCACGGTTTAATATCCCCATGTTGCACGCCTTTAAAACTGCGTAGCCAGCCCAGGCCCTTCCGTTATTCAGATGCGCTTCCGCACTTTGTACTTCCATGCTTTGTACTTCCACGTTTTGTACTTCCGTGTTTTGAACTACTGCCAACATTCCCTGGCGGATTACCTGCTTAAACAAATCACACAACGCCCTGTAGTATTCATAGATTTCCATCGACATCCGATCAATTGTATCAATCAGTGCGGCAGCCTCCTGACCTGACCACGCCTCTTTTCTCTCAAAATACGCCGCGATCTCTCCATAGTGGGCTTTTTTATTAAATAAAGTATCATACTCCGCATAAAAAGGCATGGCCGTCTCACTTATCACTTCTTCCCCACTCACCAGTCGGTTAAAAACAAGATCTGCCGCATTCCGGTATTCCTGCTTCCCAGTCTGCCTCAGAGCAAACAGATATGCTCCGGCTTCCCTCCCGGAGAGAAGGTTTCCGCCTGCCGGCAGACCGGTCCTGTTGATTCGTTCCAGAACACGATCCCCATATCCGGCTGCGCCCGTTGCCTGGTACATCTGCATCAAACCGGACAACTCATAGATATCTTCCATGATTTTACATCTCCTCATCGTTCATTCCCGCGGTGCATAACAGGGCTCAGCTCATATTCTACGCCCAATTATGTAATCGCTTACATCTCTGTTTCTTTATTTTAATCAGTAAAATAACTACATTTTTAGTTTATCATTATTACCAAATGCTGTCAATGTGTAAGCGCTTACTCACAGGATGAACTTGTAAACTTACAGAATTATGAAAAGCTGCTTTCGTCATTAACTTAAGCTGGGATTTCGGGGTTTTCGTTCCGCCTGGGAGCCGGGGCCGGAGCACTTCCCCCGGTTTCGGCGATTTTTGCAGGACGTCGGCAGCTCTTAGGCCGGAAGGGTGCAAAAACGAGGGGAAAAATCTGACCTCAAAGTCAGATTTTTAGAGGACCTGAATCGGGAAGTCCTTCAGGAGTTCCCGATGAATGTCATCGGTACCCTTGTTTTTGTATCCTTCCGGCCTTAGAGATGCCCCGGCCGAAACCATGAGCCGAAACCGGGGGAAGTGCTCCGGCCCCGGCTCCCAGGCGGAACGAAACCCCCGAAATCTCTCTCAGCCTCATGAAGAACCACACCTCTTAATAATTCTGTAAGTTTACAAGTTTATCCTGGCTTACGCACGAAAATAAATTACAAATACCTTTTGCTGCAAAGATACCCACTGCCGTGCCAGTCTCTTCTATAGTTCAAAAGCAGTCCACAGACAGTGCGTCGTCCCCCATCGCTCCACGCCTGATATTTACGATCTATATGGTCCTCAAACTGCGGATTTGAAAATTGAATCAAGATTCCCTGACAATGTCACATTCATTTTCCTTTTCCCATAGCCGGATCGTCTCGACAGCGGTCCTTGTATACCGGGAAACTTTTTCATATGGCTCTCCGTTTTTCCGCATTTCGATAGCAAGTTCTCTCAGCGTTTCACTTCTGCCTTTTTCAATTCCTCTTTCGATTCCTCTTTCGATTTCTCTTTCGATTCCATCATTTACAAGCATCTGCCCCAATAATGTCATGGAAAATTCCTCCTTTACTTCTTCTAAATCTTTCGAGTCCAAAAACTTCACAGCCAGTGCATAGAGAACTGCCTGCATCTTCACCCCTTCATCCGCCGTAATTTCTGCGGAGGTCTGAAGCAGACGATTTCCTTCTATAAATCGCTCTTTTTCCGGCATATTCCCGGACATCAGCGGCGCCAGCAGTACCGGAATCACATCCTTCCGATCAATGCTCTCTCCCGCCTGCTGCTTATGCTTCAACTGATCATACAACTGATCGGCGTCCCAGTCTTTTAACCGCACAGGAACAACCCGATATGTATAGCCGGTTACCGCCTCATATGCCCGAAAGCGGCGCAGGTCCTTTTCCGTGACCTTGTCACTTTCAAATTCCAGATGGATCCAGGAACGGTCGGAAACAATATAGGTAAAATCCTCGATCATTCCCTTAACTTCCAGATACACCAGTTCCGTGGGCGCAATCCCCTTAACCTCATAGTCGATCCCAAGATATGGAAGCAGCACCTCCCCAAAATACGTGACAGCGGACTTTAGAATCATGTCCTCCAGCGGAAGATTTTCCGGCGGAACAGGTGCATTGCCAACGCCTGATACGCCAGCCATTGAACCACCAGCGCCAGATACTCCAACCATTGAATCATTCTTCCTCTTTTCTTGCATATAGCCTCCAAACCAAGCTATATAAGAACCTATCTCCATTATAACAGCATTAAAACCGACAGACAATAACCCTGCTTTCCATATTATTTTCTATTGAAACTCTATAACACTCTATAACAAATCAGGAAACATCGTCAGAATCGACGCAGGAAAACCAGATGCCGGACGGCACTATGACCCGTGAATACGGAACAGAATTCTGGATATGGTGATAGCTTCTTATGGAAGGCTATTATCTGTTTTCGCAGTACTAATTACTTGTATTTATAGTATATCATGCATTCAATCATCCCGCAAGCCCATTTTCAATCAAAAAGGAGAATCCCCGCCTCCATACACCAAACACCGTGTATCGTCTGCGGGAATTCTCCCAAACCCTTTTACCCGATTCTACTAATCCTACAGTCCGCCGACCGGCAAACCTATGCTCCTCAGATTACCGAACCAGCATTCTGCTGATCTGATACTGATCCTCCGGAATATCCTTGTGCATATTCAGTGCTTCCTGAATATCGAAATCTACGTATTCGCCGTGCTTGTAAGCCACGATGCGGTTGCTTTCGCCCTTGCAGAGAAGCTCAACCGCCTTCGCACCCATAATGGAAGCATAAACTCTGTCCTTGCAGGTAGGCGCGCCGCCACGCTGCATGTGGCCCAGAATCGTTGCTCTCGTCTCAATGCCGGTTGCCGCCTCGATTCTCTTCGCCATGGAAGAAGAATGGCCGATACCCTCCGCGTTGATGATGATATGATGCTTCTTGCCGCGTTTTCTGTTCTCAATAATGCGGTTAATCAGCGCCTGCTCGTCACCGTCGTAACGCTCCGGAAGAAGAATATCCTCCGCTCCGTTGGCGAAGCCGCACCACAGGGCAATGTAACCGGCGTTGCGTCCCATAACCTCAATGATACTGCAGCGCTCATGGGAAGTAGATGTATCACGCACCTTGTCGATGGCCTCCATCGCCGTGTTCACAGCAGTATCAAAACCGATGGTGTAATCGGTACATGCGATATCCAGATCGATGGTTCCCGGAAGTCCTATGGTATTAATTCCAAGTGCGGAAAGCTTTCCCGCTCCGCGGAAGGAACCGTCACCGCCGATTACCACCAGGCCGTCAATCCCATGCTTCTTACAGATATCGGCGCCCTTTTTCTGGCCCTCAGCCGTTGTGAACTCCTGGCATCTGGCTGTATAGAGAATCGTACCGCCACGGTGAATAATGTCCGACACGCTGGTACTCGTCATATCAACAATTTCTTCCTGCAGAAGGCCCGCGTATCCTCTCATGATGCCCTTTACTTCTAATCCTTTATGGATAGCCGTCCTGACAACCGCACGGATTGCCGCATTCATACCCGGTGCGTCACCGCCGCTGGTTAATACGCCGATAGTCTTTACTTGTTTTGCCATAGTAACTTCCTCCTGTTTCTGAACATCTTTTATTGTAAACTGTCTTCGTTCTTACCAAATCATACAAATTGTATTCTAATTCATTTTCCTTATCTTTTCAACTGTTTTTTCTACAACCTTGACATTTTTTTCACCAAGTTTTTCAGCCAAAACAGAGACAAGTTCATTGGAAGCACTTACATTTCTATTGGCCGGTAAAACCTTTTTCGCCCGCTCCTTTTCCAGATAAATGATCACGGTGTCATTTCCTTCCGACTCTTTCAGTTCTGAAAGGATTTCGGCCTCTCTGGCCATGTAAACGTCTTTGTCGGGGAACTTCAGCCACAGCTCCTTTGGAAGGCTCTGGAAGGGGATTACGCGCTCACAGATGACCTTTCCCACCGGATCGTCACCGATGGAAGCGCGGCCCTGGATAAAGACCTTGGCGTCCTCCACAAACAGCTCCCTTTTGCTCTCATAATCCTTTGGAAATACGATTACCTCCACAGATCCGACTAAATCCTCCAGCGTGAGAAACGCCATCAGCTTGTTGTTTCTTGTCGTCTTCACCGTCTTCCCTGTGATCATGCCGCCGATGGTCACATACGTGCCATCCTGGACGCGGGCCGCTTCCGTCTCCTCATCCACTATGAAATCTATGGTAACCGCGGTGATATTATTCCTCCAGGTGGCCTCATAGGCCTCCAGCGGGTGGCCGCTTACGTAGATTCCCAGCGCCTCCTTCTCAAAGGCCAGAAGCTCCTCCTTCGGAAATTCTCCCACATTGGGGAAGGTAATCTGGTACCGTGTCTTCTCTTCCTCGCTGGCAATGTCGAACAGCGTCAGCTGCCCCTCCATGGAGTTCTTCTTCTGCTTGCTCCTCTGATCCAGAAGCTCCGGCGCCACCAGGACCTTCTGCTTCCTGGTTCCGGGAAGGGTATCCAGCGCACCCGACTTGATGAAGTTCTCCAGCGTCCTCTTGTTGACCTCCTTATTGCTCATGCGGTCCACAAAGTCTTCGATGGAGGTGAAAAGCCCGTTGCTCTCCCGCTCTGAGACGATCAGCTCCACGACGGATTTGCCGACGCTCTTGATCGCCGAGAGGCCGTAGCGGATCGCACCTCCGGAAACCGAGAAGCCGCTCTCCCCTTCATTGATATCCGGCGGAAGGATGGATATCCCCATCTGCCGGCAGCTTAAAATGTATTCCGATACCTTGGTCACATTATCCATGACCGAGGTCAGCAGGGCCGCCATATATTCCTGCGGATAGTAGTATTTTAAGAAAGCGGTCTGATAAGAAACCACGGCATAAGCCGCCGCGTGGGACTTATTAAATGCGTACTTTGCAAAATCAATCATCTCATCGTAGATATGATTGGCAATCTTCTCATCGATCCCGTTGGCTATACAGCCCATAACACCCTCTTCCGGATTTCCGTAAACGAAATTCTGGCGTTCCTTTTCCATGACCGACGTCTTCTTTTTCGACATGGCTCTTCGAACCAGGTCACTCCGGCCCATGGTATATCCGGCCAGATCCCGCACGATCTGCATAACCTGTTCCTGGTAGACGATACAGCCATAGGTCGGGCTTAAGATCGGTTCCATCTGAGGGCAGTCATACGTCGCGGACGAGGGATCATTCTTTCCTTTTAAATATTTGGGAATGAAATCCATAGGGCCCGGGCGATAGAGGGAAATACCGGCAATGATGTCCTCAAGGCTCTGAGGCTTTAACTCCTTCATGAAGCTCTTCATCCCCGAACTCTCCAGCTGGAACACGCCGTCATCCTTTCCTGTTCCGATGGATTCCAGCACCGCCTTGTCGTCGTAATCGATATAATCCATATCGAGCGCCACGCCGCGGTTCTTCTCCACAGCCTTCACCGCATTCTGAATAACGGTCAGCGTCCGGAGTCCCAGGAAATCCATCTTTAAAAGCCCCAGTTCCTCCAGCGTGGTCATGGTGAACTGTGTCGTGATCGTACCGTCAGCCGCCTTTGAAAGCGGAACATACTCGTCTACCGAGGTACGGCTGATAACGACTCCTGCCGCATGCATGGAGGTATGCCTTGGCAGGCCTTCAAGACGCATGGACATGTCGATTAAATATTTGACCTCCGGGTCCTCATTATAGGCACTTCTTAAATCCGGGCTCTGTTTTAACGCCTTCTCCAGAGTCATACCCAGATCACCCGGTATCATCTTCGCAATAGCGTCGCATCTGGCATAAGGCATGTCCAGAACACGTCCGACATCGCGCACCACGCCCTTTGCCGCCAGCGTACCGAAGGTGACGATCTGTACAACCTGTTCCTTGCCGTACTTTCTCACCACATAATCGATAACTTCCTGTCGCCGTTCGAAGCAGAAGTCAATATCAATATCGGGCATGGATACTCGCTCAGGATTTAAGAACCGCTCGAACAGCAGGTTATACCGGATGGGATCGATATTGGTGATCCCCAGACAGTATGATACGATGCTGCCAGCCGCAGAACCACGCCCCGGACCCACGATGATGTCCTGGGATCTGGCATAATGGATGAAATCCCATACGATCAGGAAGTAATCCACGTATCCCATGGTATGGATTACGTCCAGCTCATACTCCAGTCTGGCCTTCAGCGTACCGTCGTCGTCAGGGTAATGCTTCGTAAATCCTTCGAAACAGAGCTTGTTTAAATATCCCCAGGAGTCGTAGCCCTCCGGCACATCGTACCGGGGCAGCTTCGTCACGCCGAACTCGATCTCCACGTTGCAGCGCTCGGCGATATCGTGTGTGTTGTCGATCGCTTCGGCAGCATAGGAGAAGAGTTTTCTCATCTCCTCCTCGGTCTTGCAGTAGTACTGGCCGCCCTCATACCTCATGCGGTTTTCATCGGTTACCTTCTTACCGGTCTGAATACACAGAAGGATATCGTGCGGTGTGGCATCCTCCGCAAATGTATAATGAATATCATTGGTCGCAACCAGCTTGATGCCGGTCTCCCTGCTCATGCGCAGCAATCCCTGGTTCACCGTGTGCTGCGCCGGAATTCCATGATCCTGCAGTTCCAGGAAGAAATTCCCTTCCCCAAAAATCTGCTGGTAGCGGAGCGCCGCATTCTTTCCCTGCTCGTACATACCGCGCTCGATATAGCGCTGTACCTCGCCGGCCAGACAGGCGCTGAGAGCGATGATACCCTCATGGTACGTCTCCAGCACTTCATAATCAACACGGGGTTTATAATAAAATCCATCGACGAAGCCCTTGGACACGATCTTCATCAGGTTCTGATAACCCTGGTTGTTCTCGGCCAACAGCACCAGATGATAGTAGCGGTCCTCCCCGTTCGTGGTTTCTCTGTCAAATCTGGAACCGGCCGTCACATATACCTCGCATCCGATGATGGGTTTGATTCCCACCTCTCTGGCCGCCCGGTAGAAATCGATCACGCCGTACATGACGCCATGGTCCGTGATAGCCATGCTGTCCATGCCCAGCTCTTTTGCCCTCGCCGTCAGCTCCTTAATCTTACAGGAGCCGTCTAAAAGGCTGTATTCCGTATGGACGTGTAAATGTGTAAATGCCACGTTTCTAGTCTCCTTTGTTTTATCTCTTATATCTCGTCAAAATTATTTTAACATATCCTATTCGTTTATTATAGCATATTTTTTATTTACGCGCGGGATTTTTCGTTCAGGGGATATATAACCAAAAACAGACATGAATCTCCGCGGCCTTCGCGGAATCATTCATGCCTGTTTCCCTTTTCCAATTTGGAGTGTATAAACACTCTCTAGTTGTTGCTCAAATATTTTTCAATATCGGTAACGGCCTGGTTTTCATCTGCACCATCAGCAGAAATTGTAACCTGCTCTCCGGCTGCAAGACCCAGGGTCATCATACCCATAATGCTCTTTGCATTTACTTTCTTGGACTCGATCTCCACGTAAATACTGCTTTCATACTGGCTGGCTACCTGTACAAGCATGGCTACCGGCCTGGCCTCTAATCCTGATGCAAGTTCGACGGTGACTGTTTTTTTTACCATAATTATCCTCCTCATTCCTGTGAACGGACCCTATTCCATTCTGCTGCGTTCGCTCCTGTCCCGCAGTTGCTCTGCTATATCGCAGAGTTTCCTAAGTCGGTGGTTTACTCCTGATTTTCCAACAGGAGGGTCCAGAGCTTCCCCAAGCTCTTTTAATGTTGCTTCCGGTCTTTCTACCCGCTCGCGAGCAATTTCTTCCAAATTCTCCGGCAGATTTTCCAGGCCTATTGTATCTCTGATATATTCTATATCCTCTATCTGCTTCACAGCAGCTGATACCGTTTTGTTGATGTTGGCGGTTTCACAGTTTACCTGACGGTTTACGCTGTTGCGCATGTCCTTCAGAATTCTGATATTCTCCAGCTCCATCAGTGCTACCGGCGCCTCCATCACGTTTAAAATATCGACGATCTGACTGCCTTCCTTGATGTATACGATATAGTAACGTTTTCTCTTAACAATCTTCGCCTCTAAGTCAAAGGTGGCAATGATTCCCTGAAGCTGCTTCGCCTTCTCCTCTGTTGCACATACGATCTCAAAATGATAGAATTTCTCGGGATCACTTAAGGACCCCGATGCCAGAAACGCCCCGCGGATAAATGCGCGCCTGCAGCATGACTGCTGGATCACCACATTCTGAACCACATTTAAATTTTCCCCCACCTCTCCATGCTCGTCAAGGAGCTTTGCGGCATGAAGCACCCGGAGGGCATCCTCATGCTCCCGGATTGTCACCGTGTATGTACGGTTTTTATTTAAATAGGCGTTCCTTCTAATAGAGACATCAGTAACTATATTAAATGTTTTTTTCAATAATGTAAAGTACTTTCTTGCAACTGCCACATTTTCCGTGTGGATTTTAATGGCATAATGGTCCTCTTCCGAGATTATGATCTTTCCACAAAGGCTGATGATCGCTGCAATTTCGGCAATCTGGCAGTGCCTCGCCGGGCTTAACTGCCTGGAAAGTTCGTCTTTTACTTTGGAGGAAAATGACATGGCAGCTCATTCCTTTTTTCTTTTATTATCCTTATCAATGTCACGGTGCTCGATCTTTAAGCCAAATTCGCCGTGGGCTTTCAGCTTCCCGTAGACCGCCTTCGCGATGGTCACCGAGCGGTGCTTCCCTCCGGTACAGCCAATCGCAATGACCAGCTGGTTCTTTCCCTCCAATACGTAGCCCGGAATCAGAAATTCCAGCATATCGTAAAGTTTATCCAGGAAAATAGCCGCTGTCCCGTTCTGCATCACGTAGTCCCGCACTTCCCTGTCCTCGCCCGTCTTCGGACGCAGTTCGTCCACATAATACGGATTCGGAAGGAATCTGACGTCAAAGACGAGATCTGCATCAGAAGGAATTCCGTATTTGAAGCCAAAGGACAGAATTGTGATGTACAGATTCTTATAGCTCTCATTTGCCATAAAGATCTTTTCCAGCTCTGCCTTCAGTTCCTTTGTCAGCAGCTTGCTGGTATCTATGATATAATCCGCCTCTTCCTTTAAAAATGCCAGTTTGAGGCGTTCTTTCTCGATACCGCTGTCAATCCGGCCCTCTCCCGCAAGGGGATGGATCCGTCTCGACTCCTTATACCGCTTAATCAGTGTCTCACTGCCTGCATCCAGGAACAGGATCTCATACGGGACCCTGCTCCTGGACCATTCATCAAAGATCCGGTTAAGTGCAGACAGTTCATCCCCGCTGCGGATATCAATCCCCAGCGCGGCATCCTTAATACCGCCCTGATTGCTCAAGGTCAGCTCGGCAAATTTTTCCACCAGAGGAATAGGAAGGTTATCTACACAGTAGAACCCCATGTCCTCCAGCATCTTCAGCGCACTTGTCTTACCGGCGCCTGACATGCCTGTCACAATTACCAGTCTCACAAAAAGTCTCCTCTACGCCATTTTAAAATCGTCCCAGCGTCTTTACTTCCATCTCCAGTTCCACTCCGGAATGTTCTTTTACTCTTCTCTTCACATCCTGACAGAGCGTCATAATATCCGAAGCCGTGGCATGGTCTCTGTTAATCACAAAACCACAGTGTTTCCCGGAAACCTCCGCGCCGCCCACACGGTATCCTGCAAGGCCCGCCTCTTCGATCAGTTTCCCGGCAAAATTGCCGGCTGGCCGCTTAAATGTGCTCCCGGCACTGGGAAATTCCAAGGGCTGCCTGCTCTTTCGCCTGCCCGCCAGATCATCCATATACGCCTTGATCTCATCCCTGTCGCCTGGCTTTAAGCGATACCGCGCTTCCAGCACAATATAATGGTTTGCAGGAATGCAGCTGGTCCGATAGCCCAGCTCCAACTCCGGCAGGGAGAGTACCTTTTCCTCGCCTTCCATGGTCATAACCCGGACTGATTCTAAGATATCCTTCGTCTCGGAACCGTAGGCGCCCGCATTCATCACGACGGCTCCGCCCACCGTACCAGGGATTCCGGCTGCAAATTCAAAGCCTGTGAGCCCGGCCTCCAATGCTGCCTTCCCCACTCGGGAAAGGGATGCTCCCGCACCAGCCGCGATCTCACACCGGTCACTGTCCACACGGCATCCGGAAAATCCGGCTGTCATGGATATGACCACACCATCGAAACCGCCGTCTCCCACAAGCAGATTGCTTCCATTTCCGAGAATGCAGTACGGTACCTCTTCTCTCCGGCACAGCCGGATCACTTCTCCCAGTTCGCGCGCGTCCGCCGGACTTACATAGTAGGCCGCGGGACCGCCGGCGCGAAAGGTCGTGTGTCTGCTCATTTTCTCTTCCGTCTTCACATGGCTGCTATCTGACACTTCCAGCAGTTTCTCATAAAACATCGTCATGAAACACCTCAATCATCCTGTTTTCTTGACAGGTTTGCCTGGACGCGGTTGTATAATTCCTGTGCCGCGTTGTACCCCATCTTCTTCTGTCTGTAGTTGACAGCCGCCGACTCCACGATGATGGCGAGATTCCGTCCCGGACGGACAGGGATGGAATGACAGACCACACGGTTTCCCAGGAACTCCGTATACTGGTCTTCCAATCCCAGTCTGTCGTACTCTTTATCCTTATCCCAGTCCTCCAGCTTGATCACCATGTCGATGGCCTGGGTGTCCTTTACGCTCTCCACACCGAACAGCGTCTTCACATCGATAATACCGATACCTCTCAGCTCGATAAAATGTCTTGTAATTTCCGGAGCGCTTCCGATCAGAGTCTCATCGCTGACCTTTCTGATCTCCACCACGTCATCCGTTACGAGACGATGGCCTCTCTTTATGAGCTCCAGAGCCGCCTCACTCTTACCGATTCCGCTCTCACCCATAATCAGGACGCCTTCGCCGAATACGTCCACTAAAACGCCATGGATACTGATGCATGGAGCCAGTTTTACCTTCAGCCACCGGATGATCTCCGCCATCAGATCGGAGGTCGTCTGCTCCGAAACAAGGCAGGGCACGCCGTAATGGTCGCACAGTGCGATCATATCCTCATCAGGATCCTGGTTTCTCGAATAAACCAGACACGGAATCTGACTGGACAGAAGCTTGTCATACATCTCCACCTTGCGGTCATGTTCCATCTGTCGGATGTACTCCTGCTCCACATAGCCGATAATCTGGACCCTCTCATTGTCGAAATGGTCAAAAAAACCTGCCAGCTGCAGCGCCGGACGATTGACATCCGGATGGCTCAGCACGATTTTCTCCGCATCGATCTCCGGTGTCATGTTCCGGAAGTTCATTTTTTCAATTAACTCTGTAATCGCAACTCCATGCATGGTCTCATGCTCCTTTTCCATCTGTTTTTCTCATACTAACACAGATTTTGTGTTTTGAAAAGAGATAAGGGGAGGAAATTCCTCAATCCTCATCTAATGAAAGAAGTCATAGACGCTCTTCGCCGATTTACCATTCATGCCCGGTGTGGCCGTCAGGGACTCTATGGACGCTTCTTTTATGGCTTCGATATCCTTGAAATGACGCATCAGCGCCTTGCGGCGGGTGGGGCCAATGTCGGGGATATCGTCCAGGATGGAATGGACCTGGCCTTTGCTGCGGAGGCTGCGGTGGTATTCGATGGCAAAGCGGTGGGCCTCATCCTGAACACGGGTGATCAGCTTGAAGCCTTCGGAACGCTTGTCGATGGGAATCTCCACATTGTTGTAGTATAAACCGCGCGTTCTGTGGTTGTCGTCCTTTACCATACCGCAGACAGGGATGGAAAGCTTCAGCTCACCCAGTACCTCCAGGGCGATATTGACCTGGCCGCGGCCGCCGTCCATCATGAGTAAGTCCGGGAATTTTGTGAAGCTGCCGAACTCCTCGTCCACGCCCTTTTCCTTTAAAGAAGCGGCTTCATCAAGACCGTGGGAAAAGCGGCGCGTCAGGACCTCACGCATGGAGGCGTAGTCGTTGGCGCCTTTGACCCATTTGATCTTGAATTTGCGGTAATCGTTCCGCTTGGGCTTGCCATCCTCATAAACAATCATGGAGCCTACCGATTCGAAACCGCTGATATTAGAGATATCGAAGGCCTCGATCCTGTGGACTCCGGTTATGCCGAGCCAGCCGCAGACCTCATTCATGGCGCCGATGGTCCGCAGCTCCTCGCGTTTGATCTTCTCTTTGTCCTGGGAAAGGACCAGGGCCGCGTTGCGTTCCGCAAGCTCTACCAGGCGCTCCTTCTCCCCCTTCTGAGGGACGACAAGCTTCACCTTCTGGCCGCGTTTGGCGCTGAGCCACTCTCTGATGATCTCGCTGTCCTCAAGCTCTGTCTGAACCCAGAGCTCCCTTGGGACGAACGGCGTGCCGGCATAAAACTGCTTGACGAAGCTGGTCAGGATCTGCCTGTCATCCTCTGCCGTGGCAATGGTAACGTGGTAATGCTCCCGGCCGATCAGACGGCCTTCCCTTACGAAGAAGACCTGGACAACCGCGTCCTTTTCATCCTTCGCCATAGCGATGATATCGCGGTCCTCCATACTGCTGCTGGTAATCTTCTGTTTCTGGGCCACCGCCCTGACGCTGGTCAGCAAATCCCGGTATTCGATGGCTTTTTCGAAATCCATCTCGTCCGACGCCGTCTGCATCTTTTCCTCCAGCATGGAGATGACCGGATCGTATTTGCCGCCCAGAAAATCAAGGGCCTGACTGATGGCCCTTCCGTACTCTTCTTTATTAATGTATCCCTGGCAGGGCGCCGAGCACTGCTTAATGTGGTAATTTAAGCAGGGGCGGTCCTTGCCGATATCCTTCGGCAGATTGCGGTTGCAGGTACGGATCTTGTACAGCTTATGGATCAGATCAATCGTATCCTTAACCGCTCCTGCGCTGGTGTATGGCCCAAAATACTTACTTTTGTCCTTTTTCATGTCCCTGGAAAATAATACCCGGGGGAAATCCTCGTAGACCGTCACCTTGATATACGGATACGTCTTATCGTCCTTTAACATCGTGTTGTATCTGGGACGATGTTCCTTGATTAAGTTGCACTCCAGAACCAGGGCTTCCAGCTCCGAATCCGTTATGATATACTCGAACCTGGCGATCCGGGAAACCATCTGCTCAATCTTTGACGTCTTATTCCTGCTGCTCTGGAAATACTGCCGGACCCTGTTCTTTAAGCTGATGGCCTTTCCCACATAGATGATCTCATCCCTTTTATCGTGCATGATGTAGACCCCAGGCTGGGCGGGCAGTTTCTTTAGTTCTTCTTCTATATTAAATCCATTGTATCCGGATTGCTCCACGTATTTGTCACCTCAGTCTCGCTCCATCGTATTTCGTCTGCATCTCAAGATAATTGACGGCGGCGCGGTACATGCCTTCCCGCGTACCCGTTCCGCTTCCGATGTCCAGAGATTCACAGACAGCCGCAAGCTCCTCCTCGGAAAATATCTCACGGCGTTCTTTTAAAACTTCCAGCTTTTCATAATACGTCTCCGCGTCTAAAAAAGCAAGAAGAATTTTACTGGAAACAGTTGTTTCTTCTTCGGCTTCCTCAGTCTTCGTCCATGCCGCATCTTCCACGCTCGTTTCTCCTGCCGCCTCTTCTTTAAGTTCGACCCGCTCAAACCGGTATTTCTGCTTCACCTCCGGATATTTCTCATGGTCCACTTCGCTGATGAACATGGACAGCGGCCGCACATATGTCCCAAATGTGCCGTACAGCGCCTGGTAAACCACCATCTTCTCTTCTGTCTCAGAATGTTTGGCTACGGTGATGATCTGATACAACTTATTCTTAAAATGCCTGTAACATTCTCCTGGTTTTGGTATTCTGTCCATATGCGTTTCCTTTCCTGATTTTCTGTCATATCTGCGCAGTACCGCGCTATTCTCCTGCCCCGCCTGTCGTGACGATCACAACATTGGGCTTGCTTCTCTTCTCTCCCTGCGCCGTTGTCTCCGGCTGAGCGGAAGCGGCCCGATCCGTGGCCTCTGTTTCCGGGTCTTCGCTGGTCTGCAGTTCTTCGCTGGCGGATGTTTCATCCACCGGCGCCTCTGTCTCCTCCATCGAGGTTTCTTCAGAAGGCTGTCCCTCCTGCGGAAGCGTCTCCTCCGGTGCCGGCGCAGTTTCCGGCTTCGCTGCTTCTGTCGGCGGCGCTGCCGTCGTTTCAGGAGGCAGAGCCGCTCTCGATTCGGCAATCTTCCGATCCTCCTGGCTGGCTTCTTCCGGCGAAAGAAGGCCATCCCACGTATATTTGTTGGATGCGCTCCAAAGGATCCATTCATCGTATCCGGCGTCATAGACGGCCTGAATCTGGGCTCGCACCTCGGCGGGGCCGTATTTGATGTAATGCTGTAAATAGGAAGCGGTGAAATCCTGAAGCCATGGGCGCACGATGGCATGCCCCTCCCCTGCCGCCGTCACTATGGCCAGATCCTGCTTCGATTTCATCAATGCCGCATAGATCGTATCGTAGGGCTGGGTATCCGGATGCTCGATTCCGAAATTACCATCGCCGTAATGGGACGGATAAATCATCGGGCAGATATAGTCTAAATGCCTGGCCATATCATTATACACCTGGCCCACCGCATCCGCGTCAATCTTACTTCCTATAATGGTGCCGAAAACATCGGCCGAAACGAAGATGCCCTCCGCCGACAGCTTGTCATAGGCATACGTAATAAACTCCGTGATGATGTCCGTCTTGGAGCGTCCTTTCGTATCCGCCTCGTCAAATGCGACCTGCTTCATGGTGCTGTCCGTGGCAAACCGGATATAATCAAACTGTATCTCGTCAAACCCGACCTTCGCCGCCTGTGTGCCCACTTCCACCAGATAGTCCCAGACCTCCTGGCGGTAGGGATTGACCCAGGCCAGCCCCTTATTGTCGCGGTGAAGGCTGCCATCCGCGTTCTTTAAACTCCACTCCGGCTTCTTCTCAGCCAGATAAGGATCGCGGAAAGCCACGACCCGGGCGATGGTATAGATACCCCGGGCTTTTAAATCCGCCATGAGCGCTCCGATATCCCGGATATACCGCTCCGAAGCGCCGATCTCATTGACAGTAGGCGCATCATCCATGGAAAATGTAATTCTTCCGTCGTCGTTCTTCACATCGATGACCACCGCGTTAATCTCCGTCTGGTCGATCTTGTCAAGAATCGCCTGAAAGCCTTCTGATCCAGCCATATATCCGGAAATGTAGACGCCCTTCACACGAACCCGTTTCTTCTGCGGTTCTGCCGGCTCTGTCTCCTGCTGGACTTCCAGCGTCTCCTCCGTGGTTTCTCCGCTCATACTCTCTGTTTCTGTTGTCTCATCCGTTTCCGGCAAATCGGATACCTGCTTATATTTGCTGCATCCCGTCACCGCCAGCGTACAGACAAGTACTGCCAAAAGCCATTTTTTCATATTATTCCCGTTCACTTTCCTGATGGTTTTATGGTATTCTCCTGTAACATTTATTTAATATTTTACCACATTTTGTAAAATTTACAAACGTGTTTTCGTTTTGACGCTTTAATCATTCAATTTGTAAATTATATTTGACATATAGTCTTTTTTAGTGTACTATGTAGGTATGAAACGAGTATAACGCAGGAACTGGAGGTGGATTTTTATTGAAGAACAAACGGATGAAAATTGCCCGTGTGGAACACGATTTATCGCAGGAGCAGTTAGGGGAACGGGTTGGCGTCACGCGGCAGACCATCAGCATGATCGAATCCGGGAACTATAACCCGACACTGAATCTCTGTATCGCAATCTGTAAAGAACTGAACAGGACACTGGACGAATTATTTTGGGAGGTATCAGAATGAAATCACTGTTTAAGAAACGAATCGTAGATGAACGAATGGAACTTCAAAGTCTTAGGAATGCCAGAAAGAGCTGGAATTTTCTTCTCCTTGCAACCGGCTTCTGCCTTTTGACGGAGCTTCACTTACTCCGATGGGAGCTGAAATACATAGTACCGCAGGCTGTCGTCGTCCTTGCCGCGTCTGTTTATAATTTATTTCTGGATGCCAGAGACGGCAACATTTATACTGCGGAAACTGCGAATCGCAAAAAGCTGTTTCTGCTCTACGCCATCAGCTCCCTGGCAGCGTCACTGATTATCGCCTACAGCTTTTACGTCCGCTATTCCCTTACGACAGCAGTCATCTCTTTCCTACTATTGTTCTTTTTCATGTTTGGGCTTATGTATATGGTGGATTCTCTTTGCTTCCGTATCGGGAAAAAAAGAGCGTTGAAAGATACCGAAGAGGAAGAAGAGTAACCCGGCAGACAAAAGGAGAAGGCAGACGCCTTCTCCTTCTATTTCATAACCGTTCCTCCACCGCCCTTCTAAAAGCTAAAGCAGATGCACCGCCACAATCAATCCTGCAAATACAATGGAGACCATGGAGGTAAGTTTAATCAGAATATTAATGGATGGCCCCGACGTATCCTTAAACGGGTCGCCAACCGTATCTCCCACGACCGCGGCCTTATGCTGGTCGCTTCCTTTTCCGCCGTGGGCTCCGCTCTCGATATATTTCTTTGCATTATCCCATGCTCCGCCGGAGTTGGCCATCATGACCGCCAGGACGAAGCCGGTCACGGTATTGCCGGCCAGCAGGCCTGCGACACCATTCACCCCCAGCAAAAGCCCGACAACGATGGGAATGATCACTGCGATCAGAGCCGGCGCCAGCATCAGCTTCTGCGCCGATTTCGTGCACATATCCACACAGGCGGCGTAATCCGGTTCCGCCTTTCCCTCCATCAGCCCTTTGATCTCCTTAAACTGACGGCGCACCTCGACCACGATAGACTGAGCGGCCTTTCCCACCGCATCCATGGTCAGAGCCGCGAATAAAAATGGAAGCATGCCGCCGATGAACAGGCCGATTAAGACCGTTGGATTTGTGATGGTCAGATTCAGCGCAATATCCGGATTCAGCCGTTTGACTTTGTCAATATAAGATGCAATCAGCGCCAGTGCCGTCAGCGCGGCTGAGCCGATGGCAAATCCCTTTCCGGTGGCCGCCGTCGTATTTCCCAGAGAATCCAGAGCATCCGTCCGGTTTCTGACCTCAGGAGGCATATGGGTCATCTCCGCGATTCCTCCCGCATTATCGGCGATTGGTCCATACGCGTCGGTTGCCAGCGTGATTCCCAGCGTCGATAGCATGCCGACCGCAGAGACTCCGACACCGTAAAGTCCCATGTTAAAATCAGCGTTTCCGCCCGAACAGTAATAGCTGATCAGCACCGACACGCCGACGATGATCACAGGAGCTACCGTAGAAAGCATGCCGAGAGACAGTCCGCTGATAATCACCGTAGCCGCTCCCGTCTCACTGGACGAGGCCAGATCCCTCGTCGGCCGGTACGAATCCGACGTAAAATATTCCGTGATTGCACCGATCAGAACACCGGCGACAAGACCGGACAGCACCGCCGCATAGATCCCGATATGTTCCGGAAGCAGGAGGCGGATAATCACATAGGCCCCCGCCACCACCAGAACAGCGCTGATATACGTTCCCAGCCGCAGCGCCTTTAAAAGGTTTTTCTGTGAGGCATCTTCCTTTGTCTTTACGAAGAAGGTACCGATAATCGATGCGATGACACCGAATGCCGCCAGCATCATGGGAACGGCCACGCCCTTCACTCCAAAGCCGGCTGCAACCGCCAGCGCTGCGGTAGACACGATCGAGCCTACATACGATTCATACAAATCTGCGCCCATACCAGCCACATCACCTACGTTGTCGCCTACGTTATCCGCGATAACAGCAGGATTACGGGGATCATCCTCCGGAATCCCCGCCTCTACCTTACCAACCAGATCGGCTCCCACATCGGCCGCTTTCGTAAAAATACCGCCGCCCACACGGGCAAACAGCGCCATACTGGAGGCGCCCATGCCGAAGGTCAGCATATTGGCTGTAATCTGGGCGATCCGTTCCGTCTCCGGAAGCGAATGGAACACGGTATTCAGGATAAAATACCAGATCGTCAGATCGAGAAGTCCCAGCCCCACCACGGTAAAGCCCATGACAGAGCCTGCCGAGAAAGCCACTTTGAGGCCCTTGTTCAGGCTGCGGGAAGCCCCCTCCGCCGTCCTGCAGTTTGCCATCGTCGCGGTCCGCATTCCGATAAACCCCGACAAACCGGAGAAAAAGCCGCCCGTTAAAAATGCAAACGGTGTAAAATAACTCAAAAAACCGCCAAACGCCATACACAGCAATATGATGAAAACGACAGCAAAGAAAATGCCGACGCCCAGATACTGCCGTCTTAAATAGGCGCCGGCACCTTTCCTGACCGCAGTAGAGATTTTAATCATCCCAGCGCTGCCCTCCGGCTGTCCCTTCACCCGGACAAACATACAGGCAGCATAAATCAGAGCGGCTATGGAACCAATTGCTACGACATACATAACATTCATGGTACCCCTCCTTGTAATAACATTTTATTGAAATTGTTTAGTTTCAATTTCATTATAGTTCTTTATATGGGCGTATTCAACAAATATGCATGAATTTTTTCAACACCTTAACGGACAGAAGCCCGGCGGGAAACCGGAGTGGAACTACATCTTCCACATCCTGCTTCCCGCCGGGCTTCTCCCTGCATATGCCGGCTCAAAAAAACTCCTAATAAGTGAGCACCTCCGGCCCCTCTTCCGTGATCAGCACCGTGTACTCCCACTGTGCCGACAGGCTTCCGTCTTCCGTATAGATGGTCCAGCCGTCTTCCTCATCCTGAACCACATCGGGCCGTCCCGCATTTACCATCGGTTCTATGGTAAAGATCATGCCGGGAACCAGAAGCATATCCGTTCCCCGCTCTCCGATATGGCTGACCCACGGTTCCTCATGGAAATCATTCCCCACGCCGTGGCCGCCGATCTCACGCACTACCGTAAAACCATTTGCATAAATGTACTCGGATATGGCAGCTCCTATGTCGCCCAAGTGGCCCCAGGCCCGGGCTTCCTTAAGCGCTAAGTCCACACTCTCTTTCGTCACGCGTACCAGCTTCTCCGCCTCCGGCGACACGTTTCCGATGCAGTACATTCTGGAGGCGTCTCCGTAATAACCGTCTAAGATCGTCGTCACATCCACATTGATGATGTCGCCCTCCTTCAGGATCCGGTTCGGATCGGGAATGCCGTGGCAGACCACCTCATTGACGGAAGTGCAGACGCTCTTCGGGTAGCCTTCAAAATTAAGGGGAGCCGGGATGCCGCCCATCTTTATCGTATTTTCATGGACCAGGGTATTGATATCCTCTGTGCTGATGCCCGGACGTATGAAGGAATCCACCAGATCGAGGATCTTCGTATTCACCTCGCCGGCCTTCCTGATTCCATCGATCTGCGCCGGGGTCTTGATCATGTAATGCTCCGGCACCAGATCACCCATGATACCGTAATTTTCAATTTTTCTGTCGAACGCCAGATGGCAGTTCTTATACTTCTTTCCGCTGCCGCACCAGCAGGCGTCATTTCTTCCTAACTTTAACATCGCTAATTCCTCCATCTTCTCTACAACGTTTTATCACGTTTTCTCTCCGTTGTAAAGAGCGCTCCCGATTATTCTTTTAAGACGGCTTTTACCCGGCCGTTCTTCTCTACATTATCATTATATGGGTCGGAGGCCACGATATCCCCATCTTCCAGTCCGTAAATAATTTCTACCCGGCCGCCCTCTCTTCTTCCGGTTTCCACAGGTTTTAATACCGCTTTCCCATTCTGTATGAGATAGACAGCGCTTCCATCCTCCGCCGGTATTACGGCCGCGGCAGGTACGGAAAAGACCTCCGGGGCGATCACGACATGAAAGGATACCTCCGCCGTCTGGCCTGCTCCCGCGTGCTCCGGAAGTGCTGCGGGCTTTAACTCTACGGTACACCGGTTCTCTTCCAGGCCGATGGAAGACATCTGTTTCTCGGCAGTCTTCGCGATGAAGCTCACCTCGGCTTCCCCCTCGCTCCCGTCGGCGTAAATGACTTTCGCCTTAAGCCCGGGTGTCAATGCGGCCGCATCCTCCGACAGAACGGAGGCGGAAAGCTTCATGCTGTCCGGGCGGTAGATTTTCACCACCGGCTGGTTGGGCGACAGATAGGCGCCTTCCTCCGTGTACACCTCCCACAGGACGCCGTCGTATGGCATCTTTACTGCACCGGGATTCACGGTATCATCGAGAAGGGCCAGCTGCCTTTCGAAGGAAGCAATCTGCTCCTGGGAATGCGCCTTCTGCTCCTCGGAATTATCTTCCTTCGCCTGCGTGTATTTCTGGTAAGTCAGATCCAGCTGGGTCTTTAAGGAATCCAGGTCCGACTGGGCGATGAAGCCGCCCTGCTGCGCCAGCACCACCCCGTTGTCGTAATTCTTCTTCGCAAGGCGGTATTCGCTTTCCGCCGCCTTAAGGGCCGCCGCTGCCGAACCATTGGAACCGTAGAGACGGTCGTACTCCTGACGGGCCGCGCTTAACTGCTGCTTAAACTGCTCTCTCTGAATGTCCAGCGTCGTCTGGGAGGCAGTATCCGTCTTTAAAAGGAACTCCCCCTCCTTGACCTCCATTCCCGGCAAATACGGGATTTCCGAGACATTGCCCGCGGTAACGGAATTAAGCACCATGCCTGATACGGGTAGAATGGAGGCCGAAACGGTAAACTGACTCTCCAGGTTTCCTTTTACCGCCTGCTCTGCGGTAGCTTCCACGGGTTTTAAGAGCACCGCCGCATACGCGCCGATACTGATCACGGCAATGGCCGCAAGAAATATCCATTTCACTTTTCTTTTCATCCTGCACCTCTATTCCCGTTCCCGCAGAAGGTCTGCCGGAACTATTTTTTTCAGTTTTCGAAGCATCATCATGGAGCTGAACCCGACAGAGACGGCGGTCAGCCCAATGGCCTGCAGCAGCGCCTTTCCGTCGATAAAGCTGGGAATTGTATACATATCCGAAGCCATAGAGACCGAGATCAGCTGGCTGGCCCCCATGGACATGGGAATTCCGATGAGCACCGCGCCCGCGGCCAGCAGCCACTGTCCCGTGGAGATCACATCGAGACACTCCTTACTCTTTAATCCCAGCATCATCAGGGTGGACAGCTCCCGCTTCAGTTCCTCGAAGCTGATCAGGGAACTGATATAGATGACCGCAAAGCTGATGATAACGCCCAGCATGGACATGGAGGCCATGATGGCGCTCATGCTCCCCATCATGGACCGGTACTGGGAAAGTCTGTCCTGGCGGCTCTGGATTCCGGACACAGCGGCCGCATCCTCGAGACGCTCCCGCAGTTCCTCTAAAACCGTGAGCGGGGCCTTCAGGAGAACGGTCGTGCACACATTGCGGTAATCGCTGATCCTGCTGGCGCTGTCAAAGGACATATAGGCGGAGCTCCCCATATACTGGGCGATTGTGTCCGTCACTGTGACGCGGCTGACCCGCTCCTTGGGATAGGGAACCTTTACCTCTATGGTGCTCCCCTTCTTCACGCCCATGACGTTCGCCATGTGCTCCGATATCACGATGCCCTCTTCCTCCGGATACGCGCGGCTTCCGTCCTCTTTGTACAGCCTTGTGAGGGAAGCCTCCGGCGAAATGGCCTGGATGGTGCAGTCCGTCTTCCCTCCCGGCCCCGACAGGGTGACCGCAAATTCCATCATCCCCTCCGTGATTTCCACCTGCGGATGTTTTACCGCCTCCAGGGCCTCCTCTAAAAGGACCGGCTGCTCAAACTGAACCATGATGTCCTGTCTCTGGGTCTTCTCCCAGTAATCGAAGATAAAGACGTCAAACAGGGAGTTCATGGACACCAGAGTAGCCGTAATCATATAGGCAAAGGCGATGCCGGCCACCGACATGGCCGTCCGCCGTCTGTTTCTGGAAAGGCTTCGAAGCGCCATAACGCCCGGAACCGTAAAGAGATTTAAAAACCCCGGAATCCGCTCCAAAAATGACTGTCTGGCTGACTTGGGTGACGGGGGACGCAGCGCCTGGGCGGGCTTCATCTTTCCGATCACACCGGCGATAATCCAGGAGGTGCCGGAGCAGAAGATCCCCGCCAGCAGGATGCCTTCCAGCAGATAAGACACCGAAAGCGGAGCCGTCACGTCCGGCAGGTTAAAGTATACCCGGTAAAAGCCCGCCATGGGATCCGCCAGGGCATATCCCAGAAGCCCGCCGAACAGTCCGCCGAGCAAACCGGTCACCGCTCCGAAGCCCATGTAATGGAGTCTTATTTTCCTCAATGGGATTCCAATAGCCATCAGGGTTCCGATCTGGGTCCGCTGCTGCTCCACCATACGGCTCTGCGTGATATAGAGAATCACTCCCGCCACGGTCAGAAAGAGGAACGGCACCACGCCGGACATTTTCTCCAACTGCTTGATTTCTTCCCCTACCACGGAGACTGCCAACTGGTCCTCACTGGCATAATGGGAAATGAGGCCGTAGGGCGTAAGCGTCTGTTCGATCTGGTCCTTCACTGCCTCCCAGTCGCTGCTGGGCTCCAGCTTAAACAAAAAGCTGTTACCATGGCCTTCCTGGCCAAACAGCTGGGCCATGGTCCGATATGAGGTAAACGCCGCGTCGTACACGGCCGGGCTGGGATACAGCTCGTTCATATTGCGGATCATGTAGATGTTTTCCGGCGTCAGGCCGATTCCCGTGATCTCCATGGGGACCCGCTTACCTTCCACGACAATCTCCACCGTGTCCCCCGGATTTAAATTTCTGGCCTTCGCGATGCCGTCGCCGATAACGATCTCCTTTTTTCCCTCTTCCGGCAGCGTGCCGCGGGATAAGACCGGACGGTTCATCTCGCCCTCCGACCAGGATACGAGATGGAGCTCCACATCCTCTTCGTATCCGTATACCCTCGTGTCCTTCACGAGCCGGGCCTGCACCGTGTCGATTCCGGGAATCCTCTTTAAGATTCCCGCCTCGGAGACGGGGGAATCGGTTACCTCGGCAAAGCCGTCGCAGAATTCGGACTGAGAAAAGAACATATCACGGGATTCGGCCAGATTGTCGTAGCACAGCTCCAGCACGGTAAAACCGCAGAAACCGATGGCAACGATCAGGATGCACAGTATGTAAGCCGTCATGGATCGCTTCATGTCGCGAATCATTTTTTTCAATAAAAGTTTCGTCATATCCGTCCCTTTCCGCCGCTACCAGTCCAGTTCTTCCGCCTGGCATGGATGCTCATTGACAGTGATACGCTCCAGCCTTCCGTCCTTCATGTGGAAGACGCGGTCCGCCACACGGGCCATCTCCGCGTTGTGAGTGATGGTCATGACGGGGCATTTTAAGCTTTTGCCCACCTCCATAAGAAGTCTTACGATGGCCACGCTGTTTTTGCTGTCCAGCGCCCCCGTCGGCTCATCGCACAAAAGAAGATCTGGCTTTTTAACAATGGCCCTGGCGATGGAGACCCGCTGCTGTTCTCCTCCTGACAGCTGAGCCGGAAAGTGTCTCTCTCTGCCGCCCAGCCCCACCATGGCGAGCACCTCCTTCGGGTCCATGTGCTCCTTCACAATGCTGGCCGCCAGCTCCACATTTTCTATGGCATTTAAGGAGGGGATGAGATTGAAAAACTGAAATACGAAGCCTACGACATCCTTCCGGTAGTCGGAGAGCTGGTCCGCCGTATATCCCGTCAATTCTCTGTCCTTGTACCATATCTCACCGCCTGTGGGCTTATCCATCCCGCCTACTATATTTAGAAGGGTACTCTTCCCGGAGCCGGAGGGCCCCAGTACCACGATAAATTCTCCCTGTTCCACCTCGAAGGTGACATCCTTTAAGGCATCCACCGCCACGCCCTCCCCTTCATACCGGACGGAGAGATGATCCGCTTTGATTACCGTTTTTCCTGCTGCCATTCTATGCCTCCATTTTCTGATATTCTTCTTTATAAGCGATCTGCTTCAGCCATTTTTCCCAGACATAGAACTTTTCCATGATTTCCTTTATGGAAATGGACGCGTTGGATTTCCGCTTGTCATGCAGGTATCCCTCTGTCAGCCAGACCAGCATCTCGTAGATTTCCATCGGTGGGACATCCGGCTTAAACCTGCTGTAGTCCACATTTCTGAAATACTTCTTAAAGGCAGACGAAACCGCCTCCATCGTCGCCCGGTTTAAGTCTTCCTTTACGATTCCGTCTTCAGAGTAATACCCCCGCACCATGAAATCAGCCAGATAAGGCGTCTTCTCCAGCACTTTGATCTTGGCCTCCGCCGCCATCTCCAGAAGCTCGAAAAAATCGGTGACTGTCTCCCATCTGGCCGCCTTGCCGCCGGACTCATTTCCGCCGCTGGCGGGTTCATCTCCGCTGCCGCCTGGCCCATCTCCCATAACCTGGTTCATGATAAGACTGGCGCAGTAATCGAACAGATACAGGTACAGTGACTTTTTATTGTGAAAATAATAGAATAACAGCCCCTTGGATATCCCTGCTTTTCTCGCGATCTCGTCCGTCACCGCATGTCTGTAATCATTTTTTGAAAATACCTCCAGCCCGGCATTGATGATCCGCAGCTGTTTTTCCTGAGGAAGCTCATAAAACTGTTCATTCATCTTCCTGACCCCCTTAACCTGTTTGGTTTAACCGATCTGGTCAGCTTTATTGTATCGCATTGACTGTATTTTACAACCCCCTGCAAGACCTTTAAACAATCATTTTTTCTCAGAAACGGAAAAATTTATGAAAAGCTGCTTTCGTCAATAACTTTAGCCGGGATTTCGGCCTCATGAGGAACCACGATTCTTCATAACTTTGTAAGTTTACCCTATGGAGAACGAAATAACCGTGGTAATTTCATTCGTTTTATGATACAATCGGTAAGTATTATGAGCAGGAACCCGTCGTTTTTAACGATATGGGGGCTTTTTGCGTGCTTTTTTGCGGGTAAACAGCCTCTGAGGACATAGATTCTAAAGAATAAAAAGGGGTACGAACATGAAAATCGGATTTGATAACAACAAGTACTTGCAGCTGCAGTCTGAGCACATCAGGGAGCGGATTAACCAGTTCGGCGATAAGCTGTATCTGGAATTCGGCGGAAAATTATTTGATGATTATCACGCCTCCAGAGTCCTTCCAGGATTCGCACCTGACAGCAAGTTAAGCATGCTGATGCAGCTCGCCGACCAGGCCGAGATCATCATCGCCATCAATGCCGCAGACATCGAGAAGAACAAGATACGTCACGATCTCGGCATCACCTACGATGTGGATGTGCTCCGCCTGATTCAGTCCTTCACGGACCGGGGGCTCTATGTCGGCAGTGTCGTCATCACCCAGTACTCCGGACAGAAGGCAGCCGATCTCTTCAAGAGCAAGCTGGAGAAAATCGGCATCCGTGTCTACCGCCACTACATCATAGACGGATATCCCAGCAACGTATCTCTGATTGTGAGCGACGAGGGATACGGCAGAAATGATTATATCGAAACAGCGAAGCCGCTCGTCATCATCACGGCACCGGGACCGGGAAGCGGAAAGATGGCCACCTGCCTTTCCCAGCTCTACCATGAGAACAAGCGCGGCATCAAGGCCGGATACGCCAAGTTTGAGACCTTCCCAATCTGGAATATCCCCTTAAAGCATCCGGTAAACTTAGCCTATGAAGCGGCTACCGCCGATTTAAATGACGTCAACATGATCGACCCCTTCCATCTCGACGCCTACGGTGTTACCACGGTAAACTACAACCGCGACGTGGAGATTTTCCCGGTGTTAAGCGCCATTTTCGAGGGAATCTACGGCGAATGCCCCTACAAGTCTCCTACCGACATGGGTGTCAATATGGTCGGATGCTGTATTATGGATGACGAGGTTTGTACCGAGGCTTCCCGTCAGGAAATTATTCGGCGCTACTATCAGGCGCTGGCCCGCCTGGCCAAGGATATGGGCAGCAAGGATGAGGTATATAAGATCGAGCTTCTGATGAAGCAGGCCAAGATTACCACCGACTTAAGACGCGTGGTCGGAGCAGCCAACGAGCGGGCGGAAAAGACCGGCTCCCCGGCGGCAGCCATGGAGCTGGATGACGGAACCATCATCACCGGCAAGACCACTAATCTTCTCGGTGCCTCCGCGGCCCTCCTGTTAAATGTGGTCAAGGTGCTGGGTAACATTTCTCATGACATTCATCTGATCGCACCTTCTGCCATCGAACCGATCCAGAAGTTAAAGGTCAATTACCTGGGCAGCAAGAACCCGCGTCTCCACACCGACGAGGTGCTGATCGCCCTGTCAGCCAGCGCGGCCACCGATCACAACGCACAGGTCGCCTTAGAGCAGCTTCCAAAGCTAAAGGGCCGCGAAGTTCACACTTCCGTCCTGCTCTCCGACGTGGATACGAAGATATTCAAGAAGCTGGGCGTCAATCTGACATGCGAACCGATCTATGAGGAGAAAAAGATTTACCATTAATATTGAAGCCGCCGCCCGGATGATTTCTCAATCATCCGGGCGGCGGCTTCTTTCAATAAGACTATGATCTGGTTACGGTAAAAAACGGTGCTCTGCTTTTATCCGGCATTGCTTCCTGTAGAAAGCAATTCCATAGTTCCATACTTCCGTATAACATTCTTCCGGCAGCCAGGAATCATACGCTTTATCTCTGATCTGAGCCAAAGCCCTGTCACTGGCCTGATCCAGTCCCTTGTAGGTTTCTGACACCTTCAGTCCCAATACAATTGGCGGACAGCTTACATTCAGGCTTCGCAAAAAAGCCATGATAGAAAGCTTCCTTCGAATCCATATAACTAATACTGATCTGGAGCAGCCTGGACAATTCCGTTTGATATATACCGATATCTCCAGTCTGCATAGCCTGATACATAACAGAAAGATCCCTTTCCTTCATTTCCTCATGAAACCATGAGGTAATCGTATTTCTATATATATACTCCACCTCCAGATTCGGGACAGCCAGAGTTACATACCAGGTCACCTTATCCAGTCTGCGGGACACTTTCGTCAGATAACCGGTAAAGAAAAGAAAATTCCTTTCTTCGTCGAAAGACCAGCCTTCTTTATCAAATTTTTTACGATGCTGTCCGCACTGGTATTAGCCCAATAAGGAACTGGCATCTCATCGACCTCTTCCTGGACAAAGATATTATAACAGAATACTTAGCATTACACACCATTTTCTGTCAAGCAATCAGGATAAACTTACAACCACTTATTCATTTTCCTGCAATGCGGATTTCCATTTTACCCGAAGCAGCAGGACAATGGAGATCGCCGCCGCCATATAGTTGGAGAATAAATTCCCCCAGAATACGGAATAATAGGCGAGGAAGCTTTCCGTTGCCAGTATAAACAGGTAACGGAGCAGCCATATTCGCAGCAGCCCCACCACCATTGGAACCTTTGTCTTTCCGAGGCCGATAAATGCTCCCTGAACTACCATGCAGATTCCGAAACCGACTACGGAATACGTGTAAATATGTAACGCGTGATTTGCGATCTCCAGCACATCCTGCTGGCGCGTAAACAGGGTCGTTAAATGGGAGGAGGCCGGTACTATAATGGAAATAATAAGGACAGCCGTGATCATACTTGCCACGCATCCGGTCACTGTACATTTCTTCGCCCGCGCGCCCTGTCCCGCGCCCACGTTCATACTCACCATGGTTGTGATGGCAGCGCCGAAGGAGCTGGGCAGGTTAAAGCATACTGACGTGATGTTGTTGGCAATTCCCTGACCGTTTAAGACGACGGGTCCGTATTTCTGGGTCTCGTTGTTGATGAGGAAGAAGCCAAAATTCAGCATCAGACTGGTCACCATGGCCGGGATGCCGACGCGGATCAGCTGATGGATCAGGACTCCGTCAAACCGAAAGCCCTTCAGGGTCAGCTGGTTCTCTCCCTTCTGGATAAACAGCTCATAGAACATCCAGATACAGATGAGCATATTGGCGCAGAGCGAAGCCATGACACAGCCCACAATCCCCAGGCGGAGCCACACGATAAAGACTACATTGAAAGTTATTTTTAATACCAGCATTAAAACCATCCGGATAAATGTCGCTTCCGGCCGCCCGGTTGCATTCATAATAGCATTATAAATGCTTTCCAGGAAGGAAAATGGAAGAACCATGGCATATAAGGCGATATAAAGCCAGACATTATGAGAGATTTCCTGATCCACATGGCCCGATATTGGAAACGCGATGAGCACCAGAAGCGGCGCGATGCACAGGCCGAGGCAGAATGCAAACACCACGGTCTGAGTGCTGATATGCTTAACCCGCTTAAAATTCCCCTGGCCGAAGGTCTGCCCGATGATGGCCATGGCGGCCACGCTTAAGCCCTGGGCCAGCGCGGTCATCATGTTTATGATCGGCTCGCTGTATGTAACGGCGCTGGCCACCAGCGTACCCGCTACATTATTGATGAAGAGACCGTCGGACAGCGGCATCAGGGACTGCACCACGCTCATCATCAGGGTCGGAAACGACAGCATCATCAAGGTTCTTACGATGCTGCCGTTCAGGATCAGTTCACGGCGTTCGGCCGCGCCCGTTTTCAATATTCCAGTTTTCATGTTCCACACATCTCTTTCTTTTCTGTATCAATTAAAATGTCACAATTTCTTACTATAGCACAGTTTATCCGGTCCTGCATCCTGATTTTTCCAATTTTAGCAGTTTGTTAATATTCCTTCTTCCCTTTCGCCGCCTCGTCTTAACATTTTTTTATCCTTTGTAAAATCGGCGTTAAGCTTTTCATTTTCTATAGATTTTTCACGTCAGTCCGTTATAATCGAAGTAAAGAAACATTAAAATCCACGTAAAGTGAGGTAAGACATGAATGGTATGACAATCCCCATATCTGATTTTTTAACAGGACTCTCGTCCAGCCCGGCGTTTGCCGTTACCACGGTTCTGACGCTGGGCGTTATTTTGGTCAACGGCTGGACCGACGCCCCTAACGCCATCGCTACCTGCGTCTCTACCCGGGCCATCACCGCAAAGTATGCGATTCTGATGGCGGCCCTTTTCAATTTTCTTGGAGTTTTTCTCATGACTATGCTCAATCAGAGTGTGGCCTCCACCATTTACAATATGGTCGATTTCGGAGGCGACAGCCACCAGGCGCTGATTGCGCTCTGCGCCGGACTGACCGCCATCGTCGCATGGGCCGTGGCCGCATGGTGGTTCGGAATCCCGACCAGCGAAAGCCACGCCCTGATCGCCGGCCTGTCGGGAGCCGCGATCGCCCTGCATAACGGCGTAGACGGAATCAATGCGTCCGAGTGGGTCAAGGTTCTCTATGGCCTCCTGCTCTCAACCGTTCTCGGCTTCGTCTCCGGCTGGATCTCTGTCCGGCTGGTGGAACTGCTCTTCCGGGACCGCGACCGCAGAAAGACAAACCACTTCTTCGGCGGCGCCCAGATTGCCGGCGGAGCCGCCATGGCCTTCATGCACGGCGCTCAGGACGGCCAGAAATTCATGGGTGTCTTCATGCTTGGAATCTTCCTGGCCCAGGGAAATGTGGGTGAAGGCCATTTCTCCATTCCGGTCTGGCTGATGGTACTGTGCAGTATTGTCATGGCGCTCGGCACCTCCATCGGTGGTTACCGCATCATCAAGGCGGTAGGCATGGACATGGTGAAGCTGGAGAAATATCAGGGATTTGCCGCCGACTTAGCCGGGGCCTTTTGCCTCTTCTTATCCTCCATCGCAGGGATTCCGGTCTCCACCACGCACACGAAGACCACCGCCATCATGGGCGTGGGAGCCGCAAAGCGGATCTCCTGTGTGGACTGGGGCGTCGTGAAGGAGATGGTCCTTACCTGGGTCTTAACTTTTCCCGGCTGCGGTATCATCGGCTTTTTCATGGCAAAACTGTTTCTCTGGATCTTTTAGGCAAAATGGAAGATATCAAGAGATAAATAACGATCAAACTATAAACAGCAAATAGAAAAGGAGTCAGAATCATGACAGGAAAACGAGATCATTTATATTTTGAACTGCTTCAGGAAGGCGTCCGGTATGCAGTTGAAGCGGCGGCGCAGCTGCAGAACGATTTGGAGCACTTTGATGCCTCCGTGTTAAATCAGCAGATTGATACCATGCACGAACTGGAGCACCAGGCCGATTTGACCAAACACCAGGCGATGGAAAAGCTGATCCGGGAATTCATCACTCCCCTGGAGCGCGAAGACATTCTGGGTCTCACCAGCGCGATCGATGATGTGACAGACAGCATCGAGGATGTGCTGCTGCGCCTCTACATGTTTAACATTCATGAGTTGAGGCCGGATGCCCTGGAATTTTCCCGTATTGTGGCACAGTGCTGTGCTGCGCTTCAGGATTTGATGGACGAGTTCCCTCATTTCCGGAAATCGAAAACCATAAGGGAAAAGATCATTGAGATCAACCATCTGGAAGAAATCGGAGACCGCCTCTATACAGAAGCCATGCACCGCCTTCACACGGAGCGTCCGGATGCCGTGGAAATCCTGTCCTGGACCACAATCTATGACCGGTTTGAAAAATGCTGCGACATGTGTGAACACGTGGCCGATTCGGTGGAACTGGTAATATTGAAAAACAGCTGATGGTACAGGGCGCCGGAGAATGACTCTTCAGCGTCCCTGTGTCCTTCCTGCAAAAATCCGAAAGGGGGCGGTATTTCACATTCCCTTTCCTGCAAAGTAAGCTTCATTGAACAGAACGGCCGGGTGATCCGGCTTTTTCTTTTTGGACTTCTCATGGTACTCCAACGCTTTTTCCCTTTCTCCCAGCCTGTCATAGCAGACGCAGAGCTGAATATCCGGTATGAAATCACTGCAGTCCGGATTCACGAAGGCGCCGCTTTCCTCATTGGTCTTATGATCCTTCGCCCGCAGATACCAGTAAACAGCCTGTTTTAAGTTACCCTTGTCGCTTCCCCCCTGTTCCATAAACCATTTTCCCGCCTCACAGCAGAGTTCCGGGCGGGGCAGGTCGTAACGAAAGCTTCGGAACAATGCCTGAAGGGCTTCTTCCCGTTTTCCCATTCTGGCGTAGCAATGGGAGAGATCCAGACAGGCACTGATATTATTTTCAATCCATCCTCTCCCCTCTTCCAGAAATGTTAGAAACATGGCCGCAGCCTCTTCATAACGCCCATGATAGAACAGCTCCCTGGCATAGTAAAACTGATGTCTGGGATCCGTGATCCCTCCATGTTCTTTCATGGTCTCATAGATCTTCAAATTGCGGTCGGGATCCGAAGGGTGCAGCTTTCTGTGGCAGACGGCCGCCTTGCCATAAAGGATGGCCCCGGCCGGTGTGATTACCTCGTGAACCGCTCCCTGCCAGAGAAATCTCCTGCTTCGTTTCAGAAGGCGCTCCCGGTAATACGTCATGGTGGGGTTCCCCTTCTGGTCGAAGGCCACCTGATACGGCATCATGACGACATCCGTGCTCCCATCCAGCTCCTCTTTCATCTGCTGAAATTTCTTCCTGTCCTCTTCTTCGATCACGTCATCCGCATCCAGCCACATCTGATAATCCATAGTCGCTTTTGAAAAGGAAAAATTGCGCGCTGCCGAGAAATCATCAATCCACGGAAAGTCGTATACCGTGTTCGTAAACCGGCCGGCAATTTCCTTTGTCCTGTCCGTGGACCCCGTGTCCACAATGATGATTTCATCCACGATATCTTTTACACTCTCCAGGCACCGCCCCAGAACATCCTCCTCATTCCGTACAATCATACACAGGCTCACCGTCGCCATTTTATCTCATCCTTTCTGATTTTTGTCCGCAAAATACGTATAGGCTCTTACGGTTATCATATGCAAAACACAGCCGGAACGAACCTTTCGGTTCAGTCCGGCTGTGTTCATACTTCCTTCTGCTATTGATAGATGCTGGCTTTTATTTCCTGAATGATCTTATCGAGGCCAAGCTCATTACACTCACTGATCAGCCCCATTGTAACAAATTTCTTATAAGCCGCTGTCAGACCGCTCCGGTCACCGGATTCAGTCAAGCCGATCATCTCATCAATAAAAGCTAAAATCTCACTGTCCGCATCTTCCTTCTTCGAATAGTTCTCATATAACACCTGCAGTTCCTGGGCCAGCGGCCCGCTTACCGCATTTCTGTTGACGGCTTTTACTTTAGCTGGTGTCGTATCCTTAGTGGTGTCTTCCTCTGAGCTTTTTACTGCCTTTCCATTTTCATCAAACAGAATCTCTGAGGCACTGCCATCCTCTGTCAAACGTTTAACAGCCTCGTAAAATCCGACTATGGAATCCTCATCATGAGCTGAAAAAGAAATAATATCTCCGTTCAGAAGCTTCATATGAACCATTTTCTCTGCGCTGCCGGTACGATGGTACAGCAGCCACACAGCGACAGAGGCAGCCAGGGCGATCAACATGCACACAACATGCGTACCCGCTAATGCTATAAATAAAAGGATAAGAAACAGTTCCGCCGGAAACGGTTTCACCGTCAGCTCCCCCAGCCATACCTGGGAAATCCCTGATGACCGCACCGTATGATTTTCCCAGCTTATGAGACCATCTTTTATCTGTATGTTAGAAATCTTATACTGAGTTTCCTGGTTTTTTCCTGACATAATGTATCCTTCCAAAAACGAAATCACACTTCTCCTACAACTGTTGCAATTAATGTAGGATTTGCTATTATTGCGCTTCCCCCCGTATCGAATTCTTCAATATCCACTAAGACGCTATAGACGCAACGTCTTTCTGCCGCTGCACTGTGGTCATACACAGACAGCGTAAAACTATTCGCCTCCGAACATACTTTATCCCGATCGTATAAGATCCCTGCACTGACTGGAACAGTTACCCCCTGACCGCTTTCCTGCCTCAAAATTTGAAATCTCAGCCGCAGTTTTAGTTTCTCAGCAATGATATTACAGGAAAAAGCCAAATGGATCAGTATATTTTTATAACCAGAGGTATCCAAACTAAGAGAAGCCACATGAAATGTGGCTCTCTTATCTGTTCCTTCAGGCAGGACAACTCCCCCAAAATCAGCGTTTTTAATGAACATATTTTCTTTACGGCATACATCTTCAGAAGAATGCGGGCGCTGTTTCATTTGGGGGAAAGGGTATTGCCCCACATTATATCTTGGCTGATTGAATTTCGGGGGAATGCAGTTACATGTTCTGGAACCTGTTTGACAACCATGTCCAAATAGCCTGTAATACATTGCTGCTCCTTTTAGCTAATTAGCAACCGGTAGCGTTATCGACAACAATAGCTCCAAGAGTCGCATTGTTAATAGAAGTAACACCAACCGTTGCAACACCTGCAACAGTTGCAACTACACTGTAAGTGCAGCATTCTGCCTCGCAGATATCGCAGTCACATACGAAAAATGAGAATGAATCACTCGCAGTAACAGCAACGAGGCGGGAGAACGTCCAGACAGGACCAACCGGAATCGGAACCAGCTGATTTTTACACTGTTTGAAAATCTGGAAATTCAGGGAAAGAACTGCCGCCGTAGTAACAATATTGCTGGCAAATTCAAACTTAATGCAAGGTTTACGGAATCCTTTTGTATCTACAGTTGTTGTAGCAACTGTAAAATTAGTTCCTGCAATCGTTGCCAGAGGAAGAGTCACCGCACCAGGACAGCCGCATTTTAATGTTGTTCTGTTCGGAGCGAGAGCTCTGCATCTTTCACATTCACAGTAACATTTGCAGTCACAATCGCAGGATTCTCTCTGATCACACTCACAGTTATTATAGTTCATATCACTCATAATGGAACCTCCATATTATTTCTTTTATTAATACCCTGATGGTATACTACAGTATATTTAAAAAATGGAAAAAGGTGACATATCGGGATTTGGGCATCTTGCCTGTCCTTTGGATGGTGGGGACAAGGGGCGGCATTGAGGTGATGGGGACTCGGAGACAACTTGATTGGGCGGCCAGGATATGGGAGAGGAGGGGATTTTGGGGGGATTGAGAGGCAGAATTTTTTTGGATTGGCGGCAGGTTGGGGAGGGGGATCTGGGGACAGATTTTTTTGGGGGCGTGGTGGCAGGTTTAGGGGGGATCTGGGAACAGATTTTTTGGGGGAGTGGAGGCAGATTTTTTCAGGGGTGAAGCAGATTTAAGGGTGGGGTGGAGACAGTTTTTGAGGAATTATGACGTTTTCCGAAAAGCAAATTAAGGTATGAATTGAAAGGCTAATAAGGGAGAATCAGCAAATGGGGTGAGGCGTGGATCCAGATACGAATGGAAGGTATCGTAAACAGAGTTTAAGGTATTCTTAACAGGCGGATTCTTAAGAATCCGCCGGGTTTGTCAAGTAAAATGTGTAAATTTTAAATTTTTAAAATACCGGTGGCGTCTCACCGGTATTTTCTTGGTCTTAAGACCTGTTTTGTGACTATTTAAATAGTCCTTCCAATTTTGGGTATCAAAATCAAGCCATCTATATTTCATGGATGGATTTTGGACCCTTACAACTTATGCATTTTCGTATTTTCTGATTCTTGCCTGAATCTTAGGATCTATATCCAGTTGGTTTCTTACCAGTGCCCAGTTTTGCACATGGCCTCCTTCCCATTTTTTGTATAACTCTGTAATTCGTAGATACAGCAGCTTCAGTATTGCATTCTCATTCGGAAAGGCTCCCTGTTTTGTCACCTTTCGAAAGCTTGAATGGATACTTTCCACAGCATTGGTGGTATACATTATTTTTCTGACCGCACTTCCGTAATCATACAATTGCTCTACATGGGCAAAGTTTCTTTCCCATACGTCAATGGCTCCTGGATATGCGCTCCATACTTGCTTTAACTTCTCAAATTCAGCTCGGGCTGCTTTTACACTGGGGGCTCCATAAACTTTTTTCAACTGGCTGGTAAATGCCTTGTAGTCCTTGCTGGGTATGTATTTCACGGAATTACGGATTAGATGTACCATGCAGCGCTGGACCGTCACATCTTTAAAGATTGCCTTTGCTCCGCTCTCTAAACCGCTTACACCATCCATGGAAAGGAAAAATATATCCTCCACTCCACGACTCTTTATTTCATCAAAGATCTGCATCCAGCTGTGCTTGCTTTCTGTCTCATTTAGCCACAATCCCAGGATGTCCTTTTTCCCGTCAATATCATAACCTAACATAGTGTAAACAGCATATTTTTTTGTTTCATAGTCTTTCCTGAGTGTGACATACATACAATCTACGAAAACAAAAGGATAGCACGCTTTCAGTGGACGGTTCTGCCATTCTTGCTGCCGTTCCAGCACGCAGTCAGTGATATCAGATATGGTTTCATGAGATATCTCAAAACCATAGATATCTTCAATGGTAGCCGCGATATCGCGCTGACTCATCCCCTTTGCATACATAGACAATACTTTGTCTTCTATACCGGAAACATTGGTCGAGCGCTTAGGAATTACCTTCGGATCGAAACTTGCCTCCCGGTCGCGTGGAACCGCGATGGGAACATCTCCATATGAAGTTTTTAATGTTTTGGAAGAATAGCCGTTTCTTCGGTTTGTTCCCCCCTTCTCTTCACGGGCATTACTTTCATAACCCAGGTGCTCATTCATTTCCCCCTGCAGCATTGCTTCAAACATGGGGCCAAAGATATCTTTAAGGGCATTCTGCATTTCCCCTACACTCTCTGGTTGATACTGGTCTAAAATCTCCTTAACTAATGCCTCTTTCTTTGGATCTCTTTTTCTTCTTGCCATTGTACTATATCACCTTTCTTTGATTAGTTTATCACATCTTGACAAGAAAACAGAGTGTGAAGTTCATTTTGAACTTACACACTCTATTTTACACTCCCAATCCGCCTGACTTATGTGGTCTGTTTTAATCCAGATCATTTGCTTTTCCTTTGTTTATTGCTGCTAATTAATCTGATTTACGGACCATACAATACCACTTCCGGAACCACCTAAATTCAGCCCGATCGTAAGTCCGTTTGCTACATAGTAAAGTCCGATGATATCACCAGCATTTAGCTGTACCTCGCCAGCCAATGTTACAGTTCCGCTGCCCAATATCGTTCTTAATGACAGTATCAGCGCAATATTAACATTTAAGATTGGAAATAAACCTGTAATTAAACTGGTCACTGTCGGTGAACTTCTCTGTACAACAAATGCAGGGTTAATTCCCGCCCCCAGTGCGATTGTAATTACCGCTGTCGTTGCATAGTTAATTGTCGCTTCTATAATATATCTGCCTGTGGCCGGCACAGTATAATTTCCAGTCGCCGGATTAAAATTTCCACTGTTGAAGTATGGGGCGGCCACCGACCAGCCAGTTAGCTGACTGCTGGCAGATACACTAGCTGTTGACAGAAATGCTGAAAAACCTTCGCTGGTGACAGTCGGACCTGTGGCACCTGTTGGGCCGGTGGGACCGGTGATGCCTTGCGGTCCTGTCGCTCCGGTGGGACCTATGACACCTTGCGGTCCCGTTGCTCCGGTCGGGCCGGTGGGGCCGGTGACGCCTTGCGCTCCTGTCGCTCCTGTAGGGCCGGTGGGACCTATGACACCTTGCGCTCCTGTCGCTCCTGTCGGGCCGATAGGGCCGGTGACGCCTTGCGCTCCTGTCGCTCCTGTCGGGCCGGTGGGACCTATGACACCTTGCGTTCCTGACGCTCCTGTCGGGCCGATAGGGCCTATGACACCTTGCGCTCCTGTCGGGCCGGTAGGACCTGTGACGCCTTGCGCTCCTGTCGCTCCTGTCGGGCCGGCGGGACCTATGACGCCTTGCGCTCCTGTCGGACCTATGGCTCCTTGTGGACCCGTCACTCCGGTCGCTCCTTGCGGACCGGTGGCTCCTGTTGATCCCGTCGGGCCTGTCGCTCCTATGAGGCCTATCGTCCCTGTAGGACCTGTCGCTCCCGTAGGACCAGTCGGACCTGCTGAGCCAGCATTTAATACACTGATACCAGCATTAACCGGAACCACATCTGATAGACTGACCTCCGCAGCTAATTCATTTCTTAATGAAATACTAAAACCTGCTGTAACTGTCAAAACTGCCGAGCCAAATATCTCTCCATTTTTTATTCCACTGCCAGCACTATAACTACTGGATGGCGTTTCGTTAGTCACAACCGAAAAACTTGGACCGAATACGCCAAGTGCTGTTTTGACAGTCACAAACCATGATACATAGTATTGCCCCGCATTTATAAACGTTATCATACCATCTGCCGGATTATACGTTACATTGGTATCAGAATTAACCAATATTTCGTTAAACATTACTGCAGCATTTGCAGATACAATAAGGGGCGTCGTATTTTGTAACTGTAATCCTAAACCAGCCATTATAACACCTCTTTTAAAACCTTTTATTCCTAGCCATATTCAAATATGGCTTACACTTTGGCCTCTACTATACGCATACTCGCCTGAACAGTTATATCTGATAACGTCAGTGCCGCACCTGATTGGTTTACCAATTGCATTGTAAATGGTAATTGACCAGCCGTTACTTGAAGAATCGCATTCCCATAAAATTGTCCCGGTATGGATGGCGGTGCATAACTTTCGCCAATTATAGCGGATGTCGCAGCATTAACTAAGTTCACTACTACAAAGTCGAGATCTCCTGATCCGTCTAAATTCAACCACCAATCAACAAAATATAAACCTTCTGCCGTAATTTCTATAGTCCCAGCCGTATTTGTGATATCCGGAGCTAAATTTGCAAAGATTGTATCAAAAGTAAATACTCCTCCATCCACAACATTGTTTCCCGAACTATTCTTAACTTCAAGCTGAATACCACCAACCACTCCTGATGGGCCTGTTGCCCCCGTCGGGCCTATATCTCCCTGTGGGCCTGTTGCTCCTGTCGCTCCCGTTGACCCGGTATCTCCCTGCGGTCCTGTTGCTCCTGTTGAACCAGTTGCCCCCATCGGGCCTATATCTCCCTGTGGGCCTGTTGCTCCTGTCGCTCCCGTTGACCCGGTATTTCCCTGCACCCCCGTTGCGCCAGTTACTCCCGTTGGACCTATATCCCCTTGCGGGCCCGTAGCTCCTGTCGCCCCAGTCGGGCCTATAACTCCTTGAGGACCGGTCACTCCCGTTGCACCAGTCGCTCCGGTTGCACCAGTGGCACCAGTCGGGCCAGTTGGCCCCCCCTTACCGATATTGACTACTGCAATTCCAGCCATAATTTCTACATTATCATTAAGCCGAACACCACCATTGGTCACATTTCGAAGTGTAAAACTAAATCCGGCACTTACATTGAGAAGTGCAAAGCCGGATATTTCTCCTGTTTTTATACCGCTTCCAGCCGTATAATACGTAGGCGTGGCTTCATTGGTCACAATAGAAAAGCTTGGCCCAGATGTGCCAAGCCCCGTTTTCGTCACCACAAACCAAGATACATAATATTCGCCTTCCTGCACAAAGGATATTGTTCCATCAGCAGGATTATAAACTACGTTTGGATCATCGTTGACGAGCGTCTCATTGAACAGGACCGCACCGCCCACAGCGATATAATCAGCAATAGTATTTTGAAGTTGTAATCCTATATCAGCCATAATATCACCATCCCTAAATTCTATATAAATCGCAATGTTTCATTGCGTAAACTTCTGATTTGATCAATTGTTTTTGTAAATACCCGCCTAGCAAGTAATTCCTGCAATCACAATATTAGCCTGTACCGAAGCCTCCGTGTACCTCACGGTATCTCCGCTTATATTTACAAGTGAGAGTCTTCCCGGTGTTTTTCCCGTCGTAATAAGAGCCGTCCCTGACAGCTGACAGGTTACCTGTGAAGACGAACTGACTGAGATCATGACATTGTTAACTACCACACAAAAATCAATACTCTGCACAGTCTCTGACCCGTCAATAGCCACCTCCCAGGAAACATAGTAGCTTCTATTGGAAGGTAATGTGAACTCTCCCGTCATTTCATTATATTGGATTCTTGGATTTGACTGGTTTACCATTTTATCAAACACGACATTGGTGTTGTTCTCTAAAAGCGCTCTGGCCGCCCCGCGCAGCTGTACCTGTACACCACTTAAGTTACAGGACCTCTGTTCCGGAGGACAGACGGGACAACAGCGCTTGCAGCAGCATCTGTTACAAGAGGTGTTCTCAAAATTCCTCACATCACCGTGTCCGCGGTTATCATTATCATTGTCCCTAAGCATCACGCATGTTCCTTTCCTGATTAAGCTGCAAATCAATATGCTGCATGAATGGAGCTGCCAGGTATATTGTGCCATGCAGCCGAAACCGATATTTTAAATTTACTCCATTCCCAGGCGCCAGCTGTTTCGTCCTGTAATCAGACGCACAGATGGATCTAATACACCTAGGCTATTATATGCGGAGGCTTGTATTATGTCACAAAGGCATATTACCACATTGAAGTCATTTGCAATCTGCTGAAATATATCTGAATAATTCATTGCTCTGCGGCACGTCATTCTAAATATAAAATGAAATGCCTGAAAAAACCGCCACCTATGCCCTTTTGATTTGATGCTGTCATACTGAAAAATGGAATTGTACATGCAGCAGAAATGATTTTCAGCATACTCCTGTTTTTCATCACACCTATACAAAAAACACCGGCAGTTCAACAAAATATGAACTGCCAGTGTTTTCTTCACCCATTAATACAAGGAGACATTTATTCCTTTGCTTCTATTTTTCTTTATGATATAGCCACACCAGCACTTGCATAACCTACAACACTGTTTACAAGATTAAGGCCCGTAGCCGTAGTTGAAAATACAAGTAAGAGACGTGTATTCATTGTCACCGGGATTGAAAGCCCTGTCGTCGACCCACTGGAGATATCACCAATGGAAATGAGACCGCTGAGAGCTGGAGCCAACGTAACAACTGCCCCTGCAATCGGTGAGAAAATGTTATTCGGTGTCGTAGATTGATAAAGCTGTGCCCGGATTGTAATTGTCGAACCTACTAAAGACAATGCCACAGTACTGCTGAAAAATGCGGACATAGAAGTGATCACACCATCACGCGGTACTGAAAATGCAAAGTTTGTAAGTGTTCCGGACGCATTTGTTAAATCGATTGTTGTTCCCAACACACCAACACTTGGTGCGCTGTCTCCAAAACCAATTAATGATGGAATACCAGCTAATCCGCCGAGAATTGTTGTCATTGTAATTGGTAATCCAGATGAATACGGAATAATTGCACTGCTTCCGGCTATACCCGCTGCACCGGTTGCTCCTGTTGCTCCCGTAGCGCCTGTGGCCCCTGTTGCTCCCGTTGCACCCGTGGCTCCCGTGGCTCCTGTTGCTCCGGCTGCTCCGGCTGCTCCTGTCGCTCCAGTGGCTCCTGTTGCTCCGGCTGCTCCTGTCGCTCCAGTGGCTCCTGTTGCTCCGGCCGCTCCGGCTGCTCCTGTCGCTCCTGTTGGACCTGTTGCTCCTGTTGCTCCGGCCGCTCCGGCTGCTCCTGTTGCTCCCGTGGCTCCTGTTGGGCCTGTGGCTCCATTCGCTCCCGTTGCTCCGTTAGCGCCTGTCGGACCTGTTGGACCTGTTGGACCTGTAGCTCCCGTGGCTCCTGCCGCTCCTGCTGCGCCAGTCGCTCCCGTTGCTCCGGTTGCGCCTGCGGCTCCGGCCGCTCCTGTAGCTCCGGTGGCACCTGTGGCTCCTGCCACTCCGTTGGCTCCGGTTGGACCTGTGGCTCCGGTTGGACCTGTCGGACCTGTTGGGCCTGTCGGGCCTGTGGCTCCCATCGGACCTGCGCTTCCGGTTGCACCTGTGGCGCCAGTGGCTCCGGCTGCTCCAGCCGCTCCAGTGGCACCTGTCGGGCCCGTGGCACCTGCCACACCATTTGCTCCGGTAGCACCAGTGGCACCTGTAGCTCCGGTGGCTCCAGCCGCTCCTGCTGCTCCAGTAGCGCCTGTTGCTCCAGTTGCTCCCGTTGCTCCAGCGGCTCCGGCGGCTCCTGTTGGGCCTGTCGGACCTGCGGCTCCATTCGCTCCCGTTGCTCCGGTAGCTCCTGTCGCACCTGCAACACCATTAGCTCCCGTTGGTCCGGTCGGGCCAATCGGGCCTGCAGCTCCGGTAGCGCCAGTGGCACCCGTCGCACCTGCGGCTCCATTCGCTCCCGTTGCTCCAGTTGCACCCGTCGCACCTGCGGCTCCGTTTGCTCCCGTTGCTCCAGTCGCTCCTGTAGCACCTGCCGGGCCATTCGCTCCCGTTGCGCCAGTCGGGCCGATTGGGCCTGCGACTCCAGTCGCGCCAGTCGCGCCGGTCGCACCTGTTGCTCCTGTTCTGCCTGCTGCCCCTGTCGCTCCTGTCGGACCCATTGGGCCGGTTGCTCCTGTTGGACCTGTCGGACCTGTAGCTCCTCTCGGACCTGCAGCTCCTGCTGCACCGGTAGCACCTGTTGCTCCAGGAAGTCCCTGAAGTCCGGTTACACCTTGCGGTCCCTGAGGACCTGTCACACCGGCAGGCCCCTGCGGACCTGTAACGCCCTGAAAACCTCTTGGTCCCTGCGGCCCCTGCGGCCCTGTTGCCCCACGAGGCCCCTGCGGACCTGTCGCGCCCTGAGGCCCTCTCGGCCCAGGACAGCCCTGCGGCCCCTGCGGACCCGGAAGACCTGGAAGTCCCTGCGGTCCTCTCGGTCCCTGAGGCCCTGGACAGCAGTGGCACATGTTATTACTGCAGTTATTACCGCAATTACTACCACAAGTACCTCCACAGCTACGATTTGATACATTCGGACAGCCTGGACGGTCTGCATACGGCGACTGCTGTGAAACAGACTGGTACTCCTGTTGTCCATCAGATATATGGTTATCGAAATTGGGGATTCCAAACGGGCCCCCCGCCTTCGGATAATATTTACAACTCATAAAAAACCTCCTGAATTCTCTTTCCATTATTATTCTATGTCCAACAGGAAAAAAGAGTTCTAGGGGTTCTGTTCACTTCCATTTATAAAGGCAAAAATAAAAGGGATCACAGCTTCCTGCAATCCCTCTTTCCGCTTAAATCTTTTCGAACCGTTCCACGTCCGTTACAAATATCGTTGCTCCGCCAAGCTCAACTGTCATTGGCATCATCATATATCCTGCTGAAATAGATGCAATATTCGGTGCCGGAACATTACAGGTTATCTTCTGTCTCTTTCCACAGGTATCCTTAATTAAATTAATTACTTCCTCAACCTTGTCATCATTCGTACCAATCATCAGAGTAGAGTTGCCTTTCTTCAAGAACCCACCGGTAGTAGCCAATTTCGTTACGCTGAAGCTGTTTTCATTCAGTACATCTGTCACACGGTTTCCATCATCGGAACTGACAATTGCATAAACTATCTTCATATCAATCACCTCGTTGTCTTTCTTGGCAAATATATAAGCTGGTTCTATTATAAAGCATAATCAGGAAAAATAAAACAGCAAATCACAAAATAGTTATCAATTTTCTGTTAATATTCATAACTCTTCATCTTTTCTGCAAGTTTTCGATAAACCCAGGTCTGCATCCACGGCTCCTTTGATGCGTTGATTCCATCCTTCGTCAAAAACCAGCGCACATCACTGTTTTCATCCTCTTTTTCATGCAGATTTGCTTCTTCATCCGCCTCCAGCAGATAGGTGATGTTCAAATGAAGGTGAGACGATACATAGCTTCCATTTTTTATATGGCCGGACACAGTCAGTATCTCAATGGAAAAGATATCTTCGGTGACAGGGCTCACAGAGCGAAGCCCGCTCTCCTCCATCGCCTCTTTTTGAGCCACCAGAAGCAGGTTCTTCTCTCCATCCGCATGACCGCCCAGCCATGCCCACGAATCGTAAATATTATGATACGCCATCAAAATTTTACTGCGCTCACGGTTTGTCACCCATGCCGAGGCCGTCATATGGACGTCTTTGCTCTCTCTCGTATATACCAGATCCCCTCGCTCCAAAAACTTCAGAATCTGTTCCCGGTCTTTTTCTTCCTGTTCATTATATGGTATATAGTCCATTAACACTTCCTTCAAATTCATCTCTTTTTCCCTCCTGCCGCCACTTTTTTAACTTTCCAGTCATAACTCGTCTTTTTTTGCTTATATATTGAATAAGAACCTTATTTAACGAGGATATTTCATGGATATAGCAACATTTCATTACTCAGATCATACTCCGTATCCACCCGTAAAGGTGGACGGCAAAAATCCCCAGTATGCGGCCGCGATTCTTTCCAATATCGGTGCCTGTAACTCCGAGATGACCGCGGTCAGCCTTTACTTTTATAACAGCCTGGTCACCAGGGAGTACTATCACGACGTAGCCGAATGTTTCCACCGGATCAGCATTGTGGAAATGCGGCACCTCGATATCTTCGGTGAACTGGCTTTAAAGCTGGGAACTGACCCGCGGTTATGGAGCTATAACAAAGGGCGCATGTATTATTGGTGTCCCGGATGCAACCAGTATCCGACGCAGATTCATGCACTGCTCAATAACGCACTCGAAGGAGAGATCGAAGCTATCCGCAAATACCATGCTCAATCTGAATGGATTGAAGATGGACATATTCGATCAATTTTAAACCGCATCATCGCGGATGAAGAGCTTCACGTCAAGATATTCCGTTCTCTCTTATCCGAGCTTTCCATGCCGGAACCGGAACCGCAATCGGAGCCGGCCGAATCACCGGAGCCCACTACGCAGGTTCCTACATAATGTGTTTCTTCGTCTCCTGATCCAATCTGTCACGCAGTACGGCCATCAGCCCGTCTTCACGAAAATAGGCTGCGCCGTACTGCAGATTAAATTCATAATCAAAATCGGAGGGATTCATTCCCTGATTATGCTGCAAAATAGTTTCCGCCTTATCCAGAGCCTTCACCAGATGGGCCTCAGGAGACCTGTTCTCGTTATATTCCTTCCAGATCGCCATAAAATTCTCACGATCCTTATCCGGAAGAAATGAAAACAGCCGTTCCACAGACCGCTGCTCCTCCGCATGCTTTTGCTGTTCATCTGGCAGCAGAGCGGCCGATATATCACCGTCATACAGCTCCCCCAGATCATGGATCAGGCACATGATAAGTACCCTCTTTCCATCCAGTTCCGGATATTCGCCCAGCATCAGAGCGGCAAAGAGAGCCAGCCTCCAGCTGTGTTCAGCCGTGCTCTCCTGTCTCCCTGCAGATCCCCACGCCGTGCGCAGTACATTCTTTAAAAGCTCTGTCTCCTTTATAAAAGCCAGATACCGGTCAAGCCGTTCTTCCTCCATCATTCATTCATCCTCCCTCCTGATTTCTACACCCTCCTGGTGTTTCCTCTCCATCTGATGCCGATTCTTCCGATTTTCCACTGTGTCAAATATAATCGAGAAATCGTAATCTTCCGGATAGAGCTCTTCTGCTGCGACTAAAAGCTTTATCCGTTTGTGATTGATCCATATCTTCCTGTCCTGCAGCTGCACCTGGAGGACCCCCTTCTCATTCACCGTTCTGCATACAATTCCCGTCTTTTTATCCGGCAGAACTAAAACACTGTCGCCAACTGTAAACTTCACAGCCAGTTCCTTCTGAATTCCCTTTTCTTCCTTCTGTTTTCGAATACGGGGGCCTTCCGGAAGAATGACATGCTTTTTCTTTTTGCCTCCGCTCTCCGCCTGAAGCCACTCTGGTTTCAAGTTGCCGTATGCAGCCTGTTCCGCTCTTAAAAGCATGGCGTCCGGCATACCTAATTTTTTAGCAATAAACAGGGCGCAGCTCTCTCCCGCTTCTCCCTGTACAAGCCGGTAAAGCGGCTGCAGGGTCTCCCGGTCAAAGGCCATTCTCGCATTCTCAACACCATCGGCCGCTTCCGCATACCCCTTCACCTCCGGATAGTGGGTAGTAACCAGGAACAGACATCCGCACTGCCTCAGACTCTCCAATATGGCAATGGCAATCCCCATTCCCTCCGCCGGATCCGTACCGGACCCAAGTTCGTCCAGAAGTACCAGACTCTCCGGTCCTGCTTTTTTCAAAATATCCAGCACATTTGTAATGTGAGCGGAAAATGTGGACAGATTCTCAGATATATTCTGTCCGTCTCCAATATCGCACAGCACCTGATTATTCATACAGAGACTGGCTTCTTCACATGGCACGTGAAGTCCGCACTGCGCCATGATACAGAACAGTCCCACCGTCTTCATCGTCACAGTCTTCCCGCCTGTATTGGGCCCTGTAATGACGACACCATTTCCCCTGTCTCCGAGTTCGAAGCTCAAGGGCACTGCGTGTTCCCGGCTCATCAGCGGATGTCTGCCGTTCCTGATTCGAATGTACCGTTCCATGTTGATCTGCGGTTCTTTCGCCTCCATGGCAGCGCTTAACTTTCCTTTGGCGAATATATAGTCCAGCTTCTCAATCAGTCTCTTGTCGGCTTCGAAAACCTCCCGGTTTTCCGCCACCATTACCGTCAATTCATAGAGAATTCGTCTCGTTTCATTCTCTTCTTCCATCTTCAGCAGCTCCAGCTCTGAATTCATAGAGGCAACCGCTTCCGGTTCGATAAAAAGAGTGGCCCCTGTAGCGGACTTATCAATCACGCTTCCCGGCACCGATGACCGGTATTCCTTCTTTACAGGCAGACACATCTTGCCATTACGGTTCGTCACGTAATGATCAGCAAAACAGCTCTTCCTGCTCTTTAAGATAGAATCCGCTTTGGCCCGGACCTTTTCCTCCATACGGATCATGTCCTGCCGCAGACTTCTGAGAAGGCGGCTGGCTCCGTCCTCAACCCGTCCCCCTCTGACAGCTTCCGCGAGCTGCTCCCTCAAGTGCTCCAGGGGATCCAGTTCCTCATCATAGCAGGCCAGACTCGTGTTTAAATATCTGCACCGGTTCAAAAAGTCCTTCAGGCGTTTTACCGCCGTCAGCGTCATACCGACCGATTCCAGCTGTTCGGCTGACAGACAGCCGTCCTGTCCGACTATAATCAGGATGTCATCCACATCACCCATGGATGCAATCGGCGGCATTCCTGCACTTTCAATAATCAGTCTCGCCTCTGTCGTATCTTTCTGACTCTTCCTTACATCGCCCTCGTACAGATACGGTTCCAGGCTGCGTATTCTCTCTTTTGCTGACTTTGTACATGCCAGTTCTTCCAGTTGTCTTAATATATGGTCAAATTCTAATGTATGAAATGTGTTGTTCATTGTTCTTTCTCCTGTTTTATTGTTCCTTTACCAGTAGCAGCCAGGCGTCATCAGAAGAGGAATAGACAGCAGCTTTTCTTATTACGAATAAAGAGTCCGGCTCGCCGGACTCTCGCGCCGGAGCGCGGTTGCCTCAGCAACCATACTTCCTTAGCGCGGAGTGCGCATCCTGCCCGGAGGGCTTTTTGTGTAACAGGAGCACTTTCCTGTTACACAAAAAACTGCAGGATCATAGGGCTGGCTATGTTCCTGCAGATAACGATTCATCCTTTTCGTGTATATCACTGCCATTCACATCCCTATGGTCCAAACAGGTACACAAAATAGAAAGAAGATTCTGCCTTACAAAATCAATCTTCTCTTAAGCTGTTCCTGTTCCCGCTATTCTCTTTCTATGCGCCATATTCAGATGCAATTAACAAACACACACTTCCAATCATTTTTATTTATCGCTACTATATCATGTCAATCTTCAAATGTCAACGGAATTTCCTTCCACCTTCTGTCCACCACGTTTTCAGCATCTGGAGTTCTTTCACATTCAGGCAATTTTTCAGGGTATGATTCTCGATTCGGGAAAGGCACTCGTCATAGTCTATCCACATGACAGATTCTACCTCTTCCTTCTGAAGCTTCAGCCGATCTGCTTCTATCGGCCTTGTGTATACATAGACTCTGCATATTTCATGGTTATGAAATGGTTTCCCGTAAAATTCTGCAATATCCGTCTCATCATGAAGCCCTACAAAGGTTAGTTCCTCTGGCCGGACAGTGATTCCCAGTTCCTCCTCCAGTTCTCTGACAGCTGACTCCAGATAATCGTCCCCGGCCGGAATATGTCCTGCCGATGAAATATCGTAACACCCCGGAAACGCATCCTTCTCCTCGCTCCGCTTCTGAAGCAGCAGATCGAATCCACTCTTGTCATTAGACCTCACGATCCACACATAGGACGTTCCATGGAGATCTCCATAGCGGTGCATCAGAAATCTGGCCCTGGCACGTCCGGTTACACTCCCATCCGCATCCCGTTCATCCAATAGTTCCAGAGAACTGCCATCCAGTACTGCTTGAGTCAGCCGCTCCCCTTTATAACAAAGCTTCAACGAAAAGAAAGGCTGGTTATTCTGCAGCAATTCAAAGAAGATCAGGTCGCCTTCCCACAGACTCAGTTCCCGAATCTGATCCTTTTTTACCCATTCGAGCTGTCCTTCCCGGCAATCACCGATCGTCCCCTCATAGCGGTCAGCTGTATACAGGCACATATACTCTTCCGGCCAACGGTCAGAAACGAACGTGACAAGGCCGCGGAAACACCACCTTAAGAGTGTGAGTCCGGTCTCTTCCTTCACCTCCCGAAGCAGACACTCCTCCGGACTCTCTCCCTTCTCAAAGTGGCCGCCTACGCCCAGCCACTTATCTCGGTTCATATCCCCTTCTTTTTTCACCCGGTGCAGCATCAGATAGCTGTCTTCCGTTTCGATATAACAAAGTGTTGTAAAATTTGTATGCGGCATGAATTTACTTCCTCTTCCCCAAAATTGATAAACGTACATCATCCACCATGACAGAAGTATAGTCTATGGTATTCAAATAATCCAGTATCTCCTGCTTCTTTCCGGAAATACAGTAGTTCTTCGTGGTCAGTACCGCCTGCTCCCTGGTCTGATCCAGCAATACCTTCACTGGTTCCACCGTCGTAGGATATACGTAATACCGTCCTTTGCTTCCCATACGGAGGCCCAAAGCATTCAACAGCTGCGGCTGTGAAAGCAGATATTCCAGATTCCCCAGATACTCCTGCTTTAACTCTTCATCTGTCATTCCCACCCGGTCGCGTTCATCCTCTCCCATAATGCTCTTTCTGATCGTAAGACCACCGCGTACCTTTCCTTCTTCATTATATATTTCCACCCAGTTTACCTGGATCGGGGCGTCAATCACTTCAGATACCGGTTTCGCGGTCCTGGTACTGAGTGATAAATGAATCACACTGGAATCCGGAAGTTCTTCCATCTCTTCCTTAAGCGCAGCTTTATCCTCTTCGCTCATCAGTCCGTAGCCATAACGGTTCGCGGTAACCGCCGTAAGATTCTGAGGATCTTCAACTGCAATTCTGCCCCAGTTTACATTCATCTTAACATTGGGAGGAAGTCCCACATATATGGGACTGCTGGTGTCCAAAACACTCATTTCAATTACGTAACGGCCAAATCCACGATCCTTCAGGCTGGAATCGTATACCGTTACATATGGCTGGGCAGTTTCATAATAAACCCTCATATATTTCGTAAATTCATTCTCGTAGGCCGCCTCAGCCGATGTAAACAGGGGGCGTGGATTAAAACTGCAGAGTTTCATCACAGGATTAATGATCAGAAGCAGCACCGCCGCCGCAATCGCCACTGCGAAGAGCGTGCGAAGGCTGATCTTTGTAATCCTTCTGTTAATCTGACGCTCAATCTGCCTCTCCAGGCCTGTGTCCTCCATAATATTCCATTCCGGCAGATCACTCAAGCCTTCTGCCAGTTCATCAAAATCCTTCATGATCTTTCACCTCCAACAACCTCATGACCTGTTTCTTTGCACGGGACCGGATCTGCCGTACATTCTCTTTTGTGATTCCCATGGATCTTCCGATCTCCTCATCGCTTAAATGAAAATAGACCGAATCCAGCAGCACTTCCTTATAGTGAACCGGGAGCGTGGTTATCGCTTCCAGTAAAAGACGCTTCTCCTCATCCTGAATCAGCTCCTCCAGAATGTGATCCTCCTGCCTGATAAGCGATAAATCAAAGCTTCCTTCATCCACCAAACGGTTACGCCTCTTCCACAGGTTGAAATACTCATTCTTCAGTACCTTGGTAAGCCAGTAACGCAGACTTCCGCCTCCCTCATAAGACAACAGCGCTTTTAAAAATGTGGACTGCACCAGGTCTTCCGCATCAGACCGGTTACCGGAAAGAGACAGCGCATAGACGTAAAGCGGCCTGTAAAACTGCCTGTATACAGTTGTAAACTCGTCCTGTTCCATGCCCATCCCCTCCTTCTGACTATAAAACAATCCAGCCAGAGATTTGTGACACTTTGGGTGAAAAAAATAAATATTAATTGGTGATTGCCGTATCCTCGTTCATTCCTTCTTTTGTCTCCGGTATTCTGCCCGCAGCCCCCATGACTTCCAGAGAAACCACGCAGTTTGTTTCCTTTCCGTTATACAGTACCGGAATCTGGCAGATTCCTTCCTGCTCCCAGCTACAGCTGCTCAAATCAAAGGTAAATTTCGATAAATCATATTCCTCTTCGGAAAAATAATTCTCAGCCCTGATATCCGGCTCCTTTCCAACCTCTGTTTCTGCATAAAACGTGGTTTTCGTCCCCTGGTCAAACAGCGGATCATTCTTTCCGGTCAGATTTCCGTACAATGCTGCCAGAATAATTACCAGCACAATCGCGCTGAACAGTGATATATGAATTTTCTTCATAGATTTCCTCCTTGCCTCTCAAGCAGTCCGAATCGGCATATTTCTCCGCCGGCCGGAAGGTCAATGTTTTCATTATAAACATTTGCTTTACTGATGTAAAGTTTCGTGGTATATTTTGTAGGAACTATTTTGATAACAAAAGAATATAAGAATTGAAGGTTTTAAAAATGAATACGAATGCGATTCAATGGAGAAATGGGTTAAAAGACGGAATCCCTATCTGTCTCGGATACTTTGCAGTATCCTTTACCTTTGGCATTATGGCTTCCGGCGCCGGTCTTTCACCCTGGCAGGCAGTCATCATGTCCTTTACAAATCTGACATCGGCGGGGCAATTTGCGGCGCTGGGAATCATTGCGGCGAAGGCGCCATTTATGGAAATGGCAGTGGCGCAATTTATCATAAATCTGCGATACTGCCTTATGTCCTGCTCTCTTTCCCAGAAGCTGGACGAAAAGACGCCATTTTTTCACCGCTTCCTGATCGGATATGGTGTTACCGATGAAATTTTCGGAGTTTCTGTGTGCAGGCCTGGAAGGCTGAGCCCATTTTTCAGCTACGGCCTGATTGCCGTCGCAGTACCGGGCTGGACTCTGGGTACTCTTCTCGGTGCGGTTTCCGGAGATTTCCTGCCTCCTCGTATTTTGAGTGCACTAAATGTAGCCCTGTATGGCATGTTTCTTGCAGTTATTATCCCTCCCGCTAAGGGTAACCGGACTTTATCAGGGGTTATCGTGGTATCCATGGTCTGCAGCCTGATCTTTGCGGCAACACCGATATTAAATACCATTTCATCGGGATTTAAAATTATTATTCTGACACTGCTGATTGCAGGGGCGGCCGCATATTTATTCCCGGTAAAAGAGACAGGGGAGGAACAGCATGAATAACCGTATTTATTTATACATACTCGTCATGGCGGGAGTCACTTATCTGATCCGGGTTCTCCCCCTGACCTTGATAAGAAAAGAAATTAAAAACACTTATATCCGTTCATTTTTATATTACGTGCCGTATGTGACGCTGTCTGTCATGACGTTTCCGGCAATCTTAACCGCCACGGCAAGTGTCTGGTCGGCTGTGATTGCCCTCATGATTGCTATTTTCCTGGCTTACAGAGGAAAAAGCCTTTTTGTCGTCTCACTGGCTGCATGTGCGGCTGTATTTCTGACTGAATTATTCCTGTAGGGATCGTTGGGGCAGAGATCGTTTTCATATCAAACAGTCTCATGATTTCAAACAGAAAAGCAAGTTGGTTTCTTATTGAAACCATGAGGCTGTTTTTATCATTCTGCTATTTTATTATGAATAGTCTTTAAGATCAACCATTCCATTTAATATAATTTCTTTCATAAATTCCTGCAACTGATATTCATGATCAAAAGTGACTTTCCTCTCTTCCGCCATTCTTTCCCTGTCCTCTGAACAGCCATTAAATTTCCAGGAACCTTCCGGAAAAAGTATCAGATACGGCTTCCCGGACACTGGATCAATCCCTTTTTGTATTTTGTGTATGGAGAAAACATACTCTCCTCTTTTCTCCAAAGAGACCTTCATATAACTGATTTCACTCATATTCAAACACCAGGCGGGCTCTTTTAAATAAGCGTATTCTTCTTCCAGGAAAACAGGATGGCTCCTGTCTTCTGAGGCCAAAAATTCAAATATCAGTTCCATCGTCCCGCTGGGTATCCGCGCTTTCGAAGACAGTAGAAATAACTGGCGAAACGTAACCGATGCGCTGGTCAGAAATGTGTCATCCACACATTGATTCTGACAAATAGAATGAATTTCCTTCCGTATGGATGGGTTTCTCAAAAGGGAGGCGATGGGGATATTCTTTCGTTCCAGAATTGGACGTTCCTGCATAATAGTGCTCCTCTCCTCGTTTACACGAAAGTTATCTTGGTTCGTAAATAAGATCCGTTATGCCGTTATATAATTGGGTTTTGATGCATTTTAATTTAATTTCCCTGTCTGCAGGCGCCCCCACCGGACTCGCTGTCCGCGGAAATAAAGGAAGGCCGGAGCCTAAAATAGTTGGTATGACGGAGATATGGTATCGGTCAATCCTGTTTCCCCTTATCAGGGGCTGAATTATGTTCGCCCCGCCGCAAATCCAGATACCTTTTCCATCTTCCTGTTTCAGTGCGGTTACCAGACTGCAGACATCTTCCTTCGTAAACTTTATTTCTTCCGTTGAAACCATGGCCCGGTGGGTCACAACATGAGTTGTCAGCCCACGGTATATCCATTCATCGGGTGACAGCTCAGTTGCCACCTGGTGATACGTGTTCCAGCCCATGACGACTGTATCAATGTCTTTGATGAACTCATGATAGCTTTCCATATCATCGTAATCCGATTCCTGACCGGCCAGCCAGTCTACGCTGCCGTTTTTATCCGCAATATAGCCGTCTAAGCTCATGGCGATAAATAGGGTTACTTTTCGCATAGGGTACCTCCGTGGGTGGATGCTTTTGATGTCTTGTTTAATAATATAGTATACTAAATTATATATTTTATCAAATACTTTACTCAATACAATTGTTAATACATCGAAAAGCGGAGACCCTTCGGCCTCCGCTCTCCCAAACATTATTCTTTACATGCAACAATAAGATAATCATGATTATAACGCAATTGTCCGAAAGAGGTGATTCCGTCCTGCACAGAGAATGCAGGAGTTAATGCCCAGCGTTTTTCCAGATCCACTCCGCAGACACGATAACCACTTAAATCGGCATTGACACTCATTGGCCATGAAAACGGCATATAGATAACAAGTTTGCTTTGATCATCATTTGCTGCACATACAATCTCCTCACAGGGATTGTTGTGTATCAGATCAGAAGCTGGCTTCAAATCGTAAAATCCGATCGTATCTGCGGCCAGTTTTGCAAACCCCATATCGTAGGCTCCCGGCAGGCGTAAGTCATCCCGCCAGTCATTTACCAACCCCAAATCTCCTCTTTCACTGCAAAAATTCTGATTCTGTCTCCATAGCCACACACCGCCAGCACCATAGGTAAATCCTGCGTTTGCCCCGCTCAACACTCCCTGCCAGAAAGCTCTCCGTATCCATCTCTCATCAAACCGGCCCTGTGACCGGTCGAAGTATATATTTGCTTCATAACTGGTCTCACTGTTGTATACGGGACGTGAGACCGGATAGGAACGGATATCCTGTGCCAGTGTACGATTTAGCTGTGGCTCCGAGTATACATGACCCGGCTGATACATATAAAAATCCAGTTCCGGAGCCTCTATCAGCTGCGCAGGCAGTACTACTTTAGGAGCAATATGCAGCGTTGTAAGACAGTCCGGCGCCAGACTCTTTGTGATCTGCAACGCTTTGTGATAAAACGCCACAGTCTCAGGGTTGGCCCCCCTCTGATCCTGAACAGTATCATAATGAACCACGTCCTCGGATAGATTTACATCACCGCTTACCAGAAATACAGGATTGTATTCCCGCAGTTTCGGGATCACGTACTGTAAGAAATGCTCCATCTCAGCTATCGTCATAGGCTGATAATATGGTTTTTCCTCCACGTTTGTGCGACCTGCGTCCCTTATCCCCTGCCAGGTACCCGGAACAAAATTCCCCCATAGAAGTACAATCATGGGCTGCATCTCTCGTGCTGCCATCTCATCTAGATACTGGCATACATGGTCAAAATACTCTGTCCGGATGCAGGAATAGTCAAAACGGCCTTCACCCGTAACTGTAAATGGATGAATCCATTGACGTGGTGTGCAGGAATGGCGCTGCGGCAGCAGATTCATCTGTACCGCATTAAAATTCTGCTCCCTGCGAAAATCAAGATATTCACGCCATTCTTCCAAATCCGGATGGGTAAACGCACTCCAGTTTGTATCTGCCATCAGAAACAGCGGCTTACCCTCCTTCATAAAATAATGTTTATCCGGTGATATTGTAAGTTTCATATTAATCCTCTCCCCAATTATTCTCTTCGCTCCAGCCTTCCTTTTTCACGTAATTATCTTTTGCTTTTACAAGATCCTCCTGAAGAACCTGAGTATACTCCTCCAGACTCATCTCGTCCTGTAAATACAACTGGCCATACATAACAGAATCATCAAAGAACTGCTTATCAAAATAAGTCTCATACAATTTTAAAGGCGATACGTCATTTTTAAACTGCAGGGCCTGCAGCATAGGATTATCACTGTTGACTTCTACATTTTTTATCGGAGTAACGCCCCACAGCTCATTTACGTAAAGGCTGGAATCCTCCTGGCCTGTCTTGAATTTCAGGAAATCCATGGCCGCCAGCAGCTGATCCCCTGTGGTTGTGGTCGGTATACAGATATTTCCCTGGGGTGCCCCTCCAATTTCATATGCAATCCCGGAAGAATCCGGATGGCTCTCTGTCCCAAGGGTCGGAAATTCAGTTATTCCAATCTCAAAAGACAAATCAGGATTACTGGCCATGATTTTTGCATAAGATCCGACTGAAAAGGTCATGGCAATCTCTCCCCGCATGAACTGTTCCAAAGCCTCATTATTATCCATAGCGGTGTAGCCTGGATACCAATACTGCGAAAATTCTTTAATAAGCGGATAAATATCCTTCCACGGCTTCTTTGTAATATCAATGACTCCCTGGTCTACACCGCGGGCAATTTCATTGACTTCGATCAGTCCGGTTCCGTTAATATCCAGATCCTCGATAAACCGGGTGGCCAGCGGATCCATCATGAGACGTTCGAACCAGTGATAACCACCACCTTCTGAAACCTTCATACCGACTACCATTGGAGTGATGCCTGCTCCCTGCAGCACCTTACACGTTTCCAATAACTCAGCAAATGTGGACGGCATCGTATCAATTCCTGCTTTCGCCATCAGATCCTTATTGTAAAACAGCTTGCAAAGAACCCCATTGGTTGGTACACTGGCGTATTTCCCGTTGGTAGGATCCATCACCTGTGCCATTACCGACTCCTGAAATGTGCTCATCCAGTTTAAATTGCTGTTGTAAGGGTTGGTTTCCTGATTCAGATAATCGGTCAGATCAATCACAGAACCATCGCGCAGATACTGCTGCCCCCAGGTATGGCGAACCAGGAACAGATCCGGAGCGGTGCCTCCCATCAACTGTGTCTGCAGCCACGTCTGATACTGGTCGCTGGCAATGTATTCGTATTCAACCGTGATATTGGGCTGGTATTTTTTATATAGCTCCAGCGATTTTTTTAAGTATTCCTGTCCTTCCGCACTGTTATGTTCCCAGGTTGCCCACTTAAGTGTAATGGGCTTATCCGGATGCCAGTTTCCATCCGCCTGGCCTGTATTTACCGCCTCCTGTGTCGATTCTGGTGACGCCTGGCTGCTTTCCGTCTTTTCTCCGCATCCGGTTAAGGCGGTCAGTGTAAGTGCTGCCAATGTCATTGCTAAAAGTTTCTTCCCCATTTTCATTATAATTTATCCTCCTTAAAATAATAAACGTTTTATCATGCTTTCACTGCCCCTGCGGTCAGCCCTTCCACAAACGGTTTTGTTGCAACTGTAAAGATGAGAAGCAGCGGGATCGATGCAATTACGTATGCTGCAAAACTGACACCCGGCATCTGATAGGTACTGGCTATCACCTTTGATACCTGCAAAATTACCGGACGTACATTCTCGGCATTGGCTGATACCAGCGGCCATATGTAGTTATTCCAGCTGGAAATCAACGTTGTAATACATACAGTAGCCATAATTGGTTTGCTGAGCGGCAATGCTATGTAATAGAAAATTTTAAAATCACTTGCACCCTCAATCGTAGCCATTTCAAACAGGCTCTGCGGCAGGGATTCCATATGAGTAGTGATCAGAAATGTAGATAATATTGCAAAGGCCGACGATGGCGGCAGTATCTGCACTGCATAAGTGTTTAATAAATGCATTTTCTGTGAAATAATAAACTGAGGGATCAATATAAGGAAATATGGCACCATCATCATCATCATCATAACCATGAATAATAAGTTTTTCCCCTTAAACTGGAATCGCGCAAAGGCATAGCCAGCTAACGCAGAAATAATCAGGGTAAGAATTACGTTACCTGCTGTTACAATCAATGAGTTTATAATGCTTTTGTATATTTGTCCAAAAGCAATGGTATAATGTTCAAAATGCAGCGGCAGACTGAAAAAATAGAGATTCTGATAAATCTGTATATTCGTTTTCAGGGAAGATACCACCATCACAAATAAAGGATAAATAGTAAGAAAAAGTATAAAAATCAGTGTACCATGCACAAGCAAGCGATTTATGTGTCTTTTTTTCATGTAACTTTCTCCCCCCTATTGACTGTCAACGCCCTTAATATACTTCATATTAAAGGCGGTAACACCTAATGTAAACAAAAACAGTACCGTTCCCATGGCACACGCATATCCCATGTTATAATATGAAAATGTCTCATTATACATATGTAATGCCGGCACCATGGTGGAATCCCCCGGTCCTCCATTTGTCATGATAAGGACGTGTTCAAATGCCTGGAATGTCGATATGATTGTAGTTATTATCAGATAGCGGAACTGTCCTGTCAGCAGTGGAATATCAATGTAAAAGAGCCTGCTTACCGGACCAATGCCATCAATTCTGGTCGCCTCATAAATGCTCGTATCAATACTTTGCAGCCCTGCCAGAAAGATCAGGAACTGAATTCCTGTGACCCATGGAAACTGGTAGAAGATCAGAGCCCCCAAAGCTGTCGCCTGCTCCCCCAGCCAGGAGTGCATAAGATTTTCAAGCCCCAGTGTCGATAGTATACCGTTAAGAAGCCCATTGTAATCGTAAATCCAGCGCCATAACAGAATCATCACCACGCCAGGTACCACCATGGGAATGATGAGCAGATATTTATATAAGTAGCTGGAAAACTGACGTTTCACACTCATTACCAGTTCTGCTACCAGAAGCGGAACAGTTACTACTTTAAGTACAGACGTTACCAATAATATAAAAAGATTCACCAGCGATTTTCCAAACGTTGCATCGGTAAGCAGCGCTATATAGTTCTGAATTCCGATAAACACCGATATCCGTCCGCCGTCCCATTCAAAAAATGACCGATAGATCGCATAAACCGAGGAATACAGTTTGAAAACTCCAAGAAGAATAAAGAGTGGCAAAATATACAGGTATGGTTGCATCTTTCGTATAACTCCAGTCGTTCCCATCCTTCTCCGCCCTGTTTTTTTTGTATCCATATCCGTCTCCTCCCTGTCAGTTTTTAGAGCCGTCGTGTCCGCCTGTGCCTGACAAAGCAGGATCATCTGGTTTTTCTGCAATTATTTCTTTTACATATGCGGTCAGGCTTCCCGGCTTTGCATATTTTTGAAAACAACTGCAAAACCACGCCCCTTCCAGTGCAGTTCTCACCATTTCCGGATCCAATGCCTTCAAAATATCCACAGGTTCCTTACACAATACATCTTTTACCTGATTAAAAACTGTACCGTTTTTACGCTGAATGTCCCGCATTTCCACGGGGTAGCCGCCCCCGCCCTCACAAGAAAACAGCTTATCAAAAATATCCTCCAATTTTAGTTCCGCAGCCCATCCAAAGTCCTTGGCAAAAGGCAGTGCAACCGCGTTTCCATTATTAATCTGTGTAAACAGATATGCATCTGAAGTGTCTGTAATATAACCACAGTTTACACCTGGATAACTGTTTAAAGACATACAGGCTCCCTGACCAGAACCGCATCCTGTTATTACAAAATCGACCGTCCCTGTATTAAGAAGTACGAATGCCTGGATGCCCAGGTGGATATAGTTTAGCACCGGCTGATCATTATCTGTCCTCATCCCCGTATTGAACCACTCCACATGATATTTTGCAGCACTCTTTTCCAGTGCTCGTAAAATCAATGCATTTTTACTTGCCTGGCTGAATTCATTCATCAATGCCACTCTCATAACTGTCCTCCCTGTCCCGACCGCCTGTTACTCCATATAATTTTTCTACGGCCTCTTTTATTGATTTTTTATCTAAACCATACATAGCTCTGTTGCAGCCGATTGGATTTCCCTGAGGATAACAGTCCGGTATCCCAATACATTTTAACCGGATTCCCAGCCCCAACTCTGCCGCAGCCTGTCCGACCGCGCTTCCCAGGCCACCATAAACATTGTGCTCCTCCGCGGTTATAAAAACAGAATGCTTTTCCGATAACCGCTTTAATAGCTCATAGTCCATCGGTTTAATGGTCGCCATATCCACCACCGTAATAACAGGACCTCCCTGCTGCAGAAGTTCTTTTCCTGCTGCCAGCGCCTCTGACACTGCCTCACCAATAGCGATAACTGCAATATCCCTTCCTTCCGTCAATACCTTACCTTTTCCAATCACAGCCTCATAGCTTTCATCATATAAATTCGGAAGCGGATTCCTGTCCAGCCGGACATAAGCCGGTCCCTTGATACCAGAAAGCAATTCTATAAATTTGGCGGCAGAAACTGCATCTGCCGGAGCAATCATGACACTTTCCGGCATGGCCCGAATCACCCCGATATCTTCCAGGGAAAAATGCGTTGATCCTGCCTGCCCTCCGCTCATGCCGCAATGCGTCCCTATAATCTTTACATTTGCCTGGTTATAGAATACATCCGTACGGATTTGTTCACAGGCCCTCAGACTGGAAAAGACAGAAAACGTATGAACAAATGGCTTAAATCCTTCATGCGCCAGCCCTGCTGCAATGGATACCATGTTTTGCTCAGCAATACCGACATTTATAAATCTATCCGGAAAGCGTTTCTCGATTCTTTTAAGTTTACAGGATTCTGCCAGATCCGCAGTTATTACAACAATCTGTTCATCTGTCTCCATTAACTGTTCCAACTTTCCTGCCGATGCTCCCAACTGCGAAAGCGCGGATACTTTTTCTTTCACCTGCATGGTCTGCTTCACCTCCTAAAATGCAAACATTTCATTGAGAGCCTCACTGGTTCCTGATATGTAATGACTGGCTCCCGTTCCCTCAATTTCCCTTTTCAGCCCATGGCCTTTTATCGTATGAGCGATAACCGCATAAGGCCCATTCCTTTCTTCCCGGAGGCGTAAAAACAACTGATTCATCTCATCTGCATCATGTCCGTTAGTTTCCTCTACCTTGAATCCAAAACTGCTCCATTTGCTGTCAAACGGTTCCATCTGAACCATCTTCTCCAACGGACCATCACATCCGATTCCATTTTGGTCAATAATAACAACCAATCGTTTTAATTTCTTCTGGAAGGCATACATGGCGGCCTCCCACACACTGCCCTCACAGCATTCACTGTCACCCAGAATACAGTATGTGAAATATTCCTGCCCCTTCATCTGTCCAGCTAAAGCCATACCCACTGCAAGGGAAAGGCCATGCCCCAGTGAACCGGTACACATTTCCACTCCTGGAACCAGATGTGCGTCCGGATGGTTCATGAGACGGCTTCCCGCCGCTCCGAAGCTGGCAAGCTCTTCAAATGGAATAAATCCGCTGGCCGCCAAAGCCGCGTAGAGAGCAATTCCAGAATGCCCCTTTGATAAAATCAGCCGGTCCCTCCCCTCCCACTCCGGATTTGAAGAATCATACTTCATAACTGTACCATACAGGCTTGCAAGAATATCTGAGACAGAAAGACTTCCCCCCGCGTGCCCACCTCCTGAAGAACACACGGCCAATTTTATTCCGTTCTTTATTTGCTGTATTACTTCCATAATCACTCCTCCGTTTTTTGTTCCATGATCCTATTCAATTCGCCTCGGCAAATTGGTGCGAGCGCCCGTCATGCCTGCATGACATAATACCTTTGGGCGCTCTGCACATCCGCCGGAGACTTCAACATTTCCGCTTCTGAATGTTGACATTTCGTCGAACATATTGGCATTTGTTCTCTCGCCCTAACTGAATTAAACCATACTTGACCATTTAAAGTCAACCACTTTTGTTCTATTTTTGTTCCTATTTTGTTATTTTTGTCATATTATACAATCTTTTTGTTCCTATTTTGTTTATATTTTTGTTCCTGTTCCGGAATAATTGTATTGACTTTTCCCCCTTATTCATCTAAGATAATTACATGAATAAGAATGATTTAATAACCCAGGAAAAATTAATTTTACAGCAGATTTATATGGATGAGCTTGAAGTAGGCGATACAATTCCCTCTGTACGTGAACTCCAATCCCGTCTCTGTTTGTCGCGCAATTCTGTTCTGACAGCAATCCAGTCTCTGAATGAAAAGGGGATCATAAAAAAAGGGACATCTCCCCGTCAGGGATACCGGCTCTGCGAAAAGCCAATCGGAGTAAACAGCAAATACAATCGGGGCCAGGAACTGTCGGTCCAGTACTTGCTTCCTTTTACTACCTGGAATTACACGATCAACAAATATCTGTCTAATTTCGAAAGCATATTTTCGAGACACGGAATCAATTTAATCTTCAGTAATACCCATAATTCCGTGGAAGAGGAAGGCCGTCTGATGGAAACAATCTACTCCAAGCCGGCTTCTTTGCGTCCGGATTTTTTATTTTTAACTACCTGTGACAGTACCGATAACCCGAACCTGGCACTGCTCCAGAAAATGAATGAAGAACTGCCCTGTATTCTGATCGACCGGTATTTTCATGGCCGGAATTTTCATTACATTGGTGTAAGCAACAACTATATTGGAAGCCGGACTGCTGAATATTTACTGCAAAATGGCCATGAGCACATCGCTTACATCAAAGCCTATGGAAAGATTTCTACTATTCACGACAGATTTTCATCCTTCCAGACTGCTTTGGACCTTTCTTCCATACCATTGGAAAAGCAGAATATCTTTTCCCTGACTAACGCCAACGTTGGATCAATCGCAGATATTCAGGGGGAAATCGACCGTATAGGCGCCAGAATTCTATCGCTTAGCCCGCGTCCAACAGCTGTTGTATGCAGTTTTGACCGTATTGCAGTTGCTCTGATTAATTTTTTCACCAAAAACAGCGTGCGTGTGCCAAAGGACATTTGTGTGATCGGCTGTGACAATGACGTTGATGTAGGAGCCATGTCCCCGCTCTCCCTGACCACGTTCCGGCATCCTTACCGTGAATGCGCACGCGAGGCAATCGCACGTATGGAAGCTGTAAAAAACAATCAAAAGGCTCCACCGCATGCGGCGGAATTTTTTTCAGATTTCATCATTGGAGAATCCACGTAAAACAAAAAGTAGGATATGGCTGCCGAATTACATACGCCATATCCTACTTTTATTTGCTTACACTATAACACCGTTCAAATAAAGAGCCCGCCATTACCTATAAAATGAAAAAATAATCAATCTGCGCTTCCCCTTCCGTATATAAATAAGAGCCATACATCGGAATCGTACAGCACATGACCCGTCTGCCCCCTGGAACCAGGATCTGATAGCCGCTGTTCGACTTGACACAGGCAGGCCTCTTTGATTTTGCACCGAAAGAGATATACTTTGCTGTAGTCTTCAAATCAAGCCATTGCTGGTCGACCGCCCCTCTCGCCTTCAATACCTCTTTTTTGCTCCAGTCGAAATAGGTCCACGTCTTATTTTGGGGAGCGCCTGCTATCTGTCTTGGCAGTGATGGATTTTCGCTGAGAAGAAGCATCTCTTTCTCAGTATAGAAAGAGATTCCGCCGTTTTTCTTGTCGATCCGCAAGAGCAGCTTTCCAAATTTCACCTCCACACGGCCCTTGTCTTCCCTGTAATTCCATTTCAGCCTTGGTGTGAGTTCAATCTCTGCCGGTATCTCCGGAAGCCTGCCTAATGACTCCCCTGCAAAAGTGATTCGTACTGCATTTTCACATATCGGCGTGACCCGAAGAACTCCGCAGGCATTCGTCACCTCAACATAGCTTTTATTGCCGGTCACCCATCGTACTGCCAGATTTAATTTGGAATGGCCCAGCGGCCTTAAGCTGTTCGTACCCGGAATTACTCCAAATTCCGATTTTTCTGACGGGCTATTTGCAGCGCGTACTTTTTCTGACCGCTTCTCTTCGATGGAATTCTGAACAACAATTCGCTTCGGTCCGATGCGGTTGCGCAGTTCCATCTCGAATTTTCCATGGGATACGCGTTCCAGTTCTATTTCCCTGTTGGTTTTGGGCTTCTCCTCACGCACCCGCCTGGCAGGCTGCTCCTGCCGCACGACTACGTACTTTCGTTTCTTCTCCTCTGATACGGTGGTACCAATCAAATCTGTCAATTTTCCGGAATAAAGCACCACCAGTTCATGGAGCGCTCTCGTAGCCGCCACATACAGCAGTCTCGCAAAGCCATCCTCTGACGGATAATTCTCCTCACTGGCATTAAAAAGGAGAACTGCATCAAATTCCAGACCTTTTGCATATTCGATCGGCAGAACCATAACACCGCTTCCAAACTCTTCCGTTTCCGCATCAAACTCCCGAAGTTCTACTTTTTTCCGCAGCTCTTTCGTTAATTTGCTCACTTCCTCTTCGTCTCTGCAAATGACTGCAATCGTTTCATAGCCCTTCTTCTGCCATTCCAAAATGGTGCCCGCGGTCTCTGCAATCAGCCGTCCCTCATCCTCGCACCCCGTCGTTCGAACTTCTTTTCCGTGGCGGATAATCGGCTCAACCGGATAAATAGGAAAATTCCCATGCTGCAGAATATTCGTTGCGAAATTAGAGATTTCCACCGTGTTTCGATAACTTTTTCTCAGCAGCCCGAAATAATCAAATTCCCCTGGCAGCATGAGGCTCCTGAGTTCCTCCCAGTCTGTCAGTCCGTAATCAAAATAGATGTTCTGGGACACATCGCCCATAATGGTATACGTACATTTACTGAGGCAGTATTTTAATGCCCCATAGGCCATCATGCCAAAATCCTGCGCCTCATCGATAACCACATGGCTTGCTTCCTGGATGACCTCCGTCTCCTTGATTCGTTTATACAGATAAGCCAATGCGGCCAGATCATAGAGATCGAAGTAATTTCCAGGTGAAGGAATCCGGGTTCCTTTTTCCCTTTGCTCTGCCAGAAAACTGTCATACAACTCAAAAATGGAACCCTTCCACTCCCGTTTTCCGAAATAGGTCTGGTAATACTTCAGAAGCGCCTTCTGCTCTTCCGGCGGATACGTATAGTATCTTCCATATATCTCATTCTCCACCTTCGCCATGAGGTGCTCCGTCAGCTTGTCCAGCTTGTCAGGAAGCGACAGGTAATCAAACTTCTTAAGCAGCCCCTCAATGGAGCTCCGGGTCATCAGCAGGCGGTGTGTTTTCTCCGTATAGACATCCTCCAACGGAATATAGCTCCACTCGTAGCGCCGGCAAAACGCTTCCAGATCATGAAACCAGGAAAAGCTGCCTTTTACGCAGGCTGTTTTATCTTCCCGCTCCAGTTTTTTAATCGTATATTTCCTATCATCCCAGTCCTCATACAGAAGACGCGTAAACAACTGCTCCATCGTCATCTGTGATACGCCGTACACGTCCAGATCCGGTAAAATACCCGTGATATAGTTGAGGAGAATCCGGTTGCTTCCAATAATGTAGAAATCCTTTGGCTGAAATTCCAGATCGTAGTTGTACAAAATATAGGAAATGCGGTGCATGGCCACAGTCGTCTTACCGGAACCGGCCCCGCCCTGTACAATGACATTATGCTGCGGCCTCTTACGAATGATCTCATTCTGCTCCTGTTGAATCGTTGCAATGATATCATTTAATACGGATCGTTTATTCCTGGCAAGGTATTTTGTCAGCAGATCATCATTGGCCACTACGTCCGAATCGTAAAAATCCTTCAGTTCATCGTTTTCGATTTCGTAGGTGCGCTTTCTGGAGAGATCGATCTCAAACGCCCCTTCTCCCTTTACCGAATACGTACACGCTCCAAGGGAACTTTCATAATAAACCGATGCGATCGGCGCCCTCCAGTCGATGACTACCAGCTCTGCGGAATTCTTTGTAATTGCTGCCTTTCCAATGTAGTAACACTCTTTCTTTAACAGACTGGCATCAGTAAAATCAATTCTTCCAAAATACGGCTTTTTTCTGCTTCGCTCCATGCGGAGCAGTTCCTGCCGGACCTGCTGGAATCTGGCGTCGGTATTGAACCACAGCGCCAGACCTTCTTTGTCCTCTACATCATAAATTTCCTTCAGTTCATGCAGTTCATCTGCTAAATTCTCAACAGAGGACCTGGCCTGATTTAAATTCCTGTCCGCTATGGCAAGAATTTCTGAAAGTGTATTTCTCTCATCCTCCAGGGTGACTCCCGGTATACTCTTTGTCTCTGTCTGATTTTTCTGCTTCATGCCCGTCTCCCTTCTTTGTTCTGCGCATATGTTGCAGTTCAGACGGCGGGAAAATTGGTGCATAAAGCCGCTTACAAGCAAGCTTGACGCTGCTTCCTGCGCCAATTTTCCCGCCGTCTGAACTGTTACGTGCATATTACTATCTTAGCAAAAAAAAGAAAAAATGGTAGACTTGTAATAAAAAATTATGTATAATGGATAATGAAGTGTGCCCGGATATCTGTCAGGGCATTTTTTTATTTCCAATCACACTCTCGAGTTTTTACCTTCTTTCAGCATTTTCGTTTAATCCATTATTTCGCTTCCACATATTCCACGCATCACGGCTGCATGAAATCAAACAGGCTCATCTGTTTCCCCATACCCGGATCACGCTGTTTTCCCGCATTTTCCCGCGTTATCACTTCCTCTGGAATCGCTTTCAAAAACGGTGACGGTTCCTGCGATGTAATCAGAAGCAGTTCATCCTTTGCACGGGTCATACCAACATAGAACAGACGTCGCTCTTCGGCTTCATCGATATCCTGCTTACCGCTCTCCAGTGGAATCAGCCCTTTTCTGACTCCGCACATCAGAACCACTGGAAATTCCAGCCCCTTTGAGCCGTGCAGCGTCATGAGTGTCACGGAATCCGATGTATACGTTTTGCCTCCGCACCGTTTTATATCACTTTCCTGCCCAAAGGTCAGGTTATCGAGGAATTCGGCCATATTTTTATAAAAAACAGACATGGAGGCCAGCTTTGCCACGCCCTCTTCTTCCTGCAGATTCATATCCGAGACCCAGGCCTCCAGAAGCTTCTGCGGCTTTTCCTTTTTTATCTTTTTCCGGTACTTTAAAGCCGCCGCATCGAAAATACTCCCGGACATTTCATCCTCCGGCAGCTTCCATAACAGCTTCAGGCTCAGCCGGCGCGCCGTCCGGTCCTCCGGGTTAAGAAGCGCTTTGAAAAAGCAGAGCGTTCCCCGTACAGCCGGTTCCATCAGGAAATCTTCCCTGCCGGCAACCACATAAGGAATTCCCTCTTTTTTCAGACAGGTCTCCAGAAGCTCCGCCTGTCTGTTGGTACGGTACAGCACGGCGATGTCCGAAAAACTTCTGGCTCTTAAGTCATCCCCCGTTTCCAAATGCCCCTGCGCGTCCAGCATATCGATTCCGCCGATCAGGCGGTTAATCTCTTTTGCCACAAAAATATCCTCTGACATCTCCCCGGATGCCGTCACCAGGCGCACCGGAGTACCAGCCTGCCTCTGCGGAATCAGTCTTCGCTCCGGTCCATCGTTTTGTGAAATCACGCCGGAGGCCGCCTCCAGGATCTGCGGAGTGGAACGGTAATTCTGCTCCAGACAGATTGTGGTTATCTGAGGATAGTCCTCTCTCAGTTTTTCAAAGCATCTGGCATCCGATCCCCGGAAAGAGTAGATCGCCTGATCTGGGTCTCCAATGACAAATAATTCTCTCCCACCCTTATTCCATTCCTGAATCAGCTGGTACTGAACAGGGCTGATATCCTGGAACTCGTCTACCAGCAGATAAGAGAATCCCTGGCGGAGCGTTTTATTCTTCCCCTCCTCTTCGAAAAGGTGAAGCGTTTCCAGAAGCAGATCATCGAAATCCAGGATCCCCTGCTCCTTCAGCTTTCTCTGATATGCCTCGTAAGCCTCTGCCGGAACCGATTCCGTCTCTTTTTCCAGACCGCATTTTCTCGCGGAAACCTGCCGCAGGAACTGTCTGACCGGCAGGTTCAGCTCCCGGTCTGCAATGATCTCTTCTGCGGTATCCTTCATCTCCAATTCATCGGCCAGAGTAAACTCCAGGCCTGATTTTTTCAGGATATCATGGCAAATGGAATGAAAGGTTCCGATTCTCATACGGCTTACGAATCGTTTTCCGCCTAACTGGCTTTCCAGGCGCTCCCGCATCTCCCTGGCCGCCTGATTGGTAAATGTAACGGCAGTCATTTCCGTCGGTTTTACCCCTCTTTCCTCCAGAAGATGGAAGGCATGGGACACCAGTGTCTTCGTCTTTCCCGTTCCAGGGCCTGCAGCCACATTGATGGTGCGAGAGATTGCTGTCACAGCGGCCTCCTGCTGCGGATTTAAGACGGACGTAAGCTGGTGGGACGCTGTTTCGTCTCCGCCTGCGTCAACCGTTCCCTCTATCCTCTGTTTCGCCTCTTGCTCTGATGAATGATCCGGAACCTCCATCGCAGCCGCAGCCGTCTCCATGCGTGACAATTCGGCCATCTCGACTCCCGTAAACAGGTTGAGCTGTCCGTCCATTCCGTCCAGTTCCATCTGATTGAATAAGCGTATGGTCCCGTATTCTCCGTCATAGCCCGGCCGGCGTTCCACTTTTCCTTCGCGCAGTCTGCGGATTCCCTCTGCCGTCAGGCGGCCGGAGACCTTTTGGATATCTTCAATCGGAAGCTCCCTGAGAATTGAAAATTCTGAGCCGAGTGCGGAAAGCATTTCATAATACTGATTTTCCACCTTCCGGCTGGCCGCTGAATGTCCGGTGGATGCGGCAATCACCTCCGGCAGCGGAACCAGACTCTCAAATGCCTTCGCTCCCGGCAGCACGAACCCTTCTTCCCGGTCCGCCAGCTGCTCCACGCGGTGGGAAACGCCTATGGTCAGTTTTCTGCCGCAGACAGGGCATTTACCGGAGTATTTTTGAGTGTCCAGAGGGCTCAGGCAGAGATGGCATTTCCGGTGGCCGTCATAATGGTATTTTCCTTCTTCCGGGAAGAATTCGATGGTTCCCATCAGCCCCTCTCCCGTCTGTATCGCCGTCTGCAGCCCTTTATAGGACAATTCCATATCGAGTAAGTTCGCTTCCCGCCCCAGCTTTGCAGGGGAATGAGCGTCTGAATTGGACACCAGCTGATAGTCGTCCAGCGCCGAAAGCCGCCAGTTCATGGGCGGATCGGAGGAGAGTCCCGTTTCCATGGCGTGAATGTACGGCGTCAAATCCTCATAGCATTCTTCCACCGTGTCAAACCCTGAAAATGCTCCGAACAGGGAAAAATGCGGCGTCCAGATATGCGCCGGAATATAGATCGATTCAGAATTGAGTTCCAGCATAATTTCCAAAAGATCATGGCAGTCCAGCCCCAGGATGGGACGCCCATCGGAGTGAATGTTGCCGATCGTTTCCAGTTTTCCTGACAGGCACTCGGCCGCCTCCAGCCCCGGAAGCAGAATCACACTGTGCACTTTCCGCACCCGGTCGTGTTTCTTGTAAATGGAACTGATCTCTCCTGTAATCACAAAGCGCGGCACAGCTGAAGCACCTGCCGTTTCATCTTTGATCCGGTACTCCTCCTTCAGCACATAGAGCCCATCCTCCGCCGGCTCCAGCTTCTCCTTCAGCTCCTGGCGCCATGCCGGATGGGTAAAGTCCCCGGTACCAACAATGGAAATCCCTTTTCTCCTGGCCCATAAATCCAGATATTCCGGTGTACAGTCTTTGCTCGTCGCCCGCGAGTATCTGGAATGAATATGTAAATCCGCTATATACATAATTTTTCACCTGCTTTTTGTCAATATATGGTATATTATAGACTTCTTTGGCAGACGGTGCAAGAAGGTTTCCGAACAGAAGCCTATAAATCCTCTTCATCACATTTTTTTCACATTTTCATCAAATAATCTTCACATTCATTGGGTATATTAATACTCGTAAACAAGGTAAACACCTTTTCAACATAAAACTTTTTTTCATACTCAAAGCCGGCAGGATCCCCCTCTTGCCGGCTTCCTCCCTTTTTGGGGGAACTTTTAAAGAGATGCCAGGCCACCTGCATCTTCTGCAAATGACCTGGCATCTCTTTATTTTTCAAACTCCAGATTCCACAAGGAATCCCGGCATTCATTCTTTATTCCAGATACTTCTTCACATACTGCCCCGTATAAGACACCGGATTTGCAGCTACTTCCTCCGGGGTTCCCTGGGCAATCACCATACCGCCCTTGTCTCCCCCTTCCGGACCGATATCAATGATGTAATCCGCAGTCTTTATGACATCTAAATTATGCTCAATAACGACCACGGTGTTGCCGCCTTCCGACAGCTTCCGCAGAATCTCGATCAGCTTATGGACGTCAGCGAAATGGAGTCCCGTCGTCGGCTCGTCCAGCAGATAGATGGTCTTGCCTGTCCCACGCTTGCTTAACTCTGTCGCCAGCTTGATACGCTGTGCCTCACCGCCGGAAAGTTCCGTGGAAGGCTGTCCCAGCCTGATATAGGAAAGTCCCACATCGTACAGGGTCGCTATCTTTCTCGAAATGGAAGGAACGTTCTCAAAGAACTTCAGCGCCTCTTCCACCGTCATATTCAGCACGTCATAAATACTCTTGCCTTTATACTTCACATCCAGCGTCTCGCGATTGTACCGCTTACCTCCGCAGACTTCACAGGGAACGTAAACGTCCGGAAGGAAATGCATCTCAATCTTAATAATACCGTCGCCGCTGCACGCCTCACACCGGCCGCCCTTCACGTTAAAGCTGAAACGGCCTTTGGAATAGCCCTTTGCCTTCGCATCCGATGTCGATGCAAACAGATCGCGGATCAGATCGAATACGCCGGTATATGTGGCCGGATTCGAACGCGGGGTTCTTCCGATCGGGGACTGGTCGATGGCGATGATCTTATCCAGCTGTTCCACACCTTCAATGCACTTGTGCTTGCCCGGAATGGTCCTTGCCCGGTTTAACTTCTTGGCCAGTGATTTATACAGGATCTCGTTCACCAGAGAACTCTTTCCTGATCCGGAGACACCGGTCACACACGTCATCACGCCCAGAGGGAATGTGACATCGATATTCTTTAAGTTATTCTCCTTCGCTCCGCGGACGGTCAGGCAGCCGGTCGGCTTTCTGCGCTCCTCCGGAACCGGAATCTTGATTCTGCCGCTCAAGTAGGCGCCTGTAATGGAATCCTTGCATTTCATGATCTGGTTTGCCGTTCCGACGGCTACCACATTGCCGCCGTGCTCGCCTGCGCCCGGACCGATATCGATGATGCAGTCTGCCGCGCGCATGGTATCCTCATCATGCTCGACCACCAGCACACTGTTTCCCAAATCCTTCAAATGAAGTAGCGTTTTCAGCAGCTTGTCGTTGTCTCTCTGATGAAGGCCGATACTCGGCTCATCCAGAATATAAGCCACGCCCACCAGGCCGGAGCCGATCTGGGTCGCCAGACGGATACGCTGTGCTTCGCCTCCCGATAAGCTGCCAGTGGCGCGGGTAAGGGTCAGATAATCGAGGCCGACGTCGATCAGGAACGTCACTCTGGCCCGGATCTCCTTTAAAATCAGGTCGCCGATGGAATGCTGCATCGGTGTCAGCACCAGCTGGTCTAAGAACTCCCGGAACTTGACGATCGACATATTGGTCGCTTCATAGATATTCTTATCTCCCACCGTAACCGCCAGAGACTCTTTTTTCAGTCTCATGCCGCGGCATGTCGGACACGGGGTAATCCGCATGAAGGTTTCATACTCCGCCTTGGATGCCTCGGAATACGTCTCGCGGTATCTGCGGGCCACGTTCTGAACCAGGCCTTCAAAGGCAACATCGTATACGCCTTCTCCACGCTGGCCCTTGTAGTGCACCTTGATCTCCTTTCCATTCGTTCCATTAATCAGAACGTCATGGATCTCCTTCGGGTACTCTTCAAACGGGGTATCCAGGTCAAACTTGTATTCCCTGCTCAGCGCCTCTAAAATGGCGCGGGTAAAGCTTCCCTTATCGGTACAGGACTGCCATCCCAGCACGGTGATCGCCCCCTGATTGATGCTCAGGCTCTTGTCCGGAATCATCAGGTCTTCATCAAATTCCATCTTATATCCCAGTCCGAAACAGTCCGGGCAGGCCCCGAAGGGATTATTGAAGGAAAAGCTTCTCGGCTCCACCTCGTCAATGCTGATTCCGCAGTCCGGGCAGGAAAAGCTCTGACTGAAGGTAATCGGCTCGCCGTCAATCACATCCACGGTCATCAGCCCGTCGGAAAGCTCCATCACGGTCTCAATGGAATCGGCAAGACGCTTCTCAATCCCTTCCTTCACCACCAGACGGTCCACCACGATATCAATGTTGTGCTTGATGTTCTTCTCCAGCTTGATTTCCTCTGACAGCTCGTACATGCTGCCGTCGATACGGATTCTGACGTAACCGCTTCTCCTGGCATGATCCAGAACCTTCGCATGTTCGCCCTTCCGGCCTCTTACCACAGGAGCGAGAAGCTGAATCTTCGTCTTCTCCGGCAGTCCCATGATCTGGTCCACCATCTGGTCCACCGTCTGCTTCTTAATCTCCCGTCCGCACTTCGGGCAATGGGGAATACCGATTCTCGCATAGAGAAGTCTCATGTAATCATAGATCTCTGTCACCGTTCCCACCGTAGAACGCGGGTTGCGGTTCGTGGACTTCTGATCGATGGAAATGGCGGGGGACAGCCCCTCGATGCTCTCCACATCCGGCTTCTCCATCTGACCCAGGAACTGGCGGGCATAGGAAGACAGCGACTCCATATAACGCCTCTGCCCTTCCGCGTAAATCGTGTCGAACGCCAGGGAAGATTTGCCGGAACCACTGAGACCCGTTAATACCACCAGTTCGTTTCTTGGAATATCCAGAGAGATGTTTTTAAGATTGTGCTCATTGGCACCTCTGATTTTAATATACTGCTTTGCCATACATATGACTCCTGTCTGAAAGTATGAAATAAATAATCATTACTATATGATCTGTGCTGTTTCCAGCACTCATTCTAATGGTCTGCCATCTCATAATATCACAGCTTTTTCATTTTTGCAAACATTTGTTCGTGTTTTCCATGATTTTCTGTTTTCCCATTTTCGGGAAGGACAGGCCCCTGTTTTCAGCAGGAAAATAAAGGGATTCCGCTCACATAAACCACACCCTCTGATTCGTCACCGATATCGCAACCGCCCCCGCATTCAGCGCATTCATCACATCCTCCTTATCGGAGATCAGACCGCCTGCGATGATGGGCACGTTCACGGTACTGCACAGCTTCTTGATGATCTTCGGCATCAGCCCCGGCAGAATCTCCACCGCGTCGGGCACCAGGGAGGCGCACTGTTTTTCGATATTTCCAAAGGCCATGGAATCTATCACGAAGATCCTCAGGATTCCAAACAGCCCCAGCTCCTTGGCCCGCTTGACCAGCTGGGGCTTCGTGGAAATGATCCCGTCCACTCCGGTATGCTCCCGGATAAAATCGACGGCCACCTCTTTATTTCCCAGTCCGTTGATCAGATCCATGTGTACAAACACCATTTTCCCGGCGCTTTTTGCGATCTCCACATACCGGCCTACACTGCAGATATCGCCAAACAGCAGAAATATAATCTGGCTCTCAGAGTATAAGCATTCTTTCAGTCCCGTCTCATCCTTCACCGCGGCGATTACCGGACAGTCCTCCAGTATCACTCTGAACTTCCTCTTTTTATCATCAATCATCTTCTTCCCCCTCATCCAGTTCCTTCATCAGCTGCGGAAAGCTTTCCCGCTCAAATTCCTGAATCGAGATTGACTTCTTATTCGGATTGGCGAATACGAATGTCTTATCCACATTCTCCACGTAATTCTGAATCTTATCATTGGTAGCGCTTATGATCGCCTGGAAGCCAAGGCCGCGAATCAGTTCAATACAGCTGGCCACCTTCTCCGCATCCATCTTGGAAAACGCCTCGTCCAGCACCACCAGACGGATCGTCGGATTTCTCCGGACGCTCTCCGGCATGCTGATGCGGTACGCCTGCGCGAAGCTGGCCAGAAGCGCCACATAGAGCGGGTTCTGCCCCTCGCCGCCGGAATTCTTCTTGATCATCTTGCTCAGGCGGATCCGGATTACCTCATCCTCATTCTGGATCAGCTGCTGCATATCGAAGGATAAGTATGTCCGGTAATCGGCATACTTGTCCATATTGCGTTTGGCCTCCTCCATCTGCTCCGGCGTTGCATTATCCGGCGGGATAAAGACGTTAATCAGTTCCTCAATCAGCTCCCCGTACTGACTCTCATGCTCCATCGTGAACAAATTCATCTGGTTGTCCACAGCTTCACTGAGCTCGTTGGGATTGACCTCCAGGGAATCGTCCATGAACATATCGTAAAAACGGCCGTCTGCCCCTTTATTTTTGCCGATAACAAACTGGTATTTGTCCTTGCCGAAATCGAGGCGGCTGATGATGCGGTTCAGCTCGTCCTTTCGCTGAAGCGCCTCCCGGATAGCGCTCCTGATCTTAAACATAAAGTCGTCCTTAAAATGCTCCACTGCCGACCGCGCCTGCTCGGCTGCGATCTGGCGGTACTCCTCCAGATGACCGCACTCCAGAATCTCCATCAGCTTCTCATATTCCCGGTTATCCCTGGATGTAATGGAGAAATTCCGGTTCGGATACTTTCTCGCATACTCTCCCCTGGCGTCCATCAGCGTCTGAAACGCCTGGTCCCTGGCCTCCGCCGCAGCATTCAGTCTTCCGGTAAAGTAATCCTTAAGTTTCTCATACCGCGGATTTTCTTTTCCAGCCATGTACTCTGCAAACTCCGCCTCCAGCAAATCGTCCTGCATAAATTCCCGGTCCTTTGCCAGCAGCTCCTGCTCCACTGCGGTGACTGCCTGGGCCATCTGGGTGATCCTTGTGTTGATCTCGTAGATCCGGCGGCTCACTGCGTCCCGTTCTCTCCTCTTGCCGTCGGCAAGGGCTGAAACCGCGCTCCGCTCTTTCTCCCACTGGTCCACATTTTCTTCTTTCAGTTTTAACAGCTTCTGCTCCAGCCTCTTCTTTTCCTTCTGCCGCTCCTTCAAATCTCCCATATCCTTCTGCCACTCCAGATAGACGGAGATCTCCTCGCTTAACTGCTCCAGGCTTAATACTGCCTCGCATTCCCTGACCGTCGTCTCTTCCGGAGCCCGCTTTTTCTCCATTTCCGACAGGGATTTCTCCAGAAGGCGGATTCTCTGTCTCACACTGTCCTTGCCGATATAGGCGGATTTCGTGTACTGCTCCGGATTCATCTGCTGCAGCCGGAACGTGTGGTAGACCATGCAGTCCGGCGTCACGCCGATGCGGCAGCCGCGAAGCTCATCGATGCTCCTGCACTTGACCACCTGACCCAGAAGCCGCTCCAGATACGGCTTTAAATACGCCTCCCGCACCTCAACTTCCTCGCAAAGCGCATCTTCCAGAACGGTCGGCGTATCCTTTCCGGCTTTTTCCGTATCGAGAACGGCCACGCGGAAGTATTCATTTTTGTCCAGCTCACTGTATATTCTTAGGGCATCCTCCGCGTATGCCGGCGGCACCACAAGGGAAAGCTTATTGCCTCCTAAATATCCTTCGACCGCATTTCTCCATTCCTCGTTTCGGATATCTAAGAGATCGGCCATGACGTGAACCTCCACAGCCTTTCCCGTCTCCTCCAGCAGCCTTCGCTGAATATAGGTCCGGGCATGCTCCAGATACTTGGGATACGCCTTGCTTCCGGCCTTTAACTGAGCCAGCTCCTCTTTCAGCTGGCGCTCCTGACGCTTCAAATCGCGAAGGACGGCGGCGGCCTCACTCTTTAAATCCTCCGCCTCCTTCCGCATCTCTGCAATGGACTTTTTTAAACGTTCCAGCTTCTCCCCGTCGATGGTGTTTTTCTCAAACTCCTCAATGTCCCAGATCGTCTGGTTCGACGTAGTCTCCTGGTCGATCCATACATTTAGGCGTTCCGCGGTCTGGCGCCATTTGACCTCATTCTTATTCAAATGCTCCATCAGCTCGTTTAAGGATTCCAGACGCGTCTTTAAATCCTCGTATCCGGTGGAGGATATCCGTTTCAGCAGTTCCTCTCCCTGGGCGGTCAGTTCTGCGATCTGTTCGTCGAGGCCGTCCTTTAAGCTCTCCTGCTTCTGAAGATCGTCTCTGGAAAGCGCCGCCTTATCCGTCAGTTCTCCAGCCCTTTCTTTCAGCTCCAGAATCTCAAGTCTGCCCGTAAAGTAACCGTTTTTCCGGATATTCTCTTCCTTCTCCAGGACGAGGCCGTACTTCTCCTGCATCTCCTTCAGGATCGAAATCTCTATGTAAGTGTCTTCAATCTTCTTTCTCATGCGCCCGTACTGCATGACGCTCTCCTGCATGTCATCGATATGGATATCCTGCTCCATGCAGATGTATTCCTTCACGAAATCTTCCAGGCGGATGTTCATGCGGAACGGGATCGCCCGCTTAAACAGCAGCGGAAATTTCTCAGAGTCCAGGCCGCCTAAATACACATCGTAAAGCTGCCTGCGGAACCGTTCGTTGTGAGAAGTGGCGAAATACTCTTCTTTGCCGTAATGGCTCTGTAAATAGCCTTCCACCTCCGCAATGGACATCGTCCGTCTGGCCGTCCGGTAACCGCTGTCCCACAGAGGCCCGCGGTGCCAGAAGAAACGTCTCGATATCTCATTAGTCGATGTGTCCACATCGAATACAATGCCCACGCACTGGCATTCTTCTGTATCCGTGCGCTGCAGCTCCAGAACAATGGTGCTGGAGAAATTCTGATTCCGCAGGTAAGCGAACTCGTTGTTCTCTCCAATGTTCACCATCCCCCGCAGATACTCAATCAAGTTCCGGTCGGAGTCATCCGCGGCCGCCTTATTGAAAAATCCGCGGCCATCCGTGTTGGCATAGAGCACAATCTGCATGGCGTCGATCACCGTGGACTTTCCGCTCCCTGAATGCCCGGTAAAAAAATTGATTTCCCGGTTAAAGGACAGCGTTTTGCGGTTGATATAATGCCAGTTATTTAAACAGATCCGGGACAGGGCCTCAAATCTCTGATTCGTCATCGTTCTCTTCTCCTTCGCCAAATGATTCCAGCAGCACCCGCACATCGTCGCCGAACAGCACCACATTGATGCACGGATAGATAATCAGTCTGCTGTCGCCATTTAAATCTTCCAGCAGGTCCAGCGGCTCCACCACCTGGTATTTTTTCAGCAGGGTGACCGCCCTTCTGATGTCGGTGGGCGACGGCTGCTTTTTGAACAGCCGGTAATTTCCCAGCTTCTCATGCATTTCTCCCAGCGACGTGTAGATATTGACGCTGGTGGAGACCGTGGCCATCTGCTCGTCGTAAATCAGCTTTAATATCAGTAAGTAAAGAGTGGCCAGCTTTGGAAGCTTGTCGCCCACCAGGGTCTCCCCCTGGATGTAAATGACTCCCATCTGGCTGTTCTCCACCACCGACACGCCGCTGACGGCAAAATACTTCCGCAGAAATTCCAGATGCTTGTTGCAGATCCGAAACTCCCGGTTATTGGTAAAACGTCCGGAACGCTTCTCGTATTTCCGTTCCAGCACAAACGTCTGACGAAGCAGAAGCTTAACGGCTTCCGTTACCTCCTGCTGCTCTTCCGGCAAAAGGCTGTCATAATAGGGGAGCCCCAAATTTACTGTCGTCTCTTCCTCGTACCCCATTAAGATTTCCTCCTTATAAATGTCAGCTTTGGATAACGGTATCCTCCGCTCTCTATCATCTCCGGCTCTCCATCCGCTTCTTCCACCCGGTAGAGGCTCTTTCGCCTGGTGGAATAGTCGTAGGCCAGAATCAGTTTCTCAAAGTCTTCACCAGAGCGAACGGAACCATCTGTTACCTCCATACGCCCCTCTTCCATGTTCTCCTCGATGAAGTTCTCGATCTCTTTTTTGCTGTAGCGGTTTTTCAGCTTATTTAAGTTCAGGATCTCTTCCCTGGAAAGCTCCTCCGCCTCTTCCTCCGCCTCCAGATTCCCGGTGAAGTCGGCCTTTGGCCGTCTCCTCTTGTATAAGGATTTCTCGGACAAGATGGTCATCTGCGACAGGTTCATGTGCTCTCCCACCTCCCGGATCCGTTCCTCCTGCTCCTCGCCTTCGGATAGATGGTTCAGCAGCTGTATGACCAGCCCTTTCATATTATCATCCTGGTTGAGTAAGTAGTTAAGCCTTGTCACCGTGGCGCGGATATATCTGGAATGTTCCCGGTCCATGTTGGATATCCGGTGTTCGATGCTGTCGAAGCCCCTCTCGATCTGGTCCAGCTTCTCTGCGATATCGGCGGCAGATACCTTTCCTCCGCTCCGTCTGCTCATCTGCTCCATCCATTCCGTGTCCTCCCGCATGGCCGCGATCCATCTCTTGATATCGGTCTTATAGAGGTAAAAATTGTCGGAGGTCTTTAAAATGTGGTATTTCTTCTTCACAATCTCCTCCACATACCCCTCTAAATGATCCCGGAGAAGGTCTTCATACGACTTCTGTTCCAACAGGCTTGCAAAGAATTTGTCCATATTATGCAGCATATCCTGCAGCGTCTTGTTCAGCCGTTTCGTATTGACAAACGCCGTATTCAGCAGGCTGATGCTGGCCCTCGGATCATTCTTTAAGGAAAACAATATGGCGTATACATTCTGAATGTATATCTGCGTCTCATCCTCATCCTCGCTGTCAAGCCGCAAAAAAGCCTCTGTCATGACGGCGGCGTAGTCCGGAATCACAATATACACCGTCATAGAGGCATAATCGTCCACTTTTCTGAGCCATCCGGTCTTTAAAAGCCAGTTGAGCACCCTCGTGGCCGGCGGTTCCAGCGTATCCAGTTCATCCTCCAGCTCATCCTGCCAGATCACGTACCGCTTCTTTGCAAAATACTCACTTAATACCTGGATGCAGACCTCACGGCTCAAAAAGTAGTTGCTGTATTCATATTCCTCATTGATTCTCAATAGTGCTTCTATGTAGGTGGACCGGTTCACAGAGCGGAACAGCCCCCAGAACCGGTCCGGTATTTCTTCCATCAGTTTCTTATTCTGTTTCATTCTTTATGCCTCCGCAGCCACATTCCGGCGGTTCTAAACGCGTTTCATCCTGGTGCCGCTTCATCTGCTGCTTTTTCTCATACATGGTAAAATCGGCGCGGCGAAAGGCCAGATCGATTCCGCACTCGTCCTCCCTGGACCAGCCGACCGCCACCGAGACAGGAAATCCAAGCTTCGTCTCCCCCTCCTCCAGCTTCTTCTGAAGGCTGGCTGCAAAATCCTCCAGCTCTTTCCCGGTAATCCGGCCGGACAGGGCACAGAACTCGTCGCCTCCAATGCGGTAGAGCTCTTCCTTATCCTGAAAGGTAGCTTTCAGGGCATCTGCCACAAAGATCAGGGCCGCATCCCCCTTCTGATGCCCGCGCTGGTCATTGATCCGTTTTAAATCATTTAAATCGGCCACCACCACCATAGTACCGGAAATTCCGCTTCCGCGAAGCGCCTCCATCCTCTTTTCAAAGGCATTTCGGTTGGGCAGGCCGGTCAGCAGGTCTGTGTAAGCCATACGCTCCAAAAGTTCCCGTTTCACGCCTTCTTCCCGCTCCTCCACGATCTGGCGTACTGCGTAATAGACCAGAATGCAGAAAAATATCACCACTCCGATCTGGCTGAAATAGGCCGAGCTGATCTCCGGGCTGCACACGTAAAACCGCAAAATATCAAGGCAGGCAAACACGGCAAAGGACAGACAGGCCGCCATCAGCTGAATATCCCGCACCTTACCCCCGTGCAGTATACGCCAGACAAACTGGAATAAAAGCTCCGCCATAATCAGGACCAGAAGCACATGGGCTCCAATCAGACTCTCGATAAAATCGCGGATTCCGGCAATCTGAAGGACCGATACCACCACAACGTTGATACAGGACAGCCAGTAGAGCAGATTCAGCCATTTGTCCTTCGAAAAGCTTTCATAGGTTAGAATAAACCGGATACAGGTCGGCGGAATCAGATAAAAAAGAAGAAAGAGCATATTGGACACAAGCGGCGCCCGCCCCCACAGGATCTGGTATCCCCCGGACTCCAGCACGAGCCACATGCAGGTCACCAGCGAAAAAAGGCAGAGACAGCGCAGCTGATACGTCACATATTGTTTCTTAAAGCTGAAACTGTACGCCAGCAGCAGAAGTGCCGCCAGGATAATTGCAAAGTTAAAGATCATCGTCGGCATGCATTCATGGATAATCTGAAATACCAGCGCATTCTTAGTACCGATATAGACCTGGTTCAATTGGCCGGAAAGGCCGCTGTAATAGTTCTCAATTTCGATGGAAAGAGTCTTTCCCTGGCAGTCATCCGGAAGTCTGGCAATCACCCATGCGTTATAAGGCGCCTCTCCAAATGGAGTCTTCTGGCCGTATCCGAACTCCTCTATCATCTCCCCGTCCAGGAAAATCCTCACATACTGGTGAACAGCACGAACCATGACCGAATTGCCTCTGATCCCGTATTCACCAAGCGTTATGGAATAGCGGACCGGAATCCCCTTTTGCGGGGAAAATGGCCCCGGCAGCTGCGACACTGCCGTTTCTCCCTGATATTCCATACTCCAGTCACCCGTAATCACCACCGGCTTCTCACTGTCAAAGCGGACATCGGGAGCCTTCACAGTCCCGAGAAGCCATATAAAAATACAGAAAGAAAACGCCATCACAAGATACATGACGGCGGACTGGCTCCTTCTGTCACTTCCCGCTCGCTTCTTTTCCATGCCCGCACACCTCATTTCGTTCAAAGGTTACAGGAATATTATAACAAGAACACGGACTTGTGACAATCGAATTCTTTTTTCAATCCGTGACTGAACCCATATCTGGTTTTATAAGTGGCTGCAGACCGGGAAGCTGAGGCCGGCGGGCCGGGGCGGTAACCACAGGTCAGAGATTATCTCTCATCACCCTGCACGGATTCCCATAGGCAATCTTATCCGAGGGAATATCCCTTGTCACGACACTTCCCGCCCCGATCACGACATTATCGCCGATCGTCACTCCCGGCATGATAATCGCACCGCCGCCGATCCACACGTTGCTGCCGATCCTGACAGGCGCCGTCTGCGTCTTGCAGAACGCAAAGGAACCATCCTCCTTCATCTCGCCGAACCGCTCTCCGGCGTTCGTGGGATGAAAGGCTGTATAGATCTGCACATTGGGTGCAATGAGGGCATTGTCACCAATGATAATCAGATTATCATCCAAAAAAGTACAGTTCATATTCACTTCGCAGTTATTGCCGAAATAGATGTTATTTCCGTAATCCACATAAAATGGCGCCGTTATCCAGAGGTTGGCCCCGCGTCCTCCCAGCATCCGTTCTAAGATCCGGTCCTTTTCGACGAAGTCTTCCGAATCTGTCCGGTTGTAATCGCGGACCAGATTCTTAGCCTCGTGCCATCGGTTCAGCAGCTCGCTGTCACCGCAGTCATACATCTGTCCCGCCAGCATTTTTTCCCGTTCTGTCACACTAATCTCCTTTCTTCGCGTCAGCGGTACATCCGCGCCACTTCCGCCGCCTCTCTGGCGATCTCCAGTTCCTCATTGGTCTTAATGACCAGCACATTTACCCGTGACGTCCCGTCTGAGATCAGGAACGCCTCCGCCTCATCCCTGTTCTTTACCTCGTCTATGGTAATCCCCAGATATTCCAGATAACTGCATATCTCCATGCGGATATCGGAATCATTTTCCCCGACGCCCGCGGTAAATACTATATTATCTACGCCGTTCATCGCAGCCGCATAGCTGCCCACGTATTTAGCCACCCGGTAGGCAAAGATCTCCCTCGCCAGAGCCGCCTGACCGTTATACTTGATCTCCGCGTCCTTCAGTTCCCGGAAATCACTGGAAAAATTCCTTGAAATGCCCAGGACGCCTGATTCCTGATTGAGAATATCCAGTACCTGTGCAAAATCCAAATTTTCCTTCTTCGCCAGAAATTCCAGCGCTCCCGGATCGACATCTCCGCATCTCGTTCCCATGACCAGCCCCTCTAACGGTGTAAATCCCATGGAATTGTCCACTACCTGCCCGTATTTCACCGCACAAATGCTCGCTCCGTTTCCGAGGTGGCAGACGATGGTCTTCACCCGGCCCGGGTCCTGTCCCATAAATTCCGCAGCCCTCCGTGAGACATACTTATGACTGATCCCATGAAAACCGTAGCGGCGGATCCTGTGCCTCTCATAATACCGGTACGGAAGCCCATAGAGAAATGCCTTCGGCTCCATCGTCTGGTTGAACGCCGTATCAAATACCCCCACCATCAGCGTGTCCGGCATCAGTTTCCGGCAGGCCTCCACGCCCACCAGATTCGCAGGATTATGAAGCGGCGCAAGGTCGTTGCACTCCGTCATGGCCTGGGTCACCTCGTCCGTGATCACCACGGAACCCGTAAACTTTTCTCCGCCATGCACGAGCCTGTGTCCTATCACATCGATTTCCCGAAAATCCTTTATCACGCCTTTTTCCGGGTCCGCCAGCGTGTCAAGCAGCGTATGAACCGCCTGCGTATGGTTTTTCATCGGCACCGCCTCTTTTAAGGAAATACCGGTGCGGGTCCGGTATGTAAACCGTCCGTCTATTCCGATCCGCTCACATACCCCCTTCGCCAGTACCTCCTCGTTCTCCGAATCTATCACCTGGAATTTCAGCGAGGAACTGCCGCTGTTAATTACCAAAATTGTCATATCCGCTGTGCGCCCCCTTTCAGCCGTATCTGTCACTGTTTATTATACTTGACTTGCTCCCTGTTGGCAACGAAAAATAGGACGCTGTACAAAACGGCACCTTCGGAGCCGCAGCTTATCTGCCTGCCCGAAGGTGCCGTCATTTCTCCCTTTTAAACCGTGTCCGCTTATGCGTCCCAGTCGGTAAAAGCAACGCTGACCATACCCATGCTGCATGAAACCTTATAGAAATTGGAATCCCCGGCGTTCATGGTCTGACTTCCGCCGATTCCGCTCAGTCTGTTGTCCCCGATTCTGACCTCGCCCATTCCCACGGAGGTACGGTAGCCGTAGTGCTCAGGTTCTTTGATGTATAAGCGGACCGATCCCATTCCGCAGTCCACGTAGCACTTTCCATACAGCTCGCCCCGTACTACAATCTCTCCCATTCCACATGTAATCTTTGACGCGTAGCTGATAAAGTCCTTCATGGTCACCTGGCCCGCTCCCACGCTCAAGGTACTCTCACCGGCGGTAATTCCCGCCCCGGTCAGCGTTCCCGCTCCAATATTCAGCTTCACCTTATCAAAATGATACCCCTGGGGAATCGTAATGATCATCTTTCTCTTCGAAAATGTATTTCTTCCGATGCGCAGAATATTCTTGTCAGCGATGTCACGAACCGTCCAGGTCCCGCCCGACACCTCGCTGATAATATCGCCCTCCTGATATCCCTCTGTTTCCAGGCTGAAGTCGCTGCCGGTCCTAATAACCGCAGCACACGCTCCAGCTCCGACAATCAGCTCACTGATACTGTGCATGCCATCATTCCTGGACGGTATCATAAGCAGGCTCTGGAATCTGGTCCGCTCGGCTTCCCGCCCCCGCTCCGATTCCCGTTTCTCAGAATCATCCGGTCCCATCGTAAAATTCACCTCCGGTTCTGCATCACGCAAACCGTCCGTGTCATATACACTGCCACTCTGTATGCCCAAAAGTTCGTCCGTACTCACTCCTAATATCTGTGATAATGGAACCAGTGTCATAATATCCGGACAGGAAATCCCCGATTCCCATTTACTCACAGCCTGTGCCGATATTCCCAGCTGTTCCGCAAGCTGTGCCTGGGTCATTTTTTTCCGTTTTCTTAAATAAGCAATTCTTTCTCCCATAGTACCCGGGACAAATTCTCTTCGATCCTGCATCACACGATTCTCCTTCCGTCTCAGCGTCTGATTTTCACCGCGGTCTGTTGCGCTGTACAATTTTAAGATATCCTTAATCCACCTCAAAAATCAAGCAACCAGCGGTTGTTATCTGCAAAAATCAGCAAAAACAACCGCTGGTTGAGTATCTAAAACCAGTATATCACACTTTTATCTGTAGAGCTTAATTTATTTTCCGTTTCAAAACAAACACATAAGTCCCTTCCTTTAAAGAAATCTCGAACGTTTCAGCCAAAACAAATCCGTTGGCCGGCGCCATTTGCCTTACATAACCCGCGTTATGGGAATACAGAATCATGACACCATCGTCTTTTAAAACACGCTTTACGGAAGAAAAAAATTCCGCATACAGGTTCCCGATCTCCTCCTCCGTTTTCCGTCCAATCTTAAAAGGCATATTTGTTATGATCTCATCAAACAGATACTCATGTTTAAAATCGAAAAAATCCCGGTTAATATAATGGATAATCTGGCCTGCTGCCTCCGTATTCTTCCTGGCCTTTTCTACGGCCTCCTCTAAAATATCCAGGCCATACATGGTATTGCTCTTCACTGCCTTGTGGCGTTCGATCAGCATCGTTCCCACACCGCAGAACGGGTCCAGCACCTGTGCGCCCTCTTTCATATAGCGTTCTGCCAGCTTAACCGTCAGCGCCGCATTGACCGCCTTTAAGCTGGTTGGAATCACTTCCTTCCGGTATGAAAAGCGCTCATCCTTCAGGGTAAAAAGTTTAAGCAGGACATTGCAGTTTCCTTCTTTATTTTCAATAAGCCGTAACTCAAACTCATAATTGGAGGTTGTATTGATAAGCTTACGGCCGGACAACTTTTCTATTTTCGAAGAAAGTCTCCGTGTAAACGCGCTCTTTTTGCTGTGATCCATCCTGCACTTAAGCTCAACCCTGAAATAGTACGGCGGATTTCCCTCATGGCTCCTTGCCAAAAGCTTCAGAAGGTCAGATTTTACAATCATTTCCGCCGCTTTTTCCGCATCCATGGGGCAGGTTGGAAGCCCCTTTATGCTGAATAAAAGCTCCTGATACGTCCTGATCTCAGCCAGCCAGTTCAAATTCGGGACTCTGGCCATTACCCCGGCTCCAAATACCTTTGTTTTCGCATGGGGTTCCAGCCGCCGCAGTTCTTCTCTGGTAATCTCCTGAAAATTGCGGTTGGTCAAAAGTACAATGTCGAATGTCTCATCCTGTCCGCAAAACGGGTGCAGCAACACGCCTTCCCTGCTGATTATCATGGAAGATAACTCGCGGATTTCTTCCGTTATATGTTTTTCGTTCTCCGGAGTCAGCTTCATTTCCGCCAGCTCGTCCAACCGTTCCTTAAAAAATGCAAGGTACTGCCCATAATCGAAATTCTTAACTGCATTCAGATAGGAACTCTTGACAAACAACTGCTCCTCTATCCTGTATGCATGCAAAATGGGAACCAAATACTCCTGACTGCCCAAATCACCCATGAGCAGTGCAGCGTTCTTTCTTATTTTGGCATCCCCGTCCTGCAGCAGCAGAATAAGACGCTCTTCCTCCCCTGATATGCAGGTAATTGCCGCCTCCCTGCCTCTTCCTTCTTTCATATCCTGTCTCAATTTACTTAAATTCTGCCGAACGTCCTGACCCTCTGTGATCTGATTCCAAGTCTCTTTTATCATATTTCTCCTTCTGTAAGCGCTTGCTTTCCTATCAGTATACTATAATTTTCCTCTCTTGTCATGAATCAGCCGGAAATATCAGCGCCGAATGGCGCTTTTTTTTAATCAGGTCATTTGATACCTATTCTTTAAAATTTATTTTTCCACATCGTGCTGCCCTTTCCTTATTTTTTTCTATACATCATAGGCAGGTGGGGCCCTCTTCTTTTTCTTACCACTTCTGGCGCATTCAATAGCCTGTCATTTCTTTTTCTCTTGTATTCAGTCAGATAATGTTGTATAATTTTGGTATGTTTTGGATACTATTTAATTCTTATAATGATAATTATGAGAATATATTGTATATTTTTCAAATATTTTTTACTATTTTTTATATTATACTTCTGAGAGCTTGTACCCTGCGCCTCCTTTTCCCTATAGTTTTGAAAAAACAGCTGCAGCCACACCTGTTTTTTGTACTCATAATTATCATTATCTGCTTAAGTCGTTATATCCAAAGCACATATAAATGATTTATAAGATGACAAGGAGGTATCGGATATGGAAAAAAAAGAAAAAATAAAGACAACTCACAGGCGATTGCTTGTCACACTGGTTTTAATGATGAGCCTGGCGTGGAGTATGATTGCCATGGCAGGCGAACCAGGATGGCAGCAGGAGGATGGCCTTTGGCATTTTTATGACAAGGACGGGGTTATGGTTTGCGATGAATTTAAGAAATCAGGTAATTCATGGTTCTATCTCAATGAAGATGGTGTGATGGTCACAGGAGAGCTGATCGAAGATGGTGACGATCTCTATTATGCCAGCGAAGCGCCGGACCCGGATGATTCAAATGACAAGCGGATAGCGGGCGCTCTGGTGTCGAAGCAATGGATAGAAATTGGCAGCGGCAACTGGTACTTTTTCGGAAGTGACATGAAGGCTGTCAAAGGCCTTAAAACGATTAATCAAAAACTCTACTTTTTCGGAGAAGATGCGAAAGCTTTCCAGGGACTGCTGCAGTTTGACAGCGATACCTATTATTTTGGAGAAGATTATACTGCCTGGAAAGGCTGGTTAACGATTGGCAGTGACTGTTATTATTTTGGAGAAGACTTCAGGGCCTATAAAAACAAAAATGGAGTGACTATCGGCGGAGTTAAGTATTCATTTGACAGCGAAGGAAAACTTATGGAATTTGCAACTCCCAGTGTCGCGACAGCCAGACAGGCGCTGGAAAGCCTGACGTACAATGTTGATCAGGAAGATGCCAACAGTGAGGACGAATGCATCGATTATGTACAGAGCTACGCCCAGGAATATCTGGATCAGATACCCGGCAGCGACAGTATCTATATCAAAGCCAGCCCGAGCAACTGTACGCCGGCAGTGGCAGGTACAAGCTCCAAAAAAACAGGCACTGACGGCAAATTCAGATTTAAGTTTCTTATTACTCTCGATACCGATGAAGGGGAGATCGAAGGGATGACCAAACTCCTGACACTTACGATCAAAGCCACCCCTTACCATTCCAGCAGTTCGGGAGGCAGTTCTTCCTCAGGAAGCGGTTCTTCCTCGGGAGGCAGTTCTTCCTCAGGAAGCCGTTCCGTAAGCCAGGCGCAGCAATACTTAGACGCAGTGGCCAGGCATTATACTGTATCCGGTACCTGGGAGGAGGATGGCGGCAAATGGAGACTTAAGAAACCAGACGGCTCCTATCTGACGGAGGCCTGGGCCTATCTCAGCGGCAAATGGTACTATATGGGTAAGGATACCTATATGATAACTGGTCTTACTGCCATTGGCGATCAGGTCTTTTACTTAAACCCCATAACCGGCGAGATGATGACCGGTTGGCAGCAACTAAATGGAACCTGGTATTATTTCTGTACAGACAAAGAGGGCAATCAGGGCGCTATGTTAAAGGACATCACCACACCTGACGGCTACCATGTTAATGAAGATGGCGTCTGGATTCCATAAAATCCGTATTAATACACTTCCGGTTCTATAAGATTATATAACCAAAAGGGCGCCGCAAAATCATGATTTTGCGGCACCCTCTGTACTCCTGCTTATATCGAAAGAGCTGTGCTCATCGGCCCAGCAGTTCGATCAGCCTGCCATGCGCCTTCTTATAAGCTGACACGCCATCCTGCTCCCTGCGCTCCCTTGCCCCCTGCTCCAGTTTATCCAGGCCGTCGAATGACACGAGATGCGGTTCCAGACTTAAAAATCCTTTATAGCCTGAAGAATCCAGCATGGACAGAATCTCCTTCACATTGCCGTCACCATCCCCAGGAAGCACGACCTCGCCGTCTTCCTGAAGGGCATCCTTAATATGTATATAGAAGATATAGGGTTTCAGCATCTCATATGCCTCCAGCGTATCCTGGCCGCACTGGACAAAATTCGCAAAGTCAAAGACACCTTTAAAATGATCTCCATAAAATGTCTCCATAAGCTCCAGGCACCGGCTGGCTATGTCGCCGTAAATCTCCTTTTCATTTTCATGGAGAAGAACGACATCCTGTTCCACAGCATAATCCACCATACGCTTCATTCTGGAAAATACCTCTTCCTTATACTGCGCAGGATCTTCCCCTTCCGGTATGTAAAAGCTGAACATGCGGATATACCGTACTCCCCACAGCTTTGCCAATTCCACAACATGCCGGTATGTCTCGAAATGCGGTTCAAAGTCATCGGTAATCTTAATCTTTCCGATCGGTGATCCCACAGAAGAAACACTGATACCAGCCGCTTTCATCCGCTCTCCCAGTTCGGAAGCCATCTCAAGACTTAAGTCTGCCACGCCGGTTCCATCGGCGCTTCGAAGTTCTACATACTCCTGTCCCAGTTCCTTTAAAACACTTAGCTGCATATCAAAATCCTTATTGATTTCATCTGCAAATCCTGAAATTCTGCAGTCACTTAACATTTTTTCACCTCTTCAATTTTTCCTGCTGTCTCATAAGCCTTCAGCATGAGCCAGACGGTGTCCTTAATCTGTTCCAGGCCAACGGAAAATGGTTTTCCCTGCTCCACGCTTTCATAAAAGCTGTGAATACAGTCCATATGTCCAGCCCCCCAGTAGCTCTTGCCGAGATGTTCCCGGCCCGAGTAATCGATCGTTTTCGTCTCCCCATCGCTGCCCGCAATGGTGACCTTCAACTCCTCGATCCGAACCCTGGCCTTCTCGCATTCCAGCTCGATCATGGGCGGAACATCCGCCACATAGCTGGTAGTAGCATAGAAGCATGCCTTTTCTTCCCCGTAAGAGATGTAGGCCTCCATCGTGTCCTCCACCTCAATAATGCCCTTTAAATGGTGATTGGAGGTGGATGCTTCCATGGTCAGAGGCGTCTTTCCGATCAGATACTGGATCAGGTCAAGCGTATGGATGGACTGATTGATCAGAGCGCCGCCGCCTTCCTTTTCAACCGTTCCGCGCCAGCCGCTCTCCGTATAGTAGCGTTCCTTTCTGCACCAGGTGACCAGGCCCCTGGCTCCCAGGATCCTGCCGAACTCACCGTTCTCAAGCCGTTCCTTCACCGCCGCAACGCTGGGATTAAACCGGTTCTGAAAGCAGACGCCCAGGGCTGCCCCGTTGTTCGCCTCTTTTTCCGCACGCTGAAGCGTCTCCCACTGCTCCTGGCTGATGACCGAGGGCTTCTCCATAAATGTATGAATTCCCCGCCTTAACGCCTCCGCTGCCATGGGCGTGTGAAGATAATGAGGCGTACAGATATGGAGGACGTCGATCTCCTCCTTCTCCAGCATCTGTTTCCAGTCGGTATAGGGGACTGCGCCGTACTCCCGGGCCATAGACTCCGCGCGTTCCGGAATTATATCTGCCGCGGCAGCCAGTTTGCAGCCTTCCATTTTCATGATCGATTTCGCGTGTACTGCGGCAATGCTGCCGCATCCGATGATCGCACTCTTCATTTATACTTTCCTCTTTATTTTCCCTCTTTTAAGCCTTTCCACTCCCATAGGACCCCTTTGTATTGAAGGTTATCTCATTCACATGTTCCTTTTTCCGGGAAGCGGCTCTCTTCTTATTCAGTTCCTCCAGGAACAGCTCTTCGTTGAAGGGAATCTCCACCGGGCGTTTCAGCCAGCTGGATAAATGCATGGCATTGGAGAGTGTTAATCCGTTAATTCCTTCCTCTCCGCCCGCAATCAGCGGTTCTCCTCTTAAAATGGCTCCTGCAAATGCCCTCAGGACTCCCACATGCTGAAGATTTTCTCCGTCTGTCTCCACGTCGATCCATCTTCCCTCAGGCTTCTTAAAGCCTTCCGTGGCGGTATAGCAGTACTCTCTCTCATTGACATCCAGCTCGTAAACCTTAATCTCCTCATTTTCGCAGACGATCTTTGCCTTTTCTAAATCCACCTCAAACCGGTTGGTTCCGGGCGCATCTCCCGTTGTCGTCACAAATACGCCGGTTGCTCCGTTCGGATACTCCAGATACGCCGTCACATCGTCTTCCACCTCGATATCATGCCATTTGCCCTCGTGGCAGAAGGCCTGAACCGAATTCGGCATGCCGCAGATCCACTGAATCAAATCAAGATTGTGAGGACACTGGTTTAAAAGGACACCGCCGCCCTCGCCGTCCCAGGTAGCGCGCCATCCGCCGGAATTGTAGTACGCCTGGGTTCTGTACCAGTCTGTGATGATCCAGTTGACACGCTTGATAGCCCCGTACTGGCCGCCGTTCACCAGCTCATGCATCTTCCGGTAGATGTGGTTCGTCCTCTGATTGAACATCATTCCAAATACCAGATCGTGCTTTGCTGCTTCCTCGTTCATCTCCCGCACCTGCTTCGTATACACGCCCGCCGGTTTTTCACACATGGCATGAAATCCCCGTTTTAAAGCTTCCATCACATACTTCGGATGGTCGTAGTGTGGAATCGCCACCAGAACGGCGTCCATGTCCGGATAATCCAACAGCTCCTCCGCCGTTACAAAAATCTTCACATTCTCCGGAAGAGTCTCCTCTGCCCATTGACGTCTTGATTCCCGCAGGTCAGCAACCGCCGCCAGCTCTATCTCCGGCACTTTCCCATCTAAAATACTCTCCACATGGCCGCTTCCCATGTTACCAATCCCGATTATTCCCAGCCTTACTTTATTCATGATCCTATCCTCCTTCTACCTGTATCCCAATTCCGCAAGATTCCGATAACTCTTTTCGAGGCAGACAAATGGATTCTCCAGACACGTATCCTGTTCCACCAATGCGTATTCACAGTCAGTCTTCTTAAGCGCCTCTAAAATAGCGGGGAAATTCATGTTTCCTTCCATCACCGGAGCCATGACCTCCTGCCCGTTCACGATACCTCTGTCCTTTAAGTGAACGCAGGGAATCCGGTCGGCCAGACGCCCGATCCACTGGCACACATCACCGCCCGCCGTCTGTACCCAGTACGTATCCAGCGTAATTCCAAGCTCATCAGGGGCAAATGCGTCCAGCAGATAATCCATCAGATACGTTCCCCCTGTCTTCTCAAACTCAAACGCATGATTGTGGTACATGAGGCGCATTCCCGCCTCCTTAATCATACGGGCCGGTTCCTTAAAATCAACTGCAAAACGTCTGATCCAGTCCGGGTTCCGGTATTTCTCCGGCATCGATCCGATACCGATATACTTACATCCCATCACCTCGTGGTCGCGGATCAGCTGCTCCGTATCCTTCTGTATCCTGTTTATATCGCTGTGGGTCAGCACGATCTTCAGTCCCATCTCGTCGGCAATTTCCCTTGCAATCTGCGGGGTGATCTCGCTGCCTGTGGCCGACAGCTGTACCGTCTCATATCCGATCTCCGCAACCCGTCTCATGGTCTCCCGAAAATCCGGCGCCGTCTGTGTAAACAGCCTGACCGTATAAAGCTGTGCTCCTGTCTTCATAAATCATTACCTCCTGCATTCATTTCTGTTACCTCTATCATAGCGCTCTTCCCGTAAAAAATGGATTGGTAATGATGAAATAAAGTTTGCAAATATAGCCCTCCCTGATATACAATAGAAGCAGCCTGCATCGTTTTTGCTTATGCGCACATTTAGGAGGAACTGCTTCATGATCTACGAATCCGCCCCTGCCCCCGTGTCGGGAAAAGTAAATTTTACCACCAGCCGTATGAAAAGCGATACCTTTGAAGTCCATTACCACTCCTGCTATGAGATCTACTATTTTCTAAAGGGAGACGCCGATTATGTGGTGGAGGGCCGTGAGTACCATCTGACTCCCCACAGTCTGATTCTGCTGTCCCCCTACGTTTTTCACGGAGTGAGGGTGAATTCCACGACGGATTACGTCCGCTGTTCGGTCCATTTTTCGCCGGAATCGGTCATTGCAGAGCGGCGTGTCCTTCTGCTGTCCTCATTTCCGGGAAATAAAAAAAGCGGACCAGGAGAAGTGTTCTACGAGCATACGGAAGAATATGGTCTTCACGCCTATTTTGAACACTTAATCTGGTCCCAGAAACAGCCTGCTGCCTTAAGCGGCGCCTATTATGCCATGTTCTTAGAAGCGCTCCTGGCTGAGATTTCCTTGATGTGCCAGACCCTGCGCCCCTCTACGCCTGACAGCAGCGCCTCCGGCACCATAACAGATATCATACGCTATTTAAATGAGCACTTAACCGAGCCCGTCACGCTCGACGAACTGTCCGGCCGCTTTTTCATCAGCAAATACTATATGAATCGCGCATTTAAAAAGGCTACCGGCACCACAGTCATGGATTACTTAATCTACAAGCGCGTCGTCATGGCAAGACAGCTTATGCTCAACGGCTTCACGGCGGCTGACGCGGCCAATGAGACGGGCTTTGGAGACTATTCAACCTTTTACCGTGCCTATAAAAAGGTGATGGGATGCCGCCCCGGAGCGGACAGGACCGGAAAACGTCCCCGAATCCCCATGAAACAGTGAAAAAAGTGCAGGGAACCGATATTTAACCGGTCCTCTGCACTTTCTTCTATTCGTTCCCGCACAGCTTCCATCTTATCCGCATCCACTTTTTTGATGTCAAAATAGTCGGCCGGGTAGAGTATGGTTATTTTCATGGTTGTATGGTTCCCTCCCTCCGCTTCACAGACACCGCACAGATGGTATCCGCATTTCCCGTGTATGGTCTGCCTGCTGCATCATCAAAAAATACAATATCTTCAAAGCCAGCATCCCGCAGTTCTTTCTCCATGGACTCCACGGTATATATCTGATTCCAGTTATTATAGCACTGACACGCGTCTTCCGTTACGATCACATACTGTTCAACATAGTTATTCGTCTCCGGATACTGATAATTCCGCTGGATACAGACATGGGGCTTTCCGGACCAGAATCCCTGCTCCAGATACTCTATGGATTCCATTTCCCTCAGTTTTTCCCTGTACTTCTCTGAATCCCCATCCAGAATGAAAATTCCGTCTTTCTTCAGGGCTCCATATACGTTCTTTAAAAGTACTTTCCTGTTATCCGGGGGAAGCACGCCATAATCGCAGTATATCAGAACAGCTGCATCGAATTCCTCCCGGTAATCCATTTCCAGATAATTTTTATAATGATATTCGATCGGAAGCCTCTCCGCCTCCGCGTGTTCCCTGGCATATTCGATGGACCGCCTGGAATAGTCCAGCGCTGTGACCCGGAAGCCCTCTTTACAGAATCTCTCCGCATAGAGGCCGGGGCCGCAGCCTAAGTCCAGCAGCCTCATATCCGGCCTGGCCTTACAATATTGTGCGATCCATTTCGCTGACTGTTCTATAAAATCATGGTGCCTGGAAGCTGCGTCGATCTCCGGATCGAGATGCGCCTTCAGCATATACTCCGAAATATGTTCGTCATCCCAGAACGGAGCGGAGCTGGGCGCATAGAGAGATGGTTTTTCCTTTAAATAGTTGATGAATTTGCTGTACATAGGAACCTCCGTGTAGGTTGTCATTTTCTGTTATGATAGATACTTTTTTAGTATACCTTTTTTCCTGTGGAGGAAGCAACCCTATGTTGAAGGCAGAACCATTCTTTCGCTGCGGTTTTAGTGACTGATCAGGTTCTTCTGGCCGCCTCCTCACAGTATTTTCTAATCTCGAACAGGGTCCCTTCCCGGTTCTCTATCATCCGTTCCACTTCCGCCTTATACTCCGGCGGACAGATATTCTTAACCGCCTGCCTGATCATTTCTTTGGAATGGCGGTCGTCCTTTTCGAATGGAACCACATCGCAGGTCTTCTGGTACCAGTCCAGCAGCAGTTCTTTCATTTCCATGATTATTTCTGCATACTCCTTCACATGAATCCGGTTCATCCTCTCCTGCGGATCCAGCCGCAGATCATAGAATTCGTCATCCTCGTAAATACGGCGTATATATTTATACTGCTCAGTCCGTATCATCGCGGCTTTTCCATGAATGACAGAATCCGTCTGCAGCTTTTGCCTTGGATAGTATTCCCCCATCACGGTCGGCAGATTTATATCATCATGAAATTCGTCACAGTGTATCTCGTCCTCATTTCTGCCTCCCTCGCTGCACACGTAGTCCCGGACCTTCACGCTGCGGTCCGCCAGATTACTCTGAAGCTTTCTTCCGAACTGGCTGTGATCCGGAGCTACATCGGCAAACGCCATGGCGGTCCGGTAGAAATCCACCAATTCCACCATCTGGTCACTGATTCCTGCATCCACGCCGAAGTCCTTTGGAGGCTTGATTAACAGCGGCACCCTGACGAGACAGTCTTCCATCATATTCTGAGCCTTTTCCACGATCCCGTAATCTCCTGTGTAATCCCCGTGGTCACTCAGGAAAAAAATGGCCGTGTCCTCATAGATTCCCGCCTCCTTCAGCCCATCACACAGCCGCTTAAACTGTGCATCTATCTTACTGCACATGCCGTAATACACGCCTCGCAGTTCCTTATAGTCTTCTTCCGTAAAATCCTGCATTCCCAGTTCCTCACGGATTCTCCTGTGAAATAACGGCTTTTTATCCCCGGGAACCACCTCTGCAATTCTTGGCATAACCTTCTCTCTGTCGATCCGTGAATAATAGGGTTCCTCCACCCGGTAGGGCGGATGGGGATAGATAAGTCCCAGAAATATGCAGAGCGGCCGGTCATCTGCCGGTGATTTCAAACGGTCGATGGCCGCATCTACCGCCTCGTCATCAGGGGTATAGTTAAGCCCACGCTCATCGGTCGCCAGTTCCCCCTTATAATGGGAATAAAAATACTTACTTCCCGGTTTTCCCCGAAGTCCCGGGTTTACCGGCCCTGGTGCGGGAGGAACATTACCTCCATAAAAGATTTCGGTGGCGTGCCTGGAAAAGATATCATCATCCTGCCCAGGAAGCAGATCGTTTCTGGTGTTCATCCAGACGTAATAGCCGGCCTCCTTCAACTCGCTGAGCAGAGAACTCTCGTGGCGGTGCAGCATATGACGCATGGTCCTGTGTCCGTGTACATGGGGATACAATCCGGTAAAAAAACTGCATCTGCTCGGCGTGCACACCGGATTCTGACAAAAGGCATAGCGATAGCTCACAGCGTCTTCTCTGATCATTTCATCCAGAAAGGGCGTTTCCGCACCAGGATTTACCCCCATATGGCCCAATGCATCATAACGCATCTGGTCGGGATTAAAGATGACTATGTTCGGCCGCTTTTTCACGTTCCTTTCCTCCTTCTTCTGCATTTTTCATTTCCCAATACCGTCTGAATTTCTCCGGCATGGGCTGATTCGTGGAAAGATACTGCTTTGGAAGCTGCGTAACGGAGCGCGGCGGTATCCATGTTTCGCTGGAAACCCACGATTCTTGTCCCTGAAACTGCGCTACAATCTGATATCCGTCCTCACGAATATTCTTCTCTTCCACGATCCTGACGGCGCAGACGTTATGGAAGGCAGCTTCGCGAAGTTCGTCAGCAGCCTCCGGGAACTCTGTAATCCGGTTATAAAGTTCCCACGGATCACTGTCCGGGCAGATAAGCAGTTCCTCCTCCGGATGGCTGACATAGGAGATCAGTTTCCACTTTCCCTGACGAATCATACGCCCATAATCCGTTCCCCTGCCATAAGGGAGATTAATCCATTCGGCAGTCACCGCGCGATCCTCACGTTCTTCCCCTCTTTCCAGTTCCGGAATCAGGCTGACCCCATCCTGAAACGGAAGCTCCCGTGCACCGGCCAGCTGACACACGGTCGGTGCTGCGTCCAGGAGACTGACCGGAGACCGCAACCGATTTCCAGCTAAGATCCCGTCTCCTGACACGATCATAGGGATCCGTACCGCCGCCTCATACAGAGACTGTTTCCCATAAAATCCCCGGTCACCGGCATGATCGCCATGATCTGACAGATAAAAGAAGATTCCCCGTTTCCCATGCCGGGAGAGATAAGTGTCCCATGCCGATTTAACCTGTCCCAGGCAGTGATCTTCGAATTCTATCAGGCCCCAGTAAGCAGCACGGACGCCCTTAACCAGCTCCGGCGTTGTATCGCGAAGACGCCCGGCATCCTGCGCAGAGGCCATAATATCCAGTGTTGGCGGCAAATCCGTACGCATTCTGTACTTATCGTACAGCTCTGTAGGTGCAATATAGGGAAAATGAGGGGCATACGTTCCCACAACAACACACTGCGGTTTTTTGTGAGGCTGGGATAAGTAGGTTTCCGCTTCCCTTATCACATAACGGTCGTATTCCTGCACCGGAGAATTGCCCCCTCCGACGGCGTGAATACAGCCGCCCTCCGTCATGACTGGAGCCATCGGCCCCATTCGTTCCCAATACGGAGCCATTGGCCCTATCGAGACAGGTGTGATGTCCCCTGCAATCCGCTTCGTGAATCCGTGGCGCTGGTCCTCCCCTTCAAAATGCATTCTCCCGCACAGAACGGTTTCATAGCCGGCCAGAGCCAGGAGGTGAAGAAACGTAGGCATTTCCGAAGGGATCGAACCGCGGTTCGTATAAACGCCGGTGTGAACGGGAAGCCGCCCTGTCAGAAAAGACATGCGCGCAGGAACACAGAGCGGACACGACGTATAGGCATTTTCAAACATCGTTCCCTCAGATGCCAGTGCATCCAGATTGGGAGTCTCCACCACCGGATGTCCCGCACATCCCATGACTCTGCCGTCGTGCTGATCGCTTAAATAAATCAGAATATCCGGTTGTGTTGATTGGTTCATAGTCCGGTCTCCTTTCACAGCTCTGTGCGACTTCACTGGAAAAATGTAAAAGAGAGCATCTCCATGAGCCCCGCCCCCTGATATACGAAGTACAGTTCACGTTCCTCTGTAAACCGGACCTCTGTTTCCGCATCCGTCCAGTCCTCCGCAGGAAGGATCGAAATGCTGAATTTCTGTTCTCTTTCCGTGCCAATCAGAAGCGTTCCCGTCGCATGGCCGCGATATGTGACACGGATACCCGCTGCAGTTCTTAACTCGATATACTTATATCCGATCCGTGTCCCGTCCTTTATGCCTGTAAGAAAGTGCTCGCCACCCATGTCCGTAATATTGGGAAAATCCGCTGCCTCATTTCCCCTTCCCCTAGACGGCATCATCGGCATATGGCCGTCCGTCAGATTGCAGCAGATCACTGCCGGATACGTCCCCTGTCCTGCCAGAGGACCGTTGTTTAATCCGCTGCTTGTGATGGTAACCTGCTCAATCCGCCCATTTTCATCTAAGAATACCGGCTCCGCACAGCCCTGCCGGTTATAGGCATTGGTATGGGTGTGGCGGTGATAGAAGATATACCATTGATCCTTTACACAGACCAGTCCTCCGTGGTTATTTCCTATCGCCATCAGCCGGTCTTCCGTTTTTCGTCCCTCATAGCCGATATCCCCATTGCTGACGATGACTCCGCCGAACAGAAAGCCTCCCATGGGATCTCTGCTTACCGCATAACAGAGTTCATGTGCGTGGACCGAGGAATAGACCAGATAGTAGAGCTCTCCGATTTTCCGAATGGAGGGCGCTTCAAAATACTCGTGTCCCTCGAATGAGGTTCCGATTCCATATTCGGAACTGGGAAGTACTACATACGGTCCCCGCTTCACGGTCCGCATGTCGGCCTCCAGCTCGACGACGCTCCCTCCCGGCATCTCTGCTCCCCTGTATTTTGGAATATGCAGGGTTGTCGGCGCAAAGCCATAATAAAGATACACCTTACCGTCCTCAACCAGAACGGCGGGATCGTAAGGAAGATTCTCACTTAACTGCCTGCCATCGGGGTATGCTACCTTCCCGTAGTATTCATACCGCCCCGCCGGTGTATCGCAGACTGCTACGGAGATGAAGTCACAGAATTTCAGGCAGTAATAGAGATAATACCTTCCATCCGGTCCCATACAGACATCCGGCGCATAAAGGCATAAACTGCCATCCGGATTATCCGGATCCTGGTCCTTTTTGTAAATAACGCCCTCATACCGCCACTCCGTAAGGTCACAGGCATCGGCGGAGTAGCAGACATAGTCCAGTTCGCAGAATTCATCGCCATTTTCCCGGTCATGAGAGCCATATAGGTACAGCCGGCCGCCGAATACGTGAGGTTCTCCATCTGGTATATACTCACATAGAGGCAAATACGGATTACAAATCTGTTTCATAGACTGCTTCCTCCTTCTTCCCCGGAATATAATCCAGTCCGAACCGTTTGTATAAATACTTCGGCGCGTCGTTGTCCTTTAACAGACCGATCAGCGCCCTTTCCATTCTTCCTTCTGTCTCTGCGTCCCGAAACGGCTTCTGCTGGCCGGGATCTGACTGCAGATCGAACAGAATATCGTGTTCCAGCTTCCCCGGATTGCGGGTTGGCATAACCGGTATCTCCATGACCCTGCAGCCTCTGGTAAAGGAAAAGCCTTCGTGCAGGCGCATTTCCCGCAGCTCGTCGTGGCTGAACATGCCCACCATATGGGTCGGCATCAGGGTATATTCCAGAGCTTTCTCCTCCGGATTTCTCACAGCCCGCATATAAACGGTCTTTCCATCTGTTACACAGACCGGACCTCCATGTACCCCGTACATTCCGTATTGGCGAACCGCTGCATCCAATTCTATCACCGGGCCCAGCGCCTTCCCCTTCATCCGCTCCGGAACAGGCAGTCCGAAAAATTCCAGGATTGTCGGCGCCAGATCAATGGTCTGCACCAATGACGTTCTGTGCTTCCCCGCCGTTTTATACCGCGGATCCCAGATAAACAGCGGAGTATGCACCACTTCGTTGTATTCCAGCGTGTTGTTTTTCGCCCACCAGCCATGCTCTCCCAGAAGAAAACCGTGGTCAGTATTCACGATGAGCATGGTATCCTTCCACATATCGTATCGATCCATCCGATCTAAAATCCGGCCCAGACTCCTGTCACAGAACTGAGCAAGTGCGTAATACTTTTTCTGCATCTGTTTTATGGTTTCCGGGTCTTCATGCGCCTCAGCATAGGGAGGCCAGTCCGGAACAAACGGACGGTCCGGATCGAACAAGTCGGCCTGATACGGTTCCGGGGAGTCGAACGGTTCATGGGGATCAAAGGTTTCAATCTGGACATACCAGTTGTCACAATTGATGTTATCCTCAATGAAACGGATTCCTCCGTCAAACGTCAGCGTCTGGGGATACTCCTCCTCATTTCTCATCCGGGTCCGGTTGGCCATATTCTGCCAGCCGCTTATCTTTCTGATATTCTGAAGCCGTTCCGGCTGAGACTCCGGGCTTAAAAGAACCGGTGCAAATTCCGGTTCTTGCTTCGAACAATCTCCCACCCATGCATCGGATTCCTGTCCTCTGTAGCATTCCCATGTAGAAAAACGCGGGTGATAGGTAGCGCCCCCATCCTCCATATAATGGTAATGGTCTGTGGAAAGATGGGAGTGAATCCCCGCCTTTTTAAGCATCTCCGGCATGGAATCATCAAACGGCTCCATTGGTCCCCAGCTTCTGTGCAGGAAATTGTCCCTTCCAGTGTGCAGCTCTCTTCTGGCCGGCATACAGGGCAGACTGCACACGTAGCTGTTGTCAAACATGACCGTATGCCGGGCCAGCCTTTCAAAATTCGGCATCGAAACCTTTTTCTCTCCAAAACAGGGAATTATGTCCCGCCTCAGAGAATCATACATAACCATAATCGCTCTCATGATAAAGTCTCCTATTAAACCGCCTGTCTGGTCTGCTGCGCCATCCTGATCCGTTCCCGCTTCTTCTTCGCATAGGAGAACTTATCCACGTTCATCCGGTAAATCATGAAGATCAGAAAAAGGGAATAGACAATGATATTCTGCACGCTTCCTTCCATGGAAAGCTTCGACAGTCCCAGAATCAGCAGCCTTACACTGACTGCCCCCGACAGCACGCCGAGAATTGGGGTGCCGACGTAAGTTCCGATGAACACGCCGAGGAACAGCGGGAACATATTGCTGAATACACTACCATTGCTGCTCATACCCAGTACCGGTGTCAGAGACCCCTTGTACGCCGTATCAAAAACTCCGGCGCAGGCTACCAGCGCGCCTGCCAGCGTATAGCAGATGACGCAGTTCACAAAGATATTGATTCCCGCATCCGACGCCAGCTTCTGGTCGCCCTGAATTGCCCGTCTCTTATAGCCAAAGCTGCTGTACTGAAACAGAAATGTCATAATGATCAGCAGTGCCGCAGCAACCGTCAGAATAAAGGTTACATTTGACAGTATGGATACCCCCGATTTTCCGTATATCATCAGACCCTGCTGATTGTAAGCGCCAAAGGAAAAGCATTCGAAAATCAGAGTCATGCCGATTCCCAGTACCATGGGAAGAATTCTTAAATTTACAAATAACAGTCCCACCAGAAGTCCGCACAGAGCGCCCACCGCCATACTGAGCACGAGGATCCCGACTCCGCCCAAATGAAGCTGCAGCGCCAGATTACCGCCGAATACGCACCCCATATACATCTGTGCTCCCGCTGATAAATCCATGCGGCCGGACAGAAGATTGCAGTTTAAGGCCAGGGCGAAGCAATAGCATGTGAGTCCCGTCCGAAGCAGTGTCTTTAAATCCGTGATTGTACTGACCGTCCTGGTACCGGCGATGCTTAAGTCCAGCACATTCATAACAACAAACACAATAAGTGGAAGACTGATCAGCTGTATTATATTTTTTATCCGATATTCCAGAGTCTTCTGTTTCATCCTACTCTCCTTCAATCCCCATTATTTACCCAGGCGCTCCAGCGTACTCTCATACGTCATGCCATTATAAACCGCCTGTACATCGTCCGCAGTCAGGTCCGGATTCATGATGCCCAGACACTGATTAATCATGCTCTCATCCATGATCCATTTATCTCCGCCCTTTACGTCCCAATTGGCGCAAGTATTGATCTGATCGAGCGTGTCAAGGGACCACATGCGGAAGCTTAAAGTCCTCTTTTCATTTTCACTGCTGTCATTTAAAGCGGCATAGCCGGTCAATGCATTATAGACGGATATAAATCCCATGCTGCTTGTGAGACTGGTGGATTTCAAAGCAGCCATATTCAGAGAAGAATTCCCGAACTTATCCTGTGTGTTAAACGCATTGATCAGCGATTCAGACATCGACGCGATCGAAGCCACCTTAATATCCTTGTCAAAGTTCTTTTCCACCTCGTCCACTACAACCGCGGTCTGCGCATAGCTTTGTCCGGAATGGATCAATACGCCGTATTTGCCGGTCTGAAGCGCCGCGCTGACTCCTTCCAGCCAGCCTTCCATGCCGCTGGGGCTTCCCGGATAGATGTAAATGTTGATTCCCTTGTCGTTGGCAACCTCGATCGGAGCAGACGTCTTTGCCAGGTTTTCCACCGTATCTTCAAAGGTCAGATTATATTTGCTCTGCAGAGCCGACAATGCAGCAATCGCCGTCTCGAGATGCTGAATATTCCCGGAAAATGCCAGTGAAGAGGTAATCATAAAGCCCTCGCTCCCATCGTCAGAAGCATTGCTTGAGAGCCAGTCCCGGAAGAGTTGTCCGACATGCTCATTGTCGGCGCCGAAGCTTCCCTGGAAGGTCTCATAGCCGCCTTCAAACGCACCGTCAACCTCTGGTATTCTCGCCGTGTTAATCACATACTGCATTCCGTACTCCTCACAGACCTGCGCCATCTGATTGGCGTCCACCGAACGGTAGGAAATGATGGCGTCGCAGCCCGCGTCTGCACAGCCCTCGATAAAGGTCAGCTCATCATCCGTGTCCTTACACTGCTCTGAAAATACGAATTCCACGTTATAGCGCGACGCCAGATAATTTTCATAATAATCGCGGCGGATCACGACCTCATCGATGGCCTGCGGTTCACATACACCGATCTTAAACTTCTTGAAGTCCTGAGGAGTCTTTGCTCCGCCTTCTGCCAAAGAGGCTCCTGTCGCAGGCGCCGTTGTCTGTGCTGCCGTCTCCACGGAGCTTTCCTTCCCGGAACATGCGGTAAGCCCTAACACCATCGCCGCACAAAGTAATACTGCTGTTAATCTCTTTTTCATCTTTCTTCTCCTTCTCCATTTCGCGAATCCTGGACTCGCGTTTTTTTATCGTTACGAGCACTTGGCGCCTGTCTTTTTAGGCGCTTACGTGCGATACATGTAAAACAGTTGGCGCGGTCCTTTCGAGCCTTACTGTTTTTTATACCTGCTGTCTGGTCGGCAGTGTGGACGGCCGTTCAGAGTTTAAAAATACAAGAAGCAAAAATACGATCCCCCGGACTCCCTGTATGGCTGTCGAAGATACGCCTGTCATGAGAAGTCCCTTATTTAAAGCCGATACCGTGAGCGCCCCCATCAGCCCCGCGTAGGCGTTGGACCTTGCTCCGCCAAAGATAGACATGCCTCCAAGGACTGTAGCCAGCATCACATCCATGCCCATACCGCTTCCCACCTCCGTACTGACTGATCCGGTCCGGATGATCGTAAAGATCGAGGCCACACCGACTCCGATGCCCGCCATGAAGAAGCTGACATAGGTCGATCTCTTCGCGCTGATTCCCGTCTGATCCGCACAGTTTGGATTTCCGCCTACGAAACGCAGCCGCCTTCCAACCGGAGTGAAATGGTATACGATAATACAGAGTATAAAATATCCCAGAAACATTGCATACCGGAATCCGGCATTTTCCAGCATTTTACAGACACTGTAATCTACTTTCAGGGAATCCGGTCCCAGTATTTCGCTGACAATCGCACTGTACAGCTGGATCATCACAATGGCTACTGTAACCGTTTTTATCTGAAACACCACGCTGAGCGTACAATTAAATACCATCAGAATAATGCCGACGGCAACAGCGGTTACCACCATAAGGGCGATATTTCCCGTCCTGTTATAAATCAGCGCGCCGATGGTAGCCGCCAGCGCCATGGAGTTCCCCACGGAAATATCCAGGTTCCCCGTCGTATAGATAAAGGACACCGCGGTGGCCATCGTACCGATGATGAGTGCCTGATTAAAAATTCCTATCAACACGTTTCTGCCAAAAAAGGCCCCCTTCGTGACGCCCCCGAATAAGGCGACGATCAGCACCAGGATGATAACAGAAAACACCAGAGAAAAGGAAGGTTTGTTTTTAATTATTGAAATCCTGTCCCCCGCCTTCAGCTTCGGAACATCCTTTTGAACAGCAAGTTCAGCCATCTCTTCCACCTCCCTAAATCATGCACCCGATCAGTTTGTGCTGATCGTAGCCGTCTTTTCGATAAAATTCTCCGTTGACCTTTCCATCTCTGATAACCAGCAGCCGGTCTGACATGCCGATCAGCTCCGGCATCTCCTCGCTGATCATGATAATGGATTTTCCTTTCTGCTTCATCTGGTAAATCAACTGATACATGGCCGCCTTCACTCCAATATCTACGCCTCTGGTGGGGCAGTCCAGAATCAGGATATCCGCTTCATCCGCTATCCATTTTCCGAATACCACCTTCTGCTTGTTTCCTCCGGAAAGCGCCTTCACCGGCTGCAGCATATTGACACACTTGATTGCCAGCGAATCAACCTGGAGCTTCGCATACCGTCTTTCCTTCCGGAAGGAAAGAAACGGTCCGAACAGCCGGTTCTTATCGAGACCCGTGCTTTGTATATTGGCTGCTATGGATGCGTTAAGTTCCAGGGACTCCGTATCTCTGTTCTTTGACACGTATCCCATCTTGTTCTTAAAGGCCGTCTGCGCGTTTTTCACCACAGTCCCTGTCTTCGTGAGAACTACCTGTCCATCTACCACCTCTTCCAGTCCGTAAAGCGCCTTTCCAAGTTCGTGCATACCACATTCCGACAGACCTCCAATGCCCAGAATCTCTCCCTGATGAAGCTCTAAGTCGAAACAGAGCAGCGCATTCATGGTGGTGATACAGTCTGCCTTCAGCACCACTTCGCTGCTGTATTCATCCTTGTCTACCCGGTAGTAGTTTCCTTTGATTTCCCGTCCCACCATCTTGTGTTTGATGTCATTGCTGTCAAAATCCTTCTTCTCCATGTTGTCAATGATCACGCCATCCCGCAGAATTGTCAGCGTATCGCAGTGTTCCATAAGCTCTTCCAGATCATGGCTGATGAAGACGACCGCCCGGTTCTCGTTTGCCGCCCGGTGCATCAGATTATAAAGAATGGTTCTTCCGCTCTGCGACAGCGCCGTGGTCGTCTCGTCTACCACAAACAGGTCCGGATTATTGTACATGGTCCCGGCAATCTCGATCAGCTTCCTGTCCTGCATGTCATACACTCTGGTCGGCAGCGCCGGATTTATGGTCGTCACCCCTATTTTCTCCAGTGCTTTGGCCGCCTCCGCGTTCATTTTCGCCTTGTTCATGAAGATGCCGTTCTTAAACGCCTCATAATTTCCCAGAAAGATATTCTCTGCCACGGTAATGTTCTCAATCGTCCCTGCTTCCTGCACTATCATGCCGATTCCCTGTTTCACCGCTTCCAGGCTGGTAGACGGTTTCCACGGCTTTCCTTTATAAAACATTTCCCCGCTGGTAGCCGGCTGAATGCCTGCGATAATGGAAGAAACTGTAGATTTTCCCGAGCCGTTTTCCCCAATCAGCCCCCGAATCTCACCGCGTCTGATGGTGATATCCACATGATTTAAAGCCACGGTTACTCCGAAGTTTTTGCACATGTCCTTTACTTCCACCAGCACTTCGCCTTTCTCGTGCATATTTCCTTCTCCTTCCCCCCCCCCGCTATGAGCACTCCTGCCCGGAGCACCCCACCGGATCTTTGATAGTCCTCATTATATCGGAATTTATTCCCTTCTGCCGCACAATTAACGGCCGTTTATAGTCAAAAAACGACTTCTGCGTAAAAAAAGAACAGCCGGTTTTGCAAAAAACTTCGGCTGTTGTTCTTTTTCAGACTTTTTCACCTGTCGCGCTCTTCCTGCGGCGTGTGTCCCATCACTTTCTTATATGCTTTGGAAAAATGGCTGAAGTTGGAATATCCCACCTTGGCCGCCACGAAGCTGACCGGAAGGCTGGTGGTACGCAGAAGCGACTGGGCCGCCTTAATCTTCTGTTCAATTATGTACTCCTTCAGCGTCATTCCCGTTTCCTTCTTGAATGTCCGGGTTAAATAGTCCGGATTTAAATGCACCAGTTCCGCGATGGTTCCCCGCCTTAGCTCCTGCTCCAGATTTTCTGCCACGTAGGCCATCACCGTCTGCACCAGCGCCTGGGCGTCATCCACCTCCTGCTCCGGATGACAGCAGGAGGTGACAAAGGAAAGCAGGCGTTTCATGGCATCTACGGATTTCATCCCATTGCGGTAGAGCTCCAGTTCTTCTGCTGTTTGAAAAAGCTCGCATACGTTTACGCCCTGTTTCCCAAATACGGTATACATCAGCTGCATATAATCCTGGTAAAAATAGAGCAGCGTCTTCTTATCCAGAATCCCCCGGTCCGCCAGGTCATCCAAAAGCTGAAACGCCTGCTCTTCGACTGCCTGCGGATATCCCTCCTCATACAGGGTCTCCCACTGTTTGACTGATACCAGACGGAATACATACTCCTTTTTCTCCTCCTTACCGGATTCAGGAAATACCCCCTGCTTCAGTGATACATTGTTCTCTTTCCGTTCTTTTAACTGCCGCCAGACTTCGCTCAAATCCGAGAGCGGCTTAAGCTCCGATAGATAGCAGGCGATCTGACACCGGAAAAACTGTCTGCATACACTGCTTAAAAACATAAACTGCCGGCTTAGGCTGTCCTGGGTAATTTCTTCATCCGAGGTGGACTGAATCACCAGCAGAAATACATTTTCCTCGATACAGGATAACGCCACCTTCTGGTCATTTGGCAGAAATATCTCATTGAGAATGTTATGAAGGCTCTGTTCCAGCAGGTAATTGTCCCAGTCCTCTTTCTTTCCCACCCACTTCACGATCTGAATCAGCACCGCATGCCCCTGTCCCGTAAAGTCAGGCAGAATACCCAGGCCGGACAGATTTTCAATGTCCAGGTAGTTGCTGTCTCCGTACAGGTAATTGCGGAGTGCATTGGACGTAATATTTTTCTGCTGGCGCGTGAACGCCTTTCCCTTATAGATGGCGTTCTCGTTCATCTGCTTCTGTTTTACCGCTTCCACCGCCTTCTTCACAGTGGCCGCAATGGTAGGATACAGAGCCGGCTGCACTACATAATCAAACGCTCCCAGGCGGATCCCCTCCCTTGCGTAATCAAATTCCGCGTGGCTCGTCAACAGGATACACAGGGTTTTCATCTTCTTTTCCTTAACCCAGGCCAGGAGCTGTAAGCCGTTTTCCACCGGCATCTCGATATCGCACAGCATAATATCAATGGGCCGGCTGTTTAAGATTTCTCTCGCCTCCAGGGCATTATAGGCTGCAAATACTTCGTCAATCTGCAGTTCCTCCCATGTGATCCCTTTTTTAAGGCCCTCGCTGACCGAAGGCTGGTCATCGACAATCAGCAGTTTCATCATTCGTTCCCCTCTCCTCATATCTGTATCATCAGGTTAATTTTCGCTCCGCCCTGGTTGGAGAACTGAACAGCGAAATCTTCTCCGTAAATCAGGCGGAATCTCTGGATGACATTGCGAATCCCCACCCCCGTCAGGGCAGCAGTCTCATCTAGATGGTGGTTCAGTTCGCTGAGCAGTTCCTCTGGAAAACCGGGTCCATTGTCGCGTATCACAATATCCGCCAGGTGCCGGCCATCCATCTCCAGGGACCGTGCATCGATCCTGATCTGCAGTGTTCCGTCCTGTGCCATACCGTGTTTCATACAATTTTCAATCAGAGTCAGACAGCTGACCGGCGGTACCATCATCATCCTGACGCCCTCATCCATGCTGATATGAATCTCCGCCCGGCCGCTTTCTATGCTCCGATGCAGTTCAATATAGTTCTCGCACATCTGCATCTCTTTTTCCAACGGGATCAGATCGCTCTGCTGATCGAACACATACCGCAAATGAGTGCCTAAATACACCACGGCTTTCTGAATCTGCCCGATCTTTTCCGACTGCGCCAGTCCAAAAATGCTCTTGAGACAGTTCAGGAAAAAATGAGGCCGGATCTGCATCTTCAACGCGTACAGCTGCGCCTTTTCCCTGGCAATCTGCTGCTCGTAGCTCTTAATCTTCAGTGTGGTGATCTCCGAGATCATATGGTTAAACGCCTGCTGTACCTTCTGGAATTCGCGGCCGCCCTGTTCTTCCACCCGCACATTTAAATCGCCCTCTTCTATCTTCTGCATGGCCTGTACCAGAGAATCCATCGGACGAAACAGAATACTCTTTAAATACCCGATCAGAATCCAGACCATCACAAATCCCAGGGCAATATACAGATACGGGCTCATATACAGAAATTTTAACACCACACTGCTGTTATAGAATTCTGATATGAGCGCGACCTTAAAATGGATCAGCTGCTTCTGCACCACCATATAGTTCTTACTGTTGGAGAAATAGTAGTCCGAATCGTCCAGATAATTCAGATAAATACCATTCTTCTGAATGAAGTCTTCGTTAGAAAAGACCTCCTGGTTATTAAAAAATACGATTTCGCCCTCATAGGAATAAAAGAGTTTTGCATTCTTGGAGGCCTGAGGCAGATCGTATATTCCCACTACAAAAGCGTTGTCCCGCTCCATGACTCTACACAGAAATGTCCGGCTTCCGATCCTTTTTATAAACCAGCCCAGAGGCACTTCCTCCTCTTCCAGAAACGTTCCCAAGGAATCTGTTATTTCTTCCTTCACAGAGCCATAACCGACAATCGAGTTAAATACGCTGCCTCTGACGTCTGTATCGGTATCGTACAGCAGATACGCCGCAACGTCCTGGTTGTCCTTCAGTTCCTCCGAAAAGCGGTCCATAATCTCCCCCACAAACGGGCTGCAGCCCGGATCCCCCCGCAGAGCGAGAAACTGATCAAATGCATCGTTATGATACACCGTATTTGTGATAAATACCTCTGAACGCTCGATTTCGCTCTGGAGCGTATTATAATAAACCTGCAGGCTGGCATTGTTCGATTTGGCAATCTGCTGCTCTATCTGCTTTATTGCCATCCTCATTCCGGTTCCGAATACCAGCGAAAAGAGAATAATGACGCCGAATATAGAAATCAAAATCTTGTGTTTCAGTAGAATTTTATCTTTCATACTTCCCCCCGTGTTAAATAGAAAGCAACTGTAATCTGGTATCTTACATTATAGCCAAACATCCGGTCTTCTTCAATGAGAAAAGTAAACGGATTCTGATTCCGCGCTGCCAGGCAGACTTGCCCCCGATAAAATCTATCTCCAATCAAAAAAATCCCCTATAAAAGGGAGGAAGCCGGTAAGAGGGGGATCCTACCGGCTTTGAGTATGAAAAAAAGTTTTATATTATTAAAAACGTTTACGAGTATTACTATAACCAATAAATGTGAAAAATATTTGCCCTAAATGTGAAAGAAATGTGAATCTTAAACATTCCTCTGATAAAGAAGTCCCCTGACTTCATACGAAATCAGGGGACATGTCTCACTTCTTATCTCTTCAATTCTTATCTCTTTACTCCCATATGGAACATCTCATCAGATTCGGATTTCTCTTCCGTATCCGTTGTCTCCTGGGACGGTTCCTTTGGCGCATTCTCTTCCGCTGCGGGACTGCTCAGGACTGCTTCTTCCTTCTTATCGTCGAACGTGTCCTTATGGCTTACCACGTCGTCCATCTTATCGGCTTCGGTCTTATCCTTCTCCTCCGGCTCCGGTATTCCCTTCATCTCTCTGAATATCTTCATGAATTCCTTGCCGGTGATGGTCTCCTTCTCGATTAAGAACTCTGCGATCTTATCCATCACATCGCGGTTCTCAGACAACAGAGCCTTGGCTTCCTCGTAAGCTTCCTTCAGCATCTTCATGACCTCGTTGTCGACTTCGGCAGCCGTGGCATCGCCGCAGTTCATGACCATACGGCCGGTTAAGTACTGGTCTTCCTGAGTCGCTAAGCCCATCAGACCAAACTTATCAGACATACCGTACTGAGTAATCATGGCCCGGGCCATTCTGGTCGCCTGCTCAATATCGTTGGCTGCTCCCGTGGTCACAGTATCAAACACAAGCTCCTCCGCTGCTCGTCCGGCCAGGGCCCCGACCAGCATGGCGTGAAGTTCTTTCTTCGTATTTAAATATTTTTCTTCCTCCGGCACGTGCATAACATAGCCAAGGGCACCCATGGTTCTCGGAACGATGGTTATCTTCTGAACCGGCTCCGCGTCCTTCTGGAGGGCGCTTACGAGAGCATGGCCAACCTCGTGGTAAGACACGATGCGGCGCTCTTCCTTATTCATGATTCTGTCTTTCTTCTCTTTACCCACAAGCACGACTTCAACCGCTTCAAATAAGTCTTTCTGGGCGACGGCCTGTCTGCCGCTCTTAACCGCCAGAATGGCTGCCTCGTTAATCATATTGGCAAGATCCGATCCAACCGCGCCGGAAGTCGCCAGCGCAATCGCGTCGAGATCGACGCTCTCATCCATCAATACGTCTCTGGAATGAACCTTTAAGATATCCACACGGCCCTTTAAATCAGGCTTATCCACGATGATCCGGCGGTCGAAACGGCCTGGACGCAGCAGCGCCGGGTCTAATATCTCCGGACGGTTTGTCGCAGCCAGAACCAGAAGTCCCTTGGAGGAATCGAATCCGTCCATCTCGGACAACAGCTGGTTTAATGTCTGTTCACGCTCGTCATTGCCGCCGCCAAATCTGGAATCACGGCTCTTACCGATGGCATCCACCTCATCGATGAAAATGATACAGGGAGCAGACTCCTGGGCCTGCTTGAATAAGTCACGTACACGGGAGGCGCCGACACCCACGAACATCTCTACGAAATCAGAACCGGACAGCGAATAGAATGGGACATGCGCTTCTCCGGCTACCGCCTTGGCAAGCAGGGTCTTACCTGTACCAGGAGGACCCACTAGCAGGGCTCCTTTCGGCAGCTTGGCGCCGATCTTCGTGTATTTACCCGGATTGTGAAGGAAATCTACGATCTCCGTCAGCGACTCCTTCGCCTCGTCTTCACCGGCTACATCGCGGAATGTAACTCCGGTCTCTTTCTGTACGTATACCTTGGCGTTGCTCTTGCCCACGCCCATGATACCGCCGCCTCCGCCGACACGGCGCATCATAAAGTTAAGTAGAATTCCCATCAGACCAAACAGCAGCAGATAGCTGACAATGGTCTGGATAATGAAGTTGCCATCCTTACGGATCCTGTGCGTATCCACGCCGGCTGTCCGAAGTCTCTCCGCGAGTGTTAAATCATTATCCATTCGCACGGTATAATATGTTTTCCCGGGCATGTATCCTTCCCAGGTGCTCTTCGGCTCGATTGTAATTCTGGAGTCCTCGACGCTTACGGCCTCTACCTGCTTCTCATCCACCATGTTCATAAATGTATCATAGCTGAGCTCTTCTGTGGTCCTCGCTGAGAGTGCGTTGTGCAGATAGGACAGCCCTGCCACCGCAATTAAAAAGGTAACTACCCATGCAATAATTACCTGTGCGTTCTTTGGCATCTTACTGTTATTATTCTGATTGTTGTTGTTATCCATATGTGTAAATTCTCCAATCCGGATATTCTATACCCATTCTATATCATTATAGTGTCAGTCTCTCCATAAATCAAGAAAAGAATTATAAAATCCTTATAAAGAGATTTTCATTCCATGGTATTTTAAGACAAATTTTACACTTAATAATCGAAAGTTTTTTCATGAAAATGTGGATTTCTGAAATAATTAGTTGTATAATATCGTTTTTATTGAATGACACATCCCCAAAAAACCTTAAGGAGGTACCATTTTTATGCCAGTGAAATACGTATTTGTCACCGGTGGCGTCGTGTCCGGTCTTGGCAAAGGCATCACCGCAGCATCCCTTGGCCGTCTGTTAAAGGCGCGCGGCTATCACGTCACCATGCAGAAATTCGATCCCTACATCAACATCGACCCCGGCACCATGAATCCGGTCCAGCACGGTGAGGTATTTGTCACCGAGGATGGCGTGGAGACGGATCTGGATTTAGGCCACTATGAGCGATTTATCGACGAAAATCTGACGAAAAATTCCAATGTCACCACCGGCAAGGTCTACTGGACCGTTCTGACAAAGGAACGCCGCGGAGACTTCGGCGGAGGCACGGTTCAGGTGATCCCCCACATCACCGATGAAATCAAAAGCCGTTTTCACCGCAGCGGAGAACAGACCGCGTCCGGCATCTCTGACTCCCTGCAATCCGATGACATGGAGATTGCCATCATCGAGGTCGGCGGCACCGTCGGAGACATCGAGAGCCAGCCGTTTTTGGAAGCAATCCGCCAGTTCCAGCACGATGTCGGCCGTGAAAATGCGATTCTGATCCACGTAACCTTAGTTCCCTATCTAAAAGTGTCCGAGGAATTAAAGACAAAGCCCACCCAGGCCAGTGTCAAGGATTTGCAGGGTATGGGAATCCAGCCGGACATCATCGTCTGCCGCTCCGAACTTCCCCTCGACGACGGAATCCGCGGCAAGATCGCCCAGTTCTGCAACGTCCCGAAAAATCACGTGCTCCAGAATCTCGATGTGGAGGTACTCTACGAACTCCCGCTGGTAATGGAACAGGAGCATCTGGCCGAGGTGGCCTGTGAGAGTCTGCGTATCCCTTGTCCCGAACCGGATTTATCCGAGTGGAGTTCCATGATCGAGAGCTGGAAACACCCGCAGAAGCAGGTGACGGTGGCTCTGGTCGGCAAATACATCTCCTTACATGACGCCTATATCTCCGTTGTGGAAGCATTAAAACACGGCGGTGTGGCCAACCACGCCAGCGTATCCATCCGCTGGGTCGACTCCGAGGAGGTAAACGATGGTAATGCCGCCGAGATCTTTGACGGTGTGAACGGCCTCCTCGTGCCTGGAGGCTTTGGAAGCAGGGGAATCGAAGGGAAAATCTCTGCCATCCGCTGGGCGCGCACCCATGGGATCCCGTTCCTCGGTCTCTGTCTCGGAATGCAGATGGCCATCGTGGAATTCGCCCGCGACGTCGTCGGCTACAGCGACGCCCACACGGCTGAGTTAGACCCTGACACCGGCCATCCGGTCATCCATCTGATGCCGGACCAGAACGGCGTTGAAGACATCGGAGGAACCCTGCGTCTCGGCTCCTATCCCTGTGTGCTTGACAAAACCTCCAGAGCCTACGCCCTATACGGCCAGGAAACGATTCACGAGCGCCACCGCCACCGGTATGAGGTCAACAACGACTACCGCCAGGCCCTGACCGAAAACGGCATGAAACTGTCCGGCATTTCCCCGGATGGACGGATTGTCGAGATGATTGAGCTTCCGGAGCATCCCTGGTTCGTCGCCACACAGGCCCATCCGGAATTTAAATCGCGGCCAAACCGTCCGCATCCGCTGTTTGCCGGCTTTATCGAGGCTGCGCTTAAAAATCAGGATAAATAATTCCCCAGTTATCCTGTCGCCCACATAAAATAAGAATATTGGTTATACTATCAATATCATTGAAAATGGGGGCAGACACGATCGTGACTACGGAAAAAGCAGTTATACTTTTAAGGGCATACGCCGCCTGCATGCTGAGTGAAAATTGCTCCGACTGTCCATTTCAGGGGAAGTGTTCCGGCTGGACAGAGGAGCTTGTACTTCAGGCATTACATCATTTAAATACGGAGTCCGAAGGAGAGCAGCGCGTTTAACCGCGTTCCTCTGAACTAAAAGAACGGACAGAAAAAAGCTGGCAAACAGCTTTCTCCTGTCCGTATTCTGCCGCATTCATGGAGGCGTTCTCCTTATCGGCCCGATCTCATCCATGGGGTACTAAAGCCTATGGAATCACTCTCCGTATTGTCACCGGCTTCCGGTAATTCCAGGTTGAAATCTTGATGCCGCTTCTCCGGTTGGCCGCATGGACGATCTTTCCGCCTCCGATATACATGGCGACATGATCGATCGTGCTTCCGCTGGCATAAAACAGTAAATCTCCCGGCTGCATGGCCGTGGAAGAAACCGCCAGTCCCTCCGCGGACTGTTCCCTGGAGGTTCTGTCCAGATGAATGCCGGCGGCGTGTTCCATGACATACTGCACGAAACCGGAGCAGTCGGCTCCCGTATTCGGGTTTGTTCCGCCCCACCGGTATGGATTGCCGACGAAACGCACGGCGTAGTTCACTACCTGCTGGCGAAGGGAATTCTCCACTTTTTCCGCCTCCGGAATGGTATAAGCCACCACCGCGTTGCCCGGCACGTAGGCGTAGCCGTCTTTTTCACCGTATCGGATCTTAATCCAGCCGCCTCCCGCTCTGGAGAGAAAATCATACGTCTCTCCCTCGTGGATCCGGCCCAGAATCTCCGAATCCGTATCCGGAGCGCTGCGGACCCTGAGGGTATCCGTGTTTACGCGGAGCATGAGTTTCATATCGTAATAGGCCGATGCCCTGGCAGCCTGTCCCACGGCGAGATACTTACCCGAGACGTAGCCGGTCACCTGACCCGACTTTATCTTATACCAGCCATGTTCCATACCCAGCACGCTGCATCCGGCATGGCTGTCCATTTTTCCTACTATATCCGCGTCATTCTTTGGTTCTTTTCTGATGTTCAGGGAATCCTCCACCATGGCTACGCCTAGGTTTTTGAAAATATCACGAAAGGTTCCGAACACCACTTTTTCTTGCGTAAGACCGGCGGATACCGCCTGGCTCTCCGTTTCCTCCACAGACTCCAAATGCTTGTCCATGGCCGTCCCGAATCCCGCTATGGAGTTTCCGGACGTGAAGGAAGGTTCCGGCTTCGCCGCCTGTACATCTGCTGTGCCCAGGACCACGGCGCTGCCGCAGGCCAGGCAAAATCCCAGCATTTTCCATGCTTTGTCAGTCATTATGCACATTCCTTCGCAAGTTATTATTCAGATTTGTTGTAGCTGTTATGATAAATGAGTTATCTGCTGATCTGACAGGTTCTTTAAATACGCCAGAGCGTAATCCCTGTCTCTTCCTATCTGCGCCTTCAGCTGCTCAAGTCCGTCAAATTTCTTCTCCGGGCGAATAAAGATAAGCAGCTGTACTTCTATATTCTTCCCATAAATATCCTCATCTATACCAAACAGAAATGTCTCCGCTCCCACAGGGGATTCCCCGCTTACGGTCGGCTTCCTTCCGATGTTCGTCACTCCCCCGTAATAAGTACCTTCTACATAGACCTTTGACACGTAAACGCCAAATGTCGGCAGATGTTTTTCAGGCGGCGGCAGAATGTTGGCCGTTGGAAATCCCAGGACGCTTCCCCCGATATGATTTCCGTGCACCACGGTTCCGTGGATGGCATACGGCTCGCCGAGAAGCTCGTTCGCCTTCTCGATATTTCCGGCATCCAGCTCTTCCCTCACATACGTACTGCTGATATCCCGGTTGTCATCCTGTTCCTTGTGGATGACGATGAGCTCGTACCCGTATTTCGCCTTCCATTCTTCGAGGCGGTCCGCATTGCCGGCCCCCTTATAGCCAAAGGAGCAGTCCGTTCCGACGACGATCACCCTGGCGTGCATGCGCGAAACCAGGATATCCCGCACGAAGTCCTCCGGCGCCATACGTGCCGTCTCCTTCGTAAACGGATACTCCACTAAATAGTCTATGCCGATTCTTTCCAGATTATTCCTTCTCTCCAGATTGGTAGTGATAACCGTCTGTTTCTTTCCCTCTACCAGGCTTCCCGGCGTCATATCAAAGGTAAATACAGCCGTCTTAAGGCCGCGCTCCGCCTTCACCTCCAGCATCTGCTTCAGCAGCTTCTGATGGCCCCTGTGGCGTCCGTCAAACTTGCCGATGGTCACGACCGCAGGCTCCTCAATCTGAAAATCTGTTGTTTCGGTTATATATTCCATCATTTGTTTCCTCCCAGAAAAACCTTCTGAGGCTTCAGTACGTTCTTCTCCCGGTCCAGGGCGTATATCCCGATAAACCGTCCCTGGCTGTCGTAGACCCTGACCGGGCTGTCCTGCGCTGGGGAGTCTCCCTCCGCCTGATTGCGGTAGAACGGATTGCCGTTATGGACCAGCTTATCAAACTCTTCCTTCATCGTAAGAGCCGGATACTCTAAAAATACGGCGTCAACGGCAAGAATATGATCCGCAAGTCCGCCGTCATCCCTCTGCTTTTCAATCTCGGAGAGCGTCAGGCTGTCCTTCAGTTCAAACTGGCCGACTCTTGTCCTCAAAAGCGATTCCATACAGCCGCCGCATCCCAGCTTTCGTCCGATATCGTAGCAGAGCGTCCGGATATAAGTCCCCTTTGTGCATGACACCGTCATGGTCACTCGGGGCAGGGCGATCTCCTCCACACAGATATCCAGGATCATCACCGGTCTTGCCTTCCGTTCCACTTCCCTGCCGGCACGGGCCAGCTCATAGAGCTTCTTCCCATCCACCTTCAGCGCAGAATACATGGGCGGCACCTGGTCGTAATCGCCCAGAAAGCTTATGACCGCCGCTCTCACCTCTTCCTCCGTCACCGCCACCGGATATTCGGCGAGCGTCACACCAGTCGTATCCTGCGTATCAGTCTCGAGGCCCAGCAAAAGCACGGCGCGGTAAGTCTTCGTCCGGTCTGCCAGCAGATCGCAGAGCTTCGTGCCGTTTCCGAGACACACGGGAAGCACGCCCTCCGCCATGGGGTCCAGCGTGCCGGTATGTCCAATTTTTTTCTGTTTTAAAATACCTCTCATTTTCGCAACAACGTCATGAGAGGTATAGCCTTTTTCTTTGTATACATTGATGATACCGTCTGCCATCTTTAAGTATCTCCATTAATTTGTACTGAGATCCGTGCGGATAAGTTGTTGACGACGTCGTGAACACTGCCGGCCATGGTACATCCCGCCGCCTTCACGTGGCCGCCGCCGCCGAAATACACGGCGATCTTACTCACATCCAGATCATTGGTGGAACGCAGGCTCACTTTATACTCGCGGCAGGCCGTCTCGTACATGAAAATGGCACACTCCACGCCCTCCGTAATCCTCAGCTGGTCGATGATTCCATCCATATCGGCGCTGGTCACGCCGTAGAAATCCATGTCCCTCTTATGAATCACGCTGAAAATACAGCGCCCATCCAGGAAGGTAATGCTCTCCAGAAGCGCACGTCCCAGAATCTGGTTCTGAATATACGTTTTCCGGTAAAAGCTGTTGTCGATGATGTGGGGGAAATCGATTCCCTTTGCCATCATCTTTCCCGCGATCTCCATGGTCTTCGCAGAGGTGCAGTCGTATTTAAACACCCCTGTGTCGTGGATAATACCGGTGTAAATGCATTCCGCCACCGCTTTGCTTATCTTCTCTTCCTCCAGAAGGCCGAAGAGGACCTCGCAGGTGGAGCTGGCTTTCGCTTCTACGATATTCTGTCCCGCAAACCCGGTATTGGTCACGTGGTGGTCCACGCAGATACTCTTTTTGGCGCTGTTTAAGTACCGCACCGCCTCACCGAAGCGGAGCATGTCGCTGCAGTCCAGGCAGAGGCAGAGATCAAACTCCGCCTCCACTGAAAAATCGCTGCAGATACGCCCAATATTCTTTAAATAACCGAATTTTATGGATGGTTCCTCTAAAAAGACGGTCACTCGGACATCAGGATAATGTTCTTCCAGGTAGTTGTACGCTGCCAGACAGGATCCGATACAGTCTCCGTCCGGGCGGATATGGCCGATGATCGCCATCGTCTCTACATCCTCAAGCATAGTATCAAAAAAGCTCATGGAAACACCTCCTACTCTTTGATATCTTTCGTTACCTCGTCAATCAGTTTCGACATATTTACCCCATATTCGATGGACTGGTCCAGAATAAATTTGATCTCCGGAGTATTCCGTAAATTCACTCTTCTGGCCAGCTCGCGGCGGATATAGCCCTCCGCACTCTTCAGTCCTTCGATGGTTGCATTGCCGGCTTCCTCGTCACCTAAAACACTGATATATGCCTTGCAGAATTTTAAGTCCGGAGTCACAGAGACTGCAACCACCGTCGTCATGGGATGGATTCTCGGGTCCTTGATCTCCAGGCGGATAATCTCGCTCAGTTCTCTCTGAACCTCCATATTGATTCTTGTATTCTTTATACTGTTTTTACGCATGTTCTTCCTTTCGTTTTGCCGCTCCGCCTTCCGGCAGGATTCCCCGGCTTTCACTTAAGTCCTGGTAATGCAGTACCAGTGCAATGTAGTACTAGCGGGGAACCTCTACCATAGCGTAAGCTTCAATCATGTCATCTTCCTGGATGTCATTGAACTTCTCAAATACAAGACCACATTCGTAACCTGTCGCAACTTCCTTCACATCATCCTTAAATCTCTTTAAGGATGCCAGCGGGCCATCGTAAAGCTGCTCTCCTGCACGTGTAATACGTACGCTGCAGCCTCTCTGGAACTTACCGTCCATGACATAGGAACCTGCGATCGTACCGACGCCGGAAGCCTTGAATGTCTGACGCACAATGGCGTGGCCGATAACCTGCTCTTCAAAGATCGGATCCAGCATGCCCTTCATGGCCGCTTCCACATCCTCGATTGCCTGATAGATTACCTTGTACAGTCTCATATCCACTTTCTCGCGCTCTGCTATGGACTTCGCCGTCACATCCGGTCTTACGTTAAAGCCGATGATGATGGCGTTGGAAGCAGATGCCAGAGATACGTCGGATTCGTTGATGGCGCCAACGCCGCCGTGGATTACCTTTACCATAACTTCTTCATTGGACAGCTTCACAAGACTCTGCTTCACTGCTTCCACAGAACCCTGTACGTCAGCCTTGACGATGATCGGCAGTTCCTTGATATTGCCGGCCTTGATCTGGCTGAACAAGTCATCCAGTGATAACTTAGCTTTTGTATCTTCCAGTAATTTATTCTTGCCTTCAGAGATAAATGTCTCTGCGAAGTTTCTCGCTTCCTTCTCGTTTACAGTTCCTACCAGTACCTCGCCTGCGTTTGGAACGTCGTTCAGTCCCAGGATTTCCACAGGAGTGGATGGACCGGCCTCTTTGACTCTGCGGCCCTTGTCATCCATCATGGCGCGGACTTTTCCGTAGCAGGAACCTGCGGCAACGGTATCTCCTACATGGAGAACACCCTTCTGTACCAGAACGGTGGCAACCGGGCCTTTTCCCTTGTCGAGCTCTGCCTCGATGATTAAACCTCTGGCAGTTCTGTTCGGATTGGCCTTCAGCTCCTTCACCTCCGCAGTTAAAAGGATCATCTCCAGAAGCTCCGGAATCCCTTCCTTGGAGTGAGCAGATACCGGTACGAAAACCGTGCTGCCGCCCCAGTCTTCCGGAATCAGTTCGTATTCGGATAATTCCTGTTTTACTTTGTCAACATTGGCACTCGGCTTATCGATCTTATTGATTGCCACAATAATCTCTACGCCTGCCGCCTTCGCATGGTTGATCGCCTCCACGGTCTGCGGCATCACGCCGTCGTCCGCTGCGACTACCAGAATTGCGATATCTGTGGACTGAGCGCCTCTCATACGCATGGCCGTAAATGCCTCGTGGCCTGGTGTGTCTAAGAAGGTGATCTTCTGTCCGTTAATTTCCACCATGTAGGCGCCGATATGCTGTGTGATACCACCGGCCTCTCTGGAGGTAACATTTGTCTGACGAATCGCATCAAGAAGAGAGGTTTTACCGTGGTCTACGTGGCCCATAACGCATACGACCGGCGGTCTGGCAACCATATCCGCCTCGTTCTCCTCATCCTCTTTTAAGAGCTCTTCGATGACATCCACTTTTACTTCTTTTTCGCAGAGAACTTCGTATTCCATAGCGATCTCTTCCGCCTGATCGAAGTCGATCTCCTGGTTCAGGGTTACAATCTTGCCCTGCAGGAACAGCTTTTTAACGATTGCTGACGGCTGAAGCTTCATCTTCTCCGCTAATTCCTTTATTGTCAGGATCTCAGGAAGAATGATCGTCTTAACGACCTCTACCTTAGGCTCTTCATGTGCCGGCGGCTGGATCGGCGCTTTAAACTTGCCGCCTTTGCCCAGATTCTTCTTTGCGTCGTCGTCCTTGTCTCTCTTGTCGAATCTATCGTTCTTATAGGCGTTTTTATTGCCTCTGTTGCTCGTTGGTTTTGCCTGGATCGGTGTATCAAAGGATTTTGCTCCGCCGTCTCTGCCCGTTCCCGGACGTCCGCCCGGTCCCTGCGGTCTGCCTCCGCGATTATCGCGGTTGCCCTGATAGCCTCCCTGGCCCTGCGGTCTTCCATCACGGTTGCCCTGATAGCCTCCCTGGCCCTGCGGTCTTCCGTCTCGGTTGCCCTGATAGCCTCCCTGGCCCTGCGGTCTTCCGTCTCGGTTGCCCTGATAGCCTCCCGGGCCCTGCGGTCTTCCGTCTCGGTTGCCCTGATAGCCTCCCTGGCCCTGCGGTCTTCCGTCGCGGTTGCCCTGGTAACCTCCCTGGCCCTGCGGTCTTCCGTCTCGGTTGCCCTGATAGCCTCCCGGGCCCTGCGGTCTTCCGTCTCGGTTGCCCTGGTAACCTCCCTGGCCCTGCGGTCTTCCGTCTCGATTGCCCTGGTAGCCTCCCTGGCCCTGCGGTCTTCCGTCTCGGTTGCCCTGGTAACCTCCCTGGCCCTGCGGTCTTCCGTCTCGGTTGCCCTGATAGCCCTGGCCCTGCGGTCTTCCGTCTCGGTTGCCCTGGTAACCTCCCTGGCCCTGCGGTCTTCCGTCTCGGTTGCCCTGGTAACCTCCCTGGCCCTGCGGTCTTCCGTCTCGATTGCCCTGGTAGCCTCCCTGGCCCTGCGGCCTTCCGTCACGATTGCCCTGGTAGCCCTGGCCCTGCGGTCTTCCGTCACGGTTTCCCTGGTAGCCCTGGCCCTGCGGTCTTCCGTCACGGTTTCCCTGGTAGCCCTGGCCCTGCGGTCTTCCGTCGCGGTTTCCCTGGTAGCCCTGACCCTGCGGTCTTGCAGATGAATTCTGGTCGGAACGCGCGTCGGTCTGCTGCGGCTGTGCCTGCGGTGACTGGCCTGCGGGTGCCTGTGTCGGCGGAGCCTGAGTCGGCTGAACCGGCGCTGTCTGGCTCTGCGGTGCCTGCTGCGTATTTGCTGTGTTATCTGCAGCTTCACGCGGCTGGACACTCTGACCGGATACCGTGGTGTTTCCAGCGGTTCTCTGCTCATAGCTGCCGCCCTGATTCTGCGGTCTTCCATCACGGCTTCCCTGATAGCCCTGGCCCTGCGGTCTTCCGTCGCGGTTTCCCTGATAGCCCTGGCCCTGTGGTCTTCCGTCGCGGTTTCCCTGGCCCTGCGGACGCTGCGGCTTCATCTGCGCGTTCTGTGGACGGAAAACTGCTGCTATTTTCTTCTTGTGCGGCTCACCCGCGCCTGCTTCAGTTCTGGCTGAGTCATCACCCGCCGGCTTCTCGGACGCCGGTGTGTTCTGCCTTCCTTCGCTGCTTTTTCCAGCTCCGCCCATCGCTTTTCTCACGATAGACGCCTGGTCATCCGATATATTGGATGAACTCTTTAAATTTATATCGTGCTTTTCCAGGATATCCAGTATCTCTTTACTGCTGTCTTTTCCCAGTTCTTTTGCCAGATCATATACTCTCATACTTACTACCTCCATTTGTATTCAATAGTTTCACGACTGCTTTTGCGAACCCCGCGTCCAGAATGACAAGGGAAGCTCTCATTTCCTTTCCCATTGCATGACCGATCTCGCTCTTTTTACCGAAAAAGTAGATTGGAACTTCATAGTAAGTACACATATTGGTGAACATTTTTCTGGTGTTGTCAGATGCTTCCTCCGACACGATCACCAGGAATGCCTTTCCACTCTTCACGGATTTCTCCGTCATAAATTCTCCGCTTGCAGTCTTCCCGGCCTTTGTAGCCAGACCAATCAGATTAAGAACTTTCTGTCTGTCATCCAAGCTGCTCCATCTCCTTTTCCAACGTTTCGTATACTTCCTTTGGAATCGCCGTCTTAAAGGAGCGTTCCAGACCCTTGTTCTTAACTGCTTTCTTAAAACAGTCCATGGAGGGACACAGATATGCGCCGCGCCCGTTCTTCCGTCCGGTCGCATCCAGCACAATCTCGTCCTCCGCCGTCTTAAGCACACGAATCATCTCTTTTTTACTTTTCATCTCACCACAGCCGATACACTGTCTGAGCGGTATCTTCTTTGTACTCACGTTTCAATCACTTCCCGTTTTATTTTTCCTGGCTGTCTTCCTCTAAGCTGTCTTCCTCTAAGCCGCCGTCCTGGTAATCTTCCTGATCGTCTTCCTGGTAATCCTCCTGGTATTCTGTGTCTCCATCTTCCTGATAATCGCTTTCGTAATCCTCGTAACCTCCGTCTTCCTGATAATCCAGACCCAGCTCTTCGAATAATCCCATCTCTCTGGCCTGCGTCTCACTCTTGATATCAATCTTATATCCTGTCAGCCTTGCTGCCAGTCTCGCGTTCTGGCCTTCTTTACCGATTGCCAGGGAAAGCTGGTAATCCGGTACGATAACCTGAGCTTCCTTTGAATCCTCGTCAGCCACCACGCAGATAACCTTTGCCGGGCTTAATGCATTCTCAATTAAGTATGCCGGGTTGTCGTCCCAGTTGATGATGTCGATCTTTTCGCCGCGAAGTTCATTCACGATGGCATTCACCCTCGCGCCGTTCAAGCCGACACATGCGCCTACCGGATCCACATTCTGGTCGTTGGATTTAACGGCAATCTTCGTTCTGGAGCCTGCCTCTCTGGCAATGGCTTTCATCTCAACCGTTCCGTCTTTTACCTCTGCCACTTCTGATTCAAATAAGCGTTTTACCAAATCCGGATGGGTTCTCGATACGGAAATCCTCGGTCCCTTCGGAGTATCCTTTACCTCCAGAACGTACACCTTGATTCTCTCCGTGGCCTTGAATACCTCGCCCTTCACCATCTCCGCCTCATTTAAAATGGCATCGACCTTACCTAAGTTAATGCTGACATTCTTCCCTAAATATCTCTGTACAATACCGGTAACCACTTCCTTCTCCTGGCAGTACCAGTCGTTATACAGGGCTTTTCTTCCTTCCTCACGGATCTTCTGGAGGATCACATTCTTCGCATTCTGTGTGGCAATACGTCCAAACTTCTTGGAATCGATCGGACACTGTACGATATCTCCCACGTCATATTTCGGATCCGTCATCTTGGCTTCCGCGAGGCTGATCTGAAGCAGCGGGTCTTCCACTTCCTCCACAACTTCCTTCTCCGCGTAAACGGAAAAGTCGCATGTATCGCGGTTCATGCTCACCTTGACATTGTCTGCCTTGCCAAAGTGGTTCTTGCACGCCGTAAGAAGAGAATTCTCGATCGCCTCCAGCAGGGTATCTTTGCTGATATTATTCTCTTTTTCCAGAATATTCAGTGCTTCTAACAGTTCCTTATTCATTTTTTTATCCTCCTACTCTCATCCATCATACTGTTTAGAAATCAAATGCCAGCCGGATTAATGCGATCTCCGGGCGGTTAAATACAAGCTCGGTCCCGTCTTCCACCGTGACAGTCACGGTATTTTTATCATATGCTTTTAAAGTACCCGTATAATCCTTCTGTTTATTCATCGGTTTGTACAATTTAATATCCACATCTTCTCCGATGCTTCTGTCGAAGTCCTTATCTTTCTTAAGCGGCCTTCCCAGCCCCGGTGAACTCACTTCCAGAATATAGCTGTCCTCGATAAAATCCTTCTCGTCCAGCCATTCTCCCAGCCTTCTGCTGACGACCTCACAGTCATCAACCGTAATTCCGCCTTCTTTATCTATATAAGCACGCAGATACCAGTTTCCCGCCTCTTTTACATATTCCACATCAACCAGTTCAAAATGATATTCTTCCATCAATGGAAGCAGATAGTCTTCCGTTTTCTTTTCATAGGTCTCTTTTTTTGTCATGTTCTTCCCACCTTTCTGCACAAAATTGAAAGAGTGGACTCTCGCCCACTCTTTATCAGTCATCTATCATGTTATCGGTACGATTATAGCACTGTTTTCCAGCCATTGCAAGGTCTTTTTTAACTTTCCCCGTAAAACCGGCGTATTTATGCCATTTCCGCCTCATTTTGCGTCCGCTGTGTGCAATTTTTTCTTCCTATATTAATATTAATCACTCCGCAGCGCATCGATAGGATTTAAACCTGCTGCCCGCCTCGCCGGCATATACCCAAAGACCAGGCCGATCGCCGCGGAAACTCCAAAGGAAACGAGAACAGCCGGGAGTGTGGCGGACGCCTTCATATGCATCAGACTCCCCGCGGCCGGAGTGATCACGCACCCCAGTGCGATGCCCACCAGACCTCCGATGGAGCTGGTGACCGCCGCCTCAATGACAAACTGCTGAAGAATGACGGATTTTTTCGCTCCCAGGGATTTTCTGATTCCGATTTCCCGCGTCCGCTCCGTCACCGATACCAGCATGATGTTCATCACGCCGACGCCTGCCACCAGAAGGGAAATCCCCGCGATTCCTCCAAGTGCGGCGGACATCATGGACATGGTGGACTCCATGGATTTTAACATCTCGCTCATGGAACCGATATAGAAATAGTCCGGCGATTTATACTGCCCCTGAAGAAATACGGTCAGAAGGATTCTGGCCGCTGCAATCTCTTCCACCTTATCCACCGTTACGATATACTCGGAGACATCGGCATTCTGATTCATTAAGAGCGCCGTGGTATATGGAAGAAGAGCACGGTCATCCGGACCGCCCTGCTTTAGCTCGTCTTTGTCCCGGCGCTGCAGCACGCCCACCACCTTGACCACATTTCCGTCAAACCGCACGCTCTCCCCTACCGCCGCCTCAGCGCTTCCAAACAGGCGCGTGGCGGTGAAGTACCCCAGCACACAGACCGGCTGTCTCGACGCGATATCCGAATACTGGATATACCGGCCCGCCTCCAGTTTTTTCGCGTCAATGCCGTAAAACTGCTCGCTGACGCCGGAAATCCTGGTTTTCGTCAGCTTATCAGTCTTATGCTTGATCGTCGCCTTCACAGGGACCTGCGGAGATATCTCCTTATAATATGCCCTGTTTTTATTGTAAAACGCATATAAGTCCTGGGGGGAGACTGACCTGGTAGGTGTATTGGTCAGTTGTACCTGAAGCTGATTGGTCCCCATGTCTGAGAAGCTGGCTCTGATGTAGTTCATCTGTCCTTCCACCAGCCCCACCAGAATGATGACCGAAGCAACCCCAATGATGATTCCCAGCATGGTCAGGAAGGAACGCATCTTGTTGCTCAGAATATTTTTGATTGCCATCTTAAATGACTGCCGCATAGTCGTTCACATCCCCATCAAAATTAATCCTGCCGTCGTGAATCCGGATCACCCGCTTTGCCTCCAGGGCAATGGAGTTGTCGTGGGTAATCATCACGATGGTATTTCCTTCTTCGTTCAGCTGCTTTAAAAAGTCAAGAACTTCCCGGCTCGTTCTGGAATCCAGGGCTCCGGTCGGCTCATCGGCCAGGATCAGGGAGGGACTGCCCGCCAGCGCCCTGGCGATAGAGACACGCTGCTGCTGGCCTCCGGACAGCTGGCCCGGCAGATTCTTATACTTATCCGCCAGCCCCACCCGTTTCAGTGACGCCATGGCCCGCTCCCTCCGCTCTTCTCCGTCAATTCCGGCGTAGATGAGCGGCAGCTCCACATTTTCCAGAAGCGTGCTGCGCGTCAGCAGATTGTACTGCTGAAAGATGAAGCCGATCAGGCGGTTGCGGATATCTGCCAGCTGGTTGTCTGTCATCTCCCCAACGTTCTCGCCTTCCAGATGGTACGTCCCGCTGGTGGGCACATCCAGCGCTCCGATAATGTTCATCAGCGTGGATTTTCCGCTTCCCGACTTTCCCACAATGGCTGTCATCTCTCCCTTTTCGATCGAGAGGGAAATGCCGTCGTTGGCCCGCACCTCCTCATCCCCCATTTCGTATATTTTATAGATATCCTGTAAATCAATCAAAGGGCCCATAGCCGTTCCTCCTTTCCTGTTATGGCTCTAACGCCATTTCTTCTCCCATATATTCGCTGCCTGGAGCACTGTCGAAGCCCTGAACCAGGTAGACCTCATCCCCCTCTGAAAGACCCGATGTGACCTCCACCTGCTCGTCGTTCATGATTCCCGTTTCCACCTTCACCTCTCTGAATCCGGCGGGCACCTCCCCCTTCGCCTCCTTCACCGAGGGATCCTTTACATAGACCACATTTCCCCTCATCAGGCTGGCGGCCGGGATGACCAGCGCATTCTTCGATTCCTCCAGAAGGATCTTTCCGTTGACGTTCATTCCCGGCAGAAGTCCCTTCGGGTCCTTCACCGTTACGGAGACGGGGTACGTGGTAATTCCGTTGTTATTGGTGCTTTCCAGGCTCACATTTTCCACAATCCCCTGGAAGGCCGCATCGCCGGCCGCCTCCGCCGTGATTTCCACCGTCTGTCCCGCCTTCACCTTCGATACATCCAGCTCGTCGATGGACATGGAAAATGTGATGGAGGAGAGGTCGTAAATCACCGCCATCGCCCCGTCGCCGCTTGTCTTGCTGGTGATCTTGTCACCGGCCTTCATGTTCTTGCGGATGACGGTTCCCGATATGGGCGCCGTGATGGTGTAGTTATTCATGCTGTTCTTCGTGCTCTCGATCTTATTATTGGCGGAATCCATGGCATCCTTCGCGCTGTCCAGCTTCTCCCGGAAGCTTCTCATCAGCTTATCCGCCGATTCCCGGTCGAAACGGAAGATGGGAGTCCCCTTTGCCGCGTAATCGCCCTCTAAGACGAGGAGCTGTTCCACAGTCACGCTGTCCGGCAAATCCGCACTCAGTATCGTCTCGACTACCGGGCTGAAGGTTCCTTCCAGGCTGCTGCTGTAATCGCCCACCGTCGCGGCCGCCGACTGTTCCGTGGTTAAACCGCCCGGATTGGCCGCCTCAATAGTCACATAGCGCACAATCCGGCCGCCTGTCAGCGTCTCATCCTTTGCGCTGACTGCGGTCACGGTTCCCGGTATCTGTTCTCCCGTGGAAGACAGAGTGGCAAGGGCCGCACTTCCCGCTCCGATGGCCGCCGCTTCCGCGGAAAGGAAGGGAACCTTCAGCCGCATGACGGAATCGTCCGCAATATCCGCAATCTTCGTTCCGCTGGTCACCGTCTCGCCTGCTTTTATGTAGATCTTTTTGATATATCCGCTGTCTCCGGAGCGGAAAACACCGTCGTTAAACCGGCCCTGGGCTCTGGAATAGTCCTTCTGGGCGTCTTCCAGATTCCTCGCCGCTCTTTCCACGGAGTTCTGCGCGGACTTCATCTCCTCTTCCATGTTGCTCACATCGATCCGGTAAAGCACCTGTCCCTTTTCCACCTGATCCCCCACCTCGAAATCGGCGCTGGTGATCTCGCCCTCCACCAGCGAGGATACCTGATAGGAATTCCTCGGCTTCAGCACTCCCGAGGAGGAGAGTCTGGAGCTGATGTCCTGCCGCGTCACCGGCGCGGTCATCGCCTCAGTCCCCTTTCCCGCCCCGGCGCTCCGCCCATGATTCCTTAAGGCCGCGGTTCCCGCCGCTGCCAAAAGCGCAAACGCCGCTGCCACAATGATTACCGTTTTCTTCTTTTTCCTGTTTTTCATGGCCGTTCTCCTGTCAGTCTTCTAAATAATCCAATACCGTGTACGTTTCTGTTCCGTCCTCTTTCACAGTCTTTTCATAGACCAGCGTGACCGTATCCCCGACCCGGACGTTCCCGTACATGGAGAACGCAAACTGCATCTCCGAACTGGTAAGCAGATACTGCTCCCCGCTTTCCTCCAGCATCACGGCGCTGGGTGACATCACGTCCACGGAGGTATAATAGATGTTGGAGACCGTTCCACGGACGATTCCGCGCCTGCTGTCCGACGAATCCTCCGTGTAGGCCCAGATGCTCTTTGATCCCGGGTGATAGTAAAGCAGCACCGCGCCGCCGCTCTCCACTGCGTCTTTCAGTGCCGAGACCGTGGAGGACTCGCCGTTGATAAACACATTGGCCTTATCCAGCTTAAATGGAATATAGCTGGATAAGCTTCTCTTACTGCGAACCAGTTTGGGGCCCTTCAAACCGTTGTCCGCCATCTTTAAAGGATTGATCTCTCCATCGGAGGTCAGTTCGCATCCGAACAGTTTGCCGTAAATATCGCCGCCGTCTTTCGGCTTTGTCTTTAACAGATTATAAAACAGGTTGATACAGTCCCCTCTCGCCAGCAGCTCTGCCGCTTCCCGGTTCACGTTCTCGTCAAGCTTCAAAAAGCGGTACTGGGAGATCCTTCCTCCCGCTTGGCTGCCAGCAAAATCTTCATCCTTATACCCCAGCAGTGCCAGAATGCCTCTGACCGCGTCCTGAAGTGTGACGTTCTGGTCCGGTTTAAACATGCCTCCCAGATAGCCCGTCATATAGCCTTTTTCCACCGCCTTTTTGATGTAGGAGGCGTAGGCGTGATCCTTTCCGACATCCGCGAAGACGGAGCTGCTGCCTTCCGGCGGCACCGAGCTGCCGTAAGGGGAGGCCAGCACCACCATCTTTGCATATTCTGCCCTGGTAACATTTTTTTCCGTGTTAGTCACGTTCATGATCCCGGCCATGCCGACTACTTTCTTTTTCAAATCCATATTAACGGCAGCCAGGGAGGTCATCGGATATACCGCTGTAACCACGATACAGGCTGCCGTCGAAGCTGCAAATAATCGTCTGTTCATCAATTGTAATCCCTCATTTCTCAGAATAAATTCATCTGCATTATAACGTGTAAGGCAGCGTTTTTCCATAATCTGAGCCTCTTATTCAGTTTTCTTCAGAATTAAAAAAGCACCGGCCGAAATGACTTTTCAGCCATTTCAGCCGGCGTTTTTTCTTTCCTCGGCGCTAAGCTTTTGGTAAAAACAGCGTCGCGGTAAACCCGTCTTCGTCTTCTGTTGTATCGAAGGAGCCTTCGTGTTCCTTCATAATCTTTCTGCACGTCTTAAGGCCGATTCCTGAACTCTCCACCAGGGCGCCATCCGTCCTTTTCCGGTTGTGGATCGTAAGCCAGGCACCTCCCTTTGTCTGCACACAGGCAATCGTAACAGGGTATTCCCTGGCAGCGTACTTCGTCAAGTTGGAAAAGAGGTTGTCCACTACCCTGCGGAATAAATCCACGGAAACGTAGTAGATCCCATCCATCTCCTCCATTTGAAAATCCACCGTAAATCCCCGGCCCTCCAGTGCAAATGCGCTCTCTCCCACCGTCTGCTGGAACAGTGCCGACCCGTCCACCGGCTCCATGGCCGGTTTTTCCTCCCTGCCGTACACAAGAAAATATTCAAACAGACGGTCTGACATCTCCTTGATCTGCATGGCCTTCTTCCGGCTGGTAGCAATGAAATGCTTCTGCTGGGCGGCGTCCTCCGTCTCCTCCTCATCCAGCAGCTCCAGATATCCCAGCAGAGACGTGAGAGGGGAGCGCAGGTCGTGAGACATGGCAGTCACCAGTTCCTGATTGGCCTGTCTGGCCTCCGCCTCCTTCTGCTCCCGCTCCAGGATTGAAATCCGCATCCGGTTGATCCCTTCAGCCAGTTCCCCCAGCTCGTCGCTTCCCCTGACGGAGACAGCGTACTCCATCTGGCCGCCCTCCAGAATCTGAAGCTCCTTCTTCAGGAGTTCGATGTAGGAAGTCTTTTTCTGTATCAGATGCAGAAATACGGTAATAAAGAGCAGGAATCCACAGATCACAGAGATCCGGTCCGCCCACTGGTAATACCGGTATTCATAGAACGGCATCAAAAGCACAGACGCCGTTCCGTCTGCAAAGGTAAAGGTATACGCGCTGTCGTCCGACACCGGCATGACCTCCGTCTCAGCCGCATCCTCTTCTGAAACGATCACATCTTCCACATCGAAGGGATACGAGGAATAGATTACACGCCCGAAACGGTAAATGACCATCGCCACATACGCCTCCCTTTCGACCCACTCGTCCAAAGGACTCAAATCGGAGAGAGCGATGTTCTTATCCTTAATATACTGCTGCAGCACTTCCTCTGTCCGCATCTTCTGCTGCACATAGGCTTCCTGAGTATTCTGCGTCCTGTCAATCCAGTCATAGGCGGTCGTATGTATTCCCATATAGAGAAGAAATGATGCCGCCATGGCGATGGCCACCGAGGCCATTAGCTCCGCCCAAAGTCTGTTTTTCCATGATATTTTCTGTTTTCTGCCGGGCCGTTTAATCAATGCGGTACCCCTTTCCCCACACATTCCGGATGCAGCGCGGATTCTGGGGATCATCCTCCAGCTTTTTTCTCAGATTCCGGATATGGACCATCACGGTGTTGTTCGACGAAAATAGAAACGGCTCATTCCAGACCGCCTCATAAATGTCCTGTGTGGTATACGTCTTCTTTCGATTCTCTGCCAGAAGGAGCAGGATTCGGTACTCGATATCGGTCAGCAGAACCCGTTCCCCGTTCTTGTTGACCTCCTCCGTATCTGCGAAGATTTCCAGCCCCGGCAGGCTGATAACCTCTCTCTCCGTTCCTTTCTTTCCTTTATATACACAGTAGCGGCGCAGCATGGCATTGACTCTGGCCTTTAACTCCACACTGGAAAATGGCTTCACCAGATAGTCGTCTCCTCCTGCCGCAAATCCCTCTTCCTTGTCCCGGTCCTTGGATTTGGCCGTCAGAAACAGGATGGGGGCCGATGATTTCTTTCTGATCTCCCCGCACGCCTCCACACCGGAGCATCCCGGCATCATCACGTCCAGAATGATTAAATCAATCGTGTGATCCGCCTTTTCAACCGCCTCGATTCCATTGACGGCCTCCACCACCTCATAGCCCTCTCTCGTCAGTAATATTCTTACAACCTCTCTTATCTCAGGATCGTCGTCTGCAAATAGTATTTTCTTCATCACGGCACCTCCGAGGTAATTATAACCCGGCTGTCTTTTATTTTCCATTACCCGGACGTATCCTTAAGCATTCTTAAGAAAGCAGTATAAAATCTGTCAGGAATCCCCGCGGGACGGGTAACGTTACGCGGGGATTGGGGGATTGATTTTGCTATTTTGGTTTTGCTATTCTGGTTTTGCTATTCTGTTACCTGCTTTCTGTGATCCAGGCTCCTGTATTGTCCAAACGGTATCCATCCGGTGTTACCGTGTCTGCCAGCATGCGGCCGTCTTCATCCAGATAGTACCATTGCTCTCCAGCCTTGATCCAGCCGGTTGCCAGGGCCCCGGACTGGGGCATGAAATAGTACCACGAGCCGCCGATATACTTCCAGTCTTCCGCCATCATTCCGTTTTCACCGACCCAGTACCACTGCTTTCCTTTGTAAATCCACTCCGACTGGTAAGGCGTTCCATCCGGGTGACAGAAGCTCCATCCGCGCTCCGATTTTGTCCAGCTTCCTGTCGATTCCGGAATGGAATTTGATGAATTTTTCCCGGTCTCTGAGGTGGTGGTGGAATCGTTGTCAGAGGAGGGAGGGGCTGGGGGGCTGGGGTTGTCCGGATTATCTGGGTTGCTTGGATTATCCGGGTTGCTTGGATTGTCCGGGTTACCTGGACTGTCCGGGTTGCTTGGATTATCCGGGTTGCCTGGGTTATCTGGTTTATCCGGGTTGCTTGGATTATCCGGGTTGTCTGGATTATCCGGGTTATCTGGACTGTCCGGGTTGCTTGGATTATCCGGGTTATCTGGGTTATCTGGATTGTCCGGGTTGTCTGGATTATCCGGGTTGTCTGGATTATCCGGGTTGTCCGGGTTATCTGGATTGTCCGGGTTGTCCGGATAACCCGGCGTCTTTCCGCCGAACTCCATCGCTCCGATATCCGGCCGCTGCCCGGCAAGGTTCTCATTTTCAAAGAAATCCCTGTTATATTCCACGCCGTCTATCTTCGGAAAATTCGTCCCCACCACATAGTCAATACTTCTGCCGCTCTTGGCTTCCTCGTATAGTTCCCTCGGAGAATACTCTCTTCCATCTACCGGTTCTCCGCCTCCGAAATACATCAGCGCTTCTTCCATCGTCACACCGGCGTCAATCAGCATGGAACCTTCGGTCAGCTGATAGCCGTCCAGTTTGCCTGAACTTCCAGTCACAGGCTGCTGCGTTTGATTGATTTCCGGCGCAGTGCCCGGGGCCTTCATCCCGGCCGCATCGGCTTTTATTGCCTTGGAATCTCCGGACGGTGCCTCCATTCCTCCGATATAAGCGTTGTTATACAGTTTTAAATGGTCTTTCAGTTTCGCCGTATCTCCGCTTTCTCCATAGAATACCTGTCCCTCCGGATATTGGAAGACATTGTTGAACGCATAGATTTCATTCACGCCCAAACCGGCGCCTGTGTTGGACAGATAGAAAACGCCTTTAGGTATGGTGCGGTCCGAGTAAATGGTGTTCTGGTAGATCATCGTTCCATTCGGACATCCCTGGGCAAACTCGAAGGCCTTGTCCCTGTCATTCTGGCTGATATTGTAACGGATTGTAGCCCCCGTGTGGGGATAACCTCCCATGATCAGCATAAAACCGCCTTCATTATTATGGCTGTAATTGTACTGCATGATAGAATTGGAGGAGGCGTGATCGCAGTCCAGCCCCTGGCCGTCCTGTACACTGTGCGTATCATAGGCTTCATTATACTGAATCACCGTATTAGCCGCCTCAAATGGCCAGATTCCTACATTATAGCCCGTGTTCTGGTAACGGCAGTCGCGCACCAGATTGTGTTCAATCAGGGCCCCATCGGTATCCCGCACTGTAATTCCGTCGCCGCCGATCTTTTCCATATAATTGTTTCTCACCACCACATTGGTGGAAGGATACCAGTTCACCGGAACTCCCGGAGAATTCTTCTCCCACTGGTTACACCAGGAAGAGCTGACAAGCTTGATTCCCGATCTGTCCACACGTTCAAAGGTACAGCCGGCGATCAGCACATCGTCGTATCTGCTCGGAACTCCGGTCAGCTTTCCGCCCCGGATATCCGCCTGTACATCGAAGAAAATACCTCCGTTCCATTTAAGGTTAATATTGCCGTTGATATCGTGAATGTAGCAGTCCGTAATCGATATACCGGACGCCGTTCCGAAATCCTTGATGGACACGTTTACAGCCCTCAGAGCCTTTGACCGGTTATTGCTGTTGTTTAGCCCGAAATCAGTCTGATATCCGGCAGAGAGGTTGGTAATTTCCAAATCAGATATGGTTATGTACTCCTGATTAAACAGAGAGATTACATTTTCCACCACTCCTCCTCCGTCAAGGCGTGGCAGCTCTCCCTCACCATAAGCGCCAATTATAATCGGCGCCGCTTCGCTGCCCATGCCGTTAAATACCAGCTGCTGCTCCCGGAACACGCTGCCGCGTTTTAAAAGGATCTGGTCACCGGGAACAAAGGTGCCGTACTGTTTCATTTTTCCGAGGGTTTTCCATGCTTCCGCTTCAGAAATTCCTGCAGCGGTATCATCTCCCGTTTCCGAATCAATATAGAAGGTCTGCGGATTCCTTAACGTATCTTCTTCAAACACCGCCATAATTCTCAGAGTCTGGTAATCCCCGGCCGGCACGGTAAGCGTATCACCAATCACCCCGACCTCCGGGGCCCCCTCTACCTGATACTCCTTCAGACGATACCCCGCCTTGGCCACAGAAGACAGCGTAATCTGCTCTCCCTCCGAGGCTTCACTCACATTTGCAGATGCCGCTCCTGTTTTATATGCAGAATCCACCTCACCCTGGTAAACGGAAACCACTTCCACATCTTTTTTCTGAAGAATCCGTTCAATCATCAGGTTGTCAAAAATCACCGGTGCTCCGGCGCTCATATTAAACAGTCCCGCTCCGGGAGCCATGCCTGACCATTCGCCACTGTTATCTTCCAACACCATTTTTTCTGTTCCGTCAATTAGAAGTACGGCTTTCCCGTCATTTACCTCGATCTCCACATGGGAAAATGCACTGGTCAGCTGAAATGCACATTTCTTCAATTCATCGTTCTTACCGTCCTGAAACCTTCGGAACATGGCGCTTCCCTGGGAATTTACCGCCAATACATAACGTTCATCAAACGCTTTTCCATTTCCTGCAAAGGCGATCTGGAGAGTTCCGTTGTTGGCTCCGGCCCTGCGTACATCCACGGAAATCCGGTAGCCGTCGCCTTTCGCCAGCTGATCGAACACGCCTGGATCCACCAGAACACAGTTGGCTTCTCCAGCCTGAGCATCCAGAATCAGTTCCTCATCTGTGATTTTTGCGCGATCTGCGTCTTTGATGAAACCATACTGCCCGTCTTCATTCAGCGCCGCTCCGAAGTCATCGAAGAAAATCTCGTCTTTTCCCGGCTCCCGTGTCTTAAAATAGGCAGCAACCGTCACATTTCCAAACTTTTCATTTAACTGGAACTTGTGGTTAATAATGGGCATCAGCCCGTCCGTCGGTGTCCCATCCTGTCCCCAGGATGCGTAATGATCAAATACATACCCGTGTTTCGCTTTTGCCTGCAGTGTGATCGTATCCCCTGAGTAGCCGGTCTGCCGGTCCGCTGTCAGCGTTCCGCCGCGGGTTGTTCCAGCCGGGTCATCCACTCCGTCGGTCACTGTTTTTAGAGTGACGGTATACTCTTCTCCCTGCGGCGCTTCATCTGTGGAAACCACGAGATTGTCCACAGCGAAATCCTGGGCCGGATACTGGCCCGCGATTACGATATAGCCCTGCTCCATTTCCGCAATTTCATCATTCTCCGCTGTAATGATTTCCTCACCGTCCAGGTATGCGGTAATCTTTCCTCCGCTTACTTTTATGGCAAGCTGGTACTTTCCCTGACTTAAGGCCGGAAAATGAACAGAATTATATACGGTTCCTCCATTTTTCTCCAGGTACACCAGGTTCCTCGGGAAATCAAAACGCAGCTGCAGCCGGTCCCCGTCATAGCCTTCCGCCGCCTTAAATCCGAATTTCGCATTGCAGTTCGTATTTCCGCCTCCGATCATCAAATCCGCTTCCAACAGAAAATCGTTCGCCGGGATCTTCATCTTCGACCCCATACGGTTATTGGGCCCGCCACCCTTTATCACACCCTGCCCTCCGGTGAAAGTTACCACGGCCGTGTTATTGACGTTCCAGCCATCACCGTTGTCAAACGTCTCTTCCATCAGAATTCGGGAAAGCGTCATGGCCTCCGCCCTCATGGCTGTTGACGGGGTGGCCTTCTCTGCCTCTGACGGAGTGGCTTCTCCCGCTTCTGACGGAGTGGCTTTTCCCGCTTCTGACGGAGTGGCTTTTCCGTCCTTAAGACGCTCTGTTACAACTGCCGCCCTGGCCGTCATGCGCCCTGGAAATCCAGCGGCGCCTGTACCGCCCGGCAGTCCCCCGGTGATCAGCACTGCACTGAGCAGTGCGCAGCAAACTCTTCTCCCTGTATACCTCATATCCATCCTCCTGCTATTCATTTTTGCCTCCGGTCACTGACTTTGCAGTCCGCAATCCGCTTTGTCAATTCCTGTTCAAACCGTTCCGCGGCGTACTGATCCGCAACCGCTCCTGCCACTTCCTCAAATGGAATGACTCTTCCCTTTTCTCTCCTGACACAATGTAACAGCTTGTCTTCCCCATTTTTTCCAGTCCAGCGATACCGTCCTCCTTCCTCCAACTGCAGCAGATGTTCTGCCAGTTTTTCATCCGATTCCGATAGCCCACGCATACTTTCTGCCTCCAGAACCACATTTCCTTCGTATATGGTGCGTCCCTCCTGCCGAATGGTATATTCTGCTTCGATCGTGTCCACGTCCATATAATTTTCCTGATGAGTTTCGTAATAGCGGATCAGCTCAGATGAATCCGTTTCCTCCAGAATGCGGGTGCGCAGCATCCGTTCCCACTCCCCCGTAAGTCTGCGGTAATACTGAAGCGGCGTATATTCAACCGGGCCATACAGGACCCCGCCTTCAGACTGAAGCTTCTTTCTCTCTCTATTTTCATTTTCCAATGACTGTATCAAATCATCATAGGAAAACTCATCAGCCATACCTCCTTCTGCCGCCCAGCTCCATATTTCCCTGGACCGCACGGTGCGCTCCAGACTGCCGTCATGGAAAGCCAGCTCCTCTTCGGATACCGGATCGCCATTTACGGTAAGCGGTGCCTTTTCTTCGTTTAACTGCTTTGCTAAAATAAATATCATAACCACTGCGGCAAAGACTGCCAGGCATGTTCTTCTTTTAAACAAGGCATCCCCCCCTTTTTCTTTTTCATTTTAATTAATTATTTTTTATAATTATTATAAAGAAGAGGATATAAAATTGATATTGCCTATTTTCCTAATATTTCAAGTGTATTTTTGTATATTTTGAACAATTATTTTGTTATTTCAGTAGTACCTATAATTATATTTTAAAACCAATATAGGCGTTTTCATTTTATTTATTTTGATGTTTCTCACTTTTTTTAAGTTTTTTATATCTTTTTTAGTGTTATTTGCTTATTATTTCAAATTATCTATTTCATCTTTTTTGCTCTGATCCTTTTTGGCCCCGCTTCCAAACTTCTGTTCCGTACTTGCAACTTCCCGGACTTTGTACATATCATAACACTATATCAGATAAATCTGTTATACAAGGAGGACCCATGAAGCCAAAACTGGAAGTTTGTGGGGTCAGCTACTCCTATCATTCCCTCGAGGGTGAGACTCTGGCCCTTTCCAATATATCATTTACGGTAGATAACGGGGAATTCATTGCCATCGTCGGGCCATCCGGCTGTGGTAAATCCACCCTGCTGTCCATGTTATCCGGTCTTATCGAACCGGATGAAGGAGAAATTATCATTGACGGAGTCCCGCGTACAAATTCCGGTGCGGGCATCGGATATATGCTGCAGCGGGACCATTTATTCGAATGGCGTACCATCTTAAGCAACGCCGAATTAGGGCTGGAAATTCAGAAGAAACTGAACGACAGTTCCAAAAAGAAATTACATGAGATGTTAAATACTTACGGACTTGAGGCCTTTAAAAACGCCCGTCCGTCTGAGCTGTCCGGAGGTATGAGGCAGCGTGCGGCTCTCGTCCGTACACTGGCCCTGGAACCGGACCTTCTTTTATTAGACGAACCATTTTCCGCTCTGGATTACCAGACGAGACTGGCCGTCTGCGATGATATCAGTTCGATCATAAAAAGTACCCATAAGACAGCCATTCTGATCACTCATGACTTATCGGAGGCCATCAGTGTCGCCGACAGGGTCATCATTCTGACAAGCAGGCCGGGAAGAATGAAGGGCATCGTCCCTGTTTCCTTTGGAGAGGGCTATGTAAGGCCGTTGGAACGCCGGAATACTCCGGAATTCTCCACTTATTTTAATCAGGTATGGAAGGAGCTGCAGACCCATGATTGAGACACATCCAACTCTGGCACAACAGGAATTCATCGCCAAAGAAATGCTACACCGCCGGAATGTCCGGATTCTGCGCATCATGCTGCTGGTGCTCCTTCTCGCTCTGTGGGAACTGTGCGCAAGACTCGGCATTATCAATGACTTCATCTTCAGTTCTCCCTCCAGAATGACCATTTGTTTTATAGGCATGGTGAAGGATGGCACAATCTTTCTCCATACCGGCGTCACAGTTATGGAAACACTGGTAAGCTTTGCTCTCGTCGTCGTGGTCGGTCTTGCGACCGCGATTCTGTTATGGTCCAGCCGCAGTGTATCCGAGGTTTTAGAGCCTTATCTCGTCATGCTCAACAGCCTTCCGAAATCGGCTCTGGCCCCAATCCTGATCGTATGGCTGGGCAACAACATAAAGACTATTATCGTGGCCGCTATCTCTGTGGCCGTCTTTGGCTGTATCATGACGCTTCACACCGGTTTCATGCAGACAGACCCGGATAAGATCAAGCTCATCTATTCCCTCGGCGGAACCAAAAAAGATGTACTCACTAAGGTCCTGCTGCCCGGCTCCGTGCCTCTGATTATCAGCAATATGAAGGTAAACATCGGACTCTGCCTCGTCGGCGTTATAATCGGCGAATTTTTGGCGGCAAATAAGGGACTTGGATATTTGATCATTTATGGCAGCCAGGTCTTCAAGATGGATTTGGTAGTCATGTCGATCGTTATTCTTTGTATTGTTTCGGCAATTTTGTATCAGGGGATTACGGTGTTGGAGAAGCGAATGAAATAAAAGATAAAAATCAGGACTCAGAATCCTCTCTGTCAAAAGATGATTCTGAGTCCCTCTTCTATCGTTCTCTACACGACTGTCGTCATCGTCCCTGCTCTCGCAAAGTCGATTTCGCAGTCCAGCGGCTCCCCGTTCAGGAAACGCCCAATGTCATCAAGCACATGGCTGGTGACTACATACCGTCTGTCTGCCGTAGGCCCCGCCGCATGAGGCATTAAAAGGACTCTCTCACACTCCCGAAGCGGAGAGTCCATGGGAAGCGGCTCTGTTTCAAATACGTCAAGCGCCGCCCATACCGGTCTCTTCTGCAGTACTAAGACCAGCGCCTCCTCATCGATCAGCGCGCCGCGTGCCGTATTGACCAGCAGCGCGCCGTCTTTCATGCTGTTTAAAAGGTCTGCCCCTATGCTGTGCTTCGTCCTCGCTGTCAGACTGCTGTGAAGCGAAACGATATCACAGGTTCGGAAGATTACTTCCGCTGCCGCCGCCTCGATGCCTGCCTCAGCAAGTTCTTCCGCAGAAATATGACGGGATGAGACCATGATCCTGCATCCGAACGGCTTTAGAAATTTCACGAGATACTCCGCGATCATCCCGTATCCCACCAGCCCTACGCTGCGGCCCAAAAGGCCCCGCGTTCCGATAAGAGAAGGCCATTCACCGGCAGCCATGCGGGCCTCATACTCACCGATTCTTCTTAGGGAGCAGAGCATATAAGCGAGGACGCCTTCCGCCACACTCTCCGCGAAGACCCGGTTGCCGCTGCAGACCCGGATCCCCCTCTCAAATGCCGTGTCTCCCACCATAGGACGCACGGATCCGCCAATATGGGCGATCAGCTTCAGTTTGTCCGCATATTTCAATGTCTTCTCATGAAAAGGCGTATTCCCCCAGCCGCTGATACAGATATCGACTCCTCTCAGTTTCTCCGCCAGTTCTTCTTCACCGTACTGCTCTGCGTTTGCGTTCCATTCCACACAGCCCAGCCGCTCCAGACGTGCTCTCAGCTCTTCAGAAAAAAAGCTGTCCCGCACCTCTCCGTCTGGTATGGAGACCAGAATTTTTATTTGCTCCGATTTGTTTGCCATGGTGTCTCTCTCCTGCATATTTTTACTTTTATAATAAGGCTTGTGACCAGTACAGCTCTGCACTAGGAAGCCAGATGCTCATCCAGCTGCTTCCACAATGCATCAATAATGTTCTGAAGGCCTGCCTGGTAGCACTCTTCCGTATTGACCTTCAGCATCTCCCGCATGGAATCATAATTTCTCGTTCCATCGCTTAAAATTCCATGATACTTCGTCTTTGACACCTTTTCTGACACAGCAGTCACCTGTGCGACATAGGAGGCCAGATCCACGTCCGTCACATCAAAGGCAAAACCGCACACCGGCTGGCTGACATAGCTCTCCTCTTTCAGCTCATACCGGCGGTATTCCAGATTTTTTCCAGTCGTCAGTTCTGAGAAGGTAACATAGGATGGCGTCCATGTAAATGCATAGCCGGGAAAAGAATCCGGATAAGCACTCAGCGATCTGTAGGTGCCGTCTTCCGTCAGTTCATAATCCTTTCCCTCGATTCCCATTTCGAAAAGATCATGGTTCTCCTTTGATAAGAACAGCCAGTTTAAAAACCTCATCGTATCGTCCTTTTTTGTAGATGACTCCGGCACACAAAGGCCGTTATTGCTCATGTAATTTGTCACGATCGCGTGTTCTTCCATCTCTCTGATTCTGTCATCCCACACAAATTCTCCTTCTACCGCCTCAGGGCTGTACTTTGCCATCTGTGTAAAATTATTTTCGGCCTCATCGATTGTGCCAATATAGGATGCCGCCTCACCAGCCCAGTACGGCATCTTCTCGTCGGAGACCGTCATGGAATCCGGACTGATATATCCCTCTTTCGCCCAATCGGCGAATTTTTCGTACCGCTCCACTGTAAAATCGTAATTCCACCCCTCTGGGAAATCTTTAAATGCCTCATCCCCTGCCCCCGACGGCGCGATGGCCTGAACCGCGCCATCCTTTACATAGAAAAACAAGTCGATTCCCGCGCTGGCCACCTGCATGATTCCCGCTTCCGCGGCTCCCGGATAATAGGCGCCAGAGGTAAATAACTGCCAGAATCCACGGTTGCTGCGGACGGACACGGGGAGAATGTTCTCAGATTTGGCCTTCTCCCAGTACTGTTCCAGCTTTTCGTAGCTGTCAATCTGTCCGATTCCCCACTGATCAGCCCAGTCCTGACGGTAATGGACGACCTGAACACCGTTTCCATAGCCACGAATCAATGGGATGTAACACATTTTTCCATAGTATTTATTATTCTCCATGACCTCCGGAGCAAATGCCTTCTGTAATCCCGGATATTCCGGATTGTTAAAATATTCCGACAAATCCGCATAATAGTCATCGGCTGCCAGTACCCGCAGATTCAGCCATAAAGCGTCATAAACAAGATCGTAATCGGCTCCGCTGATAATCTCCAGATTCAGTTTTTCTTTATAGTCGGCATTTTCCACCCAGGTGAAATTGAGTTTGATATTCAAATCGTCCTTTGTCCGTCTCAGGAACTCCTCGTAGACATCATCGAAACCCTCCGGTCTGGAACCGCGAAACATGATGTTCAGAGTCACTTCGTCCGGAGTTTTTTCGTCCAATCCCCCTTTTTCCGCCCCTGATTTTTCTGAAACTGCCGATGTCTTCTCTTCTTTTTGGCTCTCCCCGTTCCCATTCTTTCCTGCGCAGCCGCCAAGCGACGCCAGCATCGCAAACGCCAGCACACAGGCCAGCAATTTTTTTCCTCTCATAAAACCTCTCCTATCCGGCAGCAAATGCTCCCTTGCACTATTTTTTCATTGCACGTAATATCTTCCGGCATAAATATTTTTGTTCTGTAAATGCAGGGTCCCCAATTAGTATAAAGCTTTGGATCCTTTAGCTCAATCGTTTCTGTTTCTATTTTATATAATTCTTTCATCTCCAGCCTTCCAAGCCCGCCGATTTCTATGAAATGCCCCTTCATCACCGGTTTTTCCCTGGTCATAAAGCTGGAGTAAGCGTCACGAGGAACGGCTTTGCAGGTATCAGTAACCGTAATTCCCCGATTTTTATCAAACTCCACCCTGCGCCGATAGCTCCCCACACTTCCACGGGGATAGCAGCCAGACAGTTCCATCTCGATTACAGCCCGTTCTTTCGTAAACTCTGTTCGTTCCGTCTTTGCCGCATACTCCGGTCCCGCCATCTGCATGACCTCCCCAAAAGTCATCACATTGTGGTATGCAGACTGCAGATACCACAGCTCATACCGCCGGTCGGAAAATGTCTGGCCAAAATAAACGGCGGGGCCCACATCGATGAGCAGCGGCTGACCATTCCGGTACACAGTTATGCTCCCCGTGTCGTTGTGATTATGGCTGTCGTCATTTCCGCCCGCTTTCACAGCCAGAAAGTATTCCTCGTCTCTGGCCAGAAAGAGCCCTATGCTTTTATAATAAATATCCCGTGTCTGAACCGGTCCCGCGGACTCGAAAGCCGAGATTTCCGCTTCCGTAAAAGCGGCCTGAAGCTTATAAAACAGATTGGTCTCCCGCTTCATCAAAAAGTCCGGATCCCGCCTGTGATCCTCCGCCGCATACTGCATCATATCAAGATTTTTTGTACGCTTTCCAAACAGATACTCCCTTACACCGGACCAGTTCAGCCGCGGCGCACAGTCCGCAAAGTTTGCATAGTAACAGTCCGCAATATGAACATCCAGTATAAAGGCCGCAATATTTTTTATTTTGGAATTTTCATAAATACTTTCCAGGTATCCGTTTGTTGCCTGATTCAGCACTTCTGCCGCACCGAAAAAACATAATCCGGCGGTGCGGTAATAGGCCGGACCTTCATCGCAGCCACCATCCTCTCCATAGCCGTCCAGAAAACAGTCAAGCCCCATAGCAGCCTTGACTGCCGCCTTTTTCCTTACTTCCGCCTCCGCTTTGGTACCTGCAAGAATCGCAATCAGCGTATTCTGAGTGCACCATGGAGTCCAGTTATTTACCCGAATCCCATTTCCGCCTGTCCATTCAAACGAATCATGAAGGTAGGGAATCGTTATTCTTCTCTGTATCTCCATGTCAATTCTCCGGCGAATCAGCACGCTTACTGCATCCAGCTCCTCCTCCAGCAAATAGGAGGTCATGGCCAGGAGCGCCCCCGTCTCACAGGCAAATAAGTCCATAACAGGCCTGGCCGGATCCGGGAGGCATTCAAAGGCCTGGCCCATTTTCCGGTTATGTGCAGGTACCTGCCAGCCGCTCTCCTCACAAACCGCCATAATTCCATTGATGATATCATCGAGAAAACGCCCCTCATACTCCGCACATTCCGCCATCACAAGATCTGCGAGAGCGCGGCGCCTGGAAAAATACAGCGCGTCAAACTCTGTCTGATTGCCGCTGCGGCAGAAGTTCATATACTTAACGGCGGGAAGGAGCGGATAAGCAAATCCAAGATACCCCTCTCCTGCTTCAATCAATGCCCTGCGGTATGCTTTCGGAACTGTTTCCCACGCCCTGCGGTCAGCTGCGGGACTGTATGGCCGGAAACAGGAAGCCTCATCGATCTCGTTTACAAGTTCTGCTATCATCGTTTTCTCATCCTTTTATGCCTGTTTCATGATAACCCACCCATCTTCCGCTTAAGGAAGACTCATAGACAGACAGAACTGCCCAGATCGAGGGATAGGCTTCCCGGGCATTCAGCCAGAATGGTTGTTGCGCTCTCATACAGCCGTAGAAATCTGCTATCAGCGCCTCATGGCTGTTGCCGTAGACCGCCTTTGCTCCATTGGTTACAGGTGCCGCTTTTATGAGAATCTCCACATCGTCTCCGGTTGTTCTCCAGAGAGAGTTTCCTCTCAGTTCCAGCCTTCCTTTTTCCATGGTTATGACGATGGTCGGCGGATAATCCTCCACATAGTTATTGCTCGTATGAAGCAGTCCGGTACAGCCATTTTTAAACTGAAACACCGCATGGGAATTGTCTTCAACTTCGATAAAATCTGCATTAAGCTCCCGTGAAATACATCCTTTTACCCGCGAAAATGGTCCGCACAGGCAATACATCAAATCAATTGTATGGACCGCCTGATTGATCAGGGATCCGCCGCCTTCCATCTCCCAGGTTCCTCTCCAGTCACCATCTGAATAATAGTTTTTATCCCGCTTCCAGCAGACGTCTGCTTTCAGCCCCAGAATCTTTCCCATTTCTCCCGACCGTACCATTCTTACACACTCCCGCGTCGCAGGATTATAGCGGTTCTGAAAGACAAACCCCAGTCTGGCATCGGCCTCAGTCTCCGCCAGAATCCGCGCATCCGCTTTCGTCACAGCCATGGGTTTTTCGCAAAGGACATATTTTCCCGCAGCCAAAGCCTCTCTGATCATCTGCGGATGAAGGAAATGGGGCGTCAGTATATGCACCGCGTCGATGTCCGGTCTCTCCAGCACCTTCCTGTAATCGGTCATAATGTCAGGAATACCGACTCCGTATTCCTGTGAACGCCTCCTGGCCCGTTCCTCATCTACATCGCAAAAAACGGCCACGCGCTCTTCCTGCCTTTTTTTCATGGCCCTCAGATGCGGTCCGCATATCCCCCCGCATCCGATCAAGGCAACTCTTACTTCCTCTTCCATCATTCCTCTTTCCTTCCTGTTTGTTCTTCTGCATGGTTTTTGCTCCACACTCCTGTTGTATCGTTTCTGTATCCCTCCCATGTGTCTTTCACAAGGGCCTCAAACCGGTCTTCTGCCTCCTGAAACAGCAGGATACGGTAACGAAGGCAAAACTCCTGATCTTTCGCCATAAAAACTTCTTTGTCACAGGCTAAAGCCGGTCCGAAAAAACCGTCGTCCCGCGCCTGCCATGCCACGGGATATCCCGGATTCCCCGGATGATCAAAAATGGCGAAGCCATGTTTACAGCCTGATACAAGGTTTCCGGCAAGACAGCACCAGGGACTGTGTTTCCACAGTATCTCTTCCTCGCTGATCCCCCCATTTCCATTGATTAAGCAGCCGCCCCCCGATAACGGCTCGAGAGCCGGATTGCCCCGCATGGCCATGAAGCCGAAGAGATTCCGGCCGATTACCGTGTCCTTTGTGGGAACCAGCCGCATTTCCACATCAACCAGTCTGCTGCTTTCATCCCCCCGATAGAAGGTAAGGCTGCGCCGTTCCTGAAGCAGCACCTCTTTCTCCTGAATCCATTCCAGTTCCTCCCGTATCTCCGCTGTCAGGGGGCCTCCTTTAAGAAGCGGAAAGTTCTTGTGCCGGATGACCCCTCTGCCATCCTCCTCCCAGAAATTCACTCCGTTTACATCACGGCATCCAAACCAAAGCCCTTTATGATGGCGGTGGCTGTCAGTGGGGTCGGCGGATCGTCCGATCGAGACTACGTTTCTTCCGTCAACGGTACACAACGGATAGAGATACCCCTGTTTTCCGTCCCCAAAATGGTATGTGGCAACCAGCTTTCCCTCCTGCCAGACGTGAAGCTCTCCATCTCTGGAAGACAGCGGACTCACTTCCATATGCCAGACCGGCGCGGGCAGCGGCCTGCTGCTCTCATCCAGCACGAGATAGTGGTAATTGAAATAGGGGGACTGCATCGCCTGCCCCGAACAAATCACGTCAAAGGTGAGGAGGTAGACTGAACGAGCCGCTAAAGGGAAAAACACGAGTTCGCCTCTGCTGTCAAACGGGACGCCAGCCCTGCAGCAAATCCTTGCTGCGGGTCCAATTGATATTCCCTGTACCTTTCTGCGCGCTCCCAATTCCTGCTGATCCGGAAAAAACTGATACGGCACGCTCTTCCCGCTTTTCTTTTCGCACAGTGCGATACTTCCTAAATCGATGACTCCTGTACCGGTCAGTTCATCCGGTAAAAAAGATGATAGATTTACCGTCAGCCGAATCGGTACCACCCACTTATCTGTCTTCACAGGCCTTTCTAATTCCAGCTGCACGGATATCTGCCGCTTATCCATGATTCTCATCCCTCTCATTTTTTTGACCCGGATATCTGTCACAACCGGGGTTATTCCAAACATATACCGTCATCTCATAAATTTCAATTTTCAAACTTACCAGTTTCGTTTTTTGTACTTTTTATACCTGGCTAAAAGGGGCATACAATGGGTATAAAATGCCTCAATCGGGTATGAAATGTGCCTTTTCCATTGAAACGGACCGCACTTTTTTGTAGAATAAGGGAAACACCTATTACAGTAGAAGGAAGGCGGCAAAATGTTCACAACATTTCGGGAAGCAACAGCAGGGTTTAAAAAAAGCAGATTTTTCAGGAAGACCTTCTTCACCTGCATTTTCGTGTCCTGTGCTCTGTTTTTTCTGTTTTTATTCTTTATCATAACGATGATCAACACCAAGTATAAAGAGAATATGACGGCTGTAAACGACAGCCAGGTTTTGAGCACTGAACGGACCATCTCCGAGATTCTGGAAGATGTCTATCTCCATACCGGAACACTGGTATCCAACAATGCCCAGGTTCTCCGGCTGCTTTACGGCCCGCCTTACGATATGAATACCAAGATCAATTCCATTGATACACTCTCGTCCGTAAAAAGCAGCAGCCGTTATATCCACTCCGTTTACTTTATCAACTTTAATGCGGACTATATTTTGACCAACCACGGCGCTTATACGACGGACACCTTTTTCGATCAGGAACTTTTGGGAATTTTGGCGGCCAGAACGCCTTCCCTCTCCCCTGTGCTCTTCAGTCCGCGGCTGGTCAACAGCTACAGCCGGTACTCGAAGGAAATCAGTGCCGGAAAAGAAGAACCGATCTGGTCTCTGATCTATTACTCCAATCAGGCGGGGGCCATGGTGATTAATATCGATGCGGAGGCACTTCCTACCGGCGGTCTCACCCTTCTGAACCGTTCCGGCCAGGTGCTGGCTTCCGGCGGCAGTCTCCCGTTTGCCTCCGAATACTCAGACCCAGAACTGCTCTCCATGATTCAGGAGAATCCGAGAAGCTCGGGCCATTTAATTCATCGGAGGGACGGCAGCCGGTATACGGTAAGTTTCTCCAGGGAATCCAGCCTCGGGCTTATAACCATCAAAGAGGTTCCCTACTCGCTGATTGATACCACCAATGGCCTTCTGACCGTGACCTTCTTTGTGTCGCTTGCGTATCTGGCTGCATGCCTCGTAATCTCCTGCATGGCCAGCATCATTTTATACCGCCCAATCGACACCCTGACGCATTCGGTTATCAGTGCGCTCCCTGAACCGGACGCCCAAGAGCATTCCACCGGATCACCGGATGAATTTACCATGCTGAATTCGATTTATTCCAATATGCTCCAGAAAAATGTCACGCTGGAACAGCGCATGAAAACGTATAAGAATGACCGGAAGCTTAAAAATCTGCTTCATTTTATCCAGGGCAGCTCCAATGCCGTCACTCCGGCCGCCTATACGGAGATTTCCATGATGTTTGACCGGAAAGACTATATGATTCTGATCATGAGCCTGGATCAGGTCGGGCATTCCACGGAAACGCCTTACGAAACGGAACTCCTCATGTACGCCATAAGCAATGTGGCCGATGAGCTCTTCACCGGCCACTACACCTTCTGTCATATGGAATCATCCTTCAGCAAACTGATTTACGTACTGAACTTTGACGAATACAATGAAATCCTTCTTAAGGACTGCTTAGAGCAGCTCCAGGATTTCATTACACATCATTTTAAAATCAGCTTCTCCGTCGGCGCAAGTTCTGTCCTCCATGATATGGATGACCTGCCTTCCGCCCGGTCTGAAGCAGAAAGCGCCTTAAACCGCCGTTTCATCGACGGCCCCGGGTCCCTTCACTTTTATAGCAGTCTGGTTCTGGCATCAGAAGGAGGACAGAGGTATCCGGAGGACTCAGAAAAGGAAATCATCAACGGAATGAAGCATATTGCACCTGATAAGACAGCGGCTGCTCTGGACGGGTTTTTCGCCAGAATCCGGGACTACGACTATCCCAGAGTCGTTCTTTATCTCATGATGCTTCACTGTGCCATTCAGGAATTTGAATATGCAAATGGGCTGGAGCCCCTCCCGCTGGAGCCGGATGATATCACCATGTTTTCCAGAACCCTGGTGGAATTTTCTGCCATGTTCCAGGATCGCTGCCTCAACGCCATCGCAGCCGTAAAGGCTTCCATGAGCAGTACGGATGAAAAGGCGCGTCTGATTGCCAAAGTAGAGGCACTGGTCGATTCCCACATTTACGATCCCAATCTGTCCGTTATCTACCTGGCCAATGAGGTGGGGTTATCTGTCAATTATCTAAGGGGAATCTATAAGGAAAGAACGGGTATCTCCCTGTCCTCTTATATCAACCAAAAGAAACTGGATTTAATCTGCGGCCTGCTGACAACCACGGATTTATCAACACAGGATATCAGCGACCGCATGGGATTTACCACGAAGAATTACTTCTTTACTTTCTTTAAAAAGAACATGGATTTAACACCGACACAGTATCGAAAGCTTCACTCTTAACCTTTGACGGAACCAACCGTCAGCCCCTGAACAAAATACTTCTGTAAAAACGGATACAGGAAAATGATCGGACCGATCGTCACAACGACTGCCGCCATTCGGAACCCGTATGTCGGCAGTGTTTCCTGCGCATTCAGTGCGGTTGCCGGAAGCGTGCTCGCATAATTTACTTTTCTCAGGATCGACATGATCAGATACTGCAGGGTATACAGCTTCTCCTGGGATATGTATAGAAGCACCTTATACCACTCATTCCAATAGCTTAATGCGTAAAAAAGGCCGATGGTGGCAATTCCCGGCGTAGATACCGGAAGAATAATGCGAAAAAGAATCATAATGTCGTTTGCTCCGTCAATTTTGGCAGACTCTGCCAGAGAGGCCGGCACACCGTTAAAAAAATTACGCATCAAAAGACAGTTGTATGCATTGACCATGCTGGGAAGTATCAGGACCCAGATGCTGTTTTTCAAATGCAGAATCTTCGTAATCATCAGATAATTGGCTACCAGACCGCCGTTAAACAACATGGTAAAGTAGATAAACATAGCCAAACCGCCCCGGATCGCCAACTTCTTCACACTCATGGCATATGACACGCCACAGGTTAGGAGCATGGAGAGAATGGTACCCACCGTTGTCGTAAAGACGGTCACCTTATAGGCAGAGAGAATGTCCGATGCCTGCGCCACCATCTTGTAGGATGCCACGGAAAATCTGGCTGGAATTATGTTGTATCCTTCTTTCACCAGAGTGACCTCGTCCGTAAAAGACGAGCCCAGCACCACCAGAAACGGAATCAGACAGAACACGGAAAACAGCGTGATAAACAGGTAAAAAGCCGTATTAAGAGCTCTGTCTCCCTTAGATTCTCTAACTTTTCTCATATCTCATTTCTCCTCTCTCAAAACAGCGCCGATTCCGGATCTGCTTTTTTCGTTATAAAGTTTGTAATCATTACCATAACAAAGCCCATTATGGACTGATAGAGCCCCACCGCCGAGGACATCCCCATATTATTGGCCTCCACCAGCTGGCGATACACGTATGTATCGATGACATCCGTGGTCGGATACAGCACCGAATTGTTGCCTACCAGGGTATAGATCATACCAAAATCTCCGTTAAAAATCTTCCCCACGTTCATGATAAAAAGAAGAACCGCCGTGCTCTTAAGAAGCGGCAGGGTCAGATATCGGATGCGCTGGAGACGGGACGCCCCATCGACTCTTGCCGCCTCATACATCTCCTGGTCGAGACCTGTGATGGCAGCCAGATAGACGATTGAACCGTACCCGGCCCCCTGCCATACACGCAGAAACGTGAGCAGTGCAGGCCATACCCTGGGACTCTGGTAAAAAGGAATGACATCGAACCCCAGAAACGTAATGAACCGGTTAATGATGCCGCCGTCTGTTTTGAGAAATGCCTCCATGAGCAGGGCAACAACCGTCCAGGAAATAAAGTGGGGCAGCAGAATGACGGACTGCGATATTTTCTTAAACCACCTGTTAGACACCTCAGAGACCGCCAGCGCGATCAGTATGGAGCATACCATTGTAGAGAGTATGAATAACGCATTCAGAAACAGGGTATTAAATGTAATCCGAAAAAAAGACTGGGATCCAAAGAAGAACTCAAAATTCTTAAGTCCGACGAATTCACTGCCAAAGATTCCCTTCGCCGGACTGTATTTCTGGAAGGCGACCACCAGACCACAGAGGGGAGCATAGGAAAAGATGCAAAACCACAGGATCGCAGGGGCACAGAGAATAAGAAGGAACTTGTTACGCTTTACGTCAAAACGCAAATTTTTGAACATCGTGTCATCTCCATTTCTTTCAATTGTTTTTTATGTGTTTTGTCCTCACAAATATCTGACCCTCACAGCCTAACAGATCTGTCACCGAAAGGTAATCCGAAAAGTTAATGAAGTTCTGCTTCAGTATATTTTATAATCTGGCGCTGCACTGTACACTTTTTAACAATATGATTTCGAATGTTAACGAACCGCTTGTTTCATATTTCTTCTTATCCTATAATTATGGCAGCAATTACAGGGAGGGCTGAAACATGAATTTCAATTCCATCTTTTCTTACGACAATCCTATGACCCGTTTTCTCGCAAAACTGGGAAAGCTTTTATGGCTCAATATTCTGTGGCTGATTACAAGCCTGCCGCTCTTTACGCTCGGCGCCTCCACCTGCGCGCTCTATTACACCACCTTGCGCCTGGTCAGGGACGAAGAAGGCTATCTGACCAGGGAATATTTTCATGCCTTCCGGAACGGATTCCCCAAAGCCTCTTTTTTCTTTTTTTTCATTGCCGCTGTATCCGCGGTCTGCTGTACGGACTTTTTCTATTTTGGAAAAAGTGAGCTGCTGGCACTTAGATTTCTGGCATTCCTCATCGCCGGTTTTCTGCTTTTCTTCCTGTTCGCTGCCGTCTACCTTCTGCCGCTGACAGCGCAGTTCAACAATACCATAGGCGGTACCTTTCGGGCCGCCCTGGGAATCGCCTCCCAAAATCTGCACTGGTCGTTCTGTCTGCTGATCTTAAATGTGGCACTGCCTCTCGTCATCCTTTTCCGCTTTTTGCCGCTCATTGTATTCGGACCGGCACTTCCGGTCTTTCTTCAGTCTTATCTTCTAAACCGAATTTTTAAAAACTGCTCAGTCAATGAAATATAAAACAGCCTTCTGTGCTGCATATTCCGCACAGAAGGCCCTTTTACTAATATCTATCCAATGAACTCTGTCTTGCCCTTAAACCGGTACCGCAGGCTATTCTCCCCACCCGCAATTTCTATCTTACCATCTCCGCCTCGCCATATCTCCACTTCTCTCATTCCCTCACTTTCATACTGGAAGGAAGTGAAGTCGTCTTCATACAGGGTATACGCCCCCTCTTTCCGTCCATAGGAACGAATTGTCATCTCAAACACCGTATCTTCTCTGACGCAGAGAACCGGTTCTGCCATGGGAACTATGGCGCCGTCTCTCACAAACACAGGAATCTCCTCCTCTTTCGCCTGTACGGAAAATCTCCGTCCGCCCTCATAGGGCTGACCGTCGAAAAAGCCATACCACAGCCCAGCCGGCAGGTATACCTCCCTCGAATCGCCATCTTCCAGGGTCAGCGGACACACCAGAAGGTCCCTTCCGAAGAAATACTGATCATCGATACCTCGTGCCTCATAATCCTCCGGGTCCTCAATCGCCATGGCCCTGACAGGCGGTATTCCGAGCTCATGATACTCCACAAAAGCGCTGTACAGGTATGGAAGCAATGACATCCGCAGTTCGAACAGCTTCCGGCAGGCATCCATGTAAAACGTCCGTTCTTCCATCGCCTCGTTTTGCAGATTCTTCTCTATACACACCTGTTCCCACGGCGGATTCGGGATTCTCCAACAGTTTAGCAGTGCCTGCGGCGAAAATACGATCGTCTCCACTCTTCTTAACAGATCTTCCCCACTCGCGCAGTCCCTCACCTCGGGCGCCCACAGCATGCCCGAAAAGGAGGCGGTAACCATTCCTCTGATAAATTCCCGGTGTCCGTATAAATCGGAATACAGGACAAACGGAAGCGGTGCCGCGAGAGCCCCGGAAGAGCGGACTGAAGACAGCGTCCGGATCCCCCTGTTCTTAAATGCATTGAAAATCAACTCCTGATACAGCACACCCACCGCATTATGCATCTGTTCCCCGTCCATACCGGAAGGAAATTTTGTGGAATCTGGAAAGGACCAGTTAGAGGGATTGAAATCCGAATTATCACACTCGTCCAGCTTAAATCCGGCTATTCCATTTTGAATAAACTGCTCTTCGTGCCAGCCTGCAAATATATTGCGGGCCTCTTCCGTCGCAAAATCCGGCACCAGACCGTTCCACACCTCATAATCCCCGCTGTAATCCAGTAGCTTCTCATAAAACGGTGCAGCCGGATAGACAAAAATATGTTCCCAAAGATTCACGTGATACCCATCCTGGTTCAGGGTATCCACCATTTCCTGATGATTGGGAAACAGATATCCCCACTCATACGTACAGGAATACGAGTGTGAATGCCATCCCGGTTCGATCCCAATCACGTCCACCGGCATTTTATCCTCTCTGAAGCCTTTTGCCAGCTTCTTCACATGGTTCTCATCACTGCCTCCGTAGACGCGGTACCACATACCGAGGCCCCACATGGGCGGCAGACAGCCGCCTCCCGAAAACAGGTTGTACCGCATCACGGCTTCCTTCACGTCTCCGGCAAAGAAATACAGATCGATACCGCCCGCCGCCGGAATCTCAATAATGACCTTCCGTTCTTCCTTCGCCCGCTTGAATGCGTACAGCGCAGATTCACTGAATTCCCGATGCGGTATGTTCACCTCCCGTTTGCCCGCAGATGTCCCTTTTTCCGTATTCGTCCCCATATAAAAAGTGGCGTACCGGTACGTATCCACCAACAGCCCGTATCCCGCCGTCGAGACGTAAAACGGAGCCGGTGCATGGCTCTCTCCCGTATCCATCCTGGGATCAGAATTCACCTTAACGTATCGTTTTCTGCCTGCTGCATTGAGACTCAGCAGCTGAAGACCAAACCCGTAGATGTCCTCGTCCGTCTTCATGGGCAGCGTCACCGTAATCCCGCGCGCTGTCTGTTCAAACCGAATTTCCGTCTCTTCAAACGGCAGGACTGCGGCTCCGTCTTTCCTCCCCTTTCCGATCCGCTCAAGCGATCTGTCCGCCATCTCACTTTTCCTCATGGAAACGGGCGTAAATGGTTCTGGTTTCTGATACGTTATCTTATAAATGCCTTCCGCAATTTTTTCCATCTGCTTTTCCTCTCCTGCTACCACAGAAATACGTCCTGCCCCTTCAGCTTAAGCATTGCCTCTATAAAGAAATAGTCCCCGTAAATAATCGGCATTTCATGATCCTTTTCATTATGATAGGAACCGGTGCATTTTGTCAGGAAGCAGTCGCTGTCCATGCTGAAATCACAGTGTTCCCGGCATAATGCATGCAGAAGCTTAAGGGCGGCCCTCTCGTACAGCTCTTTTTCTAAGTCTCCCACTTCTTTTGCAATCTCCAGCAGGCCGCAGGCGGCGATCGCAGCGGCCGTATCGTCATACCACAAAGGCGCTGCAGGCTGCCTGAAATCCACCGGAATCAGGCCGTCTTCGGGGATATTGGCGATAAAATAATGGGCAATCCGTTTCGCGGTATCTAAGTATTCCTGCTTTCCGGTATGGCGATAGCTCATGAGGAAGCCGTACAGTCCCCACGTCTGTCCCCTCGTCCAGGAAGAGCCCTGACCATATCCCTGGCCGCCGTAATCCCGCACCATTTCCCCTGTAAACGGATCGAATTCCACAATGTGGCGTACCGAGCCATCCTGTCTCACAAATGTTTCCATAACCGTATCTGCGTGCATTTTGGCTATCTGCCCAAACCTTGGATCCTTCGTTTCTTCACTGGCCCAATACAGCAGCGGAATATTAAATAAGCAGTCAATAATCGCCCAGCCTCTCGTATCATCCTGGCTGCCCGGAATGTCATTCCAGGCGCGGATAAATTTCCCCACCGGATTGAACCGGCCTGCCAGAAGATTGGCAGCGTGCAGCCCCCGTTTCCTCGAATCCGGGTTCCCTGTCAGACGGTAATCCGCCACTGCACTCGGCAGGAACATGAAGCCGACGTCATGATGAAGCCCGTAATAATCACTGAAACACCGGTCCAGCTTCTCCTCCGAAATCCGGGCGATTTCCGCATACTTCTCATTTCCCGCCGCATGGTACATCTGCCAGAGCATGCCCGCCCAGAATCCGTTGCACCACCAGTTCAGCCCATCATCCGCCGAAAATGTCTGATCTTCCCTGCTTCTGTCATCATGAACACCGTTTTTGGCCGTGTAGGGAATCTTATTCCTTGACCGCTCACTGACCAGATCCATTTTTTTCACAATTTTTTCTGCCGCCTCATCGATCCAGGCGTTATCCTGCAGACTTATCATACTATTCTCTCCTGTTCTCATTCTGTTTTGCGGCTCCGGCCCAAGTCTCTGCCGGGAGTTCACCGCTTTTGTGTAACATTGGGTTCATCATTAAAATAGCAGAAGGAGAAGGGAAAAGAAACTGCATTTTTTAACTATTGAGTACACTTTTTATACATCCTTTTCCTTATTCTTCACTCACAGGTTCTGATTTTGACTTTTTGTCCTCATCTTGCTTTTTTCCTCCCTCTAACGTATTATAAGGATAAAGAAAGGAAAGGAAAAAAGCCATGACAGAACCGAGTATTGAACAGATCAGAATTTTCAGGCTTCGCTCCCATCACCTGGATTCCGTGTACTCGAAATCGGAAACAGACAGGCTGGCCGGTGCGTGCGGTATGCAGAACACGCCGCCCGGAGCATGGGAAACCGCACTCTTTAACCGGGCGCCGGACTGTACCTTATCGGATATGGAACACCTGCTGTATGAACAGAAAACGCTCCTGCAGGCATGGAGCTACCGGGGCACGCCGGTCGTGTTTCCAGTTTCGGAGAGCAGTACTTTTCTGTCTGCGCTCATACCGGATGAACCGGAGCCATGGATTTACACGCAGGGAATCGCTCTGGCCCTCGACTTCCTGCCGATGGATTTTGACAGCCTGCTCGAAATACTGAAACAGGTAATTCCACAGCTGGACGATCACGTCATCGTCAGCAAGAGCGCCCTCGATCAGACTCTGGCCGGGTGGATGACGCCTCTGATTCCCATCCAAAAACAGGAGCTATGGAATCAGCCCTCCATGTACGGCAGCCCCGATGTCCAGACTGTCGGCGGAGCCGTTGTCTCCTTTCTGCTTCGGCCGTGTGCGTTTCACGGGCTCGTCGTATTCGGAAAACGGGATGGGATCAGCCCGACGTTTACCTCATTTAAAAACTGGACAGGCAGCCCTCTCCCCCCGGATCGTGATGCGGAAAAGAAGCTGGTTCGAAAATACCTGCATTGCTATGGACCGGCGACCGCCGATATGTTTGCAAGCTGGCTGGGCTGCTCCGGCAAACAGGCGCGGCGTATGTGGAACACCATTTCAGAAGAAATGGAGCCTGTCACAGTCTTCGGAAAAAAGGCATTTATCCTGTCAGAGGACAGGGAACGCCTCTTTGCTCCGGCCTCTTTTACCGGGAATCACCCGGAAGATTTGCAGAGGGACCTCCTGCTGCTCGGAGGGCACGATCCTTACCTGGACCAGCGTGACCGCGCGATCCTTCAACCCGATAAAACACTTCAGAAACAGATCTGGAAGCTTGTGACCAACCCGGGAGCGGTTGTCTACCGCGGGGAGGTGATCGGTATCTGGACAACGAAAAAGAAGGCCAAAGGAATGGATATCAAAATGACCCTGTGGACCGATGCCGCCGGGAAAATACCACTTCAGAATCTCGCAGAGGAATACGCGGCGTTCCGGCAGCAGGCGCTGATGAATCTGGAAATCGCTCAACTTTAGACTATGCCATAGAAATAACAACAGCCAACACAATTTTTTCAACATAAAACTCCGGGACTGAACAGCCGCTCAGTCCCGGAGTTTTCATAACCATCATTTATATCTCTCTTCCAATCCCAAACTTTCTAAAATGCCATTGCGGTACCTTTGTACATACCGGTGGCTCTTCCGAATCTGCAAAATTCTTCACGCCCTCATACTGCGCCGGGCTGATCACATGCCGGTCCCCCTCCATATGGTGATGCGGGCCGTAGCTGTTGAATGTGCTTGGGACGAGTTCCGCCGTAATCCTGTGTATTCCTTCTGTAAGGCCGGTAATCACCCATGCCGGCCCCCAAATCACGCCATACTCCCTGTTATCCACCCATATTCTGGCGCAGTCCCCATGGATATGCCCCAGCTTTATCCTGCCGTCTTCACCGGCAGCCGCCATACATTCCACGGTTACCGCTGAACCACAGAACGGGAACCCCGCCGTCAGTAAATCATGGCAGGAGATATCACCCCCGATTTCCTCCAGATAAAATCCGCCTTCTGTTACCATTTGACGGTAGTCTTTTTCTGTATACGGGCTACTGCATTTCACCAGGAAACTGCCCTCCAGAAAGACAAACGGTTCTTTTTCATCGTCCGATCTGATGGAAATACATAGTTCCTTCCGCTCAAATGCCTTCCTCGCCACATCATCCGGAATTCGGTAATACCAGCCGTTCTCGTCCCGGCGGGATACAGGTAAATCTCTTCCCATGACCCGGACGTTTTTAGCATTATCGAGCATCCTCACCTGCATTCCGCAGATCGGCTTCTGCTGCCAAAGCGGAATTCTGCTGTCTTTATTTTCCAAAAGCAGTTGGTTGATCCCCGCGCGTACAAACTTCCAGGAAAAGTCATCCTGCCGGTACAGAATAGCACTGTCGTACAAATCTCGAATCATCTGCTCCTTCTCCCAGAAGCACCCCCGCCCCTCGATTACAATATCATATCCCACATTTCCAATTTGAAGAACGCCGTCTTCCACACTTCCGTACGTTTCCACAATCCGCTCTTCCGTCACATCATACTGCATTCCCATCTCAAAGCATTGTTCTACAAATTCACCAAACACGGTGCTAATTCTCCCGCTCTCTGCAGACGGAGTTCCGGCTCCGTTGTGTTCGTTGATCACCATGGCATCAGCCGGATTGAATGAGGCCATAACTCCCCGGGCCGGTGCCACGATCAGTATATGGTTGTGTCTGCCGACAATTCCGTTCCAGCGCTGCTTTAACCGTTCAAAGACCTTCGGAGCCGTCTCCCTCCAGGTGAGTCCCATCGGAATGTTTGGAGGCCAGTCCCTCACGGAGGCGCTGCTCCGGTTATACTGCCAGAGATGAAACACCATGTTATTGATTCCGCTTCCTGCCAGCCAGTCCACATAATTTTCCAGATTTTCGGGACTTAAGCCCCAGCCGCTTCCTCCAAGGGCTTCCGCGAGTGATTCTCCATCGTAAAACTGCTTTGCCAGGGTGGAAGCAATTACCGGATAGTAGTGGTTGCCCGGATACCGTTCCAGCGCATCGACTGCCGGAACATTCACATTCTTTAAATTCCAGCAGACAGAACCACTGCACGAGGTTTGAAAGAACAGATTTTCTTCTGCCTTCAAATGAGCCGTATACCGTTTCCCGTACCGGACACACCAGTCGTTACAATTCTGGTAAAATGATTCTGCCAGAAGATCAGTAAGAATCTGCCAGTAACGATACCGGAACTGATGGTATCCCTCCTTCTCCACAAAAAGGAGTTCCAGTTTTTCCATAACGTCCTCGTGATAGAGCTTTTCATATCGCTCCCCCGCCTCCTCGCACCATGGAACGCCTCCATTTTTTATGGAAACGCCGTGCCCGTAGAGAAATCCCACCTCATCACTGAAAAATCCGGTCACGTAATCGAATGCTTCCGGATGCAGCCCCAGCCTGTACCCGTCATAAACAGTCCCGACAAAATACTTCATCTCCTCTCTGTCAAAGGTATTAAACTGATGGACCTCATGCCACTCCACACGCCCGTTTTCATACTGCATCCACCGGCACCGGCTGTCTGGAAAATGTTCCAGCACTCTGCCGTCGGCCGATCCGGACGGCCATCCGTTTTCATCGTATATCCAGAACTGCAGGCCGATCTCCTTCGCGTGTAAGATCAGCCGGGACAGAAGATCCAGATACGCCTCACTCATATACGCCGGAATCCCCGGATAATATCTGGGATGAAAGACCGTCCCGTGAAATCCCATTTCTTTCATGGCGGACAACTGTCCCATCATTCGCTCCGGCTCCAGACGATCATTAACCGCCCAGAATGCCAGAAAATTCAGCTCATTTCTCATAACCGATTCCATCCAAATCATAAATCTCTGCCTTCAGACATCTGCATCCTTCCACCAGATACTTCGGCCGTTCATCCTCATGCACCGTTGAAAGAATGACCTGCGCCAGAATAAGATTTTTCACATTCCGGATATCCAGATGGGTGGTCCGGCTCCAGTCCGGATAATAGTTTTCACTCACTGCGGCTTCCGTTTTGCCCGTATCCAGCCCGATACCGGACTTATCACCTGTCTTGTTATACTTTGCCGTATCTCCCTCCTTATAGTCCGGTACTTCCGGATATCCCTCCGGAATCTCATCCAGCCGGACTCCTCCGATCGCCGTATAGTCGATGTTCTGGAACACCAGATTTTCAATCGGATGATCCTTATTCGCATCCACCCGGATTCCACCGAATTCCGGTCTCCCCATGACATCGTCCTGGAAACGGTAGTGAATCTTTTCCATTTCTTCATCGTCTCTTGCAGTCAGCCCGGAAATGGTTACCCTCCTAAGCGTTCCGATTTCCGGCATTTCCTTCAGTTCCACAGAGGAACCGATCTCCTCCATGCGGTTGTTCAACAGAATGAAGACGGGCCTGCTCACATTGTGCATGATGTTTCCCTGAATGCAGATATCCGAGATATTTCCGCCCTCGGTGCACTCGATCTTAATTCCCTCCCGCCATACATTCTGGAAGGTACAGCCGGAGACCGTCACATTTCGGATATCCCCGATGGATTTGAGGCCGATCCGGATTCCCGCACAGATGGAGGTAAAATGGCAGTCCGATATGTGGACATTTTCCACGGGGTACTCCCTGCTGCCCGCCTGAAGGCAGAGATTGTCATCCGTACCGGATATCCTGCACCGTGCCACAAAGACATTTCTGCATCCGTCGAAATCGAGGCCGTCTCCATTGTATCTCCTATCGTTGCAGATCTCCAAATCTTCCACCCAGATGTTTTCACTATCCAGAAATGCGGTTGTCCATGCGGCGGACTGATAGAGCTTTATCCCCTTCAGCTTCACATCGCGGCATCTCAGGAAACGAATCATCATGGGCCGGTAAATGCTTCCTTCATTCGGAAAGCTTTCCGCATTTCCGTCGATGATCCCCTCCCCCATGATTCCGAAATTCTCCGCCTCCTCCGCGTAGATGAAACAGCGGTCCATGTCATGCTCGTTGACATAGCGGTTGTAATGAGTGTCCGTCCCGTACGCGGCAATGGAACCGCTTGCTGTCAGCTTTGCCGACGCCGTCACGATCAAATAGACGCCCGACTTCATATACAATGTTCCGGAGATGAATTCGCCCTTTTCCAGCAGAACGTACCCGCCGCCCTCCTGGCTGCACCGATTGATTGCCGCCTGAATCGCTTCCGTGTCCAGACTTTTTCCGTCCCCCGCCGCGCCAAAATCTTTTACTGAATAAAATGTTTCCATATCATCTCTCCTTTGACTGTCTTCTCTCTTTTTACTGTCAGTATAAGCCATATCCTGAAAATTTGAGTGCCGCTTTTTTTAGGTTTCCATGCACATTTTTCAGGAGTCTTCCTGTTTCTTTCTGTTACAAAAACTAATCCCGGCCGCAATCCCCTGTTTTTATACTTTCAGGCTCCCGAATCTTCTTTTATAATGAAAATGGCAGCACGAATACCATTATTATGAAAGCGGGGTATCATTATGACTTACTCTTATAAACAATTTTTTCGGCAGATCTATGAATCCGCCCCTCCCAAATACGCCTGCACCGCAGCGGATGCCGCTTCCTTTCTAATCTGGAAGGACAAATCCAGAGACCGTCTCCGGGAATTACTCGGCCTTTCACGTCTGGAGCAGTTTATTGCCGATTCTGCTCCGTACAGCAGGGAAGCAGAGCTCATAAGTACCTTTCAGGAGGACGGATATACCCGGTATAAACTGAAAATACAGACTCTGCCGGATGTTTTCATGCCTTTTTACATGCTGGTTCCAAACGGGCTTTCGGATTCCCGGCCCCATAAGGCCATGATCGCTATTCCGGCCCACGGCGCCAGCAAGGAAAGTGTGGCTGGCGTTCTCACCGCTCCCGGAGTCAGGGAAAAGCTGGCGGCCGATCCCAAGGAGAGTTACGGCCTTCAGCTGGTCAAAATGGGCTATACCGTATTCTGCCCCGATCCCCCGGGATATGGAGAACGCTTAGAGCCGGTATCCATGGAGGATCGTACCTTCCTGGGCGATGTCTTACCGAATCCTCTTGGCTCTTCCTGTAAAAATCTGACCATGACCGCGGAAGCCCTGGGACTTACCTTTGCCGGTCTCGCCCTGTGGGATCTGATGCGGCTCGTCGATTATACAGAGACACTTCCCACGATCGATTCAGAGAGACTCGGCTGCTGCGGCTTTTCCGGGGGCGGTCTCTATACCATGTGGCTTGCCGCCATGGACGACCGAATCCGCCTTGCAGTGATCAGCGGGTACTTACACAGTGCAAAAGAAAGTATCCTGGAAACCCATTTATGCCCCTGCAATTTCGTTCCCGGACTGTGGCGTGATTTCGATCTGTGTGACATCGCCTCTCTCATTGCTCCCCGGCCCGCGTTCTTTGAAAATGGACTCCAGGATGTGCTGAACGGGCCAAAAGGCATTGATGATCCCATTAGCCAGTTCCACAAAATCCAGAGAATCTACTCCCTGTTCGGCAAAGCCGGCCATGTGCGCCACCGCACCTTCGACGGTCCACATATGTGGTATGGGCTGGGATACGATTTCATAGACGAATCCATTGCATCTTCATTGTAGTAAAATAGTGGGAGCGTTAAACCGGACCATGATTGATTGTCCACTTTTCGCTCCCGCCTTTTATTTGCTTTTCCGGCTTGTTCGCCGGTCATATCATCTGCCCTTCCGGCTTACTTCCCAGTCATTTTATCTGCTTCCGTCTGCATGAATTCCAGGATCTTATCGAGTCCTGCCGCCTTCTGACTCTCTATATACTTATTGACGGCTGCATCCACATCATTATTTTCCACAATGCCTGCCAGGAGCAGCTTGCCCTGCTCGTCGTATAACTGGTCTCTCTGCGCCAGCTCTGTCTTGATGCTGCTTGTGTCAGGGTTAAAGCCTGTCAGTGGAGATACGACAAGGCTGTCCTTTTCAAGCCATTCATTTTCCATCTCCAGCGCCTTTGGTGTGATCATTCCCGATGGCTTATCAAACTGGCCTCTGACAAACGGCCAGCAGAACCAGCCCAGGAATGTGGAATTTGCTGCATCCTGGCCTTCCGGATACTGGATGGAGCCGTCTTCGCCCTTTACGTATGTTTCCCCCTCAATTCCATACATGAATAAATCATATGCATCCTCATCCGTGTTTAACAGTTCCAGGAGCATCAGAAGCCGTTCCGGGTTGGCCGCATTCTTGTTGACTGCAAATGCATTGTTTAACGGGGAATCATAGCGGTACTTTCCGTCCGGATAAATTTCTGCATATCCCAGTTCTGCATTTGGAATGTTGAATACAACGCCCTGCATGGCATTCTCGTGAAGTCCCACCTTTGCAAATGTCTTGCCGTTCTCAAACATCTTAGTATCGGTCTCGGAAAGCTCATTTTTCGATACGATGCCCTCGTTATACCACTTGTTCATCCAGGTGACTGCCTCTTTAAACATGGTCGTCTCTTCCACAGCCTTAAGTACCGGCTTTTCTTCGTTAAAATCAAAAGTCAGGGTGTGATAATTCATGTTATCCATTTCATATTTTGCATGAAGTACAGCCAGAACATCGCTGTATGTATTACCTCTCGGGAAACCTGATTCGAATATCGTAATATCCGGTACCTTTGCCTTGGCCTCTGTCAGCATGGCATCCAGATCCTCGATCGTCTCAAGCCTGGAGGTATCGACTCCGTACTGATCCGCCAGATCCTTCCGGTAAAGAAGAATCGCTTTGGAGCTCTTCTTTTTCGTCCACGGCATGGCCACCAGCTGGCCGTCGATGCTGCATGCGGTCATAGAGCCATTTTCCTGATACGTCGCATAGAGTGACGGCGCATACTGCTGCATGAAATCATTTAACGGCATCAGACCGCCCTTGTTGGACATCTTATTATAGAGCATCCAGTCAGAAACATACATTCCATCAAAATCATCTCCGCCTGCGACAAGGGAGGTCATCTTATCCTCGTAATCGCCAAACGGCACGTAATTGAACTCTATCTTATCAATATTCAGTTTGTCTCTATACGTTTCGCAAAATTTGTCCAGTACCTCCTCCTGCGCCTGATACTTATCGCTGCAGGACCAAAGCTTCAGCGTCACTGGTTTTAACTCCGCGGGAGTCTCTCCCGCCTCTGTCTTTGCCGCGGTGCTTCCCTGTGTCTCCTGCGTTTGTGACCCGCATCCTGCAAGTCCTGTCATGCACAGCACAGCGGCCAGTGCAATCGATAATGCCTTTGTACCTGTTCTTTTTTTCATTGTAACCTCTCTCCTTTTGATTATTATATATTTTTTTGTTGCGCATTGCAAAAACATCTGTATCATTTTGCGGTGATGCCTCTGTCAGGTATTCTCACCCTTTTACAGCCCCTACCATAATGCCTTTTACAAAATACTTCTGTACAAACGGATAGACCAGAATAATCGGACCGATGGTGGCGATACAGGTCGCCATCTTGATTCCCTCCGATGGTATGCTCCCCGCCGCCTGTGTGATCGCGTTGACATTGGAGGAGGAGCTTAAGAACTGAATATTGGAGGTGATCGTTCGCAGGAGCAGCTGCAGCGGCTGTAAATCCGTGTTGTCGATCAGCATGATCCCCAGCCACCAGTCATTCCAGTAGTTTAAGCTGATAAACAGGCTGATGGTGGCGATAACCGGTTTCGCCAAAGGCAGAATAATCTGGAAAAAGATTCGGTATTCCGACGCTCCGTCGATTTTCGCAGACTCCACCAGTTCCGCCGGAATGCTCCGGTAATAGTTTCTCGTCAGGAAAATATACCAGGCATTAGCCAGATACGGCAGAATCAGGGCCCATACGGAATCCTTCAGATGAAGCATATTCCGGCAGACGATAAACCACGGCACCATTCCTCCATTGAACAGCATGGTAAACAAGACGAAGAAATTGAGAGCCCTGTGATACTTCACGCGGTCCTGGGAAATGGGGTATGCAGCCAGCGTAATCACCGCAACACTCAGAATCGTTCCCACCACAGTTACAAAAATAGAAATCTTATATCCATTTAAGATTCTTCCCGCGTCCGCCAGAAGGATCTTATACGCCGTAAAATCGATCCGCCTTGGAAACAGCGAGTATCCGTATGATATAATATCAGCTTCCGGCGTCAGTGAGCTGACCAGAACCAGCCAGAACGGCACGATACAGATGAGTGCGCTGACCGCCAGCAGAATGCTGATGGGGAAATTTTTCCATGACAGTTTTTTTCCTTGTTTCATCATTTTCTCCTCCCTTGCTATGAGCACTTAGCGCCTGTCTTTTAGGCGCTTACGTGCGATGCATGTCATCTCCACTCAGCGTGCCCCGCTTCATCGGGCATGGCGAGGTTTTCCACGAACCTAGTGGAGTGACTTAAAACAGTGCTCCGTCAGGATTGTGCTTTCTTGCCAGACGGTTCATAAAAAGCAGGATTGCCGTGGACAGCACCGACTGGTAAAGCCCTGCGGCCGACGACATCCCCACGTCTCCGTTGAGCCTTAAGTTACGGTAAATGAACGTATCCAGCACATCCGTGGTGGAATAGAGCTGCGCGTTATTTCCAATCATGGAGTAGAACATTCCGAAATCCGCGTTCATGATTTTGCCGCAGTTCAGCAGAAGAAGCGTAATTGCTGTCGGCGCCAGCAGCGGCAGGCTGATGCTCTTAATCTGCTGCCATCTCGATGCGCCGTCAATCTTCGCCGCCTCATAGTATGTCGTATCAATACCGCCCAATGCCGCTATGTACATGATCATGCCGTACCCTGTCATCTTCCAGACACGGAACACCACCAGGATCACGACCCACATCTTCGGATTCTCGTACCAGTTAATGGCCTCCATTCCAAACAACTTGAGCAGTGTATTAAGACTTCCGTGTTCATAGTTAAATAAGTTATAGGAAAACAGTCCTACCACAATCCAGGAAATGAAATAGGGGAGAAAGATACCAAACTGCACGGCAGATTTAAATTTCTTCATCCTCAGTTCATTAAACATCAATGCAAATCCCAGTTCGAATACCAGTCCGAATACGATAAATAACAGATTTAGCAAGATCGTATTCCATGTGGCCCTTGTCGCCGATCCCGACGAAAACAGATATTCAAAGTTTTTCGTCAGCGGTGAAATCCAGGGGCTTCCGAATATTCCGTCCGCAAAGTTAAAATCCTTAAACGCCGTTACCATACCAAACATGGGCAGATAATTAAACAGAATTAAAACCGCGGCGGCCGGAAGAAACATGCTGTACAGAGCCCTGTTCTTATAAAGTTCCTTAAAAAATCCCTTTCCTTTCATATCACTTTTCTACTCCTTTCCTGCTCCCTGCATGATTTCACTATACGCTCCCAGGCATGCCTCCGTAAACTGCGGATACTCCGTAATGGCTTTAAAAAGCGGGGTTTTCAGACTTTAAAATCTAATACTTTACTCTCATTTCCAAAGATCAGCCCTCCTGATGATTGATTCCAGGGCCGCTTTTCGCTATACTGATTGAATAGAGAACAATTACGATTGGGGTAAAAAGAGATATGATAAAGAAATTGATTGGTGGCAAGAATTATTTCAGAAAGATGCTCAGCACATGCCTGCTGGTCATCTCCGTCACAATTTTCATCCTGACGGTATTTTTTTATCAGAGATACGCAGATTCTCTCTCTAAAAATCTGTATGACGGCCAGGAAAAGAATCTGGAAAAGAGCGCCCGCACCATGAACGATCTGGTCAGTGAGATCTCACAGCTCTACAATACGGTCATCCTGGATTCCAGAGTTGTCGGCTTCAGCTCACTAAAGGAATTCGATCCGGCAGAGAACTACGCTACGTATCTGATTGTAAAGAAATTCTACAACATCAATCCATACGTAAGCTCCCTTTATATTTACAATGCCACAGCAGACGACGCCATAACCTGCGGCTCTTACCGTTTCAACCTCGATTACTGCTGGGAGTATTTAAAGGAGGCAAAAAAGGCTTCCGTCTTCCCTTCCCCTCTGACAGGAACGTCGGAAGAGGCCCTTACCTTCGCCTATCCGGTCTATGCGGATAATTTTGATGAGCTGAGCGGAGGCATATTCATCAATCTGGATATGAAGAAGCTCTCGGAGCACGTGCTGGGAACCGGCTCCCAGGCAGGTATGGTTCTGGGGGATAATGGTATGGTTCTGCTCTCCGACTTGACGGAAGATTTTACCTCAGATCCGGAAGCCTGCGAGGCGTTTCTCGCCTGGCCCGGTCTGACAGAGGGCGAATCCGCCAGCAGCTTAAGAACCTTTCACGGAGACGATTATTTATGCGCCTTTTACAAGGATCCCGCCCAGAATTTCACCTTTTTAAGCGGTGTCCCGTACAGTGAAATTGTCGGCCCCATGAAGGTTCAGAGAAACTTGTCTCTGGCTGTGGCAGCGGCGATCTTCCTGACTGCCATTCTGCTGCAGTATATCATTACGAAACGGCTCTACCGGCCTTTGGAGGCGATTACCGAAGAGCTCCGGGATTCCAAGTACGCCGGCGGCTCGGACATGGATGAATTCTCCCTGATCCGCCACGTCTATGAAAATGCCATCGATGAAATCAGGGAGCTGGAGGAGGAGAATGCCTTCTATCAGCCCCGTATGAAATCAGACCTGATCCGTGGTCTGGTTCTTGGGAACCGCGATATCGCCCAAACGAAGGAGCTTCTGGAAAAGAATGGATGGGATATCCCCTTTGAAGGGATGTTTTTAGCCTGTTTTTTCATAGAGAACAGTGACAGCAGCGATGTCCTTGCCCCCATTGTGCAGACCAGGATCAGCCAGCATCTTCATGAAACTTTAAGCCCCCTCTTCTACACGGAATGCGTTCCCGTCGCCTCTGACCAGGTCATCTGTCTGATTAATACCATAGAGGGCATTCCCATCACCTTCGATGAACTGGTACGGCTTCTGGAGGCGGCTAAGGACGAACTTCTTACAGACAACCATCTGGTTTTAACCATCAGTCTCGACGGCGTGACCAGTGGAATTGAGGATTTGAACCGGGTGTACCGGCGCGTATTGGAGCTTAAGAACTACCGTTTCGTGCTGGGTACCAATCAGATTATCTATCCAGGGCGTGTGATGGAACTGATGCCGGAATACATGACGTATCCCGATAAGCTGGCTGATGAGATTCTCGCCTGCATGCTGCACGGAAAACAAAAGGAATTCACGGAAAATGTTCAGGAGTTTCTTTCTATTTTAAAGCAGTATTCATATCAGCCCGCCTCCCTGCTGTTTAACCGGCTGTACTTAGATCTCCTGTTCCAGATGCAGAAATTAAACGCTCCCGACAAGGACTCCTATTTATCTGCCGAGACGCTCCACACTCCTGCCACTCTGACGGAAGGGGCCGGCGTCCTCCTGACCATCTTTGAATGGTACCAGGAACGGAAGGCCGCAGCCGAACAGTTAAAGGACAACAAGCATTTTGAACGGATTGAGGAAAGCAGAAAGTACATTGAAGAGCACTATAATGATTACAACTTAAGCGCCGGAATGGTGGCCGAGTACTTAGGCTATTCTACCAATTATTTTTCCAGAATCTTTAAGTCCATCACCGGCTTTTATATCAATGACTACATACGCCAGATCCGCATCGTTAAGGCTCAGGAGCTTCTGATGAACAGCGATATGACCATCACCACCATCGCCGAGGCAACCGGATTCTCCAATCCGAACTACTTTTATTCCATATTCAAAAAAGAGACAGGACTGACGCCGGCCGCATACAGGAATGCGGGGCAGAGGAATGGGTAAGGATGGGGAATGTGGAGGATGGGGGATCATCGAATATTTCACTCTGTTTTTATGTTGTATTCACTCCTATTTAATGTTATAATATTTTTGTATAATTGATTATAGAAGTCAGAGGATAGTCTGATGGTTTCCTTCGGAAATAACCGCAGGAGGACATGTAATATGAATACACTTGAAGTGTTGACATTAGTGCTGGTGATCTTTGCCGCGCTGACTTACATAGAAAATCATCAGAAAAGAAAATAGCTATCCTCTACTCGCAATAGAGGATAGCTGGTAACTATAAATTACTACAGAATCCGAAGCGTAATCATCAGACCAGAATTGTCTTTTGATTACTTCTAAGTAAATTATACACTGGGTACTTGTTTTTTTCAAGTACCCTTTTATATTTTTCTAAATCATATTAAAAAATTAATACTCATCACAGCCAAAATCCATAATAGTAGTCTCCCTCAAAGTATGGTACAATCTGTTACATAGAAAATATATAAATAAAAGGGGATACAGACATGGATCAGAGTCCTCTATGTTGCACTGGATATTGCAGAACAGGAACGTCATGTTGACTGCGACGTTCTTATAGCCGCCTGCCTGCTGCACGATATCGGACGCCAGGAGCAGTTTGAGAATCCGTCGTTATGCCATGCCGTCGCAGGCGCCGAAAAGGCCCGTAAATTTCTTCTGGAAAAGGGATTCCCTGAAAAGATTCCCTGTTGGTATCTTAACTCCCCTTCACCCGTTTCCTGTAATTGGAAGGCGTCTCTCCGTAGATTCTGGAAAACAGCTCCGAAAAGGCTCTGCTGTCCCGAAAGCCAACTTCCGACGCTATATCCGCAGTTTTTTTATCGGTGGATACCAGCAGGTTGATCGCATGTTTCATCCGCACCTTGTTTAAGTAATCCTTAAAATTCTCTCCGGAATTCTTCTTAAAAAAGCTGCTGAAATAGTAGGGATTCATATGTATTTCCCCGGCCAGCACCTCCAGGGTCAGGTTCTCGCTGTAATGCCTCTCAATATACTCTCTGGCATGGATAATATCCTTTTTCTCACTGCTCACGACCGCCTTTTTTATCCGGTCCTTATACTCCTTAAAGTATCCTTCAAACAGACCCGTAAGGCATTCATAGGACTCGCTCTGCCTTGCCTGCTCCAGAATATCCTTAAACTCCACGGGCATTCCATTAATGCCCATGGTTTCAAACCGTTCCTCTATGATACGAATCGTGCTTCCGTAGTGGAAGCAGGCGTCGTCCCTTCTTCCCTCCGAAATCAGGCACACCAGACGCCGGAAACGGGCGGCTGCATCCGTAAACACTTTTTCATCCTGGGCCACCATCCCTTCGATCATCTGATTTCTCACTTCCCGTATCTCATCGAGTGTGGCGGGCTTCTTAAAGACCGGCTCCCCGACATGCAGAACCGGAATTTTGATCTGGCTGCTGAAATAGAAATATCCAGTCATGGACAGACACGCTTCATACGCCTTCGGTATCTCTCCCATGGAGTCTACCGGATTACCCACGATAAAACCAAGCCGGCAGCGCGGAATGTGAAGCTGCACCTCTGCTTCCTCCAGGATGGAACCGAGTGTCCTTCCCGTTTCCTCCTTCTCGGGATTCTTGAGCACCATGACAATGTGCCCATTTTTTAAGAAAACAATCCCCAGATGCCGCTTTTCCAGATATTGCTCCAGAAAGCTCAATACCGAAAACTGGACCAGCCTTCGCTCCTGTTTCCCCGTCTGTCTGCTGTAGAGAATTTCCGTCAGGATCGGTAAATATCTGCACTCTTCCATTTCCACCAGCTTATCGTACGCCGCCGCTGGCCCCTCTTCCTCCGGGTAATCCGGGTGCTCCGGGCCGCCGCCTTCGCCATCCGCATCATTTTTCAGCATGGTGATGCATTTCTCCAGCGTCTCCACCAGTTCCTCGCGGATAACGGGCTTCAGCAGATAGTTCACGGCGCCGTACGTCAGAGCATCCTTGGCATACTGGAAATCCTGGAACCCGCTTACGAAGATCACCTTCGTCTCAATCCCCAGCGCCTTCAGCTCTTTTAAAATATCGATTCCCGTCTTCTTCGGCATATAGATATCGAGAAGCGCAATATCCGGTTTCTCTGTGAGAATCCCATCGAACGCGGCTTTCCCGTCTTCGTATTCCCCCACGATCTCGATACCCAGACGGTTAAAATCCACAAGCTTCTGTAATCCTCTTATGATCACGGGCTCATCGTCCGCCAGAATCATTTTTATCATTCCTCTTCTCCCCCTTCTTTCCACGGCATGATAATCCGAACCATGGTTCCGACCCCGGGCGTGCTGGTGATTTCAATTCCGTACGCCTCTCCGTATAAATACCGCACGCGGTCATGTACATTTTTCAGGCCAATGCTCTGCCAGTTATGTTCATTTTTAATCCCTGGCTCATTTCCATCCAGAAGCAGCTTCAGCTGTTCCAGTTCCCCGCTGCTCATACCAGCGCCATTGTCCATGACCGAGATTTCCATACGGTTCTCCACATGCTCCGCCTCGATCATCACGTGTCCTGACCCGTCCTTCGGTTTGATTCCATGGACATAGGCATTCTCCACGATCGGCTGCAGAATCAGCTTGGGGACGTGAACCTCACTGAGTCCGTTTAAATCCGCGGTAAAATGGACCTTTCCCTTGATCCGGCAGTTTAACAGATAGACATACTGCCTTATGATCTCCACCTCTTTTTCCAACGGCACCATGTCCTGCATGGGGCCAATCATATAGTGGATCTGGCTGGACAGCGCCTCGATCATCTCAGATACGACCGTATCATCCTTGTCCAGCGCCGTCATCCGGATAATTTCCAGTGTATTATAGAGGAAATGCGGATAAATCTGGGATTTCAGCGCCGTCATCTCCGCCTCCGCCTGCTTCATATGCGCCACATAGGACTGATTGATATAACTCTCCAGCTCCTTCGACATCTGATTGAACCGCTTCGACAGCACCCCAATCTCATCCCCCGAGGTTACAGGGAGGCGAACCTGAAAGTTACCGGTTTCAATCTCCGACATCTGTTCCATCATATTCCGAATCGGCTTTGTCAGACGCCTGGAAAACCACACCGAACCGCCCAGAAGCGCCGCCAGAGACGCACCGATGAACACATACATCATCGTCTGCATACGTCTGATCTTCTCATAGGCGGTCGCCGTCTTCATCGTAATAATCACCTTCAGCCCGCTGGCATTATACGGTGTATCCACGACGAACTCTTCCTTCGTCTCCTCAAACCGGACTCCCTCCGACGTCAGATTCTTCCCGATCAGTGACTCATCACTGCTGTAATAGCAATTATTTTCCCGATCGCACACATAGACCTGGTCCCTTGCATTTAGATTCAGGTTCTTAAACGCCGCCTCCATCCGCTCTAAATCCACATCGATAAACAGCGTACCGACATACTTATAATTTCCTACTGTCCCCGTTAAATCAAAGTAATTCCTGGCCAGTGTAAAGACCCAGGAATCCTGCATACGAAAATAGTCGTTCTTATGAGTAAGAATCAGCATCAGATTCTTACTGTTCCGATCCAGTCCGTCAAGCCCCATCCTGGCTTCAAACACAGTCTCTTCCTCCGAAGGAATATTCCGCCGCGACCGGTGAAATGCCAGCTTCTCCCCCTGAATTCCCTCTCCCGCAAAATGAGCTCCGGAAATATAACTGTCCACCGCCTGGACATTTCCCAGAAACACCATCATGCTTTTATACCGGTTGGCCTCCATGTACTCCGGATCCTCGCCTATCCCATAGATAATCCGTCTCAGATTATCATACGACATATAATTAAACTGAAACTCCCCCTCGCTGGAATAATTATAATAATAAGGCATCTTCGATACCCCATTATAGCTCTCCATCATATCAGCCAGCGACTCACTCACATAAGACGCCGCCTGAACGTAATTACTCCTCAAAGAATTACCATACTCCTTAAACATCCGGTTTACGATCACCGTCGAGAGAAAAAGCATGGGAATTAACCCCAGCGTAATAATAACGAGACAGAATTTCTGATACAGGCTCAAATTCCTTTTCCAGCGCTTCTTCATATTATTTTCTCCCCCTTACTCCCCAAAACTCTTACCCACCATTATACCATACATCCCACTTAACCTCAATTTCCACCCCATCTTCAGCCCTTCCCTCCTCACGCAGCCAGTACAACAGCCCTTCTCACCTCGCGCAGCCAGTACAACAGCCCTTCTCACCTCGCGCAGCCAGTACACAGCCCCAGCGCTTGCGGAACGCCCGGGGGCGGCAGGAGCAGAAGATTCAGCAGCTTCCTTTTCCGAGGTACGCAGGAACTTAAACAGGAAGGCAGGAAAAAAGGGTGGTGAAAGCAGGCCTCAAAGCCTGCTTTCAAGCGCACACGGAGGAAAAATCCTTCAGGATTTCTTCCGTAGTTTGCGCGATCCGCCCTTTTTTCCTGTCTTCCTGCTTAAGTTCCTGCCACCGAGGAAACAAGAAGCAGCTGAATCTTCTGCCGCCCCCGGGCGCTCCGCAAGTGTTGGGGCGTACCCCCCCGGCACATTACCCTTTTGCAGCCCCCGCCGTAATCCCCTTCACAAAATACTTCTGCAGCAGCACAAAGATAATGAGTGCCGGAATGATGGAACAAACCGTACCCGCAAACACAATATCCCACCGCGCCGTATACTGACCGACAAAGGAGTACACCTCAACCGTAATCGTTTTCGCCCGGTCTGAAGGAAGAACTAGATACGGCATTAAAAAGTCATTCCAGATACCGAGTCCGTTTAACACCACCATGGAAGCAGTACACGGTCCAAGAAGGGGAAATGTCACCTTCCAGAATGTCTGGAACGGATTGCAGCCATCGATCTGGGCCGCCTCCTCGATCTCTAACGGCACTCCCTTTAAAAAGCTGCAGTACAGCAGGGAGCCGAAAGCCACTGAGCCTGAGATATAACAGGCGATGGGGCCTGCCAGATTGCCAAACAGTCCAAACATCTTCATCTCTTTAAACAGCGGGAACATATAGAGATGAAATGGAATCATCATGCCCGCCAGAAAGTATGTATAGATAAATATAGTTGCCCTCGTCCTGCGCCGCTCCATCGCATAGGCCGCCATGGGAACGATAAAGACAATCAGCACTTCGGATACCAGCGTTAAAACCACACTGTGGAAAATGGCAGTCACAAAATCCGACTGGGCAAATAAATCCTGAAAGTTCTTTAAGTACAGCGTAGTTGGCAGAGACATGGGATTCTTCAGGATTTCGCCGTTGCTCTTAAATGCGGATATAATCGCAAAGAATACGGGAGCCAGGAACAGAACGGCCAGTATAATCGTTGCGGCAAAGAGAATACCGTTTCCCGGGCGTACTTTCCGTCTGCTGGCTTTAATTCCTACTTCTTTCATTATAACTGCACCTCCCTGCGTTTTAGAATGCTCTGCTGGATCGCGTTGAGAATCAGAATAATAAACAGGAGCACGATGCCGACCGCCGTTCCGAAGCCCTGCCGGCCTTCATTGAAGCCCACCTTATACAGCAGGTACACGATGGTCTCTGTCGTAAATCCGGGACCGCCGTCCGTCATGACGGAGATCTGATCGAACACCTTCAGACCGTTAATCAGGGAAAGTGTCAGATTGATGGTAAATGCACCGGAGATCAGAGGCAGTGTGATTGCCTTGAAACGCTGAAGCGGTGAGGCGCCGTCGATAGCCGCCGCCTCCACCACATCGGTAGGTACACTCTGCAGTGAAGCCAGGTAGATAATCATGTAGTAACCGGCGCCTTTCCATACCAGCACGACACCGACCATGATCAGAGCCAGCTTCGGATTTCCCAGCCAGTCCTGGCAATACTCGCCCATTCCCAGCGAACGGAATATCGTATTGACCGCACCGAAATTGTAGTTGTACATGATCTTCCAGATAAAGCCGGACACGATGCCGCTGATCAGTACGGGAACGTAGAAAGCGCTCCGGAAAAAATTCTTTCCCCATCTCACATTATCCACGATCAGCGCCAGAATTAAAGCCATGCTGTTTTCCAGAATCGATATGAACGCGGTAAGAATTACCGTATTTTTCAGTGCATTTCCAAAACGGGCGCTGGTAAAAATCTCTTTGTAGTTTGCCAGCCCGACAAACTTGACGACCGGATTCAGTCCGTCCCATGAGGTAAAGCTGTAATAAACGCTGGCAATCGTCGGCACGATAATAAACAGCGTAAAAAACAGGAAAGCCGGTGCGATAAATCCTATTGATACGAAATCAAACTTTGCTTTTTTCTTTCCCATCTGTCCCCCATCTCCTTTCCTTTTCTTATCTAAGGGGCTGTTAGAGAACCATTCCGGCTCTGTAACACCCCCCTTTTCATCACTCTATTCCGCGTTCTTTAACGGGTTAAAGCTCTGCATGGCAACCTGCCACGTCTTGTTTAATTCCTCACATGCGGACGGTATATCCCTCTGTCCCTGAATTATTTCAATCGTTGTCTTATACATGAAATTTCTGAAATCCGGAGGAAGCTCATTTTCACCTACTCGTCCGTTCCACATAACGCTTAAATCATCAGCCGTATTGGTAGCCTCGATGACTTCCATCATGACCGGAGCGGCAGCCAGATCAGGTGTCGCAACGGTAGACGGAATGGCATTTAACTTGTCACAGTAAACCTTATAATTATCCGGTGCGTAGAAGAAACGGATGAACTCCTCAGCCGCAGCCTTCTTATTCGCATCCTTTGCGGATTCTGCGGAGATTGCCAGGCCGCCTGCTCCGCCGCCACCTACGAGACGGGTCTTTCCATCAGGGCTTGGCACCGCAAACCATCCTATCTCAAAGTTCGGATCTGCATCTGTAATCTGGGAGAACATATGAGTACCGGAATACATCATGGCCGCCATATCACTGACCAGGAATGTTGTAATCTGCGCATCCGGGGTCGATACCCAGCCATCCTGCGCATACTGGAAGATGTTCTTCATTTCTTCAAAGGTGGCAGTGATTGCCGGATCCGTAAAATCCTTTGTTCCCTCATAGCAATGTTTGATAAAATCAGTGTCCTGGCTCATAACCTGATCATTGTAAGCCTTGTAGAACCAGAATCCTACATGCCAGATATCCTGTCCGCCGATCACGAGAGGGGCCATATCCCCCTTATCCCTGATCTTCTGACAGAGTTCCATAAATTCATCGTATGTCTTCGGCTCCGTGAACCCGTTCTCATCAAAATACTTCTTATTATAAATAATTCCCTGCGTATTCTCACCGCCCAGAGGAGCCGTATACGTCTTTCCGTCAAATGCAACTGTCGTTTTAAATAAAGAAACGATATCTTCCGGCAGCGGTTCCAGCATATCGGCACGCACATAGACCGGAGTATCTCTCATTTCCATCACATCCGGGAATTCCCCGACACTTTCCTTTGTCTTTAAGAACTCGCTGTAAGCTCCGCCGTTGCCTGGCTGGATCTTCACGGTAATATCCGGATACGCCTCATTAAAGCGGTTTACAATTTCGTTCATAGAAGCTTTTGCCCCCTCGTCGCCGTCAGCAAATATAAAAGTCAACTCTGTCGGCTCCGTCACGATGGAAGCGTCTGTCCCCGCTGCCGTCGTATCTGATTCGGTCTTTGCCGCCTCCGTTTTTGCCGTCTCGTTCTTTGCCTCCGTTCCCGCCGCTGGGGCCTGTGACGCGCCGCCTGAAGAATCCTTGGAACCGCAGCCGGCCAGAAGTGTTCCCGCCATGGCTGCACATAATACAGAAGCCAGTAATCTCTTTTTCATGTTGTATCCTCCTTGCTATGAGCACTTAGCAGACGCCTTTGGGCTGCTCACGTGCAATACTTGTTTTTTCTTTCTGTCATAACTATATCAGGAAATACATTCCGAAAAAACTCTGTTTTTTAAGATATTCATGCAATTTTTAAAGATCGTTGGCCAAATTCGATAGACAACGTAACCCAATAACGATACAATAAAGACTGATATGACACACAATACCAGGGCTGGAGCTAAAGCCCATTTCCGGACAGCACATCAACTCACAATACGCTTACAGAAAGGAAACCTTCTTCCATGAACATAGAAACACTCATAAACGCCGATTTCAGGGGCTGCATCCAGGCAGTCCGACACGGCGGGACGATATTGGAAAAGGCATACGGATTCGCCGACCTGGCCAACCGGGTGCCAAATGAACCCGACACAAAATTTGCAACCGCTTCGGCCGGAAAGGTGTTTGTGGCGGCGGGAATATTACAGCTGATCGAACGGGGACGGCTGAATTTCAGCGACCGGATCGGTGATTTACTTGACTTTGACTTAAGAGCCATCGACCGGAATATCACCGTGGAGGAGCTGCTGACCCATACCTCCGGCATACCGGACTACTTTGACGAGAGTATCATGGAGGAGTACGGGGACTTATGGAGAGATTACCCCAATTATAAGATACGCTCCAACAGGGACTTACTGCCGCTGTTCCTTGATAAACCCATGACGTATCCCCGCGGAAGCCGTTTTCAATACAACAATACCGGTTTTGTCGTGCTGGCCATAATCATGGAATCCGTGACAGGCGCCGCGTTTGATGAATACTTGAGAGACTGCCTGTTTATCCCCTGCGGCATGACCTCAACGGGATACTATGAGTTGGACCGGCTCCCGGCCAAATGCGCGTCAAACTATATCTATGATGCAGAAACGCAGACGTACCGAACCAACATATTCAGCGTTGACGCAAAAGGCACGGGTGCGGGCGGCGCATTTACGACGGTCGGCGATATCGGACGGTTCTGGGAACACCTCATGTCCGGCAAAGTGATTTCCCCGGACATGGCTGCGAATATGACTGAAAATCACAGCGGGAATGCGCGGTGCTACGGATACGGGATCTGGCTGCGGGAACAAAATGGAACTTATACCCCCTATTTTCAGGGCAGTGATCCCGGAGTCAGTTTTATCTCTTCTTATAAGAGAGAAACAGGGACTGTGGTAACTCTGGTCAGCAACTATGGAGATGATGTCTGGCAGCTTCACAGAAAGTTGACAGCAGAATTGTATTAACCATACAGATATATTGACATCACCATAACAAAAGAGGAGGCGCTCCATGATACAGGAAACTATACATTTACAACAGCATAACAAGCTGATAAGCAAATTATTTGAGGATATTTTTGGGAATAAAACAGAGATTTATTTTAAAATAGAACATTTTCCCGAAGAATTTTATGAAGAGAACATATCGTCAGAAAACCGTGATAATGAGATAATCAGTTTCAGCATTCTGTCAAAAGACTTGCTTTCTTACGATCAGGCTGTCTTTCAGTACCTTGAAGAGCATGGCAGACAGGCCCCCTTCGTAATACCGTTTAGACAGCTTCCGCCTGAATTTGCGGATTATGTTTCGTCCGATGAAGATATTGAATATCATCCCTATTTTATAGAATTTCAGGTAAACGCGGCTTGTTTATCTAAGTATCAGAAGCTGTTCAGTCTGATGGACGGAATGTGGCATGGAGGATATTTACTTCCCGACAGCAGCAATGTCGCTCCTGATCTTCAGAAGTTAAAGGAGGCTCAAAGCATTATGGGAGTCTACGATGATACCATTCCCGGAATCCTTATGACCAGTGCAAGCCCTGTTCGTTTCCGCCGCTCGTCGCTCATGATAACTGATCATTTACTTTCTGAAGAAGAACAGACTATGATAGAGAACTTATATCAGACGGAGGACTCCGTCCGTGAGGATTCTGACATTGAATCATTACTGTCAGAGCTGTTTACAGATATCACTGACTTTAAAATAGAAAGCTTTAACGTTGGCGATGGAAATTGCATTTACATAACTGCCACAGGAAAAAGCAAAAAAAAATTCTATTTTGATATTGGATACCGGTATATATGCAGCTTAACCACCGAAGAAGGCGAAGTCATATCACATTATCCATATGCCGAGAATCATCTGAATACCAGAAAACCTGATATGGTAATCCTCTCACACTGGGATTTGGATCATATTTTAGGGGTTGTTTATGCAGGAGAACATATATTTATGATTCCCTGGATTGCTCCGGATTTAAATGATGACGCGCATCCTGCCAAAGCTTCAGCGAAACGTCTTGCAAAGTATCTGGAATTAAGAGGACAGTTAAACCTTATTCCGCTTACCACTAAAAAATTTACAAAGAAAGGAAGGCAGATATTCAAAAATGATAAAGTGACGATCGGCATGGCGAAAGGCGGTGGAATGTTAACCAAAATAAATAATACCGGTATTGTCATAAGAATGGAAGGAGAGGAGGGTTACACGCTTCTGGCCGGAGACGCAGAATACTCCACCTGGCCGTCCTGCATCTCTACCATTAAAGTTCCGCCAAAATGCAGTTATCTGCTCGTTCCTCATCATGCATCTAATATGATATATAAAGGGGTTCCGGTTACAGACTCCCTTCAGGGCCGGGCCATCATTTGCGCTTCGGGAGATAATGAAAAACATCCTCTTTTTACGCATCTCCTGGAACTGACAAAAAAAGGTTATCTCTATGAAATAACCGGACTCTGCAGTAGTTCCATAATTATTACAACGATAAATAAAGCAAGACAGATAAAAGCTACCTGACAGAATTTTCCATTAAAATATATCCCTTTTCTCTCATATATCAGAATCCTGTTACGGCAGGATTCTGATTTTAACTCCATCATAATCAATCTCACAGCTTCCGCCCTTCTTCAGCCGCCCGAACAGCATCTCATCCACCAGGAGCGGCTTAATCTCCTGACCGATGATCCGCTTAATCTCCCTGGCTCCGTATTCGCGGCTCACGCCTTTCGCCGCCAGGTATTTCCTGCACGCTCTTGACAGGGTCAGCTCCACATTTTTCTCCGCCGCCTTCCGGGCCAGATTACCGAATTCTTTTCCCACAATCCGGTCCGCCATGGCCGCATCCAGCGGACGGAATATAATGATCCGGTCGAGGCGGTTTCTGAACTCCGGCCGGAACACGCGCTTCACCTCATCGGTGATTCCTTCCTCATTCAACTGCCGTCCCCCGAATCCGATGGAGGCGCGGTCGGCCTTTTCCGCCCCCGCGTTGGAGGTCATGATTAAAATAACGCTGCGAAAATCCGCCTTCCTGCCCTGGTTGTCGGTCAGCGTCGCATAATCCATAATCTGAAGCAGAATGTTATAGATGTCCGAATGCGCTTTCTCGATCTCATCGAGCAGGAGGACACAGTGCGGGTTCTTCCTGATCGCTTCCGTCAGAAGGCCGCCTTCCTCATATCCCACGTAGCCGGCCGGCGATCCGATCAGCTTCGCCACCGTATGTTTTTCCGCGTACTCGCTCATATCAAACCGCACAAGGCGGATTCCAAGCACCTCAGCCACCGACTTTGCAAGCTCTGTCTTTCCCACTCCGGTCGGTCCGACGAACAAGAGACTCCCCACCGGTTTATTCTCCTCGCTCAGGCCCGCCTTCGACAGCTTGATGGCATTGGTCAGCTGATCCACCGCCGCCTCCTGACCGAAGACTCTTCCCTTCAGCTCCCGCTCCAGGCGTGCCAGCTTCTGCCGTTCCTCCATCTCCACCGTCTGCTTCGGAATCCTGCAGATCTTCGCCAGCACCTCTTCCACCAGTTTCTTATCCACCACCTGGATCTTCTTATTTTTCGGATGCAGCTCCAGATAGGCCCCCGCCTCGTCAATTAAGTCAATGGCCTTGTCAGGCAGATACCGCTCATTGATATACTGTTCCGAGAGACTGGCCGCGTGCTCCATGGTCCCCTTCTGATAGCGGACATGGTGGAATTTTTCATAGTACGGCTTTAGGCCATTTAATATCTCCACCGTCTCTTCCACCGTCGGTTCCTTGATATCGATATTCTGAAAACGCCTTACCAGGCTCTTATCCTTTGAAAAATACTTTTTATATTCCTCATAAGTGGTAGCCCCGATAAATTTAAGCTTTCCGTCGGTTAAATACGGCTTCAGCAGATTGGAGGCATCCATGGATCCGCCGTTTACCGCGCCGGCCCCTACCAAATTATGAATCTCGTCGATATAGAGAATGGGATTTTCTTCCTCCTTCAACTCTTCCATCACCGCCTTGAGCCGCTTCTCGAAATCGCCCCGAAACTGGGTGCCCGCCAACATGGATCCCAAATCAATCCCGTAGATTCTGGCATTTTTCAGCTTCTCCGGTACGCGGCCCTCGTTGATTCTGGCTGCCAGCCCATACGTGATGGCCGTCTTTCCCACACCGGGTTCCCCCACATGGAGCGGATTATTCTTCTGACGCCGGCACAATACCTGCATGGTGCGTTCCAGCTCCGCCTCCCTTCCTATTAAAGGGCAGCTGTTTTTCACCTCATCATTGATACAGACCGCGTATTGAAGCAGAACGCTCTCCCGCTCCTCTTTTGCATCTTCCTCATTATCTATATTAGAGGAGCCCAGTTCCACCAGGAGGTCCACGCATTCCACGCCCTGCATCTGAACAAAATACGCGCCGTAGCTCTCCTCCAGTTCCATCATGCTGTACAGCAGATGCGGCAGTTCAATCGTATCGCGGTCCGAGGAAATCGCCTTCTTTGCCGCCTCCTCTATGGTCTGGCTCAAGCCGTAGCTGACCTCGATACCGCCTTCATCCTTCTCCATAGTGTCCATCTGCCCCAGGTAGTCCTCCAGCCGTGACTTTAACTTTTTCACGTCGCCTCCACAGCTTTTAAATGCAGCCTGGAAGGCTGGCCGGTCTGCAAGCACAAACCACACGTGCTCCGGGGTCACATACTCATTTCCCCGCCTCCCCGCATTTAAAACTGCGTCGTTCAGCAGCTCTTCCACTTCTTTTGCTATCTTCAAATTTCTTCTTCCTCCAGTCATAATCGGCAGCCTTTATCCGCGTCCTGTCTTCACCGTGATCTGCACAGCGTCGTCCTAAGACTCCACTTCCACCCGGAACGGATATCCCTGCTCCCGGGCAATTTTTACCGCCCTGGCCGCCTTCGTCTTTGCAATATCGTAGGAATAAACGCCCACCACGGCTTTCTGTCCCTTATGGACCGTCATCATGATGGCTACCGCTTCCTCATAATTTTTGCGGAACACGTCAATGAGAATCTCCACCACCACATCCATGGGCGTAAAATCATCGTTGTACATGACCACTTTATACTGTTTTGGCTGTTTCAGCCTGATTTCTGTTTTTTCTGACAATCCTGTATTTGCCGGCATACTGTATCATTACCTCCTGATCCGGATCATTTAAACACCATTTTAATCCATCATGCATGGAAATGCAAGCGGTAACGGAAGGCTGAAAATCTCCTGATCAGCTCAATTTCTGCTGCATTTTATATTTTTTATTTTCTCTCTTGAACCCAAAAAATCTTTGTGGTACGATAACCTCATTCCCATGAACAGTGAGGCTTACCAATGACAAAAGAAAATATACTTCCACTGGCCCGCAAAGCGGCCCACATACTTTTTACCGTATTTCTTATGACGGTTCCATGTATTTCCTATTTTTTATTTGAGTATGTAACCGGCAATCTGGCGACGATCCCTTCCTATATGGCCGCCCTGAACATCGGCTGGATTTATGTCCTCTATCTCCTGGTCTTTGCGGCGAGCGGGCGGACCAGAATCGCCATCCCCATCGTGTCCATTCTCCTGTTCATCCTCTCCCTGGCCGAGGCCTTCGTGGTGTCTTTCCGGAGCCGCCCCATCATGTTCTGGGACATCCTGGCCTTTGGAACAGCCATGACGGTTTCCCAGAACTACGTATTTACCATAACGAAGGCCATGAAAGAAGCCGGAGTGATTCTTCTCGTCATCAATATAGCCGCAGCCGCATTTCCAAGACGGATCTCCGGCCGCAAATACAGGCTCGCTTTCGCAGGCACGGCGGCCGGTGTCACCGCCGCCTACGGCGTATGGTTTTTTACATTTCTCATGCCTTCCTGGGGCCTGGGAATCAACATGTGGGAGGTCAACGAGACCTATAAGGAATACGGTTACGTCCTCTCCACGGCGGTGTCCTTCCGCTATGCGGTGAAGCAGAAGCCTGCGGGGTACGGCACATCACAGATAAAACGGATCTATAACGATTACAAGGCGGAAGATGTCCTTCTGGCCTCTGCCGAGGAGGTGGCCCTGGGTGAAGATATCATCACCCCGGTCAATATTATCTGCATCATGAATGAGAGCCTGTCCGACTTACGCACAGGAGGTTCCTTTCAGACGAATCAGGCGTATTTCCCATTCCTGTACAGCCTGAAAGAGAACACGATAAGCGGAAGCCTGTGTGTTCCCGTCTTCGGCTCCATGACGTGCAATTCGGAATTCGAATTTCTGACAGGTGATTCCATCGCCTTCCTGCCTTCCAACTGCAGCGCCTACCAGTTCTACATAAAGCCCGGAACGTACAGCCTTGTCAGCACCTTAAAGGACCAGGGCTACCGGACCGTCGCCATGCATCCTTATCCGGGTGAAAACTGGAACCGCGATACGTGTTACAAGAATATGGGATTCGACGATTTCATTGATGAAACCCGCTATGAAGAACGGGATTTTCTTAGAAATTACGTGAGCGACCAGTCCAATTACGAGAACCTGATCAAACAGGTGGAGAATAAGGAGAATCCTGCCGACCGCCTTTTTCTGTTCAATGTGACCATGCAGAACCACGGCGGCTATGAGGGAATCTACGACAACTTTCCGCAGGAGGTGTGGCTGACCGGCTCCCTAAAGGACAAGTGTCCGAAGACCGATCAGTATTTATCACTGATGAAGCGTTCCGATGAGGCCCTGGAATACCTGATCCGATACTTTGAGGCCAGCGACGAGCCCACCATGATCGTGATGTTCGGAGACCATCAGCCCAGCGTGGAGGATGAATTTTTCGATGAGATTGCAGGCATGCCCAGCGCCGACGTTCCCGCCGGAGACCACTTAATGTGGTATGAGACACCGTTTCTTATCTGGACAAACTATGAATCCGGATCGGAGCAGAAAGGGAAGATGAGCGCCATCTATCTCGCTTCCGAGCTGCTGGATCAGGCCGGCCTGGATATGACGCCGTACCAGCGTTTTCTGCTTTCCATGGAGGAAACACTGCCCGTCATACATCCGCTTGGCTGCTATGATGCCTCGGGAACCTACTACTCCTGGGAGGAGACTGGTCTTGACAGTTTTCCATACCGGGATACCATAAGGGATTACGAGTATCTCGTTTACAACCACAGCTTCGATCCGAAGAAATATAAGGACATGTATATAGCCGAACCATAAAGAACAGGACACCGTTCACAGATAAAGGAACTTCCGTCATTCTTCCGGAAGTTCCTTTATCTGTTTCATCATCTCCTCAGACACCGAATCCAGCAGATAATTTTTATGCTTTTCCCCTGTCTTTCTCTCCTGATACTCCTGATGAACCGTCTCGCTCAAACGGCGGATCTCTTCCTTCAGCTCCCTGGCCGATATCAGCCGGCAGCCCTGGCCGTGTATGATAATCTGTTCCAAATGGTCCGAAGTGGCCACTGTCACATCGTATTTTCTGCCATTTTCGTGGGCGAACTTCTCAATATACTGGTCTGCCGTCTCCGCCTCCTTTGTAAAGACCACCTGGATGTTGTGGTAGTCCAGGCACTCGGTCACATGGCCCTGGACCCGGTAGGCGTCGAACACGGCAATCAGCCGGCATTTCTTCATGCCCTGGTAATTGCAGAGAATATCGAGGAGTTTTCCTCGGGCGCCGTCGATGGTTTGCTCCGCCAGCTCCTTCAGTTCATCCCATGCAAAAATGATGTTATACCCGTCAACCAAAAGATACTCTTCCCTGGGGGCCTCCTTCTTATAGTTCCTCACCGCAGGAACACTGTGAGAGTTCTCCCTGTATTTCTCCCTGTTCTTCCACCCGGATTTAACCCCGGCTGAATTCCCCCGCCGGTTGGCGTAAAAGGTGCGTTCCAGAATGGCATCCACTTCCTCCGTGCCGATCCATTCCCTGTCACTCTCCGGCTCATCGTTCCGGCCGTTCGGCGCCTGACCTTTTCTGGCGGCAGCACCGGCAAGGCCGGCTAGTCCATCCACCCCCATGTCTTTCTGTGGTTCCAGACAGCTTTCCAGATGCATATACTCCGGGACCTGGTCCCAGTCCACTAAGAATCCCGCCCCGTGGGCACAGAATACGGACCCAGCCGGGTTCGCCATGTCTCCGTCCGGGTCATAGCCGATTGCGGCCACCACTTCCTCCGTATTGTGGCACGGCCCGTAGCCGGAAAATGTAAATGACAGCCGTCCCGCGCCGCCCGTATAGGCGGTTACCTCTTTCTGATATCCCCCCATACAGGCCGCCGGGGCGCTTCCGGTGAGAACCGCCCTGTCTCCCTCCATGACAGGAGACATCACTTTCCCTGCCATACGTTCCACATCGCTCATCGCCCGTCCCACGTAACGGTCCGGAAGTTCAAGGCGAAAATCGTAAAATGGTTCCAGCAGCATGGATTCCGCCTGCATCAGCCCCTGGCGGACTGCCCGGTAGACAGCCTGGCGGAAATCGCCGCCCTCCGTATGCTTTAAATGGGCCCGCCCCGACATCAGCGTGATCTTCATATCCGTGACCGAAGAACCCGTCAGCACACCCTTGTGCTCCTTCTCCGCCAGATGGGTCAGAACCAGCCGCTGCCAGTTTCTTCCCAGAATATCCTCGCTGCAGGCGGAAGCAAACTGCATACCGCTCCCCGGCTCCCCGGGTTCCAAAAGAAGATGGACCTCCGCGTAATGACGGAGCGGTTCGAAATGCCCCACGCCCTCCACCGTGTTCGTGATCGTCTCCCGGTAGACGATGCTCCGGTCTCCAAATTCCACAGAGAGACCGAAACGTTCCTCAATTACGCTTTTTAAAATCTCCATCTGAATCTCGCCCATAATCTGGACATGGATCTCCTTCTTGCTCTCCTCCCATGTCAGATGCAGCTCCGGATCTTCCTCCTCCAGCTCCCGGAACTTCGGAAGTATAGCCGCCGCATCGACGCCCTCCGGCAGACCAATCCGGTATGTCATCACCGGCTCTAAGAGCGGCATGGCCGAGGCCGCTTCGATCCCCAGCCCCTGTCCCGGAACCGTTTTGGCAAGCCCCAGCACGGCGCAGACGGTGCCGGCCGACGCCTCCCGCACCGTCTCGAATTTCTCCCCGGAATAGAGGCGTATCTGGTTTACCTTCTCCTCGTCGATAAGCTCCCTCGTCGATAATCTGCCGCCCGTAATCTTCATATGGCTCATACGGTTTCCCTGGGCATCTCTCGATATCTTGAAAATCTTCGCTCCGAATTCCTGCGGATATTCAGGCGTTTCCGTGTACTCCTCAATCCCCTTCATGAATTCCTCCACGCCCGTAAACTTAAGCGCAGAACCGAAAAAGCATGGAAAAAGGCGCCTGTTTATAATCTGCTCCCGTACTCCGGCCATCTCCACATGGCTGGTCTCCAGATATTCATCCAGCAACTCCTCACTGGTCATGGCGATCTGCTCATAAAAATGATCCGTTCCGGCCTCTCCGAAGTCCACAAAGTTTTCCTTTAAGACTTTTCTTAGGTCATCCAGGATAGCCCCTTTCCCCAGCCCCGCCAGGTCCATCTTATTGATAAAGAGAAATGTGGGAACCCGGTATCTGGCAAGAAGACGCCACAGCGTCCTCGTATGCTCCTGTACTCCGTCCGTTCCGCTGATCACCAGAATGGCGTAATCCAGCACCTGCAGGGTCCGTTCCATCTCCGCCGAGAAATCCACGTGCCCCGGAGTGTCGAGAAGGGTCATCTCCATATCCTTCCACTTCAAAATGGCCTGTTTCGAGAAGATCGTAATCCCCCGCTTCTTCTCCAGTTCATACGTATCGAGAAACGCGTCCCCCCGGTCCACCCGTCCCATTTTCCGGATGCTTCCGCCCATATAGAGCATCGCCTCCGACAATGTCGTTTTTCCCGCGTCTACGTGGGCCAAAATACCGACTGCCAGCTTCTTCATCTTTGTATCGTTCTCCTTCTATGTGCAGCAGAAACTCTCATGGTTTTGTCGTTTTCCGCCTCAATACCGAAAGCAAGCTGCCTGCAAAAAACACAGACAGCCTGCTGTTTATGAGTATTATAACATTCACAGTGAAAAAGCGAAAGATGTTTTTCCAATCCACTTCCGGTAAATCAAACCGTTGAAAGCGGTTTTTCTCTTTTACAGCTCATAAAAACACTCCTTGTCCCCCCAGGAGCAGTGTCTGCACGCCGGATTTCTCCCATTTTCCACCAGCTTCCGGAACTTTTCGGCTTGTTCTCCCCGAAACAGTGCCTCAAGCGGCTGTTCCCGCACATTCCCCACGGAAAAGTCGGTAAAATCAGTACAAAACGATGTCTCCCCGTTCCACATAATATGGAGATGACGCCATGGGGAAAGACAGGGCCTCACGATTTCTCCGGAACGAACATGCGGCAGATACCGGACTTTAAAAGCATGCGTCCCAGGCTCCTCCAGGCGGAATCCGGCCTTCTCCATCTCCGAATCCCCCTCGCCACTCTGCCTCCACGATTCAACCGCCTCCGCTTCGATGGAAAATTCCCGTTCCATCACGGCTTTATATTCTCCAATCTCCCGGCCGTTTAAAACGATCATATCCTGAAGCAGCACCTCATCCACGGGAAAATCCGACAATTCAGCAAAAAACTCCTTCAGCTGCCCTTTCAGCTCCTCCGTCATAACGGCCATACAGACCACCGGCAGTAAAGGCGCCGCCCTCTTTACTGCAAGCAGATTGTCCCGGATCTTCCGGAATGTTCCCGCGCCGCGGATGCTGTCATGGAGCTGCTCCGGTCCGTCAACAGACACGTAAATCTTGTCCAGACAGTACGGGACAGTCTCCGCATGCCGGTCCAGCAGAGTCCCGTTTGTAACGATTCCGACCCGGTACCCCCGTTCATGAAGTGTGGAGGCGATCTCATCAAAGCACGGGCTCATGAGCGGTTCCCCGCCCCAGAGCATGACCGATGGCTTCTTTCCGGCGGCCGCGTCCAGCTCATTTACGATCCCAAGCCACTCTTCCGTTTTCAGGGCCATGCTCTCCTTGCCGTCACGCAGCGCGCTGTTTTTCCTCTGTCCGCAAAACCAGCAGTTTAAATTACACTGCCTGGTCAGCTGTAAATGAATCATCTCCAGTCGTCGTTCCATCTCACTCTTCCTCAAAATATCGCATCTCCATCAGCCTCTCCTCGATCAAACCAAGCTGGGAGCTCATAATATCGGGTGAATACAGGGAACGGAGCCCGGCGATTCCCAGTTCCTCCATCGCCCCCGCCACCCGGTCATTTGCCCGGTACAATGCCTCCAGCGCCTCTCTCACATTAAATCTGCCGGGAGAAGTCGGAGCAGGCGGCCATCTCGCATCCGACACCCACCCTTCGGTAACCGCCCGAAAGGCCGCAGCCAGCGCTTCATTCTCATGCCAGTCGATCTGCTTATAGGCGGCGATCCCCTCGATCCCCTCCAGAATCATGCGGCAGACCGGATCCAGCTGCAGCGCCTGATCCGTATTCAGCCATGCCTTTGCGGTTCCCCCGTGCCACGCAGCCCCATTTTCAATTTTCAAAATGGACAGGTTCTCCAGAAGCTCTGCGGATTCCACCACCTCCGAAGGTGTCGCCGGAACAAATCCGCTTTCTATGGATAGGTCCATGATTTCCTTAAACCGTTTCAAGCTGTCGCCTTCTTCCTCAAAGAACCTGGCCTGATTAAACTGTTTAACATAGAAGTATGCCGAACTTCCTATGTATTCCGCATCCTCGGCATACGGCATGATAAAGGAGCCTGTCTCCTGTGCACGCGCGTTCCAGCGGCAGAACATGGACTGAATCTCCTCATAGCGGACCGCCTCGTTTCTCACGCCCTCCGTCGCCCCCATCAGATACCAGAGCAGCAGATTTGCCATACAATCGGAACGGAAGATCAGCTTCAGCCCGTTATCACAGATAGAGGGATTCGTCAGATACTTTAAATACTCCGGCTTATCCTTTATATATTCCTCAATAAGAAACAGCTGGTTTTTATTGCTGTGCCCCTGCACGTCATAGCACAGTCCGGTGGCCTTTCTTATCTCAGGAAATGAGAGGAAGAAGGAATCGGCGTCCATAATGAGTGTCTCGATTCCCACCTCCTTATAGATGCCCGGAATCTGTGCGTTCCAGCTGCATTCCGGATTCCATCCAACCTTCGGGCGGATTCCCGTATAACGCTCCCATGTATCCAGGCTCCTTAGCAAGGTATGTACCGCCACCTCACGCGGTACATTTCCCATCATCAGATGTGTATACGGGGATGCCACCGGCTCCACCTGACCGTCCAGAATCAGCGCCTTCAGCTTTTCCATGACCTCGGGAGCCAGCCTCTCTATTTCATCCAGCGTCTTGCCGCTGGCCTCAAATCCTATTTTATACTGATTGTCTCGAACCAGATCAAACAGCTTTTCATAGCAGTTTTTCACGACCCATTCCCGCCGTTCCATTTTCAGCTGGGAATACTGGATGTTCGCATGTGGAAGAAAAATAACTTTAGGCCTCATATTATTTGCTCCAATCAAAGATTATTTTAAATACATCCTCGCCCTTTGCCATCTTATATTCAAATGCCTCCGCACACTTCGACACCGGCCAGATCTCCACCGGAAGGCCGTTCGTATCGAATTTCCCCTCGCTGATCCAGGTAAGAATCTGCTCCTTACAGCCGGGCGCCAGTGCACAGGACATGGAAATTGTGCAGTTCTTTGTAAACCAGCGGTGATAGCTGTCCATGATGATTTTCTCCGGATAATCCCCCTGCCAGTGAATATGGCCCGGCGCATCGTCGGTTCCCCAGCCGCCGTCTTTCAAATATTTATGGAGAATACCTGGCACCTCCGCATTGCCGGAGCACTCGATGATCTGATCCGCCATGGCGCCTCCGGTGGCCTTCCTGATCACCAGTTCCGCTTCAAACGGATCGGCCACAAGGTCCGCATACTTCTTCGCAATGTCACGCCTGAATTTATTCGGCTCAATGGCAATGACTCTCAAATTCGGATTTACGATCTTTAAAATCTGCATGGCGCTGATTCCCACCATGCCTGCGCCGCTCACCACGATTGTCTGTCTGCCCTCCAGATTCAGCATCCGGATTCCCTTTAGGGCCACACATGGAAGATAAGCCAGCACACCGTCAATATAGGAGAGGTTTTCTGGAATCTTGACCATATAGTCAAACGTGTCATTCGTGGTATCGGAATCCTTTACCGTATATTCGGAGCCGCCGCCCCATGCGGCACAGACATCACCGTATTTCCGGCATTCGTTAATCATAACCCGGTCTCCCGGTTTCAGGCTTCCATCGCTCTCCTCCCCTGCCGCGACTACCTCACCGGCGGTTTCATAACCAGGCACCAGCGGATAGTAGCACTGTTCCGGATGCTGAAGTCCCTTATAGGTCTTCATATCCGTTCCGCTGGAAATACTGCTGTAATACGTCCGCGCGATATAGGCATCCTTTTTTGGCTCCGTCAGAGTGATCTCCCTTAAGCGGACTTCATATGGTCTCTCGATCACGACGGCCTTTGTCTTTTTATAATCGTAAATAGTACTCATAGCCAGACCTCCTTCAAAATAGTCTCCAGGTACTGTTTGCTGCGTCTGGTCCCTTCTTCTATGTCCTGTGGTTCCTCATATTCGATCATCAGGGTATCCGTCCATCTCAAGATCGTTTCTATGGTGCGCTTCCAGTCTCTCTTCTCATCTCCGATGGCTCCAGGTTTTAAGTGACCGCCCGGCAGCTTCACAAAATCCTTGATATGGGCATAGGCGATGCGGCTGCCGACAAGCTCCGCCGTCTCTTCCACGTCGCATCCCGCAATGGCATAGAGATTGGCCGGATCGAAGACGAATTTCAAGCTGTCATCCGTTTGCCGTAGAATTCTCTTTAGACACCCGGTCTCCGTGGCTGCCGATTGGAAATGAACCACTCCGTCCGGATACGCTGTCACTCCCCCATGGGTCTCCATGGCTGTCACCACTCCATGCTCCTTTCCATACCGGGCTACCGTGTTCAGCGCATCTATCATACGTGAAAAACGCGTCTCATCCACTTCCCTGTAAGGCGTAAAACCAGCAAATATCCGCAGCGTTTCCACTCCTAAAAAGGAGCAGATATCGATTACCCTCTTAATCTTCCCGATATCCTCCGCTGCTGCGTTCCTGTCTTCAAGCGTAAAGTCATTGCCCGTCGCCGCGGTATCCAGAGAAATCCCAAATGCTTCATACTCCTTCTTTACCTGCTCAAGAAGACGTACATCTGCGTCTGTCTGCACATCCGCAGGCGTATTGGCGATTCCCAGTTCCAGGGAAACGAGCCCCAGGCGCCTTACCAAGTCAAGCTGCTGCTGCAGTGTAAGCTCCCGAAAGCCCCACGCAGCTGCTCCGATTCTAATCTCCTTCATGCCTCACTCATCCTTTCACCGCTCCCGCGATCAGTCCCTGAATCAAATATTTCTGGAAAATCAGATAAATAATAATGATTGGAATACACACGATCATGGCTCCGGCAAACGCCGTCACATAATCCGTATTTAAATATCCGTTTACCACCGAGTAGAGCCCTGCGATAATTGTCCTCTTTTCCGGCCTGCTCACAATGGTAAATGCCAGCACAAACTCATTCCACACCCACATAAACTGATAGAGAAGCACGGTGGCCAGAGCCGGTTTCGCCAGAGGAATGGCAATGTTGGCGAAAATTTTAAATTCCCCTGCTCCGTCTATCTCCCCCGCCTCGTAAAGTTCATACGGGATTCCCGCAAAAAAACCCTGAAGGACAAAGACTGCGAAGGGCAGGCCGCCCGCCGCATAGGTCAAAATCAGTCCCGCGTGGGAGCTGCCGAATCCCAGCTTTCTTAAGACAATAACGATGGGAAATATGATCATTCCAGCCGAAATCGTTTGTCCTGCCAGAAGATAAATCAAGGTCACCTGACTTAAATTTCCCTTATACCGGGAAATGGCAAAAGCCAGCATCGTCGCAAAAACCAGCATCAATAACAGAGAGAAAGCGGTAATCGTCACGCTGTTTTTCGTGAGAACGGCAAAATCCGCTTTCTGCCACGCATCACTGTAATTGGAAAACAGGAACTTTTCCGGAAGGCTCCAGGGCTTAGTCATCAATTCCTTTTTAGATTTAAAGGAAGAAAAGAAAACCCAGATAATCGGGATCATCGTGACGCTGAATACCATCGCAAGTACGAAACCTAAAAATAACTTTTTTACTGTCTTCATGCTGTCCGTCTCCCTTCTCAATCCGCAGTCCTGTTCTGTATTTTCATCTGGATAAAGGAACAGATGATCACAAACAGGGTCAGTGCTGAGATGATTGCCATCCCGTATCCGGCGTTGGAATTCGTAAATACAGTTTTATACGAATACGTAAGAATCATCTCCGTGGTATAATACCCCGGTCCTCCTTTTGTCATTGTGTATATCAGGTCAAAAACTCTGAATATATCTATAAATACTAAAACATAGACAATTGTGATAATTCGTTTCATACACGGGATGGTGACATTTCTGATCACCTGCCACCTGCCTGCTCCGTCCAGCACCGCGGCTTCGATCAGATCGCTGGACACGGACTGGAGACCCGCAAGAAACAGAACGAAATAGACCGGAACCATCTTCCAGAGAGAGGTAAAGGTCACCGCATACAGGGCCGTCTTCGTATTGGTAATCCAGCCTGTGGCCAGCCCTCCCAGTCCCACCGCCTTTAATATCTCGTTTAAAATACCGTACTGCGGATTATAGATCCACTTCCAGAGAAACACGGTTACAATCGTCGGTATCATAGCCGGCAGGTATGTTACAGTCCTCCAGAAGGACTTTTTCCTCGTGAAATTCTCAACCAGATAGGCGACGGCAAATGCGGCCACCGGAACGACGATCAGGGTGATGATTCCATATTTAATGTTGTTGAGAACCGATACTCTTAAGATGCTGTCATACAACAGATTCACATAATTCTTAAATCCCGTAAACTGCGCGTCCGCCAGATTCACAATGCCGTTCCAGTTGGTAAAGCTGATATAGAATCCCAAAAATACGGGAAATATCCAGAACACAGTGTACACGGCCAGCGCAGGAAGGGAAAACATCAGAAAATATTTTCGGTTCCTTCTCTCTTTCATAAAGTGTACTTGAAGACTCAGCTTTAGACATGAGAGGAATTATGCCTCTCTTGACTCCTTGGTGAGCTCCTTCTCCTTTTTAATAATTTTCAATTGCTATATATGTTGTACTGGTTTTAAGAGAGGAGCCGGATGTATTAATCCGGCCCCTCAATTTAACTAGGAAAGTGAAGATTCCCCCACATCTATAGGCGGAAGGGTAAATCGCCAAAACAAGTTTAACGGTAGTGGCGGGAGGAGAGAAATCGGTATCCCCCCACTGACATGAAGTCAAACTACACATCTCTATAAGATGTGGCCGCACTCTGTGAAATTACCGAACGTGGATTGAAACAAACGCTATTTCTGAGCCTGCTCCTCTTCCCAGATCTTCTGGACATGATCCAGCACACCGGCCGGAGTCTGATTTCCCTGAATCATCTCCTGGATGCCCTTGATCATATTATCCAGTACCTTGGAGGACACCATGTCCAGAAGGTAGAAGGAATCTGCGGTTCCCGCGCCCTTTAACTGCTCTGCCGCTGTAAGGAGAGCCGGATGGGTAAGACCTGCGTTCCATTCATCCACATTGACTATCTTTCCTAATTCTGTTACATCACTCTTCTGAACCTTTTCACCAAATAAAAATGCCAGTGCGTCCTCGGCTGCCTCCTGATTCTTCACGTTTGCCGGAATACACCACATGCTGCCCCAGGTAACCGACACACTCGTCTTTGGATTCTCAACAAAATCCATCTTTTCAATGATATTGTACTCGAAATCGTCTTCCTTCGAAGAATCGATAGCCGATGCCATGCCCGTGTGAGCCGTGTACATGCCGGCCTTCCCCATAACGAACTCGGCAATCGCGTCATCGTCGGAAATATAGTCGGCGCTGGACTTATCAATTACGCCGCTCTTAACCATCTCATCGACAATCGTCATTGCTTCCACCATGGAAGGATCGTTGTATTTCGCCTCGTTATTATAGGCTTTGATCAGCAGGTCCGTACCCACAAGCTGAGCCTGTACCTTAGCCAGAAGATCTGGTGCACACCAGTTCCCGCCGCCGGTCACAATCGCTTTGTACCCATTGTCATTTAAAGTCTTCGCGGCATTTGTAAGTTCCTCGAGATTTGCAGGTTCTTCAATTCCCAGCTCCGCAAACAGCTTCGTGTTATAGAAGATACAGCTTGTATTTGCAAAATCCGGGATTCCGTACACGCCATTTTCCGGATTATTGAGCGGGCCTGCCCATGCAAGCGCGCCTTTGTTGTAATTCCAGCCCTCTTTTCCAAGGAAACCGGTCAGTTCCATGAGCTGTCCATTGGCGGAATATTCGTTGAAGGTCGTCTTCATCAGCTGTACAATCTCCGGCGGATTATCCCCCATCAGCTCCGCCTTCACCTTGTCGTCATAGCCCTCTGAGCCGTAAAACTCCAGATTAATCTTTACCGGATTACCGTCATCTGCGTTGTACTCGTCCACAAGAACGGGCCAGTTGGAAATCTGGCTCTCCGACCATTTAATGAGGACTCTTACCTCCGGCCTTTCCGCCGGCTTCTCACGCTCTGAAGCCGCCTCCGTCACAGCCTCTGTCTCCTTTTTCTCCGCAGTCGTAGTCGTCTCTTCCTTCGTGGCAGGCGCTGATCCGGTCGATCCGCATCCGGTCAGGGCAGAAAATGCCATTGCTGCTGTCATTACGAGTGCCAGTGTCTTTTTCTTCATTTCCTTCTCCTCCTGTAATCAACATTTTTAATATGGTTCATGAATAGTTTCAACCTCATCTGTAGCCTTTTAAAACAAAGAAACCGCGGTTTATAGTGCACTCTGTTTATTTTTTATTGATTTGCAAACTTATTTTTGTTAATATTATAATATAATAAAGATTCATCAAAAACAATATGTTTTGTTGTATTTTATATAAAAAATGTTGTCTTTCAGGAGGGACTTATGCAGAGAAATATGATAGAAATCTTTCGAAAGAATATTTCCGGGGAATCTTCATCCCTTTCCTTTGGTTTTGCCGGCCGGGAACAATGTATGGGCAGCCACTCCTTTGGTCCCGCCAAGAGGGCCCATTATCTGATTCATTTCATTATAAAAGGAAAGGGGGTCTTCTTTGCTGATGAGAAAAAATACGTATTAAAACAGAGGGACATGTTTTTAATCCGGCCCGGAGAGACAACATTTTACTATGCGGACGAGGAGGATCCCTGGGAATATGCGTGGGTCGCATTTGTTGGAAGCGATGCGGCGCAGATTACGGAAAGCTGCGGCTTTGCCTACAGTCCCGTGGCGACCTATCCCGATTCCCCGGAACTGATCGAATCCATCGACGACATCATCCGCCACATGCAGTCCGGTGATGAAAACGATTACTACCTTCTCTCCCGGCTGTACAACATTTTTTACCATCTCTCCAGACCGGTCATCAACACGCAGAACGCCTATAAGAATGAGATTGTCCGCCGCACGATAGGCGTGATCCGGAGCAACTATTTTGAGAAGCTCACCATCCAGTGGCTGGCCGACCAGGTCCGGGTTGACCGGACTTATCTTTACCGCCTGTTTAAGAAAGAAGTGGGTATATGCCCCAAAGAATACTTAACCCAGTACAGGATCCGTATGGCCACGGTCATGCTGTCCACGACAAACCAGTCTATAAAGGAGATCAGCTACGCCTGCGGTTTTACCGACACCTCCCTCTTCTCCATCTGTTTCAAAAAATACTTAGGCTTCACTCCCCAGCAGTTCCGGAAGATCGATGGAATTCAGCAGCTTTCTTTCCAGATGATTGAGGTTGAACAAAAGCAGTAGAAGACAGCGGGAGCGGTTGAACTGTAATCAGGACAAATATAAAGAGTCCGACTCGCTGGACTCTCGCGCCGGAGCGCGGTCGCTTTAGCGGCCATATTTCCTAAGCGCGGAGTGCGCATCCCCCGAAGTTTTTTTGTTTCATAGAACGAACTTTCCTGTGAAACAAAAAAAGGAGCCCGGCAGGTTCATCCCCTGCTCCGGGCTCCTTCTCCGGCAGCATTCCGCTCCCACAGAAATCTTCTTCGATACTTAAGTTCCGCATAATCCGTAATTTTCTTTAGATAAATGCAGTCCGACAAACCTCCCGCGACTCCCACAACAGGCAGTCCCTGTACAAACTTCATATACAGAAGTTCCTCCGAGAGCCGGTCCGCCGTCTTGCGCATCAGAACCTTCTTCTCTTCCAGCCCGCCGGTTCCTTCGATCCAGCGGTTAATCCGCTCGTTATCCTCAGCCAGTTCTCCGCCCCGTTCCAAAGCAGTCTTGATAATCTCCAGCAAAAACTCCTGCTCCCGCTCGGACTCGTAGGCGTACCCGTAACTGACGGCAATTTCATAAAGGCTCTTTAAGATCACGCCTGTAAACAGGGGGATATCCGGTATCCCGATTCCGAAAACCCCTGTGCCGATTCCCTCCACTCCGGAAATCAGCAGATTCTTTGTCTTAGACACCGCCGCCTGCTTCGAAAATGCCTTCAAATTCTTCCTGTTTTCCTTCAGACTGGCGGCGTAAGCGTTCAGCTTCTGCCTGTACTCCCCGTCTTCCTTCCGGTACGTCTTATTGATCACCATTCCGCCTTTTTCGAAAACCAGCTGAAACGCCTTGTAAAATGCGGCATCCAGCGTTCCCTTTAACTTCTCCGGGACTACCCGGTCCAGCTTCTGATTGATAATCGACGGCCCCTTTTCCTTCTGCCGTTCCACGAAACGCGCCTCGCTCTTCTTAAGCGCGGCCCACTCCTTTTCCAGCGCCGTACTCTTTTTCCCCGGCCGCTTTCCCGGAAACTCCATGATTAATACACCTCACTTCCAAACGGCATCAGAGCCAACTTCGCCAGTTTAAACTGCTGAAGCCCAAAAGGAATTCCAATCACCGTGATGCACAGCACCACTCCGATCAGGGCCGACTCGATCGCTAAGGGCAGCCCCGACACAATGAGCCAGATTAAATTTAAAAGAAAGGATCCCGCGCCGCCGCCATACCGGACCTCTTTTCCAAACGGAAAGAAGCTGAGCGCGGCAAATTTAAAGCACTGCATCCCCACCGGAATGCCGATAATCGTAATACACCAGAGGCAGCCCGTAAGCGTCCAGCTCAGTCCGCTGATGAAACCGCCGAATATAAACCAAAGTAAATTACCAAGACAACCCATATTATCCCTCATTTCTATTCATTCCACTACACTGTACCATGCCGCCGCACGCGGTGCAATCCCTGGACAACAGCTTTTAGAAAAAAATAAGGGTTCGCTAAGAATTCTCTCCGTTTTCCTCTCCGGACCAGACGGCGTACCACTCCAGACAGAGCTCATGCCAGACAGCAACCGTTTCCTCATACCGGCGGCAGAGCTCCGTATATTCCGTTTCCTTCTCCCACCTCTTTCCGGACCAGAAGTCTTCCGACGCCATCCACTCCTGTTTCATCGCGTCCATCACCGCGTACAGTTCTCCTGCCTGCGCTCCGGCCGGAATCATTTTTTCGGATACCAGACGAAGCCGCCAGTCGATATACGCATCCTCCGCGGATATTTCCTTAAGTCTGTGACGCTCCGCCTTCGGAACCGCCCTCATACCGGCGATCAATGCCTGTTCCTCTGCCTTCATCTGGGCTGCCAGACCGCCTTCTCCCTCCGATTTTCGCTTTCTTTCCAGGTAATGCGCATAACCAAACGGGTAATACATCACCGACTGATTTTCAAAAATCAGGAGTGAATCGGCTACCTCACTCAAAAAGTACCGGTCATGGGAGACGAACAGCAGCGTTCCGGTATAGGCGCGGAACGCGGATTCCAGTGTTTCCTTCGCCTGAATATCCATGTGGTTCGTCGGCTCGTCCAGAACGAGGAAATTAGGTCTGCTCTGCAAAAGCTCTGCAAGCACCAGCCTCGCCTTCTCCCCTCCCGAGAGAGAGGATACAGATCTCTGCGCCACGCGCCCTCCAAACAGATAGGCCCCCAGGATGGTGCGTGCCTCCTTTTCCGTCAGCGCAGGAAATAAGTCGTGAAAATGATCTGCCACTGTTTTTTCAGACATCACCTGGGCCGAAAGCTGGTCAAAATATCCCATGGTAATATTGACTCCGACGGACATTTCCCCGTCCAACGGCGGAAGGAAACCTGCAACCGTCTTTAAAAAGGTCGTCTTTCCGGAGCCATTTGGCCCCAAAATGCCGATCTTCTGTCCCCGCCGGATTCTCATGGTGATCTCCAGCAGGGCGCGGTCATAACCGATCTTTAAATGTTCCGATTCAAAGACCCATTTGCTGCCGATTATGAGCGGCGTCAGTTCCCCGGTAAAGATATGGATATCATCTTCCTCCGGCTTCTCCACCCGGTTCATCCGTTCCATGGCCTTCTTCTTCGCTCTGGCAAACGACGCCTTGGTCGGTTTGTGTTTAAACCGTTCCACCACGGAATTCAACCGCTTCAGTTCCTCCTGCTGGCTCTCATACGCCTTTTTCTGCAAGCTAAGCTGCTTTCGTTTCTGCTCCCTGTACGCGGAGTAATTCCCCACATAGCGGGTAAGCTTCCCTCCCGCCACTTCATAGACCACATCAGCCGTCCGGTCTAAAAAAAAGCGGTCATGGGATACCATCACCACTGCCTTGTCATACTGCCTTAAATACTCCTCCAGCCACTGCACCGTCTCTAAGTCCAGATGATTCGTCGGCTCATCGAGCAGCAGAATATCCGGTTTTTCCAGCAAAAGCCGGATCAGTGCGATCTTCGTCTGCTCTCCTCCGGAAAATTCCGACAGTTTCTTTTTCTTATCCTCTTTTGAGAATCCGAAACCGGTAAACAGGATGTCATACTCCCGCTCATAGTCGAACCGTTCCCGGTCCCATTCTGAAAAAATTGCGGAGCTGCTTAGGCCTGTTCCATTTTTACCTGCGACCTCTCTTCCAGGGCAGCCCTTAAGGAGTTCCTCCTCCACCGTGCATGACGTATCACCGAAAGGCTGCTGCCTCATCATGCCCACGGTAAGTCTTCTGGAAGCCATGATTCCCGGCCCATTCCGTTTATCGTCCCGGTCCAGAGAAATCTCGCCCGCTAAGAGTCTTAAAAGAGTCGTCTTTCCCGCCCCGTTCTTCCCGGCAACTGCAATCTTTTCCGTTCCCCTTATTTCAAAATCAATATGGGACAGTATCGGCACTCCGCCGGCGCTCACCGTCCCATCCATTATCTGGTATAACATAACAATCCCTTTTTTTCTGTTTTATTTTATTTCTGCCTCTTAATCTTATCACACCATTTCCGCCGGCGCTATCCCTATTTTACACCGATGACGCGAGATTTTATACCCATACCTCCGTAACGTGCTGTCCAAAGTTTTTTTGTTTCTTAGAAAGCACTTTCCTGTAATAAAAAAGAAACCCGGAAGAATCAATGATTCCGCCTGAGTTCCTTTTCCAGCCTGATACCTTTCACTTACTTCTCCCATTGTCAATGGCAGCTGTGACTTCCATGGTTCCCATGGCTTCTGTGGTGCCCCCGCTGGCTTCCGCTTCCCGGTCCGCAGTTCTCACTGTGATACGAGCAGGTTCCATCCTGGCACGTTCCACGATAGGTCACTCCATCATGCTCATGGCAGGTCTCTGTCTCACAGCCTTCCACGGCGCACGACTCATACCGGTCGCAGACACGTGTCGATGCCAGCGCCGGAAACGCCATACTCAATACAACTGCAGATGCAAGAATGCCGGTTATTATTTTCTTCATAAATTCATATCCTCATTTCATTTTTATTCTCGTTTAAAGAATACGACGGCTCTCTTCCAAAATGTAGGGTCTGAAAAAAATTTTATTGATTTACATAACCTGGAAAAAGCTGTACAATGGCATGGAACAGGAGGTGGAACCGTGAACGACATTGAAAACCGCATAAAAATAGCTCAGTCCGATTCCGCAGAGCTTGAGAAGCTTTTAGGCGACTATCTGCCTCTCCTAAAAAAGCAGGCCGGCGCGGCCGCATCTCCGCTTCTGGATTATGAAGACCGGCTCAGTCTCGCCATGCTGACTTTTGTCAGCTGCGTCCGCCAGTACACGGAGAACAGGGGCAGCTTTATTTCATTTTTCTCCGTCTGCTTTCATAACCGGATCAATGATGAAATCCGCAGGCAGAACCGGTATTTGAAGAGTATCCAGCCGTCTGGTTTCGATGCGGCCGAGCTGGAAGCCGCAGCGTGGAAAGCCTCCTTAGAGGCCTACGACAGGGAACAGGAACGTCTCTCCCTCTGCGAGGAGATTGACCGCCTTTCTGAGGCAATCGGCGTATACGGCGTCGTCTGGAAAGATCTGCCCCGTATTTGCCCCAAACAGGAGCGTGCAAAAGCCACGTGCCGCCAGTTAGCTGCGGCCGTACTTTTAAATCCGGAATTTCACGCCATGTTTTTTGAACAGAAAAAACTCCCGCAGGCACAGCTTGCCTCGGCTCTCTTTATTTCTCCGAAAACCATAGAAAAGCACCGGAAATACATTGTAACTCTGATCATCCTCTTATCCGGAGATTATCCCGGAATCAGAGCATTTCTTCCACAATACAGGGAGGTGATACCGATTGAAGATGGGAATTATCATTGAAATAACAGGAAAAGAAGCTGTCATAATGAAAAATGGCGGAGATTTCGTCTCAATCCCGGCAAAAAAAGGCTGGAAAAAGGGGGATATCGTCCCTGTAAAGACGAAACAGCGATCCCGCCATTTTCTCACAGCCGCCGCTGCCATTGCAGCCTGCCTGTGCTTCGTAGTAACCGGAGGCGGTTACCACTATTATTATGCACAGGCGGCATTAATCAGTGTGGACGTCAATCCTTCCATTGAACTGTCTGTCAACCGCCTGGACCGCGTAACCTCTTCCTCGGCTCTCAATGAAGAAGGGGAAGTTCTGCTCTCGGGCGTCCGGCTGACCGGCATGGAGTGCGGGGAAGCGGTAAAAAAATTGCTGCAATCCGAGAGCGGAGAACCGTATCTGTCCGGAAATAAGAACGTGGTAGTCACCGTCTACTCAGCCAATGAGGCCAGACAATCCCGGCTCCTGAAGGAAATCCGAGAGACGGCAGATACTACCGTAACCACGCTGCGCCCAGACGGGAATACGGAATACCGGGCTGTGACCTCTGAGGAGGTGGAAGCCGCTCATTCCTGCGGAGTGACCGCAGGCAAATATATTTACCTGCAGAAACTGGAGGCGGCGGCACCTGAAACGGATATTACCCAGTATAGCCATTGCTCTATCGATGAAATCAAGGAACATATCTCCAGCTGTGAAAGCCGGCACCAGCCAGATTACGAGGGATCCGGAAAGGCGGGATCCGGATCGAAATATTCCGGATCCGAACACGCAGATTTGAGGCACTCGGATTCCGAACACTCAGATTCGGAACGCTCGGATTCGGAACAATCAGATTCGGAACGCTCAAATTCGGAACGTTCAAATTTGGAACATTCCGGGTCAGGACATTCCGGGTCAGGGCACTCCGGGTCGGAACGCTCGGATTGGAAACATTCAAGATCGGGATACTCTAATTAGAAATACTCGCATTCAGGCATTTCCAGCTAAGATACCTCCGATTCCATCCTGAAAAAATCCTTTGCCGAATGCAGTCTAAAATCTCTACATGCGTATCATTATAAAAGAACGAAAACTGAATCTAAGGGGGGATCAATCATGTTAGGCATATATATTTATCCGCCGCCCAAAGGAACTGAATACACAGCGGCCGATCTCGAAGAGCCGGATAAAGTTATTGAGTTATTCGGCTACTGCGGTATTTTAGAAGGCCTGATCACCAAAGAAGGCTGGGACTTTCTAATTCATTTATATGGGTATGAAAAGCTTTTCGAGATGGATAAGGCCGGAATGTGGTTCGATGTTGAAACGCTCGAAGAGTATATGGAAAATGTTCAGTATGAAAGAGCGATCTCACCCGATTCCTAATGCGGCACATTCCCCTCCCAGGATCGCAGCATAATTCCAGTCTTCCCCTCAAAAAACAATCAAAAAATCAAACCATAAGGAGAAAACGATATGCAGACTATCATTATAGTATTAAACCCGGGTAAACTAACAAATCCCGATCTGGACTTACGCTATCTCATACCAGACCGCGTCAGCGAGATCACAGAAGGCGCCATACGTGATAACGGTTACGATTATATTGACTGCGAAGGCGCCGGCCCGCTGCTGGGAATATGGCTTGAGACAGAGAACGCCGCCCAGAGCTGGCCTGTCATCGACAAGCTGTTCCACGAAGAGAAATTTTTAGACAACGACTTATCCCTGTCAGCAGAACTATATATTTCAGAAAATGAAACAGAAGACCTGGAAAACTGTACGCAGGTTTTCCCCGCATAAATACCAGTTTTTCCTCACAATAATACCCACATAAAAAGTCGAAAACTGCCGAAATAATTCTCAGCAGTTTTCGACTTTTTTACAGGGAATCATGCGTGCGCGCTCTCGCTCTTCTGTCCCGGACCGACTGAATCACCGGTACCAGGAACATGGCGATAATACCACCGGCAAATCCATTGTTATAAAGATTCATTCCTCCGTAGACGATTCCCACGTTCAGCGCCACAGATGCATGCAGGAATCCGGCCAGCACCCCCGCTACCACGCCGAACTCACCGGCGATCGGCGCCAGTGTCGTGGAGAGTAAAAGTGCCAGCATGGCGCTGGGATCGGTGATATTCCACGTCTTCACAAAACTTCCCAGAATCACTCCGGCCATAACCGGAAGTATGTTCCTCAGATGCTTTCCCGTGGCACTGAATCCGACGATGGTAAAGATACCTCCGATGGTGGGACCGTTCAAATCTCCTCCAACCAGCAGCACAATCAGCGTGGAAGCGATTCCATTAATACCCATGTTAAACAGCGTCGGCGCAAAGCCCTCGCTTTTCACGTAATCTGTGCCGCTTAAGCCATACGTCTTCCAGATTTCCATATAACGTTTCCAGACCGACTCCGCGATGAGGCAGGAAAACAGGATCATACCGCCGAACAGCCCGAGAAGCAGTCTGGTAAAAAGCAAATCATTTCCCGTGGACCAGATCAGACGAGCCTCCGTCTGAAGCCCAAAGGATCTCATCAGAGAGACGATAACCGTCGCTATAATTCCAGATGCAAAGCCCACATTATAAAGGGAGTAGCCCTTATGGGAGTAATGAGTATGTGTGGAAAGCGGCGGCAGTACGAACCCGATAATAATACCCACAAGTATACTAAGCGGCAGCCTTACGGCCAGCGGCAGATGTCCCACCGTCATAAGCTGGGTGATAATCGGTGACAGGCTGGTTCCATAGAAACCAACATAGATGTACCGCGTAACTGAGGTCTTATGATAAAAGGCATAAAGACAGACGCCCATCATGATCGACCAGATATTTAAAATATTCTTTCCGAACAGAGAAAAACCAAACATTAGAAAGCAGGAGGTAATCGTGTGACCGCTCATCTCCATCCCCAGATAATAGACAATGGCAATGGAAATCAGAGCCATCACACCGGCGTTGACAAACGCGGCCCCAATTCCTCCGATCGCAATATAATCCGTGATCAGGAAATCCGGTTCCCTGATAATCGTAATAATTCCCTTTAATACTTCATTTAACGGCTGGAGAAACAGCCCCGCAGCCATAAAATAAACCGGCACCAGGGCAAGAATCAGAAACTTCGTCCGTCTTGACAAAGGTCCGTGATTTCTGAACTTGTGTAATAATTGTCCTGTCATGTCGTTTCCTTCCCATATTACGTAATATCGGTACCGGATTATTTTATCATACTATTTTATTGGTGAAAAGCGTTATTTAGTCTCTGTTCTCTGACTATCTTCGTAAGCTGTATCACCACAGTCGGTATTACCGCCAGCAGATAGACCAGTCCGATCTGGCTGCCTGTCAGAGGTGCGACAGAAAACAGTCTTTCCAGGAACGGTACAAACATCACCAGGCTCAGGAGTGCGACACCCGCCAGAAATGCACCCAGACTGTACCAGTTTCCGGAAAATCCAATTCGGAAAATCGAATGGCTGCTTCGACAGTTAAATCCATGGAACAGACGCGCCAGTGTCAGCGTACAGAACGCCATGGTGCTGGCGACCGCGGCACCGCCCTGGTTCAGTCCCAGATGGAAGGCTGTCATGGTACAGACAGCGATCAGGCCGCCCTGCAGGAACAGCTTCATCATGAATTCCTTTGTCAATATTCCTTCTTTCGGATTTCTCGGTTTCTGTGACAGCAAATCCTTTTCCGCCGGCTCCATACCGATTGCGATGGCCGGAAGCGAGTCCGTCAGAAGGTTGATAAACAGCAGATGTACCGGTGCAAACGGAACGGGAAGAGCCATGATGGACGTGTACAGTACCGACAGGATCCCCGCCATGTTGCCTGATAATAGAAACTGTATTGCATTTTTGATGTTCCGGTATACGTTACGGCCGTTGGCCACAGCCTTGATGATGGTTGCGAAATTATCGTCCGCCAGAATCATGGAAGCCGCATCCTTGGACACCTCGGTTCCCGTAATTCCCATGGCTACACCGATGTCTGCTTTCTTAAGGGCCGGCGCGTCATTGACACCGTCTCCCGTCATGGATACAATGTTGCCCCGTCTCTGCCATGCATCGACAATCCGGATCTTATTTTCCGGAGACACCCTGGCGTAAACGGATATCTTCGTAATCTTCCCATCCAGCTCCTGATCGCTCATGGCGTCCAGTTCCGTTCCTGTCACCGCCAGATCGCCTTCTTCAAAGATACCGATCTGCTTCGCAATGGCCGTCGCCGTGATCTTATGGTCACCAGTGATCATAACCGGTCGAATTCCGGCCCGTTTAGCGTCGGACACGGCCTCTTTCGATTCCTCCCTCGGCGGATCCACCATGGCTACCAGTCCGAGGAATGTAAAGCCGTTCTCCGTTTTTAAGGAGAGGACGTGGTCATCTTCCACCTCTTTATAGGCAAATGCCAGCACACGCAGACCGTTCTGGGAGAATTCCATATTCTGCCGGTTGATCTCCTCCCGGTCTGCCTCCGTAAAGTCCCGGATTCCTTCCGCAGTGCGGATATGGGTTGTCCGGTCTAAAAGGACATCGACAGCACCCTTCGTCAAAATAGTAGGCACACCGTGCAGTTCATATTTGGTACTCATCAGCTTTCGGTCTGAATCAAAGGGAATCTCTTCCAGACGGAGCATCATCGTCCGCAGGACATCGTCATTGACACTTACTTTTCTGGCCATTTCCAGAAGGGCGTACTCGGTGGGATCTCCGATTCCCTTACCGTCAACGAGGGTGGAATCATTGGTAAGAATCGAGTCGTATAAGATATAACGGTGAAGCTGCTCGTGCAGATCCAGTTCTTCCGGACGGAATGTATTTCCGTCAATGTAAATCTCCTGGACCGTCATCTTATTCTGGGTCAGGGTTCCTGTCTTATCGGAGCAGATAACAGAGACGCACCCCAGACTCTCTACCGCCTTCAGCTCCTTGATGATGGCGTTTTCCTTTGCCATCTTCTGTGTTCCCATGGCCTGCACGATGGTTACGATGGAACTGAGTGCCTCCGGAATCGCCGCCACGGCCAGCGCCACGGCAAACATCAGAGAGTCGAGAACCGGCATTTTCCGGTATAAGCTTAAGGCGAATACAATGGCACAGATGACCATGATCACCGCTGCCAAACGTCCGGAGAACTGGTCCAGACTCACCTGAAGAGGTGTCTTCTTTTCCTTTGTCGCGTTCATCAGACTGGCGATCTTACCGATCTCCGTATCCATTCCCGTTCCGGTCACCACCACCATGGCCCTTCCGTAAGTGACCAGGCTTCCGGAATATACCATATTGGTCCGGTCCGCCAGAGGCATCTCGCCGTCGATCGTCCCTTCCTCCTTATCCACGTTGGTCGACTCTCCTGTCAGGGAGCTCTCATTGACCTGAAGCGAATAGTTGTTTAAGATTCTTCCATCAGCCACCACCATGTCTCCCGCTTCCAATAGGAGAATGTCGCCGGGAACCACCTTGGCAGACGGGACCTCGATCTTCTGGCCGCCGCGGATCACTTTTGCATTGGGTGATGAAAGGCTCTTTAAGCTCTCCAGGGACTTCTTCGCTTTTTCATGCTGTACGGTTCCTAAGATCGCATTCAAAATAATAACCGCCACGATGACGATGGTGCTCTCTACATTTCCCGAAAACATGGAAATGACGGCCGCCGCAATCAGGATCACCACCAGAAGATCACAGAACTGCTCAGCAAACACCGCAAGCACACTCTTTTTCTTTCCTTCCATTAACACATTTTCGCCCTTTTCGAGGAGAAGCGTTTCCGCCTGACCGGCCGTAAGTCCCTCCTTCGTCACATGCAGTTCCTTTAATATTTCCTGTTCGTCTTTCTGATACCAATCCTTCAAATTTTCCTCCATTCTGCCGTTTTCAAAAAACGGCTCTGCATCAGACTTAAGCAGAATCCACAAAACGTCCGGTTCACCAGCCTCTCGCGCCGGAGCGCGGTCGCTTCAGCGGCCATACTTCCTCAGCGCGGAGTGCGCATCCTGCCCGGAGGGTTTTTATTTCATAGAACCAACTTTCCTATGAAACAAAAAAGACTCTTAATGTACCTATTATTAAGAAATAACCCATTTCTCAAAATAAATACATTAAAAGTCTGGTAACCAACTGTTGGTATGCATCACCAGACTGTTTTCACAGCCAGGATGTTGATGATGCACTAAAACTACTCCCTCTTAATGAATCTGATTCAGCAGATGTTTCGTATTCGATTTGTGATTAGTAGTATATCCGTTTTCCTAAGGGGTGTCAAGGCATATTTGACATTTTTTCTCATCTGAGGCAATCTTCACAGATTCTTAATCCCGCCCCTTTGCCCTCTCTTCCCATGGAACCGTGCTGTTCACCAGCTCTGCAAAACGCTCCTGGGACGGTGCTTTCCCCTTGATTTTGGAAGGAAATGTCTCCTCAAATTCCAGGAACGCCGGATCTGTCACCGGCGGAAGCTCGTAGGCCGGTCCTTCCGAATATCGGCCTTTTATCGATGCCGCGGCCTCCGGTTTCAGCAAACAGGCCAGAAGCGCCGCCGCACACTGATTCTCCCCGTTTCTGACGCCGTACGTTTCCGCAGGCACAAAACCGGTCTTTGAATAGTAATCCGGATCTCCGTAGATAATAATAACGTCTGCTCCCATGTCTGCCGCCAGCTCCTTCGAGGTTTCAATGAGCCGTTTTCCGATCCCCTGCCCCTGATATGCCGGCAGGACGCTGATCGGCCCAAAGGTCACTGCCGCATGAGTCGTTCCATCGTCACACTGAATCTCCGTGCGGGCATACATGATATTTCCGACAATCCGACTGTCCCGCACTGCCACGAAATCCAACTCCCTGATAAATTCCGGCCTCTCCCTCATAAGATGTGCCAGATAATGCTCACAGCATCCCGGCTCGTGGACGTTCCAGAACGCCTCTCTCGTCACTTCCTCTGTCTCACGGTAATCCCCGGGTCTCTCGTTTCTGATCATTACATCCATTTGCCGTCTCAGTCTCCGTTTCCATTTCCCTTCCAAAGGAAATTATATCATTCCAATCTCATTATATATGGAGCCGCCCTTCCAGTCCCTCATAATCGACCGTAACCGTCCTTCCATCCTTCATCTCCAGAACAACAGGACCGTAAGCCCCGCATTTCTCTTTATCGGTATAGGTGATGCTGCGGATCGGGAAGAGGTCTTCATCCTGCCATTCCTCCTGGCTCTTCTTTGTCAGAATTACGCTGATCATCACATACGGAAGGTATTCATAGTATCTCTTCCTGCGGCTGACGCCATACATGATGCAGCTCTGTTTCGTCACGGCGCTTACGCCCTGTCTCGACATGATTTCAATGTCATCGAATCCGCCATAGATGACCATCGCCATCTGCCCTTCCGAGGACTTCAAAAGAATGGCCTTGGCCCCTGTCTTCTGATCCGTGCGGATTCTCACATCGACTCCCGAACGGTCCACATCCGGCATTCCATAGGAGCCCAGTGTCAGGGTATACGGCTTATCCGGGATCCTGGTCCTGTCCACGCGCACGATGCCGTCCGCCACCGGAAAATCGGCCAGATCGATCGACGCCTTGTTCTGGAAGGTAAATTCGAATTCAAAATATTCTTTCCGGTAGAGCACTCCATCCTTCACACCGCCGTACATCAGGATATTCGGGATCAGGCTCTTCACCCTGCCGTCGTAGGTCACGCTGTACTGCATGGCCTCGATTCCCTTGAAATCAAAGTCTTCCCATAAAAACTGGCTGTTAAAGGACAGTCGGGAATACGTATTGAGGGACGGATTCTCTTTCTTCATCAGGACCTTCGCCGTCCTGAATTCCGTAATTCCGGTGTCCTTGTGGTTGTCCACCACGATTCCCGGACCGTCCAGCACCGTGGTCCTCACTTCTCTGTCCTTCATCTCCTCCCATACTCCGTTTGTCTCCGTATCGGTCCAGAACGGATGGTCCTCCGGAAGCGCCAGGCAGACGAACGCATTGGCGATCCAGAAGGGGCTGGCTGCGCAGCTGTAAGTCTGAATCAATGGCTGGAACGGCCCGTAGAAGCCGAGGCATGGAACACCCTCATAGAAACACTCCTCCCTGGAAGCAAACTGCAGCACGGCGCCTGAGGCGATCCTTCTGGCCAGCCCCGGCTCCGCAGCCGGATTCTTCAGGAGGAAATTGGCCGCCAGCGGGGCCGATGCCGCACTTCTGTAGATGCCGCTTCTCCCCCACATGGTCACATGCCCCTCCTCATCGAACATGCGATGGAAGGTCTCCACCAGGCGGTTGGAATATTCCTCAATCTTCGCCGCTATGTACGGCTCCTTTTCATAACCGTACCACTGGTTCCACAGCGGTCCGTACACATGAAAGGCCCACGGACAGTAATAATCAAATAAATGGCCGTCGCGGTACCAGCCGTCCCCCGCGTAATAAGAGAGAATGGCGGCCGCGTGATCCCGCATCATCCCATGATCGATCGGATATCCCTCCCTGTCCAGAAATGCCAGAATCAGCATGTTGAACAGACGCCAGTTGTGGTGGCCCGTATACGAGTGGCCGAAATTCGACAGGTAATCCGCAATGCGGTCCTTCTCTGCCTTCGTATAATTCTCCCAGATTATTTCCCGGCATATGGACAGGCCGATCACCAGGGAGGCGCACTCACACGTGTGCTGGAACGCCATCTCCCCCTCCTGCGCCTCCGGAAATATCTCCTCCACCCGAAGCAGATAATTGGGCGTTCCGGGCGTGACGGAGAGAAGAATCTGTTTCGAGTAATACTCCTTCAGAGAGTAGCCTCCCGCCGCTGCCTCCGGCTCGTTATGAAGCAGCGGAGCAGCGATCAAAAAGCTCCTGGCAAGTCCCTCGAACCGTTCCGCCGCAATTCTCCATTTCGGCCCGTCCGGCTGCGGATAGCTGACCTTTGTCTCATGGCGCAAAACCACGATCGGATCCTCCAGCTTCTCCACATGCTCAAAAATCCCTTCCAGGAAAAAATGGCTGATACCAATCCAGTGTTCTCTTGTCATTCCCGTATAGGGACTCCGTTTCTCATCCGGATTTTCTACTGTAAATTTCATCGTTCTTCCCCTCTCCGCCTCTCAGCTGTTCTCTTTTTTGTATACACAGACACCGCCCACATACGTTTCCAGCACGGCCGTGTCCTTTATTCTGTCGGGTGCGCACGCCCTGATGTCCCGTTCCAGCACGGCAAAGTCCGCCAGCTTTCCCACTGACAGCGTCCCCTTTTCCTGTTCCTCAAAACTGGCCTCCGCACCCATGGCAGTATAAGTGGATATTGCCTCTTCCACCGTAAGCGCCTGCTCCTTCAGAAATGTCTTCGACCCATCCAATGTGGTGCGGGTCACCGCGCACTGCATTCCCGCCATGACATCCGGCCTCTCCACCGGGCAGTCTGACCCGTTAGAGACTGAGACTCCCATGGATAGCAGCGTCTTAAACTGATATGTCTCTCCAGCCCGCTCTGCTCCGATCCGGGCCTCCACGATATGATTGTCGTAATCGAGAAAAATGGACTGAATGTAGGCGTGCAGCTTTAACCTTCGAAATGCCTCCAGAAGCCTGCCCGTCGTAATCTGGCAGTGGACAATTCCATGCCGTCTGTCCGTGCGGTCCGGATTGGCTTCCACAGCCCGTTCATACGCCCTCACTGCCATCTCCATGGCGCCGTCTCCGATAGCGTGTACAGCGATCTGCATCCCCGCCCCATCGGCCAGGGTGATCAGCTTCTCCAGCTCTTCCTGGCTGTAGATGGCGATCCCTCTCTCAGCGGGGGGCTCCCCATCCTCGTAAGGCTGACTGAGGAAAGCAGTTCTGGCCCCCAAGGATCCGTCCAACAGAAGCTTCAGCGGCCCGATTTTTAAATATGCGCTTCCCTGGCCCGTGCGGTAGCCGCGGGCCAGAAAATCCTCCAGCTGCTTCATGGTCGGAAGCAGGCACTGTTCGTAGACCCGTACCGTCATCGCCCCCTCCCGTTCCAGTTCCCGATACGCCTCCAGCACCGTCTCAAAGGGTACGCCGGGAAATGCCGCCAGATCATCGGTCTGGCTCGATGTGACGCCGCGGCTGTTCAAATCCCTCATGGCCAGACGGAGATACTGTTTCAGCTCCTTCTTCGCCGGCTTCGGGATGTTCCCATGGATCAGATCCACGCCGAATTCCCGGAAAATCCCGACAGGTTCTCCGTCCTCATCCATGTCGAAACAGCCGCCTTCCGGCTGCGGTGTCAGCCTCGTAATGCCGGCCGCCTCCATGGCTTTCGTATTGGCACAGGCAATGTGGCCGCAGGCGCGGATCACCAGAATGGGATGCTCCGTGGACACCCGGTCCAAATCGTACCGGTTGGGAAAACGTTTCTCATCCTGAAAGTAATCGTGATTCCAGCCCCGCCCTACTACCCATGTACCCGGTGCAGGCTTTTCCTTTGAAATAAAATGGGAAAGGGCGGAGCACATCGCTTCCAGGGACGAGGTTGCCGCCGTTAAATCCACAAGCTTCAGCGTGTGGCCGTAATTCAGCAGATGCATATGGGAATCGTTAAATCCCGGAACGACAAAATGGCCGTCCAGATTATGGTACACCGCTTCGGAACAAGTCTCCAGATCAGTAAAGTTCCCCACGGCGGCAATCCGTCCGTCCTCGACGGCCATCGCCTCTGCATCCCTCCCGGTTCCCGTATAGATAACTCCATTATAATAGATTTCCCTCATTTTTTATATACCTCTCTGAAAAAACAGGCAGCAAAACCGGATATTCTCCGTTTCTGCCGCCTGTCAGATTTTTTAGGAATTTCTTCTGTCGGAATCTCTTCTGTCAGAATCTCTACGATCAGAATCACGTCTGTCAGAATCTCTTCTGCCGCCGTCGCGTCTGCCGGAATCTCTTCTTCCGGAGTCTCTTCTGTCAGAATCTCTTCTGCCGCTGTCCAGAGTCGATACGTCCACGTTGGGATCCATATCGCCCGGCTTCATGCTTAAGTTGATTCTTCCCATCTTATCGACTTCCATAACCCTTACAGTCACTTCATCGCCGATATTTACCGCGTCTTCCACTTTCTCTACGCGCTTGTCGGATAATTTGGAGATGTGAACCATACCATCCTTGTTCGGTGCCAGCTCCACAAATGCGCCGAAGTTCATAATTCTGACAACCTTGCCCTTCATGATGGCGCCCGCTTCGATGTCTGTCACGATGCTCTTGATAATCTCAATCGCGCGTGCAATCATCTCCTTATCGGTTCCGCATACGGATACGCTTCCGTCGTCGGAAATGTCGATCTTAACGCCGGTCTCCTCGATAATCTTATTGATTACCTTACCCTGCTTGCCGACAACATCGCCGATCTTCTGAGGATCGATGGATATCTGCTCGATCTTCGGAGCGTACTTGCCAACCTCTGTGCGCGGCTCTGCGATTGCCTTTGCCATAACCTCGTCAAGGATGTAGATTCTTGCTTCTCTCGTTCTTCTGATGGCCTCTTCGATGATCGGTCTTGTCAGGCCGTGAATCTTGATATCCATCTGAATCGCGGTGATACCCTTGTGAGTACCGCCAACCTTGAAATCCATGTCGCCGAAGAAATCTTCCAGACCCTGGATATCGGTTAATACGATATAGTCATCATCAGTATCGCCGGTCACCAGGCCGCAGGAAATACCTGCTACCGCGGATTTGATCGGAACACCAGCCGCCATTAAGGACATGGAGGAGGAACAGATGCTCGCCTGAGAGGTGGAACCATTGGATTCCATGGTCTCGGATACGGTACGGATTGCATATGGGAACTCTTCTTCTGATGGAAGCACCGGAACAAGGGCTCTCTCTGCCAGCGCGCCATGGCCGATCTCACGGCGTCCCGGTCCTCTGGATGGCTTTGTCTCGCCTACGGAAAATGACGGGAAATTGTAATGGTGCATATATCTCTTGGATGTCTCCATATCGTCGATGCCGTCTAATCTCTGGCTCTCGGATAACGGAGCGAGTGTACAGATGTTTAAAATCTGAGTCTGTCCACGTGTAAACATGGCGGAACCGTGTACTCTCGGGAGCATATCGATCTCAGCCGCCAGAGGACGGATCTGATCGACAGCACGGCCATCCGGACGCTTGTGGTCTTTTAAGATCATCTTACGAACAGTCTTCTTCTGATACTGATAGATGGCCTCTCCCAATACTGCCAGCCATTCTTCCTTATCAGCAAATGCTTCTTCCAATTTAGCGGTAATGTTTCTGATATTCTCTTCTCTTGTCTGCTTGTCATCTGTAAAGACCGCTACTTCCATCTCTTCCTGCGGAACGATCTCCCGGATGGCTGCGAATAACTCTTCCGGAACCGCACAGCTGATGTAGGTATGCTTCGGTTTTCCGCACTCCGCCACGATGGTATCGATAAATTTGATCACTTCCTGGTTTACGGAATGAGCCTTAAATATAGCTTCGATCATGATATCTTCCGGAACCTCATTGGCTCCTGCTTCGATCATGATTACTTTTTCTCTGGTAGAAGCGACTGTGAGCGCCATATCGGACGCCTGTTTCTGCGCCTGAGTCGGGTTCACAACCAGTTCACCGTCAACCATACCGATCTGGGTCGTCGCACATGGACCGTCAAACGGGATATCGGATATACAGGTTGCAATCGCAGAGCCTAACATAGCGGTAAGCTCAGGGCTGCAGTCCTGGTCTACGGACATAACGATGTTGTCCAGAGTCACGTCGTTGCGGTAATCCTTCGGGAATAACGGTCTCATCGGACGATCGATAACACGGGAAGTCAGAACGGAATTCTCAGAAGCCTTTCCCTCTCTCTTATTGAAACCGCCAGGAATCTTACCTACTGCGTATAATTTCTCTTCGTACTCTACACTTAACGGGAAGAAATCGATACCCTCTCTTGGCTTGTCAGATGCTGTCGCAGTCGATAATACAACAGTATCTCCGTAATGCATAAATGCAGCGCCGCTGGCCTGCTTCGCTACTCTTCCAACCTCTACCGTTAAGGTACGGCCGGCAAGTTCCATGCTGTAACTCTTGAACATGTTTGAATCTCCTTTTGATTATAATTAATATATATTATAAGCAGAGGAGGGCCGAAACTACTGATCTGCGCGCAATAAGAAACGATGCTGCTTATTACGCGTACATCAGCGGTCTCGGATTTTCCCTCCGCTTTTAATACGCACGTTTCAATTCTCTGATAATAGACAGATAGGGTGGAGAAGTTTCTCCACCCTAAATGGTTTTATTTTCTGATTCCTAACTTCTCGATTAATGCACGGTAGCCGTCTAAGTCGGTCTTCTTTAAGTAGTCAAGAAGTCCTCTTCTCTGTCCAACCATCATTAAAAGTCCTCTTCTGGAGTGATGGTCTTTCGGGTTCTTCTGAAGGTGATCGGTTAATTCTGTGATTCTCTCTGTTAAGATTGCGATCTGTACTTCCGGTGAACCTGTGTCGCCAGCCTTTCTGCCATACTGTTCGATAATTGCTGCTTTCTTTTCCTTTGAAATCATGATGATTTCCTCCTTAATTTTCAGTCTCACCAAATACCAGGCGCTGGTTGGAGTTTCCAAAGCGCTGAGCATTGGCGCGTTTTCATACCGATCTATTTTATCATAAGCTGTCCTCTGTTGTCAATGATTTTTTCCTCATATTTCCGCCTTCTTTTCTATTTTTTATAACCGTTCAGACGGCGGTACCGGGCCGGCGCGGTTTTCGTTTCCTTTTGAAAATGTCTGCAAAAGGAGGAGGAATCGTGGTACCCGCAGGAATAGGCGATCTCGGTGATCCGGTATTCCGTCTGCACAAGCATCACCTTCGCTTCCTCTAAACGGTGCCGGCTCAAATACTTCTTCGGAGACACGCCCGCCTGATGCATAAAGATACGGTAGAGATACGTCCTGTCGATCCCTACGTAATCGGCAATCTCGCTTACCTGGATCGGATAACTGTAATTATGGCGGATAAACGCGACGGCCCTCTTAAAATAGCCTTCCTCATCCACCGGGACACCACCCTTTCCCGTCCTTAAAAGGCAGGCCATAATTAAATAGAAGTATCCCAGAACCCTCTCCCGGTTTTCCTCTGCGCTTCCAAAGGAGCCAAGCAGCCCCTCAAACCAGCCGGAGACAGCGGCGATTTCCCCCATGGCACATACGGGCAGGCGGCGGTCCGGATAGTACCGTTCCAGCAGAGCTTCCGCCTCGTCACCGTCAAATGCAATCCACGCGTAACTCCACGGTTCCTCTAGATCCGCCCGGTAATACGTCACCTCTCCCGGCCTGATTAAAAATGCTTCCCCTTCCTTTAACTCATACTCTCCATATTCTGTCCGATAAATCCCCTTTCCCTTCAGGACGAAATGAATCAGCTGATGGGACCTCACCGCCGGTCCGAAGAAATGCCCCTTCTCACAGTCCTCCCTGCCGCAATAGTATACCTTCACTCTTCTCTCCCTCTCCCCTTCCGGATGCAACAAAATGACAATAAATCGGAAACAATTTTTCTATCTTGTTTTCCCGTCTCATTATATACTTTCTTCATAAGCAGCACAACAGAAAAATGAAGAAAAAGAGGAGAATCATCATGGTAAAAATTACATTTATGGGTGCCGGCAGCACCGTATTTGCAAGAAACGTCCTGGGTGACTGCATGTGCACCCCGGCTCTGTGCGACGCAGAGATCGCGCTGTACGACATTGACGGGGATCGTTTGAATGACTCTTACGTCATCCTGTCCGCAATCAACAAAAATGTCAACGAAGGCCGCGCCTCCATCCACACCTATTTAGGCGAGCCGAATCGGAAAGACGCGCTTCGTGACGCCGACTTCGTCGTAAATGCCATCCAGGTCGGCGGCTACGATCCCTGTACCATCACAGATTTCGAGGTTCCGAAAAAATACGGATTGAACCAGACCATCGCCGACACACTGGGCATCGGCGGAATCATGCGGGCGCTGCGCACCATCCCTGTGCTGGAAGATTTCGCACGCGATATGGAGGAAGTCTGCCCTGATGCTTATTTCCTGAATTATACCAATCCCATGGCCATGCTGACCGGATATATGCAGCGCTATACGAAGGTGAAGACCGTAGGATTATGCCACAGCGTTCAGACGTGCTCAAAGGCGCTTTTAACGGAGCTGGGTATGGAAGATAAGCTGGAGGGCCGCACCGAGCTGATCGCGGGAATCAACCACATGGCATGGCTCTTAAAGCTTCACGACAAAGACGGCCATGACCTCTATCCCGAGATCCGCCGCCTCGCTGATCAGAAAAACAGGGAGGAGAAGCATAAAGACATGGTGCGCTTCGAATATATCCGCCATCTCGGTTACTACTGCACCGAATCCAGCGAACACAACGCCGAATACAATCCCCTGTTCATCAAAAGTAAGTATCCGGACATGATAGAGGACTATCAGATTCCGTTAGACGAGTATCCGCGCCGCTGCATCAAACAGATCGAAGGCTGGAATCAGGAAAAGGAAAGCATCCTGAAGGATGGCGCTATCACGCACACCCGTTCCCTGGAATACGCTTCCTATATTATGGAAGCAATCGTCACCAATAAACCGTATAAGATCGGAGGAAATGTGCTCAACCACGGCCTGATCGACAACCTCCCGGCCGACGCCTGTGTGGAGGTTCCCTGTCTCGTGGACGGCAGCGGAATCACGCCATGCCACGTAGGCGCTCTCCCCACGCAGCTGGCCGCCATGAACTCCAGCAATATTTCCGTCCAGCTTCTCACTATCGAAGCGGCCAGAAACAGAGACCGACGCACCATTTACCAGGCGGCCATGATGGATCCTCATACCGCCGCCGAGTTGAATATCCCGGACATTATCGCCATGTGCGATGAGCTGATAGCAGCGCATGGGGAGTATATGAAGGAATATTAGAAACACCGCTGTAATACAGGAAGCAGCCGCGGCAGATGATTCACGCCGCGGCTGCTCTGTTTTGCCCTAAAAGCCATTCTTTTCCTTGTGCATTATGACGAAAAATAAAAATTTTTGTAAGCCCGTCTCCTAATTTTCTCTTCAAATACCAAATGGGGAAGCTAAATAAGTAAATTTCTATCGGTTCATTAAGTAATTAATTACCTTCCCCGGTTTCCAGACTCTGAACAGAATCCCTCATCACCATCTCTCCCCGGACCAGCACCATATCCGGAAGGCTTTCCGACCCCCACATCAGGCGGAGGCCGGCATTCACCGCGCTCTCCGCGATTCGGTGGGCATCCACGCGGATCGTGGTTATGGCCGGAGTTCCTGCTGTGGCAAATTTGTTGTCGTAAAAACCTGTCACAGAGACATCCTCGGGGACACGAAATCCCTGGGACTCCAGGTAATGGATAAAATAGTATGCGGTCTCATCATTGTTGCAGACAAAGGCCGTGGGCATATTCTCCGGGAGTTGGAAGACTCGTTTCGGCACGGTACCGGAGACCTCGTCCCGATCCTCAAGCACCCAGTCCTCCTGATAGGGAAGACGCCTCCGAATCACGGATTTATAATATCCCAGATACCGGTCCTCAATATCGCTGGTTGCATGGATGCTTCCCACAAATCCAATCCTGCGGTGTCCGATGCTGTATAAATACTCGGTCATCTGGTACGTGTCGTACAGCATGTCCGCAATCACCGCCGTGGCTCTGTTGGCCTTACTGTAAAAATCCACATACAAAAGAGGCAGCCCCGCAGCGTCAAGGGCGCGCAGATACGTACGCCCCAGCCATCCCAGGACAAAGATAATGTCTACCTTCTCCTCTCTTACAAAGGCCGGAATATTGCCCTCCTGCTCGTCCTTCACGGAAATCATCTCCAGCATGGCATAGTAGCCCCTCTGCCGCAGAGATTTGACAATGCTCTGATAGATATCCCAGTAAAAGGACTGCCCCGAAGCCACGAAATGGTCGGCCACCAGGATACCAACCGTGTTCGTCGCGCTTCCGCTGCGCATGCTGTCCCTGTTTCGGTATCCCAGTTCCCTGGCCGTCTCCTTGATCTTCTTTTTCAGTTCCTCGCTGACACCGTCTTTATCGGCCAGCGCCTTAGACACCGTCACCGTGCTGACCCCAAGCATATTGGCGATATCCTTCATCTTAATTCCTTTTTTACTCACATCCGTATCCCCTTCTCCTTAAATTAGCTTAATTATAGGATATTTTTAAGTAATTTACAATACAGTATTTTAGTTAATTATTAGCCTCCCTGTTTTCGCAGACTAGTCTGTTTTATGTGTAAAATTCGATCCCCCCTTAACTTTGTTAATTTATTGACACAGTCTTGTGCCACTGCTATACTCCAGGCATCAACAGCATTTACGGAGGTAAATCATGGACGAATTGATCGGTACAGAAGGGCGCCTTCCTTTTAAAAGATGGGTGTCCCTCAGTTTTCAACATTTATTTTCCATGCTCGGCGGCCTTGTGGTAGCGCCGCTGATCATCGGTATTAATCCTTCCGCCACGATGTTCTGCAGCGGTGCCGGAACACTTTTCTATCTCTTTATCACCAAAAAGAAAATGCCCATATTTCTGTGCACGTCCTTTGCATATACCGCTCCGCTTCTGATTGTACGGGAAAAATACGGAGTTGAGGGCATGATGTTCGGAGTCCTGACGGCAGGCCTCATGTACGTGCTCCTCTCCCTCCTCGTGAGGCTCTGCGGAACCGGATGGATCCGCAGGCTGATGCCTCCGGTGGTCACGGCCTCTGTCATGATTGTCATCGGCCTCTCGTCCGCACTTACTGCGGTCGGTTGGTCGGGATACAATGCCTCGTCCGGGGCTGCCGCGGCACTGGAACCGTCCATGCGTCTGAAATGGATTGCCGTATCCACGATCACACTGCTGGTCGGAATTCTGGGAACCACCTGTTTCCGCGGCATTTTTTCGGTAATCCCCGTGATGCTGGCCCTGATCGCCGGCTATGCGGCCTCTCTCGTACTGGGCGTCGTCTCCCCTTCCGCCATCGCGGAAGCCATCTCCGGTCCGGTATTGGCGCTTCCTAAGCTCTGCCTGCCCCGGGCCAATATGGAAGCGGCCTTCATGACAGCTCCGCTGGCGCTGGTTACCGTTGGGGAGCACATAGCCGATGTGACGGCGGCCGGAAACGTATGCCGCCGGGATTTCATTCATGATCCGGGCCTCCACCGCTCCCTGTTTGGAGATGGGGTGGCCTCTGTGATCGCCGCCTTCTTTGGCGGTGCTCCCGTTACCACCTACAGTGAGAACATCGGGATCATGGCTCTGACCAAGGTCTGCTCCGTATCCGTGGTCTTTCTGGCTGCCTGCATAGCCATCGTGATTTCCTTTTTCGCCCCGGTGAACGCCGTTATCACAGGGATACCCACTCCCGTGCTGGGAGGAATCAGCATTCTGCTGTTTGGAATCATCGCCATAACCGGAATCCGCATTTATATGGATGCCCATATTGATTTCAGCAGCAACCGGAACGCCGTTATCGCTTTGTGTGTCATCGTTCTGGGACTGGGAGGGGCTTCCATCAGTTTCCATACAGGCGGCCTGTATTTTGAAATGCCTTCCATCGCCGTCGCCACCTTTACCGGTATTTTTCTGAACCTGCTGCTTCCCGGAGACAGGAACCAGCTGAAACCCGTGTGAGTTTTACAGGCCAAGCCTGTATCAAATATATTTATAAGGAGGATTTACCATGTACCAGTTAACAAAGGATTTATTCCGCATTCCAATGAAGGCGGAGGAAGTATTGTGCAGCACGGTCTATGAATCGGAGGCCCTTAAGGAATTTACGGAGGAACCGGTGAAATCGCCGAAAATCGAAGAAGTTTACGGCCACTTGAAATTTCCGAAGGCGCCGGCAGACCGTCCTTACGTCTACGCGTCCTTTATCACCACCATAGACGGAAAGATCGCGTTTCAGGATGCCAGAGACAGCGCCCTTCTTCAGACGAACAACTTTCTCGACAAGACCGGCGGCAACGCCCCGTTTTTCGTCTTCATGCTCCAGCGGGCCGCTGCCGACGCGGTCATCTGCGGCGCCGGAACCATGAGGGAGGAGCCAAATATGACGGTTCACTTATACGATGTGGATTTAGAGCAGGCGAGAATTGACAACGGTCTGCCGCCGGTTCCGCTCAACATCATTTCCACGCTGGATGGCACCGATCTTCTGTTTGACCACACCATTTTCAAAAAGGACGAAGTTCCGAAGATGATCAACACCTCCCCTGTCGGCTGGGAAGTCGTCCGTGAAAAATGCCAGAACCCGATCTTCCTGGTTGGCCCCTACCACACCATGGAGGATGTGGACTTTGTTAAGCTTGACCGGCTGCTGGAAGAAAACAAAGGAAAGATTCCCGTCGTTGTCACCGGAGAGGATGCCCAGACCGATTCCAACATCCTGTTTCGAATCCTGCGCCATATGGGAATCGAGCGTCTCTTGATTGAGACACCGGTATATACCCACCATCTGATGATGAACGGCCTGATGGATGAATTGTTCTTAAACTATGCCTGCATTTACGTGGGGGGCGGCGCCATGTCTATCGGTCTTCACTCAAAATCATGCACCTCAACGGACCATCCGCATACAAAGATGCTGAGCATTGTCAACGCAAAGGCTTCGCCTGATCACTGGTTCTGCTTCCGCGAAGCGGTCATCCACGGTGTAAAGGGAAGGGAATAGAGCGAACTGCAAAAAAGGAGAAAAGGAAACCATGAAAAATCAGTCAACCGTTAAAAACCTTCTGGGCGGACTCCAGTGGGCCCTTTATATGATTTCCACGGGTATCGTCATGCCCGTGGTCATCGGGCAGAGCTATCACTTAAGCCCGTCGGATGCCAGCATGTACATCCAGGTTACACTGCTGTGCATCGGCCTCGCCACGATCACGCAGGCGGTCTTCGGCCACCGCCTCCCCATCAACGAAACGCCCTGCGGCCTCTGGTTCGGCATCTTCACCATGTATGCCACCATCGGAGTCACGTTATTCGGCTCAGAATCGGAAACGCTTCGCGTTCTGGAATTCTCTCTGATCCTGTGCGGTGTATTCGGATTTATTCTGAATATGCTGGGCGTCATTGAGAAGCTGGAAAAGTATTTTACACCCACCGTCGTCGGAACAAACCTGCTTCTTTTAGTGGCCCTGTGTTCGAAATTCTTCTTCCAGGCCATGACATCCGTCTACGGCGACGGTTACGGAATGAATTTGAAGGTGGTGCTCTGCTCCGTTGTCATCATCGTACTGACCTTTTTCCTGATGAACACCCGGTTAAAGGCCTATTCCGTCCTGATCAGTATCGTGGTGGGCTGGGGCCTCTACACGCTGCTGGGACTGTCCACCCCCTATGAGATGCCGTCACAGCTGGTGCGCATGCCGAGAATTTTCCCCTTCGGACCACCGCGGATTGAGCTGTCCATGATTATCACCTCGTTCTTATGCACCCTGCTGCTGGTCACTAATTTACTCAGCAGCATGAAGATCGCCCAGCAGATGGTCTCCCAGTATGATGAGGTGGCCACCGGGCGCACGAAACAGGCAGGCAACTGTTTTTCCTTTATCTATATCCTGCTGGGCTGTTTCGGTGTCACCGGACTGATCCCCACGTCGGAGGGCGGCGGCTTCGTCGTAAGCACCGGCATGACAAGGACGAAGCCCCTGATCATCGGCGGAATCATCATCGCGGCGATCAGCTTCTTCCCGCCGGTCACCAGCCTGCTCTCCATGATACCGGAGTCGGTTGGCTATGCGGCCCTCTTCGTTCCATTCGTAAGCCTGTGCGGCTTTTCCATTGAATGCCTGGAGGGCGCAGAGGACAAGAAGAGCATGTATCAGACCGTAGGACTTTCGGTGCTGATCGGCATCGGAATCATGAACGTCCCTGGAACCGGATTTACCATGGCGCTTCCGGCGTTCCTGTCCACATTTTTAAGCAATGGCCTTATTGTTGGTACCATTATCGCATTGATTATGGAAGTAATCAGAATTCATAAAAAAGAAAGGGAGAATTAAAATTATGAGTCGTTTAGAAGGAAGAGTCGCAGTCATTACAGGAGCAGCATCAGGAATCGGAGCCGGCATGGTGAGACGCTGGCTGGAAGAAGGAGCCTGTGTAGTTGGCTGTGATATCAAAGACTCCATGCCTATAGAACACGAGCGCGCCGTCTACGTGAAGGGAGATTTAAGCAGGTATGAGGATGCAAAAAACGTGATCGACACTGCCGTAAAAACGTTTGGAAAGATTGATTCCATGGTGAACTGTGCGGGGATCGCCCTCCTCGGCGGTCTGGAGGACTTATCCGTGGAAGATATGCAGAAAGAATTTGCTGTCAACGTCTTCGGCATGTTCCACATCTGCAAGGCCGCTATCCCGTATTTAAAGGAGCAGAAGGGCGCTACCATCGTCAACATCGCCTCGGACTGCGCATTTAAGACCATGAAGGGCTGGATCGGCTACGGCCCCTCAAAAGCCGCTGTGATCCAGTTAAGCCGCTGCATCGCCATGGAATATGCGCCCGATGTCCGCTGCAATATCATCTGCCCTGGCATTACAGAGACTCCTATGATCACCTGCCGTTTTGAGACCGCAGAAGATCCGGCCGCCTTACGCGCCAGCTACGAGAACCAGTATCCGATGAAACGAATCGCCCAGGTTTCCGACATGGAAAACGCCGCCCTCTTCCTCTCCACAGAAGAAAGCTCGTTCATTACAGGGGAAACGATCTGCGTCAGCGGCGGCAGCCAGATGGAATAGGCAGAATGTGAAATATCATTCATAGCTAAATGTGTCAAGTGGTCAGCCGTATTAAATTTTAATATACGGCTGATCCCTATTTAATCAAATGAATCGTCCCCTCATCATTCATTTTCTTCACAATGGTAGCGATAACCGGAAATGTAAAGATCCCCAGCACCCCGATCAGCTGCGCCCCCGCAAAAATACACAGCAGGGTGACAATCGGATGAAGCCCCACCTGCTGTCCGATCACCTTCGGTTCCAGAGTCTGCCTGACTATAGTGATAATCACATACAGAACAAAAATCCCCACTCCTAGTCCGGTCTTCCCGATAATGCAGAGAATAAGCGCCCACGGAATCAGGACCGTTCCGGTTCCCAGTACTGGGAGAATATCAACCACAGCCACCAGAAATGCCAGCAGCAGCGGCATCGGAATCTTCAGCAGCACAAATCCCAGATACAGCTCAGCAAAGGTAATCGTCATCATAAGGGCATAGACCCGGAGAATCTTCCAGATCGTCGTTCTCGCCCCCGCCGCAGTCTCCGCAATCATCTTCCTCTGCTCCTCTTTAAACTGCCGCAAAACAAAGTCCCAGATCCGGTCATAATCGATTGTGAAGAAAAAGGACGAAATAATCGTAAATATCGTCTGTACCAGAATCGCAGGAAATCCCACGATCCAGGAGGCACCCCAGCCGATCAGAGTACCTGACACGGTCATAATCCCGCTCTGCAGGGCATTTTCCAGGCTGGCGGACATCTGACTCACCCAATCCTGATATTCCGGGAAGCTGACCACGATCCGTTCAAACAGAATTCCCAGTTCCGGCTCTATCACCTCCACATAAAACTGAGGCAGCTTCCCGGCCAGGTTCTGAATAAAGGTAACGACATGGCTTGCGGAAAACAGGGCCGCCAGCACCAGAAGCCCATAAAATACCAGAAGTACCACGATCGACACCAGCGCACGCTTTCCTCCTGTCTTCTCACACAGCTTTCCGATCAGCGGCGACAGCACGGCCGCCACCGCAAGTCCTAAAATAAACGGGAAAAACATGGGAACAAACCGCTTCATCACAAAGAGAAAAATCCCTCCTAAAATGATAAAGTAGATAAAATTCGTTATAAACCGTTTCCTGCCTTCCATCCTGCGTTTCTGTACTGCACTTTCCTTACTCTCTTCCATATTTGGATATCCTTCCCTTCCTCATGCATCTTATTATGATTTTGTCCAATTCATGCACAAAAAGGCACAACCTGCCATAAAAAATGCAGGCCATGCCTTTTCTTATCATTTTTATCTCTGCGTCGCTGTCGGCGTGGTTCATTGTTTCCTCTTATCGTCATAATTTGAGCAGGCGTCTGCATGTCCACCGCTTGATGGGATATGCCGGACCGAAGCCTGCATCTGACGCCATTATAGAAACAGAAAGCCCTTTCGTCAAGCGAACTTGAGGAAGCTTAACGACATCTTTACAGAGAAAACAGTACTTCCTCCGCAAACGCAGTCTTCGCCATCTTTCCTGCCAGTTCTCCTCGTAAAACCTCCACGCTCTTTTCAGCCAGCTTCCCATCCTTTACAACGCACGTCCCTTCCACAAACACCATGTCCACATTGGAGGGGCCGGCGCTGTAGACCAGAGCCGAATAAGGATCGTAGATGGGGAACATATTGGCGGAGCGGGTCTCCACCAGAACCAGATCCGCCCGCTTTCCCACTTCAATGGAGCCGATCTTCTGTTCCATATGAAGGGCCTTCGCGCCCCCGGCCGTAACCATCTCCACCACCTGCCATGCCGGAAATGCGCTCCGGTTCCTCGTCTCATTCTTATGGAAGTTGGCAAACAGCTTCATCTGCGTAAAAAGGTCCAGCGTATTGCCGCTGGCCGGCCCATCGGTGCCGAGCCCCACACAAATCCCCAGTTCCCGCATACGGCTGACCGGAGCGACCCCCTTGGCCGCCTTCGTGTTGGAACCGATACAGTGAGCTACCGAGGCCCCCCTCTTTGCAAACAGCCGCAAATCCGCTTCCGTCATCTGGATGCAGTGTGCAGCCAGCGTATGTTTTCCCAGGACTCCCAGGGAATCCAGATATCCCGCCGGAGTCTGTTCAGAAGTCTCCCGGAAATAATCCATCTCATAATCCATTTCCGCCGTATGAAGGCTGAAGGGAGCCCCAAACGCATCGTCCAGCTTCCACGCCGCCTTAAGGAGGTCGGCAGAGCAGGTAGTCGTCCCATGCGGCGCCACACAGGCGGAAATCCTGGGATGGCCCTTGTACTTCTTCATGAGGCTCTCCCCATAGGAAAGCGCCTCATACGGGTCTTTAAAATCACAAGCTTCCTCTTCCATTATGGTTTCTCCCGCAATACCACGAATCCCCATCTCATCCATGGCACGTGCAGCCTCCGCCTCGAAATAATACATATCAAAAACTGTGGTGACCCCGGCCAGCAGCATTTCCGCCGCAGCATATTTCGTGGAAAGATAGACCAGCTCCGCATCCATGGCCCTCTGTTCCATAGGCAGCAGAAATACTCTCAGACGGTCCTTGCAGTCGTCGCCCAGACCCCGAAACGGTATCATCCCCATATGCGCATGAAGGTTTACCATACCCGGCATGAGGATTCCGCCCTTCCCGTCGATCAGACGGAGACTTTCCCCTGTTTCATCGTCCGTTTCCTCCGCAATCAACATATCCAGCATATCCATCGTTCCAACCGCGGTGATCTCCCCGCCTTTCCATGCGGCAAACCCGTGTTGTATCACTTCACGCGTTTCATTCATCGTCACCACGGTTACATTCTTAATAATTGTACTCACTGTTCCACTACCTTTTCTTCCTGTATCTGAAATGCTTCTACCAGAGGAATTTTTCTCTGGCTCTTTACATCGAACATACCCTGATCGCTTAGCTTGAGTTCCGGAGACACCAGAAGAGACAGTGTGGAAATGGACATAATGACATTATTGTTCACATAACCCATTCGCTCGATCTCTCCCCTCACAGCCCTGATCTCTTCCGCCAGCTCCGGAAGGCTCTTATCGGATATAATTCCGCCCACCGGCAGTTCTGCCGCCGCTGTCACTCTGCCGCCACTCGCCGTCACATAGCCGCCCTGCATATGCACCACCTCATTCTGTGCCAGAACCATATCTTCCACAGAATTCCCCAGCACCAGCAGATTATGGCTGTCATGGGACCACGTAGTCGCCACGGCCCCTTTCTGCTCCAGCGCGTGTTCCACGAATCCCCACGAGACATTTCCATTTTTTCCATATCTCTCAAAAACAGCAGCCAGGCACAGCCCCGCCTCCTGCCAGCAAAGGTTTCCGTCCTGTACAGGAATCTCTCTCTGAACATGCTTCGCCCTGGTTCCAAAGGTCTGGATCTGCATCACATTCACCACAGCGGTTCCAGACAGTTTTTGTGCCTCACTCCCGCTTGGCTTCCCGAACAAAGCCTCTTCCCCGCAATCATTCCGACACTCTTCCTTTCGGCACTCTTCCTTCTGGTACTCTTCCTTCCAGAAATCATCAACTGGCAATATAAAATCCGATGCCAGAGCCAGCCTGCACTTCACCGAACTGTAAAAATGGTCAGGAAACCTTTTTTTCAGACTGTTTTCCAGGCCCTCCGCCGCCGCGTCCACACAGCGCTTTCCGTCTTTAAAAACCGCTTCCGGCACAAAGCTTTCCAGGTCGGGAAGAACGACGAAATCCGCCTTCTTCCCCGGCGCGATGATTCCCCTGTCGTCGAGATGCATTCTCCTGGCCGGGGTAAATGTAGCCAGATAAATTGCTTTCTCTGCCGGCATCCCCTTCGCCACCGCCAGCCTGACAATCCGGTTCAAGTGTCCTTCCATCAACCGGTCAGGCATCGTGTCATCGGTTACCAGTGCAATATTTTCATAGAGCTGCTTCCGTTTTACCACTTCCACGACTTCCTCTTTTAAAGATTTCTCCTGCAATTCCAGAAACATCCCCATATCTGTCTTCTCCAGGACCGATTCCGCCGTCTGTTCCGTATGATCCGCATCCACGCCCGCTCTGATAAACGCCGCTAAATCTCCGCCTGACAGCCCCGGACAATGCCCTTCAATTCTGACTTTTCTGCCGCATTCCCCGCAGACTTCCAGAAATCTTTTACTCTTTGTATCCCCTTCCGACACCAGATCTTTAAAGTTCATCACTTCCCCGAGACAAACCACCCGCTCATCCCGCAGAAGCTCCCGAAGTTCCTTTTCTCCAAACTCCGCCCCTGATGTCTCCATCTCTGTTCTGGTAGCCGGAACACTGGACGGAATACCATAAAAAATATCCAGCTCCGTCTCCTGTTCCATAAAACTTAATATCCCTTCGAGTCCAAACACATTGGCAATCTCATGGGGATCCGCCACCACAGTTGTGACTCCAAACGGCACCACGGCCCGCGAAAATTCCTCCGGATACGTCATCGAGCTTTCCACATGCATATGAATGTCCACCAACCCGGGAATCACGAACTTTCCGGTCCCATCAAAGACCGACTCCGCTTCCCATTCCCCGCGCCGTGCTCCTACCCGCTGCTCCGAATCTCCCACAAAATCAGAAACAGGAGAAACGTCAAAAAACTTTCCTCCTGTCACTGCAATATCCATCCGTTCAAAGCACTGCCTGAAAGTCCGATAAACCCAGGCATTTTCTATCACCAGATCCACTTTCACAACCACAACACCTCCGTCATTCCCGTTAGCCAAAGTTCTCCAATTATCCCGTTTTTACTCCTCAGCCCACTTTTTACTTTCCTTCTCTCTGTTTATCCGGCTTTCTTACAGCCTCATCATCTTTCCAATCCTTTTTCTCATCAGTATCTCCGCCGCCCGCCATCTCCCACAGCTCCCCTTCGTTCACAAATTTCTATTGCCGCCTGCCCCAGCGGACTTTTCACAACCTCGCCGGAAAGCGGGCGTGGGAGAAGCGGTACCCCTGCGGAGGTACTTCTCCAGACTTAGACACATCCCCCGCAGGAGCTTAGCCCGTGCCCTGCCCGCGTCTCCCGCGCCCGCTTTCCTCAATCCACTTTGCAAAGTCCGCGTCCCTTCGCCATCATCCCAAAATTTCTGAACTAAGAATTAATAATCCGATTCCACTGATCAATCCACTCTCCCAGTATGGGATTCACAAACGAATAATCAATCACCTTCGCGTTCTCCGCCGCATCGCCATACGTCATATTTGCGGACTCTTCCTCTGTAAATGCCACCTGGTTATTTGTAGGCGCCTCATTCAGTGCTTTTCCTGTCTTGGTCTGAAGCTCCTGGCTCAGTCTGTAATTGATGTACTCATAAGCCAGTTCCTTATTTTTCGAGTTCTTCGTTATACTGATCGTATTAAAGTTCGCGTATGTCACATCAGGAGTCACGTAGACGAGGCTCTGATCCGCCGCCTGAATCGTCGGCACGCCGAAATCACCAACAATGGCCGCAGAGATTTCTCCGGAGGTAAACATATTAATCAGGTCCGAAGACTTCGCATACGTCTTGACGATATTCGGTTTCAGTTCCTTAAGCGCTTCAAAGGCCGCGGCTCCCTGATCTGCTGTCACGTCCGCCCCTTTGTAATCACTCGCCATATACACCATGGCCGGTCCAAAGGTTGTAGTGATATCCGGAATGGCAATCCGTCCCTCGAGTCTCGCATCCCAAAGGTCATCAAAACTCTTAATCTCAAATCCCACATCCTCCGGATTGTACATGATACCGATGCTGTTGATGGTATAAGCGACGCCCTGTCCCGCTTCCGCCATCTTCTTCGCAGCACTGATCAAATACTTGCTGTTTTCAATTTTACTTAAGTCGATCGGCTCGAATAAGCCTTCCTCGATTCCCTTCGCTGTCATGGCCTGAGACAGCTCGATCACATCAATGACTGTTTCCGAGTCTGCCGACAATTTTGTATAACGTTCATTGGTGCTTCCTGTCTCCGTTACAATTTTGCAGCCAAATTCGTCCTCGAACGGCTTATAGACTTCCTCCTCGGATATATCCTCGCTGAGTCCATAAGTGGAAAGAATCAGTTTCTTCGTACCCTCGTCATTTTTTCCGCCCTCTGCAGAATTCGAGCTTCCACAACCGGTCAGCGCCAGCGCTGCGCAAAGAGACAATGCAATGATTTTCTTCATAATAATAGTACCTCACTTTTCTCAATTATTTATTTACTGTAACAGTTCAGACGGCGGGAAAATTGGCGCAGGAAGCAGCGTCAAGCTCGCTTGTAAGCAGCTTTATGCCCCAATTTTCACATCGGATAAATATCCGATGCTTCTTGACCGGATTTTTCGATCAAGAAGATGAGCCGTCTGAATTGTTACCGTTTACTAAAATCAGTTTTTCTTCCGGCAGGTACAGGCGAACCACCTGGCCCTCTTCATACGATTCATCCGCTGTTCTGTTCACCAGAAATTTTCCGGCTGCGGTATTAACCTCATACTGATAGCTCTTCCCCAAAAAGGTGCGCACTCCCACAGTTCCTGCCAGCACATTTACGGTCCTGTCTTCTGTATCCACCAGAATATCTTCCGGTCTGATCGTTCCGATAACCGTTTCTTCGGACGGAACCGTACCATGAGCCGTCTTCACGGAAAATGCCTCCCCGCCGTCTGTCCGGTAAATATCCCCGCCCTTATGAAGCGTAAGGAAATTCTCAAAACCGATAAACCTGGCCACAAACTCCGTCTCCGGCCTGCTGTAAATGTGCTCCGGTGTGTCATACTGTTCGATCACACCGCGGTTCATAACAGCCACCTTATCTGAGATGGAGAAGCACTCCTCCTGGTCATGGGTGACGAACAGAGTGGTGATTCCCAACTGCTTCTGAATCCGTTTGATCTCCATTCTCATATTGATGCGCAGCTTGGCATCTAAGTTGCTGAGCGGCTCATCGAGCAGCAAAAGCTTTGGCTCGATCACCAGCGCCCTGGCAAGAGCGACTCTCTGCCGCTGTCCGCCGGACATCTGCTGCGGAAAACGGTTCGCGAATTCCGTAAGTCCGCACACTTCAAGGATGTTCTTCACCTTTTTGTCCATTTCCGCCTTGTCCAGCTTCCTGATTTTCAAACCAAACGCAACATTATCATAGACTGACAAATGAGGAAACAGCGCATAACTCTGAAATACGATACCGAAATTTCTCTTATGCACCGGCACCTTTGTTAAATCCGCTCCATCCAGAGAGAAGATTCCGCCCTGCGGTTCAATAAATCCAGCCACCACCCGGAGCGTCGTCGTCTTGCCGCAGCCACTGGGGCCTAAGAGAGATACCAGCTCACCCTCCTCTACCTCCAGATTCAGTCCCTTTAAAACCTGTTTTTTCTTATCATAACAGACATCAATATCCTTAAGTGTCATAAATGCCATCGTTTTTTCCTCCTCATTATAAGCACTCCGCGTGCCCCGCTTTCCTGCTATTTTGTCAGCGCAGCGATTCCCAGCGTCTTATCTACAATTACCATAATGATGACCGTGGCCGCCATTAAAAGCACAGATACCGCCGATACGGTCGGGTCATAATTATATTCGATATAATTCATCAGGGTTGCCGGGAACGTGGATACCCCCGGACCGGAAAGAAACATGGATACCGGAATATTATTGAAGGAATTGATAAACGCAAGCATAAAGGCCGCAGAAATTCCCGACGTGATATTCGGAAGCACCACCTTGAAAAATGCGGAAATCTTGCCGCAGCCCAGGCTCCACGCTGCTTCCTCCACCGAGAAATCAAACTGGTCCAGACTCGATCCTACCACCCGGATCACATATGGAAGCGTCACCATGAAATGGCCTGCCAGAAGTCCCGCATACACCGGAATTCTCAACGACAGCACAAGAAACTGGTAAAGCACAAAACCGATGACAATACCCGGAACAATGGTAGGCGACAGGAACACCGATTTTAAGATCCCTTTTCCCTTCATCCCGGATCTGGCCAGCGCGTAGGCCGCCGGAATTCCCACCAGAAGAGCGATAAAGGTAGCCAGAAACGCAATCTCCAGGCTCGTTAAAAACGATTTCCGGAAGGATTTCAGAGAGAAGACATTGAGAAACCATTTCGTGGAAAATGACTCAATCGGAAAGGTTATGGCATTTCCCCCGCCAAACGCCGTCACGGTGATGATGATGAGCGGTATAATCAGAAATGCAAATACCAGCACCGCAAAAATCGTGAGCAGTTTATTCTTACGCATGGCTTCCTCCTCTTCTGTCCAGCCTGTTTGCCAGAGCGTTAAATCCTTTGATGACAATCAACGTCACAATAATCATAATCAGGGATATGACCGCCGCTCCATTCCAGTCACCCACAGTCATGGCGCGCTGGTAAATAAAGGTCGACAGCACCATATTTTTATTGCCGCCCAGCAGCTGCGGTGTAGTATAGGCTGTCAGCGTTCCGGTAAACACGAGGATACCGCCCACAATAATTCCCGGAAGGCTCATGGGGAAAACAACCTTCAGAAACGCGGTAAACCGGTTGGCACCCAGGCTCTGAGCGGCTTCCATCATATCGTCCCCAATGTTCTCCATGACACCAGCCACCGTAACGATCATCAATGGAAGGAATAAGTAAACAGAACCGATGATAATGGCGAAATCGGTATATAATAATTTCACCGGTTTATCCGCAAATCCCGCGGCCATCAGAAATCGGTTCATAATCCCATTGCTTCCCAGGATATTGATCCATGCGAAGCTTCGGATGACAGAATTTGTCATCATCGGGAAAATGGAAACTGCAAGAAGGATTCCCCGCCATTTTCTGCCGCACCGGCTGATAAAATACGCGGTCGGAACACCTGCCGCCATACATGCCGCCGTCGTAATAACCGCCACCTTCACGGTCCTTGCGAATATCTTTAGATAATACTCGTCCAGGAAAAAGTCCACGTAAGAGCTTAACGGATACTCACCGGCAAAGAGCGTGGGGACCAGAACCTTCAAAAGCGGAAGAAACAGACACACCACCAGGATGACAAGTCCGGGCACCACCATAACAAATGCACTACTTTTCTTCATCTCGACCTCTCCAAATTCATTTTTATTTATTAGTTTAGTTAATCCAACGATGTACATTTATTATAAAATGTGATATACTGTACGTCAAATACATATAATCTATAATTTTTATGCAGTAAAGCTATAATCCCCCGTTGATCCATTTTCTTTCACCCAGGAGGAGTCCGCCATGGAATTAAAAGAAGCCCGCTACATTCTCGCCATCGCCCGCCACAAGAGCATCAGCAAGGCGGCCGAGGCCCTGTTCATCTCCCAGCCTTCCTTAAGTAAATATTTAAAAAATTTAGAGCAGCAGCTTGGAACCCGCCTGTTCGACCGGATTGGAAACGGCTACTTCCCTACCTATGTGGGCGAGCGCTATCTCCATTACGCGGAAAAAATCGTGGAATACGGCCTGGAATGGGATACAGAGCTTGATGATATTATGCACCAAAACCACGGCCGTTTAAACATTGCGATTCCGATCATGCTTGGCAACAGCATAATCGGCCCCACTCTGCCGCGTTTTCACAAACAATTTCCCCACGTAACGGTAAATATGATGGAAGAAGTCAATTTCGTCGCGGAGCACACCCTTAACGACCATACCGTGGATTTAACCTTCTATAATGTTCACGAATATCCCAGGGATTTAGATTATCAGATTCTTGGAAAGGAAGAGATGGTCCTGGTACTCTCCGCTTCCAGCCCCGCGGCCTCAAAGGCTGTGGAGAGAGAAGGCTTCAAATACCCATGGCTGGATTTACGGCTGCTTGCGGAAGAAGACTTCATCCTCCTCTATCCCGACCAGAATACCGGAGGCATTGCCCTGAAACTGTTTTCCGAATATGGAATGGAACCTCATATCCTGATGCACACCCGCAACAGCGAGATGTCCATCCGCCTGGCCATGGAAGGCATGGGCGCGGCCTTCGCACCAGAGAGCTATTACCATTATTTAAAGAAACAGTCCAGTTCTCCCTGTGCATGCTTTTCTATAGGAAATGAAAAAATCGAAAACACCCTGATCGCTGCTTATCAGAAAAACCGGTATCTGCCCCAGTATGCGAGGGTTTACCTGGATATGATACTGGAGTATTGTAAGGGAAATATTGTAAGATAAAAAGAGAGAGTGATTTGTCGAAAATCAAAAGGGGCTGCAATAAAAACTGCCATTGATTTTACCTTGTTTTTATATTAAAATAACTTTGTATAATTGTGCAACGGTCAGAGGATAGTCTGATGGTTTCCTTCGGAAATATGCGAAGGAGGATATGTGGTATGAATACACTTGAAGTGTTGACACTGGCGCTGGTTATCTTCACAGCACTGGCCTACATAGATAATCGTCAGAATAGAAAATAGCTATCCTCTATAGCCAGTAGAGGATAGCTTGTAACTATAAATTACTCAGTTATCCGAAGTTTTGATCATCAGACAACTCAAATCTTTTGATCACTTCTAAGTACATTATACCCGAGGTACTTGTATTTTACAAGTACCTTTTTGGATTTTATCCATATTTTTACCGTTTCTGTTTTACTTATGATACCTCCAGTGGTATGATAAATAAAATCGCTGTAAGGGAGGCAAATCATGAAAGAAATACAGACCACCGCCATCGTCGGCATGGGCGCGCTAGGCTTATTATACGGTAATCAGATAGCAGCAGAGCTCGGGACATCTGCCGTCCGTTTCATTGCAGACAAAGACCGGATTAAAAAATACAGAGAAATGAATTTTACTGTCAACGGGGAGCGCCGTTCCTTTCCGGTTGAGGACTGTGAAACGGCTGCCCCTGCTGATTTTATAATCGTTGCAGTCAAATACAACGCGCTTCCCGCTGCTTTGGATACCATGAAACACTGTGTAGGGCCGGATACCACCATCATCTCTGTCATGAATGGGATCAGCAGCGAGCAGATAATCGGAGAACGATACGGTCACGAAAAAGTACTCTACTCCATCGCCCAGGGCATGGATGCCATGAAATTCGGAGCCGCCCTGACCTACACAAAATTCGGTGAACTGAGAATTGGTGTCCGGACACCGGACCAGGCTGACCGCTTAAAAGCCATGACTGACTTCCTGGACAGGGCAAAGATCGCCTATGTGGCTGAAGACGATATCCTGCACCGCCTGTGGGGGAAATTCATGCTGAATGTCGGTGTAAACCAGACATGCATGGCGTACGAAACCACCTACTCCGGCACCCTGACGCCAGGCGAAGCACACGATACCATGGTAGGCGCCATGCGTGAGGTCATTGCCCTTGCTAAAGCGGAGCATGTCAATCTGACAGAACAGGATTTAGAGGATTACATCAGACTGCTGGAGACACTTTCCCCCGACGGCATGCCGTCCATGCGGCAGGATGGGATTTCGCACCGCCCATCGGAGGTGGAAATGTTTGCCGGAACCGTAGGCCGTATGGCTAAAAAACATGGCCTCTCTACACCTGTCAACGACCGGCTGTATGAAAGAATTAAAGAAATGGAAGCGCAGTACTCCTGATGTTTGTAAAAAATGAAGCAATAAGACCGTGTATCCCGGCTGGTATTGATTGGCCAGCAGATACACGGTCTTTTGACTTACATTACTTTTCGATTTTTAAATCCATACTTCCAGACCGAAAGCCCTCCAGATCCAGAGTGATATATACAAATCCCAGTTCCTTTAGGCCTCTGATTATCTCATCCTTTATTTCCAGTACCCTTAAGAAGGCATTGCCGTCTACCTCAATCCGCACAATGTCACCGTGAAGACGCAGACGTACATTGCCGTCAATCTGTGCTCTCAAGCGTGCCTCACCTTGCGCAATTCTTTCCAGCACCCCATAATCAATATCCGTATCATAAGGTAATCTGGTTGCCATACACGGTGTAGACGGCCGGGAAGCCACAGAGATTCCATATTCTGCCGCCAGCTCCTTTACCTCCGCCTTCGTCATATGCAGTTCGGCCAGCGGGCTGATAATCTCCAGTTCCTTTAAGGCCTGGATTCCTGGGCGGTAAACGTGCAGATCGTCTTCATTCGTCCCGTCAAGGATAATCCGGACACCCCTCTGTACTGCAAAATCCCTGAGTCCCTGAAACAAATGGCGTTTACACAGATAACAGCGGTTTACCGGATTATGGCGGATTTCCTCCTGTTCCAGTTCATCTACCGTAATAACCTCATGAATTCCGCCCAGCTCCTTCGCCACACGGCTCGCAATCTCTAAATCACAGGAAGGATGAAGCCTGCTGTCGAAGGTCACCGCGTAGACTTTTGTCCCATTTTCCCTGGCCGCATCCGACGCCGCCTTTAAAAGGAGGCTTGAATCCACACCACCGGAAAATGCAAGGCAGATGTCTTCTTTTCCATACTGCGCCATTGCGCTTTCCAGCTGTCTTTTCTTTTCTTCTGTCCGTGTCATTGTAATCTCCCGTCTTTCCTGTCAATTTGCTTACTGTCGGCAGAACAAATCTTCTGCAGCTTTTCTGATCTCGCAGTATACACTTTGGAAATCCGCGCCTGTCTCTCTGCAGATGGCACGCACACTCTCATATTCCGGATAACAGAACGTTTTCTCGTTTCTGGTACAGATTTTGACCAAGGCATTACCAAACCGGGTCTCGACTTCCGCCTTCCTTCTCTCCAAAATAGTTCTGGAAACCGGGTAGCGGCGTACACCGATTGTCGTCGTATGTACAAAGATCAGATCTTCCATCTTTTCGATGTCATTTTCCATGCAGAGTGTGGAGAGCAGATAGGCCGGCCGGTTTTTCTTCATGTAAATGGGCGTATCCCACACATCCAGCGCTCCTGCGGCGAACAGTTCTTCCATCACAAATCCCAGCATCTCACCGCTGCAGTCGTCTACATTGGTCTCCAGCACCCAGGCCTGGTCATTCTCCTCTTCATTCGTCTCAAGAAGCATGGCGCGCAGTACATTGGCATGATCGAAATCCTTTTTACCAGCCCCCATGCCAGTCTTTACGATTCTGCAGGAAGCAGGCAGTTTTTCTCTCGTCCGGACCGCCGCCGCGATGGCTGCTCCCGTAGGCGTCACCATCTCCCCCTCCTGATCCGTCAGCCGCAGTGCAAGGCCGTGAGCCGCTGCTATATTAGCCGTAGCAGGCACCGGTACCGGTATCACTCCGTGCTGACACCGGATCTGGCCATGTCCCTCCGCCAGCGGAGATACCACTACGTCCTTCACCCCCAGGTTGTCGAGGCAGACTGCCACACTGATGATATCGACGATAGAATCAATTGCCCCCACCTCATGGAAATGGACTTCATCGATGGGAAGGCCATGCGCTTTCGCTTCCGCCTCCGCCACAATAAGAAACATGTTCCTGGCCAGTTCCTTTACTTCTTCCTTGGAATCCAGGCGCTCAATAATCCTGTAAATATCCGAAAGATTCCGGTGGATGTGTGAATGGGAATGTCCATGGCTGTGAGAGTGCGTATGCTCATGATCATGGGAATGGCCTTCCCCGTGCTCGTGCTCATGATCATGCCCATGGCTCTCTCCACACTCATGGTCATGCCCATGTTCATGCCCCTCTTCCTCCAAATGCACATCAAAATCATACGCATCCAGCCCGCATTTCACCGCCCTGCCAAAATGGAGGTGGTATCCCTCCACTCCCAGGCTGCCGAGTGCCCGCTCCAGAACTTCTCTGTCGGCGCCAAGATCCAGAAGCGCTCCGACCGTCATATCTCCGCTAATTCCCGAATTACATTCCAAATACAGTATTTTCCCCATTTATTTCACCGCCAGTCTGTTTATTTGTGTTGCCAGATAACCTGCGCCGTATCCATTATCGATATTTACCACGGAAATCCCGTTCGCGCAGGAATTCAGCATGGTCAGGAGGGCTGAAACTCCGTGGAAGCTGGCACCGTAACCGACTGATGTCGGAACCGCAATCACAGGGCAGTCCACCAGACCGGCCACTACCGTTCCCAGAGCCCCCTCCATTCCGGCCACCGCAATGATGCAGTTTGCCTTCATGAGTCGATCCCTCTGTGACAACAGGCGGTGGATTCCCGCCACGCCCACATCATAGATCCGGTCCACCGCGCAGCCAAAATATTCCGCCGTCTGGGCTGCTTCCTCCGCCACTGGAATATCCGCGGTCCCACCGGTACACACCGCCACACAGCCCGTTCTTTCCTTATCCTTTTTCTCCACCTTCAGAATTCTGGACACCGCATCGTACTCGATCTCCGGTACCACCTCTTTCACCAGAAGAAACTGTTCCGCAGACGCCCGCGTTCCCAGGACCTCACCGTCCCGCTCATAAAACCGCTTCATAATCTCCACCAGATACGGATCCGGCTTTCCCTGACAGAACACGGTCTCTCCAAACCCGGAACGCAGCTTCCTGTGATGATCCAGTTTGGCATATCCCAGATCCTCATAGGGAAGATCCTTTAAAAGTGCCTCTGCCTCTGCCACATCCATCACTCCACTGCTCACACGTTCCAACACCTTTTTTACATCCATCGCAATTGTATCCTTTCTCCTTTTATCGTTTCCGCTGTGCAGCATTATTCTAGTGCCGCCGCCCCAGTGCCGCCCGGCACTACAGTCTCAGTATTTTCGTACAGATCCGTTCCAGCAGCGCATCCGAATGACTCACCGCCAGAAGGCCGATTTCTCTGTTTTTCACTTCCTCCAGAAGGAAATTCCACAGCTGGCTCTGGGTAATCAAATCCAGCATCGTGCTGATCTCATCCGCCAGAAGGAACCGCGTTCTCTGTCCCAGCGCCCTGGCAATGCAGAAACGCTGGAGCTCACCGCCTGACAACTCCGAAGGGTACCGGTTAAGCCAGTCCGGCTCAATTCCCAGACCGTCCATGATCCTCTGTTCCACCTGGTCCCCCTCTTTTAAAACCTCTCCCATCTTCCACCTGGGATTGACCGACAGCTCCGGATGCTGCCATATCATCTGCACCGGGCAGTATCCCTTCCAGTCTGAAAGCGGCTTTCCATCCAAAAGCACTTCACCGCTGTCCGGCTTCTCATATCCCGCCAAAATCTTGCAGAATGTCGTTTTTCCGAACCCGCTGGGTGCAATGAGCCCCAGGCGATCCGTGCTTATAAGCGTCATACTCAAATTGTTTAAAATCTGTCTGTTTCCGTTGTCATATCGAAAAGAGAGCGCTCTCGCCTCCAGCTTCATATCTTCCGTTCCCTCCTTCCGCGGCTTTCCGGCATCTCACCATGCCTCCGCGAAGACTCGTATATTCCACCTCTTTGCCGCAGCTTCCATCTGCCAGTTCACACCGGGACGCATACGGACATCCGGACAAAAATTCCTTTCCGTAAGGCTGACTGCCCGAAACCGGGACGAAGCCGTGCTGCGGCATAGCGCGGAACAATGCCTTCGTATAGGGATGGCGAAGTCTTTCTTCCTCCTCAAAATCAGAAACATAAGCCTCCTCCACATTGGTTCCCGCATAGAAGACAACAATCCGGTCAGCCGCCTCTAAAGCCAGTTCCAGATCGTGGGTGATCAGGAGGACTCCCGCCCCCTCATCTGCAATCTCCCGAAAATGAGAAAGCACCCGTTTGGCCGCTTCCATATGAAGTCCCGGCGTAGGCTCGTCTGCAATGACCAGTCTCGGTTTTTCCATCACCGCCGTGGAAATCAGCACACGCCTCGTCATGCCCCCGGATAGTTCAAACGGATACAGTTCCTCCGTCTCCTTTCCAAGTCCATAGCGTGCCAGAACCTCTCTGCATTTCCTTCTGGTTTCCGAATCCTTTTTGCCTTTCCTCACAGATGCCCCCGCCTTCATGAGCGGATCCAGATAGGAAACACTCTGAGGGACAAGAACGATCTCCCTGCCGCGCAGGGCTCTTATTCTCTTCCCCGTCAGCTCCATCCCATCATAATCAATGCGGCCTCCGGTCACGGCGTTATACGGAAGGATTCCCAGCACGGCGTGGGCCAGGAGGCTCTTGCCCGAACCGCTGGAGCCCACCACCGCCACCATTTCCCCTTCCTTCACCGTAAGACTCAGATCATGAATCGCGGGAAATTCTATCTGGCGAAAGCCTTTCTCATACTGGGTGAATTTCACCGATAAATGTTCCACGGACAGAACTGTTTTTCTCTCTTCCATCGAACCTCTTCCATCCTTTCAATTTATTCCCGCGGGAATCAGGTGGGCGCGCTTACGGGTCCATCTGACTCTCGCGGGATATCTCACTGATGTGCGTGTGCCGGATCCAAAAGCTGGCTGATGGTGCTTCCCATAAAATGAAACAGCAGCACCACAAAGACCAGAAACAATCCCGGGAAAAGGGCGAGCCACCATTTTCCCATGGCGAGATATTTCATGCTTTCCGACAAAATGACACCGATGGCCGGCTGTTCCGGCGACAGTCCAAAGCCCAGAAATGTGATGCTGGCTTCGTGCAGGATCGCATGGGGAAACATCAGAACCAGCCCAACGAACAGCTGCGGAATCAGATGAGGCGTCATATGTTTAAGCGCAATGGTAAGCTTTCCCTGTCCCAGTTTTTCCGCTATCTTTATGTACTGGCTCTGCTTCAGCTGCAGAACCTCTCCGCGGATCAGGCGTGCAAGGGAAGTCCAGTGCGTCAGCGCAATTCCGGTCACAACACCCCAAAATCCCTTTCCCAGTGCAAAGGAGATGAGCACCAGCAAAAGGATATGAGGAATTCCCATGACCAGATCGATTAGCCCAATGATCAGGCCATCCGCGATTTTCCCCATGGTCGCGGCCAGAATTCCCATGAGAAATGCAATCACCGCGCTGATAGCCGCCGTCAAAAGCCCGATCCGGATGCTCATGGAAAGTCCCGTTATGGTACGGACAAACATGTCTCTCCCCATCCAGTCCGTTCCAAATGGATAAGAGAGACAGGGCGCCAGATTCTTTCTGGAAAAATCCGTCACCATGGCAGCCTCCGAAAGGAGCTGTCCTGCCACCGTAATAGCCGCCAGCATCAGAATCGACAGGCCCGCGAGAAGAATCATCATCTTCCTTCTGTTCATGCCTTTGCCCTCCTTCTGATTCTTGGGTCCACGACGCCGTAAAGCACATTGGCGGTGAAATTCCCTGCAAATACAATCGCCGCGCTGATCACGGTAATTCCCAGAAGCAGCGGAACATCTCCGCCCAGTCCGGCCGTCACAGCCGCCTGTCCGATTCCCGGATAAGAGAATACCTGCTCTACCAGAACAGAGCCTCCGAAAATTTCACTGATCGAGGCAAACTGCAAAGTCATGGCAGGCAGTATGATATTGCGGAGACCGTGACGCAGAATAATCTGCCCTTCGGACTCGCCTCTTGCCTTTGCAAACAGCACGTAATCGCTTTCCATGGCCTCGGCCATCTTCTCCCTTGTATGCAGTATGATGTTAGACAGCCCGGTAATGGAAAGCGTCAAAGCCGGCAGAATACCATGAGCGATTCTGTCGGAAACAGTAACTCCGGCGGCCTCCACTCCGATCGGTACACTTAAGCCGATCGGAAGCACCTTCAGCCATACAGCGAAGATCATGAGCAGAACCAGCGCCAGCCAGAATGCCGGCGTGCTGGCGGTCACCAGCGCGTACCCGGTTATAACCTTATCCGCCGTCTTTCCGCGGTTCGCTCCCGCCACCACTCCGAGCAGCAATCCTGCCGCACCGGATATCAGCCAGGCAGTTCCCATGAGCCATAAGGAATCCTTCAGCTTCACTGAGATCACATGGGACACCGGCTGGCGGTAAAGCAGTGAAGTCCCCATGTCGCCCCGGAAGAAATCCTTGGCCCAGGAGACAAACCGCTCCACCGGCGGGGTATTCATCCCCCAGTATTCCTCCAGCTTCGCAATCTGTTCCTGGCTCATGGATCCCAGCGCAGTCTGCCCTACATTCGTCTTAAGCGGATCAAGAGGAGACGCCGACACCAGGAAAAAGGCCGCTGCACTCACCAACAGCAGAAGTACTGCCATCCGTATTAAATTTTTAAGAATAAACCATGGCATGCTTTTTTCCAATGCCGTACGCCTCCTGAATTTCCTTTTACTTTTATTTTCTTTTACTCTTATTTTCTTTTACTCTTACTGCTTACTTCCAGCTCCACTGATCCACGTTATTTACAATAGACCATCCGTGACCGTGAGGATGCAGTTTCTGCTGTGCCACAGCCAGATCAGATTTCGCCCAGTAAAGGTGGTCAATATTGACGAGCCAGATCCACGGAATATCGCCCTGTTCCGTAATACCGGTCTCTCCGTCCCACTGCGCTTTCTTCCACAGCTCATAAGACTCCTCGAGGCTGCTGCTTGCCAGTGCTTCATCCATATAGCGGTCCACGGATTCATTGCTGTATGGAGAGTATTCCGCCAGCCCTGTGTCCTTCATGGTGTGGTAAATATTATAAAGCTCCATCGGCGTATGTGCTCCCCAGCCCCACATCAGCGGTTCTGCCTGCGCACGGTCATAGGCGGTATCCCAGCCCACGCCTTCAGTCTTCACGTCGATGCCGATCTCCTTCAGCTGGTTTGCCGTATCTGCGGCAAGAGCCTGTCTCACAGAATCCCCGGCCGGATACATCAGTGTAAAGCCAGCCTTTTTGCCGTCCTTTTCCCTGATTCCGTCATTTCCTTCTGTCCATCCGGCTTCCTCTAAGAGCGCCTTCGCGCCTTCCGCGTCATACTTTGTTTCTGCCGCGTTATTGTACCACGGCATCTTGTCGCAGACACTGTAGGCCGGGCTTCCGTAACCGCTCAACACATTTTCAATCATTTCGTCTCTGTTGATGGCGATATTGATGGCCCGTCTCACACGCACATCTGCGGTAAAATCGTTACCAATGGGATTTCCGTTACCATCGCTGCCTCCCGCTGCTATGGCCGGAAGATTGAAGCCGCGGTTGTCCACTGTCTCGAAGGAAAGCAGATCATAGCCGGAAATGGTCTGATCTGAATAAGAAGCTGCCGTATAGGCAAGATCCACCTGTCCGGACTGCACCGCCGCAAATGCCGCGTCCTCTTCCATAAACAGCACAGTCACCTTTTTCATCTTCGGCGCTTCCCCGTAATAGTCGGGATTTGCCTCAAATATCACCTGCTGTCCTCTGTCCCACTGCTTCATAATGTAGCGGCCGGAACCGATCGGGTGCTCTCCGTAATCAGCGCCATACGCGTGCTCCGGAACGATTCCCACGATTGCCATGGTATACGGCCAGATCGAATAGGCCCGTTTCATATGAAAAACCACGGTCATGTCGTCCACCGCCTGGACGGAGTCCAGCATGGTAAAATCATTGACTGAGCTCGTACTCTTCAGCGTATTATATGTAAATGCCACATCCTTCGCAGTCAGCTTCTCTCCGTCGGTAAAGGAGACGCCATCCCGAATCTTCACGGTCCAGGTTAATCCGTCATCGCTGACGCTCATATCTGTAGCAAGGTCGTAACCAATCTTTAAATCCGCTGTCGTCACGGTCAGCGTGCTTTGAATCAGCGGCTCATGCACGTGTTCTCCCGCGCCCCATCCATAGGCCGGGTCAAATCCCGCCTCCGGCTCCGAGCTGGGCCCCATCACCACGATTACGCTGTCTTTACCCGCGCCTGTTCCTTCAGTCGTACTCTCTGTACCGCCCGCCGCACTCTGCTCCGTGCGCTCTTCCTTTCCTTCCGTCCCCGTTGCTTCCTGACTCTTACCGGCACTGCATCCAGTGATCACAATCGCTGCCGCAGCCAATAAAACCGCCGTTTTCAGTTTCCATCCTCTTTTTTTCATCTATCTTTCCCTTCCTGTTTTCTGCCGGCAAAGGTTCATAAATATAACAGACTAAGTATAACAGGAGATGCAGCAGCGGTTTTAGATACGGCGTAAGGCCTTTTGTGCAGACGTTTTCGCGTACTATCCTAAAGGAATGATCTGCAAAATAAAAATACCAGGTTCAGGCGTACTCCTTGGGAATACTCATACCTTCCTGGTATCTGATCATCATTCTATTCACTTCTGCTCTGCTGACCGATACTCCGGTTACTGCGATTCCTATATCGGTTGTATTGTTATAAACTTCCGCTATTGTACCGTTACGCAATCATACTATTATTTCAATCCACATTCTGAGTCCTGAATGCAAAAAACAGAAATTGTCATATTTCATCCGTAACGTAGTATTGTCATATTTTATCTATATTTGCTTTCATCCAATGCCATGCATTTCTTATGCCTGCAACCATTCTGTTTCAGGGTGGTGACTTCAGTCAGCCGTTATAGAAAGTATACGAAAAAAGAGGGAAAACGTCAATCATATTTCACGCAAACGTTTGATGAAAATTTGTGTTCTTCCTCCGCGTATAAAAGTTCCTCATTCAGCCCACAGGCCGCAGCCCCCATACGTCCTCTCCAATCTCCAGGACTGTGACGCCGTCTTCCCTGGCCTGAACAAACGCCGCCTCAATGAGGAAACGCCGCCCTTCCCCGCTTTCAAAATACTTTCCAATATACTCCTGATTCCAGCGGTCCATCTCCTGCATCGATTCCAGAATGCCTTCCAGCGCAGGAATCACGAGCCCCTTTCTTTCACGAATAAAGGCCCTGCTGCCTCCCAGCACAAAATGATTATGTAAGTCCGCTTTCGGAATCCGCTTCACCTGTTCTGTATCCCCATCCTTTAACGCCTTTATAAAGGCTTCCGACCATTTATCACCCATACCCGATCTTCCATTTCTATTTCTATTTTTATTATTAACATCCGTCAAATGATCATCCATCAAATAATGATCCGTCAATCCAGACCTTCGCTCCTGTCGCGTAAAAATATCTCCCTCCGATAACCTCCATACTTCAGCGCAGTTTTTACCGGTTTAAAGCCCTGCTTGATGATATTCTGCCTGCTGTACCGGTTTTCCGGGTGCACCGTGCACATAAAATAACGGTATCCCCGTTCTGCCAGTTCCTGCTCCGCGTGCTGCATCAGCCTTTTCTGGAGGCCTGCACCACGGTACTCCGGAAGAATTGCCACGGAATCCATATGAGCCACCAGCAAAAGCTCCGATTCCGGAAGGCCAATATCGCGCCCCAGATTTTCCTCGGAATCCCCGGGAAATGTCGTAAGTAAAATTCCAGCCACCGCGCCCGAGGGCTGATGAATCGCCTTATAACCGACTCCGTTGCTGTATTTCAGCATTTCGTATGTGTACTCCGCATTATCGGCCGCAAACCACTCCTTCTGCTCCATCGCCTCATATACTTTCTGAATAATGGAAGCAAAAAGCTCATAATCCTTCTCCTCCGCCTTCACAATCTCAAATGTCATTTCGTCTCTCCTTTAACCTGCATACCAGATGTCTCTCTGACCCGAAATCCCGGGATCCACAGCGGTCTGTATCTTTTTATCAACCAAAATACACCATAGCCCAGAACAGCGCCCAGCGTGTTGAGCCACAAATCATCGATATCCGTCCCCCTCGCCTGGGGCAGCTGACATATCTCCACCGTAAGCGAAAAAAAGAAGCCCGCAAAGGCCGCTTTCTTTAAGGACTCCCCTTTCCAGAGAAGCGCTGTGAAAAAGCCCGCCGGCATGAACATCACGATATTTCCTGCTATATTAATCATGGGATAAATCCAGTTTCCGTCTGACAGGGCTTTCCACGAATCCATAATAATGCGGAACGGAATCAGATTGATCCTCGAAAATCCCTTCAGCCCCACAAAACCGGTAAGCCCGCCCTCCGCGCTGCGCGGAATGATAGTAATGGAGGCCAGCCCCGCCATAAAGAGCAGAAAGCACCACAGTCCTGCCTCATGACATACTGTGGTGCTCCTGTGACTCTTACGCAGCCTCCGCACAGCGATTAAACGGACGATCCATATGACCGGTACCGCATACGCCATGTAAGGCGCCATATTCCTTATGTATGTCAAAACAGCGTTCATACAGCAGTACGCTCTGTTTCCAATTGTACTTCCTGGACGTTTCCTCTGGGAACGTAATTCTCTGAGGCCCGCTGTGCGGCTGTGCTGCGGCTGTACATTCCCGCTCCCAGCAGTACAAGAATAATACAAAATGCAATCAGCATGACTTTGTTATACAGATTCTTATCCTCCATCTCCCTGTCCTTTCCTGCCTTCCGGCACGCTTCACTCTTTTCTTTCAGTGTATCACAAAACAGGCGCCATGTCTCTTTCCGTTTTCTTACATCTTATACAACAATATTTTTCGTATACCTGCAGACCGGGTAGTTGGAGCAGCCATAGAATGGGCCGAAATTGCCATTTCGTTTTGTAAGCTCTCCCCCGCATCTGGGGCAGACCGGAATGTCCGCGTCCTTCAATAGTTTTCCCATATGCTCATAGCAGATCTGGTTCATCACGCAGTCGTTAAGCGCCCGGTGAGCCCCCTCCGAACTGATCTTAAAATACTCCGCCAGATCCGTAAGCCGGTAATGGGAAAGCCCCGGAAGGCATGCTCTGGCCATATATAACGTATCAATAAAATCGTTGAGCACTGCCGTCCCACACACCTCGCCGGCCACGCGGTTCAGAAACAGAAGATCAAAAGACTGAATATTATGGCCGATCAAAATCTCTCCGCCGATAAAGTTTAAAAACTCCGGCAGGATATGGGCGAGCCCAGGCTCATTCTGAACCATCTCATCGGTAATCCCGTTCACCTTCGTGGCCCCTGCCGGAATGGGACGCCCCGGATTCACCAGCCTTGAAAAGGTCTCCACCCGTTCATGATTCTTCACCTTCAGGGCAGATATCTCGATGATATCATCCTTTACCGAGCTGATTCCTGTAGTTTCCAAATCAAACACCACATAATTGTCCACATATTTGCTGAGCCTTTTTCCTTTGTTTTCCGCTGCTGCCATAATCGTTTCTTCCTTTCCGTAAATCAGATATCATGTTTTCTGTCCCGTACCTGTTTTCTGCAATTATACCGGATTTCCCGCAGGATTTCCACCAGAAACTTTACTTCTGGTGTTTCAATCTGGAGAAATCAAACACCAGTCCCCTGCACACCCTGGACCCCAGCGCACCGGAAAAAGAGGCCAGATCCATATCACCGTCATCGAAGTAATAGACGTAACCGTGATCCCAGTCCCGATCCACGATCCAGTACTCTTTTACACCTGCATTCCGGTATCTGGTCAGTTTGATCCGGTAATCCATATACTGGGACTCCGGCGCTACCACCTCGATTACAATCTCCGGCGCCCCGTTGCAGCCATGGTCCGTCAGCTTTCCCCGGTCAAGAATCACGCAGAGATCAGGGATCAGATAAGTCGTCCCCCCTCCGGCCAGAGTAAGGCCAAATGGAGCCGTACGCACTTCACAGAGTCCCGGATTCGTTTTCCGGTACTCCTCAATCATTTCCTTTAAAATTCTGACAATCCGCTGATGCCACCGTTTTGGTTTCCTCATAATATAAATCCGGCCATCAATCCGCTCGGCAAGCGGTTCCTCTACAGCGTTTGCACTTCTTTCTCTTGCATTACACTCTCTTGCATTACTTTCTTCTGGCAAATCCTTCACACTTCAGGCCTCGCTTTCTTAAGACTCCACGCCCCATACGAATCCATTTCCAGCCTCATGTCCGATTATAGCATTTTATAGTAAAGTTTACAATTTTATCATGTTTTTATTTTCGTACAAGAGAAGACTGTTCCTGATCCGCTTGTCGCCCCCTTGCTTAACGCTCCTACAATTATACTTGTTTTCCAAGAGTACTTCCAGTTATTTTTCCTCTTCCCCATTTTCAATGCTTGTCACTGCACATAAAAAATCACCGGGGCCGCTCCGCTCAAACTCTTTCTCAGTCTGGAGTAACACCGGTGATTTCAATATTTAGTTAATCAGATTAATTGATTGCAACCATCTGTGCCGCCACTGTTTCCGCTTCTTCCGTAGAGAAGTAACCACAGTCTTCCATGCGTCTTAACACCTGCATCTGGCGTTTTTCTGCCAGAACGGGATTTTTAGTCGGCGCATATCTGGAAGGTGCATTCGGGATTCCCGCCAGAAGCGTGCTCTCATACTTACTCATCTCTTCCGGCGCCTTGCCAAAATAGCCTTCGCTGGCATCGGCCACGGTGTAATATCCGTCTCCGTAATAGATCGTATTTACATACAGCTCCAGGATCTCTTCCTTGCTGTAATTACGTTCCAGGTCAAAAGCCATGAAGACCTCCGCGGCTTTCCTCGTCATCTCCTTTTCCTGGCTGAAGTAAAGATTCTTTGCCAGCTGCTGGGTGATGGTGCTTCCGCCCTCCACGAACCTGCCTGCACGCAAGTCATTAAACACGGCTCTTCCGATGGCGATGAGATCGATTCCCGAATGATTGTAAAATCTGTGGTCTTCCACAGAAACCACCGCGTTCACATACACCTCCGGCAGATCTTCAAATGTCGTATAATGTTCCTTATCCTGAATGGACTCTACTTTATCTGCCAGACTCATCTGATCCAGCGCGTTCCAGTACATGGAGTATCCCTTACCGGCAACAACGAAACCGGAACAGATACAGAGTACCATTGTCAGAACGATAAACCATTTAATTAGTTTCGTAACCTTTATTTTTTTCATTGCATCTGCTCCTTTCTTTTCGGTTTCAGACTTTTTTTGTTTTACTGGTTCTATTGTAACAGATTTTCAAACGGAAGACTTTAATAAACCCTTATAATAATCTGACAGATTCTGGCAAATACTGACGAGAATCTGAACAATTATTACGAAAAACAACTATAATATTAAATTTACCCGCGAATTTTAAAACTCCTGGCAATCCCATAATCATATATATCGATAAAACTCTGGAAACATTCCGGATAAACAACTTCGGAGGGGGCTGCAATTCCCGCGGCAGCTGGGGGATTGGATTATGGCTAAGTCCGCCATGCACCTCATGACCTTCGGTCATTCGGTCGCGGGCTTCGCCCTATGAAAAACGGCAGACAGAAAATTGCTTTTGTGCAAGCACAACGCAATTTTCTGTCTGCCGTTTTTCGCATGGCTCATTGCCTACGCGGATATCACAATCGCCTGGGATAAATGCCTCGGGGAATCTGCATCAATACCCTTCTTTTCTGCAATATAATAGCCTATAAACTGACCGATGAATCCTATAATTGCCGCATTCTGCGTATCGTTATAGCCATATGGCAGGTCGAGGCAGTAGTCCGCGTCTTTCAGATCTGCGGAAGCTGTGTTTCCGATTGCCACTGTCACTGCTCCGTATTCCTTCATCTGCGCGAGGAGCTTCGCATCCTCTTTTACGGTTTCAGAATGGCTTAAAAAGATAATCAGGGTGTTCTCATCCACCAGGCTCATCGGGCCGTGGCGGTATTCCAGTGAGAAGTAAGCCTCCGAATTGGAGAGTCCCATCTCCTTCATCTTGTTCATGCACTCGTTGGCGACGCCGTAGTTGATGCCCTGGCCAAGCGTGATAAACAGATTCAGTCCCTCATGCTCTGTGATAATACTCTTTGCCAGATCATCCATCTTCTTTAACGCGTCCCGGGCGCTGTCGCCGTAACCGGCCATGGCTGCGATCTCGTCCTTCTTACCGCCTGCATACATTGCCATAACAGCTGCCAAATACACCATGCTGGTGAAAGAACGGGTCATAATTACACTGTCCTCCGCCGTATCCGGGGAAAGGATCATAAAATCATTGTAGAGCGCGCTGTCCTGATCACAGGTAATCGCCAGCGATTTTACTCCTGGATAGCTTCTCACTTTATCGATGGCCATGCGCACTTCTGTCGTATAGCTCTTTCTCGTAATCGGAAGAACAAGCACCTTCCGGTTCTTCACAAAGGTCTCCGGGAAATAATAGAGCTCCGAACAGCACACCGCTTTTGATGGTATCGCGTTGTAGCTTGAAAACGCGTGGGCCGCTGCCTGGGCCAGATAGAGGCTGGTGCCGCAGCCGGTAAAGATCAGCTCATCGTAATCTTCTGCGAATACCTTGTCAAGAACACCATAGATGTCCCCAAGCGTGTTGTTGATTGCCTCGAATGACTCCGGCTGTAAGTAAATTTCTTTGTATGTAACTTCACTGTTTCTCTTTTCCATTTTAATAAGTCCTCTCTTTATTTTGTAACAGTTCAGATAGCTCATCTTCTTGACCGAAAAAGCCGGTCAAGAAGCATCGGATATTCATCCGATGTGACAATTGGTGCAGAAAACCGCTTACAAGCAAGCTTTACGCTGCTTTCTGAGCCAATTGTCCCGCCGTCTGAACTGTCACGTTATTTTAAGCTTTTCCTTCAGAACCGGCCAGGCGGATAATATCCTTGATGTCTTCTGTCAGCCTGTCATTGGCAAACTGGGACAATTTCCAGGAATGTCCCTGATGATCCAGAGCCTTAAGTCCTTCTTCATAGTGTTCCACGTATTTATACCGGATCTCGGTACCAAAATTAATCTTTGCCACACCCAGCTTGATCGCTTCCTTCACAATCTCTTCCTTCATTCCAGTACAGCCATGAAGCACCAGTGGGATATCCGTAAATTTTCTCACTGCCTCCAGTACTTCTAAATGGATATCCGGCTCTCCTTTGTAATAGCCATGGGCATTACCAATGCCAATCGCCAGGGAATCGGGCTGGCACATTTCCAGGAATTCCTTCACCTCACAGGGATCTACAATATTCTTATTTTCCATCACTGTCCCCATATTGTCAAGACGAAGGAGTTCTCCGATTTCCGCCTCTACCGGCACACCAAAGCATTTTGCCACCTTTATTACCTCATTGGTCATAGCAGCATTCTCTTTGATCGGACTTGTGGAACCGTCGATCATCACGGAGGTAAAGCCTAACTTCAGAGCCTCCATACAAATGTCGAAATCAGCACCATGGTCCAGATGAATAGATACAGGGACTGACACCTTGTCGGCACACCACTTGCAGACCTGTACAAACCAGTCATGACCAGAATAAGCGCCAGTAGACACATAGTGCGCCAGAATGATGGGAGATTTCATCTCCTCAGCCGCACGGCATGCAGCCCATATGATATCGTAGTTTCCGCCCTGCGTGTTGAGTGCTGGAATGGCATATCCGTTTTTGGATGCCTCAATTAGATTTTCTTTGTTAGTTACAAGCATAATTTTCTCCTTTTTCTTAACCTTTTACAGCTCCAGCTACCAGGCCCTTAATCATATATTTCTGGAAGAAGAAGAATACAATTACCATAGGTATTGTGCCCACAATGGATATCGTATTGATCAGAGACCAGTCATAGGAAAGCTCGCCCAGATAGCGAAGCGCCACGCCTGCGGATAATGTCCGAAGCGAGTCTGTCTGTATGAGTGTGGATGCGTGTAAATAATCATCCCAGGACAGCAAGAATGCGTAAATACCAACTGCCAGCATGCCGGGTTTCACTAATGGAACAACGACTCGAAACAGTGTTCCAAACCTGCCTGCTCCGTCTACACGAGCCGCCTCTTCCAGTTCTCTCGGAATCCCGTCATAGAAACTGGACATCAGCATGATAGTGAACGGCAGCTGTCCGGCAGCAATGGCCAGGATCAGTCCCGCATGGGTATTAATCAGGTTAACATCTCCAAGTATTTTATACAGGGAAATCAAACGGCTGACAACCGGGAACATCTGAGCGGAGGTAAATGCAGCTATAATCCATTTATTCCACTTAAAGTGGAAACGGGACAGTGCATAACCGGAAATAATTGCCATAAAGGTTGTCAGCAGCGCGGTGGAACCGGCTACAATAAAGTTGTTCTTATAATAGGTAAAGAAATCATTATCCACAGTAAACAGATTGATATAACTCTGGAAAGTAGGATTCCTCACAATAAAGGTCGGAGGGAATTTGTACGCCTCCATATTGGTCTTAAAGGACGTCAGCAATACCCACAAAAGGGGGAACAGCAAAAAGACGAGAATTATAATTAACACCACGTATTTTATTACGCCATTAAGGATACGTTTTCGTTTCATAAGCTTTCCACCCCCTCTACATGTCTTCGCTCTTGAAGATGCGGTTATAAATATAGACTACGATAATCATCATCAGCATCCAGACGGTTGTAACCGCAGCTCCTGATCCAAAGTTGTTGGAGACGAACGCCTCCCGGTAGCTTAAGATCGCCATGGTGGTCGTCGAGTTATTAGGGCCACCGCCTGTCATAGTCCAGAACAGCGGGAACTGTTTGAAGTTCTCAATGATGGACATGGATACCGTAACCTTGATTACACTCTTCATGTATGGAAGGACGATGCGGAAAAATCGCTGAACACCGTTCGCTCCATCAATCTTTGCCGCTTCCTGCATATCCTCCGGGACATTGGCAAGTCCGGCCAGCAGAAGCAGTGTGGCAAGTGGAATCTGCTTCCACAATGCCGCTACCGATACACCAAACATGGCCGTAGCCGGATTATTTAAAATCGCAAAATCCGTAATTCTGCCTTTTGTTAAGATTCCTACGAAATACTTAACCAGACCGTACTGAGGCTGGAACATCCACAACCATACAAGACCAGAAATCAGTGTCGGAACCACCCAGGGAACCATCATAATACTTCGGATAAACCTTGAAAATTTTACATTGCTGTTAAGAATCAGTGCCAAAGCCATACCGAGCACGAACTGAGCAATAACCACTCCAAAGACAAACGCCAGGGTGTTAGTCATGGACGGAATCAGCTTTCCGTTGGAAAACAACTTTGTATAATTGGCGAAGTTATTCCATACCCCCGGCTGACCCGAGATAATATTTCTCACCTTATAATCGAAAAAACTTCGGTAAATTGAATCCACAACAGGAACCAGAATAAATGAAACTGTTGTGATAATGGCCGGAATCATCAGCGCGATCGCAAATATTTTATCACCCGTCTGGCTCTTCCAGAGGGATTTCTTAATACCTTTCTCCATTGTTACAACTCCCTTTATATATTTTCCCCATATACATTGATACCAGGTCCCAAAAGTCCTGCTAAGTCTCTCTGTCCGCCGCCCATAACCGGCTCCTTAGCACCATCAATTCTTGGATCCACGTACTGTAAAAACCACAGTTCCATCTGCTTCTTCATATCCTGTATCATCTCCTGATACTGTTCATCTTCGATTCCGTTATGCGTCTCCCCCGGATCCGCTTCCAAATCATAGAATTCATCAGGACCATATGGATATCTGTGTACCAGCTTATACTTCCTGCTCCTAATCATACGGACTGGCCCATACTCATCAAATACAACAACTCTGCCATCTTCATTCTTATGCTCCTGTCCCATCAGTGCCGGCAGAAAACTCTTTCCCGGTAGTTCATCCGCTTCGTCATTCTCAAATCCCAGATATTCCAAAAGAGTCGGCATAAAATCATATCCGCTGTGCATCTCATCACATACCTGGTTCTCCGGAATATGGCCCTTATGACACATAATGAAAGGAACCTTTACAGAAGAATCATACATATTGAGCGGGAACGTACCATTTCCCTTCCCCCATATTCCATGATGACCGCAGTTAAAGCCGTTATCACTGGAGAAAATGATCAAAGTATCTTCCATCAGATTCTCCTCTTCCAGCTTCTTTAAAATACGCCCTACATTATCATCCATAGCCGTAACCGCTGCAAAGTAACCGATCAGGGATTCTCTGGGCCTTTGATATCCTGCGAGTACTTCTGTCTTTGCCCACGGATGTATCTCTCCCTGTGGACATGTTTCAAACGGACAATCCTCATAGATATCCGTATATTTCTTCGGATGGCAGTTAATCCACGGAGAATGGGGAGCAGTATAATGCACGCTTAAATAAAATGGCTGCTTTTTATTCTTTTCTCTGTCTATGAAAGATATCGCTTCATCAGTAATAATATCTGTTATGTACCCTTCTTCCTCCACCTTTTTTCCGTCCCGGAACATTGGTGCATTATAGTAGGGGCCGCCCCCCTTCTGGTGTGCGTACCAGAAGGAGAAGCCCTTCTGCGGATGGCCGCCGTCGCCTAAATGCCATTTTCCGCTCAGTCCACAGGTGTAGCCTTCTTCGGCCAGGATATCCGTATACCCGCGGTGATCCTTTAAAAACTCAATTGCTGCCTGGGAAGCGCCTCCGTTCCCTCCGCTTAGATAATCAAGAATTCCGTGTTGTGACGGAATCTTTCCTGTTAACAGAGAAGCTCTGGCAGGAGAACAAACCGGTGACGTACAGAAAAAGTTATCAAATCTCACTCCCTGTCTCGCCAACTTATCAAGGTTTGGCGTCCGGATCTCGCAATTGCCATAACAGCCCATGGACCAGATTCCCTGATCATCCGTCAGAATAAATACAACGTTCGGTTTCTTTCCTGCCATATCCTTTTACCTCATTTCTCTTTCTTTGATTCTTATACTATCTTTCATTCCCTATGGAAGCAGTGGCTGTACGGCCGTCTTAAATCCTTCGATCGCCGTATCCACGTCCTCTCCTCCTACCGTTACTGCCTGTGACAGTGCACAAAGTTCCAGGTTAAATTCAGATAATGTTGGGAACATATAAACCGGTTCTGCCTTCTCAACAGAATCCCCGGCACCATTTAAAATCGGGCTGTTTTTTACAGCTTCCATATCCTTCATAGAATTTTTCGCCGGAAGAGCTGGCGCAATGTTGGCAATATAGTCATTTAATACTTCAGGTGTAATTACATACTGGATAAAATTTTTAACTGCTTCTACATGTTCCGGTCCATTGTCCACTGCTACAAAGCAGTGAGACTGAAGTGTTGATGCACCATCACCGTTTCCGCCCTTTAGCGGCTCTGCCGCTGCAGCAAAGTTCACTACATCAGGGTTAATGGACTTTGCACCGTTAAAGCCCCATGAATTATCGTAATACATAGCCAACTGGCCGAGTGCAAATAAGTTTCTTAAATCCTTCGGTTTCGCGTTCTGCGGATTGTATCCCTTCTGATCCAGAAGTTTTAACATCTCCAGGGATTCTTTAAATGCAGGATCGTCAGCAGTAAGCTTGCCGTTATCGTCAATAACCTTTCCACCAAAGTTAGCTGCAAACGCCTGAATAGAAGAACCAATTACGATAACAGACGCTGTCGGCTGCCCAAACGCATATACTTTATTTCCATCATCCGTTGTCAGAGTTGATAGCTTCTCAGCCATTGTAAGCATCTCATCATAGGTTTTTGGCGGCTGCTCCGGATCCAGGCCGGCTTTCTTAAACAACTCCTTGTTGTAGAATAGAAGGGACGGAGATACATAAAGCGGCGCTCCGTAAACCTCTCCATCGACAGAGTGTGCCTCAAGAATATTCGCATAGTAGTCATTTAAGAAGGATTCATCCAGGACGTCCTTCATCGGCATTGCAAGACCAGAATCTACCAGTGCTGGCAGCCAGATCATCTCACTGAAAATACAGTCCACACGGTCTCCGCCGCCTGCCATGTTGATAACCTGATTTAATATCTCTCCATAAGGTGCTGTTACCCATTCGATCGTTACATTCGGATATTTCTCTTCATATCCGGCCTTTACGCTGCTCCAGAACTCATCATATCCCTTTTCCAGAACGGCATAGTTGGCAATTTTTAATGTAACCTTTTCTCCGCTTCCAGCTTCGCTCGTCTTCGCTTCCTCTTTTGCCCCTGCCTCTGTCTTCGCTTCCGTGTCTGCTGCACTCCCCGCCGTACTGCCGCCTCCACCGGAACATCCTGTGGTTAATGCCATAACACATGCAAGTGCCAGTGCTGCCAGTCTTCTTTTTTTCATTGTAATACCCTCTCTTTCCTCATTAAAATATAGTTTTTAGAGTTTCTATATTATTAGCTTGGGAAATATACACACGAGTGTATATTCCCCAATATAAAATGGTTTCCCATTTTATAATTTCATAATGCTGCTATGCCTTCTTAAGTGCTTTCACGAACGATCAGTTTCGTCTCAAATGTCGCATTTTCCGGCATCTTCCCCCCGATCATCTGAACCATCATATCAATAACCGTTCTGCTTATCTCTTCCCGCTGCATCTCCAGTGTAGTAAGCTTAGGAGAACAAAACTGGCTGATGCTGGAATTATCAAATCCCACAACACCGATATCCTCAGGTACGCGTTTTCCAATTCCAATCGCCGCCTGCATGGCTATACAGGCTACCATATCGTTACGTCCCATCATTCCATCCACATACTCGTGACTCCGTAAGTAATTCGCCACAGTCTCTGTCAGTTCCTCTTCCGTATGGCATCCGGCTATTACAGTACCATCACCAGCCTCCAGGCCGTGATCGTGAAGCTCATCTAAGTAACCGCTGAGGCGCAGATCTGATGGACCGCTGACATTCCCCCGCCTGCTGATACGATCAATGTAGATTATGTTCTTTTTTCCTCTGCTGATTAGATGGTTTACTCCTCTTCTCGCGCCGGAATACAATCCGGAAGCCAGCGTCGCCACATTCTCAGGCAGAGTATCGTGTTTCTTATGTTCAAACAGCAGTACCGGAATTCCGGCCTTACTGAAGTGTCTTACATATTCTTCCGGAAAGCTGATAGAACTGATAATAATTCCATCATACTGGCGGCTTATAACCTGTGAAACAAACTCCGGTGTATTTCGGTTGGCGCAAAGAGAAATCAGAAATCCCGCTTCATACGCATACTTATCCATCTCGCTGACAATTCTGCTGAAATATTCATTCGTGATCTGATCTGCAATGAAAAGCAGCTGATTACTTCGTTTTCCCTTTAAAGCTCTCGCCACATTGTTGGGCCGGTAGTGCAGGGCCGCAATAGCCTCTTCCACTCTCTGCCTTTTATCTTTCGCTACATAACGATTATTATTCACGACATACGATACAATGGTTTCGCTCACCCCTGCAGCCTTTGCCACATCAGCTCTTGTGACCCGCTCACTGTTTCTCTCCATACGTTTTTTTCTCCTTGCCGCATACTCTAAAACTCCAGTGCTGTACTTTTATTCAGTATACCTCTGCATGAGAAAAAGTGTCAATGACCACAGTCAGCTTTTACATCTCAATAACCGGAATATTAAGCAATGCACAGATTCCCTTCATGGCTTCCGCCACATCTTCCCAGACAATACTGTAATGGTGAGGCACTCCCTCTGCTATAATTCCTTCTATGATCTCTCTAACCGGCCGCTCCACTTTTACACTGGCTGTAACGCCTTTTGTACAGCGATCCATTGCGACTGCTTCTCCGCTGAGAAGAAAGAGTTTATATGCTCCGTCAATATTACAGAACCTGGCAACCGTCACCTTTCCAGGCTTCAGTGCCCCATAAAAAGCGGTTCCCTGTCCAGCCAGCGGATGGTTTCTGATTTCCACCTCATACTCCTTATTAAATAAAGATGGAGCTGCATTTCCACAGTGCCAGAAGGTGATTACATTCTTCTCCTCATCAATATTAATCAAATCTGTAATAAAACTTGGCTCTCCCGTGAGATAATACTCTGTCATCTGAGCCAGTTCTGCATCGACATCGCCTTCACACCCAATGATAATCCCATCATCAGCCAGCCTTCCCAACACTGCACACGGTGTCGTATGTAAATTTCCCATCTCCGGCCAGCACTTAATCGCTGCAAAATCGTAATGCTGTTCTGCCATTACATCTTTTAATGCCAGGTACAATCTGGAATGATTCTCCATATGACCCTTTGGCAGGTTCTCTATATCATAAATTTCCGCCATCTTCGCCATATCTGCCTCATATACTTCCGCCGGCAAACGATCCATCTTATCAAAAACTACCTTCAAATCGGTCTCTTCAATCTTAACTCCAAAGGTTCTTCGAATCAGCCCTTCATCGAATGCGCAGTTATAAAATGCTGTCGGACGGTATCCTAACAGACCTAATGTCGTATGCTTTAAGGACTTAACCGCTCCATAGGCACGAAGAAGATTTATGACTTTCTCTGCTGCCCTCTCCTCTTCCCTGCTTCCGTAAACTGTATGACAGGAGACTCCCAGCCGTCTTAATGCGGCCGCATTCATTGTCATGGAACAGAGTGCATTAGAATACAGTCTGTCCTCCCTTTCAAAGGGGACTTCATACGGTGCCCAGAGGATAATCGGTTTCTGAAGCATTTCTGCAAGATAAGAAGCTACATCATCACCAGTAAACGCCCCGTATACAAGAACGATGACATCAGCTTCCTGCCGCTTAAATTCTCTGACCGCCGCTTCTACAGACTCACTTCCGCTGCCAAGTTCTGGCGCACGGACTACTTTTGCTTCCGGCATCTGAGCTACGAGCCAGTCTCCGTACTCTTTGTTTCTTTGCTCAGGAATCTCTCTCGGCCATCGTCCTGAACAGGTTGTTATAAAACCAATCGTTAACTGCATCATATTACCTTCCCCATTTCTTAGTAATTTGCACAATTATAATTTATATCAACTCGTGTGTATATACCATTTTTACCATAACTTAATGTTGTTGTCAATACCTTTTTTTAATTATTTTTGTTTTAAGAAATAGAGCAGGCCAGGCTCTAAAGCCTTCGTACATAGTCCACATACAAAGTCCCCCTTCCAGCAAACGAAAGGGAATCTGACCCTCATGGAAGTCATCTAATGATCAAACTTTCCTATAAACAAAGCGGCAGCACGTTTCTTATTTTAGTCACGTGCTGCCGCTTACAAAACCGTTGATACCACTGGCCTATTTTATGGCAGCAATGGCTGAACAGATTTCTCAAAATCTGCTGCCGCCGTCTGGACCTCCTCATCCCCCATCGTCACAGCCTGGGCGAGAGCGCAGAGTTCCAAATTAAAATCTGCCACTGACGGAAACATCAAACTGGGAGAGAGATGGTTTACTGTATCCCTGGCGCCTGCTAAAAATGCACTGTTATTCACTCCCTCCATATGATCCATGGCTTTTTTAGCCGGATACGCAGGTGCGATATTTGTCATGTAGTCTTCCATTACTTCAGGAGTAATCACATACTGAATAAAATTCTTAACCGCTTCTTTTTTCTCCTGGCCGTTGTCAATTGCAATAAAACAGTGGGACTGTGAAACTGTCTCACCGCTTCCCCCTCCTCCAGCCAGTGGACATGCAGTAGCTGTAAAATCTGCTGCTGCCGGATTAATAGAAGTGACACCGTTGATTCCGCCAGTCTTATCATAATACATAGCCAGCTGCCCCAGTGCAAAAAGATTTCTTAAATCCTTTGCCTTTGCATTCTGGGGATTATAGCCCTTTTCATCTAACTCCTGTAAAAATTTAAAGGCATCAACGAATCCAGTATTTTTCACATCCAGCTTTCCATCCGCATCCAAAATCTCGCCGCCAAAATTCTTTATCAGCCCCTGCAGATAAGATCCCACTACAATCACCGATCCAGTCGGGAATCCGAACGCATATACCTTGTTTCCGTCAGATGATTTTAACTGTGACAACTTCTCTGCCATCACCATCATTTCGTCATAAGACTTCGGCGGCTTCTCCGGATCCAGGCCAGCCTCCTTAAAAAGTTCCTTGTTGTAAAATAATACCGGCGGAGTCAAATACAGCGGAGCAGCATACACAGTGCCATCCATAGAATGTGCCGTTAATGCCTCCGGATAATAGTCATTTAAAAAGTCCGAATCCAGTACCTGATCCATAGGGGCCGCCAGTCCGGCTTCAACCAACGACGGAATCCAGATATCCTCGCCGAAGACACAATCTACTTTGTCTCCGCCTCCTGCCATATTAATAACCTGGTTTAAAATCTCGCCGTAAGGTGCTGTCACCCATTCCACTGTTATATTGGGATATTTCGCCTCATATCCCTCTTTTACATTCTGCCAGAATTCCTCATACCCCTTTTCCAGAACTGCATAATTTGCAATCTTTATGGTTACCGGACTTCCGGAATTCGATCCTGAAGTATTGGCAGTTGAAGCGTTTTCCTCTATCTTTTCGCTGGATTCCCCGCTGTTTTCCTTGTCTTTACCCGTCTTTTTCTCTGCGTTGGTATTTGCCTTTGTATCTGACTCTATTTCTGCACCACTCTCCTGTGCAGTATTATGATTTGCACACCCCGTCATCAATACCAGCAGACAAGCCAGTACAAGCGCTGACCTCCTCCTTCTTGTCATAAGCTTCCTTCTCCTTTCTAAACACAGATCAACTTACAGTTTCAAATAATACGCTGAGATTCATCAGCGCACGCGGTACATGAAACGCCACCCTGTGCTTTCCCCCTTTATTTTTGCGAAGCGGCGTCCCTTCCCGATCCAGGACGGGATACCAGTCTCCTCCTTCCTCAGGTTTAAAATGCGTCTGGCAGAATTGATGAAGCTGACGAAACTGCTCGATCGAAGTCTCGTTTCCTGTCAGTACCGCCGCAAGAGCTATCGCATAAAGACTCTCACAGTTCACCCAGTCCACCTTGTCATCCGGCTTAAGTTCTCCTGTATCCGTTTTTAGTGTATCCTCTCCCTCCTTCCCATAGCAGTCAAACCGATGAATCACACCCCCATGTGTCCGGTCAACTGCCACTTCAGCAGTATCTTGGATAATGCTGAGCGCACTTGAAATCACATCATCATCATCATCCGTTCCTCTTGCATAATCGATACAAAACCACATTCCTTCAAAAATATGACCAGGATTGACAATACGCCCCTCCGGAGTATCCCATACAGTCCCATCTTCTTTAAGACTTTCCAACAGATATCCGCTTTTATTTTTCCCAAAGAAATACAACAGTTTATGAATACAGAAATCAATAAACGGTCCAGTGACATCTTTTCCAAGAACTTTTTCCGCTATCATGGATGAATGAACAGCAATCATGTATGGAGAATGTCTCTCTATTCCTTTCCGCCACACATGCGGTTTTATATCCCGGAACTCAGGATCCATAATATGATTTCTCGCACAATCAAACGTCTCCCTAATCAGTTCATAATCCGTCCGGTCTCCCGATGCAGATGCATACTGTGCCAGCGCAATCAGGGCAAATAGATCCGTAAATATGGTTGTTGTTCCTTCTATCACCCGTTCTCCATCTTCCGACACCTCATAATACCATCGGCCCTCTCCGGCGTATGCATGGTGAACCAGAAAATCACGTCCCAGCTTAGCCAGTGAAAGCCACTTATCCTCATGGCCAGAATATTCATAATAGGCAGCAAACATATACGTTTGGCGTGCTTGAGCCCATATATTCTTACGCCTGGAAACCAGTTCCCAATCCTCGCCGAAATCGGTTATATAACCGCCGGTCGGGTCCACAGTATGCTTCGCCCACTCTTCCATAATATCTGAGAGCTGACTTCTATACATGGCCGCCAGTTCCCTGGCTTCTTCGCTTTTTATTCCCGTTTCCATACTAATCCTCTCTGAACGTACTTAATCAAGAATCATTTCTGCAGCCTTCTTAAAGTCTGCGATTGCCTTGTCCACATCCGTTTTTCCAACGGTTACTGCCTGAGCCAATGCACAGAGTTCAAGATTTAAATCACTGTTCTGCGGAATAAAAACCTGTGTCTTTGTATTTGCCTCAGAACCGGCAGCTCCCTTTAAAATCAAACTACCCTCCACTGCGTGTTCCATAGATTTCTTAGCCGGGTATGCAAGCGTCTCATTAGACATACGGTAACTTAGATTATCATTCGTTATGATATATTCAACAAGCTTTTCTACAGCTTTCTTTCGTGCTTCTCCATTATCCACCATCATCAGGCAGTGGGACTGCAAGATACTCTGTCCCGTACCGCTGCCGCCTTTTAAAGGCTTTGCTGTAACCGTAAACGCTTCCGATTCCGGATTAATCGGTTTTATACCTGCAAATCCCCATGATTGATCATAATACATGGCAAGTCTGCCCAGAGCAAATAAATTTCTCAAATCCTTCAGCTTTGCATTCTGCGGGTTATAGCCTTTCTCATCCAGAAGCTTCAGCATTTCAAAGGCCTGCTTAAATCCTTCATTGTCACAGCTTAACTTTCCATTTTCATCAAGCACCTGGCCTCCAAAATTGAATACCATGCTCGTCAGGGAAGCCCCCGATACCGGTACCGATGCAGTAGTCTGACCAAATGCATATACCTGATTTCCATCTGCGTCCTTTAATTCAGAAAGTTTCTCTGCGCACTTAAGCATCTCGTCATAGGTAGTCGGAGGATTCGATGCATCCAACCCGGCCTGCTCAAACAAATCCTTATTGATGTACAAAATATACGGTCCCACATATAATGGAAGAGAATAAAGCACATGATCAATCGAGTGTGCTTCCAAAACATTAGGATAAAAATCCGCCAGATACTCCGCCGACATAATGTCTGATACCGGACATGCTATTCCCGAATCCGCCAAAGTTGGTGTCCAGTCCAATTCGCCAAAAATCAGGTCAACATACTCGCCGCCTCCTGCCATATTAATAACCTGCTGCACCATTTCCCCAAACGGCGCCGTAATCCATTCAATCGTTATATTGGGATTCTCCGCTTCAAAATCTGTTTTAATCTTTTCCCAGAAGGCGCTGTTTCCTTCCTCCAACACCGCGTAATTAGCAAACTTAATTGTAACCGACTCCTCCTGGCTCTTCGTATTTTCTGTGTTTGGAACCTCCGTATTAGCCGTCTCTGCCTGGCTTTCTTTTGTTTCCTTGTTAACCGGCACCTCAGCTGTTTCTTTTCCCCCTTTTTGACAGCCCGCTGTAAAAATCATTGTACAGGCAAGTGCAAGTGCCATCCATCTTCTTTTCTTCATGTAGATCCCCTCTCTTTCTTAGTACATAACACCAATTTTGTGCTCCTTGTATACACACGTGTGTATACAAGTTATATAAAATGGCCGACCATCTTATTTCTTATGTTTAAATTTAATACACGTTTTTTAATTATGTAATTGAGTATTTGTATATATGGCATTTCGCATAATTATTTTATTATAAATACGTGTGTATAATACATATTTACCACACATCAAATGACTTGTCAATATCTTTTTTTATAGTTTAAGTAATAGTGCTCATATTAATATGATATTTTTCTCTTTTATGCCACATTTTTTCCAAAATCAACAAAAAGGGGGGGGGGTGATGAATACCCTCTCTTTCACTTAAACTTTGACATTCCTATCGCAACATTTTTCCCTTGATATAAAATGTCCCATACAGGATTCATTACATTTCAACTCCTGTGCGGGGCATATCCGGAAACTCACCTTCTCTTAATTCATCATAATTTGATCAGACGATGTATCTATAACAGGGGCAGATACATAACCTGGCTGGCCGTAAGATACAATGTAACCAAAAACGCCAGTACTGCATTGATATCTGCCTCACAGACGACCACCTCGCCTCGTCTGCTCATTTCCCGAATGGAACAGACAGGGATACATATGAGTACTCATACCAGCCACAGTTGATCACAGTACAGTACTCCTTTTTTATCCTCCTAAAAACCGGATGCCTTACTTATACCCCCATATGCAGCAAGATGATTATTTTGAATAAGATACTGTCCGTTATGCTAGAGTGTGTTTGAAAATTGCTTTCTGCCAGATGTGCGTCACAGTTTGTGGGAGATTTGCCCCGAATGGGGGAAGCGTAGGGGGCTACTTTGATCGAGTGAGGGGTAAATATACCGCAAAATGGGGCGTGCAGATGGCAGAAATGAATTTTCAAACACGCCCTAGTACGTAATGGTCTCCCGGGCATTCAGCCAGTTCCATGAGACGCTGGAATACAAAGCCGCATTGCCGCAGTCAGAAGTCCTTGCGGCAGCCCCAAAATGCACCAGTCAGAGCTGTCCGGTCTATGGGAATACAACAAAAACTAACCGTTACAGAAAGAGACATGAATCACATGTCGTATTACGTGTAATTGAGTTACAAGCCCGTGCCTGGGCCTGCCCCGCTTCATCGGGCATTAGACATGAATTATTGACGCTGTTCGCAATATTTTAATATGTATCACCGAAGCCCGCCCTGCACCACAATCACCACTCCCGCAAATGCCATAAACCCATACACACACTTTCTCATAACATCAATATTGATCTTCTTAACAATCCTGCTTCCAAGGACACATCCGGTTAAGATGGCAGCAATCCCGACCCCCATCAGAGGGATCAGCGATACAGTCAGAAAGCCATTGCAGATCCTGGATATCAGGTTAAAAATTACCGTGAAGGAAAAAAATGCATTCAGGGTTCCTAAATACTCTTCTTTTGTATCCGTCGCCGCCAGATAAAACAGACTGGCCGGCGGCCCGCTGATTCCAAATAAACCGCCGCAGATACCAGCCAGGGCGCCGCATGCAAAATTCATAAAGAATGTCGGTTTCACCGAAAGTTTGCCTGAAAAGCCAAAGAAGTATAGCGACAGTAAAATCAGAAATACACCAAAAAATCCTTTCAGTTTTCCCGCGTCCACATAGGCGGAACCATGGATCGCCAGTGTGCTGGTAATTAGATAAACGGCGGCAGGTATTAGAATGCTTTTATAATGCACCGCCTTACGGTATCTCCAAAACATGGAAAATGACAGTGTCATGGTTATGACATCGCTGAGTGCCGGGGCCGCCGTCATATTTAGTATAAGCGGAAGAAAAATCATGATGATTACTGCACCGCCAAATCCTGTAACTGCCTGCACAAGTCCTCCGCAGAAGGAGGAGAAAATTACTATTAGTATCTGTTCCATCGCATCTCCTTTGCTGGTTGCTGGGTCGCTGCCCGCCGCCCGCTGGGCCATTGGGCACCTCGGTTCCGCTGCCCGCTGGGCCGCAGTGCACCTCGGTTCCGCTCCGCTACACCTCGGTCACGGGCTTCGCCCTATGAAAAAAACCAAAGGAAAATTTGTTTATGTGCGAGCACAACACAAATTTTCCTTTGGCTTTTTTCGCACTGCTCATTGCTAACGTGCAAATTGATAAATATTGTAAATATTGATAAATATAATCACAATCATTAAAATGATGAATAACTTGTCGACCACTTTGGAATCTATTTTTTTATTGATAATCCGGCCGCTCATTCCACCGAGAATACCGCCGATTACCATGAGCACCAATAGCCAGATCGTGAACTCTGGTACGGTTCTGGTGACCAGGGAATTTATCAGGCTGGTAATCTGTGAAAACAGAATAATGTACAGGGAATTCTGGGCCGCTGTTTTTGTCTCCATCGAGAAGAAATAGAACAGAACAACCAGATTGATCGGGCCTCCTCCGATTCCCAGGAAGGAGGAGAAAATACCCAGTACGATACCAATGACGATACATAATACCGCATTCATCACATGGAGCGTTTTTATCTTATCCTTTTTTAGCGTATAAATCAGAGTTCCCAGTGTGATAATGAGCAGACATCCTGCCTGAACTGCTCCCACCATATCTTTATTCACAAACATGTCGGAAAGCGCCTGGAACATGGATTTTCCAACTACGCCTCCGATCGCGGCACCAATCGCTAAAGGTGTCCCTGTCTTCATGTCAATCAATGATTCCCCGCTCATCTTTCCCTTGATTACGGAATAGCAGGTCATGGCCAACACCGTACAGCCTGACAGGAAACTGATGGTTGAAACGCTTAAGACTCCAAATGCGTCAAGCGTAGGCTTTATGATAACACCTCCGCCAATTCCACAGATCGCTCCTGCTATGGATGCCCCGAAGCTGACAATCCAGAATAAAATATAAAGATATCCACTCATTATCTAACCGTCTCTTTCTCACTCATTTTTATATACTTAGTAACACTCTTTCCCCTTAACAAAGGTACGCACAACATTACATCCTTCATCCAAAAATACGAGATCCGCATCCTTGCCTGGCTCGATGGAGCCTACCCGGTCATAGACACCAATCAGTCTGGCCGGATTCTCTGTCAGCATCGGAATGATATCCGTCAGAGAACGTCCCGTAAATTCCAGAAGATTCTTAAGCGCCTTTCCGGTTGTCAGCGTGCTGCCTGCGCGGGTTCCGTCGGTAGCCAGCTTCGCATCGCCGTCCACTACCACTACGTCATTAACTCCCAGCTTATAATTGCCATCCGGAAGTCCGGCGGCCATGATGGAATCCGTAATCGCAACCACACGGTCCAGCCCCTTAATCTTAATGATAAACCGGACTGTGCCCGGATGAAGGTGTCTGCCGTCACAAATCATTTCACAGTACACATCGTCATCTTCCAGTACAGCTCCCCAGATCGCCGGGAAATGCTGATGCAGCAGCTTCATGGCGTTGCCGGTATGAGTTGCCCCTAACGCACCGTTTTGTATGGCTTTTCGCGCCGTATCATAATCCGCGCCTGAATGGCCGATGGCAACCTGGATACCCAGGCTCTTGATGTAGGGGATAAAATCTACGATGCCTTCCACCTCAGGCGAAACCGTAATATAGCGGACCTCTCCTTCCGCCTCTTCCTGGTATGCCTTTAAAAGCTCCATGTCAGGCTTCTTTAAGAGGTGCTCCGGCATGGCTCCTTTGTAATCCGGGCATAAGAATGGTCCCTCCAGATGGATTCCCATCAGATTCGCACCATGATGCTCCGTCTTCTTCCATTCTTTATACATATCGATGGCCTGCATCGTCTGCTCCTTCGTATCTGTAAGGACGGAACAGAGCCAGCTGGTCGTTCCCTGCGAAGCGAAGAAACGGCAGATTTTCTCAAAGCCTTCCGCGTCCGCCCCATTGACATCCACGCCGACCGCTCCGTGGGTGTGAATATCAAGGAAACCAGGAACCACACGGCTTCCGCCGGCATCAATCACCTTGTCACAGGACTCGCCCCCACAGCCGCCCATACGGGCAATCCGGCCGTCCTCCAACAGAATATCCAGCGTCTCAAAACGGTGGTTGTGATAGACAGATGCATTTTTAATCAATGTTTTCACTGAAAAACCCCCTTCCATAAATTAGTACCGTCTGGCGTAAATATACCAGTCAGCACTGGGTTAACTGTATAAAGCAATACCCCGGGCATTGCTTAGAACGGCCCGTCAGCCACAAGGTTCTGCCGCTGTAAGGCCGTTCCGTCATTGTTTTAATCAGAAATCATCCAAACACACTCTAGTACTGTGTTATTAATGCAATGCTGTACTAGCGGTGCATATGAGCTGCACAGGCACAGTCTTCCGCGCCCTTTCCCTCATATACGTCATCCTTCATCATCAGATGAACGGCTCCCAGCTTAAATGTCTGTGGAAGAGCAAGAATGTTCGGATTCGGTCCTACAAATTTCTTCTTTGCATCCTCCAGCGCCTCTTCGATGGTTGCTCTCGTCTTAAGTCCCATTCCTCTTGCATATCCCGGATCCTGAGCGCCGCAGAGATAGATTGCGGAAGTGTTCATCTCCGCGATATGGCCGCAGCTGATCATGGAGAAGCCGTGGAATGGATGGAACGCGTTGCAGTAACGATACTTTCTGATATACTCCTCATTGGTTGCAAAGTACTCGCCATAGCGGTTCATATCCGGAAGTGTATTCATATAGTCGTGCTGGAACATATCGTACATCTCTCTAAGATACGGCCACAGTTCATCATGGAAATATCCGTTGCAGAGAGAAGCGCAGATAATTACACAGTTATCACTCATGATTCTCTTATGTCTGATGACCTGGGCGGAAATAGCCTGAAGCAGCATAATCGGATTGGTTCCCATGCCTTCTCCGTAGTGGAAGAACTGAGGCATACCAAATACCATGACATCGTACTTCTTCTCTGCCCACGGCACATACGTTCTCTTATCTGCCATGATCCAGGAGTGAGGCTGCATTACCTTTGCGTATCCGCTGTTGATCTCAATCTGTCTGGATTTCGTATCGAGAACCGCGTCACAGCAGAAGAACTTCTTGCCCATGCATTTCTCCATGTGCTGTCCGATCTCGTCAAACTTTGTTCTCATCAGTGACGTACCGCTGACCGGAGTGAAGTCCTTCCGGTGCATAACCTCCGGCACATGGTGGGAGGCGATGGAACGCCAGTGCGTAATTCCTGTCGCGCAGTGCTTGTAGCCGCCTGAATATCCGCCATAAGGATTGCCCTGTGTATGGCCGATCAGAATAGCGACATCACTGTCGTAAACGTACTTATTCATCAGAACAGGGTCGCCTCTGTCCGTGGTTCCCAAATCTACCAGATGATCGTAATCCTCGCTGTCGTGATTGATGATCTGATGGGTATGCCAGAACTCATGGAACAGCTCGTCACCCAGGATATTATGAATCTCCTGCTCTGTATTCTTCCGGTGAAGGCCGTTGGAACAGATCAGTAAAATATCTTTTTTCTCCACACCAGCCGCATACAGTTCATCCAGAATCAGTTTAATGGAAATCTTGCGGTGGGATGTCGGCTGCTCTCCGCCTTTTACACGGTCCGGGAAAATAATGGTAACCTTGGAGCCCTTATGCGCCAGTTCAGAGAGAGGTTCCATACCCATAGGGTTTCTGATGGATTTTAAAGTCTCCTCTACCAGACGGTCCTCCGGAATGCATGCCGGATCCGGTACGGTCTCACCCGGAATAAAGATGTCAGTTGTATCGGGAAGTTCTGCGGCCATAAGGCCGGCGCCGTATTCAAATGATAATTTCATATAAAATCTCCTCCTATTTCATCAATGGGCATTCTACGGTATTAATATCCCATATAAGTTTTGATTATTTCTAAATACTCTTCCGGGTAAAATCCAATCTCTCCCTGGAATCTGGTCAGTGCGATAAGCCCGCCGTCCATTACCGGAACGGAAGCCAGCATCTCTGCATTATCCACCTTTAATCCACCGCCGTACACAACATCGCATCCATCGGTAATTTCCTTAATATAAGTGCCGATCATGGTGATATAGTCCTTATCCGGCGGAATCTTTCCAGGTCCGATGGCCCAGATCGGTTCATACGCAATGGTGACCAGGCTCTTATCCACGCCTTCCAGACCGACAGCAATCTGCTCCTTTAATACCTCTTTCCATCTCTCCTGCTCTTCAGAGGTCTCTCCGATACAGTATAACACAGACAGACCGGAAGAAACAGCCTTTTTTATCTCCTGATTCAGCAGGCGGTTCACCGCTTTTGTATCCGTCACACCGGCTTCCGCAAGGATTCCCGCCTTGTCTTTTCTCTCTTCACAGTGGCCGATAATTGTCGTGGTGCAGCCGATGGCTTTCGCCGCGTTAGCCGTCCTGTTGGTGGTAAATGCGCCGAAATTGCCGCCAACCGCCGTATCGTCGCGGTATACGCTCTGGCATCCAACCTTAACCGGGCTGTCCTCACACAGTGCGCCTGCGGCCGAAATCAAGTGGGCCTCCGGAAAATACATGGCAAATTCCACGTCCTCACCGTCATATTTTTTTAACTGCTCCTGGGTATTGGATACAATAAAGCTTCCCCACTCTCCAATGGGAGCAATGCTGTTTACTCCGCCGTATTCCTTCGGAATATCAAATCGTTTTAAATTCAAAAAAATGTGTTTCATCGAATCCCCTCCTTTTAATCACTGAGCATGCTGCTCATATAATTCTCTAAAATCAATAAAGTCTCTCAGTTCCGGTCCGATCAGAGGTCTGCACCAGCGGATAAATTCCTCTGTCACATCATTGCCTCGTTCGTTCATGCAGGACTCCGGAATGGTCCGTTCGTACATCATGACTTCCTTAATCGGTATCATCTCTGTGTGCATACGGTATACACCGTCAGTCTTCTCCGCCTCTTCATCACGGATAAATCCGACCATGACGCCGCTCTGGCCCGCTACTGCCGCCTTTAACGCCTCGCTTCCTGCAAGAACCGCTTCATTCCGGTCCACGGGAGACTGCCATGCAATCGACGCCCTTCCACAGATACCCGGCTTTTCGCTTCTCGCCTTAATTCCCAGCTTCTTGATGACCAGTTCGGCTAAATAGGCGCTGACATCTCCATAATACGTGGCCCTTTCCGTCTTGAAGATCGGAGGAACAATGGGCTCTCCCGCTTCATTTTTCAAGCCCTCGCTGACTACTACTACAACTCCGCCCTTTTCTTCATGGATGCGTTTTACATCCTCTAAAAATTCCGCCTCATGAAAAGGCCGTTCCGGCAAATAGATCAGATGCGGGGCATCCCCAGGCTTTTTCCTGGCCAGTGCCGATGCCGCAGTGATCCAGCCGGCATTCCGTCCCATGGCCTCAATGATGCATACGTGAATCGGAAGGGATTTCACATCTACGCCTACCTCGGCGGTCGTGGCCGCTATGTATCTTGCTGCACTTCCATAGCCCGGCGTGTGATCCGTAATTGCAATATCATTGTCAATGGTTTTGGGAATTCCAACGACGCGGATATCCTCATTCTTACAAACCTCGTAAACACGTCCGCATGTATCCATGGTTCCATTTCCGCCATTTAACAGCACATACTTAATCTCATACTTCTTAAAAATGGCGACCATGGCCTCGTAATCTTCCTGCTCCAGCGCATACCGGGACGATCCGATCGCCGTGGCTGGAGTTTCCAGAAGCAGCTTCAGTTTCTCCTCCGGGAATTCCAGAAGATCTAAAAAACGCTCCTTCAAGATCCCTTCGCTTCCCCCGATCGCTGCATAAACCTTATCAATTATTCCGATTTTCTTTGCTTCCTCTATTACTCCGTAAAGGGAAGAATTGATAACCGCTGTTGGCCCGCCTCCATGGACAATCAAAACATTTTCCGCCATGCTTTTCCACCTTTCTTCTTTTTGTTTCTTTTTATGTTTTTGCGTACTTCAATGACTTTATATTAACACATTTCAGAGGGGATTTGCGAAGTTTTTACTCAAACGTTTGCGTGCATAAATGAAGTTTGTATGATGAAGTAAAAATAAGTTTCAGGGGATTTATTTGTGAGCAGATGGTCTATGATATGAGTTATAAGTACTTTTAATTTATGTTTTATATACTTACCATTGTTGTTTTTCTATGGATATGCTATACTACAAAAAGGAAGAACCGTGTTACAGGGTGGCGTTGACCCTTATTCTTTAGAATGGAGGTGATGTCTATAGAGCATTTCGATTTTAACAAAATAAGCGATTCATCTCCCAGCCCCTACAGGTGGGAGATGAATCGAAAAAACAAACTTAGCGTCAGTGGCGGACAGATATCCCCCACTGACATGAGGTCAAAACAATCCGGTAACCGGATAAAATGGTAGCATAACTACTATGTCATTCTGAGTTTTGTATTCTGGACTTCAGAATGTGGATTGAAATTATATTTTTACTCTTCTGCGGAGTATTCTCTCTCAATCTCCCGATTTTCTTTTGAAGAACGGTAAATATCCAGTACAAGCCCCAGTGTACGTTTCGCATCCTCAGGGTCTGTCTGTACCGGGGTTCCTTCCCTTAGACAGCGGTAAAAATCCCGGATCTGAACCTCGTGATAATTTCCCCAGTACGCCTCACCTTTTACCTCCGGCCCGACGGATGGAGACACGGTTCTTGGCTCCCGGCCCTTCAACCGAATGACTACTTCATTCTCTGTTAAGAGTGCCGTTCCATGTTCCCCGCTTATCTCTACCCGGATGGGGCTGTTGCTGGTGTAGTAATTGCATGCAAAAAACGAATAAACCGCACCGTTTTCAAATGTAATGACTGCGTCTGCCACGTCCTCCACCTCAATATTAGTCAGGATTCTCCGGTCAATATGACCTTTCACCTTTACCGGTTCGCAGCCCATCAGATAACGAACCAGGTCCAGACTGTGGATGGCCTGGTCGATGACCACACCGCCGCCCTCCTTCTCCCAGCTTCCCTTCCAGTCACATTCATAATAAGAAGGCGGCCGCCACCAGTTCAGCGTGGAGAACGCACCTGTGATCCGTCCAAATTCCCCAGCTTCTATCATTCGCTTCACTTCCTGAACGCCTTCAATATAACGGTTCTGGAATATGACGCCCAGCTGCCTTTTATTTTTCTTCGCTGCCGCGATCATCAAGTCAGCATCTTCCAGTGACAGCGCGACAGGCTTCTCTGTCAGCACGTGAAATCCCGCTTCCAGACATGCAATTACATGCTCCTTATGTAAAAAATGGGGAGTCAGGACGTGAACCACAGACAGCGGCTGCCTCAGCAGATCCTCCAGCCTGTCGGAATAACCACAACCGGGAAACGCCGCGGCCAGCTGCTCCGCCCGGCTTAATTCCTTATCCACTGCAAAGACAAGCTCTGCTTCTTCCTTCATATTCTCAAACACGGCCCTGTAAACTGATGAAATCCTGCCACATCCAATGATACCTGCTTTTATCTTTTCCACTTGATTACGAATCCTCACTTATTTTATTCAATACTTACTCCTTGATAAAGAACTGTTTGATTGCCAGAGCAGCCCCGCCCCTGGCACCTGTGAAGGGATTGAAATCGATAAATTCAATCTCGATCTCCTGGTCATTCAGACCAAAGATGTGTTTCTTCGTCTCTTCCAGAAGCCGCCTTCGGTTTCTCTTCACCTTCATGATATAGCCGTCCACAATGACCAGCGGCGGGCTGATCAGGTTGATGATATTCGCCAGCGCCACGCCGAGGTACATGACAGCCTCCTCCATGATTTTCACTACCATCGTATCATTGCATTCCTCTGCCATAATGACGTCCTTCATGGTCATTTCCGCCGGGTCGGGGCACAGCTCTGTCAGCATCGTGGAGGCGCCTGCGGATACAGCCGCTTTACACCGCTTGAGAATCGCCCGTTCACTGGCCATCTCCTCCAGACAGCCGTTGTGACCGCAGGTCTCGCATTTCGGACCGTTGATTTCCACTACCATATGGCCGGCCTCGCCGGTGCTGGCATTTTCCCCTGTAATCATCCGGTTCTTTACCAGCAGCGGGCATGCAATACCATAGGAAATCAGATAGTAAGCAAAGGAATCCGGCCTCAGCGTCTTTCCAAACATCTCTTCTCCGGCCGCCCTTATTCTGGCGTTATTTTCGATGAGTACCGGAACCTCCAGCCTTCTCGTCAAGTCTCTGGCTATATTTTTATTATTCCAGTTTGTCTTGAAGCTTTCTCTCAGAACCCCCGCCTTCGCTTCCACAAAGCCCGGCAGCCCCACGCCTACGCCCAGGATCTTTTCCATATCCACTCCGCTCCCGGCGATCAGCTTATCAATACTCTGTGCAAGCGCGTCCATTTCCTCCACATACTCCCCATTCATGGGAGGATATTTCACACTGATTTTCTCATTTCCATGGAGATCCAGCATGCAGATTGCCGTCTGATAGGGATTTAACTCCACTCCGATGGCATATCTGGCATCTTGAACAAAATCAATTTTTACCGGTCTGCGTCCCAGGGAACGCTCTTCCACATCGGAAGCGTCCGCCGGGAACTCATACACCAGCCCTCTCTCGATCAGGGATGTCACGTTCGTCGTAATCGTAGGCGGAGTCAGCGACAGCATCTCTGCAATCTTCCCTCGCGATATAGGGCCGTACTTATAGATAATTTCTTTAATCAGAGCCTCATTCTGCTTCTTGACTCTTGGCAGATTTGTGCCACGTGCAGTCATCTTTTCCTCCTCCCTGTCTCAGCCTTTGATCCCAGAGAAAGTAATTCCTTCGATAAACCGCTTCTGGACAATAAAGTAAATGATAATAACCGGCAGGGTAATCATCAGCGCCGTAGCCATAAGAAGCGACCACTCTGTCTTATACTGCGTGGTAAACATCTGCAGCCCGATGCTGAGCGTATACCGCTTCTCATCGCTTAAGTAAAGCAGCGGTCCTAAAAAGTCGTTCCAGGAGTTCATAAACCGGAACAGAGCTACCGTCAACACGCCCGGCACGACCAGGGGCAGCATAATTTTCGCGTAGATATAGAATTCCGAGGCTCCGTCCACCCGCGCCGCATCTTCCAGATCATGGGGAAGATTCATAAAAAACTGGCGCAGTAAAAAGATCATGAATGGCCTTCCGAAGAAGGACTGGATAAACAGAGGCACATACGTTCCGGTCAGACCAATTTTATTAAACAGGATAAAGGTCGGAACCATCGTGACCTCCTGGGGAATCATCATAACCGCTATGGTGATAAAAAACAGCAGTTCACGCCCCTTCCACTCCAGCCGGGACAGCCCATAGGCCACTAAGGGGCAGGCGACCACCGTTCCCAGCACATCTAAAACCGCGATCACGGCTGTATTGCCCATATAGCGGAAAAACGGAATATAGTTTATTGCCCTGGCAAAATTCTCCCACATGACCGGATTCGGAATCCAGATCGGTGGATTTACAAGTACCTGCTGATCCGATTTGAGTGCAGTGGAAAGCATCCAGATAAAAGGTAGCAGGAAGAAAAAACCCAGCCCAATCAGAATCAGATGGATTGGAAGCTTTTTTAACCGTTTCATCATAAAATTCCTCCTATTCGTAACGATTCAGCCGTGCATCTTCTTGTTTTCGAAAAGCGCGAAAACAAGAAGCCCGGGCGTTCCGCCCTATGTCAGTTTGTACAAAAAAGTGCTTATACAAGCGAGCTTGTAACACACTTTTCCGTACAAACTGCCGCACGGCTGAATCGATACTTCTACTCTTGATAATGCACCCATTTTTTTGAAGTACCGAAGATCACAATGGTGAGAACCAGTATGATCAGAAACAGAATCCAGGCCATCGCCGATGCATACCCCATGTGCATATAGCCAAACGCATTGTTATACAAATGCATGACATAAAAGGTAAGAGAATTAACCGGATTGCCTTCGCCGTTCGTAAGGGTATAGGGCAGTGTAAAGGTCTGCAGGGCGTTTATAACGCCCATGACCACATTGTAGAAAATAACAGGTGTCAGCAGCGGCAGGGTGATGTTGCGAACCCGCTGAAACAGGTTCGCACCATCTATCTGCGCCGCCTCGTAATACTCAGGTGATATATCCTGAAGGCCGGCCAGATTAATGATAATGGCCTGCCCGATTCCCCAGGAAGCGATCAGCACGAGTGCCGGCTTTGACCACGTTTCGCTGGCCAGCCAGGGAATCGATGCAATTCCAATCTTATTAAGCAGACTGTTAATGATGCCATAATTGGAATCCAGCAGCCAGCGCCACACCGTGGCGGTAGCAACGACCGGCACCAGCGTAGGGATAAAGAAAACGGTGCGGTAGAGACCAATTAACCGGATCCTGGAATTCAGCAAAAGCGCAATGACAATTCCAAGAATAATATTGACGGGAACACTGAGCGCCGTGAAATACAGGGTGTTCCAGATACTCTTCCAGAACAGGTTATCCCTCACAAGTTCTTTGTAATTTGCCAGCCCGACAAAGGTTCCTCTGTTTAACACACTATAGGATGTAAAGCTGTAGTAGATAGAGGAAAGAAGCGGGTAAGCATAAAACAGGAGCAGGCCAAGAATCCACGGTGCCGTAAACAATAACCCCATCCTCGATTTATGGGCCTCAATACCACTTTTCTTAACAAACCTTCCCTGCGCATGCCGTACATTGCTGCCACTCTTCAATGGTAATCACCTCTTCTCATTCAAGTTTCTTCAGTTCTTCATTGATGGAGACATCCAGGGCTTTCATCAGGTTCTCAGGCGTATCCTTTTTATTCAGCGCCGAATCCAGTACCTGATTTAAATTATCCCACAGCATCTGTCCGACAGGTACCGGCGGGCGAATTTTTGCAGTAGATATGTAGTCCATAAATGCCTTATAGTTATCTTTGGAGCCGAATACCTTCTCCGACACACTCTTACAGGGAGACAGGCTGGCGCTGTCTTCCGCCATGACGGTCTGCGCTTCGTCGCTCAGTATGTATTTCATAAAATCCATGGAAAGCTCCTGATTGCCTGCTCCGCGTGGGATTACGAACGCCCATCCTCCTGCCCATGTCATATGTTTTCCCTCTTCCTTACTTGGGATCGGGCAGATTCCATAGTTCAAATCCGGGTTATACTGCGCCATGTTGGCAATATCGAAGTTTCCTTTAACCGCCATGGCCACCTGTCCGGTCACAAACGGATCCTGCGCTCCGGTACCGAGCCCCGCTGCAAATTCCACAAAGCTCTTTCCGCCAAATTTGTCAGCAACATCCACTTCCCACTGAAGTGCTTCGATATTCTCCGCCTTTGCGATTGTCAGCACATTGGCGTCGGCATCGTAGAAGTCCCCGCCAAAGTTCCAGCCCCAGGTATAAATCGGTTTACCCGCAAATAACCACGGAATGATACCAACCTGCTTATAGGTACTGCCCTCCATAATTGTCAGCTTTTCCGCTGCTGCATTTAACTCCTCGATCGTGGAAGGCGGATTCTCAGGATCCAATCCCGCGGCCGCAAATAAGTCCTTGTTATAGAAAAGCGCACGGGTATCTCCATTGTAGGGAATCGAATAGGTGCTGCCCTTGTACTGGGAACCAGACTTGGCCCAGTCGTAAATACCGTCAAAGGAGGTGCCGGAAGCCGCCATTAAGTCGTCCAGCTTTACAAGCGCATCCTGCTGGGCCCAGGTCGCAACCTGGAAATTATCCAGCAGCGCCATCTCCGGCGGGCTTCCTGCGGCTATGGAAGCCATCAGCTTATCCATGGTCTGTGTGTTGCCGCTGGCCTTATTGGCTACAAACTGAAGATTAATCTCCACATTCTTGTCATTCGTCTGGTTGTACATATCGACAACCTTTTCCATCGCGTCCGTTCCCGGACCGGCGCCCCAGGTATGCCACACGGTCAGAACTGTCTTTTCCCCCTTTGGACTCTCTTCTTTCGGATTCTCTCCCTCCGTATCCTTTGCCGCTCCGGTAGTTGTCTCTCCTGCTAAAGCCTTCGTAGACTCTGTTTTTCCGGAATTATCTCCGCTGGATGCTGTCTTTCCTCCGGCGCAGGCCGTCAGGGATGAGGCTGCAAGTAATGCGGCCATGCATGCGGCGAGTAAACGTTTGTTTTTCATATGAAATACCTCCTTTTTTACCTTCTATATTTTACATAAAGAAAGAACTGACATGATCTCTTGTCTTTAAGATTCCCCGTTTCACCTTATCCTCCGTGCCTTCCCAGACCGGATCCTCGTGCTCGATACAGATGGCTCCCTCATACTTAATCTCATAAAGAGCATCCACAATCCGGCCCCAATCCAGTTCTCCCAGCCCCGGCAGACGGTGTCTCCACCATTTCCCATTCTGTAAAACGCCGGTTTGTGCCAGGGCCTCCCGATCTACGACGGTATCCTTGGCATGGACATGGAAAATCCTGTCGGCAAACTGATAGATGTTTTTATACGGATCAATGAACTGCCAGACGAGATGAGACGGATCGTAGCAGAGCCCCAGCTGCTCACTGTCCACCGCATCAAAAACAGCTTTCCACAAGTCTGGTGAGGTGGCAATGTTACCCATCATGGGGCAGTTCTCGTAGCAGAGCTTAACCCCATATTTCTCCGCCAGCTCCACAAACTGCTTCGCCAGTTCCACCACAGCAGGCAGACTCTTCTCCGGAGCAAATCCCATACCGCCAAAGGATTCCGCCGTAACACCGGTGGAACACACAATTTTTCCGATTCCCATCTCACCGGCAAACCGGATCCGGTCCCGAAGAGCGCTGCAGTGAAACTCCGCCTCCTCCTTGTCCCTGCTGAGGAAATTACGGCAGTAAATCATGGTCCCGACCGATACCTTTCCTTCCCCCAGAACCGCGTCGAACTGTTCCTTGTCGAGAGGAATCGCCGGCCCCACATCTAACTCGCAGATTCCATTTTCCCAGGCCCAGTCGGCAATGGTCTTTAAATCCCTGATCCCGACACCGGTCAGGCTGTTTGTTAAAAGGCTCATTCTCATAATCTCTTTCCTCCTTATATATGCATAGTTTTACCGGTTTCGCAGGCCAGTAAAATCTTATCCAGCAGATCCTGAATATAGAGCGCCCGGTCAAAATTGCGGTCTGGCCTTTCCCCGGTCTGAATACAATGGATAAAATCATTGATTTCGGCAAAAAACCATGGATCTGTCACCAGATCTTCGTCCACGGAGATGACCTCCGGCTTACCTGCATATCCCCCGTCCTTTTCCTTAAACCAGACCTCCACTTCCGCAGGCCGGTCGTCCCGGAAAAGCATCATGCCGCCTTCTCCGTATATCTCAATGGTATGTCTCGCCACGCCCAGCCGGCTCGCTACAAAGGAAGCCAGTGTTCCGCTCTCAAACCGGAGGTTAAATGCCGCGGAATCGTCGTTGCTTACCTGGCCCTGTCCCGGGTCAAATATCTCATCCCGCTCCGAAATGGAGCAGGAGACGAAGCCATTTACCTCGGAAACCGCTCCCTGAGACCCGTCAAACATCCAGTCGCACAGATCCAGCATATGGCAGCCAAAATCAGCCAGCGCCCCTGTGCCGGAAAGCTGCTTCTGCATACGCCATTCCAGCTTCACCCCGGGATTGGCAATCCTGCATCCGCCCAGTGTCTCCCGGTATGTAAAAATCTTTCCCATCTTACCGGACTGCAGAACCTGGCGCATGTAACGGACCGCCGGTATCCCGCGATAGCTGAATCCGATCATGGCGACCGTGGAACAGCATCTGGCAATGCTTACCGCCCGGACAGAGCTTTCGGAATCAATGCTTAAAGGCTTTTCACACAGCAGATGCTTTCCTTTTTCCATAGCCCGCACAGCCAGCTCTCCGTGAGCATAGTTGGGAGTACAGATGCTTACGGCATCTACCTTCTCAAGCAGCTCATCGTAATCAGAACAGATTTCCACCTCCAGATTTCTTTCCTTTGCCCACTGTGCGGCACGTCCCGGGACAATGTCGCAGACAGCGGTGAGGACACAGCCTGGATTCTGTAAGTAGCCTTTCGCATGATTGCCCGCAATCCCCACCGTATAGCTCGTTCCAACAATACCCACTCTAATTTTCTCCATTGCTTTCACCCCTGTATTTATTTTTTCCAAGGGCTTCAAACATATAGCCCTTGTAGTTCTCCACACCTGGCTGGTCAAAAGGGTTGACCCCCAGCAGCTTTCCTGAAAGGTAACACGCAAATTCAAAGAAATAAAATAATTGGCCAAAGCTGTATTCACTCAATTCGCCGATTCTGATTCTGATACAGGGCAGACGCTCACTGTGCGCCTTTACGGTCGCCTCAAAGGCCGCCCGGCTGATGTCCGCCAGACTGGAGCCGTTCAGGTAATCAAAACCGTCCTCCACTTCGTCCGCTTCCACAAACACCGCATCTCCCTGTTCCTCAATATCCAGAAATGTCTCAAACAGAATCGGCGTTCCCTCCTGCACAAACTGCCCGATAGAGTGTAAGTCTTCCGAGTATTTCACCGCTGTAGGATAAAGGCCTTTTCCCTGCTTCCCCTCGCTTTCCGCAAACAGCTGCGTCCACCAGCCGTAAAAGTACTGAAGCCTCGGTTCAAAGGAAGCCAGCATCTCTACACGGAAGCCCTCCTGATACAAGAGGCTGCGGATGGCTGCATACTGAAATGCCGTATTTTCCTCTCCCTTTGTGTTCCGCAGTTCCCGTTCCATGTCTCCTGCTCCGGCAGCCATGGCGCGGATATCCATTCCAGCCACTGCCGCCGGGAACAGACCTACATTGCAAAGGCCCGAATACCGTCCCCCGATGTTCTCAGGAAAATCCAGAAAGGTATAACCGTAAATTCTGCAAAGCTCATGCAGGCGGCTTCCCCTCGTTCCAGTAGCAAAAACCCTTCTTTCATATCCGGCTCCGTATCTCTCTTTCAGATACTGGCGAAGAATTCGAAAACCGATACCCGGTTCCAGCGTTTCGAAGTTTTTCGCTATGACATTCACATAGACAGATTTTCCTTCCAGCTGCTTTAGAAGCTGTTTCATATACTGGGACGAGACGTTGTTGCCAGCATATAAAATCTTCATAGGGCCGCCGCAGGAAAGTGCCTCGACCACGGCTCTCGCTGCCTGATTGGAACCGCCGATTCCAATCACCACCAGGATCTCACCATCTTCCCTGACTCTTCCTGCACAGGTCTCTATTTCCCGAAGATTCTTCTCTCCGGCCCATTCCTCCACATGAAGCCATCCCAGATTACCTGAATATTTCTCTTCCCCAGCCTGTGCCTTTGTCAAAATATCTGCTTCCTGTTTCATATACTGTTTCAGCCTGCAGAGCGTAAATCGTCTGTCTGCGTTATAGAATTCTAACCGCATCGTATCAATCACCTTTCAAGTATTTTTTCACTTTTGTGCCGGTAATTACTTGTATGTTTTATTAAGTGTTATTAGTTTTTTAATTTAAATAAATATTAGCATCCAATTTTGTGTTTGTCAATAGCGTTTTGTATTATTAATACATATTAAAATCAAAATATCTTTATTTTATCAGCATTATTGTGCTTTCTTTCCGGCATTGAACAGTATTGTCAATACATTTTTATACATTTTTTTACCAACTAACTCAAATAACTGTTCACAGACGGCAGCACCATTTCTTTGTGATGACTCAAGAAGAGGAGTTGCGGGTACAGAAGCATTTAAGCCCGGAAGACTTTAATATTTACCAGCAGCGACAGGTACAATTTATGAGCAGCTCCTTTCCCTCTGGGCGCTTCCCTGAGCAGTGGTGCGGATGCCTGGTGTGTGACCTACAAGTTTGAAAAACAGACGCTCCTGCAGCCTCAATACCAACAGAACACAAGATATATGTTTACTGTGACAAAAAAGAATGGCATAACCTTTACAGTCATGCCATTCCAAAATAAAAATTACATTATTTTCCGATGCCTATCTTTCCGCCGCTTATTTTTCCGTTATAATCTCCCTGTTCTCCCGGGAAGAACGGTAAATATCCAGAACAAGCCCCAATGTACGTTTCGCATCCTCCGGATCTGTTGGTACCGGTCTTCCTTCCCTTAAACAACGGTAAAAATCCCGAAGCTGAATCTCGTGATAATTCCCCCAGTACGCCTCGCCCTTGACATCCGGTCCAACAGATGGATATATGGTTCTCGGCTCCTGACCCTTTAGCTGAATCAGTACTTCATTCTGCGTCAAGAGCGCGGTTCCATTTTCCCCGCTAATTTCCACCCGGATCGGGCTGTTGCTTGTATAATAATTACACGCAAAAAAGGAATAGACCGCTCCGTTTTCAAACGTAACAGCCGCGTCTGCCACATCCTCCACTTCAATATTAGTAAGGATTCTGCGGTCAATATGTCCTTTCACCTTTACCGGTTCACAGCCCATCAGATAGCGGACCAGATCCAGGCTGTGAATGGCCTGGTCAATGACCACACCGCCGCCTTCCTTTTCCCAGCTTCCTTTCCAGTCGCACTCATAGTACGAAGGGGGACGCCACCAGTTTAATGTAGAAAACGCACCGGTGATTCGGCCGAATCCCCCCTGCTCAATCAGCTTTTTAACTTCCTGAATGCCCTCGATATAGCGGTTCTGAAAGATAACACCCAGCTGCCTTCCGTTTCTGCCTGCCGCCCGGATCATGGCGTCTGCATCTTCCGTCGTAAGGGCTACCGGCTTCTCTGTCAGAACGTGAAATCCAGCATCGAGACATGCGGCCGCATGCTCCTTATGTAAATAATGCGGTGTCAGAACGTGAACCACGGACAGCGGCTGCTTCAGTAAATCTTCCAGCTTATCCGAATAGCCACAGCCTGGAAATGCAGCAGCCAGCTTCCTGGCCCTGCATACTTCCTTATCCACCACAAAGGCAACTTCCACCTCAGCCTTCATATTTTCAAACGCGGCCTGGTATACGGAAGAAATCCTTCCGCATCCAATAATGCCAGCTTTTATCTTTTCCACTTGCTTCTTACTCCTTAATAAAAAATTGTTTAATTGCCAGAGCCGCACCGCCTCTGGCTCCTGTAAGAGGATTGAAATCAATAAACTCAATCTCAATCTCCTGATCGTTCAGGCCAAAGATATGCTTCTTAGTCTCCTCCAGCAGCTGTCTCCGGTTCCTTTTCACCTTCATAATATAGCCGTCCACAATCACTAACGGCGGGCTGATGAGATTGATGATGTTGGCCAGTGTTACGCCCAGATACATGACTGCCTCCTCCATGACCTTCACTACATACGCGTCGTTGCACTCTTCCGCCATCAGCACGTCCTTCATGGTCAGTTCCCCGATGTCCGGACAGAGCTCCGTCAGCATTGTGGCAACGCCGTCATTGACTGCGGCTTTGCACTTCTTAAGAATGGCTCTTTCGCTGGCCATCTCCTCCAGGCAGCCGTTGTGGCCGCAGGTCTCACATTTGGGGCCATTGATGTCCACTACCATGTGCCCCGCCTCTCCTGCGCTGGCATTTTCACCGGTAATCATCCGGTTCTTCACAAACAGGGGACAGGCAATACCATAGGAAATCAGGTAGTATGCGAAGGAATCCGGCCTCAGAGTCTTTCCGAACATCTCCTCTCCTATGGCGCGCGCTCTTGCATTGTTCTCGATCAGGACCGGAATATCCAGTCTCCGCGACAAATCTCTCGCTATGTTTTTATTGTTCCACTCAGCTTTAAAGCTTTCTCTTAAAATTCCCACCTTGGATTCCACGAAACCCGGCAGGCCCATGCCTACTCCGAGTATCTTCTCCGGATCCACGCCGCTTTCCGAAATCAGCTTGTCAATATTGCGGGCGAGCGTATCCATCTCTTCCACGTATCCCCCGTTCATGGGCGGATACTTCATGCTGATTTTTTCATTCCCACGCAGATCCAGCATGCAGATCGCCGTCTGGTATGGATTCATCTCCACTCCGACAGCATATCTGGCGTCCTGAATGAAATTGATCTTAATGGGTTTACGTCCCAGGGAACGCTCCTCCACGTCAGAATCCTCTGCCGCAAACTCATAGACCAGCCCCCTCTCAATCAGGGACGATACATTCGTCGTGATCGTCGGCGGAGTCAGCGACAGCATCTCTGCGATCTTACTCCTTGATATGGGACCGTACTTATAGATTATCTCCTTGATCAGAGCCTCATTCTGTTTTTTAACTCTGGGCAGATTCGTTCCGCGTGCAGTCATCTTTTTCCCTCCAACTCCGTATTCTATCCCTTCATTATAGTGAATTTCAGGACATATTACAAGCAGAGGATACGCAAAAGCCTTACGTATCCTCTGTCCGGCGTATTATTTTAATGCTGCATAATCTGCCTCTGTATAATCCTTAAGCGGATCCCAGTTCGGGAAATCAAATGTTGCGTAATCGAGGCCCACAGCTTCGGATGCTCTCTGCCATTCCACGGTGGAAGCCTCTGACAATTTTTTCAGTTCACTTGAATAGTCTGTAATACTCTGTGAAAGCACCCCCTGCAATATGGCACCCAGGCTCGGTTGTACGTCTTTTACTTCCGCATAGAAGTCATATGCTTTTTCATCTCTTGTTGTTGCTGCCGGTACCACCTTTGCTATTTCACTTGCAATTTCGTAATACTGCTTCATAACTTCATTCGTCATATATTTTTCATTGACGCTCGGAACGATTGAAACATAGTTTCCATCGGACACACAACCGGACTGATATCCGTAATCTTCATCAAATAGAGCCATTAAATATTCTGCAGCCTCTTTCGGATGCCTGGACTGTTTATAAAGTCCCATCCACGGAGCACTTTCTACCTGCTGAACACCGCCCTTTGCTCCGCTGTCCGGAACAGGAACTCCCATTACTCCATATTTTAAATCGGGATAACTCTGCGCCCACGGCGGAATACACCACATCCCCTGGCAGAGGAAACCTGCCTGTCCCTGAGCAAACATCTCCCTTGCCTCGGGAGCGCTGATATTCACAGTATCTGGATGAATACTTCCGTCAGAAACCAACTGTTCCATCAGTGCCATTGCCTCATTCATGGCTTCGCTGTCATATGGAGCCTTCCCATCTACAGTCAGGACCTTGGCATTGGGAGCGACTTTTCCACCTCCCACAGCGGCTAAGGAGCGAGCCAGAATATCCAGACGATTTAACTGTTTTCCGCCTTCAATCAGACCGAATACCTCACCGTTCCCTGTTTCTGTTATCTTTTTACACGCCTCTGCAAATTCAGAATACGTCTCCGGAACCTTGGTAACACCAGCATTGTCCAATACATCTTTGTTATAGAAGAATAAACAATTTACGACCGGCATATTTTCTGGAATTGTATAGAGTTCTTCTCCCTTCATGGTTACGCCTTCTTCGAATACAGACGGATCCAGTGTATCTAAAAATTCCTCCGTCACATAATCATTCAGTGGCTGATACCACTCTTCTTTAAGAGCAGTGCTTAACGTCATGCCAGTCGGAATCGGGAATAAATCCGGTCCATCTCCCGATTTTATCATAGTAACAATGGTATTCTTAAACTGGTCAATCGTCAGCATCGTATATTCGATGGCGATATTGGGATGATCTTCCATATACTTTTTATTGAATTCCTCTCTTCTTGCCAGAGAACTGTCGCTCCAGTCCACAATCCGCAAAGTAATCTTTTCATCCGAATCAGCCGCCGTTGTATCAGAACTGCTGTCCTTTGACGGCGCTTCCGTCTTCTCCTGTGTCGGCGCTGCTGTCGTGTCGCTTCCCCCCGTACTCGGCATCGCACAGCCCGTCATGGCTGTTACCGTCATTGCCAGAGCCAGTGATAATGCCCCCATTTTCTTCAGTTTCATAAAATACTTCCTCCTTTTATTTATGTTTTCCAAGCGCTTGAAACATATAGCCCTTGTAATTCTCCACTCCCGGCTGGTTAAATGGATTTACCCCCAGCATGCTTCCGGAAAGGTAGCATGCAAATTCAAAAAAGTAAAACAACTGGCCAAAACTGTATTCGTTCAACTCACCGATCTTAAGCCTGACACATGGAAGACGCTCGCTGTGCGCCTGAAAGGTAGCTAAAAACACGGCTCTGTTGACCTCCCGCAAATCAGCCCCGTTTAAGTAATCGAAGCCGTCGTCCACATCGTCTGCCTCAAGAATCAGTTCCTCGTCCGGATTTTCGATATCCAGAAATGTCTCAAACAGCACCGGAGTCCCCTCCTGCACAAACTGGCCGATCGAATGCAGATCTTCCGAGTATTTTACAGCTACCGGATACAGCCCTTTTCCTTCTTTCCCCTCGCTCTCTGCAAACAGCTGGGTCCACCAGCCATTGAAATACTGATACCTCGGTTCAAAGGAAGCCAGCATCTCTATGCGGAAACCTTTCTGATACAGAACATTACGAATTGCGGCATACTGAAAGGCACTGTTTTCTGCCCCTGCTGCCGTCTTTAAATTCTGCTCCATATCTCTGGCGCCGGATACCATGGCACGAATATCAATTCCGGCCGCCGCGGCCGGGAACAGCCCGACATTGCACAGGGCGGAATACCGTCCCCCTATGTCTTCCGGGAAGTCAAGAAATGTATAACCGTGAGCCACACACAGGTCCTGCAGCTCGCTTCCTCTCGTCCCGGTTGCGAATACCCTGCTGTTGTAGTCTGCCCCATAGCGTTTTCTCAGATACTGCCTGAGAATCCGGAAACCGATTCCCGGTTCCATAGTCTCAAAGTTCTTGGCAATGACATTTATATATACGGATTTCCCGTCCAACTGCGCTAAAATCTGCTTCATATACGCGGAAGATATATTGTTTCCGGCGTACAGAACCTTTACCTTACTCTGGCTAGGCAGCGCATAGGTCACTGCCCTGGCCGCCTGATTGGAACCCCCGATTCCGATTACCACGAGGATATCCCCATCGTCCCGGACCCTTTTTGCGAAAGTCTCGATCTCAGTAATCCGCTCTTCTCCGGCCCATTCATCCACGCTGAGCCATCCAAGACTGTCACGATACTGCTCTTCTCCGGCCTGTGCCCGGGTCAGGATTTCTTTCTTCTGTCTCATGTACTCGTTCAGTTCTTCACAAGACGCCTGCCCGCTTCCGTCATAGAATTCCAAATGTACCATACTAATCACCTACCCAATAATTTCCCGAACATACGAAACTGCCTTCGTATACCGTTCAAAGTCTACCTTTCCTTTTTCATATTCAATGACCGCCCAGCCATTGTCTCCGAAATTCTTTTTTATTACGGACAGGAGTCTTTCATAGTCCATGTTGCCCTTGCCCAGGTCCACATAGTTTTCCTGTTTTTCAGCAAATGTCCTGCATTTTTCCATATCTTCTTTTTTAAAGTCCCGTAAATGAACGTATGAAATTCTGTCCGGATACTTCTCTAATAAATCTGCCGGTTCCCAACCGCTGCCGGCTGCCCAGCCGGTATCCAGTGCGAACCGCACCTCCGGAGCATGATGAATCAGCGCCATAAACAGCAGGCCATCCTGGTCAAACTCCCAGCAGTGGTTATGATAGTTGACGGAAACACCACTCTCCTTCGCCTTTGCTGCCATCTCGTTCAGTTTTCCAGCCATTTTCTCAGCCGCTGCCGGATCAGATAGTCTCGGATCTATGTCTTCTTCTGGATGCTGCGATGGGTCGTTCTGAGCCATACCTGTAAAAATAATATTCTTATTCGGCATAACCTGCAGAAATTCCACTGCCTTCCCAACCGCATCCTCCACCTTCTGCGGATCATCCAGAAGATCGGTCCACAGTGCAGATACATGAAGTCCTGACAGCTGCAAATGATACTGATCCAGCAGTTCCTTTAAATAACTGCTCTTTTCGACTCCGAAGAAACGCGCGCCGATCTCCACGCCCTGGCATCCGGTCTTCTCAAATTCCTTTAATACTTCTTCCGTTTCCTTTGCGATCCTGTCGGTAAACAGGACGGCATGACAGCCTATTTTCATTTTAAAAATCCTCCTGGTCTATTCAAAGTCAATGGGAACACTGCATCCGCAGTCTGAAGATTCCTGCAGCGCATCGATCAGCTTCTGAATATAAATGCCTCTCTGGAAGTCTGTATCCACCGGCGTTCCTTTTTCAATTGCATCAATAAACTGTTTTATCTCAAAATAGAAATTGATCGCAAACGGTGTTCTCGGAACATTTTCATTAATCAGATACATCTCCTCCGGAACCTTTACGCACTCCGGCGCGCCTAAATATCCGCCCTCCGGATCTTTCTTCTGGATCTGCAGTGAGAAATGGTCGGCGCCGTCAAACACCGCGTTTCCGCCGCTGCCGTATACTTCCACCGTATGTCTGCTGCCGATTCTGCTGGCCGTGTAGGAGAGCAGGACGCCATCCCTCGTCCTGGCAGAGAACATCGCCACATCGTCGTTATCCACACTGCCCCTGCCGTTCCCATGTACCCGGTCGCGTTCCTCCACCATAATACCGCTCATGCATTGTACCTCGGTGATCGGTCCCGCCGTGTCGCGGATCAGCATATCGCCGATATCCAGCATATGGCTTCCAAAGTCCGCCATGGCTCCAGGTCCCGATAACTCCTTCTGCATCCTCCATTCCAGCTTTACCTGTGGATTGGCGATTCTGTTTCCGCCAAGAGACTGGCGAATATAAAAGATCTTTCCGAGGGAGCCGTCATCGATCAGCTTCTTCAAATACATATACCCGGGAATTCCGCGGTAGCAGAGCCCGATCATGCAGACCCTGCCGGACATTTCCGCATAATTTAATGCCTTCTGGCATTCCGGCGCATCGACTCCAAACGGCTTCTCACACAGGACGTGTTTTCCCGCCTTCAATGCCTGAACCGTTAATTCAATGTGGGAGGCATTGGGGGTACAGATGCTGACTGCATCCACCAGATCCAGAAGTTCTTCATAGCTTTCGCAGGCCTTTGCCCCCTCCAGTCCGAATTTCTCTATGTAACCGGCGGCCCTCTCCCTGATAATATCGTAAACGGCCGTAATCTTCGCCTCCGGCACTCTCAAATACCCGTCAATGTGGTTGCCTGCGATTCCGATCGTATTTCCAACTCCTACAATTCCTACTCTTACCATTGTTTTTCTCCTCTCAGCGCTTTCCAATAAATGCCTTTAAATATTCTTTTCCAAGTATCAGACCATTCTCCACCAGTTCCAGCGAATCCTCGTAATCCGGATCCTCGTGTTCGATGCTGACCGTTCCCCGATACCCCGCTTTTTCCAGTTCTCCGGTCAGCTTTCTCCAGTCCAGAAGTCCATGGCCCGGAATCCGGTAGCTCCACCAGCTGAAATCTGTCAGAATCCCGCACTCCTTCAACCGCTCTTCTTTTATCTCCGTATCCTTGGCATGGACATGGAATATCCGTTCCCCGAACTCCGCCACCGGAGCATACGGATCGATAAACTGCCATACCAGATGGGAGGGATCATAGGCCAGCCCCACCATTTTGCTGTCCAGCCGTTTCAAGATCTCTCTCCACATCACCGGGGAAATGGCGATATTTCCCATCAGCGGGCAGTTCTCAAAGGCCAGCTTTACATTTTTCTTCTCTGCGTATTCCACAATGGGAGCAAAGGTCTCCACAAACTGATCCAGGCTTCGGGCCGGTGTCCTGCGGATTGAATCCGCCTTGTCATAGATTCCCTCCTCCAGGGTCTTATTAATGCCCGTGGAAGTCACTATCTTTTCTATTCCAAGATCGCCTGCAAATGCAATCCTCTTTTTCAGTTCCGCAATATGCGCTTCTGCTTCCCCGCTGTCTGTGCTGAGAAAATTCCTGCAGTAGGTAAGAGATGTTATCGCCACCTTCCCCTTCTCCAAAACCTGCTCAAACAGCTCTCTCTCCATCGGAACGGTAGGTCCCACTTCCAGGTCTTCAAAGCCCTGGGCCGCCGCCCATTCCGCAATTTCGTCCAGCTGCACCATCCCTTTTTTCACAAGGATGTTTGTCATAAAACCAAGTCTCATCTTATCCCTCCTTATAATGAGCACTCATTAACTCTTAACCGCTCCCGCGATGCCTTCCACGAAGTATTTCTGCAGACAGATAAACAACAGAATAATCGGAATAACCGCGATCACGCCGCCGGCCGCAATGCCGGTCCAGTCAACGGTATTTTCACCTTTAAACGCGTACAGTCCGACAGCCAGTGTACGGGAAGACGGGTTATTAAGCGTCAGTACCAATGGAAGCATAAATGCGTTCCATGCCCAGATGGTCTCCATGATGACTACGGTCGTTGCAATCGGCTTCGTTAGCGGCATCATGATATTAAAGAAGGTCCGAAAGAAATTACAGCCGTCCACCTTTGCCGCCTCTTCCAGTTCTCCGGGGATCTGCTCGAAAAAGCTGGAGAACAGAAGAAGGAAAATCACGTGAGCGCCGCCGGCCTGAGCCAGGATCAGCCCCAGCTTCGTACCGACCAGCTTCATGCTCTTGATCACCTCGTAGGTCGGTATGATCGTACTGACTAACGGTATCGCAATGCTGCTCATGAAAACCATCATCACCACTTTCTTACCCACGAAGTTATATCTTCCCATCGCATATCCTGCGAGCATCGTCATGATCAGCACGAGGAATACCGCGAAAAATGTTACAATTACCGTGTTAATGAAGTATGTATTGAAATGTGCCTTCTCCCAGATTCTGGTGACATTGTCAAAGGTGGGATTCTGGGGAATCAGTCCCAGTTTATTTTTAAAGAATTCGTTCTGGTCCTTGAAGGAAGCGGATATCATCCACAAAAACGGATAGATCCATGCCAGACCGATTATCAGCAGCAGCCCATGATTCAGCAGGGTCTTCACCTGTCTCTTTGCCTTATCTCTGTTCATCTTTACCTCCTGATTTCCTGACATCTATACGCGCCTGCTGTTCAAACGCGCCTTGATGATATTTAACACGACACCGATCACAATCACCGCGATTCCAAACAGAATTGCCGCCGCACTGGCATATCCCAGTCTCGGCATTCCGATCTCACTGGAGAACGCCGAACGATAAACGTAAGTGGCAATGACATCGGTCGCATAGAAGGGACCGCCTTCGGTCATCGTCTTGACGATATCAAATACCTTCAGGGAATTGATCGCGCACAGGATTGCGATGATTCCGCCGACCGGTGCGATAAGCGGAAGGACGATATGGATAAATGTCTGGAACCGGGTAGCTCCGTCCACGGTGGCCGCCTCGTACACGTCCTTGGAAACGCCCTGAAGTCCTGCCAGCCAGTAGATCATGTAAGTTCCGCAGTCTTTCCAGAGAGAGATGAGAACCAGTGTCGGCATGGCGTATTTTGCATTTCCCAGGAAATTGATCGGCGCCTTGATCAGATGAAGCGTGACCAGCAAATGGTTAATCGGCCCCTGGACACCCAGCAGGAAGATCATGATGATACCGACGACCGACGCGGTGGTGACAACCGGTATAAAGTACATGGTCCGGTAAACAGTTCTCCCCTTCAGCGCCTCGTTGTTCAGCATATATGCCAGGAACAGCGATACCGCCAGCTCCAAGGGAACAATCATGATTGTATATTTGAAGCTGTTGAAAAAGGCATTCCAGAACAGCTCGTCATGAATCAGTTCCACGTAATTCTGAAGTCCGATAAAAGCCGCATGGCTCGTCAGACCTGACCAGTCCAGAAACGAGTACTGGATACTGCAGATGATAGGATATCCCTGAAACAGGATATAAAAAATAAGTGACATTGACATAAACAGCCAGCACCAGCCGTTTAAGATCAGCTTTTCCCGGCGTTTATTCCGTTTTGTGACAGCTTCCACTCCCATATTCTCCGTCTTTGCTTTCATAATCCACCTCACAGATAAAATTTCTTACGGTTTGAATTAGTTTTTTAATTTAATTAAATAATATCATTATGCCTATGACTTGTCAATATATTTTTTAATTTTTTATCTATTTCTTACAAAGGAAGGGCCGAAACTGCATATGAAGTCCTGTTTCATAAGCAATTTCGACCCTTTCCAAATTAAATTTCACTGCTAAAATCCTGTATAGTGGTGTCCTACCTCGATCACACGGTATACATCCACACACTCCTGGAACTCTATTTCATGCTGCTGCAGAAAGGTACAAAACTCCGACCAGGATTTTCCCGCCTCTTCCCGCTTTCCTGCTGCCAGATAAAACAACGCCTTTCCTAAACGCCTGATGTATTCGGAGTGATATTCCAGATGAATCCAATAGCTTCGGTTCTCGTCTCCGCAGCTTTTCACATGTTCCCGGATAAACGGCAGAAACTCATGCGCCATTTTTTCAAGTGAAGCCATGCGGTCTGCCACAACACGGTTCTCCCGCGGCCCCTTTCCATTGAAATAATCACAGCTGCATAAGGCAGACACCGCCTTTAAGTACTCCCGTACCCGTTCGCCCTCACGTCCATACGCCGCCGAGAAATAAGCTTCTTCCAGCCGCTCCTCTGAAAGGGACGGATCAAACAGCTTCTTTCCCATAACGTAGTTCGGCAGTGCATTCGGAAGCGCGGCCCGAAGCTCCTGGCAGCTGATATATCCGTTCAGCCCCATATCCCCCAGCCGCTCTATATCATGGCCGATGACTTCCGCCAGCCTGACGTAGCCGAAATCTCCGTAATGAGCCCTGCCCAGCGGATAATCATAGACAAAGCTGTCCCCGTGAAATATCTCCTGCCACGCGCGCAGAAAAGCCATATTCTCGTTCAAATCCACCGGAAGCCGGATCTCATTTCTCCGGTATGGCATAACGGCCCCATACTCCGGACGGATTTGGTATGACTCCTCAAAAGTACGGCTGATCGGCGCAAACATCAGCACAAAACGGTCCGGGTTCTTAAAGCGCTCCTTTTGGGGAGGCCATAAAAGCTCCTGATACAGCAGAAAAACGATTCGCATGGTGCTCCCTGCCTCCGTAAGCTTTTGGTCGGCCAGATTTAATATTCTGACGTACTGGTCGGAAGGAAGCTCCTTCTTACAGGAATCACACTCACAGACGTTGTTGTACTCATCGGCCAGCCATACATGGAGATAATTGATATCCGGATTCTGAACCGCATACCGGACAATTTGATCGGTAAATGCCTCCATTACCGTTTCATCGGAATAGCAAAGATTTGTATTCATTGGAATTCCGTGAAACAGCGCTCGTGTCCCATTCAGCTGCGCCATCATGCCGGTCTCTTCTCTGGTTGGCTTCCGGGTTGCTGGCTTCCACTCCACCGCCGGAAATCCGATTACGTCGCCTGTCCATCCGTGCCCCACCTGATGAAGCTTCAGTCCCCTCCGTTTCATCTCCCTGCGCACGGTCTCCGTATACGCTTCCGCCCGCTCCGTATCAAATTCCTCCTCCGGTAGCATCGGATTGTTTTCATGATGGTACCACCTGGCCATAAAGGTATAGGGAAGCTTAAACTGAAGGAAAAATGAGTTATATCCCATTTTGGGCAGCCAGTCAATGAAGTCCAGGATGTTTTCCATCGAATCGGCGCCCTCGATACAGACTCCCCGATGGCGCAGGGAAGCCGTCTTTTTCTCGGTCATCGAAAGTGCTGCCAGCCCGGATAGCGGCTCGATGATCTCATACTTCCTCCCCGGCCGCAGGAAATGGCAGCCGGCGGACTGGAGCCAGGCGTATACACCGATTAGCACACTGCACGGATTATTTCCGGCGATCACGCCGCCCTGTTCTCCGGTATCAATTACATATCCATCCGGAGCCATCGCGGATTGTTCCGTTTCATGACAGCTTTCCCCTCCTGCTGCCAGTTCCAGCCTCAGCCGATAGCTTCCCGGCAATTGAAGCGCATCGCTCTTCTCCTGCATCTTTTTCCAATAATCCTTCAGTTCCTTTTCCGCAAACTGAAATACCTCATGATTTTGATACGAGTTTTCAATAATTAATTCCAATTCATGACCCCCTTTCCCCTGACGGGCAGTCTAAAAATGTGTGTCCCACATGCCGCACCAGACATCCTCGTCGTATTTCCCCTCAAATGGAGCCAGCCCCGCAATGCGCTTTACCGTCTCATCCACTGTTTCCGACGTATCATTGTATGCGTTTATGAAGGCCGGTACTCTCGCCACATCGACGAGATGGTTCGTATAATTAAAGGATGTAAATACAGTGGGAACGTCATGTATGTACCAGGGATAACAGCTCGACATGGGATGCGGCCAAAACAGCCTTACTGAATTAGTCTGTGCGAAGCTGGTAATATCCGCAAAGATCATCACCGCGTCATACCTGGCCTTAAAATCCGCTATTTTCCCTTTATTGACAGAAGATACCATGAGCTCCGGTTCATAGCCGTATTTCTTCAACGCCGCCAGAATCCGCTCCGTAATCTGATCGCTACCTCCTGACTGGACTCCCTGGCCGTAGGAAGAATTCAGACTTCCCACATTGCCGGACAGGACAAACACCCCGATCTTTTTATAAACCTCCGGAGACAGAGGAAGCTGTCCCTTCGTATTCTTGACCAGTGTGACAGCCTTCTGCGATGCCTCTCTCGCCGTCTCCAGATGCTCTCTGCATCCGATTCGCGCCAGTGCCTCTTTTCCCGGATGAAAACTGCCGCTCTCCTTCCTTCTGTGAAGTCCGATCGCCGCTTTGCAGGCCAGGATCCGGTAAATTGCCTCCGTAAGCCGCTCCTCTGTCACGATTCCCGACTTAAGGCCCGCTTTCATCGCCTCCACGTCCTCTTCTATATCATTGATTCCCAATATCATATCGCAGCCGCAGGCAATCGACAGAGGTATTGCATCGAAACGGCTCATTCCGTAATATCCCATCATCTTCGTCTGGTCTGTTACCACAAGACCATGAAACCCAAGCCGGCCGCGCAAAAGCCCCCCGATTAGCTCTATGGAAAGGCAGGCCGGCTGCATATCCCGTTCCTCCAGCTGCGGATTCAGCTTCTTCTGATAAGCGGGAAGCGTAAAATGGGCCGCCATGATGCTTAACACACCATGATCAATCGCCGTCTGATAGATTTTCCCATACGTCTCATCCCACTCTTCACAAGTCAGACCATTGTTTGATATGGCTAGATGCCGGTCCCTCTCTTCCCAGCCATCCCCCGGGAAATGCTTAAGGCACGGCACTACGCCATATTCCATACACCCCTTATTATATGCCTCCACGCAGTCGCTGACAAACTGCGGGTCACTGCCGTAGGCCCTCGTATTAATCAGACTGTTTCTCCAGTTGCCATAGATGTCCCCCACAGGACCAAACGTCCAGTTATACCCCACTGCAGAGGTCTCACTGCCTGTAATCCGTCCCACCTCGTAGGCATAACGGGCATCTCTCGTCGCCCGGACCTGCGCCCCGGAAGCCACCAGGGTTCCCCCTTTCAGCGCGCCGTTAGGACCGGACTCACAGTTTCCCGCGTAGAGATAAGGAATTTTTGCACGCTCCTGAAGCTCTGCCATGATATCCTGAGCCTCCTCGTTGCCATAGAGTGCGGCCCTGAACGGAATGGCCGCAAGCGGATACTCTTCCAGGAACTGAATCAGCTCCTCCCTGCTTTTTCCCATGAGCGGGTCTGCAAAGAGCTGGCATACCTTTTCATGCGGCGTCATGGCGGCCTCGGTTTCCTTTACCCACCGCTCCCCTGCTTCATCCAGATAAAACGGATTTCCCCTTAAATCAACCACTTGATCTGCCTCCTTCTCCTGAGTTTATTTTGATCGTCTGATTTATTTAATTAATTTAATTAAATATTATACTGTTTATGGACTTTTGTCAATCGGGGAGAGAAGCTTTTCTGTTTAATCTTTCCGATCATATCATGAAAAGCGTAGAGAAGCCCCACAACTGCCATTCGGCAGCCATAGGGCTTCTCCCTGTTACTATATTCTATTCCGCCTATATCACCCGGTTAATATCTCCCCCGCATTCCTCAAACACCTTAATTGCCTGTTCAAGACCGATTGATTTCTTCGCCATTAACAATGCAAGCTTAATATCGTACTCCGTCTCCTCCATCAGCTCCTTCGCCCGCTCTTTCGTGCACCCGGATGCCTGCTGCAGGATATACAGGAGGCGTTTTCTCATTTTGTCACTGACCGGAGGCACTTCGATCATTAAATTGCTGTACACCTTACCCAGCTTTACCATGGTAACCGTAGTAATCATATTGAGTGCCATTTTCATACAGGTGCCCGCTTTCAGCCGTGTAGATCCCGTAATTACCTCAGCTCCGGCTACCAGTTCCACCACATCATCCGCAACACGCCCAAGAAGTGTATCGTAATTGTTGATAATCGCTGCAGTTCTCGTCCCGCATTTCCTGGCATAAGTCAGCGCACCAATGGGATATGGCGTTCTTCCGGAGGCACTCAGGCCAATGCAGTAATCTTTTTCGTCAATACCGTAAGCCTCTAAATCTGCTTTTCCGCTCTCCGCAGAGTCCTCTGCACCTCCCTCCGTCTTCATAATATCTGAGAAATGCCCAGCTACGATGGGAATAAACTGGTTCTCTGTCCCAAAGGTGGCGTTCGTCTCATATCCATCCAAAAGTCCCAGATAACCGGAATGAGCTGCTCCAATAAAAAATACGCGGCCTCCGCCTGATATAGTGGAAATACAGGTATCGATCATATTTACGATCTGAGGAAGAGCCTCTTTCACTGCAGCCGCACAGCGATAATCCTCCTCATTCATAACAGCCGCTATTTCTCCGGCTTCCATATGGCTCATATCCATGGTCCGCGGATTTCGTTCCTCAGTTGTCAAGGTCATCAAATTGTCTTCCATGTTTACCTCCCTGTTTAGAAAATACCGAACAGACCGCCGACTAAGCCGAGTACGATTAAAATCACCATAACCTGCATGGATTTCATCTTCTTTTTCTTCAGCAGATAAAGCGTCATCAGTGTCAGGGCCAGTGGAAGAAGGCCATGGAACAGCTTATCCAAAATCGCTGTCTGAACAGCAAGCTCGCCGTCACTTAAATGGATCATAACCGGAGTTGACAGGGCAACAAACTGGGCCGTCAGTGCCCCCATTACCATGGCTCCGATTGCAGAAGCCCCTGTAATCACCTTTTTAATCAGACCACTGGCCATAATCTTCTGAATTCCCTCTCGCCCCAGCTTATAGCCCTGCATCCACACGTAATACGCAATGGAAAGCATGATACCCATCATCAGCACCGAGTAGACAAATGGTCCGAACAAGCTTCCTCCTGCACTCAGTGATATACCGATCGACAGCAAAATCGGCGTTAATGTCCCCTGCCACAACGTATCGCCAATTCCTGCAAACGGTCCCATTAGGCCCGTCTTAATACCGTTAATGGCCTCGTCAGATATCTCTGCTCCGTTAGCCCGCTGCTCTTCCATGGCAATGACCATGCCGTTAATGACGCCGCCAAAATGCGGTTCTGTGTTATAGAATTCCATGTGGCGCTCCAGCGCAGCCTTATATTCCTCCGGATCATCTCCATACAGTTTCTCAATAATCGGTGCCATTGCGTGTACGAATCCGGTAGCCGCAAGACGCTCATAGTTATAGTTAGCATGACTGAAAAATGTCCATCGCCAGAAGGAACCCACAACATCCTTTTTCGTTAATGTCTTTACCTGTTTTTCACTCATAAGATGGCACCTCCTTCTGATCTTCCCTCTTTAAACTGGGTATAGAAGTAAGCGATAATGAAGCTTAAGACCGCAATGACAATGACGTCAAGCTGTAAATAAACGGACAGAATAAATCCCAGCAAATAGAATAAAAGAGTATTCGGTCTTCCTATGGAGCGTAAATTCATCGCGATTCCCAGTGCCGGAAGAATTCCGCCGATTACCTGAAGCACATGAAGCGGTTTATCCCCGATCATAGCAATGAAATTGCCCACATATTCAGCTCCGAAATACGCTCCCAGCATAACAGGAATCACACTGATAATAAATACAAATATCTGAGGCGGCACTACATGGAGGAAACAGATCTTCTTTAAATTTCCTTCGCTGGCAGCCTTGTCGGCCATATGAACAAATGTGACATCAACAGTCATATGTACCACCCAAATAATAGTTCCTAATAGTCCCAGCGGCACCGCCAGCGTAATTGCGGTGGCCGGATCTACATTTCCCGCTATGGCCAGGGCCGTCCCCAGGGTCCCTGCCAGTCCCGGATCAACCGGTACGGTACCGCCGGCTGAGATAAATGCAATATAGGGAAGCTGGATCGCCGCTCCAATGATGACGCCCTCCGCCGGTCTTCCCAGAATCAAACCTACAAGTGTACCTGCCACAAGCGGCTTTTGGAACAAACTCGCGGAACCGAGTACTGTGGTCCACGGAGTCCCGATAATTCCCAAATAATACACAATACCGATTAAAATAGCCTGAAATATTGTTATCTGCATACGTAAATCCCCCCTCAGATGATTTTGTCGAGCTCCATTCTCGGGTTTTCAGCGACCATCTGTATGTATACCCTGGCCCCATTGTCTGCCAGAGTCTTCAGCATCGTAAGTTCCTCATCGGAAGCGGATATATTTTTATAGATAGTTTTTCTTCCCTTTTTAATTCCCATACCCCCGATATTGATGTGATCAAATGAAACCCCGTGTTCCTGCAAGTAGACGTATGGCTCCGGCGTTTTAGCCAGAACGATAATTTTGTCGCTCTCTTTCTGGCTTAAGAACGCCTCCACGCTCTGTTCCCTGGTATATACCTCCGCCCTGATGTTGGATGGAACCAGCGATTTGATCGTCATGCACAGGAAACTGTCCTTTGCCGTCACATCATCAATGACAATAATCTTATTCGCCCCCGTAAAGTTCACCCATGAGGTCATAACCTGCCCGTGGATCAGTCTGTCGTCAATCCTCGCCAGTACAACAGCCATAAATGTCCCCCCTTTCTATCGATCACCCGTATGCGTCCTGCACGGGTCACCGTGACAATCATCAGAACCGCTCATTAAAGCGATTCTCCCGGTAACATTGATAATTCCTTTCCGGCCGCTCTTTTCTCCAATTTCCAGTAACCCGGCGGCTGTCACCACGTGACGGTCTGCAAGCAGGACGCTTAAGACCATCGGAAGATTTAACCCTGTTAATACCTGAAGCTTGTGCTCCCGCAGAAGCTTTACGGTTTCATTACACGGCGTTCCTCCAAATAAATCCAGCAGAACGAGAACCTCATCACATCCTCCTGCCATCATGCTCTCAATCCTGTTCAGGATCTCTTCTCCAAAAAAACAGGGATCCATATCGCCATAAATACCGATGGCCTCTGCCTGCTCCTGCGGACCAATCACCATATCGGCAGTCTCCAGAATTGCTTTCCCTATATTATAATGAGTCGCAATTAAAACACCGGTCACCTCTCCACCTCCTTTCCTGTCGGCCTCTATGGTTTTAAGTATAGCACACCTATAGAGGCAGAAAATTTAATGTATTTCACTAAGCTTCGTGCAGATAATTAATATTTCAGAATTTATCACGGAGGGATTCCGTTAATTGATTCAGTAGATTTTCATAGCTTAAATCTGAAAGAAGTTCGTTTACCAGCTTTTTATTGCATACCAGGGAAGAAAGGTAATGCCAGAGCTGGAATGCCTTAGGGTTATTGGCCTCCGCGGATACCATTAAAACAATGCGGACCTTCTCACTCTCAGACCAGCTGATCTCCCGGTCCAGAAGACCGGCTACCACAAAGGTCTCCTCTGTAATCGGGCAGAGGGGATGGGGAATGGCAATCTTATTGCCGAAATAGGTGCTTCCAAGTTCTTCTCTGGCCAGGATTTCAGTTCTGAACCTCGGGGACAATTCATACTTTTCCTCAGCCAGTGTCAGAAGGCGTTCCAGTATGTCCTCTTTAGAGCCTGCTTCCCCCATGAAAACAAGATCCTCATGGAATTTTGACAGCACGGATTCGGCACTGGTATACCCGTTAATTGCCATATTCATCCGGAGAAAGTCCTGCTCGCTGGGGAACATACGAATGCGAACCGCGAGATCCTTCACCGCTCCTGTAAGCTTCCTGTGGGTCGTAAATACTGCGTCATATTTCTGCAGTTCAACGGCCGGTAGATCAACCTGATTGACAAAATCCAGGCAGGCGATCTGATTTTTAAACCACTGATTGATTCTCTGCCTGATCAGAATGGTTTCACTCTGCTTTAACGGAGTAATAACAAGGATGCTCTTCGCATTCTCTTCCGCATTTAAGTTTTCCAGCCCATAGGCAAAACAGAGTGCAAAATACGATATTTCCCCTTCCACAATCTTTTTTCCATACCGCTTCTGAATGAGCAGAGAGAAATAGATTGCAATATCAAAGGCAAACGGAAATGATTGTTTGATTTCATACAGCATCTCATTGTCCAGCTGCATATCATTCTGCAGCCTGGTGAGCAGAGGAATAAAATGCAGGCACAGAAAGATATTGAGTTCCACATCTCCGGTAAAATCCACACTGAATTCCTGGTGGATGAGGGACAGGGAATCGGTGATAAAATCATTCACCTCCTGAGGAATTCCACTCTTTCTGTCGTAGTCCCCTGTTCCTTTTAAATAGATAGCCAGCAGTCCGATCTCATCCTCCATCACCGGAAAATTCAGCTTCACTGCACTCCGTCTCAGGATACGCTCTGCAATCTCATATTCCCGTTCACTGCTGGTGTTACTCTCGTTCGTATTTTTCTTTCTTATAAAATTCCCCCCCAGCATACGTTCAATCGACAATACCACATAGACAATGAGTTCCCGGAACAGAGTATCCGAAATCTTAAACTCGTAGTCCACCAGCGTCTCTACGATAATCTCTTCAATCATGGTGACAGTCTTCATCTCCAGTGATTTTCTGTTCCTGTTTCCGGCCGGCAGTGTATAGATATTTTCCTTAATGAGACACTGCCTCTTGTTCTTTTCCAGGCCCCCGATCTTATACCCCCTTCCGGATTCGTAAGACATGGTCAGCTGGTATGGCTCAATGGTCTTTCTGACAAGCTTCATATCGAGATAAAGCGTAGATTCCGACACGGCCATCTCCTCTTCCAGCCATTCTTTGGTCAGATACTGGTTCGTTCCCAGCAGCCTGGATATCATTAATTTTACCCTCATGGGCTGTTCTGTCAGCGGAAATTCATCTGAATATTCTCTTCTGATTCTCTCCGTCAGTTCCTGGAATCTCTCCTGATTCAGCACCTTTAATATACTGCCTTTGGAAGGCATCGACAGAATAACGGCGCTTCCATCCCGGTCCAGGGCCTCTTTTACCACGTCAAAATCAGCTTTCACAGTTCTGATACTCACTTCGAGCCTGTCTGAAAAGTACTGTGATGAAAAAACCGCGCCCGGACTGGAACAAAATTCCATAAGTATCTTTAACTGGCGCTTAGACAGCATAACACTCCCTCCTTTTCCGTTGCTACTTTGTTCCACAGTGTATCGTCTTCCCCCCTCCTGATCTAGTTCCAGTATAATCAGGCCTTATGGAAAAAGCAACCCACAGAAAAAGCCCGGCATCGCTCCCTCTCAGGACCTTCTGCCGGGCCATATAACACTCTGTTTAATTCTTCTTATACCGTTCAATCATCTCTTCCAGCGTCACCTGCTCCACTAACGGCGCCTTGCCGAAGGAACCGAACTGTACGATCAGCGTTCCTACTACTTCCTTTACGCCGCGCTCGACGCAGTTTACAATCGCCGCCACATCATCGTCCGGAATTGTTCCCTTCATAACCGTATCCATGATTGGCGGAAGGAAGACACGCGGGTCAAACTGGCTCTTCTTTGCCTCCAGCAGCTCATAGATTTCTCCGATCGAAGCGCTGGTACGCAGCTCCGGATATTTTACAAACAGTTCCTTCATGTTTCTTGTGACTGCCAGACGGATATCCGTATCCACGTTGATCTTATTGATGCCGCACGGAATGGCTGCCTGCAGCTCCTCAATGGAAATACCGTAGGCATTCGTCAGTTCTCCGCCCAAAGCGTTGATCTCATCTACTATGTATTTCGGCACCGTGGAGGAACCATGAGATACGAGTGCGCCGAAGATGCCTTCATGGCTTAAGCACTCCCTGATCGCCGTGGCGATCTCTTTTCTCAGCTTTACGTCTTTTCCCTTGGAAGCGCCATGCATGGTTCCGTAAGAGATAGCAAGTGCATCCACGCCGGTCTTACGGAAGAATTCCACTGCCTTTAATGGGTTAGTGTAGGTGGAGGACGCGGAGAATACATGATCTTCCACGCCGGCCAGAACGCCCAGCTCTCCTTCTACGCTGACGCCTCTCGCATGTGCATATTTTACCACTTCTCGCGTCAGATCCACGTTCTCGTCAAATGGCAGGGAGGAACCGTCGATCATAACAGAGGTATATCCGCCCTCGATCGCCGCCACACAGGAATCAAAATCACGGCCGTGATCTAAGTGCAGGACGATGGGAATATCCGAATCTGCCCCATATTTCTTTACGGCGTCCGCGATATTCTTCGCGCCGATCTTCTTATCTTCCAGTGTCGCATTCATAAAGTCGGTGCGGCCGCCCATAAAGCCGTTCGCTAAGTCTGCCCCCTGTAAAATGGCCGGGGAACGGAACATCTCGTGCACTTCAATGGCTGCTTTTGCCTGGGCTACCGCGTTTACATTAAACGCCCCCTGGCCGAATCCGTATTTTATCGTTGCCTCCATCAGAGGTCTTAAGGGAATCAATGGCATTGTCTATATCCTCACTTTCTTTTCTGTCGCCAGTCTGTATCAATTACTTTGTATCTCTTATTCTGTCTTTGTATCTCTCAGTCCGTCAGCGCCGCCACGTAATCCGTCAGTGTCAGCGTAATATCCGGATGGTTCTGCAATAAGCTCACCGGGAAATCGGTGGATGGTTCCCCGTAGGCCGTGCGGCGCACTACCGCTCTGTGCCAGTTGCGGAACACTCCCAGACGGATCTTTCTCGCGTGGGCGATCTCGTAGATTCCAATCGTCACACAGTAATGCGGCATATCCTCCAGCGCTCCGCCGAAATCGCCGATGGCGTTAGCCGTTCTCGTCTCCGGTGTGATGGTGAGAACCCGCGTCTTCTGCGCCAGAAATTCCTCCGGTGAAAGAGACGGATCTGCCTCATTAAACGCCACATGGCCATTGATGCCGATGCCGCCGAAGGCAATATCGACGCCGCCCAGCTTCTCGATCAGTTCCGGTATGTAGCCTACATTTTCAGGGTCCGGGAATACTCTCTGCTCTACCGGCATGATGAGTTCCGGCTTGATCTTCGTATAGACAGTCCGTTCCATGAAGCCATGGAAGCTTAAAGGGTGATCCACGGGAATCCATTTTTTATCGTCGTCCAGATACTCGTCCATGTTGATAAACCAGGTATCCTTGAGACTTAAATTCCTTTCATTGACCATGTCTACGAAATAGGGGTACTGGCCAACCGGGCCGACCGGGCAGATAAAAACCGTCTTCTTTCCCGCCTGATTGTTCGCCTCGATCTCTTCAAACATCTCCTTTGCCATTGCCTGGAAAACCGTGGCGTTATCCGGCATGCAGATCAGCGGGAGCCTGGGTTCCTTTAAAAGCTGCTCTTTGTTGTACTGGTAATATGCGTGACTCATCATTTTCCTCCTGTCTACTGTCGGAGGGATTGAAAATGCGTTCAGATATGCATTTCGCCATCCCGCCTTAGAAAAGAGAGTGCCTCTGAATTGGAAATAGAATTTCCGGGACACTCTCTTCACCTGTGTGTTACTGTTTACTCTTACTTGCCTGCTTCAATCATGTTATCCAGCATAACGTAATCGGCTACCGGAACTTCTTTCTCTACAGCGCCGGCCTTGATAAAGTTATCCTGCTGAATCTTGTAGTAATTCTCAACGGTGCCGTCTTTGGCGCCTTCTGCTACTTCTTTTCCTGTCAGCCAGTCTGCGTCGCCGCGCTGTGCGTAAACGCTGTCGTAATCGGTTGCTGTCTGCGTGGATACGTACTTGGCAACTTCATCGTAATGATCGTCTGCAGCATAGTCCATGGCTTTGAATAAAGCCCTTGTGAAGCGCAGGATCTTATCCTGGTTCGCGTCTGCATACTTTGGTGTTGCAATCCAGCTTGCAAGGGATACTGTCGTATCAGAGAAGGTTAAATTGTCACAGATCTTTGTGGAATCTTTTACTTCCTCTAAAATCTTCAAGCTGTTTGGTGACCATGTGGCACATGCGTCAACACCGCCGGAAATCATAGCGGTTACGATACCGGATGCGTCCATATCTACGGCTGTGATGTCATCCATGGTCATGCCGGCCTTTGTCAGGCTGTTGACCAGAATGTCTTCACTGGAGGTACCAGAAGAATAAGCAACTTTCTTTCCCTTTAAATCTTCAACCTTTGTGAATCCGGGGCCGCCGATTAAAGCGTCGCCGTTGGAGATATGGGACAGAGCAAAGATCTTCGCCTGGCCGTTGACACAAAGCTTATGAGCGCCCTGTCCGATGTAGCCGACATCGATGCTGCCGGACTCCATAGCTGCGATGATGGTAGGACCGTCTGCGAATTCTACGAGATTAACGGTGATGCCTTCCTCGTCGAAAAAGCCCTTTTCTTTTGCCGTCATCACGGACCATAAGCTTCCGTAGTTAGGCATATATGCCACATTCATGGTGATCGGCTCTGCCTTGGCTTCTGTAGGAGCCTCTGTTGTCTCCTCAGCCTTTGCTTCTTCCTTTGTCGTCTCCGCCGCTGCGGCCGTTGTCGTCTCCGCAGGTGCCGCTGTTGTTGCCTCTGTCTTGGTGCTTCCGCAGCCTGCCAGTGATGCAGCTACCAGAGCCGCCATAATTAATGGTAATGCCTTCTTCATAATGTTTTCCTCCTTAAAATGATTTTTATAAAACATTGGTTTTTATATAACATTGGTTTTTATAAAACATTTCAATAAACACTCCTTATTTACGCACTTCCAGATATTCCTGATAAACCTCGCCCCAGATATACGTCTTTAAATCCAGGAATGGAAGCTCCATCTTCATCTCCTGCGTACGCGGATACGGAAGATTGATGTCCACAATCTTTTTGATGCGGCCCGGTCTCGCGCTCATAATAATGACCTTGGTGGCCAGAATAACGGCCTCCTCCACATCATGGGTGATAAAGAAACAGGTCTTCTTCTCTTCCTGCCACGTCTTTGTCAGCTCTGACTGAAGCTGGGTTCTCGTCTGCGCATCCAGCGCTCCGAAGGGCTCATCCATGAGAAGCACTTCCGGCTGCACCGCATAGGCTCTGGCGATCGCCACCCTCTGCTTCATACCGCCCGACAGTTCCTTCGGGTATGCGTCCACGAACTCCTCCAGCTCCACCATCTTGATGTACTTCATGGCGATTTCCCTGGCCTGTGCGTCGTTCATACCTTTTAATTTAAGGCCAAACATAACATTCTTTAATACGGTCAGCCATGGGAATAAGGCATACTGCTGGAAAACCACGCCTCGTTCCGTACCGGTGCCTTCCACCTTCTTGCCGTCTACGTAAACGGCGCCGGAGGTGGCCGGGAGAAGGCCTGCGATAATATTCAGCAGGGTAGACTTTCCGCATCCGGAAGGGCCGACCACGCAGATAAATTCATTCTCCATAATATCCAGGTCAATGCCGTTTAACGCCACCATACGGCCCTTGCGGCCTTCATAGATCTTCTCCACATGATCGATCTTAACCTTTATATTTCTCTCGTTTCCTGCCATCCCGTGAACTTCCTTTCCAGATATTTGATGATCTTTTCACTCGTAATTCCGATGATACCGATGATAATGATGTAGAGAAGCATCGGCGGAACATCGAAGCTGTTGTTTAAAGAACGGATTCTCATACCGAGTCCTGCTACGGCGCCTGTCGATTCTGCGGCGATTAAGGTTGTCAGTGCAACGGATACGCCGAGACGGACTGCCGTGATGATAAATGGGGTGGTTGCCGGGAAAATAACCTTTACAAAAATATCTCTGTCTTTTGCTCCCAGAACCCGGGCGGCCTTGATCAGTGTCTCATCCACGTTGCGGACGCCCTGATAAATGGTAACGCACATAATTAAGAAAGTTGCAAGCCAGATAACGATAACCTGTGGCTTTCTGCCGACGCCTGCCGCGATAACAACAAGCGGTACGTAAGCCAGAGGCGGAATATTACGAATAAACTGAATCCAAGGTTCTACTATGTAGCGTACCGGACGGTACCATGCCATCATAAACGCGATAGGCACTGCTGTGACAAAGCCAAGGATAAATCCCAGAATGACGGAAATCATACTGCTGGAGAAGTCGTTCCACAAAACCCCTCTCTCAATCATAGTTTTCAGTGATTTGACTACCTCCGGTAAAAATGGAAAACTTCTTGCGGTAGACGGATTGACCGAAAGCCAGAACCAGAGCACAATGGCAACCAAAAATGATATCAGCAGCCAACCCCAGTTCGGTATTGCGGCAACGATGTCCTTCTTCTTTTTGTTTTCAGAATTCCCAAAAGACATTTGTAAATCCCCTTTCTTTGTGATTTTCCCCAATACACATCTCTATTTTATGTGTATATTATAACACATTGTATAAATTTAGCACCTCTTATTTAGTCAAACGTTTGCGTAACCGTAAAGATAAAACTTCACGCAAACGTTTGACCATTCACCTATGGCATTTTGACCATTTTTCGTGTATACTTATGATAAACTGGCATGAATAATTAGGATGTTAAACTTAAGTAAAGGGGGCTGGTTTATGACACTGAAAGAAATCGCCAAAGAAGCCGGCGTATCCATCTCCACGGTTTCCCGGGTCATCAATAAAAACAGCACAAATGCGGCCAGCAAAGAGGTGCAGGACCGGATCTGGGAGATTGTGAGGCGCACGGGATATACTCCTAACAGCACGGCCCGCGATTTAAAGATGGGAGGCACCGATTCTCCCGAACCGCTCTCCCGCTCGATTGCCTGTCTCTTTGCCCGGACGGAGGATTCCAAATCGGATCTTTTCTTCTCCACGCTGGCACGCAGTATTGAACAGGAGGCATTTAAGCATAATTATGTGCTCAAGTACTCCTTTACCGCCATTGACATCCATCATCCCAACACCTTCCGTCTCATTACGGACAACCATGTGGACGGCGTCGTTGTGCTGGGTCGGTGCGACAAACAGACGCTCAGCTTTTTAAAGAAGTATTTCAACTGCGTCGCCTATACCGGTTTGAATATTCTGGATGCAAAGTACGACCAGGTCATCAGCGACGGCTACCAGGCCTCACTGACCGCTATGAACCACCTTATGAGTCTCGGCCACACGCGAATCGGATATATCGGGGAGACCAGGGATGAGGACCGCTACACCGGTTACTGTACCGCACTGAACACAGGCGGCATTCCCTTGAAGAAGGAATACGTAGCAGATGTCCCCCTGTCATCGGAAGGCGGCTACCGCGGTGCCAGACAGCTGATTGACCGGGTTGTCGATGTCTCCGCCCTCTTCTGCAGCAATGATGTGACAGCCATCGGAGCAATGAGAGCCATTCAGGAAACGGGATGCCGGATTCCGGAGGATGTCTCCATCATCAGCATCGATGATATCGATACGGCCCAGTATCTCTCCCCCATGCTGACCACCATTCACATGCCGGTGGAGGAGATGGGACAGATGACGGCAAAAATCCTGATTGACCGCATCGAGGGCGGCCACCGCCTTCCGATCCGCATGAATCTGCCGTACTACCTGGCCAGCCGCGAAAGCTGCGGTCAGTACCATCCTTCCAGAAGCTTAGCAAAGTCAAAATAATTAATATAGAAGAAAAGAGGTAAATTTTATGCTCGTAACGATCTTTGATTCCAACGGATCCGCTGTCATTGACAGCATCGGTGCTCAGTTAATCTCCTATAAAGACAGCACCGGAAAAGAATACATCTGGCAGAGAGACCCGAAATTCTGGAACCGCTGCTCCCCGCTGTTGTTTCCCATTGTAGGAAACTGCCGGAACAACAAAACTATTATTGAGGGGGAGACTTACCATATCGAAAAACACGGCTTCTGCCGCGATGTAGATTTCCAGGTCACCAGACAGTCCGATACCATGGTTACCTTTGAGATTCACGATACGGAAGAGACGAAAGCCATTTATCCCTACTCCTTCCGCCTCTCCTTAACTTATGTCATTGAGAACGGCATGCTTTCCATGGAATACTGCGTAGCCAACACCGATGACAGGACCATCTACTACTGCCTCGGCGCTCATCCCGGATTTAACTGTCCGATGGAGGAAGGCGCTTCCTTCACCGATTACGAACTGGATTTCGAAGAGGACGAGACCGCATCCAGCATGGTTTACGATCTGGAACATTTACAGTTTGACCCCTCCCACAGAGTTCCCCGTCTCGATCACAGCCGCAGGCTGCCGCTCACAAGGGAGCTGTTCAAGGATGACGCTGTATACTTTGACGACTTAAACTCAAGGAAAGTATCCATTATCAATAAGAATACGGGACACGGTATTGAGGTGGGATTCCCTGGCTTTGAAACAGTCGCATTCTGGACCCCTTACCCGGCAGAAGCCCCATTCCTGTGCGTGGAGCCATGGAACGGTTCCGGTATCTACGCAACGGAAGATGATGAATTCGTACATAAGAATCATGTACAGAAGCTGGAAACAGGGAAAAGCAAAACTTACGGTCTTACCATGAGGATTATCTGATTGGAATAAAAAAGCCGGAATAATTTGGAAGAAGCAGCCTTTTTTCACAGTGGCTTCTCCGAATTATTCCGGTTTTCTTATATGTCGTATCTCATCTGTCGTATCTCATCTGTCATGCATGATCTGTCATACCTGATCCGCTATACCTAATCCGCTATACCTGATCTGTCATACAACGCTGTAATTTTCCTGAGCAAACTGCCTGTACTTTTCCATAAACAGCTTTCTGCGGCTGCTGCTGATATACAGCTTCTCGCCGTTAGCCATACGAATCTCATCCCCTTCCATACTGCGTATCTGCAGCATATTAATCAGAGTGTACTGATTAATGCGTGCGAAATGGTAATTGGAAAGTCTCTGTTCCTCCACATCGAGTCTGGCCTTGACCCGTATCTTTTTCTTTCCCAGCACTACGCTGGTCTTTCTGTCGTAGGATTCCAGAAAACAGATATCCTCCATGTTGTAGACTATGGGCTGTCCATTAAATACTGCTGTATATTTAGCACGGGACAATTTCTTCCATTGATCCCTTCGTCCGCAAATATAAATAATTAAGCTTTCCTGCTCCTTCTTCTTTAACTGATTAAATACAGATTCCTTTGCTGTCCAGTCAGAATCCACATAGACAATGATGGCACTATAATTCTTTTCCTCCACGGCCCTGCATAGCTCCTCCGTGGATAAAAAATAATCTTCTTTAAACAGAACCCCTCTTTTTTTCCATTTTTTAAAGTATTCTCCTGCATTATCCAGCTGTGACGTATTGCCTGCGTACACTGCTATCCTCATGCACGCTACCTCCGTAATTTCCTGATATCATATAATTTTGAGATCTCATAGTATATAACGTATTTTTCTTCTGACTGTGACGTACAAAACAAGATATTCTGCAAGTTGCGCATAAATCCGACAAAACTCCCCAAACTAATAACAGTACAGCTTTGCGAAAGGAGATACTAATGGAAGACGATAAAAATGCAATCAGCCAGCCCGATGATTTTGATGTTGATATCCAGGCGTGTTCCACCATGGACTGCACCGGCCTCATCCCCGCCCTGCCTGAAACCGAGGCGGAGCAGGAAGCCTACGAGGACTTATACCCTTACATCACGCGCGCGAAGAATATCGCAGAAGACAAATAGGCTCTGTCATAAATATCCTGAATAACGAAAACCCCCGGAAGGCGTTGTGCGCCTTTTCGGGGGTTTTGATTCTTATATCCTGTATGAAAGGAATCTCCTATACGCCTGAATAAGCAGAGAAACCACCGTCAACCGGAATAACCACGCCTGTGATGAAGCCAGCTGCCTCATTGTTTAACAGGAACAGAAGTGTTCCGTTTAATTCTTCAGCCTCGCCGAAACGTCCCATTGGAGTCGCTGCCAGAATCTTAGCAGTTCTCGCAGTAGCTGTTCCGTCCTCGTTGAACAGAAGCTTTTCATTCTGCTTTGTCACAAAGAAGCCAGGCGCCATGGCATTTACACGGATGCCGGCCTTGGAGAAATGAACAGCCAGCCACTGTGTAAAGTTGCTCACAGCTGCCTTTGCGCCGCTGTAGGCCGGAATCTTCGTCAGTGGGGTGAAGGCGTTCATGGAGGAAACGTTTAAGATGTTGCAGCCTTCTCTGCCGATCATGTCTTTCGCGAAGATCTGTGTCGGAAGCAGGGTTCCCAGGAAGTTTAAGTTGAATACGAACTCCACGCCCTTCGGATCTAAGTCGAAGAAGGATATGGTATCCGCCTCGATATCGCCCATCTCAAAGTATTCCTTCGTGGTCTGCGCCTTCGGATTGTTGCCGCCTGCGCCGTTTACCAGAACGTCACACGGACCTAACTCAGCCAGCACCTTTGCGTGAACCTCTTCCAGGCTCTCACGCTCCAGAACGTTTGCCTTGTATGCCTTTGCGGTATGGCCAGCTGCCACGATGTCCTCTGCAACCTTGCCGGCCGCCTCTTCGTTCAAATCGAGAACCGCAACCTTTGCGCCCGCCTCAGCCAGCGTCTTTGCAAACATACCGCATAAAACTCCGCCTGCGCCTGTAACAACTGCAACTTTTCCTGTTAAATCCGTTCCAAATGATAATCCCATAAGTTATTTCCCTCTTTCTATTTTAATAATCACTGATTTACAAATCTTTGATTTTTGTCTCAATCCTACCGGCTCATTTTGTCGATGGCTTCCCAGAGTCCGTTTAAATAGGTGGCGCCCAGCGCTCTGTCGTAGAGGCCGTATCCTGCGCGCCCTGTCTCCCCCCAGATCATGCGGCCGTGATCCGGACGCATATAACCGTCAAATCCATTGTCATAAAGCGCCTTTAAAATGGCAAACATATCAAGGGAACCGCAGCTGGATAAGTGCGCTCTCTCCTCGAAGCCCTGGTTGTTATCCAGAACTGCCACATTTCTCGCATGAACGAAATGGATTCTTCCCATGGCCGCATATTTAGCCGCCATCTTTACCACGTCGTTCTTATTGGAGCAGCCCAGGGAACCGGTACAGAGGGTGATGCCGTTGTGCTTATCGTCAACCAGCTTTAAGAAACGGTCCAGGTTCTCCTCGCAGGTGATGATTCTCGGAAGTCCAAAGATGCTCCAGCAGGGATCATCCTCGTGGATCGCCATATTTACGTCACACTCCGCAGCTACCGGAATGATGGCTTCCAGGAAGTATTTTAAGTTGTTCCATAAGTCGTCCTCCGACATGGCATTGTACTGGGATACCACTTTTTTTAATTCGTCTCTTGTGTAGCTGGAATCCCATCCGGGAAGTGTTAAATCGCTGTCGCTCTCAAGTGGGTTTACCTTGTCTACCTGATCCTGATAATAGACCAGTGATGTGGAACCGTCCTCCAGCACATGGTCCAGCTGAGTTCTTGTCCAGTCAAAGACAGGCATGAAATTATAACAGATGCATTTAATTCCCGCCCTGGCAACGCGGCGGATATTTTCACAGTAGTTCGCAATGTACTGGTCTCTCGTCGATTTGCCCAGCTTGATGTCCTCATGAACCGGAATGCTCTCGATCACCTCAAACGCAAGGCCCGCATCCTCGGTTTCTTTTTTAAGCTTTGCAATGCTTTCATTACTCCATACCTCGCCGACCGGAACGTCATATACGGCCGTTACGATGGAATGCATGCCCGGGATCTGGCGAATCTGCTCCAGTGTTACCTTGTCATCGTCTCCGTACCATCTGAATGATAATTTCATGATAAACCTCCTTGAATATTAGAAATTTGTCTGCAGCCCGTCATCTCGCTGCCTCATGTCCTTAGTATAACAAATTCTGTTTTGAATACCATGGATTTAGTTGCCGTTCACATTGCAAAAGTTGCGGTTCTCTACTATACTATAGCTAAGGAACAGGATGCTTCACACACTGTCTTTGGAGGTTTTCACATGAAAAAAGAATTATCTACCGGTTTTAATACCAGACAATACATGAATTCCGGGGAATTTGAGGTATTTTTTTACAATGACATCGATCTCGATCATGTGGTGGATCATACCCATCCCTATTATGAGATCTATTTTTTCCTGAACGGAGACGTGACCTATGAGGTGGACGGGAACCGGTACGAGCTGCAGTACGGCGACTATTTAATGATCCCGCCGGAGACGAGGCACCATCCCATCTTCCATTCCACCGGACAGGACTACCGAAGATTCGTGCTCTGGATCAGCCGCCCCTATTACGAGGCGCTGGTGGCCGGATCTGAGGATTTTGCCTACAGCTTCCGTCAGGTGGAGGAAAAAAAGCAGTACCATTTCCGGACAGACTTTATCATCTTTCAGGATCTCCAGGGACGACTTCTGGACATGATTGAGGAGATGAGGGGGAACAAACCGTTTCGTGAGACCTCCGCCCATTTAATGGTCTGTTCCTTCCTGCTCCATTTAAACCGGATTACCTACGACTCCCTGCACCAGGTTCCCGCTGTCTATGAAAATGTGCTCTATTTAAATGTCTGCGATTATATCAACAACCATTTAGATGAGGATCTGTCCCTTGACCACCTGGCGTCATTTTTCTATGCAAGCAAATACCATATTTCCCACGTGTTCAAGGACAACATGGGAATCTCTCTGCACCAGTACATCTTGAAGAAGCGTCTTCAGGCAAGCAAAAATGGAATCCTGTCAGGGATTCCATTTGGTGAGCTGTACCATCAGTACGGTTTTTCAGATTATACCAGTTTTTACCGTGCATTTAAAAAGGAATTCGGCCTCTCGCCGAAGGAATTCAGGGAGCAGAAGTCCCTTCCGGAGGGTTATTGAGCGGTCGCCGGGAAGCCCGGCTACCGGCTCACTGTTTCCATTGGCTACCGGCTCTCTTTCTCCCATCTGTCTCCAGCCCGGACATAGATCACGCTGCTTCCATCCTTTTGTGTCAGAAGGACAGATTCCTCCTCCGCCCCCCAGCTGATGGAAGCCAGATCCCTGACCAGATACAGATCGGGACACTGGTAGATGGGCTCGCCGCTTTCCGCATCCCGGACTGTAAAGCCCGCGTAGACCTTTCCCAGCAGCGTCTTCGTCTCTGAGGTCAGCAGAAGTCCGTTTTTCTCCTCTGCCGTCGTCTCAAATTCCGTCGCCTCGCTGCTGCGGTACGTGTGGTACTCATCATAGATATTCATGCCTATGATGATACCTGCCGCCGCCAGGACCACCGCGACCGCCAGTATAACTGGAAGCCGCCTCTTATGAACGGCCCCGTACGTTTTCACAACCTTTGATTTTTTGTTCATCCGAACACTCCCTGTATAAGCACCATGTAGATCACGGTTCCCGCTCCGATGCTCAGAAGTGAATTGCCCTTCCAGACATGGAGAAGCACGATCGCCGCGACTGATATTATCTCCGGCAGCGCATGCGGCCAGGAAATAAAATTAACGTCTTTTAAACAGTATACCACCAAAAGCCCGATTGTAGCATAGGGAAGTGTTGTTCCCAGAAAACTGATATATTTAGGAGTCTTCTTTCCTGCCGGAAACAGAATAAAGGGAAGGAATCTTGTGAGCAGTGTGGCCGCCGCCATCACAGCTATAATCACGATTCCCTGTGCAGTTCCTCCGCTCATGCCTCCATCTCCTTTCCGTTCTTCTTATAATCCCATGTGATCGCAGCCAGAATCAGAATCATGGCCGGTATGATAAATGCGCTCTGGCCAAAGACCACCACGCAGAGCGCCGATGCCGCCACGCCGGTCAATGCGGCCTTATGGCCGTTGCCCGACTTCCACTGGTCTGTAAATATAACGACAAACAACGCAGTCAGCGCAAAATCCAGTCCTGTCGTATCAAATGTAATCAGACTCCCCAGCAGCACGCCGATGACGGTTCCCGCCACCCAGTAGCACTGGTCCAGGATGGAGATCCAGAAGCAGACCCAGTATCTCGGAATGTTCTTCGGCGGCTCCTCATGGCATACGATGGAAAATGTCTCATCCGTCAGTGCAAAGATCAGATACGGCTTTAATTTCCCCGCGTCACGGTACTTGTCCAGCATGGAAAGGCCATAAAAGAGATGTCTGGCATTCAGCATCAGGGACATTAAAAATGCGTAAATGGGATTCACCATCGCCGTCAGAAATGTAATTCCCAGATACTGCAGGCTCCCCGCGTAGACAAACACGCTGATGGCGAGGGCCCACCAGATACCGAAACCGTTGATGTTCATTAAAATCCCATAGGCGGTTCCCAGCACAAGATATCCCGCCATCACCGGCACCGTCCTGGGAAATGCGTACCTGAGTGCTCTTATTCTCTCTTGATTTTCCATGTGTTATCACCTGTTCACTTGCTTTTTTTATGTATATTGTTTACTATATTAATGTAGAAAAGTGATTTTGTCAAATACAGGAGGTTCACGATGGATTTGATTTCCCAATATGATTCCTGCACGCTCTGTCCCAGGAGCTGTATGGCCGACCGCCGCACCGCTGGAGCGAAGGGCTTCTGCGGCTGCGGCGATACCGTCATGGCGGCCCGGGCGGCCCTTCACCAGTGGGAGGAGCCGTGGATCAGCGGAATCCACGGAAGCGGCACAGTATTTTTCACCGGATGTACCCTTCGCTGCTGCTTCTGCCAGAATTACCCCATCAGTCAGGAGGGACTGGGAAAGGAGATCACGGTCCGGCAGCTTGGCGATATCTTTCTTCGCCTTCAGGATGAAGGCGCTCACAATATCAATCTCGTCACCGCCACCCAGTATCTCCCCTCCGTCATCTCCGCCCTGGATCTCGTAAAGCCCAGGCTTTCCATCCCCGTGGTCTATAACTGCGGCGGCTATGAACGGACAGAGGTGGTAAAAGCCCTTAAGGGCTACGTGGACATCTGGCTGCCCGATTTGAAATACTACAGTTCCCGGCTGTCCGCCCGCTACAGCAAGGCGCCGGACTACTTTGAAAAGGCATCGGCCGCCATTCTGCAGATGATCCGGCAGACCGGGACGCCCGAATTCACTTCCTTTCAGGATCCGGAAAACCCCGATGCCCCCGCATGCACACTAATGAAAAAGGGCGTCATCATACGCCACATGGTGCTGCCCGGGGCGAAGGACGATTCCATGTTGCTGCTGCACTGGATGAAGGAGCACCTTCCGGATGGGAAATTCGATGTGAGCCTGATGAGCCAGTACACCCCATTTTATAAAAGCGGCAGTTTTCCGGAGATCAACCGCCGCATTACATCGTATGAGTACTATAAGGTAGTGGATACCGCCATTGAGCTGGGACTTGTCCATGGTTTTATGCAGGAAAAAAGCAGCGCAAAAGAAGAATATGCGCCGCCTTTTAACCTGGAAGGACTCGATTCAGTCAGTGATGCGTGAGTGTGGAAGAGCCGAAAGGCTTTCCGCACCGCAGCCGCATCCCCCTACTACAGTTTCGTCCGCAGGAACCGGAATCCCTTTGCCGGTTCCACCGATACTGCCGTACCGTTCACCAGGAATTCTTCCGCATCTCTCACCCGGATTTCACCATACTGGCTGTCTGTAAACGCAGCGCTGCGATCCCCGTTCCATTCGATTTCCATCTCTTTTAAGCTCTTCCGGAATGCCTCGAAACTGCCAAACTCTTCCTTCGACCCGCATTTTACAATCACGGCATGGTTTAATCCCCGTGATACCAGTTCTTTCTCCGTGTTGGCTCCATAGGCCGTCATCTCGTACCCGTTGGAAAACCAGCTTCCCAGATATCCGTCACCGGATTTTGCAAAGAACCAGCTGCCGTCGCAGGCATACGCCTCATACTCATAGACCGGCGTGTAGGCATGGATGAAATGTACGAGTTCGTTCGGATCGATGGCAAACACCATGACCGTTAAATTCCGGTACCGCTCGATCCACGGCATGGTTCCATTGCCCGCCCAGTAGCTGGGACGGTTTTCCCCGCTGAAGACCCGCTCTCCCGGATGATTGACATAGAAGATAGCCGGACGTTCCTTTCCGAATACCACATTCATCAGATGCTGCTGATGGCCGTGACGGAATGGCTTAAACCGTCTGACTCCCGCCGTTAAGTACTCTCCGGTCCGGTAAGTGTTGATCTTCACCCCTGCGATTCCCTGGTCGGTTTCCATGGCCACCCCCTGTCCTGGCCGGGGACAGCATTCCATTTCGTAGTCCTCCGGTTCGTAATCGCTGATGGCGTATAAACAGGTGGCATTGCCGTAATAGGTACAGTAGCCTCTCCCCGTGGACACCCAGCTCACAAAATTCGGTTCGACCTGCAGCCGCGTCTTGATGGTCTCCTCGTAAATTCTTCCGTAGGTGGTATTCATCACGCCCTCAAAGGAGTTAAATCCGATGACCTGCATGGTAAAATCCAGCGCCCTTTTAGCCTTCTGCCGGATGTCCTCATCGGGAGCGTTCAAATACAGGCTGAAAAATCCGATCAGATCGATGGGAATATAGGTTGCCGAATTCCACTCCGCGTAACCGCAGGCAAAAAAGTTGTCGAACCATGCAAGCACCCGTTTCTTCCCGATTTCAGACTGCTCCGCTCCCATTCTGCCGCTGACGGTAAATGTCTCTTTCCCGAAAATACAGCCCCAGAGATACTGGGAAACGTGGAACAGGAATGCGTGATTTTCGCTGAAATACCACATAACGTCATTTCCCGGTTCATCGATCCAGTACCGGAAATTCAGCACCATCGCCTTGATCCGCTCCGCCTTTTCCGGCGTCAGAAGATTCCGGTAGCGGGTCATTAAGAGGGTCAATGGAGCGAGGCTGAAGTCCGCGCAGTCGTCGTGGCGCTCGACTTTTTTGCAGGCCAGATCAAAGCCCTTCTCCGCATTGTCATTCCAGCCCTTTAACAGCTCCAGGGAGGTAATTACGGACTGGAAACCGATCTCGCCGTTCTTCACCAGGAATTCCAGGGCCTGCTGCTTCCTCTCCCCGATCGTCGCCGCCGGCTCCAGCACGATCCGGCTTTTCGGAATGATCCCGACGAATAAATTTCTCGGTACCACGTAGTTCCCCACCGTTAAACAGGCGGAGATTCTTGAGAGACGGATGCTGCTTTTCTCTGTCTCAGCAAATACCAGGTAATCCTCATCCTTTTTCAGCGTCATTTCCGAATGTTCTATATCGGAAAGCTGCATTCCGGTTCCGCAGGGACTTGAAGTTAAGTACACCCTGGTGTCGCCGTCCAAAAGTGTCCGGTCGTAGCAGAGACGGACCTCTCCCTCCGTATACATATCCTGCTGAAAATAGCAGCTCTTTAAGATTTCTTCCGCCTTTTTTATCTCCTCCGGCTGTTCGGTCACTTCCACACTGCCTTCCACCGGCGCCCCGCCCTTATACCGCAGTTCAAAATAGAAGAAGACATCACGTTCCGCCAGTTCATCCGCGTAAACCTTAATTTCATTAAGGCCTTTTTTCAGAAAAAGGTTCACCCGGGTGTGGCCTGCAATATTTCTGGTGTAAGGCGTATAGCAGGCCTGTTCCCCGCCGTTCACCCACACTCTGACTCCGCCGCAGGTATAGAGATCGAACGGGTAGCTTCCCTCCGCCGCCGCGCGCACGCACGCCTTCGCATGGACGTATATGTAATGGGGCGTGTGGAGAAACGTGGATAAGTCAATTCTGTTATTCTCAAACGGGAAATAAAGATTCTCGTACGGGCCGTCATACCGGGCCGCCTTTTGGATCCTTTCTTCCTTTAAAAATGCCTCTCTGACCGGATACACCACCTGAACATAGGATTCCTCCATGTTCACCTCGGCCTCAAAGGATTTCTTCGGGGAATGGAATGGTTCCTTCCCCATGGCTGTCACATTCCATCTGCTGATTGTCTCGACATATCCGATCTGATACGTTAATTCCATGATTTTTTCTCCCTGAATGCAGCACTGGGATATGAAAGAAGCTTTCATATCCCATGTACCTGATGATAAGTATTCAAAATAAACTTTCGCTTACTCATGAACTCCTGTAAGGTTCTCCAGGAACTGAGTCACTACGTAATCCATGACGCCGTCCGCGTCAAGCTCGCCTGCGATCGCCCGGTCGAGTGCATCGCGCAGTGCGTTTCCTGTATTTTCACCGCTGTGCTCCTGCTCTGTGATGGACTGGTCATACTGAGGCTGTTTGATCGACTCTGCGATTTCCATATTGAAAATGTTGATTCCTTCGATCTCGTAGTCTACTTCTACGTCCTTCGTTCCCGGCAGATAATTGCCGGTCTGGCAGTAGAGGGAGTAATTCTCCGGCTGATAGAACCATTCCAGAAACTTCTTCGCCTGGTCCTCCATACCTGAGCCATCGAATGCATACAGCCAGTTGCCGCCCAGACAGGTTGCCTTCTCTTTCTCATACGGCATGAGAACAGGTGTCCACTCGAAATCCTTAATATTCTGTGTATAATCTGAGATAACCCAGTTGCCTGCCATATGGGCCGCTACCGTACCTGTCTTAAATACGTCCTGCGCATTCTCTGCACCGGTACCGATGGATGCCTTGGAAATGCCGCCCTCCTTAAACATATCGAGGAAGAATTCCACACCCTTTTTCGTATCTTCACTTCTGAAGGTGACCTTTGTCGAGTCGTTCGGATCGAAATACTTCATGCCGAACTGATAAAGCACGGTTCCGGAACGCTGCTGCGAGTGGTCAATCACGAAAGGAGTCGTAATCTTCTCATTCTTTTCCGCTACCTCTTTTACTGCCGCGGAGAACTCATCCCATGTCCAGCGTTCCTCTGATGTGGTCGGATAGGAAACTCCTGCCTCGTCAAAGGCCGTCTTATTGATAACCATACCTACTGCCGTATCATTTACATCTGTACCGTAAAGCTTGCCGTTCCTGACGCCGCTTCGGTTGAAGTTGTCCGGATCAAGGGAGGTGTCGTCCAGCGGAAGTACGTAATCGATATACGTATCGAAGTTTGACATCTTGCAGATCGCCGGCAGATTACCTGCCTTAGCACGGTTTTTGATCTGTGTCTCCATATCGGCATAAGCAATCTCATTGACAAATGCGCTCACGCCCTGGTCCTTGTGCTCCTCGTTGAACTTTTCTACGACAGTCTTCATCGCACCGCCTTCCAGCGTATCGTCGGCAAGCAGAATCTCCAGTTCCACATTTCCTTTTTTTGCGGACTCTTTGCCGGAGCACGCTGTCAGCATGGTCATTCCTGCCAGTGATAAACACACTGCGCCTGTCAGTAATCTTTTTTTCATGAATCATTTCCTCCTGATTTTCGTTATATGATTTGTTGTTTTTCACATTGTTCCTTAATTTCTGCCGCCATTTCCCGGTTATCCCTTAACACCAGACGACATGTTGGCGTTCATAATCTGTTTATTGAAGACGATAAATACGATCAGAATCGGAATCATGGAGAGAACCGCCGTAGAGAGCAGAACCGTCCAGTTGACCGCCTCCGCACCGGACAGCGTCCTGAGTGCAAGCTGAAGCGTATATTTCTTCGGATCACTGAGTGCGAGCAGCGGCCAGATATAGTCGTTCCATCTCCACTGGAAACTGAAGATCGCCAGAATCGCTATCTGCGGTTTACAAATCGGGAGCATGATTCTCACAAAGATGGATCCTTCATTGGCGCCATCGATCCGCGCCGATTCCATGAGCTCTGTCGGTACTGTGATAAAGAACTGCCTCATTAAGAATACACCGGTCATGGTTCCTACGGTCGGTATGATGCAGCCCCAGAGGCTGTTGTAAAGGCCAAGGGTATTCAATACGGTAAAGCTTGGACTCATAATGACCTCGGTCGGCAGCATGGTCGTCGCAAGCAGACACATAAACAGGACATTCAGCCATTTGTACTTATATTTTGCCAGCGCGTAGCCGCACATACAGCTCATTAAAACGGTGATAACCGTAGCAACCACTGTGATAAATGCGGTATTGCTGGTGTATCGGATTAAATCAAACTGCTGAAGAGCAGTCGTGTAATTCTCCAGTGTAAAATGCTCCGGCAGTATGGTCAGCGGATAATTAAATAATTCCGATCCATCCTTAAAGGAACTGATAATCAGCCATATGACCGGGAAAATCCAGAGAATGGCGAAACCGAATGCGAACACATATTTTAAAACTTTATTTGCAGTTTTCACTTTTCTCCACCTCCCTAATCATTGCTCTTGTCGCTGACCTTCGTCTGTACGAAAGAAAGGATCAGCAGGATTACAAACAGCACCATGGAAACGGCACTCGCGTATCCGACCTTGTTCTTGGTAAAGCCGGTTGTGTAGATATACTGGATCATGTATGTCGTGGCCGTACCCGGACCTCCGTTCGTAAGGGTCTGCACCATGGCGAACACTTTGAAGGAGGAAATCACGGAGAGAATGATGACCATGAAGGAAACCGGTTTTAAATGGGGCAGAATAATATGCTTGAATGACTGCCATTTGTTTGCCCCGTCTAAATTTGCCGCTTCCAGCAGCTCTCCCGGAACCTGTTTGAGCGCCCCGATGAAAATCAGCATATTCGTTCCGCATCCGGACCAGATGCCCGCAATGATCGTGGTAACGAAGGCGGCCGTCGGATTTGTCGCCCATTTGATTCCGTCCAGCCCGATACACTGAAGCAGGTAGTTGATGAGGCCGAAGCTCTCGCCGAATATCCATCTCCAGGTAAGACCGACCATGATGGTCGAAAGCAGGATCGGCCAGTAAATCAGGATTCTTAAGATCGTAATGCCTTTGATTTTCTCTGAGGAGAGTAAAAGTCCCAGCCCCAGCGCCACCGCGTAGCCCAGAGGCACGGAAACGATGGAATAAAGAATCGTCTGCCACAGGGTCTTATAGAATTCCGGATCACGAAACAGCTTGATGTAATTGCTCAGCCCGACGAAATCCATCTGCTTAAACCCATTGTAATTGGTTAATGAATACCAGACACCTACTATCGCAGGCGCTACGAAGAATACCAGAAAGAACAGGATATTGGGCAGACAGAAACCAAATGCCCAAAGCTGGCGCGTGTCCCTCTTCTTTCTTCTGGCAGGCGCAGCCCCCGCCGTGTTCGTATTTGCCATTATTTTACCTCCCTTGTCAGCTCTTTTCTCGCTTCAATCAGATACAGGATCGCCATCGCCTGCCCGTAAGGCATCGGACGGATCTCAATGTCCTTGTAAAACTGCTTCTCGTCCCTTCCCATCGGGGTTCCGTAGGATACCTGTCCTACCACGCCGTCCTCGCTGATGTAATCCATCACAGCTCCCAGCGGCTTCATTCCGCATTCTGCAAAGGATTCATCGATCAGTCCCATGTGGGCTGCCTTCAGCATACCGTATGCAAAGCCGGTCGTTGCGCTGGTCTCCAGATAAGAATCACTGTCGTCGATCAGCGTATGCCACATTCCATTGTCCGCCTGGTAGGTCTTTAAGGCTTCCACCTGGTTTAAGAGAGTCTCGGTCAGGAGCCTCCTGATCACCGGTTCGCAGTCGTCTCCCAGGATCGCGATCAGCTCCGGAATCGCGATCGTAACCCAGCTGTTGCCTCTTCCCCATAGCCCTCCGGCGAAATTATGCCTGCCGTTGAAGGTCCATCCATGAAACCACAGCCCTGTCTTCCGGTCCTCCAGATACTTTTTGTGGAGTTCAAACTGATACTGGGCCTCCTCGATGCACGCCCTGTCATTCATCAGTTTCCCCATTCTGGCAATAAAGAGAATGGTCATAAACAGAGTGTCGTCCCAAAGCTCCTGTTCATTCAGCGTATCGGAGGTGAGATGCTGGAATCCACCTTCCTTCGTTCTCGGAAGCTCAGTCAAAACCTTTTTAAGCCATTCCCTGCAAGTCTCCCAGTAAGTCTCATTCTTTGTGTATTCATACAGATATGTAAGTGTCAGCATGGGTGCCGTGGTGTTGATGTTGCAGGATGGAAGGCCGTCGGCAATCCGCTCATCGTAATACCGTTTCAGCATGGCAAGCGCCTTCTCGTCCCGGTTTTCTTCGAACTGCTTCCAGAGCCCGAACAGCCCGACTCCCTGAGTCCATTCCCAGAAACGGTATTTCTGTACATCGTCTCCCGCCAGGTTATCGGTTTTCATGTTCTGAAGGAAAATATCATCATCATCGTAAAGAACTTTTTCAAATCCATTGATGAGACATTCCAGTTTTTCTGTAATTTCCTCCAAAAGCATGTCTTTCTTTTCTTCCAGATTATTTTTCATCATCATCTCGCTGTCTCCTTAAACTATCTATATTATATAGCCAATCATTCTGGCAAGCTATGCAATTATTGTTAGAAATAGAGTAAAAGTATTGCATATCTTGCTCAAAACGGCTATTATGAATATTTCCGTTCGCCGCACAGCGGAGGATGCCAGCGGGCGGCAAACTGAAACTATTTTACACAAATTTTAAATACTTTTTCCAGTGGTGTATACTCATTGCAGTACACCGTAAATCCAGAGTCGTTGACCTCTTCCCCGGAATAATGCCCTTTGAACTCATGACTTCCAAATCCCGGCCCCATAACAAGCTCTCTGTCGCTGTCCTTCACCTGTAAACAGCCATCCCGCAGAATCATGCCGCTTCCGGCCTCTGCCTTCATATAAAAATGTTCATTTTCAACCGTTGTCCCTGCGGGTATGCAGATCTCCAACCGGAGAGGAAGCCCCTTTAATCCATCTGCCTTTAAACGAAGTTCCAGCCCCTCGGGAAGCTCCCGGATCTCCAGCCTCGTGTTCAGCCTTTCCGGAAGCAGCTTCTTCCTCTTCGTCTGGTCCATCTCCCACCAGTCGGAGGTGCTCTGAGGCTCGTCAAAGGGAAGATAGTACCAGGAGTCAAACGCCTCGCTCAGCACGCAGCCCTGCTCGTTGACTTCCATCGTCTTCGGGACGAAATTCCGCTTCTCGCAGCAGCTCTCGCCAATCTTCACACAAACAGCCGTACTTCCCGTCTTAAAAAACAGAAAGGAACTCTTTCCATTCAGAACCGTGTAGGTATACTCCTCTTTTTTCACCCGGAGAACGCCCGAGTGTCTGAAGTATTTCCGGTAGGATTCCGCAAATCCGTATTTCGTAAATTCATGCTTCATCATCTCATCGTGTGTCATAATCACCGGGAAGCAGTCCGGTGCAATATCGCCGCGTTCCATATTATCCTTTATGATCTTATGCGCCGCACCACCGAAGACTCCGTCATCCCCCAGACACGCCGCGTATAAGTACTGGTAAAAGTACTTGTCCGCATATTCGGCTCTCCCCTTATCCTGACGGGACGAGTTCTGTGTGAAAATGGTATCGTCCGGGTCGATATAGAGGAGCATCATCTTCAGATTTTTTCTTGCGTAGTCGTAATAAAGCTCCTCGCCGGTCTCCTGTCCAATGGCAAACATGGCGTTATTGACAACGGCATTGTAATTACCGGTGGAACGCTCGGCATATTCGCCGTCCTCATCCTCATCGACTCCCTCGGCCAGATACTGGGCCGCCCGTTTTTTAAGGCTGTCCGCGAACGCCGCGTCCTCAGCGAATAAGTTAGCTCCCTGCAAAAGCGCCGCGGTTATGCCCCATCTGTGATTCGGCGTGTGGAATCCGCCGTCACGGATCGCCTTTAACGCATCCTGCATGATAACCAGATATTTTTTCTTCAGAACCTCTGTCTTATCCCCGCCGGTTCCGTATTTGTCTAACAGACGATACCCCAGGATCAGCCTCTTGAAGCAGAAGGAAGTATCGGCGGCTGACTGGAAGTTGCAGGTAGGATAATCAAAGGATCCATTTTCCCTCTGCATTTTCCGGACAAAGCCGCAGGCCAGATCAATCGCGTCAAACAGTGCTTCGTTCCGGTAAAATCTGCTGTCTTCCTTAAAATAGACAGACAGCGCCGTGGCCATATGGTAGATGGTCGTCTTCGCCTCCGCCACATCACCGTGCATCCCGCCATACTGGATACTCTCCGGATTTTTATCCTGGCTTCTTAAAAAGTGATCGGTTCTGATCTCGGCACCCTTCATCAGGTGTTTTATATAACGTTTCATTCCACATTCCTCCAAATATATTTTTGCAGTGCCATGTAACAGATATTAAATCCGACCATACAGGCCGGCAGTATCATAAAGCTTAACCGGTATCCGATCGCCCCCGTGATCACCCCGAAGAACAGGTTGAACACAATATCCGCAACCGTCGCCACGCTGATAATCGCGCCTGTTCTGGTCGCCACTACCCCGGCCGGATATATCTGCTGAATCAGCAGCACCATGGTCGGGTAGAGCACAGAAATCGCCAGGCCGGATATGCTTAGAAGCAGAATTCCATTTTCCCCGGTCAGGATGCCCGCACAGAACAGCAGTGTTCCCACCGTTCCAAAGATCCGGATACTTTTCACCGTTCCCATTTTCTGGACTACCGGCGCAAAGATCAGCCGCCCAGCCGTCATACCGCCCCAGAACAGGGATAGGTAAACCGAGGCTTTGCCGCTTGGAATCTGGAACGCCTGAATACAGTATGAGAAGAGCCAGTTCATGATTCCGTGCTCCCCGATGAAGTAAAAGCCTATCATGGTGCACAGGAGAATGAATACTGCCGGTTTGGGATTTGCCTGCGTAACGGGGGCTTCCGTTTTGCCTTTGGATTGCAGGTGTTCCGGCTGCTTCTCTCCCCTCAACGGAATTAAAATAAGGAGAAAGCCTGCGGCCGCTCCAATCAGCAGCAGAAGGAAGCTCACGCCCTTAAACCCGGGATAGCTGAGCCCATACCGTCCCAGCACAAACTGGCTGCCGCTGGTTCCTATTCCCTGAATAAAGAAGAAAATATTCACCATCAGCCCCGCATATCCGCTGAAAACCACCGGCGTTAAAATATTTACTGTGGTATTTAACAGTGTCGATGCTCCCAGCGCAAAAAACATGGAGATCAGAATGCAGATATAGCTGTCGGACACCACGTTTAAAAGCATGGACAGCGCCCAGATTGCCGTCACCGACAGTACCACCGTTTTCCGCCCGAACGTATCCAGAAGCTTTCCGCCCAGACTCAGAAACAACAGATTTCCCACATAGCTGATGGTAACAATCAGGGACAGCTGGGTATCGCTGAGCGCATACCGGTTCTGAAACACAGGGGCGAATATGCCTCTGAGCGAATCGCTGGAACCCAGCCCGAACATCAGAACCGCAAAACACAAAAATGGAACTGCTTTTTTCCACGTCTTCATTTATTTATCCATATCCTCCCGCTTTTTTATCTGTCTTATTCTCTATTTCATAGTAGAGTATATAGAAAATACAGGGCAATATCTATTCCCTTCTTGCTCTTTTTATTATTTTTATATTACGTATTTTGCTTTTTTTCCCGATTTATAGTAAAATAGAGTTAGTTTTGAATTGCGCGATTAAAATGCAGCACTAAAATAAAGGAGAAATTTTATGATGAAACCATACCCTGATTCCGTCTTAAACTACGAAAAGGGGTTTTCAATCATCATCAATGAGCTGAAAACCCCAGTGGAAAATTCCATCTGCTACTATTTTGATTACGATGCACGTTCCTACTCTGTGAACATGTCCTTCCCGCATATGCACATGTTTTACGAGATCATGATTCTATTAAGTCCAAAGGCGTATCATTTTATCGCAGGAAAACCTTATTCCATCATAAACAATGATATCGTCCTGCTGGCTCCGGCCATCCTGCATCAGACGGAGTACTTACCAGGTCCTCCCAGCGACCGCATCATCATTAATTTCATGGTTCCCAAGCATCTGCTGCTCCACCCGGAAGGATATGACAGGATTCTGTCTATCTTTGGTGATCCGGTCCCGATTTTCCGTTTTGACTTAGAGCGCCAGAAAACGCTGTTCCAGCTCATCAACCAGATTACGGAACTAAGCCGCACCGTAGAAGATCCCGCCATCAGAAATATGATGATCAACAACAAATTCACAGAATTTTTGTTCACGCTCTACCAGATGAAGAACGAAAATCTCTATGAATACAATTCCGAAAGAAGCATCAAAGAGAAAATATATACCATCACCAACTACATACAGACGCACTATAACGAGGATCTCTCACTGGCATACCTGGCTGACAAATTTTTTATCAGCTCCTTCTACCTGTCCCACCAGTTCAAGCTGGTGACCGGCTTCACCGTCGTGCAGTACATACAGCAGACCCGCGTCAAAAACGCCCAGTACCTGCTGCTAAACACCAGCTTAAAGATCACCGACATCGCGGAAAAGACCGGCTTCTCCAGCTTTTCCCAGTTCAACCGTGTCTTCCACCGCTTCTGCAGCATGTCGCCGTCCGATTATAAGACCTTTTATAATGAGAATGCGATGCGGGTGAATGTGCCGATGATGTCTACGAAGAGTAATTTATAATCCATAAGTTTTTTAAAAAAAATGAAAAAGCACTTACCCAAAGCTTAGAAATAGCTTAAAGGGTAAATGCTTCTTCTTTTATACTGTGTTATCTTTTTTCGTGTAAAATAGCCAGCATCTGGTTTGCTGTCACAATATACGGTTTAACAGGAAAATGTTTTATATTCCCTGTAACAAGATAGGCATCTTCTTCCTGCTTTTCCAGTACCACTTCATAAAAAGGCAGATCCTTCCTGTCCGGTAATATCTCCCCGCTGGATGCCGGTTCAATACAGATTCCATATTTGTCAATGGTATCCAGCAGTACAGAAATCAAATCTTCTGAAAAAAGGAATTTCTTTCTATGCAGTACCTCACGATATTCTGCCAGAATCTCCGCGCTGAACAGCGGTATGATTTCTCCGGAAAACACCCGGCTGACCACCTGTACCGTCGCAGCATCATTATGACTGGAAAGCAATGCAGAAACCAGCACATTCGTATCAATCACCGCATAGCAAATCATTCATGATCCTCCCCGCTTCTTGCCTGGTTAATTTCAGCATTGATTTCCTCTAAAGATAAGTCCTGTATTCCATTGACTTTTGCCTCTTCTCTAAGCGCCATAAAAGCCTTCATCCCGTCGTTCCTTGTAATATCCTGTTTCGGAGATACAATTTCAAACGGAATCTTGCGTTCACGCACTACCGCACGTGCAAATACATTAAAAGCCGTAGTTGCATTCATACCAAAATCCGCGCATAAAGAGTCAAACTGCCTTTTCAATTCTTCGTCCATACGAACACTAAACGTAGCCTGTGCCATCTTTTGCACCTCCTTTTCTACCTTCATTATATACGTTTAGGTTCTAAAAGTCAATTATAAGAACTTATCAGGTTCATTTTCTTACATTTCATTACCTCTGGCAGGGCATTCCGGGATCGCCTTCTGCACCCGGAAGCATTTTCTCTCCCCGGATCCACGTTTCATCCACGCACACATATTTGACACATCTGCGGTTTCCAAAGCTGTAGGCCGCATGAATTTTTCCGTCTTTTGACTGCATCATAACGGGATACTCATATCGGCGGTTATTGATATCATTAAATTCACCGACGAATCCCTCTCCCAACTCAATGATACGTTTATAGGGCCATGTCTTTCCGCCGTCATCTGAGATGGCAAAGGTAACCGGACAACGCTGATTCGGCCAGACCGTCTTCGCTGTATCATTGTTGAATTTAACCGGATTGTAAATAAGAGCCAGACTGCCGCTCTGTAATTTTATTGAAGAAATGGAAGAATTGTTATTGGGCAGGCAGGTTGGCACCGGACTCGTCCATGTATCCCCATAGTCTTCACTGTATGCAATATAGATGTGATCCGCAAAACGGCTTCTGAATAAAGCTGTCAATTTCCCCGGAGCCACTTCCATCAGATTGGCATGTACACGGCCCGCACTGTCTGGAATCTCAGTCTCCCTCCATGTCTTTCCCTCATCATCTGAAATCTGCACCACAGTGATATCACTGCCGTTTCTCGACTCATCCGGAAAGCAGATCCAGTTTCCAAACACCCATCTTCCATTAGATAAAATCTGTATTTTCTGACGGCAGAAGGAACCCGGCCGGGAAAACATGGTCTCCGTAGGCCCCCAGGTATAGCCGTTGTCCTTAGATATTTTTCTCCGTATTTCGGCCGTATACTGCAGATTAAAATTCGGATTGTCATCGGGTGTCCGGGAAGTCTGTGCCGTATACATCAACCAGATTTCTCCGCCAGGTGTTAAAAAAAGAGAAGGATTCTGCTCTGACCGGGACGGATCATCCGAAACGATCTCTCCCACACTCCATCTGCTTGTCTCTGCCTTTAACCGGGACACGGCAATGCTGATGTCCGCATTTCCTTCATCACTCCCTGCAAACCAGCAGGCCAGCAAATCACCGTCAGGCAATTCCAGAAGATCTGCCGCATGCACACTGTCAAACTGGTTGGGTATCAGTGCCTCTATCGTATCCAGCAGATTATTGTGATACAGTCTGCCCTCCTCTTCTAAACAGTTCAGTTCCACATATTCTCTCATAATTCAATCCTCACTCTCTAGCCTTTTACCGCCCCAATCATAATACCCTTTTTAAAGTATTTCTGAACAAACGGATATACCATTACGATTGGCAGCATCGATACAAATATGGCCGCAGCCTTCAAATTCTGCTGATTTAATGTCACTCCATTTAAAATAACGTTTTTAAAGGCCGTACTCGTTCCTGCATCCGCGATTACTACCTCTTTTAACACCTGCTGAATCACCTTAAAATTATCTGTTTTCAGATAAATCTGGGGAATCAGATATTGATTCCAAATAGATACCGCATAAAAGGTTCCTATGGTTGCCATAATTGTCTTCGACAGAGGAAAATACAGCCGGGTGAGAATCGTCCAGTCATTGGCCCCATCCACCACAGCAGCCTCCTCCAGCTCTCCCGGTATCCCTTCAATAAAGGTCTTTGTTATAATCAGGAACTGCGTGTTAATGGCACCCGGTATAATCATGACCCACGGGTTATCGATAAATCCCAGTTTATTATAAATAATATACTGCGGGATAATACCGGCATCAAAGACCCATGTAACGATGAAGGCTCCCATCAGGAGATATCTGCCTTTCAGCCTGGGTCTGGAGAGTGCGTATGCGGTCACATAGGTTGTCAGTATCGCAAAAATTGTCCCTCCAAAAGTATACAGAAATGAATTTCTAAGCCCGGTCCATACATGGAACTTTGTGCTTCCCATGATATATTTAAAGGCTTCTAAATTAAATCCCTTCGGGAGAAAGCTGACCTCTCCCCTCTGAAGATACGTTCCGTTGCTACATGCTACAAAAAAGACATACAGGAAAGGATAGATACAGATCACTGCTACCAGCAGCAGGATTATATTATTAATAATATCAAATACCTGCACTTTTTTTCTTTTCATGCTCTATTTCTCCTTTCCTAAAATAATCTTGTCTCAGCAAATCTATCCGCCATTTTATTTACGAAACTAACCATGACAAATGCGATTACAGATTTTAATATGTTCACTGCCGTTCCGTAGCTGTAGTCCGGAAATCCCTTGGATTCAAAGGCGATTCTATATACATAGGTCTGAATAACATCAGCAGTATCATATACGCTGCTGTTATTCATCAAAAGAATACGATCCAGATTAACCGTGAAAATGTTTCCTACACTGATAATCAGCATGACTATAATGGAAGTAGAGATACAGGGCAGCGTAATTCGTAACATTTTGTCCCACCGGTTCGCGCCGTCCACTTCTGCTGCCTCATATAAAGAAGGATCGATATTCATCATAGCTGCAATATAAATAATTGCAGAGTAACCGAATGTCTGCCATATTTCCAGGATCACGTACAGCGGCCGGAACCAGCCTGGCTTGGCCATAAAATTAACGGAGCTGCCCCCCAGACTCCTGATGATGTTGTTCACAATTCCTGAACTTGGAGAAAGGATCGTATAGAGGATACTGACCATAACTGCCGCTGAGATAAAGTAAGGAAGAAAACTCAAAGACTGCACCGTGGACCGAACCCATTTCTGCCTGATTTCATTAAGAAAAAGAGAAAAAATAATCGGGATTGGAAACACAACTACAATTGTCAGTACAGCCAGTATAATGGTGTTCATAAAAACTTTGGGAATATAGGGATCTGTGAAAATCCTCTTAAAATTATCCAGTCCTACCCACTTACTGCCCAATATCCCCTGGAAAGCACTAAACTTTTCAAAGGCGATCACCATACCTCCAACAGGTCCTATTTTAAACAGGATAAGACTCAGAAGGCCGGGAAGCAGCAGCAGATATAAAATCCAGTTTCTCCTGATATCCTTTACAAACCTCTGTGATAAACTCCCCTTTTTTCCGCCGGGGCGGCAAAGCCGCCCCTCCTTTTTTCTTTCCAGCCATCCTGATCTCCTTTCCAAACTTAATTATCGAATGTTGCCCGATAAGCGTCCAGCTGAATCTCTTCAATCCTGGACAGTCCAAGACTGTTCATCTCATCCTGGAAGGCTTTCCATGTATCTGCATTGAATTCCTTATTTCCTGTGACAAAAGATACGATACCGGCAATTTCAGCATCAAAGACCGTTGCTACCAGATTGGATAATTCCTCTGTCTGTTCTGCTGTATATTTGATATTGTAGGATTCCATCATATTTTCTTCCGTATTAATCCTCTGAGCCGCTTCTGCAATCAAAGGAGAATTCCATGCAAAGAATGCTTCATTATCAACCGGCTTGCAAACGGTAAATCTGTCGCTTAAGAAAGACCATCTCTTCTCTCCTTCCGGAGTTGCCTCTTCCTTGGCATAATCAACGATAAACTTTTTGGAACCGTCGCCTTCTGTTTCGAAGCTTTCCCCTTCTACTCCATAATTCGCTAAAGTAATGCCTTCCTCACTGTAAAAATAATCAATAAAGGTAAGAATTGTTTTGATTTTTTCTTCACTGCACTGAGCATTGACAGCTGTAACACATTCTTCATTATATTTACAGCTGCTGGTCCCTTTTAATACTTTTCCATTTTCATCCTGGAACATGTTCATAACACCCATCTGATAATCCGGATCCGCATCTACGCCGCCGTTTGCCATAAACCATTCGGCCCTGTTGTAATAGTCGTATTCAAAGGTTCCATTTCCGTTGATCATTGCAGCTTCCCAGTCACCTTCCGTACGGGTATTGGCAGCAAACTCCGGATTGATCAGCCCTTCATCATACCAGGTTTTCATAGTCTCTACCATGGTATATGCTCTGTCATCCATAATATCTAACGAACCATCCTTCTGATGACCTACATATATTCCGTTGGATTCTTCCGACGAAATATTGCTGGGGCAGCCGAACCATGCAGCAAAACGGATAGGATTTTCTCTGCCCTCCAGAGGATAGTAGTTCGGGTTGTCCTTTCCATAATGTGCTTTCAGTATTCGCATGGCTTCTGTAAAATCCTGAACCGTCTTAATCGAATTCACATCAATGCCCGCTTTTTCGAGGTGATCGGCACGGTAAGCCAGATAATCCGTAAAAATCGGGGATTCCTTTACGAGTCCATAGATTGCTCCGTTCTCATCTGTGACCAGAGCTTCGTAATCCGGGTTGTCATCGATATACTTCTGCAAATTAGGCGCGTATTTTTTTATGTAAGGAGCAAGATCCACAAATGCCCCCTGCGGTCCATACACATTAGTCTGTACCAGCTTGGTCATCACCGCATCCGGAAGAGTTTTGGAAATAATTCTCTGATCAACCTCCGCATACACGTCATTAAAGTCATCAGGTCCTTCCACATATTCTACATGAATTCCCGTATTTGCTTCTGCCGCGTCATACCATTTGAGTTCTTTGATCCAGTCTACATAGGTATTTCGCATAAACATGGTATAGCTGTTGTCACCGTCGGCTGTGTCCTTTCCGTCATTTGATTTTTCAGCTACTGATTCTCCCCCTGTGTTTGCTGTACTCCCCTGCTGTTCCGCCGCTTTGCTTCCGCAGCCAGCCAGCATTGTTCCCAACACCACGACAGTCAAAATTACAGATACCATTTTCCTTCTCATTCTCATTCTCGTTCCTCCTGGGATAATAATGTTGTTGATGTACTTTTTCGCCTGCCTTCCGCAAATCTCACTGCATAATCGATTGCATGCAGCAGGCTAAGTTCATTTGCAGTTCCGGTCCCGGCCTGATCAAAGGCCGTTCCATGGTCCACGCTGGTCCTAATAATCGGAAGTCCCAGAGTGATATTCACCCCTTCCACCGCGTCCCATTTCTGTTCTTCCTGATTGTATACAAATCCGACGACCTTGAGTGGAATGTGTCCCTGATCGTGATACATGGCAACTACCACATCGTACCAGCCCCCCCGGGCTTTTGAAAATATGGTGTCGGCCGGTATCGGGCCCTCAGTATTAATGCCTTCCGCTCTCGCTTCCTCAACCGCCGGAATAATCTCTTCGATCTCTTCTCTTCCAAACAATCCATTCTCACCGCAGTGGGGATTAAGGCCCGCGACTCCAATGCGCGGATTCCCGATTCCCATGTCCTTACACGCCTGTTCCGCAATCCGGATCACCTCTATAATCCGGTCTTTTTTCACGCGGTCACACGCCTCTCTCAAGGCTACATGGGTGGACACATGTACCACCCGCAGATTTTTATGTGCAAGCATCATCGTATATTTTTCGGTTCCGGTGAACTCCGCATAGATTTCCGTATGTCCGGAATAGTGACGCCCCGCCAGATTAAGCGCTTCCTTATTCAGGGCATTCGTCACGGTCGCATCCACCTCCCCGGCCATAGCCAGCCCGATGGCCTTTTTTACATACTGAAAGGCAGCTTCCCCCGCCACGGCGGACACCTTGCCGATGGCCAGCGTCTCCGGATCCACGTTCTTCATGTCTATGACATCTATACAGCCGGGACGGTACTCTCCTTCAGACGGATTTTCAATTCCATTGATCCGGATCGACCGTCTGCCGACTATCTGTGCCGCGTTCTTCAGGACACGGACATCTCCAATCACCAAAGGGCGGCATTTTTCACTGACCGGATGATCCGCCAGTGCTTTCACTGTTATCTCCGGACCGATTCCAGCCGGATCACCGAGTGTTATGCCAATTAATGGTCTCATAGTTTCGTTCCTTTCTACTCCATTCCAGCTTCCCGGTTTTCATCGATCACACGCCTTATGGCCTCCAGTCCCTCCGGGGAGATTCGGTCAAACGGTGCGCGGCATTTGCCGACGGGATACCCCAGCATTGCAACCGCGGTTTTTACGATTGTATTTGGATTCCCGTATTTGAAACAATCCCGGAAGGAACGAATAGAGTCCTGAGCCTCTCTCGCTCCCTCTAAATCTCCCTGCATGAACCGCTCATAGATCGCCGTCATCGTCCCCGGATAGACATTGGCACAGCCTGCGATGCCTCCGCCGCCGCCTGCAAGCAGGTTCCAGTATATCAGGGAATCGTTGCCGGAAAGCACCGTGAAGTCCTTCCCCCTCGTTCGCTCCAGATACTGGAGCATATTGTCAAAGCTGCCGCTGGAATCCTTGGCTCCTGCAATGTTGTCGACCTCGGACAGCCGCTCTACCAGCGCCGGAGAAAGGCTGTTGCCCGTTCTTGCCGGAATGTTATAGAGGACCACCGGGATTTTTACAGCCTTTGCCACCGCGCAGTAATGTTCATACAGTTCTTCATCGGACGCTTTGGCAAACCACGGCGTGATCACAGACAGGACATCCGCCCCCAGCGACTCCGCCATCCGGCACATCCGGATCGTATCCTTCGTTCCGATGCATCCGCTTCCCGCATAGACAGGAACCCGTCCGTCCGTTTCCTCTATTACAATGGACAGAACCCGCTCTTTTTCCTTTTCAGTCAATATGTAGCCTTCTCCGTTTGTTCCGAACGGAAACAGTCCGTGTACCCCGGCCTCGATCAGGAGGTTCACCTGCCGTCTCAGTTCCGGTTCATTGATGGATTCATCCTCATTCATCGGAGTGATGATGGGAGGAATAATACCTTTCAGGACAGTCATAAAATTTCCCCTCTCTCGTATCCAGTGCCCCATTCTATCCATACATTACTTCTAAATACAGTCTGCGGGCATCCTCGTGTGTTATCTCTCTCTTATTATTATTCAGCAGCCGTTTTACATCCATTCCGGCATTCACCAGCTCTTCCAAGGCGTCTGTCCCAATCCCAAATGCCGACAGAGAGGACGGTATTTCCAGCCGCCGGATAATCTCCTCCATGCGTTCCAGGAGCCTGTCCGCTTTTTCCTCGTCTGTTATTTGCAGCTCTTTTCCAACAACCGTATCATACAGTTCTGCCAATTCCTTCAGACAAGCCGTTTTGTTAAACCGCATAACCGGGAGCAGCAGCATGGCATTGGAAACGCCGTGGGGGATATGATACTTTCCTCCCAGCGGATAGGACAGGGCATGTACCGCGGTGGTCCCCGAGGAAGAAATCGCAGCGCCCGCGTAAAATGCGGCAATTAACATATTTGTCTTCGCTTCTTCCGCCTCCGGATCTTCACACGCCGCCTCGATATTGTCAAAAATCAGTTTTGCGGCCTCCTTCGCAAACAGGTTGCTGAAAGTGTTCGCTTTATTCGAAGTAAAGCATTCCACCGCATGCGCCATTGCGTCGACTCCCGTAGCTGCCGCGATCTTCCTGGGAAGATTCTTTAAAAGGCTGCCATCCAGAATCACGTAATCCGGGATCATCTCCGGGTTCACGATACCGACCTTCAACTGCTTTTCCGGCACTGCCACAATGCTGTTCATCGTAGCCTCAGAACCGGTTCCTGCTGTCGTTGGAATCATGAGCGTTGGAACACACTTTCTTCCAAGCCCCGGATCTTCCAGCAGCTGTCTGACTGTCAGAGAACCGCCAGCCGTAATGGAAGCCAGTTTTGCCACATCCATGACGCTTCCTCCGCCTGCGGCCACGATTAAATCGGCGCCTGTCCGGCGAAAGCGTTCCATTACCTGCTCTGCCTCGTCACAATTCGGTTCGGCGGGCAGATCTGTGATCACCACCGTCTCTACCCCGGCCTCATTTAAAATTTCCAGCGGAATCTTTAACAGACCGGCCTGTTCCACTCCCTGATCTGTAAACAGGGCGGCTTTCTTAAATCTTCCTTCCGTAATTTCTCTGATCTTACGGAGCGCTCCCCGGCCGCTGTAGACAACTCCCGGCATTGTAATTGAATATTGATCCGGCATTTTTTCTTCCTCCCCCTAAAAAACTGTTTTTCACCAGCTGTTCCACTTCCATTAAAAGCTCCCGATCACCAAAACCGCCCGACTTCGAGATGATCCACTGCTCTTTTCCTTCCGTCCGTATCGAGGACAGGACCGTTCCCTGCTCCAGTTCCTGGTAAATAGTGATCTCGCCGCAGCGCATCTCAGTGATAAATCCCGCCAGCGTGTCTCCGCCAATAATCATGAAGGTGGCGTCCAGCCCCATTTCCAGAAGCTGCTTCAATATCTCTCCCAGCGTCTTTGAGATGGTCACACGCGCTTTCTCCAGCGGAATGTGGTTCTCCCTCCGGTATTCCGTCACCTTTTTCGTATCGGAAATCCCCGTTTCGATCACACAGGTGATTCCTGCTTCACAATCCTGCTTCAGACCGTACAGCCATCTCTTTCCTTCCTCAGAGCTTAAGTATCCTGGAGTAAACTGCTGGACCGGAGTCATGGTAATGCGCTTCATTCCATTCTGTTCCGCATATTCAATCTGTCTCTTTGTAATTTCATTTATGCTGCCGCAGATAATGATCATCCTGTCTGTTATAGCAGGAATTTCCATCTCGTGTACTTCCAATTTCAGGAAATCACCCAGCACCGATGCAAAACCAGCGCAGCCAGCCATGACCCCCAGACACTTCTGCTTCATCAAATCCTCTGCGATCTTTTTTATCTGCGCTTCACTCGACGCGTCAAAGATTCCAATTTCTTTACCTCTGCCTCTCTCGTAGTGTTCGCTTTCCTGATACAATGCAGTTTTTACTGATACACCGCAAAACAATGCTTCCACGCTGGGCGATACCACAGGTTCAAAAGGATCGCGTCCGAAGACGCTCTCATGAATAGGGACCCCTTCCACATAATGGACTCCGCCGACTGTGATCCGGTCCATGGCCGGCAGCGCCGGGATAAACGTAAGATACTGTTCTCCGCTGGCCAGGAGTGCTGCCTCCAGCTCTTTTCCGATGTTTCCTCTGAGCCCGGAATCCGTTTTCTTATAAATATAAGGAACTCCCGCTTCTCCCGCCCTCTTCACCACATCGAAAACCTTCCGGTACGCCTCCTGGCCCTCCAGATGTCTTGTCTGTGCATCGATCACCAGCACTTCCGCCTGTAGCCGTTTCAGTGTCTCCTCGTCCTCAGGAAAATAATTCAGGACTTTCGTCGTCATTCCTTTCCCGGCAAACTGCACTCCGGTATCAAGGGCTCCTGTAAAATCGTCTGCAATTACAAGAAGTTTTATCATTTTGTCTACCCACCTATTATTGTTTCATTTTTAAACACTATATTTTCCATGGTTTCTTTCTTTTCCCTCTGTTTGTTTAATAATACCAATTAAAGCCGGAATATTCAAGAATTATACCGCTATTTTTTCAATAAATATCGTTTTATTTTGAAACACTATAGTTATATATTGTTTTTTATCATTCACTATGTTATATTTGTTTTAAATAGAAACACTTCAAACAGAAACACTTCATTTTGGGGAAAGGCAGGAGTTCTTAATGGATAAAAAAACAAAGATACTGGGAATCGCACCGTATGAAGGTATGAAAGCGCTGATGATGCGTCTGGCCGGTCAGCGGGATGATATAGATCTGACTGTGTACGTCGGCGATCTGGAGGCCGGGGCCGAGATTGCCTCCAGGCACACCTTTCAGGATTACGATGTCATCTTATCCCGAGGCGGCACCGCCGAAATGATTTCTTCCATTTCTCCGATTCCCGTAGTGGAGATTCAGCTTTCAGTATACGATATTCTCCGCGCCATCAAACTGGCGGAAAACAACAACGACCGCTATGCAATCGTCGGCTTCCCCGGAATCACCAAAAATGCCCGTTTTCTATGTGATTTATTGCAGTATACCATTGACATCTACACCATCCATAATCCGGAAGAAGTAAAGGACACACTCACCCGCCTGACCACAGCCGGATACCGCATGGTTTTATGTGATGTTGTAACGAACTCCCATGCCCAGAGACTGGGGATGCGCTCGATCCTCTTTACTTCCGGTTCGGAAAGTATCGAGGCGGCATTCGATCAGGCCGTCAAGACAGCCGGTACGTACCAGGCACTGATCTCCAAGGCTGAATTTTTCCGGACGCTTCTGGAGGATTATCCGTATTACGTGTTTGTCTACAGTGAAAAGGAGGAGCTGATTTATACCTCAAAAGAACATAATTTTTCACCAGCCGTGATGACTGCCATGAAAAACTATGTGTCGGAGATTCTTACCGAAAACAGCAAGAAATTTTACAGAGATGAAGGCGATCTGCTGGTTGCCATCAAGGGGGTCAGAAAACTGATTTACAAGCAGACTTACGTTGTCTATTACGTCAACACACGGAAAGTCCCTCTGTCTCTCATCAAAAATGGAGTTCGCTATATCGACAGGAGCCAGGCTCTGGAACAGTTTTATTCCAGCTTCTACGGCCTCACCAACCCGTCCGGAACCTATACGCCTTCTCTGGATCAGATGAATCAGACCGGTGCTCCCGTCATGATTCTCGGGGAAGACGGTACGGGGAAAGAGGAGATGGCTGCTTTTATCTATTCCCAAAGCAAATTTCAAAATAAGCCAATGGCGATTATCGACTGTTCCCGTATTACGGAAAAGAGCTGGCAGTTTCTTACCGGGCACACCAACTCTCCGTTCAGCGATACGGATACCACCATCTATATCCGCGAGCTGGAGTTTCTGTCTGACCAGCAGTTTAAAGAGCTGTTTTCCATTATTCGGGATTTGAATCTGCACCGTCAGAACCACATGATCTTTTCCTGTACCACCCGGGAAGGCGAGGAGCTGAATCAGAATTCCCAGCTTCTCATGAATCATTTTAACTGCCTGTCCTTCACCCTCCGGCCGCTCCGGGCTAACAAGGATGAGATCCCGGACCTTGCCAACTTATATATCAGTAATTTAAATATGCAGCTGGCCCGGGAAATCGTCGGTCTGGAACCGGAAGCCGTCTCCCTTTTGAAAGAATACGGCTGGCCCGGCAATTATAATCAGTTCAAACGAATCATGACGGAGCTGTTTGCCATAACAGATACGTCCTACATCAGAGCTGCCTCCGTTTCCAGACTTCTGCTCAGAGAACAGCCCGCCATCCTCTCCGGCGACGGCATTCCTCTCGATTTAAACCGGACCCTGGAAGAAATAAATCTGGATATCGTGCGCCACGTTCTCTCCGAAGAAAAAGGCAACCAGAGCCAGGCCGCCAAACGGCTGGGAATCAGCAGAACCACGTTGTGGCGGATGCTGCAGAATATTGTGTGAAATTATTAAACAAAGGGTAAAATCATTGCTTTTTACTCTTTGTTTTTTATTTGGCTAAAGCAGTAAGTGTAAACCGGAATGTATTTCTTGTCAAATTGCCTCTGAATCTGTGGTTTCAAAACCGTCAAAACCATTCACCAGCCATCATCTTTTGTAATACCTCACAAATTTACGGTACAAATCAAACACAAAGGATAAATATTGACTATAAAAGCAAAATTCCAAATATATCCCCCTGGTACATTTTCCCTTATACTGATTAAACAAAGATATCACTCCTCCAATTCCGCCAAATACCGGACCAGAGGAAATCAAATTACACGATCAAAGGGAGGCTATTTATGAGAAAGAACACAAAAGTCAACCGGCATACGGCCAGAGCCGCCGCGGTAGTTTTGGCGGCAGTCATGGCTGTACAGCCCACTGCACCGGCTATGGCGTCGCTGCAGTACGGGAAAATGGTATCCGCCGCATCCACCAGATATTCCGGCAGAACTGCAAGTCCGTCGGACGCAGACACGGGGCGCGGCTCGGGAAAATCAACGCCGTCAAACGCAACACCTTCGAATCCGCACAAGCCGGAGGCATCGGAGAAGGCCACGCTCAGCAATGCGCCGCGCAGGGAAGCCACAAACATTCATCCCAACGGCAGCTTTGAGACCACATCAAAAACAACAAATGCAGAGTATCAAAAAATATGGGTAAATGAAATAATGCCAACCGGCTGGGGCATGTGGCCAAAGCCAACCGGGTCAGAAAAAATGTCATTTGAAATTGCAGAAGCCCCAGCTGAGGCCCCGGAAGGCAGCAACTATTTACGTATTCGCTCCGAAACGAAATCTTCCCGGCTCGGTATCAGCTATCCCATAAAAGGCATCGCTGACACTAAATCAACCTATCTCTGTACCTTTTATGTGAAAACCGAGAATGTGCTGGGCACCGGTTTTTATGCCAGATTAACATGGCTGCTGCCAGGCGGATCCGGAGAATACATTGAGACTGCAAGAATCACAGGCACCACCGACGGCTGGATCCAGTACGGTTTTCTATCTCAAAATCCTCCTGCCAGCGCGACAGGCATTCAAATCGAATTTTATGCGGATCAAATGGCTGGAGAAGTATGTCTGGATGACGTTCAGATTTTACCAACCTACTCTCTGCGTTTAAACAAAACAGAAGCCAGTATGTTCACCGGAGATACGCTTGAATTAAAAGCAGCCTGCAGCGACGGATACGAGAGTCAAATCGAATGGTATTCCAAAAATCCAGAGATTGCAGATGTCGATGAAAACGGTATCGTTACCGCCTATTCCATGGGCGCTGCAGAGATCACCGCTAAAACCGATGATTATCATGAGGCCGTATGCAGAATATCCGTAGAAGATGGCAATCTGCGCCCATACTATCAGACAATCCGTGAAAACTGGAAAAACCGTCTGACCGGCAACAACATCGAAGATCCTTCCGATGAAGTCTACGCGGCCATGATGGAAGACCTGACAGAGACTGCGGCCACATACTGGGAAACCATGAAAAAAGGCGGCAGCGACAGACGCATATTATGGGATGATATTGATTTTACGTATCAAAAACAGGACACCACTGCCAATGTAACAGAAGGTCTCGGAACCGGTTTTTCCAGGATAGAGCAGATGGCCACAGCCTACAGTGCCAAAGGAAGCAGTTTATACCAAAAGGAGGAACTGAAGGAAGACATCATCGGTGCTCTTGAGTGGGTATACGCGACCATGTACAACGATACAATGAATGTAAAAAAAGATCTGTACGGGAACTGGTGGCACTGGTTTATCGGAATGCCGCAGAGCTTATGCAATACCGTGATCCTGATGTACGACGATCTGCCCCCGGAATTAATAGAACAGGAAGCCCGGACACTGGAGAACTTTAACGAAGATCCCAATAAACGGTATCATACCACCAGCGGCAGCGAGATCAAAAATACTGCGGCCAATTTAATCGACGCATCACTCGTATCTGCACTCCGTTCCTCGATCGGCGAGACCTCCAGGCCGCTCAACATGGCAAAAGAGGCTCTGGATAAATCCATCGGTTTTGTATCCGACGGCAACGGCTATTATGAAGACGGTTCCTATATCGATCACGGCAATCTGGCTTACACCGGAGGCTACGGCTCCACGCTGTTAGGCGGAATTGAGAAACTTCTTTTTATCGTCGACGGCAGCCCATGGGAAGTGGCAGACGATAAGCTGACCAGCATCTTCCAGTGGATCTGGACAGGAATCCGCCCTCTCTATGCAGACGGCGCCATGATGGATATGACCACCGGGCGAGGCATTGCAAGGCCATCGACCAATGACCAGACCGTCGGCCGCGGACTGCTAAAGCCTGTCTCCCATCTGGCAGATATGGCTCCGGCGGATGAAAGGGAAGCCTTCCGCGCTTTTGCAAAAACGGAAATCCAGGCAGGGCTCGAATATAATGAAGACTTCTTTTTAGGTATGACCGTGGCCGATATGACTGCGATGAAAAACCTGCTGGCAGACAGTTCTTTAGATGAAGACCATGAAATCTACCACAAAAATTTTGGTGTTATGGATAAAGCCGTCTACCACGGAGAAAATTTCGATCTGGGAATCAGTATGTACTCCAGGCGAACCGGCAATTTCGAATACGGCAACAACGAGAACCGGAAAGGCTGGCATATGAGCGACGGCGCCCTCTATTTATACAACGGGGATCAGTCCCAATATGCAGATGTTTACTGGCCTACGGTAGACCCCCACCGGCTGGCCGGCATCACCACCGACCATACCGAGGGCTTTATACCGACTGACGGCACCTGGAATCCCCACGTCAGCTCCAAAGACTGGGTAGGCGGTTCTTCCGTCTTAAGCCAGTACGGAACCGTAGGCATGGATTTTGAAGGGGAAACAAAGAGCGGCGCCATCTCTTCCCTGAAAGCAAAGAAATCCTGGTTCACCTTCCCTGACGCAGTCGCCGCACTGGGCACCGGAATCAGCTCCAGTGAAGGGAAGTCCACAGAAACGATCGTGGACAACCGCAAAGCCATGGAAAATGCAGAAAATACCGTATGGATAGACGGCCTGGAAGCGGATCTGACGACAGGCGAGCCTGCATCTGCCTCCATGAACTGGGCGCTTCTGGAAGGAAACAACGGCGAATCGCAGAATATCGGATACTATTTCCCGGAAGAAACTGAAGTAACCGTTTTAAAAGAAACCAGAACCGGGAACTGGAGGGATATCAACACAGCCGTAGCCGCAGGTAGTGCAAATGATAAAGAAATCATCAGAAGCTACATCAGTTTTGCCGTGGACCACGGAACCGATCCGCAGAACGATACGTACAGCTACGTCCTTCTGCCCGGCAGAACTCCGGACGATATGGCGGAGTTTTCCGAAAATCCGGAAGTAATAATTCTCGCCAACACCCCGGAGGTACAGGCTGTAGGGAATACGAAATACGGAGTCAGCGGCTATAATTTCTGGACCGCCTGTGACCCGGAAGACCTTCCGGTTTCCGCGAAGACGCCCGCCTCTGTTACTCTCGCAGAAGAAAATGGCCTCATCACCGCCGGAATCTCCAATCCGACCCAGAACGGCAAAGATACCATCATCGTCCTGAACAGCCTCTATGAAGCGGTTGAGGCAGAAGAAGGCGTGACCGCAGCCCTGCAAAACGGTAAAACCATTATCACCGTAGAAGGCACAAAAGATTTTGGAAAAACGTATACCATCGTTCTGGAAAGCCTGGACGAAAAACTGGCCCGCTGGCAAAATGAGATTGAAAATGCCACTAGGGCAGAAAAGTCAAATGTAGAAATGATATTAAAGGAAGTACAGGCTCTCGACACCACACACTTTAACGAGGAACAGACTCTGCTCATCACCGCAGTCATCGAAGCTGCAAAAGAAAAGCTGGCGCTGATGGATTCTGCCGATGAAATTATGGCTCCAATCACTGGTATTGACGAGGTGACTTATGAAAATGCCGACGCGGTCGAAGAACTTCTGAAGAAATACGAGAATCTGACCGAAGAAGAAAAATCCGTCTTAAGCGAATCTGATCAGGCAAAAATCAAGGAACTCCTGGCAGGCTTCCAAAAGGATGAGATTCACACAACGGCTGACGGTATAACGGTAAAGGCCGCAAACGGCACAATGGATGTGCGTACCGCCTTCCTCCTGACCGACGAATCCGATTCCATCGGAATTTTCCAGGAATCACTGTCCGGGACCGCGGCGCTCCTGACCTTATTCAGACCGGAACTCCTTTTAAAAGGCAAAAACTTAAGCCTGAATGACCATCCGGTGCGCGTCACCGCAAAAGCCCCCGCCATAGAATCCGGTCAGAAAGGGACCCTGAAACTGTACCGCTTCGTTCCAGCCGCAAAAGCACGGGCTGCGGCCGCTCCGGAGGAGGTTACCTATACCGCAAACCATGACGGCACGATTACTTTTGAAATAAACCGTGATGCCATCTATGGATTTGCGCTGTACAAAGAGACGGCTCCTGAACCGGAACCAGATCCAGATCCACAACCGGATCCTGCTCCTGATTCCAAACCATCAAATGACCGGAATACTTCTACTTCTGATGTATCCGACGGTACATGGGTTCTGGATATAAACGGCTGGTGGTTCAAACAATACAACGGCACCTGGCCGTCGTCTCAGTGGAAATGGATCAAGGGCTGCTGGTACCGTTTCAACGAATCCGGCTACATGCAGACCGGCTGGATTCTGGATCAGAACCTCTGGTACTATCTGAAGCCCGACGGCAGCATGGCCGCCGATGAATGGATTTTTTACAGGGACCGGTGGTACTATTTAAACCGCAACGGCGAAATGGCGGCAAACACCTCCGTGACATGGAAAAACGTCGTTTACCATCTGGGAGCAGATGGTGCAATGGCAGAATAAAAACAATCTAAAAATCCCCTGGAGCAAAATAACCCGCTCCAGGGGATTCTTCTCAGCTATCTTCCTCCGCCGTCTTCCCCAGTTATACAAGCCGCAATCCTGTCCACTTCCATCTTCGGCGTCCTGTCCGCATACAGCAGTCCGTTCGTCTCCTGTTCCACGTCGGTCAGCTGGGTATAGCAGAAACCGGCCAGACCTCCGATCCGGTTCACCGCGCCGGCCAGTTTCGACAAGCGCTCCGCAAACGCTTCCGGCCCTGCCGCCTTCTCGTTATATCCCCAGGATTCCGTCTTCCCATCTTCCATGGCGATCCCGCCGAACTCCGATAAAAATACCGGCTCACCGCCATAGCTACGGCCTTCACTCAACACCATTTTTCCAACCGCAGTCCATCCCATCAGTGCTTCCATGTCGCGGAACTTCTCTGCCAGGACTTCTCCGTCGCTCTCATAATCATGGATCCCCACAAAATCAGCCTTCACAGCTTCCCACCCATCATTGGTGCTGACGAGCCGGTATGGATCCAGGGCCTTCGTATAGTGGTAGAAGGTCTCCGCAAAATGCTGCTGTTCCTGATCGAACAGGACGTTTCTGATTCCCCAGCTCTCATTGAACGGAACCCACGTAATGATGCAGGGATGATTGCAGTCTCGCGCAATCACCTCTCCATACTCATGCAGCAGCGCGTCCATGCCTTCCTGGCAGAACTCATAATTGGACGGCATCTCCTCCCACACGAGAATTCCCATATGGTCCGCCAGATACAGGAAAACCGGATCCTCGATTTTCTGGTGCTTCCGTACGCCGTTAAAGCCCATGGCGCGGACCATCTCCAGATCCTTAAGAAACGCCTCGCCATCCGGCGGCGTCATGAGGCTGTCCGGCCAGTATCCCTGGTCGAGAACCAGGCGCTGGTACAGAGGAAAGTGATTAAGTAAAACGTGATTCTCCTTTACCTCGATGGTACGCATCCCAAAATACGTCTCCACCCGGTCACAGGCAGATGCCCCTTCCAGATATTCAAGCTCCAGATCATAAAGCACCGGCTTTTCCGGACTCCAGAGATGAACGGTATTGTCGATGGGATCTTCCTGACGCACGGCTATAATAAATTCAGGGCGCTTTCCCTTTACCGCTACGGCGCCCGTTCCAATTTCCCCGCCTTCAAACTTTAATTTCCATCGCACCTCTCCGCAGACATCAGGTTCCGCAAAGCTGATTTTCACTCTCACCTCACCCTGATCCGGCAGCGGAATCAGCCGGACATGTTCCATACGGCGCGGTCCCGTAATCTCCATCCAGACATTCTGCCATATTCCGCTGGTCGCCGTATACCAGCAGCGGTCTGTCTCGATATTCCAGTGCTGTTTTCCCCGGGGCTGGGCTGTATCATAGCTGTCACGGCACATAACTGTAACTCTCGCCGTTTTGTCCGCCCGGCTTACAAACGGTGTCATTTCCACAGAAAACGGCGTGTGTCCGCCCCTATGGCTTCCTGCCCACCGGCCATTGATCCATACAACCGCTTCATAATCCACGGCCCCGAAATTCAGCCACAGCCTGGCATCCTCCGCCTGCTCATCCCATGTAAATTCCCGCTCATACCACAGGCATGGGTGGCCTTCCGTTTCCCCGATACCGCTTTTCCGGCTCTGGTAGCAGAAAGGCACCGTAATTTCCCGCTCATAGGCATGGCCGTTCTGCCATCCTTCCCGTATACCGATGTTTTCATCGTCAAATGCAAATTTCCAGGCTCCATTCAGGCTCTTCCAGCCCCTCCGGTAAAAGTCCGGCCTTGGGCTGGCCATTTTTTCTCTGTCAATCATTGTGATTCTCCTCTATCTCATTTTCGTAACAGTTCAGCCTCCGCTTCCGGCTGCTGCCGTCTGGCCCGGCGCTCTTGTTTCCCGGATCTTTCCTGTGACTTTGCAGGGTATTAGCAGTTCTTAACGCGCAGAATTTTTCGTTCAGGGGAAATCCCCACCTGTCTGAGCGCAGCGAGTTTGGGGATTTTCACTGGCTTTTAGAAAAATCCTGCACGATTAGAAATGCTTATGCCCGAAACCGGAACTGGAAAGATCCGGGAAACAGGAGCGCCGGGTCAGACGGCAGCAGCCGGAAGCGGAGGCTGAACTGTTACTCATTTTCCCCGTCCAAAAACATGGGATCACACCCATACCGGCCCATCCGGTTTCCATAGATGATGCATCCGCCGTCATCCGTCTCTATCGACACTACCGTGTTTTCTTCCACTTCCACCGGTATATCATACCGGAAGCCATAACCATACGTCCCCGTACGGCGGTACGAGGCAATCCCGTCTTCCGCCGCCCCCGCATTGGAAAACAGAGCCCTCTTATCCCAGGGCTGATCCGGAATTACCAGTTCTCCGCACAGCTCTCCCTGTACGTAAATCCGAACTTTCGACGGATACTTCCTCTCATCCGTCAGCCTCGTTCCTTCCAGACATTCGCAGGAGGAAAGCTCAAGCCGCAGTATCTTATTTCCACAGTATCCCTTCGGCACAGGAATATGCCAGGAAGCACGGCCGCTGCCAGCCGCCCACCATACGCGGCGTTTCTCCATGCTTCCCCTGCCGGTAAAGCCAGAAAATACTTCTCTGTCCGTGTTCTCCGGATTCCAGTAAAACGCCTCCGGTCCCGCCTCTTCTTCCGTCACAACTTCAAACTGTACATCGTGCTCACACAGAGTGGCGCCGCGGTCTGTGATCCAGGCAAACAGCCAGGCGCCCTTGATTCCCCCCGGTATCCTCACTTCAATTTCACCCGGTTTTCCTGTTTCCAGCCACGGAATGCCCATATTAACCTCACCGCCGTCCATCTCCCGGTTCCACTGTCCCAGAAAATCAACACCAGCCAGGCTCCAGCGCACCCGAATATCACTGTCTTCCGGTTCCCTTCCTCTGATCCCGGCGTAAACCGGCGCCTTTACCACATCTCCCGTTTTCACCCCGGTCAGCCAGGGTCTCGCCAGAAAGATAAAGTCCGCCTGATTGGCCTGCTCGTATCCGGCCGGCGTCATATCCTGATGCATCAGGCCGAAATCTCTTCTGACACGCAGAGAGGTAAACGGGCTGGTGTCCTCATTCTCCTGAGAGGCCAGATTCATCCGCACGTATCCAGCAAACCGGCAGATGCGGACAAGGCGTTCAATCTCATTGGTGTGTACAAACTCACTGATGATGACCGGCTGCCCTTTCTGACAGTCCTTTCCTGTAAATACCGTCTCCTTCAACGGGTTCCTGCAATTTCTCTGAAGAAGATCAGCCACCGCTTCATCCTTCATCAATTGCCGGTTTTCCTCGTTATAGCAGTTAAACGCCGATCCCGGGTAATTCTGCTTATCCAGCCTCTCAAAAAAGTCCATTGCATCCGCAAATTCGGTCGGATAGCTGTGATAGTCCAGAATATCCGTCTCCCCCGTCTTTCCATACCCCGAATTATCCACCACCAGAATTCCTGGCGCCAGCCGTCTATATGTCTGTGCCGAAGTACGAATCCAGTTCTGAGCCTCATCGTTATCCCACGGGCTTCGCTCGTGATCCCCGAGAATTCCCCATGATTCATTAAATACAGAACACATAACCACACTGGAATGATAGTTCTGCTTCCTGGCCATAGCCTTCAGCCGCCGCAGATGCAGCCCGCGCCACAACGGATCCTTCCACGTCCCATAGAAGCAGGAAGGAACCTCGTCCCATACCAGAACCCCCTCCCGGTCACAGGCGGCGTACCATTCCGGCTCATTGTCCTTGATGTGCATCCGGATCATATTGTATCCGCATTCACCGGCCGCCTTTACATCAAAGGAAACGCTTCCCGGTCCCTCTCCTGTCAAAGAAGGATACGTATAGATCCCCCAGGGATTATACCCCTGGTCCAGAACGCCGCGGAGATAGACCGGACTTCCGTTCACTGTCACATACGCAGTCCCGTCCTTGACCGTCTTCTGCCCCACACTGCGAAAGGAAACCCAGCGTTCATACGTTCCCTCAAAGCCGCTCTCCCCACCAACCGACGCGGAGAGTATATACCGGTTCGGTGCTCCGGGTTCCCACTGCATAAGCCCTTTTCCAAAGATTTGAAATGCAGCCTCCGGTATGCCGCGGCTATTAATCGTTAAAGGCTCCAGCGCTTCGATCCTTACGTCTTCTCCCGGTATTTCAAGATTCACTTCTAAACGGCAATTAAAATCAACTGGTCCGGCCAGAACACGAAGAATCTCCAGATATCCTGCTTCCGTTTTAAACTGAGCCTCTTCTTTCCGGCCACAGTCCCTTACATAGACAGTCATGCAGTCATACGCCTTGCCGTATGTCGCATCGAAATCCACAGGAAGCCGTGTCTCTCCAAACTCGAGCACTGCCTCCGCGTGCCCCTCCGGTGCGCGGTAAAGGAAATCCAGGCGGTATACAGTATCTTTCTCTGTGTCCCACTTAAGAGTCCCGGAATCCACGCTCACCTCCGACATGGTCTCCGGATTCCCCTCGGCTTCTATTCTTCCGCCAAAACGGATTCCGCCATCCTCTTTTCGGTAATCATCCACCAGAATTTCGCTGATCCGGACTCCCTTCTCTTCCTCCAGCCAGACATTCTGCCAGATTCCGGGGCTGTCTGTAAACCAGAATCCCTGCTTTCCAAAGCAGCATTGATCCCCTTCAAACGGATACAGAACCTCCATGGTCAGCGTATACCTTCTGCCTGCCTTAAGCCGCCCCAGGCGGATACGGCAGGGCGCATAAAAGTCCACCGTACAGCCAATTTCCTTCTCATCCAGCCATATCTTCGCAATTCCCGATACAGCTCCCAATACCAGCTGAACCCTCGTTTCCTTTTCCACGGAAATCTCCGTCTGCATCCAGGCTGTCCGTCCCTGTTCTCTCCAGTTACATCGAAACGAAGAGGCCTGATGCAGAGAATTGTCATCGGCCAGAAATTCTTCCCCAAAAGCCCGCAGAGACTGCCAGGAACCGGGGATCCGGATTCTCTGGTCAAAGGTATGCCTGCCGGGAAGATACCATTTCTCCTCTTCCCCTGTTTCCAGCGGATCCATGGTGAATTTCCACACGCCGTTTAAGGAAGCTAAGAAACAGTCATTTTTTAATTCTCCCTGCGGAATCATTTCGCGGCTGTCCTGCTGCCAGTACGGCTCCAGGCACCATCGGTATTCGCTGCCGCCATGTTCCACCGGAAAATGGCAGAATCCCCGTCCTTCTGCCCCGCCAATCACCTGATAAGCCCCAGGAGGCAGATATCCCAGATCGAAACGGCCCCCTTCATCGGTAAGCCCGCTGTGTCCTGAAATCCCGGCCACGTGGAGCCATACCTGAGGCAGCGGCCGGCCCTCTCCGTCTACGCAGACTCCGGCCATCCGCTCCCCATTTTCCCTGCCACTCATCCGGTATTTTCCCAGCACGGCCCCTGACTTCGGAGATGCATCGCTGTCATTCACGGCCATCACCGCCAGCCTTGCATACGGCTTTCTCCATGGAACGGCAATCGCCGTGCTGTCGATCAGCACTTCACCGTCGCAGACCACGGAAAAACCTTTCTCCGCGGCCTGAAATCCCAGCCGGAACGGGGGCTCTCTCGTAAACGGTACGGACGCTGCCGAATACCACCGCCTGGGTCCGTCATAGCGAAACGTATCTCCCAGCGGCACGCCGTTGGGGATCCGCACCTCCAGCCGTCCATTTCCCACGACGGCCAGAATATAACGGTCAAAACAGCCGTCCCCAAAGTAAAGGCCGATTCCCGCTCCATCCTGGATATCCAGGATCTCTGCCTCAAACCCGCAGGAAGCCGCGTCCACAAAAAACGAGGATAGAAGCAGGTGGCCGTTTCTGCATCTGTCATATTCCTCCAGATAAATTGTGCCGTCCTCCCGATAATGGCAGAATAAGTCCGCCGGGCTGTTCATATTAATAAAATTCCACTCGACATGATTGAAGTATTCTTCCATGCTTCTATCCCCGTTCATTTAATTATTATTTGTCTTAATTCTCCACTTTCGCCATCTCATCGATGAATTCCTGTTCCATATTGGCGAGCGCCTCCTCCGGAGTCACCTTCCCGGCCATGGCTTCCTGAATATGGAATTCCATCACATCGTTTAATTTAGAAGAAATGTATGGCACGTCCACGTCGGCCAGCGTCTTTGCATACTGGAAGGATTCCATCAGCGCACCATACAGCAGACTGGACTGTGCGACTCCCGGCACCTCGTATGTGGAGGTACGGCACGGGTCCATGGTATTTTCAATTTTTAACAGCTCTCCATCCTTTGAGGTCATAAATTCAATCAGTTTCCAGGCCAGTTCCTTGTTCTGGCTTCCGGCCGATATTCCAACTCCCCATCCTCCGAGAACAGGAGTTTTACCAGGAGCGACTGCTACGCCGATCTTATCCTTAACTGCCGAGGTATCCGACTGGCATGTCAGCCACAGGCCAGGCCACTGCTCCATCATCGCGGCATTGCCGTTTGCAAAGAACTGATTGGCCTCGTCCCATCCCATCTGCATCCATTCCTTCGGAGCATACTCCTGAAGCTTCAACACGCGGTTTAAAGCATTAATACCTGCTTCATTGTTCATGTTAGGCTTTAAATTCTCATCCACATCGTCGCCGCCGCGGTTAATCCACAGCAGTCTGGTACAGCCCTTCAGCATGTTCGTGGAATAACCATAGTCCACAGGAGATTCCGGATTGACGCTCTTGGTGAAAAATTCCGCAACCTGCATCATTTCCTCATTCGTTTCCGGAACCTTCAGCTCAGTCTCATACTTTTCCTGATACGCCTTCTTCAAAGACTCATCCTCAAACAAATCCTTCCGGTAGAACAAAAGCTCCACATCCGGCTTATAAGGAATCGCACAGAGCTTGCCGTCATAGTTTCCATATGTATCGAACAGACCCGGCAGGAAATCCGAAGTATCGTAGGATTCGCCTGCATACTGGCTGATCATGGTATCAAGCGGCTCTATCTTGTCCGCCTTTGCGAAGCTGTGCAGGAAAGCGATGGGCGCCAGCACCACGTCATACCGCTTCGTATTGTTTAAATCCAGCTGCAGCTTATCGGTAAACTGCTCGCCGGGAATTGATTCCACCACTACCTTGGCCCCTGACAGCTCTTCAAACAGCGGAACCACATCGCTGACCGCCTTTTCAAAATCTCCGGACATCACCGGAACGGTAAGCGTCTGACCTGCATACTGGCCGTGAAGCGTCCCATCCAGGTTCAGATTGTCCAGCGTTTTGCCAAACTTTTCAATCGTTTTCTTTTCAGAGGCTTCCGTCCCCCCAGCCGCTTCTGTAACAGCCGCCGTCTCCGCGGTCGTCTGCATTTCCTCCGACACAGCCACCTTACAGCCGGTCAGACCTGCTGCTGCAACCGCCATACAGGCCGCTGCCGTTGCCACTCGTTTCCATAATCCGTTCCTTCTCATCATTACTTTCCTCCTCGATTTATACTTCTATTTAAAATTTCATGTATTGCTCTTTTATCCTTTTACGGCGCCTGCCATCGTGCCCTTCACAATATATTTCTGTGTCGTCATGGATAATATCACAGCCGGTATCATAGCGATCACACCCGCAGCAGCCAGTGAGCCGGAAGGGGTATCCTTATGAGTCTGTACCATGCTGGCAATTCCTATGGGCAGCGTCTTCTTTGCATCGGAAGACTGGAGCACCAGTGCCAGACCGAATTCATTCCATGCGCCGATAAACACCAGAATCGCAATTACCACCAGCCCCGCCTTTACTAACGGCAACGCGATTTTCGTATACATTCCGTATTCCGTACATCCATCGATCTCGGCCGCTTCATACAGCTCGTCCGGTATTTCATAGAAGAAGCTGATGGACAGCCAGATCGCCAGAGGCAACGCAAATGATATGTAAGCCATAATGAGTCCTGTCATCGTATCCAGCAGATGGATCTTGCTGTAAATGATGTAATACGGGATCGTGTAAACCAGAGCCGGAATCATCCGGACTGCAATTACACTGTTCTTGATGACTTTATTTCCCTTGAAATGGTACCTGGACAGCCCGAAGCCTGCCATCGTAGCCAGGGCCAGGGAAATAACCGTCGTGCTCACCGCCACCAGCATACTGTTGGAAAAGAAGGTGGCGACGTAGGATTTCCGGAATATCTCTATGTAATTATCGAGATAGAGTGTATCGATCCACAGGATCGGCCGTTCCACGAACACCTGCGCCTTTGTCTTAAACGACGTGATGATCGTCCAGTAAACCGGAAAGAAAAACAGCACGCCCAGCAAAAGCAGAATGATGAGAAGTCCTGCAGACTTTAATATTTTCTTCTTCATGCTCATTCCCTCCTATTCTTCTTTGCCGGTAAGCTTCATAATCAGCAGGGAAAACAGCACAATCAGCACGAAGAAGATAAACGCGCCTGCCGATCCCTCGCCCACGTTATAATACCGGAATGCCATTTTGTAAATGGTGGACGCCAGCGTTTCTGTCGAAGTCCCGGGTCCGCCGTTCGTCAAGTTGTAGACAATATCGAACATTCGAATCGCGTCCATAAAGCGCATGGTCAGCACCAGGACGGTAAAGTTACGAATCAGCGGCATGGTCACCTGGAAGAATTTCTGTCTCCAGTTTGCTCCGTCGATGGTCGCGGCCTCTAAAAGCTCCTCCGGGACGGTTTTAAGCGCCGCCATAAAGATAAGCATACACAGCGGTGTGGTGGCCCAGACCTCTACGATGACAAGCGCGATTCTGGCCGGAACCACTGCGGACAGCCATTCCACCCGGTCAAGCCCCATGGAAACCAGCAGTCCGTTAAGTACACCGTAAATGGGTGAAAACATCAGCTTCCAAATGGTAGCAATCACGATAGGAGCGATCATCATGGGGATCGTAAACACGGTCTTCATCACTTTGGATATTCTGGGGAGAAAATTCGTCGTGAGGACCACTGCCAGCGTCATGCCAAACAGGAGATTCAGCGCCACAGCGGATACGGTAAATATAAAAGTCCAGCAGGCGGAATCCAGAAACTGCTTATTCGTCAGTACACTCACGTAGTTTTTCAGTCCGATAAACCGTATGGTATCCGCATTCATGGATGTGTTATAGTGAAAAAAACTGATCCCAAACGAATACAGCATTGGTATAACGGAAAATACAACTAAAAATAATACCGCCGGAGAGATAAATACAAAAGCCGCTACCCGTTTCGGCTTATTCAGTCTCCTGCCCTTTCCTTCATGCATTTGCAACACCTTCCCTTCATCTGGACTCATTATACTATTTGAGCAGGTTAATTAATATACTAACCTTAGTATAAAATAGATTGCCTTCTAATTTTTCTCGATATTTCCGCTCCTATTTGGATATTTTTTACAATAGACTTGCTTTATTTTCTCAATGTAACTATAATAATGGTATGCATTGCCCTTCAACCCCTTATCCATAATTAGTATACTAAGTAAGGAGTAACCTCTTATGAACAGCATTCCACTCTACAAACAGATCATAGAAGACATTCTGTCCAGAATCCACGATGGAAGCCTGCAGCCCGGAGACCGTATCCCTTCAGAGCGGGAACTGGCGGAGCAGTATTTAGTGAGCCATATCACCTCCAAGAACGCGCTGGCCGAGCTCGCGGATAAGGGATATATCACCCGGCAGAAGGGCAAGGGCTCCTTTGTAAGCCCCATGGAACAGCTCCAGATGATCGCAGAGTTTAACAGTACCGTCAACCACCGGACAATCTTAAAGTCAAAAACCATCGGTCTGATCATGCCTTCCATGAAGACAAGCATCGACCAGCAGCTTCTCAATTGTATCGAGGAGGAGTTAAACGCCACCGATTACATTCTGGCCGTCACCATCACCCGGGAGAATCAGGAGCTGGAGTCGGCCGCCATCCATAAGCTTAAGGAGCGGGGGGCCAGCGGTCTCATCATCTTCCCGACCGAGCATGAGATGTACAATGAGGATATCTTAAAGCTGAATCTCACCGATTTCCCCTTTGTGCTCATCGACCGGTATTTAAAGGGAATACGGTGCAGCTGCGTGTATACGGATAATGAAGAAATCACCTGGACAGCCGTCCGCCATCTCCTCTCTCAGGGAATCGCACATCCGGCCTTCCTGTCTCCCGACAGCCATAACACGGTAACCAGCGACCGGCTGTCAGGTTTTAAGGCGGCGCTGGAGGAGGGCGGCTGTCTTCTTCCTCCGGAGCATCAGTGCCTGATTCCGCTGTCCGTCACGGACCCTGCTGAAAAAGAAGCGCTTCTGGCAAGGTTCCTCGACAGCCATCCGGAGATTGACGGCCTGTTCTGTGTCAACCGCGAGTTTACAAAATACATTTCCCATATCCTGGACCGCCGCGGCTGGTGGGACCGTTACCGAATTACAGCCTTCGATTATCCAGACGATCACCGCATCTCCTATATCAGGCAGGACATTCCCCAGATCGCCAGCTCGTGTGTAACCAGGCTGATCGAGTTAATTCAGGGAAAGAGGGAATATAGCCATGTAGTCGTGCCGGCATCGTTTGTTCCTCAGAATCCCGTATAAACATAAAGAGTCCGGCCCGCCGGACTCTCGCGCCGGAGCGCGGTCGCTTCTGCGGCCATACTTCCTTAGCGCGAAGTGTGCATCCTGCTTCCTTAGCTCGAAGTGCGCATCCTGCCCGGAGGGCTTTTTATGTAATAGGAGCACTTTCATATTACATAAAAAAGATCCTTATTCCGACTGCCGGCTTTCTCACCGGCCATCGGAAAAAGGATCTTTATTCATTTTCTTTTACACAAAAAGACAGATAGAAACGGGTACCGATTGATTTGACATTCATTCGATACCCGTTTCTACACTATCTCATCCATTGGACTTGATACCTCTTTTCTCTCATGTTTTTTTTGTACCTGGTACTTTCTCTAACATGATCTATATGAAATTTTCCCTCTCTCCGTTGCTCTTCTTCCTCATCTATGTTTTTCGTTTATTCTCTTACTTTTCATTCTTACTATCTGTTCATCTTTTCGTATTTCAAAATTTTCTTTCATTCCTCATTATACTTTCTCGTCATATAACAAAGATGATTATTCTTTTGTTCTACTTCTTGAAACAATCATAGTTCTTTAAACATTCCATAGATTTTATCTTATTTTTTTGATATCAGCTCTTTGATGTTCCTCTTTTGCTTTTATCTTATAAGATTGGTTTTTTAGCATCGGCAGATCGGTTTTTCCTTTTGCCTAATTTATAATTTTTATTATAAATTAAGCTAAATTACTGCTTCTGGTGGACTGTACCTCCTTCTTCTATATTTTTGATACTTAAGAGTTTGTTTCTTCTCCTTTTTCTTTAGGAGTTTTTGTTTTCTTATCTCTTATCTTGGCTTTATTATAGCGGATGCGTTTTGATTTGTCAATACTTTTTCTTTATTTTTTATATGTTATTTGTTAATTTTCAAATTGTATACAATTATTACAATTGTTTCTATTTTTATACACATTCTCCGCCATTTATTCCAGACATCTTTCTTAATTTTCTGATTTTTTGCTTCTTCTTCCTTTTTCAATGCTGAAAAATACCATGATCGCGCTGTTCCTTCCCTAAAATTTCACCAAATTTAATTACAGACAGTTATAGACGGATTGTCTGCCGCCTGTTATAATGCTTCTAAAATAATTGCAGCAGATCCAACCAGAATCATCATGGAGGTGTCAGAATGGAGAATAAAGATATTGTAACCTATTTCTACGAGACCGTAGTCTCAGAAAACCTGCTGGATCGGGTTTCGCAGTACGTATCTGAAAGCTGTGTTGTAAAAGCCGGAGAAACCATCATTCACGTGGGTGTCGACGGCATGAAGCAGCATCTTATTGATGTAAAAAAGACCTATCCCGACTACACGATGAAAATCATCAAGCAATACGCGGATGGGGACTATGTGATTTCAGAATTCATCATGGAAGGGACCCACGAGGGCGAATGGATTGGAATAAAGCCTACACACAAGAGGCTCTCCTTCACCGGTGTTGATATCGACAAGGTCATAGACGGGAAGATCGTCGAGCATGGAGGCGCAGTAAATACCTTTGATACGTTGTATGAGCATCATCTTATTAAACCGGTATAGCAGAATCCAGTCAATGCAAAGCCGAGTCCTGCTCTCCTGCAGAGATTCGGCTGATCATAAATCCCTGCTGAATTTCCATTTCCCCCTCAAATAAAAGCTGAGTGACAGCGCCGTAGCGATCGTCCAGCCAATGGGCCACGACATCCAGATCCCGTCCGCACCAAACGGTCCGGCAAGCACGAAGGAGATCAGCACGCGGAGAATCAGATCGGCAAATGTAGCGATCATGAAACAGCCCATGGCGCCGGATCCCCGCAGCACACCGTCCGCCATCAGTTTCGTGGCAACCACCACATAAAACGGAGAGACGATCTTTAAAAATGTAACGCCAGTATTCATGGCCTCTCCGCCTGTCTGCTCCATAAAGATGGTCACCGCCGGACCGCCGAAGAAAAAGAACAGGATTGTAAATGGCACAGCGACGCAGAATGCCATGAACCATCCGGCCTTGAATCCGCTCTTTACCCGTTCCTCCTGCCCTGCGCCGATGTTCTGTGCCGTAAAGCTGGAGAGTCCGTTTGCCAGCGTCGTAAATGAGGTAATCGTGAAGGTATTGAGCTTCACCGCCGCGCTGTAGCCGGCAATCACCGAGGAACCAAAGCTGTTGACCAGTCCCTGAATAAACATGTTGCCTACCGAGATGAAGCTTTGCTGGAGAATACTGGGGACCGCAACCACACTGATCTTTTTCAGCATATTCCAGGAGAACAGCGGAAAGCTGCCCTCCGTCTTTACCTCCGCAATTCTTTTATGTACAGTCAGAAGCGCCAGCACACAGGCCGCTCCCTGGGCGATAAAGGTCGCCCACGCCACGCCCGCCACCCCCCATTGAAAGACGATGACGAAGATCATATCCAGCAGAATATTTCCCAGAGAGGAACCAATCAGGAAATAGAGCGGCGTCCTGGAATCTCCCAGAGATGTAAAGATGCCTGTACACACATTATAGAGATACAGAAACAGAAATCCGCCGATATAAATTCGTAAATACAGCGCTCCGTCCGAGAAGATATCGGCCGGCGTCTGAATCAGGTTCATCACCGGGCGGCAGAAGAGAAAGCCCAGAGCCATCAGACCGAGACTCAGCGCGATACAGGCTATCAGCGTCGTGTAGATAGCCGTCTTCATCTCCTTCCACCGTTTTGCCCCGAAGAGCTGGGAAATGACGACCGCACAGCCGATGTTGCTGCCTACCGCCACCGCCATAAAGATCATGGTGATGGGATAAGATGCCCCAACGGCTGCCAGAGCCGCCTCACCTGCAAATTTACCAGCCACCACACTGTCCGCGATATTATACATCTGTTGAAAAATTACGCTGACAAACATGGGGATGGAGAAACGCCAGAGCACTGACGATGGTTTCCCTACCGTTAAATCCTTTACCATTGTTCTACCTCTTTCCTCACTTTTCCATACAAGGATAGATTATACTACTACTCTCAGGCGATTTTCAATGGAAAATTCATTTTTATACCAGCCTTTATTCCGGTCGGTTACCGTTCACGGCCCCATCCAGCACTGCCATGCCGTACGGTTCCAGTCTCACCGTCTGCCGGCCGGCTTCCATCCGAATCACGGTTTCCCGTTCCACGCCGCTGTTATTAATCACCACCAGCTTACCGGAGGCCGGATACCAGGCGCATTCCGTATCGGGGCTGTCCGTCAGATATTTCTGGTTTAAATCTATACCCATTCCGCTTACCATCAGGTTTAAGAGCATCCTGGTATTTTCCGGCGTCATCTGGAAGCTGCTGAGATAGAACGCGGTGCCGCCTCCAAAACGGTGAGACGTGATGGCGGGCAGGCCATCCTTTTCCCCAATCACCTCCGTGTCGGGGCCTGTGAGACAGATGCCTTTTCTGCCGCGAATGGAAGCTCCCGCCGGTATCAGACCGGGTTTCTCCGCCAGTTCATACTCCCAGCGTCCATGACACACCTTTGCCCCCGTATCCTCGTCCACTCCCAACACAGAAGCCAGACGGAAATACGCGGATGCCCCGGGTGCTGCCGACGGTTCGCCTACTCCGATAAGCACGCCGCCCTCATAGACCCAGCGTGAGACCGCTTCCGTGACACCACTGTCATTCCAGGCCATCCCGCCGCTCCAGGCACTTCCCGCAGCCCCGGCATTGATCAGGACATCGACGCCTTTCAGGCATCCTGCCTTTACATCTTCAAAATTTATGAATTCCACTGAAACCGGAAGCCCTGAGAGAGCCTCGTTGATATGGATCAGGTCATGCATATACGTTTCGTGAAAATGACCGGACAGTGTCCAGGAACGAAGCTTTCCCCAGGAATGGAGCACCGCAGCCCGAATCGGCAGTGTATACACAGCGCCCTCTTCATGGAAGGACTTAATCCGCCGGAAATCATCCGCGATCGTCTCCATATAGCTGCAAAAGTCGGGGAAGTCTTCCACCAGATGCAGATATCCGCCAAGACCGATCCGGTCAATCTTTTCCCTGAGCAGTGCGCGGCGCACGTGGATCCAGTACTCTTTCGCATCGCGGACCGGGTCTCCTCCCTCGCAGAACGTGGGGGCTCCTCCCAGCCCAACCGGGAATAAGTAAGGATGAAGCCTCAGTTCATGCGTCTCCACCTCTGCCCCGGCGCAGAGCCGGACCTCATAGCCGGAAAAGACGCATTTGATCAGGCCGTCAAAGCCGAATTCCTTAAAATGGTCGTTATACGGCTCCACTCCCACCCAGCTGTCGTCGTAGAACACATACGCCTTCTTTCCGTAGCTGTGCACCAGTTCCACCAGGCGTTTCCCGAAGTCCACAACAAAACGGTTTACAAAGGCCATATAATCCAGCTGGCGCCTGGAAGGAGGCATATGGGTGACATGAAATTTTCCATGGTTGATGAAATCCTCCGCCGTCAGGCCGTAGCCGTATTCCTCCTCAAACGCCTTCAGCATCGCGGGGCTGACCGTAAAATCATAGGAGCCCCAGTCTGTAAATAAATTTCTCTTCTTTTCACTGCTGCCCCACATCCACACAAAATTATAAAACAGGGAAGTAAACCGGACTACCGTCGTCACCGGATGGGTATCGCACCAATTCTTCATCCAGCCATAGAGATATTCTCTGGTCTCCTCGTGGATTGGATCTACCGGCATCAGATGCTCTTTCTCCCAGTTATTTGTCACATGGTTGTACATCGAGATTTCTTCCCAGATCCTGTATGCCAGGAAATTCACCGTATAGTCATGAAATGGATGTGCACCCTCAAGTACCACCGATCCGCTGTTTCTGTCATAATGCCAGCTGGCACGGGATACCTCCGTCTCCTCCGTGCGGTCAAAGACCTGCCAGTAAGCGAGCGCTTCCGGACTGTCGTTTATAGTAAACTGTTCGGTAAAAAAATCCTCCATCAAGTCAAACGTCAGTTCCCCGCCAAACGCCGTCTTCGGCTCTGTCACGAGAAACGTCTGCTGAAGCTGGTCCGGATGGGCCTTCGCCCACACATTGTGATCACGTATGAGGCAGATGGTGGAATAGATTCCATATCCCGCGCCTGTGATCTCCTCCGACAGCTCCGTGCCGTCACTGTCTCTGATCACATCGGCGCCCCAGCGTTCCGCCAGCTTGAGCGTCAGCTCCTCATAGCCGGCTTCCCCCGGCAGTGTAAAACTTCCCTTTGTCTTCTCCATAATAAATCTTCTCCTTCCTTTTCTTTCTTAATTATATAAAAACAGCCGCACTCATTCCAGTCAGAGTGCGGCAAAAACTTTGCATTTTCAATCATTTACGGATATAATGGGATCATAGAAAAAAGGAGGACCCACCATGCCCAGACGCAAAAGACCATACATTGAATTCCGTGACTACAACTTATCCTCCCGTTTCCCGGTTCTCCTCTTATCCGGGGAGGAATGGCGGATCTCCGACGTGGCCTCTCCCCGGCTTCATATCCACAACTGCCTGGAGATCGGGCTTTGTGAATCGGACAGCGGCACCATGATCTTCGAAGATACGAAACGGCCGTTTGGGACCGGTGATCTGACCGTGATCTCCTGCGATGTTCCCCACACCACTTACAGTTCCCCTGGTACGGCAAGCAAATGGTCGTACCTGTTTGTCGATCTCACGGGGCTCTTAACGCCATTGTTTTCGGGATCGGATCTTCGCATTTTCAACCTTTTAACGATTCTGGAGCACCGGACCAGCCTGATTTTAAACGAACGGGATTACCCGGAGATCCACGCTCTGGCGGCGAAGATTATGAGAGAGCTTGAACGAAAAGAAGACTATTATGAGATCTCGGTACGCGGTCTCTTCCTTACGCTTCTGACCGATCTTGCCAGGGCATACCGGCAGATTGCTGAATCGGCAGAAAAAAAAGATGACCAGCCGCCTGAAAATGCGCTGGTCATCGCTCCTGCACTGGAATATATCCGCAGTCACTACATGGACGATTTTTCTATGGAGTACCTGGCTGAACTCTGCAGCTTAAGTCCGGCTCATTTCAGAAGAATCTTCTCATCCGTCATGGAGACCAGTCCGCTTAAGTATCTGACAGACACCCGGATCCGCCAGGCCGCCTCTCTGCTTCGAACGACGGAGGCCTCTGTCCTCTCTATCTCAGAGGAGGTGGGCTATCATTCCGTGTCCAGCTTCAACCGGCAGTTTCACGACACCATGGGGCAGACACCACGGGAGTGGCGCCGCCGCATGTCGATCCTGAAAGACCAGTCCGTCATGAAATACCGAGGTTTCCTGGTTCCCGAAACTTTAGTACAGCATTGCATAAATTCCTGAGTAACAGTACCCGCTATCTACGCCAGGAGCACGCCTGTGAAGCTAGCCGTAGGGTCCGCTACGCCGTCGCTTCGCAGACGCACACCTGACGCAGATATCAGGCACTGTTACTCAGTTATTTATGCAATGCTGTACTAGGGATGTCAGTCCACCGTATGAATCAGGGATTAGATTTCAACAGAATTTTCGCTTGTTTTATGGAAGATATCCATAAATTCTTCACCGGTTATCGTTTCCTTATCCAGTAAATACTCTGCTATCTCGTGCAGCTTTCCTTCGTTCTCTTTTAAGATCTGAAGGGCCTTCTGGTGCTGCTCTCTGACAATCTTTATCACTTCCTCGTCGATCAGCTTCGCCGTGTCCGGTGCACAGGCCAGCGAAGTATCGCCGCCCAGATACTGGTTCGTCACCGTCTCTAAGGCCACCATATCAAACGTCTCGCTCATGCCGTACCGGGTCACCATGGCCCGTGCAATTCTTGTCGCCTGCTCGATATCATTGGAAGCTCCGCTGGTCACGGAATGGAAGATCAGCTCTTCCGCCGCACGGCCGCCGGTGAAGGTGGCGATCTTATTGAGCGCCTCATCCTTTGTGAGCAGATACCGCTGCTCCTCATCCACCTGCATGGTGTAGCCCAGTGCCCCCGATGTTCTCGGGATAATTGTAATCTTGTGTACCGGTGCGGAATTGCTCTGGCATGCTGCAACCAGTGCGTGTCCTACCTCGTGGTAGGCAATGATCTTCCGCTCGTTGACGCTGACACCGGAATCCTTCTTCTGGTATCCGGCGATGACCACCTCCACGCTCTCCTCTAAATCTTCCTGAGACACGAGCTTTCTGCCCATGCGGACCGCCCGTAAGGCCGCCTCGTTGACGATATTGGCAAGTTCTGCGCCGCTGGCGCCCGCTGTTGCCAGCGCTACGTCATGGAAATTCACATCATCGGACAGCTTCACATTCTTTCCGTGTACCTTCAGGATCGCCTCGCGTCCGCCCAGGTCAGGAAGTTCCACCGGAATTCTCCGGTCAAAACGGCCCGGACGAAGCAGCGCCTTATCCAGTGAATCGGGACGGTTGGTGGCCGCTAAGATAACGACTCCCTTCTTTCCGTCGAATCCGTCCATTTCGGCCAGAAGCTGATTCAATGTCTGCTCCCGCTCATCGTTGCCGCTGAAGCCGCCGCCGTCACGTTTCTTACCGATGGTGTCGATCTCATCGATGAAGACGATACAGGGGGCCTTCTCGTTAGCCTGCTTAAACAGATCCCTTACCTTGGAAGCGCCCATGCCGACAAACATCTCTACGAATTCCGAACCGGAGATAGAGAAGAACGGCACGTGTGCCTCACCCGCCACGGCTCTGGCGAGAAGCGTCTTGCCGGTACCAGGAGGTCCAACCAGCAGCGCGCCCTTCGGAAGGCTGGCGCCGATATCCGCATACTTCTGCGGGTTATGGAGGAAATCCACGATTTCCTTTAAGGCATCCTTCGCCTCTTCCTGGCCCGCCACATCGGCAAAGGTCTTGCCGGTCTCCGACTCCGCGTAAATCTTGGCATTGGATTTTCCAAAGGTCATGGCATTGCCGCCGCCCATGCGCTTCTGCATCTGCTTCGCCATCATATTCCCAAGGAATACGAAAATCAGAATCGGAAGAATCCAGGTTAAGAAAAATGACAGCAGCGGATTTACCGGCTCCACAATTGTCTTCTGGAAATTGATTTCTTTATGAGCCAGAAGCCGTTCGGTCAGCTGTTCATCCGGCCACGGGCCTGTCTTATACGTCGCGTATATCTCTTTTCCATTCCTGTCCTTCTCGCCCGTATTCGCAATAAACTGGATCTCCGAGTCCGTTCTGGCGACATCCGTTACCTGCCCGGCGTCCACCTTCTCAAGGAACGTACTGTACGGCACCTCGATCACGGTTCTGGACTGTATCCACGGCACCATCAGCGCGTTGAACAGAATCATGACGATCATGACGATTAAATAGTAGTATATAAATGGTTTTTTGGGGCTTTTATTGTCGTCCTCATTTTTGATACCCATGCTTTTTCTCCTTTATCGGCCAGTTACTTATTAAGAGCCTCTTCCACAAATGCTTCCGCATCCCGGAAATCCTGTTCATCGGGATGAAGCATTCCCTCCTCGTACGCGGCTATCATTGTCCGGATCTGGGGGGAATCGTTGATGGCCTGCATCTGTTTGTAACGGTCCAGTACCTGCGGCATCATCTTGCCGCCGCAGAGGAAACAGCCCAGATACTCATTATCCTCCGGCACAAAGACGGACACCCGGTTCTCTACCTGTTTAAAATACTCACTGCTTCCGCCCATCCCGCAGGTTCCGAAGAGAGCCACCTTCTTCCCGTGCAGACCGGATAGGAATTCCATCACACGGCTCCCGCAGGTGCCTCTGTCATTCCAGAAGCCCACGAAGTAGGTATCCGCCTCCTCGTCATGCAGCTCCTCCAGCCTCTGGATATCCTTCGAACGGCCCGGTAATGAATCGAATATTTTCATCGCTACTTTTTCTGTATTGCCTGTATTACTTGTATAAACAACCAAATAATCCATGATCCTGCCTCCTTGCTATGAGCACCTGGCGGGCGCCCTTTGACCGCTTACGTGCGATGCATGTCATCTCCACCTGATGAGGTCCCTCACGAATCTGGTGAAGTGGCTCGCCACGAACACTCACATTCCTCTAGTAATAAAATATACCTAAAATTCACATATATCAAGATCAAATCGGAAATGTTTATCTACTTTATGTTTTTTTAAGATTTTATTGTTTTTATTTTATATCTTTTCAGAATTTTTCAGTGAATTTAAGCACTATAGACAGGTTCCTTGTTTCCATCAATACTCCAGAAGGCGTGAGAATCAGTTTTCGCTTCCCCGGTTCCAGTCCCGGGAGATGGCCTCCGTCATGCCTTCCACCGTAAATCTGGCAGCTGTCACATCTGCCTTTCTTCCGTGCTCCTCCAGCTTTCTGGCCGTAATATCGCCGATACACACCACACGTATCCCGTCCAGAAGCGCGGTCACGTCCTCACCCGCATTTTCAAAGAAGGCGTCCACTCCGGAACCACTGGCAAACGTTAAGTAATCCGCTTTTTTGAGGGATTCCGCCATTTCCTTCGCTTCCTTTCTCCGCTCTGCCACATCGTAAAGGACGATATCGTCGTACACGATTCCGGCGCTGTCCAGAATCTCAACCAATTCCGGCGAGCCTTTTCCCGACCTCGGGATCAGGAGGCGTTCCCCCTCCTTCACAACGCTCTTAAGACCCTCGGCCAGGGCGGCCGCGCAGTACTCCTCCGGCATGTAATCCGTTGTAAATCCGTACTGAAGCAGTTCCTTTGCCGTTCCCTTACCTACGGCAGCAAACTTCACATGGCCGAGCCTGCGGTTATCCCTTCCACTCTCCAGAAGGCCGAGAAAGAACTCGCGCACCGCATTGGCGCTGGTAAATACGATCCATCCGTAATCCGCCAGTCTCTCATAGGCGGTCTTCATCGCCTCACCGGACCGGTGGGATTCCAGTTCCATGCTGAGGACACACTCCGTATAGGCTCCTGCCTCCTCCAGACTCTTTCTCAGCTTGGCTGCCAGCAAATCCGTTCCGGTCACCGCCACTCTGGCCCCTTCCAGAGGCTCGTGATACGTGGAAGCGAAATCCAGCGCAGTCACTTCCCCCACAACGATGATGGCCGGAGTTCCGATCCCTTCCTCCGCCACCCGCTGTTCCACGGTGTCAAGCGTTCCGCGCACGACGCGCTGTCCTGGCAGCGTGCCCTTTTCGATAACCGCCGCTGGCGTGCTTCCCGGTTTTCCGTTCTCCAGAAGCCCTTTTACGATCAGCGGAAGATGAGTCAGCCCCATGAGAAAGATCAGAGTTCCTGAAAGCTTTGCAAACTCCGAGAAATCTAGAGGCAGCTTCCCCGCCTCCGTCATGGTATGGCCGGTCATGATATGAAAGCTCCTGCTGACGGCCCGGTGCGTCACCGGAATCCCCGCCGATGCCAGCGCGGCGACCGCCGATGTGACTCCGGATACCACCTCAAAAGGAATGCCTTCCCGGGAAACAGCCATCACCTCTTCCCCGCCGCGTCCAAAGACAAAGGGATCACCGCCCTTTAACCGGACCACGTTCTTTCCCTCCCTGGCCAGGTCCACCAGGAGCTGGTTGATCTCCTCCTGCTTCATGTAGTGGCAGCCCGCTTTTTTCCCCACATATATCCGTTGGCTCTCCTCCGGAACCTCGTCTAAAAAGCGCTCAGATGCCAGATGGTCGTAGACCACCACATCACATTCCCGCAGCCTCTTTAACCCTTTTTCCGTAATCAGTCCCGGATCTCCAGGGCCTGCTCCGACCAGAAATACTTTACCCGTTTCCTTCATCTCTATCTCAGTCCTTTCGCCGCGCGTTCCGCAAGAAGTTCCAGCTCCCCGGTTCCGCCTGTCAGATACACACGCTTCGTTTCTCCGTCCCGTCTGTTGATTCCAAATACTTCGATCTGTTCGTCCCTGATTCTGGAGTACACGCCGATCGGCTCGTGACAGCCCGCCTCCAGCAGCTTTAATATCTTCCGTTCCAGTATGAGGCACGTCTTCGCCTCCTCGTCCTGGATGCGCACCGCCAACTCGCAGGTCCTGTCCTCGATCCGCCCCTCCACGGCCAGAATTCCCTGTCCTCCGGCCGGAATAAACGTCTCGCAGTCAAAGTAATGAAAATCATACGTCCCATTTGTCTCAAAATACTCCTCCAGACCGTCAGCCGGAGGATTTACCATCTTCATGCGTTTCAGGCCCGCAGCGGCCAGAATAATCGCGTCATAGAGGCCTTCATCCATCTTTCTGATCCTCGTCTGGATATTTCCCCGGATATCCTCACACCGCACAGCTGAACCGGGCCACAGCTTCTTTCCCAGCGCCTCGATCTGGAGCCTACGCCGTAAGCTAGAGGTACCGATAACAATCTCCTTTTTCGCGCTTAAGTCGGTTCCTGCAGGCGTCATCAGCACGTCTCTCGGGTCCTCTCTCGGGGGCACGGCCACGATCCCCAGTCCGTCCTCCAAATCCATGGGAAGATCCTTGGCGCTGTGTACCGCAAAGTCAATCTCGCCCTTTAACAGCGCCTGTTCGAATTCCGTCACGAAGACGCCCTTTCCGCCAAACTCCAGCAGGGGCTTATTTAAGATGCGGTCCCCTTCCGTCACTTTCGTCACTGTCTCGACCAAAAGTCCCGGCTGAACGCGTTTCAGCGCTTCCGCCACCAGTTCTGTCTGTACCATCGCCAGAGCGCTCTTTCTCGTCCCGATACGAATCATCTTATTCATGGTCTTTCTCCAATTCCTCTAACTTTCTGTCAATCAACTGCTCCGCCTGTTCCCTGTTAAATGTTCCGCCCTGACGGATTCCTTCCTCAACCATCTCTTTAAAGACCGCGGTTCTGACAGAAAGGATGGGCACCCGCTCCTTCACCAGCTCCCGGTACGTCCCCAGCTCAGCAGCCAGTCTCCCGAAGCCCTCCGGAATCGCAGCACGGAACTTTGCCTTTAAATACTGTGCGATGGTGGGGCTGCTTCCTCCGGTGGAGATTCCCACGGTAATATCCTCGTCCTTGATCAGGGCCGGGAAAATGAAGCTGCATTCCTCCCTGACATCCACCACATTCACCGGAATCCGCCGTTCTCTGCAGACCAGGGAAATCCGCCGGTTCAGTTCTTCATCCGCCGTGGCCGCGACCACAAAATCCACGCCGTCTAAGTCTTCCTCCTGATACTCCCGGCAAAGAAGCGTTACCTTACCGCCCGCAGTTTCGCCGTACCGTACCATACGGTCCGTCATCTCAGGGGACACGACGACGATCTCCGGTCCGTAGTCCAAAAGAACCTCTACCTTCCGGCAGGCAACGATTCCGCCTCCGACGATTAAGCATCGCTGCCCTTCTATATCCATAAAAAATGGGAAATATGCCATTGTTTTCCTCTTCTTTCTGTGTTTTAAGACCTGTCTATTTTATCATAAAATTCTTATTTAGAACAGATGTATAAAACAGGGGTTTTGTAACAGATGTATTGAAAGTTACAGTTCACTCCCCACCAGGGGCACCGCAGTCCGGTTCGGCCGGGCAGGCTTCCTCAGCCTTTCCAGTTCCGGTTTCGGGCATAAGAAGTTCTAAACGTGCAGATTTTTTCTAAAAACCAGGTGAAATTCCCAAACTCGCTGCGCTCAGACAAATGGGAATTTCACCTGAACGAAAAATTTTGCGCGTTAAGAACTTCTAATACCCTGCAAAGTCACAGGAAAGGCTGAGGAAGCCTGCCCGGCCGAACCGGACTGCGGTGCCCCTGGTGGGGAGTGAACTGTAACTATTGAAACGGGAAAATATAACCATAAAAAAAGCGGGAATGATTGAGGGAAAATTGGACTCACTTTTTGGATAAGGGGTGTGAGGGGGAATTTTATACCAATTTTCGGGGTGCGTGCCTGGGAGAAGTCCATGGGGATGTCTCTGAGGAGGCACAGTACGCTCAATTTTCCTGCTTTTTTATCGTAACAAATCGCGCCGGGTATCTTTGCAGCGTGCATCATGTGCAGCAGCTCTGCGTACCCCGGTGTTTCAATGAAACAGGGAGGGCGCGGTGGTCTGATGTAGATGGCGCGCCCTCCCTTTCCATTATTTATTTCTGTGTAAATGTATAGTTTGCTGTTTCAGCCGGGCCGGCATGCTTGTGCTGGGAGATCGGCATAACGTGCATATTGCCTCTCTGCTCGTTCTCAGCCCAGTAAATATCGTCTGCCATCTTTGCTTCCGGATTGAATTCAACACCCTCGAAGATATGTTTTACGAACTCTTTGTATCCGACACGGTCGATTAAGTGACCGCCATGTAAGTACTCCGGCTTGTAGTCTAACGCCCATGCGGAGAACTTCTGCCAGTTTCCGAACATGCCTAAAACAACATCCTCGGTTACCCAGTTTAAGAACAGCTTGCCTGCACGCGGATTCTGCTTGCCGGTACGGCCGCCTAAGGTTACGCGGTAAAGCTTCTTGGTGCCTCTGGTCCATGCGCCTGTCGGGCAGATCAGGGAACATTCGCCGCAGCCTACGCAGCAGCATGCGTCCTTGTCAATCTTTCCGTTGGCATTCAGGCTTAATACGCCTGTTGCATGGTGCTCACACGCCTCCACACAGGAGCCGCATCCGATACAGCGGTCAATATCATAAACCTGCTTGTTGACACCCATAACACCGAAATCGTTAAAGTTTGCCTTTACACAGTCGTTTGGACATCCTGCGACAGCTACTTTGATGTGGTAGTGGGACGGGAAGATCAGTTTCTCGATCTTGCGGGCCAGCTCATAGGTGTTGATGTTGCCTTTGATACAGTGTGCGTTGCCGATACAGGACATGATGTTACGGGCGCCGATTGTCGGGTAGCCGTAGTCATCGGATTCCATATCCACGTTACACATCTCGATATCAACATCGGAGATGTATTTCTTGATGTATTTGTTTACTTCTTCGATATTCTCAAATTTGATTCCAGGAATGTTTAAGGTCTGTCTTGTACCCATGTGGAAGGTGCCGTTGCCCCATTTCTCACAGATTTCCTGAACCATGGTTAAGTGTTTCGCTTCGATTAAAGCGCCCGGAACACGGAGCTGAAGCATGAACTCTCCCGCTACCTTTGACTGTCTGAAACAGTTGATACGTACTTTTTTAATATCAATATCGTGATTCATTCTCTATTCGCTCCTTTCCTTAGTCAACCAGATATTTGGCCTGTGTATAGTTGAATACCGGGCCGTCTAAGCAAACATAAACCTCGTCGATACGACAGTGGCCGCATTTGCCGACAGCACAGGACATCTTACGCTCGAAGGATACCCAGATCTTCTCTTCCGGAACGCCGCATTTAACAGCTTCCAGGCCTGTGAACTTCATCATTGGCGGCGGTCCAACGATTACTACTTCGTAATCGCCGTCAAACTCGGAAAATGGAACCTTGGAAACAAACTCGGTTACAAAACCTGTGTTCCAGCCTTCCTTCTGATCTCTGTCCAGTGTATAGAATGTGGTAAATCTGTCATGCCACTTATCAAGGTCGTTCTTGAAGATGATGCCTTCCTCGTTCTTGAATCCGCTGATTAAGGTTACGCTCTTTACGTAATCAGGATTGTCATAGAACATGTTTAACATGCTCTTTACAGGAGCCAGACCAGTACCGCCTGTGATAACTACCACATGCTTGCCCTGGAATTTCTCTACCGGCCAGCCTTTTCCGTAAGCGCCGCGAAGGAATAAGGTATCGCCGGCCTGCTTCTCGAAAATCTCATCGGTTACTTTACCAACGGAACGGATCGTGAAATCCATCCAGCCGTCGCCGAAAGAGCTGACGGAGATAGGAGCCTCTCCTACCTTCGGAATGGAGAGCTGTAAGAACTGTCCGTGCTCCGGTTTAATATCGGTTGCAACTTTAAATGTATATTCATGTAAGCTTTCTCTCTTAACTTCAAGAATCTTGCATGCAACAGGTTTTACTATGTTATTCATCTCTTCGTCCACCTCTCCCTATTTATTCTCTTCTGCAACGATTTCATCGATCGCATTCGCCATCTTCTTTACAGTAGCAGCGATGGAAATGTATTCTGGACAACGGTCGATACATCTGCCGCAGCCTACGCACATATGGTAATCCTGGAAACGTTCCTTGTAATCATGGAATTTGTGAAGCACTTTAAAGCGCATTCTGTCTCCGGCTGTGTTGCGGAAGCTCATGCCGCCGGCCATATCGGAGAAGCCCTTAACCTGACAGGAAGCGGTTGTTCTCTTTCTCTCGCCAACGTTGGCATTTTCATTGTAGATGATGTCTGTGGTAGTGAAGCAGGTACAGGTGCTGCAGGCTACGGTACAGGCACCACAGGAGATACAGCGCTTATTGTATTCATTCCACATCGGGTGGTTCTTTAACTTGGTTAATACTTCCTTGTTCGGAATCTCCGGAACTTCAACGGTCAGCTGATTTTTCTCAACATATTCCGGCTTAAATCCGGACTTGTTCTTGCCTTCAAAGTAAGGAGCGAACGCGTCATCCTTCACATCCAGGCTTAACTCGCCTTCGCCGAAGCGGACTGCCATGGAATAATCCTCGGACTTGTTGGTACCCATGCTTACGCAGAAGCAGGTATCCCAGCCTGTGGTACATTCCATCATGACGATTTTCACTTTCTCGTTCATGCGCTTATAGTACATGTCCTCGAAGCCGCCGTTGCTTAAGTAGATCTTCTCCTGATGATGCTGTGCATGGATATCACACGGTCTCATGAAGATTAAAAGCTTCTTGCCTGTAGCCTTGCTCTCAATGTACTCGTCCTCTGTGAAATAGAACAGGGATTCTGTGATCGGGCTTAACACTTCTTTTGCAGGGAAATCGGACTTATCCATATACTCGATCTCTTCTACAGTGTTAATCTTGTCATACTTGATCATATCGGTGTCGGAATATCTTCCTTTTCCTACAAATCTTTTCGGTGCCCAGATTTCGTATTCATCCTGGAGCGCTGCAAAGATCTTGTTCGCTTCTTCAAAGCTTACTTTGTAACCCATTGAGTGTATCCTCCTTTTATTGACTCCTTCAGTCTCATTGGTATGATAAAGAAATTGTTTAGAAGTTTACTGTAACTCCTGTATCATATTTCTTTTCATCGATGGTAACGGTAACTTTATATGTTCCTTCTATTCCCTCACCGCTGACAGGGAATTCCACGGCTCTCTCATCGTGCTCCAGGAATGTGCCTACGCACATGGCCAGGAACGGGCGCTTTGTGGTTGGAACAAAGTAGTGACGTGTCGGGCTTCCGTTTTCGCCCTCTAAATTCAGCATGACCAGCGTGCCCTTTTCAAAGCTTGCCTTAAATACAAGGCGGTCTGCTTCCTTTGCAATCTTCGTCTTATAGGAATCCGGGACCATGCCGCCGTCTTCTGCAGGTACTTCCGTCAGGAATTCCTCGGTCATACCGATACTTCCAAGAACCTCCCCGCGTCCGAAGGTCACTGCATCGCCCTCGTCGTATAAATGGAGCTTCTCCGCACGGTAATAGTTGGCCGGCAGATGCATCTCATACAGAACGACATCGTCCTTCACCTCTACGGTGATGGAACTGAGTTCAGCCGATCCATCGTCGATGGCCGCCGTCATACCTGCGCCAGGCATGTTCATCCATTCTCCGTTCAGCTTGCCGATACCGCCGGAATGAACGAGATAATGGCCTCTCTCATAGTACTCACAGTTGCATATGTAGCAGGAGAAGAACTCGGCGCCTCTCTCTTTTCCGTACTGCCATACCTGCTCGATCGTCATGTTGTCCGTGTCGATGTGATAGATCACACCGCGGGAGAAGTTATCCTTCGCGTCCACGTAGTGTTCCTTCTCCTTGGAACGCCAGTGGCCGTTGTCGAAGCACATGATATCGCCGTTTGGAAGCACCATGCAGGCGTGCTGCTCATACTGCCAGTCGAAGTCCCCGCCCACCGGTTTGAAGAAATACTTCTGCATGTCTTCCGGCCAGCCGGTCGGATCACCGATAATCCAGTTCAGCTTCCCTGTCTCAAAATCACGGTTGATGATGATATCCTGATGGCGTCCGGAGAAGGTGAGAGAATTCGTCTTCTTGTCGTACCATACCGCATTGTTATGGAACCAGTCGTGTGCATCCTGGCTTCCGGAGCCGCCGACCGGGTAAACAGGAAGCACGTCCTGATGATCCCATTCCTTTAAGATCTCTCCGGTATTTCTGTCTACCATAACACATGCATCTTCTACAGTACCACGGGCCAGATACTGGGTCAAGATCAAAATATCTCCATTTTCCATCTCCCACTCATCATGGTGATATCCGCCCGGAATGCGGAATTCCTTATAGATCTTTCCAATCATTCCCATCTCGTAGATGCCGGTGGTATGGTAAGGCGGAGCCACCAGACGGTCGGTTCCCACGAAAAGACGTCCATTGCGGACACGCTTTAAATCAAAAGCCAGATTCAGCGTGTTATACCAGCGCGCGTCCCCCGCATAGTCGTAAGCCGCCGTATAAGCCGGTGAAGTCGGACTTACCATCATGACGTTGTCTTCCATGTACTCCGGCGTAGTTTCGATGGAGGTTGGCTTCTTTAACCGTTCGGAAGCCTTCTCTGTCACGATCTTAAGAGCCGCGGTCTCCCCTGTGCTCAGTTCGATGACTACGGTATTCTCATAGTCCTCGTACAGGCCGTATATTGGAAGAACCATCTTTCTTGCGTCTGATTTCGGGCGGTACATATAGTCTCCCGCCGCCTCTTTTCCTTTCACCGTAACCTTGGCGAAAGCCGGTTTTTCATTCTCAAACATGACAAGCGCGGTAAGAGGCGCAATCAGATATGGATTAAGCACAACGAAAGGATTGGTGATGGTATGGCTTTCCTTTCTGTACTCCTCCAGAAATTTTGATTCCGCCTCATACTGCTGGTCAATGATATGTTTTACTTCTTTGTATAAAACTCCCATAAACCCTCCTGAAAGCCTGCGAAGGGGGGACGTATTTCGATCGCGGCCCCCTCCTGCAGTCTATATGTGTCTTCTTGCATCCTGTAACAGTGTCAGATACTGATGATTAACAGCTGATCGTAACGCCTGTCTCATACTTCTTGTCATCGATGATAACACGAAGATCATAGGTACCTTTTAATCCTGTCTTATTGATGTTGGTTCTCGTATTTCTGTCGTCGGAATCGAGGAATGTACCGCAGCACATCGCCAGGAACGGAACCGCCGTTGTAGAGATGAAATAGCGGTGAACCTCTTCGCCCTGCTCTAACAGAAGCATAACCAGCTGTCCTTTCTCGAAACGGGAGAAGAATGTGAAACGGTCGATCTCGTCTTCGATTCTCGCGTTGCAGCTCTCCGGAAGCATCTCGCCTGACGGATCTAACGGGATCTCGGTATCGAATTCCTTCGTAACGCCCATCTCGCCTAAAATCTGGCCCTTGCCAAGCTCTAAGTTGATGCCGTCGCTGTATAATTTCAGCTTCTCGCCGCGGTAATAGTTGCCCGGTACGTGTAAATCAAGCATCTTCTTGTTGTCACAGATCTCAACCGTGATACTCTCCAGACGGCCGCCCTGATCCTTTGCAAATGCGCCCAGCGCCTCGGAAGGATTGCCTTCTGTGTCGTATGCGATACCGCCGGAATGAACCATGTAGTGTCCTTCGTTGTAGTACTCTACGTTACAGATGTATGGGGAGAAGAATTCTGCTCCTCTGTCCTTGCCGTACTGCCAAACCTGCTCGATGGTCATGTCATCGGTGTTGATTTTGTAACGGACGCCTCTGGAATAGTTATCCTTGGCCGCCAGATATTTCTCCGGGTTCTTGGAACCGTAGTGATGGTTGTCGAAGCACATAACATCACCGTCAGGTGTGATGACGCAGGCGTGCTGCTCATACTGCCATCCGAAGTTATTGCCGACTGGCTTGAAGAAGTACTTCTGCATCTCTTCCGGCCATCCTTCCGGATCGCCGATGATCCAGTTCAGTTCTCCGGTCTCATAATCGATGTTTACCATGGAATCGATGTGACGTCCGGAGAAGGTTAAGGAATTGGTATTCTTGTCGTACCATACGGCGTTGTTGTGGAACCAGTCATGGTCAGACCAGCTGCCGGACTTGCTTACTTTCTTCGGATCGAGGAACTTCTTGTAGTCCCAGGTCTTTAATATCTCGCCTGTATTGCGGTCGATCAGAACGCACATATCTTCTACTGTCTCGCTGGTTAAATCGTCTGTCAGACTTAAGAGATTGCCGTCCTCCATCTCGAACTCATCGTGATGGTAGCCGCCCGGGAGACGGAATTCCTTGTAGATCTTTCCGCATGGGCTGATCTCGTATAAACCGGACATATAGTAAGGCATCTGGATTACCCGGTGGGAACCCATGATTAAGTTGCCGTTTTTCAGTCTCTTCACATCGAATACACACGGAATCGTCATATGCCATCTTGCATCGCCTGCGTAGTCGAATCCAACTGCCAGATCTTCGCCTGCCGGAGATACTAAAATGATGTTGTCCTGTAAATACTCAGGAGTCGTATCCATGGAATAGATTACTTCCTTGCCGTCAAACACATCCGGTACATCGATGGTGATAATATTGGACTCGCCGCGGTAAGCTCTAATCTCCACTCTGTTCTGATAATCAGAATACAGACCTACGATCGGAAGCACGTGCTTCTTTGCCTTCGGGAATGTGTGGCTGATATTGCCCTGGGGTGTCTTGCCAAGCACGGTAATAGTGATGGCTGTTTCCTTTTCTGTATGGAAACATACAACTGCGGATAACGGATTGACAAGATAAGCGTTATATTTTACGAGCGGATTGGCAATTGTGTAATTGCCCGCTTCGAATTCCTTTAACATCTCCTGCTCTGCTTCGTACTGTCTGTTTACAATATGATCTTCAAATGAATATTTTACTGACATGATGATACCTCCCCGTATCTGTTCTTTATAGTTAGGTTCTAATTTAAGATCTTACTTATGTTCTTCCACCAGCTTGATAATAACCGGTTTCTGCTGTAATCCCTGAAGACGTCCTACTTCCACGCCATCCTTTAAAAGAACCAGGGTCGGGTAACCCGTCACGCCATATTCCGCTGTTAAGTCCTTGTTCTGATCGAAGTCAATCTTTAAGATAGTCAGATCATCGCCAAATTCCTTCTCCACATCTTTTAATACAAAGCCTAACATCTTACATGGTCCACAGGTGGTAGAGAAAAAGTCCGCCAATACCAGGCCCTTTCCGGCCAGTTCTTTGAATTCTTCGCTGTTTACTTCTTTTAACATAATCTTACTTCCTTTCTATCTTTTTGTATTAGTTCCACACTGTTTTCCCATTCTAAGCATACTGTTTTTATTTTATTGCAAAATAACAATAAAGTAAAATTCTATTTTTTTATCTAACGATAAAATTGCGTTATGGTTTATCATGGGAGAACAGGTGGTTATGTATCGCTGTCTCTGCAATCGTTTTTCGTGCTTCTTAATCCACTAAATTCTGAACGTAGTGGGAAGCTTCCTGAGCTGCGATCGCGCCATCCGCACAGGCGGTGATTACCTGGCGCAGGTTCTTGGTCACACAGTCTCCGGCTCCGTAGATACCGGCTGTCTTTGTGTGCATCTTCTCATCTACTTCCACATAGCCGAACTGGTTTAACACGCCTAAATCCTTTAAGAATTCTGTTGTCGGAGTGAGTCCGATATATTCGAATACGCCGTCACAGGAAACCGTGTTCTCCTCGCCGGTCTTCGTGGACTTGAAATGAACGCCCGTCAGCTTCGTATCTCCGGTAAATTCCAGGATATCCTGGTATGGATAAACAGTTACGTGATCCATGGCGCGAAGCTTGTCGCAGGCCATCGGATCAGCCGTCAAATCAAACATGGTTACAATCGTCAGTGATTTTACAATACCGGCAAGGAATATGGATTCTTCCACCGCGGAATTGCCTCCGCCGATTACCACAACGTCACGGTCGCGGTACTGGGCTCCGTCACAGATGGCACACCAGCTGATTCCGTTGCCGCGGAACTTATCTTCGCCCGGGATATCGAGACATCTCGGTCTCGTTCCGGTAGCAAGTATAATGGCTTTCGCCGTGAATTCCTTGTCATCCTCCTCGCAGAGGACTCTCTTTACTTTTCCTTCGTCTGTGATGCTCTTTACCGTGCCGTAGTCGAACGCGATATTGTCAAACTGCTGTGTATGCTCAAACATCTGATACGCAAGCTCTGCTCCGTTGATCGTTCCGACCCCCGGATAGTTCTGAATTTCATTCGTATTGATAATCTGTCCGCCCGGGGCCAGCTTGTCGAGAAGCAGAACATTCATATCCGCTCTCGCCGCGTAGATTGCCGCCGTCATACCGGCAGGACCCGCGCCAACAATAATTACATCATACTGTGCCATGATACATAACTCCTTTCTAAACTTACATTAACAGATTTGCTAACGGGACACCGATCACAAGAACGATAATCAGTTCCAGAATTACGAATGGAATCGTATACTGGTAAACGTACTTGGTCGGAACCCATTCCTTGTTGCTGTGCAGGATCGCCGCAAACGGGGAAGCTGCCGGTGTAATAGCCGCCGATAACAGTACAAAGATAATTAACAGCGTAACGATCGGTGCCGGGTTGGCTCCGGTCTGTGTACAATATGTAACGATAACCGGCTGCAGAATCATACCGATTACCAGGCTGTTGCAGAGGTTGGTTAAGAGAACCGCCATCGCCATTAAAAGAACAGTGAAGACCATCGGTGACATTCCCTGGAAAATCGGGGAAAGTACGACGCTTAAGAAAGCGGAAACACCGGTATTGTCACTGGTCAGCACGCTTCCCAGCAGGATCGCGGCAACGATGATAAAGTATGCGCCCCAGTTAAAATTGGTGGCCATAACCTGCGGAATCTCTAAAACGCTCTTTCCCTTGATACGGATCGCTCCCAGAGCGGCTACCATAAAAAGAGCCAGACCGAGGCTGTTGGAGGAAAGAAATGCCATTCCCGGTAAAGTTGGGAAAAGGCTGGGGAGAAGCATACCCAGAATCAGAATCACAAAGCTTATGCCTATAATCTTCTGTCTAGGTTCCATAGGCGGAAGCGGATTCTTATTCAGCATCTCAACATCGTAATTCTTTAATTTCGTCACATCAGGACGAATGACAAACTTTGCAAACAGGATGTTCGCCACGATCATAATAAGACCGAGAATAATAGCCACAGCCATGTAAGCCGCATTGTTGACAACAATCGGACCTCCCGGAAGGTTTGCCGTAATGTTGGCAAAGTTTGTGAGCAGCGCCAGACCATTCTGAGCGAACGGCGCCATCGGAAAACCGATCAGGGACGCGACAACCACCAGGGTCAGCATAACACGAGGCAGCGCATCGCCCTTCTTATAACCGACTTCCTCAAATACATCGTAGAGGACAGGCCAGAATAAAAAGATTGCAGTAAACGGACTGATAAAGCCACCAAGGAAATAACAGCCTATACAGATTACGAACATCAGCAGCCATGGCTTCCCGTTCGTAAATTTTCTCGTCAAAAAGAAACGTCCTATGTAAAGTGTGATCTTATAATATACAAGACCGCCTGCCATAATCAGCAGGAAAAATACCTGAGCCACAACCGGTGCTCCGAATGCTTCCTTAAGCAGGCCCGCCATAGGCATATAGTTGGATAAACCAACCATAGCAATGGACATCAGGCTCCCCCAAAGCGGATCTACGAATGTCCAAAGATAAAGTGTTCCGATAAAGATTCCCAATACTTCCATACCAACCGAAGTAACTTCCGGGAGATTCAGCGGGAGGAAACGGAAAAATACCATAATTCCTACACCGATCAGAGAATGAATTAAAAACATTTTTTCTCTCTTACGCTCATTTTGATTCGCCATGTCTTGAAACCCCTTTTCTACCATATTGTGAAAAATATAACAATGAGGGCACAATAAGACCCGAAAGTATCTCTTTTTTACTTTTCCGGCTCATTTACTCCCCTGCATTATTGATCTAATTTTATCATATATCTGCTTATAGAAAAATAACACAGGTTATAAATCTGGTTATTTTGACAAAATTATGATATACTGAATCCGATCTTTTATTACTATCGCAAGGAACGGAGAAAACATGAAGGAGTCGCTCTTAAAAATCATTACAGACAGCGGAACGCGCGTCACAATGCCGAAGGACATTGTTCTTAATAAAAAGTATGACAAGTATATATCAAACTATGTATACCTGTTGGAGGAAGGAATCTGTGCACTCAACAGCATTACGAAGCAGGGAGAGGAAAAAGTTTATTTATACTTCCGCCCGTACCGGCTCATTGGTTTTAACCAGTTTGTAGTAAGCCCTGATAAAATCAATTCCACTACGCCGGAATTTTCAGTTATCACCAAGACCACCTGCACCCTGTGTCAGATCCCTTATTCCACCTTTCAGGATCTGATTTTAAAGAATAGGGAATTTAACGCATTTCTTATGGAGACGCTTGCGGACAATTATAACGACGCACTGATCCATTTTCACCTGATGCAGGAAGAATCCGTCGTGGTACGGCTGTGCCACCTGCTCTTTGAAGTATCGCAGCTCAGGAACGGAATACGGATCGTCCCCCGCTTTTTTACATACGCCGAGATGGCCAAGTATCTGGGCTGCCATTCCGTAACCGTATCGCGGATCATGGCAAAACTGAAACAGCAGGGATTTGTAACGAAGACGCCGTCGGGAATCGCGATTGAGCAGGAAGATGCGCTGCAGGAGCTGATTAATTCAGAGTCCCGCTTTCAGTATTAAAAAAGACGTTGTTTCCAGACCGGTGAAGCCGATCGGAAACAACGTCTTTTCTATTTTATATTTTAACAGATTCCTGCATTCCTGTACGCTACAAAACCTTTCCCAAAAACCCTTTAAGCCTCTCATTCTCCGGATGCTCAAAGAATTCCTTCGGTTCATTCTCCTCCAGAAAATATCCGCCGTCCATGAACATGACGCGGGTGGCAACTTCTCTGGCGAAGCCCATCTCATGGGTAACCACCACCATGGTCATCTTCTCGTTCGCCAAATCCCTCATAACGTTTAACACCTCGCCTACCATCTCAGGGTCGAGCGCAGACGTCGGTTCGTCAAAGAGCATGACGTCCGGGTTCATACACAGGGCGCGGACAATGGCGATTCGCTGCTTCTGTCCGCCGGATAACTGGTTCGGATATGCATTGCACCGGTCCGCTAAGCCGACCTTGTCGAGGAGCGCCATGGCCTGGTTCTTTGCCTCCTCCTCGCTCCGTCCCTGAAGCTTAACCGGCGCCAGGGTCAGATTCTTTAAGATCGTCATGTGCGGAAACAGATTGAACTGCTGGAACACCATCCCCATCTTCTGGCGGTGGCGGTCGATATCCGTCTTCTTATCGGTAATATCGGTTCCCTCAAACAGGATATGGCCCGATGTCGGCTCCTCCAGTCTGTTTAAACAGCGGAGAAAGGTACTCTTTCCAGATCCGGAGGGTCCGATTACACACACGACGTCACCTTTGTAGATGTCAACCGTGATATCCTTTAGGACCTCCATGCTTCCGAATTTCTTGCCTAAGTTCTGTACCTGAATCAGAGGCTTTTCTATACGATTTTTTCTAGTGCTCACTTCTGCGCAGCCTCCTCTCCAGTAATTTTACAAGGTAAGAAAAGATCATAACCATGCAAAGATAAATCAGAGCCACCGCAATCAGCGGCATGAAAGCGGAATACGTACGGCTCTTAATGATGTCGCCGCCCTTCGTCAGATCCTGCAGACCGATGTAACCGGCTACGGAAGTCTCCTTCAGCAGCACGATAAACTCGTTGGCCAGCGTCGGAACCACGTTTTTAAACGCCTGCGGCATAATGATATACCACATGGTCTGCGCGTAGTTGAAGCCTAAGCTTCGCCCGGCCTCAAACTGGCCTCTCTCGATGGAGCTGATGCCGCTTCGGAAGATTTCGGCCACGTAGGCGCCGGAGTTGATACCGAAGGCCAGAATCGCCGTCGGAACCATACCCGGATTAACCGTGACAAAGACAACGAAGTATACGATCATCAGCTGAACAACCACCGGCGTTCCGCGGATTACCGTCAGATATACGCTGCAGACTGCATTCAGTATCTTCAGCCTGTGAGTGTTCTCGTAAGTAGAACGGATAATTGCAACCAGAAATCCCAGCACGATTCCGATGAGAACTGCAAAAAATGTAATTTTCAAGGTATTCTGCAGCCCATCCGTGATGTATTTCCAGCGGTTGTCCTCTATAAAATTCTGATAAAAGTCAGCGACTAATTTTTCCCACATGGCACTCTTCCTTTATATTATTCTGCGGTAATATACTTATCTACGATCTTCTGTAACTCGCCGGATTCCTTTAACTCCTTGATCGCGGCATTCATCTTATCAAGCAGTTCAGTGTTGCCCTTCTTTACAGCGATTGCATACTCTTCCTCTGTAAATGCTTCGTCTAAGATCTTTAAGCCTTCGTTCTCTTTCACGAACACCTTCGCAGGCTCACGGTCGATGATAACTGCGTCGATCTTGCCCTGATTTAAAGCCATAACGGCTTCCATGCCCTTGTTAAATCTCTGTACTTCCGCGTTCTCGATGTCGTCAGCGTAGATATCGCCGGTTGTACCGGTCTGAACACCGATCTTCTTGCCTGTTAAATCATCGGGAGAAGCGATCGGGCTGTCTGTTTTAACAATGATTACCTGAGCAGCCTGTGCGTAGGTATCGGTAAAGTCCACATTCTTTAAACGGTCTTCGTTTACAGTCATACCAGCTGCCGCAAAATCAGCCTTTCCGGACTGGATCGCCGGAATCAGAGAATCGAATGCCATATCCTGGATCTCCAGTTCCATTCCCATCTGCTCAGCGACTGCCCTTGCAATGTCGGCATCAATACCAACAATGGTGTTGTTCTCGTGGTACTCATATGGCGGGAACTCGGCGTTCGTTACCATAACGATCTTGCCGCCGGTGCCATCTGTCTTCTCAGCCTCTGCCGCTGTTGTTTCGGCCGCCGCATCTGCTGCAGTGGTTTCTGCTGTTGCTGTTGTGGTTTCTGCTGCCGCTGTTGTTGTCTCTGTAGCGGATTTTGAGCTTCCGCAGGCGGTAAGTGCCGCTGCCATGCATACGGCCGCCGCAAGTACTATTACATTCTTTTTCATAATGAATCCTCCTCATTATATGCACTTTTTTGCATAAATATAGAAATAAGTATCAGTTATACATTATATAGCATTTTTGAAATTATTCAAGTCTTATTTTATCTTGATTCTCAGTGACTTATCCCTTTATGACCAGGGAAAGTGAAAAAACAGGGTCGGAGTATTTATAATATTACAAAAATTCAGAAGAATACCGTCTATTCATGCAAAAAGCGCCTGGAAAACCTTTTAATTAAAGGATTCCAGGCGTTTGATCGTGTGGTATTATGTTTTTGGTAAATGGTTCTGTTGTTTCATATTATAAATAACTATGATTTTATAAAACTGCTATAAGGCTGCGATTTATAAGGCTGCGATTTCGATTTTCTGGTCCGGCTTTAAGACTTTCTTAATGCATACTGCGCGTTTACCCAGGAATTCCGTCTCTTCAAATTCCGCGGTCTTCCCGCTGTCCGTAAATCTCGGTATACCATCGGTGATCAGGTTAAGCACCAGGGTCACCGGATAGTCCACGCGGCTGGTCACCGACGCGGTCACCGCATCTGCCGTTTTCCGGTAAGTAAAATCAAACTTGCCGCTTCCTGTCCTCGCATCGTTCCATTCAAAGCTGCTGCCCGGTGAAAATGGCTTGAAATTCAGAGTCTTCGACGGAGCGTCGTACCGGACTCCGAGAATCTGCGTCATAAAGAGGCTGGCAAATACTCCGGCCGCCCAGCCGCATTTCCCGCAGCAGTTCAGCCTGACTACGTCGCCTGTCTTTGTATTGCATTTGTATGGCCACCACCACCAGGAACCGTCCAGATCACAGAGGCGTTTCAGCTCTGTCATATAGCCCCTCTCTCCATTCATAGTCTCCTCATCCACAACTCCGGAGAATGCGGTGGTGTAACCGGGGAAAGTTGCACCGGACTCATGGCCCCATTTGATTCCGCGGCACTCGGTTCCATAGGTCGGATTCTCTTCACTGGCAGAAAATCTGGCATAATTTCTCACAACCGGATCATCATACGTCTTATATCCGTAAAATGGAATCAACGTCGTATCAGACTCCTCCCCGTCATGCATCATCAGGTTGATCTCATCTCCATTAATAATATCGGGATAAAATGTGAGAGCCTGATCCACATACTTCTTCTCGTACTCTGAAATCGGGCAGTGCTTCTGCGTCTCAGGGGTCAGTCCGCCGATCCCCTCCAGATACTGGAGGCCAAACCTGCCGTCAGTCACCATATAAGCCTCGATGGCCTTTTTGATCTCACCGGCAATTTTCCCGTATTTTTTCTGTTTCTCCTGGTCTTCAAACACCTCGCCCATCAGCCGCGCCATGCCGTCAAAAGCCTTCCACGCACAGATATTCGATCCGGTATGGTATTTTCCCAAAGCGAGCGCATCGGATATCCACACGGTCGGAAACAGCCACACCTCTCCTTCCTTCAGCGTCAGCACCTCTTCTAAAATCTCTTCAAAGGTTTCCACCGTCTCCCGGTGGGTCCAGAAAAAGTCTCTGTCCGCCGTCGCTTCGTAATACAGGACTCCCATTAAGACAGAGGTCAGGGAATTACTCAGAGAATGGGCCGCTCCCCCCTGGTATTTCGATCCCTCCGGACGGATTCCATGCTCTGTAAACCAAAGGCAGGACTGACGGAAGAAGTCGGGATTCAGCACGCTGAGAGGAAGACTGGAATAGTACATGTCTTTCATCCAGATCTGCCTCGTAGCCGGAAATGTGCCCCAGTTGGAACCGCAGATCTCGCCGTTTCTGTCCATACCGAAGGCCGATATCCCCTGGTATACGGCACGTTCGAAGATGGCGGCGGTCAGCGGATCACCATCCATCTTTAAGCAGCCCAGCATTCCCCGAAAGCAGGCCAGCGTCTCATTCAGCCAGTAAAGTGTCCCAGCCTCTTCGATCTCTTTTACTGCACCGTTCTCACCGGGTGCGTAGATTACCATGGGGAACCACGCGCCGCCCCCTTTCTTTAAATGGAATGGAACTGCCGGTGTAGTCTGGCCGGATTCGCTCATCTGCCCCGCTTCTGTCACCGTCCCGCATTCCACCATCTTCCCACTGGCGTCGGGAATGGTAAAATAATCCTTATCCGGGGAAAAGTCTGGCGGAATCACGGTTCCCTTTACATCACCATCTGTTGTATTTTCCAGATACAGCCCGTATACGAGGGCACGCGGTCTTCTTTTGCCGTCGGCGGAAATGGGTGCGTACGCCAGGACCGTAGCATTGAGGCGGGGATGGGTAAAGGCTGCTCTAGGGACCAGGTTTTCAGCCAGATCGGACTGACACGGCAGAGAACCGTCCCGAAGGGACACCTCCTGCCCCTCCACTGTCAGTCTGAAATAGAACGGACCTGCCTGACCGAAGTCTTTGGAGACCCACACGCCCGGGATATCGTCGCAGGTATAACAGCCCCGGTAAAAGGTCACGGTCTTCAGCGTTCCGAACTCGTCTGCATTTGCAAGGACCTTGTTGTTGGATATATCATAGGAAAATGTTTCATCCGGCAGCTTCTTCGCATAATAGCTTTCCCGGTTTCCGCATTCATACTGACCGTCCTTTACAGCGACTGAAAAAAAAGGATTGACTGATGTGTGAACCATATCTTTAATACTTGTAATGATATCTGTAATCATGTTTATCTCCTCCAAAATTGTTATCGGACACTCTTATCGCGTTCGCTTTCTCAGCCCTTGACGCCCGACATGGTAATTCCTTCGATTAAATACCTCTGTCCGACGATAAATACCAGAATAACGGGAATCAGCACGAGGCAGGCAGCCGCCATCATCAAGTGCCACTCCGAACGGTAGGAACCGGTAAAGAGCTGAAGTCCCAGTGCCACCGTGTACTTTGCCTCATCATTTAAATAGACCAGGGGGCCTAAAAAATCGTTCCATGTGTTCATAAATGTAAAGAGTCCTACCACAGCCAGAGACGGCTTTGTGATCGGCAATATAATTCTCGTAAAGATCTGAAAATGATTTGCGCCATCCAGATACGCCGCCTCATCGAAATCCTTTGGAATCGTCATATAGAACTGACGCAGCAGGAAAATATAGAATGCTCCGCCGCCGAACCAGGCCGGGGCAATGAGCGGCACAAAGCTGTTGGTAAATCCAATCGCCCGCCACATCAGGAAAGTGGGAATCAGGGTAACTGCAAACGGCAGCATCATACTGGCCATAATACAGGCAAATACCACATTTCTCCCTTTCCACTTGATTCTGGCCAGCCCGTAGGCACAGATGGAGCTGGTAAGCATCGACCCGGCCACGACCAGAGCCGCGATGAAGAGAGAATTTCTGTAATACGTAAAGAACGGCAGAACCTCAAATACCTTCTTATAGTTCGACCACATCATCTTATCCGGTACCCATTTGACCGGTACCATAAAGATTTCTACAGGAGTCATAAGGGAACTTCTCACCATCCAGACCAGAGGCACGATGCAGAAAAGGCTGCCTGTAACAAGCACTGCGTATGTAATCAGCTTTCCGACTGTTTTCTTTGTTTTTGCACTCAACGTCACTCACCTCCGTAGTAGACCCATCGGTTCTGAAACTTGAACAGAATTGCGGTCAGCATCATAATGATCACGAACAGAATCCAGGCGATCGCACAGGAATTGCCCATACGCATAAACTGGAAGGATTCCCGGTATAGATAATACACGTAAAAGAGACTGGCATTGTTGGGACCCCCCTGCGTCATGACGTAGGACTGGGTGAATATCTGGAATCCATTGATAAAGCCCATTACCACGTTGTAAAAAATAGTCGGAGTCATGATGGGAACAATGACATGGAGCAGCTTTGCCATAACACCGCCCCCATCGATCTCCACGGCCTCGATCAGCTGCCTCGGCACATCCTGCATACCGGCCAGAAAGATTACCATGGTGGAACCTGTCGTCCACAGGTTGACGAATACCAGGGTAGGCAAAACTGTGGATTCCGAGGACAGCCATTTATTCGGAGGCAGTCCCACTGCCTTTAACAGGGTGTTGGCAAGGCCCACATCCGGATTGAAGATCCACATCCAGATCGCGCCCATGGCCACGATCGGAATGATAGAGGGCAGATAAAAAAGTGTTCTGAAAAGTCCCTTTCCCTTTACGCTTTTGTTTAAAAGAGATGCGATTAAAAATGCGAAAACAATTGATGTTGGAACGGAAAGGACTACGTAGATGACTGTCACAGTCAGTGATTTATAGAAGTAGGGATCCTGCCCTGCAAACAGCCGCACATAATTATCGACGCCCACAAAATGGCTCTCCTTCACAATGCTGTAGTCCGAAAAGCTCATAATAAAGCTGATAATCATCGGAATTGCGGCAAAAAAAAGAAAGCCCAGGATACAGGGAAGGCAGAACAGAAAGCCGGCCACGTTTTCACGCTTTTCCCTGTGGGTCATCTTAATTTTTTCTTTCATAGTGATACCTCCTCATTTCCGGCCGGACTGCCCCGCCGGTATGGCGGGCCGCCGCAAAAGCGGCGGTCCGCATGCCCGGATTACCGCAGCCACTGCGGTCTGCACGGCAATCCTGCAATTACTTCTGTCAGGAACGGTTTCCGGAGTATGTACCATCAACAAGCGGATCCACGCTCGTCTTAATTTCAGTCATCGCCTCCTCGGCAGTCTTATCCCCCGCCCATACCTGCTGCAGGGCTGCCTTTACCATCGTATCAATCTCATTGAAATTTTTCACATCAATTTCTGTCGCAATCACCTGATGATCGTAGGTGGACTTGACAACGGCATCCTTAAAGCCTTCCGGACGCGCCGGAAATTCCTCGGAAGCCCAGAAATCAAGCTTGTCGCCGTCGGTGTAGTACTCTTTATGGACTGGGAGCCAGATACTTCTGAACATTTCCGTAATCTCGGCAGAACTCTCCGGATTGGTAATCCATTGATACAGCTTCAGCGTCTCCTCCAGATGCTCTGTCGCCTTGAATATAATCAGCGAGCCGCCATCAAAGAATGTTGTATAATTCTTATCAATTGGAAGAACACCTACGCCCCAGTTAATACCAGCCTCGGCCAGATCCAGATGGTTCCAGCTTCCGTCGATGTACATGGCGGCCTGTTTGGACGCCAGAGCGGTCGCGGCCGCCGGCATACTGTTGGACTGAATTGCAGTCGGTGCAACGTGGTATACATTGATCAGATCTGCGAAGTTCTGGATTACTTCCGCCGCTTTTGGATCATTTAAGCCAAATTCTGTCATGTCTTCATTTAAGTAAGCGCCGCCGTTTGAGTAGATAAACGGCATGTATACATTCCAGTTGGGCGCAAACATCACACCGTACTGAGTGATGTTATTGGAATCGAAATTCGGGTCTTTCGCATTGCGTCCGGAGGAATCCAGCGTCAGTTCCTGAGCCTTCTCCACAAATTCCTGCCAGGACCACGCCTCGGCCACCTTCGTCGGCGGTGTATCAATGCCGGCGTCTTTAAACAGGTCCTCGTTATACATCAGTGAAAGGGTGACATTGGCCATAATAGGGCCTGCGGACTCTGTCGGCGACCAGTTCCACCAGCAGGTTTCCAGATAATCATCCACGGAAACCTCCGGGTCGTCTTTGATCAGATCGTAAAAGTTATAGATCAGGCCATCCTCACCAAACTGGCATTTCCACGATGCGGAATAGCTGATATCCGGCGTCTCCCCCGCCGCAATCATCGCGTTTAGCTTTGTCAGGAAGTCATCGCTCGGAATATGCATGGCTTTTACCTTAATATCCGGATTGGCTTCCTCAAATGTCTTTACCGAGGCCTCGATCGCCGTCTTCTCAGCGCCGCTTCCCCAGTAGGTAAAGGTGATCTCCACCGGCTCCCCCTCGGTTTTTCCCTGGGCTGCCTCGGTTTTTCCTGCCGTACTGCTCTCCCCTGCAGTCGTTGTATTTCCGCCGCTTCCTCCACATCCCGTGAGGATCATTGTCCCCGCCATCAATAATGCCGCCAGCTGCTTCAGATGATTACGCTTCATTTTAATTACCTCCCATATTCTTCTGTTTACTGTCTTTGTTTCGATAACTATATTCTAATGGAAGGAGGAGGGGACTTCTATATGGTTTTTATTGGAAAACAGCACTTTTATTGTTTGTTATGAAGGGGAGACAAAAGGGCCGCCCTATTTCGGAATCGTAACGACCACAGCCGTCCCTTCTCCTAACTGGGAATGGAGAGAAACGCCGTAAGCTTCCCCGTACAGGATCTTAATCCGCCGGTCCGTGTTGGCCACCCCGATGGAAGTACCGGTGAACTCCAGCACCTCTTTTACTCTCTGCTGTGTCATGCCAGCCCCGTTGTCCTCCACGGTAAAACAGATATTTTCTTCATCGGTTTCCGCACTGATTTCCAGGATTCCTTTTTCCTCGGAATTCTTAAAACCATGGACAATGGCATTTTCAACCAGAGGTTGTAAAAACAGCTTCGGGACCTCCTTCTCCATCAGTTCCTCCGGAATATCGAAATTCACCTCAAACTGATTCTCATATCGAATCTGCATGATTTCAATATAGCGTTTCAGCCAGTCAATATCGTCTTTTAAATGAACCAGCTGCTTTCTGCTCTGGCTGGTATACTGGAGCATCCGCGACAGATCCACGATCATCCGGCTGGCCTTGGGAGTATCTCCCGCCAGGCACGTCCAGTTGATGATGTTTAAGGTATTATACAGGAAGTGGGGATTTAACTGGATCGTCAGAATCATGATCTCAAAATCCTTCTGCTGCAGCTTCACCTCGTAATTCTCGTGAATCAGCGCCTTGATGTTGCGGCTCATCTCATTGAGTTTCTCATAAAAGAAAGAGAACTCATCTCTGTCGTCATAGGTGATAAGACTGCCGAACTGTCCCGTCCCCACCTGATCGATCATATGTATCGTTCCGTAAATCTTCCGGTTAATATAGCGGGAAATCATATAGGAGGAAACAACGGACAGAAGCAGAAGAATCACCATGATAGCAATAATATAGCTCCGTATGTTTCTTTCCACATCCTGGATCAGCAAATGTACCGGTACCCGCGCTACCACCAGCCAGTCAGTAATTTCACTCCGGGCGTACGTTACCATGTATTTCTCCTGCCCGTCTTTTTCCGTGGTATACCCGGAATTCTCCCCCTTCTTTAAGGTTCCCAGCCAGTCCGCCTGATAGCGGTGGCTGGCATTATAGGCAGGATCGGAACTGCAGATCACATTACCCTCGCGGTCAATCACCAGATAATCCGCATCACTCACGATGTCTTTTGCTCCGTAACGCCGGATTAAGGACATGAGAAACTCTTCGGTATAGTTGATCACCAGAATCGGTTTCTCCACAGACTCACGTAGCCGTTCCACCCGCCCGCTGGACACGTCACAGAAATTCATCTGGCATACCGCAGTAAAGAGGGAGCCGTATTCCACCTGCGTATCTGTCAGATTGTCGATCCCGAACATATCGGTATAGCTGTAAGTCGGAATCCAGCAGACCGATCCTTTTGCCTCCCTGGCTTCCTTCTCCAGTCTGGAATTCATAAAAGCGCCTTTGGGATAGAAGTTTTTGTCCTCCTCCCCGAACCGGAAATAGGATGTAACCAGATGAACGGAATAAATATTGCTGCCCCACGGCTTATATGCATTTAAAATAGCCGTAATCCGGGAGTTGGCGTTCATGAGGGACACCTCATCCGTCTTGTCCAGATTCTTGAAAATCTCGTAGAGACGCGAATCAATATTCAGTTTCTGAGCGAACTCATCGATGTAGTCAAATTCCTTATCCACGATCACACTGCTCTTTTCCACGCTTTGCATGAAATATCCCTGGGCCTGCTCCGTAATGGATTTGACGGAATTCCGGTAAATCAGGATACTGAAAATGATGAGCGGCACGATCGTGAGAACCAGGAACAGAACCAGCAGCTGGGTCCTCAGTTTCCAGTATATTTTTCTCTTATGCTTCCATTTTTCCATAGGACATCACTCCGTTCTGCCGCTCATTTTCCGGTATTCCTCGGGTGTCATGCCATAGCAGCGCTTAAACGCCCGGACAAAGTAGTTGGCGTCCCGGTAACCGGTAAGAACCGCGATATCCCGGACCCTGGATTCTGTCGTGAGCAGCAGTTCCCTGGCCTTCTCCATGCGCAGCCGGATCAGATACTCGGAAAATGTACTCTTATACGTATTTTTAAACAGCGTACTGAAATAGGAGGGGTTAAAATGATATTTCTCCGCAACGCTTTCCAGATTAATCTCATCCATGTAATGATTTTCCAAATACACTCCGCAGTCTGTCATAATATCGCGTCCTTTTCCCTCCTTCTGGCTGTTCAGTTCCTTTCCCAGATCCAGGAAGAAGGCGTAGAGACTGCGTTTCAGCAGTGTCAAGGTCGCCGACCGCTGGAGGCTGCTGATCTGTAAATTCGCCTCTTTTTTAAAGCTTCCGGAGATGAGAACATCGAGATTTCTCATGATCTGAAACAGGGCAAATATTACTCTCTGCTTTAGCAGGACCGGGGGCGAAAAAAGCGTGCTTACTCCTTCATCGATCTCCACAGCCAGGAGTTCATAGGCGTTTCGAAGTTCTCCCCTTTTTAGCCCTTCCACAACAGGCAGAACCGAGTAGGTAACCGCATCGGAATTCTTTCCAATCCGGCCTCCGATAGTCTCCTCCGAGAGGAATGTCCCCGGCTCATAAAATTCGTACTGGATGTAGCGGACCGCCTCCTCATAGGACTGAGACGCCTGTTCGTAGAGATTGTCCGTCATGGAACCGGGAGAACAGATCAGCCTGCAAGAAGGCAGTACAGATCTCATATGGCTCTCGATGGCGGACCACCGCGCCCCAGTCATGGGCTCCTCTGTCAATAAGCAGACCGCCATCATATCCGGCTGATGCTCCAGAAAGAAGGGATAAGAAGAATTCGGGTCGAGGGATTTCTTCATCTGATACTTCAGATCATTCCTCTGCTCCTCGCTCAAATCTCTGCTGTCGCTCACCACTCGGCAGCAAATAACAGTGCCTGGCTGTTCCAGCTGGAACAGGTCCTTCAGCCTCTCTTTTCCGGCAAAATCCGGCTTCTGGACAAACAGGTTCATCAGATGATCCATATAAACGGGCATCGTCTCTGTCAGACGGCTCTCGATGCTTTCCTGCTTGCTCCGGCTTCTCTGACGCTCAGAGAGTCTTTCTGTGACCTTTGTCAAAACCATCTGAATCTCGTCACTGTCCACCGGCTTCATAATATAATCGGCAGCCTGATATTTTAAGGCCTCTCTGGCATAGTCGAACTGCCCATAGCCGCTTAAGATGATTACCTCCACCTCCGGATTTTGTGCCTTCGCCGCCTTTAACAGTTCCAAACCATTCATATTGGTCATTCGTATATCGGTTATAATAATATCGCAGTCCACCAGCTCGATCACTTCCAGAGCTGTCACACCGTCATCCGCTTCCAGAAGCATATCCTCCGGCCTCATGGCGGTCAAAAGATTCATCAGTCCTTTTCTGTGGTCTGCTTCATCGTCTACAATCAGTATTTTATACATGGCTTATCCACATTCCTTCAGATGTCGGTATTGGAGGCAGACTCTCTCTGTACGATTTCGATTTCTACCCCGTTCGGATCTTCTATCAGCATGCCGGTCCATTTCAGTTTATCCACCCGGACAGGCTCCATCAGCACGTTCACCCCATATGTGGTACACCGCTTAAACAGCGCTTCGATACCATCCGTTGTCAGAGCCATATGGCGATAGATTCCTTTCTCATCCGACGGCTCCGGATGCGCCGGCTTATCGTTGTAGTACTCAATCAGTTCCAATCGCGTGCTGTCATTTAAGTAAAAATATGTAAGTCTGTGGTCCCCCATATCCACATCATACATTTTTTCAAGCCCCAGCACCTCCTCGTAAAATGTAAAGCTTGCTTCTCTGTCCGCCATGTTTACGGTAATGTGATCCAGACCTGTAATCATGATCATTTCTCCTCCTTTTAATTTTCTAAAAATTATCTACAGTTTAACATGTGTCTCTTTCAGCTGTCAAACGCAGCAGCCGTAAGATTCCCATTGACTTATCCCACCACTGGAATTACACTTTAGAAAGACACAAAAAAGACTGGATGAGCATTCAACTGAGGTAATCACAATGAAAGAATTTATTATAAAAACAGCATGGCCCATGGTTCCGCCCAGGCCATATTCTGCTTTTCATATCTGTATTATGGCCGCGGGCTTCCTGGCGGCTGTGCTGGCGGCTTACTTTCTTTCCAGAAAAACAGAGAGGAAGTATTTTATACGGCTGCTGTTTTTCTGCGGCCTTATCCTGGCCGCAAGCGAGATTTACAAGCAGCTGTTCCTGTATTACGTGGTAAATCAGGAGAAATACGACTGGTGGTATTTCCCATTTCAGCTGTGCAGCCTTCCCATGTATTTCTGCCTGCTTCTGCCTCTCATAAAAAACAGGAGGCTGCAGCTGATCATCCTGACCTTTATGCAGGACTTTAACCTTTTGGGAGGTATTATGGCTCTGGCGGAGCCTTCCGGCCTGCTGCATCCTTACTGGTTTTTGACGCTGCACGGATTGCTGTGGCATATCCTGCTGATCTTTATCGGTCTTTTGATCGGATTTTCCCATAAATCCGATTCCAGTTTTTCCGGTTACGTCAGCACACTGCCGCTGTTTCTGATCTGCTGTGGGATCGCTACATTGATTAATGTGACAGCCAAACCGCTCGGGCAGGCGGATATGTTCTACATCTCCCCCTACTATCCCAACAATCAGGCTGTATTTTACAACATTTCACAAAAGCTGGGGGTGCTGCCGGGAAACATCATTTATCTCCTTTCCATCTGCGCAGGCGGCCTCTTATTTCATATGATATTTGCCCGGCTTTTCAGGCATGCAGCCAGGAGTTGAATCACGATATTTGACATTTTCATTTGCAATTGACATTTTCTTTCGTAAGTGTTATCATATTGGTTACAGTTTAATTATTGCTGATTACAGGAGGAACTATTATGTCAGATAAAATAGAAAAAAAAGTACAGGAAGCGCTGGGCAGACATGACCGCGGTTATAACTGCTCTCAGTCTGTTGCATGTACATTCTGTGACGAGCTGGGATTTGATGAGGAAACCATGTTCCGCATAACAGAAGGTATGGGGCTGGGTATGGGCAGCATGGATGGAACCTGCGGGGCAATCGGTGCCGCAGCCGTTCTGGCCGGTATGAAAAACAGTACGGTCCATCTCGATCATCCGGATTCCAAGGCGGTCTCCTACAAAGCCGCCAGACAGTGTTTAAATGAGTTTAAGGATCAGAACGGAAGTGTTATCTGCCGTGAATTAAAGGGCGTGGATACCGGCCGCGTACTCCGCTCCTGCAATGACTGTATTGCCGATGCAGTTCGAATCATTGAGACGGAGCTCTACGGAGAAGATGCCGAATAAATCTGTGAAAAAATGGCGAATAAATCTTTAAATAAATGATTGACACCTGATTTTTCATGTGTTATTATGCCTTCAGAAGATAAAATTAAATAAGATGTCAAGGCTATGCTGGGTTTGGATTATGGACTTATGGACTCAGAGCATAGATTGTCATCCCCATTTTAATGAACCATATGGTTTACTGTTTCTGGAACTAAACAGCCCACCATATGGTTTTTTTGTTGCCATTTTTCAGCAGTATTCAATCATTGATGATTCAGGGAGGTTATTTTATGCAGAACAAACAGGATTTTATGAAGACAAAGCCGGTATTTCCGCTTTTACTTTCCATGGCGGCGCCTATGGTGCTGTCCATGTTAATCCAGTCACTTTACAATATCGTAGACAGTATTTTCGTGGCCCGTCTGGGAACGGAGGCCCTGACCGCGGTCTCTCTCGTATACCCGCTCCAGAATATTGTCCTGTCTCTTTCCGTAGGCGTCGGCGTGGGAATTAACTCCGTCATCGCCAGAAAACTGGGGGAACAGAAGCCGGAGGAAGCCAATAAAGCCGCCTCCATTGGAATGGGGCTTACCTTTATTCACTGTATCCTGATTATTATCTTCGGTTTACTGGTGACGAAGCCATTCCTTTCCATATTCACCTCCGATCCGCAGACGCTTGCATGGGCATGCCGCTACTCTTATATCGTCCTATGTTTCTCTGCGGGAAGCCTGATTCATATTTGCTTTGAGAAGATCTTCCAGTCTGTGGGAGCCATGTTCCTGACCATGATTTCACTGCTGGTGGGATGCATCACCAATATTATTCTCGATCCGATCCTGATTTTCGGGCTGTTCGGTCTCCCTGCAATGGGAGTCACGGGCGCCGCGGTGGCAACCGTGACCGGGCAGTTCTGTTCTCTGTTTGTTTATCTGATCATCTACGGCAGAAAGGATATCGGGATTAAGATCAGCCCAAAATACTTTTCTTTTGACAAGAGTACGATTTTACAGATATACAGCGTTGGAGTACCATCTTCCTTAATGCTGGCCGCGCCTTCCCTCATGTCGGGAATCTTAAATTTCATGTTGGCGGGATTTTCTGATATTTATGTGGCCATCCTCGGTATTTACTTAAAGCTGCAGACATTCTTATACACGCCTGCTTCCGGCATCGTGCAGGCGCTCAGGCCTATCGCGGGCTATAATTACGGAGCCGGGGAAAAGGAAAGGCTTCATAAAATTATCCGATGCAGTATGCTGCTGGTTGTCGCCATTATGACAGCCGGAACTCTGGCAGCCCTTGTCTTCCCCCAGCAGATCTTCGCTGTCTTTATAGATGATCCGGCACTCATTGGCCCGGGAAGCATGGCTCTGCGTATCATCAGCCTCGGCTTCATTGTATCGACGGTCAGCGTCGTCTACGCCGGGCTGTTTGAAGCGTTGGGATGCGGGAAGAAATCCCTGCTCATCTCATTGATACGGCAAATTGTCATCATTATACCTTTGGGATTTATCTTGTCACGTATCTGGGGGCCGGTCGGTATCTGGGTATGTTTCCCGATCGCCGAATTCCTGGCAGCAGGGCTGGCCCGATATATGGTCAAAAAGCAGAATCTGTAGATCGAGCTGTCAACATATGTGTCATTATAAATGACACATATACTCTCATAATGTTTTAATAAAAATCTTGAAATATATCAAAATTTAATGTATTCTTAAATCAGTCAATGTTTTTCATATTATTGCTTTATATTTTGGCAACAAAAATGACATTAATTTGTCATTAGTAATGACTTGTATCTGCAAACTATCGGACCAGATATAATGGCCGGCTTAAAGGGTGGTGAAATATGAGCTTATTAATGATGGATCAATCTCCTGAATTTCAGCGGCTGACAAACGAAGTTTATACACGGCAATTGGAGCGTGATCCCCGCTTGAGTGAAGTTCTCGACAACAGAGCCAGACAAAGAATGTATCAGGATGTTCAGTATAATATAGATTTTCTTTATACTGCCATGCAGTTAGAGGATGACGGGATTTTTGAGAAATACGCAAAATGGGTATACCAGCTTCTCTGCCCGTTGATGGCGTACTGCACCCGTGAACGTGTAAAGGACATAATGGTGGATCATTATGAAATGATCCGCTCCTGTATGGCAACTGCCATCCCTGTGGAAAAACTCCCGAAGCTGCACAGGCTTTTGGACAGCGCTGTACAGGCTACGAAGGAAGAATATGAGCAAAACAGTCCTGCTGAATCCTTCTCTCTAAAATATGAAAAAGAAATCTCAAAGTACCTGGACTGTCTGCTGAGATCCGATACCAAAGGCGCTATCAATCTGGTGGGAGAATTCATTAAGACCGGAATTCCTGTGGGCGATATCTGCGTAGATATTATTACAGAAACAATGCGCAGGGTAGGTGATCTTTGGCACAGTCATCAAATTTCTGTGGATATGGAGCATTATTGTACCTCGATCACCCAGATGGCGCTCTCCCAGCTCTACCCTGTTATCTTTGATCAGGAACGGAACGGAAAGACAGTGGTAGTCGCCTGCGTCGGCAGCGAACTTCATGAAATGGGAGCGCGTATGGTGGCTGATCTTTTTGAGTATGCAGGTTGGGACAGTATCTATCTCGGAGCTGCAGTTCCTGCTGAGGCAATTGAATCATCAGTCATGGAACATCAACCCAGAGTGGTTGCACTGTCAGTCACCATGCCCCAACACCTGCCGCTTTGCAAAGAGGTAGTGGACCGGCTTCGCTGCGTATCTCCGGAGACCAGAATAGCCGTAGGTGGTAATGCATTTTTAAATACGGAGATTTGGAAAAACTGGGGGGTCGATCAACATACAAAAGATGCCAGGGCACTGGTAGAGTGGGCAGATGGTATATTATGATCGGTTATATTGCTTTATGCAAAAAAAATGGAACTGTTAACCGGGTGATCCGCAGTGTTCCTGTCGGGTTGATTAATGAAGGCAAAAATATACGCGAGCTATTCACAGATCCGTTTGAGTTGGACCATATCCTGACGCAAGATCTGGCCTGCCCCTCTTCTCTACGCCTCCGGATGAAGCTTGAAGGTGATCCGCTGGTTTATGTTACACTTAAAGCATACGGGGATCAGCTTCTACTCCTGGTATTCGGCCTCGATGAGCCTTACCAGTTTTCACAGCTGATTGAAATGACACTTTCAGCCCTGGAGGTTCCTGAAGTTATGGGACAGGACCCCTACGGCGCCGGTTATTATGAAATTCAAAAGCTGAACAGCCAGCTTATTAATTATCAGCGGACAATGGCCAAGACAAATGTACGCCTGCAGACGCTGCTGAAGGAAATGCAGACAGCCAGATCAGCTATTGAAATTCTGGAACGTGATCCTCTTACTGGACTATTCACAGAAAAAGTCTTTTACGACAGGGCTGCAAATGTTCTGGAAAAAAGCGCTGATGAAGCATTCGATATTGCTGCAGTGGATATCGAACAATTTAAAATTGTAAATGATACGTTTGGGGCAGTGGCCGGTGACCGGCTTCTGATGGATCTGGCTATGTGTCTTATGAATCTGCCGGTTGACCCCCCGCCCCTGTACACACGGGCGCGTGCAGATACCTTTTTTATCCTTCTTCACCGACAGAAAACTTTATATGACATTCTCGATGAGCATGTCAGCCTGTTTCTGGAACGGTATCCGCTTCCCATGCGTCTGCAAATCAGAATTGGTATATACCACATAGAAGACAGGGCTTTAGAAGTAGCCAGAATGTGTGACCGCGCTCTTCTGGCCGCTGACAGTATTAAAGGCAGTTACGGCCGACGGATTGCCCAATACAACCATACTATGCATGAGAAACTGATGCTGGAGCAAAAAATCGTCAACACTATGGTGGAATCCCTGCAGCGCGAGGATTTTCAGGTTTATTTGCAGCCCAAAGCTGAGATCAATACCGGCAGACTGATCGGTGCTGAAGCACTGGTACGCTGGAAGCATCCGGAATTCGGTATGATATCCCCCGGGGACTTTATACCAGTTTTTGAAAAGAATGGATTTATCTATTCTCTTGACCTGTTTGTATGGCGGACGGCGTGCAGAATGCTGCGGGACTGGAAAAAAGCCAACCGGAGTATCCCCATTTCCGTAAATGTATCCCGCACGGATCTTTATCATAAAGATCTTCCTGAAACTCTGTCCGGTATGTGCCGCGACTATGATCTGGCTCCCGATGAACTGCATCTGGAAATTACAGAATCTTCCTATGTCAGAGATTCCGTGCAGCTTCTTACTGTTATCAGGCGTCTGAGACAGGCCGGATTTATTATTGAAATGGATGACTTTGGAAGCGGATACTCCTCTTTGAATACTTTATCCGATCTTCCTATCGACATAATAAAGCTGGATATGATATTTTTAAGACAATCAGAAAATAATTTACGCCGCCAGAAAGTAATGCAGCTCATTATAGATTTGGCCAGAGAACTGGATCTGCCGGTCATCGCAGAAGGTGTAGAAACAGAAGAACAGGCGATACTCCTGAAAGCAATGGGATGCCCTTATGCACAGGGATATCTGTATGGACGTCCTATGCCGGAAACGGAGTTTTTCAAATTTTGAGATCGAACCGCTCTGCAACGGTACGGATGAAATCGGTGTTCTGACTGACAGCTTCAATGACATGGTCCGGCAGATCTCCGGTCTCCTGAAGGAACAGTATAAGCTGGGTTACGAAATCAAGGATCTGGAATTTCAGGTTCTCCAGTCACAGATTAATCCCCATTTTCTCTACAACACGCTGGACATGATCTACTGGCTGGGAATCGATAATGAGGCGCCCGATGTGGCGGAGGCAGCAAAAGAACTGGGACGTTTCTACATGCTGAGCCTTGGACATGGTGAGACTATCGTCTCCCTGAAAAATGAGCTGGACCACGTGGCCGCCTACGTCAACGTCCAGAATATGCGGTTTGAAGATCATTTTAAGCTGACCATCGATGTGCCGGAAGAGCTATACGACTATAAGATTATCAAAATTATTCTCCAGCCGCTGGTTGAAAATGCAATCCTTCATGGAATCCGCGAAAAAAGTTCGGAATCTGGAGAAATTACCATCAAAGCATGGCTGGAAGACGGCGTGATTACCATTTCTATTGAAGACGACGGGATCGGAATGCCAGAGGAAAAGCTGGGAACACTCCTTACCCGCAGGGAAAAGAATTCCGGCTATGGTGTATGGAATATTCATGAAAGAATCCAGCTTTCTTACGGAACGCAGTACGGCCTTCGCTACACGAGCCGGCTGTATATCGGCACTACGGTATCTATTACATTTCCGGCGCTGCTGTAAATGAGAGACACTGTTATTTAAAGAAGGAAAAAGGAGTGCGGTAAAAATAATCAGCTATAATATCCGGTAGCAGGCAAAGAATCCCAACAGCACCAAAACCACCAGCCCGCTCCAAATCATGGGGATTGCCGTCTGGGGGATATGAGAGGAGGGAACTGCAAGGTTTTTCACGACAGCCCATACCAGCCCTCTTACATTTCCAATCAGATACAGCAGTTCCAGAACCAGTGAAACAGTTCCCAGGATTTTGCCGGAGTTTGCTGCCTTGTTCAGCCGGCATGCCTTCAGCCCCAAAAGACCGGTTACCAATTTAGGCAGAGCCAGAATTGCCATGACCAGCATCGTAATCATGGAAATCCCCCTGTCCACAAACATTACCCTCATCCAGCACTTGCTTCCCATCAGTGTGGCGGCTATAAACCATGTGCTTGCGATGATATCTATCGCTCCAAGTATGATTAAAACACTGCTTGCGATTTTCAATAATATCAGATTATTTTTCATATGCACACCCTTTGTTTTATATAATGCCAAGCGCCCGTCCCCAATCAGCTTCTCTCTTCCCACACCAGGGCGTTTTTGAAAATTGCTTTCTGTCAGATGCACGTCACATTTTGTGGGAAATTTGTTCCGAATGAGCGCGGCGTAGTGGGCTACGTTAAGCGAATTCGGGGCAAATCTCCCGCAAAATGGGGCGTGCAGATGACAGGAATGAATTTTCAAACAGGCTCTAATATACCCAAAGTTCAGAAAGAACCTTTATTCTTACTGTTATCCGAATTATCACGTTTGGAATTTTCAGTTCCGGTCTTTTGGCTGTCGGGCCTGCCATTCTTATTCAGTTCCTTTAACGCCGCCTTTACATCTTTTAAAAATGCGTTCCACTCGTCTTCGTGGGCCACATAATAGCGCGGGCAGTCTTTTCCGGTGGCATCGTAATGGCGGATCACATCTTTTTCTGTCAGATCCAGTTCCCAGCAAAGCCAGGAAGTCAGCTTCACCAGAGAAACATATGTATCATCGGTAAACTTTCCATCCTCGCCGGGATGGCAGTTCTCAATCGAAACTGATTCCAGATTCTTTTCCTTCGATGTGGAATAAGCGATTTCATCCAGTGGAATTCCCTGAAGAATCTCCCCGTCAAGCCCTATGATAAAATGGCTGCTGGCCGAGGTCCCCTTATCTCCCTTCTGATCTTTTAAATTATCGAAATAATTCCAGTTCTGCTTAGCAGTCGTTCCCGGATTCGCCACGTAATGAATAATGATCTCATTAACCCGGTTCATCTTTGTTCCCGGCCTGGAATACGGATTTACTTCGAAGAAATCCTGCGTAATCCAGTCAGGAGCGACAAGGGCGCTCAGATCGATAGTTCTGCGTTCTATCCGGCCTTCCATATACAGACTAAGTGCTCCCAGAACGGCTCCGGTCAAAAGAGCCAAAAATGCGGAAAAGAGGCCAAATAAAATTCTCGCTCTCCGGCACTGCCGTTTCATTCTTTTCTGTCTTCGTATCCTGGAACGTCTCCGCATCTCAAGATCTTCGTATCTTTCATTATCCTGATTCATTTGTACCGGCTCACCTCGCCCCCGTTTTCTTTTACATAAGTGTAAGGCGTGAAGGCCCAAAATGTCAACAATCATACTATTAAACTTTTATTACAAATTTCTCCGGAATTTCTTATTGCTTTGTAACATATAAAAACAACATTCCCTTCCTGTGTATATAATGATAGTGTAACTGTATTTAATTTGAAAGGATAATGATCATGAATTCATATAATAAACAATATCAATGCCGATGCCCAGGCTGTTGTCCCCCCTGCCCTGGCTGCTGCCCCGGCCCCGCTCCGGAGCCATGCCCATGCAGGGTCGGACCGACAGGGGCTACCGGGCCACTTTTATTAGGAAAGTGTACCACCTATTAAAATGCGGTTCTTCTAAACCGCTTCACTCGGATTGTTGACCTCGATAAATTCTTGTATTCTGCGAAGCTCGTCAGCGAACCGAAACACGATACTGATATTCCCGCCCTCGTACACCTTTATATGGTCAACCAATTCAATCAGAACATCTCTTGTCAGCTTCTCAATGTTGCCGTATTGCCTGAACGCCTTCAAAAATGGGTTTTCGGTATCAATACCATTTTCAAGCTCTGCCTGTTCTGCCCAGAGCTTTTCAATGACTTCATTTAGTGCCTCGGCCTGTTCCTCGTAGTCCTCTTTCATGTGGCGGTAGTCGAAATGGGTAATCTCCCCATCTTTCCAATCCTGATAGATTGCTTGTTTATACCGGGCAATTTTGGCAAGCTCCCGCCCCTTTTGCTCAATAGCATCCGCCAGCTTCTTTGACTGGCTCTTGACGAGCGGAGCCCGGTTTATCCGTTCTATGGTCTTTGTGTAGTCAACCGCTAAATAAACCTGTTGCTGTATTGCATAGAAAACGGCCACCTCTAAGCGGCTATGTTTGATTGTGTGTTTCGTGCAGGCTCTTTTTGATTGGTCTTTGTAGGTACGGCAATAATAGTAAACCGTTCCGCCTACCTTGCTTCGGGTCATAGCCTTACCGCAATCAGCGCACCTAAGAAAACCGCTGAACAGGTAAATCTGCTTTTTTTGTGGGGCTGTGCGGGTATCTAGGAGCAATAACCGCTGAACCTTATCGAAGGTATCACGGTCAATAATGGCTTCGTGGGTATTCTCCACGATATACCATTCGTCCTCGGGTACGACCTCCTGAACGTGTATCTTGTAGCTTTTCACACGGTAACGGCCCTGTACCATATCCCCGCAATACATACGGTTTTTCAAAATTCCTGTGATTGTCACAGCGCACCACAAAGGCCGCTTTGCCGGGTCAATGCTCGGATTTTGGTATTTAAGCCCTAACCGCTCCCGCTTATAGGCGGCGGGGGAAAGTACGCCGTGTTCATTGAGATAATGAACAATCGCGTTTTTACTCATTCCGTCCAGAAACTTTGTGAAAATCTCCCGGACTACTTCGGCGGCTTCTTCATCAACCACTAAGGCGTTTTTATCGTTGGGGTCTTTTATGTAGCCGTAAGCGGCAAAAGAACCAATATGTTCCCCGTTGCGCCGCTTCATATCAAATACTTCCCGGATTTTATCGGAAGTCTCGGCACAATGGTTTTCATTCAAAACACCCTGAATGGGAACCGCGATACTCCGCATATTTTGCGGCTCTTTGTAGCTGTCTAATGGCTGATGATAGAGGGAGATAAAACGGACGTTAAATCTCGGGAACCAATCATCTAAATAATAGCCCTGATCGCTGTAATTTCGGAAAGAACGGGCAAGGTCTTTTACAATCACACAGTTAATACGGCCTTTTTTAATGTCACCCAACATTCTTTGGAAATCGTCCCGCTCGTCATCGGTTGTACCGGAAATTCCATCGTCTACATACTCGTCAACAATAATATATTCGTCTCCGTCATTAAAGCTGGCAATATGTTCTTCAATGATAGCCCGCTGATTTGAAACACTTTCGCTCTCGTCATTGTTTCGGGCATCCTCTTTAGAAAGCCGGATATAGATTGCGATTCTCCATACCCTGAATTTTGGTTTTATTGTATCTGTGATAGTACGGCTTCTGCGTGCCATGTGAACCTCCCTCCCCTATCACGTTACACCTATATTATACCCCTTATAGGTGCGGTGAACAATGTTGTCGAGCCCTTGCAAATCTCGTCCAGAGGACGACACAAGCGGCCTTAACGTTGGTTACAGGCCGCTTTTTTTACGTTGCAGGAAGTCAGTGAAACAATCTTGGAGGGGCGGGGCGCTATCCAGAAATTCCAGTTTTACGCCCATATCGCCCACCCGAAAGCAGTACGGATTTTTTACTTTGCGGAGCACCTGCGCCGCTCGCTGTTCTCTCGGAACCGTGTTATCGAAGGCCAGCTCAGACACGTCAACTAAGTCCTCTTTGTTGACTGCCGTTATATCAACGCCCGCGAGCTCCGCTAAATGAATTTGTTGTTGCATGGATATTCGCCCCCTTTCTTCCATGTGTATGTCATTCCCTGATTGTCCTATGAGGAAATGGCAAAAAGCGGCCCATTCTCACGCGTACAACTCACAGGGAGACAGGGCAACAAAAAGCGCCTCATGCTCAATACCGTCTCCGGCGTCCAATGAAAAGTATGCTTTGTTCCAGTACACGCGGCGGATATAGTTCCGTTCCAGCCGTTCAGCTTCGGCCAGTGCCTCCGCCACCTCGTCGGGAACTTCCGCAAACAGATTGTTATGATAGAACAGGTAAAACTCCCGTAAATTGATTTTTGACATAGTAAACCTCCATTTCGGTTGTGGGTGGACAGAGAAACCGAAATGGAGAAGGGCGTGGAACGGCACCGGGGCCGTCCTGCTTGTAACAGGACTTCGGGCCAAGTTGGCCCGAATCTGTTCCGCTGAAAAAGAAAAAGCGCCCGAATGGCACAAGGCCAGACGAGCGCAGAAATGGCAAGAATCGACTACGTAATACGCATAATTATCCCGTTGTTTGGTACGGCTTTTTTCGCAAGCCGATATTTATGGAATTATGTCGTAGATAAAGAAACACGGTGGCAACCGCCGTGTCCTTAAAGAAGCGCAACTTTACCACGCCCCCCGCTATCCTATTTTTCAAAAGACAGCGGCGGTCTTGAATGTTATTTCAAAACCGCCGCTTCATTCAAAGAGACAACACGAAACACTCCCGAAGCAATATTTTGTTATGAGACTTTATCAAGAATTACTTTGTTTTTATATAGAATTCATGCATTAAGGAATGTCAATCGTAGTAGTCTTCTAATATGCCGGTAGATACGGACTTTCCTTGATATTCATTTACCCACATACCGTATGCCGGGTTTACCCAGACATCGCCGTCATCATAGGTCACTTGTTTGATGAATGCCACAAGATACGTGACATCGTGTGTCCCCATTGATTGATTCCAGCCGTCAAACAGTGGCCATGAAATCTGTTGGGACTGCCCGGGCGCCACTGAGTTTTCACGTGTAAGTTCTTTTTCGCTTTTCTTCCATTCCTGGAGCCAGTTTTCCACCCAAGCCTTACCATTCGCTTTTTCCAAAGAGCGAATCAAATCTTCCGGAGGCAGCTGCCGCATTTTCCTGTAAATATGGGAATATGCCTTTGGGGAAACGGGGGATATACCTGTTACGATTCCGTAATCCACACCGTCCGTACCAAAGCCTACACTCCCGATTTCTCCATCTGTGGCGACATTCTGAGCGTCCCAATACAGTTCAAGCGGATTTCCATCTTTATCATATGCCAGGCAAACAATTTCATAGTCAATAATTGCCTTGTCGCTTGTATTGGTTAAACGGATTACATTGTATGGCCAATGATATTGATTATCCTCAAATGCGATTTTGCTATTGTCTATATGAAGAGGAGCGGCCTCCTGCTTGGTGTTGGCCGTTTTTGTGGGAACCATGACATTTGGGGGGTCTGGAGTTACTTCTTCTCCCTTCAGGGAAGCGGATGGATCTGCAGCATAAGCTCCGATTGCAGTTGCTCCACATGCCAAGGTGATTGTCAGTACAAGTGAAATTGCGAATATCAGTTTTGTTTTTTTACGATAAACCATAATTGCCCCCAACCTTTCTTTTAATAACTGTTTGTTTTCATTCAGCGTTATAGACGCAAGGGTATCTTTGTAATTTCCCCCGGCCCCTATTGCATTCAGTAGGGTATCACCATATGCCCGCCGCCCTTGTGGGTCAAGCGCCATAATAACAGCTTCATCGCAGGCAAGTTCACAGGCCCGGCCCACTTCTCGGCCCATCAGATATACAAACGGATTGAACCAGTGCAGGCAGATAACAAGCTGAACCAACCATTTATAAAACATATCCCGGTGCTTGTAGTGCGTCAGTTCGTGCAGAAGGGTATTTTCCAAGTCAATAGGCGTTAGATCGGTGGAGGGTAGCACAATACAGGGCCGGAAAAAGCCAAGCAACAGCGGCGAGGAAATGAGGCTGTTTGTATATAGTTCCACTGGTCTTTTAATTCCTGCTTGCTCTCCACTCAGAGCCAATCGGTCTAAAATTGCTGTGTCTGAAACCTCCGCGCGTCCGGCTCTGATATATTTCACAAAACCTTGATAGATTGTGATTTTCCGTATTATCAAAATTAACGCCACCATCAGCCAAGCAAGCCAGAGATTTTGTATTACGCCTGAAAAAAATCTTTGTGGTATCGGTGCGGCATCCGTTTCCCCACTTTTTGGAGCAGTCTCATTCTTAATCACTGTATTATCTCCCAAGATGAGCGCCATATTTTGTCTGGGAATAGGCGTGGTGTCTGCCTGCACAATTACACGGTCTATCTGCTGAAACAGAGTGCTAACGGGGCTTGTTTCCGGCGTAAACGGCAATAGCAGACGGGCAATTACCACCAGCCAGATATAATACTGCCAACGCTTGCTAATCCGGTTTCTGAATAGGGGCTTGCAGAGAAGAAGGACAAGGATTAACAGCGACCCGGAAAGGGAGAGCGACAAGACAATTTTAAGTATCTCATTCATCTGTCCCCACTTCCACCTTCCCAAAACTTTTTCAAATCCTCGTAGTCCGTGGAGGTGAGCATTTCCCTTTGTATCAGCGTAGATACAAGCCCCTTTGCGTCGCCTTCATAGAGCTTATCGAGTAAGGTTTTTGTTTGTGTCGCCTGATAGTCCGCTTCTGTAACGATAGCCGTATATTCGTTACGTCGGCCTATCTTATTGGTTTTCAGCAGTCCTTTTTCTACCAGACGTGATAGCAAAGTAATCACCGTGTTTTTCTGCCAGTGGTTGCCCGTTTCCTCCAGCGCGTCCATTATCCGGGCATACAGGGCCTTGCCGCCCTCGGCCCAGATAATTTTCATCAATTCCAATTCGGAATCCGATACCTGTCCTATCATTTTCTCTCTTATCCTCCTTTAATAACATCTTGTAGTCCATTTTTATAATAACACTTTGTAGTCCAGCTGTCAACGCCCTTGTGGCAGATGTTGTTTTTGGGGATACGCTAAACGGCAAGTGTCTATACACTTGCGAATTTTCCACGTTCCGGCTCCGCCGAAACCTGAAAAATCCCGCTTGTTGGGGCCAGCCCCAAACTCTGCCAAACCTCGGGCCAACTTGGCCCGAAGCTCCGGCGCTCCGCTTGACTGGTTTACGGCGAAAATCGCGGTAAAAAAACACAAAAATCGAACATAGGTAAGCAGAACTCCCACGCTGTTCAAGCTGGCGTGGGAGTTCGTTTTTACCTCTTTGGCGTAAGGCGGTCGTATTGAATTTGTTTTTCTACTGTGGAGAGGCATATTTTTTCTTTATAAAGCATGGTATAAATGGCCTGGCCTTTTGTGTAATCTGTCCGCTCCTTTGGAAAAAAAAGAACGGCAATAATAGGTTCCACTGTCCTCGTTCTTTGCGATGAAAATATAAATATCTTTCCCTTCATGCGGGGTAGAAAGTAAATAATCAGCCTCTATCAGCGAAAATTGATTTAGTTTCGTATTATAACGAAACACTAATCTATTATCATCAAGGAGCTGCTCCATGCTCATAAGCGGTTCAAATCTGTTCTGGATCAATCCCAGGTAGCGGCTTTCGGTGATTCCTTCATAAGTAATGATATCCCTGAGGATTTCATTAAAAACCGTTTCACGGTTCTGTTTAGCAATCCGCAAATCCTTCAGTTTTCCCAATCCCATCAGATGGTGGAAATCCAGTCTTGAAAATCCTATGATTATCTCAACCGTTTTCCCCTTCCTCCCAATAATAATCCGGTATTGTGTATCTAATAGTTTTTCAAATGCCCTTGTACATTCCAACAACTTATCCATATAAGAATTCTTCCCGTGATAAAAGGAAAGCCGCCCTGTATAAACAAGGCGGCTTTGAGCATTTTCCTTCGGCATCTGCCTACTCCGGTTTGAGGTTACTGCACACCCCCTACTGAAAGCTCCGCATAACAAGGCTTTCCGGTACGCTATTATGCTTCAACGCTTGACAGACACACGCCGTTGCCTGTCTTGTACTATTATTATATCCAAAGTCAAAAATATGTCAATGTATTTCAGATAATCCAATTCTAAATTCTTATCCGCTAAATTTTAATCCATCGTCCTCCCACAATCTCTACTTGGGCGGCGCTTGTCCGGTAACGTGATAAGCTCGTATTTTATTTTTTTCTCTTATTTACGGGGTATATATCCACTTTCCTTTTAACAACGGCCCAACCGGGCCTACCGGAGCAACTGGCCCTACTGGGGCGACCGGAGTTACTGGGTCTGCTGGTCCGACAGGACCGACAGGAGGAATGGGGAATACTGGACCTGCTGGACCAATGGGGCCCACTGGGGTGACAGGCCCTCAGGGAATTACTGGGGCGACCGGAGCCACTGGACCGACCGGAGTTACTGGACCGACCGGAGTTACCGGACCGACCGGAGTTACCGGAGCTACGGGGCTGACTGGAGCTACCGGGCCGACCGGAGCCACTGGACCGACCGGAGTTACCGGACCGACCGGAGTTACCGGACCGACCGGAGTTACCGGACCGACCGGAGTTACCGGACCGACCGGAGTTACCGGACCGACCGGAGTTACCGGACCGACCGGAGTTACCGGACCGACCGGAGTTACCGGACCGACCGGAGTTACCGGACCGACCGGAGTTACCGGAGCTATGGGGCTGACTGGAGCTACCGGGCCTACCGGAGTTACCGGACCGACCGGAGTTACCGGACCGACCGGAGTTACCGGAGCTATGGGGCTGACTGGAGCTACCGGGCCTACCGGAGCCACCGGACCGACCGGAGTTACTGGGGTTACGGGGCCTACCGGGCCTATTGGTGTTACTGGCCCGACCGGCGCTGCCGGACTTACTGGCGCTACCGGTCCTACTGGCCCTACTGGACTTACTGGTGATCCCGGGCCTACTGGCCCTACCGGACTTACTGGTGACCCCGGGCCTACTGGCCCTACCGGACTTACTGGTAATCCCGGACCTACCGGGCCTATTGGTGCTACTGGCCCGACCGGCGCTGCCGGACTTACTGGCGCTACTGGACCGACTGGCCCTACTGGACCGACTGGACCGACTGGTCCTACTGGACTTACTGGTGATCCCGGGCCTACCGGCGCTACTGGTCTTACTGGCGCTACTGGGCCGACTGGTAATCCCGGTCCTACTGGGCCTATTGGTGTTACTGGCCCTACTGGCGCTACTGGCCTTGCTGGTCCTACTGGGCCGACTGGAGTTACTGGGCCTACCGGTCTTACCGGCCCTACTGGTGCTACAGGCCTTATTGGTCCTACCGGTCCTACCGGTCCTACCGGTCCTACTGGCCTTATGGGTCCTACTGGTGCTACTGGCCTTATTGGTCCTACCGGTCCTACTGGCCCGACTGGAAACACTGGCCCGACTGGCGCTACTGGTCCCGTCCCCGATGATATATTTGCATCTTTTATCAATTTTGCCGCAGTATTCACTAATGCCTCACTGATTCCCATGGGTATCGGCGTTGCCGATACAACAGGCAATATAGTACTGTCAGATCCAACTCATGTAACTCTGGCACCCGGAATATATACCATTTTTTATGAGGTATCCGCGCTGCTTTCAGATTCAGGCTATATGCAAATTACACCATTCTACAACGGCGCTCCTCACATTGAATACGGAATCTACTTTATGACGAACTCCGGGCGCTCTAGTGCCTTCGGTTCCGTATCGTTTATCATTGAGGTTCCTGCCGAGACTGCATTCAGCTTAACATTTAACAGTCCGGTAACCGCCTCCGAAGGGACGCTCACCATGGTAATATATAAAATGCGAAGAGCTTCATAACACAAGCCAGATGAACTCACGGTCCGCTAAAATTAATAATTTGTTTCTGATATACCGATGAATCTCTGTAAAACAACCATTTCGTAAAACAGAATCAGAGCCGGTCAGCGCATTGGCATTAATACCTCCATACGCAGTCCGGCTCTGTTATAGTTTACACTCTCTATCAGAGTTCTTATACTCATTCCTTTTTCAATCTGACCCCTCAGCCAATCTCTGAAACCGCATTTTCCTTATTCGTCCCTTCTCTCGTCTTTCCAGACGCAATAACTCCCAGGATCAGCAGTACAGGGAAGACCAGCGCCGCGAGAATGCCGGTACGCAGATCGTCTCCGAACATGCCGGAGATACGGCCTACCAGCAGTGGTCCGCCTGCGCAGCCAATATCGCCGGCCAGCGCAAACAGCGCGAACATGGCGGTTCCGCCGCCCGGAATCTTCTTCATTGCAAGGCTGAAGGTTGAGGGCCAGAGCGCTCCTACCGCGAATCCGCACAGGGCGCAGCCGGCCAGGCTTAAAACAGGCCACGGCGACAGGGAAATCATCAGATAACTCACTGCACAGAGTCCCGCGCTTCCCAGCATGATCTTCTCCAGCGAAAGCTTCTCGCTGAATTTAGCAGAAACCACACGGGAGGTTCCCATGAAAAAAGCGAACGCACACGGTCCCGCCAGGTCACCGATACTCTTCGACACGTGCAGAGCCGACTCGGCAAACGCGGACGCCCACTGGCTCACCGCCTGCTCACTGGCCCCCGCACAGATCATCAACACCATGAGAATCCAGAATACCGTTCTCCCGGAGAGCGTCCGGATCGATAGGCCTTCCTCCTCTTCCGCCAGCGTACGAATCGGCACAACCATAAAATACAGCGCATTTGCCAGCGGCACGGCAGCCCAGATCACAGCCAGCATCTGCCATTTGTCGATGCCAAATACGAAAAAGAACGCAGTCGAGAGAATCACTACCCCCATATGTCCCCAACAATAGAAGGAGTGCAGCAGACTCATGGCCGCTTCCTTCTTCTCCGTCGGGCACGCCTCCACGATCGGGCTCACCAAAACCTCAAGCAGACCGCCTCCGATGGCATAGAGGATAATCGACGCCATCAGCCCGGGATAACTGTCCGACATGAGCCTGGGCAGGAATGCCATTCCGATCAGCCCCGCCGCGGCCAGCAAATGGGCTCCCACCATACAGACCCGGTACCCGATGCGGTCCACAAAATGGGCAGCCAGAAAATCCACAAGCAGCTGAACGCCAAAATTTACAGTAACCAGGAACGATATCTTTGCCAGAGATATCCCAAAGCTTCTCTGAAATGTCAAAAACAGCAGCGGTGCGAAATTGTTTACAATGGCCTGGGTAATATAACCGATATAGCAGGCGTTTAAGGTATGTTTGTAGTTTTGTCTGATCCTGGTCGTCATGATTCCTGCCTTTCTCTGTTACTGTTCACGGTCCGCTGACCACTTCCGCCGTCCGGTCTGCCCGGTTGGCGGAAGTGGTCGCGAACCGTGAACAGTAACCTTTCTCTACAGTACTTCGAATTCACAATTCAATATTGTCTGATAAATCTCTTCCTCATTGGAGCACTGCTCCAGATCATGGATAAGCGGCGTGGTCTTCACCATACGCATCAGCGTCACGACCGCCGGAATATGCTCTTTCGAGTCCCGGCTTGCCAGGCACAGGATGACCTTCGCCTTCTTGTCCCCAAAGTGAACCGGCTGCTGGCTGACCAGCAGGCTTAAGCCGGTCTGATGGATCCCCTCCACCCCTTTTCCATGCAAAAGTGCGAAGGAATCGTCCGATACCGCGTAAAATCCCTGTTCTTCTATGAATTCTATCATATTATCTGTATAAGTGCTATCTATAAATCCTCTTTTTTCCAACAATGCCGCACTCGCCCGCACCGCGGCCCTCCATTCGTATTCCTCCGTCACCAGCCGGATACAGTCAAACTTTAAGAAACTGCTGAAGCTCTTGGGATTGTGCACCGCTTTTACTGTCTGGTATCCAAGCTCCCGCTCGATGACCTCCATCACTCTCGCCCTGGTGGCCGCGTCGAGGAAGCCCAGCTTTTCCTCAATGGAATAGTATCCGGAAAGTATGGTTTTCCTGGGAATATCCAGCTGCTCGATGGCCGTTTTATCCTCCGGACGCAGGATAGGATTTACCACAATGCACGGTCTCGGGAGGCTGTTGTTCAGCCTGATGGTCGAAAGTACATAGTCGATGCCGGCCCAGTCTGGGTAGGAAGACAGTTTATAGATGGGAATCGTATCCATAATATGAATCTGGTACTCGCTGAGCAGAGACTCCTTAAGCATGGTAGTGGTGCCGTAGCCATGGCCGCAGACCAGGAGCACTCTCTTATAGGGCGCGCTCTTCATCCGTTTAATGCTGGCCATGAAACAGACCGTCAAATAGACAATCTCGTCCTCATTTGTAATATCTTCCAGCGTATCGATCTCCCTGCAGACGGAAGTCATCACCGCGTACAGCTTCCGCTCCTCCGGCCCCAACAGGGAAATCATATTGTCACCCATTTCCACGTGGTTTCTGACGCGCTGAATCAAAGGAATCATATGGTTTAAAAGCCCTTCCGCCAGCGTCTTATCCTTATCAAACGGCATATCGAGACGCTTTGACATGGCGGAGATCAGGGAAAATGTCACCGACTGCGCGTGAACCGGGTCTACATCCGCACTGCCTCCCGCCATTTTATTGGTAAAGTCATACATCTTCGCCATCATGCACACGTGATTCTCCGACACGGGCCTCCCGATGATTTCCTCCAGCTTTTTCGCAAACTGGCCGTAGACTTCCGGGTCAAACTCCGGCATCACCGTGATGTCGAGAGGATATTCCTTGTCGTGGAGAATGAACCATACCAGGACCACGATATTGGACATATACCAGAGATAGGAACTGCTGGTCAGCGTACAGCCCAGTTCCTCCAAAAGCCCGTCGACCACCATCACCACATTGGCGATCGACACGCCCTCAAACGCCTTGTGTATGATATGGATACAGTAAAACTCATAGGAATTATAGTTAGTAAATGGATTGATCAGATAATCGATATACTTCCTGAACTCCTGGTTCATCAGAGTGGTTCTCTTAAGCTTTGGTCCGGCCAGATAGAAATGACCAGAATAGCCAATTCCCATCTCGTCTTTCTTCAGCTCCTCATCCAGTGCAGCCATATCATTTTTCACAGTAGATCTGGAGACGCCAAACTGTTCGCTCAGCTGGTTGATCTTTAAATCCTCATTTCGTATCATCAGAATCAGCAGCAGGATGGACATGCGCTCCCTGCTCGTGTAGACGACCTCGTTGCCATCCTCTAATCCCTTTAAATCCAGATTTGCCGGATATTTCAGCACTCCCTTAGAATGTTTTTCGATTTCAGGCAGGTGCTCCAGCGATAAAATGTCGTTGATCCGGTCCACATCGTAGCGCACGCTCCGCTCCGACACCCCCAGCTCCTTCGCCATCTCCTTATAGGTGGATTCGCCCTGCGTTTTCAAATGACGGATGATATTCAGCATTCTTCCGTTAAACATAGTCTTTTCCCCTGCGCGGCCCCGCCGCTCTTCTTCTCTCTAAACACAGATAACAGAACCAGGGCGTGTTTAAAAATTCATTTCTGCCAGATATGCGTCACATCTGACAGAAATGAATTTTCGAACACGCCCTGAGGAGATACTCCCCATCTCCTCTTTGTCCTGTCTCTCACGTTATATATAATCATGCTCCCCTGTATGCATTACTGAAATGTATCCTGAATCTTTTTCATAACGGCGTCTGATTTCTTAATTAAATCGGACACTCCCATCTTCAGAACTTTTTTTCCTTTAAAACGGTCCAGCCCTTCCAGAGCCACGTCATTGACCAGAATCACGCAGGCCGCCTCGTCGATATCCTTCTGCTTTAACTGATTCTCCACACCGGCTCCGCCCTGTGTCTCGATGATTACGTCAATTCCCAGTTTCTGTCCGGAAAGCTTTAACGCTTCCGCTGCCATATATGTATGTGCCACGCCTGATGGGCAAGATGTAATTCCTACTACCTTCATTGTAATATCCTCCTTGAAATTTTCCTATTATAATTCATCAAATGTGATCTCATCGAGTCCGTCGTCTTCTGCCGCTGCTTTGACCGCGGAATCGTCAGTATTGTTTTTCTTTAATAAGTTTACCATAATTGCAGTTACAAATCCACCGGCTAATACGGAAATGATATACCAGATTCGTCCCTCAACAACCGGAAGTACGATGAGTCCGCCCCATGGCGCATGGTTTAACACACCGGTTAAGAAAGGAATGATGTTGCCGACGACTGCACCCACAATCAGGGACGGAATAACACGTAACGGGTCATTGGCTGCAAATGGAATCGCACCTTCTGTGATTCCCACGCATCCCATCAGTATAGCTGCCTTGCCTGCTTCTTTTTCTTCTGCATTGTACTTCTTCGGAGCCAGCAGGGTTGCGATACCCATGCCGATCGGAGGCGTACAGATCGCCACACCGACACCGCCCATCAGATATGGAAGCGTATCAACCTGTGTCTGTGCAAATAAGGTTGCCACTTTATTGATCGGGCCGCCCATGTCAAATGCGGTCATGGCGCCGAGAATCGTTGCTAACGGAACTCTGCCCACATCGCCGAGACCGGAAAGCCAGGAGGTTAAGGACTGCATGATAAATGCGATCGGTGTACCGATCCCCCATACGATGATACCGCCTGTGATAAAGGTTCCAAGCAGCGGGTAAATGAAAATGGAGCCCAGTGTCTTTAAAGAAATCGGAAGCTTAATCTTCTTCAACTGTTTTACCACAACACCGGCAATCAGACCGGCCGCCATACCGCCGAGGAAGCCGGCGCCCATGGAATTGGCAAGATAGGCTCCGATCATACCAGGGGCCAGACCGGGTTTATCCGCGATCGAGTACGCGATATAGCCGCCCAGAACCGGAACGAACAGTGTCAGGCCGCCGAGGCCGATCTGCGCAAGACCTGCCAGCCAGCCCTCGGTAGGAGTTGCCGCTCCCGCCGGATTTAACATAACTGAGATGGAAAACAGAATACCGCCGGCTACGATAAACGGAATCATGTGAGACGTACCAGTCAGAATGTGCTTCTTTAAAATCTTGATTTGCTCTTTCATGTTCTTACCCCTCCAATACTTCCGTTAAGATGTCAAATACCTGATCCTTCGTGCTGCTTCTCAAGGATTCTCTGAATTCCTCATGCATCAGCTGTCTTGATAAATTCGCCAGGATCTTCATATGTGTATCTCCCGCCTCAGAAAGCGGCACTGCGATGAGAATGATCAGATCCGCCGTCTCCCCGGTCTCTTCGTTCCAGACCACCGGCCTTGCTGTTCTCGCAAATGCCACGCTCGCTTCCAGAACGTGATCCGTCTTACCGTGCGGAAGCCCCATGTCGAAGCCCACGTAGGTCGGTGCGATGGCTTCCCTCGCCAGCACGTCCTCGAAAAACTCTTCCTGATTCGTGATCTTTCCGGCTTCGTCCAGTTCCTTCACCAGAACGCTTATTACGTCCTTTTTTTCCGCCGCGTCAATGTCAAATACGATGCAGTTCTTATTAATTAATTTACTCATTGCAAACCTCCTGCCGGCTTCTGCCGGTTATTAAAAATTCCTTTGTTCCAGGCCTGGAAGAATTTGTTTGTTCCTTACATGCCTTATAATAATCCAGTTTACGGGAAATGAAAAGATAGAACATTTGCAAAAAAAATTTACAAAAATTTGCGCTGCTGTATGCCCGTTCGTCCGATGGCATACAAAAAGCGGCGGATTCCGGAATCTTAAATACTCCGGAATCCACCGCATGTTTTGCAAATGGATTTCATTTCACTTACTGCATTTTCACCGTCTCGCAGAACTCCTGCAGCGTCCGGTGCAGCTGGCCCTCCGCAGTCTCGTCACAGAGCACGACAATTTTATCGCCGGCAAGCAGCTTCGTATCGCCTCTAGGCACAAATTCCGCCTCGCCCCTCATCAGGGAGACGACGAGACACGTCTTCGGCCACGCAATCTCCGATACCTTCATGCTCTCCGCCGCGCTTCCATGGAAGATCATGCCTTCCACCAGCACCTTTTCTCCGGTCAGAACCGTCTTCTTATCCGGATTCTGCTTCGCCAGCAGACGGTGAAGCAGCTGGTCGTAAACCGGCGCACACCGCATGATATCCGGCACCAGATACGCAGCCAGGGACACCATGGACAGCGTAAGCAGATGGGAGAAGGACCCCGTCATCTCACTGATTAAGATAATTCCCGTAATCGGCGCGCGGACAATGGCGGAGAAGTAACCGGCCATACCCAGGATGATGAAGTTGCCTAAAAGCCCGTCTAAAGAACCGCTCACCATTCCCACCGCGTTGAAGTAGATGCCTCCGATCACGGCTCCCATGACGAGAAGGGGCAGGAAGATACCTCCCGGCGCTCCGGAACCGAAGCTCACCATGGAAAATACGAATTTCAGCACAAACAGCAGACACAGGGAGCCCATCACCATTTCTCCGGAGGAGAGCACCTCCACCAGGGAATGACCGCCGCCCAGAACGGACGGATAAAGGAATCCGAACACCCCGGCCAGCATAAATGGGATCAGCAGCCGCATCGTCTGTCCCGGAACCTTCTGATACATGTCCTGGGATTTGGACAGGCAGGTGTTATAGACCACGCCCATCAGCCCGATGATGGCTCCCAGAATAAGCACATGGCCGTATGTACCTAACGGCATCATATGAGTAATATGAAAAGTAAAGACCGGTTTCAAGCCGAATACATTTCTGGAAACAAAGTCTGACGTAATCGATGCCGCCATGGATGACAGAAGGATCTCCGGTGAAAAATGTTTATGTATCTCCTCTAAGGAGAACAGCACGCCCGCAATCGGCGCGTTAAACGCGGCAGATAAACCGGCGCTCGCACCACATGTCATAAGAAGCTTTTCCTCCGTCTTCACCCGCTTCGTAATCCTGGAAAATCCCTTGGCCGCCATAGCGCCCAGCTGGATGCTGGGGCCCTCGCGTCCGAGAGACAGGCCGCATCCCAGACCGATTAAGCCGCCTGCCAGCTTAGCCAGCAGGACCCGCCACCAGCATTCATCGATCTCGCCCATGATCTCGCCTTCCACCTGAGGAATACCGCTGCCCGATATGAGCGAATCCCATTTCAGAAGCATCGCCACGATAATGGCCGCCACAGCAAGCACCACAAACCACACCGGCACAAACCAGGTATGAGTTCTTCCATAATTCAAAACGGAATTCAGGAGTATTTCCGCGTATCCCAGCAGGTAACGGAATGCCACCACCACAACTCCTGAAATGGCGCCCACGGCAACCCCTTCCAGTATCAGTGCATAACGAAAACTCCGGTAACGGTTAATCGTATTGGTAACCGTATTCTCCGACCGCATCTTACGTTCCCCCTCTTTACTCTCTTTTAACATTCCAATCCTTTCGTTAAAAACGTGTTAATTTATCTATTGACAGTATTTGATTATAACGCGGTGATCTTCAGATAGCAAGGAAATTGTTCACAATTTGGCCACATATTCCCTCAAAAAAAGTATTATGATATGGATATGAAAAAGAAAGTGGTGAGATTTATGAAGCAATACACACATCGATGGACCGGGCTGCTCCTTGCCGCATGCCTCCTCTCCATCCTTCTCTCTCTTCCGGCCTTTGCCAAAGAGAAAGAAAAGATCGATAAGATTCCCCTCAGTTTTTCCTCCTCCATAACAGCGGGGAAAACGGGCGGAGAAGTATACGTCACGGTCAATGATCCCTACTACGCATCACACTGCCGGATCGTCAACACGAAGATTGTCAATCAGCCGGATTCGGCGTGGACAGCTGGAGTATCGCCGGAAATCATGATTTCCCTCCGCGCGGAAAGCGGGTATTATTTTTCTTCCGCACAGGGAGAGGCGTTCCGTTTAACCGGAGCCGGCGCCGTATTCGACCGGGCGAAATTTCTCGAATCCCAGTCTGTTCTGCATGTGACGGTCCGTTTAAATGCGCTCTCCGACCCGGAAGCGGCGGTCGTTCTAACCGGACTTTCCTGGGATAAAGGGGCCTTCACCGCACTCTGGAACGACGACAGCAACGCCCGCTATTATCAGGTTCAGCTGTTAAATGACGGTCAGCCTGTGGGCGCCATGGTGACCACCTACACCAATTACTGCCGTTTATCCGATAAGATAGCGGGAAAAGGCAGCTACAGCTTCAGCGTCCGTTTCGTTGACGACTCATTAAACCGAAGTGAATGGATGACTTCCGAGACCTGGGAGATCAGCGCTTCCGAGGCAGCCGTGCTGGAGAACGGGACGAAAAGCACGTACGGTCCCGGTACCGTCTCCTCCCCCGGCCGAGCCGTGGGAGAATGGAATTCCGACGACACGGGATGGTGGTTTGAGCACCCGGACGGAACGTGGACCACGGACGGCTGGGAATCCATCGGCGGGGAGTGGTACTATTTCGATCACTCCGGATACCGGAAGAACGGATGGATTCCATGGCAGGGTACCTGGTATTACTGCGGCGAAGACGGGATCATGCTGAAGAACGCGGAGACCCCCGACGGATATGAAGTCGGCAGCACCGGCGCGTTAAAAGACAAATAAAAACCCCGGTTTTATCTTCTTTTCCCAGGAGACTCTTCTCAGGAATTCAGGAGATAAAACCGGGGCTTGTCATTTGCACACCAGTCATGTTTTTACTGCAATATCCGGGTTCTTTCCCGCAATTGGGCTTACGCCACTTTTCCGATTAACGATTCCGGGGAAAATGCCGTGCTGTGGCATACGATTTCCACCGATTTTCCAAGGCCCACGTTCATAACGCCCATCAGTGATTTTCCATCGATTACAAGATGATTGTAACAGATGTCAACATCGAAATCACAGGCTTCCGCTTTGTTTACGAACGCAACCATTTCTTCTACGGTTGAAAATGTATAAAACATGTTTTTCATTTGGAGCACCTCCCTCTCTGTTTGATGATCTTATTTTACTCCTTATTTCGACAGAATAAAATAAAATATTTTTACGAAATGTTGTAATATTTTATGTTCTTTTCTAATCTTTCCCGGTTTTGGACTTTCCATACATAAAAAAATGAGAAATTCTTTCATTTTTTTACGAGAAAGGACTACACAAAAAATGATTTATCGTGTATAATGTAGAAGTTCGGGTTTCGGCGGGCACATATGGCCGGACGATCTGAATGCTCTGGAGACGTATCGAAGTGGTTGTAACGAGCCGCACTCGAAATGCGGTTGTCGGGTAACCGGCACGTGGGTTCGAATCCCACCGTCTCCGTTCTCTAAAAGAACACCAGTTTTTTCAAGGACTTGTAACACTTATACCTTCTTGTATTTATCAAAGCTGATATCTTAGCATAGAATATGCAAAATTATAAATCGTTTGTTATTTAAAAGACAGCATCCGTAGTTTCTTCTCCCTCCACTATAATGAAAACAATCTTTTAAATTCCGGAATATAGGACCGGCTGACGATTACCTCTTCTTTCGATCCCTGCATCTGCACCCCATATGTTTGATTAAACAATGGGTATGTGGAAACAACCTTATCCAGATTAATTAAATAACCTCTATGGCATCTGAACCAGTGATGTCTCTTCAAAAGTTCCTCCCAGTACGTCATTGGATTCTTAAGTAAATATTCTCCTTTTGCAGAAACCAGTACAATTCGTCTCGGCTCTGCCTTAATAAAAATTCCTTCCCGGCTGCTGATAATATAGCACTTATCTTCCACATATCCCTGAATTTTAGGAGTAAGCTTTTGGCTTTCTGATTTTCTGATAATATCGCTTCCATAATCGCCCATATAGTTTTCCAATTTTTTTATAGTCTTGGTCAGTTTTGGCAGCGTAATTGGTTTCAGCAAGTAATCTACAGTATTTGCCCGAAATGCTTCCAGCGCATAATTATCATATGCTGTTATAAAAACAATCTTCAACTTAGGGCGGATACCAGATGCATACTCTGCCAAATCAATTCCGTTAATGTCAGGCATGGATATATCAATAAACAGCACATCCGCCTCATTCTCTTTGATCCAGCTGACTACTTCTGCAGCACTTGTAGACTCATATATAATCTCTATCTGCGGAAAATTTTTCAGTAAAAACTTCAAATTATTCAAAACTAGAATTTCATCATCCAACAACAACGCCTTCATGTGTTCCTCCCCCCCCATTATCTGACACTATCACTGGGTATGGTAAAACTGATTTTCGTGCCTTCTCCCTCACTGCTTTCAATTCTAAGAACTGACTGGTAATAAATCTGAAGTCTTTTTCTCAAATTCATCAGACCAATTGAATATGAGCCATTCGATATTTCCTCACTGTTATCCTGTAAAACCGCTTGAACCTTTTCCTCACTCATGCCTTTTCCATTATCTTCAATTATAAAACGGATTCCATTTCCTTCCCTTCGTATTTCCATACGAATCAGCAGCTCTTTACCTGTAATTCTTCCGTGCTTCACACTATTCTCCACAATAGGTTCCACAATTAATGGTAAAATCTTTACTGTCTCATCCACCTCATTTACCAGTATATAGCGAATCATATGGCTAAACCGGACTTCCTGTATATTTAAATAGGCATGAATCAGCTCCAGTTCCTGCTCCAACAATATAGTTGTATTGAGTCCTTTATGATACAGGCTGCCTCTTAAATATTCGCTGAAATAGCCGAGCAGACGGTATGCTTCCTCCGGTTCCTCCATACAAAGCGGCATAATCGTACTGATCGTGTTAAATATGAAATGTGGATCCATCTGCGCTTGAAGGAAATCAAGCCTGGATAGCATGGATTCTTTCGCAGATTCCTGAAGTATAATCAGTGAATGCAGTTTCTGCATAAGAGTTATATATTCAAACGGTTCATAAATGATATCGTTTACATATAAAAATGGTTCCATTTTCAGAACACGCTGCTTTTCATGTGAAATCATTAATATCGGAAGCTGCTCTAAAGCATACTCTTTCCGAATCTCCATGCAAACAGATAAAGCATCCATTTCGCCAAACATATCACCCGCAATGACTATATTAATATCTCTGGTTCCCTCAATATATCTCAAAGCCTCAGATGCAGATGAAAAGGTTTTTACATCATAATTTTCATATATCAGGTATTCTTCGATCAACTCTATCTGCTGAGGCAGTGCACTAATCAAAACAACGTGATATGCCGCATCAGAAAATGCTTTTTCAATTTCCGGCTCTGCCTCCGGTTTCTTTTTTTCTTCTGCCAGCATAAGCCTGTAGGATATGGATAACTGATCACCTGACTGTTCGAAACAAATTTTTCCGTGATTCTGCTCAATCGACTGTTTTGCTATAGATATTGGAACCAGTTCCTGCTCCACCAGAGAAGATACAAAAGTTTTTTTCGAAAATATCCTGGAAATTCTGTGCAGTTCACGACGTTTGATCTGATCAATTGTAATTCCAAACAGAATCTCAACAGAATCGTCACCGATTACCGTTTCGATATCCAGACGATTATTTTTACGATAATGACAGAGGAATTCCAGTATCTTTCGGTTTGCGTCGATCAATTGAAATGGATCTCCTGTTATCAGCTTTCCCTCCAAGTTTTTTTCCAGATTCCGTTCTCTGTAGTCCCACCTGATGTTTTCCGCCTCCAGGCTGTTAAGCGCATTTTTAATCAATACATAAATACTGACAGACACATTATATTGTTCAATTGTACTCATATAGATACCTGAGTATTCCCCAACATTTTTTACATATCGGTTGATCTCATTTAAGTAACCGTCCATCTGACTCAGCAGATATTCCTGTTCAGGTTCATAATTGTTATAATTTTTCTCTAGCTTCATGGAAATGGATTTTAGAAGATTAATCGGACGCTGGCAATAATCAATAATCAGTTCCGTGATCCTCTCCTTGTGTCTGGTAAGATCATGTAGTTTTCGATTATTCTCTCTGCCAAATAAAATTCCTGTCCTATGACGTTGGTAAAAATCCAGGAAGAAAAACATGATGACCACCAAAATCAGAAAAGGCAGCACATTTCTATAAAAGCTGTGGGCAGCAGATAATGTCTTCATTTTTGCAAATGATGATAATCCCCCTGTCACACAGGCAGATATTATCATTAAAAAATCGTTGCTTCTTATTTTCTGCTTTCTATAGTAAAAATATCCACAAATATATACAGTCATTATGCAATAGCCTATACTAACCATCTGCATAATCTTATTAGCCTCTATCGGTCTGATTACCGGAATGGCTGCAGATGCCAACATCGTAATCCCCCAGATCATATGAACGAGATTTAATGGTCTGGTTACTTTATACCTGTTTATCCCCAGACAGTAAAACAATGCCAAAAAAAGCAGAAGGCATATATCTCCTGCCCGGTTCCAAACCCGAGAGACCTCCCTGCCTGCAAGGAACATCACCGTTGTATCCCATATCGTTATACAGACCCCCGCACTAATAAAGAAAGTAACAGCATATATTAAAAATTTATGTGATTCATAAGACAGCAGATAAAGCCAAATACATGCCAGACCCATTACCACCAAAACTGTACTGATAATCGTCTTTTTCAGCAGAGTAATCAGTATCTCATGAGAAATAATAAACTGCTGCATTCCAAATAAAGATCGGTCAAAAATCCGGATATAATTGTTTGTAATATAAATAATTAGAAGTAATATCAGTATAAGAGTGATCCCATTTATCAAATACAGTGTCTTTTTTTTCATATTCTTATTATAGAGATACCAGAGGAAACAGTCAAGAAGGCTGTTTCCTCTGGTTATCACCAGTTTATTTTATCAGAACAGAGAATTGTTTGTCGAGTTCATCACAAAGCGAGTCTGCATTCAAGGTATCATTCATGGATGCTGCCGATATTGTTTCATAGAATATGTCTTCATACTCATTAGTAAATTTCTGAACTCCTGATTCCACAAAGGATTGATCTTCTGGATAATCCATAATCAGTTTCAGCGGTTCCAACATATTATATTCCCCTGCCACTGCAGGAATTTGTTTTGCTTCTTCTGCATACTTTTTTTGAGACTCCATAGAGAAAATAGTATTAAAGAGTTCTGCGCTGGCTTTTAAAACATTGGGATCATCACTTTTATAACATACCAGCATCGTCCCTGGTTCTTTAATCATTTTTGCATCTGCAGTGTTATCACTTACCGGCATTGGAAAAACGCCAATATTACAGTCTGGATTCTTAGATAATATACCGTCAACGGCCCATGAACCGTGGATCAGCATTGCCGATTTTCCTGTTGCTATCATATCCTGTGCATTATCCCACGAGGTTCCAAAAGGATCATCTCCCCAGTAAGGCTTAAAACTGAAATAAATCTCCATTGCCTTTTTAAAATCATCATCTCCCTTAAAACTGCTATCCAACCTGGCCTTTTTCACATACCACTCCTTGTCCTTCTGAACGGAGATCAGATCATTTACCGTTCTTGCATACAGTGCTAAAGCCCACTGTTCTCCCATGGGAGCCGCAAATGGCTGGATGCCCTCTGCCTGTAAGTTTTCGCATATCTGATATAATTCTGACAGTGTTCCGGGTTCACTCATACCATATTTTTCAAAGATATCTTTATTATAAAATACACCGTAACCACTTGTTTCCATAGGAATCCCAAATTGTCCCCCGTCTACCTGTCCAGAGGTCAAAAGCTGCTCATCTACATTCTTTACATTTTCAATTTCGACCAGGTCATATAAATACCCTGATTCCTGATACATAACAACATCTTCATTCGTATATAGATCAAACACCGCCGGCGCATCATCTGACGCAATTTTCGTCTGCAGCACAGTCACATAACTGTCAGCCCCAACAGTTTCAACGTTAACCTTAATATTAGGATTTTCTTCTTCAAACTTCTGAACCACAAATTCGACCCATGCCTTCTTCCCTTCCTCTTGCATATGATTCAGCCATGTAATGGTTATTTTCTTTCCGTCTGTCGTCTCCACAGATTCCGGTTCCGTCAATGCTTCTGTCTGCGGCTGTGCCGTACTATTCTGTTCTTCTTTTACCTCAGGTGCTTTCTGGCATCCCCCCAGTGTCCAAACCATGACTGCGCCCAAAGCTGCATACATTATTTTCTTTCTCATAACGTCCTCCATTCTGCCATCTGACTGGCTATTTTCTGATTTTTAAAGTATCAGTTCTTAACCGCCCCTGCCGCAATACCTTTAACAATATACTTCTGCATAAACAGGAAAAATATGACTACCGGTATCATTGACAATAGAGTTACTGCAAACGCAACTCCATAATCTGCGGTATACTGTCCAAAAAAATAAAATTGTTTTACTGTCAGAGTCCGCACTCCATCCTTTTGCAGTAAGATAAGTGCAATATTAAAATCATTCCACAGCCACATAACATGAAGCGCCGCAACCGTCGCCGATATCGGCTTCAGCAATGGAAATGTGATTTTAAAAAACGTCTGATACCTGTTGCAGCCATCAATCAAAGCTGCTTCTTCGATATCCAACGGAATAGACTTTACAAATCCCACATATAAAAATGAGGAGTATGCAATACTCGTTCCGGTCAGCATAAGGATCATTCCAATCAGATTATTCTGTAAATTTAAGGTTTTGAATATCTTATATACTGGAATCATAATGATCTGAAAGGGAATCATTAAGGAAGCCAGAAACAGCTTGTCGATACTTCTAATCAGACACGTTCTCTTTCCATTGCGTGCTATCGTATAACCGCACATTGAGGAACAAATTACGATCAGCAGTACCGACGGAAAAGTAACGATACATGTATTGTATATAGCACGAAAAAAATCACTTTTTTTAATTCCCTCTGCAAAATTACCAAGATAAAGCGCTTTCGGCATTGCCAGCACAGAACCTGCAATTTCCGGTTTTGTTTTAAACGCAGTAAGCACTGCCATATAGATAGGAAACAAAAAGAACAGAACGAGCAACGACATTAGAATTCTCCCCAATACATTCCCTGTCGACATCCTTTTTCCCCTTCTAAAACTTTCCGTCACAGTTCCACCTCTCTTTTTCTAAAAAAAGCAGAAATTCCCAAACCGATCGCAACCAACAGAATCAGAAAAGCCAGCGATACCGCCTGTCCATATCCTGCTTTATGGTAACTGTAGAGATTCTGATAAATGTAAATGGAAATAGTCCTGGAGGCGCCTGCCGGTCCTCCATCCGTTGCCGCCAGGGTGGTAGCAAATTCTTTTAGCCATGTCGTCACTGTCAGTGTAATACAGACTGTAAAGGAGGGCATAAGGAGAGGTAATGTGATTCCCCGAAACTTTTGGACCGCATTTGCTCCGTCCATCATAGCTGCTTCATAATAATCCTGAGGAATATTCTTAAGTCCAGATAAATAGATCAGCATATTGACTCCTGCTCCATTCCATAATCCCATCACGACAATAGCAGGAATCGCCATATACTTATTTCCCAAAAGATTTTTAATTCCAAACAGCGTTAAGAAAACCTCGCCAAACATAAATTTCCATAAAAAGGCTGTCAATATAGCCGAAAAACATACCGGAACAAAGTAAATAAGTCTGGCAAGCTTTCCGAATTTTCCTGTTTCTGTATGAATAAGAAGTGCAAGTGACAGTGACAGTACATTATTTCCAATGGTACCCAATAATGCAAAAATCAATGTATTACGTATCGGCCCATACAAACGCTGGTCTAAAAGCATGGTTTTAAAATTTTGACATCCTACGAAATGGTAGTCTTTCGCGATCCCATTCCAGTCGGTAAAAGCCACATGAATCCCCATCAGAAAGGGGATCAGCAAGGCAAACGTAAAGAAAGCCATACCAGGTAATAAAAATATATATTTACTGATATCTCTTTTTTTCATACTTTTCCTCACAGTTCTGCATGCAAAACTCCAATATCCGGTTCCACCCACAACCCCATATCAGACTCATCTCCGTTCCTTTTTTTCGTAACTTTAAATCTGTTTTCTTCATCAAAATAGCCTTCTTCCACCTTGATATAGCTGATATTTCTGGCTGCAATCTGCTTATAGGAAACAAGAATGTCCGACATTTCTTCCAAAGAAGTCTTTTTTATCAGTACCAGTTTATATCCGCCTCCCGCAAGATAGAAACTTCCATTTCCCTCATAAATGATGAGACCTTTGGCAATCTGTGAAATATATTCCTCTTCATTGTGGCTGGGATCCAGATGAATATAAGCCTCATCGCTAATACAATTTAAATAGTAGACTCTGCCATAATAGTCACCAAAATCAATAAATTGAGAATCCATTCCCTCATACTGAGCGACTGCATAGATTCGCCCTGTTCCATGATACTTTTCAATTAATGGTTTCATGGCTAGCAGAACAGATATCGTATCCTTATAATCCAGACATTCCTCTTTTATAATCCCCTTTCCGTCAAAAATACTGTCTATAGCAAAACAATGAACCGATGACAACTCATGCTTTTCGATCATCCGCAAAAGATGTCTGCCATTATTCCCATTCGCCTTCGATTCCGGAATATACAACAAATTATCGGCCCGCTTATAAATCGAACAAATTTCATTGTAGATTTCATAAGACTCAAAATAAATATCTGGAGCAATACAGTCAATATGGGGTGCAAATGCCTTCCACAAATCGAGCACAAGGGAAGTTCCACCTCCCGACGGATAATCAATACCGGCAATCCGGTTTGAAGTCTCTCTCACCCATACATTCACATACATCGGAATATCATAGATACTTTTTCCTCTTTCCGCGATTCTCTCAATGTATTTGCATACGTAATAGGCCGAAAATATCTCCGGAGCGTGAAATCCAAACGTCATCTGCCAGTTTTTCCATTCTTCACAGTTATGTTCTGACACGCAGTCATATACTGAACCCTCTCTCAAAGTCCTGATCCACTGAAACAACTCTTCAGGAATCAGAGATTCAAAGACTTGATTTGCAGTCTCGGAATAATCCCTGGGGGTCCCCAAATGTCCTGGTTCATTTTCAACTTGAAGAGCAAGGACAGTTCCATTTGCATTTTTCTCTCTCACGTGCCGTACAAATCTCTCAAATGCCTCCGCATCTTTTTCCATATTTTTCTTACACAGCGGAGACAGAATCGCTGTATCCATTCCACTCTTATTTTTGCAGACCCTGTATGTTTCTTTCTCTCTTTTCATCCATTGCGGTATATAGTGAGATGCCCCATTTTTCCACGACCCAAACCATAAAAGTATTACTTTCAGCTTTCTGGCTTCTGCCTCCTCCAGAATCATGTCTATCTGTTCAAAACAGTATTCATTCTTTCTGGGCTCCAGGAGTTCCCAGTACACTGGTGCGGCGATTGTATTCATTCCCATTGCCTCAATTCCCTTAAACGCCTGCCGCATTGCCTCTGCATGATAGGTACTTGAATTATTTGTCTGCCCTCCTATAGAGAAAAAAGGAGCTCCATTTACTTGAAACAGGCTCTTCATCACATGTTCACTTCCTCTCTGATTTGAATAAGCTTATTTTACAATGCTGTCTGCATATTGCCTAGTATTCCGCTCTATCATGCGGTATTTTCATGCTAAAATGCTATATTTTACGCTGAAATACTATGTTTACCCGCTTTCACTCTCAGTTTTGTGCAAAGCCTTCTTTGCTTTAGCGCACAAAAACACAGTCCCCTGTTTCACTGATATGCAGCAAAAAACAGGATATTAATCTGCTTGGCAATCTTCCCTGTTTTAGGCTATAATGTTTCTCAGTAATGTTATTCATAGCAGCTTAATTTTACCACAAAAAGAACGCCTCTAGGTTACATACCTGTAAGCGTTCTTTTTTATGTGACTTTGGTCACAGTCCCTTCATTCTGTCTTCTGACCAAAATCCACTACATATTAAGCTTTCTCTACACCAGAAACAGTTTACTATGCAGAAATATATTACGATTTTCCGCTTAGTCCCTCCGCCTCTGCCTTGCCCAGCAAATAAAGGAATGCAAGAGCCGACACTCTCAAAATGGGAACCACTGTTTCATGTCTTGTAATTCCCACAACATCCAACTCAGCAATAAAGATATTAGTTTTGCCTTTTAAGGAGGCTTTACTGCCCACATTTTTTATTATTTCTGAATAAATTCTTCAATAAACTTAGAGGCCACAGCTCCATCTGAAGCGGCTGTAACGATCTGGCGCAGCGGTTTTGTTCTCACATCGCCGACCGCAAATACCCCCGGTACGTTCGTCCTGGTCGTCTCGTCCGCGATGATATATCCCTGTTCATTTCTCTCCACCTGTCCTTCAAAAACTGCTGTGTCAGGCACTCGTCCAATCGCTACGAAGAGGCCGTCGCAGGCGATCTCCCTCTCTTCCCCCGTCTTCACATCGGCCAGGCGGACTCCCGTCACCTTCTTCTCGTGGAAAATCTCTTCAATACGACTATTCCACAAAAACTCGACCGGGCTGTCCTTCAGCGCATTCTGGTATACCATGGAGGCACGCAGTGCGTCTCTCCGGTGAACGAGATATACTTTCTTACAGATCTTTGCCAGGAATAACGCATCCTCCGCCGCGCTGTTGCCGCCGCCGGATACCACGACAGTCTTGTCCTTATACCGCATTCCGTCGCATACCGCGCAGTATGCCACTCCTCGGCCGCGCAGCTTCTTCTCTTCCGGCAGTCCCAGTTCTCTCGGTGAAGCGCCGGTGGCGATCACCACCGTCTTTGTGAGAAGCTCACCGCCTGTAGTCGTGATCTTCTTCGGCTCGGCCTGAAGATCCACACGGATCACCTCGTCAAAAGAAGTCTCCGCACCGAAACGGTCGGCGCCCTTTTTCATCTTATCTCCCAGCTCGAAGCCGTCGATTCCGTCTTCAAATCCGGGATAATTATCTACCTGACCGGTAGTCGCCATCTGACCGCCCGGCGACAGCTTTTCCAGCACCAGGACCGACATGCCGCTTCTTGCGCAGTAAAGTGCCGCACTATAGCCGCCAGGACCTCCGCCAATGATGACAACGTCATATATTTTATCGTTCATATCGTATTCTCCTCTTGCGAACAGTTATTGTTTCGTTTTAAACCGCGCCGTTCTCTTTCAGCCAGTCCTCAATCTCTGTCATGGAACCCGGGTTGATGAGAGGCTCGCTCGCCTTACCGCCCTGATATACGATCAGTGTCGGGATCGTCTCGATCTCGTGCTTCTCCTCCAGTTCCGGACTCTCATCGATATCAACCTTGCCCACCAGAAGCTTTCCTTCATACTGTGCCGCCAGACGGTCCACCACCGGTCCCAGTCTGCGGCAGTAACCGCACCACGGCGCCCAGAAATCCAGAACCACCGGTTTTTCTGCCTGAAGTACCTCTTTGTCAAAATTATCTTTATTAATTGTCATGATATCCATCGTTGCTGCTCCTTTCCCTCTGCTGTAACTACTGTTATTTTCTCAGATACAGTTCATACTGTAATTATATTAGTTACAGTATGAACTGTCAAGGGGTTTTCGTAATTATTTTCAATTTTCTATTTATAATTTTCCATCGTAACAGCCGCGTTCTCTTGCCCCCTCACTCTCCGCTTGCTATAATTATGATATCCAATTTCTGAATAACATCATCGAATCAACACACACTGATAAATTGAAAGGAGCCTTCATCCATCATCGGCAAAGCTGTCTCACGGATGGAACAGGGCAGAAAGGCGGTATCCATGTCAGTCATTAAAATAACCGGTGCGTATGAGGGCAGCCTCAAACACATTTCCCTGGAAATACCGAAAAACAAGCTTGTCGTATTCACCGGTGTCTCCGGCTCCGGCAAGTCCACACTGCTCATCGACGTCCTGTTTCAGGAATGTCAGAGACAGTACCTGGAAGCCATGTCATTACAGGGCATTCAGAAGCCGAAGGTGGAACGCATACAGGGCGTGTCGCCTGCGATTGTAATTTCCCAGACAGACAGTAATAAAAATCCGCGCTCCACCGCCGGAACTGTGACGGATGTCTACACCGATCTGCGCATGATCTACGAAAAGCTGGGAATCCGGACGTGTCCCTTCTGCGGGGAGACCATCTCAGCCGTCGACGAATCGCTGTCTCTGGAGCAGGGGGCGGTACGCTGCTGGGAAAAGCAGTATGGAGTCTACCAGACCTCCATCCTCTACCGCGCGTTTCAATATTATGGACTTCCCGATGGCTCCAATATTCCGGTCAATCAGATGCATGAGCTCCAAAAGGCGCTTTTATATGAAGGAGTTGAAAGTCCCCTGATCAAACAGGCCTATCCTGATCTCAAACCGCCCAGGACGACAGCGGCCGGAAAGTTTGAAGGAGTCTTCCCTATTCTTCTCCGGCGTCTGTCCGAAAAGAATGGAGATGCCGGAATTCTGGACCCATACTTCGACGTAATCGAATGCCCGGACTGCGAAGGAGAGCGGCTGTACGAACTGAGCCGCAATGTAACGGTTGCCCCCTCCGTAACGATCATCGGTAATGAATTTCTTTACCGATGTTGTATTGCATGCTCCTGTTCGTTATAATGGTTCATGAACTTTAACGAAAGGAGTCTGAAATATGGAAGGACATCAGGTATCGATTGATTCAACAAAATGTATTGGCTGCGGTGTTTGCGCGAAAGTATGCGCTGCACATAATATTATCATCAATTATAAAAAAGCAAAAACATTATCCGATCACTGCCTCATGTGCGGACAATGCAGCGCAGTCTGTCCAAAGGAAGCCATTTCCATCACCAATTATTCTGTGGAACAGATCGTAAAAAAGGAAGAGAACCGTCTGAATCCGGACGATGTGTTAAATGTAATCCGTTTCCGCCGGACCATCCGGCAATTTAAGCAGAAAGAAATTCCCAGTGAAGTAATCAGCCAGATTTTGGAAGCGGGCAGACTTACGCATACAGCGAAGAATATGCAGGATGTATCCTTTATCGTGCTAGATCGTGAAAAAAATCGTATCGAGCAAATGGCGGTCAGCCTCTTTCGGAAGTTAAAGCCATTAGCAGATTTGTTCAGTTCCATGGCAAGAAATAATAAGATTGATGATAACTTCTTCTTTTTCAACGCGCCTGTTGTCATTGTTATTTTGGCAAAAGAAAAAACAAACGGTATTCTCGCAGCACAGAATATGGAATTTGTCGCGGAGGCTAATGGTCTCGGCGTACTATTCAGCGGATTTTTCACAACGGCGGTTAATGCTTCGCACAAAATAAAAAAGGCGCTGAACATACCAAAAGGAAAACGAGCCGCCATGACCCTGGTAATGGGTTACCCGGCCGTTAAATTTCTCCGTTCTGCACCGCGTGAAAAATTAGACGTCAGCTATCGATAAGGAGGCCGGTAATGGCAAAAGAATGTGATGAGAACCTGTTAGAAATCGTTCATGGCTTTCAGAAATGCAGAAACGCATTTACCGCCATTGGCGATGAAACAAGACAGCTGATCCTGCTGGTGCTGTTGGAAAGCGATCTGTCCGGAATCCGAGTCGGTGAAATTGCAGAGAAAGCACATCTTACAAGACCCTCCGTATCCCACCATCTGCAAATATTAAAGGAATCCGGGATTGTTGCAATGCGGAAAGAGGGGACGAAGAACTACTACTATTTAAGTGTAGACGGAACGCAATGGAAAGAGATTGCTGATTTGATCAACCTCATTTATGCGAGCATACGTCATATCAGTTCGCAGCTATAAAAAACAAGGCGAAAGGTGATTACTATGATCTTATATTTTTCAGGGACAGGAAACAGCGAATACACTGCAAAGAGAATTGGCAGAGAGCTCCGGGACGAGGTCCTCAATTTGTTTGAAAGAATCCGAAACCACGATTATTCAGAAATACACTCAGACAGCCCGTGGGGCGTCGTCGTCCCTACTTATGCATGGCGGATTCCGCGCATCGTACAGGAATGGCTGGAAAACGCGGCGCTGACCGGGAACAGGGACATTTATTTTGTGATGACCTGCGGCGGCAGTATCGGGAATGCAGGCAGATACTTAGAAAAGCTTTGTGCTGCGCGGAAGTTTCACTATCTGGGATGTGCCCAGATCAAGATGCCGGAAAACTACATTGCGATGTTTTCCACACCGACACAGAAGGAAGCACTGGACATCATCCAGCGGTCTGAAGCTGTGATTGACAAAACCGCTCTTACGATAAAGAGAGGCGAGCCCATTCCACAGCCTGCCTTGACCGCTCAGGATAAGATAAACAGCGGTATTATAAATGATATTTTTTATCCTGCGTTTGTTCATGCAAAGAAGTTTTCCGCTGCCGACACATGTATATCCTGCGGAAAATGCATAAAAGTCTGCCCGCTGAACAACATCCGGCTCGAAGCAGGAAAACCGGTATGGGGTAAGAACTGTACACACTGTATGGCCTGTATCTGCCGCTGTCCTGCCGAGGCCATAGAATATGGGAAACACAGTAAAGGAATGCCGCGGTACGTTTGTCCAAAGACGATGTAGACGGCACTCCCCTTCCTCTTACTCTATTGTCTCATCATTCTCGCCAAAGGTTTCCACGCGAAACACTACGGGACGTATTCCATCCGTACAGCAGACGATGGTCTGTCCGTCTTTCCGGTTCCACGGTTTATACGTCCCGCCTGCTGCTAAGCTTGTGACACTGTGGTAAATGTCAATCCACGCCCAGGGACAGAATCCCTCGGGCATCTGCGCGCCTCCCTCAAAGACAAAGCTGTCTCCCACGTTCAGCAGGGCACAGGGCCCTGCCTCCCTGCCTTCCGTTAAGTATTCATCGGCAAAATCCGGATAAAATTCTTTTCGAAGAACTGTTATTTTTACTCTTTTCATCTTACACCTCTGTCTGCTGTAATCGTAAATTCTCCGGGTACATCAGGATTGTCCCAGGCCGGATGTTCATCAAATCTCTTCAGGATAAACTTGTTGTTTATGACGGCGTTGATAATCTCGCTGACAGTGTATTTCCTGTAGCTGCATCGCGGCATCTTCTGTCTGACACTGTCTTCGTAAAAACGTGCGTGAGCCATCTCTCCCTCAAAAACAGCAGTCGAGAAGTAGCTCATGGATGGCTGTTCCAGATTCAGGATATCCGCAATCTTGGTAAATGGGTGGAAATCGCTGCAAATCATCGTTCCGCAGGAACCGCAGATATTGGCAATCTTTCTGCCTTCATACGTATCAAAATACGCAGAATACTTTTTCAGCATCGCGGCCGGATTCTCTCTGATTTTATCTGCCTTCTTACAAGGATGCCCCTCTTCCTTAAGCCAAAACTCGTAAGCGTTATATTCCCACGCACGTTTGTTTCCGGAGCTGTAATCCATCATAAATCCGCCTCCCTGTTCTGATTTTCTTTCACCTGCAATCCCATTTCTTCTATAATGATTTATATCATAGCAGATAACAGCCCATTTTACTACATCCCGATCATATCAAACGCGTGAACTTACTCATGTGTTATACACGAGCTTCCTTTTTCAGCCATCAACACTTTCTATTCTTTATTTCACTGCGTGGGCCGGCTGATAATCTTCCACAGACTGGATCACTTCCCGCTTGATCGTTCCCGAAAGGAAGAACGACATCTTCGCACACGCCGGGCCAATTAGCTCATAGAGCACGGAGGATGACAGGATGATGGTCAGGAGCAGACTTCCGATCTCTGCCGGAAGCATTCTCTGTCCAAGGAACGCAAGACCGATGGCAACGCCGGCCTGTGGAATCAGCGCCAGGCCGATATAGCGTTTCATGGTTACAGGCATTCCTGTCATGGAGCATCCGATGTAAGCACCCGCGTATTTTCCAACGATACGGATAAAGAAATAGCTGACTCCTATGATTCCTGCCGTCCGGAGCGCCGTCACATTTAAATTCATACCGGAAATGATAAAGAACATGGACATGACCGGCGGCGTAAAATGGTTCACCTGCTTAAACAGCTTCTTATCATTGGTCACGTTCATATATGTCGCACCGAATACCATGCAGGACAGAAGGGGAGAAAGCTGGAAAAATGCGCAGATGCCCGAGATCCCCAGCAGCATCGCCACCGCCAGAATCAGGCGGTTATCCTTGCTCCTGGCCGGTGTCAGCAGCTTCGACAGCACAACTCCGCATAAAAATCCGAGAACCAGTGCCATGAGATTCCAGAAGATGGGAACCATCACATCCGTAAATGAGATATGGCCGCTGGTTCTCGCATTGACCACCGCCACTACGGCACTGAATGTCAGAAGGCATACCACATCATCCAGAGCCACCACCTGCAGAAGGACATTGACAAAATCGCCTCTCGCATGGTACTGATGAATGGTCATCATCGTACTGGCCGGAGCGGTAGCCGTGGCAATGGCCCCCAGAATCAGCGCGAAGTTCCATGACATTCCGAATATCATTCTCATGCTGATCGTCACGAGAACACCGGCCGCCAGCGCCTCGAAGATCGTGATGATAATCACCTTGATCCCTGCTTCCTTAATAACTTCCTTCTTAAAAAATTTCCCAACGCCGAAGGCGATAAACGCCAGCGCGATATCACTCATAAATCCCATATGTCCCAGAATATCCGACGGCACCATCTTTAAGCAGCACGGACCGATCAAAACTCCGGCTATGATATAGCCGCTGACGTTCGGCAGCTTCAGCCGTTTCGTAATTCTGGTGACAATAAACCCCGCGAACAGTATGATAGACAGCGAACAGAGTACCGCTGTAGATTCATCCATCTGACTGTATAAAAGTTCCATAAAAACATCCCCTTTTTCCCCATTATTGTTGATACTATATGATTTTTCTCCTTTCTATGGTACAATTATAGCAGTCATATGTATAATAGCAAATTATGGTATCTATTGTATCTATAAATTTTTATGATAGGGGTGTGATGTTCATGATGGATTCCAAACTGGAAACCCTGATAAAGGTCAATGAGACACGCAGTTTTACAAAGGCGGCCGAACTGCTTTCCCTGACGCAGCCGGCGGTCAGCCAGCATATCCGGCAGTTGGAACAGGATCTGGGTGCAACGCTCTTCATTCGGGGGGAGGGCCCCCTGAAACTGACGCAGGAAGGGGAAATTGCGATAAAGTACGCCAAAAGAATCCAGACGCTCTACCAGAATCTGGAGCAGAGTCTGGGTGATCAGAAGCGTCACATCACCAGGCTGTCCGTCGGAATCACCCACACCTCAGAGAGCAATATCATGGTGGAGGTTCTGGCACGTTACAGCAGCCTGAACGCAGGCTGCCGCATAACTATTATTTCTGACACCATAAATAATCTTTATAATAAGTTGAAAACTTACGAGCTGGACCTGGCAATTGTCGAGGGAAAGATCGTGGATAATAACTTTAATTCCGTCATGCTGGACACGGATTCCCTGATCCTGGCAGTATCCAACCACAATCCCCTCTCAAAGAAAAGCATTGTGACACTGGAAGAGCTGAAAAAACAGCGCCTGATTCTCCGCCTGCCGGATTCTGCCACCAGAAACTTATTTATCTCCCACCTGGAGAGCAATAACGTCTCTATCGATGAGTTAAATGTGACTCTGGAGGTGGATAACGTGGCCACGATCAAGGATTTGGTGCGAAGAGACTTCGGAGTGTCGATTCTGGCAAAGAGCGCATTTGCCTCGGAACTGCGGAAAGGAAAGATGACCGGACTGCCCATCGAGAACCTGAGCATGACGCGGGAGATCAATATGGTTTACCATAAGGATTTTGAGCATACAGATCTATTGCAGGAGATTACTAAGATCTACTATGAGTACTCCAGAAGTAAGTATACTTGAGATTGTGTTTTTTCCGGTGGGATCATTGAAAGTTACGCCGCCGCAGAGTTGAGCCGGGAAAGGGCGGGCCGGAAGCATGGGCGCTTTTTAGAGGTTGGCTGCTACTGCTGTTTGTTTACAATATAGATCCCGATACAGACCAGGACCAGTGCCCCTATAGCGGTCAGCCCGAAGGCCTGTTGTCCTTCGCCCAGGAACAGGGCTGAGAGGACCACTCCGAAGACCGGGTTCATGAAGCCGAAGACGGCGACTTTGGAGACAGGATTCAGTTTCAGCAGGATTCCCCAAAGGGAATACGCTACTGCCGAGACGGCAGCCAGGTAAAAAAGCATGGAAATGGAAGGCGCTGTCCACACACTCACGCTTCCGCCGGTGAGATATCCACAGAGAATCATGATAATTCCACCGAGCAGGAACTGCCAGCCGCTCAGCATAACCGGATTATCCTCCCGGGAATAGATTTTTATCAGGACTGAGGAGACCGCATAGGCGATGGTCGAAAGCAGGATGAAGCCTTCTCCGGTCAGGGACAGGCTCATGTCCAGTCCGCCTTGGTTGATGTTGATTAAAACGACACCGGCAAAGCCGGCGATGCAGCCGATGATCTTGTGTTTGTCCAGCTTTTCCTGGCGGAAAATAAGGCTGGCTATGAGAATGGCTACAAATACGTTGGAGGCCTCAATAATAGAGGCCTTCACCCCTGTCGTGTGGGCGAGGCCGACATAGAAAAAGAGATACTGGATGACGGTCTGGAACAGGGAAAGCTTAGCGATCCGGATCCAGGAGGTCTTCCGGGGGATTAGAGGACGGCGGTTCATCAGGCTGCCTAGGAAAATCGTCAGCACACCTGCAAGGGTAAAACGGCAGCCGGCAAACAAAAGCTGGCTGGAGATGTCATTGCCGTCAATCTGAAATAATTGATATCCTATCTTTATACATGGAAAAGCGCTGCCCCACAGCGCGCAGCAAATCATCGCTGTGAGGCAGACGCCCATCGTAGTCGTTAGAAACGCACTTTTCCGGTTCATCTTACAGTTCAATTCCTTTTAACTTGATGTAATCCTTAATAAGCTTCGCGGTCTGCTCCAAATCGAATTTGCTGGTATTGATGATCAGATCGTAATTGGTCCAGTCCTCCCAGCGGCCGCCTGTATAGTAACGGTAATACTCCTTGCGCTCTCTGTTAATCTTCTTCACACGTCTTGCAGCCTCTTTTTCATCCACCTTATCCACTTCCATGGTACGCCTCACCAGGGCCGGGACATCGGCATAAACGAAGATTTTTACGAGGCCCGGCACGTCCACGTCCTCGCGGCTTAAGATGTAATCAGCACAGCGTCCGGCAATGATGCAGGACTCCTGGTCTGCCAGTTCCCGGATAACCTCGGACTGGAAACGGAACAGATTCTCTGGTTTTACGATATCGCCGTCTGTAGACGGCTTCCCCAGCTGCGGCTTCATCCCGCTTACAATCTTGTAAAGCAGATTATTGCCCGCCTTTTCATCGGCCAGACGGAAAAATACCTCTCCGACTGCACTCTGCTCCGATGTCATGGTCAGAATTTCCTCATCGTAAAAATGTATTCCCAGCTCTTCCGCCAGCGCTTTGCCTACGATCCGGCCGCCGCTGCCGTACTGCCGCCCAATGGTAATGACCAGATTCTGTTTTTCCTTCATGGTACCTTCCCCCTTATTGTTCTTCCATTACCGCATCAAAACAGATGGCTCCGTAAGGACGAATGCTCATGCGGTAAGCATTGCCCTCTCCGAGGGCCTTCTCGATATATGCCACGTACTCTTCCACCAGATCGTTTGGCAGCATAGCCATGATAACACCTGCGAAACCGCCCCCGTGAACACGGCACGCGCCGCGCTGTTTCCCGGCGATGAATAATTCCGTAAGTGCTAATGCGACAGTGATCCCCTGCTCCTGATAGGCACTGTTGGTAAAGCAGTTCTGAAGCCATTTCCAGGAGGAATTGCCGGAAGCCGTGATATTGCTTAAGAAATCGGAAAAACGGCCTTCCTTTAATGCCTTTACTTCCGCCTCCACGCGCTTGTTTTCCTCAAAGAAATGAAGGGCGCGCAGCACAGAACGGTCTCCCGCATACTCTCTCACTTCCGCAAGGTGTCCAATTACCTCTTCTTCCGTAATCTCGGCGCAGACCTCTTTTCCAAAAAATTCGGCCACTTTCTTCATCTCGATCGGCACAGAGGAATAATCCGCGCTTAAATCCGCATGGCCCTTTCCGGTATTGACGATAATCAGGCTGTGATTCTGGGAGCTGAAATCAAAATCGATCTTCTCCACAACCGGAGAAGCCGGCTCCAGAAAATCGATGGTGATGAGACCACCGACCGCACAGGCCATCTGATCCAGCAGTCCGGAGGCCTTGTCCCAGTATACGTTTTCGGAATATTTTCCAATGTGGGCGTAGGCTACGGTATCCATACGGCCTTCATTAAAGAATGTATTTAAAATAGAACATAAAAGCATCTCGAAGGACGCGGAGGAGCTGACGCCGGCCGCGCTGATGACATTACTCGTAATATAGGCATTAAAACCGCCAACCTCATAGCCGGATTCCTTAAAGCCTTGAAGGAGTCCCTTCACCAGGTCAATCGTTCCCGCTTTCTTATCGCTGGGGGATAAATCATTCAGATCAATGATAAAGCTCTGATTAAATGTTTCGCTGATAATATGTACCTTGCTGCTGTTGTTTTTCGCAGCCACACCGACACAGTCTAAGTTAATGCTTCCTGCAAGGACTTTTCCATGGTTATGATCCGTATGATTGCCGCTGATTTCCGTACGTCCCGGGGAACTGAACAGGGTCACGTCTTCTTCCGCAAATTTTTTCTGAAAACTTTTCACAAGATTCTGATACCGTTCTATATTGGCATCCACCGCCGCTTCGCCGTACAGTGCGGTCATAAGCTTTCTGGATTTTTCAGATTCGAGCATTTGAATTGTATCGCATACTTTCATGTCACATGATCTCCTTTTTTCCATACATTTTCAAAATATCAGAATACCTCCGACACCTGCGCCGCGGGAATCTGCTCTTTGACAAAAGTATATCATAACTTACGAGTCTTCTACAATATAATATTTATCGAAATCCTATAATTTCATTTGACACCCGCCCTGCCGCTTCCTTATAATGAGGAAGAACTCAAAAGGTAAGGAGGACTTTTCATGTACTGGAACGAAAAACCGTACCATTCCCTGGATTATGAGATGAAACATATCTATGGTCATAAAATATATAAACTGGCATTAGACGGCGGCATGACCTGCCCGAACCGCGACGGCACCCTGGGTACGGACGGCTGTATCTTCTGCAGCGGCGGCGGCTCCGGAGAATTTGCCGAATCCCTGTCCGCACACGTATCCGTCACGGAACAGATCGAAGCGGCTAAGGCCCGGGTAGAAAAAAAGATGGAAAAAAACCGGCCCGGAGCTTCACCGGAATATCCCAAAGGTCGTTACATTGCCTATTTCCAGTCCTATACAAACACGTACGCGCCGACTTCGCGCTTAAAGGCGCTGTTTACTGAGGCCATCACCCATCCGGACATCGCTGTCCTGTCCATTGCCACACGCCCCGACTGCCTTCCGCCTGAAGTAATTGCGCTTCTGTCTGAGTTAAACCGCATAAAACCGGTCTGGGTGGAATTGGGCCTGCAGACGATTCACGAAGAAACAGCGCGCTTCATTCGCCGCGGCTACCCGCTGTCCGTCTTCGAAGATGCTTTTCAAAGACTCCATGCCGCCGGTCTGACCGTGATCGCCCACGTAATTCTCGGCCTTCCCGGGGAGACGCCCGCCATGATGCAGGATACGGTCAGCTATCTCGGCCGCTTAGGGGAACACGGCATTAACGGTATAAAACTGCAGCTTCTGCATGTGCTGGAAGGAACCGACCTTGCCGTCTTATACCGCGCAGGTGGTTTTCAGACCTTTTCATTGGAGGAGTACCTCGATCTCGTAATCGACTGTATCGCTCTTCTCCCGCCGGAGACGGTAATCCATCGGATCAGCGGCGACGGTCCCAAAAAGCTTCTCGTAGCCCCCGTATGGAGCGGAAACAAACGGCTTGTGCTGAACTCCATGGCAAAGCGCTTCAAAGAACGCGGCGCGTGTCAGGGGGACCGGTATTTGAAGGAGCAGACGGATTGAGCAATTTCCTTCCTCCATTCATGAACGGAAAAACTGGCGGTCTCTTTATACCAGAGCCGCCACTCTCTCAAACCCATACTCATGCAGGACAAGATCATCATCAATCACCTCGTCATACACTCCCTCTGCCCTTTTGAAACCATTCTTCACATAGAGATTAATCGCCGGTTCATTGATATCCACAACAAACAGCCTTAAGTATTCAGCCCCCAGTTCTCCCGCCCGGGCAATCGCCATGTTAAGCGCAATACTGCCAATTCCCCTTCTCAGGTAATCGACGTTCACTCCAAACCGGTCAATGTAAAGGGCATTCCCCTGCTCATCGTTCCATCTCACACAGTCAGCTCCTGAGGCTGAACTGCACAGGGCAAATGCGGAAACAATTCTCTCTTCTTCCATGAGAACGTAAAGACGATTCCTTTCAATATCTTCGGCGAAAAACTCACAAGGATATATTTCGTCCCAGATCGGGACTCCACTTTCAACCATATTTTGGATGATATCTTTATATACAGCTTTAAGCTGCGGTAAATCAGTCATTTCAGCCAACCGTAAATTCATGTCAATTCCCCCGCACGGCGCCATTTTCATCAATGGACACACCGAATGAAATCCCCTGTATGTACTGATAAAACTCTGCCTTCTTTCCCGGATCGGTCAGTTCCTTTGTAAATCCGGCCCCGGAAGTGCCTGGAACCAGGGATAAATTCACCTGATTCTGTTCCAGATCCACATCAGCGCGCAAAAGCGCGGTCTTCGGAATGCTGCTTCCAAAGATAAAATTGCCGAGACTGTATACAATCGGCTTTCCCTGATAGTATTCAATCCCCTGCAGTACATGAGGATGGCTTCCAATGACGAGATCGGCTCCCGCATCGATCAGCTGTCTGCCAAGGGTCCGCTGGTATTCCTGCGGCTTTTCGTCCCGCTCGATTCCCCAGTGCATGTACACCACCAGATAATCACAGTATTCCCCGGCCGCTTCGATCTCTTTTAAGAGTATGGATGGATCGTATCCACTTACCATTCCCGGCTTTTTGCTGTTTGCCACCCAGGAAGTATCGGGATACACCCTTGAGGCTGCCAGGAAACCGATGGTTCTGCCGCGCACCTCGATGATCTCCAGCTGCTTTGCACGGTCCATGTTGGCACCGGCGCCTACATAGGGGATTCCCGCATTCTCCAGAGTCGTACACGTATCCACCAGTGCATCTGTTCCATAATCCAGTGTGTGATTATTCGCAATCGTCACGATATCGATCCCCAGCTCATGCATCATGGAGACCCGTTCCGGTGGTACCCGAAATGTAAACTGTTTATCCGGAGCCGGCGTTCCTCTTTCGCTGAACGGGAACTCCTGATTCGCCATATAGATATCCGCCCTGCTGATTTCGTCCCGATATGCCTCATCCAGCACTCCATGTATGCCCCCTGCATTATCATAAGCGTTCAATACATGACTGGAAAAATATACATCCCCGCTAAAAAGCAGATGAACGACAGGATCCTCCGGTTCTGTCTCCGCCACTGCGGCCGTACTTGCTGCTTCCGTTTCCGATACTTCCAGCTTTAACACTTCCTCCGTGGCCGCCTCCGGAGCCGAAGCCGCCGTCTGCTCCCCTTCCTGCGCCGCGGGAGCCGCCGCTGTCTCCTGACCGGAGGCAAGAGTCTCCCTTATGCCGCCTCTCTGTCCATCCACCGCAATCCATACGAGGAGTGCCGCAAGGAGAAATACCGGAAGGATAATCAGAAGCTTCATTAATAAATTCGTCCGTTTCATCCCTTCCTCCTTAATTCATGATCGAATGATTCATGATAGATGCCTGACTCATAACTTTTTCTGCAAATATTTCCGTTTCTTCCTTAATTTTCGCATCGTAAACCCGTTTTCCACTACAAAAGTACGTTTCTTTCATAACCTTTAAGTCATGATACTTCAGAAATACTTTATAAATTTCTGATGCACCTTCCTGAATTCCTGCTGTGGTAAAGATGGCTACACACTTTACCTGCTGTGGGGACAGGCTCTTTATATATTCTTTCAGTTTCCCGGGAATCTGTCCCCAATAAACCGCACCTCCCAAAAATAAGATATCCGTTACTTCTTCCAGCGGAACTTCGATGGATTCCGCCTGGCAGCCCGCCATCGGTGCAATGGCTTCCGCGATTACTTTCGTATTCCCTGTTCTGGAATAATAACGCACTGCTGTCTTCATGCTTCCTGCTCCAATCTCTTGATAGTCTTTACTAATCTTACACTGAGACTGTGTATTTGTCAATTTATGCCAGATTGATCAGAGGACTGCCAGAAGGGGAGGGAGAAGATAATCAACAAATATATAGTTATTCTAGTCAACATTATAGAGTTGCATTTTAGAATAAATTGCAATATAATATATAATATAACTATATTTTTGTGTTTTATTCTTTCATTACATTCTTATAATCTTAATTATCAGACTTTATCTCCTTTTTTTATTTTATTTATACATGCCAAATACCATATGCTTTATTATTTTTTATGAATAAAACGACATACGATCCTCCTTTTTCATTTAATTTCTTTTAACCTCCCATCTTTTTAATACTTATAATTAAGATTATAAGTACTATTAAAAATTCATATCTATTTCATTAAGAAAACGAGAGGAGAACTTGTAAAAATGAAAAAAATATCTACCTTAATATGTGCATTTTTCATGGTAATCATAATGGCGGGAAATGCATTCGCAGGTACATGGAGGACAGGACAGGCTCCAAATCAGGATAAATGGTGGTATGACAACGGTAATGGAACTTATCCGGCAAATGGCTGGAAATGGATTGATGGAAATGACGATGGTGTCGCCGAATGCTATTATTTTAATCCGGATGGATGGTTATATGTAAATACTACAACACCAGATGGATATATAGTCAACGAAAACGGTGCATGGACAGAAAGCGGTATTGTTCAAATCTCAATTGTACCCCGGCAAAGCAGCGGCTATAATCAGTTTATTGCCGACAGTAATCAGGAAGACGGCAACGATTATGATGAAGAAATATTAATGCCCTGGTATGTGCAAGAGACTATTTTTAATCCAGACAGATCCGTACTTAAATATATTACTCTGGGCTGTGATACCGGCTGCCGCATTTATTATACGGTTGGTGTAAAGCCTGATGACCCAACTAATCAAGATGATATCTATACAACAAAAACACGCTCCGGTTTTCAATACGGTTCTCCTGCTTTAAAACCCGGCCAAACTTTAAAGGCTATTGCCGTAAACAAATCTACCGGTAAAAAGAGCGGTGTTACAGTCCTAAGATATGAGGATGCGGTTAATGCAAATAAAGGACGCTCAGGCAACATTGCCGGTTCATCTAATTATAATAGCAATAACGGTAGTAGCAATCGCAGTTCCTCAGTTATCTCTGATTCAAATTCGGCTTCCAGCAAGACTACAGCGCCGCGTCAATGTCCGGTCTGTCTGGGTAAAGGCTATACCACCTGTACCTACTGTCATGGGAGCGGCATAGGACAAAACGCTTCGTTTGGGCTCGGAGGCGGGATTTATGGGGGAGAAACAGGAATCTATGACGACGGTGGAATCAGCCAGGGAATCTGTCCTTCTTGCGGCGGATCCGGAACAAAAACATGTGCCGGATGTGGTGGTATCGGAACGGTAGGTTACTAGTGCCTCCCGGCGTAAATTCGCCGGGCGGTACTAGTACAGCGTTGCATAAGCTCCGGTGAATTCTGCACTAGAGTCCTTCAATTAATAGAACATAATCCCTATAAAAATTGCCGCTATGCACTTAATCGCACATAGCGGCAATTTTATCTCTATTAACCAACAAGCCTGCTAACCGGTATTTCGCACAAACTACAATGCAACGATAATCCCGCCGTCACTGGCATATACCGTCGCCACTCCGGCCGTCTCCGTAATGATGACATCCCTAAATGACGCCTGGCGGCACATCTCGTTCTTCACCACCTCTGCACGCTCGGGATTGTTGCAGTGGGCGATAATAAGTACCTTGTCCTTCGTCTCTCCCGCTTCCCGGATCGCGATATCGGCCATGCGCGTAAGGGCTTTATTAATTCCCCTCGCCTGATCCAGCTTGATGATCACACCGGAATCAGCTCCCATAACCGGCTTAATGTTCAGTGCGGTAGCAAAAAATGCCTGAAGGCCGGTCAGACGGCCGTTCTTGCGCAGCGTGTCCAGACTCTCCAGTACGAAATATGTTCTCATATTCTTAATAAAGCTGCGTGTCTTCTCCTCAATCTCCTCAAACGGAAGAGATGCCTGACAGAGCGACTGGATATAAAGGGCGATGTTTAACTCCCCGGAAGAAGCGGAATCGGAACTGAAAACAGCGATGTTCTTCCCCTCCTGGCCATGTTCCTCCTCATAGAGCTTCTTCGCCAATACGGCGCTGTTGTACGTTCCGCTTAAATGCTCGGACAGAGTAATAACAAATATCTGCTCTGCGTCGCATTCAAATGCCTCTTTAAACCTCTCAGGCGACGGACATGCGGTCTGCGGGCACTCACTGCTGCTTCTTACCAGCTCCAGAAACTTCTTCTGGTCAAAGGTCTCATCATCTATTACCTGGGTATGCTCTACCTGCAAAGTAAGGGGAATGATCTGAAAATGCGGATCTTTCTTTAAGTCAGCCGTTAAATCCAGACAGCTGTCCCCGATAATCTTATAGCTCATATTCTATTTCCTCCTGACATATAACTTGTCATGTAGTATTCATTACTATATATTATAGAGAAGCCACGGTGGAATGTCAATAGAATATTACTCCTGAACTTCCGCATTTTGCATCTGTTCCCGAAGATCCGGGCCACTCGTCCCGTTTTCGGCCATAAGAAAGCCGGTAATCTCATTCAGGCTTTCAAAATCTGTAAAATCCACCTTCCTGCCAAATGTCTCAATCAGCCCCTGTGTCTCGGAATTCCGCTCTTCCGGCGGGATCTTCTTAACCCTGCTGTACAGAAGCCCCATCATCGCCCTGTGTGCGACAGACAGCCTGGAGTAATCCATGCCTCCTCTCAGATGAAAGAGCTTCGTTTCGGCCCAAAGCGGGTCCGCCAGCTGCTTCTTTATAAAATTCTGAATATTTCTGACATTCGTTTCATCAGCCGGGTCAGACAGTCCTACTGTGACCACCAGAAGCTTCGCGGCCGGTTCCCGGCGAAGCAGCTTTGCCGTCTGGCTCAGACCGAGAATCTGTCCGGCATAGATCCCTCCCAGGTGTATGACCACTTTACAGGAAGAGAGAGACTTTACCTCCTTGCAGTTCCTGCACGGTATTCCCGTCCTTCGTGATAATTCTTCCGCATAACGCTTCGTCGTTCCGTACTTGCTGCCATAAATAATGATTCGCTCCATATCCTTCCTCCTGTATCCTTCTTTTTCCTGTGACCGTCACGGTGCCGCCGTCATCGCCTCTTCCGCAGCCTCCAGACCGCCGATTCCATCGTACAGCTTCATAAGCAGCGTAAACAGCTGCTCCATCTCCTGATCCGTGTACCCTTGAAACAGACAGGCAAGTTTTTGTCCGTGAAGCGCTGCAGCCTGTTCAAAGTACTCGGACAGCCGTTCCGTTGGAAGCAGAAATGACGCCCGCTTGTCATTTTCGTTCTGTATAATTGTAACGAAACCCTTCTGTTCGAGAACTGCGGCCAGCTTCTTGATATTCTGCCTGGAGCATCCCAGCAGATCTCCCAGCTGGGTGAACGTCAGCCGCTCCTCCGACTGCCTCACCATGGTCAGAAGCATAAACTGCTTAAGCGTGATGCCAGAGCTGCTCTTATCAAATATGGTCTGAAGCCTGTTTTCAGCAATGCACAGCGTGCTGAACACGGCTTTCTCCTGCCTTTCTCTTGTACCTTTAAATCGTCTGATGAGATCTGAAATCTGCATGCGTTCCTCCATATAGTAACTTGTTACCTATTTGTCGTAAAGAGGAGGACAGGAAAGTCCGCAGGCTTCCCTGTCCTATTTTCCGGCTGGTCTCCATGAGATCAGCCGGTTCGTCTTATCTGTCTGTAGATCAGTCGTCTTCCTGCGCGCCTACAACCCCCGCCGTACTGGCGGCAGTCGCAACGACAATCACGACAACAAAGAGGATCAGCAGAATAATCCCTCCAAAAAATGCCAGCATAAAGGTCGTACCGTCATCTTCCGAAGCCGTCTCTGCGGCAGCCGGTTCCGCGGCAGCCGCCACGTTTTCCGTCTCCGCATGAGAGATGAGCACCGCACCCGGGGCTGCTCCTGCTAATACTCCGATGGCCAGCGCCAGCATAAGCCGCAGCACTGCCTTCTTTATCTCCCTTATCTTGTCCGTCATAAGAATCTCCTCCTGGTTACTATACAATCATAGTACCTAGTACTGCATTGGACAAATACCAGTAAATTCAGCACCCGCTATCTACGCCAGGTGTACGCCTGCAAAGCTAGTCGTAGCGCCCACTACGCCGTCGCTTTGCAGACGCACACCTGACGCAGATATCAGGCACTGAATTCACCGGTATTCATCCAATGCAGTACTAGTATATCATAAGGGAGCGGAAAATGGTATCCCCAATCATTCTTAGTTTCTTATTCCTCTTCTTTACCCATATCTGCCATAAGGATCATGATATCGTTGCTTCTCGCAATGAATTTCGTCATGCGCTCCGGAGTCAGGGATCCGTGGCTTAATGCGGCCAGGTCATACAGCTGCTCGCAGATTTCCTGGATGTGGCCGCCCTCTCTGTGATTCAGTACGTACTGAACCAACTTATTGTTGTAGTTGAGCACCAGAGTCTCACCGCCGGCTCCAAACATGGACGGATCCATACCAGGCATGGTGTACATCTTCATCATCTCCTGCATACGACGGCTGTCTTCGGAGACCGTGATCATGGAAGAGACTGCTTCATTTTTCAGTTTTTCCACTTTTACTTCCAGTTTATCGTTGCCAAGCGCCTTCTTGAACACCTCTGTCAGCGCATCCGCATCGCCCTTCATGGCTTCCCTGGCCTCTTCCGTCATCTCTTCCTTAAAACTGTCTGATAAGTCTGAGTTGATAGCCAGGAACTTCACATTCTCATTCTTCTGCTCCAGGAAATTGATGAACGGGCTGTCGATATTCTGAGTCATATAGACCGCATCCATGCCTTCCTGCTTAAACATATTGATGTACTGGCTCTGTTCCTTCTCGTCTGTGATATAGAATACGGTGTTCTCATGCTTTTCCTTATTCTCCTCCAGGCAGTCGGCCAGAGTGAAATACTTGCCTTCCAGATTCTTGAAAATGATATAATCATTCATCTTTTCAGCGAATTTCTCGTCCTTTAAGCAGCCGAATTTGATAAATGGATTGATATCATCCCAGTACTTCTCGTAATTCTCACGGTCGGTCTTGAACATACCGCTTAACTTGTCCGCTACCTTCTTTGTGATGTAATCGGAAATCTTCTTGACAAAGCCGTCGTTCTGCAGCGCGCTTCTCGATACGTTAAGCGGCAGATCCGGACAGTCGATCACACCCTTCAGCAGCATTAAGAACTCCGGAATTACTTCCTTGATGTTGTCTGCGATAAATACCTGGTTGTTGTAAAGCTTGATTACGCCTTCCAGGCTGTCATAATTTAAGTTCAGTTTCGGGAAGTATAAAATTCCCTTTAAGTTAAACGGGTAGTCCATGTTTAAATGAATCCAGAACAGCGGTTCCTTGTAGTCATGGAATACCTTACGGTAAAAGCCTTTATACTCTTCCTCTGTGCACTCGTTCGGATGCTTGTTCCACAGCGGGTGAATGTCATTCTCCGGAACGGGACGCTTTAATATCTTATATTTTTCCCTGGCAGGAGAAATCTCTACGACTTCTTTTTCGCCGTTCTCATTCTCTTTCTCCTCAGTCTTGGCTTCCTCGACGATCGTCTCGATAATGGTGTCTTTCTCGGTCAGCTCGTCCTTCTCGATGGTATCATACTGCGGTTCAGCGGAGGAATTCTCCAGATAAATCTCCACCGGCATGAAGGAACAGTACTTCTCCAGCACTTCTCTGGCGCGGTACTCGTTGCAGAACTCCAGACTCTCTTCATTCAGGTACAGCTTAATCGTGGTTCCGAAGGATGTCTTATCCCCCTCTTCCATCTCATATTCCGTGCCGCCGTCGGATTCCCAGTGAACCGGCGCCGCACCTTCCCGATAGGATAATGTATCGATCGTCACCTTATCTGCTACCATAAATGCGGAATAGAAGCCCAGTCCGAAATGGCCGATAATCTGATCCTCATTGGCCTTGTCCTTATACTTTTCCAGGAAATCCTGTGCTCCCGAAAATGCGATCTGGTTGATGTACTCATCCACTTCTTCCATGGTCATACCGAGGCCGTTATCGGTGAAGGTGATCGTCTTATCATTGGAATCCACCGTCACGGTAATCTTAAATTCCACGTCCTCCGGCTTCTGCCACTCTCCCATGACCTCAAGCTTCTTTAATTTCGTGATCGCGTCGCAGCCGTTAGACACTAATTCACGGTAGAAAATGTCGTGATCCGAATAAAGCCACTTCTTGATAATCGGGAATATGTTTTCGCTGTTAATTGTCAAACTACCTGTCTTTGCCATATCCATACACTCCTTACTCTTTGCTGTATATTTTTCCATGGTTTGCCATGGTTTCTCACTCTTTGCCTGCAAAGAGTATTTTAATACTCCATTTTCCAAATGTCAATAGAAAATTAGCACTCATTTAAAATGAGTGCTAGTAATCGCCTATTCCTCCTGGAAAATGATCTCGTTTTTCTTCAAAAAGCTTCTCACCGCCTGGTCCCATTCCATATCCAGGGTCTTGTCCAATGTAAAAATCGAGACCGATGTGCCGGTCACGCAGAACAGTTTTCCTTCCTCATAACGGATATTTAAGTACAGGCCATTGACCTGATCCGCCTTCAAAGGCATCTGATGGCCAGTTACAAACTTATCCACTGCCTGAGGCGGCATCTGCAGCACAATCTGGAAGCTGCCGGGAAGCTTCTTCCCCTTAATCAGTGAAAAACAGTATGGCCGGATCATCTTCCAGGAAGACAGTTCTTCCATCTGATTCTCCTCCAGCTCCTCTTCGGAATAATACCCCTGGCGGATATGACCGTCGATGGTAAACACATTAAAGGTAACAATCTCCGCTTCCTTGATCAGGAAGTGATCAAAAGTCTCTCCCACAAAGAGTTTGGCTGTAAATTGTCTGATATCTTCAATTCTTAATGCTATCATTTCACATTCTCCCCGTATTCTTCATGCATTTAATTCGCCAAAAACTGTCCACGATCTCAAATTCGATGATCAGGTCATTTTTAAAAATCGGATCGTCTTTAAAATGCGCCCTCACCGTAAGATCCTGCCACTCATACGGCGTTTCATTCCAGAGTAAGAAGCTCTCGACAAACAGTTTATGGTCGACAGAAAATTGTTGGATACACTGCATGGTAAGCGATACAAATTTCTGCCCGGTAACCGGTGCGAAGACCTCCTCCGGGACACCGGAAAAGGCCACCAGAACCGCGCCGCCGGAATGCGGCCCCCGGTAATAGCAGCAATGCTCCGCTAACCCACAGGCCACTATGGACAGTGAATGGCCGTTAAAACTGTCCGTCAGTTCAAATTCCGCAGTCGTAAGCGGCTCAAGTCCCCACTCTTCTCCCGCGGCTCTCACCTGGTTCACCGTCTGAAGAATCTCCTCTGGAAAACCATTCACATTTTCCCAGCCCCACAGCCACGTATTGGAAGAAGACGCCTCGCTTCCAAGAAACTGCAGGGGATACTCGTCCGTTCCAAAAGCGATCACGCCCCGTGAAAAATCTACATTCCACTCCTGGTCCTTTACAACCAGCTCCCTGCACGCATCCTGAACCGCCATCACCTTGCCGAGGCAGGCGGAAAATACGAAAAACCAGCTGCTCCTGTCAAATTCACAACAGGTAAAAGCCGACTTTCTATTATGATCCCCGTTCCCATCAGTTCCCGGCGTCTCCTCTTTTTTTCGATTTTTAAAGAAGTTCATTCTGCTCCTCCTCGTCTGTATTCCAATTCATTTTCAATGGAACTATTTTACCATAGAAGGCGCGGGGACGCCATTCGTATTTTCTCTGGTAACAAATATTTATAACGAAACCTGGTATTGGTCTTGAACATGGAGTTAAAATCAGAGAATACGATACCATCGAAGACTTCTTAAACAGCGAATTGTAGACGCAGCCTGAAAAGACAGAAAGGGGGCGCATATGAGGTATTTAAATGCTTCCGATATCCTGCCCGATGAACTTCTCCGCGAGATCCAGAAATACACGCAGGGGGAGGCCATTTACATTCCCAGAGAACAGGAGCGCAGAAAATGGGGGGGAGAGCTCCGGCTCCAGAAATTACTATGCGGAGAGAAACCACGAGATCGCAAGGCGGTATCGGGAAGAGAAAGCCTCCATGCAGAATCTTGCCGACGAATTCCATTTGTCTGTAGAAAGTATTCGGAAAATCATTTTTAAATCAGAAGAACCAATTCCCACCTCTTCCACTTTGTGATATACTAAAAGCTGTAATTACACAGAAAAGAGGTCAAACCTATGAATGATATGAAACAGCTGGAGCGGCTTATCTCCGCTTCTGTATCCCCGTATCACTGCATCATGACAGCCGCCGCTTCCTTAGACGGCGCCGGATTTACAGAACTCTCCCTTTCCGGTTCCTGGAAACTGGAGCAGGGACACTCCTACTATATAAAAGCGTACGATTCGACACTCATCGCATTTACCATCGGCGAGCTGGCGGATCAGACGCCGAAGCTTAAACTGGCCGCCTCCCATACGGACTGGCCCTGTCTGAAATTAAAGCCTTCTCCCGAGGTAACTTCCGGACGGTACGGAAAACTCAACACAGAGGTCTACGGCGGACCGCTTCTTCACACCTGGTTTGACAGACCGCTGTCCATGGCAGGCAAAGTCTGCGTGACCAGTGATGCGCTGTCCGGCACGAAAACCATATTCGTGGACTTTAAGCGCCCGGTGCTCACGATTCCAAACCTGGCGATCCACATGAACCGGGAGGCCAATCAGGGCGTCGCTGTCAATCCGCAGGTTGACATGCTCCCGCTCTTAACCTTAATTAAGAGTGACCTGGAAAAGGAAGATTTCTTCTTAAAGGCTCTGGCCGCCGAAGCCGGTGTGGAAAAGCAGGATATACTGGACTACGAAATCTACGTCTACAATACGGAGAGCGGCACTTTATGCGGGCTTGACGGTGAATTCTATTCCGCTCCGCGTCTCGATAACCTGACCTCCGTGCAGGCCTGCTTAAGCGGTATCATGAACAGCACTGCCGGAAATGAGATACATGTGATCGCACTCTACGACAATGAGGAGATCGGAAGCAGCACGAAACAGGGAGCCGCCTCGCTGCTCATGGACCGTGTGCTGGAAAAGCTCTTCCTGTCCCTCGGCTGCTCCAGAGAAGCCTACTTGAACGCCCTTTTTGACGGCTTCATGCTGTCCCTCGACGTCGCACACGCGATTCATCCCAACCACAGCGAAAAATGTGATATCAAGAACCAGATCCTCATGGGAGACGGAGTCGCCATCAAGCTGTCGGCCAGCCAGTCCTACGCGACCGACGCGACCAGTACGGGAATGATTGAAAATATCTGCAGAAATGCCAAAATTCCATACAGGAAATTCTCCAACCGTTCCGATATGAAGGGCGGATCGACTCTCGGAAGCATTTCCTCCAGCTATTTAACCATGCGCACCGTGGATGCGGGAATCCCGATGCTGGCCATGCACTCCGCCAGGGAGGTCATGGGGACTGCGGATCAGAAAGCACTTGTTGATCTGGTGACTGCTTATTTTAATGCGTAAACTGAAAACAGGGGGCGCCAGCTAATGGAGCCTCCTGTTTCCTTATCTCGTTCTTCTGGTTACAGTTCACTCCCCACCAGGGGCACCGCAGTCCGGTTCGGCCGGGCAGCGGTGCCCCTGGTGGGGAGTGAACTGTAACTTCTTCTGCTCTCCAGCCCAACCGCTATTCACAGGCTATTCAAAGTTCTTCATCGTCTCCGGCACAATCTCTCTGCCGGTTTCCAGCGGTGTGGTCGATGTACGGCTTCCTTCCCAATACCGGTATACATAGGTACTGGAAAATAAAAGTCCAGCCGCAATCAGAAGGACCAGAATAACCTTAAGCACCGCAGCAAAAACTGCCTTCCCCCTGGTACTTTTGCGCTTCCGGCTCCTGCCCCGGATGCTCCTTCCCCCTTCTGCCATGGAATGCCCCTCTGCTTTCCTTTCCCATTATGAATTGGGAAAATGTTTTCTGTACAAGTCAAAAAAATTCGTGGTAGTCGTCTTATCGTCAATGGAAAACTTAATTCCATCCCAGATATCGTTGCTGAATGTAACCGGATTCTCTGTCTTGAACTGATTGTAGATCTGTCCGAATGCGTCCTTTTTCCTCTGCTGGTACAGGTTATCCTTTCTCGCCTGTGTGGCATCCTCGTCGTAATCGCTCACACATTTGATGATGTAGAACATGCCGTTGTCCTCCACCACCGGGCTGATCTCGCCTGCCGTCAGGGAAAATGCCGCCTCCTCCAGCGCTTTCCTCGCTTCTCCGCGTCCCAGCTGTTTCTGAATCTCATTATCCTCTGAATACTCCCGTGCAATGGCTTCGAAGTCCGCCCCGTCTTCGTTCACCTGATTCAACACGTCCTGGGCCGTATTCCCGTCCGAGAGGACAATCTGGTCGATGGTTATGACCTTTGCCTCACTGTCGCTGATCTCCAGATTCATATCCTTTGTCAGTTCACTGACCACCTTGTTGGAAAGGAAGTATTCCTCATACATCGTCCGCACATCGTCCTCCTTCACCCCCATGTACGCGATGTCATCCTCGGTCAGAGACTCATAATACTCCTCCGACAGCTTCCGGATCTCCTCCTTCTCGGCGCTCGTGATGATAATCTCCTTATCCTTTGCCAGAAGATTCATCCATTTCATCTCCTGAAGAAATTCCTGGGCCTGCCCCAGCAGATACGTCTCAAATGTCTCCCCATCCGGCAGTTCCACGCTCCAGATCTGGCCGGTATATGCCTGCTGGTAACGGTTGCGCTCTGTCGCCACAATGATCATGGACTGCGGAAGTGTGTATGCCTTCGTTTCATTTACCTCTGAGACCATGGGAAGCCCCTTGGCGCAGCCGGTAAGAAGCATGGCGGCCAGAACAGCGGCCAGCGTTTGTTTCACTTTTTTTCTATATTTAAAATTCATGAACAACTCCTGTATGAATGAAAAACTCTCCTGTGTGTTATGCGAATCGTATTATATCATGTCCTTCGGCCATGATTCCCTCCGGGGATGCGCACGGTTCGGTCTGTGTTTTGCCATCCTCCGGACGGCACCGAACCGGCGACAGTATAATAGCTGTCGCCATTATACCATACTTTCTGTCACGATTCTACTTCCCTGATTCGTTTTTTCTACCAGAATATGGCTGCCGATCTGTTCTTTCAATTCTTCCACATGGGAAATGATTCCAACCATGCTGGAACCGCCGCTCAAAGAGGTCAGAATCGCCACCGCCTGTTCCAGGGATTCTGCGTCCAGAGAGCCAAATCCCTCGTCCACAAAGAGAGCTTCCACCTGGATGCCTCCCGCGTAGCTCTGTATCACATCGGAGGTCCCCAGCGCCAGTGCCAGCGCAGCGTTAAACGCCTCGCCCCCCGACAGACTCTTCACGGAACGGCGCTTGCCCGTATACTGGTCAAGCACCTCCATCTCCATGCTCTCCTTACTTCTCCTGTCTCTTGTTCTGTCCAGCCGGTGCAGTTCGTACCGCTCCCCGCTCATCTTGAGAAGGCGCCGGTTTGCCGCCCGGAGAATGTCTTCAAAATAGACGGATAAGACGTACTGCTCAAATACCAGATTCCGGCCATTATATCCCCCCGCCGCCCGTTCCAGTTCACGGACCACGCTGTACTCTGTTTCCAGCTTTTCCTTTTCCTCCAGATGGCCTTTCAGAGTAGCCAGTGACTGCCGGTTCAAAGCCAGAGCCGTTCCCGTCCGTTCCTTTTCCTTGGCCGTCTGCCTGCGGTCCCTCTCACATTCCGTAAGCGCCGCTTCAAATCCGGATAGCTCAACCAGCTCCGTCTGTTTTGGAACCCGGATGGCCGCCTTTAACTGGGAATAAGCCGCTTTCTGCTTTTCCAGCTTAACCGCGCAGTCCTGGTAGGCCTTTTCACACTCCCGGATCTCTTTTTCTTCCTGTTTTGTCTCTTCTTCCAGCAGGCGGAGCCTTTCCTCGATTTCGAGAAGAGCCCGCTCTCCGCCGTCCGATAAATCCATGGAGCCAAGGTTTTCTTCCATGTTTTTTATGGCGCCCACCAGCGCCGCCGCGTCGCTCGCAGCCGCCGATGCCTTTTCTAATGCCGCCTCATAGTCCGCCTTCAGCCGCCGGATCTGTTTCTCATCCGGCACCTCGCCCTCCATGGACGCAGGAACCGGATGGACAGTGGAACCGCAGACCGGACACGGAAATCCTTCCACCAGGTCCCTTGCAATAATTCCCGCAGCAGCTTTCTTAAAACAGTCATCCTGATATTCGTAGATCCGCTTCTTTTCCTTTGCTTCTCCATCGAGCTTTAGATACTTTTCCTGCCGTTCAGCCAACTGTCTGCGCGCGGCCTTCCATGCGGCAAGCCCCTTTTTCTGCTCCTCCAGCACGCGTAAATCCGACTTCTTCCCCTCCAGCTTTTCCCGGCGGGCGGGGAGGCGGCCGTATGCCCTTGCCAGCTCTTTTTTCTGTTCTTTTAAGCCGTCCCGCTCCTCTTCCAGCTTTGCCAGGGTCTTCCTGTCACTTTCATACTTTCGGACCGCCTGGTTGCCGCTTCGCAGCTCCTCGATCGCCCTCACCCGGTCCTTATAGGTCTGGTCCAGTTCTCCCAGGCGGGAGGCCAGTTCTCTCTCCCGGTTACCCAGCCGTTCATTTTCCTGTTCCACAAATCCCAGAAGCTTTCGGTAATTCCGGTTTTTCTTTGATTTCAGTTCCTCCCAGTCCCCATTCTCAATGCGGAACGTTCCCGTGATCTCGTCCGCCCGGTGCTTCACCTCATCGATCCGGCCGTTTAGGGCCTTTACTCTGGAGGACAGCAGCGCCGTCATCGTATCGTAGATCCGCGTCTGGAAAATATCCCGGAATATCTGGGTTCTCTCTTTGGAGCTGGACACAAGAAGCTGCTGAAATTCCCCCTGTGCGATCATGGATATCTGGCGGAACTGGCGGTAATCCAGTCCCAGCAGTTCCGTCACCCGCTCCGTTACCTGCGTGCTCCCCGAGGCCAGAAGCGCCTCTTCTTCGTAGAGCTCGCCGCCCTCCAGTTCCGTGGTCATTCCCTCGCCCTTAAGCTTCGGTCTGTCATACTTTGGATTTCGGGTAACCCGGTACTGCTTTCCTCTATGGGAAAAGGTGAGCGTCACATACGTGGGTGTGGAAGCGTCCGCAAAATCGCTCCGCAGGCTGTCCTTCTCCCGGATGCTTCCGCTGACCTCCCCGTAAAGGGCAAATGTAATTCCATCAAATATCGTGGTCTTTCCGGCACCGGTCGGTCCTGAGATCAGAAACAGCCCCCGCTGCATGGCCTCAAAATCTGCCCGTTCCACGCCTTTATAAGGCCCCCATCCGCTCAAAACAAGCGCTGTCGGCTTCATGAAACCTCCTCCTCTGCCTGTTCGGCCGTCTCCCTCATCACGGCTTCCTGCTCTTCTGACATGGTCTTTCCAGTAACAAGCTCGTAAAAATCCGTAAACAGTCCATACGGACCCTTTTCCTTCATAATATCATCATGGATCACGGTATCGTCCTGCTCCACCGCCCGTTTTTCCCATTTTAACTGCATGATATTGGGATAGACGCTTCGGAGTGTTCCGATCGGATCCAGCAGCTCCGTCTCATCCGTTAAAACCGCCAGGATATAGTCCTCCGGATCCGCCGCGCTCACAACCTCCGGGAGAATTAAATCTGCCAGACGGCCCCTGATCTTTCGCATATCGTGGACCGGCGTCAGCGGAAGGCGTTCCAGCGTGACCTTCCCGTTCTCTCCCACCTCACCGTACAGCACCGACTTCCGGTGACTGCACTCGGAAAAAGAGTATTTTACCGGCGAGCCGCTGTAGTATACCGGATTCTTCCCGATCTGCTGGCAGCCGTGGATATGCCCCAGAGCCGTATAGCAGAATGGCTGAAACAATGCCGCTTCCACCTGATCCGTTCCGCCCACTGACACCCGTGTCTCCGAATCGGAGAGCTCCGGCAGCAATCCCTGGTTCACCACAAACTGATGGGCCATCAGAATATCCCTTCCTCCGGGACTGTATGTCACATGGCGGAGAATTTCCTCGAAGCTCTCTTCAAACGTCTTCATGCTGCCCTCGCACCGGTAGAGGGACCTAACCTCCACAGGCTTTGCAAACGGAGCCAGATGAACACGCACAAAGCCCCACTGGTCGGGGATATCCACGAACCGTACCGGGGCTTCCAGCTTTCCCTCCAGATAGAGTCCCCTCTTTTCCAGAATCCGGTTGGCAAATCCGATCCGCTCTCCACAGTCGTGATTCCCGGCAATGGCCAGAATCGTCACTCCCATTTCGGACAGTCCGGTCAAAAACGCGTCAAACATGGTCACTGCGGCGGCAGGCGGCACGGAACGGTCATATAAGTCACCACTCAAAAGAACGGCATCTGCCTGCCGTTCTTTTACGTAATCCATGATCTGTTTCAGTGCCGCTTCCTGTTCCTCCAGCATGGAGAATCCACTGACGGTCTTGCCAATATGGAGGTCTGATGTATGAATAAATCGCATCCTCGTTCCCTTTCGTCCCTTACTTCCCTGCTGATTCTTACGTATCCAACGGGGCTTATACCAAAAGCTTCAGAATCTTTAACACGCCGTCGTTCACATTAGTATCCGTCTGAAACCTGGCTGTGGCTTTCACCTCCGGCCTGGCATTTCCTACGGCAAAGCTGTAGTACGCCTGTTCCAGCATCTCGATATCATTTAGCTGATCGCCGAAAGCCATCGTCTCCTCCGGTTTGATCTCCAGGCTGTCCTGTAAAAGCTTCACGGCCTGTCCCTTGTTGATTCCCGGCTTCATGCAGTCCATCCACATATCGCCTGCAATGGTAATCTTAAACCTGTCTTTGTATTTCTCTCTCAGCTCCCTGGTGTATTCCTCCACCTCGGTCTCGCGGTATATGGACACCTTGATGAACTGGGAGTCCACCTTCGTCAAATCCGGCACCTGTTTTACGCGGAACTGGTATCCCTCCACCAGCCAGTCGATAAAATCCTGCTTCTCCGTCTCCAGATAGACCACATCAGGGCCGCTGAGCATCACCTCAAGGCCCTCCATCCGGCGCACATCGCGCACCATATCCATCACCGTTTCCCGGTCGATGGGATTTAAAAATAAATTCCGGCCATGGCAGCCCACATAGGCTCCGTTGTCGGATAAGTAAAATACTTTTTCTTTGATTGGTCCGAATATCGACTCAATGCTGGCCCACTGACGGCCGCTGGCAGCCGCAAACTGTACCCCGTTCTCTCTAATTTTCATGATCACATCGAGAAGCTCAGGGTTCATCTCATGGCTTCCATCCGGCACCAGTGTGCCGTCGATATCGGATACGATCAGTTTAATCATACGTTATTCCTCCTTGCTGTGAGCGTCAAAAGACTCTTCATTTCCTGGTATACACGTCCTACAGGCAATCCTACTACATTATTGTAATCCCCGTCAATCCCTTTGATATAAGAAGCGAATTTTCCCTGAATTCCATAGGCCCCTGCCTTGTCCATGGGTTCCTCTGAAAAAGCGTATTCATGGATCTCCTCAGCCGTCATCGGATAGACATGCACATCCGTCTTCTCCGCAAATGTCTTGCTGGCCCTGCCTTCCTGGCCGCATACGATCATGGTCACTCCCGTGTACACCTGATGGGTCTTCCCAGCCAGAAGCGCGATCATGCGCTCCGCTTCCTCATGAGATTTGGGCTTTCCCAGAATCCGGCCTTCCGCGGCCACCACCGTGTCCGCACCGATCACAATCGTACCTTTCGCACAACGCTTCGCCACATCAGCGGCCTTTTGAAGCGACAGCTCCTTTACAACATCCTCCGGCCTGTCGGTCGTTATCTTCTCTTCCAGCGTGCTGGGAATAATCTCCGGCACGATTCCTATCTGTCCTAACAGTTCCCTGCGCCTCGGTGACGCGGATGCAAGAACGATCTCTCTGTCTTCAGTCAAACTATCTGCCTCCATTTCTATCTTAAGTCCGGCGTTTGGATTCTTGCATGCTCCCAGGAATGAAATAAGCGGGACCCTTTACGAATCCCGCCGACCATCAATATACTTTCAGACGCCCCACGACTGACACGCCTTCCTCTTCCTCCATCTCCGCGGCCTTAAGCTGATACCGCATGGTGTATGTAAAATCCGCTACGTAGAAGGATAAGAGTCCCAAGGCCACAAGGCGTTCCAGGCCGATCGGAACAACATCCACCAGCTGGCTTACAAACCCATTTAAAAACTTGAAGAAAAATAATCCTAAAAATCCCCAGGCAATACTGCTTTCCAGACAGATAATGCCCTTGTAATTGAATGGCTTCCGGCTGTAATCCCACCAGAATGCTCCGAACAGCTTAATCATAATGTGCGCCGTCACAAGTTCCATGGAAGTTGCCATCACCACGGAAGCGAAATACAGCTCCACAGGCTGTCCTGCCAACGGTTCCAGAATCAGGCAGGCCCCCAGCGCTCCAAAGCCATATATGACACAAAACGGGCCATGTCCAAAGCCACGGTTCAACACCGGTCTCCGGTTTTCATAGCTGAGCACGGTACATTCCAGAAGGTAACCGATGAAACTAAACGCGAAAAACCAGTTAATCGTATGGTAAATCGTCATATCCATTGTACCTCCAACTTTAACAGTTTTTTAACTTGTTAAAGTATAATATGGATATCTTAAGAAATCAAGAATTATTTTCTTACGATTCACGGAAATATTCCGACTTTTTTACAGATGTTCGCATGCCTGGTACAGCATACGAATCCACCTATCTTAATAATACTGCGCCATAAAAACGGCGAGGCCGATCCCAAGAATGGCACCTGCCGCCACCTGAAGCGGAGTATGTCCCACATATTCCTTTAACTTTTCCTGCAACACCTCTCCGCTTAACTTGAGCGGGTTCTCAAGCAGTATGCTGTTTAACAGCTTCGCCTGCTTTCCCGTCTCCCTGCGGACTCCCATGGCGTCATACATAACCACCATGGAAAGGATAAAACATACTGCAAACTCAAAAGAACCGACGCCGTAATGCAAGGCGGCGGCGGTCGTCATTCCACATACCGTTGCGGAGTGGGAGCTGGGCATACCGCCCGATCCCACCAGCCGCTCCGGATTAAAGCTTTTATTCAGGGCAAGGTCGATGATTGTCTTCAGTACCTGAGCTACCACCCAGCCGGTGACAGCGCTCATCAGAACCTGATTTGCCAGTAATTCGTCCCAAAATGTCATGGTTTTCTCCTGCTTTTTGTATCAGAGGATCCTTCCAGCCGGTTTAAGCGGTTCTTCCCGCTCTCAGGCTGTATAAAACCCACCTTTTTACTCTGGCGGCCGTCTCTGCCAGGCCGCAGAACTTATCCGCGTAAATGATGGCCATCCCTTCCCTGCTCTTTGGCGGAACCGGGGTAAGCGGCCACATATGGCGCAGAATCATGTCCTTTTCCTTATCCGTTAAGTCAAAGTACTTTTCTGCGTTGGCTAACGCCCTGCGCGGATGGGTAAATCCGTGAAAGTGTTCTCCCGTCTCCTTCGCATGGGTATGCCAGTCATATAAGAATAAATCATGCAGAAGTCCCGCTCTGGCGGTCTGTACATAGTCCCAGCCAAAGCGGCGGCAGATCCGGTAACTTAAATAAGATACCTTAATGCAGTGCGCCTTACAGGTAGTATCCCCATGCTGCATAAAACGATCCATGGATTGAAACACAGGATTTTCCAGAATGTCCTCTACACACGCAAGATACGCATCATCATCTTCATACCGCTCCTGATTGATCCAGGAAGAGTCCTCCGCCCAGCGGAGCACCTCCTCCTTTTCTTCCCGGGTAAAACACTTGTTTTTCATGCTATGTCCGCTTCCTTCTTTATCTGAACTCAATAGCCAATCAGCCAGTCATACAGTTCCTGATACTTGACAGCCGAAGTATTCCACGAATAATCCATCGCCATCGCGCGGTCAATGATCTTATTCCACTCCCGCTTCTTATCATAGTATATGCGCTCTGCATAGCGAATAACCGCCAGCATCTCATGAGCGTTGTAATTCTGGAATGAGAATCCGGTTCCACGGCTCTCAAACTCGTTATACGGTTCCACTGTATCCTTCAGACCGCCTGTTTCGCGGACAATCGGAACGGTTCCGTAACGGAGCGACATCAGCTGGCTCAAACCGCACGGCTCAAATAAGGACGGCATCAGAAATGCGTCGCAGGCCGCATAAATCTTATGGGACATCGGCTCGGAATAGAAAATATTCGCGGATACCTTGTCATTATACTTCCAGTCGTAATGGCGGAACATATTCTCATACCGCTCTTCTCCAGTTCCCAGCACAACCAGCTGGATATCGTCCTGACACATCTCGTCCAGAACACACTGGATCAAATCGAGGCCCTTCTGGTCAGTCAGTCTGGACACGATACCGACCATAAACTTCCTGTCGTCCTGAGGCAGTCCCAGCTCTTCCTGCAGGGCCCGTTTGTTCTTTATCTTTTCCTTGCGGAAATTCTTTGCATTGTACTTCTGGACAATGTAAGGATCCGTCTCTGGATTGAAATCATCGTAATCAATGCCGTTTACAATACCACGCAGGCTGTTTGCACGCGCCCTCATCAGACCGTCCAGCCCTTCGCCATAGAATGGCATCTTGATTTCCTCGGCATACGTCTCGCTTACAGTGGTTATGGCGTCGGCGTAAACAATGCCGCCCTTTAACAGGTTGCCATCCTTGTATGCTTCAAGTTTATCTGGTGTAAAGTAGTAATCCGGGAGGCCTGTCAGCCTCTTGATCGTCATGACATCCCACACTCCCTGGAACTTTAAGTTGTGGATGGTGATAACCGACTTCATGCTGCGGAAGAACTCTCCGTCATGGAACCGGTCTTTTAACAGGACAGGTATAAGCGCCGTCTGCCAGTCATGGCAGTGTACCACATCCGGCTGAAATCCAATTACCGGAAGCGCCGACAAAGCCGCCCTTGAGAAAAAGCAGAATTTTTCCAAATCACAGTACCAGTCGCCGTATGGCTTTGGTCCGTTAAAATAGCCTTCATTATCAATAAAGTAAAAAGTAATTCCCTCGTATACGTATTGAAGAATTCCAACGTATCTGCTCTGTCCCATGTAGTCCATGTAAAAATGGTTTACATACTCCATGTCGTTTCTCCACGACTCCTTCATACACAGATACTTGGGAATCATAACCCTGACATCAAAATATTCCTTATCAAAACATTTGGGAAGGGAACCTACTACATCAGCAAGTCCACCGGTTTTAATAAAAGGTACTGCCTCCGATGCAACGAATAAAATCTTCTTCATCAAAAAACCTCCCTCATTTACAGTCACCCCTGAGGGCGCCACTCTTTGTCTTATAGTATACTGCATTTTGATTAAATAAGGAAGTATAATTGTGATAGATTTTCTAAAGTTTTTTGTAATCCAGTCTTATTTTATCCGCAATCAGGGCGATAAATTCAGAGTTTGTCGGCTTGCCCTTTCCGGTGCTGACGGTATATCCGAAGAGATCATTGATCGTATCCATCTTGCCCCGGCTCCACGCAACCTCGATGGCATGGCGGATCGCACGCTCCACACGGCTCGGTGTTGTCTGATGCTTCTTGGCTATGGATGGATAAAGGATTTTGGTAACACTGGTTAACATTTCCTGGTCCTGTACAGAGATAACAATGGCATCCCTTAAGTACTGATATCCTTTGATATGAGCCGGGATGCCGATTTCATGAAGCATTTGAGTCACGTCATTTTCCAGATTCTGTTCCATGTACTCATTCTTGTTCACATATGGCTTGACCTTCTTCATTCCTGAAAGTCCCGGTGTTTTCGCTTTCCTGTGTCCGACTCTTCTGACTTTATCGACAACAATATCTTTATTGAAAGGTTTCATGATGTAATAATTGGCGCCCATGCGGAACGCATCTTCGGTAATATTCTCACTTCCAGCCGCTGTTACCATAATAAACGACGGCATCTTAGTCAGTGCTGCATTGCCGCGCACGCGCTCCATCACCGTAATTCCGTCCATTCTCGGCATAATGACATCCAATAAGACAACATCAGGGCTCGTTTTTACAATCATGTTGTAAGCATCTTCTCCATTATCCGCCTTCCCGACGACATGGAAATCCTCCTCTCCCTCCAATATATCGTTTAGCAGACTGAGCGTCTGCAGGTTATCGTCCGCTATTGCAATACTGATTTCCGACATCTTCCTACTCTCCCTTTCTTGTTGATTGAATGATTAGTGTAAAGCCATTATAGACTTGCCCCCGAATTGCCGCAATGGAATTCTGTCGCATTTTTCGACAAAAGACGGGCGTTTTTCCCACATTTTCCTCCGATGGCCCCCGAAGTGAAATAATCACACTTCGATCCAAATCCAGGCCTGGTCACAAAATCCGACAGACTTCATTTTTATGTAAATGTTGAAATTTGTGGCTCGGTGTCGGGAAAAACCTTCTCGCGTGATTATCGGAATATTCTACCATATTATGGTGCTTTTTGAAAGGTATTAAGATTAATTTCTGACATTAAAACGGCAAAGGCCCAGTAAATCGGGAACCTTTGCCATTCTGTGTTAAATAATTGTTTATTTATGTTGAGAGAAGAGCCTGTCTGGCAGAGCCTCGGTCTGACAGGCAGGTCTTTAAACAACCCCCAACAAAGCCAGAAGCATAGCAAGTGCCAGAACCAGAAGCATGATGATATTAATATTGATTTTCTTCATCTGCGCATATAAGCAGCCCAGAGTCAGTGACAGCGGTACCAGCCCCTTGAAGATAGAATCCAGATACGTCTGAACCGTAATTGGATCGGCATTCTCTACGGGAATAGCAAGCGCACACTTAAAGGTAACTGTAGATGCCACCATCGCTCCGATCATAACAAGGCCCAAAATACTGGCGGCCTTTGTAAGGATCTGTATCGTTCCGCTCTTTTGCATATCCGATAAAAATGTTGTACCAAGGCTGAATCCCTTATAGGTTAAATAATACCGACAGATAAACGCGGGTACATTAAAGATCAGAAGGAAGGAAATCGGAGCCAGAATCGAACCACTGGCAGCAAACGTTATTGCAATACTCGCGGCCAGAAGCCGTAGGACTCCCCAGAAAATCGAATCGCCTATTCCCGACATTGGTCCCATCAGGGAAGTCTTTACCGCGGAAATGGAGCTGGTATCAAAGGTACTGTCCTCCGATGCTTTCTTCTCCATGGAGGCAACCAGCCCCATACAGAAGGTGGACACATGTTGTGTCATGTTAAAATATGTAGTGTGGCGCATCAGTGCCTGGCGGTAGCCCTCCTGATCATCCTTATAGTAGCGCCGAAGAGCCGGCAGAATGCTGTTAATAAATCCAACGGCATGCATCCTCACCTGTCCGCCGCAGCGGCCTGATGATAAGAACATGGATCTCCAGAAAATGGAGTTCAGCATCTTTCTGTCTTCTTTTGACATTGTATTCTGTTTCATGCGAAGAAATCCTCCTCTCTGTCAACTGGTGTTATGGCTGTTCTGGTCTCCTGAAGCTTATGAAGCTCCATATCCCGCAATGCAACCGAAATTACCAGAATAATTGCCAGTGCCGCAATGGCGACCTGCGGAAGTCCTAAATATACAACCATAATGAATCCCAGGAAGAAATAGATTGCCAGCTGTTTGTTCCAAAGCATTTTCATAAGGATTGAAAGCCCCACTGCCGGGAGGAATTTTCCGGCGGTATTAAGTCCTGTCAGAACCACCGCCGGAATACTGTTAATCGTGGCTTCGATGGCTGCGCCGCCTGCCAGCAGACCAGCGAACATGCATAGAGCCACGATAAAGAACCGGATAAACCACATGGTAAAGTTCATGGTAATAAGACCCTTATCGTTGCCTTTTTCAGCGAGGCGGTCGATAATGGGCGCCGTGAAGTTATATAAAACATTGTTAATAATCATGAAAAGGAAGGCTGAAAAAACGCCTACCGGAACGGATAAAGCCAGCGCCGCGTCCGCGCTGATATTTTCCATAGTTGCCATAACTACTGCAAAGGTTGCCGCAGCTGCGGGCTCTGCCGAAATATTCCCCCCAATATTCACAGACCCCATGAAGATCGCCTCGACCGCGGCTCCCACAATGATTCCTGTCTTAATATCCCCTAAAAATAAACCCGTGATAAATCCGACCACGATCGGCCGCTCCGTCATGGACTGTGCAAACAGCCAGTTACCTCCATAACAAATAAAATACGCTAATGCTGCTAAAAATGCACGTAAAACCATTTACTGTTTCCCCCTCTCTGATCAATGCCCCTTTAACAAGTCTTTTACCGGTTTTTTAGCATCACTTGGTATTACCTGCTGGTATGCAGGAATATCCATGGCAGCCAATTCTTTCAGCGCCTCCAGCTCTGCCTTATTCACAATAATTGTACTTGATAACACCAGTTTCTCCGATGACGGCGACGTATCAAACCTGCCGGCGTTTGCCACATTTACCGACTGTATCATGCCGGGACAGGCCTTTACGATTCTCACTGCATCAGCGATACAGTTTGTTAATACGAAAATACTGCTCTCCGCCGCTCTCGGATCATGGAACAGTTTAACCGCATCATCCACGGTCTTGATTAAAAGCTTTATTCCTGTCGGAACCGCCATCTGCAGCGACACGTTCGTCACTTCATCAGTCACCGCCTTGTCATTCGCCACCACAATTCGGTTGGTTCCGAAGGCTTTGCTCCAGACAAGCGCGATCTGACCGTGAATCAGACGGTCATCAATCCTTAACGATGGTATCATTGTCTTACCTCCTCCTAAAAAAAGTCATTTTCTGTTGTGAATATGTGATTTTTCTTCAGCGCTTCAAGCGATATAACCTCCGGCTGAGCCATCTCTATCATAGCCTTTATTTCTTCCGGTGTCTTCACATCGTCCTCCACCAGAAGGCCAACGAGAAGCGGCAGATTGACATTGGTAACCAGAACCGTCCGCTTATCGAAACCGTCTAAGACGGCCATCACCTTCTGATTTACGCTCCCGGCTTTGATATCTGTAAATATGTATGCCTCATCCCCCTCCTGCATCCCACCGAGAAATAACTCCAAATCACGCTCATAATTCTCATCTGCCTCCCCAACATATGCATCGATAACTGTAATATCATCCGCTTTATTCAGAAACAGTTTCAACGCCGATTTTAATCCACTGGCTATGTGGCCATGTGTTGCAATCAGTATATGTCTCACTCACACACCTCCTTTCTCCTCGTACGATTAAATCAAAGCGATGTAGCGCCGGATTTCCGAATCTGGTGTATGGACAAAATACTGACTTTTAAAATTTTTTCCGCTGACCGTATTTTCAAGGATATCTCTGTCCACCTCCTTTAAGACCGTCATCATGTCTTTTGACACCTGCTCCTTAACCATCTCGAAGCATTCACGGAACTGTCTCTGAACCACTCCCCGCTCAGGCGGATATCCGATTCCGTGGCGGCAGGAAAACAGTTCCCGGAACACGTATTTCAGATTCAGGTTCGCACACCAGCCAAAATCTTTAGCAAACGGCATGGAAATGGCATTTCCACTGTTAATCTGTGTAAACAGAAAAGCGTCGGCAGATTCCTTCACATAGCCACAGTACACATTCGGATAGATATTGGAGGCCAGACAGGCGCCCTCCCCCGTTCCGCACCCTGTGATGACAAAGTCTGCCGTTTGGCTGTTCAATAGAATCGCTGCCAATAATCCAGCTTCCACATAGCTGATCACATAGTCTGGATCCTCCTCGCTCATACCATAATTAAAAGCCTCGTGCCCAAGAGGTTCTACCGTTTCCTTCAGTGTCTCAAAGATCAGTCTGTTTTTCGATACCTGGCTGCTCTCATTAATTAAAGCAATTTTCATTTTGCCGTCTCCTTTCGGTCAGTCGAATTCCGCTCCCGCCGTGCTCCCAAAGGTATAACGCATGCTGGAGCCAATCATACGCATATAACTCTTAATAAAATCTTTCATAGCATCTTCACAGCGCATACACAGATCCATATAACCATATTCCGGATTCTCTTTCAGAGCCCGGCCTGTCTCTGCTACCGCATGAGCCATGACATCTGTATTTACATTGATCTTGTTAATTCCGCAGGCAACCGCTTTTCTGATATTCTCTTCCCCTGCTCCGCTGCCTCCGTGCAGCACCAGGGGTATGTCAAGCGTATTGGCAAGCAGAGTAAGACGCTCAAAATCCAGTTTTGGAATCATCCCCTTCGGATAACTTCCATGGGCCGTACCTATGGCGACCGCCAGACAGTCGCAATGGGTACGCTTCACAAATTCCCTGGCCTGTTCCGGATTTGTATAATAATCACTGTTGGAATCATCACCCGCGTCCGCATTGCCCACATGGCCAAGCTCCGCTTCACAGGATTTACCGCATCCGTGGGCCAGTGCTGCAATCATCTGTGTACGCCTGACATTCTCCTCAAAATCGCAGGATGAGGCATCAATCATGACACTGGAAAAACCAGACTGCAGGGCCGTCACAAAATCCTGATATGCGGCTCCATGATCCAGGTTAAAAGCCACCGGTACCGCCGCACGTTCCGCTATGGAACGCACCATGGGCGTGAGTACATAGCTGTGTCCGTGCTCTCTCATCTGTCTCGGAGAAATATTTAAGATAATCGGCGAACACTCCTCCTCAGCACTCTCCACACATGCCTTAACCTGCTCCATATTTACACAGTTTACCGCCATCACTGCATATTTATTTTCATGGGCATGGTTCAGCATTTCTTTCATTGAAACAAACATATTACAATCCTCCCTTTTCCTTGTTTCTTACCAGTTCGGCTGCGGCCGCGGCAATATCTTCGGCTACCATGTGAAATGCATTCAAAAGTTCCTCCACATGGCCAATCTGTCCGAAACAGTCCTGCACTCCGATCCGTTTCATCGGTCTTGGCAGGTGCTCCGCCAGGCATTCCGCTGCAGCGCTGCCAAGTCCATTGTAAATACTCCCATTTTCCGCAGTCACCACACAGCCGGTCTTTGCTGCGCTCGCTATAATAAGCCTGGTATCCAAAGGCTTTATTGTATGGATGTTGATTATCTCCGCCTGTATCTGCTGTTCTTCCAGAAGCTCCGCCGCCTTAAGCGCCTCCGCTACCATAATTCCGGACGACAGAATTGTAACATCTCTTCCTTCTCTTAGTACTATTCCTTTTCCAAGTGTGAAGTCAGTCTCTTCCCCGGTAAAAATTCTGGTGGCATTGGGGCGGAACAGCCGTATGTAAACAGGTGTTTCCAGATTAAGAATCTGCGGAAAAACAGCTCGCAGCTGCCGGCTGTCAACCGGTTCAAAGATTGTCATTTCCGGAATACTTCTCATGATTCCCACGTCGTCCATAGCCATATGGGTTCCGCCGTTTAACTCGGTGGTGATGCCCGGATCCGAGCCGCACATTTTTACATTGCAGCCTGCGTAGGCGACACTCTGGTTTATCTGATCACAGCAACGTCGGGAAGCAAATACTGCAAAGGTATGTGTAAACGGTATTTTCCCCATGAGTGACAGCCCTGCAGCTACGCAGATCATATTGGCCTCTGCGACTCCCACATCAAAGGTCCGGTCCGGGAATTCCTGCTGAAACTTGTCCGTAGAACCGCTTTTCATCAGATCTGCCTCCACGATTACGATGCGCGGATCTTTCCTGCCGTACTCCACAAGAAGGTCTGAGTAAACCTCCTTAAGCGGTCTTTCTTCTCTCTCATAGATCATAGGCACACCTCCCGGCCTTCTATTTCTGCCAGCGCTTTCACATACATTTCTTCCGTTATATTCATACTGTGGCTCTCCAGTTTATTTTCAGCAAAATATGCGCCCTTTCCCTTTGCTGTATTTAAGATAATCATGGACGGCTTCCCCATTGTTTTTCGGGCTGTCTCAATGGCGAAATCAATTGCTCCAATATCGTGACCATCAATACTCTGCACATGCCATCCGAATGACTCCCATTTTTTATCCAGAGGCTCCAAATCATTCACGTCCCCGATATATCCGTCAATCTGCATCTTATTATAGTCGGTAAATGCAATAAAATGATCCAGTCTTCTGCTTCCTGCAAGCATTGCCGTCTCCCAGATTAATCCTTCCTGGCTTTCCCCGTCGCCGATGATTGCATAGATAAAACAGTCCTTCTTATCCAGCTTCGCCCCCAGTGCCATCCCTGCTGCTGCCGCAAACCCTTGTCCCAGACTTCCCGTCGACATATCGATGCCTCTGGTCAGCTTCCTGTCACAGTGGCTTGGAAGCATGCTGCCGAAATGGTTCATGGTCTCAAGTTCGGAAGGATCAAGAAACCCCCGCAGTACCAGGGCCGCATAAACCACAGGTCCCGCATGGCCTTTGGAAAGCACGAACCGGTCCCGTTCGTCCCACAGCGGATCATCCGGCCGCACCTTCATATGTTTAAAATACAGGACACTCATCACCTCGCAGAGAGACAATGCGCCTCCAATATGGCCTTTTCCAACCTTTGCAATACTTGTAAGCGTCAGCTTACGAATCTCTTTAGCCTTTTGTGCCAGTTCTTTATTTTCTGCACAGTTCATAGAAACAACTCCTTTTCAGTAAATCGATTTCAGCAGGTCAAATACCGTCTCTTCTGTCATGAACGCAGGAGTCAGCGAAAGCTGTGGATAATAATTCATTGCATCTTTCGCGATGCCTGAAAGTTCCTCTGCCTTCGCCCCGATTTCCCTCAAAGCGACCGGCATCTCCAATGATCTCATAAGATCACATACACCATCTGCCAAAGCTTCCACATCGATATATCCCAATGCCTCCGCCAGCGTCTGCATCTTCTTTCCCGCCTTCTCAACGCTGATCCGTATAAAAGCCGGCAGAGTAATGGCACATCCGGTTCCATGAGGAACGTGGTATCTTGCTGTCAGCGGATAGCTCAGCACATGTGCACCCGTAGTCCGTGTCTGCCCGAATGCAAGTCCCGCCAGAAGGCTGGCAGTACATAAATTCTCCCGTGCAGCTCCATCTTCCGGCAAGCGGTACGCTGTAAGCAGATTATCGAGAATCAGCTTCATCGCCTGTACAGCAAAGGAGTCACTAATCGGCTGGCTGTTTAAATTCCAATAGGCTTCTATAGCATGGCAGAATGCATCCATGCCCGTATTCGCCGTCACGCTGCGTGGCATAGTATAAGTATATTTCGGATGAATTACGGCAAGATCGGCATAAAATTCCGGACAGACCACCGGTCTCTTTTCTCCCGTCTCCGAATCGGTATAGACCCCCACATTAGTGACCTCGCTGCCCGTTCCCGCTGTAGTAGGAATCAGAATCAGACGAACGGTTCGTTTTCCGAAGCTTTTCCCCTTTCCTGCATAGTCTCCGATCACACCGCCGGATGAAGCCAGACAGGCCGCCGCTTTGGCTGTATCCATACTGCTTCCGCCTCCGATTCCAATTACGGTTTTTGCTTCATGCTCCCGGATCATAGCCGCACATGCATTCACTGTATCTGTCGATGGATTCGGCTCAACCTTTGAAAAATAGGAAACGTCTGCATTTCCCAGTCTGTCTCCTGTACGCCTGACTACCCCCGATTCATAGAGAAATGGATCGGTCACTATGACTATGGATTCCCCTGCGATTTCTTCTCTGATATCCGGTTCCGCTTCTGTGAAAAGAATCCTGACGGGCATCCAGTATTGAAAACTTGAGTTCTGATTTTCCATTATTTTCCTTTCTTTCGTTTTTATTTCTTTTTTCTGTTTGTTAGTTTCTTTTCTTGACTTTATCTTAGCTGTTTTTTTACTTTTTGTCAATATTCATTCATTTTATCGCTATATTTTTAGTTATTTTTACACGTTTGTAAATTATTTATGTATTTTTATTTGCTTTTTGCATTTCGCTTTAATCGTTTTTTATTATTTTTCCTGCACTTTCTTTTCTTTTTCAATTGCACACCATCATTTTCACTAATATCTTTGGATATTAGTTTACAATCGAAACTTTTGTCTTACTTTTTTTTCGTTTTTTCTCTTGTATTTTTTACAAAAATCATGTATTCTAAAATTAAATAGAAGAAAAAATAATATTAGAAAGTATACTTATTTCATTTTTTGTGTTTATATATGGGATATGAAAAAAAGTGAATTAATAATTGAAAGATTGAATTGAAAATACAAGATAACTTTAGCTGTTAATCGAAAAAGATCAGAGTAAGAAAGGAAAATAAATAACTTATGAACAGCCGAGAAAAATATATTCTGCAGGCTCTGCAGCAAACCGGGTCCATATCCCTGTCTGAACTGTCCAGTACATTGGGTGTTTCGCTGGTAACGATAAGAAAAGACGTAGCAAATCTGGAGTCAAAGGAACTTGTCTCCAGGCAGCATGGCAGTGTTTCGCTACCCTATCAATATGAAAACAATCAAATCCCCTTCAGTCTTCGTGAAGCGTTTAATGAACAGGACAAAAAACTGATTGCCAAGGCAGCCGCCACGCTGATTCATCCAGATGATGCCATAGCTCTTGATTCCGGGACCACTACGTATATGATCGCCAACGAAATCAAATCCTTACCACCGGTCAATATCGTTACCAATTCTATCCGGGCCGCCATGGCACTGGAGCAAAGCCACCATACCATATTTCTCGCAGGAGGCCAGGTGCTCAGCCGCAGTATGTGTACCGTCGGCCCGGAGGCGGAAAAGATATTTTATCAGATCAGACCTGATAAGGTGTTCATCGGCACCACCGGTATTTCAAGTGATTTAAACCTGACTGCTTCCTTAAATATTGAAGTAGGTGTAAAGCAGGCTATGATTCAGGTCGCAAGGCAGGTGATTCTTGTCACTTCCAGTCAGAGTTTTCACAGAAACCGGATGTTTATCTTTGGGAGTGCCTCACAGATACACTGCATTATCACAACGCATCCCGAGCCGCCGGCGGAGATTCTGGAACAGATCACAGAGCATAATATTTACCTTGTCTACGCGGATGATCCCGAATCCGTGAAGAGTCTGGAGTACTGGGATAAGAATATGGGAAGGCGGAACGGCATATAAAACTTCTTAAATATACGCAAAGATCGAGGAAGCTCAGAGCGGCATCCTCGATTTTTGTGTATTACATATTTTGTTCCTATTACTGTGCCGCCTCCAGCATATTCTCAATAAAGATCCCATACCCTCTCGTACTATCCTGAATAAACACATGAGTCACCGCCCCAATCAGCTTTCCATCCTGGATAATCGGCGAGCCTGACACGATTGAGTCAATATGGGGACAACATTGATATCTTCAATTTTCAAACTGCCAAAAACCATTTCGGGAGAAGTTACTTCTACACGGTCATCATATACAGCCACCTGGATACTGGACGGGTGAAGATAGCTACGATGTTATGCAAAGTTAGTTCTGAATCCCCCAGAATAAAGGAATCCGGAACTTTTTACTTTTTTCGGTCTGACAGGCACTTTCTAAAATGGCACGGAAAGCACACCTGCACATTCTTCTCATGCTCGCGGTTGCCCTATCCCTTAACCAAATCATGGGGTTGAATGACCTTCCTTTTTTGTAATCTTCCAATATCCCTTTCGATTGGAACCTATTCTCTCAATCATACCATTATCCTGCAACGCTTTCATAAGACGCTTAACAGACATCAGAGATATTTGTAGTTTATCCTTCAATTCTGACTGCGTAATTGACGGTTCCTCTATGATAATCGCAAGAGTTTTCGCCATATTGACTTAAAGGAAATCCCTCCGATTGGTTTCTTGATTGGTTTCTTGATTGGTTTCTTGATTGGTTTCTTGATTGGTTTCTTGATTGGTTTCTTGATTGGTTTATGGGGCAATTCCCATATCAAACGAGTAATCATTATCCAACGGCACAACAATTCGAAACACATCACCGTCTTCAAACACAGGGTCTTTTCCAGAATAGAACTTTGTATATTTGAATAGCTTATGCACACCTAAGCCTAATCTGCTGCTCTGCCAATATTTCTGAAGAAAGAAGCAATCAATGGATTCTTTGGATTTGGCTCCAGATTTTCCGGTGTAATCAATCCATTGCCCGCAGCTCTGCTTGCATTTTCCGTATACATCTGGTCTTTCTTTATCACCAGCTTCGCCGCATAAGAACTCGTGTATTCGCGATGCATAAGCATATTGCTGACAATCTCTCTGGCAATGATATTCCTAAGACTGACTCTGTTTTCATCTTCCAGAAAGAACTTATCCGGTAAATGCTTTTTAATAAAATCCATAAGAAGGTCGAAGCTCTCGATTAGATTGGTTCGGACAATCTCACGGTCATCGTAGCGATCCACATTTACTTTTCTCACCAATGCATCTGTTTCATAAGCAGGGCAGACATTTTGAATCACTTCATCTTTTCCTAACAATAAAATCGCAGCCAGATTATAACTAGACTCTCCCGTTGCCACATCCCTTCCATACAGGCCAGCACTTCTCAGCAATTCTTCGTCCGTCATATTCTCCCACGGATGGCTGCCGCCAGCATGATTTACGGCCATCTGCCTGATTCGTGGAAGCAAGTCTGTTCCCAAATCATCAATCGCAGCATACGGATAAATCTTTCGTTCGGTAAAAATACTCTGTTTGCGAATATACATCTGTGCAAGCTGTGCCGTCGCTGTAACTTTTACATCTGCATCATTTACTCGGCCATAAATAACCTTCTTATAGCTGTGAACCTCTGCACTCGGCGGCACGTGGACATGAATAATCGTATGCCCTTCATATTCCAATATCACTGGAGACAGATAAACTGTTGGAGTAAACAGGGCCGGGTTACTAATAACGGTGATGAAATTCTTCACCATGTCGGGTGCCGCTTTCAGTGGAACGCCATTGACCGTTCCATTATTCAATACTCCCATAAATATATCTTCGCCAAAGCGATTCAAAAAGGTGAATCTCACGGAGCAGCATTGTCAACAAGGCTGCACAAAACTCATAGTCTGCTTCTGGAAGTCTTTTCAGCTCCTCATCGCAGTTAATCGGTTCGGTAATCATGTAATCATCGCAATTTGTTATCAAATCTCCCAGCTGTTCAAGGGCTTCATAGTACGCCGTTTCCCGAAAGTTACTGTTTGCATTGAGCTGTTGGAGAAGTAGTAATGTTTCCTTAACACAAAAATTCTGACTCTCTACCATAGCTTGTGATATATGCGCCTTTCTGTGCACGAGTAAGTGCCACATAAAGCAGACATTTCTCCGATGTAATAGATTCCGCTTCAGAAACGGCATCCGTTTTGTTAATAGCAGATGCCAATGGAACAATGCGGCTGTTTACGGCTGTAACAAATACATATTTGAACTCCAGGCCCTTTACACGGTGCATCGTGGCAATACGCAGACCATCGAAGCTACGGTCGTCACTTTTGTTTCGTTTGATTGCATAAGAACGAATGCCAGCTTTGGTAAACTGAGCGATATAATCATCCACCAGCTTTTTCGTTCTGGCAACAATACAAATATCTTTAAGTGCAACGCCATTGCTCCTAAGTCGAGTTACCTCGCCCAGCAGATATTCAAACTCTGCACTGGCATCCTTAAATTTTTCCACTACTGGCTTTTCACCGTGGGTCAATGATTGACACCTATCACCCAAATCTGTATCTTCATCAAGATCATCAAACGCTATACCATTCAAAAGTGCAAACGCATATTGGCGGGTTTCTTCTGTGGTACGGTAATTAATTTTCAAAATGCTGCTGCGCCCCCGAACATTGATACCACACTTAGATAATGTTGGGTGGTTTCGATATATTCTTTGGTGCGAATCACCAACAATGAAAATATCATTGGAATGTTCTTCACCAGCTAACGCACGCAAAAGCCGGTAGGCATTATCACTGAAGTCCTGGCCTTCATCAACAATAATATTCGTATATCTGGGGCTGCTCCCTGCGGCAGCAAGAAGTTTGGAGCATTCGTACATAGCGGTGTTAATATCTCGTATCTGATTTTCTTTCATCAGGTTCTGATAAATTTCAAATACTTTCCAGACCATCATGCGCTTTTTACGGTCAAGACGGGTTCCACGGCCATTGCGAGTTGCCTTTACATATTTTTCGAGAGTAAGGGCTTCCTGTGCAATTACAATACGATTCCATTCTTCTTCGTAAAACGCCTTATCAAAAGGTAAATTAACATTAGCAAGCAAGACAGCTTTTTCCCACAGAGGTCCAATTTCCTCATCATATCCGATCTGGGCAGTAAATCCAGACACTTTTAGAAACTGATTGACCCAGGCATCAAGATGAATCACTTCAATTTTTCTAAGTTCTTCCATTGAACAAATTTTACGGAGATTCTCTCGAATATCTGCCGCCAAATTTGCCGTATATGTTGTAAACAGAATCCGTTGTTGTCCTGTTAATGTAGAAGCCAAATGCTTTGCCCTGTGCATGGCAACAACTGTTTTCCCTGTACCAGCACCACCAAGTATACGGACTGCTCCGGAATAGTTCTTACATACGATTTTGCGCTGTGTAGGGTGGAGAAATACACGCCATTTTTCAAGCGGTTCTGCCATAATTCTACGAAGTTCATCTTCACCATCAATAACGACAAAAGATTTTAATGTTGATGGCGTATCTAATGCTGCCGCCAAATCTTCATTGGTTTCAGCTGTTGACTGTTCTTCCTCCGCCAATTCCAACACTTCAGCGATATCGAAGCCTTCTACAATCCAGGAAAGATATTCATAGGCATCATGTGGAATAGACGGTTCTGCTTTGTAGAACTTATCTTTGTCCGAAAAAGCTCGTACATACTTAAGCTGTGCTTCTGGCACTCCAAGTTTCAGCAAGTCCTGATCCGTGGCTTTTACAAACAGTGAGGGTTTCGCAGGCGTTCTTATCTCCTCGGTAACACTCTTTACGTCAAACACTTGGATTGCACCGGTTTTATGGTTCACTTCACACCGCTTATTTGCAGCCCATTGATATGCTTCATCGTGGTGGTCCACCCACAAAAGCAGATAAACACCTGTTTCCGGTTGACGAACCACAATACCACGGTAGGTATCATCAATGCGTACAGAATAAATCTTCTTATCCAGCCCGGAAGAAATCTTTTCGTAGTTGATGCCCGGAGAGGTTGGGTCATTGCGGAATTTATTGACAAACTCCGTCACCTTACCTTGTATCTGTCTTGGCAGCTTTGCAAAAGCAGTCAAAAAGTCAGAAGAAATTGCAACTTTTAATTGTTCTGTCATTCGTTATCACCTCCTATGATAGAGTCTGCCACCGGCAGACTCTCCTGCACGCTTTGGCGAAACAGGTTGGCTACATCATCAACATCATGCAAGCCAATTATTTTCCAACCCATTGTTTCTAATTTTTCTTTATCGCCGATTTGTTCTTCGGTTATGAATCCAATCTTTTTGTCAGGCCATGCAATCTCAACTGTTGCAACAACCTCTCCATCATCGCCTTCTACTTCATAACCAATATCATCTTCATTCGGCACAGGAATAGCAAGTCTCTTAACTGCATCCACAAAAGCTTTCGATTCATCATCAAAAAGCAATTCTCTGATTGCATCCCATGCTCCGTTACCAACTGTATCAGCACTTGTTACAGCATCGGTATCAGAATGGAATGTCACCGGAAGTGCAAGATAATCCATTTGTGTCATGCCCGTAGAGGAAACAGCAATGAATTCCCTGGCAAACTGCATGACATTGTAAAATTGCCAAAGCCCATTCCACTCGGCTTCATATTTATCGGTGCGCTTATCCTTTTCATCACTCAGAACCGCACAAACAGAGACCACACCATCTTTCTTTAATTCCATTGCAATAATACCGGCATGGAACGCCAAATGAGCATTAGAATTTCTTGGAATCCAGCTTCCATAAGCTGTTCCTGGAAACACAAAGTCTATGCTTGTAAAGTGTGTTTGCTCATTTACTGCGTCCATAATCGTTTTCCAGTTGTTGAACGCCAAGCTATTGCCTATTAGTTTTGGCTCAAGTAGTGAAAGAGAATACGCATAAGCCTGTCCCTCAAAAACTTTTTCTGCATCTGGCAGTTTCAAATATGCAATCAGTAAATCAAAAGCTGATAGTTTTGCTGGTTCGATTACATCCACACCAGCTTTTTTGACAATGTTCTGGTACATGACTTTCCCATAAGGCATTTTCCCTGATTCTAATGTTGACGTAGCATAATCGCCTTGGGGAACGAACACATTCTGGACATCTCTGAAGCTCAAAGACCAAACTCGATAGTTTCCGCTTCTGCGGATCGCTTCACGCTTAACCGTATCATCAGCTACTATATCTTTGTGATACAAGAATCCATCCGTAAAAACTGCCACCGGTTTGTGATTCGGTGCTGACACAGGCCAGAACATGAAATCCGGTTTACAGGCAACCTTTACACCGTCTGCGGCATCCAACAGCACCTGAGGTTCAATTTCCCAAGCCACATCGTCCATTTTGATATAATAGCTGTGCTTGCCATTTCGAATGGTATCGCTGACATTAGCAGCTCCCACCCTGGTACGCACTGCTTCCATGAAACGCTGTTCGAGCTCGCTGTCAAACAGCGGGTTTACAGGGATGTCGTTAATCTTATTTATCTTCTGTACATTATCTTTGCCAGACAGTATCGACTTCAAAATGCGAATTGCTGTACTTCTTGATATGTTGCCGATTTTCTGGCTCTGTCGGTAAGCAAACAGGCAGTGATAGCAGCCATCCTTTTGCGGATCGTCTTTGCAAGAACAGTTTTCCATCACATGAAGTGCCTTTTCAAAGATTTCGATTAAGGCATTCTTTTCGTGCATCAACTGTTTCAAATAACCGGTGCCGCCCGGAACGGAATCATAGACAACCAAATACTGCTTACGATAATCGGCATCCGCTACCGAAACCTCACTTACTGTTGCCCGCAGATGGTCAACATTTCCAAAGTATTCTTTCATACCCAGCATAAACGCCGCCACGAAAGACTCCATCTTTACCGTAGAGGAATCCATCGTCGTTGCCGGAACCAGCAGACGAAGAATTTCCGTGTTAAACTCACGATATAGGAACAGACATTCCTCATAGGCATCCGCCTGCATAATGGATGTCATTTTTCTTGTCTTACAGGCAAAGCTATGGTTTGGTTTCCCGTGTTCCGGTTGGATTTTTCCACAATACTGGCAGATTCGGAAACCTTTACGCACATCCTCCACGCCGGAAACCGTTAGTTTTTCGCCGGTCATATCGCTTTCACCAAAGTTTATTTCACGCAGCGTTGCCTTACGGACAAACTCATAACCAAATGGAAATTCCTCGTTATCCATTCGATAGGCACTGGAAATATCGTGGTCTTCATCCACGTCGACTAACAGCTGTTTACAGTAAAAGACATTGGAGCGTTCTTCCGTCTCATCGTTAATCAAGCTCTTGGTATAATCCATGTTAGAGTACACCATCTGAACTTTCAGCATCGTGCGAACCTGACCGGCATCTGCCCAAGCAGGGTTGCCACACCGAGGGCAGGCAGAAGTGTTCTTGCTTGTTTCTTCAATCCGTGCATGGGAGCAATTCGGGCATAGACGCCACCTTGCTGTCTTCATCGTAGTCACGTCAACCTGATCAATCGTCAGCTTGCGGCCATCCGCATAAAAACTGTTGTTTGGTGCGAACTCACTGATAGCCGATGAAGCAGACCGGCTATATTCATACACCATCTTCTCATACTTTTTCTTGCCGGCAGTCTTTGTTGCCTGGTCATTCTCTTTGCGATACAGGATGGCACGGAGAACAATGCCTGCTTCCGGGAACGCATAGTTCGGCAGCAATCCTTCATCGGACAGGAAGTTGAAGATGTTCTTTTTACCAAGCTCCTGCAGCACACCAAGCAGAGCTGCTTCTTCACTTTTCAGGTCTTTGATTTCTTCATCATAAGAGCTGTCTTTTGGCTTTGCCTCCAGCTCCTTAATCATGCCCTTCAATGCTTCCACACTGGTACGCAGTGCATCCTGCTGCTTTTTCAAATCTTCAAAAGCATCCAGAATCTTCACATACATAGGACTATCGTCAGAACCATTCCCACGCACAAAGTCCTGCAGTTCATCTCTGGAACTCTGGTCAAGGTATGCGGCAAACATCTGCATGAAAGAGTTCAGCTGTCTTGCCTGTGTACTCTGCACATAATCAAGGAAATTGAACGGAAACATATCCGCCGGGCGCTTGTCCAGTTTGTTCAAGATCACGCCGACTTTATCCGGGATTGCACCATCAGGAATCCCTTTTTTTACCCAAGAATCAAGGCAGAAGGCGACAAACTGCCTTTCCAACACAGCGGAGGCACGAAGGAAGATTTTTGGCGGTGTTACATTACCGGCAATCATATCCAGCGGGTCAGCATAGAAATAGAGGTCATGTGGTCTTGCGTTTGCCACCGCCAATGTCAGGGCATTGCCATCCTTACGGCCGGCACGACCGGTTCTCTGCAAGAACTGGCTCTGTGCAGGCGGCATGCTGCAAAGGATAACCGTCGAAAGATCGCCAATATCAATACCCATTTCAAGCGTCGGGGTACAGGAAAGTACATTCGGGTCCCAAATCTCCTGGGTATCTTTCTCACGCTTAAAGTCGATTTCAAGCTGTTCACGGTCAGGACGCTCCAACAAACCGGTGTGTTCTCTTGCATTGATACGAGCAAGGTTACCGGCACTGTATAACCGACCATAATAGTTAATCTCAGAAGATCGATATTCCTCCAGGAAGCCACCGCAGTTGGCTCTTTGACAAGGCGCACCTTCCCAAAGCTCCGCATTATTGGCAGCAACGGCATAAAGGGAGCCGCAGCTTTCACAACGCATCTGAACCACATTATCGGTAATGAACACACGCTCTTTGTTCAAACCATATACTTTATAATCCGCTGAAGAAGGCAAGGCAGCTACCACCTGCTGTTTTGTTGCTTCTTCCAAAATAAACTTGTTGATTGCACGGAAATTGCTTTCTTCAACCATTACCTCTGTGCAACAAGATACAATCCAGTCCACATACTTGTTAGCAGATGGCGCATCAAATTCAAGCGACTTTCTGCCACCGCCAATATGCTCGGCAATGAAACGAGGTGTATTACGACCGGACTGGCGGCCAGGCAGCCAGCGGTTTCTATCATTTGACAGCATATAGCCATTGCCGTTGCCAATCGTATATTCATCAAAAACGTGATCCTCAAACGCACCATTGGTACGCATCAGGTTCAGATAGCCAAGCACCATGCGCTGGAAAGACTTGATGTTTTCCGTAGTCAATGCACCAAGCTCATTGACAGTTCTTTCCTGCACGGCTTCAGCAATCGCCACAACATCCTCCTCAGCAAATGAGAGAACAGAACAGCTGGACTTTTCAAGGGTTCGTCCAATCTTACCGGCAAGTCCATACTCCAGCATGATTTCGTATTTGATACGCTGTTCCACTTCATAAACCAGAATCTGGGCTTGCCTGTCTGTACCAAGCTTACGGTTCTTTACCATATCTTCATACGCATTTTTCCAGGTCATATTCGGTGCGATAAAGAAGCTGACAAACTGCTCCAGTGTCATGTGTTCATGCCAATACTTAATAAAATCGTTTTGGAAATCTGCCAGCGACAGTCCCGCGCCAACTTCATTGCAATACTTCTGAATAGCGGTACGCAAACCAAAACGCCAGGTGCGGGAATTAAAGAAGCCTGCACGATGGGCAGCATCCTGCACATTATCCGAGAATGCCAGCGTTTTCTTATCATCATTAAACCGAGAAGCAAACATCTGAGATAGGCTTGCGCTGATTTCTGTTGCGCTTCGTAAACCCATCAGGGAAAGACCTCGGCGGCTGCCACAACAAGGGCAGACATACTGCTTATGATCTTTGGAACCGGATGTTTTAATCGGATTCGGAATTAACACATCCACCATTTTAGCACCGCAACTTGGGCAATCGCTGGCGCCGTCTTCCCCCAACTTCACTTGCAGGCAATCAGGACAAATTCTGCCCGGAATCATGCCGGCAATATGTCCCCTATGAGAATGAGGGAACAACATTACAATCTTATCGTCCGCACGGAAATAAAGGTTGTAGAACGCATCCAGATTAACCATCGTGGCATTGCTACGCTCGTTGAGGATAGATACCCAGCCGGTAATACCGCAATCACGGCAATTTACAACCGGCAGATATTGTTTTGCCTGCTGCTTATTCAAATCATTTGCAATCCCATAATTGATTTCATCCGGGTCAACTTTGGCAACCAAACGACGCAATTCTCGCATCCATAACTGCACCTGAACGTTGAGAAATGGACGCAGCTTGCCCACCTTTCCGGTACGAGCATGAGAGATTAACGCAAACAATGAGTTGATAAGAACAGTCGGGTCTTGCAGAGCTTTCATTTCCGGGTAATGGGCAGACAATTCTTCTGCTATTTTAGAAACCTGATAATAGGTACCACCCGTCAGGTTAAGCACAGCCTGCATAAAGCTGTGATGCACCAGTTCCTCGCTAAGTTTAATTCTACCTTCATCGCTCAGCGCATCAAGCGTAAAGTTTGGGAACCAATCTTGTACTGCGTGGTTCAGATAGGAAGACAGTTCCGCCTCTGCTGCCAGCAAATCAAGTTCCGCCACCTGGCCGGCAGACGGCAAGGTGAACTCTGTAATCTCTTTGTTCTCAAAAAATTCCTGTGAACTCAAACGGTCTTCGGTAATCACCGCGTCTTTATCAAAGGGTTCGCCAAAGATTTCTGCAGCATACTCCAGTATATCGCCGTTATTGTCTTCAGAACCCATTGTTGCCGAAGTACCAATGCAGCACAAATATCCGTCATAGATTCCAAGACGGCGTTTCAAACGTCGAAGCAGACAAGCCAGATCTGTCCCCTGCGCACCGTCAAAAGTATGCAATTCATCGACCGCAATATATTTCAGCGTTTCCGGGTCATTGTCCCGCCACAAAAGAGCATCTTTCGGGCGAATAAGCAGATAGTCGAGCATCTTATAGTTGGTCAGCAAAATATCCGGTGCGCTGTTCAGCATGGTTTCGTGGTCCGTAATAACACCATGTTCACTCATCATACGGGCAGGGGTATGCTCCTGTCCACCGACATACATACCAACAGTCACATTGCCACGCAGCTCATCGCTGCCATAGATGAGCTCGGCAATACGCTTTGCCTGGTCGGAGGCAAGGGCGTTCATCGGGTAAATAATCAACGCTTTGATACCACGCTCACCACGATGCTGATAGCAGTATTCCAGAATCGGATAGAGAAAACATTCCGTTTTACCGGAGCCGGTACCCGTTGCGACCAACGTAGATCTACCATCATCTCCGGTCAGGCGCTCAAAGGCTTTCTGCTGATGAACATAAGGGAGGTAAGCAGGGTGGATTGCTTCAAAGCAAGTCGGCATCTCATCTGCCACACGAAACGGCAGGCGCACAGCAACATAAGGCTCATGATAAACTGAGCCTTTCGTCGCAAGCATATCCTGAACCGAACCTTTAAATGGTTCGTTGGTCATTGGGAATGTGGTTTCTATGTAATCCCCGATGCCTTTCTCTAGTTGTTTTGCAAGTATGGATGGTAGCATACTGTTTCCTCCCTCTGTGACACAATAACTTATGATGATCTATATTTGTTCCTTCTAAGTTCAAAAGCAATACGACCGCCTTCAAGGATATCGCAAATCTGAGTTTGAATACCCTTTTTGTACAAGATACCCTTTTTGGGTGTTCCATCGGATTCCATAATCGTCTCGTTGTTTTCGATTGATCCGCTACGATATTCAAAGCGCTTAGCCGCATTTTCGGTGTTTTTTCCATCTTGGTTCGCAATAATTACCTCTTCAGCATCTGCCCCAAGAACAACATTTGCATTATGTGTAACGATAATTATCTGGCGTTCTTTCTTTTTCCGCTTAATAAATTGAACTAAATCGTCGTAAATTGAGCGGTTGTCTAAATCATCCTCTGGTTGATCAATTAGAATAGGACATTTGCTGTCCTCCAGATTGATTAGTAGTTCCAACAACACAAGTGCCTTTTTACCCGGTGACATTTCCTCAATCGTATCGTTACCACTCTTTACAACATAATGTATGTTGTACCAATCCTTGAAAAGGAACGATAGTGCTGACTCCATTGTGTTTGTTGACTTTAATGTCAAAGTCCCTTGCACTTGTGTTTCAGACATTGCTGTCCATATTGCTTCCAGCAGTTTATCAGAATAATCTGATTGATTAAGTGCAGCCAAATCATAGGAATGAATCGTCCGAAAAGCAGAATACTTTCTGTTATCGAATACATTACTCAGTCCACCTTGAAAATCTTTTTGTTTCCACACAGCAGTCGCTTCAAATACAAGTTCCGTATCATCCCTGGTTCCTATACTTTTTACTGCTCCACAATATGTTGAATAAGCTTCATAATACCGACTTTGTGATTCAATGATTTTATGATGAAGTTCCTCTCTGTGTTCTAATAACTTTTTATGTTCTTTACTCCGAGTATCAGCGATTTGCCATTTCTCTCTTTCTTGGGTTATACGCCCAGAAAGTTTCTGTAATTGAGTGCTTTGGTCAACCTTTACCTTAAGTGCTGCATACTCCGAAGTTGCTATAGTAAGTTGATCGCTTGTTTCATCCTTCTTTTTTTGAATTATTTGAACGAGAATATTTTTCTTATCAATCCATTCAGATTGAACGCCTTCCTCTAATTCTTTTATGCTCTCTGTAAGTTCAGAACAAACTGTATGAAAGCTACCACTAAAATCATGGGAAATCGACCGTCCATCTTCACTTGAAAACCATCCCGGAATCACAATTTTAGGAGATTGCATCTCTTTCATTTGTTCAAACTCATCAGCCGCCTGCTGTTTGATTGATGTAAGGCTTGCAATTGTTGATTCCAGCACACCATATCTGTCGATTTCATTTTGTGTAATATCAATCTTCTCAGCTAATACTTTGCGTTCTCCCTCTAACTCCTTAATGGTTTGTAAGAACATCTCTGGAGAACCAAACTCTTTTATTTGTTCTTCAATATCATTGATTTTATTCAAGACAGCAACATACTCTACTATATCGGAATTAACCTGCTTTTTGATTGCAGCTACCGCCAGTTCAAGCCTTTCATGGGCACCTAATAACGCGTTGTCTTGCAACAGAACATCCTCAACAATTTTGTCAATTGCTGTTGACTCCTCCGGGTTATCGATTGTTTGGTTCAGGTATGTTTGCGGAATATATACAATCTTTCGCCTATCGGAAGTCCCATCTTTCCATGTAACAGTCGCTTTCTTTATTGGGAATGGTTTCCGCTTAAAAGCACGACTTTTAACTTGTTGTTCAGCATAGGAAGAGTCAATAGAATATCCTAATTGCTCCAATAACAGTGATTTTCCTGTGGATTTTCCTCCAATAATGCAATTCAGTGCCTCGTTGAAAATGATGGGAGTTTCTTGGAAGTTATCATCTTCAAATTTGATTGCATGAATAATCTGATGTTCATCTTTTTCAAAAGGAACATCTTCTTGAATAGCAACTCGTTCTTCGGGTTCATATAGAATTTGAAGCAGCCCTTCAAAAGTCAGATCAGCCTTTATCCAACAGTATCTCTTTGAATCTGGTTCAAACAACTTATCACACGAATGAGCATCGCTTCCGTGAATACATGGCATTAAGGAGCCATAGTATTCAGCCACCGTTTCAGGACTGTCAGCTTTTTTTCCAAGAAAATAGTCTCGGTCATTTTGATTTGACGAAAAAATCGCATCCACAAAATGATACAAACTTTTACGAAGCGCAGAAGTTTGGCTTCCACCACCTCGTTTCCCAATTCCAGATGCGCCATCTGTACTACTGTTTGCGACTGCAATAATTGTATGTTTTCGCAAGTCTTTATCATTTTCAAACAAGCCTTGTAATGCGTGAAAATCAACAAGGAACTGTTCCGCACCTATCTTTTCCGCCTGCTCATTAGTTGAAGAATTATCCATTAGCTTTCCAAATCTAATAAGTTCGCTTTTTGTAGCAGAAAACGTTGTATCTCCATATTTAAAACTCAACTTGCCAAAGAAACGAGCTTCCAACGCATCTACAATACATGGATCAAAAATCATGTGAATATTCACTGGCGATTCTTGGGCTGTTAAGGTAAGCCGCATTTCCACATTTGGCAAAATTAGTTTTATTGTATCGGGCAACCGATGGTCTGCACACACCTTCAAATAATTATCTATAGAAAGGTAATCTGTTATTCCTACAGCGGCTATTGCACGGTTACGATCAGAACCATCACCTACATAATTTGAAACTGCCGTGTAAAACGCATCCCATTTTTCATCGGATGTACTACCAACATAGTTATCATTTTTTAGTGTTTGTGGTGTATGTATATGTAAATCCCACCTACGCCATTCTGAGCCACCAACATACTCCATTCTTTGTCTCCCCAATCATTTTGTATTTCCATATTTTTTTTCAAAAAACTTCCATGCGGTTTCGTAGTCCTGCTCACGGTCGCAGCGGTCAAATGGTGCGACATATTCAATAGTGCGCTCTACTGGACCACCGGGCATGGTGTCATCGGTGATAGTGCGGTAGAACTTTTTGCCCGCCGGGGCATCCTTGACTTCGTTTTCCCATGTTGTTCGATCGAACCCAATGCCTACCAAACTTCGATTATTGGTAAATACAATTCGTCCATTTGCATCATACCAGGTATCAGCTTCATAGCTTTGCAATACTGGAAATTGAATACGATATATAGTTTTCAGCTGTTCCAGAGTTATGCCCAAAGCCCTTGCCGACAAAACATCAATTTCAATAAGTGCTTGGCGACGCTCATAATCAGTACGCAACGGTGTATCCCAAGTCCATTTCAAAGATAATGCTGTAAATTTATCTGAACGCAAGCGTAAATCGTTCTTTGACCAAGAATCATGTTGAAATTCATCTTTCCATATAGATTTCCACAATTCTGAATAATTTGCAGTCAAGCAATTTAGCATCGCAGTTCTCACTATTATGGGCCTATTCTTTTTAGGCTCAATATAAGGGAATCCACTAATAACACCTATACCACCTGACCCTTTACCCGTTGCTTTGATATAAAAATCCAACGGTATAGATGCCATAAGTCCTTGCTCGGAAACCACCACTTCGTTATCAGAAAATCCAATTTCAAAGACAGCATGTACATGCCCCGTCATGCATGGAGCAATCGCAGATATAAGTGTTCGTTCTCCGCTTTGATTAAACATATTTCGCATAATGATGCGATATCCCTCATAGTTCTTTGTCCTCCAAGGGGTTTCTGGTGCGCGTTTAGAGTATTCACCCATATCACAAGCAGGACGATAATTACAACGCTGCAAATAATTATCCGAAATCATTGTCAAGTCAATGACTTCATAATCACTATTTTGCACACAAATTGCCCTTGAAGTTTTTGACAACGGATTTGAAATGCCAATATGCGGACCAGAATATATCAAATCAATAGTTGTTTCTGGAAAGTGAACATCTCGACTAATGGTTCCATCTTTTTGCCTATTTGTTTCATGCCACATTTCTGTTGTGCATATTTCGCTTTTTATATCACCAAGTGTTTTTTCTTGAACAGCGAAGCATTCAAGTACATCCACCAAGGCTTGTGCATGAAGAACTGGTAAACGTGCTTGCTTCCATTCCTCACTGCCGTCAAATAGTTTTGCAAACAACTGCAATTCCTTTTTTTCTACATAAACAATTCTGCTCGGATGTCCATGAATATTCCAGTTATTGTTCTCGTCTTTTATGCCTGGAATTGCACCTTTAATAGCTCGGTCATAGCATTCTTCAATAGTAGAAACTGAAAACAAGTTTCCGATTGAGTCAAACGAAGAATTCCCCTTATTACAATAAACATTCAAGCTAAAAACTGTATGGTGATCTACTTCCGAAAACAGTTTTAGTTCATTAGTAAACTGAAAATGTTTTCTTAATCTTGGATATAGCTTTTCTCTCAGCAATCCGCCTTTAGGATCATCATACACACCATCAGGATGAACAAATGCACTTACCCCAGAAGTGCTAGTAAACTGCCATGCTTGCGGTAGAAAGCACTTGAACAAATTTGTTTGTTGACCCTTCAAGTCCGCATAATTCTCTATTGCGTTTAAGAAACTCTGTGTGCCAGACAGAGACTCATATTCCATAAAATACAACGCTCGTGTTGTAAGACTTCCTAATGCTTCCTCTCGGTGACTTATCGTCTGAGTCGCTGTTAGCTTTTTAACTGCAAACATCGGATGAGTGTCAGACAATACAGCCTGCTCATTCCACTCCATTTTAATCCACGGCGGATTCCCTATAACCAAGTCAAACCCACCACGTTCTGCAAATAGTTTTGCAAATTCCAGTTCCCAATGCATAAACTTATTCTGCTCAGCAATTTCATAGGCAAGGTTCAACCGTGGGTTCTCTCTGCCTAGCGCAGGAATATCAACTTCACCTATTCCGTCATACAGGGCAAGAATATTCATTTCAAGCTGCTGCATTTCTGTCGGGAACAACGTCAGCTGTCCTCTGGTTTGCTTTTTATCCGTAGAAGCGTCTGTGACAAGGACAGACCGCGTAGTTCCCTCAAGAATCAAAGACATATCAAACAAGAACTCGCTTCGAGAAGGAAGCAAGTCCGCTTGTTCAATCGGCCAAAACCACAAAGCGCACCAGTAATCCATTGCGAATTTCAAGCGGGCATAAGGGCCTGCATTTTTCATGTGTTCACTCTTATAAAGTTCACTGAAAATCTTGTCTTTCTCGCGTATTGTTGCATGAGAATCCACAGAGGTATCCTCATGTCCATAAATCGAAAGATTATCCTGTGTTTTGGCTTCAATCTCTCTTTGAAGTTCAATTTGCTTGCTCCACAATTCATCAATCACATCAGAAAGGCGACGCAAAGTGACCAAATCATCATCTGATAATGGTTCGGTGAACTTTTTACTCCACTTTCCCATCTTTTTGATATTGTCCAGTTCCAGTGATTTGATAACCTTATCGCTATAACTGCACATTCCCGGATCGCCGAGCAGAAAATGATAGATTTGTGCATATCCTTTTTTCTTCTTACGCTCCGTGCCTAGCAATACCCGCTCCGGCTCATTTTCATACCAGCGCATCCCCTTACTGGTTGCCTGAAGGAATGCTTCTGAATATACTTGCCGCCTTGCGCCAATCAGAGAGTTACCATTAACCAGCTGTGTGCCAAACCAAGGCACAAAACCACCCTCATAAATGGTATTCAGCCACAGGGATACCTCTGCAAGCTCTACGGCAACAGGATTCAAGTCTATACCGTACACATTACGGTCGGCAATATACATCTTGACCTTTTGCAGCTCATTGAAGCGTTTTTCATAGCTGATGATATCGCCGTTTTCTTTTTCCTTGCGGGAAATGTACGCTTCGGCAAGCTGGTTGATTGCTTCGTTCAAGAAGGCCGCACTACCCATAGCAGGCTCGCAGATAGTCAAGTTCAGAATTTCATCGGCTGTTTTGCCCTCCAGCAATTCTTTCAGGGCATACTTGACCAGGCACTTTGTCAGAACCTCCGGTGTGTAATAAGAAGCGGACTTCTCACGCTCACGACCTGCAAGGCGGTAGATAAAAGTGCCTTTTTCATACATACGCAGCTTGCCTTTTTTCTCACCGGTTTCATAGCGCACACGCTCGTCCTCGGTGTACTGGTCAAGCTCGGCTTCCGAAACAAAGTAGCCCACATCCAGCTCATTGAAGCTGTCGCCTGCACGCTTTACTTCATATAAGTCGTGCTCGGCAATAAATCCTCGGTACGAAAGCAGGGCTTCATATACTGCGCCCATCTGGTTGATGCCCAAATTGGCATAGGAAATACGCCCACGGCGGTCATTCTTTTTGCCGGTGGACTTTGTTAAGCTCATCAAATCAATGATTCGCAGCATGCAATAATTACGCAGCCTTGCCGCAGTAATCATCTTGGTATATCCGGGGTCAAAGATATGCGCCTTCAGCGGTGCAATCAGGAACATATCATGCAGGCTGTCGGAATCGGCAGCCCGCCGTAGTTCTTCCTCGGTTTTCGGGTAGCCGTCATAAATCAGCTCATAGAGCTTTGCCAGTGTATCGTGCAGATAGTAACCGTTTCCTACCTCTGCAACATCATCCCGGATATTGTCTGCAATGTCACGCAGGCTTTCCAGGGAGTAGCCGGAATAATAGGTCTGCGCTTTGATCGGTGCATATCCAAGTTCAGGGCGGGATTCAATAAACAGCACAAACAGCATACGGTACATATACCGCAGGCATTCCAAGGTCAGCTTGCCGGCATCCACCGGGTCAGCTTCCAGGTCACGTCCAAGGCGGTGTGCCATATCGTAAAGCACTTCATTGCCAAGCAGCTCAATGCTCTCACGCAGCGCATATTTTAAATTTTGAGAAACACCGAAGGCATTCTTCTGGCTTTGCTCGTCCAGCTCGTCCAATAAGATTTTGCCCTCCCTCGGGCAAAGAGAATCTTTGTGAAGCAGAACTGCCATTGCCTGCAAGGTGGTGTTCTCCAAGCGGGAGAAGATTTCTTCCAGTTCAAATTGCAAATAACGCTTTTCGTTCCACTTGTTACGGTCAATCAGTGCAATCTGGTTCATGCTGATGAACACCAAAAAGCGCGGAGGTTCTGCAGAGCCAAACAGAATTTTCGTTGCCAAGTCCTCGTTAGGTATTTCATTCAAAATACCTTTATACAGTGTGCCGTTGGCATCTTCCTCAACATCAGCCGAATTAAAAGCATAGCTTTCCATAATGCCGGTATCGGTTTCTTTTGAAGCTGACAGAATGACCCAAAGTAACGGTGCGCCGTTGCTCTTGGTCATTTCCAGATAGATCGGCACCGTAAGGGTATCGTTCACCGTAATTACTTCCGGTTTTGCTTCAGGGTAACCCAATGAAGCCAGGTAGCTGTCCGCCAAGGTGCGGATACTGCTTAATGTGTGCAAGTTCATAGAAGAACGAACAAAACGATCATGTGCAGCATAATACTGTCTGGCGTTTTGCCGTAGCAACGACCAAGGAGTGCGGAATTCTTCCGCCTCTTTGGATGCAGCATTCCAACCGCTGATGGTGGAGCTTGCGTTTTCTTCAAACACCGTTGCAAAATAATGGTTGGTGTAGTATTCGTTCTTATTGGTGATACCTGTTAAATCTATACTCATTATGATACCCCCATCAGAACAGACACGATCCGAATGTAGGGATTGTTCTGTATTGTCAAAGTCTCTTTTACCCAATTCATAAACTGGTCAAACAGTTCATCCACACGGCGCTCCTGCTCTTGCAGTTTGCGCTCCTGTTCAAACAGTGTCAGCTGATAATACTCATGATGCTTCTCTTGCAGGGAAATCAGCTTATCTACTTCTTCATCTAACATAGGGGCCATCTCAACCTGATATTTTTCATAATGCTCGTCCAAGTGCTGCCTGGCATGGGCAACCACATCCGCCAGAAGGCCACTTGCATTCGCAATTTCTGCTTCACCGATGCAGTTGGTGTTCGGAATCTTCTGGTTACCAAGTCCAGCTTTTTGAACGACCTCGTTCATTGTCAGCACTTTTACAAATTTGCCATTCTGGTAAAACAAACCAAACCATTCATCAACCAGAGGGGTCGATTTCAGATTCGGCATACTGCCGGAGACGATATAAATGCTTTCGCCTGCAGCAAGTTTATCGGGTAATCCAATCACAGGTGCTTCACCACGACCAAACAGCAAACCGGCTTTGTCGTTTACCCAGGAAAGAATCGGGTGTAGCTTCCAGAGGTATTGCGTGGAAGGCCATGCAGATTCATCCATGTTCTTTTGCATACTGTTACGCATCTGTTCCATGCAGAAAGTTTTATCATTGGCTACACGAAGCGTATCCCCCTGCGGCAATGCTTCTTCCGGGACAAGAGCTTTCAGACGGCGAAGCATATCTGGTGTCAGTTTAATATCCAAACCGGAAACAGTCTGGAGCTTTTCAACCGGATGGCTCTCAGTCTGGTTCAAAAAGACAAGCGCCTGGTAGAGATAATCCACATCGGAGAACAGAGTGTCATCTTCCACAATGGTGGATTCTTTTGTTTCGGCATTTTCTGCTTCACTTACCGCAGACATCAATGCTTCAAACGGATCAAAGTCAGCTTCGCTGGCATTCAAAGTCTTTTCAAATGCAGCTTCGTCAGAACCGCCCTCGATAGCATCGGAAACAACAAGTTCTTCGTCCTCTACTGTGAATTTGCCAAGGAGCAAAGATGGGTCGCCAATGTTTTTGAGTGCCCGTTCCTCTTTGGTAATCAATATTTCGATGATACGCATATCACCCTTGATTTTCTTGTTGTCGCTCTCAATCAGCATATAGCGGATATCAGGACGCTTCTGCTGACCGTAACGGTCGATACGACCGTTTCTCTGCTGAAATACCATCAGGGACCAGGGAATATCAAAGTGAATCAGTCGATGGCTGAGGTAATGAAGGTTCAAGCCTTCGGATGCAACATCAGAAGCCACCAACACACGAACCGGTGACTCGGTACGACCAAAATCTTCGACAATCTTCTGCTGTTCGGCATCACTCATGCTGCCGGAAATTTCCTGAATAGCATTTGCTTTCACACCAAGATCCGCACGAAGTCTTTCAGCCAGATACTTCATGGTTTCAATACGCTCTGTGAAAATGACAACACGATCTCCGGTGTCATTTGGGTTCCAGGCGTAATCTTTGCTGCGGAAAAGTGTCAGCAATTTCTGATAACGTGTAAAGCTCTCCGGTGTGATTTTTTCAAGTGCAACTTTCAGTTCTTCCAACAGATGAATGTCTTTGATGTCGTCTGCATTATATTTTTTATAGAGTTTTTTCAATCTGGCATCAATGCTCTTGATGCAGGCAGCTGGGCTGGAAAACAGAGATTTCTCCAAACTGGTCTTGAACAACTGACCGGTTCCCCTGGTCTTACCTAAATCCATTTCAAGCTGCATTTCCGCAAATATATCAAACACATATTCTTCTTGTGCCGAAGCGTTGCAGCGCTCCAGGGTAATCTTTCTTTCCAAGAACGAACCGCTTACCTGGTCTTTTACATCTTTCTTGAAACGACGGATACAAAGTCCCTTAATATCTTCCGGTGTGTAATTTTCCGGATCAGCAATCGCAGTTGGGTCAAGCATATTCATCAAAGAAGCGAAGCTCTTAGCCCGTCCATCGTGCGGTGTAGCCGAAAGCATAATCATCGTGTCGCTTCGGTCAGCTAACAGCTTTGCCAAACGGGAACGCTGCGCCTGACGGTCGCCACGCTCGGCAACATTCTGCGCTTCATCAATGACGATAATATCCCAATAGGCATTTTCCAGGTGGGTGCGATATTCAACATCTCGCTTCAATGTATCAATCGAAACGATGGTTTTATCATAATAAAAAAACGGATTGTAATTGGTCGGCAGACTGGCACGAATCTTTTGGATTCTGTTTGAATCAAGACGTACCAAAGGAATGGTGAAACGGTTCCACATTTCTTTTTGGAACTGCGTCATCATACTTTTTACGGTAACAACAAGAATTCGTTTTCCTTTTCCACGGGCAATCAGCTCGGACATCAAAATACCCGCTTCCAAAGTTTTACCAAGGCCAACGGTATCGGCAATCAAGATGCGCTGGCGGGGACGCTGCAAAGAAAGTTTTGTCGGATCAAGCTGGTAAGGCATCAAGTCCATTGCGGCCTGATGACCGATATGTAAATTAGCATCTGTCGGTATCTTCTGACGCCATTGGCTCTCCAAATACAGCAGAGTTCTTGTATAAAACGGCGAACTGTCCGGAATTAGCTTAACTTCGGCAGGATTCACGATTTGAATTTGCTCCAAGTCTGTCAGAAAGATTGCTTCTTTATCTTTCACAAGTGGAGAAATACCAATGCAGTATAAAGCCTTGTTGCCAAGACTGTTTGTTTCAATTTTTTTGACCATCCATTCTTCGTCACGAATGATGGTTCTCATTCCGGGAGCAAAATCAACCATAACGCCGTCTCCTTGTCTTTTGTTCTCTCAGCAAACACGAATCAAATACAATCAGACATCTGCTTTACGATATTTGCCACTTTTTACTCTTGCGTCAGCTGGTTTTTCTGCATCAGCTGGAATAATCCAGGAATAGCCTATCTTCTGTGCGCCAGGGATTCTGCCCGTCGTACACAAGGTTTGAATTCTCCGCACAGAGATTTCCCATTTTTCAGATGTTTGCTTGATAGATAAGTATTCCATAATCCACCCCGTTGCGGCTTTTTCACCGTTCTTCGTGCACAATATGTCAAGGGTATTATACTCCAAACTACGAACAAAATCAACCAACGATATTGGTTCTTTTCAAGATTGCGAATTTCCTTGTCGCATCCCGCTAGTCCGTCCGGGTGGCAACCGCTGGCACCCTGCGGGCACCATCGGTTGCGCGGCTTTCGCCGCATAGGCCACTCACAAAAAGGAGGTTCATGCAAGCATGCTTGCATCACCTCCTTTTCACTCCTGTCCTGCCCGGACTCAATGCTCCAGCATATTCTCCACAAATATCCCATACCCTCTCGTACTATCCTGTATAAACACATGCGTCACCGCCCCAATCAGCTTCCCATCCTGAATTATTGGAGATCCGCTCATTCCCTGCACAATTCCCCCGGTAATTGCCAGCAGCTCCGGATCAGTCACCTTGATAACCATTCCCTTGTTCTTATGGGCTGTCGTATAATCCACCTTCTGAATCTCGATCTCATAGTCTTTTACAACTCCTGAAACATCGCTTCGGATATACGCGATTCCCTTTTTGACGTCCTGGCGGTATCCGATTGGTATCGCGTCTGCTTTTGCGGTCTGCTTAAACCGTTCATTGACCGTACCAAATATTCCCTCTTCCGTATTGGAATGAATCGTTCCCAACACCGATCCCGGACCGTAGTAGATCACTCCGCTCATGACTCCCGGCTTTCCGAAAGTTCCCTTTTCGATTCCTAAAATGGAAGTTTCATATAGTGCGCCGTCCTCAATCTGGACGACTCCGCCTGTGTCACTGTCGCTGATCCCATGTCCCAGCGCCCCAAAATTACCATTCATGTCAATATAAGTCATGGTTCCAATTCCCTGAGTATCGTCACGGACCCAGACGCCCAGCTTTGGATTTCCATCCTCTCCCTCCACCGGAGTCATCTTCACCTCGATCTCCTGATCTCCGCGTCGGACTGCTAATACCGCCTCACTGGTACCATTTTTGTTTAATTCTGTAACCAGCGCTTCCTTATCCTTTAAAGGTGTTCCATTAAATGCCTCAATATAGTCCCCCGACTGAAGCACTCCAAAGGCCGGCTCTACAATCATACCGTCTTTCTTCGTGATATCCCCCGTTCCAATTACCATAATCCCATCAGATTTTAAGTAAATTCCCACTGGAGTTCCGCATGGAATGGCGTATTTCGTATCCACCACATCCACCTGGATATCCTTTAGCTGGAGCCAGCCAAACAGTTTTAAGCCAATCTTGTAGCTTCCCTGATTTTCTGAATATACAGAAAACGGCTGGTTCACGGAAAGGTTAATCTGATCCGTCGGAATATTGGAACCATTACTTAAAACCACTTCCTCACTGTCTGAAGACAGCGTCACTCCAAAAGGCATGGAGAAATGAAACTGTTCTTCTTCTTCGGCTACGACATTCAGCTTGTCCGGTATCACCCACTTCATATAGAAATAAGAGAAGCCGATGCAAAACACCAGGCTCACCCAAAACGCAGCCACCACGTATCTGTGGAATTTTTTTCCCGTCATCTCACATACCTCCTTATAAAAAATGAAAGGAGACAATTTTTTGCTCCTTTCATAGTATGTGAGAAATCGGTGAAAACACTCTGTCATATTTTAGTTGTAACTAATTTCTTTTAAAACCAGAATTGATTTTACGTAAAATCGTTCTTGTCAGAATTTGCATACATGATTTCTTTCTTTAGATAATTCTTTAATAATATTGCCAAAATCACTCCATTTGAAACAATTTTTATTATAATAGAAGAATGCAATTCACAGATGGCAGCTACAAACAACAGTACTCGTTCCATCTTGGTAAACTTATTTTGTCCAACTCCTTCAATACTGCCGCACAACGCTATAATCGTTAAAACGGACATACAGAACTCAAACAGGATATTTCCTATATTGCCTCCAAGCATCAACAATTCCGGGTTTAAAACAAATAAAAACGGTATAATGTAAATGGGGATTGCCTTTTTAGCTGTGTAAAAGCCCAGTTTAATCGGGCTTTCTCCCACCAATCCCGCCGATGCAAAAACGGCGGTTGCTACGGGGGGCGTTATGCAGGAAAGAATTCCAAAATAAAAAACAAACAGATGGGCAGCGATGGGATAAACACCAAATTCCACCAACGCCGGTGCTACCAGCACACTAAGTACAATATAAACAGATGTGGTGGTCATACCCATTCCCAATATGAGTCCGGCAATCATGGTAAATATCATCAACACAAGCTTATAACCACCGGAAAGAGCCAACAGCACAGTAGAAAACTTCAGCCCAAGCCCTGTAAGAGACAGAATTCCCACAATAATTCCTGCCACAGTACAGGCAACACTCACTGTCAATGCTCCTTTTGCCGACTGCACCATTGCCTGCCAGATATCCGGCAGTCTCATCCGTTTTTCCCTATTAAACTGGGATACAATAATCACAAGTAAGGTAGACCACATACCTGATTTTACCGGTGACCACTTCCAAACGGAAATTGTCAGGATCAAAAATATAATAGGAATCAGATAGTAAAACCCATTTTTTAAAATTGGACGGCAGTCTATCTTTTCTTTATTCTTTTTTAGTCCCAGCCTGTTAGAGTGAAAATTAATGGAGATCCATATTGTCAGGTAAAAAAGGATCCCTGGTATAAGGGCTGATTTTGTCACATCTCCATATGACATAGACAGGGTCTCTGCAATAATAAACGCCGCAGTCCCCATAACCGGTGGCATAAGCTGTCCGCCAGTCCCCGAAATGGCAGAAATTGCACCGCAGAACTCATTGGAAAACCCGTCTTTTTTCATGATCGGAACCGTCATGGGACCTACAGCCATAACATTGGCTACTGCGCTTCCTGAGACCATTCCAAGAAGGCCGCTGGCCATAGTATTCACTTTCGCACCACTTCCCTTTAATGAACCTAACAGCGCTCCGGCCAGTTCCAGAAAGAATTTACTGGCTCCGCTAATTTCCAGAAAGCTTCCGAAAATGATGAAGATAAATATATGCCTGGCTGCTGTCCCCAGAATCGTTCCGTAGATCCCAGAAGTCTCCATTGTAAGAAAGCTGATAACTCTCTGTATGGTAAAACCGCCGGTTCCCATGCTTCCACCGATCCGATGCCCCAGCAAAGCGTAAAAAATAAAAAGAAGAGCAATCAGAGGAAGCGGCCTTCCCAGCCTTACATTTGCACAGTTTAATACAGCTGTGATTAGCACAAGGCCCACTATTAAATCCAGCTTATTCGGTCGAATTACCCGAAACGACATTCCATACCAGTTTGCAAAGACATAGACTGAGGCAAAGACAGTAACTGCCAAAACAAATATGCTCCACAAATCGATTATATTCATGCTCAACTTATTTCTGATATGGATCAATAACGTTATTGATAAGATAAAGCCCAAAAATAAGCTTCTCTGCTGCATTGCCGGGAAGATTCCTGTCACATATCCAAACAGCTGAATTCCTGTTAAAGCAGCACAGAGCAGAGAAATCAGTTTATCCAATCGTTTTGTTACGTCTTCAGCTTTTTTCACTTTTATCTTCCCCTGTCCTCTAAAACTTCCATGTAGTATTTAAGAGCGCCATCATGAAATGTCAGCAAGCTGCTGTTTAAATATGCTTCCGTTGTTTCCCTGTTCCATTCCATACCACTTGAATGAATCGCAGCAAGCTCGTTCACATTTTCATTCAGTATTTTTGTAATCTGATATACAATTTCTTCGTCTAAATCGACATTACATGCAAGAAGCGTGTCAACCGTAAGGCAGTTCATATCCTCCGTCTGTTTTGAATAAGTATCCTTTTCGATTGTTACCGGAGTCCAGAAAGGATATTCTTTATCCAGTGTTTCAATAACTGCATCATCAATCGATAAATACACGACATCATTGGAATAATCCAGGTCAGTGACCGTAGCCTGCGGTATACCTCCCGCCATAAAAGCCACGTCAATCGTTCCATCCTTTAACGCCTCCGCCTGTTCACTCGATGTCATCGGTATCATATTGGTATTATCGCTATTACAACCGTAGGCCTCCGCTACTGCCAGCGCCATATAATACGTGGTACTGCCGATCGGCGGAACTGATACGGTCTTGCCAGCCATATCCTCGTACCTCTCTACCCCGGTTCCGCTGACTGTCAAACCGTACAAATAAGCTTTATGTCCAACTTGAATGGCTCTTAAATTCTTTAGTGGTTCCTCAAAACCTCTTTCTGCATCCCCCAGTCCAGCATAATAGATTCCATCAATTGTAACGATTCCCAGATTTGCGGGGTCCTGTTCTACAAGAGTCATATTTTCAACCGGCGAACCACTGGTCGACTGTGTAACAACATTTATATCTTCCAGATATTCTGTTAAAATTTTCGCCTGGCCAGCGGCTATGTAGTAATATGTTCCACCACTGTTCCCCGACATGATGGAAAGATGATTCGACTTCCCCTGTTTGACCGCCCCCATCTGACTATCTGATACAGAAATGCCTATTAATGCTAAAATCAATACTATGAAGATCCAGTTGCTGTCTATTTTGACTTTCATAAATAAGCTCTCTTTCTTAAAAACAGGGCATGGGGAATCATGTACCTTTCCTCATGCCCTAATTGATCAGCATTTGTTTAATTCATTCACGGCCTTTTCAAGTCTATTAAGAGCTTCTACAAGCGTGGCCCTCGGACATGCAATATTCATTCTCATAAATCCGGTACCTTCTATACCAAAAGTTGCCCCGTCATTCAGCCCTAATTTTGCTTTTTCAAAGAAAAATGTCTTCAGCTCCGGCTGTGTCATCTGTAAATCACGACAATCCAGCCATAAGAGATAAGTCGCTTCCGGCTCTGCCAGCTTAATCTTTGGTATTCTGTTTCGGATAAAATCAACAATATAATTTTTGTTTTCTTCCAGATAATCCATCATCTCGTCTGCATAGTAATCGCACTCCGTGTATGCAGTAATAAATGACAGCATTCCAAAAATAGTTCTTCCATAGTTCTTATTATCCTCTATGATAATCTGGATATTATCTCTCATTTTCTTATTCGGAATAATAGCCGCGCCCGTGCGGAAACCTGCGATATTAAAGGTCTTGCTTGGATTAATGAGAACCATGCTGTTCTGTGCAAATTCCTCCGATATCGATGCAAACGGAATGTGATGATATCCCTTGTATGTAAGATCACAGTGTATTTCATCAGCGATTACAATTACATGATACTTTAAGCATAATTCACCGATTCTCGTCAATTCTTCCAGTGTAAATGCTCTCATGACCGGATTATGAGGGTTGCTCATAAAAAACAGCTTTGTCCTCGGATCCTTTAATTTTTCCTCCAGATCTTCAAAATCGATCTGATATTTTCCATTGTCATCCTGAATCAGTGGATTAGTCAGCAGCTGACAGCCGTTATTTTTTGTAATTGCCTGAAATGGCGGGTATACTGGCGGCTGAATTACGACTTTATCACCGGGATACGCAAATGCTCTGATTGCATACATCAAAAATGGAAGTACACCGTTAGAATACTTTACCCACTCTGGATCTATCTCCCATCCAAACCGTACTTTTTCCCATCTGGCAGCCGCTCTCTCGAATTCAAAGCTTTCTACCGGGTAACCAAAGCATGGATGTTCCGCCCTCTTTTGAATTGCCTCTGCAATTTCTTCCGGTACTGCAAAATCGGTATCGGCAATCCACATGGGAATGACATCCTTCGGATAGGAAGGCTCATATTTTTTACACTCCGACACTCTTCGGTCAATCAATTCATCAAAATTATGTTTCATAGTTTTCTCCTTTTCATTCGAACACTTCCCGTTTTATCTCGCGAAGATCACCTCACATATCGGCAAGGGTTCCATTTATCATTAAAGAATTACAAATATAATATATGATGCCGCTACATTGAGCGCATAAGCAACAATCATCGGTACCATATTTCGTTTAATCACATCTGTTATCTCTACCTCAGCTACACCACTGATCGCTATTACGCCTCCACAGAACGGGGAAATACATCTTCCGATACCTCCCGCTAAATGCATAGGAACTGCAAATGCAGCAGTCTGCGTACCAAGTGCTTCTCCGATCCCCGGTGTGAGAGGGCCGAATGCAAACCATGGAGCGTTTCCGCTTCCGGTTAAAAGTGCTGTACCAAAAACAATTAAACTGAGCATCACTACTGCAATAAGTGCTGCACCTGTAAGGTTTGAGATCCAGCCTGTGAGAATTGTAATGCCTTTTAACTGTGTAATCGCTTCTGCAAAAACACCTGCTGCAACAATGATGATTACAATATTCGTAAAATACTGCCCCATCCATTCAAACACTTTTTTTAAATTTTCTCCAATATGAGCCACACTCTTCGTTACAATCAAATCACAGATGAATACAAAGAAGAACCCGATCAGATTCGCTGTAATGATATCCATATTAATGGTATCAACAAAGCTGAAAATTACGACGAGTGCCAGCGGTATCAGGGGAAATACGCCGTAGAATACAGGTATACCGAAGTCCTTAGGAGAGAATTCTACGATTCCACCGCTGCCAGTCTTCGTCTCACCGTACTCTTTTTTATCCATATATTTAAAATATACGGCATAGAAGACTGCCATAATCAGGATTACCGCGCCTCCTACAAGAATCTCATAATTCATGAAATAATCCATCGGAGTAATTCCCATAACCTCTGTTGCACCGAAGATGGCCGAGCTGTCATTTGGTCCCATATCCAGCATTCCTATGGTTATCAGTACCGCTGCAGCACTAACCTTACTGACACCGAGAGAGATCAGGATCGGAAATATCGTAGCCATAAACAGAAGTCCCAGGGAAATCTGACTTGTAATAAATACCTTTAAAATAGAACCTACGATAAAGACTCCTGCCAAAATCAGGTAAGGATTCTTAAGCTTTATCAGAACTTTCCCCGCTGCCGCTGCCAGAACATTAGAAGCCTTCATATGATTCATCAGCATGACATATCCGGCCACCACCATCAGCCTGATACCTGTTCCCTGAACCGTACTGATAAATTTTGTACGAATCACATCTACTACATCCAAAAAGATATTTCCCGTTGTCTTTTCCCCCAAGACAGATGCACCAGTAATCGCCGTAACGACCAGTAAAGCCAGTGTTCCGACAAAAAAGAACACTAATTTGGAATCCATCTTCTTCAAAATCATGACCGCCGCTATGACTATAAACAGCACGGTCAGTGCTACAAACATAAAATCACTCATTTGTACCCTCCTCTTTTTGTTTTAATAATTAGACTGACGTCAGACGTCTGATTACATGGTTAGTATAATCCATATAGTATAATTTGTCAATAAATTTTATTTTTCTTCTTATTTTTTAGGAAATATGCAGTAGCATTTGACATTTTTCGTAACTTCCCCTATACTTACAGTAGTTCAAATGAATGAAATATAAACTTGAGGTTACTATGTCAAATTTAAAAACTTTATCCGTTTCAGTTGCATCAGCTATAGAAAATCAGATTATTGAAGGGGTTTTAAAACCAGGAGACCAGGTTCCCAGTGAACAGGAACTGATAGAAACATACAATGTAAGCCGTTCCACACTCAGGGAAGCGATCAAATCACTTGTCTCAAAGGGAACGTTGGAGATTCGCCGGGGAAAGGGAACTTTTGTGTGCCAGCTTCCTGGAATGACAGAGGATCCTTTGGGACTAAACTTTATGGGAATTGACAATTTAGATCCCTACCTGTATGAAGCCAGAATTATTTTTGAACCGGAAATCTGCAGCCTCTCTGCCCAACGTGCTACAGACGCAGAGATCAAAATACTCCAAAAGCTTTCCGATAGTATCGATGAACTTGATAAGCAGCTTCAGGGAGAGGAAACTGATGAGACTATTATCAAAAAGCTGTATGAAAAGGACAAGGCGTTCCATATCATGATCTGCCGTACATGTCAGAATCCTGTTTTGGAACGCCTGATGCCAATTATCATACAATCTATATCTTTAAGCTATAACCCTTCTACTTTTAAAAACCGGCTTACAAAAAAACCACGTCAGTCCACTCATAACAAAATATGTAAAGCGATCGCCTCCCATGATAAGGATCAGGCACGCGCACTCATGTATCAGCATCTTTATAATTCTATCAATTAAAAGCAGTCTTGCTTGACGCCCTATAACAAAACAAAAATACCGGTTGTGAAGTCAACCGGTATTTTCTTAATTTCGTCTTAATTTTGATGTGATTCCTTTCCAAACGGCCGGATTATAATCTGCATACATTCTCCGGTTTTCCCTGTAAATACGCATAGACATTATCAAACTCGATTTTAGCTCTGCGTACCATCGCTTCTTTTGTAGCAAAGGCAACATGGGGTGTAAGAAGGATATTCTTTGCACTGCACAGTGGATAATCCGCAGGTATCGGCGGCTCCATATCAAATACATCGATAGCGGCACCGGCAATTTTCCCCTCGTTCAGTGCCTTTGCCAGCGCAGCATTGTCCACGATCGGGCCTCTCGCACAATTAATGAGAATTGCGTCTTCCTTCATTTTATTAATTTTATCCCCGTCAAAAAATCCCTTTGTCGTTTCATTTAGAGGAAGGTGAAGTGATACAATATCACTTTCCCTTAAAAGTGTATCCATATCTGCAAAGCGAATTCCAGCTTCCTTCCATTCTTCCCTTTCGTGACGTGAGTAGGCAAGAACATCAGCACCAAATGCCTTAAACAGCTTGGCTGTCTTAAAACCGATCTGGCCGCATCCAATGATACCAACGGTTCTGCCGCATATTTCCGTTCCAACCAGACCGACAGAATTCCTGCCGTTTCTCACTGCGAAATCTCCCTCCAGAATCTTACGCATCACAGATATCGCCATGCCAATCGATAACTCAGCTACTGACTGATTGGAATATCCTGCGCAGTTGAGTACATCGATATTCTTTTCCCTGCAGGCTTCAAGACCTACGTGATCAATCCCTGTAAATGCTACAGCAATGGCCTTTAAACTGTCACACGCCCGTACCACCTCATTCGGATAGGGATTATTCGCTATCATAACAATCTCCTGGCCGGCGGAACGTCTCTTCAGTTCTTGCACATCCGTTGTTTTTGTATCATAGTATGTGAAGATATGACCTTCCTTTCTCAGCCCCTCTGCAAGATTGTTAATCATCTCTTCCGGCACGCCGATTGGCTCCAATAAACTGATATTCATTCGTTCTTCCTCCAACTTTTATTTATTCATGTACTGTACCGCTTATAATTCTTCTCTACTTCCTCTCCCCCGCCAGCCTCTTCATCTCCCTGGCGTTCTCTCTCACTGCTTCGGTAATCTTCGCACCTCCCAGCAGCCTTGCCAGTTCTTCCACCATCTCCTCCTCCGCCAGCGGCCGGATCGTGGTGGTGGTCCGCCCATCCGAGGCTGTCTTCGCGATCTCGTAATGCGCATCGGCCATGGCCGCGATCTGCGGTAAGTGGGTGATGCAGATAACCTGATGGTTCTTTGCGATATAGGAGAGCTTCTCCGACACCATCTGCGCCGTTCTGCCGCTGATTCCCGTGTCAATCTCATCGAAGATCAGAGTGGGAATATCGTCTGTGTCCGCAAGCACGGTCTTGATAGCCAGCATGATTCTCGACAGCTCGCCGCCGGAGGCCACCATGCCCAGAGGCTTTACACACTCTCCCGGGTTCGTGGAGATCATGAACTCCGCTTCGTCAAATCCGCCGGCGGTGAAGTGGCTTAAACGGGTGAATTCCATGGAAAACTCCACATCGATGAAATTCAAGTCCGCGAGCCCGGCTTTGATCTTCGCCGTCAGTTCCTTCGCCGCAGCCTTTCTCATCTCGGACAGCTGCCCGCAGAGCATCTCCAGCCTGCTCTCCGTCTCTTCCAGCTCCTGCTCCGTCCTCTGCTTTAAGGCATCGTAATCCTCCAGTTCTTCCAGACGCTTCCTCTTATTCTCTAAATTCTCCTGAATCTGCTCCGCCGTCTTCCCGTACTTGGCCTCCAGATTGTGGATCACATCCAGCCGCTCCTCCAGCTCCCGGTACTCCTCCTCATCGAAGGACATGTCCTCCATATACGATGAAATCTCGTGGCTGATATCGCTTAAAATCGCGTCGGCGTCAAACAGCTGATCCCGGATCGCCCCCAACTTCTCATCGAAGGAGGCCACATGCTCCACCTCTTTTAAGGCGTAATCCAGCGTATCGGTGTTCACTGCCTCATAGGCGGCCGACAGACTCTCTGCAATCCTTCTGGCGTTGGTAAACAGGCGGTAGCGGGCTGTCAGCTCCTCTTCCTCCCCGTCTTTTACGTTCGCCCCCTCGATCTCATCAATCTCGAACCGAAGAAAATCCATCTCCCGCAGGCGGGATTCCTCATCCATGTGAAACGAAGCCACCCGATCCTTAAGCCCGGTATAGGACCGGTACAGGCCGGCAATATTCTGTTTTAGTTCATGTGATTTTCGCTCGTGGTATTTATCCAGAATTTCCAGATGCTTGTGCTTGTACAGCAGAGACTGATGTTCATGCTGACCATGAATATCGATTAGAAGACCGGTAATCGTCTTAAGCTTTCCGACAGTCACCGTTTCATCGTTGATCTTGCAGAGGCTGCACGCGGGCATGATTTTCCGGGAAATGATCACAGTTCCGCCCTCATCCGGGCAGACGTCCATCTCCTTCAACACGCGCACTTTGTCCGGCTCCGTTACGGTAAATAAGAGTTCCACATAGGCGTACTCCGTACCCCTGCGGATAATGTCCTTCGGCACCTTACCGCCCAGCGCCATGGTGACCGAGCCGATGATAATCGACTTTCCAGCCCCCGTCTCACCCGTTAAAATGTTAAGCCCCTCCCCGAATTCGATATCCGCCTTTTCGATCAGGGCCAGGTTCTTCACATGTAATTCTGAAAGCATGGCACGCCTCCTTTATCCTGCGATGAGTTTTTTCAGTTTGTCCATCACCAGAATGGTATCGTCCGCGCTGCGCACTGCGCACATGATCGTATCATCCCCGGCAATACAGCCTACAATTTCACTAAAATGAAGAGCGTCCAGGGCAGCCGCCACGGCCATGGCCATGCCCGAAACAGTCTTGATGACGAGAATGTTCTGCGCCATGTCCATGGACATGTACCCGTCACGCAGAATTCTGATGTACTTGTCAGAAAAGGAGGTCTGGTTCTGAAGCACCACGTACCGCTGCTTTCCGGACTCCGACTGAACCTTTGTCAGCTTCAGCTCCCTGATATCTCTCGATACCGTCGCCTGAGTCACGGCAAATCCGGCCTGGTTTAAGTATTCCGCCAGTTCCTCCTGGGTCTCAATCTCATATTTCCCGATGAGTTCCACAATTTTGCTGTGTCTTTCCAGTTTCATAATGTGCCCTCCTATATGCCAGCCATTTTATTGCGCAGGTTGTCAAGAAATGATACATCCTTTAATTTTATAAGAACGGTCTTCGTCTCCGACCGGTGTATCTCGATGTAATCCCCGGAATGCAGCTCCGCGGCCGTGTCCCCGTCGTAGACGGCAGCCTGGCTCGTTCCCGGGTCGCCAAGTATTTCAATCCGTATCCGCGCGTCAGCGGACATGACGATGCTCCTGGCATTTAATGCGTGGGAACAGATGGGCGTTAAGACCATCAGCGTGGAATCCGGAACTATGATCGGTCCCCCGGCAGACAGATTGTACGCGGTAGATCCCGTGGGGGTGGCTGCGATCAGCCCATCCGCCCGGTACTCATTTAAGAATTCATGGTTGACATAAACCCGAAAATGAAGCATCTTCAACCGTTCGTTTCTCGTGATAACGATCTCGTTCAGCGCGATATCCTCATACAGACGGCCTGTACTGCTGTAGGCCCGCCCGTTTAGCATCATTCGTTCTTCCAGATGATACTCGTCTGCCAGAAGGGCATCCAGAGCCGTATCGATCTCCTCAGTCCTGGAAATCTGCGTTAAGTAACCCAGGGTGCCGCGGTTGATTCCCAGCATGGGAATATTTCTGCCCGCTAAGTCCCTGGCCGCCTGAATCAGGGTTCCGTCCCCGCCGAGCGTGATGATGCATTCCGTCTCCGGCGGCACCATGGAAGCGTCCGTATAATGGTAATCCCCGCCCCGTCTGCCGTCCCCCTTCCCGATCAGACAGGAAGCGCCATGACTGGTCAGATAATCGCGGATCACCTGCGCCGTCTCCTTCGCTCCCTGTTTCTCGGGATTCATGATGATAAAGAACTCTTTCATAACCTCTCCTTATTTTCCCTCGCTCAGTTCCTGATGCGCGGCTTCCACAATTTCCTTCGGTGCCACCGGCACGTCGGGAAAATGCTCTCCTTCCGGATGGTTCTTCAAATAAAGGAGATATTCAATATTGCCCTCCGGCCCCTTGATCGGAGAGTATTCTAAATGAAGCACCTCAAAGCCAATGGAAACCGCATAGGCGATCACCATCTCAATCACTTCCAGATGTACGCTCTTCTCACGTACCACCCCTTTTTTCCCAACCTTCTCACGGCCTGCCTCAAACTGCGGCTTAATGAGGCAGACGATCTCGCCGTCTTCCTTCAAAAGCTTCTTCACAGGCTCCAGCACCTTCGTCAGGGAGATAAAGGACACGTCGATGGATGAGAAATCGATCTTTTCCGGGATCTCGTCCGGCGTCACGTAGCGGATATTCGTCTTTTCCATGCAGACTACCCGCTCGTCGTTCCGAAGCTTCCAGGCCAGCTGGCCGTGTCCGACATCCACGGCATAGACCCTTACAGCCCCGTTCTGAAGCATGCAGTCGGTAAATCCACCGGTGGAAGAGCCTACGTCCATACAGGTCTTTCCCTCCAGCATGACGCCGAAATGGCTCATGGCCTTCTCCAGCTTCAGGCCTCCGCGGCTCACATATTTTAAAGTATGGCCCCGCACTTCAATATTCGCGGACTCATCGAAGGTGGTTCCGGCCTTATCTTCCTTCTGGCCTTCCACATAGACGATGCCGGACATGATCACAGCCTTCGCCTTCTCCCTGGATTCCGCTAAATTCCGTTTCACTAAAAGCACATCTAATCGTTCTTTCATGCCTTCTTTTCCTCTGTATTGATAGTCTTCCATTCCATATTCTGACGCTCGGTATCGAGATATTCCTTCTTCATCCTCCAGATCACGGAGTCACTGTCGATGCCCAGACCTTTTCTCAGAAGCGAAACATTGCCGTGCTCCACATAGCCGTCAGGAATGGCGATATTCATCACCTTCACGTGCGGATAGTGCTCGTGGATATACCGGGTGACCATGAGGCCGTAGCCGCCCTGAAGGACATTCTCCTCCATGGTGACGATCAGCCAGTGGTTTTTCGCAAGGCGGTCCACCAGCTCCTCGTCAAACGGCTTGACAAACCGGCCGTTGGCCAGCGTACAGCTCCAGCCCTCTGACTTTAGCTTCTCCCGGACATGCTCTCCCGTACTCACCATGCTGCCCACGGCCAGAAGAGCAATGTCCTTTTCCTCGTACAGCATCTCGCCCCTGCCGTATTCGACAGGCGTGTTAAATTCCTTCAAGCCTCTGTAGGCCTCTCCCCTCGGATAGCGAATGGCAAACGGCCCACCGAAGGACACGGCAAATTCCAGTCCCGCCTTCAGCTCCCATAAATTCTTTGGGGCGAAGATGCTCATGTTCGGGATTGCCGATAAGAAGGATAAATCAAAGATTCCCTGATGGGTCTCGCCGTCGCTGCCGACCAGTCCGGCGCGGTCCACGGCAAATACCACCGGCAGATTCTGGATACAGACATCATGCAGAATCTGATCGAAGCCTCTCTGTAAAAAGGATGAGTAGACCGCCACCACCGGCTTCAAACCGCCGGCGGCCATCCCAGCCGCGGAAGTCACCGCGTGCTCCTCCGCGATTCCTACATCGAAGAACCTGTCCGGATAAAGACGGCTGAAGCGCTTGAGTCCGGTTCCGTCCGGCATCGCTGCCGTCACCGCTGTGATCTTTGGATCCTTTTCCGCCAGATGACAAATCGTCTTGGAAAATACATCCGTATAGCTGGGATTCTTTTTCTCTTTTTTTGATTCCCCTGTGAGCACGTCAAATGGTTCCACACCATGGAATCTGGACGGATTCTTTTCCGCAGGCTCATAGCCTTTTCCCTTTTTCGTGATAACATGGACGAGAACCGCGTGGTCCAGCTTCTTCGCCTCTTTGAGCGCTCTGGCCAGGGCCTTGACATCATGGCCGTCCACCGGTCCCAGATACGTGATTCCCATGTTTTCAAACAGCATTCCCGGAATCAGGAGCTGCTTGATGCCGTTTTTCGTACGGCTGATCTTGTCAATCAGTTCATCTCCGATTACCGGGATTCTGGAAAGGACATTTGTCACATATTTCTTCAGATCCAGGTATCCGTCGCCAGTCCGGATTCCGTTTAAATACCGGGACATTCCCCCGACATTCTCGGAAATGGACATGTTGTTGTCATTTAATATAATGATGAAATTCTTCTTCATGCGGGCAGCGTTATTCAGCGCCTCGTAGGCCATACCGCCGGTTAATGCACCGTCGCCGATCACAGACACGACGAAATGGTCCTGTCCGGAAACATCCCTGGCCTGTGCAAGACCGAGTCCTGCCGAAATAGAAGTAGAACTGTGACCTGTATCAAAGGCGTCGCAGGGGCTCTCCTTCCGTTTCGGGAAGCCGCTCATCCCGCCGTACTGCCGCAAATCGTCAAATTCACCCTTTCTGCCGCTTAATATCTTATGGGTATACGACTGGTGTCCCACATCCCAGATGATCTTATCCTTCGGCAGATCAAACACGAGATAAATAGCCATGGTCAGCTCCACAACTCCCAGATTGGAAGCTAAGTGCCCTCCGGTCCTGCTGATCTTACCGATCAGAAAGTCCCGTATCTCCTGTCTCAGTATATCCAGTTCTTTCCCCGTCAGTTTCTTGATATCCTCCGGGCCATTGATTAATTCCAGTATCATAATTTAACCAGATCCTTTTACTTTTCCCGGCTCACCAGCATGTGGATCAATGCCTCCAGGAATTCGTTTTCCCCTGGCAGTTCATGAAGGATTCGGACAGCGTCGTCGGAAATCCGGGCCACGTCCTGTTTTGCCTTCTCGAGCCCCTCCAGGGTCACATAAGTGGTTTTATTGTTCTTTTCATCGCTGAGTACCGGCTTTCCCAGCACTTCCATACTGCTGGTCACATCCAGGATATCATCCTGAATCTGAAATGCAACGCCGATGGCCGCGGCCATCTGTTCCACCAGCCGGGTCTCCTCCTCGTCAGCGCCGCCAAGCAGCGCGCCGATCATCATGGAGGCCTCTAAGAGAGCCCCTGTCTTCAAATGGTAGATGAAGTCCAGCTTTTCATGGGGAATGGGTTTATTGGTCAGCTCCACATCCACAGTCTGCCCACCTATCATGCCATAGATTCCTGTTTTCTGCGCCAAAATTCCGATGCAGCGGCCCACGACCGCCGGATCCTGCGTCATGGCAAATGCCTTTGCCGCAGTCTCCACCGCGTAAATGAGCAGGCTGTCGCCAGCAAGAACCGCCATGTCGTATCCGTACTTCACCCATGTGGTCGGAAGTCCTCTCCGGAGTTCGTCGTTATCCATGCAGGGAAGATCGTCGTGAATCAGGGATGAGGTATGGATCATCTCGATGGCCGCCATAAACGGTTCGACCACCTCCTGGCTGCCGCCAAACAACCGGTATGTCTCCTCCATCAGCATGGGGCGCAGCCTCTTGCCGCCGGCGCGCACGCTGTAATTCATGGCATCGAGAACGGTCTTCTGGTATCCGTCCGCGGCCGGCAGATAACGCTCCACCACCGCTTCCACTTCCCTCGTTCTGGTCTCCAGCATCTCATTAAAGTTCATGACTTTCACCATCTTCCTCCAGGACAATAATCTGTTTCTCTACTTTGTCTATCTTTTCATTGCAGGATTTCACAAGCTTCATTCCTGCCTCATAATATTTAAAAGATTCCTCCAGAGAGCTTTCGCCGCTTTCCAGCTTACGAATAATCTCCTCCAGCTCCTGAAAGGTCTCCTCAACACTTTTCTCTTTCTTTGCAGCCATTCGCATCTGCCTCCTTACTGTCCGCTGTCTTCTGTCATCTGGTCCCAAGCTCCGCAGCCGCAGTGCCGGAAACCACAGCATCGATCCGTCCATCGCGGATTCTCATCTGAATAAGATCTCCTTTTTTCACCTGTTCCACCGACTCAATCCGTCGGTTCTTATCATTGGTCAAAAAACCGTAGCCGCCGCCGATCTTCTTGAGAGGAGACAGTCCATCCAGCCTGCTGCTCATAAGCTCCAGGCGATGCCTGTCCCTAACCGCCTGCTTTTCGATGAGCTGCCTTAAGCGGCTTTCCGCCTCCACGGCACGGTTCCTGTCTGTCACAATCTGGGAAGCCATCCTGTTTTTCAGCTTCTCTTCCAGATCGGCCGCCCGCTGCCTGTTTTCCCTCACCTGACGGCGTGGATCAAAAAGTTGAAAACGGAGCCTGAACTGCTCCGTCTGATAGCGGTAACGTTCTAATTTTCTGGCCACGGATTTCCCCAGGGCGTCCCGGTATAATTCCACCTGGCCTTCGAACTGGCTGTAATCGAACACCGCCAGTTCCGCCGCCGCGGACGGTGTCGGCGCTCTCATATCCGCCACATAATCTGCGATCGTCACATCGGTCTCATGTCCCACCGCCGAGATCACAGGCGTCTTACAGGCAAAGATGGCGCGCGCCACGATTTCCTCATTAAACGCCCACAAATCCTCGATGGAGCCGCCGCCTCTTCCCACGATGATCACATCCAGTCCCAGGCGGTCCAGCGTCTCGATTCCCTTTACAATGCTGAATTTTGCGTTCTCGCCCTGAACAAGGGCCGGATAGAGATAGAGCTGAACATACGGATTCCTTCGTGCGGAAATGTTCATAATGTCCCGGATCGCCGCGCCTGTCGGGGCTGTTATGATCCCGACCGTCCTGGCGTAGCGCGGGATGGGCTGCTTGTACTCCGGAGAAAACATCCCCATCTCCTCAAGCTCGTCCCTCAGCTTCTGGAACCGTTCGAATAAATCTCCGACGCCCTCCTTTGTAATCTCCTGAGCGTAAAGCTGGTAACGGCCATCCCGCTCATAGACCTCGACGCTGCCCTTTGCAATCACCTTCTGGCCTTCCTCCAGCTTAAACGTAAGCCCTTTCCGCTGACCGGCAAACATCACACACGCAATCGCCGCGCCCCTGTCCTTCAGGGTAAAATAAATATGGCCGGACGTATGATACTTACAGTTGGACACCTCGCCCTTAATGGATATGCGGTTCAATGCAAAATCCTGGGCAAACATATTCTTAATATAAGCATTGACCTGTGAAACGGAATATACACTCGCCATAGGCCATTACACCATTTTCGCCAGAACTCCGTTGATAAACGCCGGGGATTCATTCCCGCCGAACCGTTTCGCCAGTTCTACCGCCTCATTGATCGCTACCTTTTCCGGTACCTCTTCGTCGTATAAAATCTCATATAACGCAAGGCGCAGAATCGTCAGCTCCGCCTTGCCCATTCTCTTCGTCTTCCATCCTTCGGCCACAGCATCGATCTTCTCATCCAGCTCCGGAATCTTCCGCATAACGGCTTCCGTCTTGGCTTTTAAATAGCTTTCATCTTCCGGACTCATCTCTACATCATGAATAATCTCATCTACCCCTTCCGGAGTCGTCTCATCTTCCTTCGGCTCGTCAAAATACCGTTCTATCTGCTCCTCTTTTTCTTCTGCCGGATAAAAATCGGCACAGAAAAGCATCTTAAAGCAGTGCTCACGCAGTTTACTCCTGGTCATGGGTTATGGTCCTCCTGTATAATAATTCGTTCGTTATTTCTTACTATCTTACCGCGTTCAAAGTTCACAATCCCCGCCCAAAGCGGGAATTCATTCCTTAGCGTATTGGGTTCATTATACCTTAATGCGCATTTTTCTACAATACTTTTCGGGGATTTTATCCCCGGGGGAATCGACGCTCTAATCAGTTTTCCGGCAATTACTTCCATTCTCAGTTTTTATCAGAAAAATTATACATAAAAAGCGCATAAAAAAGACAGGCGGAATGCCTGCCTTTACTTTAACTCAAAATACCAAAACGGGGTTTAGAGGCAAATACCAAAGTATCCGCCCCTTTTAATAATGAAGTATTTGCAAAAACAGTCCTTCGTCCTGACGAAATGGAAGTCTATCCATCTCCGCTTTGTTTCTGTAATTATCATTATAGTTTAAATTCCCATAAATAACTATTTCATTTCCGCCCTTTTATATCACAATCCTGCCAATCAGCTACCGTTCACTGCCCGTCACTGCCACAGCTTACAGGTCTTGTTCCGTCCACCATATACTCTTTGATATTATCCAGCACCTTTTCACTCAGAAGGCCGAATGCCTGTTTCGTCCTGCCTGCGGAATAGTTGACGCAGAATACTCTCGGATGGTTTAAAAGCGCTCCCGTCGGATCGCCGATGGCTCCGGCCGTATCACAGGCAAAGTAGTTATCTCCACTATCCAGCCAGTTCTTTAAATCTTCCGCTTCAAAGGCAGGCCCGATGGATGTGTTGAACAGGATCTTTCCATCGCCCAGCGCTTTGAATTCCTCCTCGTGCATGAGAATCACGTTCTTATTTAAGCAGGCAAATACCACCTCGGACTGCTCCAGCAGCTCGGTAAGCGGACGGTATACCATGCCCTCTGCGTCGTAAGCCGGCTTTCTGCTCCTGCTGTAATAGGAAACCTCGGCGCCCATAAATTTCATGGCCTCGGCGATCATTCCACCGGACACGCCCATTCCCACCATGCCGACCTTGAGTCCCGCGATCTCCACCGGCATCTCCCTCCACATAGGGCGGTCATAGCCATGAAGAAAGCGCACCAGCTCGCAGATCACGTATTCCACGACTCCTCTGTCGCCATAGTCCCGGATTCCTTTCACGGTAACGCCGTGCTCCTCCGCCCAGGCGATGTCCACGTTGGCGCTCTCTTTGGAATACAGGCTGCAGCACATGCCCACATAACGGACAGCGGGACAATGTTCAAATACATAGCTGTTGATTTTTGATGTATAGCTGAGCAAGACGCCATCCGCATCTCCGATTCTCCTGATAATTTCATCATCATCCGCCGGCACGTCATCGTACATAATGACATTCTCCGCATACTGATGCAGTTCTTTTTCCGCCTCTCCCACCAGGCTTACCGGCTCGATGGCCACTAATTTCTTAAACATATCCTCATCCTCCTTATTTCGTTAAAATACGATCGGTGATACCAGATTGCGAAGAACGGCCACGACACTCCAGCCCGCGATCGCACTGGTGTCGGAGTAGATATCCACGACCGCTTTTACCCCTTTAATCTCCGCCGTAATCTTATGGTCATCACCCACAAATCCGGGGATGCTGTGAATATTTACCTTCGTGTGTTCCGGACCTGTTGTAGCCAAAGAAGCCGCCACTGCCACATTGACCTTGGTCGGCAGAAGAGCGATCGCTTCCTTCGCATTGCCCGCGAATACCTCTGTGCCCTCTGTGTCTGTCATCAAATGGTCTTCAAACAGAGGCGTATTCTTCAGCGATTTCGGCCCCTTCCTCGTCTCAATACCGGAAACCGCATCCCCCATCAGAGAAACTGTCCGAAGCACATCAAAACCGCCCACCGCGCCGGACGCAATATGTACCTTTGTCCCATGCTCCAGGGCTGTACGCTTTACTTCCTCATAGAAATCCGCGTCCGCAAATGCACCGATCGACAGCACAATGATGCTGGTTCCTGCACAAAGAGCCTTGACGGCCATCCCTTTTACCGCGGCAACAGAGGCCGCCTCGGCTATGTAATCCGGTTTCAGCGCCAGAAGCTCGTCCACATCCGCGCACGGCCTGCATCCTGTTTTTTCCGCCAGAGACTTCGTCTTCTCCTCACTGCGGCCCGCGATTCCCACCAGCTCGTACTCGTCCAAATAACCGTTTTTCCACGCGTCTGCAATAATTCCGCCCAGATACCCACTACCCAGGATTCCAAGTTTTAATCTGCTCATGATAAACTCCCTTCGGCCGCCTGCTCGGGCGGCAGTCTTTACCAGCCCAGTATACCATGAAATTCCAGTTCAAGGAACCTCTCTTTTCCTGAGATGACCCAAATAAAGGAAGCTTACACGCCCTCTCCGTCCGTCTTCACAAGTCCCTCCGGCGTCAGCTGATAAACGGCAGTACAGACCTCTTCGATATATTTCCTGTCATGAGAAGTGCTTAATATGGCTCCCTGATACTGGCGCAGTATCTTTCGAATTACCGGCCCCGACAGCGGGGAGAAATTGCGCGTCGGTTCATCCAGGATCAGGACATCGGCCCCTGACAGGCTCATTTTCAGAAGAAGTACCTTTGCCTTCTGGCCGCCGGACAGCTCCGACATCGGATGATTCATTTCATCGACGGTGTATTTCATCGAGCCCAGATACGTCCGGATGCGTGTCGTCTCTTCCTTGTCACCGGTCACGGACAGAAATTCCACAGGCGTACGGTCCAGCTCCAGAAGGTCCTCATAATTCTGCGGCATATAGCAGGCCCGGATATCGGTCCGGCTTAAAAGCTCCTCCATCATCTGTTTCAGCAGCGTCGTCTTGCCAGCGCCGTTTTTTCCGGTAATACAGACCCGCTCTCCGCCTTTTATCCGCAGAAATACATGTTCCGCCAGAAGACGCGGTTCCTCTTCTCCCGAGGATGGCGTAAGGAGCCGGTCCAGGGAATATTCCAGAACGGTTTTTCCAGCGGGCATTTTTACCTTTTCACCCAGCTTAAAAAAGATCGCATCCTCAGTCTCCGGTATCTCCGTTTTGTCTAGAGCCTCCCGTTCATACCTCTTTTCCAGAGATTTCACCGCTTTCATCTTCTTTTTCAGCAGGTATCCGCCGTGTGGGTTCTGACGGCTTATGCTGTTCAAATCGTGATCCACCGCCTGCTCGATTCTGCGGAATTTCTCCTGCCGTTTCTTCTCTTCCCTGCGCTCACTTAACGCCTGCTGTTCCTGACTGGCCAGCTGCGCCGCACGGTTTGCCGCATACTGGCGGTAGCTGGTTTTTGCTATGCTGTAGCGGCTTTCCGTTTTACGCTTCAGCTGTTCGATATGGATTACCACATTGGCGGTCCGCTCAATCAGCGTCTCATCGTGGGAGATAAATAACACGGGCTGTACCGCTTCGAGAATCAGCTTTTCCAGCCATTCCAGCGTCTCGATGTCAATGTCATTGGACGGCTCATCCAGAAGCAGGACGGTGGGCTGTGCCATGAGAAGCCGCGCCATCTGCGCTTTTACCTTTTCACCGCCGGAAAGCGTGCTCATCTTCTGGTCCCGGTAGAAGAAATCCGTGGGCAGCTTCAGCTGTCCGGCCAGATGGGTCAGCTCTCTGGGCGTCTGCATCCCAAAGCCATCCTCCCCGCAAAAATATTCATAGACTGTCTTTTCTTTCTCCTCTGCTGGCAGTTCCTGGGGCAGATAGCCCGGATGCTCTCCCGTACAGATCCGTTCGCCCTGTGCCTCCGCATAGCCTTCGATCAGTTCGGGATCGTAAATCCATTTTAACAGGGTGCTCTTTCCATTTCCCTCTTCCCCGATCAAAACTACCTTATCCCCGGGGTTCAGCACAAAGCTGAAATCCTTTAATATGACTCTGAAATCCTTTTTATGCGTTATTGTCAATTGTTTTATCTGTAACATAAAAATCCCTCCCGGCCAATCGTCCGGAAGGGATTAAAGATTCTATACGTATGAGGAAACGCGCGCAGAACAAAGCCTGCACAAACTCATGTCTGTACGGAATTTTCCCTGATGACCGGACGAAATGGCATAGAATACATGGCACCGTCTCCGCACTTACGCGGGGGAGCATGCCTGTTACCTCAGTGTTTCTCAGCCTTTTCTTCGTCATTATTTTGTCATCATCTTCCGACAGAGCCTTCTTTCCTGTTTTTATTTTTTAATTGATGCTATCCGCAGTATACGATAGGGTGGAGAATTTGTCAAGGGGGAGTGATGGAAAGTTACACTCCTGGGCCTGCGGAGAGGGTAAACGAGTGGAAACTGATATTTTTTGTCCCTCTGTACCGAAAGTATAACGCATGGACTCCATCCGGGATTCGGAGATCGGCTTTGTGGGTTTTCCATTCGTTGGAGCTGGTTACCGGGATTTCTCCGAGGGGATTTCCGTCCCAGAATGTTAAGAGTTCAAGGGCTCCGTTTCCCATGGCGCGGGTGGTTACGGAAATTTGTTTTACGGCGTCGCAGGAAAAATATTTAAAGCCTGCGGCGGCGCCGTCCCGCAGGTTGGCTATGTAGCCCTGTGCTTCGGAACCGCCGCATCCGTCCTGGGTGATTTTGGGGAAGCGGCAGTCCATCCAGTCACCGGGGAGGGCGGTGAAGGCGGACTCAGCCCGGCAGTATAGGTTGCAGGCGATGTATGCCGGGTACGTACCGTTTCCCGGGAGAGGGCCCTGGTTGGGGCCGCAGGAGGTCATCTCAGCCTGCGGTATGGAGCCGTCGCCGCGGAATGTGATCGGTTCTATACAGCCCTGTCTGGAGAAATTGGTTCCGTTGGTGTGACGGTGGTAAAAGACGTACCACTGGTCCTGAATTTCTACGATGCTTCCGTGATTATTGCCGCCGTAGTACATGGGACGTTCTGCAGGCTTATAGGTACTGATATAGGAATCGTTGTTGCTCACGATTACACCGCCGTATGTGAAATCGCGGTTGGGGAATCGGCTGACAGCATAGCAGAGTTCGTGACCCAGGATCGAGGAATAGATCAGGTAATAAAGACCGTTCCGCTTTCTGATGGAGGAAGCCTCGAAGAACTCATGGCCTTCAAAGCCGGTCCCCTGGCTGTGGAAGGCGTCGGGGATCAGGAAGTCCGGCCCCTCTTTGACTGTGACCATGTCAGGCTCCAAGGCACATACCATGGAACCGATGCGTGACGGATCATTTTTCCTGCAGAATCCGGTGTAAAGCCAGGTGGTCTCTCCTTCTGTCAGGACTCCCGGATCAAACTGAGGCTGGTCACCGGGGCGTTTTCCCAGAAGTGTGCCGTCCGGGTAGTGAACGTATCCGTAAAACCGATAGGTTCCGGCAGGCGTGTCACAGACTGCCGCCGAGACTATGGGGAGACGGTCCAGTACGTAATAAAGATAGTACCTTCCGTCCGGGCCTTGTGTGACGTCCGGGGCGTAGAGACACATTTCACCGTCGCCGTTTTCCGGGTCGTCAGTCCGTTTGTAGATCACTCCCTCACAGGTCCAGTCCGTCAGGTCGCAGACAGGGGCCGACCAGCAGACGTAATCGCCGGGACAGTAGACGTATCCGTTAAAATGGTCATGGGAGCCGTAGACGTAAACGCGGTCGCCAAAGACGTGCGGCTCGCCATCCGGTACGTATTCCCATGATGGAAGATATGGGTTAAATCCTGGTTTCTTCATAGTATGTATACTCTCCTTTTACTTGGACGGTTTTAACCCTTTAATCCGCTGGTGGCAATGCCTTCGACAAAGTATTTCTGCGCCATGAAGAACAGGAGGATCAGGGGCAGTACGACTATGAAGGAGGTGGCCATGATTTTGCCCCAGTTGATCACGGATTCGGAATCCAGGGATAAGCGGAGCGCCAGGGATACGGTATATTTCTTCCCTGAATTGATAAAAATCAGGGAATTGAAGTAGTCGTTGTACGTCCACATGAACTGGAATAATGCCGCAGAAAACAGGGACGGCTTCATGAGGGGCAGGATAATCTGCATCAGCGTGCGGAATGTGCCGCATCCGTCTATGTAGGCCGACTCATCCAGATCCCGCGGGATTCCGCGTAAAAACTGCACCAGCATGAAGATAAAAAACGGATAGCAGGCCAGAGCCGCCAGTGCGTAAAAGGGGATATACGTATCAATCCAGCCAAATTTGGCAAACAGCGTGTAACGCGGAATAATAATGACCGCATTGGGAAGCATCAGCGTCGCAATCAGAAGGGAAAACAGCGCCTTCTTGAATGGAAAATTGAATCTGGCAAAGCCGTAGGCCACAAGGGTGCTGGACACCAGCGTCAGCAGAGTGACCGGAATCACCAGCCGGAATGTATTCCAGAAATAGACGGCGTATGTCATGGTGCCGCTTCCTCTCCAACCGTCTATAAAATTCTGAAAGCTGTAATGGGTGGCCAGCAGTTTCGTGGAGCCAAATATTTCATCGTTGGTCTTGAATGCCGCAAAAAACATCCAGAGAATCGGATACAGCAGCACCAGTCCGATCACCGCAATTACAAGATAGGACAATATGGTATTCACAGTCTTTTTCGTCGTTTTTCTATTCATATTCATCCCTCTTCCATCAGAAACTTCCCTCGTCGTCATAGTGAACCCAGACAGACGAGGATCGGAACAACAACATGGTAACTGCCACGATCATGACAAAGATCGCCCAGGAAATGGCGGAGGCATACCCCATTTTAAAATAGGAAAAGCCCTCCTTGTACAGCTTCATACCCAGCACATACGTGGATTTCACCGGGCCGCCCTTGGTGATGACAAAGGCGGAGGTGAAGTTCTGCAGCGCCTGAATCGTCTGCATAATCAGGTTAAAAAATATGATCGGAGTGATCTGGGGAAGCGTGATCCGGAAGAAACTCTGAAGCTTTCCCGCTCCATCGATGGAGGCGGCCTCGTAAAGCGACGTGGGAACCTGCTTTAAGGCAGCGAGAAACATCACCATGGAGGAACCGAACTGCCAGATTTCCAGGGCGCAGATGGTCTTTAGTGCATATCTCGGATCGCCCCAGAACTGGATGGCCGGCAGACTTAAGCCTGTAAGCAGGGCGTTGATCACGCCGTTGTCGATGAAAAGCGCCTTCCACAGGACAGAGACTGCCACGCTTCCGCCAAACAGCGACGGTATGTAGTAGAGCGTCCGGATCAGGTTAATCCCCTTGATATTGCGATTTAAAAATACAGCGACCGCCAGGGCCATCACCAGCTTGCCGGGTACGGTATACAGGGTATAGACCACAGTTACCTTCACCGAATTCCAGAACTCGGTGTCCCTGGTAAATAGATAGCTGTAATTATCCAGGCCGCTCCAGATTGGACTGGAGCTGACCTGATAATTGGTAAATGAATAATAGAAAGAACATAAAAACGGATAAATCTGAAGGATAAGCATTCCCAAAATCCAGGGCATCAGGTAGAGAAATGCCTGATAGTCCCGCTTCTTATATCGTTTGGTTTTTATTGCTGTCTGGTTTGCTGCCATAATAGTTTCCCCCGCCGCCGTTTACTGAATGCCGGAAATGTAATTATTCAGCAGGCTGATGGTCTCCTCGGAAGCGCTTTCCGGAGTTGCCACTCCGAATCCAACCGCCTCCACCTCATCGGTCAATATCTGCTTTGCCTCCGCAGCCGAAAAATACTTGTCGTCAACCATTCCGCTGTAGCTGCCGGCTACATCCGCTGCCTCCGCCAACAGCTTGCTCAAAGAACCGTCCGCCGTACAGATTTCTCTGGCCTTTGCAGTTGGAGGAACACTTCTGGTGCATCCCAGTGTCTCCATGGCCTTCTCATTGTTAAAGAAATAATCTAAAAATTCCACTGCCGCTTCCGGATTTTTGGATTTGGCGTTGATCGCTATGATCTGCGGGCAGTTTGCATTCCATGCATCCACATCGGAGCCCTGATAGAGAGGGAAGAGACCGGCTGTGTATTCTGCATCCGCATTGGCAGCTGCCAGAGTTTCCATGGTGGACATGTAGGTAAAGCTGCAGACGTATTTTCCGGCAATCCAGTTTGGATCGGACTGCATATTGTCTCCGGAGTATGCGGCCGAATAGGAAGCCGGAGCGATCACTTCCTCATCGTACAGGCGTTTCACAAAGGTGTAGACCTTCTGCCACTGCTCGGAGGTTAAGTTAATCTCCTTCGTTTCCTCGTTGATAAACGTCTTGCCGCTTAACTGCTTCGCATAGTTGTTGGCCAGGATATTGGCCACATAATCCTTGTTGGAGCAGATTAAGTACATGGAATCGTCGTACTCTCTCACCTTTTTCGCCCAATCAAAGATGTCGTCCCAGGTATACTGTGTGTGGAAATCGATACCGATCTGATCCGCCAGTCCCTGATTTACCAGAACCGCGCCGCCGGATATTCCGGTCGGGATTCCGAGCTGCTTTCCATCATAGAAGCCGTTGATTCTCAGCTTATAGTAGTTTTCGTCAAAATTGGAAAAATCGAAGCTGGAAGTATTTAAATCCAGAAAGTAATTGGTCTCATTAGAAACCAGCGCCGGCATGAGGCCCGGATCAATCTGGATGATGTCGGGAGCCGTTCCGCTTGCGAGCTGTGTTGCCAGTTTGTCCGCATAGCCGTCGGAGCTTCCGTATTCCGGTTCGATCTTAATATTGGGATTCACCTCTTCAAACTGCTTAATCACATCGAGCGTGGCCGCAAGGCGTTCCTCACCGCCCCACCAGGAAAACCGCAGTGTAATCTGTTCCGATCCGCCATCCGCTGTTTTGGCGGTTTCTTTTTCCGCCGCCGCGGTCTGGCCCTGTTCTGCCTTCGTATCCGCAGCGGTCGTCTCACCTTTTCCGCCCCCACAGGCTGTTAATAAACTTGCTGCCAGACAGAGCGCCGCTGGTATTGCTAAATATTTTTTCATGAAACCTTCCTCCATTTTCTTGTTTGGACGTCCGGACCGTCTCTCCTTTTGATACTCCTATTTTATAATGAAACCAGGAGAAATAAAAGGCGCCCGTCTTTCTAAAATTCTTCTTAAATTGCGATATCTGCAAAAAATGGTATCATTCCTTTTGATAACCGAAAGGAATGATACCATCTCTTACACTTTCATCTTTTCACAGGGAATATAGAAGCTGACCGCGGTTCCCATCCCCTTTTTCGACCAGACACGCAGGGCGCTATCCTCTCCATACCGGAGCACGAGTCTCCGGTACAGATTAGCCAGTCCGATTCCACCCGCGCCATCACTCGAAAAGCGGCTCTCCAGACCGGCCTTCTCTTCTCCGGTCATCCCCGCTCCGGTGTCCATCACACAGCAGCGCAGGCGTTCTCCCCGTTTCTGAATGGATACCTTGACGTAGCCCTTCTGCTTCGATCCGCGTATCCCATGGAGCAGGCTGTTCTCCACCAGCGGCTGTAAGAACAGCCGGAATACCGCGGCGTCCATCACCTCATCATCCACCTCATAGTAGATGATAAACTGGTCGCCGAACCGGAATTTCTGAATGGCCGCGTATTTTTTTAAGTACTGGATCTCCTCCTCCACCGTGACCGGCTCCCCGGGGTCGCTCAGCGCATATTTTAAGATATCCGAGACGCAGCGGATTACCGTGCTGATCTCCTCGGGACTGGCCTCCTGCTTCCGCACCTCCATGTCCACGGTCTGAAGCGTATTGAACAGGAAATGGGGATTGATCTGAAGCTGGAGCGCCATCATTTCCGCGTGTTCTCTCTTGTATTCATTTTCCTTTAGCTGGGCGTTTAAATGGTTTGTGTTCAGGAACAGATAGATGATATTATTCATGATCACATCGTATTCGTCCCGGTTGCTGTTTTCCGGCTTCGCCACCGGCAGCCCCTTTTCCGCCTCATTAAACACAGAAATCATATAGGAAATCTGGTCAAAGGACCGCTTCGTCGTCAAATACGCCAGGAACACCACCACACAGAGATCCAGGACCAGAAACGCCAGAAATGACTGCAGCATAGCGAAAATACTCTCGGTTCTGGCCTTTGAGGAGATCGCCGACACGTAATACACTTCCATCGCATCGTAGCTTCCCACACTCAGGAGGCAGGTGCCGTTCTGAGTCCTGACCCAGGTCCCGTCCATCCCCTTTAAACGCTCCTGCCAGCCTTCCCCATACTGTTCCTTCAGCCGTGCAAAATACTCCCGGTCCCCGTTCTTACCGCTTCCCGCCGACTGTTCTGCCAGGACATCGCCGTCCCTGTTTACCAGATAGACCGTCTCCTCATGGCCGGAAATCTGCTTTGCCAGAATCTCCTCCAGCTTCGCCACATCAATGTTTACCACAATGCATCCCTTTTGTAAAAGAAGGCGTTTGTAAATACTCAAAACAGGAACCACCTGATCCGCTCCCATGGATATCTCCCGCGGCGCAATGTAACTGCTGCTGTCCTTTGCAATCTCCCGGTAGACATCGAGCCAGGAGGAATCCGTACTCTCATCTATGGTATGAATCCCCTTGTCCGAGGAAAAATATCGGGCCGCGCCGTCGGTGTAGAGATAGATGGACTCCACATACTCATGGGAATCCTTGATACTCCGCAGAATGGCCAGAAGGCTGTCGATGTTGACCGCGTCGCCGTAAGCCATTTCGCTCTGGGACAGAATTCTCTTTAGCGACAGATTCATCCGGGTCGTGCTGGTCAGCAGATCGTTCTGGTAGAGGACATTGCTCAGGACCAGATCAAAGTTCACATCCACCGCATCCACGGTCTGTCTCCCCTGTCTCTTTAAGTCCCGGTCTATCGTCCGCAAATTCAGGACGCAGAACGCCGTAAACAGGAGCGTCATCGGCAGGAGCATCATGCCCAGATAAATCGCCACACGCTTGAAAAAGAACTTTTTCTTCACTGCCCTTCCTCCGTCTTTGATTTCCGGTATTCCATCGGAGTCATTCCATAGTATGACTTAAACGCCCTGGAGAAGTTCTTCGGATTGTCGTACCCGATATAGTAGGCAATGTCATAGCTCTTATACCGAATGTCCTCCAGCATCTCCTTCGCCTTCTCCATCCGAATGGAAAGAAGCGTATCCGAAAAGCTGGTCCCATTTTTCTCTTTGAAAATCTTAGATAAGTAAGCAGGGCTTAAATTCACCGTCTCGGCCGCCCTCTCCAGGGAGGCATCCTGATAATGCTTCCTCAGATACTCCCTGACGCCGGACACGATCTTGTCGTAATACCCTTTTGGAAGCTCCACCTTCTTCTGGCTTCTGGCATCCAGCTGCTCCTTCACCCGTCCCAGACATTCCAGAAGCATGGCGTAATCCACTGGCTTCAGCAAAAAGTCCTCCACACGGTTCTGAATCGCCGCCCGGAAATAGTCGTAATCCTGGTGACTGCTGAATAAAACCACCTTCACATCTTCCTTCTCTAACAATCTGCGGCTGAGCTCGATGCCATCCATATCCGGCATCTCAATATCGCTGAGCACCACGTCCACCTGATTGTTCTCCATAAATTCCAGCGCTTCCACCGCGCTGGTGAAGAGGCCCTCCACGGAAAATCCTATGGTCTTCCACGGAAAAAGCCTCCCCATCCCTTCTACGATTTTTTCCTCGTCATCGATAATAATCAATCGGTACATATCCCTTTACCCCCCGTTAAAATCAGCCTTACGGCTTCCCGCTTCACCAGCTGGAAGCGTTATTTCACACGCACCGCCACCTTCACAACGTAATCCGCGGTATCCCTGACCGTCAGTTCATCGAGGAGAAGGTCCTCATACCACATCTCATCCAGACGGATCCCCTGTTGTTCAGCGAAATCCCGAATAACCGGATACGCCTTCCCCATGTCTCCGTCGTACCCCCGGTAATAAAGTTCCACGTAGGTTCCCGCCGGCTTCACATACGGTTTCAGTGCCGAAATGCGCTTATCCAGCCGCGTATAGACACTCCGGTAGCGGTCGTATTTCCCCGCCTCTAAGTCTCTGCCCAGACAGACTGCGCCCACGGCGTTCATGCTGATATGGTACTGCTCACAGACCCTGACATGGTGTGCAATCTCCTCCGCCAGCTTCCGTTCCCCCGTGATATTCACCTCGGAAGAAAATAAGTATTCCTGGCCTCTCTCCGCCAGCTTCGGCTTATCCACCTCGGCCTCCAGCGCCTCCTTAATCGTCGTTCTCTCCCACTCCATAAAACGCTTCATATTTTTCAGACGTTCAATCTCCTGGTCGATCTCCGCATCCTTCTGATCCACCAGCGCCAGAAAATGCTCCGGCGACCGGGTCTCCATATACTCCCTGATCTCACTGAGAGGCATACCCAGCTTCTGCAATGCCCGAATCACCTCAAACGTATCCATCTGCCACACAAAATAATACCGGTAATTATTCTCCTCATCCTTCACCGCCGGCGAAAACAGACCAATCTCATCATAGTGAAACAGCGTATGCTTCTTAACCCCTAAAATCTTCGCAAACTCACCTGTTGTAAAATATAACTCCGACTGTTTTTCCATATTTTGATTCCTCTGTTACAGTTCACAGGCCTGCAACATTCCTTTCTATATCCAAAGTTTTTCTGCTTGACTATCGGCCTACCCTATACCCTATGATAATCCATGCGGCTGAAATTTACAAGAAAATCAGGAGAAATAGTATGAATTATTCACTGGCAAAAAAATTTACATTTGGTTCCCTCATGATGTTTGCACTGCCGACGACCATCATGATGATTTTTACCTCCCTTTATACGATTATTGACGGAGTCTTTGTATCGCGTTTCGTCGGGACCAATGCGCTTTCATCCATCAATATCGTCTATCCCGCCATTAACATCGTGCTCGGCATCGCGGTCATGTTCTCAACCGGCAGCTGCGCCATCGTTGCAAAAAAGATGGGCGAAGGAAAAGCAGAGGAAGCACGGGCTGCCTTTACTTCTATTATATATTTGAATATCATCGTCGGAGCCGTAACGGCGGTTCTCGGCACTCTCTTTGCTACACCGATCGTACGGCTCCTGGGAGCCAGCGACTTACTCGTGAGCGACTGTATTACTTATATGAGATGGCAGATGGCCTTCGCTCCGGCGCTGATGCTTCAAATTCTGTTTCAGATGTATTTTATCACGGAGGGACGGCCCGGACTGGGACTTTTTCTCACGATTCTGGCCGGCTTAAGCAACGCGGTTCTGGATTATATTCTCATCGTCCCGCTAAAGCTGGGCGTGGCTGGCGCGGCTATTGCAACCGTTACCGGCTACATGATCCCTGCGGTATTTGGTCTGATCTACTTTGCTGTTTCCCGCAAGGCACTGTGGCTCGTAAAGCCCCGTCTTTCTGCGGCAGAATTAAAGGAAACACTGATTAATGGTTCCTCGGAAATGGTAACCAATTTATCCTCCGGCATTATCACCTTCCTGTTCAACCTCCTGATGATGCACTACGCAGGAGAAGACGGCGTCGCGGCCATTACCATTATCCAGTACTCCCAGTTCCTGTTAAATGCATTGTACATGGGATTTTCACAGGGCGTCTCACCTGTCATCAGCTACAATTACGGCAGCCGCAATACGAAGCAGCTGAAGCAGGTATTTAAGACCTCCCTGATCTTTACAGGCATCACTTCGTTCCTCGTATTTGCCACAGCGCAGCTGGCTGGCGGAATTATCGTAACAATTTTCGCACACCCCGGCACAGCCGTATACGATCTGGCCCGCCACGGCTTCATGGTGTTCTCTTTCGGCTACTTATTTTCCGGAGTCAACATCTTTTCGTCGGCCCTGTTCACCGCTTTATCTAACGGCAGGGTATCGGCTGTGATTTCCTTCGTGCGCACGCTCTGCCTGATCGTCCTATGCTTACTGCTCCTTCCTCTTATTATGGGGCTTGACGGAGTCTGGCTTGCCGTTCCGGCAGCAGAAGCGGGAGGGTTCCTTCTCTGCCTTTTCTTCCTGAAGAGGCATTCAAAAACATACAGTTATATTTGATTTATGCATACTGCGCTCATACAAAACAGGCCAGCATTTTCGAAGTTGAAAAACAACTGAAAATGCTGGCCTGTTTACATTACGATCAGTCTCTTCCTATCCCTCCGTTCTTTCAATCCCGCGCTTGTCCTACGGTCAGTTTATACCACCCGATCAGAAGGACTCCCACAAGCACCACTGCGTCCGCAGTCAGAATCGTGGTCACATTTTGCATCATTCCATTCACGTAAAAGATTGTAAATGCTTCTACTGATAATATAACAAAACACAGGCAGTTGGTCACGTAATCGCAGATGGTATCACTGAAGCAGAACAGACGGAGTGTCAGCCATCTCCAAATAAACTGACGCAAAAAAAATCTTATGATGATACAGGCGGCAGGATATACAAAAATAAATGCTTTTCCAATCTGACGGCTTATTTCGCCGTTATTCCACTGTATCGGCACCTGGGACGGCAAATTCGGATATGCAAGCAGCGCAAGCAGGAAGCACACCGCTGTGATTCCGCCCCATGCCAGCAATCCCCCCCACAGATACAGGAAACCGACCGAATCCATCCGAAAGACCTTACTGTTATTTTTCCAGTAATCTTCCAGCTCTGTCACGTATGCTTCCACCTCTAAATCTTCATACGTCATTTCCTTTTCGGTCAGCATCTTTTTACATATATAATGGTATTTCTCCAGATCTGCGATTTGGCTCTCCAGCGCATCCGCTTGTCTTTCAAGGACCACCTGCAGGGATACCTCGTGATCGATTATGCGGTGAATATTTTCCAGTGAAATTCCCAAGGTCCGTAAGTATGCTATTTTTTTGATGTTCTGTACATCCTCTTCCGTATACTCACGGTATCCATTCCTGTTATTTCTGACAGGATGGATCAGTTTTTCTTTTTCGTAGAAACGGACACTGGAACGTACAATCCCTGTTTTTTCTTCCACTTCCTTAATTGTCATGTCGTCTTTTCTCCCTTTTTTGCTGTTTACTATAAGGTATAAACAGGGTTTACAGTCAATAGCTTATGCATAAATTGTTTGAAATACTTATATTTGACGAAAAAAGGAGCCTTCTACTCCTGCCCGGTATGGTCAGGCATGGAAAGCAGAAGACTTCCCGTTATGATGATCAGCGCAGCCGCGCTTGCCGAACAGAACACGGAGGCAGCAAACGCGCGTATCATCTCCACATCCCACCGGGTCTTTGGCAGCATGGCTATGTCAAAGAGATTCTCTTTTACCTGTGTGAATTTTTCCGCATAGAAGGAAAAATCCGACCACCGGGATGGAATAAACTCTCCCGGAAAACGGAAGCCATACCAGAGCAGAGCTGCCGCACCTCCGGCCATCACCGCAAAGAATAAAACTTTCCACAGCCAGTTTCGGTATTTTGCATGTTTTTCCGTTTTACCTCTCCGCCCAGCCTGCTGCATATCAAATTTTTTCAAACGCCGCGAACGCCGCATCAAAATCCAGAACCAGATAAGCAGGGCCCATCCGGGCAGCGTGCAGCAAAACCTTACCATGGCATAGTAAATACTCCCATTAATTCTGATTTCATGTCCCGGCAGTCCGAAGCGCATGATCATCTCTTCCGCCTGCCCCTCAAGCCCCTCCTGACCGGAGTAAGAAAAGGAGACGTTGGGAAAAAACTCCGTCTCCAGCCGTTTTGCCGGAAGCATTACCATGGGATAGGAGGCGGCCGTCACTCCCCGAATGACAAAGCGTTTCCCCTTTACGGAGATCCAGCTGCCGGTCACATCGGTGGAGCCGAACAGTTCCCATGCCGTTTTACTGCTGACGACACAGCCCTCCTCATCATCTCCAAAGCCATACGTGCCTGCCACCAGCCGGTCCTTCACGATCTGATCCATCTCTCCCCGAATCATGATGCAGGTGACATCCTGCTTAAAGTTCAACACCGGATTCCTGGCCTCCACATAGTACTCCACATTCCATGCCGCGGTCTCCGGGAAGCTCTCATCTTCAGGCTTTAACCCGGCTTCTTTTATTTGCTCCAAAGCCTGCCGGGACACCCCCTGTCCGTGGTAACGGATCTGGATATCACCGGCGTATGGCTCTATCTTCTCTCCCTGCCACAGGGAAATTCCCCACAGAACCGCCGACAGAAGCACTGCCAGAAACACGGTTTTTACTCTGGCTGCTCTGCCCGTTCTGATCCATGTCTTAAACCTGTTCATCTTTCTCTCACTCTCCGGATATTCTGACACGGTCGCCTGCCTCGATGATCCTGCTGCTGGATACGATCAGCTGGTCCGTATTGCTGAATGCACCCTGTACGGCCGCCTGGGTGCTGCTCTTTTCCAGTAATTCCACGGGAATCTTTTCCGCGGTCAGTTCTTCGCCGAGTATCGTCTTCTGCGGTTTCACCACCAGGATGTAGTAACCATCCGATTCCTGCCTGAGCCCTGCGATGGGAATGACCTGAGTGTACTGCCGGGATGTCAGATTAAGCGAAAATGCGGCCGTTGCCCCCAGAACCCCCGTGTCCTCCTGGACCGATGCGGTAAAATGCGCCTGTTCTTCCTCCGATAAGAAGTCCACGCTGTCCACCACCGCCTCATACGTTCGCCTGGACTCTCCGTACTGCAGGTTTATCTTCGTTCCCGCCGTAATCAGTTCGCCCAGCTTTTTTTCTACCGTTCCCTCGAATTTCAGCCTTCCGTCACCTATGGCCACAAGCTCATCACCCGTCACGGTCTTTCCCGGGACGACGGCCAGCTCTGTCACCACACCGGATACCGGAGCCGTCACTTCACCGGATGCTGCCTCCAGGGCTTCCAGGGCTTTTAACTGCTCCTCCGCCTTTGTAATATCCAGCTGCTTCACCTGGCGGTCCAGGCCGGAGGCGGTCTGCTCCTTTTGATTTTCGGCGGCCGTCACCGCATCCCTGGCCCGCGCGTTGGATACCGCGAGTTCAGCCTGGCTGAGCGCTTCTTCCAAATTCCTCACGCTCTTCTCTCCGGCCTTGATCTGCGCCTCCACCGCTTCCACCGAGGACTCATAGCTGCTCTTTAGCGCTTCCGCCGCGGTTCTCCTACCGGCACTGACATCGCCGTAATCTTCCTCCGCGCTGTTTAAGGCCGCTTTCGCCTCCTCCACGTTAAGCGACTGCTCTTCCCGCACCTCTTCCAGATCCTCATTTGCCCGGTCCAGAGCTTTTCTGGCTTTCAGGATCTCCTCGTCTGAAGCCCCTTCTTCTTCCAGGCGGTCAAGCTTCTCCTCGCAGTCGGTCACCTCGCGCTCCGCTTTCTTGACCGCGCTCTCCTTCTTCGCCACAGCCGCATCGTAGGCCCGCTCGGCGGTCCGGTACTGCCGTCTCGTCTCCTCCTCCATCTCTTCCTCGGACTGGGTCATGTTCTGATTGTAGTCCCGTTTGAGCTTTGCAAGCTTTTCGTCGCTCTCCCGCCTCAATTCCTCCAAGTCCTGATATCCGAAATCCAGGGCCCGTTTTGCCGCCTCCAGCGACTGAATGGCCAGCGTCTCCTCCGATATGCCCGGTATCTGTTTCGAGCGGACCTCGGACTGGTTCAGCTCCAGCTTCATCTTTTCGATGGAAAGAGCCAGTTCCTCCTTTTTCTTCTGAATTCCCTCCAGCTGATAGGCGAAAAGCACCTCTCCCGCCTCCACCTTCTGCCCGGCCGTTTTTCCGACGGACTGGACCTTTAACCCTTCCTCGGGATTTAAGTATGTGATTCCGGAGGCGAGAAATTTCCCGTCCCCTTTGATTTCATAATTTACATTTCCCATCTTGCCGTAAGAGGTGCCGACCTGCGGCACCGTCAGGGAATCCAGGCTTCTGGAAAGAACGGTAAAGACCGCCATGGCTCCAAGAAACATAAGGAAACCATCTCTGCACCATTTTCGTATTTTTTTCCTCTCCATCTGTCTACTCCTTTATCCCCGATACCATAATTCCCTGCTCCAAAAAACTCTGTCCGGCCAGAAACAGAAAGAGCGGGGGTGCCATAGCCGCCACGGATGCCACCCACGCCACACTGACCTTATCCGCCGTAATATCCGGAAGATAGAGGGACAGCGGCCAGAGCGTCCGGTTCTTCAAAAATGCCATCGGCGCCTCGATGGCATTCCAGCTTTCTAAAAAGCCCAGGATTCCTGCCGACATGATTCCCGGGAACCCCATCGGTATACCGATCCGAAAGAACACCGCCCCTTCTCCCGCCCCATCCAGACGCGCCGCTTCCAGCAGAGACGGTGGGATCGAGGAAAAGAACTGTGTCATGATAAATACCGGAAATGTGGAAAATATCCCCGGAAGGATGACCGCCAGATGGGTATCTAAAATATGCATCTGGTTCAGCACAAAGTAATCCGGGGTCATCAGAACCTGAAACGGGAGTATCATCAGTATGATATATCCCATAAACAACACCTTTTTACCCGGAAATGAATACATGGCAAACGCCCACGCCGCCGGAACGGCCACCAGCATCTGGCCGAACAGCACAGCCCCGGTCTGGAGGCAGGAGTTCCAGAACATCACGAAAAATCCCGGGGAATCCAGAAGCAGCTCCACAAAGGGACTTAAGGTCGGAAAGTCCGGAAACAGGGTAACTTTCACCGCTCCGGTTCCGCCGTTTAACACAGGACCGAACCGGGACAGCATTTCCCCCCTGGACAGGAAGGAATTTCCCGCCATCATGAGCAGGGGAAGCCAGATAAACAGGCAGATTACCGACAGGATAAGCCTTCTGACGTGCGGGAGAATCTTTTTCTCCGGCATCCGTTCTCTCAACCATTTCATGTTTCACCTCTCCTCGAAGCCAGCCCTTTCGTGATAACCGGCAGTGCCACCACCAGCAAAAGAAGGACGGAGGCCGCACTCATCTTCTGGATATCCAGGGTCACAAACCAGTGGTTAAACAGGTGCTGCAGCATATAGATGCTCTCGTGGGGATACTCCCCTGCGATTAAGTACGCTTCCCGGAATACCTTAAAGGAATTGAACACGGAAAGGGATACCACCAGAAATGCCGTCTTGGAAAGGCCCGGCAGCGTCACGTATAAAAACCGTGCCACGATACCCGCTCCGTCCACTCTGGCTGCCTCGTAAAGTTCATCCGATATGGCCGCCAGACCCGCCACCCACAGAACCACATCGTATCCCAGATTCTTCCACACGTAGGTAAAGACCAGCACGCCAAAGGCCGTGTCTCCATTGATCCAGTCTATCCCCGCCATGCCGAAGAGCGCGGTGATCTGGTTGACCATCCCCTGTGGATGGAAAAACAGCTTCCACAGCAGGACGATCGAAGCCACAGGAATGGCAAGCGGAACGAGGAGACTCGTCTTAAAGACGGTCCCCTCCTCCTTTAATCCCGCGATCAGCATGGAGCAAAACAGTGACACCAGCACCAGAAGCGGTACGCAGATCACCAGAAAGCGGAGTGTGTTAAAAGATGCCAATCGAAACGCGCTGTTGCCGACTACCGTCACATAGTTCTGCATGGCGACGAAACGCCCTCCTGCCGCCTCGAAAAATGACCTGCGGACAACATCCACATACGGGAGCAGGACAAACACGGCTGTCCCCGCCAGACTCGGCAGAAGGAACAGATACGCCTTCCGTGCCAGACGGCCCGACTGTGTTTTATTCCGCATAATACAGCTTCGCCTTGTTTTCAAACTGCCCCGCCGCCTCGGCCGCAGTCTGTTTCCCTTCAAAATATCCCTTAGTTTCACTGACTATCATCTCCAGCAGTATATCGTCAACAGAAATGGGCGTATGGAGCTTATCCAGCATTCCCATAATCTCTTCCTTCTTCTTATCATCCGGGTACTCTGCGCTCATCATATCGCCGCCGTCAAAGCTGAAACCGATGCTCACCATGGAAGTCCGTTCTATCCAGGCACCGGAAGCGGTCTTACTCACAGTAAATCCGTCATTTAAATCACCATTCTGAACCTTCGGTGACAGGGCAAACGCGACAAACTCTCTCGCAGTCTCCTTTTCCTTACCAAAGCTGGTGACTCCCAGAAGTCCCTTCGGATAATAGATATCATTAAACTGTTCCATCTGGTAACCATACTTATCAACGATTGCAACAGGTGTCATGACATCCATCATACCCGCCAGTTCCACCAGAGAGATCTCTGCATTTTTCGTCAGCAGGCCATAATCGCTTAAACCAGTAAATCCTCTCGTATCGGCGGCATTGTATACCCGTCCGCGGCCGCCGTCTTCCGATTCATCGAAGACCACCTTGCTTCCGCTGGCGTCTCCCGCCAGCTTCGCGGTCTCCAGAAGGATTCTGACTTTCTCCGTATCCAGCTGTCCGGCGTCTTTTCCTGCCAGCTCCGGATAGTAGAGATAGATCATCTGCCTCAGAATATTTTCATAGATGGTCTTTGGGAAGAGAGCCTTATCCGGATTCGCCTCCTGCCACGCCCGGAGAGAACCGATCGCAGCCATCTGGCTCACCGCCGTTCCGTCTCCGTACATAATCGGAATGGTGACACGGACCGGGTACTGATAGACACTTCCGTCGGAACCGGTGAAGCTCTCCGCTATGTTGGGGTATAGCTCTCCCGCTTTTACCATGGGAGTGATAATATCACTTAAATCCTCCAGAACCCCTTTTTCAATATAGGATTCGATCGGAAGCCCATCCAGCACCAGCACGTCAGCGCCGTTGCCGTTTAACAGTTCCGCGTTTAAGGAACGGATCGTATCGGATTTTAAGGTACTCCCCGACTCGCCGGCTCCGTCGATCAGTTCGACTCTGACATCGGGATGCTCCATCTGGAAGAGGGCGGCCGCCTGTTTCACGGTCTGGTTTTCCGAAAGGTTTAAGCCGTATACCGTAAGGGTTTTCGACGGTATGGTCGGCATTTCCGGATCATACGTATAGCGGGCCAGTTTCTGTTCCTCACTTTCCGAGTACCATAAGTAAAAATCATTGTCATTTCCGACGAGAAGACGTTTTACGTAAGCGCTGGGCATGCTCATGGAATTCAGGGAACCGTCCACGATGGTCTCCCACATCGTTCCCTGATCCGCCATGTGATGAATTCCTTTAGTATTAGCAAGGTAGAAATCATCTCCTTCTCCACGGGCCAGACTTCCGTATACGTCTGACTCGTCGGTCTGGAACGGAATCACTTCCTTCTCCGCCAGCAATTTTAAATCGTACCGGAGAAATCCCCTGTCTCCTGTAGTCATAAAACTATTAGCTGTCAGCGTGTGGCTGTCACAGAAATTGCTGTGGGAATTCCTCTGAGGGAGCTTCTTTTCCACCACGCCATCCGTACCGACGACGATGACCTGGTCACCGGAGGGAATGAACAGAGTGCCGTCTTCGCTTACGTACAGTCCGTTCAGCAGAACCATGGCATCCTGGGTCCCGGCGGAAATCTCCTGCATGGGCTGCCCTTCTGCAAACTTCACCAGATGCGCCTTATAACTCTGATCCGCGTAGATCAGATAAAGCGTCCCATCCGCGCCGTAAGCGGAATACGTTAAATAGTCGCTGTCCTGAAGCTCCTGCACCGGAGAAGCCGTATCTTCGCTCCAGGAGGAACCGTCGTAGCGGTAGGCCTTCTTTTTCCCATCCACTTCCTGGCCGATTAAGGTGAACATCACCAGCTCCCCGTTCTGGTCCTGGATGATATCCACAACACGTTCCGTTCCAGCTTCAAACGGATATGCAACCGCCTGCTCCACGTAACGCCCCTTTGCGACGTCCGCGGTTCCCGGGTCCGCAGTCCCTGCTTGTTTTGTACTGTCCTTTGCCCCCTCTGTGGCGCCCTCCTTCTGTTCCTTTGCGCCGCATCCGGCGGTCATGACTGCCATGACCGCGGCCAGAGCCAGAGCCGCGGCTCTCTGAATCAAGTGACTGTTTTTCATCTTCTTTTATTCCTTTCTCTCAATTCACTCCTGCATAAATCAAACCATATCTTTATTCTGTCTCCGCACCACCCGGCTTCGGGCCGCATCCTGCCGCCATCACAGTTACCGCGGCCAGTATCAAGAGCCATGCGGCGGCTTTCCGTGCGGTCATTCCTTTTTTTCTGTCCATCCCTTTTTGTCCTTTCTGCCTTTCCGGATTTGCTTTTAGAATAATCATACCAGAGAAATCTCTAAAAAAACTGGAAACGGCTGGTTTTTAGATTTTTTAGAGATTTCTCTGCTATAATAGAGGAAACAACTGATATAAATAAGAAAGAAAGCAGGGATCACAGACATGAGAATCTTACTGGTAGAAGATGATAAAATACTGTGCAGCACGGTAGCCATGCAGTTAGAGCAGGCGGGATATCAGGTCGATCAGTGTTACCGGGGCGACGACGCCCTCTACTACGCGACGGAGTATCCCTACGACGTGCTGATTCTGGACCGGATGCTTCCAAGCCTGGATGGTTTAAGCCTCTTACAGGCCATCCGGCAGAAATCCGTCATGACTCCTGTCATCATCACCACCGCGCTCGACGGTGTGGGCGACAGAATCGACGGGCTGGACGCAGGCGCGGACGACTACCTGGTCAAGCCCTTTGCAGTGGAGGAACTCCTGGCACGGATCCGGGCAGTCACCCGCAGACCCGGACGAACCGCGGACACCACGACTCTGACCTTCGGCAGCCTCAGCCTGGACGCGGTCAAGCATGAACTCACCAGAGAAGGCGCCGCCGCCGAGACGGTTACACTTTCCGGCCGGGAGTCGTCGCTTCTGGAGTTTCTGATGAGAAATGCCGGCCGTACGCTTCCGCGAAATGCCATCCTCTCCTACGTGTGGGGACCGGATTCCGAGGTGGAGGCAGGCAATCTGGACAACTACATCTATTTTTTACGCCGGCGTTTAAAGGCGCTTCATGGAAATGCAAAAATCCAGACGGTCCATGGCGTCGGCTACCGGCTGGAGGAATTCCATGATTAAAGAGCTTCGCAAAAAACTGACCCTGTTGTACACCGTAACCACGGGAACCATTCTGACCCTGGTAGTCGCAGGACTCCTCTTCTACAACCTCCGTGTATCGGAAAAGGACGCGCTGCAGACCTTCCAGAATCAGATCGTAGCCGTTGCGTCGCGTATGCAGTACGGTTCCACCATTTCCGGAAGCTGGCTGGCCCAGACCGAGGCTTCAGAAAAGCTGATCATACATATTGAGGAGAACCGGGAACCATTTCTCTATTCCGGGTCCTGGGTTCCGGCCACGGACCGGCAGACGCTCATCGACCGGGCGCGGGAAGAGGCCCTGAAGGAGAAAGTCAATCCGGCGGTGCGCCCTGTCTCCTCCTCGGTCATTCAGAGCTCGGTCTTCACGGTAAAGGGGGATCAGGGAGACTCCTATTACGGCACAATCCTTGTCTTTCCCACCGCCAAAGGATATCAGAGCCTGACGCTTCTGGGGTACCGGACGCCGGGTATCTCTCTGATCAGAAGTCAGGGGCCGCGCTTCCTGCTGTTCGATATTCTGGGGATTGCAGCCCTCTTTTTCGTCAGCTGGTATTTCGTCGGAAAATCCCTGGAACCGGTGGAAATGAGCAGGAAACGCCAGAACGAATTCATCGCTTCGGCCTCCCACGAGCTTCGCTCCCCTTTGGCAGTCATCGAATCCAGTGTCACCGCCATCGACGCAGTAGCGGCAAGTCACTCTCCCTTACAGTCGGCGGACGGTTCGGACAGTCCCTCTCCCCTGCAATCAGCGGAGTGTTCGGAAAAGCAGGCCCAGTATCTGAAAAACATACGGAGTGAATGCAGGCGCATGGCGGCGCTTGTGGGGGATATGCTGCTTCTCGCCTCCACAGACGCCGGCAGCTGGTCCATCAAACAGGAGACAGTGGATATGGATACGCTTCTCATCGAAACCTACGAGCTCTTTGAACCGGTCTGTCAAAACAGCCAGGTCAGGCTTTTCCTGGACCTGCCGGAAGAGACGCTTCCCCATGTAACCGGCGACGCCTCCTGCTTAAAACAGCTGCTCACCATCCTTTTGGACAACGCCGTGTCCTATACACCGGCCAATAAAAAGATCACCATAAGCGCCGCGGTGAAAGGGAAAGAAATGACGATCTCCGTAGCAGACCAGGGATGCGGGATTCCCGCCGACGTCAGGGCGCATATCTTCGACCGCTTTTACCGGGGCGACACCTCCAGGACGGACAAACGCCATTTCGGCCTCGGCCTCTCCATCGCCAAAGAACTGACCACGCTCCACGGCGGCCGGATCTCGGTGGACGAAACGGAAGGCGGCGGCGCAGCCTTCCGGGTGAAGCTGCCTGTCATGGCGGAAAATGAAGGGCAGAGACTGTAAATGCACCCGGCTCATTGACCAGGGAAATAAAAAAGGCAACAGGCCTGATTTTTAACGGGCCTGTTGTCTTAGATTACAAAGGAATCACAATTCTTATCCTATTACCTGTTCAGCGCCTCCCGGTATTCACTGGGAGTCATCCCGGTAAACTGCTTAAATACCTTGCTGAAATACCTTGGATTCTCATATCCGGCCATCATGCTGATATCGGACACCTTCTTTTCCGGGTCGATCAGCATCTCCTTCACCTTCTCCATACGCACCTCTGTCATATACTCCACGAAATTCTTACCGGTTTTTTCCTTAAACAGGCGGCTCAGATAATTGGGATGCAGATAGAACTGGTCGGCCAGCATATTAAGCGTGATTGTCTCATTGTAATGGCGCCGGATAAACAGCTGGACCTCCTTGATCACTCCGCCGCCCAGCTGCACCTCATCGGTATCATTCAGCTTCTGCACCAGCATGCCGGCATAGCCGGTCATACAGTCAATGGTCATCCGGTAATTGTCGCAGAGCAGAATCTTCTCCAGCATCTTATTCAGCTGGCCGTGCAGATCTATGCCGTCCCCCTTCATGCCCTGCAGCAGTCCATTCAGCTCGATCAGACACCGGATACATACGGTCTGAAACTGCATCACGGTCATTTTCTGCGCGCAGATACTCTCCAGTGCGGATTCCAGCTGGGAAACCGCGCAGCCGCGCTCTTCGGGATTGGCCAGGACGCCAACCAGCTCCCGGAGGATCTCCTGAGTCTCCGGCAGGTCCTGGGAAAACAGGGTTTCTATATTTTTATACCAGATCATCCCCCGCTTCTCGCTGGCCCGATGGTAGCGCAGGGCCTTTCCTGACTCCTCATAGGCTTCTCTCAGCGCGCCGATGCCGTGCTTGAACTTGCTGATTCCGCAGGACCACTCCAGCCCCACCTGACAGGTCTGTTCCAGGATATCCACAAAGTGGTCGGCCTCCGCCTCATTTTTGCAGGGAATGATCGCAAACAGCTCATAGACATTGCAGTCCAGCAGGTACGCATCCGGCACAATGGCCATGATCTTCGCCCGGAGAAGCTTCTTTTTCTCGATGATCTCCTCCTCCGACAGTTCACGGCTTAAGAGCTCCATGGACAGTCCATGCCACCATTCCAGGACGGGCAGCTGGTATTTCTCCTGTTCCAGCCTGGAATAGCCCTTTACAGCGGAAAGGAGCAGGCCCTCAATTCGGTTGTTCCGCACCTCCTGGGCACGCCTTTCCTCCATAAAGTCTTTCCCCAGGCGCCCCAGCAGTTCTTCCACCTCTTTTAGGTTTACCGGTTTGTTTAAATAGTCCACCGCACCATACCGTATGGCCTCCCTCGCATAGGAGAATTCGCTGAAACCGCTGAGAATCACGGATTTGACGCCCGGATACGACTTCTGGATGATCTGGAGCATATCCAGCCCCGTCTTCCCCGGCATCCGGATATCCATAAATACCACATCCATGGCGGTTCTCTCCATCAATGCCAGGGCTTCATCCACGCTGTAGGCAATCCCCTCCACCGAGAAACCGTACTCCTGCCATTTGACGAATTTTGCCAGCCCTCTGCATACAATTTCCTCATCATCTACAATTAAAACTTTGTATGCCATCTTCCTCTCCTTTGCTCTTTTCCATATTCTCCGAATGCTTCCGCACAGGCAGGGTGATCCTGATCTCGGTCCCCTCCCCTAAACGGCTGGTGATGCCTATGCCGCACGCATCCCCGTAAAACAGCCGGATCCGCTGATAGACATTGACGAGACCTATGTTCTCATCAGCCAGATCCGTTCTTTCCATGTTGACAGTCAGCTGGTCCACTTCCTCCCTGGGCATGCCTTTCCCGTTGTCCCTTACGGTTATCTGCAGCTCTGCGCCTGTGATACACGCCCGGATCACGATCCGGTATCCGCTGCTGCCGTCGTCGAAGGCGTGCACGACGGCATTTTCCATGATGGGCTGCAGCATAAACTGGGGAATATAGATGGCTTCCTCATCCGCCTGCATATCAATCTCCAGCTGGATTTTCTCTCTGTGCCGGAAATTAATGACGTCCAGATACGTTCTGGCGTGCTCGATTCCCTCTTTCAGTGTGATCGTATTGCCGCCTGTGCGCATCCCCATGCGGCACAGCCTGCTGAATTTCTCAATCATCCGGGTCACGGCGCTTTCCCCCTCCGCCTCGTACATGGCCTCCCACCGGATAATATCCAGGGTGTTGTACAGGAAATGGGGGTTGATCTGCATGAGCAGCGCGTCCAGGCGGGCATTGGCCCAGCTTATGGAAATCTTCTGCCGCTTGATTTCGGACAGGTACACCTGGTCGATCAGCTGGTCCGTCTTGTCCGCCATCTCATTGAACCGGTCTCCCAGTATGGTGATCTCATCGTGACCGGAGTTCTCATACCGGGCGTTCCATTTGCCGTCCCCGGTCTTTTTCATGACCCGGACTAACTGGCTGACCGGCTCCGAAATACTGCAGGTCACGTAATAGGAGATGATAAAGCAGGCGACAACGATCAGGAGAAGTACCAGAATGCACAGGTTTCTGATTCGATACGTCTCCTTATAAAGGACCGCCAGCTCCGCGATATAGGCTACAAACACGCCGGTATTGGGAATCTGCTCATAGGCCAGTATCACCTTTTTTCCGTCGATCTTCTTTTCCCGGATGCCCTGTCCATCCTGCTTCATCTCCTGGAACAGCAGATCGTCCTTGGGAAATGCGGGGGCGTTGAGGCTGGGATTGAACCACATCAAAACGCCGTCCTCCCCGATTAAAAAGGTATTTCCGTCCTTATATGCCTCATAGCCTTCCATGGCACCGGAAAATGCGTTCAGGCTGACATTCATTAACAATACGCCTAAAAACTCCCGGTTTCCCGGCGCGTAGACGCCGATTCCCAGCGTGATGATATTGGGATAGCCGTAGATGCTCTGCTCATTCGGATAGAAGATGTTCGTCTGCTCCGCCATATCAAACCAGACGGGATACCCCTTCTTCTCCTGGGGAATGAGGTAGATATCCGTCTTATAAAACTCTTCAAGGTTGCGGATGCAGCCGCCTCTCCGGTATCCGTCCGGTTCCACCATGTAGTACTGTTCCCGGGGCGTCACAAACTGGACATTGACGATATACTTCTGGTTGTAGCGCATATTGTACAGCCTGCTCTCCACAAAGTAGCGGTTTTCCTCGTACTTATTTTTATCCGCCTCCGTTTTGAAGGGATACAGCTGCGCATTCTCTTTGAGCGCACGGATCACCTTGCTGTCATCATAAAATGTCAGGGCGGACTCTTCGTATTCCTGCATGGTATCCTGAATCTTTAATTCCACGTTCTGGACTAATAAGGAGCTGTACCGGTCGATGTTGGCTCTGATCTCGGCGGAATATTTGTAAAAGCTGAAGAAGGTCAGGAATATGGCAGCCGTCATAATCAACAGCATAAAGGAGAGATTCAGGCGGCGGAAAATACTGACCCGGCGCAGCACGGCCTTAATGCTGTGATCCCATCTTTGTTTCATTTCTTTCAGTTTCTGCATCATGGCCATACATCTCCCCGTCCCTTTCCTGTTACAGTTTTACATCGTAAGTAATTATTATATCATAAGAATGCCAAAAGGCCAAAAAGTGCAGGCTGTTATCCTCGCACTTTTTGGCTGTTCTATGGATCTGTACTGTCGATCTGTTCTGTCTGTTATCTCTTATTTGCCTCATTGAAAGCCTGTAATGCCTCGCTGGCACAGAGATCCTGCGCTGCGCTGAATTCTTTTTCCGGATCGGCATTCGGATCTACTAAAATTTTCTGTACCGCACGGTCAACGTAGGAACCGAAATCAGATTTTCCGTAGAATTCAAGACGGCCTACGGATTTGGCGGCTTCCAGAACCTGATTGTACTCTTCCGGGAACTCGTAGAAATCCGTTACGCTGATGTCATCTCTTGGAATGATAACCGGATTTAACGCGCCCTTGGTAGCCAGATTCTCAAAGAAGGAAGACAGATACGCCCTGCTCGTATAGAAACTGATATATTCCCAGGCGGCGTCCTTCTTCGCCTGATCGGTCTTGGCATTGATGGCATAGCAGGTTCCTGCGATCGCTGTGGTGCGTTCTCCGGATGGTCCTGCCGGAGGAAGACTTAATCCGATGTCGTCGGGATCGATTCCCTTTTCAGCCGCTTCCGCTACCCAGTCACCGGCAAACGGCATCATGCCGATCTTTCCGAGTCCAAAGTTTGTTACAAGATCGCCGAACTTCAGGGTTAAGTCACTTTGAAGCACGCCCTCGCTGCGCAGCTTCTGATAGTATTTTGCAGCCTCGATGACGGCCGGATCGGTAAAGGTAAGCTCTGCCGTTCCATCTGCATTCTCTTTCGTCAGATCTCCGCCGGCCTGCCATACATAATACTGGAAGAACCACTCGGTCCATTCAGCGGCCAGCGTCGCATATCCGGTAATCTGCTTATCCGGATTGTTGATCTTCTTCGCATCCTCGACTGCCTCATCCCAGGTTGCCGGCGGCTCTGCGATTCCCGCCTCTTTAAACAGCGCTTTGTTATATCCGAACAGCATGGGCGCTACCTGATACGGCAGACCGTAGTAGCTGCCGTCCTTTTTAAACATATCGATGTACTCGCTTGTGAAATTGCCCCATTCATCCCAGTTGTCCGTATACTTGTTCAAAGGCTCCAGGATTCCCGCCGCAATGTATGTATTCATCATGGTGAAGGAGGAATCTACCAGATCCGGTGCGTTGCCTGCGGCTACGGCCTGATAGAATTCGTTGCCGGGGTCCCCCTCTTTTACTACTTTATTTAATGTGATCCATGGATGCTCCTCCAAAAACTGATCTTCCATCTGTACGTACCAGTCGTCCTTGTTGCGGCTGGTAAGCCAGATTGTAAGCTCCACGGGTTCTTTCTCAGCAGTATTCTGCGCTTTGGTCGTCTCCGGAGCTTCGGTTTTCCCCGTCTCGGACGCCTGTGGGGCCGCCGTCGTAGCGTTGGTCTCTGCTGGCTTGCTCCCGCAGCCAGTCATCAAGCCTGCTGCCATGGACATGCTTAACGCTATTGCCAATGTTTTTTTCATGAATGATCCTCCTTCTTGCCTGTCACACCTCATCGCTGAAGTGATTATTTTTTAGATGAATTAATCATAACAGATGAACGGTTTCATGAAAAGAATAGAAAATTAACGGATACACAGAAATATGTCATTATTCTTAACCTGTTTTCCGCCCGGAAGCAAAATACTTTAAGAATAGTGACCTCAATGTTTATTGAATCCATTATAAATAAAAATGATTGCTTTTATAATAAAACCAGTGTTTATATAGAAAGAAATCGGAGGTTTTTGTATGAAGAGACATCTATTTTCAGCAAGTTTCGGCAGCTACTCTTTCAGAAAAAAGATAACACCCTGGTGTATCCTGGCTCTGCCCATGATTTTTACGGTCTGGTTAAAATATTACCCGATCCTCAGCGCCTTTTATATTTCCCTGTTTCAATACGATCCTATCCAATCGCCGGGTACTTTTGTGGGCTTGTCCAACTACGTCAGCATGTTTAAGATGCCTTATTATTGGGAAGCGTGGAAAAATACGTTTATCTTTCTGCTGCTGCAGCTGGCCATGTGCTTTTTTATCCCCCTGATCCAGGCGCTTTTCCTCAATGAGCTGACAAAGCTTCAGAAAAGCCTGACCACCCTGTACATACTTCCGGCGCTGATTCCCACATCGGTAAATGTCATTATCTGGAGATGGATCTGGCATCCCGATTACGGCGTCGCCAACCAGATTCTCAAATTCTTCGGCGGCCAGCCCCAGACATGGTTAAGCGATCCCAATCTCGTAAAGTTCTGTATCATTTTCCCCGGAATCTTAGGGGGCGGGCTGACGGTGCTCCTGTATCTCTCGGCCATTCAGGGGATTTCCACCGATATTATGGAATCGGCTTCTCTCGATGGCTGTACCGGATTTGGCCGAATCATCCATATCATACTGCCGAACATATCTTTTATGATCTTTATTCAGTTGATTATGAGCGTTATCACTACCATGCAGCTGCTGGACGCACCTTACATGTATGCTTCCGGAGGGCCCAGCGGCGCTTCCACCACACAGGGCATCTTCATCTATAATGCGTTTAACCAGGACTTGAACTACGGGCGCGGTTCGGCCGCATCGGTGATTCTTCTGCTCGTCATCGCGGCCCTGACCATCATGCAGATGCATTTTGAAAAATCAGAGAAGGAATAGGAGGAGCCAGACAGAATGAAAAAGAACACAACGACGAAAAAGACGAAAATCAAATACGGGGCCGCCGAACGCAGGCTGAAAATCTGCGCCGTCGCGGTATCCCTCCTCTTTGCCGCTTTGATGCTTTATCCGCTGATTTTCGCGGTATCCAGCGCCATGAAGGACAATGCAAAGATCTATGAAGTTCCCCCGAAGCTGCTTCCGGAGAAGGCCAACAGCCTCGCCCTCGTCATCGACTACTCCGGCATGGAGTTTGCAGACGAAGAACAGATGAAGGACACCATGATGCAGGACAATGTTCTGGCAATGTTCGGCATCAATTACAAGCTTTCCGATGATTCCATCATCGAGATCTCCGTATACGGGGTCAGAGACGGCAAGACGCTGTTTTACTCCAGGGCGCATCAGATGAAGCTGCAGCTGGAAAAAGACTATGGCATCTACGCCCATTCCGCGGTGAAAAAGGAAGTGCTGATCCATGGAGACCGCTATACCAGGGCCTGCGATTCCTTCGGCTATGAATTTGACGTAAACGGCTTATCCCGAACAGCGCCAGCCGGCTCCGGTATGGCCCACACATTTCAGACAAAAGTCACGGAAGTCCTGGCTGAGAAGTACCCCTTAAGCGGCAGTCTCACAACCGTGGGAAATAAAACGAAGCATCTGCTTAATCTGGAAAGTTTCAAATATTACTTACAAATGCCCGCATACATCTACCCGAAGAATGAGGTCATCGCCAGGTTCGGTTTTCTGACCTTTGTCATGAACAGCATCCTTGTCATCGGCTTCGCAATGGTGTCCCAGGTCATTCTATGTTCGGTATCAGCCTTCGTCATCAGCCGCATGCTTTCCAGGAAGGCCGGAAACCTGGTACTCCTGTTCTTTATGGGCGGCATGATGATTCCCTTTGCCAGCATCATGCTTCCGCAGTTAATTATGTATCAGAAAATGGGGGCCTACAACAATTATGCCGCGCTTCTGCTGCCATTTTTGTATCCCTTTGGTTTTTACGTCTATCTATACAAGGGCTTCTTTGACCAGATTCCAGGCAGCTACTTCGAGGCGGCTTCCTTAGACGGCGCCAGCCCATTTTACCTCTATAAGGCCATCTGCATGCCGCTGTCCAAGCCCATTATCTCCCTGATTGCTCTGCAGACCTTTATCGGCAACTGGAATGACTTCTTCTGGGCCTGGCTGGTCACGGAGGATCAGAAGCTGTGGACGCTGAACGTGGCCCTGTATAATATATCCAACAATTCCGGGACGAAGCAGAATGCCCTGATGGGGCTGGCGGTGGTCACGATCACCCCTGTCATCCTGCTGTCGATTCTCTTCTCCAAACAGTTAAAACAAAGTATTATGGCATCTGGTGTAAAAGGATAAACAATAATGACGATTTGAAAGGAACAAGGCATATGAATCAGACAGATATCTCTGTATTTGAACAATTGGAACAGGAACTGGCAGCTCTTCGGATTGAACTGCCGTCCGAAGGCCGCAGCGTCACGGTCACCGACTTTGGCGCGAGGGCGGACAGCAATTTCTGCAACACGGAGGCCTTTAACCAGGCGCTTATGTACTGCCGGAGGGAAAAGGCAGAAAAACTGATTATTCCAAAAGGCGTTTACCGCTTTAAAGAGTGCAGTCAGAACGCGCATCTCATCCTTGACGACATGGAAAACTTCACGCTGGATGGCCAGGGCAGCGAACTGATCTTCGAATCACTGAGTTCCTACTTATCCATTTGCCGCTCCAGCCGCATTCTGGTTCGCGATCTGATTCTGGACTGGAACTGGGAGAAGGCCCCGCTCTCCAGCGTGGGCGTTGTCTCTGAAGCGGCGGAGGACGGCAGTTATATCGAATGTGTCTTTCCAGCTTACGAGGAGATTCCAGAGGATATGACATTTTCCATCGTCGGCCCCTTCGATCCATGCCGCTATACGCCTGGCTGTCCGGGCGGCATGGAATTCCGGCCCTATCAGAATGAACATGTGAAGAAAAGCGGCGATGAAAAGACCGATGCGCAGATGCAGGAGCTGGTTCGTGAGCTGTCCAATGTCTTCCTTCCCAGGCAGGAAAAGACTGCCGCCAACAGGCTGCGTTTTTATACCTCAGACCCGGACTTTACGAGGAGGCATTTCCACGTTGGAAACTGCTTTAACTTCCGCCATTATGAGTATGACATCCTGACCATCCCCATCCAGGATACCCGGGACTGCACGCTGGACAACGTCGTGATCTACTCCTCGCCGGGAAGCGGCTTCGTAGGCAACGGCGATATCCACGGGCTCCATTTAAAGGGCTGCCGCGTCACGGTCCGTCCGGGTACCTCCCGTAGTGTATCGACGGCTACGGACTGCCTCCATGTCTGCAACTCACAGGGAAGCTTCATCATTGAAGACTGCGATTTCGGCTATGCCGGAGACGACTGCATCAACATTCACGATAATTCCTCCATGGGAATCCAGCTTCTCGATTCCCATACCCTGCTGGCCAGGAGGGTCACGAAGGAATCGGTCCTGTTTGAGACCGGCTACCCGGTAGAGCTTCGGAATCCGGATCTGTCCCCCACCGGCTTCTCCTCCCTGCTCACCGCCGTGCAGTACTCGCCCGAGACGAAAACCTGCCGCCTTACCTTTGCGGACGCCCTTCCCGAGGGGCTTTCCACGGATACCGTCCTATGGAACAAACGCTTCTCCACGCAGAACTATATCATACGCGGCTGCCGCTTCACCAACAACCGGGCGCGGGGCGTCCTGCTTCAGGGATCGAACGGCATGCTAATCAACAACGTCTTTGAAAATATTCAGGGCGCGGCCATCCAGATCGAAACCGGATGTGAATCCCGGTGGAGCGAGGGCCATGGCGTCAGAAACCTGATTATCCGCGGCAATGTCATCCGCCGCTGTGACTTAAACGCCTGGCAGATGGCCGTGCTTTATATGGGAGTCTATCTCCCGGGAGGCCGGACGGAGGAACCAGTCTTCCAGAATATCCTGATCGAGCAGAATTCCTTTATCGACTGTCCGAGACAGGCCATGTTCCTGTCCTCCTGCCGGAATGTCATCGTCCGCGGCAATACAGTCATCAATGCGCTGAAGCTGGATTTAGAAGCACCGTGCTACGGCTCCAGCACAATGGAAAAACCGCTTTATGGAGAACACTATGAAGGCGTGATCCAGTTTGAAAAGGCGTCGGACTGGATCGAGGAGAATAACCATATCTTTTCCACACGGATATAAGGAAGCAGTCATGCTTCCTTATACGGTTTTCCTTAGCCGTATTCCTCAGCCGTTTTCCTTGGCAAACTGGCTGTTATACAGCTTTGCATAAAGCCCATCCCGGACCATCAGCTCCCTGTGGTTTCCCACCTCCCTGATATCTCCGCCCTCCATATACAGTATCATGTCCGCGTCCTTGATGGTGGAGAGTCTGTGGGCAATCACGAAGCTGGTGCGGCCCCTCATGAGAACCGCCATGGCCTCCTGAATCAGGACCTCTGTACGCGTATCGACGGAGCTGGTCGCCTCATCGAGAATCATGATCGGGCTGTCCGAGAGGATGGCCCTGGCAATGGTCAGAAGCTGCCGCTCCCCCTGGGCCAGATTCGTCGCACCCTCCTGCAGCCTGAAATGATACCCGCCCGGCAAGGTGTGAATAAAGGAGTCTGCTCTGGCCGCCCTGGCCGCTTCCATCACCTCTTCATCTCCTGCCCCCAGTCTTCCGTAACGGATATTTTCCATGATGCTGCCGGTAAACAGCCACGTATCCTGAAGAACCAGGCCGAATACGGCCCGGAGGTCTTTCCGCGTCATCTCCCTGATATTTATGCCGCTTACGCGGATTTCACCGTCGTTCACATCATAGAAGCGCAGCAGCAGATTGATCAGGGTGGTTTTTCCTGCACCGGTGGGACCGACGATAGCCACCTTGCTTCCTGGCTTCACTTCCAGGCTCACATCGTGCATCAGGGTGTGGTACGGCAGATACCCAAATTTTACATGGTTGAATTCCACTGAACCATCCACAGGCTCCGGGACCACAGGATGTTCCGGATCCGGACTCTCCTCCTTCTCATCGATGAACTCGAATACCCTGGCCGCTGCCGCCGCAGTGGACTGAAGGATGTTGGCGATCTGCACCGTCTGGTTGATAGGCTGTGAAAACTGTCTTAAATACTGGATAAAGGACTGAATCATACCGATGGTCATCCGGTTGTCGATGACGAAGGAGCCGCCCACGATCACGACGAACACGTACCCCAGATTCGCCATCCCTTGGGTAACCGGCATCATGGTGCTGGACATAAACTGGGACTTCCATCCGCTGTCATACAGGGTCCTGTTGGTCTCTGAAAACTCATCGATGGTCTCTTCCTCCGTACCGTAGGCACTGACAATGGTATGGCCCGTATACATTTCCTCCACGTATCCATTCATCTCCCCCAGCGTCTCCTGCTGGGTCTTAAAGTACTTCTGCGAGGCCCCTGCTATCTTCATGGAAAACACGAGCGCGAGGGGGACGGTCACGATACCGATCAGCGTCAGCATGGGGCTGATATAGAGCATCATGGCCAGAATGAAGATGACGGAGGTCACCGCCGTCACGATCTGCTCCAGACTCTGCTGGAGGCTGTTGGAGATGGTGTCCACATCGTTGGTGATGCGGCTGAGCACATCCCCGTAGGAGTTCGTATCAAAGTAGTTCAGGGGAAGCTTCTGAAACTTCCGGTCGATATCATTTCTCAAGTCACGGATTGTTTTCTGGGAGACCCGGACAAGGATAACCGTGCTGATATACTTGAAAAATGCATACAAAATATAAATGGAGGCTAACAGAATCAGTATGGTGATGAATCTGCGTATCTCGCTGTAAACCGGCTCCCCGCCTGTCACAAGCCCTGCCAGCGCATCCGTCGCCCGCCCCAGCACGAACGGCCCGAAGCTGTTGAAGAGGGATGAGAGGATGATGCAGATTACGGAGACCGTCAGGCCTTTGCGATAGGGGCCCATAAACCGGAGCAGACGCCGGAAAACGGTGCCGGAATCCGCTTTTTGATTGTGGGTACTAGACTTCATCTTTCTCTGCCTCCTCCTGGGTAAGCTGGGAATACACGATCTCCCGGTATACCTCACAGCTCTTCATCAGTTCCTCGTGCCTGCCCTGGCCAACACAGCGGCCATCTTCCAGCACCAGGATTCTGTCCGCATTTTTAATGGTGCTGACTCTCTGCGCCACCAGAATCACGGTGGCCTCCTTCGCTTCTGACAGCAGGGCCTTTCTCAGCGCCGCGTCTGTCTTATAATCCAGCGCGGAAAAGCTGTCGTCAAAAATATAGATTTCCGGTTTTCTGGCAATCGCCCTTGCGATGGCGAGACGCTGACGCTGGCCTCCCGATACATTGGCTCCGCCCTGGGATATGGGCGCGTCAAAGCCGCCCTCCTTGGCAGTCACAAAATCATAGGACTGCGCAGTCATCACGGCGTGCTCCACATTTGCCTGGTTCGGCTCTTCCTGACCATATCCCACATTTTCAGCAATGGTGCCCCGGAAGAGAAACGCCTTCTGAGGCACCAGTCCGATCTTTCCCCGGAGAGTTTCCAGGCTCATCTCCTTCACATTTACCCCGTCTACCAGAATCTCTCCTTCCTGTACGTCGTAAAACCGGGGAATCAAGTTGATCAGGGTGGATTTGCCGCTTCCCGTGGAGCCGATCACGGCCGTAACTTCCCCCGGAGAAGAATCAAAGGATATGTGCTCAAGCGCCGGCGCCTCCGCGTTGGGAAAGGTAAATGTCACATCCCGGAAGGAAACGTATCCCTTTATTCCCGTCTCTGTCACCGCTCCGTCACAGTCTGCCACGACAGGGACCGTGTCCAGCACTTCATTGATTCTTCCTGCGGATACGGCTGCCCTGGGATACATGACAAATATCATGGACAGCATCATCACCGACATCATAATCTGCATCACGTACTGGATGACGGCAATGATATCGCCAATAGGGATCGCCGTATGAACATTTATGATCTGGTAGCCGCCAAAGGCAATTAAGGCAACCATGGTTGCATACAGAATCAGGCTCAGCCCGGGAATCATGATCCCCATGACGCTGTTCATGCGGACGGTATTGACCATGAACTCGTCATTAACCCGGCGAAACCGCTCTTCCTCAAACTGCTCTGTTCCAAAGGCTCTGGCCACACGGATTCCCGTCAGCTTCTCCCTGGTGACCAGATTGATCTCATCCAGCTTTTCCTGCATTTTCCGGGACAGCGGGGAGGCCAGCCGGGCAATGATCAGGACAAATGCGATCATGACCGGAAGGGACACGATCAGGATCATCGACATGGTTACGCTCTTGGCCAGGGCCAGCACCACTCCGCCGATACACATAATAGGCGCCATCAGACAGACCTTCAGAAGCATGTTCATAAAAGTCTGAACCTGGACGACATCATTATTCGTTCTGGTAATCAGGGATGAGGTGGAGAATCCGTCAAATTCCGTCTGGGAATAATACTGCACCTTTCGGAATATCCGGCTCCTCACATTTCTTCCAAATCCAACCGATGCCAGGGACGCAAAAAAGCCGGTTCCCACGCTGCACAGGACCCCAAGCAGTACAAACAGCAGCATGGTTCCCCCGATGGACACGATCCGGACTTTATCTCCCGCCGGGATTGCAGTGTTGATCACCTCGGAAAGATACATGGGCAGCGCTAGATTCGCGGCCACGGAACCAATCACGGTCAGGATCAGCAGCAAAAGCGCCCATTTAAACAAAAACAATTCCTTGTACATTTTTTTCATGCCAGACCTCCATTTTCTATCTGGTCACATTATGCGCGGTTTTATGGTGTTAAATACCTTTATTGGGGAAAGGCAGAGGAGAAGAGACAAAAAAACGGTGAATAATCAGCCTGTGAGCATTGCTCCATCCGGTCACCAGATAGCCTTTCTTCATTGAAGTAATACCACTGTCCGGCGATATCACACCACCCGGCCGCCGCTCTTCTTCTGGAACCACCAGCGGCGGGCATCCTGCTTCCAGGTGCCCTGTAATCCATAAGCTACAGATTGGATCTGGAATCGGCGTAATCGTTTCTTTCAGGATTCCGCAATGGCAGCGCAGCACGCGGAACGCTTTCCCTTAGGTTCTCTTTAAGGTGATCTCCACCTGTAGGACGGTGTCGTATTTGTCCCCATCGACCACTGCTTCTTTTCAGGCGTTGAAATCCGATACTGAGTCCCGCGTCCAGGGGATCTTTTCTGGCAGGTCCGTTGATATCATGCACCATCAGTCCCGCGCCCTCCTGAAGGTTCGGCGCTTTGCCGTTTTCTGGTCCCATGTGCTCTGCCGTTACATCGACGGACAGCACAAAATTCTTGTCGGTCGGACTTCCGTATAATAGAAGGTCAGTCCGTCGTGGCCTGACTGAATCTTTCCGCCTCTACACGGAAGGTGTGATATTCTGGCACCTCCAGCCCCGCACGGTATAGTTGGTGTTCTTCATCGTATAAGCGCCGTTTACATGGTTAAAATAATCACTTTCAGACATCAAAAATACCGCTGCAAAAACAGAACAATGCTTTTGCAGCGGTATTCCCGGTGCCCCGGTCACTCATATCCGGTTTCCTTCATCCAGAGAGGAAGCAGGCGGCTGACTACCTCGAACAGCAGGCGGTCCTCCTCTCTCTGCAGGTCACAGCCCCACAAATTCTCCATCAGGCTGATCCGGTAACGGATGGTGTTGACGTGGGCGTACATGGCGTCCGCCGTCTTCTGGTAATTAAAATGGTTCTGCACAAAGCAGCACATGGTATCCGACAGCGCATCCCGCTTCTCTTTCGGGTATTCCATCAGCTTGTCCGTCATCTGTTCCAGGATCCGGTTTACCGGACTTCCCGGCTTCGGATACTCCAATATCCGAAAAATCCCCAGCTCACTGTGAAAGAACACGCGCCTGTCCGTATCGGTCAGGTTTCCTACTTCTGCGGCATGACGCGCTTCCCCGAGGGCCTGGTCCATCTCAGATGCACGGTACCTGCCGCTGATCCCCATTATCATATCGTCATCGCCAATCCCGATTATCCCTTCCAGCTGCTCCGTCACCTTCATAACATTGTCCGTGGAGACAAACAGCAGCAGATGGATCTCGTCCAGGAAACAGTAGCGCAGGCTCTTTCGAAAGCTGCGGTGAAGCCGGTATCCCAGATACCCCTGCTGCTTTAAAATACCCTTGTCTCCCTGTTCCAGCACCACGATTCCGTATCCGTCTTCCGGAAATATCCCGTCTGGGATTGTCACCGGCCGTTTGCCTTCATAGGACTGCCTCATAATAGCGCTGATGCCCTCAGATGCCGCTGGCAGATCCTGCGTATACCATAAAAGAAGGCAGGCGTAGTCAAGCAGTACATGGTCCTCCTCCGTAAACGCCTCTTCTCCCCGTATCTGAAGCAAATGGCGCACCTCTCCGCCCAGAGTCATGGAGCTGTGTATAAAATGAAAACTCCCTCCTTCCTCCCAACTGAATTCCTGAATCCCCGGAAAGGCCGCCTTCACCGGCCCGCGCTTCCACCACTCCGGATAGAAAAACGCTTCGCTCAGCTCAGGCGTGTCCGGATAGACCTCATAATCCTGACGAACGCTGTAGACCCACTGGCCGCCGCAGCGCTCATTCAGCGCCTTCAGAAGCTTCAATATGTCCCCATCACACGCCAGGTTACGCAGTCTGTACTGAAAACAGGTAATCGACTCCCTTTCCATAAGCAGTCCCCCTTCCGCTGTCACAGATATCCCATCACGCTCCATTGCGCAATCGTATTATCCTAAGCATAGCGCTCCGGGGACAAAGAGTCAACCTCCGCGCTTCCAAAACAAAAGGTTCTTTCTCCTCCGTTCTTTCTTCGTGGAAATGGGTCCTGTTTCGGAAAACGCTCTCCGGAACAGAACCCACAGACCACCCTTACAGGTTACCACCTCCTGCAATCAATTTTTATTTTCTCAGATGCGCACTGCCGTTTTATATGCAGTATGGAACGCGTCCAGAATCTTGCCAGCCTTCGTACAGTCTCCTATTTCATAGACCTCCAGATCGGGCTCTCCCGCAAGCGTATCGTAGAATGCGTGGCGCGGTTTTAAGCCTACTGCAATCACAATGCTGTCCGCCGGAAGCTCCGTTCTGCGCCCAGTCCTGTCATTCACTCCGCACACGCCCTGTTCTGTGATCTCCGTCACCCGCATCCCCGGAATGACCGCGATCCGGTTTCTTCCGATCTTTTCAAAATAGGCAATAATATCGGTCACGGCGCAGTCGGCCATGATCGCATCCTTCATCTCCACAATCGTCACTTCATGGCCCTTTTCAGCAAGATCCACAGCCGTCTCCGTACCGATCATTCCGCCGCCTACGACCACAACCTTTTTGCCGATTTCCGGATGACTGTCCAGAATAGTGAGTGCATTGATCACATTTCCCCCATCGATTCCGGGAACCGCCGGAATCACCGGTTCTGCGCCAACCGCCGAGATCACCACATCGTATCCCCCTGCCTTCGCCATCTCCGGCGTCAGTTCCTCACAGATAACCGGAATCTCCAGTTTCTCGATCTGGTGAATTTGATAGTCAATCAGATGCCGGATGTCTTCCTTAAATTCAGGTGCAGAAGCCTCATGGAGATAGCCTCCCAGTTTCCTCTTTTCATAGATGGTGACGTCATGACCTTTCAGTTTTAAGACGCGGGCCGCCTCCATTCCTGCGGGGCCGCCTCCTGCAATAACGACTTTTTTCTTTGTTTCCGCCGGTTTAATCGCCAAATCTTCTTCGAAGCCCAGAACCGGATTTACCGCACACATGACGGTACGGCCCAGGAAGGAACTTCTCTGCAGGCAGCCTTCATTACAGCGGATACATGGCCGTATATCCTCGGGATGGTCTTCCATCGCCTTCTTTACCCAGTCATTGTCCGCCCACAGCGGCCGTCCCAGTGTGATGAAATCTGCCTTCCCCTGCTCCAGAATATCCTCCGCGTACTGGGGAAGCGTAATGGAACCGGAGGCCATGACAGGAACATGCACTTCTTTTTTTACTGCCTCGGCCGCCCATACATTGTAGCAGACAGGCATTGCCATCGGGCTTACCTGATGGATCATGGTATGATGATCCCCTCCAGAAATATGGAAAGCGTCGATTCCCAGTCTCTCCAGCTCTTTCGCATAGTAAATGGTATCTTCGATGGTCATTCCATCCGGCTCATAATCCGTACCCGATAAGCGGACGGTCAAAGGAAAATCAGGTCCCACCTTCTTCCGGCAGTTCTCCACCACCTGCCCCAGGAAACGGAAACGGTTTTCTCTCGATCCGCCGTACCAGTCGCCTCTTTTATTCGTAAAAGGAGAAAGGAAATTGGTAATTAAATAACCGTGAGCTGCATGAATTTCCACCAGATCAAAACCGGCGTCCACAGCTCGTTTCGCCGCGTCTCCAAACGCCTCGATAAGAATCTGGATTTCATCGATGGTCAATTCTTCCGGAATCGCATGGAACTGGTCATAAAGCATGGGCCACGGAACCGGAGAAGCGGATTTCATAGGCGGTCCCAGGAACCTCTGGCGTCCGCAGTGTTCGATCTGGATTCCCGCTTTTGCACCGTGGTTCTTAATACTGTCCGCCAGCCATCCCAGACCGGCAATATGCTCATGGCTGCTGATTCCAACCTGACAATGGCATGACTTGCTGGCTATGTCATCAATATATGCATACTCCACGATTACCAGGCCGGCGCCGCCGTCGGCCAGATGGGTGTAATGATCGACCAGTCTCTGAGTTACCGTGCCATCCTTGTTGCTGAGTCCCGTCGTCTGAGGCGCTTTAACCAGACGGTTCTTCACTCTCAGGGTTCCGATCTGTCCCGGTTCAAACAGCTTTGGAAACATTTTTTTCATAGCAATTTACTCCTTTTCATTCTTTTTTATTGCATCTAACATCTTTTCTTCTGTTATGGGAATCTCATGGAACCGTATTCCCGTCGCATGGTAAACCGCATTGGCGATGGCTGCGGCAGTGGGCACCAGGCCGCATTCCCCGACACCCTTCGCCCCAAACGGCCCGCTTGGTTCGTTGGTCTCCACAAGAATCACATCGATATCCGGCGTCTCCAGCATAGTTGGAAGATAATACTTATGAAAGCTGTCCTGAGCCTGCCTTCCCTTTTTGTCGTAGACAATCTGCTCGCTTAAGGCATAGCCGATTCCCTGCAGCACAGAACCGTGAATCTGACCTTCCACGATATCCGGATTAATGGCCCGGCCCACATCGTGAGCCGCCGACAGATGAAGAACTTCGATCTGTCCAGTCTCTAAATCCACCTCTACCTCGGCAAAATGGGCATGCCATGGAGGTGCGTTAAACGGCACGGTCTGGCCTATTCCAATAATCTGCCGGTTGGCCCGATGAATCAGATGGGCCGCCTCCCCGATTGTCATGCAGGGTTCCCCCCTTACAGAAATCATCCCATTTTCCAATGTCAGAGTTTCCGGCTCCGCCTTCAGCTGCTCCGCAGCAAATTCCAAAATCTTCTGCTTTGCATCCCTCCCCGCGGCCTCCACAGCAGTTCCTGCCGAATAGAGCGTCCTGCTGGCATGACTGCCGATGTCGTAGGGAGTGCTGGCCGTATCGCCAAAAACGATACTCACCTGATCCATGGGAACCCCCAGTGATGAGGCTGCTACCTGCGACAGCGTGGTGGCAATTCCCTGTCCCATATCGGGAACGCCAACCGCTAAATTGGCGGAACCATCCTCCATCACCGCCAGGTATGCATTGTCAAACTCCACTGCAAAAGGCCAGGAATTGCTCAGATGAGTTCCCGCTGCCATTCCGATGCCCCGCACTTTTTTATTGTTCTTGTTCTTATTGCAACTGTCTCGATCAATCCATCCGATCTTTTCCGCCCCTTTTTCCATACACTCTGCCAAACCGCATGTGGCGCAGGGATACGGCGGAAGCCAGGGAGCGTAAGGGGTCATGACATTTTTAAGCCGGAGTTCCAGCGGATCCATACCCAGCCGCTCAGCCATTATATCGACCGTGGACTCTACCGCAAAGTTTCCCTGTGGATTGCCGAAGCCTCTCATGGCCCCTGCCGTGGTTGTATTGGTATAGACGCAGAGACCGTCGTAACAGACATTGGGAATCTGGTAAATGCTTATATTGGTCACGCCCAGAACCGCCGTCACGTCTGGACCTGCACTGGCATAGGCTCCTGTGTTTAAAACGGCTTTCAGATACAGTGCCTGGAAGCTTCCGTCTCTCTTCGCCCCCAGCTTTACCGTTATATATCCGGAATGCCTGGTGGTCGAAGCGATAAAATCCTCTTTTCTGTCATAGACAAAACGCACCGGCTTACCCGCAAGCATCGACAACGCAGCGGCAACGGGTTCCGCCTTGCCGCTCATTCCCACATGAGAACCGAACGCACCTCCGATATAGGGAGGATTCAGCACACGCACCCGGCTGGCCGGAATTCCAAACATCTTTGCCAGAAGATTCTTCAGCGGATGGGGACTCTGGGTCGTGGACCACACCGTTAGATGTCCCGATGCAGAGTAGTCTGCTACCGCGGCCTGAGTCTCCAGCTGACAGTGCTTTACAACAGGGAGTTTAAACTGTTCTTCCAGTATCACATCGCTCTCTTCAAAACCTTTGTCCAAATCTCCCATGGGGAGCTTGGCCATACCAGCAATATTGTTTCCAATAAAGCAGGGATGAATGGGAGGCGCCTCCGGGTTCATGGCCTGCAGCGGATCAAAGACCGCAGGCAGCTCCTCGTATTCCACCCGGATCAGTTCCAGGGCCTGCTTTGCCGTCTCCTCCGTGTCCGCGGCGACGGCCGCCACCTCGTCTCCCACATAGCGCAGCTCCCGATTAAAGATTTGCTCATCTTCCACCGGGACTGCAGGCGGGTTTGCTTCGCTGCAGGAACTGTTAAAACGGCACTCCGTTGTATTTTTATATGTAGCTACGGCACGTACTCCAGGCAGTTTTTCCGCTTCCGCCGTATCGATGGACACGATTCTGGCATGTGGATACGGGCTTCGAAGCACCTTAGCGTGCAGCATTCCGGGAAGCTTTAAATCTGTAGTAAATGCAGCAACTCCAGTCGCTTTTTCCAGGGCGTCAATTCTTGGCAACGGTTTTCCTACTTCACCTTCCGCCTTCATCCGCTTCACCTCCTTCTGTAAGGGCCAACGCGCAGGCCGCAAGCTCCACGGCCTGTTCTATCTTCACATATCCGGTACAGCGGCAAATATTACCGGCCAGAGCTGTCCTGATCTCTTCTTTCGTCGGATGCTGCTTCTCATCGAGCAGCGCCTTGGCCGACAAGATCATCCCAGGCGTGCAGAAACCGCACTGAATGGCTCCCGCGTCAATAAATGCCTGCTGGATAGGATGGGGTTTTCCCGCTGTCTTCAAACCTTCTATAGTAACAACGCGGCTGCCTTCCACACGGGCAGCCGGAACCATACAGGAATTGACTGCTTTTCCATCCAATATCACGGTACATGCCCCGCATTCGCCCTGCCCGCATCCTTTCTTCGTTCCGGTAAGTCCCAGCCGGTCCCGCAGAACATCCGCCAGTAAGTCAGCCGGTTCAATTTCCACGGTAACCGGAACATCATTTAATATAAAGGACAGCTTCATCTCTGCTCCACCTCCTTGTCCCTGCCTTCGGCATCAATACATGCCTCCGATAAAGCCCGTTCCACCATCACCGGGAGTACTTCCTCCCTGTAGCGCTTCGAACCGCGGATCAGGCTGTCCCTGGGATTCGCGTTATTTAGCGCAAACCTTCCTGCCTCTGAAAATACTTCCTTTGCCGCCGCTTTTCCCATTAAAAAGCATTCCGCCTCCGTCGCCCGCACCGGCCCCACGCCGACCGGGGCCATGGCTATGCGGCACCGTTCCACCACGCCGTTCCTTATTCCGAGAAATGCCGCCACACAAACCATGGGGAGGGCCAGAGCCTTCCTCTGTTCCAGTCTGGCGTAGCCGCTTCCCTCGCCGGGCCCCGCTGCCGGAACGAGAATCTTCGTGACGAGACTCTTCGTGCTGTCAACCGTGCTCTTTCCAAATCCGGCATAAAGACGGTCCATGGTCAGCAGCTCGGCTCCGTCCCCATACATCACCTCTACCGATGCCCCCAGAGCCGCCAGAGCCACCGCACTGTCCGCCGCCGGCTGGCCGTTCACGATATTGCCGCCGATGGTGCTGCAGTTTCGAATCTGATTGGAGCCAACCGAATGAGACGCCTTTGCCAGCGCGTGCGCGTACCGTCTGATCAATGGACTCTCTGCCGCCTGATTATGGGTAACTGCCGCGCCGACTTCCAGAACCTGACCGCACAGCTTCGTCTCAGCCAGCCCTGGAATTCCCGTGATATCCACGAGGCAGTCCGCCTGATACTTTCCACTCTGTAAATCCAGTACCAGATCGGTTCCGCCCGCTATGATCCTTCCGCGCCCCTCATATCCGGCCAGCAGATTCAGCGCCTCTTTGGCCTCCTTTGCCATAACGTAATTCTGTACCATAAGGAAATCAATCCTCCCTTCGTATTACTGTTTTCCGTTCCATTCGCACAGTTATATTATAACAGCTTCCAATGGCTGCCATCTCCAAAAAGCAGTCGGGCATTTTTGTAGTTCCTATGGGAATCGTAACAGAATTTTCATAAATCCTTAAAGTCTTTTTTCCGCTTCGATGGTAGAATCATCCATTATAAGGAGGAGAGTCTATGAATAAGAAAGCAGTATGGACCGCATCTGTCCTGGGAGCCGCGGCATTACTGGCGTCATTCTGTCTGTTGGTGCCGCGCCGCTATCCGGTTCCCGCAGATACGACCATCGGAACCCGCAGCATCCGATACGAAGACCGGCCCAAAACCGCCGCCGAGATCACCGTAGCCCGTTACTTCCTTAACCAGATAACGGGAGATTTTATAGAAATGAAGAAACTTCTTCCCAATACGGAACTTGACAGGATCACGCTGGAGAATGAGAAGGGAGCGTTCTTAAAGGGCGAATCCATAGAAACCTATATTATACGCTCCATCACAACCCTGGAACGTGAACAGTACGCCGGAGACAACGAGGCATTTTCCTATCCAGACGCCGAAATTCGGGCGCGGCAGGAGAACCTGAAGGATTATGCAGTCATTCATGTGGAATTCTATCAGAAATGGAATGATAAGGCAGAGTCGCGTGCACCGCAGTGGAACTCTGGAGAATGCGGCAGGAATTTCCTGGTGGGCAAAAAAGCCCTGGATAAAAATTATAAAATATATGATTTTGGAATGATGATGTAAGGAGGAACTGCAGACTGCTTCCTTCCGTCCGCTTCTGGAGAAATACAAGGATTACGCTACCAGTCCCGGCGCGGAGACGAAGGACCGCACACTTCAGCGGCTGAAGGATCCTTTTTCCGATTACTATTTTATCTGTTTAGACGGTAAGCATATCGGTGCTATCCGCATCTGCCATTTTGAAACATTATGTAAACTCAAGCAGCTGTTCATCCTTCCTGAGTTCCAGGGAGACGGATATGCATAGATATGGGAAATCAGCGATTATAATATATAACGGCTGATTTCCCATACTGGTTTTTTATTCCAATACTGATTTTTATTGCGGTGAGTCCCCCGTCTCCCTTCCAGCCGGCACTGCCCATGGCTGGAGCACTGACAGAAGCTCTGCATCATAGTCCAGACCGATGCTGTAGCTGTATTTCTGGCTGGGGAGCGTTCCCTGTGGATAGGAAATCTCCAGGTGTTCAGGGAAAAGAAGGATATACTCTGGCCGCAGAGCTGCCTCCATCTCTTTACGCAGTGCCGGACTGCCCGTGCCAGAGGCATCTAATAGCCATTGCCGAGCCGCCTCCTCCGACAGGCTGAATAAATCCCAGTTGCTGAATACGGCCCCTGTCTCCCGATTGAACACGGCCCCGAGCCGAAGCTCTTTAGCCTCCTGGCCGTTTACCGGGAGCGTGACCGTTGTGATAAAGCTTACGGCTGTATCATTGGACGCGGAGGGCATGATCTCCTGACGTACATGGCGTTCCTGATACTCAGTCCCGTTCTCCCGGCAGGTCTGGTAATCCCTGTAGGCCTTCTGAAGCTCTGCCTCAGTGTCGTAGAGCAGTCCCTGTTTCTCGTAGTAATCGTCTATTCCCCTCCGCGCAGATTCATTTAAATCATTGTAGCTAACCGTTCCGGCCACATAGCAGTTGGCCGGTCCAACGGTCTTATAAATGGTCAGAAGGCTGGTTCCATCTGGCAGTCTGTAGCTGTCGAAGGTATTGTGTTCATCCTGCCACAGGTCCGCGCGCTCATCTCCGGGAAGGGAGGCGGCATTTTCCTGGATCAGATGCAGCGTCTCTTCCTCCGGAACGGGAGTTTTCGAGCAGCCCGCCAGGAATACAAGGGACAGGATCAGTACTGATGCGTAAATTTTCCTCACTTTCATAGGTCATCCTCCTTTATAATTCTGAAGCACTCTCAGAAATGCCTTGTGCTCTTCTGATCGTCTGGAGTACTGGAGCGTGTCTGTAAGCAGCTTTTTCAGAAACACTCTAACACTATGTTATACTCAAAACGGGAAAATGTCCACTGTTGTTACTGCAGGGAGGCCGTTTAAGTTACTGTTTAGCTCATTTCCGGATCCCTTATACCAGCGGCCGGATCTCGTAGTCCTCCATATTCACTTCTTTAAATTTCGATCTCTGGAACCGTTCCTTCAGGCCGTATGGTACAGTGCAGTCGAAGATGGTTTTACAGCTGATTCCCCGGTCCTTAAGCATTGGATTGTATTCCGGCCCCTCGGTGGGGTCCAGCGGATGGCAGCGGACTCCCGGAATCGTGATGGTATCCACGTCTCCCTGATAACGGGTGTTGAGCGCCCACAGAACATCGTCCGAATCAAAGATATCCACATCCTCATCCACCACGATCACATGCTTCAGCTCAGGAAATGCGGTGAGCGCGATGAGCGCCGCCTGACGCTGCCTTCCCTCGTCGCTGGGAACCTGTTTTGCGAACTGTATGACCGCCATGTACTTACCGCCGCCGGAGCGGTGGGCGTAAACATTTTTCACGCGACCGGCAAGCGCCTTCTCTTCCATGGTCAGGATACTGGCCTCCGTCGGGATTCCCGCCATGCTCACGTGTTCCTCGCTGGGTCCGATGCACGTCTGGATGATCGGATTTTTCCGATGGGTAACCGCTTTGATCTTTATTACCGGAAGCTCTCCCGACACGTGGCCGGTATATCCCGGGAACTCCGGCATGGCCTTTCCCGTATTGGTGTTGATATCTTCCCGCATCCGCTTTCCGGCCACCAGCTCGCCCTCGATGACAAACTCCGCGTTGGCAATAGCGTACTCGTCAATGGTCCGGCATTTTGCCATGCGGACTGGCTTTTTGCGGAGCGCGCCTGCGATGGACAGCTCATTGAACCCCAAAGGTGTTGTGGGCGGTTCGAAGCAGGAAGCGATCTCAATGGCCGGATCCACGCCGATGCTGATGCTGATCGGCAGATTCACGCCTTCCCGTTCCGCCTTTTCCCGAAATGCGTCCAGGTGGCGCACCCCGGGAGTGAAAAACATGGTCATCTCGTCCGCCGACTGCAGGCAAAGACGGTGAATGGTCACATCCCCTTCTCCCGTAACCGGATCGGAGGCGTAGCACATTCCCATGGTGATATAAGGTCCGGCATCCTCCTCCGTATTCTGAGGGGCCGGGAGAAGCTTCCGAATATCGAAGCCTTCCTCCGATGCATAATGGATTTCCTCCTGGCACGGCACGTCTCCGCCTGCCGTAAACTCCGGCATAATGGGATTCGCGGCCGCCTCCTTTAAGAGAAAGCCCAGCTTATCCGGAGGACAGTCCAGCAGGCAGCCCACCCGTTTTCTGGAAGCCAGAAGGCCGATCAGCACCTGTTTGTCCGGGAAGCCTTTGATATTACGGAAGAGGAGCGCCGGTCCCTCCTTTGTGGGACGCTTTACCGTACCACCCGCCCCGACATAGCGGTAAATCCCCGCGACTTCCGCGTAAGAATCTACCTCTGTATCTGTACATGCAATCTGATTCTCATACTTTTTCAGTTCCTCCACCGCACTCCGTAAATCTTCAACCATTCTGATTTCCTCCTATTTCTTCCTTCTGCTCTTGCTGATACTCTCTCAAACCGGCGGCGATCCGGTGAGCGCCTTCTTCGCACAGCGCTACGACGCCGGTGATCTGTTCCTTCGTTATTCCGTCCACATGGATGCCGGCCAGCACGGCCAGTCCCCCGGAAACCACGGATTTCAGTTCCCGGTAAATCAGCTCCGTCACCACGCCTTCCCTGTGGCCCTCTCTGGCATTTGACAGGCATCCGCCTCTGTCCCCGAAGGCAACGGCTCCGATATGTCCCGTATCACCGCCCGCTGCCAGCACCAGACAGTCGGTTCCCATCCGGAGCACCTTAAACTGCACGGAGACTCCGTGGCCTGTCATGGTAAAATCCATCAGTTCCTCAAACACGGTCCTGCACCTTCTCTCCCCATCGTTTCGCACCTTCACAGGGAATCCTGAACTGATCCAGAATCTTCATAATCTGGTGATTTACAATGTCCTCCACGGTCTCCGGATGGTTATAAAATGCCGGCATAGGCGGCGCTATGACAGCTCCCATCTGCGAAAGCTCATACATGTGTTTTAAATGAATGGTATTAAGCGGCGTCTCCCGGGGACAGATCACCAGCCTCCGCCGTTCCTTTAAGGCGACGTCACAGACGCGGGTGATTAAGTTGTCCGCGTATCCATTAGCGATTCCCGACAGCGTCTTCATGCTGCACGGCAGGATAATCACGCCATCCGCCGGATAGGAGCCGCTGGAGATGCAGGCCGCCAAGTCGCGGTTATCATAGCTGTGGTCCGCCAAAGATAGGACGTCTCCTTTCGTATATCCTGTTTCAATCTCCAGATTTACCCAGGCGTAATCGCTGAATATCACATGGGTCGTCACTGACTCTGTCTTTTTTAATGCCTCCAGCAGCCTTACCGCGTATATGGTTCCGCTGGCTCCTGTCACTCCGATAATCAGATCCATGAGAGTTCCTCCTTTCCCTTCACTGTACCGGATATCGCCTGTACAATCAATTCATTTTATGGTATCATTGTTTCCATAACGGAATGATTGAACGGAGGCAGAATATGACATTGGAACAACTGCAGTACTTTGTGGCGATCGTGGAAAGCGCCACATTCTTTGACGCGGCGGAAAGCCTTCATATCGCCCAGTCCACCCTGTCCAAACAGATACGGAATCTGGAACTGGAGCTGGATGTCCAGCTGTTTGACAGAAGCCGCCGCCACGCCTCCTTAACGGATGCCGGGCGCGTCCTCTATCCCGATGCGGTAAAGCTGTTAAAAGGCGTTCAGGGAATGAAGCAGCATCTTGCTCCATATCAGGACAGCCGGAGATCCGTCATACATTTGGGAGTCCTTCCCATCCTGCATCAGTACCGTTTGAATCCCGTTCTGAGGCAGTTTGCCGAGTCTCACCCGGAGACCACCCTCATGATCGACGAGGTGGAGGATGAACCGCTGCGGCAGGGCTTCCGCCAGGGCAGCTACGATCTGATCATCGGCCGCCCGGAACTGCTTACCGGCGTGCAGAGCACATGCCATCTGCTGGCTCACGACCGGCTGGTGCTTCTGACTCCCGCAGGCCATCCGCTGGCAGGCAGACCAGCCGTTCCCTTAGAAGAGCTGTCCGGAGAATCGTTTATTCTGATGCATCCCAGCAGCAGCATCTACCGCCTGTGCCTCACGGCCTGCCAAAAAAAAGGATTCCAGCCCGCTGTCACCCGGACAGCCAAGATAGAATCCATTGTCAGCGCAGTCGCCGCCGGAGAGGCGGTGAGCCTGCTTCCTTACAGTAATCTCGATGTATTTCGCCATGAAAATGTCGCAGTGATCCCGCTGCAGGAGCCAGTCGCCGCCGATGTCGTCCTGGCCTGCCAGTCCCCGAAGAAACTGTCGCTCTGCGGCAGGACACTCTGGAAATACTTTTCCGCCTGAACTATTTTAACGAAAAAGGAAGCTGTGCAGAATTCTCACTCTGCGTAGCTTCCTCTCTCTTTTTCACGTTCTTACCGGTTTTCTTCCATCGACACGCCGGCAATCTTGATATTCACATCCAGCACGGTAAGTCCTGTCATGTTCTCAATCGCACTCTTTACCTTGTCCTGCACCTTTTCACATACTTCCGGAATGCTGAAGCCGTACTTGATGTTTAAGGATAAGTCAACGGATACGTGCTCTTCCGTTACTTCGACTTTAACGCCCTTGGATAAATTCTTCATGCCCAGCTTTCCAACCAGTTCATTGGTAATGTTGCCGGCCATGGAATCCACGCCGTCTACTTCCGTCGCCGCAAGGCCTGCGATGATGGCTACTACTTCATCCGCAATCTGTACTTCGCCGATTTTATCTTTTTCATATACTTTATGAGTATTTCTGTTCTCTGTCTCTGCCACAATGATTCCCTCCTGTTTTCAATTCGATGTATTACTTGGATTATAGACTATTATAACAAAGACAGCCACAGTTTGCAAAACATTTTTCTATTCCTGGCCCAGAATACCCGCTTCTAAGTCACTTAACATCACATCAGCAGCCGTAATGCCGCCTTCCGCCAGGTACCATACGGTTGGTGTCAGGTAGACAATGCGACCGTTTTTGTATGCTTCCGTCTTCTTCACCAGTTCATTATCCATCACTTCCGCCGCGAGCTTGGCGCCTTCCGTGTTGATTGCGGAATCGCGGTCCAGGACAAAGATGTAATCCGGGTTTAAGGAAACGAGAAGCTCGAAGGAGGATTCATTACCATGCGTGGAATCCACGTCGTTTGCCAGATTGGTGAAGCCGACTTCATTGCCGATCAGGGAGCAGCGGCTTCCGTCACCCAATGTGTTGAAATTGCTGCTGGTCACCATTCCGATGACTGCTGTCTTTCCCTCGGCCGCCTGGCGGAGCGTCTCCACACGTGCATCGAATCCGGCCAGTTCTTCCGCCGCCCGCTCTTCCTCACCGAAGATGGAAGCGATCATGGCAGCATTATTTTTCACACTCTGAATCACGCCTTCCTCATAATCCACCGCGGTGTATACGACAGGAGCAATCTTCGACAGTTCGTCATACTGCGCGCTTAAACGTCCTCCGATGAAGATCACATCCGGCTCACTGGCCATGAGCGCCTCCATGTCCACTTCCTTCAAGGTGCCGAGGTTTACAATATCCTCGTTGTTGTTATACTCCATCAGATAATCGATTTTGGAGGATTTCGGCATTCCCACGATCTGGCCGCCCAGATCCCAGTTATCCATCATGTCAAGCACCGCCATATCCAGAATAGCCACGCGCTCCGGATTATAGGGCACCTCCAGCTCCACCTTTTCGCCGTTTCCATTCAGCGTCGTCACGGTGACGGATTCCGGTGTCTCCGAGGCCTGTGCATCTTCATTTTCGCCTTCCCAGGAGCCGGACTGGGACTCTGTATCTGTGGACACGGCTTCGGAAGAAGTCGTCTCGCCGGCCTGTCCGCCTGTTGTTCCGGCCTGTCCGGCGCTCTGCCCGCAGGCTGTCAGGGAAAGGGCTGCTGCCATTGCAAGTGTCAGTAATGTCATTTTTTTCATAGATAGTATCTCCTTTTTTGGGGTTAGTAATAGATCGACAGTGGTTTTCCTTCTATTTCCAGTATCTCGAAGTCCACGCGGTAGATTTCGGAGAGGTTTTCTTTTGTCATCACTTCCTCCACCGTACCGAATTTTGATATTTTTCCATCCACGAATGCGCAGATGTAATCGGAATAAAATGCGGCGTAATTGATTTCATGCAGCACGAGAATCACGGTTTTTCCCAGTTCATCACACAGCCTCCGGACGATTTTCATCATGTTGGTGGCATGGTAAATATCCAGGTTATTGGTCGGCTCATCTAACAGGACGTATTCCGTATCCTGCGCAATGACCATGGCTATGTAGGCGCGCTGGCGCTGGCCGCCGGACAGTTCGTCGATGAACCTGTCCTCAAATTCCTCCAGTTCCATGTAGGCGATGGCCTTTTCGATGATTTCCTCATCCTCCGCCGTAATCCGATTGCCGCTGTAGGGAAAGCGGCCGTAGGCCACCAGCTCCCGGACTGTCAGTTTCATCTGGACGTGGTTGCTCTGAGTCAGAATGGCCAGCCGCCTGGCCAGATCCCGGCTCTTCCATTTGGACATGTCCTTTCCCTCGAAATCCACCGAACCGTCATCCTGTGCGATCAGCCTGGAGATCATTCCCATAACCGTTGATTTTCCGGCTCCGTTGGGGCCGATCAGCGAGATCACCTTTCCCTTCGGCAGTTCGAAGGAGACGCCGTCCACCACGGTTTTTCCATTGTATTTTTTTAAAAGTTCTTTGACAAACATCGTTATGGCCTCCTTGTATTATTTTTTCACATCCTATGTGGAACGGCTCCTTCGCAGCAGCAGATAGAGAAAATAGATTCCGCCTCCGACAGTAATAAATACGCTGACCGGGACGCTGTAGGCAAATACCTGCTCCACAAGCAATTGGCCGCCTGCCAGTATCACCATACCGATTAATGCCGAGCCGGCGATCAAATAGCTGTGGCGGAACGTCTTAAACAGCTGTCTCGATAAATTGGCAATAATCAGGCCCAGGAAGGATATCGGGCCTACCATGGCGGTCGCTATGGCGATAAACAGTGTCACCCCCAGAAGCAGTCTGCGCACGGTGCGGTCATAGTCCACCCCCAGATTAATCGCCTGCGCCTTTCCCAGTGTAATGACGTCCAGCAGCGCCAGTTCCCGGCGCAGGACAAAGAGCAGAGCTGCAATCAGGATCAGGGAAAAGAATATGATTTCCGTGTTTACATTCGTAAAGCTGGCGACCAGCGACGCCAGAAGGCTGTCGTACTCGTTGGGATCCATGATGCGCGTAAGTGTCGTCTGCATACTGGTGAAAAAGGTGGACAACACCGTTCCGGCCAGCAGGACGTACAGCACATTATGGCTTGTCTTCTTAAATAAGTAGCTGTAAATGATGGTGGCGATGATCGCCATAAGTACCAGATCCACCGCGAAGGAAAGGTTCGCATTGCGGGCCAGAAGGCTGGTGGAGCCGAAAAAGAACACAACCGCCGTATGGATCAGTGTATAGAGGGAGTTCATCCCCAGCAGACACGGCGTCACGATGGTATTGTTGATCACCGACTGGAAGATGACGGAAGCCCCGCCGATGCAGAACGCCGTGATCAGCATGACAGCCAGCTTTGGAATCCGCAGGCTCATGGCATAGCTGAAATATTTCATATTCACATTCAGAAAGAGATAGAGCACGGCGGCGGCCGCTGCCAGCAGCGATAGGATCACCAGCTTCTTTCCGTTGATATTTCCGGTCCTTCCGCTCATTTTTTCCTGCTTCATGCCTCCGTTCCTCCCGTCTGCGGCGATGGTACCGCCGCGGCTCTCCTTTTCCCAAAGGAAAGGGTGATGCTTTTCCGGCCGTGATTTAACCGGTAGATCAGCATACCTACGAAAATCACACTTCCTATGACACCGATAATCAATTCAATCGGCAGCTCATAGGGGGTGATCACAGTCCGGCCGATCATGTCGCAGACCAGAACGAACAGTGCTCCAAACAGGGCGGTATCCAGCAGAGTCCCCCGTATCCGGTCGCCTTTAAACATCGCCACCAGGTTGGGCACGATCAGTCCGATATAGGAAACGCTTCCGACGACTACCACAATGCTGGCTGTAATCATGGCGGCGATGCTCAGTCCCAGAAAGAGCACGACATTGTAGTTGACACCCAGATTTTTCGAGAAATTCCTCCCCATTCCAACAATATTGAAATGATTGGCAAATAAAAAGGCCAGAAGCACCAGTGGAAGCGTTAAATACACCAGTTCATAGCGTCCTCTGATTACCAGGGAAAAATGTCCCACCAGCCAGGAGGAAAGGGCCTGTGTCATGTCGTATTTATAGGCCAAATAACTGGTCATACCTCCGATCACATTGCCGAACATGATTCCCACTAACGGAACCATGACCACGTCCTTAAACTGGATTCTCTGAATGAAGCAGACGAAGATCCACGTCCCCGCGATCGCCGCGATAAAAGCGAAGACGGCCCGTCCCCACAGCGAGGATGACGGCATAAACAAAAGCGCCAGCAGAATACCGAACTGCGCCGAGGAAATCGTCGCGCCTGTGGTCGGGGAGACGAATTTATTCATACAGAGCTGCTGCATGATCAAGCCGGAAATACTCATACCGACTCCGGTACAGAGTATCGCCAAAAGACGGGGCAGCCGGGATATCAACAGGATCTCCACCTGTTCAAAATCCCCGCGCAGCACGCCTCCGGGGCTTATATCCATGACCCCCAGAAACAGTGATACCACCGACAGAATGACCAGTGATGCTGCCAGAAGTAGGGTTAGAGTCTTTGGTTTCATTTTGGGTTTCTCCTCTCAAATCAAATGATGTACAACATTTAAGTTAGTTTCAGCTAACCAAAAGGCAAAAAAATACAACTCGCAAGATATCACATCACATGCATACTGGACTTACATGTATCTCACACCGCGCGCTGCCCTGGAGTGTGTTTAAAAATTCATTTCCGCCATCTGCACGCCCCACTTCGTGGCAGATGACGAAAAGTAATTTTCAAGCATACTCCAATATCATAACACAGGGAGTTAGTCATAGGCAACTCCATAAAATGCACAAACTTTTCTCAATAGGGGACAGAAAAAACAGCGAAATCCGGAGTCTGGGAATGGATGGAAAAAGAAACAAGGACGCGAAAAAGCCATATGCGGCTTTTTCGCATCCTTGTTCATTCTTTCAGATTTATTCGCGCCTGGGTGCTTCATTTCCTCTATTCTTCCAGCTTCATCAGTGTGATCACGATATTCTCTGCTCCCACTTCCGTTTTGCGCTTTACGATGTCCTCAATCTGGGCGCGCTGCGGATCGGTAATGCTGGAAGCGTTGATGACGACGTCAACCTTGCCGCTGGTAATGCTGACAACCGGATCGGAGAAGCCTTTTGCCATCAGAAGAGTCTCTGCGGCATTCTCTTTCTCGGATACTGCGGTCATGTCTATCATTTCCTGAATCGCTTCCTGTTTGGCGGCTTCTTCGATGTTCTCATTGTTGATTAAATTCATCAGAGTCTCTTTGTTCTTGGCACGGACCTGCTCTCTGCTCAGCTGCACGTTCGCTATGTAGTCGGATACATTCATACCGCTGGTTAAGACCGCTTCACCCGGATTTTCCAGACCGGTTTCCAAATCGCCTGTCGTCTCATTGGCTGCCAGCTGTCCGCCTTCCGCCGCCGAATTGTCGGCTACATTGGTGGTGTCCGCTGCCGCGTCTCCTGCCACGCCTTCCTGATTGCTGGCCACTGCGCTGCCGGAGCCATCTGTCTCCTGAGCCGCCAGACTCTCGTCGTTAGGGTCATTGTCAAGGCTTGCAATCTCCTGGTAATTTCCCGGGTCGCCTGTCAGCGCCTGGTTTTCAGCCAGAATGTCCTCATCGGAAATATCCGTCACACCGGCCTCGTACACATCAGTTCCCGACGCCATTTCCTGCTTCCCGGCGTAGTTTAGGTATCCGGCAGCTGCGATCATGACCGCCAGCGTTGTGATGATAATCTGATTTCTTCTGAACAGTTTCTTCATATTCATTTTCTTTGGGGTTCTCGGGACTTTGGATTCTCTGATATCTTTTAAGCTTCTCATTCCTAACACTCCTTCTTTATTCCACCCTCTTTAATACTTTTATTTTATGTGGCGGCAAGTCAAATAATGCTTCCATAGCGCCTGAAATTTCAGCTTTTACAGTTGGACTGCCTCCGCCCTGGGCGCTGATGATGATTCCTTCGATTTCGGGACGGATTTCTTTCTCCACGATCGGCGCCGTATTTTCCCCGGTTCCGGTCAAAATTGTACTTTCCTGCTGTTCCGCGCTGCTGCTCTTCCTCGTTCCGCCCCCGCTGTCCTGTTCCTCAGTGCTGGAGCTGGAGGTATTTTTGTCCACACGCAGCACCTTCTCCTCGGAAGACTTGAGCACGATCATCACGTCAACAGTCCCGACTCCATCCACGGTCTTTAGAATCTGCTTCACCCGCTGCTCCAGCTGCTGTTCATAGGTGCGGTCCGCATTTGCGGCCACGGCGACCGGTTCCCCCGCATCTGTCACCAGCCCTTCCTGTAAGGAGGCTTCTGTCCCCGAAGCGGCGTCTTTTAACATCTTCTTTTCCGTCTCCGGACCGGAAGGAATCGTGAGGACCAGGAGCAGAAGTCCCACCGCCAGCAGAATCAGCCATTTATCCTTACTTATTTTCCAGTTGAATTTCAATGTCCTGTTCCTCCAAATCATAATATTCAGAAATGCGGCGTCTCAGACCAGCCAAAGCAGAATTTTCTTCCTGCCGCTTATCAGGCTGCCCCGCCGATGCACCGATCGTCTCAGACACCTCCTCGCTCCCGCCGTTCAGTTCCACGCGGATCCGTTCCACCGGTTCGATGGGTTCCACAGGTTCCACCGGCTGGATACCGGAACTGCTTCCGCCCTGATCCGCCTGCCCGGAGCTGTCAGGTGCCAGCCGGAGACTGACAGATACCACGTGGCCGAAGGTCTCCTTCTTCTCATCCCCGTCGATCCCGGCCTCGGCCTTCCTGCAGACGAATCCCGACGATTCCGCCATGGTGCGCAGGTCATTTTCCACCGCCTCCTCGTACTGGCTCACCATGCTCGCAAGCCTCACGCCTTCCATGTCGGTGAGCTGGGCCGAGAGTTCCGACGCCTCCTTCTGAAAGCTGATGGACTCGAAGTAATAGGCCAGTTTGTCATCCAGCCGCAGTCCGCCTGTAAATGGTTTTAACACCAGCAGAATGAGCACCATGCCCGCAAACAGCCGGAAATATTTTTCATACTTCTTATCGGGAAGAAGATTGGTTACCACTGTCATAAAGATCAGATAATATGTGATATTTCTGATCCACTCATATAAACCTTCCATGTCAATCACCCTGCGTAATACGTTACATTAGTGGAGGCGCACACCACCGCGATGGTCACCACAAACAGCACGATAGCCGAAGCCGCGATGGACAGCAGGATTCTGTGTCCCTTGGCCATATCCGATATACAGGATACAATCCTTTTATCGCATACCGGCTGGAGGACGGCCGCCACACACTGATACAGGAGCATGAGAATCACCAGCTTCATCATGGGAATCAGGGTGATAATCACCAGGATCACCACTCCGGCGGCCCCCATGGTGTTCTTTACCAGGACCCCCGAACCGATGACCATCTGCGTCACGGCGCTGGCTCCCTGCCCCACTCCCGGTATGATTCCGATCAGCTTCTGGACTGCCCCCGTTTTCATGGAATCCACATAGGGGAGCACCAGCCCCTGGATCAGGTGAAATCCCAGCACGATCCCGACCATAGTCTTAAGACTCCAGGTAATCACGTCGCTTAAGAGCTCCGTCAGCTTCGACAGGATGTCCTCCTTTGCAATATGGCCGGCCATGACGAGAAGCGCATACACCTTCACCATGGGCAGAAGGATGGAGGCGGTAATCGTCTGAGCCACCGTGATGGCAAACAGCGTAAATTCATAGGATGCGATCGCTGAAACGCTCCCTCCCGCAAATGCCGCCGCCAGAAAATATGCCGGCATCAGCGCCTTCATAAATCCCAGAATCTGATTGACCACATTTCCTGCAATGGTAATGCTCGTAAAAAAGCTGGCTGCCAGATAGGTAAACAATAACAGATAGGTGACAAAGAATCCCGTTTCCGATATCTGGCTTCCCGTAAATACATTGGAGAAGTTGGCAAACACAGCACCGATAATTCCCAGAATAATGATCTGGCCCATCATATGGCCGTTATTTCTGATTTCCGAAAACAGAGCATCGCGGATGCCAGTACCAATCTGCCCCATCACATCTCCCAGCCTGCCTGCCATGATATCCTTCATCATTTGTTTAAAGGACAGGTTCCAGCCGCTCGTCCCCTGAGAATTAATATAATCCTGAATCTCCGTTAAATCATACTGTTCCAAATCCATGGAGACCTCTTTCGTCTCCGCTTCGTCCACCGTCTCCCCGGAATCGGCAGGAGACCCGCCACTGTGCTCCGCCGCACAGCTGATCATGACCGTGGACAGCCCTCCTGCCAAAAACAAGCCTCCCGTTCCCGACAGGACCGCCGCCAGCACCAGTAATACGGCTGTTTTGTACAGATGCCCCTTCATGACAGAAATACCTGCAGGGTCTCGATAAGCGCTAAGAGAATCGGCATGCTGACGGCAAGCACCGACAGTTTGCCGAAGATTTCGATCTGCGTGCCCACGGCGCCGTATCCCGCATCCTTGCAGATTCCGGCGGCAAATTCCGCCACGTAGGTGATCCCGATCATTTTAATCAGGGTGGACAGATAGACGCTGTTGATCCTGATATAAGACTGAACCTGTTTTATGGTATCCAGAATTGTGGTCAGCTTTCCGACTCCGTAAAAAAAGATGAAAAATCCGGCTGCCATCACCAGATAGGTTCCGTACTCCCCTTTCATGCCCTTCAGCGCAACGGCCAGAAGGACTGCCGTGATACCGACTACGGCTATGGTCACTACCGTCATATTCTCATTACCCCTACAATGCAAACAGATTTTTAATGGTTTCAAACAGCTGATAAATGTAAGGCACCAGCCAGAACAGCACCAGGATTAAACCAGCGAGACTCGTCAAAAATGCCTGTTCTTCCCGCCCGCTGTGCTTAAGTACCTGGCAGATGACGGAAACCAGGATTCCAACCGCCGCTATTTTAAATATCAGATTGACCCCCATGCTATCCTCCTTATAGTCAAACATCGCCGTCCGGCGTGCTAATACATCATAATCGTTATGAAGATGCCGCCCATAATACCAAGGCTGGTATAGAGACGGCTCCGTTCCTGCTTATGTTCCCTCAGATAACCGATGGATAGATCCAGCTGCTCCAGATAGAGGAGAATCGTCCTCTCCTGCATCTCCAGGTCCAGATATCCAAGATGCTCGCCCAGTCCTTTCAAACTCTGCCTGTCCTCTTTCGAAAGACAGAAGGCTTTGGGGAGCTTATCGATCTCCTCCTGCCAGATATCGTAAAATGGCTCCCCCCGCTGTCCCTCCATCCGCTCGGCAACCCGGATAAACAGGTCGCCGATCTCTCCTCCGCCCTTCTTCCCCGTCCGATCGAAGCTTTCAGGGAGCGCGGAGCGGGCGTATACGATCTCTCCTTTCAGCAGGAAGATCATTTTTCTTAAGTGTTCCATGGTTTTCAGCCGTTCTCCCCACTGTCCCGCCATAAAAAATCCCATGCCGGAGCAGGAAATCACGACGAGAACGGCTCCCAGAATTCTGATTCCCGTGTTATCCATACGCCATGCACTCCTCGCTGTTCCATCTTTTCCCCATGCGGTGGACCTCCGCCTTATAAAGCTGCGTCCCGCGGGAATCGTAGATCTGATCGATATTGCCGATCTTTCCTTTATTATTCAGCACGATATACCGCTCAAAAATCCGCTCATCCACCAGTCTTCGCAGCACCGGCTTCTGCTTCAGATCGTCGATGGAGCTGCCGTGCACCGTGGCGATCAGCTTGCATCCGCAGTTCATAACGTACTCCATGGCCTCTAAGTCTTCCCTGCTTCCGATTTCATCCACGGCTATCACCCGCGGCGACATGGTGCGGATCAGCATCATCATGCCTCTGGCCTTCGGACAGCAGTCAAGGATATCGGTGCGGATTCCCAGCTCATTCTGGGGCATTCCCTGGTAGCAGGCGCCGATTTCCGACCGTTCGTCCACCACTCCCACCGTCATGCCTGCGTGATCCTTTGTCCCATTGGAAATCTGCCGGATCAGATCACGGAGCAGCGTCGTCTTCCCGCACCGCGGCGGCGAAATGATCAGGGTGTGCAGAATTTCTTCCTTGTCATAGAGATACGGAAGAACCGGGGAAGCACACCCCTTCACCTGATGCGACAGTCTTACATTGATAAAGGAAATAAACTTCATTGTCTTGATCCCCGACTCGTCCAAAATGGTTTTACCCGCAACGCCGATGCGGTGGCCCCCCTGGATGGTAAGAAATCCCTGCTTCATCTCTTCCTCAAATGCATACAGGGAATAATTGCTCATGTATTCCATGGTTTCCTTTAACTCGCCCCGGCTCACCAGATAGGCATCCCGGCAGTCCCGGCTCAGCTGTCCCAAACGGCTTATGTAGTACTCTTCATTCTTATAGACCATCAAAAGCGGCGCCGCCACCCGCAGGCGGATCTCCTGCACTTCATCATAGTCAACGGCGACCCGGTTTAGAATCTCTCTTATATTCTTCGAAAAGATTTTTATGAGCTCGTCTTTTTTCTCCACCTTCATCCCTCCTCTTACCTCAATATATGTGAAGGGGGACAAATTATGACGGGGAATTATTTTCATTTTCAGAGGTATATGGTATGATAGCGGTACAGAATATCAGGATAACGAATGGAACGTAAGCCGCCGGGCCGTACAGGCACGGTGCTTCACGATGGAAAGGAAGAACGCGAATGAAGAGAAAGCTGTTGCTGGGATGTGTCATTGTAATTAGTATCTTATCCTCTGCCTGCCATACGGACCGGGCTTTGAACAATACGGCAGATTTCACGCAGGTGCCCTACTCCAATCAGGAAGAAACGCAGGAAGGCGATCTGGCAGAAAACGCATCCCCGCCGGAGAAATCCTCCGGTGCAGAGGACCAGAGTCCGATTTCACCAGATGGTTCTTCCTCTGGGGCAGGCACTCTAAAATTTGATATAAAAGCATTGAAAAACCTGGCTGCCGACACTGAGCTGATATCCAGCAGGTATTTTAAAGCAGGCGACGTGCGGTCCGCCATATCTTTTTCGCTCACACAGGACTGGAAGGATTCCGGCCGTCTGACCTGCGATTTCCTGTCTCAGGATAACCAATATGAAAGCTTCTGGAATGGGATTGCTCAAGCGGCCGTTGATACGGAGAGCGGAAAAATGGATTACAGCATCATACCGGAATTCCACGACGCAGCCCAGGAAAAAGGAACGTGCAGCATAACCTTCTATTTAAATGACGCGGTTCCACATATTACAGTAGACGGCAACGCTCATCTGGAGGGGGATTACTATTCCTTCCAGCGTTCTTTCAGCAGGCCGGAGGTATTCACCCGTTATTTAAGCAAAGCGGATTTATACTTATATCCGACCGAAGACCTGTGGCTGCTCAGAAATGAAATTTACGCGGCGCATGGACGGAAATTTGATTCCGAGGTCTTAAACCAGTATTTTTCCAATAAAGTCTGGTATCGGAGCCTACTGGATCCGGACAAATTTTCGGATTCCCTGCTTTCTGATATCGAGAAAAAGAATATTACGCTGATTCGGGAACTGGAAGAGGAACCTTTTGACAAAAGAAATATCATAGACGGAATCGATTATGCAGGCGAATGGGACCGCCTTCCGCTTGCGCCTTACCTCTCGTACCTGCAAACCGGCCGGGAAACCGGGCTGTCCGCAGATCTGACGAAGGCGAAAGATATGGGCGTATACTACAGCGTTCCCGGCACGATCTCTGTTCCCGCCTCCATGACGCAGGAACAGTTTTCTGCAGTGCAAAACGGCGGGGAAGCCGAAGTAGTTTTAAACGCGCTGACCGGCGAAAGCCAACTACTTTCCCTGGATCCCAATGCAGGAGACTCGAATTCATACGGCTATCTGATGTATGACAAGGGAACACTGCCTTCCTCACAAGGCAGTGAAACAGGAGTCATCGCAGATCTGGAAAATGGAACCTATACTTTGTGGCAGACCAGCGCAGACACTGTGATGAAGACGGTATATGAGGGGGACATTTACATTCTGAAAGGAGCCGTGACAGGCGCTTATACCAGCCTGGCAGAAGCATCGAAAACTCAGATGGAGATCTGTGCTGGTGCATCGGAGAGCGGCGGGGAGACGGAGGCGCTGGTTGACAGCAGCGTACTTGGGAATGCGCTTTATTATAATAGTAAGGGGTATTTTACGGCGGTTTATTATCTTGGGGATTAGAGTGGATGTTGTTATCAGAAAAAAGAACCTTTAGAAGCATTTGCTTTCTGAAGGTTCTTTTTGTTGTGAAGAAAGGTTGGAAGGGGGGATATGGTTATTCCAATCCATATATTCCTCGAAATTTCAATCCACACCTTCCTCGCAGAAGGTGACCGGGGAAGCTGACAACCGTAGATGTAGACATAACCATTTCAATCCACACCTTCCTCGCAGAAGGTGACGTTGAAAATCGGCCTAAAGAAGTATATAAAAACATTTCAATCCACACCTTCCTCGCAGAAGGTGACCTTTTATGGGATAACAAAGACGACGAAACCATAATTTCAATCCACACCTTCCTCGCAGAAGGTGACACTCTCTTTCCGCACAGCCTTTCATCAGTTCATAATTTCAATCCACACCTTCCTCGCAGAAGGTGACTTAATATATTTGGATACACCGCCCACGTTACAGTTATTTCAATCCACACCTTCCTCGCAGAAGGTGACTTTTATCTTTAATCCTTGGTATGTTATTTGCGGAATTTCAATCCACACCTTCCTCGCAGAAGGTGACTGCCGCATCGATCTTAATTGTGTGGCTGCCATCGGAAAATTTCAATCCACACCTTCCTCGCAGAAGGTGACAGCTAGGTTTTTCAAATGGTTCTATCTCTAAATGATTTCAATCCACACCTTCCTCGCAGAAGGTGACTGCTTTCGCCCTCGCTACGTCTGTGCATTGCAGCATTTCAATCCACACCTTCCTCGCAGAAGGTGACTTAAGCCCTTGTTTGTGCAATGATCCACTAGGCCATTTCAATCCACACCTTCCTCGCAGAAGGTGACTAATGGCCTCGTTTTCGTTTTTTAACAATATGATCATTTCAATCCACACCTTCCTCGCAGAAGGTGACTTTAAGCGAATCATACTCACCTGACAAGGCAGACTATTTCAATCCACACCTTCCTCGCAGAAGGTGACATATAAGCTAGGTTTCTTGCCTGTTAAAAAGTACATTTCAATCCACACCTTCCTCGCAGAAGGTGACCAAACTCCAGGTTGGGAATGTTAAAATACAATTCGGATTTCAATCCACACCTTCCTCGCAGAAGGTGACACGCCTGTATTTTATATGAGTGTGTAATAACTAAAATTTCAATCCACACCTTCCTCGCAGAAGGTGACGACGTTTCCCGGTTGCGTCCCAGTGATATGCTAATTTCAATCCACACCTTCCTCGCAGAAGGTGACCCCTTCAGGGCGACCTCCCGGCCCGCGTCCCATTTATTTCAATCCACACCTTCCTCGCAGAAGGTGACGTCTTCTCCTTCCTCACAATCGAAGCGGAGGTAAGATTTCAATCCACACCTTCCTCGCAGAAGGTGACCAAAACTCTCAATACTGTTGAGCTCGCCCTCAATATTTCAATCCACACCTTCCTCGCAGAAGGTGACCTTGTCGGAAGCGAAGTATATTTTCTTTCCTGGTATTTCAATCCACACCTTCCTCGCAGAAGGTGACTTGGTTCCTTCCGGCGTAACGTTCTCTTTTGGCTATTTCAATCCACACCTTCCTCGCAGAAGGTGACCTGTGGCCATGCACAGCGCCACAAAGGCTTTTCTATTTCAATCCACACCTTCCTCGCAGAAGGTGACTCATTGCGGCCAAAGACACCGGCACCGCTGAGAAATTTCAATCCACACCTTCCTCGCAGAAGGTGACCCACGGTAATCCCTGCAACGTCTACTACCTGAGTATTTCAATCCACACCTTCCTCGCAGAAGGTGACCAACCAGACACGGCGTGAGTTGCAGAAGACAATAATTTCAATCCACACCTTCCTCGCAGAAGGTGACCTTAAAGGCTGGTTCTGCTTTGTCAATATTTGGATTTCAATCCACACCTTCCTCGCAGAAGGTGACAGCAATTCTCCACAACATTCCCCCACTACCCACCCAAATATTTAACTATATTGTACAATATTTTTCCAAAAAATCAATAGCTATCTTCCTTCTGCTTCATACTCCCTCATTTTCCCAGTGCGAATCCCCCAGTATTTTCATGTTTACTTGAGATTCGCACCAGCATTTCACTTCCTTATCTCCCCATCTTCTAAAAATCCCTTCACAATTATACAGCTTAACATTCTGCCACAAGCACTTTCACAATCTCCGATACATACATAGTATGATAGTCTTTATTCGGATAACATTTCTGATCAATTTCCTGATCCAGTAAATTTTCAGCCGGCATGGGATCGGAGTACAGTTTCCGCAGGACAAAAATCATATTTGCTTCCTCGAATGCTGTGGTACCGTCGATAAAATAGGGAGTCAGACCTGCCTCCTTTACCTTGTCGCAGTCACGTCCGGATTTTGTTCCGCAGATGTTCAACGCCTTTCTGTACTCCTTATCATAAAAAGATACGGTGAACAGCTCATTGGCATCGACAAATTCTTTCGTATAGCGCTGAGGCCGGATATAAGCAGTAATCACATTCTTGTTCCACATAATTCCCATTCCGCCCCAGCTGGCCGTCATTGTATTAAAATTCTTCTCATCGCCCGCCGTGATCAGCATCCACTCAGTGCCAATCTTTGTAAATGGATTAAAATTCAGTTCTTCCACTGCTATCTCTTTAAATCCCATAACATTTTTCTCCTTTTCTCAATGCTGTTTTCATTCTACAATTGCTATGATTCATCTCTTCTCTCCAGAACTGCTGAATATATATATTTTATCATTTTCTTCACTAAAGTCAAATACTCCCTGTGGGGAATTGACCCTCGCAGCAGTCGCCAAATGTTCATGCAAGCATGGCACTTGGCCCGCCGTTCACGGGAATCAACCTCCAACTCTCCAGACTTCACAGCAAAAAGCCGCTGTATCCCTCGCATTTCCATGCTCCGAACACAGCGGCCCTGCCCGCATGCTATCCCGGTTCTTCTTCTCTTTCCCGCTCTGCTGGTCTGCTATTCCATATGGATTTCGACACCGGTCTCATAGATTTTGTCTTCCAGCAGCACGCGAACCTTCACGTTTTTGCCCAACCCGCATTTATTGACATACACATCTACATTTCTGGGATCATTCTTCAGAAACGTTCCGACACACATTGCCTCAAAGTTCTTCGCAGCCGACGTGTTGATATAATAGCGGTGCACTCCGCCGTCTTCCTCTTCCAGCAGGAGCATGGCCAGTTCCCCTTTCTCAAAGGTAGCATTAAACAGGATTCGGTCCTCCTCCTCCGTAACGGAAGCCTCGTAATGCTCCGGAATCAGTTCCCCCGTACAGGCGGCCGGAATCTCTGTCTCAAATTCTCCAGTTCTGCTCATAGAACCAAGTGTTTTTCCTGCTCCCAGTTCCGCCGTCTCACCGGCATAATACATAGGCAGCTTCTCGGCGCGGAATACATTGGAAGGTACATGCAGCTCATAGACTACCTCATCATTTACCAGTTCGCAGGTAATTGCATTCAGCGTACAGCCCTCACCGGTTCCATCCATGCTCCCCAGCCCCTCTAACGGTTCCCCGTCCTTATAGGCAATTCCCCCGGAATGCACCATATAGCGGCCTTCATCGTAATATTCCACATTACAGATATATGGCGAAAAGAAGTCTGCGCCTCTCTCCTTTCCATACTGCCATACCTGTTCGATTGTCCGTGTCTCTCTGTCGATATGGTAGCGCACGCCTCTGGAATAGCTGTCCTTCGCCTTGCTGTAATGAGCCTTTAACTTGGAACGATAGTGACCGTTATCGAACATCATAATATCTCCGTCCGGGCACACCACCACGCCGTGCTGCTCGTAAGACCATTCAAACGGTTCACTGATCGGCCGGAAGAAATACTTCTCCACGTACTCTTCCGGCCAGCCCTCCGGATCTCCCAGAATCCAGTTAAGAGCTCCTGTTTTGAAGTCTATATTAATCACCGCATCCTGATGCCGGCCGGAAAGCGTGATGGAATCCGTCTTCTTATCGTACCATACCGCATTATTATGGAACCAGTCGTGTGCAGAAGCCGATCCGGACCAGGTCGTCTGGCAGTCGTAAGGCAGAATCTCCCTGTAATCCCAGGTTCTCACGATCGCTCCCGTCTGGCGGTCGACAAGGACCAGCACATCTTCTACGGTATCCCGGTCCGGAATCTGAGACAGCATCAGGATATTGCCGTCTTCCATCTCAAAGGTATCATGGTGATAACCGCCCGGAAGCCTGTATTCCCGGTATATTTTTCCGTGTACCCCCATCTCGTACACACCGCTCACGTAATACGGCAGCTTTATCAGCCGGTCCGTACCGACAAGCAGATGGCCGTTCGCAAGACGCTTCATATCAAAGCAGACGTTTACCGTCAGATACCACCTTACGTCCCCGCGGTAATCACATGCCAGCGCATCGGCCTTGGACGTCTGTGTCAGAAAAATCACATTGTCTCCCATATGCGCCCCGCTGCCCTTGCAGCATGTGGGAACCGGTACCTCTGGGGGAAGCGGCTCGTTTTTAATCATAACCGTCTCCCGTTCTCCTCCCGACAAAATGAGCTCCACCGTATTTTCGCAGTCCGCATACAGACCATAAACCGGAAGAATATGGACCGTATCGGCCGGAAATGTATGGCTGATATCGCCTTCCGGCTCCTTCCCCTTCACCGTCAGCGTGACCTCCTGCTTTACAGCGGTCTTAAAAAGAATCATCGCCGTCAGCGGAGAGATCAGATACGGATTTCTCACTACCAGCGGGCTGGATGCCGTGTATGCTCCCGCCTCGAATGTCTCCAGAAACTTCTGTTCCGCTTCCGCCTGCTGTGTAATCAGGCTGTTTTTCTTCTCATATCGAATCATCTGTTATCCCTTCCTTCCCCATTATCCCATACATTTCTTCTTATACGCCGCCGCTGACTGAGCGGCCACTGCGCCATCCGAGCAGGCGGTCACGATCTGCCGGAGGAGCTTGCTGTTACTATCACCGGCACCGAAGATTCCCGGCACCGCCGTCTCCATCCGCTCGTTCGCTTCAATATAACCGTGTGATTCCAGAATGCCGAGACCTGCAAATGGTTCCGTTACCGGCTGAAGTCCGATATATTCGAACGCGCCGTCTCCGTATACTACGATTTCCTCCCCTGTTTTGCTGGAAACCGCACGCAGGCCGGTAAATACATCCCCAGGCAGAAATTCTTTGATATCAAACCACTCATGGACTTCCACATTGGGCATGGACTTCAGTTTATCGCAGGCCATCGGGTCTGCGGTGAGATCAAGCATGGTTACCACCGTCACCTTTTTTGCCATTTCCGCCAGGTAGATGGATTCCTCCACCGCGGAATTGCCTCCGCCAATCACGATGACCGATTTATCCCGGTATTTTGCGCCATCACAGATGGCGCACCAGCTAATGGATTTTCCTGCAAAATCCAGCTCATTAGGCACGTGGAGCATACGCGGCTTTGTTCCCGTAGCCAAAATGACTGCCAAAGAACGGTATGTTTTTCCTTCCGCACACGTCACTATTTTTATGGTACCGCAGCCGTCGTCTTCCCGTTCCTCTGTCTCGATTTTTTCCACAGTGCCGTAATCGAATTCGATTCCCAGAGCCTGGGTATGCTCAAATACCTGCATCGCCAGATCGGCTCCATTGACCGAACTGAAGCCCGGATAGTTCTGTATTTCATATGTATTGATGATCTGCCCGCCCGGCGCCAGTTTATCTAAAAGGAGAACGTCAAGATTCGCTCTCTTCGCATATATCGCGGCCGTCATCCCGGCAGGTCCGCTCCCCACAATGATTACGTCATATATTTTCATGTTTCCTCTCCTATCTTAAAAATCCAGTCATCATCCAGTACGGATAAATCAGAACCGCCAGGAAAATGATGCTGAGTATTGTGCGGACGGTACAGAATTTCATGGCTTTTTTCATATCAAAGACGTCATAGCTGAACAGAATCAGGAACAGCGCCCACTCATAGGGGAAGAACAGCTGCTCCACACCCCATACGAAACTGAAGGTGGTTCCCACCACGCTGAGTCCCAGCTTCGCCGCAATGTCGATAAAAAGCGGTGAAAATGCCGCCATACCGGCCAGAGGAGTCATCATCATATCGGTGATCACACCGGTCAGCCATGCAAACAGGATCAATCCAAAATTTCCGACATTCTGGAGAATCGGCATCATCAGCTCGCTCACCAGACCGGCTACGCCAACGGCATTTGACATGCTTCCAATCGCCATGGTTGCCGCCACGAAGAATACCATCGGGAAATTCACCTGCTTCATATCCTCGATATCCGCAACGTCCACGCCCGGAAGGAAACAGGCGATCACAGCCAGAATAAAGAGCCAGCCTGCGTCAATTCCCGAAAATACCATTGCAATAACGAGTAAAATCAGGATAACCAGAAACTTAATTTCCTTTTTCGACATTTTTCCGAGAGATTCCTGTTTTTCTTTAAAATACTCTTTTCCGTCAATGGAGGCATCCTGTTTGAACAGAATCCGCACCATGATCAGAAGGACGATCAGCCATAAAAGCATGACGGGAAAGTTACTGATAAAATACTGCATCCAGCTGACGCTGTTTCCGGTTTCCTTTAAATAGGAATTGACCAGCTGAAGGTTCTCGCTTGCGGATAAATACAGCCAGGATGGTGCGATTGCCGCCACGAAACCGGCAAACATGATTCCGGCTCCGGTATTGCTGTTCTTCGGTATCTTTAACGCGTTGTAGATTCCAAAACACAGGGCGCAGTAGAGGGCGACACGGCCGGTCATATTGGGGACCAGAAGCCCCACCACAATACCGGACAGTGTGATTCCCGTTATGATCCCCTTATAGGAACCGCCGGATTTTACTATAAAAAAGTACGCAATCCGCTGCATCAGCCCGCTTTTCTCAAAGATCACGGAAAGCGTCAGACCGCCCAGAGACAGCCATACGACCGATCCGGTCCACGGTGACAGGACGACATTGGCGGGGGCCACTCCCCAAAGAATCGCTCCTACCGTTAAGAGCAGGCCGGAAATGTAAACCGGAAGCAGATTCATCGCCCAGGTCAGAATCGCCCACGCGGTGCATACGAAGAATTTTCTCATTTCCAGTGAGACGGCCTCCGTCTGCGGAATTGCAAAGTAAAGGATGCAGGGAACTCCGATTGCGATCCCCCATTTTATAAAAAACTTCAAATCAAACACAGTCTTTTTATCTGCTGTAATCCCCTGTTTGTCCATATTTTCCCCTTCTCCATTTCTATTCAGCTTATGCCCTGCGGCAGTGCAGCCCCAGGGCATATTAGTATTTATTTTTCAATGGCCTTAAATGCTTCTGTCTGTGCGGTCATTCCACGTTCTGATGCGAGGCGCTCGATGGAGGAAGCGCCGAAGAATCCGTCGATTTCAGGCACATGTTTGATTACGTAGGCGGCATCCTCAGGATCTGCGATCGGGCCGCCATGGCAGATAACCATGATATCCTGGCGCACTTCTCTTCCCGCCTTGATAATCTCCCTGATCTTTACGCAGCAGTCATCCAGCGTGAGCGCTGTCTCCGCGCCGATGCTTCCCTTGGTGGTCAGTCCCATATGGGCAACCAGTATATCCGCTCCGGCTTCCGCCATGGCTTTTGCCTGCTCCGGATCGAAGACGTATGGACAGGTGAGCATATCCAGCTTGTGTGCTTCACGGACCATGTCAACCTCCAGTCCGTATCCCATTCCTGTCTCCTCCAGGTTAGCTCTGAATTTGCCGTCAATTAATCCTACGGTCGGGAAATTCTGCACACCGTTGAAGCCCTGGTCCTTCAGCTGTTTCAGAAACAGGTCCATCACACGGAAAGGATCCGTACCGCAGACACCGGCGAGAACCGGAGTGTTTTTCACGACCGGAAGCACCTCGGAGCCCATTTCCTGTACGATCTTATTGGCATCGCCATACGCCAGCAGCCCTGACAGGGAACCGCGGCCAGCCATACGGAAACGACCGGAATTGTAGATAATCAGCATGTCAGCTCCGCCCTTTTCACTGCATTTCGCCGTAATTCCGGTTCCTGCGCCAACGCCTACCAGGATTCTTCCCTCTTCCACCTCTTTGTGGAATTTTTCCATGATCTCACTTCTTGTCATTCTGTTCATTTTTAAATCCTCCTTGTTCTTATGCTTCTCGTTCCATAAGTTCCATTAATTTTTCAGCCGCGCATACGGCAAATTCCTTATCGTTGATATTGTAATCCAGTTCCATGATCTCAACAGCGTCCCGGTTCACCCCGTCACGCAGTGTCTGAAACAGCACCTGATCTTCCTTAGGTCCGTAGAATGGCTGGCCCTCCGCGTCGATGGCCGATACGCCATTTAAGGGAAGCAGCAGCGCAGTCTTTCCGGAAGCCAGATTCAGCTTCTCAGACAGCTTTTCTCCAACCTCTCTATTTTCATCGGCCGTGGTCCTCATCAGGGTAACGGTCGGATTATGTTTATAGAGATTTCTTCCCGCAAATTTCTGCGGAACCGTATCGAACGGCCCGAAATTCACCATATCCATGGCCCCTACGGAAACCACCTGGGGAATCCCACAGCGGGCCGCCGCCTCACAGCGCGTCTGGCCTGCTGCCAGGACTCCGCCCACCACCTCGTCACACCACTCCGTCGTGGTCAGATCCAGCACGCCCTTAAAGAATCCGGCGTCCGTCAGCGCTTCCATCGTCCGCCCCCCGGTACCGGTCGCATGAAATACCAGGACTTCATACCCATGCGTCTCCAGACACTCCTTTGCAAATCCAACACACGGCGTCGTAACACCGAACATGGTCGCAGCAACCAGAGGCTTGTGATCCCCTGTCTCCGGCTTCAGCTCCTCTTTCAGCCTCACCATTCCGCAGACGGCAAGGACCGCATTTCTGAAAATCACCTTTGAGATGGAGTTCAGCCCGGCTACATCTACAATGGACGGCATCATCACAATGTCGCTGGTGCCCACATACTGCTCCACGTTGCCGGAAGCCATGGTTGACACCATAAGCTTGGGAACTCCGATGGGCAGCGCCCGCATGGCCGGAGTCACCATGGAAGTTCCCCCTGAACCTCCAAATGACAGAATCCCGTCAAACCTGCCTTCCCCGTACAGCTGCAAAACCAGTGTCTCCATTCCTTTCGACAGCGCCTCTGTCGCCATGGCCCGGTCCTTTCGTTCCACAATGGCGCGGATATCGTATCCGGCCGCGGCTGCCACCTCCGTGTTGGACACGTCCGGCGTAAACTCTGGTTCAAACACGCCGGTATGTATGGTTAATGCGTGCAGCCCCAGTTCCTCAACCAGTCCCTTTACGTAGAGATATTCCTTTCCTTTCGTATCAAAGGTTCCTGCGATTGCTATTGTTTTCATGTAAACCTCTCCTTCTTTTCAGCGAAACCCGGCCGTGATTTTCGCTGTATTTCTATCCCCGTTTTTGCTTCCCTGCTACAAATATATTGTACACTTCCCTCATTTCTGAATAAATGTTGTTAGTTTATCTTCTTTTGTGTTTATATTTCTAAATGTTGTTGTTTTTATTAACTATCCTTGTGTTTATATTATATTTAGAATTTAAAGCGATTTGCAGCGCCTGGATATGCGTTTTCCCGCTTTTTTACTTTTGGGTACAAAAATGAGAGGCAGCGGTACTTTTGCGGTACCGCTGCCTCTCTGTTCATGATTTGATCTTTTTTCAATTATATAAAGTGATCTTCTATTTCATATATGCATTGATTTCCTAAACGCGCAATCTTCCTTAGCGCTCCATATAGAAAGTAATAACCTCCACATTTCCATCCATCTCCTTATTCCCAGTATGAAATCCACATTTTTTCGTATAGAATGCGATGTTCTCCTCTTTATCCGCAGGCGTTTCCAGCGTAATCCGCTTCCAGTCAGGAAAAACAGACAGCATATGCCGAAATGCCCGGGAACCGATTCCCTTCCCCTGATATTCCGGAATAATACATAAACACCCCAGATGGTACTGTCCATCCCCTCTGTTCACGAGAGAAATCACACCAACAGGGACTTCCTTACTCAAAATAATGTATTTGGGAAATCCGGCAATGGATAATTCCATCGCTTCCTTCGTCTTCCCATACGCTGGGCATTCCCCGTAGCGAATGTAATCCGCATGGAAGGCCGCATTATACATTTCAATCAGAAGTTCCGCATCGTCCTGCACGGCTTTTCTATAATTCAGTTCCATTTTATCCTGCCTTCCATCATAGCCTCATTTGGCTTACGATATTTTCCACCTGCATATCCAGCATTTCCGCCACGTGTTTGGCGACAGCGCGATGCCCCGCCGGATTACCCGCATAGCCCAGAGGAGCCGCCTCCCTGATTACACTGCCGCCCTGGAGCCATTTTTCCATGCCTTCCTCATTCAGCGATGATGAGACCAACTGTTCCGCAGTCTCCAAATCAACCAGTTCCGGACAAAAATAATGAAGAACCGCAGTCTCAAACGCACCTGCATGAATATCCAGCAATCCGTGTTCTGAAGGTTCTTCCTCTTCAAACCACTCCACTGGATAGTCCGGATCCACAACCAACAGAAAATTCTCATCTCCCCGCCATCCATACAGTGGTAAATCCATTGCATCCACGACCAGTTTGACCGAAAGATCCAGCTTTTCGTTCACTTCTTTAATTGTTTCAATAATACTGTTTACATGGAAGGAATCTCCATGATAATTAAAGCAGTATACCTGGCGGAAGGAAAAATCCTTTACATTTTCAAATATTTCAAACAGCACCTGCCTCATAGTCTCCGGCTTCAGCGAAAATGTCCCCGGAAAGCTCCCGGTACAGTGATTCACTCCCCAATAGTACGGCGGAAGTATCACACTCTCTTTCCCCATATGCTTTAGTTTTTCCTTCACATTCCTGCACATCGCATAACTCCAGTAAATATCAGAGCCTAACGGAAGATGCGGTCCATGCTCTTCAATGACGCCCAGAGGAAAAAGTGCCGGTATATTCTCAGCCCCCTGTTTCTGGACTTCCTGCCAGTTCTCCTCAGCCATTGTCTTCTGAAAAATCGATTGAAACATATCATTCCCCTCCTAAAGCGTTGAAATTATCTGAAATTCCTATTCGGATTAACTCCTCGATGTATTTGGGCGTAAATACTGCATACCGGTTCGCCCCCGGCCCCCTCCTCTGCAAACCACCAGTACACGTTCCCGTCTATCATAATTTTCCGTTTTCCTTTTTTACTGACTCCCACAACTCCTCCTTTTTATGAAAATACTTCCGGCTTGACTCCCCGTTAAAACTCCAATAGCGGAATGACATTTATGACCGGTTCCTCATATGGGTGAATCTTTTTAACCGTATTGACCGCATTCTCTGCCAGTTCAACCGGACAGCGCATCTCCATTTTGACTTCAGTTCCGCAGCAAATTTCTCCAATTGCCCCGTTAAAGGGATTGCTGTTTTCCAATGGTCTCCATGTCCCCTTTATACTATGGTAAGAGACCACGTGATCGTAGTTACCGACCCGGCATGCACCGATCAGCGTCAGCGCCTCCCGTATTGGTTCAACATACGCTTCCGGCACGTACAGTTCCATTTTCACATTTTTCACGTCGACAGTCATAAGCTTCCTCCTGAACGTATTTGTGTTTCTCTCCCTTTCCTTGCATATTCCACCGGCGGAATGCCCGTATACTTCTTAAACATTCTGGAAAACTGGGCGTAATCTTCATATCCTACCATGGCGGCAACCTCCTTGCAGGAGGCATTTTTCTGTTCGAACAATTCCTTCGCCTTGTTCATACGGAACCGCACCAGATACTCTGTGAAGCTGCATCCGACTTCCTTCTTAAATTTGACACTTAAATAAGAACCGGACACGTGGGCTACCACCGCCAAATCCCTCAGCTGAATTTCCTTCATATAGTGCTCTTCGATATATTTTTTCACAAATTCCACGTAATCGCCCGGATTCCAGTTTCCGTTCAGAAGCTTAGACATGGGGTCTTTTTCATCAAAGCTTCCGTAGCTTTTGAACGCCTTCGTCGTATTTAAAATCGCCCGTTCCGTAGGAATCCGGTCGAAGGTTGAACCGCCTATGTAGCCCTGACATTTTGTATTCTGGTACAGATACAGCATGTCGATCGGCGTATTGGCCGGTCCGGCATAGATCATCTTTATGACATCGCTTCGAATCTCGTCACTGGCATTGAATATCTCGTCCGATATCTTTCTCGCATCATTGATGGAGATGTACTTTTTCGCCCCCAGAAATCCGCCCTTGGTCAGCCCCAGATGAGCGCAGATCACATCGGCTCCGGCCTGCGTCATCTTCCTGGCCTGCTCCGCGTCCACGACAAAGGCAATGGTGAATAAATCAAGAAAGTGAGCCAGCTTAATGGCCTCCACTTCCTTCTCATAGGTATTCCCCTCTTCGCTCAGTGCTTCCCCGAACTTCCCGTCAATCAGTGACAGCGTCGGGTAATTTACAACGCCGGAAAAACCATTTTCACGGATCTTTTGCAGATAATCATAGAGATTGATCATCGGATCACTGGCAAACAGGCCAAAAAGCACCGGCGTATCCCTTATGATCGGCAGCAGTTCGTTGCAGCCCATATCCATCACGATCGTGTTGCTGTCGCCATAACACAGATAGCTGGAGAAGGAGCTTCTTCCCATAATCCTGAACTTCCCGGCGCTCAGCGCCAGAAGTAAATCCGCCCCTCCCATGGCCGAATATCTGGCAGTCATGCCCGAGCCTGCCACCGTACCTATAATGTGTCCATTTACGTTGATCTGCGCGCGAAGGCGCTTTAGAATTTCATTTCTGGGAATCATTTTGCCTCCTGGGAGTATGTCATGTTCCTTGTATATCATGTTCCTTGTATTTTACCGCGTTGTAGGGGAAATGTAAACGTGTTGGGAAAAGATTGCTTCCTCTGTCGTAACAGTTTAACCTCTGTCAGTACAAAAAAACCGGGGGCTTCCGCCCCCGGATCACTATCCATCTGAAAATATTCAACAAAGACTACACTCTTCTATATTCCAACGGCAGATCATATCCAAACGTCCGTTTTCCGTTCACCTCGAAGGTCTCTGAGACCTCCAGCACCTCACTGTCGAATCTCTCCTCCAGCTTAAATTTCAGCACCGGCGAAAACATGCTGACACCTTTTCCCACAAAGGCTCCGTTCTCCTCGTGATAAATGATCGGCGTGAACTTCTCTGAAATCTTCAGACTTTCCCATGCAGTCTCTTTTAAGTTCTCGCTGGTAAAGTTCTCCTTCGTGTATCCCTCCGGCATATCGTAGGAAGTCAGCTTGATGCCTCCCTCTTCCTCCGTAAACAGGAACAGATGCGGCATTGCATTCGTCTTGCCGTCCGTCGTATAATAGCTCTCCTCCAGAACGAATACTCCAGAAAAATCTGCCGGCAGCCCCGTTATCCGGTCATTGCACACGGTATTCCTGTGCTCCGCCCTGGGATAACCGGTGATCCCTTCTCTTTCGAACCGTTCCAGCTGCTGCGAATTATCAAAATGGCCTGTTAAGTAACCAATCAATCGTTCCATCATCTTCATATGGCATTCTCCTTTCGTATCACATCATTTTCCAGAAATCAGCCATATCATACCACGATAGTAGGAAACTGTAAATAATTCTCAGGGAAAGATCACAAAAGTTTCACACGCTGGCGGTCCTTCCTATTTATAATCGTCTACGTCAAACTCCCGGTCTTTGAAATAGTATTTCCGGTCTTCTTCCGTAATATAGCGGATCACACGGCAGGGATTGCCCACGGCTATCGCATTATCAGGAATATCCTTTGTCACAACGCTGCCGGAACCGATTACAACGTTATTGCCGATATGGACGCCCGGATTGATGACGGAATTTCCGCCGACCCAGACATTATCCCCGATTGTCACGCCGATTCCGTACTCATATCCACTGTTTCTCGAATCGGGATGAACCGGATGGCCAGCCGTATAGACCGCCACATTGGGGGCAAACATGACATTTTCGCCGATTACCACCTTTGCCACATCCAGGATAACACAGTTGAAATTCGCATAGAAATTATTTCCGGCTTCAATGTGGGTTCCATAATCACAGCGGAACGGCGCCTCCACAAAGATATTCTCACCCGTTTTTCCGAAGATCTCACGGATCAGCGCATCTTTCTCTTTTTCCGCCTCCGGAGGCAGATTGTTATAGCGGTGAACCCGTTTTCTGCTCTCCTTCCGCTCCTCCTCGAGTCCATCCTCCCACGCCTTATATGGCAGTTCGCTTAACATTCTTTCTCTCTGATTCATCTTTACTTCCTCCTCATGTTCGATTCTGTCTCTGTTTCATCACTTCTTCATCTTTATTCCATTTCTTCCCACAGCGCTTCCAGGGCCAGCCGCTTCATTCCTTCTTCGTAATCCCGTTCCAGATTTTCTGCGAAGATAAGATCCATATGGAATTTCCCTTCCAGAAGCCTCCCGCTGTATGCCCTCAGCTGCTCCTGCAGCTCCCCTGTAAAGAAATCACCATAAAATATGAGCGTTTCCGGAGCTACTGTAAACCCATACACCGCGGTCAGAAGCTTTAGGTTCTCCAGGACGTCGTTCTCTCGCCCATAATCCAGTGAATCCCATGAAACCGGCACGGGAAGACCGGCGAGCTCGCCAGCGCAGTGGGACGTTCCATAATAGATTTTCCCCTGAATTACGAGTCCTGCGCCCGGCGGATAAATTCTCGGGAGATAAATTCCCGCCACCGTGGCCTTTTCCACGTCCCCTTCCCGGCAGGCGCCGTATGTCATGGCATTGATATCGTTCTCGAAGACTACCGGAAGATGGTAGCGTTCCTTATAATGGGCCATAAATTCCGGCCCGACGAGCGCCTGGTAATCATGAATGGTCACCACATCATCCACCACCTCCCCCGGGAGTCCAAATGCCAGCAGACTGATTTCCGGAAATCGGCCGATCACATCGTCGAGAACCGCCTCAAAGCTCTCCACCAGGATCTCGTCGAAATACTCTTCTTTCCGCCATACACACTCGCCCATCAGATTGACGACAGCCAAATGCATCAGATTTCTTCCTTCACTCTGATGGCCGTACAGCAGCACCGCATACCGGTAATCGGGCCGGTACTGGTACCGCGTGCTGGGGCGTCCTCCCCCGGAAGGGGCCAGCCCCGACTGCACAACCTCCCCTGTCTTCAACAAGTCCTCCAGAAGGCTGTTGATCGTGACCACACTCAATCCGGTACGATCCGCCAGCTCAGGCTTGGTCGCCTCCTTACACTGCCGGAGGATCCGGCGAAGCTGCCGCTTATTCAATTCCTTCATCAGCTTTGCATCCGCTCCCATGCGCGCCTCCTTTCCTATGCAGAAGTTTTATCAGCCCTCATTACTAAAATACCTTTATAAAGTCTCTTTCATAAGTTATCACAGAAAAAGGAATCTGTCAATCGAATTTTCTTTAAGCCAGATTCCTTTTTGTAGGATACTCCGGATAAAAGGATCGCCGTTATTTAGGATCCGGAGGTCCGCCGTCATTCATGCAGCCGTTTAATAATCTTAAATATAATCGTTCCCTCCATCACCAGCGGCTGGGAATGTGCGAAAAACACGATTCCATCGGCTGGAAACGCGGTTTATAGAGTCCAGTGCGCAAGCCATGGCGTTCAACAGACCTGATGTTTCGAAAAAATGCATCTGCACCCGCCAGTGCCGGCAGCTGCCATCACGACCGCGACGCCCCCGACTGCAGCGAGAAGCGGAATGGTCAGACTCCCCGCCGTAAAGCCGCCCACGCTCATGACTCCCGAAACGCTGATGCTGTTCACAGGAAACAGCATCAGTATGCGCCTTGCCGTCTGGCTTCCCGGATTTAAAAACATGGGAGCCAGATAAGTGACGGCCGCCAGGATAATGGATACAAAGGAGGTCGGACAAAGGACTGAAAACAGCAGGGTAAGACCGGTCACTGTGATGGTGGACATCATCGCCAGAAACGCCGTCAGGAACGCCGCCTCATAGCATTTGAGCGGCTGCGCAATCCTCGAAAATACCATCAGCTCACTCAGCTGGATATCTGTATTCCATCCCTCCAGTCCGCGCCCGGCGGCAAACAGCAAAAATCCCACCAGCAGAATTACCGCTTCCATCGTGATGCTGAAGCAGAACGCAGATATCACCTTTGCCAGGACGCACCGTTTCTTCCCATACCGTGAGGTAAGAATCAAAGCGTCCATCCCGCTGGTATACTCGTCGGAAAAGACAGGGGAAACGATAATGACCACCAGAATTCCGGACATCAGAACGATATACATCATGCTGTATAAGAAGGATTCCCACCGGCTGGACATACCGATCACCGGAGGCTCATCGAATTCCGGAAATACCTCCTGCACCGTTTTGCCGTTCCACGTTCCATCCCGCTCCGCAAACAGATTCGCAACCGGATAATACGTATTGTTGGACACGTCTCCTGTCGTCATCCCATCCGTTCTCGGAAACGCGGCCAGAATCTCCTGCACCTTCTCATCGGTCAGGGGACCGGCAAAACGGTTTGCAATCTCCGTGTTGTACCGCTCCGCCTCAGTTCCGTAAATCTGCTCCCCCTCCTGCGTGACAGCCCATTCATTTCCAAAGATCCACGACCAGAGCATGGTAGCGTAAATAAGGGCAAACGCCCCCAGCGCGATGAAAACAAGCTTCTTTTTTAATAGTTTAGAAAATTCGAATTTTATTAATTGTTTCATTAACTATTCTCCTCCTCAAAATAGTACAGGTACAAATCCTCCAGAACTGGTTTCACCGGAACGGCATTTCCGGCAGGCTTACGCTCGGAAATCACCCGCAGTATGGAGTAATCGCCTTCATTTCTCAAATTTCCAATGGTATACTTTTCATTCCAGCGATCCGCTTCACTGGCCGGTACTCTGCATTCCCAGACGAATCCCGTGATCTCCTTCGTCACTTCTTCCGGTTTTCCCTGATGAACCAGTTTTCCCGCTTTCATGACGAGAATCTCATTGGCAATGTATTCAATATCGGAGACGATATGGGTGGACAAAAGCACAATCTTATCCTTGGAAAAAGAACTGATCAGATTTCGGAACCGCACCCGCTCCTTCGGATCCAGCCCTGCGGTCGGCTCATCGAGAACGAGGATCTCCGGATCATTGAGCATGGCCTGTGCGATTCCCAGCCTCTGTTTCATCCCGCCGGAAAATGTCTTAATCTTCTTGTTTTTCACCTCGGACAGCCCTACCAGCTCCAGAAGTTCCAGTGTCTTTGCCGCTGCGGCGCTCTTCCCCAGCCCCTTCAGCGCCGCCATATACATCATGAATTTATTCGCTGTAAATTCCGGATAATAGCCAAACTGCTGGGGCAGATAGCCGAGAACCATCCGGTAGGCATCCCCCTGTTCCGAGATAGGCCGCCCGTCGTAGAGCACCTCCCCCGAGGTCGGTCTCAAAATATCACAGATCATACGCATCAGCGTAGTCTTCCCCGCCCCATTGGCGCCCAAAAGTCCATATACCCCCGCTTTCAGGGTGAAATCCATGCGGTCCACCGCAATTTTCGCTCCATACTGTTTCGTCAGTCTGTCTATCCGAAGTTCCATATGACTGTCTCCTCTCTATCCATCTGTTTTACTACCCCGTATCCGCTCACAAGCAGGAGTACGAAGCCCGCTATTCCGATACCTGCCGCCATTCCAGCCGAAACCGTAACGGGCAGCTCCGGAAGATACTGCCTGAGCATCAGGATTCCTCCCGCCATAAAAATTCCCGCCGCGGTGAGTACATACCCGCTGCAGTGGCGTTTCAGCACTTGAAACAGCCCCAGATATACCGCGTTCGATACCTGGAACGGCAGAAGCACGGCGAGGACGGCCTCCGTAAATCCGGTTCCCCGGCTTCCCACAGCCGCCATCAGAAAAATCAGGAACACGCCATCCACGGTTCCCAGGACCGCCATCTTGGCAGCCATCAGCTTTCTTAAATTGAAGCAGCAGCTCTGTTCCAGTTCCCACATTCCAAGGCTGAAGCTCTTTGTAAGCTCCGGCACACAGATCACGCCCAGAAACGGAATCATGGCCGACAAATTCCAGAGATACCATTCCTCCGTCTGCCTGCCAGAAACCCATATGGCCAAAAGCAGAAATACTGCCTGTAAAATCCAGACCGACGGCGATATAAACCGGGCCAGCCGCCACATATGCCGCCACATGCCCGGAGCCGGTGTCAGGCGCTTTTTATCCAGCTCCTCACTTAATAGAATCCGTAATTTCTGCTCCTGAAGGGCTGTCATATCCGGCGCCTCATGCTGCCTCAGTACATTTCTCATCGCTTTCTCCTCTTCGGAGACTCCAAACACCCATTTCATATCTGTAAATCACCGTCCTTTTCTAAGAACTGCCTCATCTTTTCCATTCCCTGTTTCAATCTGGATTTCACGGTGGGGATTCCCGCCCCCACGACCGCGGCGATTTCCTTCTGCTTCATATCATAATAGAATCTCAGAATAATCACATCCTTCTGCATCTCCGGAAGCCTGTTTAATGCCGCCTGTACGCTGTCCCGCATTTCCGCCCGGCGGTATCCCTCCTCTTCCTCCTGTACGCCTTCCAGCGCCTCCTCTTCCATGGTTACGAATTTCCTGCTGCGGAAGAAATCGCTGCACACGTTCCGCGCAATTCCAAAAATCCAGGCCCGGAAATGATTCCGCTCCGTATACCCATCCAGAAACCGGATCACATGGAGGAACGTCTCCTGGGTGCAGTCATAAGCGCTCTCCGCATCTCCCGTCTTATAGAAACAGAAATGGTAGATTTCCTGATAGTATTCTTTTACCACGGTCTCAAACAGCGCCTTTTCGCCCTGTTTAATCCTCCTGATTATCTCTTTCTCATTCACTCCCCATCACCGCCCTTTTTCTGATTTCTGCCCGGTTTTGTCTGGCTTCCTTTGTGTTACATATAATATAACGCGGAAAACTTAAGAAAGGATTTAAATAAAATGGAAAATTTAACAGAAGGAAAATTTCTCTGAAAAACACAAAGGGCGAAAGCATCTTCTGCTTTCGCCCTCCCTCAGAACAATCATCTGCATTTTTCAGCAGTGAGTATATAAGACAACGGAAATCCCTTTCCGTCATACACTTCAGTTAAGCCGATATCATAATCAAACTCCTTCAGCCTTACGATCCTCATCTGTGAATCGCTGACCGCGTTGATTATGGCCGACATGGTATGGGAGAAACTGGTGAATGTCTTTGACTCATACGGTTCAGACATATATCCCATCCCCTCGTTTTCGATCCATGGTTCATTTCTGAAATAAGAATAGACAACTCTGTTTAAATGCTCCCCATCAAATTCAGGCTCGCCCGGCATGGGCAGCATGTTCATGACTGGGTGAAAATCATGAATCAATAAGATACCGCCTGGCTTTAAGCAGTCCGATACCTTCTGAAACAGCGGCTTCAAATCCTCAAACCATGTAATCGCTCCGATTGTAAACAGAATAAAATCAAAGCTGTTGTGATACTTCTTATCAATATCCAGAATATTACACGGGACAAACCGACAGTTCGAAATTCCTGCCTTTTCAGCGGTTTCAGACGCCTGTGCGATGATATTTTCCGCAATATCAAATCCGGTTCCGCTCTCCGCGCCAAGCTGCATGAGAGACAGCAGCTCCCGCCCGTTATTACAGCAGAACTGTGCCGCGCTCTTTCCTTTAAAATCCATGGACCGCAGCTCCGCCGCCATGTCCTTACAAAAAAACGGGAGATTCTCGTTCAGTAAACGCTTATAGTTCTCTTCCCCCCAACCATCCTGTTTATGGTCAAATGCCTCTTCCCAGGCTGCTTTATTATTTCCTATATAATCCATCTTCTGCTCCTTTGGGAGAGCTACCCTAACAAAGCCCTCCGCTTAATTATATTTTTCAGTTCCATACCGTTACCTCCTTTCACATTTATTATTACAATACCAGCATGGTATTCTAACCTGGTTACTGCTAAAAAACAGCCGCGGTCATCAAGCGCCGCGGCTGTTTGCAGACAATTTTCATTTTATCATATTTTGGGGGGAATTTCTATATATTTACGAAACTTATTACACGCTCTCCGGCTCTGCCTTATTCACCTTTTTACTGCCGGCCGCACTGCTGACCGCATGATATACGAGACAGATGCCAATCGTAGCCGCCATATCCGGCAGTGTATTACCCACCGGAGTGTCCACATGCATCAGAATCCGGTAGAGGACAAACCCGCATGCCCAGATCACCAGGTTGGGGACGTGGAACCGTACAGTTCGAAAATCATTTTTCAGAGTCAAACACTCCGCCGCGAGCGACGGCGTATTTGACTTCCGCAGCAGTCGCCAGATGGACATGCCAGCATGTCCGCCTGGCTCGTTGCCCGCGAAAATAAACGTATCGGCGATCTGGATCGCAATCATCGGTGCGAACACGGAACCAATGAGATACAGGAAATTGGTAATATTGTCCATAGGGTACACGATGGCTGCGATCGTACCGATCACCGTAACCGCGATGGCCGCCCATTTCTCCTTAACCGCCCCGGATATTACCGTACTGGAGACACCGGCGGAAAAAGCGTCCAGAAACGTAGTGGTAACCGTGGAGAGAACAATTATGAACAGCCCGGCAGCACCCAGCCCCGCTTTGACCATGATCACTGCTATATCGTATGTACCGGTAAAGAGCGCCGCTCCCATTCCGATGATATACATGAAGCAGCTGACCACACCGTAGACCAGTGTGCTCGCAAGCGTTGCCTGAAACGGCTTTTTCGCCTCTCTCGTATAATCGCTGATTAACGGAAGCCAGGAAAGCGGCATAGCCACAGACAGTTCCACCGCCGCACCGAAGCTCATCCCCTCTTCCGATACGAGGACGCTTCCGCCGTGGCCGGAAAATATCACCTTTCCAAGAATCAGCGTCAAAATAAACAGAAGCCCCATGGCCACTGTATTGAGTTTTCCCAGATTTTTAAGTCCGATCAAGATCCAGACAATAATCAGGCCCCCGATCACGAGACACCAGATCCAGGCGCCGGTGCCGTAAATGCTGTTAGCCGCCAGCGCACCGTCATAGATCATGATCGCGGTCCAACCCACCAGCTGCAGAACATTTAACACGGCAAACAGGAGGCAGCCCTTACCGCCGAAGCTGAGCTTCACCGTCTCCATGGCGCTGAGCCGTTTCATGCCTCCGATAAGGCCGGCGAAAAACAGCATGGTGCAGCCGATTAAATGTCCCAGCAAAATGGCTGCCAGCCCTTTTTCAAATCCCAGAGGCGCCAGATACGTTCCGGTCAGAATCTCCGCTATGGAGACACCGGCTCCAAACCAGATCAGGCCGTTGTTTAAAGTGCTCGTCCCTTTATTTTCCATCGCAGTTTCCTCCGCTGCAGCTTCCGCTGCTGTTTCCTCCATCGCCTGCTCCACCAGACATACCGGCGTCATCGCCATACTCTCCCTCGATGGCAAATGCATGGTTCATGGGGCCGCTTCCCTTTCCCAAATCCAGCATATCTCCGAGTGCACCGGATAAATACGCCTTCGCCCTGCGCACAGATTCCGCAAGTCCGCGGCCCTTTGCCAGGTTAGAAGCGATGGCGCTGGACAGCGTGCATCCGGTACCGTGGGTATTGGAAGTGGCAATCCGTTTTCCATAGAACCAGAGATTCTCCCCATCCGTATACAGGAGATCATTGGCATCGTTAAGCTGATGGCCGCCTTTGCAGAGAACGGCACAGTGGCAGGTATCCCCTGCGAACTTCGCAGCAGCCCGTTCCATATCGCGGTCTGACTGAATTGTCATACCGGACAACACTTCCATCTCCGGAATATTGGGTGTGATCACATCAGCCAGCGGAATCAGCACTTCCTTCAGCGTGGATATGGCCTCGTCGCTGATCAGCTTCGATCCCGCCGTCGCTACCATGACAGGGTCGAGGACGATATTCTTCGCGTGGTACTGTTTCAGTTTTTTTGCAATCACTCTGATCAGAGCGCTGGACGAAACCATACCGATCTTCACCGCATCCGGGAAAATATCCGTAAATACATCGTCAAGCTGCTCTGCCAAAAATTCCGGAGTTACCTCCATGATACCTGTTACGCCGGTAGTATTCTGGGCTACGACGGCCGTGATGGCGCTCATACCGTAGACCCTGTGGGCGGTCATTGTCTTCAAATCTGCCTGAATTCCGGCGCCTCCGCTGGGATCTGTCCCGGCGATTGTTAATGCTGTTCTCATTTTTCTTTCTCCTCTTCGCATTAATTTTGTGTAATGATTCAGCCGCACAGCTGAATCGTTACATTTTGTTAAGCGACAGAAGGTGGTGCCCCCAATCTGCCGCTGGTCTGCGGGGCGGTGCTGCCATGGTGGATTTACAGCAGTTCACCGCCTCAATCTATTTCATTTTCATTCACCTGCCCCGGAAGCAATCCGGTAAAAGGCGGGGAAATCATTGAAATCCTTTAAATAGTAATCGGAAATCTTCTTTAACGCTTCCTGATCCATTCCGCTGGCCTCATCATATACTCCTGCAACCGCAAATCCTGCATGTTTCGCGGTTACTGCCGCATGGAGGGCGTCCTCAAACACCCATGTCCGCGTTTTTTCTGTTCCCAGGCAGGAGAGAGCCTCGTAATAGATATCCGGCCGGTCCTTTCCAGCCCCGACCTCCGTGCAGGTAAATATCTGCCGGAAGAACGCCTTAAGGCCGCATCGGGAAAGCGCCGCCTCCACTTCCTTCCGGCTGCTGGAGGTCGCAGCAGCCATTACAAAACCGTGTTTTCCAAGCTGGGTAAGAAACTCCGGAACCCCTGCTTTCGGAAGAACTTCCTCCCTGTAATACCGGCTTACGGTTTCTTCCACTCCGCTTACAATTTCCGCTTCGGTCTGTGCCAGGCAGTACTGCTCCCTCATATATCCGGCCGCCTGCTCCATGCTCATGGGAAGCAGACGTCTTCCAAGTCCCGGTTCGGCCTTGATGCCGAGGCGGGCTAAATACCACTCTCCGGCATGATCCCACATGGACATGGAATCCAGAAGTGTTCCGTCGATATCAAAAATGGCTCCCTTCATCGGTCGTTCCTTTCTCCGACTTTGTGATGCTGGTTTTTATTCCTTTTCTGTTACAGCCGCGGCCACGCATTTCAACCTCCTGGCGGCCTCCTCGATATCGTCCTCAGCGAAGATGGCGCTCACGACAGCTACGCCGCAGATACCGCTTCCTGCCAAATGCTTCATATTATCCGCTGTAATTCCGCCGATCGCCACGACCGGGATATGTACCGCCGCGCAGATGTCCCTTAACGTCTGACCGCTCACATCGCTGGCATCTTTTTTCGTACCCGTATGGAATACGGCTCCTACCCCCAGGTAATCGGCTCCGTGCTTCTCCGCCAGAAGCGCCTGTTCCACGGTCTGCGCCGACACGCCGATGATCTTTCCTTCTCCAAGTCTCCGGCGGACATCTCCGGCCTCCATATCACTCTGCCCTACATGAACACCATCTGCGTCCACGGCTGCTGCGATCTCTACGCTGTCGTTGATTAAAAACGGCACTCCATAACGCCCGCACAGCTCCTTGATGGACCTGGCTTCAGCCAGAAATGCCTCTTCCGACAGATCCTTTTCTCTTAACTGAATCATTGTGGCGCCGCCCTCCAGCGCCTTTTCCACCTGACTGTACAGAGTCTCCTCTCCCAGCCAGCTTCTGTCTGTTACTGCATACAGCAGAAGGCTGCTGCTGTTAAGCAGGCTGTCACTGTCTAATTTCATACCTGGCTCCTTTCTCCAGTGTATCGCCATCCAGCCGGTAAATTGCGTCAATAATCCGGTTCCGGTATGTGGCATTTCCCTCATAGCTTTCCAGATGGCTCCATCCGATCTCACCCGCAAGTCCCATGGCGCAGACAGCTGCTGCTGCCGCTTCCAGACGATTGTCCGGGTTTGCTGTCAGATATGCGGTCATAAGCCCGGAAAGCTGACATCCGGTTCCGGTAATCTGACCCATTTCCGGCCGGCCGTTGCGGATCACGTAAGTGCTGTTTCCGTCAGATACCAGATCGATCGCACCGGTAACCGCGATGATGCAGCCAAGGCCAGCCGCCATTTCCCTCACAAATGTGACAGCCCCGGAAAGATTGTCCTCCGTTACAGCGTCTGCCGCATCCGCATCGACGCCTTTCGTGCGTCCAAAGCCTCTGGCCAGTGTCTTGATCTCGGAAATATTTCCGCGGATCACATCGAAGCGCACTTCCCTCATCAGATTTAAAGCCGTCTCGGTCCGAAATGTACCCGCTCCCGCTCCAACCGGATCCAGCAGGACCTGATGCCCCAGCTCATTGGCTTTTTTTCCGGCCAGCAGCATGGACGGAACCGTATTTTGATTCAGCGTGCCGATATTAATGTTTAAACCGCCGCAGATTGCGGTGATGTCCTCCACATCGTTCCTGTCATCCGCCATAATCGGACTCGCTCCGCAGGCCAGCAGGATGTTGGCTACGTCGTTTACCGTGACGTAATTTGTGATGTTATGAATCAGCGGCGACTTCTTTCTGACATTTTCCAGACATTCTTTTAACATGATATTCTCCTTTTCTTCTTTGGTAAGGACTATGAAAAACAAAACTTCCTTTTGCACAAAAAAAGCTGCAATGACGCCCACAGGTATCATTGCAGCATAAAATACATGCTTTTCTATGTTCCCTACGTTGGCATTATCCAAATCAGGTTAATGGGTCAAGGCAAAACAGCCTACTCTCAGCCCGCTTTCAGCGAGCACCCCGTTTTTTGATTACAGGTACATTATACTACGATTGAAGATTAATTCAAGTATAAAATATTTCACACATCTTTCGAATATTACTGATTGATTTTTATATTATGTTCTGGTACACTGGATACTAAATAGTAAATGAGATTTTATTCTGATCATCTAATAATTCCAATTTTCTAAATCCATTATATACCGGAATTCCTATCATTCTTCTCCCTTTATGCTTCCTTTTCTAAATATTCATAAAATATAAATTTAAGGGTTACACTAACCGCCGCTTGACACACGTATTAACACGTGTTATATTAGAGGAGAGACAATGAAAACGAAAAATTTATTAAAATTACTAAAGAAACATGGATGTTATCTATACCGAAATGGAAAGAAGCATGATATCTGGTACAGCCCCGTCACCGACCGGCAGTTCCCGGTCCCCCGGCACAAATCAGAGATCCCAACAGGTACTTTGAACTCTATTCTGACAGATACAGGAGTATCCATGTCAGAATTTCATCATGAAAAAGGAGCATTTACATGAATAAATACGTTTATCCTGCCATCTTTACACCAGAATCAACCGGATGGTCTATCCATTTTCCGGATCTGGAAGGATGCTATACCTGCGGCGACGACTTAAAGGACGGCATCGAGATGGCACAGGATGCCCTGGCCCTGGTTCTATATGAATATGAAGCGAACAACCGCGTCATCCCTCCGCCAGGCAATTTGGAAGATATTATACTTAAAGAAGGCCAATTTGTTAATTACATTCTGTGCGACACCATGGTATATCGAAAAAAGTACCGCAGCAAAGCCGTTAAGAAGACGCTGACGATCCCCGAATGGCTGAATGAAGCAGCATCGAACGCCGGTCTTAATTTCTCACAGATTCTTCAGGAGGCGTTATTAAAAAGGCTTCAGGCAAAGTGAAATTTGCCTGAAGCCATGACCAGATATTTTTAATTTCTATAATCATCACGCTGCTTTTTCCTATTATCACGCTCAAATCGTGATTTCAATCGCGATAAATCGCGAAATTTATTGTAATACGTCTATTCTTCCACGATATCTTGAATGTCATCCCCCACAGACTGTTTCCAGCGGCTTGATTCTCTTATGATATATTTTCATAAGAAAGAACACGCTGATCAAAATCGAGCATACTTCTGATATTGGCCAGCAAAACCAGATAAGAGCCATGTTTCCAAACTGTGCAAGAAAGTAAGCCAGCGGAATCCGAACCACAAGCTGTCTGGCGGTGGTAACAATCAGGCTGTAATGGCCATTTCCCATCCCCTGGAACAGGGAACTGCAAATCACAGAGGTTGGTGAAAACAGAAAGGTAAAGCCTACTATCCTGAAAATCGGAATGCCCACCCGAAGCATCTCCTCCGTAGGGTGAAAAGGCGACATGAGCACTTCCGGAAAGAACACAAAACAGGAGGAAGCTAAAATCATAACAGTACAGCCATAAATCATCCCCCATTTCACGGAATCCATGATCCTCTTTTTACTTTTTGCGCCATAGTTATAAGCAACAATGGATACCATGCTGCTGTTTAAACCGATCATCGGTGTCTGGACAAAATGCTGAAGCCGGTTATAAATCCCAAAAACAGCTACTGCAGTAGTGGAAAACTCCGCTACAAGACGATTCATTAGAAACGACATAAGAGAGCTTACAGAGGCTATAACAGTAGTAGGAACTCCAACCCGGAAGACCGCAGCCATCATATGGCGATCGGGCCGAAATCCCTTTAAAGAGAATGAAATATCTGTATTTTTCTTGAGATTCAAAAAGACCGCCAATCCCATGGCAATCCACTGCCCGCACACAGTGGCCAGTGCAGCTCCAAAAATACCCATAGCAGGAAATCCAAACAGCCCAAAAATAAATACCGCATCCAGTATGATATTAATAACAGCTCCGGTTCCCTGGGTTATCATGGTGCACGAATTCTGCCCAGTTGCCTGCAGCAGACACTCAAAGGTCACCTCTCCAAAGATTCCAAGAGATCCCACCATACAGAACTGTAAGTATTGAACACCATAGCCAATGATTTCCTCATTGTCTGTCTGCAGCAGGAAATACTCCTGTGTATAGAATAAGCCGACAAACAAGAAGAGTACCATACAGATCATTTCAATCAAAATCCCGTTTAAGGCTGCCTCAGAAGCCTTCTTTTTATTTTTTTCACCCAGACATGAGGTGACTAAAGCGTTAATTCCCACTCCCAGCCCAGAGGCCGTAGAACTCATCAGGTTTTGCAGAGTAACCGCCAGGGAAATAGCCGCCAGCGCATTTTCACCCAAACGAGAAACAAAAAGGCTGTCGATTATATTATACATGGCCTGAACCATTAATGAGATCATGAGAGGACAGGCCATATTGAACAGCAAATACGGTATTTTCATGGTTCCCATCTTATTTTCTTTTACTTCAACAGATGTTTTCATACAGCATCTCTTCTTTTCATTCCTGATAAAAAACAGAACAGGGCCATAACCAGGTAGGCACACACACAAAAAGCAAAATTAAATTTTCCATTCTCGTAACCAAAGGCTCCTGCCACCGCTGCAAGTATGAACTTGGACAGAAAACTGCCGAGACTTCCGAAGACGTTAAGAACAGAAGCTGCATTACTTCGGGCATAACCAGGTACTTCCATGCCTGCAAATACTGAAATAGCAGGCATATTCACACCAAAACCGATTCCAATCATAACGGCTCCCAATCCCAGTGTCATCACGTCAGGGCTGACCGTCATAAGCAGATAGCCGGCCGCCAGAAACATGTAAGCGCCTCCTAAAGCACGTATCTCCCATTTGTTAATGAATTTATACAGCCAGCCTCCCACAACACCGGAGAGAGTCACCATAGATAAAATCACTGCGGCTGTCATAGAACTTCCAAATCCGTTTTTCATTACAACGGCAGATGTTTCCGTAATGCAGACATAGAATAATATCATGTGGAAAAAATAAAGAATACACCATTTTAATATAGGGCGGAACAGAGACATCGGAATCTTTTTATTTTTTTCCTCATTCGTAAGAGCCGGCGGCTCCGGCATGATTCTGGCTACAATCACCAGAGCCGGGAATACCACAATATAAATCAAAAAGGTTGCCTGCCACCCCCACTTGGCACAGGCTACGCCGCCGAGCATCTGAAACATGACAGCTCCAATATTGGTGGCAACTGCGTTTAAACTGGCTTGTCGATGTACCTCCTCCCCCTGAAAAACGGACATCATAACAGGCATAATCAGGGGAGTAAGGATTCCTGTACCACAGCCAAACAGAGCCCTCCACAGAAGGAGAAGATAAAAATTATGAGTAAAGAACGGAGCAATACCGCTGATCAGATTACAGGTCAGACCGCAGATCGTCAATGTGCGGTATGATACCTTCTTCCCGGCCATATGGCCGCAGATCAAGGTCATTGGAATAGCCAAAAGAGAGGGCAGCGTGGTCAGCAGAGAAATCATGGTGGAAGAAACGTCCGGATAGGCCTCCCCCACACTGGCTAAAACAGGACTTACGGCGCTGGAAGCCAGGCTCAAAAAGGAAAGAGCCACAAGGGCATAAGATGTTGCGTTTTTATTCTGCTTCATAGAATTTCCTCTATATCCTTTAATATCATGAAAAATGGCCCGAAATACTGAAACTGCAGCATTCGGGCCCTATAATCAGTTCTTTTTAGAAAGATGACAGGCTACCAGATGGCCGCCTCCTGTATCGGTGAGGGAAGGAACCTCTGCCTTGCAAACATCGGTTGCATACGCGCAGCGAGGATGGAACGGACACCCTGAAGGTGCATGAATCGGACTGGGTACCTCTCCTTCCAGCAATATGCGCTTTCTACTTTTCTCCACATAATAGTCCGTGATAGGCACCGCGGACAGCAATGCCCGCGTGTAAGGATGAACAGGATTCGAATATATTTCCGCTGCATCCATAATCTCTACAATATGTCCCAGATACATGACTCCAATCACATCTGCAATATGGCGTACCACTGCCAGATCATGGGCAATAAATACATAGGTAAGACCCAGACGCTCCTGAAGTGACTGAAACAGGTTGATGACCTGAGCCTGGATAGACACGTCCAAAGCAGAAACGGGTTCATCGCACACGATCAGTTCTGGATTGCAGGCTAATGCTCTGGCTATTCCAAGCCGCTGTCTCTGTCCTCCGCTCATTTCATGAGGATACCGGACTCCCATTTCCGGCAAAAGTTCTACGATCTCCAGTAATTCCTTTACTCTGGCAGCCACCTCGGACTCTGTATATTTTTCCTTTCCTGTTACAACTGCCTCTTTTATAATCGAGTATGCAGACTGACGGGGATCCAAAGAACCGTAAGGATCCTGGAAAATCAACTGAATTTCCCGGCGAATAGACTTAATCTCCTCCTTCGAAGCTCTGCTGATATCTTTTCCCTTATAGCAGATATGGCCCTCTGTCGGGTCTGTAATTCGCAAAATACATTTTCCGGTCGTTGTCTTTCCGCAACCGGATTCTCCTACCAGACCAAAGGTTTTCCCTTTTTCTACCTCAAAAGAGACATCATCCACTGCCTTCACGTAGGAAGTTGTTTTTCCAAACAGAGATTTAGCAGCCGGGAAATACATTTTTAAATTTTCTACTTTTAATAAAACATCCTTTTCAGGCACTTGCATTTCCTCCTCTCACATCAAGGTGACAGGCCATAAAATGTCCTGTCTCACCAACGGGACGAAGTTCAGGTGCTGCCTCATTTTTACATTTCTCGCAAGCATAGGGACACCTGGGATAGAAGGAACAGTATACCGGTATGTTTGCCAGGTTAGGCGGTGTTCCCTCGATGGGAACCAATTTTTCATTTTTATTGTCATCCAGCCTGGGAACGGACGCCAGCAGACCAAGGGTGTAGGGATGTCTCGGATTGGTCAAAAGCATCTCCGTGGTGCCGGATTCCACAATGCGACCGGCATACATGACGTAAATACGGTCTGCATAGCGGGTTACCAGTCCTAAATTGTGTGTCACTACAATAATAGAGGTCCCCTTCTTTTCTACAAGAGATATGAGCAGTTCCATAACCTGAGCCTGTGTAGTCACATCCAGGGCCGTGGTAGGCTCGTCCGCTACAATCAGCTTAGAATTGCATGCCACAGAAATAGCAATCATAGCACGCTGACGCATGCCTCCGCTCATCTCAAAGGGATAGTTTTTCATACGTTCTTCAGGATCCGGAATACCAACAGCGGCAAGAGCCTCTACGCCCCTTTTCCATGCTTCCTGTTTACTCATATTTTTATTATGAGCCCGGAGCACCTCTGTCAGCTGATTTCCAACAGTATAGACCGGATTTAAGCTGGTCATGGGTTCCTGAAATATCATGGAAATGCCATTTCCCCGGATACTGCACATCTGTTTCTTAGAATAAGTCAACAGATTATTGCCCTCAAACCATACCTCTCCTCCAATAATTTTGCCGGGCGGAGACTGGATCAGCTGCAGCACAGAAAGCTGAGTGACAGACTTTCCGCTTCCGGATTCACCAACGACTGCCACGACTTCCCTTTCATTTACATGAAAGCTTACATCGTTAACCGATTTCACCTCTCCCGCGTCGGTAAAGAAGGAGGTACGAAGATTTTTCACATCTAACAATACTTTTTTCTCTTCCATTACAGTTTCCCCCTCAGTCTTGGATCCAAAGCATCGCGGAGCGCATCGCCTACGACATTAAAAGCAATAACAACCAGCATGATACAGATACCTGGAAGAATCGCTACCAGAGGCTGGTTAAACAGATATTTATAACCTTCAGAAACCATAACTCCCCAGGCTGGTGTAGGAGGAATAATGCCCACACCCAGGTAACTCAGGGTAGATTCCAGCATGATTGCGGTTCCCACGTTCATGGTGAAGGTAACGATCAGAGACGCCAGGCAGTTCGGTAAAAGATGCCGGAACATAATAACAAGCTGCTTCTGTCCTATCAAATTGGAAGCTGTCACATAATCATTTTCTCTCAGGCTGATTACCAGGCCATTTACCATACGAATATAGCTCGGAATAATGGAAACGCCGATGACAAGGCTGATGCCCATCAAATTTCCGGTCACCATTGTAGAAAGCACCATTGTAAAAATAATGGGAGGTATGGCAATCATGGCATCCGTAAACCGCATAACGAAACTATTAAGCCAACCGCCTACATAACCGGCAATAAGGCCTATAGAAGTCCCCACCACTGCTGCCCATATGCTGGATAGCAGTCCGGTAATCAGGGATACTCTGGCACCGAACAAAAGCCTTGTTAAAGTATCCCGGCCAATATTATCGCAGCCAAGTAAATGCTCACTGCTGGGATTGGCTAAAATATAGCGAAGATTCTGCTCATAAGGAGTATACTGTGTTAAAACAGGTGCAAAAATGGCAATAAATACAAATGCTGCAATAATTCCAAAGCATATCTTGGTTACCCAGCCTCGGCTGAAAAATATCCGGAAGAAGCGCTTCATGCCTATTGCACGTTTCGAATTTTTATTTGACATACGGCTCACCTCCAGGACTTACGGATACGGGGATCCACGAATCCATATAATAAATCAATCACAAAGTTAACCAGAATTGTAAACACGGAAATCACGAATACACAGCCCTGAACCACCATATAATCTCTGCCGTTAATGGCGCTTACAATTAATGTACCGATACCGGCAATATTGAAAACCTGCTCTACCATCAGGGAACCGCCAACCACAACACGCACTTGAAGTCCAATGGTAGTAATAACAGGAATTAATGCATTTTTCAGAGCATGCTTGTAAATGACACTTTTTTCTGCCAGACCATTGGCCCTGGCTGTACGAATGTAATCCTGATTTATTACCTCCAGCATATTGGACCGTGTCTGACGGGCCACCGATGCCAGCAGGCTGAATGACAAAATCAGGATCGGCATAACGCCATAGAAAATATATTGACCAAAGTTTTCGGTAGGCGCTACATAACCGGACAGCGGCAGCCAGCCAAGCCTCATTCCAAATATATAAATTCCGACAATTCCCAGCCAGAACTGAGGCGCACCGAGTCCAATCGTACTGACAAACGTAATCAGATTATCAATGAATTTTCCCCGCCGTATCGCACTGATAATACCACACAGGATTCCTAACAAACTGGAAAGAATTAAAGCGGGCAAACCTATAGAGATTGTACGGGGCAGCCTTTCAGCCAGGCAGGTTAATACCGGACGGCTGTATGTAATGGAATCCCCCAAATCACCACGCAGCGTATCTGAAATCCATATAAAATACTGCTCCACTACAGGACGATTCAAATAATACTTTTCCCGGAAAGTCGCAATATCCTGTTCCGAAGCTTCTGAGCCAAGAGCCAGAACGGCAGGATCTCCAGGAAGCATGTGAACTAATGTAAAAGAAATCACAGAGACCAAAAATACGACTGCAACCGAAATCCCCAATCGTTTTAAAATATATCGACCCATAATCATCACCACCTTTTCTTGCGAGAAACAGGGCATACGTCACGTTTTAGAGTGGCAACGCATGCCCGTTCACTAATGAATCATCATTATTCAGTCTCTTTCCACAATTCATTCCAGGTAGCGTTATACTGCTGAACTGCACCGTAATCACCATGGAGTTTCGGGCTGGTCACTGCGGTTGAATAGGTAATCGCTACTGTGTAAAGTTCTACATTGTCCTGGAACAAAATCTTTACCGCTTCCTTCAAGTTCTTGCTTAAGGTAGCCTGATCAGATACAATCGCCTCATTAATCAAACCTACAGACTTTTCATCGTGCAGGAAGGTAGATCCACCGAATCTGGCGCCTGGAATCATATTGGCAGCCACCTGTGAGAACTGGCCGTTTCCTAAGCCCATTGGATGGAATAAGATACCATCCCATTCGCCAAGGTAGTTGGCATAATTGGCAACTTCAATCTGATTTAATGTTACTGTAACGCCAATCTGCTGCAGTTCTGCCTGGATAATCTGGCAAACACTCTTTGCAAAATCGCCCACCTGGAAATTAATCGTTAATTCAAATCCCTTATCATAGCCAGCCTCTTTCAGAAGCGCTTTGGCCTTTTCCACATCATAGTCGTAACCTGTTACCTCACTGTTATACTCTGCGGAACTGGAGATAGCCCACTGAGTGGATTCCGTTCCATAAGCTCCATCCCCCAGGAGCGAATCGCAGATAGCTTTTGTATCTACTGCATAAGCAATGGCCTGTCGCACACGCAGATCCTTCAGCGGTCCATCTGCCTGGCTGTTAAAGCAAAGTGTATAGCCAGTAGAAGGAATCGCAGCATTGCTCATGCTATATCCCTTAGCCTTCAAAGCATCGGCAGTAATTGCATCACCTGTCAGATTCATAATATCCAGATCACCCACCTCCAGAGCAGCCTGCTGAGTCGCTGTAGAAGCATAAATCTTAAAGTTGACCCCGTCTAAATAAGGCGTTCCCTGCCAGTACTGATCGTATTTTTCTGTATAGATGCCTTCTCCATGCACCCATTTTGTTACCTTAAACGCACCGGTACCTACAGGCATTTCATTAAATCCATCCACTCCAAGGGATTCTACTGCAGTTGGACTGCAGATAAAACAGGTTCGCGCCAGACCATAGTCAAACAGAGCATCCCATTGGGACATATGTACTACAACGGTTTTATCGTCTGCTACTTCAACACTTTCCACATAATTAAAGTATGATCCGGTAAGAACACCATTCTCTTTATAGTAGTCCAGGTTCCATTTTACTGCTTCCGCATCCAGCGGAGTTCCATCCTGAAACGTAATCCCGTCTCTCACAACCATCGTGTAGGTCAGCGCCTCAGGATCCCCTTCAAAGGATTCCAGTAAGAATGGCTGAGGTTTACCCGTTTCATCATAACGCAGCAACGTTTCATAAATGGCAGGTGCCAGGGCAGACTCATTCGTATTGCGAAGCATCCAGCCCTGAAGCGTCGTCGGATCGTCCGTTATTGGAATATTTACTGTACCACCGGAAACTGGCTCCCCGCTGTTTTCAACTGACGCTGCCGTATTCTCTTCTGCTGCCTTTGTATCGCCAACTGTACTTTCGTTTGCCTTACTCTCACCGGATGTACTCTCACTGCTTTTATTGCCCCCGCATGCTACCAAAGAAATACTCATAGTAAATACCAGCAGCATTGCAACTAATTTTTTCATTTTGTTACCTCCTCATTTTTTATAAGAGAAAAGATTACTCATCTGCATATTCATCCGCTTATCTTCTGCGCATTGAAATCAATTCCTTCTGCTCTGTATCTGAAAGTCCTCCCATACCATGTCTGGTACTGTACACTACATTTTTCTCTTTCAAGTCCTCCATACCGTATTTAATCATGCCGTACAAAGCAGCTTTTTCAAATACATGCATGGTAACCAGATTGAAATCCAGCTTCTTGATATCCTCCAGTTCAACGCAGGGTTTACCGTTTACTACTATCACGTCAGGCCACATTTTCCATCCTAAATCCTTTTCTGCGACTCTGGTTCCCATGGCCAGGTCCATCATACCGCCGCATACAGTGGTCATAGGCGCCCCCAGCTTTTTGGCCAGCACGCAGCGGGTAATCGCTTCATCCATACCATAGGATGGTCCTGCCTCTGTACGTGCAATACATACGCAGCCCGTGCCTTGGCAGGCTGCCACCGCTGCTTTGATTTTAGACAGCCAGTTTTCACGCTTGATAGTTTTATAGGCAGGATCCAGAGAAGCCGGATTTACTTCGTCCGGATTGGCAATGTAATACTCATTGCGTTCAAATCCGCGATGCCCGGTACTGTCATCCAGCGTAAAGCCCGCAGCACCTGCGCGGATCAGCCGCTTCACATTTCGATAAATAACGGCCGGACTTTCTCCATAACCATCATCAAAATCGACCAGCAGCGGTATATTGGTACAGTTCGTAATAGCCTCCACGATAGTAATTACCTCATCTAAAGTGCCAAAGGCCATGTCAGGCTGCCCATCCATACTGTAAGCAATGGCTCCGCCGCTTAACATCATACAGGGAAAACCGCTTTTTTCCGCTGCTGCTGCAGTCATGCAGTCGTATACACAAGGTGCAAATATTTGCTCTCCCTTTTCAAAAAGCTCCATTCCGGTTATTTTCTTTTTCATGCCTTCACCTCCTGGAATGCTTCTTTTCCCAGTTCACTTAAATCCTCAAACTTCTTCTCAAGCGGCATCCATTTCTTCCAATAACTGAAAATGTAATGGTAGTCTCTCAGTTTTCCTTCCTCATCGAGAAGGTACCCGTCAAAATCGTGGAGATCGGCATAGACTGTGTTTTTATTCGCCCAGTTTTTGGTTCCAAAATCCATGTCCCCAAACCAGGAAGCCTTCTCCATAAAAGTTATAAATACCAGACCATAGCCCAGCTCCATCAGTCTTTCTGCTGTTACTTCCGGCTTGTCTCCCTTTACGGTCAAGTCACTCCAAAGTTTTGAACCGGAAACTGCCTCGGCAAATTCTTGGGCCTCCGCCTCAGTATGCATACACACAGCTCCAACCATTTGGGCGCCTGCCGCCTGAGCCGCCTTACATCTGGCAATAGCGTCTGCCTTATTCGGTGCATAGCTTCGCGCCAATACCATGCAATCCGTATTAGATGCCGCCTCCACAGCAATTGCAATTTTTTGTGCAAATACCTCGGAGCTTACTAATATGATTTCGGGTGAATCACTGCCGCAGCCAAAGGCACGGTCATCTAACAGCATCGCTGCCGCTCCTGCTTTTACAATCCGCTCCAAATCATAAGGCATGATACGGAGATTATCGCTAAAACCGCTGCGAACCTCAACAATCAGAGGAATGCCGCAGTTATCTTCTACAAAACGTGACAGGGACCACACCATTTCTGATGTACTTAAAGTACCTTCATCTGGTGTTCCATGTACGGTATGTGTCAGTGCCGATGCACTGAGTAAGGCACCCTTACAGCCCATGTGTTCTGCCGCACGGGTAGAAATTCCATCAAACGTATCCGGAGCAATCAGCTGACCCTGAGCCAGGACTGACTGCAATGTAGGAATACTCATTTTTATCCTCCTTCTCACTGAAATAAAATCAGTGCAATCACTTCCAGCGGTTCTTCCCCCACCGCTTCCAGACCATGTCCTTCTCCTGCGCCGGTAAATGTTACATCTCCCGGCTTCACGATCTGAATCGTTCCGTTGTCATTAAATCGTCCAGTTCCTTTCAAAACATAGTATGTCTCCGACTCCTTCTCGTGGACATGATAACCAATCCCAGATCCCGGCATTACAGTTGTATGGCCAAAGAAACGCCCTTTACTGTACATTTCTTCAGGTACCTTCAACAGCTCTTTGCAGGAAATCATCCCAACGCCGTTAAATGGACTGGGCTTTTGCTCCGAAACTAATTCCTCTGCTCTCTTCACCATCGCGCGCTCGGTCCCCCCTTTCTTCTCTTTTATCCCAACGAGTTTCAATTCCTTTTATCTTATGCATCAATGCATACTTGATATGTATCTGTAGTATACAACAAGATTATTTCATTTTCAATAAACAAATAGGAGATATCGCACTAATTTTTTTGTGCATTTTTAACATATATATTTTTATATACTTTCTATATTTTATAATTTAAATCAAATATGTGATTTTATTATAAATGATAACAGACCATAAAATATCTGTAAAAATATGGAATTTTATAAAATAATCCCTATAAATAATGCTTGTTGTTTTCTCCGAACCGTTGTATAATATACTTATTGTATACTTTGCATCAAAAGAATAGGAGTGTAAAACCATGGCAGCAAACAATCGGGATTTAAAAAATAAAGCTTATGAAACGATAAAAGAGCGGTTACTGGATTGTACCTACGAGCCAGGGACTCTGCTCAACGAGGCTCGCCTTGCCGAGGATCTTGGATTCAGCCGCACTCCTGTCCGTGAAGCCATCAGCAGGCTGGAATCGGATGGTTTTGTGAAGATCATGCCCAAAAAGGGAATTTACGTATCAGATATTTTACTGAGCGATGTGCTTCAGATTTTTCAGACCAGAATCGAGATAGAGCCCGTGGCGCTTCGCATGGCCGCTCCCTATCTGCCGGAAAGCGAACTGATCCAGTTTCGCGGAAAATTTCTGGAAGATTTCGAGGATATCCCCAACAGCTTTCGTCTGGACACTGCCATGCATTTATTTATTATTGAATACTGCGGTAATCGTTACATTATCGATATGATGCACAGAGTCTTTGATGACAATACGAGGGTTATTATTGCCAGCAAGCAGAACCGAGTGCAGATTCATGATGCGAGGGAAGAGCATATGGGAATTCTTGATGCGCTGCTGGAAAAGGACGTCGATAAGGCGCAGTCTCTGATGAAAACACATGTGGAGTCCTGCCGGCGGGCCGCTCTCGATTACTTCTATTCGCTTCAGGCTTATAATACGACACCGCCCGAGACTTATAAGAAGCAGCTAAAAGACTGGAGCAGTTAAAAGATTGAAGCAGTTAAAAAGCTGAGACTGATAGGATTTGAAAAAGAGATATAAACTCGATATACAAAGAAACAGACAAAAAAAGAAGAACGGACTGCATATTGCCGCCCGTTCTTTCTTTCTACGACGATTTATATCAAATATGATATTTATTTCCCAATCCCCTATTTCTTTTCCAGTTTATTTCTCTCCCTGACATTACCCTGCCGCCTCCGCATCTGCCTTCACCGGCATCATATAATCAATCACCACTTTTTCTCCCCTCGCAAGCGGTTCCGAATAACGTTCATGGGTATAAATCTCACACCAGTAAAAGTTGTCGAAGTCAATGGTTCCGCCTGTTTTCTCAATCGCTTCTGTAATCAGCAGGTAAGCGGAATCAAGGATTTCCGCCACATTACTGCCCTCAATCTGAACATAGGCCGCCCGGCCTTTGGGTATGTGTTTTACGAACAGTCCCTCCGGTATTTCCGTCTGCATCCGGACAAAGTCACCTATCACTATCTTAAAATTCATTCTGTCGCTAAAGTCGTACATGAAACCGATTCCGTCATTTTCGTCGATGTCATCACAGTATTTTACGTCCGCCAGCCTGTCCAGTTTTTCAATGGTATCTCCCTGAAAGAATTCCTGCCATACAAAGCCGGCGTCAGAAAAGCTGGTCTCCCGGGGCAGCCCCACCATGAGTCGTTCGGGTGTTTCCTTATACATGATGCGTTTCATTTCAGCCATAATACGCTTTCCTCCTACAAATCTCATATCTGAGAAATTAATCGGAAGATAATCATTTAGCCGGGCATTTTTTATTCTGGCCTGTGAAGGCGTAATCCCATGGTGCTCCTTAAAGGCACGGGAAAAAGATGAATGAGACTGAAAACCATATTTTACCGCCGCGTCAAGAACAGAAATATCCGTATTTTTAAGTTCGTAGCCGGCAAGTGTCAGTCTTCGTTTTCTTACATAATCAGAAATGCTGATCCCCGAGATAAAATTGAAAATACGCTGAAACAACGCAGCCGGACACATGGCTATTCTGGATATTTCATGATAATCGATTTCACAGCCATCAGGAATTATTTTTTCCAAATATAGGATTACGTCATTGAATGTTTTGCTGCTGTTCATAATTACCTCCGTCACTCCATATATTATCAAATTTACCGGCCGCTTTCTTTTCATTTCACGTACATATTATGTCACTTTATGACTATCCCCAGCCGCTTCGCCAGTTCCGCCGCCTGATATAAATCCATGACCGCCCCCCGCACCTCTGAACACTCGTCGGAAAGCACCAGCCCCTTGATGTCGCAGGTGGTAAAGTCCATTCCCTTAAGCGGAGTCTTAAAAAAGCTGGCATTCTGAAGCCTGACCTGGCTGAACGTAACGCCTTTGCACTTGCACTGCGCGAAATTACCATTTTCTAAATCGGTATCTTCCACCCGGAAAGACTCCAGCTTCGAGTCGTCTAAATTCAAATACTGCATACTGCAGTCCGTGATCGTCACATCCTTTAAGCTGCTCTCTGTCATCCTGGCCCCAGTCCCCTTCGACCGCTGAAATGATACCCGTCTGAGAAAGCTGTCGCGGAACAGACAGTTGGAAAAGTTACAGGAGATAAACAACACATCGCTGAATTCCGCCTTTTCAAAATTACACCCCTCGAAACTGCAATTTTCAAACTTTACTCTGGAGAAACACAGGCCGGAAAAATCTTCCTCCTGTGCAGTCATATTCTTTAAATATGCATTCTGGATCCGCTCGTCCCCTTCCCTGCTCTGATGAAGAAGCTCTGTCTCCTCCGACACAAGTTCATATACTTCAGGCAGCCACGGCTCCGCCAGTTTCATTCCCGCCATACGCTTATTCCTTCCTTTCTGACACGTTCTGAATTGCACGATGCTCATAGTATATCATAAACACAGCATTCGTAAAAGACCTGACTGCTTGCGCATACTCACACTCCAGTAATTCCCGCAGGAAATGTCAAGATTAAATTTCTTATTTACGTTAAGATTATCTCATCAATCAACCAACACAGGAGGTATTCACTTATGAAATCAATCACAACACGAACGCTGGAACTGAAAGGAAGCAGTTATGAGATTGGACAGGCGCTGGGACGCATGGCAGCTTCCATTCCTTCAATGAAGAATTACTATACATCCGGATATGAAAACTTCGGTGAAGCCGAAGCCCGGCAGGCGGAAACACTGTTTGCCCGGTGGTGCCCGGGACTGAATGAGGAGCTTTCCGGTTTTGCCGGCGAACTGAATGTCCCTCTGGAATCTGTCGTCTACTATGCCATGACCTATTTAAAGCCTAACTGCAGTCACTTAGCCCTCCTGCCCTCCAAATCCTCGAACGGACACCCGCTTATTGCGCGCAACTATGAATTCAACGACGAACTGGAGGATTTCCAGCTGATTAAAACCAGTGTGGAAGGGAAATATACGCATATGGGCACCAGTGTCTTATGCTTTGGACGGGAGGATGGCTTCAATGACCAGGGGCTGGCCGTCACCATGAGCTCCTGCGGATTTCCGGTCGGCGCCGACAAATGTATGCGCCGGCCTGCACTGGAGGGCCTGCAGTACTGGGCGGTTATCCGCTCGCTTCTGGAAAACTGCCGTGATACCAGGGAGGCGCTCCTCTTTTTAAAGGGCATGCCCATCGCCTACAATCTCAATCTGATCCTGCTGGACCGTTCCGGAAATGGCGCCCTGGTAGAAACACTGGATGGCAGAATGGCGGTCCGTCCTCTGGATAAAACCTCCCCGCTTCCCTACACCCACGCCACCAACCATGCCGTAATCCATGAACTGGCATCCTTAGAACCGGAGGCCATGATCCATTCCCTGAAGCGGTATGACTATATTAAGAGCATTGCAGACAGCACGGAAACGCTCACGGTCAGCCAGTTAAAATCCATGCTTCTGGCCCCCTATCCGAACGGGCTGTGCTGCCGTTTCTATCAGGATTTCTTTGGCACAACAAAAAGCATGATCCTTGATCCGATGGATGGTATAATAGAATTATGCTGGGGCGGACGGGCAGAAAACGGCTGGCATACGTACCGGCTGAGCGATCCGCTCCCCACTTCGGAAGAAGTGATCTCCATCTCCGGTGAACCCGCGGCTCCGGATATGTTCCGTTTCGCCCCGAATCCATTTGCATAACCTTAAGATTCAGCCAGATTGTACAAAAATACGCTGCCCACTCATGCCGCCTGACCTGGCAGAAAGGAGCCTGACCATGGACTATTTAAAAGCGCTGGAATGCGCCATCCTCTACATCGAAAATCATCTGGGCGAAGACATCAAAGTCGAAGACGCGGCTGCCGCGGCCGGATACTCCTACTACCACTTTACACGGCAGTTCAATGCCCTGCTGGGTGAAAGTGTGGGCAGCTACATCCGGAAGCGGCGGATCGCCAAAGCCGCCAAGGAGCTGCTCTATACGGACAGGCGGATCCTCGATATCGCTTTAGACTGCGGATTCGAATCTGCGGAAAGCTTCAGCCGCGCCTTCAAGTCGCTTTACCTCACCAGCCCGGTCTCCTACCGGAAGAACCGGCTCGATCTGTTCATCGGATCCAAGCCACAGCTGGAGGGGAAACGCCTCACCCATATCACGAAGAACCTGACGGTCCATCCCATCATAGTGGAACTGCCTGATATCATGGCCGCCGGTCTGCGCGGCAGCACCACGCTGAACGATAACGTGCTGCCCGGCCTCTGGGCCGCCTTTATGGAAATGTCTCATCAGATTCCCCACCAGATCCCCGGCGGGAGAGGCTTCGGCATCTGCGAGGCCTGCGGCCAGGGCAATACGCTCTACAGCATGAATGGGGATGTTCTCTTCTCAGAGGTTGCAGCGGTCGAGGTGAGCAGCTTTGACGGTCTCCCTGCGCCATTTGTTCCAAAGATCATAAAAGGAGGGCGCTACGCGGTGTTCACACACACCGGCAGCCTCTCCCTCCTTCAGGACAGCTATTCTTATATCTGGGGCACCTGGTTTCTCGGAACGAATGAGAAACTGGATGCGCGGGAAGATTTTGAAGTATACGATCAGCGATTTTCAGGATATGACAACCCGGAATCCCAGATTGATCTCTATATCCCAATTCTCTAGTACAGCATTGCGTAATTAATGGTGAATAGAGTGCCTGATATCTGCGTCAGGTGTGCGTCCGCGAAGCGACGGCGTAGTGGACCCTACGGTTAGCTTCGCGGCCGTGCACCTGGCGTAGATAGCGGGTGCTATATTCACTGTTAATTGCACAATGCTGTACTAGTACTGCATTATGCAACGCAGTACCAGTACCTCGCCGTGCTCATCTCCAGCGCAGCTCACACAGACCGCACGCGGGCATGGACAGCCTTACGAGGCCCTCTCCCCCGTTCCACTCCATGGTCTCCGTCACTTCTCCGCGGCAGTTCTTCACGGTAACCGACACCGCCCTTTCCGGATCCAGAATAAGTATTTGCTCCTGGGCGTGCTGGGCGTTTACAAAGTAAGTGATTTCCTTCTGCGCAGCCGGACGGATCACTCGTTCTGCCGAATAATGAACCAGGATCTCCTCCGTTTCATTTTCCACGCTCACCTCCGGATAGAGGTTTTCCGGCTCCTTCGCATGGATCACAGTCGTCTGCAGCAGTGCTCTGTGCTGTCTCATAAAATCCAGCCAGAACCGGAGCATCTCCGCAATCCCCTCTTCCAGATCCGCCAGGCGGACCGAGATCTGCGGAACGCCGAAGAGACAGCTCAAGACCTGTATGGCCGCGGCCTCCGGGCTCTCCCCACGGTTCCACATCAGCATATCCGAATGGACGGCGCTGTGTCCGCACAGGAGCCGCAGATCCGCACAGCCGACCCGGTTAGTTACCGGAGAACAGGGGCAGTCTGCGACGCGGAACATATTACCGTACCTGCGCATGTTGGGTCCGATATAGCGCTGCCGGAATTCAATCAGCAGATTCTCCTTTTCCTTCCGCAGAGTCTCCCGCACGCTGGTCATAAACACGTCCAGCGCCTCCTGGATATCCCTGAAATCCATTCCCTCCTTCCACGCAGGAGTACCCTCTCTTATATAAAACTCATCGATAAAATCCAGCTTCAGCCCATCTAAATCCCATTCCCGGACAGCTTTTAAATAGACTGCCAGCAAATACTCCCGTACCTCCGGATAACGCAGATCCAGAACTCCGGCTTGCTGCCGCTCATCGTAGCAGAGCAGTTTATCGGAGAAACGGTTCCAGCAGCCTGTGTTCTTTCCCACAAATGGTACGGAAAACCAAAGCATATACTTGATACCCATGGCGTGAACCCGCCGTATATGCTCCGGAAAATCCGGAAATTTTCCAGGCTCGGGTGCCCAGTCCCCGCAGAACGCGTATCCACGGTTATTATCCCCGGTCTGCCAGCCGTCGTCCACGATAATCGTATCAAAGCCCATTTTCGCAGCGCGCTCCGCCTCCTCCTCAACAATAGAGGCATTGATATCCTGGTGCCAGGAGTACCAGAAAGAGTACACCGGCTCTCTGGCCGCGTCCGGCACCTCCATGACAGGCGGCATTGCCTCCTCCCACCACTGCCTCACCTGATCTAACGTATCCCAATACGGAACATCTTCCTGTGACTCCCACAGCCGGAAGGAATATCCCGCGCTCAGCTTCTGCGGGCTCAGAACGAACCGGATCTTAACGGCCATCCTGCCGTCTTCCTCATGCACTCCGGCATTCATATCCACTTCCTGGCACAGCTCCGAAGCTGCGATCGTATGTCTGTTCCTGCTTTCGGAATTGAAGAAACAGACGACAGGAGCCGAGACAGCTGTCATGGACGCCACCGGCGCCTCCCAATCCGCCTTCAACGACCGGTCAGCACGGCAGTTCGGATGCCACCGTCCGCAGATATCGATAATGGGAAAGGAATAACGGATTTCAACTTCAGTTCCCATACACAAAATACGGTCTGACTGAAGCTGAAACTCCGTAACGGTCCTCCCCGCCCCTTTTTCTGTCACCAAAGCGGTACAGGATACAGCCGCCTCCGAAATCACCTCAAATTCACCAACCTTAAAAATACTTTCCATCTCTTTTCTCCTTTCAGTCTGCCTGCTGTGTGTCTGTATCAAACGCTTACAGCCCGGCGTCCCTGTCAAGGGGCCGCCGGGCATAATGCCTGATGTCTATGCGCGGGGAAACGCATTTTAATTTCTATCGCTGAACAGTATTTCCGCCAGCGCCCCCACCAGTACCGTATTTTCCTCTATGCTCTGTATAGTCAGAAGCGCATCGCCTCTCTGTTTCTTTACCGCCTCTAATATCGCTTCCTTCTTATCATAAGAAATCTGCGCCCTGTTTAAAATCTCGAATGCCTGATCTGCCCGGTCCATAGAGGCCATCTCCATACCGGTTCCAAATCGCACCTCCACGGTTTTTACGGAGGGGATTCCCGAAAGCTCCAGTGTCAGATTTTTTCTCACCTCATCGTAGGAGACAACCGCGTCCACACGCTCTCCTTCGACGGTCACTTCCGGAACCACATATTCCACATTCCGGAAATTCAGCTTCCATGACCGCATTTCCGGAACCGCACTTCGATTTCCTTCAACACCGCCAATTACGAAACGGGTAAGCGGGCTCCACTCCAGGGAAAGCCGCGTTACAGCCCACCTGTCATCATTTTCCCCATCTGCCTCTGTTCTCCCGTCGTCTTCCCATACGCTGAAACAGCCGTCCGCGCCAGGGAAAATATCGGCCGCCATGCAGTTCGGATTCCCCGTGCCTCCCATCCTGTCAAGGCTTCTGGGAATGATTGCTCCCGCCTTTGCAAGCACCGGCATCTGTTCTAAGGTGCGGTAAAGCATCATCTGTTTTCCGCCCTGATATATCCGCGAACTCTGATAATCAAACCAGATTCCATCCGGAATCCAGGCTTTCACGCCCGCCAGATCCGCCTCCGGTTCCATCCGCTCCGTAATAGGCGCGGCCAGCAGTTCCGAGCCGAAATAATATTCATTCGGGAACTCATAGGCCTCCTTCTGTTCCGGCTCCTCCCAGTACAGCGGCCGAACCAGAGGACAACCCTCGAAGCTGGCCCGGCGGTTCGCGGTATAGAGATAGGGGATCAGTTCATGACGGAGCCGCAAGAAGTCTCCCATAATCATCTCGGCCCGCTTATTGAAATTCCAGGGTTCCTTACCGCTGAATGGATTGGAGGTGCTGTGAAGCCGGTTGATCGGTGAAAATACGCCGAGCTGCACCCAGCGCGCCGCCAGTTCATCATCCCTGGCCCCCATCATGTGTCCTCCGATGTCATGGCTCCACCAGCCATATCCCACGTTGCTTGCCGAAGCCGTAAAATACGGCTGAAACTGAAGACTCTCCCAGCTTATGATGGTATCCCCGGAAAATCCGACAGGATACCGATGGCTGCCAATTCCCGCATACCGGGAAAATGTAAGGCCCGCGCCGCCCGCCCGTGTGCTATCCAAATAGTGGTAATGGTTCAGCATCCAGAGCGGATCCAGGCCGGGAATCCTGGTTTCCTTTCCCTGCTGCCAGTCCACCCACCAAAAATCGACGCCGTCCTCTTCCATCGGGTGGTGCAGCACATCGAAGTAGGCCTCCAGAAACGCCCGGTCCGTCACGTCGAACTCTACCGCTGTCCCGCCTGCCGGATCGATTCCCAGCGCCTCCGCCATTCGCGGATACGCCTCCTCATGGGCGCGCACCCCGTCCGCCGGATGGACGTTCAAGGTAACCTTCATCCCCTGTTCATGGAGCCACGCCAGAAACTTCGGCGGATCAGGGAACAGCTCCCGGTTCCAGGTATATCCGGTCCACCCGGTCCCATATTTCGGCGGAATATCGACCAGATGCCAGTCCATATCGATGACTGCCACGGAAAATGGGATCTGCTCTCTTTGAAAGCGCACCATCAGCCTCTTATACTCCTCTTCCGTATATCTATGGTACCGGCTCCACCAGTTTCCAAGCGCCCACCGCGGAAGCAGAGGCGTATTCCCGCACAGCCTGTAAAAATCGCGGATACATTCCTGATAGCGGTGGCCATATCCAAAGAAGTAGAAATCCAGTTCAACTCCTCCGCGCAGCGTAACCCAGCCGTCCTCTCCAATGACCATGGAACCGCTGTCATCAATCACAGACCAACCGTCTCTGGAAATCATCCCGTGCTCCAGAGGAATCGCACCATCTGCCTCATCCAGCGTGCGCGCAGTTCCTCCCAGATCCTTACTCTCGTCTCCCCAGCGCCATATACGGCTTTCTCCCGTCTTTGGATCAACGATCGTTCGTATACTCAATCCGTCTTCAGCAAACGCCCCGCCCCGGTAACGCAGCTGCAAAAACTCCGTAGTAATCGTCAGGAAACCACCATTCCATACAGCTTCATATTTCGGAACCGTAAACTCCCGGTTCATCACAATCTGCGTGGCCCGGTCCTCAAAGCTGCCGTTTTCGCTGTATTCCATACGAATCAGTGAGGACGTCAATACGGTGAAACGGCAGTTCGGCCCCTGTACAATGGCACGTTCCCTGCAAGCCGGATTTCCATATCTTTTTATATCTCTTACCATGTAATCTCCTCATTCCAGAAAAGCCGTACAGGTCTCTGTACGCCGCACGTATAGGACCATGTCTCGTTTTCTCTCAGCTTCACCAGCCGTTCCTCATTTTTCCATTTTACCAGCAGTGACCGCTCTCGATCAAGCAGATTTTTCACGAAAATGGTATTTCCCGCCACCTCATATTCAATGCCGTACTGCGGATTTTCCAGCCTTACTCTTCCGTCTCCGGCGAGCATCGGCTCTATCTCTAAATCAGCCTGAAGCCCAAACCGCACACCCGCGTACCCGGCAATCAGATTCCAGATAAATACGCAGGGATACTCGTAATAATGGGCCGCTCCGTGCCAGTTTTTCTCACTGTGATAGTAAACGTAATTCATGTCATACCGTTCACCCATCCGGTATTCGTCCATCCTGGCCTGACGGCAGACCGCCAAAAGCTGTTGTTCCAGAATATCAGTTCTTCCCTTTTCTCTCCAGTAGGCAAAATCCCAGCACCACTATCTGCCGGCCGCACAGAGGTCATACGGGCCTCCCGAACCGATCTCCGACTCCGTATAATCTGAAATTCTGGCGGAAACGAAGCTGGGGAAACGCTGGAACTCCTCAAAACACGCCTCCATCAGACGGTCCACGCCCTGCTCCTGATCCGGATTCGTATAATGAAACAGCGCCGGAAGCTCATTTGCCAGAAGGTGGATATGGTCATGGGACACCGAATTTCTGTCCACCCAGTCGATAAACCGCATCTTCGACGCATCCCAGAAGCCGGTGGGAAGCGCCTGCACCAGGACACCTTTCAGCAGACCCGATACGGCCCGGTAATGCGCCTCCTGTTTATCCCGTTTTAAGACCGCTTCCAGCCCGGCCATGATTTCAAATGCTCTGGCCGCAAGCGCCTGGGCCATACATTCCCGGCCATCCTTGATCACCTGATCCTCGTAATAAACGTCGGACCACAGCCGGCCCTGTCGGTCGATACAGCTCTCCACAAGGGACAGGGAGTTTTCCAGCCCCTCGATATGGCCCCGGAGCCAGTCATCGTCTTTAACGGCTGCGTAATAAAAGCATGCAGATTCAATGATTTCGATATTTCCGGTCACGAGAAACATCTCCGCATTCTCCGAGTTATCCAGGCTGTTCCGCCTGACATGGTACTCTCTGGCTCCGCTCGGCTGAATGGCACACGGATCACGGAACGCCTGCTCCGGGTCCTCTGCCATCAGCTTAAGCTGCAGTTCCATCATGCGCCTTACCACAGCCAGATCCAGTTCATCCGCCACGGCCAGACGTCCTTTGATCTGGAATTCATGGTCTACATCCGGGTACGTTCCCGCATAGGCGCCCTTCTGAAGCGTACTCACCACGTAACCATCACTGTTGGAATACGATTTCGCCCTCGTCCGCTCCACCACAGAGGGCAGAAGCGTTTCCCAGTAAAAATGGTAATACGTATCCCGGAAGATATCCCCATTTTCGAAGTCCAGTTCTATGGAATTACCCATCACATCACTGTGCGGCGGGCCGTCAAATTCTTTCCATGCCAACTGGGATACAGTCTCCTCTTTATCTGCTGAAACGGTCACCTCCATTTCATCTGCACTTATATAAATCTGGAATGGCTCTTTCGATTTCACCTCATAGGAGCGGTACTCCCCCTGCCCCTGGAAGGGCAGGATAAAGCACCGGGTAACGGGCGGGAACTCCACCGCGCCGTCGTAATTATGGATCAGATACGGATCTCCCTCTTCCCTGCTGATGCAGTAAATAAGTGGTCTGATTCCGCAGCAGGTAATCTTTTTCTCAGTCATAATCCCTCTTATTTTATCTTATTCTTATACTCTTCCGTCCAATAAGCTTCCACCTTATTCATCCCCAGCTCATCAATCTTCTGAATGAATTCCTGGTACACAGACTCAAAGTCCTCGGTAAAGATCATTTTTACGGAATACTGCTGCAGGAGGCTGAACGCTTTCTGTCTGATAATTCCCTCTTCAGATTCCGGTGACGGGTCCTGAATGTCCAGTTCCGGACGGAATTCCACATACTTTCCAAACTGTTCATTGAATTTGTTCATTCTCTCATCCTGGTCGTTCCACCACGGCAGGTTCCACAACAGCTCGTTGCAGGCAATCCAATACTCGCCCAGTCCGTTTCTGGAGGCAACGCCGCCCCAGTCCGCGTTCTTATCCTTCACATATTCTTCCAGCAGAACCGGTTTTCCATCTACCATATGCCACTGGGCGCCTGCTACCGCGTCCTGATACGTATCGCCTTCGATGCCCCATGATACGTCGCTGTGTCCCTCTACAGATGCCAGATATTCCAGGAAACGAATCGCTCTCTCAGGGTCCTTGCAGGTCTTCGGAATCACGGTCGCCAGCCAGCCGGCTCCCGTTCTGATCTGTCCGTATGTCTCAAACGGAGGCAGAATCTCGTAGGTAGTATCCGGGTTGTCTCCAGGCACCTTCTCGCCGTCGGAGATCGTCCAGCAGTAGGAAATCACATCGCCCTGCTCAATCTTGGCCTTTCCTACATCCTTGGTGTCAATGAACGGATCTTTTGTCAGAATTCCTTCCAGATACATCTCATTTAAATACTTCATTGGCTCTTTGAACTTGTCGTCGCGGACCACCCACTGGATTCCCCCGTCCTTCTCTGAAAAATCGGTGCTCAATCCCATCTGGATGCCATAGTGGGAAAGCTTCGCGCTCTTTCCAAACTCATCGGCGGACATGCTTCCATCAGCGGGATAAAAACCGATTTTATCCGGATGGTTTTCCTTCATCTGCTTAACAGCTGCGATGAATTCGGTCATATTCCTGATCTCCGGACGGCCAATCTCATCGTAGTAATCTTTTCTGACTGTCATGATTGGCTGGTTCGTTCCCACGATCTGATCGTACTCTCTCGCGGCCTTCTGCCATGCTTCTCCCTGAATCCATGTGGTAAACTGATACGTCTTTCCATCCGCCATCTGATAGTTGCTTAAGATTTCCTTCGGAAGGATTTCACGCATCTTCGGCGCATACTGGTCAATCAGATCGTCGAGTGACCACAGCATCCCCGCCTCGGCCATCTTCTTTAAGGCCGCGTCATTTTTGTCCAGAGTCAGAATATCAGGCAGCTGATTGCCGGCGATCATCATATTCAGCTTCTGACCGTCGTCAACTACCGGTTTCATAAAGTTTAAATCAACGCCTGTCTTCGCGGTCACACGCTCTGCCGTGGCATCGTTCCAGTCCAGTGAAAACCAGGAGAAGTTGGCGTAATACCCTAATTCTATGGGCGATGTATCTTCCTTCCATTCCAGATCTTCCGGATCCGCCTGCCAGCCGATTTTCTCCCAATCCATTTCAGACTGGAAATTCGATGCAGCCGCCTCCGGCGCCTCTGTCTGCGTTTCTGCTTCCGTCGTATCCACTGCCGCAGTCCCCGCTGTGGTCTCCTTAACCGTACTCTGACCGCCCCCGCAGCCTCCCAGCATACCTGCTACCATAGCAGAGCACACCATGCATGATAATACACGTTTCAACTTTCTCATATTCCCTCTCTCCTTTATGTATGGTTATCTATTTACTTTTTTATTCGTAATTTTTTCAGCCGTGCATCTTCTTGTTTTCGTGCATTTTCTTGTTTTCGAAATGCACGAAAACAAGAAGCCCGGGCGTTCCGCCCTATGACAGTTTGTATTAAAAAGTGCCGCACTGCTGAATGGGTAGGCTCACTCTTTCACCGCACCCAGCATCATCCCTTTTAAGAAGAATTTCTGGACGAAGGGGTAAATAATCGTTACCGGCAGAATCGACACGATTAACATCGCATACCGGACCGACTCCATGGTGGTACTGCTCTGCGACGGCACGGCGATCATCTTCTGCAGCGTCTGCTGCGCCTCGGCCAGAGACATGGCCCGCATCAGGACGGCCGGCAGTGTCATCAGACTCTCGTTCTGGATAAAGAACGCCGGGTGGAACCAGTCATTCCAGTGCCAGACCCCTACAAACAGCGATACCGTGGCGATCACCGGCGTTGACAGCGGTATGATGATCTTAAACAGGATCGTAAAGTACCCCGCTCCATCCATCTGCGCCGATTCCTCCAGCGCCGCCGGCAGTTCTCTGAAAAATGATATAAACAGAATGATATAATAAAACTGAAAAATGTTAGGCAGGATATAGACCCAGAAGGAATCCAAAAGCCGCATCTCCCGGTAAAGGAGATAGGACTGCACCACTCCGGCTGAAAAATACAGCGTTATGACGCCCATAATCATATAAACCTTCCGCCCCTTTAAGTTATCCTTGGACAGCGCATACCCCGCCATGGCCATACAGAAAACGGCCAGTACCGTTCCCACAATACTCCTGAGCATCGTCATCATGAAGGCCGGATAGATCGCTTTGTTCTGGAAAACGATCTTGTAATTCTCCAGGGAAAACTTTCTCGGCCAGAAGTAAATCGCCTGTTTCGCCGCATCCTTGCCGTCATTAAACGAATAGATCAGGCAGTAATAAACCGGATATACGGTCACGATCAGAACCAGAATACACAATACAGAAGTAACGATATTAATGATTCTGTCCTCTCCAGGTCTTCCTAATTTCATTCGAAGCATATCGTCACCCCCGTTAAAAGACACTCTTTCCAAATACTTTTTTTGATATTTTGTTGGCGGTCAGAAGAAGCGTCACCGAAAGTACGGACAGAATCAGATTCCCCGCCGCCGCAAAGGAAAACCTCATCTGGTTTAAGCCTTCATCGACAATGAATTTCTGGATTACATAGGATTTCGAATAGTTAAAGGCATTTCCCAGCAAATATGACTGGTTGAAGTTGGAAGCCACCGGGCCGCCGCTCAGTAAGTTTCCGCAGTTCATAACGAAAAGGACTCCGGCCGTCCATGCGATAGACGGAAGCGTGATCTGTGTGATCCGTTTTAGACGCCCGGCGCCGTCCACGGCCGCCGCTTCGTAGATATCCTGGTTGATGCCCGCGATAGCCGCCAGATAAATAATCGCATTCCAGCCGCTCTCCTGCCAGCAGTCGATCCACACGCCGATCCACCAAAAATACTTGGAATCCGCCAGGAATTCGATGGGCATATCCGTGATATGCAGTCTCATCAGAATATCATTGATCAGTCCCTTGCTGTCCAGAAACACAATCCAGAGCGTCGCTACAATAACGTAGGACAGGAAATGCGGTAAGTAGCTTCCCGTCTGGGTTGCCTTCTTCAGCCACTTGAACGGTACCTCATTGATAATGAGCGCAAGCAGAAGCGGCGACGTAAACGTAAAGAAGAACTTCAAGGAACTCATTCCCAGTGTATTTTTCATGGCTAGATAGAAGCTCTCGCTGGAGAACAGCTCCTTAAAATACTTCATTCCTGCAAATGCGTGGCCGAAGAATCCGTCGGTCAGCGAGTAATCCAGAAAAGCATTTGCCAGTCCCATAACCGGGATATAGGAAAAAATAAAAAAGAACACCATGGCTGGAATCACCATTAGCTGCAGTTGAAACTGCCTCTTTCCTGACCTCTTTTTTTTGGGTAACTTTTTCATATACACATACCAAGCCTCCTCCATCTGACGTTTTTCCCGTTGCAAAACTAAAAAAACGCTTTATAATTGAATATTGGGAACATTCCCGTTTGCCATACAGCATACCTTACCAGGTGCTCATAGTATATCACACGGATTTTGTAAAAGAAGCACGTTTTTTGGAAATAGTATAATAAATATAGTTGTTTTCACGTAACATCCATACTTCGGAGGTCCTGCAAATGGGAATTATCAAAAAAATGCATTATAAATCGAAGCTGATTCTCTGTTATCTCGTCCTTGTCTCATTCCCGCTCATGCTCTGCCTTGTCCTGCTGTATCAGTCCATCGTAAAGCCGGTCCGGGAAAACGCCGTGAGCGCCATCGATCAGAGACTGGATCAGGAACTGAATACCATCCATTCCAAAATAGAGAAAATAAAAAATGTCTCCTATTTAGTCTCCACCAACACGGTCATCAATAAGTTCTTCGTCCCCAAATTTTACGGCGATCTCGAATTAATCGAGATTCTGAACAACGATATTTCGCCCTTGCTCTCATGGCTGGAAGCCTCCAGCCCGGAGATATCCTACTACCATTTTTTCACAAATAACCCCTCGATTCCGGAAACCCAGTACCTTCATCAGTACGATGACTACCGCTCAGAGCCGTGGATGCAGGAGATGGAGCATTCCATTTTTGACAAGGGCTTTTACCTGGAGCCATGCCACATAAACCGCAGCTACAGCTACGGCTACGGAGGGGAAGAGCAGATGGTCTATTCCCTGTTTTATCCTCTTCTGACCTCCAATAATTTCCTGGAGGTCTGCATAAAACCATCCGTATTTTTCGAGGGCATGAAAACCATACCGGCCATGGAATCCGGTTTTGTGGCGGCGGTAAACAGCGACGGAAAGATTATCTCCGACCTGCCGGCAAAGGTTACCGCAGATTTCCGCCATTCTCTGGAAGAGAGACTTATGGAAGGCGACTCTCTCTCTGACAGCGATGGAGGCCCGTTCCTCATCTCCCTGGCGCAGACAGAGTATCTGATTTCCATCAAACAGATCGTTGCGCTGGACAGCTGGATCCTGTGCGCGGTTCCGGGCGCCGAGATCGTCGGCCCGGTTCTAAAGGCTCAGCAGTCGTTCGCCCTGGTGATTTTAGCAGCTGCCATTGGCATCGTGCTGCTCTCCTACCTCCTGTCCACACTGCTGATCCGAAAGATCAACACGATTATCGATGCCGTACATAAGATTCAGGAAGGCGATTTCCATGTCGCCATCCCGGTAAACGGGGAGGATGAGATCGATCAGCTGGCCACCGATATCAACTATATGTCATTCAAAATTAATGAGCTGATCAACCGGGTCTACAAAGCCAGGATGCTGCAGAAGGAGACGGAGCTTTCCGCTCTCCAGGCCCAGATCAATCCTCATTTTCTCTTTAATATCCTGGATACCTTTAAAATGATCGCCATCATCCACGACCTGGATGATTTCTCCGACAGCATCGCCGCCCTGGGGAATCTGATGCGCTACAACATCTCCCCGGCCAGCTACCACTGCACGCTGGAGCATGAGCTGCAGATCATCCGGGACTATATCAATATCCAGAATTTACTGCTAAACAACCGGGTCACCCTGCTCCTGTCGGTGCCGGACAATCTGCTCCGCTTTGAGATTCCCAATTTTATTCTTCAGCCCATTATTGAAAATTCCTTTGTCCACGGATTTGAGAATAAGCTGAGTGAACTGATCATAAAGGTGACCATTTACAGGGGAGATTCCAGCATTATCATTAAGATTGAGGACAACGGGACAGGAATCAGCGCCAAACAGCAGCAGACGCTTACAGCTGCCATGAAGAAGTCCACGGAAACACTGGAGGTCGAACCCATATCCCTTGAACCGCAGGAGATGGAATCCTCCCGATCCGGTAAAAGCATCGGCATTCTCAACGTAAACCTGCGACTCTTCCTACTTTACGGAAGGCACTATTCCTTTACATTTTCCTCCTCTGACTTAGGCGGCGCCTGCAACACGATCTCCCTGCCCGTCTCCATACCGACAAAGGAGCAGGAAGAAAATTTCCTTAACGAACGGAGTAAGTTATGAAACTTTTGATTGTTGAAGATGAAGATATCATAAGAAAAGGACTGATCGTCACCCTGCGAAAGCTGGAGATGGACTTTGAACACATCTACGAGGCCGGTGACGGAGAAGAGGGGCTGCGTCTCTGCCGGGAGCATGCTCCCGACATCATCATGACCGATATCAAAATGCCGCTTATGGATGGCCTGACATTTATCCGGGAGAGCCAGAAACTGCTGCCGGAAGGCCAGTTTATCATCCTGAGCGGCTACAGCGATTTTGAGTATGCCCGCACGGCCCTTCAATACGGAGTCAAAGACTATCTGTTAAAGCCCAGCACCAAGAATGAGATAAAAGAAGTGCTCACCCGGGTGATTGGACAGCTGAAGGAACAGCAGTCACTTCGCCTGGAGCTGACGGAACGGATCCACACCTACGAAAAAAAGCTTGACCGTTTCCAGGAGCTGCTGCTGGGCAATATCCTGTCCGGCCGTTATCCGGCCGGGGAGATCGGACATTTCCTCTCCCACTACTCCATTGCATTTCCAGAGGAGTACATGGCGGTTGTCTGCATTAAGATCACGCCTGTTGTTTCTTCAGACGGGTCTTCGATCGACTATAAAAACCATTTTCTGTGGATCGTCTCCCTGTTTGAGCCCTATGCCGCCGTTTACCAGGCGGATATCCTGTCCGTCTATAAATGCCTGCTTTTCAACTTTTCACGCCTCGATTCTGCTTACAGCCACAAGATATGGCAGAATATAGAGGAAGATATCCGGGTATACTGCCAGAAACACGGGCTTCGGATCTGCCTCTCCATCAGCCGCGTGGAAAGTTCCAGGGAATCGCTTCCCTCCATGTATCAGGAAGCATGCATGCTGCTGCATCACCGGCTCTTCCATCCGGAGGCCGTGGCATTTTACCCGAAACGGCAGCGGAACACGGAGGCACGAACTCCCGTGATTCCCTTAACCATGATCGAAACGCTGTACCACTACTTCATTGGGAACAGCCAATTCGATCTGCGCCAGAACTTCTACAGCTTCATTCATCACATCCTCAGCGTAGAGAATTCTTCCCCCGGGTACGTCTGTGACTGTCTCGACAGGCTGGAAGAAACCTTTGCACTTCAGGCCGCCAAAGATGGTCTCGAACCGGATAGCGCCTACCGAATTGAATTTTCCGTTTCCGAAGCCATGACGGCGTGCGATTCTCCTGATGCCCTGACGGATGCGCTCTATGCCCGGCTCATGGATTACTGGAAGCAGAAAAAGGACGGATCCGCCCCTGCCTCCCACATGGCTTCCTCACCGGTAGACCAGGCCATCGCCTACATGGAGCAAAACTATTACCTGGATCTGGATTTGAGTATGATCTCCGACCTCATCTCCATGAACAGCAGCTACTTCAGCTCCCTGTTCAAAAAGAAGACCGGCCTGAATCTGATCAACTACCTTCAGAATGTGCGGATTGAAAAATCGAAACAGCTGCTCTTGAACACCAATCAGAAGCTGTACGAAATATCAGAGGCTGTCGGGATCCCTAACGTCAAATATTTCTGCAAGCTTTTTAAAGACTACACGGGCGTCACCCCTTCTGAGTTCCGAAAGAAGGAGCATTCTTCCTAAAAAGAAAAAAGGAATCAGAACGCCTCCTGTCAATGAGGTATGTCTGATTCCTTTTACCCGGCAGTTCTTCGCAAATACACGTATCTGATCTCACGTCTGCGGGAAACCGCCTGTCTTCTAACAAAAATCACACCAGGAAGGAAAACTCGCCAAAATTGATGGACAAATCTCCATAAATTCCCACTGGAACTGTATCATGCAGACCATATATCCCTATATCCGGATTATCGCCGTTAAAACAGTACGTCAGGACTCGTCCCTTTAACGGATCAACGATCCAGTATTCATGGACTCCTGCCGACCAATATTTATTCAGTTTCGTCGAATAGTCTTTCTTCCCTGTGCTCTCGGATATGATCTCCAGGACAAAATCAGGGGCACCGGTTACGCCTTTCGCTTCCACACGCGTCTGATCGCAGATGATCATCAGGTCAGGCTGTACCACCGTTCTGTCATCCGAATCCAGAAACACATCAAATGGAGCAAGAAATACATCACAGGGTCCCCCCTTTCTCCTGATATATTCTTTGATCTGAAAGTACAGTTCTCCGACAAGCTTCTGGTGAACGAGGCCGGGAGATGACATATAGTAAAACTGGCCGTCAATTAACTCGGCCCTGAGATGATCCGGGAGCGCATAGTAATCCTTGAGGGTATACGATCCGTGAACCGTATAATGAAAAGCTTCTTCCCGCATGCTGCTGATATACGGTCCGTCTTCGTCGCGGTAAAATGTCATCCCCAGAACCGTCTCCAGTGCGAGTATCGTATCGTACTGCGGCGATTTCGTGGCTCCGCTGAATATCTTATTAACGGTTCCCAGCGGCACGCCGGACCGTTCAGACAGTTCCTGGTTCGTCATTCCCAACTCTTTCTTTCGTTTTTTCATCTTCTCCAGATTCATCATAGCCGATCTCCTTCCGCAGTTTTATTTACTTCATTATACCATTTTTACCTTGTACGGTCAAGCATTCCGATACAATATGGTAATATTCATATGACAGTTCAGATCGTCTTTCAGGCTTTTAATTTCACAGGCGTCGAACCGGGAGTCTGCGGCATCGTTCCTGCCTCAGAAACCGACAGGATAGGCCGGATTCCGATCACCAGACCGTTCCTGACCTTTTCCCGGCAGAGCTTCTCCTCCGATTTCCACACATTCTCCTCTCTGTCCAGCTTCACCACGACTCCCTGGCCGCACCAGCGCTTCACCATGCTTCTCGATACTCCCAGCCGGTCGGCCAGCAGGCTGTCCAGTCTCAATACCATGGGAAACGGAACCTCCAGTTCAATACGCCGGAAGCCGCTCTCAGCCGGGAGGACGTTTTCCTCTGCTCCTGCCTCAGCGCCCGTTTCAGATTCCGCCTCTGCCTCTATCTGGTATCCGCCTTCCGGCGTCACTGCTTCCGCTCTGTTTTTTACAAATAAATCCATTCGTCTTCCGTAGGACTCTGCCAGCAGGCGGTCGTTTGCCTGGAAGCCGGCGTACTCCTCTTCCGGTATCGCACTCACCGGGCTCCGCTCAAAAATGCTCATATTCCAGGTGGTACTGCATTTCTCGCAGCGGTAGATCATCCATACATCCACATTTTTTCCATTAGCATTTACACGAAATTTCATGCTATTTATAAATTCACGTTTTTCTTTACATTTCGAGCAATTCCGTCTCACTGTGGGTACGGCCTCCGGCACAAGCTTCCAGCGTTCTCTTCTTATTTTTTGAATATTGTTCTTCATAACAGTCCCTCCGGAAACCACTCTAACACGGCTCCGGACGAAGGCATACCTCGTTGTCGGTTCTGTCTGAAAGATGCGGTACATCACACAGCGGGAGATCGGAAGGAATACACAAAAAAAACGATGTGCCGGGGTTCTTTCCCGGCACATCGTTTTTCCATACTATTGTTTTTCTTTATTTTTTTCTGATAAAATGATTCTCTGAATACTCTTTTCCGAAAGGAAGTATTCCTCCGCCAGCGTCTTCACACCGAATCCATCCAGATATCTACGATAAATCTCTTCGTTGCGGGTCTTAAGCTCTCCCCGAAAGGAGGTTTCTTCTCCCCACTTTTTCTTGTTCTCTTCTTTTCTGGGGATGTAGACGTATCCCCCATCCATATATTTCTGGATTGCTTCCACCAGTTCTTCCGGCAGAACCTCCGTTGCTTTCCGATAGCGCATCGCTGCCTCCTAAACATATTTTACTGTCAGGAATAGCAAAGGCTATACAATTACTCATATTATCTTTCACTGCATAGGCCTGTTGCTATGCAGTCTTAACCTCTTTCATCATAAAGAAACGCCCCCCTCTCTATCTATTTGCATACAGGATCGTTGTATTCTCCTGTCTCCATACCACTTCCACCTCAGTAAAACCAGCCTGTCTTAACAAATGCTTCTGATTATCCATGGTACACGGCATGTCAAAATGGTAATATTCCCCCTTAACAAGCTTCAGTTCTTCCTCCAGACGCTTTTTCTCCGCAAAGAAATAGTCCTCCTGCTCCTGCGTTTCCGCCATGTAGTCACACTCGATATAGCAGCCGCCGGCCTTTAAGGCACGCCATAATTTCTCATACAGCCCCAGCTTCTCCTCATGGGTAAAATGATGCAGTGTCTGAAAGGAAACCGCGGCATCATACCGCTCCGTTCCCAGCTCGCAGGCCATGTAATCCGCCTCAATCAGAGTAACGTCCCGGTCAGAATACTTTTTCTTCAGCCGTTCCAGCATCGCGGGCGTCAGATCGATTCCTGTGACGGCAATCTCCGGGTTCCTGGTCCATATTGCCTCCAGCTCCAGTCCGGTTCCGCAGCCCAGATCCAGAAGTGTCTTCGTCTTTTCCGGCACGAGTTCCGCCATCTTTAAATAGCCTTCCCGGCACCCTTCAACCTCATGAATCATATGATCATCATAGATATCAACCCTGGCTGTAAAGAAATCCGTCATTTTTTCCATGTTGTCCGCCTCCCGGCCGCAATTCTAAAACCAGTGCGGTGAATGTTCCGGCACGCCCCAGCTTCTTTTCCAGTATACTCTGAAGACTTCAGGAAAAAAACCTCAAGTTTCCGGCAGAAACAACTTTAAGCCGGTTTTCGCACACAGACGCTGTGTCGAGTATACAGAAGTTTGCTCCGCCTGTCAACACGTGGTCTCTCTCCAAAATTTTCCTATTTCCTCTGCCGACAGTTCTTCCACAAATTTCTTCTTTATTTCCAGGAACTGTTCCAGCTCCAGAAGAATCTGAAACAGCACCGCACGATTTTCAAATTCTTCCCGAAGCTCCGGAAGGGGCTGCTCCCGCATATCCTCCTTTACTGCGTCCAGGGCCTCAAGCAGGCCTACGGCGTTGTTATACTCATGAAAGCCCCCGCTGATCCGCTCCATCAGCTCTGCAATCGGCTGCGCCTGGGAAGGCAGTTCCCCCAGATGCTTTAACTCCCCCTCGATCCGTCCCAGAACAAATGCCTGTGTCCGCCTCATGTTCATATAACGGAGGTAGTATCTCGTCTCAGTGAGAAGCTTATTCTCCATGTCCTCATACGCACTCTTCTCCCCCTGTTTCAGTTCTGCGTCAAGCTCTTCCAGAAGGGAACGAAGCGGCGGTTCACCGTCTGCCTGCCCGGCATCTCCGCCCTTTCCAGTGGTCAGCTGTCCCGCCATCTTTCGCAGAATCTCCTTCATATGGCTCTCGATCCGGCGCTGGCTCATTCGGATTAAATGTACCTTTCCGGGAATATAGAGATTGAGAATCACACCGATTCCCGCGCCTACGGCCAGAAGCCCCAGTTCATTAGCGATGTTGGCTCCCGTCATGGAACGCTCTGCCAGGAAATGAGTCATCAGCACCGTATTCACAGAGATCCCCTCCTGCATTCCAAACGCCATACAGGCAGCAGAAAAGAACAGCAGAAAGACGCAGACCGCCAGGGGGCCGTACCCAAAGACAGAAAAACCTGCCGCGGAGATGGCCAGTGCCATGACAAATGACAGCAGCCGGCGTGCCACCACCCGGATCGTCTCCTTCTTTGTATCCTGAATGCTTAAAAGTGTGATCACCCCGGCGGATGCGCTGTAACGCAACCCCATACGCTCCGCCAGGACGATAGCCAGGCCCGCGCCCACGGCGATTTTGATGACTTTTACATAATCCGGCTTCTTCACGATTTCACTTCCTCCTGACGCTTCTTATAAATCCAGCTCTTTTTCATTCCAGTTCTTTTCAATTCCTTTTCTTTTCATTATTACCTATCAACCATTAAAATACAAGTTCTGTCTGAAATTCAGTCTGTTTTACGTATTGACCGTAGTTTTTTTCTGTGATACGATTTTACGGGCAGTATAATACAGTCAGAAAGGAAACACCTATCCATGAACTTTGCAGCACTCATGCAGTTAAAAGAAGAATGGACCTCATTTAAGGTACGCCATCCAAAATTTCCCTCCTTCATGAAAGCGGTCCGCGGACGCGCTCTGGCTGAAGGAACGGTCATCGATATCCGGGTGACGGCTCCGGATGGAACCGTACTGAATTCCAATTTGAAACTGAAAAAAGAGGACCTGGATCTGATCTGCCGGATTCATGAGCTGATCTGATGCATAATGGTCCTCACGGTCTTATACTTCTATGGTCTTCGCCGTCTTATTCAGGAAACGGTCGTAGACGACGATCTGCACCTCATGTGTTCCGGCAGACAGTCCGGGGATATTCAGCTGAATTTCCCCATCAGCGGCCGTCCCGCCGGAATACTGAAATATCCCATCCACGAAAATCTCTGTCTTGCAGGCATTTTCTCCAGTCTTATACTGTATCTCCAACTGCTCCCCATTCCTTCCTGCCTCCGCCTCCAGTGACGGCCCAGTTCCTGCTTCCAGCTGTATACCGCCCAGCTCCGGTTTCCTGATTGTAAATTTCTTTCTCAGTTCATCGACGTACGCTCCCTTTACCCGGATCGACTCCAGTTCCCCCGCTTCCGTATTTTTCCGCAGCAGATTTAAATAACCGATGCTCTCAGGGTCCCATCCGGTTACCAGGGAACAGATGGTATCGACCGCCACGGCATCCGTTCCTCCCATGATGACGCCCATATTCATTTTATCGGTCTCTTTCCGCTCGTGCGACATGGGAACCGGTCCGCTCTGAAAGCCCTGAAGGCCATCCACGATCACGTAATTCACCGGTTTGGCCATGTAATAGTCGTAAATCCACCGGTCCAGCTCCCCGTCCGTGATCTTGTGGGATACCATGGCCGTCTTGCTGGGGTTATCGGGCGCCACTCCGTATAGATTCCCCGGCGGCGTGCCGATGCTCACATTTTTGATTCCGCCCGTGACCACCACACCGGAAGAGGTCTTTAAGGTGGGAATGCTGATTACCACGTCGGCCTCATAGAGAATCCGGCTAAAATAATACGTTTTATGGAGCAGACCGTCCGGCAGCACCACCTTTACCACCTCCGGCGCGTCAAAATCCTGCCACGCCCCGCAGTCTTCCTCCAGACAGAGGAACCCATCCACTCCCTCCATATAATCCGGAGTGTAATGGAAATATTTCATCACCTCTCGGGTCGGCCCCGTCGCAGATCCCTCCATGATATAGACCTTTCCATCCGGATTTAACTCCCTTACCATTTTTAACACGGCCTTTGTGACACGCCAGTCCACCGTTATCCCGTTGACCTCCTGATCCAGCAGCTCCCCCGTGGAATCCACAATCATCTGGACCAGATTGGGCTTCAGTACCACAGTCTGCCCATTTTTCACGACAGTTTTCAAATCGGAGGCCGCCATCCTGACCATCGCTTCGATTTCCTCCTCCGTGATATCGGCGGCCCTTGTTTTCTGCGATTTGGCAATCATAACGGTTGAGCCGTGAAATGCGGCTTCTTTTATGGTTTCCGCGGCCATTCCCTGCTGATTTTGCGGCACTTTCTGCTCCACTGGTATCGTTTGCTCCTGGCCGGTCTCCCTTTCCGCCACGGTATTCACCGTGGGCGCAGCCTGTGCCGGGCGGATCTGGCATCCATTTAAAAGCGTCATGGGCACCGCCATATAGATCCATAATTTCTTCATTTCCGTCCCCCTTTTCTTCTATGCTGTACATCCTTTTTTGTCGAATTGTGTCAATATTGATTCTACAGGGGGCATGCATCAAAGTTGCATCATCCAATCTGTTTTTTCAAACTGATGCATTTATGGAATGACTTCTGAAACTGATTCGTGTATAATGTAGGAAACAGCAGCTACAGCAACTTTATTCCATTGCAGCCTCCGGCCTGAGGAGTTACCATGAGTTTTCGTAAAATAATATCCCGGTTTCAAAATTCGATCTTTGCACGGTCCATACGCCATGGATTGACACTCGCTATCCCATTTCTGATCATGGGATCTTTTTCTCTGCTTCTCAATAATTTTCCCATTGACAGCTATCAGATTTTTCTCGCCTCCTGGCTTGACGGAGCTGCTGCAGAGCTTTTAAACACCATTTACATGATCAGTCTGGGTTCCCTGGCCCTGGTTCTTACCATCACCATCAGTATCTCCTACGGACAGCTGGCTGAGACAGACCAGTTGCTGCTCTATCCCGTGGTCTCTGTCTGCTCCTATCTGGCCTTCTGCGGAGGAATTGAGGATCAGACGGACTATATCTTCAGCGCGGAATGGGTCTTTACTGCCATGTGCATTACCCTGCTGTCCTGTATCCTGTTCCAGCGGCTCTTGAAGCTTGGACGCCGGTTCGAGAGACTGCACACCACAGGAGCCGACTATCTGTTTAACATTTCGATCCAGAGTCTGATTCCTGTCATTGCCATCACCCTGCTTTTCACAATTACGGGATATTCCGTCCGCATCACGTGGAGTGACAGCAATATCACGAATTTCGGTTCCTACCTGTTTCTGAAACTCTTTGACGGAATCAGCGGAAATTTGTTTGGAATCCTTCTATATGTGATTATCACACACGTCCTCTGGCTCATGGGAATCCACGGCACCAATACGCTGGAGGCCGTCTCCAGACAGCTGTTTGAGCAGAACGTAGAGATCAATCAGGCCCTGATGACGGCTGGAAATCGCCCTACGGAAATCTATTCCAAGACGTTTCTCGACACCTTCGTATTCCTGGGCGGCTGCGGAACCGCCTTAAGCTTCGTCCTTGCCCTCTGCATCGCCTCGAAGCAGAGCCATAACAGGAAGATCGCCCATGTGGCGCTTCCCTCCGTACTGTTTAATATCAGTGAAATCGCTGTTTTCGGTTTCCCGATCATCTTTAACCTGACGATGGCGGCTCCATTCATCATCACCCCGGTCGTCCTGACAATCACCAGCGCACTGGCCATCCTTCTTGGCCTGGTACCCGCTGTGACCCAATCCGTGGAATGGACCGTTCCTGTTCTGCTCAGCGGATTTAAAGCTACCGGGTCCATCGCAGGCAGTTTGATGCAGTTGTTCAATCTTGTGATCGGAACGCTGATCTATATCCCGTTTATCAAACGCAGTGAAAAGCTGGAGACCGGTAAATTTACACAGGCTATTCACCAGATGGAGGCAGACATGGCCGCTGGCGAGAAGCACGGGAATCCACCCAGCTTCTTAAGCCACGATTACCCCTGTTATTATTACGCCAAAAATCTCGCCATGGATTTACAGAACGCCATCAAACGGGGGCAGGTTCAGTTATACTATCAGGCGCAGATATCCCGCGACGGGACTCTTCATGGTATGGAGGCTCTGCTGCGCTGGAAGCATCCGGTCACCGGATTTATCGCTCCGCCCGTGCTGGTGGGGCTGGCCTATGAAAATGGATTTTTAGATGAACTCGGCTACTATCTGATTAAACGCGCCTGTCTGGACGCCCAGACCATGGAGGAATTTTTAAAGAAAGACGTCTGTCTGTCCGTCAATATTTCCTCCAAGCAGATCAAGAGCAATGGTTTTTTTGACACGGTTCTCACTCTGATCCGGCAGTATCCCGCCGATCACATCCGCCCCGTTTTCGAGATCACGGAACGGGCGGCAATGGAAATATCGGATAACTTGAAAAACGAGATGGAGCACTTGCGGAGCCAGGGCGTGGAATTCAGTCTGGACGACTTCGGAATGGGCCATAATTCCCTTATTCAGCTGCAGGAAGGCTCCTTCGATGAGGTGAAATTAGACGGCAATCTGGTATCCCAGCTTATGACCAATAAGCGCTCCCGTGAAATTGTCTCCGGAATCATCAAAATGGCCCGGAATTTAAACTGCCGTACCGTCGCCGAATATGTGGAAACCGCGGAACTGCGCGATGTCTTATCGGAGCTTGGCTGCTCCATCTACCAGGGTTACTATTACAGCCGCCCTCTGCCGCTGGAGGACTTCATGGATTATATCACCCGGCTGCCCAAAGAGGGAAACGCTTCTGATCCTCAATAATTCACAGAAGAAAAGGAATGGCCGGCATGCGAATCATCATGCCGGCCATTCATTATTTTAATTCAACCACCAGATACTGATCGGAAACGTCAAATTCTCCCTTCTCCATCTGCCTGAGACAGTACTGAGCCACGTATTTCACGACTGCGTACATGACCGGCTCGAACAGATAGATTTTCTTCTTTCCTTCCGGAGTTTCCACGGTCACACTCTTTACGACATCCTGCAGATAAAACAGCAGTTCGTCCTTCTTTGCATACAGAATCCGGTCATTTTTCAAAAAGCACATCACATATGCAGCTTCCGCCAGAAATTCCTCTTCCCCTGGAGTGAAGGATATTGAACTGCCGCCATTCTCACTGCCGGTTACATCAGCGAAGCCATCGGTCAGCATTACCATTCCATGGGCCATCTCCACGCCCTTTTCAGAGAGCTTCGGGCTGTATTTTCTGCACTCCAGATCCAGTCTGCGGCATTCCTCGCTGCAAAACAGGGGAATTTCCTCCTGGTCTATGATACCTGAGGAGATCAGTCTCCAGAGATTCTCATCTAACTTCTCATAACCGGTGATACGGATTCCATTTCTCCTGCATTCCTTTATAAAGGAGACGCCATGATTTCTGTAACCCGCGGTTTTGGCCCTCTCTGTGATTCTGCAAATCAGGATACCCTCCCGTCCCAGGATGGTAATTACCAGCGTCCCCGAGCGGGAAGTCATATCCAGACGCACTTCTCCTATTTCCTGCACGGAATACTCCTGCCGTTTTTTCACGATTCCCCTGATCTGTATCCTGCGATTCTCCAGAATCACTCTTCCCTGCCATCTACAGGCCGCCGCCAGAAAGCTCAGGGCAGAAATACAGCCCAACGCGGTTATGAGGCTCCGGCTCTCCAGCCATTCCACGGTAAGCATCAGCAGAAGTCCAAAGACCATACCGACTGCATTCAGTACGGAAACACGCTTCTCATAGATTCGCAGCACGATCCGCCTTTCTGTACTGTCAGGTATCCGGTATACACCGATGGGCGGAATCACCTCCGCGCCTCTCTGGATCAGCCGCCACAAGAGCCTCTCACACTCTGCCGGCATCTCGTATACAGTAAACAATTTCCCCTCTGCGCCGTAAAAGACACAGCCGGATATTCTCCACTTCACTCTCGTCACATCCTTAAGTGATACGATTCGATCCGTTCCAAACAGCCGCCGGATCACCACCGTCTCGGGCTGGACGGTAAGAGACCAGGAGCCGTAGGCGATCAGGTAGATTCCGGGCACAGAAAACAGGATCAGAAAGAGAAACATAATCTCAATGGAGGCCGTCGGATTCCTGCGCATTCTCGAATACAGGCAGAAAGCGGCCATCGCGATTCCAAAAACGATACTTGCCGCACCTATGTATATACAGCCTCGCGGACCGTGTATGGTGTATTGCTCTTCCTGCTTTATTTGCCTGTTCCTGTCTTTCATCTGCACCCGTCCCATAATTTTCTCCCCCCATCTCTCTGCGAATCCCAGACAGGCAGCTGAAGCACAAACGTACTTCCGCCCCCATCCGTATCCTTCACCGTCAGTTTTCCGTGATGCAGCTTAACCAGCTCTAACGCGATGCTCAGCCCCAGCCCATAATGCGATTTGTCATTTCTGGACTTATCCGCGCGGTAGAACCGGTCAAAGACTCTTTTTTTATCTTCCTCCGAAATGCCGCAGCCATGATCCTCCACCTCGATGAACACGTGCTTTGCGTCCGACCGGACAATAACGGCGATCGTACTGCCCTCCGGTGAGTAGCTGGAGGCGTTATCCGTAAGAATCGTCATAAGCTGCATCAAACGCTGGCGGTCCCCGCAGACCTTCGGCAGTTCTTCCTCCTGCAGCCTTAATTCAAACGGCTGATTCTTTTTCCTGCACAGCTCTGCCAGGGCATCGTAGTTTGATATCAGAAATGTATCCGTCATCACAGGTTCCGCGCGCATGGTCCAGGTCCCCGCGTCCGCCGAAGCAAGCTGCAGCAAATCATCGATCAGGACCGTCATCCGTTCCCCTTCCTTCTCGATTCCGGGCAGAAACTGCTTCGCCTTCCCCTCATCCATGGAAACCGCATGAATCCCCGCACGTATTACGGTAAGCGGCGCCCGCAGTTCGTGGGAGGCCGCCGCGATAAATTCACTCTGCCTTTTCAGGCCAGTCTCCAATGGCTTCAGACTGTGGTTCACAAAGGTACGGCAGATAAAAAACAGAATCACCAGCCCCATCAGATTTATTGAAAAATACAGCAGTACAGAATTCCCGTAAACCTCCCTTTCATCTGTCAGTTCTTTCAGGATTAGTATCTTCTGTTCCGTTCCATACTCTTTTTTCAGATAGATACTGCCGTAATAGTGTTCCCTCTGGTCCCCATATATGGAATAAACCGGACTCCTCACTTCTCCCGGCTTACTTCCCGGTATTTCTTCGAAAAATCCGTCCTGCTCTGCAAAATGGTTCAGCTTTTCAAACAGCCTGTCTCTATCGGTCAGAGGCTTCCAGGCACCTTTAAATGACAGCGGAACAGAATTACTGGACACAGAGCTCATCATATTCTCGCTGATTTCACTTTGAGCCAGCCACATATGGGAGATTTTATTACTGTCCCTGATCGTATCCACCACATTGCCAAATACAGTCTGATACCGGCTGATATTATTCGCCTCGTACTGATTTAAAGACAAGAGAAGCAGACCGGTCACAATAAGACTCAGTAAAAGACCGGTAGCCAGCACATAAGCGCCGACCAGTTTTCTCCTTAACTGCTTTACCATGGCCGCTCCCCTCTTCCTACTGTTCCGGCTGCTCTTCCAGAGAATAGCCCACAGACCTGACTGTTTTAATAGTCACACTGCTGCCCACCTGTTTCAGCCTTCTTCTGAGAAAATAAATATAATTATCCAGATTTCCCTCTTCCACCGCGCTGTCAAGTCCCCATACCCGATTCAGCAGCAATTCTCTCGTAAGGATCTGTCCCTTGTTCCTGATTAAAAACTCCAGCAGATCCATCTCCTTTTTCGAGAGCTCCACCTTTTTATCCTCTTTCCATAATACCCGGCTGGACAGATTCATGGTCACATCCCCATATACCACCTGCCGTTCAAACTCCATCCGTACCGGCCGCCGTTCCAGTGCCCGGATTCTGGCAAACAGCTCTTCCGGTGCGAACGGCTTAACCAGATAATCATCTGCCCCCGCATCCAGACCGCCGATTCTGTCTTCTATGGTGCCGAGAGCCGTCACCATAATAACCGGTGTCGCAATCCCCTTCTGTCTCATACGCTGCAAAATCTGTATTCCATCCATTCCAGGCAGCATCCGGTCCAAAATTACCACATTGTATGCCTGCATACCCAGATAATAAAATGCTTCCTGGCTGTCCTGGCAGATGTCCGCCAGATATCCCTTCTCCTCCAGCCAGAACCCCATCAGCCGGCATAATTCCATATCATCTTCCACCAGCAGTATCCTCACAGCGCGTTCTCCTTTCTGCGTTTTATTCCTGAAGGTATAAGGTTATCTTCGTCATCAGTTTCTTTACTGCGTCCTCCAGGGATGCGGTTCCGTCAAAGTAGTCTTTTGAATATTCCAACAGGATCTGTTTCACTTTCCAGTTCCTGCCTGCGGAATGCTTCACGTTTTTGCAGAACTCTGTCATCCTGCGGCGAAGCGGCTCGGAGGGCCAGCCAATTTTCATATCGTATGTTCTTCCATCTGCACCGGGGATAGTTCCTCCGTATGCATCCGCTGACGTTCTCTCCACCGTACATAAAAACTCCAGCGCATTCTGATTTACCGCAAATCCATCGTAAAAGTCGGAGCGCTGTACGTCTTCCGACAGAACTGTCTGCAGAAATCCAATTGCCAGATCCTGATTCTTACTGGCTTTCGTGATTCCTATGGTGCCATACGGCACATACGTCTCATTGATCAGGATAACGTCCGCTTCCAGTTCTCCCTGGGCCTGCTCGATAATGGAAGCTCCCTGCCCGAATTCATAAAAGCCATTTATTTCACTTGAATACAGATATGTACCCTTTTCCAGGAGCCCCCATATGCTGGACGGCCGTTTTTCCCTCGTTCCGTCAGAGACTTCGCTTCCATCTATAATCCGCTTCATATTGGTGAGAAATTCCGTTAATTCCGTTTCCTCGACCACATCACCTTCCTTTACGATATCATTTAAAAATGCATCTGCGTAAAAAGAAAGAAACGCAGCCCTGTCAACCGTCCCGAATACCTGCCCGGTCTCATGAGCATGAACAAAATCAGCCAGCGAAGATAACTGCCCCGCTTCCTTAAGCGCCTCTTTCCTGCCAAATGTCATAGGAAGCCCGATTCTAACCGGCACAGAGTAAATCCGTCCATCCACCCGGCACTCCTTTGCAATGTTGGCCAGAAAATCACCGGAAGCAGTCAAACGCTCAATTTCATCTGTAATATCAGCCAAAACGCCTTTTTCGATGTAAGATTCCTCTGACAATCCATCTAAGATCAGAATATCCGGTCCTTCTCCAGCGAGCAGTTCGGCATTTAAGGTTCGGATATAATCGTCTGCAACTGCCGCTGACCCTTCCTCCAGGAGAGGCTGAAAATCAATTTTCACGTTGGGATTCTCAATCTGATATTCGCTGACCGCCTGACGTATGGTATTGTTGTCGCTCAGGGAGAATATGGTAAGCTCTTTTTCCGGCTCTACCGGCATATCCGGGTAATAAACGTAATGGGAGAGCTTATTGGTTTCATCCATGGAATTGTAATAGACAAAGTAATCCTCCTGGCTGCCCGCCGTGAATCCTGTGGCATAATATTTCGGGGAACCCATGGTATTGCTCTTTCCCTCTACAATCTGCTCCCAGATTCCGGAACCACTTTTCAAGACCTGAATTCCAGCCACTGACAACAGGCTTATATCACCATTCTCTCTGACAAGGGCCCGGGTTCCAAAGTATTGATTTAAGTCCAGCGGATATCTGGTCTTTTCTTTGCCGTCTTCTCCGTCATATAATATCAGATTTTTGGAAGCCTCGTCAATGACATAAAACTGGCTGCCGCTGGCGAAGTAAGAGCTGCCGTCGCCTGGCAGCTCTGCCAGCCTCTGCTGTCCGGCCGCGTCATAAAGGTAAATGTTATTTCCGGATGAGAATATCAGGTTCCCATTTTCCAATGCGGTAATAGATCGCGGGTAATACTTATACCCATACTCGCTGGTCTCAAGCAGAACAGGGAGATCGAGTTCCTGTCCATATTCCCAATCCCCGGCTGCGACAACATGGTGTCTGCTGATAACCTCCTGGTCTTCCCCTTCCGAATAGACCGCATACATGTTGTGGTCTTCTCCAAAGGTAATACCAATACTGCTGTTCTCATATTTAAGACCAAGCTGATTTAACCAGCCACACTCCTTTTCCTCCCAGGTCAGATCCTCAGACAGCAGGTATGCGGTAAATTCTGCCGTTCCATTCTTTTCTTTCCTGGCAAACAGGACCGGTCTCCCATCCGGTCCTTCTAAAAAACCGAGTCCGGAATCGTATGTGACTCCCTCCGGCAAAGGGACTTCGCTCTCCGCATACCTTCCCAAAGCCTGATTCTTCTGCGTTCCTGCCGCGGCTCCTTCCGGATCAGATATGACCTTCCCATCTCTGCCGCACCCATACAGACTGGCTGCTGCCGCTAAAATAAGGGTCATCTGCAGCAGCACCCTTTTTATTCTGTTCTTTCTCATTAAATACCCCTTTCCGCCGGACACAGGGAAGAAATGTCCTCCCTGCCGGTACTCATCGATGCATTTCTCACGAAAGTCATTGTATCATTCCTTTCTCTAAATCATCTCAAATATGGAAAAGTACGGCAGAGTTAGAAAAATGGCATAAAAACGTAAGAAAACTTTATTTGAATGAAATCATTATTTGTAGTAGATTAGAAACATATGAAATATAAACCGGATACACTGCATAGATGTACAGGAAGAGGGGAGACGAACGAATATGAAGCGAATAGTTTGTGCCGTATTAAGCGGTATACTGGTTATGGGAAGTGTCGGATATGGGGGAATGGTCAGCTACGGAGCGCCCTCCTATTCAGAAGCCAATGCGGTAGGCCCTGGTATCAAGGCAGCCGTAGGCCTCAATGATTTTCTGGATCAGGAGGTATCAAATCCCATTGTAAAGCCGGCCGATAAGTACTCTTACGATCAGATGGAAGCCGATATCCAGTCCCTTAAAAACAGGTACGGAGATAAAATCACCGTAAATATCATCGGTACTTCACTGGATGGAAGGAATATCTATGATATTATCCTGGGCAATCCCGAGGCAAAGTCCCAGATTCTTATGCAGGGAGCGATTCATGCCAGGGAGTATATGACGCCTCTGGTGATGATGAGCCAGTTGGAATATGCCCTGGCCTTTTACGATACGGGACACTATAATTATAAATCGATTGCCGATATGCTTAAGAAAGTGGCTATTCATTTTGTACCCATGACGAATCCCGACGGTGTATCCTTAAGCCAGTTTGGAATCGATGCCATACGCTCCGATGCGCTGAAACAGGTCATAAGAGACTGCTATACACGGGATGTGAATCTGAAAAGAACCGCGGATTCGTTCGAAACGTACTTAATGAAGTGGAAAGCAAACGCCGGCGGCGTGGACTTAAATTACAATTTTCCATATGGATGGGATGAACTGGCTACAAAGCTGACGGAGCCTTCCTCTGCGAGCTACAAGGGTCCGGTTCCTTTCTCCGAACCTGAGAGCCAGGCACTGGCGAAACTGGCTGACCAGTATCCGTGGGCTATTACAGTCAGCTACCACTCACAGGGCCAGGTCATCTACTGGACTACAAGCAGTAATGGGGCGGAGATGGCCTCCAATACGCTGGCCGAGGCCGTCTCGGTCATGACCGGCTACCGCATGGACTCCAGTGACGGCAAAGGAGGCTTCAAAGACTGGATGCAGTCGAGAAGCGGCGCAGTCCCCGGCGTAACACTGGAAGTTGGAAAAACACCGTGCCCCGTTCCGTTTTCAGAGTTTCCTCAGGTATGGAAACAGAATAAGGGAGTCTGGGTGCAGGTTCTCGATTACGTTGTCCGGCGTATTTAATCCGCCATACAGAATCCCAGGCCATTTCAACAAAGAGGCCTGGGATTCCTCATAAACTACCGTCCGCCTGCTTCTTCCATATACCCCTTTTCATATGTATCATAGTGCTGTCGTTCTTCCAAAATAACGGTTCCCTCCCGCTCTGTAAGTATAGAATAATAGTACAAAGTGCCCTTATTGCCGGTTCTGATGTAATTAACATATATGATACCACAGTCACATTTGATGTAGCTATATTCAAAATGGCTTTCGCTCTTCAAATCTGCTGCATCTGATTCCTGTATATCTTTTTCTATAGCGATTTCCACCTGATCTCTGACCTCCTGGGCATTCTCATATGAAAGGAATTCTTCTTCTGTTATTCTTTTGCTGCCATACCTCTGATAACTTTGTTTTTCAGAATCCCAATACAGATAATACCTCCGCCAGCTCCTACCGCCTTCTTTAATAGCAGCAGACGTTTGAACGAATGCCAACAAACCATTATCCATAAAACACGAACCTGAAGTTTCCAGAACCAACTGCGGCTTACGTTCCTTCACGGTCCAAATATACGATTCAGCAGATCCCGGTAAGCTGGAACTGGTCTGATACAGCAGGTGATGGTTCGTCTCTAATATTACAGGTTCAAAGCTGTCTGTTTCTATTTCATCCGTTAATAAAATACAATCCTGTCCATTTACATACCATAACTCTCCTTGAAACGATTTATTCGCGTATTCTTCCATCATTTTACCTGTAAATACAAATGCATAAGAATCTTCTTCCCGTGAACCATCGATATAAAGAAACGCGCAGACAGGATCCTGTGTTTTCTCCAAAACCATCCGTTTTAACTTATCCTTGAACTCTTCCTCGGCAGAAGTTTCTGCCTGCGTCATTTCCACATCACGAAGTGTTCCTTTCCTATAAGATAAATTGCAAGAGGTCAATATAAAAATGACCAACACCAACGGCAGATATTTACACTCCTTCATAGAACCTCCCTGCAGATTGAACTAAGTGCGGTTTCTGAATCATTCTTACATCCAATCATTATATGCTATCTTCACTGATATTTAAATGCAGAATTCAATATCTGTAATTTATGGAATTAAAAAAGAAGACATCCCCCATTGGGAACATCTTCTTATAAGCAATCATCCCTCTCTCCGTCACTTGTGATACGGTTCTCCGTTCATAATCCGGTAACCTCTGTATATCTGTTCCAGGAGAATCACCCGCATCAGCTGGTGCGGAAATGTCATCCGGGAAAAACTCAGCAGATAATCGGCCCGGTCGAGAACCCGCTTCGAGAGTCCCAGGGAGCCGCCGATGACGAACACGATCTGGCTGGTTCCTGACACGCCCAGCGAGGCGATTTTCTCTGACAGTTCCACGGAATCCAGCATCTTTCCCTCGATCGCCAGGGCGATCACGCAGGCGCCATCCCTGATACTGGCCAGAATCCGGTCCCCCTCTTTCTCCTTGATCTGGGTTTCCAGCGCTTCCCCCGCATTGTCCGGGGTCTTTTCATCCGCCACCTGGATAATCTCCAGTTTACAGTACCGGCTCAGCCGCTTGCTGTACTCCTCGATCGCGGCGGTGTAATATTTTTCTTTTATCTTTCCAACTGTGACCAGCGTTATCTTCATGTATCTTCCTCTTACTGTTTGACTGCCCGGCTATCCGGCAGGTTCTTCTTCATCGCCTCAAGAACTCTGCCCGCCACCTGCGCCGCGGATTTCTTCCGCTGGGTTTTCACCCTTTTTACCACTTTACCGTCCGGCTTCCGGCTGATTCCGTAGGTGATCCTTAAGAATTCCTCCACCTCGTTCCAGGCCTCCCTGCTCTCCGGAATTAAGTCCAGCCCCATCTGGAATACATGGAACATTCCCTCATAGACGGATAAACGGCGGCGTACGCCCGCCTGCTTCAGCTTATCCGCAACTCCCAGCGTATCGCTTAAAAGGACCTCATAGCTTCCCACCTGCATGAGCACCGGCGGAAATCCCTGAAAATCTCCGAACAACGGTGACAGATACGGATTCTTCGGATCGGCATCTCCGATATAAGAAGAATGAAACAGCATATTGTCGGTGGAATTACCAAAGAGCGGATCCGTCTCGTAATTATCCGTGTAGCTGGCGCCGCTGTTGGTCATATCGGCCCAGGGGGACATGGTGATAATTCCTCCCGGCAGAGGAAGCCTGTTATCCCTCAGATACATAACCAGGGCCAAAGCGAGTCCGCCGCCCGCGGAATCTCCCGCTACGATAATATGATCCGGTTCGTACTCCTTTTCCTGGATCAGCCATTTGTAGGCGTAAACCGCATCCTCTAAGGCAGCCGGGTATGGGTACTCCGGAGCCACCCTGTAATCGATCGTGAGCACATCGCCGCCGAAGCTCAGTTTGGAGTACCGTACCGCAAATTTACGGTATATATTCTTCATGGGACCGATATAGCCGCCGCCGTGCAGCTGCAGAATCACACGCCCCGTAAAGATCCCTTCCGGCCGTAAATACTCCATCGGAAACTGTTCCGTCTCCACGATTTCATACTCATAACCGGCAGGACATATCCATGCCGGCTCCACCGGATTCTTTCTCAGCTCTCCGCTCTGAATCGGCTGCTTTAAGGATGTCTCCATCACGTTCTGCATCATGTCGCGTACAAGATTTCCCCGAACACTCACTCGTTTATCTCTCATCTGTTTTATCCTTTCTTTTCAGCCGTCTATCCGCTATGGCTCCGCCATTTACTACTGCCCCGGTTTTCTCTGTTTTTCCTCAATTCCAGACTCTGTTCCACCTTGATTCCAGACTCTGCTTCCCCTTGAATCCTTCCTCTGTCCGCTCCGTCCTACAGATGAAATCTCCTTTTCAACTCCGTCTTCACGCTTCTGTCCCCCCACTTGATGGTGACAAACAGAATCGCGACGGTGACCACCACGGTTATGAGCGCCATCAGAGGGCGTGTCACCAGTCCGGCCGCCCATAAAATAACGGGAATAAAGCTGAAAATGGTGATCGCAATCTGGTACATAAAGTAACTCTGCCAGTTCAACCGGTTTACTATAATCAAAAATACTACCGCAAGGTCCGCAAACAGCAGTGTGCTCGGAATGCCATAGTTCACCGACCAGCCCGCGTATCCCGTAGAATGGTCGATCATCACCAGAAGCACCTCCGCCGCAATGGTCTGCAGTACAATTTTAGAAGCCAGATTCGCGTGGCGCATAATCGAATACCTCAGAGTCAGCGCCACATAGACGATGCAGCCGATGGCGATCACTGACCACATGGACCCTGAGTACGTGGCGTAATTGACGATCCCCAGTATGGCCGCCACCGCGAACAGAATGATGTAAAAAGAGTTGACCACTTCCTTCCACTTCTTCGGATCATACTGAATCCGCGGATACATCGCCTTATCATCCCGGGAATCCGGCACACCGTTGCTCTCCGTCTCCACAGAGACACCCAGCTCCCTCAGAAAGCCGAAAAAGCGGTCCTGAAGTCTCGTATCCTGAAAGACCGAGGTAAATGTCACCACTACATGTTCGCCATACGCACACACGGCGCACTTCATGGGCTGACGCTTCGAGACACCGATCATTAGATGAAAATGCTCGATCTCCTCCTCATACCCTTTTTCCACTTTGATCGGGCCTATATTAGAGAGTGTCATGGTATAAGCCCTGTCGTTTCTGCGGAAAATCACATTCAGCGCCCCCCATTTCATGAAGAGCGGGGCGATTCTCAAATACCATTTTTTTTCATTGGAAACATTGTAGGAAATCGTCTCTTCCAGCTTCTCCTTCGTAATATTTTCATCCATCTGGCGGCTTACCGCCTCCACCACCTCGGAAAACTCATGTTTTTTCCCGTCTGCCAGAAACTCCAGCAGCGTGACCGCGAAGAAATTGGCCATGGTCTCGGAATCAAAAAACGCACGCAAATTGATGGGCAGGCTGATTCCGATGGACCGGTCTCCTATTCCCGCATCCTCATACTCCAGATAAATCGCCCAGATCAGGGCAGCGGCAAGAAATTTCGTGATGCTTACGCCGTAAGACTTGCCGGCCTTTTTCAGTTCCGCAAGATTTACATAACCATGCAGTACACTCTCCTCATCGAGAGGAAGCGGATCTCCACTTATATGGAATGCCTTCCGTGTACTGTATTTTCTGCGGGCAACCTCTTTGTAGTTGCGCACATAGCTGTCCTCCACGTTCATGGAGACATCGGACGATATCTTCTGCGGAGCCGGATGGCCGGTCCTGCCGTCACGGGTCAGATCCAGATACCGGTAAACCAGCGCCTTCAGGAAATTGACTGCTCCCAACCCATCCGTTACCGCGTGAAACACCTCCAGATTGATCCGTTTCTCATAGTAGCTGACCCGGAACAGATAGTAAGGGCTGGTGCGCGGATCAATATACTTGCACGGATACGTGGTTTCCCGTTCTATCACCGGCATCCGTTTATTCGATTCAAAATAGTACCAGAAAAAACCGCGTCTCAGCCTCACCGCAAAGCCTTCGAACTGAGGCAGTATCTCCTCAAGCGCACGCTGAAGCGTTCCCGGAACTACCTCATCCTTTAGTGTTGCCGAAATCCTGTATACATTACTCAGATGTTCATTGGCAATGACCGGAAATATCTTCGCCGTATTATCAAGACGTCTCCATCTCTCCCCCTGTGGACTCTTCTTCATCGTTGAACCCCTATCCTTTCCAACTGTCAAACTTTCCTGAAATATCAAAGGTAAATGGCCGTTTCAGTTCACAGACCGGGAAGCAAAGATCGACAGGGCTGTGAACTGTAACATATGGCTCTGTTTTTAAAACTCCAGAAGCATATCGTACCAGACGGCTCCGCCGTGTACCGATCCGGATATCCCCAGACTGCGGTAGCCGAATTTTTCATAGTAGTGGATCAGACGGTCCTTGCAGGTCAGGATCATGCCCTTTTTTCCCCGCGCCTTCGCCGTTTGAATCAAGTGATTCATCAGATCGGCCGCGACGCCCTGCCTCCGGTATTCCGGAATCACGTCCAGCCCGAAAATGCTCTGATACATCCCGTCCGCCCGGTGGAGTCCGCTGTCCTCAAACATCTCATCCCGTATGGTTCTCTCATCCGTTACACAGCCGTTAATAAAGCCAATGATTTTCCCGCTCTCATTCTCTGCCACAAGAAAGCTTTCCGGAAATGTTTCGATACGCTTTCGAAAAGACTCTCCCGTCGCGGCCTCTGCCGCCGGAAAGCATAAAGCTTCCACCTCTGTGACCTGATCCAGATCCTCTGCTTTCACGTTTCTGATTGTATATACCATTTCTCCGACCTCTTCTCATCCTTCACATTTCGCCGCCGCACACTTCCGGCGGATGAAAGAAAAGGCGGAATCTGCGGCGTCAGACCTGCAGATATCCTCCTCTTCCATCGTTTCTTCCATCATCTCTTCTTAATTAGTACTGCATTGCGTAATTAATGGTGAATAGAGTGTCTGATATCTGCGTCAGGTGTGCGTCCACGAAGCGACGGCGCAGTGGGCCCTGCGGTTAGCTTTGTGGGCGTGCTCCTGGCGCAGATAGCGGACGCTATATTCACTGTTAATTATACAATGCGGTGCTAAGCGCGGAAATAGTATCCGACGCCCCATTTCGTATGAACATATTTGGGATCGCTGGGGCTTGGCTCGATCTTCTCACGGAGACGTCTTACATGGACGTCCACGGTTCTGACATCACCGGAATCCATGGCCTTGTTGCCCCACACGTACGTAAGCAGCTGTTCCCGGCTGTAGACCTTGTTCGGATTACAGGCCAGAAGCTCCAGCAGATCGAACTCCTTGGCTGTTAAATTAATCTCTTTTTCACCAATAAAGACGCGGCGGCTGTCGCGGTCCAGCTTTAAATCACCGGAAGTCACTACATTGGATTCGGCCCGGCTTTCCCGTCTGCTCTTCTTCGTATTTCTCCGCATAATTGCCTTGATTCTGGCCTTTACCTCCAGAATATTAAACGGTTTCGTTATATAGTCATCGGCGCCATACTCCAGCCCCAGAATCTTATCCATATCGTTGCCCTTTGCCGTCAGCATGATGATCGGCATCTCGGAGAACTCCCGGATGGCCTGGCAGACCTCATAACCATCAAACTTCGGCAGCATCACATCGAGAAGCACCACATCATATTCCTTTTGCTTTGCTAAATTAATGGCTTCCTCTCCGTCATAGGCGCAGTCCACTTCCATGTTGTCCTGCTCCAGACTGAACCGGATTCCCTTCACAATCAGTTTCTCATCATCCACTACTAAAATACGTGCCATGTCACACCTCTATCTTCCACTCACACTGTTATGTCATCTTTGATCTTTTCAAATGCTGCATCCTTGATACCGGATATCTTCTTGATATCCTCAATCTTCTGAAACCCGCCATGGCTCTCCCGGTAAGCGATGATATCGTCGGCCTTTGCTTCTCCGATCCCCTTTAAGGTCATCAGCTCTTCCCTGGTGGCCGTGTTCAAATTCACTTTCACTTTTTCTTTTGCCGTACTGCCGCCCGCGGTCTTTCCCTCCGGCATGATCACACCGGCGCCTGCGCTGCCCGCGCCATGATTTCCGCCTTCGGAATCAAGCCCGTAGCGTTCCGCCCCATCGAGCGATTCGCCATCCGGAACCACGATCTTCATGCCGTCGCTGACAACCTGAGCCATATTCAGATACTGCGCCGCCGCACGCTCCGTGAATCCACCAGCGCGCTCCACAACCTGAAAAATCCTGCTCCCCTCTTCCATCTCATAAACACCCGGAAGCACAACTTCCCCGCAGATATGTACGTAACAGACAGAAACCGCCGTCTCTTCAGAAACCGGGATCTCCATCTCATCTGATTCCTTCGCGTTCCCATAAGGATCAGACTCCCCCGTCTCCCCATTTCCTTCCGGTGCCTCTTCCGCCTGACTCGTCCCCGCATCACCCGGGGCATTCATAACCGGCAGTTCCCCGGACTCCCATCCGTCCTGCCTTCCATCACAGCTGTAGCATACGCCTGCAGCCAACACGCATATGAGTATTACAGCCATTTTTACTGCCTGATATCTATATTTCATGATATCCCTCCTTTTTTCTCAGGGAAAGGATACCATCTTCAGCCTATGTTACTATTCTACAAAAAGATACCAGTAAATACAAGCACTATTTCCACTTTATCTGCGGCAAAGCCAGTCCCCAGTCGAAAAAACGTCGGACCTCCGGAGGCACAGGCTGTAACGGGATCTCCATGTTCCCCGCTCCTTCCCTGCTTTCGGATACCCAACGTTTTTTACATATTTCATCTAGTACAGCATTGCGTAAGTTTCGGTGAATTCTGTACTTGATATTGGCGTCAGGGGCGCGTCCGCGAAGCGACGGCGTAGTGGACCCTACGTCTAGCTTCGCGGGCGTGGTCCTGGCGTGAATAGCGAGTGCAGAATTCACTGGAACTTGCGCAACGCTGCACTAGTTAAATATGATAATACCAATCACCGCCACAACAGCGCCAAGCAGTTTCTTCCATTCAAATCCGACCTTTTCCACTCCGAACAGACCGAACAGTTCGATTCCGTATGCCACGATAATCTGGGAAATGACGATGATAAGAGCCGCCTTTGCAGGTCCCAGCGAGCCCATACTGCGCACTACGGTATATGTGATAAAGGCGCCGATAATTCCGCCCAGAAGCATGTACTTCGGTTCCACCTGCAGGATTCCCGAAATATTTTCTCTCCCTGAAAAATACCAGATGACAATACAGGTGATAAACGCCGTCAGCTGCACCCACCCGGCTGACACCCAGATGCTGGTCTGCTTCGTGACCCCTGTATTCAAAACTCCCTGGATGCTCATCAGCGCTCCTGAAATCAATGCTATGATAAAGCCTGTCATAGAATAACCTCCAAATCTGTCATGCATTTCTAATCTTTCCTTTATCATGCGCAGAATTGGAACTTCTATTCATACTTATACTGGTATAACCCACACAAAATACCTTACGGTTTCGCTGGTCTGCTTTTCCGACAGCACAGACGCAAAAGCCTCAGCGTAGCCCCACTACGCCTGCGTTTTTGCGTCTGCACTCTCGAAAAATCATCCTTACCAGACCAGCAAGCCATTTCGTATGGGTCATACCAGTGTATCATCCTTTAAAAGATCCATTAAATTTCCCTTACAGATTTTCATAGCTCCAACCGTATAGGCCAGCCCGACAAAAAACATAACGAACGCAGTAAACATTAAGACAGGAACAACCGGAGCTTTCTTAAGGTAGTCCGTCAGAGAGATTCCGCTGGCATTCACAGCCATCAGTACCAGTGGAATATTGGCCAGAAGACTGAACAGCAGAGGATTAAATGTAATAATAAGCGATTCTGTCAGCAGTATTTTTTTCACGCCGCGATAGGAGAGACCGACTGACATATACCTTGCAAACTCCTTTTTTCTCTGGTATATCTGCCCCAGCGCAACAGAAAATACATTAGACAAACCAATGCTGGAAAACAAAACCGCCAGAAATCCCATAAAAAGCCGCAGGCCATCCCGTTTGATACGTTCCGTGCGTTCTTCCTCCAGACGACTGTCCAGCGTATAATGCTTTTTTCCGGTAAGCAGTGTCCGGATATCAGAAAGCACTTCGTCATTCTTCTGCTCTGATACGGTTTTTATGTTGAAATACACAGACCCTGCAGGAAATTGGTTTTTCAGCTTTTCATAATCGTGTTCCGATATCACCAGCGTCAATGCATACTGCTGCAGCTGCTCTTTCCAGTCCGGAAGTGTCTCTGTAAACAGAGCAATGGTTACCGGAATCCCACCGTTTTTCCCTGAACTGTCCTTCAGTTTCAGTGTGACTGGGTGGTCCTCCTTCAGAAATGGTATATATGTCTTATTCCTCCAGTCGCTGTTTACGCTGTCCCAGATTAAATTGACCGCCACAGCCTGCTGCTGTGCCAAAGCCGGGTCCGCCGTATTGCCGTAATATTCTGCAAAACTTTCATGATCCAGTACATAGACTGGTATATCCACCAGATAATTGCCGTCGTCACTCTTTTTAATCTGGTCATTGAGATTCCCGATCCCTGTCTCCTTTAGTTGACTGCTGAATAATTCCTCCGGTAGAGTCGCCTGCGCCTTAAGTCTTCGGTAGGTCAGACAGCTTTTTACTCCTTCTATTTTTGTAATTTCATCGGTAAGACCGCTGTCAGGCACCTCACTCTCGTCGATGCTTAACAGAAAATCCCATTTGTCGCGGTACTGATTAAAATACGTATCCTCTGTAAATATTCCGGATATCGTCTCAAGATTTAAGAAACTGATAAAGGCCAGAAAAGAAAGACCAAGAGACAGCGTAGTCGTGCGAAATGCCTTCCTTCTCGCATAAATGGATTTTCTCGCCAGTTCGCCGCAGCAGCCAAATAATACCGAGAAAATACGGAACTGACGCATTCGCTCCACTGGTGCTTCTGTACCGTATTGTATTGCCTCCAGCGGTGATATCAGGCTCAGCTTCCTGGCGGGGATCCACGCAGAAAGCCTTACAGTAAGATAAGAAAATACAATGGCCCCTGCCGAAAGAGCGGGCCGGTACCGAAACCATAAGTCATATTCTCTAAAACTGTCTCCTATTACATAAAAAAAACTCCATACCCCATAGCTGAGTCCGACACCGGCCAGGGTTCCCACCGCCAAAGGAATCAGTGACAGTACCACGGCTTCGCTAACCAGCACCGATTTAATCTGTGCCGGCGTCGCGCCTACACTCTGCAGGATGCCCAGCTGATGCATCCTGGCATTCATCGTCACTTCAAAAGCATTATGAAGCATTAGAATCAAAGAGGTGCTCGCTATAATCAGAATAAATAAATACGCAAGAATCAGCGGAGTAACCGCCTCATCTGCCGATCCTGTCTGCAGAAAAAGCTGGTATTTCTGATCCATCCACAGGTTATAAAAGAATACACTGAGAAATGAGAGCAGCATGGAAGCGAGGAGTGCGGACGCCATGATAAAAATACTGGCTGCCTTATTATGCTTCATATAATGGACCGAATATATTCTCCACATACCATACCTCCTTACCGGATTTTCTCATCCGAAGCAATTTTCCCGTCTTCCAGGCGGATCAGCCTGTCCGCCTGCAAAGCGATATTCTCATCGTGGGTAATGAGAATCAGCGTCTGTCCATACTTCCGATTGGAATACTTCAGCAGTTCCGTAATCTCCTGGCTGTTTTTGCTGTCCAGATTCCCCGTGGGCTCGTCTGCCAGTACCAGCGCGGGAGCATTAATTAAGGCGCGTCCAATGGACACCCGCTGCTGCTGGCCGCCGGAAAGCTGCCTGGGCAGATGGTTTCTTCTGTCCTCCAGTCCCAGAACCTCAAGCAACTCCTCAAGCCTCTCCTCATTCACCTTCTGCCCGTCCAGTTTCAGCGGGAGCACAATATTTTCCACTACATTAAGGACAGGGATCAAGTTGTAAAACTGGTAAATCAGCCCTACCTGTCTGCGTCTGAATATAGCCAGCTCTTCCTGGTTCTTTGTATAAACCGATTTTCCGTCAACGTAAATTTCTCCGGATGAGGGCCGGTCTACACCGCCAATTAAATGGAGCAGCGTAGATTTTCCTGAACCTGATTGTCCAACTATAGCGACAAATTCCCCTTTCTGCACAGACAGGGACAGGTTCTGCAAAGCATCTACCCGGCTCTCGTCTTTCCCATAAACCTTGCATAGCTTCTCTATTCTTAAAATCTCCATGGCGTTCCTCCTTACTTTTTCCGATAGTATACCATGAACCCGGTGACGTGTCCGTGACTGTTTCATTACGTTTTTGTCACTGAATGATTCTCCCGGCAATCGAAAAGGGAGCTGTTCAGACAGCCCCCTTATAGAAACGAATTGTAAATTTGGCCCCGCCCTCCCTGCGGTTTTCCACCTGAATCGTGCCGTTCTGCCGATGAACAATCATACGTGAAAGTGCAAGCCCGATTCCGACATGATCCGTTCCGGAATCTTTTCCCCTGTAGAAACGCTCAAAAAGATGGGGAATATCCTCCGAAGCAATGCCTGGTCCTGAATCCGCAATCAAAAGTTCTGTATAGACCGGATTTTCGTCTCCATAGATTTCCAGCTTTCCCCTTTCAGGCATGTGCTCCACACAGTTCTTAATCACGTTTCCCACCGCCTCTGCGGACCATTGTAAGTCCCCTATAAATCCTGTGCTCTCCTTTATGGACACTTCACACGTGATCTCTTTTAAATCTATCAGGATATCCACCGGACTTAATGCTTTTTCCACCACCTCTGCGGCGAAAATCCGTTCACACTGAACAACAGCCGTTCCTGACTCCAGCCTGGCCATTTTTAACAGAGAAGCGATCAGCCACTCCGTCCGTGACAGCAGCCCAATGACTTCCCCGACGTATTTCCGTCTCTCCTCCGAAGTCAGCTCTTCCCGCTGCAGCCTTGGTACAATCATGCGTATCGAAGTCAGAGGAGTCCTGATCTGATGCGAAATATCCGCCAGGGAATCGCTCAAATATCTCGTCTCCTGCTCCAGAGCATCCGCCTGCTCCTTCAACCGCAGGGTTACCTTATAGATTTCACTTGTCAGGAGGGCCAGTTCTCCCTCCTTATCCGGAATCAGATCCATATGGTAATCACCATGCAGAATCCGGTCCATCTGGTAATTTAACTCCGAAACAGTATCGTATCTCTTTTTCGTAAATGCCAGGTACCTTACAGCGCAGACCATGCTTACGAAAAGAACATAAACTGCAAAGACTGGGTGAAACAGTGCAGCACCAGCCGCAGCAGCCAGCGTAAAAAAGAACTGGAAACGAAAAACTTCTTTTACCTCCGGATTTCTCAGCAGTCCCATATCAGTCCCCCAACCTGTAGCCCAGCCCGCGAACCGTCTTTATAATGGCCGGATTTGATGCGTCCGTCTCTATCTTATCACGAAGCCGTTTGATATTAACGGTCAGTGTATTATCATTCACATAATCCCCGGCAATATCCCATAGTTCCTCAAGCAGCCGCCCCCGCGACAGCACCTGGCCGGGATGGTTTAAAAAGACCAGCAGCAGCCGATATTCCAAAGCAGAAAGCAGAATGTCCTTTCCACTTTTACTGACGGAAGCTTTTACCGAATCCACTCTCAAGTCAGATATTTGAAATATCGCCGGGCTCTTCCCATACCTTCTAAGAGCATTCTTAATTCTCGAGACCAGCTCCAGCGGCTTAAACGGCTTGGATACATAGTCATCCGCCCCTAAATCAAACCCAGTCACTATACTCGCTTCATCACCCATAGCTGTCAGAAAAATCACGGGAATATCCCCTTTTCGTTTTATCACATTGCAGAGAGAATATCCATTTCCATCCGGCAGTGCAACATCCAACAATACCAGATCAAAATTTTCCCTCTCGATCGCCTCCAGTGCGGCCTTCCGTCCAGACGCAGAAAAAGATACAAATCCCTCTTCTCTCAACAGGATGATCAGATTTTTCACAATCTCAGTATCATCTTCCACAATTAGAATTCTGCTCATTCCCTCCACTCCCTCTGTCAGATTTTTTATGCTCCTGTCTATTGTATCATGGAGGGGAGGATTTGTCCCCTTTGGGATAAACTTGTAAACTTACAGAATTATGAAAAGCTGCTTTCGTCAATAACTTTAGCCGGGATTTCGGGGTTTTTGTTCCGCCAGGGAGCCGGGGCCGGAGCGCTTTCCCCAGTTTCGGCGATTTTTGCAGGACGTCGGCAGCTCTTAGGCCGGAAGGGTGCAAAAACAAGGGGAAAAATCTGACCTCAAAGTCAGATTTTTAGAGGACCTGAATCGGGAAGTCCTTCAGGAGTTCCCGATGAATGTCATCGGTACCCTTGTTTTTGTATCCTTCCGGCCTAAGAGCTGCCGACGTCCTGCAAAAATCGCCGAAACTGGGGAAAGCGCTCCGGCCCCGGCTCCCTGGCGGAACAAAAACCCCGAAATCCCTCTCAGCCTCATGAGGAACCACAATTCTTCATAATTCTGTAAGTTTACAAGTTTATTCCGCCCCCTTTCATTCTGCTTGACACTTTACGTATTTTGCGATATACTCACACACGTAAAATAAAACAGAAAAAGACACGCTAGGGGAGCCAATTGGCTGAGAATGGAATTTTTTACATGACCCTCACTACTTGAACCGGATAATGCCGGCGTAAGGAAGCAGTATGATTCATACTTCATCAAAAGTAGTCCCCTCCTGTGTGTAAACAAAGGAGGATTTTTTTATGTCATTTTTCTTGACCTACGCGGCAGACAGCGAAGAGTATCTGCTGAAGCCCGCCGGCTATGGCCTGCTCATCATTTTACTGGCCGCACTGTTATTTGTCATCTATAAGCTGGGGAAAGTATCCCTTAAGACGCAGAAGATGCAGACGAAACAGCTTGTTACCTGTTCCGCAGCCATGGCTCTCGCAGTCGTGACTTCCTACATTAAGGTGGCATCCCTGCCCTTCGGCGGCTCCATCACCTTATTTTCCATGATGTTTATCTGCCTGATCGGTTACATCTACGGGGCCAAAACCGGCCTGATCACCGGAATGGCCTACGGAATCCTGCAGTTCCTCATCGAACCGTATATCTTTGCTCCGCTTCAGGTGCTTCTCGACTACCCGATGGCCTTCGCCGGACTGGGACTGGCCGGGCTTTTCAGTTCGAAAAAGCATGGTCTGATCACTGGCTATCTCTTCGGTATCTTCAGCCGTTATATCTGCCATGTGCTCTCCGGCTACATATTTTTTGCCGCTTATGCACCGGAAGGTATGAACCCATTTTTATACACGCTGGGATATAATGCCACCTACATCGTGCCGGAAGCAATCGCAACCGTTGTCATTCTCAGCCTGCCGCCAGTGGCAAAGGCAATCGCGCAGGTGAAAAAGCAGGCGATCAGTTCTTAAACCGGTTCTATTTATATTATTAAAAAAAGAAGGTAAGAGGGCTGCGTCGTGCGGCGCAGCCCTCTTACCTTCTTTTATCTCATCTTTTCTTACTATGCTAATTGCTGCAGCTTCTCACTATGTTTCGAAATCACCTTCTTCATGATTTCTACATCAGCCTCCAGAGCTGATATTTTTGCTGATTCGCTTTCATAACGTATAGCAGCAGGAACATAGTTTTCTGCTAACAGCCTTAGCTGTGGTTTGATATCATTCTTTATGTCCAGTTTAATATTTCGAATGTCATTTTGTATTGGCTCAAGCTTCGCATCAAGCTTTGCATCAAGTAACCCCGATATCGCAAGCAGTAATTCATTATCTACCATAAAATCACCCTATCCTTTTTTGGCTGTCCGATATGCTATGGAGAAATTATACATTTCAGCAAGCTCACTGCAAGGTCATTTTTATATTTTCCATTCACCCTTTTCTCGGTACTTTTCCCGCTGCCGCCATCACCAGATGCTTCGCAAGCACGGCCGTCGTTACCGCGCCGATGCCTCCCGGAACCGGCGTCGCCATGGAAGCGGTTCCCTCCAGCGTCTCGAAATCCACATCTCCGCAGAGTTTTCCGTTCTCATCCACATTGATGCCCACATCGATCACAACCGCGTCTTTTCCCACGCTCTCTTTATCAAGCATCTTTGCCCGGCCTGCTGCCGCCACCAGAATTTCGGCGTTCCGGCAGGTCTCTTTTAGATTCACGGTCCTCGTGTGGCAGATGGTAACCGTGGCGTTTTCTTTCAACAGAAGCATGGACAGCGGTTTCCCGACGACCATGCTGCGGCCCACGATCACCGCCCGCTTTCCGCTGATCGGGATTTCAAAGGCTTTTAATGTCTCCACCACCGCCTCCGCGGTACATGGCGCATAACCCGAGCTGTCCCCGGCAAACACCTTTGCGATATTTTCCGGTGATATTCCGTCTAAATCCTTTTCCGGATCGATCATGCGCTCAATCTCTCTCTCGTGGATCTGCTTCGGCAGCGGACGGAGCAGGAGAATCCCATCGACCTCCGGATCCCCGTTGATCTTCTGAAACTCCGCCTTAAACGCCTCATCATCAATGTCCGCGGGATAGGCATAGACTTCAGCGGAAAGGCCAAATGCCGCCATCTTCTTCACCGCCCCCCGCTCATACGACAAGTCGTCCGGATTCTCACCCACACGGACGATGGCAAGCTTCGGTATCCTGCCGCCGCACTGTTTCAGCATCTCTGCTGTCTGTTCCTTTATCTTTGCAGAAACCTCTGCACCCTTTAATGTAATCATCCGTTCAATCCTCTCATTTCACGCTCTGTCAGTCTGTATCTTCCTCTTCTGGCGGCACGTCTCAGCGCAGCGCGTTTTCCACCTTCTGATAGACCGCATCCGCCGCCGCTGTCCCGGAACGCATCATCTCGTCTGCCTGCCGGTTCAGTTCCTCTGCCTTCTCCCTGTCTTTCATGGATTTCGTATTGATCCATACGTTCATGACCGCGCCGGTTAAGGCCGTTCGGATAAACTGTACGCCCACGCCCACGTCGCTGACCGCCATCCGGCTCCCCTTTTCCGCCAAAATGTCCATGATAACCAGAGCCTTCTGCGCATCTTCCATCACGTGGAGCGGAACGAGACTTGCCGTCAGGAGATGGCCCTCCAGCACCTCGGCCTTTCGCTTTTTTTCCTCATCCGTAGTACCTGGCAGACCGTAGGCTGCCGCCAGAGGTGCGAACACCCGCGCATCCTCGTCGGCCAGATGAAGAAACTCTGCTTTCAGAGTTTCCAGCTGCTCTAAAAGCTCCTTCATCTCCTCTTCCACGTCCGCATATTTTTTCTTGCCAAGAGTCAGATTAATCACCATCTGCCCCAAAGATACCCCTGCTGCACCGCCCAGTGCAGCCGCACCGCCGCCGCCGGGAGTCGGTTTCTTCGATGATAATTCCGCCAGAAATTCTTCTGTCACCATTTCCTTTATCATAATTCCTTCCCTCCGTATATTCGCACTAAGTCTGTAAAATACCTCATTAAGTTCTTATAGTATACCATAATCATAAAGCCCGTGAAAGACTATTTTTCTATGCCTTCTTTTAAAGAATTAATCCATGCTTCGATCGCCTCCGCCAGGATATACTGCTGCTGCAAAACGGCCATGCCCGTCTCCGGTATCCCCGGCGCATTTCCCTTTCGGTCAATATTCTCTTCCAGATACGCCTTCAGAATCTTCACATTGCCCTCGATCCTGCTTAAACACTCCTGCTGTTTTTCCTGAGACAGGCTGGTTAAATTTACGATTACCGCATTGAAATCCAGAAATATATGGATCGGGCCGGACGCGATCTCCAGCATGAGCTTTTCAAATTCCTGCTCTCCGGCTTCGGTCAGGGTATAGACCGCCTTTTCCGCCATTTTCCCCTCTTTCACCATGCTGCTCTGGATATAGCCCTTCTCTTCCAGCTGAATTACTTTTTTATAGATGGAAGGCGTACTGATTTTTACCCACCGCGAGATGTTGCGGTATTCCACCAGCTTCTGAATATCATAGGCACTTAGGGATTCCTTCTTCAGAATTCCCAATACGATCAAATCTATTGTCGCCATCATGTCCTCCTTATTTCCGCTTGACATATACTATAAATTATAGTACTATGGCTTCACGGCCGTATTCACTATACTTTATAGTACTATATTTTACATTTTGTGTCAACAGAAGGGAGAATGAATCATGAATGAACGCAACAGTAAAATGGAACTGCTTGGAAGCGCCCCAATACCGAAAGCGCTTTTAGCAATGGGGCTTCCCACCATGATCGGCATGATGATCAATGCGCTTTACAATCTGGTGGACGCCTACTTTGTCGGAGGGCTGGGAACCAGCCAGATGGGGGCGATCTCTGTCGCATTTCCTCTGGGACAGGTTGTCGTGGGACTGGGCCTGCTATTTGGAAATGGCGCCGCCTCCTATATATCCCGATTGCTTGGTCACGGGGAAATGGAGACTGCGGACCGGGTTGCCAGCACGGCGCTTTACAGCAGCATCTCCGTCGGCGCAGTGATCATTATCTGCACCATCCTCTTTCTAAGACCGATCCTGCGGCTCCTGGGCGCCACGGAAAGCATTCTTCCCTATGCGGAAATCTACGCGGGTATTTACGTCGTCTCGTCCATCTTTAATATTTTCAATGTCACCATGAACAATATCGTAACCAGCGAAGGGGCCGCAAAGACCACGATGTGTGCGCTTCTGACAGGCGCTGTGTTAAATATGGTTCTGGATCCGTTTTTCATCTACGTCTTACACCTGGGAGTCGCCGGCGCCGCAATTGCCACAGCCATCTCCCAGATCGTTTCCACGGCAGTTTATCTCTTCTATGTGTTCAGAAAAAAGAGTGTCTTCAGCTTCAGCATAAAAAAATGCTGCTTCTCATCAGAAATTATGTCCGAAATCCTTAAAATTGGAATTCCCACACTGGTTTTCCAACTGCTGACCAGTCTCTCTGTCGCCCTGATCAACTTAAAGGCAAGACCATACGGCGATTCCGTGATTGCCGGTATGGGAGCTGTAACGAGAATTATTTCCATGGGCAGTCTGATGGTATTCGGCTTTCTGAAAGGCTTTCAGCCGATCGCCGGATACAGCTATGGGGCAAAAAAATATGACCGCCTCCATGAGGCGATCAAAACTTCTATAATATGGTCAACCATCTTCTGCGCGGTCTTCGGGTTGGGAATGGCACTCTGTTCCACGGCCGTCATCTCCCAGTTCACAAAAGGCGATGTACAGATGATCGAGATCGGCCGGCGTTCGCTGACGGCAAACGGTATTTCTTTTCTGCTCTTCGGTTTCTATACCGTCTATTCTTCCCTGTTCCTCTCTCTGGGAAAAGCGAAAGAAGGTTTTATACTCGGTGCCTGCAGACAGGGAATCTGCTTTGTGCCTGTCGTACTGCTTCTCCCATCCCTCTGGGGAATAAACGGCATTCTCTACGCCCAGCCGGCTGCAGATGTTATCTCTGCCATGATCACCGTGTTTATGGCGGTGCGGCTCCACAGGGAACTGAACGGAGCAAGGTCTTAGCTTTTGTATCTTTACACAGAACAGAATGCCGGGAAGCCACAGAATTATTCGATTCCAGTGCTGCCGGCATTCTGCCCGTTCAAAATTCCCAGTACAGCGTTGCATGTGCATCAGAACGCTATTCCTTCAAATATCTTTCTGCCAGATCATCAAACTCCATCCGGCATTTTACCTTTCCGCACTCCGCAGCCATGGGGCCGAATACTTCCAGAGTCATTTTCGCCCGCTCCTTCCATGTGGCCGGATCGACGAAATCGATGGTCCTCATATTGTGAAGCCGGTCGGCCAGCGCGATTAAGACCACCCGCTCATCACAGCTTACGTATTTTTCAAATGCCCTGTATTCCCTCAGAATCTCATTCATGGCCGGTGTGACAGCCGGGTCAGACAGATACATTTCCGGCTCATCCGCCATTTCCCAGATATCATGAAGCAGACCGGCACAGACCGTGTCCTCATCGGCCCCCATATCTGCCAGAATCAGCGCAGTGTTAAGGGGATGCGTCACATAGTCGTCCCCCGAACGGCGTTTTTTCCCTTTATAGACGTGTTCGGCCAGCTCGTAAACGGCCTCCAGATGTTTTTTCTCATACTCCGTTCCGGCTTCGTCAAGCACATCAAAAAGCAGTGCATAAATTTCGTTTGGCAGTGCGTGAACCGGCGTTTCTCTCAGATAAAGTCCCATATTCTCCCAGTCTCCTTTCTCAAAAGCCTCTCCGACATGAAATGCACGGAGGAGTGCGGGAGAATACCCAAATTGTGCACGAAAGGCTCTGGTGAAGCCGCTGTGCGTCTCATAACCGTAATCCAGCGCGGTATCCAGTATTTTTCGTCCTTCCCGTATTTCCCTGGCCGCTCCGAACAGGCGCTGCTGTTTTACGTAGTCCATCAGGGTGACCCCCATCTCCGCCCGGAACATCCGGGAAAAATGGCAGGCCGAATACCCGAACTGTTCTGCCAGCCCCTGTATCGACAGCGGCTCCTTCGCATGCGACCGGATATATAATGCGCACTCCATAAGGATATCTTTTTGTCCCAACACTCTCACTTCCTTTTCTAATTTCCCACGTGGTAGCTTTATTATACCCGATCGATTCGGCCGGCGCTGTTCCGCGATTGCTGTATTTTTTTCAGTCCCTGTTCCTATTCCATTGATTTCCTGTTCTTCTTCTGATATACTCATCTCGGTTTCAGGAAGTTCTGCCTGGAAACAAAAAAACAAAGAGAATGGGACACGATTACAATGATTAAGAATTACGTATCACAACTAAAATCTGAATTTCAAAACTACACTGGCGCCGACTGCATGAAAGATCTGATGGCCGGGCTGACGGTTGCAGCGGTTGCACTGCCTCTGGCGCTTGCGTTCGGCGTGAGCAGCGGATCCACAGCCGCGGCCGGCCTCGTTACCGCCATTATTGCAGGTCTCGTCATCGGCGCACTTTCCGGCGGCTATTACCAGATATCCGGTCCTACGGGCGCCATGGCCGCCATTTTAATTTCCATAATTGCCCGATACGGAATGCAGGGCGTTTTCACTGCGACACTGATCGCCGGGATTCTGCTGGTTCTGTGCGGGATCTTTCATATCGGCAGGCTGACAAGCTTCATTCCTGCACCTGTTATCACCGGCTTTACCTCCGGTATTGCCGTCATCATCGCACTGGGACAGGTCGACAACTTCTTTGGAGTTACCTCCGAGGGCTCCAGCGCCGTCATGAAACTCTTAAGCTATGGACATCTGGGCTTCCCTGTCAATATACAGGCGGCAGGCCTGGGACTCTTCGTTGTCCTGTTTATGGTTTTCTTTCCTAAAAAATGGAACGCGGTGGTTCCCGCATCTTTTTTGAGCATTATTCTTGCGACTATTCTGTCCGTAAGCCTGAAGCTTGACATCCAGACTGTCGGCGCCATCCCGAAAACACTTTTTCTGGACACCCGGTTAGATTTAGCCGCCATTACGCCTTCAAATCTCAGCGGATTGATCGGACCAGCCGTCAGTATCGCCATGCTGGGAATGATCGAAAGTCTGCTGTGCGGAGCCAGCGCCGGCAAAATGGCAAATGTCAGGCTGAACAGCGACCAGGAGCTGGTAGCTCAGGGGATCGGCAATATCATCCTTCCGTTTTTCGGTGGAATCCCCGCCACAGCGGCCATCGCTCGTACCAGCGTCGCATTGAAATCCGGCGCCCGCACAAGGCTTACCGGTACCTTCCATGCGCTGGGGCTCCTGGCCTTCATGTTTATTCTCGGACCCGTGATGGCAAAAATCCCGCTGTCCGCCCTCGCCGGCGTACTGATGGTCACCGCTTTCCGCATGAACGACTGGCAGGAAATCAAATATATTTTCTCCCATCATTTCAAGGGAGCCGCTGCCAAATACATCATCACTATGGCTGCCACAATCGTATTTGACTTGACAACCGCAATCCTGATCGGCGTCGTCACCGCATTGGTTCTCCTCGTCAGCCGGCTGGCAAACATCGAGATAAATTATGAAAAGGTAGATATGGACCGGATCCGCAGCACGGATGCGGCTCTTGCAAAGGAATATGCCAACGCAGTCGTCGCCTATCTGACCGGCGCTGTCATCTTTGCCAATACTCAGGCAATCGAAGAAATAGAGGCCTGTACGAAGGACTTTGATACAGTGCTGCTGTCCATGCGCGGCGTTTCCTATATGGATATCTCAGGAGCGATTGCATTTATGCGCGTCTTGTCAGATTTACAGGCAAAGGGAAAACGCATTCTTTTATGCGGCGTTCCAGGCAGCACAATGGATATGCTGAAACGCTCCGATATCTATGATATGATTGGTGAAGAGAACTTTTACTGGAGCGTGGAAAAAGCGATTTTACATAGGGAAGGCTTACATTGAGCCTTCCTTTTCTTCTATTCCAACACAGCCGTCAGCCGCCTGACCATCTCATCCACATGCTCTCTCTCTATAATAAGCGGCGGTACAAATCGAATAATATTGCTTCCCGCGCTGATTAACACCAGTTTTTCTTCGAGAAGCGCCTTCTGTACGATGGGACCGACAGGCATTTGGAACTCCAGCCCCTGCATCAGCCCCCTGCCTCGGTGGCCGGTAATGCAGTCAAACTGTGCGGCCATTTCTTCCAGCTTCTCCCACAGATAACCGCCCACTAAATTCACGTGATCCACAATCCCGCGTTCTTCGAAAATACTTAACACCGCGCTGGCCGCCGCTGTTACCAGCGGATTTCCGCCGTAGGTGGTGCCGTGATCTCCCGGGACCATGGCCGAAGCCGCTTTTCCGGAAGCCAGGAACGCGCCCACCGGAACGCCGTTTCCCAGCGCCTTGGCCACCGTCATGACATCCGGCTTCACACCGTACTGCTGCCATGCGAACATGGAACCGGTACGTCCCATCCCGCACTGGATCTCGTCGAGGATCAGCAGCATGTCGTGTTCATCACACAGCGCACGGACTCCCTTTAAGAATCCCTCTTCCGCGGGATAAATGCCTCCCTCGCCCTGAACAGTCTCCATAATAACCGCGCACGTATTCTCATGAATCAGTGCCTTCACGCTGTCCAGATCATTGAAATCAGCGAATCTGATTCCCGGGATCAGCGGCTTAAACGGCTCCTGGTAATGGTCATTACCTGTGACAGACAACGCACCCATGCTTCTTCCGTGGAAGGAATGGCGCATGGCAATGATCTCGTGGACACCTCCTTCTCCCCGCTTCTCTTCGGCCGCCTTATTGTAGGCATACCTTCTGGCGATTTTCAGAGCGCCCTCAATGGCTTCGGTCCCGCTGTTGGTAAAGAACACCTTATCCATGCCGGAAGCCGCCAGGAGCTTTTCTCCCGCTTCGATGGAAGGTACATTGTAAAATAAATTAGAGGTATGCAGAAGCTTATCTACCTGGGCCTTCACTGCCTCATTGTACTGTTTATCGTTATATCCCAATCCCATAACCGCGATGCCCGCTCCGAAATCGAGATATTCTTCCCCTTCCGTATCGTAAAGAAACACACCGTCCCCATGGTCAAAAATGACCGGATACCGGTTATACGTCTTATAAAATTCCTGTTCCGCTTTTTGAATGTATTCCTGTTTATTCGGCATGGTAATACCTCTCATCTCCCGAATTGATAATCGCAGTTCCAATTCCTTTATTTGTAAAGATCTCCAGCAGAAGACAGTGCGGAATCCGTCCATCCATAATATGTACTCTGGAAACGCCCTGCTTCATGGCATCGATACAGTTCTGAAGCTTTGGAAGCATTCCACCTCCAAGTGTTCCGCCGCTCACAAAATTCAGCGCCTCATCAATAGTCATTTCCGAAATTAAAGATTCCTTGTCCTCAAAATCTCTGTAAACGCCTTCTACATCCGTTAAAAATGCCAGCTTCTCCGCCTTCATGGCCGTCGCAATAGCGCAGGCCGCGTCGTCCGCATTGATATTGTACGTCTTAAATTCTTCGTCAAATCCCACCGGACAGATGATCGGCAGGAAATCCTTTTCCAGAAGGTCATAGATAATCTGCGGGTCCACTCCGGTGATATCGCCCACATAACCGATATCCTCGCCGTCCGCGTATCTCTTTTTACACTGCAGCATCATGCCGTCCTTGCCGCTGATGCCCACCGCCTTCACGCCCAGCTCACTCACCAGCTGCACCAGGCTCTTGTTCACCCGGTTAAGCACCATCTCAGCGATTTCCATGGTCGGTTCGTCCGTCACACGCAGACCGTTAATAAACTGCGGCTCCATCCCCACTTTTCCGACCCATTTGCTGATTTCCTTGCCGCCGCCATGGACGATAATTGGTTTAAAACCTACCAGCTTTAACAGGACAACGTCCTGAATCACATGCTTCTTCAGTTCTTCATCCACCATGGCGCTGCCGCCGTATTTTACGACGATAATTTTTCTGTTAAACCGCTGAATATATGGAAGCGCCTCTATCAGGACTTCCGCCTTCTGCATGATGCTTTGATCTAGATCCATTTTTCTGCTCCTCCCAAATCGACTCCAAATTCTTTACCCAGATTTCCCATTCCTTCATTGATCTCTTCTCTTGAATACTGGTGTGCATCCAGAAATCCATCGCTGTATTCATTCAAATGAAGATAAAATGATGCCGCCATCTCAAAATACTCCGAGCTCTTGTCTTCCAGTTCATTGAGCAGGATATTCTCTGCCTCGTTGATCTGTCCTGCGTCCGCCATGGTGATCAGCTTCTTGTACAGATTATCAATTACTGTAAATTCCTCATCTTCCGGCAGAACGTAGTTGATATCGTCTTTTCCGAGAATAAGGCGGGCCAGAACTCTCGCCATATCCTTTATCATCCGCATTACGTAATCATCTTTTACAGCCATCGTTCGCTCTCTTTTCTATATTTTATCGATGCCTTTCTCTGGCGTCCCTTTTCCCACATTTTTTTCGTAACCGCTGTCACCGGCAGATTACCGCTGGTCAGGAACGGTAATCCGCGTTTATTTTCACATAGTCAAAGGTCAGATCACAGCCCCACGCCGTAGCCGAACACGGTCCCATCTTGATATCGGCCGTAGCCGTCACTTCCGGTTCGGAGAGGATCTTTGTGGCCTCCTCCTCACTGTAGGGAAGTGCGACTCCATTTTCAATGATCTGGAGTTTTCCCGCTGCGCTCTCGAAATATAGATCTACCTGCTCCGGGTCGAACTGGGCTCCGGAGTAGCCCATGGCGCAGAGGATCCGGCCCCAGTTTGCATCATGGCCGAAGACAGCGGCCTTTGTCAGGCTGGAGGTGATAACCGATTTAGCCAGCGTCACCGCCTGTTCCTTCGTCTGCGCCCCCACAATTTTCACTTCGAACAGGGCCGTACATCCTTCTCCGTCGCCAGCCATCTTTTTGGCGAGCGTCTCATTGATGATGTTTAATGCCTTTACAAATGCCTCATAGTCTTCATTTTTCTCTGTAATCTCCGGATTCTCCGCCATTCCGTTGGCCAGCAGAAGCACGGTATCGTTGGTGGAGGTATCTCCGTCCACTGAGATCATGTTGTACGTGTCCTTGATATCCTCGCGGAGCGCCTCCGTCAGAAGCTCCTTCGATATGGCCAGATCCGTGGTCACAAAGCTCAGCATGGTGCACATATTCGGGTGGATCATACCGGAGCCCTTACACATACCGCCGATGGTCACCGTCTTTCCTCCCACCGAAAACTCCACAGCCACCTCTTTATTCACCGTATCAGTGGTCATAATCGCCTTCGATGCGGCGGTTCCGCCCTCCAGGGTATCAGAAAGATTCGGAGCCATGGCTCTGATTCCAGCCGTAATCCGATCCATGGGAAGCTGCATGCCGATCACACCGGTAGAAGCCACGAGAACTGCATTTTCCGGTATTTGTAAAGTCTCCGCGGCCGCCTTCGCCGTCTCCAGACAATATCCGTACCCTTCCGCTCCGGTACACGCATTGGCGATTCCCGCATTTACCACGATGGCCTGTGCATACGGGGAACCGGCTACGACCTCCTGATCCCATTTTACGGGAGCCGCCTTTACGATGTTCGTCGTAAAGGTTCCCGCCGCCTTACACGGCTTCTCACTGTATATCATTGCCATATCCATGCGGTCTTTATACTTGATTCCCGCAGCCGTCGATGCGGCCGAAAATCCCTTTGCAGCAGTTACGCCGCCGTCTATCTTCTTCATCCCTTAAATTCTCCTCTCCTTCGTCTTATGGTTACTCAATAAATCTGGTAATATTTTCTTCATTCAATGTAAAATCATAGTAATTCAAGTCTTCCCGGAACGTCCAGCCGACTTTTCTCCAGAATTTATTTCCGATTGTATTGGATTTAAATGCAATCAGGCTCACCTTGTTGATTCCTTCCGCCTTCAGCGCCTCCATGGCCGCCAGCGCCATCTGGTGGCCGATTCCGTGTTTTCTGTATTTTTCAGCTACACAGACATGGTACATACAGCCTCTCCGCCCGTCATGGCCGCAGAGGATCGCTCCGATCACCATTCCATCCTCTTCCGCCACCACGCTGGTAGACGGATTTCTCTTTAAAAACTTCTCCACGCCTTCTCTGGAGTCATCCAATGTCCTGATTCCAAAGCCTCTGATTTCAGACCATAAATGCCAGACCTGGTCGTAGTCGTCTATCGTCATTGTCCTGATTGTCATACGCTCTTCCCTTACTCTTTCCTCCCATATTCGTAACTCGTACTGCTTTGCGAGTACTCCTATAACCGTTACGGAAACATGGGAACCAGCTTAAGCCCCTGATTTTCCGGAAGGCCGAACATGATGTTCATGTTCTGAATCGCCTGTCCTGCGGCGCCCTTCACCAGATTATCCATGGCTCCCATCATGACCACGCGGTTCGTTCTCGGATCAATCTTGAAGTTCACATCCACAAAGTTGCTTCCTTCCACCCATTTCGTCTGAGGCGCCTCGTCGCGGCCAAGCACTCTCACGAAATACTCGTTCTCATAATATTTATCGTAAATGGTCTTTACCTCTTCATATGTAACGCTCTTAAGCAGAGTCCCGTAAGCCGTCACGAGGATGCCCCGGTTCATGGGAACGAGATGCGGTGTAAAGCTGATGGTCACAGGCTTTCCTGCCGCCAGCGAAAGCTGTTCTTCGATCTCCGGCGTGTGGCGGTGAACGCCGACACCGTAGGCCTTGATGCTCTCATTGACCTCGCAGTACAGGTTATCGACCTTGGCCCCGCGCCCCGCACCGGAGGTTCCAGATTTTGCGTCGATAATCACCGTATTCGGATCGATCAGTCCCTCTTTTACCAGAGGATAGACCGAGAGGAAGGAGCAAGTGGGATAACAGCCCGGATTAGCAATCAGGCGGGCGCCCTTGATCTTTTCCCTGTTGATCTCCGGAAGTCCGTATACCGCTTCCTGAATATATTCCGGTGTCTTATGTTCTATTTTATACCATTTCTCATACACCGCCACATCCTTGATCCGGTAGTCGGCGCTTAAATCAATCACCTTAGCCTTTGATAATACCGCTTCATTCATGAGAGAAGCACAGAATCCCTGAGGCGTGGCCGTGAAAATGACATCGGCCTGTTCTGCCAGCGCTTCCATATTATCATCCATACACGCGTCATCTACAAACTGCACCATATTTTTAAATACCGACGCGTATCTCTGGTCCACATAGCTTTTGGATCCGTACCATGTAATTTCCACATCGTCTCTCTGCAAAAGCAGCCTTGCAAGCTCACCGCCTGCGTATCCGGTTGCCCCCATGATTCCTGCTTTAATCATAATTATTCTCCTCTTTTTTTATTGGTATTACCGCATTCATTTGACGGCTTTCCATATTACCCTGCCCTGATTTGTCCTGCCTTGATTATAGTAACTTTCCCCTCGAAATAAAAGTACCTTTTTCTGTTTTCTTCATTCTTTTTTATACAGCTTCACCGGAATATCCACTTTCTTCTGTGATGATAGTTCATAATTATACATTGTCATTGCATATTATGCAAGTTTTTTTTGATATTTTTTATTTTATACTTGCATTTTTCATAATAATGGTGTATATTTATGAAAGTTCAGGAAGCCAGGAAACAGATCCGTAAGGCTTTCAGGAAATGTTCACGATCTATATTCAGGAGGAATCTTAATATGAAAGAGAAAGTTATTTTAGCCTATTCAGGCGGACTCGACACAACTGCTATTATTCCGTGGTTAAAAGAAAATTTTGATTATGAAGTTGTCTGCTGCTGCATCGACTGCGGTCAGGGCAACGAGCTGGATGGCCTTGAGGAGAGAGCCAAATTATCCGGCGCTTCCAAATTATACATAGAAGATTTAGTTGATGATTTCTGCGACAACTACATCGTTCCATGCGTTCAAGCCAATTCCGTATACGAGAATAAATATTTACTGGGCACCTCCATGGCTCGTCCGGCCATCGCCAAGAGGCTGGTTGAAATTGCCCGCAAGGAAGGTGCTACCGCCATCTGCCACGGCGCTACCGGAAAAGGAAACGACCAGATCCGTTTCGAGCTGGGCATCAAGGCTCTGGCTCCTGATTTAAAGATTATCGCTCCATGGCGTATGACCGATGTATGGACCATGCAGTCCCGTGAAGACGAGATTGAATACTGCAAACAGCATGGCATCAACCTTCCGTTCTCCGCAGACAACAGCTACAGCCGTGACAGGAACTTATGGCACATCAGCCATGAAGGCCTGGAACTGGAAGACCCGGGGAGCGAACCGGATTACGATCATTTACTGGTTCTCGGCGTTTCTCCCGAAAAGGCTCCGAATGAAGGCGAATACGTTACCATGACCTTTGAAAAAGGGGTACCGGTCAGCGTAAACGGCGAAGCGATGAAGGTTTCTGATATCATCCGGAAATTAAATGAACTGGGCGGCAAGCACGGTATCGGCATCGTTGATATCGTAGAAAACCGTGTAGTAGGTATGAAGTCCCGCGGCGTCTATGAGACTCCTGGCGGAACAATCCTGATGGAAGCTCATCAGCAGTTAGAAGAGCTGGTGTTAGACCGCGCCACCATGGAAGTAAAGAAAGACATGGGCAACAAATTTGCACAGATCGTATATGAAGGAAAATGGTTCACTCCTCTCCGTGAGGCGATCCAGGCTTTCGTGGAATCCACACAGCAGTACGTAACCGGCGAAGTTAAATTCAAGCTTTACAAGGGCAACATCATCAAAGCCGGCACCACAAGCCCATACTCCTTATACAGCGAGTCCCTCGCTTCCTTCACCACCGGCGACTTATATGATCATCACGACGCCGACGGCTTCATCACCTTATTCGGCCTCCCGTTAAAGGTCCGCGCCATGAAGATGCAGGAGCTGGAGAAAAAGAACGGAAAATAAAACTGAATGGAAATACCATTTTATTTCTCCAAAACTGTAGAATATAAATATAGTCAAACGGAGCAGACATCAATGTCTGCTCCATTTTTATCCATTTATTTCCCGTACGGCAATCAAACTGCTTAAGGATTATAAAGAATCATATGCAAAACCGCTTTCTCAGTCCCCGTATTTCTGTATGAATGCGTATTGTCTGCCTGAAACCGTATACTTTCTCCTTTTTCGACCGAAAAAGTCTGCCCCTCCACGTGAATGGCAATCCTTCCTTCAAATACAGTAATAAACTCTGTTGTCCCCTTCAGATGCGGATCTGATTCCCAATAGCTGTCTTCAGCCAGTTCCAGATAATACACTGCAAATCTGCGATTCTCATCATCCGGAAAAATGGAATAGTTTTTAACCTTTCCGCTGTCTTCCAAAAGAGGCTGTACTTCTGACGTCCTGACAATCTCATATGCACGTTCGGGGCGCACGGTAAGGGCGTCAAACGGAACCTTCATGCCATTTGAAATCTTCCATAATGTAGACAGCGTCGGATTACCCTCCCCCCGTTCAATTTGGGCAAGCATACTCTTGCTCACGCCGCTCAGTTTAGAAAGCTCTTCCATACTCAGCTTATTCTCTTCACGAAGCCGTTTAATATTTTTAGCAACAATCGTGTTCATTGGGTCCATAAAAACTCCTCCTCCCCATTGACATTATAATGCACTTATTGTATCATTATATCGTATATGTACGATATAATCTTCAACTTATATCATTATATAGTTCTTTTTAGGATTTGTAAAGAGAAAATAATTGTTCAAAGAACAAGGAGGTTTAATATGTTTCATTTATATGATTTTCTGATTTACTGTTTCATCACCGCTTATACGCCTGGGGCTAATAATCTATTGTCTATGAGCAACGCCATACGTCTCGGCTTTTACAGGAGCCTCCGCTTTAATTTCGGCATCCTTGCAGGCTTCTCGGTTGTCATGGCTGTCTGTACCATTTTCAGTGCTGCGCTTTACTCTCTGCTGCCCAAAGTAAAGCTTGTCATGCAGATTGCAGGGGGGGCCTATATGCTGTATCTTGCATGGAAGGTCTTTCGAAGTACTGCCGATTTAGATCCCGACAGAAAAGACGAAACCGGTTTCTTCTCGGGCATGATCCTGCAGTTTGTCAATCCTAAAATATATATTTATGCAATTACCACGATGTCGCTCTATATTCTTCCTGTCTTTCACTCCATAGGAGCACTGGCAGGATTCTCCGTACTGTTGTCGCTTATCGGCGCCTCCGGTTCCTTCATATGGGCATTGTTCGGGGCTGTCTTCTGTAATTTTTTCTCCAGACATACAAAGGCTGTCAATCTGGTAATGGCGCTCTTACTCGTTTACTGTGCAGCCGCACTGTTCTTATAACTGGTTCCTTACCGGCTTCTCCAGGGCTCTTTTAATCAGCTTCATCCACCTTTTTGTATAGTGGTATCCTTCCTCCATACAGCTTTCCATATATTCAAAGGTCAGAAGCCCAGCCCCCGTTTTTAACTCTGGCTTCAGCAGAAAGATTTCTCCGCTGGACCTGCATTCCTTTAACTCCCGGCTCATAATGGAAAAAGAATGGGAGGCAATATCCAGAATGGACGTATCATGGGGAGTCTTATAGTCTGCACCAATGTCCACTGCGATCACCCGCTTCACACCGGCTGCGATCAGCAGATCAACCGGAAGATTATTAGTAACTCCCCCGTCTACCATACAGTAACCGCTTATTCTCCGGGGCTGAAATACGGCAGGTACGGAAGCACTGGCCATCATTATCTCGCAGAGCGGCCCTTTTTTCTCCCATCTCACATTCTCCTGACGCCGGGCAGCATCGGTAATTCCGCCTTCCATCAGATTCGTAAATGCAATGGTATCTCCGCTTTTCAAGTCCACGGCCGGGATCAGCACCTTTCTGGGTAACTCCTGGATAACGGCCCCCTCCGTCAGCTGGCACAGAAAATGCATCAGCCGGTTTCCCTTCAGCAGTCCCGTAAGCGATACCTCCTGTCTGGAAAAAAGCTGTGGTAAAAATGTAATCATTCCGATGATGTCCGGGTCAAGAAACCTTTTCCCATGCCGTGACATCCACTGCACCACTTCCTTCATCATTCCCAGATCCACCCCTGCCCCGTAGATTCCCGCAACAATCCCTCCTGCGCTGGTTCCGGCTACGATGTCCGGCAGCAGTCCTTCCTCTTCCAGTGCCAGTAGAACCCCCACATGAGCTGCTCCTCTGGTTCCCCCTCCGGCAAACGCAATCCCATAATCCGGCATATCTTTTCCTCTTTGTTAATTGTCCAGATTTTTATGATAATGTATGCTGTCATGGACCGTTTCATGATTCCACGTTATGGTTCCTCATAACAGTTGTAACAGTTTGCAGAAATATAAGAATATCCTTGCATTTATTCCGGTCCTCTGGTATTCTAATTCTATCAGCCATATTCTGGCACATCTATGAATCTTCCGTTTTCTTAAACGGTCTAATATCATATCTGAAGGAGAATCCCTATGAACGAAGCTATGTTGAAAACATGTATGGAGCATTGCAATTCTACGTCTGAAAATGTAGGCATTTTTGTCGACTTTGACAACATCTATTACAGTCTGAAGGAATACGGTGTCAATCCCGAAGCTCCTGAATACTGCGTCTTTTCGCTGATGGAGCGAATCTATTCTATTAACAAGATTCGAACCCTGCGGGCTTATGCTGATTATGATCAGGTAGGCGTATCCTTAAAACATCTCCAGGAAATGCGGGTACAGATTAAGAACGTCTATGGCAATGGTCTGGAAGAAGAGTACCGGAAGAACGCCTCCGACATTGAACTTTCCGTGGATGCCCTTGAAATCTACTACCGTTCTCCCGAAATCGATACCTTCGTCTTCCTCACCTCCGACAGCGATATGATTCCCATTATGAGCCGCCTCACTTATAAAGGAAAGCACATCCACCTATTCTGCATCGATGATCACACCTCCCATTATCAGGATATTTCCCGATTCTGCCATTTCAAATGCGATCTGCTTACCCTCTTTGAAATCGATCCCCAGCGAAAGAACCCGGAATTCTGGACAGACCGCGCTCTGACCGAGATTTCTGCCTGGTATTCCGTCAGAAAGAACAGCGACATGATGCTGGGCGGTAAATGGCTGAACCGGCTCTTGTGTGAGAAACTTCAGATTTCATCCCGTGCCGCCAGCCGCATCATCACCTATTTAAAGGACAATAATCTAATCCGTGAAACCTCCAATTCCGCAGGCCACACCGGCTTTTTTCCCATTTCCTCCCTTTAAGCGAACTTGCAAGTCAAAAACTCCGCAGCAAGCAGCGGCTTTTTTGACCCTTGCGGCAGCCGCCAAGTGGACACGCCAGCGTGTTCGTTTGGCTTGTTGCTGGCGGAAATAAATTGCCGTATGAGTCGATTTACGAATCGAAATACAAAAAGGGGCAGCGAACAGACTGATATTTTAGTCTTTCATGACTTCTGTGTTTATGATAAAATAAAAGGAGACGTACAAATGGAAAAACGAATTGAAGACCTGAATCTGGAGGACTGCTTCTGGGAGATGAGGCAACAAAACTGTTTCTTAATACAAAAGGAACCGTTGACGACATAGACGAAGAGATGAAAGAATTGCTGACCTACATAGAAAACACCACCGACACCTTCGCCCAGCAGGCTAAAAGTTCACTGGTTAAAAAGATACACCAGAGAGTTATTGATGTTAAGCAGAGTAAAGAAATGGAGGCGGAATATATGACATTGCTGCAGAGAGACAGGGAGAATATTGAACAGGGCATTGAGCAGGGTATCGAACAGGGCGAACGTAAAATGGCCGCTCTCACCGAACTTCTCTTAGATCAAAAACGTACTGACGATTTAAAACGCGCCATCAGGGATACTGCCTATCGGGAGCAGCTATATAAACAATTTAACATCCTCTAACAGGATCATCACCAGTCAAAAACCTCGCGGCAGTCGCCAAATGGACGCGCCAGCGTGTCCGTTTGGCTCGTTGCTCGCGGGAATAAAAAGAGGGGAAACAATGGCATCCTGCTGCCGTTCCCCCTCTTCCAGTATCAAAATTTATAAAAATCCATACAGCATATCATTTGCACATCACATCATCGGCATATCGGAGCCATTTTCACGCTTCGATGCTTCAGCCGCGCTGCTGCCCCTACCAGTAAGGCTTCCAGTCTTTCATTCTCCTGGTCAGCGCCTCCATATAAAAGTAGTCGCCCCAGGTGCTGCATTCGTCCACGCCCCTGTTTATACACGTATTGTACGCGGAATCGCGCGCGTACGTTCCGTGGAGTAAAAGGCCGTTGGAACGGGTCTTATCCGTGTTGGCACAGTGATCCATCAGGGCACAGAGCATCTTGTCTGCGGCTGTTAAATACTTCTCCGCTTTCGCTTTATCCAGATAGCTGCTCATCTCCAGTATTCCACAGATGGCGATGGCGGAAGCCGAGGAATCACGTGGTTCCGTGCTTCCCGTATCGAAGTCAAAATCCCAGTATGGGACCAGATCTTCCGGCAGATGGGCTATAAAATAATCGGTGACCTGACAGAACAGATCCAGGTATTCGGGTGTTTTTAAGTACCGATAGCTCAAGGCGATGCCGTATATTCCCCACGCCTGGCCTCTGGCCCAGGCGGAGCCGTCACGGTTTCCCTGATGGGTAACGCCGTGGTCCGGTTCTCCGGTCACAGTATTGATAAAATATGTGTGGTAGGTGGAGCAGTCCGGTCTCATCACACACTTCATCGCCGTCCGGATATGGTTTTCAGCTTTATCAGCGTAATCGGGATTTCCGGTAACCTCGCTGGCCCAGTAAAGCAGAGGCAGGTTCAGCAGACAGTCAATGATCAGACGGTATTCCGACGTTTCATTGACATTGCCCCAGGCCTGGATAAAGCGGCCATTCTCCCGATAGCGGCCGGCCAGGTGATCCGCAGCTAAAAGTGCTGCTTCTTTGGCATGGCTGCTGCCGGTCAGCTTATAAGCTGCCACACAGGAAAGGCTGTAGAGAAATCCCATATCATGGTGATTTACATCGATTTTCTCCCGGATTCGTTTCAGGAAGCTTTCGACCTGAGATTCCGCCGCCTCCTTAAAGCAGGCTTCCCCTGTATATTCATAAGCCAGCCAGATCACGCCGGTCCAGAATCCGGTTGTCCATTCTACGTTTTCTGTCGGCAGATAAAAGCCTCCCTCGCTGTTGGAACTCTCAAAAAATTCCGTGAATTCCGGCAGGTTGGACCGGACGATCTCCGTGGCTGCGTCCATGTACTTCTTTCTTTTCTCCGCATCCGTTCCCGGATACTGACGGATTCTTTTCATCGTCTGCGCCATATTCTGTCTCCTCTCTCACCGCTCCTCTTTTACAGAAGAAACGGGTCTCTCGTTTTCCTTAAATAGGATCTTATTACCGCGTCATAAGTTTCCGCTATGGCGTCCTGCTGACCCAGTTCGACAGGATTTAACTGCAGGGGATCTTTCTTATTATCGTAAAACAGCCGTCTCTGCGATTCGGACGGAGACGTCCCGTTGTCAACGACATAGGTGATATCCTTCGTTCTGATTCCACGCCAGCCGAACGCCTTGTTGTTTAATCCCAGCTTGCGGTACTCTTCCACCAGTTCAGGCATGCCCGGTATCATGCAGAGAAATGTGTGTTCCGGTTCCTCTTCCATGGAGCCCCCGCGGGCCAGGGACGCGAAGCTTTTTCCCTGAACCGTATCGGGAACCGGCACATCCAGCAGTTCCAGAAGTGTCGGCATGTGGTCCTGGCTGGCGATCAGGGCATCACTGTGCCCCTTTACAACCTGTGGCCCCCTGATATAGAGAGGAATCCTGATGGACTCGTCAAACCAGATGTTCTTTCCCATCAGGCCATGAGACCCCATACAGTCCCCGTGATCGGCCGACAGCACTACGATCGTGTCCTCTGTCAGGCCTTCCCGGTCCAGATACTCCATGATCCGGCCAAAATTATCATCCAGTCCTTCTATGGCTCCGTAGTACTCTCCGAACTTCTTCCGGAACGCCTCATCGGTTCTCAGCTCATCCGGGACGTTTCCACGGAATACGAGTTCCTTTCCCCGGTAACGGTCCGCATACTTTTCCGGAAGCAGATCATAGGGAGGATGGGGCGGATTCCAGGAGAGGAACAGGCAGAATGGCTTTTCCTTATTCCGGCCGTCCAGATAATCCATCACAACATCCGTCTCATGCTCCGGAGACCATTTGGCGCCCTCCTCCTTTTTCGGTTCGTCCTTCCAGTAATGGGGCGACAGATGTTTATCCATCGCTCCGTAGGAATACCAGTAATCAAAGTGATGACGCCGTTCTCCCGGAGGAGTGAAGGCATCCCAGTTCACCGCACCGGATTCCGGCTTCTCGTGAAAGTTCATTTCACTCGCGTCGAGATGGTATTTGCCCACATAGGCAGTCTCGTAACCATTTTCATGGAGGACATCGGAAATGGTTACCTCCTGCGGCTTTAACATGACGGTCTCATCCAGGCCAATCTTGCAGTTGGTCCACATTCCGCAGCAGTACGGATACTTGCCCGTCAGCAGAGATGCCCGGTGGGGCGAGCACAGCGGGTACGTGCTGACCGCGTGGTCAAACGCCATGCTCTCCCCGGCAAAACGGTCCATATGAGGCGTACTCACATGGTCCTCTCCCGCCGCCCCAATGGCCTGGGCGCGCCATTGGTCGGCGAAGATGTATAACAGGTTTTTCTTTTTCATCTAACGGTCCTCTCCCAGGAATGTATCATATGCTTTCTGGTTGATTTCCAGCGCGCGGTCGATGCCTCTGGCCTTCAGTTCTTTGATAAAGGTATCATACTCAGAATCGAAATCATTGACACCGAGAATCCAGGACTGGAACTTTTCATCGACATAAGGCTTGATGCTTGCCATAATGTTCTTATACTCGGTCTCATCATCAGAGGTATACTTTAACGCCATTTTTCCATCCAGGTAAGGCGGAAGAGAATCGTCAAACCACTCATCATGGCCATTGTACAGCTTATTCGCCTCGATTCCGTCTTCCTTCATGGTTGCATACTCGTAGTCTCCATCCTGGCACATGCCGATCCGGTACTGGGCGCCGATGGAACGAAGATATCCGATTGGTGTCAGTTCGGACTGAAGTACCGTGTCGGTAAAGTGTTTGCTGCCATCCGCATCTCTTGTAAAGGTATCTCCCTCGATTCCCCAGTTCATTAAGTCGCTTCCTTCTTCCGTGAAGAAGTAATCCATAAATTTAATCACGGTTACAGGATCCTTGCACTGGGAGGAAATTCCCCAGCCCACACCCGGATATCTGGATACACGTTCTTTTACAACACCGTTCTGATCCGCAGGCGGTGCGATGGCTACCATCTGGAAGCCCGGGATGGTCTCCTGAAGCGTGGAGTTATAGTTTGCCGTACTCACCCAATCATGGGTACAGCCGCCGAGATCGCCGCCCAGCAGGGTATCTCTGGAGGAAGCGCCTCTCGTGAAAATTTCAGGATCAATCAGTCCTTCCTGGTACCATTTGATCATGTTGGAAACGCCTGTCCTGAAGTTCTCTTCCAGCGGTTCGTATTTCATCTTTCCGTCTCTCGGATAGAATTCAAGGCTGGTATCCCAAAGATACAGATACTCATCCGGCTGCTTCCATCCGGCACGGTCGAACAGCGGAATCTCGTCCTTTAATCCGTTTCCGTTGGGATCCTCGTTGCGGAACGCATACAGCACATCGTGGAGCTCATCGACGGTGGTCGGTGCCTTTAAGTTTAATTTATCCAGCCAGTCCTGTCTGATCCACCAGAACTCGGCAGCCTTGAGCTCCTGATTTTTCGGAATCTGGTAGATATTTCCGTCCAGAGAGTATGCCGTCTGGCGGAATCTGGCGTCCTCGTCCAGCACCTTCTGGATATTCGGCGCGTGTTCCCTGATCAGATCGTTTAACGGAATCATTCCGCCGTCGCGTCCCAGCTTCTCCAGGGAGGACGCGTCTACGTAGCCGATGATATCGGCCAGATTGCCGGAACTCATCATCAGGTTAAACGCCTCTTCTTCGTTGGAATTGGAGAGGGAAATGGTTCCCTTAAGACTGACATTCGTACGCTTCGCGGCTTCCTGCCATACCTGCCAGTTCGAGTCGAACGGCATGTTATTGAAGTTTAAAAATACGGTAAATTCTTTTGGTTCCTTGCTCACGAGGCTGCCTTCCAGCGTCTCCTCTGTCTGGGCCTGGCTGGCGCCAGCCTCCCCTTTTGCCGCCTCTGTGCCGCTTGTTTCGCTCTTTGCGGAACAGCCCGCCAGTGTGCCGGTAAGCATTACTGCCGCCATTGCCGCCGCCATAAGTCTTCTTTTTTTCATTTTTGAAATACCTCCTTTTTGATGTTGTAACTGTTCAGAACTGCTATGATAAGTTAACCCTTCACTCCTCCAACGGTGACGCCGGTCTTAAAGTATTTCTGTACAAACGGAAATACGATCAGCATCGGTACAATGGCTATGATTATCATAGCATAAATTACCGTGGTTGGAGAACTTAATGAATTCTGTGTTACGATTGCCGCCTCCGAAGCGTTAGCCACCCGGTCTACGATCATCTTCTTTAGCAATACCTGAAGGGGCGCCTTCCTGTCATCATTTAACAGCTGCATGGCCCAGAAGTAACTGTTCCAGCGGTTGATCGCGTAAAACAGTCCCACCGTAGCCAGCGCTGGCTTGGAGAGCGGTAAATAAATCTTGAAAAATGTGATAATATGGTTGGCTCCATCGATAAACGCCGCTTCCTCCAGTGCCTCGGGAAGCTGTTCGAAGAAACTCTTCATAATAATCAAGTTGTATGTGTTGATCGCAAACCCAAGGATAATGGCCGTTCTGGTATTTAACAGGCTGAAATCCTTGAAGGTTAAGTACATGGGGATAATTCCCGCGTTAAACCACATGGTGAATATGGTAAATAAGGTAAAGAACTTGCGGAAAACCAGCTTCTTTTTACTGAGGGCGTAGGCCATGGTCGTCGTAAAGAGCATATTTACCACAACGCCGGCAACCGTATAAAAAATGGTGTTTCCGTAGGCCAGCCAGATGCCGCTTTTCTTGATGGCTTCCTTATAGCTTGCCAATGTAAAATGCCTGATGGCAAACATGACATCGCCGTTCTCCACGTAATACGGCTGACTGAGCGATGCGATCAGCACGTAATAGATCGGATAGAGCACAACCAGGCTGATTACAATTCCGAGGATCGCCATGCCTGCATTGAATACCTTTTCACCTGTTCCAATTACCTGTCCCTGATGGATTTTCTTATTTTTCATCTCGCGCCTCCTTACCAAAGTGCCGTATCGGAAAGCTTACGGCTTAACCGGTTGGCCAACGTGACAAGTACCAGTGCGACAATTGCCTCAAACATACCGACCGCCGTTGCGAGACCGTAGTTCCCGTTTTCAAATCCCAGACGGTAGGAATAGGTAGCGATAATATCTGCTTTGGCAAATGTAGATGGCTGATACAGAAGGAGGATGGCCTCATATCCTACCTTTACCATCTTTCCGATATTTAACACCAGCATGGTGACAATCGTCGGAAGAATCGCCGGAACGGTGATATTCTTAATCTTCTGCCATTTTCCGGCTCCGTCCACGGTGGCCGCTTCATATAACTGCGGATCGATTCCCATGATGGCCGCAATAAAGACGAGCGCATTGAAGCCTGCGTTCTGCCACAGGGTCATGATCGTGTAGATTCCTCTGAAATACTGGGGCTGTACCATAAAGTAGACCGGCTCCATTCCCAGCTTTTCCAGAATCATGTTGACGATACCGGTACTGGGAGACAGAAAGTTGACCACGATACCACAGACAACGACGACCGATACGAAGTGCGGAAGGAGTGTTGTCATCTGCGTCATCTTGCTGACAAACTTGTTCTTCATCTCCGTAACCGCGACCGCCAGAATTATCGGTATCGGGAAACAGACGACCAGCTGCCAGAAGGAGATCATCAGTGTATTTTTCAAAACCCGAAGAAAATCTCTTCCTGTTAAAAAGGTAATGAAATTGTCCAGTCCCACAAAGGTGCTTCCCGAGATTCCTTTAAATATGTTGTAATCGTAAAAGGCAATCGCCAGACCGGCCATAGGCTTGTAGGCAAACGCCAGGAACCACAGCACCCCCGGAAGCAGAAGAAGATATAAATCCCAGTTCTTTCTGACTGAGTGCAGGCAGGATTCTTTATTTTTGTTGCCGCCCTGTTGCTTAAACATTTGTAACTCCCCTCTCATATTCAATTAATTTTACAAAGCTCATTCCCGCTTCTGATATCCACTTTAAACCCGTTCATCCGGAAAAGTAAATCACTGTTTTTCAGGTCATCTGCAATAGGATTGCTTTTTTATATTCATTTTTCAACTCATCACCAATTCACCCGATTCGCGCCATATGATTGATTTTTACAGCTCATTCCCTTATACTCGGATTACATGTTTTTAAATAAGTAAACAAATGGGGGTATACACAATGCAGCAAAAAAATATTTTAATCATCATCTGCGATCAACTTTCCGCCACGGCATTAAGTGCCTACGGCAATACATATTCTTCCACGCCGAATCTCGATGGTCTGGCGGCCCGGAGCGCCGTCATGGAGTATGCCTATACTTCCTGTCCGCTCTGTCAGCCGGCCCGGGCCTCATTCTGGACCTCGCGCTATCCGCACCAGACCGGCGTACTCTCCAACCTGCCCGATCAAGGCTTTCCAGCGGTCTCCAACGATATTCCGACGCTGGGAGAACTGTTTTCCCATGCCGGTTATGATTGTGTGCATTTTGGCAAGACTCATGATTATGGGGCACTTAGAGGCTTTAAGGTCATCGAATCCGAGGAAATCCATATCCCGCGGACGAATCCGGCCATCAAATTCGATTATGAGACGTATCTTGATATTGACACAACGGAAAAGTCCGTCCAGTACCTGTCTTCCCGGCCGGAAGGGCCGTTTCTCATGGTCTCTGACCTGCAGAATCCGCACAACATCTGCGCCTACATTGGCGAACACAGCGAAGGATACGGCGATTTCCCGCTGGAGCGGGAGCTTCCTCCTCTGCCGGAAAACTTTGATTTCGACGATATTGCCAACCGGCCGGAATTCATCCAGTATCTCTGCTGCGCACACAGAAGGCAGCGCCAGGCCAGCGGCTGGAAGGAAGATGATTTCCGCCACTACCTTTACGCCTATTATTACTACCTGTCCATGGTGGACAAACAGATTGGCCAGATTCTCGAAGCGCTTTTAAAAAGCGGTGCCGCGGATCAGACTATGGTCGTTTTTCTGGCCGATCACGGTGAAGGGATGGCGTCTCATCACCTTGTGACAAAGTACGGCGCTTTTTACGAGGAGACGAACCGGGTACCTCTCTTTTTCGCGCTTCCGGGTGGGAATCAAGCGTCCCGCATCGGCGGCGTAACCTCTCTTCTGGATCTGGTTCCCACGCTTTTGGATTATGCAGAACTCCCCTGTCCTGACGGACTGGAGGGGATATCCCTTATGCCTCAGATCACGGGAGTAAAAACGCATTCCGACCGGACCGCCGCAGTGGCGGAATGGTACGATGAATTCCGCGATTATACCGTTCCCGGGCGCATGATCTGCGACGAGGATTATAAGTATATCTGTTATCTGGAGCCGGACAGCGAGGAGCTTTATGACATGAGAAATGACAGATATGAAAAAACCAACCTGGCAGGTAAACCGGAGTACTCCCCGATTCTGGAAAAGTACCGTTCCCTGCTTAAACATCATCTGGAAAAGAGCGATGATCCTTTCTTCACCCTAAAGACGGCAGGCACCGGGAGCTACCGCCGCCATCCGCTGGGATTTGAGCATCATCAGGGTCTCAGCGCCGTGGAGAAATACGCCCTGGAGATTAAACGAAAGTAGATGGTCTGACGTTATGTTTTCATCTGGTATCTATAAAAACCGTTTGTATAAAATCCTGATTTCTACCGGTACCATAGTGATAGTCCTGCTTGCAGTGCTGTCAGGCAGCTACCTTCACCTGCAGCAGAAAAGCAGCTATATCCACAACTTATCAAATTCCACGGCCGCGCTGGAGGCCAATTCCAACATCGCCATGAATCTGATCTCGCGGGCAGTCAATGACGTCAGCCGTGATAAGAGCATTACGAAATGGGTAAATTCATCCTCCGCCAACGATTTCTATTTCAATTCCATAACCGCCTTAAAGCAGCTGCGAATCATCACCACGGACTCTTCCATGCTCAATTATGAGCTGGCTGTGACGACGGTAGGTCCGCTGGAATTTGACGGAGAATCGTACGGTATGGTCCTGGACCAGTCGGGGACCGTGGACAGGGATAAATTTTTAAGACACGTAAAGGGGCTGTCAAAAGAAGAAATGGAGTCCATGGATCAGCATTTTTCCGCTTCTAACCGACCCTTTTGCCTGCCTCATTATGAGAATGACCGCCTAAAATCCGTTTACTATATCGTAAAGGATTACCGGCATTCTTCCAGCCTTCTGTGTTTTGTCACGATTCCGATCGAGACGCTTACAGGCTCTGCCAGGCCAGGCCAGTTTCTGCTTTACAGTGACGACCGGCTGCTGGCGGTCAGCCATCGGGAAGCCGATATGGATGAAGTTTTTTCAAATATGATGAGTATGGGTATGGAGGCAGCCGATTCCGGAATCGGACAGCAGGAATTCTTCAAGCTTGGAAAGGAGTACGTATTTCCTACAAGCCTGCCTGCCATTGGATGGGAAATTGCCTATGTCTATGACAGCTACATGCTGGGTTCCGGCCAGATTGTATTCTTTCTTTTGATTCTGGTCACGGCAGCCTGCATTTTCACCTTTTTAATCGCGCTGCTGGTGGAGGCGCTCTATAAGCCAATCCGGGAAGTCGTGGAAGATTCCATGGATTCCCCTGAGGCTGGTAAACCCATCGATGAATTTAAGATTTTACGGCAGAATTCGGAAAAAATAAAATCCTTAAGCAAGACACTGATGGAGGCCATGGACGAAAATGAACGCCTCGCCTCCCAGCAGCAATACCGCCGTCTGCTCTTCGCACCCCAGCCGGGAGGCCTGGCAGAATGCGGAGAAGAGCCGGAAGAGGATTACAGCGTGGTAGTAGTGGAGTTCCAGCCTGTAAATGAGGGTTCCTCCCCCAGCTGTATCGTTATTTTAAAGCAGTATGTCCATGAGTTTACCATGAACGTACCTGACATGATATTCGTGGACCTGGATTCCACACGGTGCGCCATGATCGTGAAAAGCGGTAACACAGACGAGATTCTCCTGCAGCTCTACGAGCTCCTCCGCTATCTGACACAGAAGCCCGAGGATGAGACGATCAACCAGTGGATTGCTTTAAGCAATCCCAGAAACGGCTTAAACCGGATCTGGCTGGCCTATCAGGAGACGCTGCGCATCCTGGAATACAAGCACGTATACGGCCATACCAATATCCTGACCTTCGAACAGATCCGTTCCGTGGACGCGGTCACGTATTCCTACCCGCTCTCCATGGAGAACCGGATGGTCCACTGTATCGTGGAAGGCAAAGAGGAGGCGCTCCAAATCTTCGATCAGCTGATCCGCACGAACCTGGTAGAGAAAACGCTGTCGATCGAGTCGATTCAGAGCTTCGTCTATGTCCTGATCGGTACACTGGGCCGTGTCTTCCAGGAACTGAAGACATCGCCGGAAGCACTTTTAAAAGAAGATATTAATTTTATGTATCTGTATGAACACTGGAGTGATTCAGTCACCATTACCACCTTAAGACACGCAATTCAGGACATTCTGACCGCGGTGAGCTGCCGGGGCGAAAACAACGATGAGAAGCTTCTGAATGAGATGATCCGTTATATCCACACGAATTACACCGACGATATCATGTTAAACGACATGGCGGACCAGTTCAACATCTCCCCCAAGTACTGCGGAATCCTGTTCAAACAGCTGAGCGGCCAAAACTTCAAAGACTACTTAAACCGCTATCGAATCGAAAAAGCCAAAGAACTCCTCCAGAAGGAACATGGTATTAAAATCGCAGAATTAAGCCTGATGGTCGGTTTCAACAGCGCAAACAGTTTCATCCGCGTATTTGGAAAATACACCGGAGTTACCCCTAAGGCCTACATGGAATCCTTAAAAAGTTCCAGTATTAGCTGATAAAACATGCAAAATCCATTACCTGAAAGCGAAGGCGGCTATGGAAATGGCGCCGGTCTGCGTATCGTATACCAACTTATCCGTTGCAGCGATCATATGCTGGTTGCTGTAATCGGTGTCCGTGCAGATGGCGGGAATGAATTTTCAGACACGCTCTGGCACAAAAGCGTATACTAAAACATGATTTATAAACAAAAAGAAACGACAGGCACCTGCCGTTTCTTTTTGTTTGTATAACTGTCTGCATCTTATAGAAAATTTCCCAAAATCTTTAATTTCCAGCCGCATAATAAGCATCAATCCCATCCGCGATTCCCTTTGCGATCTTCGCTCGATACTCATCGGTGGCCATCTTTTTATCTTCCTCTGCATTGCTCATAAATCCCATCTCCACAATGGTAACCGGGATTTTGCACCAGTTGATTCCGCTCATGGTATCGGTCTCCTGGACTCCGCGGTTTTTAAAGCCTGTGGTGTCACAGATGCCCTTTACCACTGCCTTGGACAGTGCAGAGCTCTTGCTGTATAAGCTTCCATTATAAGGGTTCTTCGATGTCTGGCACATGGTCAGGGCGCCATGAACACTGGTATCGTTTAAAGAGTTGGCATGAACGCGCACGAAAATATCCGCACCGCTCTTGTTGGCCATCTCGGCCCGCTCTGCGTTGCTGATATTCACGTCATCCGTTTCCCGGATCATATAAACCTGATAGCCCCGGCTAAGCAGTTCTTCCTTAAGCTTCAAGGAGACCGCAAGCGTCAGCTTGTATTCGGGTATCCCCGTCGCATTTCCCTGCGTTCCGGAGGCAACCTTGGCCTTCTTCTCCGATGCCCCCGGCCCTATCGGTTCTTTTTCTGAATTGCCCTTCGCCTGGTGTCCCGGATCGATGGCAATGATCTTGCCGGAACCGGAGCCTGTGACTGCAGGAGCCGTTGTCTCCGGTTCCGGAGCCGGCTGTTCCTTTGACACAAAGCTGGAGGATATGTAACACTCCTGATCCTGATAGATGACACGGCTCCAGCTGTCGCTGTATCCGGTCCGTTTCAAAGCAGTTCCCCTGGAAACCGTAGTGATCACCGCACCGCCCGTTCCCGCGCTCTTTCTGATATTAACCTGACTGCCGGTTACGTATACGGTTTCATCCACCACCGTAAAGGCGGGAGCCGTCTCCGTAGTCACAGCGGCCTCGTGGGCGCTTGTCCCCGCCTGGCCCCCCGGCTTCTCTGTCCCGTTTTTTCCATTCCCGGTCTCATTCTCAATAGAAACCGCTGCCGTCTCTTCTCCATTTTCCAGTGTGATATCACCGGAAGCCTCTTCCAGCGTCGGCACCTCGACCGGTTCATACTTCCTGCCGCATCCGGCCAGTGTCAGGAGGCACACAAGCGCGGTTACGATATAAATTCCGGTTCTTCTCTTCTTATTCACAGTATCGTACCTCCTCCGGCAACGTAAGTATCTGTATAAAACACGACGGCCTGCCCCGGTGTAATCGCCCTCTGAGGCTCATCAAACCGGCATTCTACCAGATCCTCGCCCACTTCCCGGATGGTGCAGGGGGCGCCTTTGTGGCTGTAGCGGATCTTTGCGTTTACGCGCATCTCACCGCCGTGAAGTCCGTCGACCGCCATCCAGTTCAGGCGGTTACAGCGGAGCGTATCGGAAAAGACATCATTCGAATTTCCAATGACGACTTCGTTCGTCTCCGGCCTTATTTCCGTGACAAAGACGGGATGGCCCATGGACAGGTTTAATCCCTTCCGCTGGCCAACCGTGTAGTGGGTGATTCCTTCATGCTGTCCCAGAACATTGCCATCCAGGTCCACAAAGTTGCCTCTCGGCAGCTCTTTTCCCGTGTTTTCTTCAATAAATTTGGCATAATCGTGATCGGGGATAAAACAGATTTCCTGGCTGTCCGGCTTATGGGCGACCTTTAAATTGATCCGGTCCGCGATTTCACGAATCTGATCCTTAGAATAGGCGCCAACCGGCATCAGCGTATGAGCCAGCTGGTACTGCGTCAGATTATAGAGTGCGTACGTCTGGTCTTTCGCCGCCGTAACGGACATTCTCAGTGCGTACCGCCCGTTTTCCAGCTGCTCAATTCTGGCATAGTGACCTGTGGCGATATAGTCCGCTCCGATATCCAGGCTCCGTTTTAACAGCGATTCCCATTTGACATACCGGTTGCAGGCGATACATGGATTCGGGGTGCGGCCGTTCCTGTATTCATCCACAAAATAGTCTATTACATTTTCTCTGAATTCCTCTTTGAAATTCATCACATAATATGGAATCCCCAAATCCCAGGCCACGCGGCGGGCGTCGTCCACCGCGCTTAAGCCGCAGCAGCCTCCGCTCTCCTCCACGGCCTCTTTCTCTTCGTCCTGCCAGATCTGCATCGTGACGCCGATGACATCATAGCCCTGCTCCTTCAGCAGCCATGCTGCCACGGAGGAATCCACGCCGCCTGACATTCCTACTACTACTTTTGGTTTATTCATCGCTTCACATTCCGTTTCTTCTGCCGGCATCCGGTTCACCGCCGGCTTTAATATTCTTCTTCCACTTCTTCCTCACCGATATCTGACTTCGGTTTTTTCAGGCCCTGAATCTCGATTCCGTTCTTCTGGGCGTAATCCCATAAGGCAGCGTGAATGGCTTCTTCTGCCAGTAAGGAACAGTGTACCTTAACTGGCGGCAGTCCGTCAAGCGCCTCACACACCGCCTTGTTAGTTACTTCCATCGCTTCCTGGATCGATTTGCCTTTCACCATCTCGGTTGCCATGCTGCTGGTAGCCACCGCTGCGCCGCAGCCAAATGTCTTAAACTTTACATCGTTGATGATTCCGTTTTCATCAATATCGAGATAAATTCTCATGATATCGCCGCATTTCGCATTTCCTACCGTACCCATGCCGCTGGCATTCTCTATTTCTCCTACATTTCTTGGATGCTCGAAATGATCCATAACTTTTTCTGTATACATTTTTATTTTTCTCCTATATTTAGTAATATATCGACAATTTACGTAAGCCTATTACCGATTCTGACGCTTTACGAAGTCCTCATATAAAGGTGACATGCTGCGCAGCTTCTCTACGATCTTTTTGATGGATTCTACCACATAATCCATCTCTTCCATGGTATTATCGGAATTCAGCGTCAGTCTTAAGGATCCGTGAGCAATCTCATGAGGCAGGCCGATGGCCAGCAGCACATGGGATGGGTCCAAAGATCCCGACGTACAGGCAGAACCGCTGGAACCGCAGATTCCATCCATATCCAGCATGATGAGTAAGGATTCTCCCTCGATAAACTGGAAGGCAAAGTTCACATTGTTGGACAGCCGGCTGGTTCTGTGACCGTTGATTCTCACATAGGGAACCTCCGCCATCACGCGTTTCATCAAATAATCGCGCAGCTCAGACTCTTTCTTCGTGCGCTCTTCCAATGTGTTCATGGCGATCTCTACGGCCTTTCCAAAGCCAACGATCCCCGGAACGTTCTCGGTGCCGCCGCGGCGCTTCCGCTCCTGGGCGCCTCCATGCATAAAGGAACGCGTCTTGATTCCGGTACGGATATATAAAAATCCGATTCCCTTGGGGCCGTTTAACTTGTGGCCGCTGGCGCTCATCATATCAATATGATACTCATCTACATTGATCGGAACGTGGCCGAAGGCCTGAACCGCGTCTGTGTGGAAGATAATTCCGTGCTCTTTCGCGATCTCACCGATCTCCTTCACCGGTTCGATCGTTCCGATTTCGTTGTTGGCAAACATAATGGAAATCAGGATGGTGGTGGGGCGGATTGCCTTCTTCAGTTCATCGATTTTGATGACACCATTCTCATCTACGTCTAAATATGTCACCTCAAAACCGCGCTTCTCCAGATATTCGCATGTGTGAAGAACCGCATGGTGTTCAATTTTACTGGTAATAATGTGATTTCCCTTCGCCTGGTAAGCCTCAGCCGTCGCGGCCAGTGCCCAGTTATCGGACTCAGTGCCTCCCGCTGTAAAGTAAATCTCATTGGTTTTTGCTCCAATGGCATCTGCAATCGTCTCTCTGGAACGGTTGATCGCCTTCTTGGATTCGTTGGAAAACTCGTACACGGAAGATGGATTGCCATAAAATTCCGTAAAATACGGCAGCATCGCATCCACAACCTCCGGCCGTGTCTTTGTCGTCGCTGCATTGTCAAGATAAATAAATCGTTTCATAATTGTTAGTTCCGCCTTTCTGTAGTCCTAAAGTTAAAAGCTTCATCTACATTTTCTATTATACACAGATTTCCTATAATTTCAATAGGAATAGTTATCGTTTTTGTTACAGTTGGGTCTTCCTTCGTTACCATTCATGGCCCGGTCTGGCCTGCGCTGTCCGGTCTGGTCCTGCCGGTTGACGCGGCCTTTCCGGTGACTTTGCAGGGTATTAGCAATTCTTAACGTGCAGAGTTTTTCGTTCAGGGGAAATCCCCACCTGTTTGAGCGCCAGCGAGTTTGGGGATTTCCCCTGGTTTTTAGAAAAATTCTGCACGTTTAGAAGTGCTTATCCCCGAAACCGGAACCGGAAAGGCCGCGTCAACCGGCAGGGCCAGACCGGACAGCGCAGGCCAGACCGGGCCGTGAATGGTAACCTTCTTTCTGAAAGCTAAGTGAAAAATGTCATGAAGGGGGCTCATTAGAAATATATTATAATAATTCCCATATCATGGAGTTTTCATGAAGGATTCTTTAAAGATTTCCCAAAAACTTTCGCCAAGAAAATATGCCCTGTTTACGGGCACTCTCCTCCTTACTTCTACAGGGCTCATTACCCGCGTGCTGGGGTTCTTTTACCGAATCTTTCTTTCCAGAACCATCGGTGCGGAGGGACTGGGGCTCTACAACATGGTCCATCCGGTATTCGGCATCTGCTTTGCCCTGTGCGCAGGGTCCATCCAGACGGCCATCTCCCAGTCCGTTGCCGCCAATGTAAGGAAAGGCCGTTCCATCTTCCGGACCGGCCTCGTCATTTCCATGTCAACCTCTTTTGTCCTGGCCTGGCTCATCATCCGGTTCCAGGATTTTCTGGCCGGCAGCATCCTGATGGAACCGCGCTGTGCACCGCTTCTCACCTACATAGCCGTCTCCGTACCCTGCGCCGCCATCCATGCCTGCATCAACGGTTACTATTATGGTATGCAGCGTACCCGGGTTCCGGCATTCGCTCAGGTAATTGAACAGTCTGTCCGCATCGGCGCCGTGTTTCTGATTGCGGATATTATGCTGGAAGCCGGGATCGAGATCACCGTCCAGCTGGCTGTGGCCGGCCATCTGATCGGGGAGATCGCCTCCACCCTCTATACCGTCGCGGCCTGTCAGTTTTTCCCGCCGAAACTGCCGGATGGCACCTACGCGAAAGATACGGATTCCGACGGCCGTCGTTTTTCGGCCGCGGCCGATTCCTTCCGCCGAACCGCACCCGCACTCATGACCCTGGCGCTGCCGCTTATGGGCAACCGCCTCATCCTGAATATTCTTTCAAGTGCGGAGGCGATCTGGATTCCCGGTTCCTTAAACCGGTTCGGCTTATCAAGCTCCGAGGCCTTCAGTATTTACGGCGTCCTTACGGGAATGGCGCTGCCATTTATCCTGTTCCCCTCCACGATCTTCAATTCGCTGGCCGTCCTGCTGCTTCCCACGGTAGCCGAGGCCCAGTCGGAAGGAAACGAACGGCGGATCGCAGGTACTATCTCCATGTCCCTGCGCTACTGCCTGTACGTGGGAATCCTGTGCATCGGAATCTTCACCCTGTTTGGCAACGATCTGGGCGTCAGTGTCTTTAAGGATGAAAATGCCGGATCCTTCATCATGACCCTGGCATGGCTCTGTCCCTTCCTTTATCTGGTCACCACCATGGGAAGTATCTTAAACGGCCTTGGAAAAACCTCCACCACGTTTATTCAGAACGTGACGGCTCTTTTCGTCCGTCTGGCCTTCGTGCTGTTTGGCATCCCGAAATTCGGAATCATGGCGTACCTGATCGGTATGCTGGCCAGCGAGCTGCTTCTGGCCCTGATGCACATCTTCTCCCTGAAAAAGCAGGTCTCCTTCTCCTGGAATGCATGGGATATGATTGTGAAACCAGCCCTTCTCATGGTGATGGCGATCGGAATCTACTATGCGGCAAGCTCCGTCTGCGATCCGTTCGCGGCGCTTCCGCTGTTTATCAAAACCGGCTTCCACATCCTGATTTTGTCCCTCTGCTATCTTCTGCTTCTGGCCGGAGCCCATTTCTTTAAGAGGGAAATTCAGGCGGAGTAAACAGAGTATAACTAAAGAGTCCGGCCCGCCGGACTCTCGCGCCGGAGCGAGGTCGCTTCAGCGGCCATATTTCCTAAGCGCGGAGTGCGCATCCCTCGGAGGTTTTTTGTTTCATAGGATGAACTTTCCTGTGAAACAAAAAAGGCGGTTACTTCCACGAGCATTCCATCTCCTGGAGTAACCGCCTCTTTTCATCTATTCATCTACTCATCTTTTAACCTTCCCACGCTCTCACATTCCCGGGCCAATCGACGTAATCATCCCGGTTCCGGCGCCACTGCTGCTTCCCGGTGCAGTCGAAGAGCCAGGCCCTGCCGTGGAATTCGTGTTCTGCGTTCCCGCGGAGGGCGTCAGCGGCGACGGCTCCACGATCGGAATATTATCATTTCCGCCTGGCACCGAAGGGCCGGAGGGCGCTGAGGTGTTCTGAGTATTCGAGGAATTCGAGCCGTTCTGTCCCGTGGGCGTGTTTTCAGGTGACGGCACCGATGCCGCTGCCTTAGTCTCGCTCTCCGTCTTTGAGCTGCTTAAATACTTCTTATATATATAAGCGTCCCCGCCCTTATAGGAGATCCGCATCCAGCCGTTGGCCGACTGGCCCGTAACACTGACCTTCTGGCCGGTCCCAAAGCTGGTAAGAACGTCGGACTTCGTCGTATAGCTGGCCCGCACATGGACAGGCTGAGTCACATACATGGTCTTCTGAACCGCGGTTACGGTGTAGACCGGCATAGCCTCTGTCTCTCCGGGCTTCGACTCCTGAGACGGAGCAGATGTTTCCGCCTCGGACAATGTCTCCGTTTCGGAGGACGGTTCGGGATCCGTCTCATTCTCTATCTTTATCGCATCGGTCTGCGCTTCCGTCGTCACACTCTCACTGGCCGCGCCTTCCTGTGTACTCTTTGTGTCTCCTCCGTTCAAGACAGACGAGCAGGATGTGATCATCACAGCCGTTGTCATTGCCAGGATAATTCCCGGATACTTTTTCATGTCGGTCACCTCCGCCTGATTTTCATCCTGGTTCAATACCAGATGCTCTCAGTATATCATCCCGGCCGACGGTGTGCAACATCCGGCGGGCCATCTTATTCTGCATCTTGTTCTGCATCTTGTTCTGCATCTTATTCTGCATATTATCTTACATCTTGTTTTTCACCTTATTTTGCAGTACGGTGCCAAATTATGAAAAATACAGCGCCAAGCGCGCACATTCCTGCCCCGCAGAACATAGCGGCCGGAAGGGCGGCCTGGGCCGCCGCGCCGAACAGCAGATTGGTGGCGATTCCCGTTCCCTCCGCCAAGACTGCGTAGATACTTAAAACGGTGGCACGGTCTGCCGCCTTAATATGACGGTTCTGTATCTCCGTCTGAAGCGGCACGAAAAGGCTGGCCGACAGGCGAAGCAGCATGACGCCTCCCACCGCAAGCACACCGCTTCCGGTCAGGGCCAGTATCACACAGGCGACGGAGGCTGCACAAAATAAAAGAAGGGCAAACCGTTTCATACCGATTTTCCCCGTAAATCCGGCCGAGCAGACTCCGGCCATTCCGCTTACGGTTACAAGGATATAGATATATCCCATATTAGCCGGTGCTATCCCGCACGCCTCGTATTTCAGCTGGTTTAAAAACACCGTGATGGTCTGGTTCGTCTCCGCCAGAAATGCCATGCCCACCAGAAGGAGCAGGAAGCGTTTATCACTCACCACTTCCTTCAAACACGTCAGGAACCGGCCTTTCACCGGCTTTCTGTCCTCTTTTTCCTTTACTTCCTTTAGCCCGAAGGCCAGCGCCGCCGCAGCTGCATACGTCAGTACGGTCAAAAATCCGGCCAGCCGGTAATCATCGCCGATAGCGACAGAAAAGATCAGAGCCGCAGCCAGCAGGCCTGCGGTATTTAAAAGGTTATACACGCCGAACACCTGGTGGCTCTCCCCCTCGCGGCATGACAGGTACAGCAGGCTCACGTCACAGCCCGACATTCCCGCCATCACAACGCTCAGCATCACCCGTTCCAGAAGAAATCCGCCGAAACCGTCAGCCTTCCAGAACACCACCTTAGATACCACATAGATCAGGGAACTGATCACCAGAGTGTTCTTATATCCGATCCTGTCGGCCACTACGCCCCACGGCATCTCCAGGGCGATGCACAGGGCAAGCGATATGCTCTCAATTAAAGTTATTTCAAACACGGTAACTCCCGCCGCCTGCCGATAGAGCGTGGCGATCGGTCCGTAAAATACCATTCCCTGCAGGAGGGAAATCCCATACATCAGATAGATATTTCTTTTTATCTTCATACTTTCTGCTCCATTTTCATCGATTTCACAAATTTCATAACCCGGCGCCCGTTTTACGATACGCAAAATAAGCCCTGTGATCTACAGTGCCAAAACGCATGGTAATTCTGAAATTGTTGTTTTCTACGTGGGATTGTATGGATTAAAAAAAGAATGGGTTTTCATAAAGGACCTCCGTGGCAGGCCGTTCCTTCTGAATGATGATAAAACGGCTGCTGCAGGATAATTATTATCAGCCTGCGCTTTTTTAGTATACCATATTTTTTAGATGCTGTAAAGGAACAGACCTCAGACAAAAAAGAGGATACGGAAAACCATAACGCTTTCCATACTATCTCTTTTGTCTGATCCGTTTCGAGTAACAGCTCCTCACGACAGCTCTTCAAAATATGCTTCAATATATTTCATGGCTCCGCCCACTGCCGCGGCTTCCATGCCGTAGCGGCTGTTCTTTAAATAAACCGTGTCCTGCTCGAACATATTATAGCCGGCCATTTTCTGGCTTAAGTCAATCATATACGGTTTTAAATACTGGCCGATATATCCTCCCAGTATGATGTCGCAGTCAAAGGCCATCCGTAGATTCGTCACCGATATTGCCAGATAGCTTAAATAGGAATCCCATATATCCCGTATGGCATCGTCGCCGTCTTCCAGCTTCTGGAAAAACAGCTCCAGGCTGTCATCCGTGTGATCCGACAGCACTCTGGCCGAGCAGTACGCATCCATACAGCCCTTTTTTCCGCAGTAACACGTTTTTCCTTCCGGTGCTATGACCATATGGCCGAATTCCGCACTCTTAAAATTGTCCCCCGCATAGATTTCCCTGTTCACGTAAATTGCACCGCCTACGGAGTTGCTCAAGGACAGATAAACCGCGTCACGGTCCCGGTGGACAAATTCCGCCAGCGCCGCGCTGTTGGCGTCATTTTCAAAGGATACCGGATACCGGATAAACTGGCTGACCACCTGAAATTTCACGTTGTCCAGGTGCAGTACGTGGGATCGGACAATCAGTTCCCGGCTCTGGTCGATTACTCCCGGTATGGAGATGCCGACTCCCAGGATCTTATCCGGCGCGGCGCCCATGTCTTCCAGGAAACAATCCAGCTCCTCCGCCAATGCCTTATAGTAATCGAACGAATTTTCAAAATTCTTCTTGATGCGTCTCTTCCCCGTTATGGCTCCCTTTAAATCCAGCGCGACCATGCTGATGTGGTTTAACGTAATATCCAGCCCCACAGCCATTTTCCATGTGGCTGTGATAGAAAGGGTCTTTGCCTTTCGGCCTCCAGTAGACTCATACTCTCCGATCTCCCCGACAATTCCGGCTTCCGTCAGTTCTTTCACATTCTGTAAGACCGTAGGCATACTGATCCCCAGCTCCGCAGCGATCTCCGGTTTGGACGTGCTGCCTTTATAACGAATAAATTTTGCAATCTTGATTTTATTCAGTTTCTTCTTTTCTATCATGGAATCGTCTCCGATAATCTTCTTTTATGAATCGTTTTATATAAGTATTATACAAGAGGGGGCAGGGAAAGGCAAGGCAAAATACCGCGGCCGGACTTTCCGCAAAAAGTCCGGCCGCGGTATTACATACATACTTTTTTTGATCTGTCTTACTCTAATGCAAACATCGCCATTGCATTCAAAACATCTACTTCCATCGCATCGATCGCCGCATTGGCTAACTCATGGAAATACTTCACGTTTTTCTCCTCCAGAAGCTTCTGCACGCCTTTTACGCCGGCGTTGGACATGTAGGAGAAGTAGTTGATTTTCCGGATTCCGCAGCGGATGGCTTTCTGGGTATCTTCCACGCTGATTCCGGAACCGCCGTGCATGACGAGCGGAACACCGGTCAGCTCTCTGATTTTCACAATGCGGTCAAAATCCAGTTTTGGCTGGGCGGCATAGAAGCCGTGTACAGTTCCCACTGATGCGGCCAGCGCATCAATGCCCGTTTCTTTCACATATTTTGCGGCCAGTTCCGGATCCGTATAGGCGCCGCCCACGAATTCCTTTCCCTCATGGCCGGTCACGATCCCGATCTCCGCTTCCACGTTGGCGCCGTATTCCTGAGCCATGGCAACGGTCTCTCTTGTCATGCGGACATTTTCCTCGTATGGCCTGGAGGAGCCGTCATACATGACCGCTGAGAAGCCCAGATCCAGGGCTTTTTTTACATAGTCCAGGTCCTCGCCGTGATCCAGCATCACACAGACCGGCACGGTCGATTCCTTCGCCATGCGGATCATGATCGGCCCGATCACGCGAAGCGCCATCTCCGGCTCATGAAGCTGGGCGTGCTGGATGATGACCGGCTCCTTCCGTTTTTCCGCGGCCCGGATAACGGCCATTAAAATCTCCAGATTGGGCGTATCGAACGCGCCCACACAGCAGCCTCGCGTCTGGACAGCTGCAAGTACCTCATTCATATTTACTAACATTCAGCCAGCTCCTTACTTTTCTTCATACAGTTCAATGATCGCGTCATCCCAGATGACAAAGGCCAGCCGTACTCCCGGACCCGCGTCGACCGGTCCGAAGATGACCCGGTCCGCCTGCTTCGCATAGCCGTCCAAATCATCTACCCGGTAAGCCACATGCGGCTGCTTGGAAAGGATCTCCGGAAACGGCGTCCCCTCCTCAAACTTTAAGTATTCGATCTTAAAATCATAGTCGTCCACATTGCTTACCCAGAACTTCATGGCCTCATTGTAAACCATTCCCTCTTTCCTGTTCAGCACAGGGATTCCAATATGCATATATTCTGCCGCCATAGGGACCTCCTCCTATTTTTTCAGGTATGGGGTATTGCACGGTGCGTTCCAGTAGCGAAGCAGCTCGTCATCCATTCTTGCCATAAACATCTGGAATCCGCCCTGCTCCTGCACGGTCAGCAGCTCGCCTACGTAGTTTGCCACGATCTCGATGTTCTTCTCTTTTAAATAGGAAACACATTTCCGGTAAATGATAAACAGCTCCATCAGCGTGGTGGCGCCAGTGCCATTTAAAATCAGCATGATTTTCTCGCCCGACTTGATATCCAGATCGGAAATCAGGCCATCCAGCATAATTTTAGCCGTCTCATCGGCACATTTTAAAGGCTGGCGTCCACCGCCTCCCTCTCCGTGCTGTCCCATGCCGATCTCCATCTCATCCTCTCCTAAATCGGCCAGAAGACTTCCCGTTGCCGGGTGAGTCGCTCCTGTCACGGCCACAGCGAGAGTCGCCATATTATCTGCAAAACGCTGTGCGATCTTTGCAACCTCTTCCAGGCTCTTTCCTTCCGCGGCCGCGGCGCCTGCTATCTTATAGGTAGGAATACATCCCACCAGGCCCCGTCTGTCGTCTGCGTTGGATCTCGGTGCGTTGGCAATATCCTCCTGAGTCACCACCTTAACCACATGCAGGCCTTCCTTAGCGCACCGCTTCATGGTCAGGTTGCCGGTCAGCATGTCGCCGGCGTGGTTGAGAACGATATAGAGAACGCCCTTTCCCTTATCCGCCATCCGGATCGCATCCACACATGCCTGCGGTCCCGGTGCAGCGAAGACATCTCCCACCACAGAGATATCCACCATTCCTTCTCCGACAAATCCGCTGATCGCCGGCTCATGTCCCGATCCGCCCTGTGTCACGATCGTTACACGGTCCGCATCCGGAAGCTTCCTGTTTATGACCATGCGCTGGTCTCCCAGCTCCACCAGCTCCTTATGGGCTTCTGCAAATCCTTCCAGCAATTCAGGTGTCAAATTTTCCGGATCATTGATAAATTTTTTCATTCTCATCATTCATTTCTCCTGTTCTAAGAATTATCGTTCCGCTTCCATCAGACCGTCATACAATCCCCTGAAAAACAGCGACGTGCTGACTGCCCCCGCATCCGGAGTTCCTATGGTCTGCTCCTTGTAGCTCCTGGCCCTTCCATACTTTGATAAGTACTGCTCGCTGTCTTTGGCGCCCTGCTCCGCCGCATCTGCCGCCGCTTTTAAGATATCCGGGATTCCTCCCTCCACGTCTCTAGCCGCCAAAACCGCCGGAATCAGGGCATCCATCATCGTCTTGTCCCCGGTCCGTGCCGTCGTAATGTCCTCCATAGCGGCCAGGCATCCTTCCAGCATGGCCTTCAGCCCCTCGCTGTCGATGGCGTCGCTGCCTGACAGCGGATCTGACAGCCCTCCGATCATCGTTCCGTAGAGGGGTCCGGCGCTTCCGCCCCCAATCTCCATCGTATCGTCTCCCAGGGACTGGAGAAATTCCTCAATATCGTCGTCCTCCCATGTGTCCAGGTTTTTGGTGATGAGTCCGGCGATCTTGCCGATGGTGACTCCGTGATCCCCATCTCCGAAGCGTGAATCAATCTCGCTTAAGCGGTCCTTATTCGCGCACCAGAGCCGGGCTACACCACGAAGCATGCTGGTTATCTCAGGCTTCGAAAGTAACATATGTAACCTCCTTTCTCTTGTTTTTATCGTTTGTCATAAATAAAGACTATCATTTTCACATATTATTGTCAATAAACGGATTTTATTTTGTTATTTTTTAACAGTTTTGCACAAAAATATGGTGCGTAAATGGCTTTAAAGGCCTTAACACACCATATCTCAGTTACATATGTAACTCATTATTCAGTTCTGCCGCCGCACTCACCACATTTTTCGGTGCGACTACATTGTTGACATATCCGGTCCTTAAGACACCCGCTAAGGCTTTCGGCTTCGTATTGGCCGAACAGATTCCCACCACATAGCGGACCCGGCGCAGAAGTTCCAGGGGAATCTGGATAGCATAGTCCGTGTCCGAGCGGATCACCCGCCCTTCCTCCGTCACAAAATAATTCAGTATCCGCCCCACCGCCTTCTGCTTCACCAGCAGGCTGCCATACCTCGCTTCCGACGCGAAGTCGGGCACCGATGGAAAATTCCCGATATTGACCAGGGCTACGTCAAGGCGCTCCCATGCCTGATAGATTTTATGATAATTCTCCAGGGCCATGGTCAGCTTCAGTTCCTGTTCGGAAAGCGCACAGGCCGGCGTATAGATAAATTCCGGCTCGGCTTCGCTGTGCTCGGCAATCACCCGCACCAGCTCGTTGGAATGGTAGTTTTTCAGCCCTACGCCGCCGTTTCCGATCAACGGGCAGATGTGGCCTCCAATTCTGACCGGTCCCTGATTCCGCTCAATCCTGGCCGTCAGATCGCCGATGATATGGCCCCAGCCGATTCCCAGCCTGTCCTGTTTCAGCCCGGCAAGCAGCTTTAAAGCCGCGTTCGCCACCGCGTTGTTGGTCGCTAAATCATTGGGACCGTTTTCCACCACGGCCCCGCCCTGGATTCCAAAGCAATCCTGGAGACGGTCCAGCCACGGATCTCCCTGCCCCGGCCCTTCCGCCTCCCCCGGCGCTGCAATTGTGATTTTTACAATCCCCTCCTCCTTCGCCTCCTTTAAAAGCTTGCTGACCATGGGACGGGAAATTCCGTAAATCCCCGCGATCTCATTCTGAGTCCGGTCCTTCTCATAATACAGCCTGGCCACATCCACCAGGCGCTCTGTCCTGCTGTCTCGATCCCTCATATCCGTGCTTCTTAAGAACGCCTGCCGTCAGGCCGACCGCAGACCGCTCTTCGCGCTCCTTCCATATCATTTCGGCCGCAGGCAGGCGGCCTTTACTCTGCTTCTATTATAACCGTCCGTGGAGTATCTGTCCATGAAGAGTCGGGAAGGTTTTATTCCTGCTGCATGTTCCGGTTACGGTTCCGCTATCCATCGGCACGGATCTGTGCTAAAATGTACGGATAATAAAAAACAGGCGTGAATCGGCGCAATCATTTTACAGGAGGGAATCACTATGATAAGACTGGTATTACCAACGGAAGACTACGAGGAACAGGTTCTGGATTACAAAGCATCATTTGAAAGAGACGGTGACAGCCTGGATGGAACCGCAGGATTACTGAATTTCCGCACCTTTAAAGAGTGGTACGAGGCACTCCTGGACAATTCCTGTGAGGCAACGGTGAGAGAAGGCCTTGTTCCCGCCACGACATTTCTGGCTGTCGATGAAAACGACAGGCTGGTCGGAATGTTGGACCTCCGCCACCGCCTGAATGACGCCCTGGAAAAATGCGGCGGCCATATCGGGTACAGCGTAAGGAAAGACGAGCGGAGAAAGGGGTATGCCACCCAGATGCTGTCCCTGGCCTTAGAGGAATGCAGGAAAATGCATATCATGCGTGTTTTAATCACCTGTAATAAGCTAAACTTCGCCTCGGCCAGAACGATAATGAACAACGGCGGGGTTCTGGAAGATGAGATCAGGACGGCTGAAAGGATTACACAGAGGTACTGGATTACCCTTTCTTAAAGGAAAATACCGTTAATTCGCCAGCTTACCGGCTTCCGGATTTAAGAATACTTCCTTTTTCACTGCTTTTTCCTGACAGGCCACGATCGTCGTGCACACGGCATCACCAGTGACGTTGACGGCGGTCCGGCACATGTCCAGGATACGGTCAATTCCCATGATGAGCGCGATGGCTTCCACCGGAAGTCCCACAGATGTGAACACCATGGAAAGAGTGATCAGCCCTACGCCCGGCACGCCCGCCGTTCCGATGGAGGCCAGGGTAGCCGTCAGAATGACCGTCATATAATCGGCGGCAGACAGGCTGATCCCAAACGCCTGCGCGGCAAATACCACGGCAACACCCTGCATGATGGCCGTTCCATCCATATTAATGGTGGCTCCAAGAGGAATGGTAAAAGAAGAAATCCTCTTGGAGACCCCCATCTTTTGATGGAGCGTGTCGATGGACAGCGGGATTGTGGCATTGGAGGTCGCCGTGGAAAAGGCGAAGCCCATAACCGGCAGAAACTTCCTGATAAACAGAAACGGACTCAGTCCCGTAAAGCCTTTCAGCATCACCATGTAGACCACCAGGCATTGAACCGCCAGAGCCAGCAGCACGCCTGCCATATACTTGAGAAGAGGCAGAAATGCATCGAATCCAATTCCCGAAAATGTCTTCGCGATCAGGCAGAACACGCCGTAAGGCGCTAATTTCATGACCATGGTCGTCATTTCCATCATCACATCGTTAAACTGGCTGAAGAAATTGCCGACAGTTTCCACACTCTCGCCCAATTTTGCAAGAATTATCCCCACAATCAGCGCAAATAAGATGATTGGCAGCATATCTCCGCTTGCCAGCGCCCCCAGCGGGTTGGTCGGTATGATATTCAGCAGCGTATCCGGCAGACTCACCTTGCCTGCGATGGCTACCTCGCTTCGCTCGATGGAGGACATATCCAGCCCCACGCCCGGATTTATCACATTGGCCACCAGTATGGCGGCCGTAATGGCGAGAGCCGTCGTAAAAAGATAGAAGAACAGCGTCTTGACGCCGATGGTTCCCAGCTTCTTCGTATCTCCCATGGCCATGCTTCCGCAGACCAGCGAGCAGAACACCAGCGGAACCACAAGCATCTGCATCAGCCGCAAAAATCCGTTTCCGATGACATAGAATATGCCTCCGATCAGGAACTCATCCCGTATCACGCTCTCCGGTACGGCGTAATGAAGCAGGATTCCTGTCGCGGCGCCTGCCAGCAGCCCAATAAATATCTTTGTTGTCAATCCTGTCTTTTTTCTGTTTTTCATATACTGGTATAATCCTTCCTGTCTGCTATAAAACGTTCCAGCATGATTTTCCATTCCGGAAGCAGGGAGATTCCGGACATGCGCAGCATCATGTTGTCCAAAACGGAGTACGACGGGCGCATGGCGGTAAGCCTGTCATCCACAGCCGCTACCGGCACTACCTCCGTCTGTGATCCGGAGAGGCGCACGATCTCCTGCGCAAATTCATACCGGCTGCAGCTTCCCTGGCCAGTCACATGGTATAACCCATCCGGCGCAGACTCCATCAGTTCGATGATCTTTTCCGCCAGCTCCGAGGCTCCGGTCGGCACAGCGGTCTGATCGGCTGCCGCATAAATCGTCTTCCCCTCTCCCGCCAGCTTCATAATTTTCGAAAAATAACTGCTGCCCTCTCCAAATATCCAGGAACTCCTGACGATAATGTGGCGGTTGCAGAATTCCTTCACGAAATTCTCCCCGGCAAGCTTCGATTTTCCGTAGATAGTCTGTGGATTCGGCGTATCAAACTCCGTATACGGCGTCTGTCCGCTTCCGTCAAACACGTCATCCGTAGAGAGCTGTATCATCCTGGCTTTTCCCATCCGGGCCGCCACACTTAAATTTCTGGCTCCCAGGGCGTTGACCTTAAACGCTTCCTCTTTATTCTCCTCGCACGCGGCCACATCCGTAAGCCCCGCGCAGTTTACAATGAAATGCGGCCGGTTCATGCCTGCATAATCCCTGACTGCTTTCGAATCGGTGATATCGACAGCGTCGATGTCCGTAAGCAGCAGCTCCACCGGCGTATTTTCCAAAAGTTCCGTCATTTTGCGGCCGACTCTGCCGTTTGCTCCGCAAATCCAAACCTTTTGCATATGATTCATTTGGTATCCTCCATTCTGAAATCGTGACAAAGTATTGTACCATAGATCGCAGGGGCTGCCAAGGTGGGAAAGGGAAATTCAGTATAAACTTACAGAATTATAACCCCAATGTTGGAGATATTTTTTATAAATTTCTGCTTGGAATTCCTCTGCTTTCTCCCTTTTATTCTTTTTATATCTGATATAAATATTGCCGCTGCCCCTTGTAACTGTATCGAAAATAAACCCCTGCCTATTGCACGGGTACAGTCATATTCATTCTTTATTTCACTGTTTTTTGCTTCTATTCGATATCGTTCTTTATTATAGATGAAAAGGACTGGAAGAGCTGCCGGCGCCCTGCAAAAATCGCCGAAACTGGGGGGAAGCGCTCTGGCCCCGGCTGCCTGGCGGAACAAAAACCACGAAATCTAGCTAAAGTTATTGTCGAAAGCAGCTTTTCATAATTCTGTAAATTTATAAGTTTATTCTGGAGAAATTCTTGAAATTGTTGGATTCACAGAAGAAGAATAAGAAGGTATAATAAGGAAAGATCTTGATTCTATAGGAAGGAGTCTTTTGTATGTTAAAGGATTTAGTAGCCCGGTGCAGATCTTACCGGCGTTTTTATGAGGATGAGAAAATCCCGGCAGAAGCGCTTCGGGAATTGGTGGATTTGGCCAGGATGACCGCTTCCACCGCAAATTCCCAGGCGCTCAAGTTCCGGATCTGCAGAACGGACGAAGAAAATGAGCGGGTGTTTGGAACACTGAAATGGGCGGGCGCGCTGCCGGATTGGGACGGGCCCGTAAAGGGAGAACGGCCATCGGCCTATCTTATCATCCTCTGTGACCTTGCCCTTGGGAAGAATAAGCTTCAGGACGACGGGATCACCGCCCAGACCATCATGCTGGGGGCGGTGGAAATGGGGTACGGCGGCTGTATGCTCGGCAATGTGGAGAGGAAACGGCTGGCGGAGCTTCTGGATATCGATACCGCAAAGTACTCTATTGATCTCGTGCTGGCGCTTGGAAAGCCAAAGGAAAAGGTCGTGGTGGTGCCGGTTGGGGCGGACGGAGACGTGCGCTATTACCGTGACGCGGAGCAGGTCCATTATGTGCCGAAAAGAAGTCTTGATGAGATTATACTATGAGACGTTTCAGCTTTCCCACTGCTTAACCCGCATAAGCCCCCGCTTTTGTAAACAGCTTATGATGTTTCATTGCCTCATTGGCCTCCGACAAAACCTTTTCCTCATCAATAGTCAGAAGCTTCCGGTCTTTCATGACCAGTTTCCCGTTGATGATGGAATGCTTTACGTCGGCTCCCGAGGCGCTCTCGATCACGGTATTGACGAGACTTCCGGTCGGCGTCAGATGGGGTTGGTCTAAGTTGACAGCGATCATATCGGCGAAGTTTCCGTGGCGGATGGCTCCCAGACTGCTGTTCATCAGGGCCTGTGCTCCACCCTCCATGGCCATGGAAAGAAGGGTTCCAGCCGGCATAATCTCAGGATTTCCGGTGGTGATTCCGTAGGCCACGTTCATGATGCACCGGAATGCCCGCATCTCACGGAATAAATCCAGTCCGCCGTGGCCCGCGCCGTCGGAACCGAAGGCCACGGGAATCCCGGCCGCAAGGAGGCGCGGCGTCTGGGGAATGCCCTTGCCGCAGTTGCTGAACGGACAGTGCACCACCTTAATCCCCCGTTCCTGCACCGTCTGAATCTCGGATTCAGACAGCATGATGCAGTGGGCTGCTACAAAACGGTCCGACAACGCGCCGATCCGGTCTAAGTAGCTGAAAGGCCGTTCTCCGTAACGTTCGATGAAATCAAGTACTTCGCTGGCGTATTCGTTCATATGGCATTCTGCCGTCACCTTCTGCTCTTTGGCCGCGAGAAATATGGTGCGGAACAGGTCTTCCGTGCAGGCCATCAAAGAGGTTACGGAATAGTACACCTGGAGCAGGCCACCTTTCCCGTGGTATTCCCTGTGAAATTTCTCCAAGCGCGGCAGCGCCTCCCTGGTGCCGATGCGCAGACCGTCCGGCACCTTCGCGCCGTCGGTTGTCTGCCAGGTCAGAGCTCCCCGCATCCCCATTTTTAAATACTCTTCGGCCGCGGCTTCGATATGAGGCCCGCCGGCATCCACAAAGGATGTGGTACCGCTCTTTATCATCTCCGCGCCGGCAAGCCTGGCGGACAGCGCCATGGTTTCCTCCGTCAGAGAGGCCTCAAACGGCACGTTGATCCGTTTCCAGATCACCGGCTTCTCATCCAGCAGACTTCCCCTTAAGAACTGCTGGCTGGTGTGAAGATGGCCGTCTGTGAGGCCCGGCATCCACAACAGATGCGGATCATCGATCACCGTATCGGCCTGGAAGCCACTGGTCTGATCGGTAAGTTTTGTGTCTGCGATCTCCAGTATCCGGTTTTCGGAAATGGCGATGGTCTGATTTTTGGCAATGCTCTTATCGGGCATCAGAACTGCCGCATTTTTAATTAAAATATCACATGGTAACATAAAATAACGCCCCCTTCTCTTCTCCTGTAATGAATTCATATGCCGCCGCTGCCGGCGCATATCATCTGTATTCATTATAGAAAAAAAGAAGGGGGCGAAAAAGGACAGATGGGATAAACCAGGGAATTATTCTGGCCATGTGGGTTCGAAAAGCATCTTTTCGCAGTTCTCCAGACACGGTTCTATAATAAGGCTTTCCTGGGTTATCTCGTTTTCAATCGAATAATCCTGCACCATTTTTTCCATCTTTCCCGGCAGGAAATCCATCTTGCCCCCGAAGAACTTCCGGTTTGGCGTATCCATGATCCCGCAGCATTTCTTCCCACCGCTTTTTCTGCTCCGGCGCGGCCGAATCTAACTGTTCCAGCCGATATGGAATTCCCAGCGTCTCCCATTTCTTTCTCCCTGTGGAGTGATACGCCATGATTTCCACCTGCCTGATGTTGGTATACGTATCTCTGATCCGTCTGATCTCTGCAAAATGGTTTTCGCTGTCATTCACGCCCTGAATCATGGGACATCTCAGAATCACAGGCCTTTCCATTTTCTCCAGGTATGCAAGCGTTTTTAAGACTTCTTCCGTTCCCATGCCAGTCAGCTCTTTGTGGAGAGCCGAGGGAGTGGCCTTATAGTCAATCAGGAACAAATCCACCGTCTCTGCAAGCCGCCGTCTCTTCTCATCATTTAAAATGCCGTTGGTTTCCACACAGACGTGAAGCCCTTCCCCCCGGCACGCCCCGATCAGTTCCATGAGAAAATCAAACTGTATCGTCGGCTCTCCGCCGGTAAATGTCACACCGCCTCCCGACCGCTCGTAATAGATCCGGTCGCTTACGATTTCGACCATTACCTGGGTAACTGACATTTCTTTCCCATAGATTTTCAAAGCTTCCGCCAGACAGCCATTTACACAGTTTCCGCACGCGGCACAGCGGGTAAAATCGATCCTGTGGGCGCCATCCGTGAAATCATGGGCCTGGTTTTCACACCGCGCTTCACATTCCCGGCATCCGATGCACAGGCTGCTCTCAAAGGCCAGCTGCGGCTTACTCTTTATGGATTCCGGATTGTGGCACCAGATACAGGACAGATTGCAGCCTTTCAAAAAGACAGATGTCCTGATCCCCGGCCCGTCATGTACGCTGAACTTCTGTATATCAAATACAATTCCCATCGTTCTTTTCCCCATCCGTCAGTTTTCAAACGTAGTTCTCTTGATGATCTCGTTCTGTATCACCGGATTCAGCGTCACAAACCGGGCCGAAAAGCCGCCGATTCTGACGATCAGATTCTGATATTCTTCCGGATGTTTAACGGCATTTTCCAGGTCATCTCTGCCGATCACCATCAGATTCAGCTGCGTTCCGTTATTTTCCAGAAAGGTACAGACAAGAGCCTTCACCTTTTCATAGGAATTCTGAAACAGCTCTTTGCTGATTCTTACATTGTTGATCACGCCGGAATGGAGGCTGTGATCATACTTGCTCATGGAGTGGAGAAGCGCTGTAATTCCGGACTTATCGGCTCCGATTGAGGCTCCGTTGGCGTTAGCCAGGGGATCTCCGTCTTTCCTGCCGCAGGCGGAGGCCATCGTATACTCTCCCCAGTCCGCACTGGCGCTGTTGTTCACGCTCACAATTGTGTAGTGGTCAAGTCCTACCGTCTCCGTACATTCGATAGCCGCCCTCGCCACATGTTCATACACCTTTAACACCATGGCATCGGCTTCCGGATCATTGTTGCCGTATTTGGGGGCGTTTAAGAACAGCCTGCGTTCCTTTTCAAAGCCCTCAAAGTTGCAGTCCAGCATATCTTTCACCTGCCGGAGTGTAAAGCGTTTCTCATCGTACACATACTTTTTGATCGCCGTCATGCTGTCCGCCGCAGTCACCATTCCCACAATCTCGGGAGCGCCGTTCATATAGCAGACTCCACCTGAAAGCATCGCCCTGCCGCGTTCCAGGCAGTCGTTCATCAGAAGGCTGAGCTGTAAATAACCAGCGTTTTCTGCCGCTGTATAATAGCACTCCGCCTCTCCCCAGGCTTCCCGGAGCATCTCCGGTTCCACCTGTTTCCGGTATGCCTCCCAGAATTGATCAAAGGTACCCAGTTCTTCCGGTTCCCCGGTCCTCGGCCCCGCCTGACACTTCATATAGGCGTCGTCTCCGTTGTGAAGGACCAGTTCCACAGCCTTCTGAAGGTTGAAACCACAGTTTGGCGTCCCGGTGCTGGTTGCTTCGATGACATACTCCCCGCACCCGGCCGGAATATACTGTTCGGCCTCCTCCTCGGAAATACCGTACAGCTTCATGACAGCCGGAATGTTGGTGTCATCCCCATAAAGCAGCGGGAAGGAACAGCCTTCTCCCACCACCAGAAGCGCCTTGTTTAAGACTTCCTCATTCATCCCCCTGTAATATCGGAGAGTGAGCTGGGGAACCACATCCTTCACACGTCTGGAGGTCTCCAGGACTGCAAGCGCCAGGCGGTCGGCATTCGCCTCGTTTCTTCTGCCTTTTCCGCCGATAATGACTCTCGTATCGTGCACCTTATTAATGAACAGATACTGCTGATAGAGACTGGTCAGCAGGGCGATGGCTCCCTCTTCATCGAGAATGCCTGTCTCCAGATCGTTCACGTATAAATCGCCCAGAAATACATCCATGCGCCCGGTATTCATCTGATCCGAAATAACCGAGTAAAGCCAGTACAGCTGAAGGCCTTCCTGAAAGTTCTCCGGTGCCTGGATCTGAATATGTTTCAGCGTATGAGCCGTCTTTAAAAGCGCTTCCCTGTATTCCGGTTCTGCATCTGCCAGCCGTTCTGCCTGCTGCCTGTAGGTGTCTGCGGCAAGGCAGACAGTATCCAGCATCATAAGCAGCGCCGTGTAGAAACTGCTCTCGCCGTTCTCCTTTTGTTTACGCTTCACCTCGTCCCGCAGTCCGGGAATCCCCATGCGCACCAGCTTATCATCATCCGGAATCGTCAGTGCGATTCTGGCTGTCGGATAAGAGCCGACGCCCAGGCTTTTTATGACCTCCGTCTTTTCCCCCGGCAGGGCGCGCACATCATCCATACCGATATTGGGGCCATACGGCTTATAATCAACTTCCAGTTCCCCGTGTTTTTCGGTAAAACGCCGCTGCAACTTCTGAACCGTCTTTTCCTCCTGCCAGAAGCGGTAACACTCCCATACCGCTTCCCGCTCCTCTCCGGTTAAGCAGCTCCCCGCCTTCTCCATCATTTTTTCCACCTGGACGTTGTGAAAGAAGTATGTATAAAGACCGCCGTACTGGGGGCTGAAGCCCACTACCGTATGCCTCACCCGTCCGACGATTTTCTCCTCTTTTGTCATCGGGACGAGTATTTTCCGGATCTGGCAGTCGAGACACTTCGCCTCCCTGATATATTTATCCGTTTCCGAACGGTATATTTTCGTAAACTCAATCAGATACTTCAATTCCTCTCTCATCTGTCTCTTTTCCATAAGATTCACCTCAAAATCCATAATTTTCCGTAACCTGTTTAAACCACCGGCCTGATTTTTTGATTGAAAGAGCGCCGCCATTTTTAATATCCACCCGGATCATGCCATACCTGTTTTTATACGCGTTTCTCCAGGACCAGCAGTCAAATGGCGCCCACAGATGGTATCCAAAACAGTTGCAGCCCTCTCCGATTGCCTTGTTCAGCCAGATTAAATGGTCACGGATAAACTCGATTCTGTAATCGTCTTCCACGATACCGTCCTGATCCAGAAATTGTTCCTCGTCCTGCACACCCATCCCGTTTTCCGAGATATACCAGGGTATATTTCCATAATGATCGCGGAGATTGACGGCGATCTCATAGATGGCAGGCTCATAGATCTCCCAGCCGCGGGAAAAGTTCATTTTCTGCCCCTCAAAGGTATACTCTTCAAAGTATTTTTCCGGCATCAGCGGTCCTTCGTATGGTGTGCTTCTTCTGGTGACCCGCCTCGGATGGTAGTAGTTTACCCCCAGGAAATCAACCGTATTGCTGCCAATGATCTCTAAGTCTTCTTCTGCTGCCTCCGGGCAGATTCCCTCTTCCTTTAAGAGTTCCACAAGCTTTTCCGGATACTCGCCCCTGATCGATGGATCCAGAAACGATTTATTAAAGAGCAAATCTGCGATTTCTGCGCTCCTCCTGTCTTCTTCGTTGTCCGGCTCTTTGCAGTAGGTTGGCGTCAGATTCAGTACGATCCCAATGCTGCCTTCTCTGCCGCTCTTTCGAAATTCTCTTACCGCCATGCTGCTGGCAAGCTGAATATGGTAGCCGACCAGCGCCGCCTTCTTTGCGTCGCAGACAGCGGGATAATGGCGTTTATAGATGTATCCGCCCTCAGCAATCACGATAGGTTCATTAAAGGTAATCCAGCGTTTTACCTTTCCGCCAAACAATTCAAAACATTTAGCCGCAAAGGCCGCAAAGCCTTCGGCTGTCTCCCGGTTTTCAAATCCGCCCTTCTCCATCCAGTACATCGGCATATCGAAATGATGAAGGCAGAGAACAGGTTCAATTCCCTGACTTAAAAGCTCATCGATAACCGCCTGGTAGAACGTTACGCCTTCTTCATTGACCGTTCCCTCACGATCTTTAAAAATGCGGCTCCACTGAATTGATGTGCGGTAGGAATTCATTCCGATTTCCTTCATCAGCTTTACGTATTCCTTATATTTGTGGTAAAAATCCGAGGTCACGGAAGGTCCTACTCCATCGAAAAACTGCTCCGGCACCTGCTTAAACCAGTAATCCCATTCCGTCTCCGCCTTTCCGTCTCCCGGAAACGTCCCCTCTGACTGCGGCCCGGAGCTGGCGGCCCCCCATAAAAAATTGTCGTTGAATTGATATTTCATGATATCCTCCATTCATTTTCCAAATTTGATTGATAAATATAATAACCTCACTTCTTTTATTGCTTCATTTCCTGTAAATGGTGAAACAGCGCCCCATATAAGTTTGCTTTATTGCCAAAGCGGCAGGGAACGATCTTCGGTGTCAGAAAGCCAAACCGGTCCTCTTTTGCCATTTTCTCCATTCTCTTATAGATTTCCGGTATAACAAAAGGCGCTTCGCTGATCCCGCCCCCCAGCACGATCAATTCCGTGTCCAGGGTAAACTGAATGGAAAACAGTCCAACCGCCATGGCCTCATAAAACTCCTCCGTAAGCTGTAAAGCCAGCGGATCTCCGCCCTCTGCCAGTACAAACAGACCTTTTCCATCCGTTCTTTTTCCTGTCGCCGCAGTATATTTTGCCGCCTGTTTTACCATGGTATAGGAACTCCACGTCTTATAGTGACCATCCGCACGGTTCACCAGACAGTTTCCGAATTCTCCGCAGTTATTGGTCCGCCCTCTGCAGACAGTGCCATTTATGACGATCGAACCGCCAATTCCGGAGCCACACACCACGGACACGATGTTGCGTTTTCCGGCCGCGGCTCCCTTCCACAATTCGCCCAGAGCCGAGCAGTTACCATCGTTCTCAATGGTGACGGGAAGTCCGTCTAACCGCCGGCTAATCCGCTCAGCAAGGGGAATCTCATGGATATACGGAATTGCGCTGATTCCACCGACAATCCCTTTCACAGGATCGACGGCCCCCGGAGAGCTTAAGGCAATACCGGCAATTTTCTCTTTAGCCGTCTTAAAGACCCGCCTCATCTCATCAAGCATCGCCTCCAGCCCTTCCGACGGCGTAGGAAATGCCCCGGTGTCTTTTAAACAGCCCTCCTCATCTCCGCAGGCATACTTCACGGAAGTTCCGCCCATATCAAAAATCAGATAAAAGTTCATACAGCTTCCTCTCTCCTATGCTTTAACCGCCCCATCCACAAAGCCTTTGTAAATATGCTTCTGAGCAATCAGGAATATGATAAAAATCGGCAGGATAACCACCAGAATTCCAGCGGCAATCACGTTCCACTGGGAAGAATACGGTCCCATAAACCGGTACAGCATCGTACTCATAACCGCCTTCTTTTCTCCCGGCAGGTATAAAAACGCAATGTAAAAATCATTGTAAATGGATGTAATCTTTAAGATCGCTACCGTCATCATCGCAGGTTTTAAAAGAGGCAGAATGATTCTCTTGTAGATGCCAAAATACGAACTGCCCTCCAAAAGCGCCGCCTCATCGAGATCATACGGAATCTGGCTGATAAACTGCATAAACAAATAGAGACTCACCACGTCCACACCGGCATAGATGATTATGGGGGCTGCCAGCGTATCTACCAGCCCGATCTTCGAAAAAACGGTAAACACAATAAGATGAACGATTACAGACGGTATAAAAGATGCGATCAAATAAGCCGCCTCGATGATTTTCCGTCCAGGAAACTGGAACCGTCTTAAGACGTAAGCCGTCATGGTTCCGAACAACAATCCCAAAACCAGCGATCCTAAAATAATGATAACGGTGTTGACCATTCCCAGAAGAATCTTGCCGTCTGTAAAGACTCTTATGTAGTTATCGAAGTTTAAGAAGCTTTCCGGAGGTGTAAACCTCGGCGTTTTCAAATACTCCAGTTTTGTTTTAAAGGAGGAAAATACGACACTGATGATCGGCACAAACACCACAAGCGCCATGAGAATCAGAGAAATATATTTGCCTGCCTGTATGAGATTCTTTTTTACTTTTGCACTCATCACTCATCCTCCTTGAATACAATATTTTTCACTGCCATGACGATTGCCACGAAAATCATCAGGAGTACCGCCATCGCGCACGCCACGCCATATAAGTTGTACTGGAAAGCCGTCTCAATTAACGTGGTCGTAAATGTATTCGTTCCGTTGGTTCCCCTTGTCAGAATATACGGTATATCGAAAACCGCCACAGATCCTACAATGGCAAAAGTCGTCAAAAGGCCGATAATGGATTTCATGCCAGGAAAGGTGATCGCCCAGAAGGACTGCCAGGAATTGGCCCCGTCGATGGAAGCCGCCTCGTAGTAATCGCTGGGAATCGACTGCATGGAACCTAAATAGATTACGAAGCTGTAACCAATGTTCTTCCAGAGATAGATAAACGCCAGTGTGAACTTGACAAGCTTCGGATCCGCAATCCATTTAAGCCCTGTCTCCGCCATACCGATGGAAGCCAGAATCGAGTCGAAACCGCCGTTGATTTCAAAAAACATCTGAAAAATAAAGGTAACCGCTACTGTATTCATGATAAACGGGAAGAAGATAACCCCTTTAAAGAATCCGCCTCCCCGCAGTTGTCTGCTTAATAGTGTGGCAAAATAGAGTGCCAGGACCTGCTGAATCATGCCAGCAGCCAGATAGTAGATCACATTGTTAAATACCATACGGTATTTTTCTGTCGTAAAGATTCTCAAATAGTTGTCGAAGCCCACGAACTGCTCAGGCGACGAAAGCCCGTTCCATTCCGTAAAGCTGTTAATCAGCATCACCGCGATTGGATAAAAGGTAAACAACAGAAGCAAAAACAGCGGTATCGCAAGAAAGCTGACAATCAATATTGTCTTTTCCCTCTTATAACGTTTTATCGATTTCATCAGAGCCCCTCTTTCCTTTATCAGACCGCCGGGAAGACACCGGCGGCCCTGTCTCTCAACTAATTAAAGTTCTTAGCCCACTCCCCATTTAATCCGTCAAAATTCGGTTCCCCACCGGCAAGACACGGTTCAAGGACATACTTTGTTATGTAGGAGCCCTGTGAAAACACGTCGATCTGAGCGTTGGAAGCCATCTCTGATATTCGGACATCCTTTGTGGGGACGCTGTATAAGTTGATATAATCCATGGTTTCAAAGTTCTTTAAATCGTCTACCACCTTTCCGCCGTCTCTCATGATTTCATTCATACCGCGGTTTAAAGAAATTCTCTCACAGAAAAACTTTGCAAATTCAGTTGCCAGTTCCACATTAGGGCTGTTTTTATTCACGACCACGAAGATGTCCTCAGAGACTCTTACATTCAGCTTATTATCCGGACCTACGTCATTCTTATATGGAAATGGCGCAAATCCAATGTCATCCCGGCTTCCGCCAAGTTCCTCCGCCGCATCCTTCATCTGAGGGATGGCCCAGGAGCCGGTAAGCATAAAGCACGCTTCCTCGGAGGCGATGGCAACCTTGGACTTATCCCACTGCTCCGTAACCGTATCCGGTTCGATCTCCCCGTTTTTCGCCAGTTCTCCGACAAAGGAGAGGACTTCGTTAAGCGGTGTTCCGTCTGCCCACGGCGCTTTTGTCTCTACAATGCTGTTGGCATAATTGATATCCTCTGACCAGGTAACCGCCAGATTATCCCAGAAACGCATCGTCCACTTTGCACCCGCGTTGGTATAGAATGGGATCACACCGTTATCTCTTAAAATTCCGCAGCACTCTTTTAATTCGTCCAGAGTCTTCGGAACCTTTCCGCCGTAATACTTGTCCAGAACCTTCTGATTATATAAGATCCCTTCATAGACAACACCGATTGGCATTGCATACGTCTGACCTTCATAGGACATGTAGTCTCCGTAAAAATACTTCTCATTCAGTTCTTCCGCATTTCCCAGGGAGGCAAAGTAATTCGGATACTCCTTGATGGAAACAGCCATTGGTGCGGTCATAACATCCTCAAACTTACCGCTTTTCATCATCGTAACTACCTGTTCTTCCGTTCTCTTGGAACAGTTGACATACTCAAAGCCCTTCACTTCCGGATGCAGCGCTTTAAATTCTTCCAGAATTGGTTCCACCATTACACCGTATTTATCCGGCGTGTCTTCCACATTAAATGCAAATGAAAGGGTAACTCCGTCCTTATTTGCTTCTGCCTTTTCCGTTCCGCTTCCTTCTCCGCTGCTCTTTCCCCCGCAGCCAGTCAAAGCTGCCATCAATGCCGAAACAAGCATCACCGCTACTAAACGTTTTCCTGTTTTTTTCATTTTACTTTTCCTTCTCCTTTTGTTTTTTTAATAATGTGATTCATCATGTGACTATCATATACTTTTATATTACATATATCAAGTACTTTAAGCATAAAAGTATATACTTATATCGCTTTCAGCACTCTCGCCAAATTAAGTATATACTTTTTGTTAATTATGACAATACTTTTAAATTTCCGATTATGAATCTATGTATCTAACTAATGCCTGAAAATGGACTCTGATCCGTTATCACAGACCATTCATGCGTGTTAATCTGTTTAAGCTCTGCTTCGGCATCTCTGCTGACGTAAATTCCACAGGATCTTGGAATGTCCACGTCCACACGGCCAGGTGAAAAATCAAACGTTTCACCCTTAAGGGACAGATTTTTTGACGGCTTGCGCACATAATTTATATTTTTTAATTCCACTTCCCTGATATTACCGTTCTGACCAATAATGCCAATGGCATTTTCCCCCGTACAGCTCACTCCATCTATGCACACATTACGAATTGCACAATCCGTTTTGTATTCCGGATGCTGATTGGCTGCAATATGATAATCATGCTTAACTGCCATCATAAATATTGGCTCCCCATTGCCCCACCAGTTTCCTGCGCGAATTACGGTGTCAATAATCATATTGGTTACACGGACATTTTCAACCAGCGAGCTCTCATCATTGCACATAATACACAAGCCACGGTTGCTTTCCTTAATAATGCAGTTTGATATAGCTACATTACGGACACAGCTGTATATATAACCAATCACAATTGCTTTCGAGCAGGAACGCAGTATGCAGTTGGTAATGACAATATTCTCACACGGCTTTTCCCAATTTGTTATACCAGATATTGCAATGCAGTCATCTCCGCTTGAGATGTTGCAGTCAGAAACAATAACCCCTTTGCAGCTGCAAAAGTGCATGCCGTCATTATTCGGCATATTCAAATCCGTATCAATTGTAAGGCCAATAACCTTTATATTCTCGCATTCATGAAAGCTTATGGTCCAGCATGGTGCATCAATAATTTTAATGCCGCGCACCACAATATTTTGGGAATTGTGAAAAAACAAACATTCATTGGGACGCTGTCCAATCGGATAGGTACACTCAGAAATCTGTTCGTCGTTAAACGGAACGCGGCTGTCAGGTACATTTCTGGCTGAAGTATCATAAAAAGCCCTTCCGCTGAAATCAATAGTACCGCTTCCTTCTATCGTAACATGATCACAGTCACGGATAATCAGCATTGCCCGAAGCGCACCTAACTCATTGTGTATATAGTCCTGTTCGGGATAGTCGTCCAAATTCTCTGAACCTTTTAGTACCGCTCCGCTTTCCAGATATAATGACGTTCCTTTCAGATTAACTGTTCCTGTAATAAAAACTCCGCAGGGAATCATTACAGCTTCCCTGGTTTCAGAAGCCCGATCAACAGCGGCCTGTATGCTTTCCGTATTTAACGTGACGCCATCGCCGACAGCTCCAAATTCCATAATATTAATCATTTTTCTGCTCCTTTTATTTTGATATGATAGGAATCTTTATGTACCTATCGTATACTTTTTCAAGCTATATATCAAGTACTTTAAGTTCAAAAGTATATACTTATATGATTTTCGTCATTGTTCCCTAAATTAATATATACTTTTTGTTTATTATAACAATACTTTCATTTATATAAGTAATTGCTTTTTACTTACGTCCGTGTTAGAATAAAGCTATTATAAAAGGGGATTTTTCTATGAATAAATACATTGAAATATCGAATGAATTAAGGAACCACATATTAAAAGATAATCTTTACCATCCAAACGACCAGCTTCCATGCGAGAAGGATCTCTGTATCCAGTATGGAGCCAGCAAGATGACCATTAAAAAGGCGCTTGACATCCTGGTCGACGAGGGGCTGATTTATAAAAAAAGAGGGCATGGAACCTTTGTAAAGGGGTTATCGCAGCAGCAGCTGGATATTATGGAAGAGAACTTATGCAATACCCAGCAGGCCCTGACCGGTTTCAGCCGGCAGTATGCCAAGGAAGCTGTGACCTCCACCGTCCTGGAGTTTTCCGTCATACCGCCGACACCGAAGATCGCATCCAATCTGCATATCACAGAAGAAGACTTCGTATACAAGATTATCCGTGTCAGGAACCGGAACGGGGTTCCCTGTGTAATAGAAGAAACCTATATGCCCATTGATCTGATTCCAGGTCTCAAGATGGCGCATTTGGAATCGTCCATCTATGCCTATATCCGTCAGACGCTTCATTATGAGATTCAGAGTTCCCACGTCCGCATCCGCGCCAGGGGAGCGTCCGAGTTCATCGCCAGGAATCTCCAGCTGGAACCAGGCAGCCCGGTAGCCGTCGTGGAGCAGATCGCCTTCCTGGACAACGGCATGCCGTTCGAGTATTCCTTTTCGACTCATAAGGCGGATTTATTTGATTTTTCGGCCGTTATTGTAAAAAAGATACCTTAGGTACAACTCTGGAAAATGATTCTAATCTATTTCCAGAGTATTTTTTTATTTTTATTTGATTTTATTCGTACATACGTTCGTTTTATCGGATTAATAGTGTAGCGCTACTGATTCAGACACCAATTACACATCACTCTTGAAAGGAGGAAGAAAGCCTGTTCACGATAGGCTTTCGAAAAGAATATGAGCAGTACAGAATGGACCTACCACATGACAATCAGCAATCAGACAGGGGAAACTCTTGTTGCACAGAACGATGAAAGGAACTGGGGAATCTGGTACCTTGGAGGAAAGGATAAAAGCGCCCCTGTCTCCATCGGTGCTGGAGAAACCAAAGAAGTATTTGGAATCCGGGCATCTAAGGGTACCGCCACCGGCTATCAGGGCCAGTGTACCTGGATTGGGGCGAGCGGTTCCCTGACTCTGTCAATCGAAGTACCTTACTCAAAAGATAATAAGTCCTCATTAAAAGTATCCGGCATGTATAGCGTAGACGGCTGGAAAGAGCTGCCGCCAAGGGGCCACCACTTCAATCATCTGCTGACCATTACAAAAGTGGATTAAGGAGGAAACACCATGGATATTTCCAATTGGGAAGCATTAAAAAATGATATGGGGGAGAATACAGGCAAACCGCTGAACCAGCTTTTGAATATTCCCTACAGCTATCCCCCGAAACCGGTTTTCCTGAGCCTGTCCGATCCCTATGATATCCCCCAGAAATACTGGCCGGTTATCAATGATCCGAAGTACGACAATATGATGAAGAAACAACAGCTCGTTGACAGCTACTTCGGGGCCGTCCTGTATGTGGCCTATACTGCGCCTTCCAATATTCAGACCTTTCCGGCGGGCCAGTCACAGACGACTACCATAAAAATCTCTCAGGTATCCGTCTTAAAACAGACAAATGTATGCTCCGTCGACGTCCGTTCCCTGATCAAGGGGGAGGCCTCCGGATTGCTGAAGGGCGTAAAACTGGGGCTCGCCACAGAGTTAGAGACAAAATTTGGCTATAGTTACAGTACGGAGACCACAGACACGAAAGAAAAGACGATAACGAAAACGGTAACCATCCCCGCATCCGACAAGGACCGCATCCTGGTTCCCTGGAATCTCTCCAAAATCCTTGTCGTCTACCGGAAACATAAAACGAAAGGCATCTCGCTGATCTGCGCGGATGAAACCATCGAACAGTCTGTCGAAAAATTTTATACCCTGTAGCCTGGGGCAGATTATATTACTGTTTTACGGAAGAAAAACCAAAAGAGGAGTCTGAACATCATGAGTATTCACGTACTCACTCCTGTTCAGACTCCCCTTTCTGTAATCCCTACAGCTCCGTGCAGTTTTCATGACGGCTCAACGGGCCGCCGCGCTGCTTCTCTCAATCAGCTGCGGTGGAAAGTAGTACTGCTGATATGTGCCCCGCTCTGCCTCTATCTTCTGCACCAGCATTTCACTGGCGGCCTTTCCAAGTGTGGTTCCAGGCTGACGGACCGTGGTCAGAGGGACATCCATCACCACCGCCACCGGGTCGTCATCGAAACCAACCAGAGACACGTCCTCCGGGATGCGCAAGCCCAGCTCTCTGGCCGCCCGCCAGACGCCGAGCGCCATATAGTCATTCCCTGCGAAGACAGCGGTCACTCCCTGCTGCAGAAGGTGTTTTCCACATTCATATCCGGATTCAATCGAGAAATCCCCCTGCATCACCAGGCTGCGGTCAATCGGTATGCCATAATCCTTCAATGCTTTCAAATAGCCGCAGGTACGCTGTCTGGTAAACTGTTCTCCAGCAATATGGCCGATCCTGGTATGCCCCTTTTTCAAAAGATACTCGGCTGCCAGATAGCCGCCCTGAACGTTGTCAACAGCTATGAAATCACAGGGTGCTTTCTGTAAGTAATGCTCGATGAGAATTACCGGTACCCGGCATTTTCGCAGTGCCGCCTCTACCAGCTTCTGATTGGCATTCACTTCTTTCTCCCTTGGCAGCACAAGCAGAATCCCGTCCGCATACCTCTTCTGAAGAATATCCAGATACTTCACACACTGCTGTACATTTTCCTCGCAGTTGCACAACAGAAGGGCGTACTCATTTTCCTGAGCGCATTTCTCAATACCCGTGGATATATTGGCCAGAAAAGGGTTCACAAGGTTTGGCAGAATAAGGCCAATCGTATGCGTTTTCCGTGTTGCAAGGGATACCGCAATCGGATTGCAGGTAAATTCATAACGCTCTGCAATCCCCAGTACTTTCTGCCGCGTCTTTTCAGAAATCCGGTAGTGCCCGGCCTTGTTATTCAAAATAATGGAAACCGTGGCCTCCGAGACCCCAGCTTCCCTGGCAATATCTTTTGCGGTGATTTTCATATAACGTCTCCAGTCTTACAGTACTTCCATATTTTAACAAAAATGTATCTATCATTGTATATGAAAATCCCTTAAAATGCAATGGTTCCAGTCAATCAGAACGGCAGCTGTCTCACCCGGCCGCCGCCCTGACAACGGCGTATCACAGCCTCATATTCTGCGTCACTCCCCTCCCGGATCAGACGTCTGTATTCCTCCATTAATTCCGGGCGTTTTTCCCTTAAATATTCCATCAGCCTGATCTCCTGTATGGAATCCGGTTTCATGTAGAAACGGTCAATATAGAGCGGTATGTCCGGTCTTAAGGCTTCCAACACCAGGTCCACATCCGTGATCCCCGGCATGATGGGTGCAAACGTCGCAATCACTGGCAGTCCCGCTTCTCTCAGTCGGTTTCCCGTCTCAATCCCGGCATGTCCTTCTCCAGACTTAAGCTTTTCAATTTCATCCAGACGGCACAGTTCTGTCACGATACACAGCTCTTCCATCCCCCTCAGTAAATCCAGATCCCGCTCAATCAGAAGAGACTTCGCACTGGTACAGATGGTAAGAGGAATACCATGTTTTTTAATTACCTCCACGCACTGTCTCGTCAGCCCGTACGTCTCCTCCACCGGCATGTACGGATCGCAGTAGTCTCCGATATAAAGCCGGACTCCTTCCGGCCATCTCTCACACTCCTGATCCAGGATCTCTGCGATATTGCTTCTGATGGCGATATTGCCTTCCCAGCCCTCCCGTTCCAGCCAGTAGCAGAACGGACAGCCAGACACACAGCCATCGTAAGGATTGATGTAAGGCTGGCCGTTCTCCGTCATTTCTATTGCTTTTTCCACCCTGGTCTCGTAGATCATCATTTTCTCCAATCTTTCTTTATCCTTTTACTGAACCGGTTACCATTCCATTGATAATCTGCTTCTGAAAGATGATAAATACCAGAAGCGACGGAATGAGGACGATTACGGCCCCCGCCATAATAACACCATAGGCGGATCCCTCCGAACTGTTCAGCTGCGCGATTCCTACCTGGACTGTCCGCATCTCATTGCGGTTCGTAATCAGCATAGGCCATAAGTATACATTCCATATTTCAACAAACGCCGTGATAAATACGGTAACCAGAATCGGTTTTGAAATCGGAATCAGAATTCTGGTAAAGAAGCGGATATCTCCGCACCCGTCCATTAGAGACGCTTCCTTTATAGAGGCCGAGACTCCCAGAAAATACTGTCTTATAATAAAAACACTGGTCGCTGAGCCAATAAACATAACTATAATTCCCTGGTAAGTATTGATCATATGAAGCTTCGATATGGTCTCATAATTGGTGAGAAGTGTCGCCTCACCGGGAATAAGCATGGTCCCCACAGTCAAATAAAAAAACAGATTCTTCCCCTTAAAATCGAAGCAGGCATATCCATAAGCGGCCAGGGCCGCCGTCACCACGCGCAGACAACACGTGATTGTGGTCACAAAGACCGAGTTCCAGATAAACCGCAGCATCATCGTATTTTCCCAGACCGCGTGGTAATTGGAAAAATCAATCCTCCTTGGGAGCATTCTGGGATTCAGGCTCAAAATCTCCGTACTCTTCATAAAGGATGTACCAAGTGCGTACAACACAGGAAATATGACCAGAAGTCCAATTCCTGTCGACGCCGCCTGATACAGCACACTCTTCCATATCCTGCGTTTCCCCATCAGTAATGAACACCTCTCTTCTCCCAGATAAACGATATGAGAATAACCGTAAATCCAATGATAAAACCTACTACAGCCGCCGAATACGAAAGGCCGTAATTATATACGTAAAATCCTTTCTGGTACATATAGTACATAATGGTAGATGTGGAACTGTCCGGTCCTCCCTGGGTCAGGATAATCACAGGCCCGGACATCATCAGCGCGCTTCCCACGTTGACACAAAACAGGTAAAACAGGGTTGGGCTTATCATAGGGGTATAAATATAGCGCACCTTCTGCCAGATCCCGGCTCCTTCTGCAGTGGCCGCTTCCAACAATTCTTCCGATACCGACCGGACCGCAGACAGCAGGAATATATAAGTCATCCCAAGTCCCATCCAGATGCCAATGATAATGATCGCCCACAGCGCATACTTCTTATCTGTAAACCACATGATGTTTAAGTGAAACACATGATTGATAAATCCCAGATTCCCATTTAAAAGAAGTTTAAAAATAACAGAAGCCACAGACATGGACACTGCCATGGGCATCGCATACATCAATTCATAAACGGGTGAGAGGCGTCTCCCGGACGCGGAGATCAGCGCCAGGAGATACCCCATCAGAATCGTCACCGGTATGACAACCAGTGCGTACTCGAATGTTACGACAATGGATTTTAAAAATGTTTCATCACTGAACAGTTTCCGATAATTTCCCATCCCCACAAATTTAACAGGTATATTGCTGGAATTAATCAGAAACAGACTCTTAAACAGCGTCTTAACTGCCGGATAATAGATAAAGAGCACCAGAAAAAACATGGATGGCAGTATCAGCAGATATGGAGTTATTTTCTTTTTTCTTTTCAACGTTTCCGCCCCTCTCCCCGTATATACTCTTGCGAAGTATCTTACTCTTCGACCGGATTCGCCTCATTATATTCATCCAGCGCTCTGTTGCACTGCTCCGCCATGCTGTCCACACATTCCTGGGCCGTGATCTCTCCCTTGGCCCATCTCAAAGAAGTATCTCTGAAAATCAGCTGGAACTCCTGCTGAGTCGGTGCCAGATGCTCCTGAACTTTCGGGTTGGACTTCATCAGGGAATCAAATGCCACACGGTAGCTGGGATTGTCTTTCAAAAATGCTTTCATCTCTTCTGTTTCCATGGTCTTTCCATTGGTCGGTATATAGCCGGTTGCGATACACAGCTTTGTCTGCGTCTCCGCCGAGGACCAGTACTTCATAAATTCCCATCCGGTACTCACTACATCTGAATCACCTCTGTTCAGAATATAGAGGGATGTACCACCCGGACATACTCCGCCTTTATCCGTATCCAGAACCCTGGGAAGCTCCGAAATGCCCAGCTCGAATCCATTTTCTTTGGCCGCTTCAATGATTGAGGTCATAGCCCAGTTTCCACCGCAGAACATGGCGCTTAAGCCTGAACAAAACTCATCCTTTGGCTGATCGTCCACATCAACACTCTGTACAGCCCCCGTATCGAGAACCTTCTGCCACTCATTCAGGAGAGTCAGCATGGTTCCATCCTCATCAAAGGTCACCTTCGTCATGCGCCCTGTCCTGCCGCCTTCGTTGTTGCCGATGAAATGGTAATCACCCTGGCCGCCGATCCAGTTGTTTAGGTATACATTCTGAAGGCCAAGGGTGATTCCGTACTGCTTCACCGTATCACCATCTTTAATCAGCAGTTTTTCTGCGCAGTCCGCGATCTCTGCAATGGTCTTCGGCGGATTTTCCGGATCGAGTCCCGCCTTCTCAAATGCCGTCTTATTATAATAGAAGATCATAGCATCACCTGTAAATGGGATACTGTACTGTTTTCCCCTGAAATTATATGTATCCCACAGAGACTGTACCATGTCCTCCTTCTTAAAATCCGCGTCCGCCTCAAGGAACGAATCCAGAGGGACGACATTCTTTACCGTGCTCATGTACTCCACATCGCCGGCATAAATAGTGACAAGATCAGGCATATTCGCCACATCGTTTGCCAGGATCAGCGCTTTTAGCTTACTCACAATGTCTTCATCCTGATAGACCGGCACCACCTTCACCCCAGCCGATTTACCGATGGTGTCGTTAAACTCCGGAATCAGCTGCTCTTCAATAAACTTTCCATTAGAGCCGCCCCTGTTGTGCCACATAATCAATTCTTTCTCCTGTGCCGGAGCGGCCTCCTTCTGCTCCCCCGCAGTCTCTGTCTGTGTCCGTGCCCCTGCTGGTGCCTGAGTCTCTGCAGCTCCCTTCCCCGTTCCGGAAGAACAGCCCGCTATCATCACTACAGCCATGACAGCAGCAAGCACTGCTGAATAAAACCCGTTCCTCTTCATAAAAATACCTCCTTTTTTATTTTGCTAAAGCGCTTTAGCAATTTTCCTTATTATACACCTTTCCACCTTTTGTTGTCCAGTATTTTCTTGATTTTCTTTAACTATTTATCTCATATTTATCTATATTTAAAGCTCCGCTTACGGAGAGGTGAAATGCAATAAAAATGCCTCCCTTTCGGCAAGAACCTTTGATTACTGGTTTTGTCGGAAGGGAGGCATTTCTATTCTATTTTGTATGTATCTTTATGATGGTTGTACAGGCTTCCAGCGCAATTTTCATCATTGTGGTAAATGACTCCTGGCGCTCCTTTGCGGAGGCCTTTTCCCCTGTAGGGAAGGAATCGGAAATTGTCAGAAGGCAGGCTGCATTTTTATTCAGTACCTTAGCGTTATGGAAGAGTGCAAAGCTTTCCATATCGACACAGGTGCACTGGTGTTTTCTGTTAATTTCTCTGTAATCGTCCATGTTCGCTTCACAGTAAAAGACATCACTGGAGTGAACGCGTGTGGGAGTAAGCAGATAACCCAATTTCTCAGCCGTCTCCAGAATCCGGTCATTTAATTCTCTGCTTGGATATAAAATGTCATCAGAAGAGCCATTCTGTGTTCTGGCAAAGCTTGATTCGCTCCAAGCACTCTCAGCCAACACTACATCATAGAGATTTAAGTCTGTTACATAGGCGCCGGAAGAACCGATCCTTATAATATTATCCACGTCATAAATACTGAACAGCTCGTATGAGTAAATTCCCATGGAGGGCATCCCCATACCGCTCGCCATCACGCTCACTTCTTTTCCCCTGTACATTCCCGTATACGCATATGCGGCACGCACTTCATTCACAAGGCGGGGCTTCTCCAGGAAATTCTCTGCGATAAACTTCGCTCTCAACGGATCTCCGGGCATTAATACATTTTTAGCTATATCGCCTTTGCAGGCCTGGTTATGTGGTGTTGACATTGTTTCTACCTCCTGTTTTTCATTACATAATAGGACAGTTAAATTATATTACCAACGCTCTCTATTATTTATCTTATTTTTACCTATAAATTAATTATAATTTATATCTAGTTATTTTTCAATATATTTCTGCCTGATAAATTATTTTATCAGTCCCCAGCCTGTCTCCAAACACAAACTTTTCAACCGCCTCCTTCACCCCCTGGTCCCGTTCTCCTTCCGTGATATAATCCGCCACTGCTTTCAGCTGCGGATTGGCGTTTGCCACAGCCACACCAATCCCGGCCTTTTTGATCACTTCAATGTCGTTCGTGTGATCTCCCACCGCCATGACGCAGTCAGACGGCAGGGAAAGAAACTCTAAAAGTCTTGTAAGACCAGATGCCTTGGAACAGCCGCCGGCCACTATCTCTATGGAAAACTCTCCATACTGAAAAAAGCTGATCTCATTGGCGCAGCGTTCCAGTTCCCTGGCAAATGCTCCGATCATTCCGGACCTCGCGTCGTCCAGAACATAGATCTTGTGCACCGCCTGATTCCAGACCTCCGGCGTATTGCCCAGTGTCTCATCATATCCCTTATATTTACCGAGACGCTTCCTGATCCACTCCGTTCTTACCAGAGGGCATTCCCGGTCTGTAAAACTGAATATGACCGTAAACTGAGGATACATTTTCATGTATCGCTGTGTGACCTCCTGTATTATTTTCGCATACAGCATCCTGCACCAGATCATTCTCCCACGGTCATATAAAATGCTGCCATTATTCGCAACATACGGTATTGTAAGTTCTGCATCTCTCGCATAGGATTCCGCGCGGTAAGGCATTCTCCCTGTCGCCAGGGTAAACTGGATTCCCCGCCTTTTCAGTTCCTGAATTACCTGGATTGTCTCCTCCTTTAAATGGTCATCTTTATGAATCAAGGTGTCGTCGATATCGCACACCACCAATTGTACTGAAATTCGTTCCATAGTTAAAAACCTCCTGCTTTAGCAGATGCCTGTAGCACCTGTAAAATTTTTTATCCTTACTGCCTTCCTCTTAGTAAAAAAGCCCGGCAGAATACGCTTCTGCCGGGTTTCTTATTTCAGAAATGTAATACCGTGCTCTATGTCTTCCACATCGACCTCCAGCCTGATGGCATCGCCGATCCAGGAGGTAACGGAATACTCATACGGAACATTGTCTTTTAAAAAGGATTTGCTCGTGATCTGGAGAATCAGTGTGTCATACGTGATTTTCAGCAGTTCTACGTCGGACACCGAGGGCCTTACAGCCTCGATGACATTTTCTCTGCGGTCTATCTTTAAATGGTATACTTCCTTCAAGGTCTTCGAGAGAGAACCTTCCACACATAAGCCTTTTTTATCCAGTTCCGGGGTGAAGACCGCTGGAATCCAGATTCGGTTGATTGCAACCGGATTGCCATCGACGCGAAAAATACGCTTAATAAAGAAGATATCTCCTTCATAGTTTAAAGCACGGCCAATGTACTCATACGTCGTGTCAAAATGGCTCAGTTCCACAATCTCTGGGCTCTTATCAATCCGCACTCTGCCCGCCTGCCCCGGCAGTCCCAGCTTATGAAGAATCGGGTTCGGCTGCGATTTTAAGAAAGATCCGCGGCCTCTGTAGCGGACGATCAGACCGTCCTTTTCCAGCTCCGCAATGGCCTGCCGCATGGTAACCCGGCTCACTTTATACGATTCTGCCAGTTCCTTTTCCGCCGGAAGTTTTCCGTTTTCATCTACAAGCTTGTTAATCAACAGCTTGTTCTTCAGATCGACATAGATCTGGTAGTAGAGTGGAATCGGTGATTCATTCATGATACCATTGCTGTTCCCCATTTGTTTCATTCCTCTTCTGATCATTTTAGTTAAACGCTTCGCCAAGTGCTCCCGGACGGCAAAAAGCAGTTTTCAAGCACTTTTCAGTATATCATAATTTCCCAGATTATGGAACTCCATTGCCTGCCAGACAGAACTTTTTCACCGCCTCAATCACCCCACAGGCACAGGCGGAGGTGGCAACATAGTCCGCCGAGCTTTTCAGGATTTCATTGGCATTAGCCACAGCAACTCCGATTCCCGCTTCCCGGATCATTTCCAGATCATTCGTGAAGTCCCCGCAGGCCATCACCTCTTCCATACCAATTCCCATAATTCCCGCCAGTTCCTGGACTCCCGTCGCTTTATTGCACTGTACCGGTCCCAGCTCAACCGCTACATCGGAGTACGTCGTGATCCAGTATTGGGAGGAATATGGCTTTAAAGCCATTCTGATCCTTTCTATTTTTCCTGTCCTGTGTTCATCCATAAACATGATTTTAACAAATTTTTGCTCTTTCCAGTCCACCGTATGAAAATCCAGCAGCTGCTTAAACCGGTTTCCCATTTTCCGATGTTCCATTACATAATCGGTAACACTCAGGGCACGCTCCTGGTATGCATCGGAACAGGTTACCGTAAGCCCCGCCTGATTTGCGTCATTTATGATATCCCTGATCGGTTCTGCGCAGAAGCCTTTCATCAGGACACAAGTGTCATCTATAAACACGCACGCCCCGTTTGCTGCAATATACGGTTCCGTGACATGCAGCTTCAGCCGGATATCCTCGATTAATTCCTTCGTTCTTCCGGAAGCGAGAGAAAAATAAATGTGTTCATTTCTGCACTGATCCACAATCTGAATCAGCTCCGGGATCACGGTTTCCGAATGATCAATCAATGTGCCATCCACGTCGCACACAATTAATTTTACCCCCATAAATTCTCCTGCCTCTGCTGGCTGCCGCATCTTTACGGCAGCCATATTTTATTATCACTCATTTAAAATTTCCAGACACTGCTTTTCAGTCTTATCCAGAACCTCTTTGGCAGAGACATTCTCGTCCATGAGGAACTCCGTTACCATGTCTTTAATGGCCTTATGCACTTCCGGCCCCTGTTTTGAAATCGGTCTGGCCAGAATGTACTGCAGCTGATCCACTGCTACCTTAAACTGCGGCTTTTCCGCATAGAAGGCCTTCATGGCATCACTCTCCACGGCACTGTTTGTCACCGGGACGTATCCGGTATTCTGTGACGCATAAATCGTCTGCTCATCCTCCAGCACCCATTTCATGAATTCCCATGCCGCATTGGTCTCCTCTTCGCTCTTATTAGAGGTAATAATTAGATTAGCGCCTCCTGTTGGAATCGCAAACGTCTTATTTCCCGGCAAAAATGCAGTCGCGCAGTTAAATCCGTTGTCCTTTGCCACATCCAGAAAGTAATTGATATCCGCTACTGAAGCGAAAAGCATAGCGCAGTTCTGAGATGCAAATTCTGCCTTCGACATATTGCTGGAATCGCTTCCGAAAAGAATATTGACTCCGCCTGTTTTCTGCAGATCTCTCCAATAATTTAATACGGATTCACCGGCTTCATTGTTAAAGTCAAAACCATTTTCTTCTTTGTTAAAAATAGTTCCGCCAGCCTGTCCTAAAAATGCCTCAAAATACCATTCATTTACGATCGGGAAACACAGGGCGTCTTTCCCCTGCACCGCCATCACTTCCGCATAATGTGTAAGCTCATCCCAGTTTTCCGGTCCCTTTGGATCGAGTCCTGCGGCTTCCAGCATATCCGTATTTACGAACATCAGAGGCGTACTGCGCATATACGGAAGTGCGTAAAGCTTTCCGTCCACATAGGAATTCGTCATCAGGCCTGTATTAAAATTGTTCAGATCATACCCGTCCCTGGCGATAATATCCGTTAAGTCCCTTGATATTCCCGACCGGGCGAACGTACCGACCGAAGCCGTTTCGTTCATCGTAATGGCTGGTGCTTCACCCGCTGCAAAAGCAGCCTGTGTCTTGGACTGCACATCGTCATAGCTGCCCTGATAGGATGCCACCACCTCAATCTTATCCTGGGACTCGTTAAACCGTCTGGCCAGCTCCTCATTTGTCTCTCCGATCTTGTCTCCCCAGGCGTACCAGAACTCGATTTTTACTTTTTCTCCTCCAGTGTCGGCTGCAGCTACCGTTGCCGTTGTCTCTGTCTCTGCCTGTGTGGTTCCCTGGGTATCGGCAGGCACCGCCGCCGTCTCTTCAACAGCCTTCTTTCCGCATCCGCTTAAAAGGGTGCCGGCAAGCAGCAAAACTGACATCATAGCTAATGTTTTCTTCATCTTCAACCTCTCCTTTTCTCTCTTGTTTACTTTTCTCCTGTATAGGTAAACGCCCGTATGATCTGGCGCTGGGCACAAACAAAGACTATCAGAATCGGCAGAACTAAAATCACATTGCCTGCCATTAAAACGTTCCAGGAAGCGCCGCCTTCTGTATTTTTCAGCATGGAAACACCGATGGAAAGCGTGCGGACCTTATCATTGGTTGTCATAACAAGCGGCCAGAAATAATCGTTCCAGCGGCTGATAAACGTCAGAAGCATCAGCGTGACGATAGTTGGCCTCGCCATTGGAACCATAATGTGCCGTATGATCTGCCACTCGCTGGCTTGATCCAGCCTGGCCGCCTCTAAAAGCTCTTCCGGAATCTGCATAAAACTCTGCCGCAGCATAAATATCCCAAACGCACTGGTAGAAAACGGAAGAATCATGCTGGCGTAGGAATTGATCAGTCCCATCTTGGAAAAGATCAAAAACAGCGGCATAAAGATCAACTGTCCCGGTATCATGAGCGTCATCATCGTAATCCCAAACAGGATCGTCTTCCCCCGGAATTTGCACCGGGCAAATGCATAAGCGGCCGGAACAACAAACAACAGCTGCAGGATCATGCTGGAAAATGTGATAATGGCACTGTTTAAAAAGAAATGCAGAAACAGCCCCGATTTCCATGCCTTTACATAGTTCTCAAAATGAAAATCAGACGGAATAAAAATCGGCGGATTTGTCAGCGTTTCCCCGATGGACTTGACTGACGTGGATACCATCCAGACAAATGGAATAATAAACAGTACCAGCAGTATGGCAAATCCGATATACTGCACGACCGTCAATACTATTTTTTTCAGTCGGTATGTCAGTTGCAATCGTTTCACCCCCCTATTGATAATGTACTTTTCTTCCCAGTAAATTAAAATAAATAATCGTCATAATTCCGATCAGCACCAGCAGCACCACTCCCGCCGCAGAGGCGTATCCCATTTTATAAAAGCGGAAGCCATTCTGGTAGATATAGTAAACCAGTGTGTTGGTGGAATTCATAGGCCCGCCCTCGGTCATGATGGACACGGTTTCAAACGCCTGGAATGAGGTAAGGGTATTCATTACCACCAAAAAAAACAGGTTAGGCGAAATCATGGGAAGTATGATCTTAAAAAAGGTGACGATTCCGGGCGCCTTATCGAGAAGCGCTGCTTCGTAAATCGACTTCGGAATACTCTGCAGCGCAGATATCAGGATCAGAGTATCGTATCCAATCAGCTTCCAGACAGATACCAGCACCAAAGACATCAGCGCCGTATCCGGCCGCTGCAGCCACATGGAGGGTTTGACACCAAACAGTCCCAGCAGCCAGTTTAACAACCCATAGGACGGTTCCATCATCCACATCCAGATAAAGGATACGGATACGAGAGAAATAATGTGGGGGCTGAAAATTGCTCCCTGTACAAATGCGAACATTTTTCCCGGATGGTTTAACCAAACCGCCAGCACAAGTGCAAGGACGATCGCTATTCCAACGGAACAGAACGTATAGATCAGCGTATTGGACAGCACCTGGCGGAATTCCGCCTTGGAAAACAGAGTGATAAAGTTCTTCAGGCCGACAAAATCCTTGGTTGGACTTATGAAATCCCATTTAAAAAGGCTTAAGTAAATCATGTAGAAAATGGGATAAATATAACAGAACAGAAAAACTGCAATCGACGGCAGAACCATTATGTAAGGCCGGATCCCATCACGGAATGAAGTCTGTTTCTTATCTCTCATATTCTCTACCCCTCTCTTTTCCCACAGTTCATCCCAAACGCTTTTCCGCTGTCATCAAAGAAAAAGAGATGTTTTCGCTCTATTATCAGATTCACCTTTTCTCCCGGCTCGGGTAAATAATCTGAATAATTCTTCATCTGAATCTTTCCCGCCTCTGATTTAAAGGTATAGACCGCTTCCGCTCCCAGAAGCTCTCTCGTCTGTACGACAGCCGGAAGGACCAGAGCCTCGCTGCATTCCCTGTCAAGGCTGATCCGCTCCGGTCGGAAGCCTACATACCGGCAGCCCGGCGGACAACATACCGCATCATGAAGCCCCTCTGCCGCCAGTATATTCATGGGCGGGGTTCCAATAAACTGAGCGGAGAATATATTTTCAGGGCAGTGGTATACCGTCATCGGCTTTCCTACCTGCATAATCTCTCCCTGATTCATAATAACAATTTTATTGCCCATGCTCATCGCCTCTACCTGGTCATGAGTCACGTAAATAAAAGTCGTTCCCAGTCTGTCATGAAGCTGAATCAGCTCACTTCTCATCTGCCCCCGCAGTTTCGCGTCTAAATTGGATAGTGGTTCGTCCATGAGGAATACACTGGGCTTTTTCACCATAGCCCTCGCCAGAGCAACCCTCTGGCGCTGACCGCCAGAGAGCTCGCTCGGCTTTCTGCCCAGGTATTCTGTCAGCCCCACAATTTCGCTGACATCCCCGATCAGGGTGTCGCGTTCTTCTTTCGGAACCCTTCGGTTCTTAAGTCCAAATTCAATATTATCTCTCACGCTCATTGTCGGATAGATCGCATAATTCTGGAAAACCATGGCGATATCCCGTTTTCCCGGCGGAACATAATTAACACATTTCCCCGAAATCCATATTTCTCCTGAAGTTGGCTGTTCCAGCCCGGCAATCATCCGGAGAATTGTAGACTTCCCGCAACCGGAAGGCCCTACAATTACCGAAAATGCCCCATCCTCGATCGTCAGATCTACGTGTTTCACCACCTCGGTCTCCCCAAAGCTTTTACAGATATCCTTTAGTATAATCTCAGCCACTTAAAGTCCCCCTCCTCTCGGCCAGGTTAGTATACCGTATCAAGGGCGTACTAACAATTCATGCAAGCATCTGCCTTCCAGACCTTCCATCTCCACTCCCAGAACTGCTGCAAATGTCGGCACTTCATCCAGAATACTGCACTCCCGGATTGTGACGTTCTTCTTAAAATCCGGGCCTTTCGCCAACATGACCGGCTGCGGGCCCAAGTGAGGCCGATGTCCATGAGAGGTCTTCACGTAATCGTAATCAGGATCTTCCTCGTTGATCACGACCCTGCCATCCCATTTTGCTGCAAATGCAACGCCGCCCACGCCTTCAATCACATACTCAAAGGGACCTGACAGCTGGAATTTTTCCTCGGCTTCGTGCCTCGTATAAATCGCCTTAATCCCAAATGCTTCTGTGTCTTTTGCATATTCCAGGACGGCTTCCACTTTTTTACGAACCTCTGTATCGGCCGCATCTGCCAGCAGAATCTGAGCCGAAAGCCCGGAAGAATGGCAGTATGCCTGATAACTTACAAGCTCACCGTGATCGTCTGTCTGAATCAGTCCCTCCTCTTTAAAAAGTACATTTAAATTCACCTGCTTATCCACCTTTAAATGTCCATGGTCACTAACAATGATAAAATTGGTTTCGTCTAACCTGCCGCTTTCTGAAACCGCCTGCTCCAATCTGCAGAGCCAGCTGTCCACTTTCCGGATCGCATCGTCGATGGCTGATCCAAACATACCGTTACCATGGCGTGCAATATCCACTGCCGACACATGAATCATGGCTAAATCAGGCTTTTCGTTCCGAATCACATCTTCTGCGACCGATACCCCAAATTCATCCAGCTCCGGCTTCGGATGCCAGCCGAGTTTAAACCGGTGTTTTTCAAAATACTTGTCAAACAGCTGCGGAGAACAGTTCTTCTTATATATAATTGCAGGATCCTCCCATTTCTGTAAATCCCATACTTCCGGCAGAAGCCAATCAATATCCGCCTGTGCCGTCACCGGCCACATCGCGGCATGAGTTGTCAGTCCTTTCCGGTGAGCTGCGTCAAATATGGTCGGAACCTTGCAGTCCCAGATCTGCCAGAACCAGTCCGGCGAAAGACGCCCCGGCATGACACGCTCATTGTTGTAAATTCCATGATTCATCATATTTCTTCCTGTCATCTGAACTACATGGATAGGATAAGTCAGTGTCGGATAGACACTCATAACCTGCTCCACTCTCGCTCCGCCATCCATAATTTTCTTAAATCCCGGAAGTGTGGATGCAAGTTTTAAATCTTTGCCAACCAATGCGTCCACAGATACTATTACCATTTTCTTTGCCAAAGCTTTCCTCTCCTTTTAGCTATAGTTATTAATGTATTAGCTTTAATACATTTGATGGTAAAAAAAATTGAAGTGCTTCTGTATTTCGTTTTTGTTTTCGTTTTTTGTTCTCTCTTGTTCCAATGTATTATCTTTAATACATTTATATTATAACGAATTTACTTTCATATTTCAATAGCTTTTTCAAAAATTTTCTCACCACATTTATCACAAACATTTTTTTCAAATTCCACCGCTTGAAACTGTCGTAACAGGCAGGAGAAAGGGTGATTCCTCCCGCCGTTATCTCTACCTGACTTCCTCCACCCCCGGAATCGACGGCACCGCCCCTTCTCTCGAAACCGCGATACCGGCCGCACGGGCTGCCATATCGAGCGCCGCCTTCACATCGCCTTCCAGTTCATACGTTCCCAGGAAATACCCCAGAAACGTATCGCCGGCCGCAGTCGTATCCTTCACCCCGTAGCTGTAGGCTTCCTGCCGCAGGATCACGTCCCCCCGGCAATACATGGAGCCATCTTCTCCCAGTGTCAGAATTACGGCCATCCCGGGGTACCGGGTAATCAGATTTTTCACAATCTTCTCCGGTTCCTCTTCTCCGGTCAGGCCGCAGCCCTCCGTCTCATTGATAATAAGCCAGGAAACTTTAGACAAGTCCATGCGCAGCACGGTATCATCGATCGGCGACGGATTAAAGGCGATCCGCATTCCCCGTTTTCCCGCCATTTCAATCAGATATGGAACATTGCTGATCTCATTCTGGGATACGAGAATGTCCCCTTCCTGGAAATGGGCCAGGACCTCGTCGATCTCCGCCGGACTGATCTCTCCGTTGCTTCCGGCGTAACAGATGATCGCATTCTGGCCGTCTGCATCCTTCTGTATGATGGCGCTCCCGCCCGGTCCCCCGCTGTTTTTCAGCCATGTACAGTCCACACCGTCAGCCACCAGAATCTTTTTTAAGAATTCGCCGTCATTTCCAATTTTACCGGCATGAAAGACCATGGCTCCTGCTCTCGCCATCGCCACCGACTGGTTTAAACCTTTTCCGCCCGGGAAATCCTTAAATCCCACGGCGGAAATGGTTTCTCCCGGTTTGACAATGTGCGGAACCGAGTATACATGATCAATATTCAGCGATCCATAATTTAAAATCCGAGCCATGTTCTGAAACTTCCTTTCCTATTTCTCCCATAATCTCACCCGTTCAGTTCCTTCGCCACCCTCTCAATCACCTGTTCAAAGCTCCCCTCATAAATCTTCATGGAGCTTCCGAACATTAAATTGGCCGGATAATTGAAATTCTCCACATTGCTGCCTGTCATATCGCGGAACTCTGCGGCCTCGCCCAGATGTGGGATTTTCTCAATGCACGGTCTTGCGTCTTTCATATAGGCGAACAGCTTTTTTCCCATCTCAACCCCCATACCGCATTCGAATCCTACATCGTTGGAGCACTCATAACCGCGGTAATCACTCAGATCGGCAATTACTGCATCACAGCTTCTCACCAGCCGGCAGTAATTCTCCGTCAGGGCTGCCGCTCTCACATAGGGATTGAAGCCTTTCGTCTCCGGAAATCCTTCCGCCCAGTCGCAGGGAGTGACAGCCTCCAGACCATAAGAAGCGCAGAGTTCTTTCATGCGGCCATAAATTTCCTCCGCATCTTCCTCATACCGGATCACATCAGATAAGTAGATTCTCGGCTTCGCCGGAACGTCAGCCGGATCATGTGTCTCATTCGCCCGGCCTTGTGCCTCATTCGCCGCCCCAAACGCTTTTCCATCCCGCGCTGCGGCCATTCCGCCCGTTCTTCCCTCAGCCTTCCACTCCTCCTCTAAATCCGTCATCAGCATGGCAAGACAGTCGTCAAAATCGCCTTCCACGATCTTCGTCGAACCTACCACGGCCGGTGAAAATGGCAGCTCCTTGTAAGGCGCTTTTTTTCCCTTTTCATCGTAGACAACGCCATCCTTCATCACATACTTCTGATCTTTCCATGCCAGCGGACGTTTATCTCTCGTGTAGCCGTAGCATTTTAACCCATCCGCATACGCCATTCCGATCTCATAGATTGTTCCGCTGTCCGCCTCGGAGCCGCGGTAAGCCTCTAAGTCAGCGATGATGACCGTAGTCTCCTTCATGATCATTTTCAGATCCTCGAAAATGCTGTCTGCCCGCTTCTGAAGATCCGGATTTCCCATATCCAGAGGATGCTCGTTGGGAAGCGTAACACCGAAGCCCAGGCTCTCCGCCCTCCGTCTCATTGCATTTAAAATGTCCGGGCCGCCCTTATAGAAACACTCGGGTCCCGCTATATAGATCTTTTCTTTTTCAAACATACGCAAACCTCCCGCTTAAGCCAGCACAAGCTTCATGAGAAGCTTTAAGAATCTCTCGTAATCGGCGCTCTCTCCGATTTCCACAACCGGCAGCGATTCCCATACGAAATGGTGTCTACGGTCCAGAACCGTCATTCCCAGCGTCAAATCACTCTTCGTCTCAATACCCACATGGCCGGAAATGGTTTTTACCAGGGTAGCATCGATGGCGTATCCAACCGCCATACAGTCGATTACCGCACAGTACGCCTCAAAGCCTCTTTCATTTACAAAATGAACGGCCTGCAAGAAGAACTTTGCCTCCGGCTTGTCGCTCTCCTCCAGCATACGGATATCTTCATCCGTCAAATTCACATCGAAATGAGTCGCCACATCGAGGCCCAGCGCCACCAGCTTCACACCGGAATTGTATACAATATCGGCCGCCTCCGGATCCACATACACATTCCATTCGCTCTGCGGCGTATCGCCTGTAGCATTGGTATATGCGTAACGGTTCAGCCCGAACGCTCCGGATATCGCATAGATCCCGGCGATCATCTCCTTGATCTCAGGCGCCTTTTTCATGGCCATGGCCACATTGCTCATGGGACCGGTGCAGAGGATGTAAATTTCTCCCGGATTTGCCTTAACCGTGTCTATGATCAATTCCACCGCGTTCTTATCACTCAGCGGTGTCACCGGATCGGGAAGATTATTTTCCGCCTGACCGTCTTTCCCATGGGTAAATGGGTCCTTCGGGCACTTTCTCACCATCGGCTCCGGCATTCCCTTACCAACCGGGATATCCGTTCTTCCGATCAGCTCCAGCACCTTCAGCGCATTTTTACTGGTTACATCGACGCGGTAGTTTCCATTTACCGCTGTAATCGCCTTTACCTCCAAAGCGTCTGATTTACAGGCCATGATAATGGCCATGGAGTCGTCCATACCCGGATCACAGTCCAGGATTATTTTCTTTTTATCCATTCTATTCTCCTCTTTTCTCAATCTGAGTACTCCTGCGAACTTCTTCCAGTTCCGGGAGCGTTTCTACGCATCCGCCTGAATCTTTACAAAGAATTCCCGGTTTCTCGGTCCGTCGAATTCCAGGAAATAGATGCCCTGGGAACCGCCGGCCAGCAGCTTTCCCTCATGCACGATAAAATTCCCGGAAATGCCGAGAAGTGCCGACTTTACATGGCCCGCCGCATCCTGCGGGGTGTCGTGCTGGTGTTTGAAATCGATCCTGGTCGGCACCAGCCTGCGAATCTCCTCGTCCAGATCCAGGAACCCGTTCGGGTCCCATGGAGAAAATACCGCCAGACCCGCTGTGGAATGAGGATTATAAACGAGGCAGGTGCCCTCTTTTACTCCGCTTTCCTCCACCGCCTTCTTCACGTGTTCCGTGATATCGTAAACCTCATTGTATTTCGTCTTTATTTTAAAGTTTTTCAGCATTTTTCCATCCTCCGCTATTTCAAAACGATCTCATTATTCTGGACACAGAAGCCATTTTCGCAGAAGCTCCATGGTCCCTCACATCCGCGCCCATACTGCTCTCCCAACATGGCGGAGAGGTAACCGGCGAGAAGAGATATCGGGACGAACTGGGTCACCGGCATATTGACCGGATATTTGGGAGACGGCACGGTTACACAGGATACGCCTTCCGCTCCATCTCCATCGGTGATGACTAACATCGGCCGTCCCAGCTTCTTTCCGTAACGAATTACGTCCTTTGTCCTGCTGAGTCCCGGATTCGTGGTATTGGACACCACCACGGTGCCGATGTGTTCCGGATCCTTAGCGAAACAGTTCAGATGGAACCATTCCTCCGAGTTGATATGCATGGAATATTTTCCTGTGGCCTCCAGCATCTTCGCCTGGCCAAACCATGCCGCCGCGTAGTCGAAGCCCGCTCCTACAAAGTCAAAGCAGGGGAAATCCTTCCATTCTTCCGCCATCTTCGCACACGTTTCCGCCATCTGCGGCAGAAGAGCTTCCAGCAAATCTCCCTGATTTTTCATATCATAGCGGTAGTCCATGGCCTGATCCATGGTGTACATGCCCCGTACCTCACCGATACGGACAGCCAGCAGAAGGAGCGCCATTACGCTGACCATATAGCTTCTCGTTCCCGGCGCGCTCTCAAAGGGCGGAATATCCAGCTTCAGCACCTTATCCGAATTCTGAGCCAGTGGGGAAGTCAAATTTCCTGTGATTCCAAGGACGAAGCAGTCATGGAATTTTGCACGCTGTACCGCCTCCGAGATCCGGGCAACCCGGCCTGAATTGCTGACCGCGATTACGAGGGGATTCTGGCAGTCCACACCCATGTGGCGTTCACTGTAATACCGCCCAAAATCGATAGCTGTCACCACCTCAGCCTGAATACCTGTCAGCATCTCAAACACATGCTTCGTCGCCATACAGGCCGCATAGGAATCACCGCATCCCGTCAGCACCACACGCTGAATATTAAATATTTCCTGAAAAGAAAGGACTTTTCTGGTCTTTACTTCCAGATCCTCATACTGGCTCCGGATCAGCTCCGGGAGGCTCATCGCCTGTCTGCACATGGGGTTGTCGTACTCTTTCGTCAACGTTTCACTCATATCACTGCTTCTCCTCTGCCTTTTTCTCGTTCTTTTCCTGATCTAACCTGTTTAAGACCGCACAGCCCTCCAGTGCGATATCAATCGCAAACTCATGGCCGCCGCCCGCTTCAAACTTCTCTCCGGTGCAAAGATTATCCGCAACGGAACAGATGGAACCGCCCCTGCGTCCAAACAGCGCGGACAGTGTCACGATCGCCGCAGATTCCCGGTCGCCGTTCAGCACGCCGGCCCGGTTGTAGATTCCGGCTATTTCAATATTCCACGGCTGTAAGTATCCGCCGACCCCCGGTCTGCCGCCGCCCACAAAATCGCTGTCCACGGACAGGGTCACTCCCACATGGTATGGCGCTCCCAGCGTTTTGGCGGCTTCCACCATGGCGCCTACCACCTCATAGTGGCTGACCGCCGGATAACCTGCCGGTATGTACGCTTTCGTCATGGCCTCTTCCCTGACCACACCGCTGGCGATCACCACATCTCCCGGCTTCACCTCATCGCCGATTCCGCCCGAACCGCCGACCCGCAGAAACGTTCCCGCGTCCGTATATTCCATAAAATCATATAGAATCAGTTCCATTTCCGGCGATCCGCTGCCGCCGCTGACCACGGTGATTTTCGCCCCTTTATACGTTCCCGTATAAGAGGTAAACATCCCGGAATTGCCGATCAGCTCCGCATTCTCCAGTCTGTCCGCAATCTTCTTCGCCGGGTCCACATCGTAGGCGCACAGGGGATCCCTCACCGTAATCAGGACAAAATCCCCCACCTTCTCGTGGTCAATCTGGGTAAGCGCCGGACGTCCTTTGATCATGAGCCCGCGCTCCGGCACATTTTTATAGTATTCATACTGCTCATGTATCCGTCTGATGGACGGTTTCTTTCTGATTTCCTCACTCTTCATTTGGGTTATTTCCTTTCATTGCTGCTAAAAGTCTCTCTGCGGCCTCCCGCTTCTCCATTCCAATCTCGTCCGGAACACCGTACTGTTCTAGGCACATGGCGGCCGATATACTTCCCATCAGGCCGCACTCCTCCGGGGTATGGCCGCTGCACCACCCGTAAAGCACCGCACCCGATGAACTGTTGCCGCCGCCTGTGGGATCCACCACATTTACGTGATCCACCGTGGGCACGTATACCACCTCTTCCGGCGTAATCATCACCGCCCCCTTAGAACCTCTGCGCAGAAAAATCAGCTTCAAATGATTCTGTCCGGCAAAAGGAGTGGGACCGCCCATCCAGCCCCTGAATTTCCCAATTATCTCGTCCAAAGACTCTGTACCAAATAAATTCCGGGCCTCTGTTAAATTAATCGAAAAGATATCTACATTTCCGGAGATCCGTCTCACCTCTTCCAGGCATTCCGGGCAGGTGGAATCGCTGGCAATCTCCCACATGACGGCGGCCGCCCGGGAGCGTGTCTGAAAACTGCTTTCCATCATGGGAAGAATCCCGTTCCAGAACTCCGGGGAGGTATTTTTAAAAATATAGATCCCCTTTGCCGTCTCAAAATATGGCTCCAGCTCTTTTGGCGTCACCTCGATCTTCCGGTAATGGTCCGCCCCGTACAGGGCCGTCTCACTCCGCTCTCCGTCCTCAAAATACTGGATTACGTTGTAAGGCGTCTTCTCGTCCTTTTGGATCAGTCCATCCATGGAAATATGATTCTTCTGATACCATTCTCCGAACATTTCCGCATAGTCTTTTCCCACGCCCGTCACAGGCATAACGCTGTCACACCAGAGCCGGATTCCGCACAGCGCATAGATCCCGGCTCCGCCCGCCTTCTTTTCCACTGTCTTTTTATCAGCAAATCTTATCTCATCCGTAACAACTGTCGATGCTATGATATAATCCATGTTCTGTCTCCTATTTGTAATGCAGCCGATTTCTTATGAAAAACAAAGAGTCCGGTTCGCCGGACTCGCGCGCCGGAGTGACCTCACTTCGTGCGGGGCCGCACTCCGTTGGGTCAGACCCCGCGGTCGCTTCAGCGGCCATATTTCCTAAGCGCGGAGTGCGCATCCCCCCGGAGGGTTATTGTTTCATAGGACGAACCATCCTATGAAACAATAAAGCTGTCACACGTCATAGTTCCTTTTGATATTGTAAATCCGGCTCCGCCGCCCGAGTAAGCGGCATCCGCCACCTCGATCAGCTTCTCCCCGTTCACTGAGAATTCCAGCTTCTCCTGATGGGCCGCAAAGGTAAGCGTATATCCCACATCCTCCTGATAGGAGTAGGGTACCTCCGCCAAAATCACCCGTTCCCGGTCCTTCTGTACATATACCACGGCGCGGCTGTAATCCATGAGCGCAGCTCCATAGTACCGCTTATGGCCCCTGCTCCTCACCACCAGGCCTCCGGCCTCATGAAGGCTGTAGAAGACTGTCGATGACACGGTATAATCTTCCCATTCCCTGCTGCCGATCGTCACCAGACCATCTGCTTCCACATTGGATACACAGTAGGTATGTTTGAAATCTGCCGCAAACTGAACCGCGGAGCTGGCAAAGCCGGCCAGCCAAAGCGGATTCGTATTCCAGATGGAGGTCATCAGCATGCCTCTCTGTGCGAAGTCCGTGGGCGCTCCCTTCCAGTCGATGCTGTAGATCACCGCATCACCGTCAAAACGTTTCCCGCTAGCAATCTCATAACCCAGTTTAAAGATGGACATGCCCTTCGTATCCGGTACGGTCCACTCAAATGTCTTTTTCGTTTCATCCAGCAGAACCGCATCTCCGTACATGACTCTGACCTGATTTTCAATATCGTAATAGAGAATATACGGACGCAGAGTCACTGCCTCCTGTGAACCGGTGCGGGGAGAACCAGCCAAGCCCGCCTCCGTCACCACCTTCTGAGAGGAGTAAAGCGTCGGAGACGCCACGGTAGAGAAATTCTGTGCCAGCTTTGAGAAATCGATAAATGTCTGTGTGGAAACGTCTGCGGTCACTCCGTCCGCCACGTGGCGGCAGCGGATCAGCAGGCCGTTCTCCTCCGATATTTCATTATAATTGGAAAGCTCAATGCACGCCTGACTGCCGTGGTCGTAGTCACATACTGCAAAGCCCTGAAGAGAACCGGGGTATTCGAAGGTGTACCGTTTGTCCGATACGGAAACCGATTCCCCGTGCAGTGCGGCCGCAGCCTGAAGCACTTTTTTGCTCTCTATCACCGCATCAGAGACAACAGACCCGCCATCCGAGGTAACGACATACATCAAATCGGCCACCGGCGTCCGGAAGTCCGCTCCCGCATTGATTCCATCAAGCCCCAGCCGGATTCCGTTGAACGCGCCCACATTGCCCGCGTTGCAGTCCGTATCCCAGGCAGCCGAGGAGGCGATGGAGATGGATTTCTGGAAATCGTCTCCGCCCAGCAGAATGGCCGCGATCACCATGGCGTGGTTGGGAATCATGTGACAGCAGCCCGGAAATACTTCATAGCCGTATTTCGGATCCAGGTAATCACGAACCTTTCTCCAGTCAGTTTCTCTGCCGCAGATATCCCGGACATCACCGATCATATCCTTTAAAACCTGATTCTGCACATAGGCCCCCGCCCGGTCCAGAAGCACATTCACGTCTTTTTCCGTAAACGCCATCGCTTCCAGCGCCGCTAAATGGCAGGCTGCTTCGACTGCAATGCCGTCATGGCTGACGCTGGCCGCTTTTCTCACCAGACTTACCGCCAGATCCGGATCATCAGGGCAGGCCATGGCGATCGCATCGATGAAAATCTGTGCTCCGATCTGCTCCGCCAGCGTGGTTCCATTGGTCCTGACCGCTCCGCTCTCCGGCGCATCCATGCCGTTCTTCAGATTCAAATAAGCCGTGTGCTCGGTTGACCGTCCCAGGCCGCCCCACCATAAAATCGTCCGGTTCTCGATGATATAGTTCAGCCACGTGTCCCCAAACGCCTTAGCCGGCAGTTCCCTGTCATATCCATTGTCCTCCAAAGCCCTGAAAAATGCGAACGTTCCGGATATGTCGTCATCCGCCACAATTAATGGAACTCCCACCTTCTCATGAACATAGTATTTCACCTCATCAAAGGTTTCCCTGATCTTATCGTAACTCCAGCCTTCCACAGGGCGGCCTAAATAGACACCGATAATCTTCCCCAGCACGCCCGCATAAATCTGTTCTCTATATTTTAATACACTCACGCTTTTTTCCTCTCAATCCTTCTTATTCCTGCGGGAGCAGATGCGTTTGACCTCAAAGCCATCCGCCAGGATCGCTCCGGAATCCACTACAAAGCCCGCTCCGCCGCACAGGTAACTCTCATCCTGTCCGCTCACCGCTGTTTTCCCATCCACTGCCAGAGACAGCCGCGGGCCATCCAGAGTAAAGGCAAGCTCCCGGGTATCGTCAATTTCAAAATCAAAGGCAGCTTCCGCCACTACGGTGCGTTTTGCATCGCACTGCTTGTAGATCACAGCCTTTTTATCCTTCAGCACTGCCCCGTAATACCTTCTGTGTCCCTTTGCCCTGGCCACAAGCCCGGCCGCATCCTGCTGGGAAAATGTAATCACCGATTTCACAGAATAGTTATCCCAGTCCATGGTACCCGTCGTCACAACACCGTTAGGCGCCGCATGGGAGATGGAAAATGTCGTTGTATAATCCGGGCAGAAATGATCCGCAGATGAGACAAATGTCTTCAGCCATGATGTGGTCGTCGTCCACGGAGTCAGGGTCGGCGTCATTTCCATGGATCTTCCCATGCGGTAGCACTCCGGCGCCCCCGACCAGTCGAGAGATTTGATAATCACGGAACCATCCAGACGGGAACCGCCTGCCGCGCCGCTCATCCCTTCCATCGGACTTCCAGGCCGTTCTCCGCGCGCACCGCTTCTTAAGGACATCCCCAGCCGGTAGATGGCGTGGCCGCCCACATCGGGAATCCGCCATTTTATCTGATTATCTCCGTCGTTAAGCTGGAAGGCGCTGCTGGATAAGGTCTCCAGCTCATCTTTCTCATTAAAATACTCGATGAAAAAGGTAAAGGCAGGACTTACCGCTTCCGCCGCTATAACGGCCTTCACTTCCTGGCCGCTGTACAGAGAAGGGGAACAGAGCACGTCAAAGTAGCTGGTCCCTTCCTTTCCCTTCGGCTGAAGGTCTATAAAAGTATCGATACAGGCGGTCGCATGCACCCCAGGCCCTAAGCCGCGGTAAGAAAGGCGGCATCCATACTCTTTTGTCTCCTCATTACCATTCTGCGGATCGCAGTGCCGGGGACTTTCCACCAGATTATCGATTTCGCACAGTACCTGTTCTTCCGTATTCTTATCGTAAGGAACAATCCCCTGAACGGCGCCCGGATATTCGAAGGCCAGACGCTCCTCCGGGAAATCAACCGGCTCATATTCCAGACGGCAGGCCGCCTTTAAGATTTTCCTGGTCTCCTGCACCGCATCTGAAATGCAGGAACCTCCGTCGCTGGTAACCACATACAACCGGTCCGCCACAGCCTTTCTCAAATCCGTGCTCGTGCGAAAACCATCGAGGCCCAGCCGGATTCCATTCAGACAGCCGACATTGCCGGAATTACAGTCCGTATCCCAGCCGGAACTGCAGGCGATCATACTCGCTTTGTTAAACTCATCGCCGCCCATGATAAATGCCATCAAAAGAGTCAAATGGTTTGTCACCATCGGACAGTTACCGGGATACTTCTCATATCCGTGGTGATCTGCGATCCACTGTCTCACTTCCCTCCAGTCAGACGCCTTGGCACACTGTTCCCTGACCGCTCCGACCAGTCGGATAAATTCAGGATTTTCTATGTAGGCAAGCCCCGCATCCAGCAGCCTGTCGATATCCTTCTCCACAAAGGCCAGCGACTCCATAACAGCCAGATAAACCGCTGCGTCGATGGCGATTCCGTCGTGGCTGACGCCGGCCGCTTCCCTGGCCATCTTAGCCGCCCGCTCCGGATTGCCCGGATTTGCCATGGCCCATGTGTCGATAAAAATCTCCGAGCCGATCTGTTCCGCCATGCTCCGACCGTTTAACTCGATGGAACCGCTCTTAGGAGCCCTGATTCCATTTTTAAGGCGCAGATACGCGGTGTGCTCCGTGCTTCTCGAGAGGCCGCCCCACCAGAGGATGGTCTCATTCTCAATAATATAATTTAACCAGCTGTCTCCGATCTGCTCCGACCGGATATCCGGATCAAACTTGTTGTCCTCCAGACTCCTAAAGAACGCGAAGGTTCCCGAGATATCGTCGTCCGGAACGATGAGCGGCGCGCCCGTCCTGTGATTTTTATAGTAGTTGATCTCACCGAAGGTGTCCCGGATGGCCTCATAGGTCCAGCCCTCTACCGGACGCCCCAGGTAAACGCCGATGATCTTTCCCAATACACCGGCGTAGATGTCATTTTTGAAACGAGCTATGTTTTTCATTTTGAATTCCTCCATTTATATCTGAGAGTGCCCTTAATTTTCTCTCTGTCTTTCTGCCCGCATGGCAGTATTAGTGCCTCCCGGTGTATTAACGCCGGGTAGCACCTAGCCTTTCACAGCTCCGCTCACCATGCCGTCTACAAAGTATCTCTGAGCGCAAAGGAAGAAGACGACGATCGGCGCGATCAGGATTACCGAGGATGCCATCAGAATCGACATGTTGGATCCGTAGCTTCCGTTCATAGACAGAAATCCTAAAGTAGCGGTAAAGTTCTTTTCCCCCTGTAAGAAGGTACTGGATACAAGATATTCATTCCAGGACTGAAGGCCGATCAGAATTCCAACCGTGATTAACCCCGGCGAAACCACCGGACGCATCACATGCCAGATCACCTGTCCTGTGTTGGCCCCGTCAATTCTGGCCGCGTCCTCCAGTTCCTTCGGCACATTTAAGAAAAATGTTCTCATCAGAAATACCGACAGCGGCATAAACATAGCCGACAGAATCAGACTGGTTGCCGGAATATTTCCAATCAGGTTAAGCTTTGCAAAAGCATAATACAGCGGGAATAAGAACAGCTGAATCGGAACAGTCATCGCCATCATAAAGTAGGTGAGTATGATGCCGCTCCCCTTGATCCGGTAACCCGACAGCACGTAGCCCGCCAGAGTGGAGCAGACCAGAATGATGAGAATCGTACAGCCGCTCAGCTTGATACTGTTGATAAACCCACGGGCAAATTTACCTGTCTTCCACGCCTGGATAAAATTCTCCAGATGGAGCACTTTGGGAATCGACAATGGATTCCTTACGATTTCAGCATTTGTCTTAAATGCGTTGATGACCACCAGCGCAATCGGAAGCAGGCAGATAAGCAAAAGCAGAATCAGTACAAAATGAATCAGCACATTGATCCATATTCTTTTCTTTTTCGAAGAAACTCCCATATTCTCCTCCTAATCCATGTTTTCTTTGCGGCTCATTCGCGTATAAATCAGAGAAGCAATCAACCCAAAAAAACTCATAAAGAGACCAACCGCGGCCGCCTTGCCTACCTTCATCTCACTGAATGCAAAGGAGTAGGCGTATGTACCAAGTACCTCTGTCGAATGTGCCGGACCTCCGCCGGTCAGCAGCTTAACGTAATCAAATGCAAGGAAGGAACCAATGACTATCATGACAAACATCAGATTTACCGTGGACTTAATATTCGGCAGATAAATGTAGCGGAATAACTGCCAGCCATTACAGCCGTCAATCCTGGCCGCCTCCACCTGATCGGTCGGTGTCTGTCGTAATGCCGCCAGATAAATAACGGTCAAATAACTCCAGTAATGCCAGATATCTACGCCTGCACAGGCAAATATCGCACTTTTCATGCTGGCAAGAGGCGATCCTAAGTCGATTCCAAAATTCTTTAAAAATGAAACAACACCAACAACCGGGCTGAAAATCACATTCAGCCACAGCATGGCATTTACCGCCGGAGCCAGAACGTAAGGAATTAAAAAGGCCACCTGATAGATACTTCTCGTCTTCGATCTCGATAAGAGAAGCATCGCGGCCAGCATACCGATACACACCGGAATTGTGATGAACATAATGGTCCAGATTAAGTTGTTGCGGATTGCCAAAAAGAAAATCCTGTCGTGAAACAATTCTTTAAAATTCTGCAGCCCTATAAAATTAAAATTCTGCGAAATACCGTTATAATCCGTAAAGGAATAGACGATGGTCATGATTCCCGGGAGCAGGATAACGGACACGCTGATAAGCAGCGCCGGAGCAATCAAAAGATAATTCCAGTTTATCTTTTTACTCTTCATTGGAAACCTCCTCTTCATTGGAGAAAAATGACCGGTATGCTGTTTTCTTCCTGCATACCGGCCATCTCCCTTCTTCCCTTTTTAAGTTGCCTGTGCTGTACTGATATCAGTTCATTGCCGGTTCCGGAATTGGAGGTACAAGGCCCTTAGCCAGTGCTTCCGCAAAATCCTTGTCTACCTTATCCAAATATTCGGATACCGGTACCGTATCGTACCAGACATCCTCAATGTTCACCATACTCTGCTGTGTGGAAGCCGGGAAAAATACATTGTCATAATATCCAAAGTTTCCTTTATCCACGGCAGCTGAAATATTTTTTACAACGTCAACAAAGGACTGTGATAAATATCCCATTTTGCTGGTGTCAATGGTGGTTAAATCTTTCAGCGGAGTTCCCCAGTATCCCGGCCATGCGGTTGTCATCTCCTGCATGAATTCCGGCTGGAACATCATATCAATAATCTTAGCCGCCTCGTCCTTATGCTCCTGGCTTACATTGGCATTAATGGACAGGGTACAGGAAGCGCCCAGAGTATACGTTTCATTGGGAACCGTCTCTGTGGAAGGGAATGGGATAAACGCAATATTTTCTGTCTTATCTCCGGTAAAGAAAGACGCTGCCCACTGGAATGCGATTGACGGCCCAATAAAGAACGGAGCTTTTTCATCAGATAAAAGCTGCAGCGATTCACTGAAATTTAAGTTTACATAATCATCACCTGCAAGATATCCTTTATCCCACCATTCCTTTGACTTTTCGATCGCTGCGGTGACATTCGGATTGTTCCATTTTTCTTCTCCGGTCAGACATTTGTACATGGTCTCCGGTCCTGCTACATGAGTTAAAAATACGGAAGCATAGTTTTCATTCACTGGTTTCCAGCCCTTGTTTCCCGTAACAGATGCATACAATCCCTTTGCGAGGGCATCATCCATGATCTTCTCCATGTCTTCGATCGTCTTCGGAACTTCCCAGCCGTTATCAGCCAGTACCTTCTTATTATAAAAGACTCCCATCGTGCTGACACCGCTGATTAAACTGTACAGTTTTCCGTTCACGGTTCCAGATTCATAGAACGGCTTCAGGATCCGCTCACTCCACCCGTACTGTTCGGAATAGGTATCCAGCGGCTCCAGTTTTCCTGCCTCTACAAGCGGCATAACGAAAGATGGACCGGAACCATATACGATATCGGGTCCCTGATTTGCTGCCAGTGCAGTTGACATATCCGTATCAACCGATGGTCTGAATTCGATAGCCAGCTTATACTTATCCTGAGAGCTGTTATACTTATCTGCCAGGATTCGCTGCATCGCTTCCTGTGCGTATGGCTCTGCGCCCCAGAACCACAAAGTGATCTCTTCACGCCCCTTTAAATCCTGGCTTGCTGTTGTCGTCTCAGCCGCCGCCGTCTCACCCGCTGCTGCCGTAGTTCCTGCCGCATCGCTCTCCGGCGTGCTGGTTGTGGATATGCTGCACCCTGACAAAAGAGTTCCAACCATGGCAACTGATAAAGCTGCTGCAAAAATTCTTTTTTTCATTTACTTTTCTCTCCTTTTTCACTGAAATTTTCACGGTACCTTTGAGCACTTGATAAATTTGTGATAAATATTTCTGTAATTTCATTATATCATTTTATCTACTTTTGTCAATACGAAAAATGAATTCAGAATTTTCATTTTCCCTCTGTATTTTAATGGTGATTTATTCTTATTTATCAGTTATTTTAATATATTTTTTGTACATATAATCCAAATTTACGCAGATAAACAGGAGTTAAACTGATTCTTTTATTTTTTCCTGTTTTATTTATTCAAATTCGCCGTTGACAAAACACAAAAAAATAAAGACAGGAAACGAATCAATACTCTTCGTTTCCTGCCTTTGCAATATGTGGTATTTAACTTTTATTTAACTTTTATTTAGCTTTTATTTATCCGTTATTTATCTATCAATCGACTTTTCCTTGCTGCTTATTGCGAATTACGGCGTTTCATCTTTTTTCACTGTGTCTTACCGCATTTCACTGCGCTTTGCTGAGCACTGATTCATCTCTCCCACCGAATCACGCTCCACCACAAACGGCGTAAAATAATAGTTTCTGGCCGGTTCCGATTCATCGGCGGCCGGCTCCTCGATTCTTCGCAGCAATACTTCAACCGCCTTGGAGGCCATCGTATCGGTATTCTGGTCCACACTCGTCAGCGGCACGTCCATAAGGCCGCACAGCTCCGTATTGTCATAGCCGATCACCGATAAATCACCGGGTATGGAAAGGTGATGCTCCTTTGCAAAGAGATACACGCCATAGGCCATCAGATCATTGCCTGCAACCACCGCGGTAACGCCTTTTTCCCACAGGATCTCCATCCCCCCCCGTCCTGACTCTATATCATAATTTCCGTAATAGACAAGATCTTTATCAAATGGAATCTTCGCCGCGGCCAGTGCTTCGCGGTATCCCTCCACACGCTTTCTGGAGGTGTAAACATTCACCTCGCCTACGAGGCACCCGATTCCGGTATGGCCGTGCTTAATCAAATATTCCGTGGCAATCCGCCCGCCATGTTTGTTGTCCGCCGTCACAAAGTCACAGAACACCGCATACGCCGCCCGATCCAGCAGCACCATGGGAACTCCGCTCTTCTGCAGCGATTTTAGCAGCTTCACATTTTCTTTATCCATCGTTCTGGGCGGTATGATAATGATCCCATCCACGTTCTTGGCCATCAGCCCTTCCACCGCCATATAGAAGCACTGGATATCGTCATTAGTATAACACTGAAAGACTGTGTATTCCTGGTAAAACGCATGTCTTGACGTTTCCTCCGCCAGCCTGTGATAAAAAGAACTCATCACGTCCGGCACCACCATGCCGAGCGTCTTCACCTTCTTAAACTCCGAAAAATCTATTTCCGATTCCTTCTGAAACTGCATTTCTCTGGCGACCCGAAGGATATGCTCCTTCGTGTCCTCCGCAATTCTGGAAGGGCGGTTATTTAAAACCAGTGACACCGTGGTGGGCGATACCCCTGCCGCTTTTGCAATGTCTTTTACTTTTACTTTCAATGTTATCCCTCCCAATGGTTAGTTGATAAATATATTTATCAATAATATATAATATTTATCAGATGACGTCAACTGTTTTCTTCTTTTCTCATGATTCTTTACATGCAAAATGAAAATATCCGGTAAATCCCTGCAGCAGGAGATTTACCGGATACCAAAACAGTACGTCAGACTCTGCTTACATACCGCTCTCTGCCATACATTTTTCTTCTCTGTGGCGCACAAGCCGGGCTTCCATCAGCTTATCGGCAAGATCATCGAAGGATATGTTATTTATTTCCTCAATTCTTTGCACCACCTCCCGTGTAATACCCTCTCCCTCATTAAAAGCGCCGCATATCCCGCAAGCAATAGCTGCAATCGTATCTGTATCTCCTCCTGCCCGTACCACATATTCCGCACATTTCTGCAGATCAGCTTTTGCCAGACAGACAAAAGAAATAGCAGCCGTTACGCTCTCCTCTACAGGAAGTCCGGTTCCGATAATATCTGCAATAAAAGCTATAACCTCATCCTCCGTATGTTTTTTCATATACTCTTGGCAGAGTTCCAGTCTGGCGCTGACAGAGGGGGCTCCAATCTGATTTCCTAATACGCGGCCTCTCTCAGCCGCCTTTCGGGCAAAGCCAAGCATCTCCTCAAGCTTTTTGTCAGCAGACTGTCCCCCTTTTTCCGTCTTTTCGCATTCCCGTGTGCTCCTGATATTTGCCGCATAACAAACTGCAGCAGCCACTGCACAGGCTCCGCTGATGGCAGGTGATGTATTGTGGGTCGGCAGGCAGAGCCTCCTGACATCTTCTATTAAGTCGTCCAGATCTTTCATCTCATGAAGCAGTCCAATCGGAAGAATCTTCATCGCCGCTCCATTAGTAGTCCCTGTCACCCCAGTTTCTTCCATCGGAACACCAGCGGCATTTTTCTCCATCGCCTTAGCCGTACTCGGTCCGATTACTGTATTACTCTTTGAGGATGTCTCCGCCCATGCTTTCAATAACTCCATGAATTTTCCAGGATCCACTTGTCCCCCACTGCCGCTCAGCATATCTATAACAAGAATCGTATTTATTGTATCATCTGTTACTTCACAGGCTTTAAGCCCCTTGGATATAAAATTATTATCATCCCCCGGCAAATGTTCCCGAATTCTTCCGTACTCTGCAGCAATTTTTTCCCGGCTCCACATCTCCACTGGCATCCCAAACGAATCGCCAAAGGCTATTCCAACGAGGGCGCCACGAATTCGTTTCCACAGTTCTTCCTTCGCTTCCACAGCCTTCACCTCCGCTAAAAAGTGTGTCATCCTTTACGCTCTGTCACAGATATTGACCTACCATCTCCAGATCAGGTGAAAATCTTGCTCCAAGGCCGCTGCACGTATGTGCAGCACAAGCTGTGGCAAAACCCATGGAGGACAGCAGATCTTTCCCTTTGATGCAGTAAGAATAGATGAAGCCTCCCATGTAGGAATCGCCCGCTCCCGTAGTATCAATCACATTCACCTTTTTACATGGGACTTCATACTTCGTTCCATCCCGGTCATAAGCGGCCGAACCGCCGCTGCCCAGAGTAAAGAGCAGAACTGCATCTGTATAATTTCTTAAATATCCGCAACACTCATCCAGGTTTTCAGTTCCTGTCAGATCAAAGAGCCCCTGCCTGCATGGAGCAAAGACATCGACTTCCCTGATACAGGCAAGAAGCTCTTCTTTTGATACTCCCAGACCATTCATCGTTGCCAAGCCTACCTGCATGTTGAACACCGTTTCAATTCCTCGATTTCTGGCAGCAGTAACTGCCTTCATTGCCGTTTTTCCGGGGCAGAGATCTGTATAGAATACCTTCGCTTTCTCTACATAAAGCTTTTTCATATCATCAAATTCCAGTTTTTCAAAGGTATCTCCCATGTTTAGCATAATGAATTTGTCACCATTCTGATCAATAACAATATCTGTGTGAAGTGTCACCCCCTTCTCAAACACCTCCATGCACGAAGTGTCTACGCCTTCTTCTTTCAGATTATTCAGGATATCAAGCCCATACCGATCCTTCGACAAGGCTGCAATATAACCGCATTCCGCCCCTAGCCTTGCCAGTTGCACAATCACATTGCTTCCACTCCCTCCTGGCTGATATGAAGTATTTTCAACCATGCAGAAGCCATCTTTTTGCGGGAGCATATCCACCTGCATAAGAACGTCCATCGCAATCGTTCCAAGTCCGCAAACCTCCATAGAAAACCGTCCTTTCCGTCAATCAATGCCTCCCTATTTCACTCGAATTCCGCTGCAGCTCATATGACTTCCTTCCAATACAGCCAGGCCGATCCCGCCGTGTAAATACGCTTCCCCATCGTCTGCCCAGGTGATTGTCTCTCCATCGATCCCGGCAGTAATCACATTCCCGGCAACATTAACGGTAATCTTATACTCTTTGCCGTACTCCCAGTCAAACAGCTTAGATGCCATCGCCTTATATCCATTTAAATTTTTAAACACGGTTAATCTGCCTGCCGCATCGAACCCTACACCGTACGACCTCATTGCCCCCTGGCTTCTGACAATCACCATATGGTGAGTCCCAGTCATCGGTGTTATAGTAAATTCGGCCGTATAATCAGTCCAATCATACCTTCCAGTACTGATCTCGCCAAAATCACCGCATGCAATGTGGACTTGTCCATTTGCGAGATACGTATTGCCTTTCAGTTTTGTAAACTGGCTGATCTCTCTGTGCACCGTGCCAGGCCAGTATTCTTCTTCCTCCTTTGTGAAATCCACCCTGTAATCCGCAGCGCCGTCAGCATAGAGATCATCAACAAATCCAACAAAATCAAAATGTTCCATATGCTTACCTTCAATATGAAAGCACATACCCATCTCGCCAATTAATGCATCCATATTTCCCGGAATCTCGAACGTCAGTTCTTTCCACTGTCCTTTTACCAGTTCTTTAATCTCTCCCTCATATACTTTTCCTGTATGAATGTCTCTCACATACAGGCCCGCTCTCGCCTTAGGCCCGTATTCCGGAATGCATACACTTCCATGAAGAATCTGGCCTGGATAAACAAGCGGTGAGAAGCAGGGATCATAGCGGCTGTCCGAAAAGTCTTCCGGCCTGTAATAAGTCTGCTTATAAACGTAGACGTTTTCTCCAGGTTCCATAGTTCTGGCCAGGAACTTCAAGGAACGTTCCCCTGTATATGCCGTCTCATTCGTATTCATAATAGAAAGTTCTCTGTTTTCAGAGGCCTTTCTGTCGTTCGTTTCGATTCTCAGTCTCATTGCATGGGTGGAACCAGGATACTCAAAGTGGCAGCTGTCAATCCTCGATTTTGTGATTGTCTTCCACAGTTCTGGAAGCTCTGTACCCTCCAGTTCACTGGCCAGCTTCACAATGTAGGACGCCCCATAAGGGATATCCATAATATTTAACGAGCCCACTACACCGGAGCAAATGAGCAGATCATTGATCGGTTTTCTCCATTTATCATAAGAAATGCCTTCCAACCCGCAGATTACTCCCATAATCGTCGCTACATTTCCCACGTTGCAGTCTGTGTCCCAACCGCAAAGATTACAGATCTCCAGCGTACGGTCAAATTCACCATTTCCATACAGGAGAGCCAGAATCATCACCGCAACATTGGGAATAATATGGCAGTTTCCAGGATATTTGTCATAACCATAATTATCATGTATAAAATGATAACACGCTCTCCAGTCATCCGGATGGCCCGCATGATACTTCATAACAATTCGTACCACGTTTGCATACTCGCAATTCTCCGGAATATAGCTCAAACCTTTTTCTATGATTTTAACAATATCTTTTTCGTCGAACGCACAGCTAATACAGGCAGCTACAAAGATACCGCCATACACGCCGTTACCACCATGGGTTACGCTGGCAGCTTCCCTTGCCATCACAGCGGCTTTATCAGGATTTCCCGGATTTACCAGTCCCCATGTATCAATAAAAATCTGACCGCCAATCTGTTCCGCCATCGTGCTTCCATTCTGTTCGATACTCCCGCTTCTCGGCGCAGGAATGCCATTTCTCAAGTTTAAGTACGCAGTGTGCTCCGTTGATATACCAAACCCGCCCCACCAGAAAAATCCATGTTCAAAGGGGGCATAATTCAGCAGGGCTTCCGCCACATCCTGAGATTTCACATGATATCCTTTTTTGCTGTCTTCCACCGAGCGCAGGAAAAACAAAGGACCATTGCTGTCGTCATCTGCCGCAAAATTAATATAATCCGCCGGATAATGTTCCAGCCTCTCGCCAAAGATATTTTTAATCTTATCATAAGTCCAGCCTTCAACAGGCGCTCCGAACCGAATGCCGATTATCTTTGCCAGCCATCCCGCGTATATCTTTTCTATATATTCCGTCTTCATATAGTCTCCCTTTCCACTACCCTTTCACGCTTCCGCTCGTCATACCTTCAATAAATTTACGGCTGAACAGCAGATACAGTATAATAACAGGTGCAATCGTAATAACACTAGCCGTATAAATCTTCGCCATATCGCTGCCATACTCACCAGTAAATTTGACAAACCGGGTAGCCACCGGTTTGATAATCTCCGTAGTAACAAACGTATTTGACCAGAGGTACTCGTTCCACACATTCACAAACACAAGAATAGCTACAGTTAAAAACATCGGTTTTGCAATAGGCAGTGTAATTTTCATAAAGCTGTCCAGTTCATTGCAGCCATCGATCTTCGCTGCCTCCTCCAGCTCTCTGGGAATTCCCGCCAGAAACGTCTTTAAAAGCAGCATATTAAACGGTATCTGCATCGCAATGTATACCAGCATCAGCCCTACTCTGGTATCGATCAGATGAAGTTTGTTAAAGATAAAGTAATCCGGTACGATATAGAGGAATCCAGGCAGAGAGATTGCCACGAAGAAATAAGCATTAAAAAATCCTCTTCCCTTGTATTCCAGCTTGCTGATAGAATAAGCCCCCAAACCGGCCACTGCCAAAACCACGACAATTACCACTGCCGCTATCAGTAAGCTGTTAATATATGCCTGTCCGTAACCGCCGATCTTCCATGTCTCAGGGTAATTGTTAAACACCCACTGTTTCGGCAGCCCTAATGGCATCGTCTTTACCTCCCGATCCGATCGGAAGGAGTTTATGAATACCTGAAGCAGGGGCACAAGCGCAAACAGCAGCATCCCAAATAAAAATACATATTTAACGATATACCAGATACTGATTTTCTTTTTCTTACCCATTCTCAATCCCTCCCTTCTCGCTGATCACCTTCTGCACAAAATACAGTATGATGCAGATACCACACTGAATTACGCAGAGTGCATTGGCATAACCTGCCCGGTACTTTGTAAATGCATTCTTATAAATATACGTCGACATAATCTCTGTCGCATTGGCCGGACCGCCGTTCGTCATAATGTAAACGTAATCGAATGTCAGGAAGGACCACATGATCGTCATAATGAGAACAAAAGCAATTGTAGGTCTGATTCCCGGAATAGACACGTGTAAAAGCTCCTGAAACCGGTTTGCTCCATCCACTCTGGCAGCTTCATAAAGTTCGGAATCAACCTGCTGAAGTGCTCCCAAAAATAACACCATGATAAATCCCCACCAATGCCAGTTGTCAACAAACGCAACCGAATACAGGGCGATCTTGGGATTTCCAAGCCAAAGTGTTTTCGCCAGCCCATCCCAGCCAAGCTTTGCAAATACCTGATTAAACCCATAATACGGGTTCATATAGGCAGTCCAGATTTTACCTGCAACCGCCGCCGATATGACATAAGGGATAAAAAATGTTGTACGAAAAATCATCTGTCCCCGGTTTAATTGGCTTACAATAATTGCTACAACAAACCCGAGAATGAGCGGTACTGTAATAAATACCAGCAGCCATTCAATGTTATGTAAGATTGCCTGTTTCACCATAGGATCCGCTGCAATCTCTTTAAAATTATCCAGGCCTATGAATTTAGCAGCTCCCAAACCGTTCCATTCATACAGTGACATAACCAGTGTGCTTAACGACGGCAGGGTAACAAGCGCAAGATGGATCGCAAAGGCCGGAAGTATAAAAAGATATGGTGTCAAATGTATTTTCTTGTTTTTCACGTATTCACCTTCCTGATAAAACACGGATGAGTGTGCGTTTCATGGGAATTCCCTTAATATTGAAACATCACTCATCCGTGTCCGATTTATTTATGATTCAGCTTTCTGCAAATCTTTTTAATTATTCAGGAAGCACCGGAGCTGTGCCACTTGCCAGCGCAGCATCGAGATATTCCTGAGATTTATTCATAAAGTCATCCACGCTGAGTACCCCTAAGAACATAGAATCCACATTTTCATTCATATAGACTCTCATGTCAGACGGATAGAATGTCCAAGAGCAGAAACCAATCTGGTTGTTCGTTTGTGCATCCATAAGCAGCTGGTACTGGTCAAACATCTTTGGGTCCATACCCTCAAGTTTGGATATGTCGAAATCCTTTAAAGGATATGGCTGATATCCTGCTTCATTAATCGATGCATAGTGACGGTCCATACTTGTAAATAAGAAATTTAATACTTCCGCTGCCAGATCCGGATTTTTAGAGTTAGCATTAATGGAATACCCACCACCTGTCGCAAACGGCAGGATGCTTCCGATCTCCGGATCTTTCGGCATCATCTCAGAATCCCAGTTACAGTCTGGATATGTAGTATTCAACTGGTTTGAAGCCCATGTTCCGTTTATCATCATTGCTGCTCTGCCTTCTGCAAAGAAAGCCATCATGTCTTCGTTCGTAATAGACTGGGAAGCGTTGTCTCCGAGCCAGCCTTCTGTCCACCAGTCAACCATGGTCTGAATTGATGCAGTCAGCTTCGGGTCTGTAAATTTGCCTTCTCCGGTCAAGGCCTTGCGAAGAACATCCGGTCCGGCGTAACAGCTGGTAAATGTTGAATACAGCCAGTCAACCGCGCCCTGATAATTGGAGTTTCCAAACGACAGTGGTATAATCCCTTTGCCCTTCATTTCTTTCATCAGGGTGATCAACTCATCTTTTGTTTCCGGCTTTTTCCAGCCATTCTCTTCCATGACATCCATATTGTAATAAATCACCATACCTTCAAAGCTTGTCGGCAGTGAAAACAGTTTTTCATTATAGAAACAGCTGTCATAGGCCCAGTCATAAAACATATCCTGCCAGCCATATTTTGCCGCATAATCATCTAGTGCCAGAACACGGTCCGCTTTCGCGAATTCAGCGACATCGGTTGGGCCATCCAGATCCAGAATATCAGGGCCGCCACCGCCGGCAACCTCCACCTGGAGGCTTTGACGGTCATTATACATCTTGATCTCAATATCCACATCCGGAAATGCTTCCTGCAGTGGACCATCTATATATTTCTCTCTTACCGCCACCTGCGCCGCATCAGCCAAATACGTGGAAATAACCAGTTTCTCTCTTTTTCCCTCCCCCTTTGCTGCTTCAGTTTTCTCTGCTGCTGTTGTTTCTCCTGCCGCCTGTTTTTCTGTTGTCGGCGTCTCAGACGCTTTTCCGCCTGAGCAGGCAGTCAGTGACAGCAGGCTACACGCCGTCAAAGTTAATGCCAGTATCCTCTTTGTTTTCTTCATCATCTTCTTCTCCCTTCTCTTTCTTAAAATATATTTCACATAATCACCGCCACTTCTTCTCGTATTGGAAGTGATTCCTGCGCCCCTTTCCGGGTTACTGCAATTGAAGAAGCTATATTGGCAAATAGTATTGCCTCTGCCTCGCTCTGCCCCTCCGCCAGCGCTGCAACCATAGCTCCATTAAAGCAGTCTCCAGCAGCCGTTGTATCCACTGACACCACTTTTCTTGCCGGATAAAATGTCTCGCCATACCGGTTAACCAGCAAAGCACCTCTGTCTCCCAGAGTTGCAATTACATTGCTCACTCCGCGGCCAAGCAGTTTTTCAGCCCCCTCCCTGATATCGTCTTTTCTTTTACCATTCAATGCGATAATTTCCGTCTCATTGGGGGTAAGGTAATCCACCAGCGAAAGGATTTCTTCTGGTATTTCGTCCGGTGCCGGCGCTGGATTTAAGATCACCGTCTTTCCCAGCTCTTTTGCCCGTTTCACCGAATACCAGACCGCTTCATAAGGAATTTCCATCTGAAGCACCACATAATCGCACCATTGAAATTGTTCATCCTGTTCTTTTAGATACTCAATATCACAAGCCATATTTGCGCCCGGAATTACAACAATACTATTGTCACCGTTATCATCTACATAAATTACCGCAGTTCCTGTCGGCAGTGCCCGGCTTTCTTTTATGTAATCAGTCTCTACACCGGACTCAGACAGGCTCTTTACCAGCTTCTGTCCGAATTCATCCTGTCCAACACACCCCAGCATCCGGACTCTCCCGCCCAGCTTTCCAGCTGCGCACGCCTGGTTCGCCCCCTTTCCTCCAGCTTTATAAGCGATTCCTCTTCCCAAAATCGTTTCGCCGGTCACAGGCATCTTAGCCAGGTCAATGGACAGGTCCATGTTCAGACTTCCTATTACCAATATGCCCTTCTTCATCATTACCTCCGTTTGATATTATGTATAGGAAAATGTTTTCTTAAATAATTTTCATAGTTATATATTATCATATTTTTCTAGCTTGTCAATATGTTTTATCATTAATATCAACAAAAATGTTTTTAGAAATCGTTTTTTTATATATTATCTACAATATGTTTTTTTATTTTAATTGACAAAGATTCCCATCTATACCATAATAGACTTAACATATATATAGGGAGAATCCATATGACCATTAAAGAGATCGCTCAACTTGCAGGCGTTTCCATTTCTACCGTCTCAAAAATTGTTAACGGCAAAGATGCCAATATTAATACAGAAACAAGAAACCGTGTTCTTAAAATAGTAAAGGAATACAATTACACCCCCTATGGCACTGTAAAGAATACTTCAGATGCCAGAACTTTTATTTTGGGAGTGCTTTTAAAATCCGCTGTTAAAACAAATCGTTTTATAAACGGGGCCGTATCCACCGCCCAGAATAATGGTTACAGTGTACTGCTCTACGACAGCAAAGACAGTCCTGAAAGTGAATTAAAAAATATAACTTCACTTTGCAAAAATAATGTTGATGGCGTAATCTGGGAACCGGTATGCAATAAAAGCCTGGAATACGAACGTTACTTTGCAGAGAACAATATTGAGGTCTGCCGCATCAGCGCTCCAGCCGAGCCTTCCTCTTTTTTTATTGATTTTTCTGCCATGGGCTATGCGGCTACAGAATTTTTGCTGCAATACGGGCATACAAAAATAGCCTGTCTGACCAAACACAGCAGTGTGCGGTCTGCTATGGTTTTTGAGGGATTCAAAAAATGCCTTTTTGACCATAGTATTCCATATAGTGACTCAATGAGGCTTTCTGTCGAAACGGATGACTGGTGCGACGGTATTCTGTCACACACTCCCACAGGAATTGTCAGTACTCATTATGCCTCCTCCCTGATTCTGATGGATCATTTATCGAGGCGCCAATTTCACGTACCACAGGATCTATCACTTGTCAGTCTGCGTGACGATGCAAGGGAAAATATAGCATTCCCCTGCATTTCCAGTATCAAGATTCCATACTACGAATTTGGAGCATTTGTCTGTAAACGTCTGATTGAAAAATGTGAAAAAAAAGAAGGGGGATCCGATAGTTTCCAGGCCGAATATGTTTTAGAGAATACAAAAAGCCTGGACCTTCCTTTCTCATCTCATGCCCGAAAGATTATCGTGGTTGGCAGTATCAATATCGACATTACGCTGAATGTGGATGAACTGCCCCAGCCGGGGCGCACCGTAGGTACCAGTAAACACTCGGTCATCCCCGGTGGTAAGGGTGCCAATCAGGCGGTTGGTGTCGCAAGGCTTGGCAGTGAAGCCGTACTGATCGGGAAGGTGGGAAGTGACTACGATTCGATCCTCGTCTACACCTGTATGGAAGAAAACCACGTAGATATTCAGGGCTTAAAACGGGTTCCCAATGAGGAGACAGGAAAAGCCTATATTCATGTACAAAACGACGGCGAAAGTATGATTACGCTTTTATCTGGCGCCAATAAAAAACTGTGTCCCGATGATATCACTCCATATGAGAAAGTATTTGAGACAGCCGGATATTGTCTGCTTCAGACAGAAGTTCCGGAAGAGGCTGTGGAGGCAGCTGCCAGGATATCAAAAAAATACGGCGTACTCAACATCCTGAAACCGGCTGCAATGAACCGGATCAGTCCCTCACTCATGGCGTTGATCGATATCTTTGTACCCAACCGAAAAGAAGCCGAGCTTCTTTGTCCCGAAATTTCTGATATAGAGGAGAAAGCAGAGGAATTTATCCGGAGAGGAGCAAAAACGGTTATCATTACACTGGGACATTCCGGGTGCTTTGTCAAAAGCCGCGATTTTACCGGCTATATTCCTGCAGCTCCCTTTACCCCTGTGGATACCACCGGTGCGGCAGATGCCTTTATCGCAGCTCTGGCTGTCTATCTCTCTGCAGGCCACTCCATAGAAAAGGCCGCAAAAATAGCGACCTATGCCGCCGGATTCTGTGTACTGAGACAGGGAGTCATCCCTTCACTAATTGATAAAAATTCATTGGAGACTTATATCAAGCGAGTAGAATCGGACATTCTATAGGATATTTATTCCGAAAAACACAAAACAGGAACGGACAAGGGGCATATCATATTTACCGCCTGTCCGTTCCTGTTATATTTTCTCCGGTCAATCGTCTGCTGCTTCATACGTCTCCGCAATCCGCCTCTCATCCCCCACGATATCAAGCGGCTCCATCGGCCTGCGCACATTCCTATACGCCGCCATAGTAAGATCCTGGGCGCAGTTTCCCGGTGTCAGAGCCATGATATACGCTTTCAGCACCTCGTAGAATTCCGGCGTCAAATACCCCTGTTTTACCACGGTAATCCGGTAATCATATGCGCTCAGTCCGTACGAATTCAGCACGGCCTCCGAGGTGATCGGACCGCGTTCGGCCAGTATCAGCACAGTCACCGCATCTGTTTTCACGACTGCAGCCGTCGCTTTTCCTCCCTGCCGGAATACCTCCACCAGCTCGGCGTCCGTAAGCACCGTTCTCACGCTTCCCACTGGGTCGATCGTGCCGCCCAGGCTTATATCAAACCGGTCCCCCTTCTTCTTTGCGGCGCAGAACGCCACAGCGGGGCCGTCAATAAAATGGGCGACAAGAACGCCTTTAATCCCCTGTTTCAGGATCATATCCAGCATATATGCGTTATCACCCGCCGCGCCTGCCGTCACATTATCCGCCGAATCCGAGAGAAAGGCCGGATAATGGCCGCACCGGTCCAGCGTGAGAAGCGCCTTAAGCGGCTCCATGGCCGTACCCTGGAACTTGAATTCCGCCCTCCGCTCCCAGATTTTCCTGCCCAGTTCCACAGCGGCCTTCACTCCCGGGCGCTTATCCCCCACTCCCGAGATCACAATGGACGAGCCGCCCTGCGCGCAGTCCACCCATGGCATTCCGGCGAAATACGAGGAGCACCAGACGCCCGGAACGCGCTCTAAATCCGCCACCATGGAGATCACCTCTTTTCCGAATCCGGATTCCGTCATCATGTTTTCTCCCGGCATCATGAAGGGCAGACGGACTAACTCCGTCCAGGGCTCTTTTCCTTCCTCGATCGCCTTTATCAGAAGCTTTGCGGCCCGTATGCTGGTCTCTTCAATGTCGATGTGAGGCGCGGTCCGGTATCCGTAGATGATATTCGACAGCCTTGCGAGAGTATAGGTGTTATTGGCATGAAGATCCAGCGCCAGGGCGATCGGAACCCTGGGGCCCACCCGTTCCCGCAGCATGCTGATCAGAAATGCGTCCCCGCTCCCGATAAACTCCACCTCCAGCGCCCCATGGGACGGGAAAAGGATGCCGCTCAGCGAACCATCCAGCGGAAGCCGCTCCAGGATCTCCCCCACCATCCTGCGATAGTCCTCCAGCTTTAAAATCCCCCCCGGCCAGGCACTTGCGCAAAGCCCGGGAATCACCTCATAACCGGCGTCCTCCAGTTCTTTGACGCCAGGCGTCTGAGACGTCAGTTCCTCCCCCTTCAAATACGTCAAAAAATCTTTTTGCTCTGACATGAGCGGAGAAAAGGAGTTGCTCTCCTGATAAATACCTGCCACGAATATTTTCTTTTTCATCTTACTATTATTCCTTTGCAATTTGTTTCATTTCGTTTATAATTAAATATACTTTTACAGGGAGGGAAATCATGGGAAACGATAAAGCTTACAACAAACCTGTCTATAACGAACTGATCCGGGTTTCCAACTTATATTATTCCAACTGCAGCCTGTCTGACCTTCTGGACTATCTCGCAGGTGTCTCGGGATTTACGTTCATTCTGACCGACGCCGGCTTTCATCCGGCAGCCGCCAGACTGGCCTTTTCGAGTCACAGGAACACCTTCGCCGCGTCTGATCACGCGTTCGGAGAGATTCCTCCCCCGCAGATTTCCCTGCTGTCCCCTGCCTGCGAACCGGAATCCGATACGGCCGAATTTTCTATTTCCGGAGAAACGGTTGTATGTAAGGCGCTTCCGCTTCCCAACTACAGCTATTACCTCTGCATCGATAAAAAGATCGAACTGACTGACAGCCGCTTTCTGGCCATTGTGGAGAACGCGCTTCCTTTTCTTGCCCTGACATTGGACAAGGAAACTGCATTTACCGCCGCCGGTTTTTCCAATAATTTTTATGCGCCGTTTCTCCAGGTTCTCCACAGCAGCAGCTCCAAAACTCCGGATGAGATCAGGAACATCTGTAATATTTACAATTTCAATCCGGACTTAAAACGGGTCTGCATGACGCTGCAGCTTCAGGACTCAGAGGATAACGAGGACGAGCTTCGTGAGCTCATCTCCAGACTCCGCAATTACCTCACTGCAGACAAGTATTTCCTGGTCTATAACCACAATTTCGCCAGCGTCTTTCTCCTCTATCCGTACAAGGACCAGGATCTGGATATCATCACAAAAAGCTATGTGCTGGCCAACAATCTGTACAAGGAGCTGGAATCCCGCTTTTCTCTGAGAATCGGGATCAGCAGCGCGCACTTCGGTGTGGAGACCATCGCCCTCTCCTTTGAAGAGAGCTTCAAATCCATCAAGGTTCAGAAGCAGCTGAACTTATCAAACAGTGCCTCCTCCTATTTTGAGCAGAGCATTTACCACATTCTCAACATCCCGGAGCTAAAGGACTTCCGGAAGCTGAGCCGTGATATTATTTCGCCTCTCATCGAGTACGACGCCAACAACGATACTAACTTTTTTGAGACGCTTCAGCAGTATTTTCACAATTCCTTTAACATCCAGAAGACTGCCAGGGCCCTGTATATTCACCGGAACACCTTGACCTACCGGCTCCAGCATATCAAGGAGCTGCTGAAATTCGATTTTGATTTTGAACACAACACAGATGCGCTCTTCACCCTGTATTTATGCATCTGTGTCTATCAGCTTGGATATCATAAGGATTTTACCTCGTAGACTTCTAGCCTTTCACGCCGGAGCTCATGCTTCCTTCTACGAAGTAGTTCTGTAAAAAGAAGAACAGGATTATCATAGGCAGGATCGCTATGGCGGAAGCCGCCATCAGGAGCGCCCAGTCCACTCCGTATGTATTGGTAAACTGGCTGAGTCCCAGGGAGATCGTCCATTTCGTGGATTTCGTCAAATAGATCAGCGGACCCATGAAATCGGTCCAGGACCAGACGAATGAGAAGAGCGCGACAGTGACGATGGCCGGTTTCTCCAGCGGCAGCGCGATCCTTGCGTAGACCCACAGTTCACTGGCGCCGTCGATTCTGGCCGCCTCCATGAACTCGTCCGGCAGATTCCGGTAAAACTGGCGCATCAGGAAGATAAAGTAGGCCGTACCCAGGAAATCCGGCAAAACCAGCGGAATATACGTATTGATCCAGCCCAGTTTCGAAAACAGGCTGTATAAAGGAATCATGGTGACGGTGAAGGGAAGCATCATGGTGGCAACCACGAGCATAAACACCTTATCCCGTCCGGGCCATTTTAACTTTCCAAAGGCATAGCCGATCATGGGGGCCGACAGAACATTTCCCAGAACCGCCAGAGAAGTGGTTTTCATCGTATTCAGGATATATTTCAGATACGGAATCGCCTCGAAGGCCTCCCTGTAATTGCTGAATTTTGCCGGCTTCGGAATCCATTTGGGCGGATACGAGAAGATCTGGTCGGAACTTTTTAAGGATGTGCTGATCAGCCAGATAAATGGCACCAGGAAAAATAAGCCCGCCAGACAGAGAGGAATATACTTCAGCGCCGATTTGATACGTCTTTTCATTCTCATTCACCTCCGTAATAGACCCATTTTTTCGATCCCTTGAACAGGAAAAAGGTAATAATGATCATTACTACCAGCATAATGGTCGCCAGCGCGCTGGAATATCCGAATTTCAAATACTTAAAGCCTTCGTTGTAAATGTCCACCGCATAGAATAAAAGCGAATTTTTCACACCGCCCAGCGTACCGTTTCCCTTGGGAGCCGAGGCTGCCACGATATAGGACTGTGTAAAGGTGTTAAAGCCCATGATAATGCCGTTTACGACCTGGAAGAAGGTCACATTTGAGAGCATCGGCCACGTTATGTAGCGGAACTTCGAGATCGGGCCGCCGCCGTCTAAGTCGATGGCCTCGTAATAATCTCTGGGAATATCACCGATGCCTGCGAGGTACACGATAATGGTATTTCCAATTCCCCACAGAGTCATCAGGATAATGGCCGGTTTAGACCACTCCGCCGAAGACAGCCACAACGGCTGCGGCAGATGAAAGAACTTCAGGACCGCATTTACCAGACCGTACTGAGGGTTGAGCATCCACATCCAGACAAGGGAGCTGGCCACCGGCGGCACAAGAGTCGGAAGATAAAAAAGGGTGCGGAAGATTCCTCGCCCTTTTACGTTCATATTAAGTAAAACCGCCGAAAATACCGACAGCGCGATCTGCAGGGTCACTCCAATCACCACAAAATAGAGGGAATTATAGACCGCCTTGTAAAATAAATCGTCATGGAATATTTTCTTATAATTTAACAGGCCGACAAACTTCGGAGCCTTCATCAGGTTGTATTCCGTGAAACTGTAATAGACCGTTGAGACAATCGGATAAATATGGAACAGGATCAACCCAATCACCCATGGCAGCAAAAATACCATGGCCAGACGGATCTGAGGTGCCTGCGAATTGTATTTTTTCTTTTTCTTCATCTGTTTTCACCTCTGATAGAAAACAGGGCCGCTTTTCCACGGACAGCAGCCCTGTACTTCTTATTAAAATTTATCTGGCATTTTTCCATTCATCTGCAAGCGGCTGCAGCTGTTCATACATACTTTCCACCGCTTCTTCCACAGTCTTGTCGCCGGAATAGACAGCCTGCTCCTCAAGCCCCTGAATGTCGGAGTATTCCGCGCTGAAAGGTACCGCAGGGAAGGCCTTCGCTTTGCCTTCCAGCACACTCTTTATAAACGGTTCCAGCTGAGGCGCCTGTTTTACAAGGTCTTCTGATTCCAAAGCAGAGTACGCAGTCGGAAGATTTCCAATCAGGGAACAGAATTTAACGTAAGCGTCACCGGAGGTAAGATAACGGATTACCTGGAAGGCCGCATCAGAATTCTTGCTGGTAGACGGAATCGAAAGGAGACTTCCCTGCAGTCTTCCGCAGCCTGCGATCTCCGGCTTTGCCTCGGTAACAGGAACCTGCACCGCTCCCCATTCGAAATCATCCGGTGCGTATAAATTGATGAAATTCTCAAACCACTCACCCTCGATGGAGAATACGATTTTCCCCTGGAATAATGCGTTATCATTAGAAGCGTAAGCGCCGAAGCCGCTCTTAAACTTGGTCACTTCCGGAATTCCATATTCAGTATAGAACTGTGCCTTATAATTCAGTGCGTTCTTAAATTCGTCACTGGTACACGTCACCTGGTCATTTTCAAAATCATAGAATTCCGCTCCGAACAGATACGGAATCTCAACTCTGTCGATCCACGGATAATCCGGAACGTATCCGAGCCGTGTGTACTCTCCGTTTGCATCCTTTACCGTAACCTGCTTACACATCTCCGCCATCTCTTCCAGTGTCTTCGGCGGCTCCAGTCCCAGTTCGTCGAGAACGCCTTTATTATAGAAAAGCATGTAGGAATCCATGGTATAAGGCAGCCCGTACTGTTCTCCGTCATACGTGCCGAGGGCGTACACGGAAGGGTAAATGTCATCGACCTTCACATTTTCCGAGGTAATATAGCTGTCCAGTGTGCTTAAGAGTCCGGCCTGCGCCCACTTGCTGCACGTAGTATCTGAAGTATGTACAATATCCGGGCCGTCGCCGCTGGGAATAGCAGTCAGCATCTTCTCCTCGGTCTGAGACGCCAGCACCTCAACCTGGATCTCATCCTGGCTGGCGTTGAAATCATCAATTACCGTCTGAAATGCCTCGGCCTCGCTGCCGCTCCACATATGCCACATACTGACCACCGTCGCAGAGCCGGAATCTTTCTTTTTCTCACCGCTGTTTGAAACCGTATTTTCGCCGCTGACCGCCGCCTGGCTGTTATCCGTCTTTTCCCCCGACGAACCGCAGCCTGCGAGAGATGCAGCCACCATGGCCGCCATTGTAAGAGTTGCCAAACATTTCTTCCTTCTCATAATCATTCCTCCTTGGTTTTTAAAAAATAGCGGACCGTCCCCAATCCAACGGTCCGCCTCTTTGCCGACGTTTCACTGAGATCAAGTATATCGGATTTTTTATTTTATGGCTTCGTTACCATGCACATGGTTTTTTTTATATTTAATGCGTTTTGCACAATTAACGCTCTATATTTTAAATATTCTCTAATTAACAGTCAAAACCTGGGAGAGCCTTCTTGATTTTCAATTTTCACTATACTATAATGACTCAACATGAAATAAAGGAGGCTTTCCTAATGGTAATGAAACAACTTCTCGAAGTTTTCGATATTCTTGATGACAGCGCGGCAAGCGGTGAGCGCATGAAAGATTATCTTCTCTCCGTCAATCCGGCTGCAAATGTCGAGGTATTTCCTCTCACCGGACCGAAAGGCAGCACGGATGTAATCCGTGTTCTGATTCCGGGAAAGAACGGTAAATCATCCGGCAGAACCGCGCCCACACTGGGTGTCATCGGCAGGCTCGGCGGCCTGGGAGCACGGCCGGTCATGACTGGATTTGTCTCTGACGGGGATGGCGCATGCACAGTTCTTACCGTCGCCGCCAAGCTGCTGGATATGCAGAAAAAAGGGGATATCCTGGAAGGCGACGTCATCATCGCCACCCATATCTGCCCTGACGCCCCAACGGAACCGCATGATCCCGTCCCATTTATGGGTTCTCCCGTGCAAATGCATCAGAACAATGAGACGGAAGTGTTGTCCGCCATGGATGCCATCCTGTCGGTCGATACGACAAAAGGGAACCGGATCATCAATCACAGAGGATTCGCCATCTCCAACACCGTAAAATCCGGCTACATCTTAAGTGTCTCCGACGATCTTCTGGACATCATGCAGACTACCACCGGACAGCTTCCCCGCGTATTTCCTCTGGCGACTCAGGATATCACGCCATACGGCAATGATTTATACCATATCAACAGCATCCTTCAGCCGGCCACGGCCACGGACGCGCCCGTAGTCGGAGTCGCCATCACGACGGAGACCATGGTAGCAGGATGCGCCACCGGCGCCACCCATCCGACCGATTTGGAGGAGACGGCCCGCTTCGTCATCGAGGCAGCCAAGTATTACGGCAGCGGCAAATGCAGCTTTTACCGTGAAGACCAGTTCCGCCATCTCACTGATTTGTACGGCGATATGAGACACTTACAGACACTGGGAGACACTTCCCGTTAGGAAAGGAACGCCTATGACAGAATACCGAAAAGCCCGCTGCGGAGAATTACCGCAGATCATTGAATTTATCGACATGGTTTTCAGCCTTTCCGGCACCACCCATGATTTTGCCTCCCTGGTCCCCAAATTATATGGAAACGGAAAAAATACCGAGCCATACCATTTTCTGGCCCTTGAGGAAGGGAAAATCAAGGCGGTCGTCTGCTCTCTGCCCGTAACACTCCGTTTTGGCAGCCGTTCTCTTACATGCGCCGCCATAGGCAGCGTGGCGGTCCATCCGAACAGCCGCGGGAAAGGCTACATGAAGCGCCTGATGAACGATGCCATCCGGGATATGAAGGAAAACCACATAGCGCTCAGCTGCCTCACCGGCTTGAGACAGCGTTACCGCTATTTCGGTTATGAACCATGCGGCAGCGTCACGACTTATCGGTTCAGCCGTGATAATTTCCGTCACTGCAGACATGCCTTTTCTCATTACAATGTAAGCCTGCGTGAAGTAACCGGAATCCAGGACCCTGCGTGGGTGGAGATCGCCCGCCTGCATAAAGCACTGCCATACCGCGCAGACCGTTCAGCCGCTGACTTTAAAGACATTTCAGGCAGCTGGTACGAAAAAACTTACAAGGTTCTTCACAGCGGCGCCTTCGCCGGTTACTTAACTGCGGGAAAAAATACGGTCTCTGAGCTGCTCCTGAAAGATGATTCCATGGTCTTCTCCTGCCTGGAGACGTATTTCCGGGAAATTTCCGATCCGGAACTTTTGCTGGAGGTTTATCCTCACGAGACTGGCCGCATGGAGACGTTGTCCGCATGCTGTGAGAGATGGCAGATGAGACAGGATGACAATTACCAAATACTCGACTTTGAGGCAGTGCTGTCATTCTTTCTCTCTCTGAAAGCAGCCTCGGAACCGCTCATGGACGGAAGCACCATCCTGTCGATAGAAAACAACGGCAGTTACCTGCTGACTGTGACCGATGGAGTTCCCTTCGTCTCCCGCACCAGCGAAATATCCTCCCTGCCGCTGTCCGAAACAGAGGCCATACGTTTTCTCTTTTCTCCTGATTATCAGGAAACCCGTGCTCTGGTGTGCAGAAACAGCCGGATCAACTGGTTTCCACTCCCTCTGTCCATGTGCTGTCTGGATAAATGTTAGCACATTCCTGGTATCAGACTATTTAAGTAAAATTTTTACTTATTTTGTAGACCAGCGGAAATCGCATAGATTTTTTCCCGCCTTCGCGCTATAATTCGGATATAATACCGATATTATACCGTCATCGGCAGGAAGGAGGATATGCGATTTCCGCGATTTGCGGTTTTTGTATGCAAGATATGGAAAATACCTGTAATTCACCGGTTGAAAATGGTGTTCCTATTACACCAGAGCATTTTAATCATCTGATGATGGAACTGAAAAAAGCCCAGAAGGAACTGGCTATGCTGTCTGAGACCGTGCTTGGCGGAACCGCACGTCTGTCTGTGGACGACGAATTCCGCATCATTACGGCCACTGACGGTTACTACCGAATGACTGGATATACGGAGGTGGAGAGCCAGTCTCCCCCCTTCTGCGGCAAGGGAATGAATCTCGTCGTGCATCAGGACCGCCCGATCGTCACAGAGGCGCTGCAGAAGCTTCTTGTAACGAATGAGCCTGCCACTGTCACCTACCGGATACAAAAAAAAGATGGGTCCATCGCCTGGAATACTGCCTACTGCGCGCGGGTGGAGAAAAACGGCGGAGAACGCATGGTAAACGTCTTTTTCATCGATATCACAGATAAGCGTCAGACAGAAAATAAGCTGGAAAACCTTATCAATACCATTCCTGACAGCCTGATCAGCCTGCTGTCCGGAAAAAAGAGTATGATACGTTATGTAAACAAAGAATTCTACCGTCAAACCGGTTATCAGCCAGAGGACCTTCCTCTCGGAAGCCGAATTTCTAAATTTTTTCAGATCATTTACCCGGCTGACCGTCAAATGGTGAAAACGCAGTTTCTCGACTATGTGAAGTCTGATTTGGACAGCTGTATCATGGATTACAGAATCCGCACCAGGCAGGGAAATGTGAAATGGATGCACGCCAGGGCATTTCGCTTCCGTTCTGACATGGAAGCCGGCCAGATCATTCAGTTTATCATTTCTGACATCACCGAGGAGAAGCTTCAGCGGGAGGCGACCGCACTCAACGAAGAGCGGTACCGGATTATCTCCGAACAGACCCGGGACACGGTGTTCGACTGGGATATTCTTAAAGACAGGATCCAGTTCTCTCCTGTCTATGAGAAAATGTTCGGGTTTCCTCCGCCTCCCGATATTTCTATTAAGAACCTGACGGAGTACGACATTGTCTATCAGGCTGACAAGCAAAATGTGGAAGATATGATCTCTGCCATACTGGGCGGCGCGCCCTATGCCGAGGCAGAATACAGGGCAAAACGTGCAGATGGCACCTACCTGTGGTGCCGGAACCGGGTGACCACCATCTTTGACAGTGAGAAGAGGCCCGTTCATGCCATCGGCCTGCTCAGTGACATCGATGACTACAAACAGGAGACCGCACTCCTGCAGGAAAAGGCCATGCGCGATTCCCTTACCAGCCTGCTGAACCGGATGGCTTTACAGCGGCAGGTGGAACGCCGGCTTAAGAAGTATCCTGACCGGCTTAATGCATTTCTATTGTTGGATATCGATCATTTTAAAGAGATTAACGATACCCAGGGGCACAGCATGGGAGATACCGTGTTAAAAAGTATCTCCGCGCTGCTCTCCCAGCATTTCCGCAGTACGGATGTCATCGGACGCATGGGCGGGGACGAATTTGCCGTCTTTTTGACCGACCTTCCCTCCCCTTCCGCGATGCTTCGAAAGGCCGGGGAATTAAAGCACAAGACTGCACAGCTCTTCGAGTCCGGCCCCCTGTCCGGAAAGGTCACAGTCAGTATCGGAATTTCGCTCTATCCCTACGGAGGAAAGGACTTCCAGACGCTGTATCAGAAGGCCGACGAGGCGCTGTATCAGGTTAAGAGGAAGGGCGGGAACGGTTACTTCATGAATTCTCCCCACCATTGAGCCAGTCCTCCGCCTGGCAGACCGGCTTCGCATGGCAACCGGCGCTGAAGGGGGGGCGCTGAAGGCGTTTGAAGGGGACAGAACTGCTGGCATTTTAAGGGACAGTAAAATCATGAATCGTATGATTTCACTGTCCCTTCTGTTTACTGTTCACTGTTTACCTTACCATAATTTCCAATATCTTCGCATCGGTCACATTCATTCCCTGTGATGCAATCTCACAAACGCTCTCAATCGTATTTTCTACGGTGTCCTTTACGATCCCGTCTCCCGGCTGGAATTCCTCCGCCTCCATCGACAGGCAGTGCGCCATAATCGCCGCATCCACGGCGGTTGCTATCTTGGCCGCGCACGATGGCTTGGCACCGTCACAGATCATTCCTGATACGTTGGCTAATGTATTTGTGATTGTAGCACAGATCTGCTCATACGATCCCCCTGAAAGATATGTAATTCCGGCGCCTGCGCCGCATGCCGCGCTGACCGCTCCGCAGTATGCCGACAATCTTCCGATTCCGGTCTTTTGGTGAATCGCAATCAGATTGCTGAAGACCAGTGCACGCACAAGCTTTTCATGGCTGACGCCCATCTCTTTTGCGTATTCAATCACCGGGACCGACACGGTAATGCCCTGATTTCCACTTCCCGAATTGATCACAACCGGATAAAGGCAGCCACTCATTCTCGCATCGCTTCCGGCCGCCGCCATGGCGCGTGCTCTGACCTGCACGTCATTACCGTAGTATTTCACAAGATTGGCGCCAACGGATACGCCGTACTCCTTTTGCATGCCCTCCTGCGCAATTCTTTCGTTATATTCAATCTGGCGGTCGATCAGCTCCTGAATATCCTCCATCTGAACTTCATCTGCAAAAGCCAGAATATCAAGGACATTCAGGCAGCTCCTGTCCGCCAGGGATTCGTCAAAGCTGCCGGGCTGATACGGTTTTTCGTACAAAGCAAGACCGTCTTTCTCGATTCTCACCAGATTGGTATGCTGATGTATCAATTCCACCTTTGCTTCATGGCCATCACGCGTCCCGGTAATTCTCACATGCAGGTTCGCCGGAGAATTCATAACCCTGACTTCACAGAAATCGCGGTCTTCAAGCAGTTTTTTCGTTAATTCAATCGCCGCTTCTGTTACTCCGGTCAATACTTCCAGTTTTAATTCCGGATTACCTCCAGCCGCCCCCAGCACCGCCGCGGCCTCAATCCCTTTTAATCCGCCGGAATTAGGAACTACGGCGCCTTTCACGTTCTTAATAATATTTCCGCTGCTCTCCACCACCAAATGATCCGGCATACCGCCAAGACATCCAGCCGTCAGAGCCGCCGCATAGGCGATGCAGGTCGGTTCCGTACAGCCAAGAGCCGGAACCAGTTCCTCCTCCAGCACGGCAATATACTGTTTGTAAATATTCTTGTCTATCCTCATACTTCTCCATCTCTTTTTTATCCGGAGAGGCTCATTTCTACGGCCCAAGAATCTCATTCCACAGGCATTCAATATCTTTTACCAATAGTTCTTCCGCCAGTTTTCCATCCTGATGGCGGATTGCTTCCATAATTTGTACGTGGCCATTGGCATCTGTCGGATTACCTGTCTCCCAGGACTTATTAAAGTACTGACTTGCCCCTCTGGAACAGAATTTTAACGCATCGTTTAACGATTTATACATAAACTGGTTGGAACAACACTCACACAGCATCAGATGGAACTCCATATTCGTCGCCCAATGGGTCGTAATATCACGCTTCTGCGCCAAAGCTCCCGCATGCTTTGCATGAGCATTTAACTTATCAATCTGTTCCCTTGTAATGATCTTCATCGTCTTTCTAAGCGCACCTGTCTCCAGGACGATTCTGTATTCGATTATCGCATTGATCTCAGAAGGTGTAATTACAGGAAGCTGATACCCGTATCTTGGAATATTCTTTAAAATCCCCTCACCGCATAACTGAACCAAAGCCTCTCTCACCGGTGTCTTGCTGACACCATACTTTTCTACTAACGTCCTCTCATTCAAAATTGAATTAGCCGGGTACACTCCCTGAATGATATCATTCAGGATTCCCTCATAAACAAGTTCTTTGATTGACTGATTTTTTGCTCCATCCATACCCTTGTTTCCTCTCTGTTGTCCTTTTCCTGCTGGCAGTCCTGCCTCTCGGAATTTCTGTACTAAATATACCACAATAGCAGGAATAATAACAAGTTTATATAATGGCAAATTCCTTTGAGGCCTTCGTGAAATTTTCAAAACCAGTCTCTGTTATAACTCCCATATCTTCAATTCTAATTCCAAAATCATGTTCCAGATAGATCCCCGGTTCCACGGTCATCACCACATTCGGACAGATTATTTCCTGACAGGTTTCATTAAATCTCGGGTTTTCATGGCCCTCCAGACCTATGCTGTGACCTAATCCGTGTTCAAAGCAGCCCTGATATCCGCTTTCGTTAATATAATCTCTGGCTATGTGGTCAATATCACAGCCTCTGACTCCCGGATGGATACTGATCAGCGCTTTTTCCTGGGCCCTTCGCACAATTTCATAAATTTCTTTTTGACGGTCCGTGGCGCTCCCTACCGCAAATGTTCTGGTACAATCAGAATGATAGCCTCCGATTACCGCCCCAAAATCAATCATAATCAAATCACCGGATTCCACCACCTTATCTCCGGTCCCGCCATGCGGCAGTGAGGTTTTGCTTCCGGATGATGATATATAGCCGATATCGAAATTCTCCGATCCCTGCCGGATCATGAAGCTTCCCAGTTCAATCCGTATTTCAGACTCTTTCATGCCCTTTTTTACGCATGTTAAAATATACTCGTATGCACGGTCCGTGATTTCCTGAGCTGTCCTCAGACAGGATAATTCGTATTCATCTTTTCGTTTCCGATTTTCCTTAATGATGGAATCCATACAGTACGTATCGTCGAGACAAATCCCCTCCAGAACTTCTTTTAAATACAGATACCTTTGATGAGATATATTCTTTTCGCAGCAGACAGAGGACAGCTTCCAGTCTTTTACGATCTGTCTCATAGCTTCTTCGATATTCTTACACAGCCGTACCTCGCAGTCCCGGACTGATAATGACGCCATCTCATAATAGCGGAAATCCACTAACAGTACTGCTTCCTCCTGAGTGATCAGCATACTGCCTTCCCAAATATCTGCATAAACCAGATACTCTCGGTTTCTCCGGTTCTCGATCAGAGCGGCCTCTATCCCTTTTTCTCTCATCTGTTTCTGAAGCACTTCAATTCGATTTATTTTTCCCATAGCTTTTTCTCCATTTTTATCTGACAGTCCGTTCTCCGGCTTTTTTAACCCTTTACAGCTCCTGCAAAACTGCCTCCCTTTTGGAATCGTTCCAGAATAATGTATAAAATTATGATAGGAATAATGATGAGCGTCGTTCCAGCCAGGATTACCGGCCACGGAGTGGAAAGCCCTTCACTGATCGGGAGCAGCGATATCGTCACAATCAACGTGTATTTGGCCTGTTTCCGCAGATAAAGCAGCGGCCAGAAGAAATCGTTCCATCTGGAAATTAATGTGACCGCCCCCCACGAAGCCAGGGCCGGTTTAATAATAGGTACCACCACCTTCATAAAGATCCCAAAATCATTGCAGCCATCAATTTTGGCAGCCTCCACCAGTTCGTCCGGCACATCTGAGATATACTGATTCATATAAAAGATTCCAATTGCGGTGGCTATTCTTGGCACAATCAGGGACCATAAGCTGTTTACCAGATTTAATTTTCTCATTATAATAAACAGGGGAACCGCGCCGACTTCCACCGGAACCAGCATTGTCGCAATAATAAAATAGAATAAGAATTTTCTTCCTGGAAAACGATACTTCGAAAATGCAAAACCGGCCAGGGCACAGAAAAACAGTGAGGTCAGGGTTCCTGCCACCGTAGTGAACACACTGTTAAACGTATTCTGGGCGATCGGGATCAGCTCGAACAGCCTTTTAAAGTTGGACAAGGTTGGATGCTCGATCCACAGAGAATGAAATCCTGTCATGCTTTCCGATGTACTCTTAAATGAGATCAGGCACATCCATAAGATCGGAAACAGGCAGAAAGCTGTGATAACGATCAAAATCGCGTGAACCATGAAGGACTGCCATTTTTTCTTTCCTGTATTTTTCATGATACGGTCTCTCTGCCTCCTTTTCTGACGATGAACTGCACCAGTGATATGATGGTCAGCAATACAATCAATATAACACCGATCGCCGACGCATAGCCCATGTTAAATACATTAAAGCCCGATTCATACATGTACTGGAACAGCGATGTATTGGACGTTCCCGGACCTGGAAGAATATAAGGTTCATTAAATATTTTCCACATGTCCACGGTCAGAGTAATGGAACAGAACAACAGAATATTGCTAATGGAAGGCAGCGTAATATAAACAAATTTCTGATAGGTATTGGCCCCGTCTACAGTGGCAGCTTCATAGTAATCCGGCGATATATTCAGAAGCCCCGATAATACAATCATGGTATACCATGGGGTATTTCTCCAGACGATCAGGAGGATTACCGGTATTTTCGAATACGCTGTACTGGCCAGCCAGGGAATCTTCTTTCCCAACACCTCGTTGACTAAACCGACATTCTCATCGAACAGCATTCTGAAGATCAACCCCATCGCTACAGCCGCGCAGATATTCGGCAGGAAAGTGGCCGTCTTAAAAAACGCCTTTCCCTTTAGCAGCTGACTGTTCAGCAGGGAGGCTATCAGAATCGCAAGAAATAAGATAAGCACAAGACCGGTGAGCCAATACACTACCGTATTCCACAGAGCTTCCCAGAACATGCCGTCGATCAGCATCTTTCTGAAATTATCCAGCCCCACAAATTCCGGTGCTCCGATTCCTCTCCATTTCGTAAGGCTTATGTAAAAAGTCCATACCGTGGGAATTAACTGAAATACTAAAAACAGAATAAAAAATGGGAGTATAAATAAATAAGGGGCTTTATATTTTTTTATCGTCTTAATCATCTTCTCACCTATAAAGATATGACAGCAGAATTAGCCGTCTGCCGTCATATCTCCCTCTGCTGCAATAGAAGTTATTTTACAATCTCAGCTTTTCCAATCTTAGCATTCAGATTTTTATCCATATTGGCAATTGCTTCTTCCATCGTCTGGTCTCCAGCTACATATTTTTCAATTTCGGCGGAAATGATCTCGTCTCCCTCCGCATCCTGCGGCGTTACAACCATATTATCTGCACCATTTTTAAGAGTCAGGGCCTCCCATTCACGGAAAGACTGTCCTCCATAATAATCAGAAGGCTCCTTCCAGAAATCGTCCTCTAAAAGCTCTAAGGAAATCGGGTTCGTATACGGCGCATTCTGCTCTTCCATCGATTTAACCCATGCTTCCTTTGATTCTTTATCAAAGGTGAAATCTTTCCACATCTGTTCTACCAGTTCCTTATAAACGCCGTCTTTTCCCTTTTCAAGCACGCATAAATAACTGGATACAGGGGCACCCGCCCTGCCTACACTGTCAAATACCGGCGCCGACATAATTCTCCACTGTCCCGCTACGGCCTGGCAGTTCTGTCTCATAAACTCGTCCCAGTAGGCGCCAATATCAAAGGTAGCGATCTTCTGGCTGTTGACCGCATCGTACAACGCGGGATCATACATCTCCACACGCATCAGAAGGCCCTCCGAATACATGGTATCCAATGCACCCAGGGCTGTCTTTGTCCCTTCATCGCTGCCTATAATGACATTTCCGTCATCGTCCCAGACCTTCGCATTCGCCTGCGGCATGAGTCCGCGCCTTCCCCAGCACTTCCAGGTCATATTATTAGAGCCTATCCAGGATAAGTAAACCTCACCGCTGCTTTTTTCTTTCAGCTGTCTACCCGCCTCAATATAGCCATCCATCGTAGACATCTGTTCCGGATCTACGCCGTACTTATCGAAAATCTCTTTGTTATACATCAGCAGCTGCGGCCTCACGGAATCCGGGAGTCCGTACATTCTGCCGCTTACCATGCCGTCTGTAACAGCGCCGTCAACCATTTTCTCTACAAACGGCTCCAAAAAGCCGGTCTCATCAACCAGTAATCCTGCCTGCACCAAATCCATCAGATTCAGCCTGTCTAAGAACACCGCATCAGGCAGGTCCTCCACCGCCCCCGCCAGGGAAGTCATCGTAATTTTTTCTCTGGCATCCGCGTTGCTCTCCACCTGCACGAACTCTACAGAAACTTCCGGTGCAATATCCCTGTGATTATCGAGCCACGTCTCAAAATACTGCTGTCTGTACTGAGGATTGCCGTTCATGTAAAAGGTTACAGTTCCTTTCGGAAATACTGTAGCTTCTGCTGCCTTCTCTGTCTCCTCCTTCTCTGCCGTTTTGCTCTCAGCTGCCTTCGTATCCTGGACCGCTGCCGTAGTCGGCTGACTGCTTTCTTTTGCTCCGCATCCCGCCAGTAATGATGCTGCCATGGAAACCATTAATAAAGTTGCTGCGCCTCTTCTTCTCATAACATTCTTCTCCTTTTAAATGCTTCTTACTGCGTCTACAATTATCTTAATCCTTTCATATGGAATCTCTGTTGGAAGGGTACAGTCAGCCCCCATGATGAAACCCTTTTTTCCAAAATCCATAACAACTTTTTTTGCTGCCTCTGCGAGCTGCTCTCCGGTACCATCTACCATGACACCACTTCGATTCGCCAGTCCCCCCATGACAGCGGCGTTCGGAAATAACTGTCTCCCCTCTTCAAGAGAAAATCCCGTTTCATAAACTCCCCAGTTCACGACATCGGCTAAATCGCCATACGTCGCATACCGGTTCATATTCAGATTGTTTTTACACATATGCAGAAATGTGTACCCATCCGCTTCTTTCACTGCACGTAAAATCTGCTTGTCATACGGTTCTATACACTCTGCAAACTCGTCGTCCGTAAAGTAATGCTTCTCTCCGCCTAAAGCCGCATAATAGACACCGTCAAGTCCCATCTCGATGTACTTCTGGGACAACTGGCACATGCCATCGGTTATTCGCTTAAATGCCTCGATTACTGGTTTCTTATTTTCCCTGATGTGAGTGCAGAACAGTTCTCTGACAGCCTCGTATCCGTATCTCGCTTCAATTGGATGGATTGCCGAAGCGCAGATCCCGTGAATGGTGCCTAATTTGAAAGCACTGGGATCACACTTTTGAAGAATCTCATCTACCAGATGAATCTGATCCTGCACAAAGGTGTCTTTTAAGGAATACGACGGAATCTTATTCCAGTCCTCCGGAACCCGTATCTCTCCGATATCCGGAACGAGATTCTCGTTCATAATCTTCAGAATATCCGTATCAGTCCTTTCAAAGAACTCCAGATGTGACGTTACAGCCTCCTTTCCAAATGCGCGTTCTGCAGGAAAATGCAGAGAAAAGCCAGTCGAAACATAATCGGCCTCACCCCCCTGAATTGCAGTGATTACCCGCTCCCTCTTTGTCATTGCTTACCTCCATACCCTTTTTAATATTATTTCTATTACTATTACTGATAATACTACAAAACTTATCAACAGTCAATACACTTTTAGTTAATTTGTATATAATTCTTCATATCATTTTTCCTTTTTATTCATTTATTACATATCAAGCAGAAAGGTCCTGTATTTCAACGCAAAATAAAACAGAGTGAACATACCAGGGCTGCCTTGCCCTCCCAGTATGTTCACTCTGTTTTTCCTGCTATATGTGAACTTACTCATGTATAAATACACGAGCTTCCTGTTTCAGCGCCGATTGCCCTTCTATTAACAGGTCTTATGCCAGCTCCACAGGCGTAGATTATACTGTTCGGACCGTCCCGGCCCTACAGTTTATGATCACTTCTATGCTGCTTTTCGATATATCTCATACCCTCTGTTTCTGATGTTGATTGCTGCATTTAAATCTCTGTCCATGCTCATTCCACAGCTGCATTCATAACGGTGTACCGATAACGGCATCTTCTTTACCTTTCCACAACTGCTGCAGGTCTTCGTGGACGCATACCACTTTTCGATGCGAATCAGACGCTTTCCTTTGGACTCAAGTTTGTACTTTAGCATGATAAGAAATGATCCATACCCGTTATCCATGGTCGCTTTTCCGTTTCCGAACTTTCTATTTGCCAGCGCCCTCATATTTAAGTCTTCCACACACACTAAATCGTACTGTTTGGCTATCTCAGTTGATTTTTTGTGCAGATAATCCTTTCTCTGATTGGCTGCCTTTTTTGCAACCCGGGCAATTTTTTTCTGCTGTTTCCGGTAATTTACTGACTGCAGCTGCTTCGCTTTCAGCTTCCTCTGCGCCTTTGTCAGCTTCTTCTGGTTCTTTCTATAATAATGAGGCATACCGCAACACCTGCCTTCTGAATCCATATATAATCCGTCCGATTTATAGTCCAGACCAATCACCTGCTCTGGATTAACTGCCTGCGGCATAATCACGGCCTCATACCCGTAAAGGACTGACACATAATAACTGCCGTCACCTTCCCTTGATACCGTGGCCTGTTTCAGACGCCAGTCTTCCGGTGCTGCCCTGTGGACAATTGCTTTGACCTTTCCGAGCTTTGGCAGCCTGACTGCTCCATCCAGTATGGCAATATTTCCATTCGTATAGTTCGTAGTGTAGGACATACGGCTGTGATGCCTGCTCTTGAATCTGGGATAGCCGCCCTGTTTCCCGAAAAATCTCTGGTAAGCAGCATCCAACGCATAGATGGCATTGGTCAGGGCAAATTTATCCACCTGCTTAAGCCATGGCTGCTCCTGCTTAAGGATTCGATTGCAGTCGTTATTACAGGCAGTTTTATTCATATAAGCCCTGTTCATCCTATTTCTCCTGTTACCGTTCTTTTTGTGAATCAATATAGCACTTTACCTGTTCATGGCTTCGGTCACTGACAGTCACTGCGCAGTAAGATGGATTCCAGAGATGTCCTCCCCACAGCTGTTTCTTTAATTCCGGATGGTCTAAAAACAGCCTTCTGGCCAGATTTCCCTTCATGATTTTGACCATGTCTGATATCATGAACTGCGGGCGGCAGTCCAGGAGCAGATGAATGTGATCCGGCATAACCTCCATCGCCAGGATCTGAAAAGAATACTGGTCCGCCAGTTCTGTCAGCATCTCCTTACATTGAATATCGATTCCATCTGTTAATACCTTCTTCCGATATTTGGTACACCAGATAAGATGGTACTGTAAAGAATATACATATCCACGACCATATGTTAATTTTGTTTTCTCTGATATTTCATATACTTTTTCCATAAATCAATTATACCATATGTATGTGAATTATGCAACAGGATTCTCGAATGTGTGTTCTGTTTTTGTGTAAAAATATGTCTGGCTATTTAAGATGATTTACTATGTTACAGTCAGGAAACTGACAATGGATTTTTTAAGAACCGTGTCGACAGACACATATATTTACATGTTGCAAAAGCGAATCCGGAACAAACCTTGCCGGTTAACTCACGATTGAAATCACGAAAATGCCCCGGCAAAATTTTCAAATTCAAACACAATCCGATACGTCCCGGACCCGGCTTCCGCCTCCATATATCCATCCCCAGGTCTAAAGCACAATCCGTCGTCTTCCACCACGCGCTGCGCACGGTCAAGACGTATGGCCGCTCCGGTGTTGGCCGGGATATCTGCCAATAAGGTGATCCGGTTTCCCTCCATCTCCCAGCGCACGCGGATCGTGCCGTAGATGGTCTCATGCCTGGCATCGGTATAGCTTAAGCCTCCGCCCATGCGCGGCCAGATCACCGCATGTTTAAAGCCCGCCCCTGTGAAAGCGGCCTCATCTGTCTCTATTCCAGCCATAACGCGGTACATCCACTCGCCGATGGCTCCGTAAGCATAGTGATTAAAGGAATTCATTCCCGGGCTCCACATGGTTCCGTCCGGCTTAATCCCATCCCAGTGCTCCCAGATGGTGGTCGCCCCCATCTTCACCTGATACAGCCACGAAGGGTAATCTTCCTTTAAGAGCAGGTCGTAAGCCTCCTTTAAGCATCCATTCCGGCTTAAGGCGTGGCAGAAATACGGCGTTCCGATAAAACCGGTTACGAGATGGCCGTCTTCTTTATCCAAAAGACGTTTTAACCCGTTTACGGTCTGTTCAGTCCTGCCTTCCGGCACCAGTCCGAAGTAAAGTGCCACGATATGGGCGGTCTGCGTCTGGGCCTTTAAGCTGCCGTTCCCGTCGAAAAAGGTGTCCTGGAACTTCTTCACGATATGCCCGTATAAGTCCTCATACTCCGCCGCTTCATCCTTCTTCAGAATTCCGGCGATTCTGGCAAACAATCCTGTGGAATAGGCAAAATAGGCCGTGGAGGTCAGGTCGGTCGGCGTAGCCCCGAAGAAGCTTCCTTCCTCGGCGTCCAGCGCCACCCAGTCGCCCAGCTGAAGCTTGTAATTCCAGATATAATCCTCGGAGTGCTCCCTCATGAACTCGATCCATTTCCTCATGCTGTCGTACTGCCGCTCCAGGATCGCCGTATCTCCGTACATCAGATACATGGTCCATGGAACAATGACGGCTGCGTCCGCCCATGCGGAGGCCGAATGAGGTCCCTGCTTCAAAAGCCAGTTGCCTTCCGCGTGCTCCTCCTCGATGTTGGGAACCACATGGGGAACTCCGCCTTCCGGCGTCTGATCCGCTTTTAAATCCCAAAGCCATTTCTTATAAAAGGTATAGGTATTCATCAGATAACACGCCGTGCGGCAGAAAATCTGAGCGTCTCCCGTCCATCCCAGCCGCTCGTCACGCTGCGGGCAGTCCGTCGGTACATCTAAGAAATTACCCTTCAGCCCCCAGAGATAGTTGTGATGAAGCTGGTTCAACAGCGGATTGGAACAGGTGATCTCTCCCGCCGGCTCCATCCCGGAGTGAAGCGTCTCTGCCGTAAATGCCTTCGCCTCCGGCGTTCCCGGATACGAGACCACCAGGGCATACCGAAATCCCATATAGGTAAAATGCGGGTGGTACGAAATCTCGCCGTCCCTCCCAAAGATATACTTCATAGTGGTTCTGGCCTTCCGCAGGTTATCCAGATAGACATTGCCCTCCGTGTCCAGAATCTCGAAGCAGCGCAGCTCTATGACATCGTCCTTCAACCCGCTTGCCGTCACGCGGATTCTTCCTGCCATATTCTGTCCAAAATCGATGACAGTCTCCCCTTTGGGTGTGACGAACACTTCTTTCGCAGGAATCCGGTCAATCACCCGGACTCTGGCGCCGCCCTGCGCATGCAGGACCGAGGTGTCATACGGGACTGTTTCCACGGCATGCCAGTCGCCGGACGTATGATCTGCGGCATTCCTGTCAGCCCCGCACCACCCCGGAAGCTCCAGAGAGGCGTCATACGTTTCCCCGTGGTATATTTCAGAAAATACCACCGGGGCGTCCGTCCCCTCCCAACTGTCTCCGGTGCAGACGGTCTCTTCCCGTCCGTCTTCATATCTCAAAACCAGCTGCATGGCAAACGCGGTCTGGTCTCCATAGTTATTGCGTGATCTCGTGAGGCCCATGACGCCTTTGTACCATCCCGCCCCCACCATGGCGCCCGCGGTGTTGACGCCCTCTCTTAAGCATCTGGTGACATCGTACGTCTGGTACAGCAGGTGACGGCGGTAGGATGTCCATCCGGGCGTCATCTCATCCGCTCCCACCTTTTCTCCATTTAAATAGAAATGGTACAGCCCCAGCGCCGTGGTAAACGCATACGCCTCTTTTAAACCACTGCCGACTGAAAAGCTTCCTCTCACCAGAGTTCCCTTCGACTCTTCCCGGCAGTCGGGCGCGGATTCGGCCGATACGAATGGCGCCTTCCACTCCTCGCTGCTTAACAGGGCTGTCACAAAGCTTCCCTCACACCAGGCGCTCTCCTCACATTCCACTAAAGCGGCGTGGAGGACATCTCCCGCTCCTGCCCATACCCGGACACGGACACCGTAATTCACAGCGGATTTCAGTTCCACGTGAAGCGGGCGGATGTGGGCGGATTCACAGCTCTCTGTCACTCCGCTGTCGTAGACAGGTGTATCAAAGTCAAGGTTTTCTGCAATCTGCAGCTGGTACGCCTTCTGCACGACACCGCGTTTATCCGACTTCAGTTCCCAGTTAAACTGGGGCATCTCTTCGACACCGGCCGGGTCTTTTTCGTAATCCATTAAGATTCTTACGATCTCTAACATGATGTTTCTCCTTTGCTCCCTCAGACACGCTATAGTCTTCTTAAGGCTTCAGCACCATTTCCACGGCCGCCTTCCATCCCTTCAGCTTTTCGTTCCGCTCCACGGGATTCATCGCGGGCGCGTACTGGATGCTCGGAAGCCTTCCAAACAGGGATTCATCGTAAATCCCGGCTCCAAGGCCGGCCGCATAAGCTGCTCCAAGGCCGGAAAGCTCCTCCACCCCGGGCACCCTGATTCTGCTATCCAGTATATCACTCTGGAACTGCATCAGGAAGCTGTTTTTTGTTGGACCTCCATCGACCCGAAGCTCCACCTCACCGATTCCGGCCGCTTCCTTCATCAGCGCCACAATGTCTGCGATCTGGTAAGCAATGCTGCATAAACCGGCCTTCACCATTTCGGCGCGGCCGGTGGTCCTGCTCATACCGACAAAGGCCGCAGACACGTCGCTGCGCCAGTACGGAGCCCCGAGACCGGAGAACGCTGGAACGAGGTACGTGCGGTCTGCCGGATTGCCCATTTCGGCCAGTTCCTCCGATTCCGCCGCATGCTTCAGAAGGCCCACCTGATCTTTCATCCAGGTGATGACGGCGCCCGTATAGTTAATATTTCCTTCCAGCACGTACTGGACACGGCCGCCCGTCTTCCAGGCCAGGGAGGTGACAATTCCCAGATCTGAGAAGATCGGCTGCTCTCCGATGTTCATCATAATGGAGGAACCCGTGCCGTACGTGGTTTTCATCATGCCGCGGGTGAGACAGCCCTGGCCGAACAGCGCGCCGTGGGAATCACCCATCACGCCGTGGATCGGCACCTCGGCAGGCAGGATTCCCTCAAAATCGGTCATTCCGAAATATCCATCGGAATCGGTCACCTCCGGCAGGCAGGCGATAGGAATTCCAAATATTCCGCACAGCGTCTCATCCCATTTTAAATCTCGTATATGAAAGAGCTGGGTTCTGGAAGCGTTGGAATAGTCGGTGCGGAATTCCTTCCCCTTTGTCAGACGGTATACCAGGTAGCTGTCCATGGTGCCGCAGCAAAGCTCTCCGCGGGCGGCCAGACCGGCAGCCCCTTCCACGTGTTCCATAATCCAGGCCAGTTTTGCCGCGGAGAAGTACGGGGAAAGCTTAAGGCCGGTTCTCTGTCTCACGTCTTCGGCTGCACTAAGATTGTCTTTTTGCCTCACAGCTCCTACCGCAATCCGCCTGCATATCTCCTCTCCCCTGGCGCACTGCCAGACGATGGCGTTATAGACGGGTTTCCCGGTATTCCGGTTCCACGCCATAGCGGTTTCCCTCTGATTGCTGATTCCCACGCAGGCCACGGCTTCGCGGTCCACGCCGCTCTTCCCCAGCAGCTCTTCCACCACCAGAAGCGTATTCCGGTAGATTTCTTCCGGATCGTGTTCCACCCAGCCGCGTTCATCGATCAGCTGGGCGTGGCTCCTGTCCGTCCGGTGAAGCAGGTTTCCATTTTCATCGAACAGTATCGCCTTCGTTCCCTGGGTGCTCTGGTCTATTCCTATGATAAATTTTTGTTTCATTCCAACAGCTCCATCGCCTTTTTCGCAATACCTTCTGCGTTCAGGCCGTAATAGTCAAATACTTCCTTCGAGGTTCCCGTAATCACCGGGGCATCCGGCAGCGCGAGGATATCCATTTTTCTCGGACAGTTTTTGGCCAGCACCTGGCTGACCATGGCGCCCAGACCGCCGAACGGTGCATGCTCCTCCACTGTGATTACCGCCTTCACCCCCTCTGCCGCGGCGATCACCGCTTTTTCATCAAGGGGCTTTAAGCAGTACATGTCGAGAACCGCGGCGGATATTCCTCTTTCCTTTAACAGTTCCGCCGCCTGCATGGCGGGCCGGACCATCTCCCCGCACGCAATGATCGCCAGATCGGTTCCCTCGCTGATCACAGTTGCGCGGTCCATCTCAAATGGAACACAGTCTTCCTCGTATATATCTTCCACCGGATTTCTTCCCACGCGGATATAGGCCGGCTTCTCATCCGATACCAGAGACTCCATCAGTTTTCTCGTCTGATGGCGGTCGCTGGGCACATAGACTCTCATATTCGGAATCGCGCACATGGCCGCAAAATCCTGGGCCGAATGGTGGCTCATTCCCAATGCTCCGTAGCTGATTCCTCCGCTGATTCCGATCAGCTTCACATTGGTGTTGGAGTATGCCACATCCACCTTAGCCTGTTCATAGCTCCTGGTGCTTAAGAAGCAGGCCGGAGATGCGGCATACGGTTTTTTCCCCGCCCTGGCCATGCCTGCGGAAATGCCGACTAAATCCTGTTCCGCAATTCCGGTCTCCACAAACTGTTCCGGATAGCCTTCCGTAAATGGCGTCATGGAGGCGCTTCCCCTGGAATCACTGCACAGCACGACGATGTCCCGGTCGGTCTTCGCATGCTCCATCAGCACGTCACAGATTACCTGTCGGTTTGGTATTTTATTCATAGCACTAAGCCTCCTTGTTATGCGCGCTGAGCGACCGTAACTCCCGCTCACTCAACTCTTTTACAGCCGCCTGATACTGTTTGGCATCCGGCACCTTGTGATGCCACCCGGCACTGTTTTCCATGAAAGAGACGCCGCATCCCTTCGTGGTATTGGCGATCACTACGGTAGGGCATCCCTTTGTCTCCCTCGCTGCTTCAAATGCGTCCAGAAGGGCGTCGATCTCATTGCCTGCCACACTTAAAACGTTCCAGCCAAATGCCGCGAAACGGGCCGCAAGATCGTCGTGGTGCATGACCTCCTCCGTGGAACCGGAGATCTGAAGCCGGTTTCTGTCGACTACGGCGCACAAGTTATCCAGACGGTACTGGGAAGCTGCCATGACGCCTTCCCAGACGGAACCTTCCGCCAGCTCTCCGTCTCCCATAACCGTGTAGACGCGGCTCGGCCGGCCGTCCATCTGGCACGCTTTTGCTATGCCCACGCACACAGGCAGTCCGTGTCCCAGGGAACCGGAATTCATCTCGATGCCCGGCAGCTTGTTGTTGGGATGGCCGATATACTTTGAACCGAATGTGGAAAAATTCCGGATGACGTCATCGATATCCAGAAATCCCTTCGCTGCCAGAACCGAATAGTAGGCCTCCACGGAATGGCCCTTGCTCATCACGAAGTAATCCCGGTCAGGATCATCCTGGTTTTCCGGGCTGATGTTCATTTCCTTCAGGTACAGGCTTACCAGGATTTCCATGACGCTGAAATCTCCGCCGATATGGCCGGTTTTTGCCCTGTATACCATGTCCAGTACATTTTTACGAAGCGCGTAGGACAGCGCCTTTAGATTTTCATTCATTCCATTTACCCCTTGTTCTGATATGCTGCAATTCGCTCTGATTTACTTACCCCATTCACCTGCCGGACGGACTGTAGATCGCCGCTTTTACCTCTTCCTCGATGGGATCATATAAATCCGGGGTGACTCCTATGTATTTGCATGCCTCATATAATACAGGCACTACGTCTTTGTGGATTCCCACACAGTGATGGATATACGGGCCGCAGACCAGCTTGTTCTCGAGGCGTTTTAAATCCTCTACCTCCACCCACACATACGTGCCTTTCGTGTATGGTCCCTCGATGCCCCTGGCATTTCCAAGAAGCAGGGAATACTCTCCGTTGTCGCCGTCGAAGCGGCAAAGGGTCATCTCACCGTGCTTCGCTTCGGCCTCCACTGCCCCCGGATAGTCGAAGGCCAGAGGGTAGCCGATGGTTGGTTTTTCCTTCGCCACGGAGATCGGCCACGGGCCGCAGTGCTGAAGCAGCTCCCCGTTTTCGTTGTCCGGATGGCGCACCGTCCAGTCCGCAAAGAAGGTTCTCGCCTCGTCCATCCCCGCCGCTTCCGCCATCACCGCGGTGATCGCTCCATGAATATCGGTCTCACAGACAACGGGAATTCCTTCTTCATTTAATAAGGAATTGGCCGCGCAGGGCATGATTCCGATCTCGCTCTGAAGCGCGTTCCAGCACTGAATTGCGACCGCGTTGCAGCCGTACTTTTCGGTCAGGCGTTTCATCGCTACCTTGAGGGCGGCTACATTTTCCAGTTCCCCATCTTTGATCTTGACGCACATGCCGGTTCTGCAGTCGTCCATCACAGCCTGCACCTCCACGCCCTCCTCCTTCGCCCGCTTCATCTCGGCGGTCAGCTCCGGAATCGGAATCGGGGATAACTGAATCTGAAATTTCTCCAGCAGTTCCCCTTCGTTGCACATGGTGGACCAGAAATCAAAGGGTCTCGGCCCGATCTGAAGAATTCTCGTATGGCGGAATACCTTCACCACGTTGCAGACCGCCAGGAAGTTACGAATTCCGCCCTCGAATTCCGGATCCTCCAGACGGCAGTTTGTTAAATAGGTAAACGGCACCCCGAATCTGCGCAGGACTTTTCCGGTAGCAAATAAACCGCACTGGCTGTCCCTTAAACGGATTCCATTCTCATCCGGCCTCTCATCCCTTGGTCCCCATAAGAGAACCGGAACATTCAAACGCTTTGCGAGCCTTGCACAGACGTATTCTGTTCCAAAATTACAGTGAGGAAGAAACAGTCCGTCAACACCTGCCTCCTCAAAACGTTTCACAATGGCGTCGAGATCGCCGTCATCGTATAGCAGCCCCTCTTCATTGATCCCGTCGAGACCGACAAATTCTACCCCCAGCTCTTCCAGACGTTTCTTTGTTAACCCGGCAAACTTTAACGCATCCGGAGCGCTGAATATGCTTCTTCTTGTAGGCGCAAACCCCAGTTTCAGTGATAACATACGTTTCCTCCTTTTAAATCTCAATTGAATTATATTAAATTCTATCTTTATTATTAACTTAATTATATTAAATCTTATTTGAAATGTCAATTGAATTTAACTTAATTTTCTTTAAATTATATAGGAACTATCTATTGACGAATTTAACTAATTCCTGTATGATTAAGTAAACAGTACTTTTTTATTTTTAAACAGTTTTTATGCGTTTGATATTTGTGTCAGAGGAGGGCCAAGTATGTCAATTTCAGCGAAGGAGCTGGCTCAGAAGTTAAATATATCGGCAGCTACGGTTTCCATGGTATTAAACCGCAAACCGGGCATCAGCGAAAAGACCAGAAACCTGGTCCTGGATGCCGCCAGGGAATACGGTTACGATTTTTCAAAAAAATGGGATACCGCCGAGGAAAAAGGCAGTATCCTGTATGTCATTTACAAAAAGCACGGAACCGTCGTCGCAGATACGCCGTTCTTCTCCCAGCTGACGGAGGGAATCGAACAGGCCTGCAAGGGAAAGGGATTCGAACTTCAGATTACTTATTTTTATGAAAATAAAGATATCGGCGCGCAGATTCAGGAGCTCTCGGAGAAGAACTGCCAGGGAATCCTCCTGCTGGGCACGGAGATGGATGTGGAGTACTTCCAGCCATTTACCAGGCTGAAGGTGCCTATGGTGGTGCTGGATACGTACTTTGAAGAGCTGGACTGCGATTCCGTCCTGATCAACAATGTGCAGGGTGCATACCTGGCCACCAACTACTTAATCGACAAGGGCCTGGGAGAAATCGGCTACCTGCGTTCCTCCTATCCCATCGGCAACTTTGAGGAGCGGGCGGATGGTTATTACAAGGCGCTGCGCCACCACGACCTCCCCACCAGCCACCCCTACGTCCACAGGCTGACGCCTTCCATGGAGGGTGCTTACACGGATATGTCGGAGATTCTCCGCGAAAAACCACCGGTTGCCCCGGCCTACTTTGCCGACAACGATCTAATCGCCGCCGGTGCCATGCGGGCCTTTAAGGAATTCGGCTACAAGATCCCGGAAGACATCTCCATCGTCGGCTTCGACGATACCCCGATCTGTGATTTCCTCGAACCGCCGCTCACAACCATGGAGGTTCCAAAGAAACGCCTCGGTGAACTGGCCGTTCTAAGACTCCTGCAGAAGATCGCGGGGGAGACGAAGGTGATGATTAAGACGGAGGTTTCGGTGAAACTGCATGAGAGGAAGAGTGTGAAGGGTTAAATAAACGTTTAATTATTTAGTGAATACATGTTTTTAAAACAGGCAGCTGCTCTCAGGAAGGATTCCCGGAGCAGCTGCCTGTTACTTTTTTATGTTGTTTTCTGTACCATGGTTTGTTATAATAATATTGCCATTGCTGACACTTGAAGGTCTGATCGCTGCTCTTAGTCTCTTACTGACAGCTTTTGGACTTGGCTCTGCCACAGAAGGCAATCATAATCACAAAATAACCGCCCTGTCCTGAGAAAACAAGCGGTCATTTTTGATTAAGCTGTTTTCATGGGGTCAACCGTACAATCGGCAGCGCTTCTTTAATATTATATATTATTATAATAGTATCTTTAAACATATAATGTCAATCCCAATTCACTATAATGAAAGCAGTACCGGTTACAGCGTTGCAGTTCACAGCCATAAATTCTGCAATTTAATGTCGAAGGAGGCCCCTATGCCAATCAACCACCAGACCACCATCACCCTTAACGGAGTACCGCAGTACGTATCAATCCGGGCTGAAAGAGATCATCTGCCCCTTCTTCTCTATCTTCACGGCGGCCCCGGAGACGCCGCGCTGCCGATAGTTCTGAAATACAACAGCGAGCTGGAGAAGCACTTTACCGTCGTCGTATGGGAGCAGCGCGGGGCAGGTAAATCCTATTACGATTTCGGAGACAGCACCGTCACCATCGCTACCTTTCTCGAGGATCTCCATGCGCTGGTGACACTCTTAACCGAACGTTACCGTCAGGAAAAGCTTTATCTCGTCGGACATTCCTGGGGAAGCGTCCTGGGGCTTACCTATACGGAGAAGCATCCGGAGAAGGTACGCGCCTATGTCGGATGCGGCCAGGTGGTAAACATGAAAAAAGCCAGCCGCACGGGCTACGAGTTCGCCGCCGCACACGCCGGTAAAAAAGCTCTTGCGCGGCTGAAAAAGGCGGACTGCACCTACACCGGTGAAAACTGGCTGGACGATCTGCTTTTCGTGACAAAACAGGTTGTAAAACACGGAGGCTCCCTCTATGGCAGGACAAATTATAATCCCCTGGTGACACCGTTCCTATTTTCCAGGTATTATTCGATTCCTGATTTAATACGGCGCCAGAAGGGCAGCCTGCAGGCAATTAAACGGCTGTGGCCTGAGCTTATGGAGGTTAATTTTGAAGGCCGGACTGAATATGGGGCGCCTGTCATATTCGTGGAGGGGCGTCACGACGTCCACGTCTCATCCGCGCTTGCAAAAGAATACTATGATACCATACAGACGGAAAAGCAGTTTCACTGGTTTGAGCACTCATGCCACTTTCCGCAGTGGAGCGAACACGAAAAATTCCATACACTCATGGTGGATTTACTCCACTGATTTTTGAGTGCTTTGCATGTGTTGTCATTGACCTTCCCCGGATTTCATATATTGTAACACTTATGCAATCCCGGAAAGGCAGCGTGGCCACATGACTAATACCCTTTTTCCCCTCACCTCTTCCCAGCGCATGCTCCAGCAGGCCCTTGAAGAATTCGGCACAGCCCAGATTTTAACCATTGGAGTGTGCATTTCCTTACATGCTCCCGTAGACTTTTCCCTGTTAGAAAAATGCCTGAAAGAAGAAGTCCGGCGTCTTGAGTGCCTGCGGGTCCAGTTCACGCCGCCGAACAGAGACGGTGGAATCCGGCAGTATATTGTCCCGGAGAGTTCCCCTGACATTATATATGAAAACTTAAAGGATAAAAGCGCCCCGGAGATCAAGGCTCTGATGAATCACTGGAGCACTCTTGGCTTTGACGAAGCGGATTCCCCCCTCCTGCGTTTTGTCATGGTATCCCTTCCAGGCGGCTGGAACGGCCTTTACCTCTGTATCGATCACCGCATCATGGATTCCTGCGGACTGATTTTTATGATGAATGATACGTTCCAGCTGTACTGCCATTACCTTTACGGATCGCCGGCGCCAGACATGCCGGCGTGTTATGAAGAGGTTCTGCAGTCAGATTTACGGCGGGAACAGGATCCGCTGCGCAGGGAAAGGGACAGCGCCTTCTGGAGGCAGCTGCTGTCCGCAGGCGAGCCCATCTACACAGATATAGGCGGCTCCCGGAAACTGATGCAAAGCCGGATCAGCCACGGCCTTCCCGGCCTGCGCGCTGCCGACCGGATCATACAGCCCATGGACGGCGATATGGAGAAGTTCACTCTGCCGAAAAAGGAGGCTGCCCGGCTGGAAGCATACTGCCGGAAGCATTCCGTGTCCATGGCTAATCTGCTGCTCATGGCCATGCGCACTGCGCTGTCCTTTGCCAATGATGGAGAACCGGACATCAGCCTCCGCAATTACGTATCCCGCCGCTCTTCCAGGCAGAGCCGTACCTGCGGCGGCTGCCGGATTCACTGCTACCCCTGCAGGACCGTAGTTTTGCCGGAAGCCACTTTTCTGGATGGGATACGGCAGATAAAGGCTTATCAAAACGGCATATACCGCCACGCCGACTTCGATCCGGAACAGGTAAATGCGCTGTTTGCCGATACCTTCGGGATGCCGCCGCTTACCACCTATGAAGGAGCCGCATTGACCTGTCAGCCCCTTCCTCTCTCCTCTCCCAACCCATTTTTAAAACACATCCCGCTGAACATCGAGTGGTTCTCAAGCAGGGCGGATATTCAGAAGCTTTACTTAACGGTGATGCATGCGCCTCAGAACCGCGGTTTGGATTTTTATTTCAAATATCAGACGGCAGAGCTGGATCGGGCAGATATCACTCGTTTTTACGAGGTGCTTTCTGAGATCCTTACACTTGGAACGCAACAGGAGACGCTTCCTACCGGAGAATTGATGGAACTGCTGGCACGCCTCTGATTTCTCTTTCAGGGTTCACTCTGCTCTTTGGGTAATTTGGGATCTTCAAAATAACAAAAGGAGCTTTCAAGCCGCTGCCATGGCAGACTTGAAAGCTCCTTTCTTATTTTATGACAGATTCTCTTCTTTCCGCAGCATCCATTTAACCGCTATATCCTTCCGGATGCTTCGCATGAAACAGCGCCAGCTTCGCAAAGAAGTCATCCAGGATCAGCCTGCTGTCAATGGAATGGTAAATCCGGATCGGTCTGTTCAGTTTCGTATGAACATAGGCCATGTCTTCCGTCACCAGCGGCGCTTCGACCCAGTCAAACTCAAATCTGTGCTCATATAAGAGCAGGCCCACGGCCGGGCTGTCCCCGACGACCCACGTCTCCCCGGTGCGGAAGGCGCTGTTTCTCGGCCCCTCCTCCTGCGCGTGTTCGTCCAGCTGCTGCAGAAGGTACTCTCCGATTTCCCCGTACGGAGCTACCTTATATTCCAGTTCTGCCAGTGACAGCGGCATCATCTCATAAACGTTCTTCGGAACCTGCCAGATCTCCATTTTACTCTGGAACACCACATTGGCCGCATTGATATCATTACCCAGGTTAAACTCCGGGCCGCCAGCCGGATACCTTCCGCCTCCGATCCAGATAGCCGTCATCCTGGATGCGATCTTCGGCTCCATGAGAAGAGCGCTCGCCAGGTCCGTAAGCGGGCCTAAGAAGATTGCGAACAGCGGACGGTCGTCGTCCTTCATGGCTTCTCTGACAATCAGCTCCGCCCCTTCACTCACAACCGGAGTCGTCTTGTCGGGAATTGCATGAGGCGCGCCGTGGAAAATCATGTTTTCCTTCGGGAAATGCATCTTGTCGAAGATAACCTCCAGCTCTTTAAAGCTCCGCTCCATGGAATCCTCATGTCTCGTTCCATAATGAGCCGCAATCATGCCTGCATTTTCAAATTTCGGGCTTAGCAGCGCCTGGACGATCGCAAACTGGTCGTCCGCCTCGTTCTTAGCATCGGTATTCACGATCAGCCTTACAATCTTTTCTTCCGGTACGTGAAACTTATAATCTGTATATCTCATTCGCGTTCCCTCTCATCATTTTTTATAGTTAAACTATCCCTTTACCGCGCCATTCGTAAGTCCTGACACAAAGTATTTCTGGAAATACCCGAATACCAGCATCAGGGGAAGGGTGACCATGCAGATTCCCGCGGTGTACTGTCCCCATTCAACGCCCATCTCCGTCTTGAAATTCAGAAGACCGACGGGAAGTGTCTTAATCAGCGCGTTGGAGGCCGTCGTAATGTTGGCCCACATCAGTTCGCCCCAGTTTCCGATAAAGGTGAATACGATGATGGTCGCAATCGCCGGCTTCACCAGCGGAAGCATAATATGGAAAAACGCCTCGAATTCCGTACAGCCGTCGATTCGCCCGCTCTCGATCAGTTCCTCGGGTATGGTCTCAAAGTACTGTTTAATGATATACATGGAAAATGGAATCTGCCATGCGATATAAGGCAGAATCAGGCTGATTCTTCCACCCGTCAGATGCATCTTGCTCATCATGGAATAGAGGGAGATATAGATCGCAATGCCAGGGATAAAGTTGAATACCATAAATGCATCCATGATCAGGTTTGCCTTCGGTATGTATAACTTCGCCAGCGCATATCCGCCAAGCAGTGAAACAATCGTGGTAACCGCTACGGAAACTCCGGTGACCACTACACTGTTTCCAAAATAGGTACCCAGTTTTCCCACACTCCACGCCTTGGCGTAGTTCATGATCTCCACGTTCTGCGGAAGGCCGAACAAGTTTACGAAGAACTCTTTATTTGATTTAAATGATGTAAAAAACATGAATAAAATCGGATAGGCAACCACAACCGTATAAATGCCCAGAACAGTATAGGCAAGCACCTTCATCCATTTATTCATGCCGAACATTCTATCGCTCATAGTTACCTCCTCTTACCAGCTTCTTGACCACAACCATGCCGATTAAAACAATGACAACAAAAATCATACTCATGGCGGAACCATAACCGTAATTGTTAAATGAGAACGAGTTTTGAAGAATCCATAACGGCATAACGGTCGTTGACTTGGCCGGTCCGCCATTGGTGAGTGCTACTACGGTATCGTAAATCTTAAGACCGCTCATGACTGCAAATATTGTGGAAAGCTGGACAAACGCCATGATAAGCGGCAGAATAATCTTCTTAAAGATCTGGAAATCCGTCGCCCCATCCAGTCTTGCAGACTCGATTAAGGAGTTGTCGATTCCCTGCATGCCTGCGAAACAGAGTACCATGGTAAGTCCTACCTGCTTCCATGCCGATACGAACAGAATACAGTTGAGCGCCGTCCCCTTGTTGGTCAGCCACGCATGCTGTAAATTCTCCAAGCCGAGAGTACCCAGAATATTATTTAAAATACCGATCTCCGGCTCATAGACGAACGCAAAGATAAGCGCCGTGATGACGGCCGGAATCATGCTGGGCGAAAAGAGGATGGTCCGGAAGAAGCCGCCCCATTTTTTCCCTACATAAAGAAGCAGCCATGCCATAAGAACACCTATGATCACGCTGAAAAACGCCGATGCCACACCGAGATAAACGCTGTTCCTGATGGCCAGGAGGAACGTTTTATCGCGGAACGCGGAAAAATAATTCTTCAAACCAAGAAACGTTCTCGGTCCAAAACCGCTCCACTCCTGAAATGACAGAATGAAACTGTCAAAAAACGGGATGACGGCAAATATAAGATAGATCACAATAGCAGGCGTCAGGAATGCAAAGCCTGCAACCATATATTTTTTCTCGATATTGCTCATTTTTCTCTTTGATTTCTGCATACTCTATACCTCAATGTAAGGAAAAAGGGAGCGCTGTCAGCACTCCCTTATCAGCGCGTATTTACTGCTTTCCTTATTCGCCTTTCACGGTTGCCTGCTTTAAATCTTCCAGCTGCTCCAGTGTGTCTTCTACACTGGTTCCTGTGCAGACCATGCCGACCATATCATTCTGAAGGAAGGAATTGATCTCGGAAGAAAGTCCCTGCATCTGCTTGTAACCGACTACATTGTCGCCTACCGTGGTTGCAAGAAGGTCTTTTAAGATTTCGCTGTCCACCTTATCCTGCATGGAGATAGTAGCTGGCAGTCTTCCGCTCTTAATGATCTCTTCGATGCCTGCGTCGCTGGTATAGTACTTCATGAAACGGACCGCTTCCTCCGGATGCTTTGCATTGGCCGGAATGAACAGTGCGTTTGTTACCGTGTTAAGCGCGTACTTTCCGCCTTCTGCTACGTATGGGAAGGGAAGGATGCCAACTTCAAATTCGCTGTTCTTTGTGTATTCGCCTGCGTTGGAGCCTGCGTCAAACAGCATGGCTACCTTGCCCTGATACCAGGCTGCCTGTGTCTGGTCCTTGGTGGAGGTTAAAGCGCCCTCGCCCGGATACCAGTAGCCTGCATCATAAACGGATTTCCAGTTCTCAAGACATTTCTTCAAGCCTTCACACTGTGTGAAGTCGCCTTTGCCTGCCACGTATTCTTCCAGTGTTCCGTCATTTGCCATATACTGGTATGCGAACTGAAGCAGCTGGTGGTTCTGGCCGTTCCAGTTGCCTACGCCGTATACGCCGTTGTCCTTGAATACTTTACATGCTTCTACAAATTCGTCCCATGTCTTTGGAATCTCTACATTATACTGAGTAAATAAATCCTTGTTATAGAAAATGGTCTCGATAACCGGCTGATAGCTTACGGCGTAGTACTTACCGTCAACCATGCCTGCGTCTATGTATGCCGGAACAAATGTATCTTTCCACTCATTGTTGTTTTCTGTTAAGTACGGAGTTATGTCGTATGCCATGTTGTCATCTGTAAATGCATTGATCTGGCTGCCCCAGAAGAAGCTTACGTCGACCGGATCACCGGAAGCGATGCCTGTCTTGATGATCTGCTCTGCGTTATCGAAGTCTACCGGTACGATCTCAACCTTAATATCCGGGTTCTCTGTCTGGAAGCCCGCTACGATATTCTGGTTGTACTCGGAGTCGGATCCGTAGAAACGAATGGTCGTTACCTCTCCGCTCTTCGCCGCCTCTGTGGCAGTGTCTCCTGCTTCTTTAGTATCTCCTGCTGCAGTGGTATCTCCCGCCGTAGTTGCTGCGCTTTCCTTTGTCGTCGTACCTGAACTGCCACACCCCGTTACCATGATCCCCGCTGCCAGGGCAACTGTAAGAACTGCTGTTAATTTCCTTTTCACGATTCTCCTCCTTGTTAAACACTATTGAATTTTTATTTAATTAACAATTAAATTATATTTAAAATATACACTAAGAATTAAGTTTTGTCAATATGATTTTACTAAATTTTACAATCTTTCTGGTGTTTTTCTCGCTGTACTCTCCCTTTTACCCTGCGGGCTGCCGGATACATTTTAATTGCTTCATAAAAAGCACTGAATTTTTGTTTAATTATTTTAATTATGCAATTGAAGTGCCCTCTTTACCCGCCGTCTGAACTGTTACAGTTTAATACATAGTGAACAGGTTTGGAGGAGGTAATACTTTCCAACTTTGATTTATAAGGTATTGGTAATTTCCTTTTCCACACAGAAACGGCGGAGAGGATTTCTTCTCCTCTCCGCCGCTTACCGTCTGCTCATGAAAACTTATATTTCACTTCGCATCCATAAGAGACCTTATTACAGATGTTCACCACCCGATCCATGACCGCGCTGAACTCCGCGGAATCCGCGTCGATGTCCATCTCCCTCAAGTCCTCAGAAATGTCCACCTTCTTTACCCCGTCCATTTTTCCGATCTCGCCGACAATTCGCTGTGCCTTCGAGGGGTCTGACAGGGAATACACATGATAGCGCCTGCTCATACCTTTTCCTCACTTTCACCAGTTGTTATTAACAAGTATTGGCAGAAGAGGGAAATTTTAAACACGGGGCGCGGCGCCGTTATTTATCAGAGCCAGATTTTAAATGACCGAATCTCAAACGGCTGTAAAACCGCTGTTATTTCATCGGTTTCCTGGGCGCCGCAGTCCTGTTCCAGCAGGTTGCAGACGGCCCATTTCTTCACGGGGTAATTGGATCGGACGGATACCGTCTGCCTGCTGCCTGACACTTCATGGAGACGTACAATCAGGCACTCTTCTCTTTCTGCCTTTTTTACCGCATCCACAAATACCGACGGATTATCCGTCCATACGATCCTTTTGCCTGCTGTCTGCACCTTCTCTCTGCCTCTTGACGAGCCGACCGGCACGTTTAAATTCAGACTCTCCGGAATGGTTCCTCCCTCCGTCACCGTTCCCGCATGGGGATAAAGCGCATAGGTGAAGGTATGCAGTCCCATGTCTGCCTCCGTATCCGGGAATTTCGCGCTCTTCAAAAGAGAGAGTTTAAGCGTACTGTCCTTGGCACTATAGCCATATTTGCAGTCATTCATCAGGCTGACACCATAGCCGCTGTCGGAAATATCCGCCCACTTGTGGCCCGCCACCTCGAACTTTGCCTGATCCCAGCTGGTATTATAGTGAGTCGGGCGCTCCACATGGCCAAACTGAATATCGTATACTGCCCTGGTACTCCTGATGTCCAGCTCGAAAGCCGCTTTTAAGAGCCGGTGGTCCTCATGCCAGTCTACCGTGGTCTCAAAATCAATGCGGCGGCTGTTGCCATACAGGATCATGTCCTGCACGATGGTTGATTTCCGGTATACGTAAGAGAACCGGATCACCGTCCTCAATTCGTTATTTTCCAAAAGCACCGGCGGATCTGTGAGCTCCGCGTTCTCAACCTTTTCCATGTAAAAGATGTCTATATCCCAGGCGTCAAACCGCATGGGCTTATCCTCGAAGATCTCCAGGCGGTTTCCTTCGCCCTTCAGCACCTCACGCTCGTTTTCCTTATCATAGACAGAGGTCAGCTGTCCCCTGTCATTCCAGCGGATCCGGTAATACCGCGTCTCGGCCGCGTTCTCAGAGACAACAGCCGAACGATTCCAAACCGCCTCTTTCCGAACGTTTTCTTCCCTTCTGCCTGTTTCCTGTCCATCTGCTTTCTGCCCGGATTCTTTCTGTCTGTCTTCTCTCCATCCGTCGTCTTCCTGCCTGGCTCCGATCGCCCCCGGCAGGAAACAAATACTCCGCATCTCCAGTCCCCGCATACTGGCCTGCAGCCAGTAACCGCTGCTGTCACGGCATGCGTTTATCAGTGTTCCGTCGAGTTCCGTAAACCGGCCCTCCCGCGGCTCTTCGATCCGGACCAGATCGTTTCTGCTATAGCTGCTGAAATTCCAGAGCGTCCAGTAGTTGTCGCTGTTGTCCGTAAGACCGGCGAGAAGAACGGCTCTCGTCTCGTTAAGCAGCCGGTCCGCCTCCCGGTATTCCTTTTCAGAATCTTCATAGACTTCATGGATGGAGGATCCCGGAATGATATCATGGAACTGATTGCGCAGAACGATCTCCCATGCGTGATGGAGGGCCTCCTGCGGATATTCCTGCCCGTCCGCAAGGCTGCGGCTGGCCAGCCATTCCGTCTCCGCCAGCTTCCACTCCAGTTTCCTGTTCCATCTCTTATTTTTCGCCTGAGACGTATAGGTGCCGCGGTGGTATTCCAGATACAGCTCGCCATCCCATACCGGCTGCTGGCTCTTCCGTTCCTCCATATCGCGGTGAAGCTTCTGGAAATAGCCTCCTGCCGTGTCATTCACCACATGGGGCACTCCGGGAAGCATATCCATGGACCGCCTGCTCTTTAACATTCCCGTTGTCACTCCACCGCCGCCGTCCCCGTGGCCAAAGGGGATCAGCACATCCTTCGTCAGGTTCTTATCCCGGAACCGCTCCCAGCTTCCGAATATCTCGAACGGCGTCAGCTTTCCGTTATACGTCGCTCCGTGCTTATGCTCTGAGCTTTCATACGGCGTTGTAATGAAATAGGTCAGTATCTCGCTTCCGTCGATTCCCCGCCACCAGAAGAGGTCATGCGGCATCCGGTTCACATCATTCCAGCTGATTTTCGTGGTTGCAAATGTCTGAATCCCACACTGCTTCAGAATCTGAGGCAGCGCCCAACTGTATCCGAACACATCCGGAAGCCACAGATGCGTGCATTCGCGGCCGAATTCCTCTTTGATAAAATTGCAGCCATGCAGGAACTGGCGTACCAGCGCCTCGCCGGAGGTGATATTGCAGTCGGCTTCCAGCCACATGCCGCCGTCCACTTCCCATTTCCCTTCCGCAATCCGTTTTTTAATCTGTTCGTAAATCTCGGGGCAATCCCGTTTGATATACTGGTAAAGCTGAGGCTGGCTCTGCAAAAACAGAAAGTCCTCATTCTGTTCCATGAGCCTGAGAGCGGTGGAAAAGGAACGCATTGCCTTTTCCCTGGTATGCTTTAATCTCCACAGCCATGCCACATCGATATGGGTATGGCCCACGCAGTGCACCGTGATGTCACTTCTCTTATCCATCTGTTTGAAATCATCTTCCAGTTGCCGCAGCGCCGCCTCCACCGTAGGATAAAAGCGGTCCTGATCCCAGTCAATGAGCGTGTACGCATCGTTTAAGGCAGTCAGGATGGCCTCCTTCTCGGTGCCAGTCTCCGGCATCAGCGCAGCGCTCTTAACAACAGCATCGGAATGGTAGAAGAAACGGTCCGCGGCCAGATTCAGATATCCAATTCCCGCCTTCTTAAAACGGTGGATCTGCCCGGTGCGGACACCGCCTCCCTCCAAGCCGGTCCAGAGCAGAAACGTCAGCTCTATAGTCTTGCCGGCAAACGGTTCCAGAATCACCTCATTGTGGAACGTGTCCACTCCCTGGTACGGCTTCCCGTCGATAAACAGCAGGGACTCGAAACCACTGTTGAACCCCTCCCCCGTCTTGCCGAAGTCGAAGACTCCCATGATCTGGCTCCCCTCCCGTTTCTCCGGAACCGCAGCATCCGCCTGCAGCCACAGATAGCGGTCACGCCCGATAAAGAATTCTCCCTTCCGGACCAATTCCCCGCCGGTCAGGCGCCCCGGATACCGGGACAGAACCTCATCGGTCTCACAGCCGGCGTCTTTGGAGACAAAGGGGAATACTTCCACGGTCTCCTCATATCTCCTGCTCCATATTTCCTCCGTATAAACGGTTAATTTCTCATGAGTTAAAAACATCTTGTTTTCCTTTCTGTGATGGGATTCCTCTCCACATCATGATAAATCGTGTGAAAATAATACATTTTTCAGCCTCGTAACAAGCATTCCGGCATCCTTTTTCTGCTGCATCACGAGAAAGGTAAGCCGTTCCCTGGGACAGTTCACAAAGCTGCAGCCGAGCCATCCGTCCCAGCAGTACTCCATCTGCCGGCCGAGAACAGAGGCCTGTCCCGGATTCCACAATACCCTCATAAAATTTCCGTAGCTGAATCCGCGCTGTCCGAACCAGCGTTCAAAGCTCCCCTGCGGGCTTTCTGACAGCGTATCTCCAAAAAGGCGGCCTCCTGTCAGATATTCCACCGTCCCTGGCCGAAGAATCTGCCTCTCTTCAAAACTCCCCTTTTGAAGAAGCATTCTGGCAAACCGCTCATAATCATCGATGGTGGAGGCCAGCCCTGCGCCTCCGGATTCGAATCCTGCTTTTCCCTTCATACGGTTGTTGATTCCCAGGAAATTGCCGGTGTATTCCTTCAGTTTCCCGTCCGTTCCCGTCTCATAGGCCATTGCAAGGCGGTGCTGTTTTTCCTCCGGCACATAAAAACCGGTATCCGTCATACCCAGCGGTTCAAAAATCTCACTCTTCATGAACGCTCCCAGAGTCTGATTCGTAACTGTCTCGATGACCGCCCCCATAATATCGGCGGCTATACCGTATTTCCACGAGGTGCCGGGCTGATACAGAAGAGGGATCGCTCCCGCCTTTTCGGCAAACTCCCGGGTCGTCATCGGTGATTCTGTGATCAGACGGCGCTCCGTCTCGCAGAAGAGCTCCCTGGTCCGCCTCTCTGTCTCCGTATTCGAATCCCCGTAGGACAGCCCCGATGTCATATTCAGCAGGTCATGGATCGTTACCGGGCGGATGGCCTCTTCCAGACGGCCGTCACGCCACACCTTTCCGCCGGAAAATGAGGGGATATACTCGTAAACCGGTGTCTGCAAACACAGCTCTCCTCTCTCCAGCAGGATCATGGCGGCTACGGCGGTAATTGGCTTGGTCATGGAATATAAGCGGTAAATCGTATCACATTTTATCTTCCTGCCGGCCTTCCTGTCCGCATAGCCTGCCTCCAGGCGGCAGAGTGTTTTTCCGTCTTTCATTACCAGGACGCTGGCCCCGCTCATCTCCTGCTGATTCAGGGCGTCTGCGAGAACCGCTTCCATTCGCTGCTGCAAATCACTGTTCATTCCCTTGTATCTCCTGTTCCTTTTTCTGATTCTGAACCCGTTCCATATAATCGGAAGGGCTGACACCCACCACCGATGCGAAAATTCTGCTGAAATAGAACTGGTCGTTATAGCCCGCTCTGGCGGCTACATCCTTCACATAGACGGAGGTTCCCTCATCCATTAAGTCTCTGGCGCACTGAATCCGGGCCAGAGTCAGGCACTTGTTAAAGGAGCTGCCGGAGTATTTGCGGAACAGCTTATTTAAATACGTCGGCGACAGGCCAAATTCTTTACACAGTCTCCCCATGGAAAGTTCCTCTGACAGATGGCGCTCCATGTAGCCGGTGATCCTTTTAAAGAATTCCTCTGTGTCCATTTTCTGCTGTGCCGGTTCTTTCTTTATCTTCTGCATCAGCATGTTTTGTATCGAGTCTGAAACCTCATCCAAATCTTCCGCATAGAAAAAGAGATCATCCAGAATCCGCTCCGTACTCTGCTCCATTCCGGAGAGCAGGCCGGATTTATCCATCAGGATCAAAAGGTATCTCACCTGGGCTTCCACATACATCTGCGTTCTCTTCGTGTGCTTCCAGCAGTCAAAAAGCTCCGCCACCGCCGATATGATTTTCTCTCTTTGACCTTTTTGAATATAGTTTTCCAGGGCCTGAAACTCTCCGCCTGTCGTTTCCTGTCCGTCCTGTCCCTTCCGTTTTTCCTCTTTCAGTTCCTCTGCAATCAGGATCTGGCTTGCGCCGATCACGATATTGCTGTCGAGAAGCTGGTACAGCTCTAAAAAGACGTCATCCGCACCTCCGATGGAAAACGGCGTTTCCCGGATAATACCGGTCACATAGTTGGAGTTGCCGTGCTCCCGCCGGATTGTCTCGGAGATGATCTGATAGAAGCTCTTGTAAAACAGAATATCTTCCGGATAGAGATACATCGCCTCCATCTCATCTCTTCCATAGAGGTAGATTTTCTCATCCCTGCCGGAAAATATCTCAAAGCCGGAATTGCCGGAATACCGCCGCGGCAGTCCATTTCGCCTCACAAGCGCCGCGTAATATTTCCCCGCCGGGAAGCAGCGCTCCAGCAGTTTCCTATCGACACTGTTCTTCTCGCACAGGCTCTTCATCAGGAGATTCCGCTTTCTGGCATAACGCTCAGCCAGCACCTCCTCCATGCTGTTTAATGCATTCTGCAGGGCAGACGGCTTAATCGGCTTTAACAGATAATCATAGACGCCCGACCGTATGGCCGCCTTCGCATACTCAAACTCCTGATACCCGCTCACCACCAGCGACAGCACCTCGGGATAGCGCTCCTTCACACGCTCGGCCAGCGCGATTCCATCCATGACCGGCATTTTTACATCCGTGATCAGGATATCCGGCGTATCCTCCTCCATCCGCTTAAGCGCTTCCTGGCCGTGCTCCGCCGTGGCGGTCACCTCGAACTGCGGGCATTTGATGGCGATAATATTACAGATATGCTTGATGGCCGCCGGTTCATCATCCACTACTAGAATACGGTACATATTACGACTCCCCCTCCAAAGTACTGCTTTTGCGAACTCCGAAAAATACTTCCGCTCCCTGTTCGTAATTACCTGCGCGATAGATCAGCTGTTCCGAATACAGCAGATACAGGCGGGCAAAGCTGTTGGCGTTGCCCATACCCCCGATTTCCAGCTCCACATTTCTCTGTATGGAGCTGATCTGCATCCTTAATTTCATGATCTCGTCCCTAACGTACTGAAGCGCCTCCTCCGAGAAACCATCCCCGTTGTCCCGAATCCTGATATACCAGCCCTCATCGTCCTGCCATCCTGTGATCTCCAGGCGCATGATCTCATAACCATTTTCATACCCATGGGAAATGCTGTTCTCCACCAGCTGCTGCAGCACCAGCTTCGGCAGAATACAGTCCTTTATCTCGGGCTGAATGGTAATCTGGTACTCCAGTTTATGCTCATAACGGCACTTTAGGAGCCTGATATACGCCTCCAGATAATCGGCCTCCTTCTCCACCGTGGCATACCGCTCCTTCGTATTGGTGGAATAGCGGAGCATGGACGCAAGACCGTCGCAGATCTCACAGATGACGTCGTCATCATTCAGGACGCCTCTGCTGGAGATGACGTTTAAGATATTATAGATAAAATGCGGATTCACCTGCGCCTGAAGCGCGTCAAACTGGGCCTGGAGCTGGATCATGGAAGTTCGCTTTTCCTTTAAAATAGCGCTGTCCAGACGCTTCAGCATGTTTTCATAGGACTGCCGCAGCAGCTCGATCTCATTGCTGGAGGTCTTCAGCTCCACATTTTCCGTGATATTGGTAAGCTTTGTGCGTTCCATTAAGTCCGCCAGTTCCTGTACCGGCCTGGCCAGATGATTGGAGGCCGCCACAATATAGAGAACGGCCACTCCGATAAAGCTTGCCGCCAGAAGCAGTGTGCTCATAAAAATGTACCGCAGGTCACTCTGCACCGTGTCGTACCGTTCCGCCACCAGAATCGCAGCGCCGGTCTCTGCGGACACATTTCCCGCCAGAAACTCGTCATTTCCCGTAACGGAATTGCGGTATCTCCTGGCAGTCGTATCCCCCTGTGCTAAAAAATCCCCATAGCCCAAGTCCCCTTCGTACCGTTCATTGCTGAACAACAGATTCCCCTTTTCATCGAAAAGGAGGACCTTTATCTCCGGATTGGAGATAGCAAACAGGGTCCGCAGCGAGTCTTCCGTCCTCTGGACCTCGATATAGCCCAGATTATTCCCCTGGATTTCCTTTACTACAGAAAAGACATTCTGCTTCTTCTCCCCCCAGTCGTCCTCGTGAGGGCCTATGACTGCAAACTGCCCGTATCCGACCGAATCCAGCTGGTCCTTCCATGGCAGGGCGTCCAGATTCATTCCCGCGTTCATCTTCCGTTCTTCGTGGGTTGTCGCTATCACCACTCCATTTTTATTGTAAAAAAGAATCCTGTAAAAATTACTGATGAAGTAATCGGTATTGAGTATATTTCGCACCACTCGGGCCGCCTCGTTAAAATACAGGGAAACGTAGTCGGCATCCTTTGGAAATACCGACAATTTCCGTATGGCCTCCAGGGCATCCACGTCGCTTAAAACGTAATGGCTTACATTTTTCATCGCCTTGATGGACTCCTCGTACTGCTGCGTCAGCTGCCTCGACATATCTTCCAGATTCCGAAGTTCCTGATTAACGGAACGCTTCACGCTGGAGTAGTAAAAGAATCCGCCCAGCAAAACAGCCGCCGACAAGACAAACGCCGAATAAACCAAAATCATACGGGTGCGAAATTTCATAAAAGTAACCTCTTCCTATAATTCAATCCAAAATAAGTAACTTAAGTTTACCTATCCTCCTGCAATTAATCAAGTACCAGATTATCCTTTGACCGAACCGGCCACCATGCCATCCACAATTCTTTTGTTAAAGAACAGAAACAGCACCAGCATGGGGAGCGTAATCATGATCACGTTGGCAAACAGCAGATTGTAAGAACTGGAATACCGTCCGATAAAATTAAACAGCGTCAGCTGGATCGTGGCATTTTTCGTTCCGGGCAGGAAATAGAGGGGATTGGTGAAATCATTAAATACGGCTACCGCATTTAAGATGATGACGGTGGAGGTTACCGGTTTTAACAGGGGAAGAATAATCTTCGTAAACATCTGGGTTCTGGTACATCCGTCGATGTATCCCGCCTCCTCCAGCTCCAGCGGAATGGAGCCCACAAAGCCCCGGTAAAGCATGATGGTAAACGGAATCTGCAGCGCGCATTCAATCAGCATCATACCCGGAAGCGTCTTATATAGGTGCAGTCCCTTCATGACCCAGATCGTTGGCAGAATGGCCGGCGGTACCATGAGTCCCGATAAAATAATGCTGTTTGCAATGCCTGTCAGGCGATCCCTTCTTCTCTGGAGTACGTATCCGGCCATGGAGCAGACCACAATCAGAAGAATGACCGAGCCTGCCGTGAGCACGGCGCTGTTTTTAAAGGACCGGATCAGCAGATAGTTGTTGGCCTTTATCACTTCCAGATAATTTTCCCACTGAAACACTTTAGGAAGGGACAGCTGCAGCAGATTGGCCTCCCGCCGCTCCTTTAAGGAGCTGACCAGCATGAAGATGAACGGAACTACAAAGATGGTTCCCGCCACCAAAAGGCCAATCACATCGCCAAGCAGTCTCACTCTTTTTTTACGTGTCATATCAGTCCACCTCCCTGCTCAATAAGAATTTCTGAAGCGGATAGGCCAGAACCGCAATCATCAGGAACATAATCACATTCCCTGCCGTCGAAAGGCCGTAATACCCCGCCGCATACTGCTTATATACCGCGGATGCGACCACCTCCGTCGCATATCCGGGTCCGCCTCCGGTCATCGCCCAGATCAGGTCAAAGCTCCTCATTCCGCCGATAAAAGATAACATGATGACCGAGTTCATGGCCGGACGGGCCAGAGGAAGCGTGATATAAAGCAGCTGTTTCCATTTATCCGCCCCATCGATCACTGCGGCCTCATAATACGTCTTGTCGATCGCCTGGATACCAGCGATAAAGATCACCGAGGCCACGCCGAGGCCCTTCCATACATCCGTTCCGATTACGGAAAATAAAGCCAGCTTCGTATTGCCCAGCCAGTCAATGCCCTGGATTCCGATCAGCCCCAGACACTTGTTGATCAGGCCCTTTGACGGATGCATCAGAGCGGTAAACGTAATTCCCACCGCAATGGTAGATACCAGGTTTGGGAAAAATACGATCGACCGCAGCAGATTCTTTGTCTTGATACTGCTGGTTAAGAACACACCAATCAAAAAACCGAGCACCACCTTGGCCCCGCACGTCAGTACCGCGTAGATCATCGTATTTTTCACACCCGTATTCAGGGACCGTTCGGAAAAGAACATCTTAAAATTCTGCAGGCCGCAGAATTTCACCTCGTCGAAGTTCCAGATCGTCAGGCTGAAATACAGGGAAAGAAGCAGGGGTATCAGAAAGAATACGGTAAAAACGGCCATGGCCGGCACCAGAAACCACGTGGAATATATTTTTTTCTTATCCATACTATTCTCCTGTCTAAGAAAGAACGAAGCGTATCACCGGTAGTGAACGCTTCGCCTTTCGCTCTTCTCTATTCCCGCAGGCCGCGGGCTTTGATTACCAATCCAGTCCCAGCTGTGCCGCCTGTTTCTTACAGTCTTCATCGTATGCCGCGGCCGCTTCCTCCGGAGTCGTCTGTCCCGTACCAAGCTCCTGGCAGATTGCAGGACAATCGGCGCCCTTTACCGGCGTGATAAACTCCAGTGCAAGTCCGGTCTTTCCTGAATCAAAGTACTGCTGCAGATCGAATTTAACAGCGTCGTAGGCGTTATCCGGCAGCTTGTATCCCTTGACGCAGTACGGTCCTTCCGGAAGCAGAGCCGCCGTATAGACATCGAGAGCCTCGTCGGAAATCATGAATTCCATTAACCGCTTGATATCGTCTACCTTGCCGGAATTCTTGTTGCCGTACCAGGAAGACGGCTCCCATACCGTCAGACCCTGTTCCTCCGGATCGTCACCCGGAATGGCAAATGCCCTGACATTGTTCACTTCATCCCCGTACAGCTCGTAGATATTGGAGAGTGCCTGCGAACTGGAGAAATAGTGCGCGCCTTCGCCTGTCACGATCATGTCACAGGCATCGTTATAAGTCGTAGCCATATAGTCATCGTTGTAATACGGAGTGGTATCCGCTAATTTCTCCCAGCTGCGCAGTCCCGCTTCGTTGGTAGCAAACTTGATTTCACCCTTTTCGAATTTCTCCGCAAAGTCCGGTTCCTTCACCATAACGTTGTAGTAATCCCCCAGGAATGGGAACTGAGTCGTCCACTGATCCGCATAGGAACCAATCAAAGCCACTTCCCCGGCTTCTTTTAAAACGTCACAGTTATGTAAGAACTCGTCCCATGTCTTGGGAACTTCCAGGTTGTATTTTTCGTAAACGTTCTTATTATATAAGATTACGCCGCCCTTTGCCGATGAGGTTGGGATTCCGTATACCACGCCGTCAATGGTGACCGCCTGCTTATACGTGTCATCCAGCCTGTCCGCCCAGTCCTCATTGGTGATATCGATGAAATACTCTGCCGGGTTGAGTGCGGAAAGCAGTGCTCCCGAGTTGGTTCCGCAGAGATCCGCCATATCGCCGGATGCCAGCCGCGTCTTGATGATGGCGTCACCGTTGTCTCCGCCGCCCCGCACTTCTACTTCCACGTGAATTCCCAGTTTCTCTTCCGCCAGATCGAATACTGCCTGGTATCCCGCCGGCGCCAGATCGGTACCGATGGACGCCGTCAGCGTCGCTTCTTTATATTCCCACTGGCCGTCCTCTGCCTTCGCTTCTGTCTCGCCCTCGCCGGACGTTTCTGTCTCTGTGTCCTTCACCTCCGCCTTTGCAGTCGTCTGCTCTGTCTCCGGATTCGTCTGCTCTGTCTTGCTGCTGCCGCATCCTGTCATACTGCCTGCGGCAACCGCTGCCGCCATCATGAGTGCTATTGTTCTGCGTTTCATCTTGTAAACCTCCCTTTTGTGTTTTATGACCAAATTCTATCATATCTGCCCCTGTTTTTAGAATGGAAAAAGCTGCCGCGATACGGTGAAAATTTCACACTAAAGAACGGGAGTTCCGCCTCCTGCATTCATTTCTCCATCTGTTGTGTCCGATTTTCCATGGACAATTTTACTCTCATTATACTATGATTAACAAAATATTTCATGGATTGGAGGAAGATATGGAATTAGGAGATACGGTAATGAAAGATATGGAAACAAAAGGCATGGAACTGGAGGATATAAAGCTAAAAAATATGAAACTGAACGATATGGCATTGGAATATGAAAATCTGGATAATGAAAACTGGATACAGGCCTCCGGCCCCTGTGACGCCCCGTACTTTCGAAAATCCTTTCAGGTCAAAAAACCGGATAAGGCGTCGATCGCCATCTGCGGCCTCGGATTTTACGAGCTTTTTATCAATGGCCGGAAAGTAAATGAGGAATGCTTTATCCCGGTGACATCAGACTACCATCCCAGGGATATATCCAACTTTTTATACCCTATGAAAGGGACGTTCACCCACCGGACCTACTATGACGTCTATTCCATCGGGGAGTATCTGCTGGACGGATACAATACCATCGCGGTCGCGCTGGGAAACGGCTGGTATAATCAGAAGGACCGGATCGTGGAGGGCCGTCAGTCCTTCGGTGAACCGCGGCTCACCTTTCATATACGGATTATAGGGGCGGAAGACAGGATCATTGTATCGGACGAGAGCGTGTGCTGGAGCCGGAGCGAGGTCACATACAACAACTTATTCTTTGGAGAGAAGCACGATCTTCGCCTGAAACAGCCCGGCTGGCAGCTCCCGGACTTCGATGATAACGACTGGGAAAATGCAGCGGCCGTCCCTCCGCTTGAAACACAGTTATGTCCTTCCGACTGTCCTGGCGACAGAATGATCCGGACTATGGTTCCCAAACTGCTGTATTCAGATGAAAGCCGGGCCATCTATGATGCCGGTGAAAATATAAGCGGCTGGGTCGTTGTAAACGGCGTTCTAAAGGACGGGCAGACGATAAAAATTCTGCATTCCGACGAACTTTCTCCCACCGGAGAATTGGACTTTCTGTCCAGCGGCGGCGACAGCCAGATTCAGGCTGCGGAATATACCGGCAATGGTCTTCAGGAGACCGTACATCCCAAATTCAGCTGGCAGGCTTTCCGTTATTTTGAAGTAACCGGTCATCGGAATGTCAGCGGCGATTCACCATTTCTATGTGCCGTAGTCCATGCGGATGTTGCGCAGACATCCAGTTTCCGATGCAGCAATGAGACGTTGAACTGGCTGTATGATGCCTACATAAGAACACAGCTGTCCAACATGCACTCCGGCGTCCCCTTAGACACACCTAACCGGGAGCGTTTAGGCTACACCGGCGACGGCCAGCTGGGGTGCCGCACCGTAATGCTTACGCTGGCTGGAAAGAGACTGTACCGCAAATGGATTCGTGACGTCCTGGACTGCCAGGATCAGACGAGCGGACGGGTACAGCACACCGCCCCATTCCAGGGAGGCGGCGGCGGCCCGGCGGCCTGGGGCGCCGCAATTGTCGAGGTACCCTACCAGTATTACGTCCACTATCAGGACATCGACATCCTGAAGGATAGCTTTGGCCCCATGCTTCACTGGTTTGAGTACCTGGAAAGCCGAAGCGAAGACGGCCTTGTCTCCTATGGGGAGCCCGGCGGCTGGTGCCTCGGCGACTGGAACACCACACAGGAAATCCTTCTTCCGATCCCCTTTGTCAACACGTATTTTTACATCAAGGCACTGCGGACTGCCGCAGAGATTGCAGAGATACTGGGTCTGCCTGAGGAGAAAAAACATCTGGAAGAGACGGCTGAACAAAAGAAAGAGATCCTGGTCCGCCATTACTACAGCGAGGAGGAAAATACCTTCTGCGGCGGTGTTCAGGCCGCAGACGCCTACGCCGCGGATCTCGGTCTGGCAAACGCCGGGATGCTCGATGCTCTAAATGAGAAGTATGCCGCTATGAACGAATTCGACACTGGCATCTTCGGCACAGATATCCTCATTCGTGTTCTGTTTCAGCACGGTTATGCACAGACGGCCTATCATCTTTTAACGGCAGACGGCCCCTGCTCCTTTGAAGCGATTCGGAGAGCGGGCGGCACGACGCTGTGGGAATCGTTCCTGGACATGAAAGAATCGAAAAACCACCCCATGTTCGGAGCTGTGACCCGTTATCTGTTCTCGAATCTGTTAGGGATTCAATACTGCGGAAAAAATGAAATACAAATCCGTCCGGCCATCGTCGATGGCCTGGATTACGCGGAAGGGAAAATCACCACAATTTATGGTGTGATTGAAGTGAGCTACGTAAAACACGAAAAAGTGATTGAATTTGTGATTCACTGCGATGAAAGGATTTCCCCCACACTGGAGTACGGCGGACGAGTGGTGCCGGTTTCTTCTGGGGAAAGGATTGTGGTGGAGCGAATTTAGGAAAGATAGAATAAATTTAGGAAATAAAAACTGTACAGCAACGCACAAAATCCGGCGGCCTTGAAGAATATTTCAAAGCCGCCTGACTTTCATAACGCCTTTCTGTTAAACACCATAACAGACAGCAGCAGCAGTACCGCCGACAGAATTACGGTAAGAATCCCAGGAAATATAAACTGGGAAGCTGCCGCTTCTCCGGTGAGCAGATCTACATTTTTCATGACAAGAAAAGATGGGCTGACGCCTTCCAGCAGCGGCGTCATGCTCAAAAGTCCCATCACGACGGTGAACACCAGCAGAAACAGTATGGCGGTAAAGGCCTGACGGAACATCACACAGCCCAGCATAAGAATACATAAGTACAGCAGCGCGGTGAGCCACACCACAAAGGCTGACAGCAGAAGGTGTTTAAAGCCCTCTCCCGGCCACAGATATGCGGTATATGCCCAGGCGACAGCAAAACTGAGCCAGTAGCTCACCGTCATAATCACCGCGGAGGAAGTAAATTTTGAGAGAACTACCGCCCTGCGGGACAGGCCTTTCGTGAACATGATCGTCAGCGTGCCCTTTGCGTATTCCCCGGACAGGCTGCTGCTGAACAGAATGATCATCAGGCTCAGGCCGAGAGAGGACACATTTTTATAGAACTGCATCCATGCGTCCGCCGCGCCTGGTTCCTTCACCGTTATCTCCATATTCACTGCAAATGTTTCAATGAGAAGAGGAGTGAATTTCGCCAGCAGCGGACTCGATACTCCAAAGAAAAAGAACAGGGCAAGCATCAGAAACATACGGTAGGTGCGAACATTCTCCACCAGTTCTTTTCTCGTAAACGCGGCCATCCCACTCATTTCACCACCTCCAGGAATAAATTTTCAAGTGTCGGCTCCATAAGCTCCATTTTGAGCGGACAAATCTCCGTCTCTGCCAGTGCCGCAATAACGCGATGCTGAATCCGGTCCATGTCCGTTCCATGCAGGATCATTTCCCTTTCTTTCATCTCCGTGTGTTCCAGCAGGGGAACGATCTGCTCATTGGCCGCAAATGTATGGATATCATCACTGCCGGAAAACTCCAGCAGCAGGCTGTCCCGCCCATGCAGCGCCCTGATCTCAGGAAGCGTTCCGCTGACTGCAATGCCGCCCCTGTGCAATACGGCGACACGGTCACAGATCCGCTCGACATCCGACAGGATATGCGTCGAAAATATCACCGTCGTGGTGCCTTTTATCTTCATCAAAATATCCAGTATCTCCTTCCGCCCTACGGGATCGAGGGCGCTTGTCGGCTCGTCACAGATCAGCAGGCGCGGCTGTGACAGCAGCGCCTGCGCGATGCCGAGACGCTGTTTCATGCCGCGGGAGTAACCGCTGATCCGTTTCTTCACGCCCTCCAGTCCCACAAGGTTCAGGAGTTCATGGCTCCTGTTTTTCGTCTCTTCCTTTGGAAGCCCCGAAATCTCGCCGCAGAGCGCAAGATATTCGACGGCATTCATGTACGTGTAAAATTCCGGGACATCCGGCAGATAGCCGATATGGCGGTTGGCCGCTGTCCCTCCATACTCCACCGGCTCCCCGCAGACGGTAATACTCCCGCAGTCGGCTTTCAAAAGACCCAATACCATTTTCATAGTCGTTGTCTTTCCCGCCCCATTTTGGCCAATAAATCCAAATACGGCCCCTTCCGGCACGGAAAGTTTCAGACGATCGATCACCTTCTGTCCTCCGAAGCTTTTAGACAAATCCTCTATCGTAAGAATATTCATTTTTCCTCCCCTCGTCCCAGGACGAAATACGCGATCGGCCCGATCACCTGAATGAAAAGCACGATCAAAGCCCACATGATTTTATTTCCAAACCGGTAATGCGGATGGCGTAACACATGAATGAGCGCCGTGACTGCCAGGATCACTTCGGCAATGATAAGCGGGATAAAAAGCGGTAAGTTGGCCATGAGTACATCCATATAATATCCTCCATTGTTTTATATCATCATGATATCATCATCATTTTTATAATATTATCATATTGATAACAATAAGTCAATAGAACGGCTCTTCCAAAAATTTCCGCCCCTCTGCTGTCAGCATGATACGGTGTTTCCGGAAAGAGCCGTCTCTGATTTACTCATTATATGTCTCGGGTGGTGTCACGATAAGGCCGATGGTTCTCAGCCTTCTGCCCGGAGCCGGCGGGTTATGATGCAGCGGCTCGATGATTCGCGCGAACTCCCCAACCGCAGCTTCCAACTCTTCATTGGTTGCATAGACAGGGGCCATGGTAAAAGCTGGATGGTCCTCCATGATATCGATATCCGGACGTTTGCAGTACTCCTGAAACTGCTTGACGAGTCCCAGCATATAGTTCATAAAGAGCAGCATAAACGCCTCCCCGGAATTGGAGCTTACGATATCCTCTATCCCTTCGCCCAAGGGGATAGCCAGGGCATAGGTCTTCTCCACAGTTCCCCTGATCGGATTCTCTCCCACGATTTTTAAGATCCCTTCGTCTGTCATCCGCTTCAAATAGCGGTACAGCGTTGCCTGCGGAATATCGCTGTATAGCTCCGACAAACGCTTTGCGGTCGTCTGACCGGAAGCGTATATTTCCAGCAGCAGCTTACATTTAATCGGATTGGCGAAGCAATCCATTATTTTCTGATCCATTCTGCATCCTCCTCGCATTGCTTACAAGAATATTATCACTGTGATAATAAAAAGTCAATGCTGCTCAGACATCCTTACCGTTAAATTCCCCGTGGTATCCTACTAAATTTTCTACAGTTCACATACCATAAGATACTCCTCCGCATGTTCAGCGACGATCTGAAACCCAAGACGGAGATACAGTCCCGCCGCATAATTGGCCTTCTGTACAGAGAGAGACACACGGCTGAACCCGATCTCTTTTAAATGGGTAAGCATGGCCTTCATCAGCCCGGTTCCTATACCGAGCCCACGGTACGGCCCGTAGAGGGATATTGCGAGTGACGGCGTGCTGTCATCGAAATGACCGTAGTCATTCATGATCCGCACCCATACGGCCCCCACAAGTTTTCCGTCCGCCTCCGCCGCCAGCGCCTGATCCGCCGTCTGACTTCCAAAATCCGCAGTGTAGACCTGCAGCTCCGGTGTCTGAAGGATCGACCTTGCAGGCGGCTTCATGCCTTCCGGCACAAATATCGCCTCGTATAAAAAATCTTCCAGCAATGGATATTCCGATTGTTTCAATTTCCGTATTGTGTACTCCATATTTGACCTCACCTGCCTTCGCCTTCCGCCAGATCCGCCAACTTGAAATGACTGACCAGTTCCTTTAAGAGCTGCGCCTGAGAAGCCAGTTCTTCGCTTGCGGCGGCGCACTCTTCCGCCGTTGCGGAATTCGTCTGAACCACTTCGGAGATCAGATTGATATTCTCCGTGACCTGCCGGTTCGCGTCAAACTGTTTTGACGACGCGTCCGTAATATGGAAGAGCAGCTCCGACACGTTGTCTATCCCGCTCACCACCTCCGCCAGCGCATTGTCCGTCTCATTTGCGATCCTCCGGCCGTTTTCTACAGCCTGAAGGGAACTCTGAATCAGGGCCGCAGTACTCTTAGAAGCGGCAGACGACTGGTTTGCCAGACTCCGCACCTCATTTGCCACCACGGAAAAGCCTTTGCCGCGGTCTCCTGCACGCGCGGCTTCCACCGCCGCGTTCAATGCCAGGATATTGGTCTGGAAGGAAAAATCCTCAATCGTCTTAACGATTTTCCTGATTTCGTCGGATTTGCCGCTGATCTCCGCCATGGCCTTTACCATCTCCTGCATGGAACGGCTGCTTTCGGTTGCATTTTCTTTGACCATCTGCGCTTTTTCACTGGCCTCCTGTGCGTCCCTGGAATTCCGGTATGCCTGATCCGATATCTCGCTCATCATGCCGGTCAGTTCCTCTACGGAAGCGGCCTGCTCCGTGGTTCCCTGCGCCAGATTCTGTGAACTGGAGGATACCTGTTCTGAACCGGCCGCCACGTTGTCTGCCGACCGGCTGATCTGAAGCAGGAGCTCACTTAATCCGCGGCTGATCTTTTTCATGGAGCGCATCAGCTGCTCAAATTCTCCGATATAATACTCATCTCTTTCGCTTTGAACGCTGAAATTCCCCTCTGCCATCTCATTCAGTATATAGGTTTCATTCTGAATGACATCTGTCAGAGTATTCACCATGCTGCGGATATCTCCGGCGAGGCTTCCCAGTTCATCCCTGGAATCATATGCAACGCAGACCGCCGAGAACTCTCCTTTGGCCATGGCACGTGCCGCCTGCTCCAGTTCTGTGACCGGCAGAGTGATCCCGCGTGTTATGTAAACGCCGAATACAATGCTTACCGCCACACTGATGCCTCCCAGGATGATCACGGTAAATACAGCCATCGCCTGCTTCTCCCTCAGTCCAGATACTAGATTCTCTCCCTTTTTATTCCCGCTCTCAATCAGGCTGTTCAGTACCACCTGTGCCTCCTGAATCGCGAGAATATTATTATGCTCCATATAATCCGCCGCCTCGGCCTTCTGATTCTCCGAAGCAAGCGTAAGAACGTGCTCTCTCATGGGCGCCAGCTTTGCCAGCGCTTCCTCCAGCCGGTCGATAATCTGCTGATCGCCCAGGAAATGCGCTTTCACAACAGGAACCTCTTCCTGTATGATTGCAGCGCAATTCCTGGCATCAGTGATCGCTTCTTTTACAATTTCGGAATCCGTATTCGATATAGAACGGTAAACAGACTTCTGCATCCGTTCAAAGTTTGAATTAATAACACTTGCACTGTCATTTACAGTAAACGGCCCGTCATAGAAGGTCTCTATCTGCCCTCCCAGCCTGACGAAATCGACAATACTCACCACACAGCTCATAATAAGCAGGGTAAGTATGATCGCATATGAGATCGTCAACTTCTTTGATACCTTTAAATCCTTCAATGCACCCTTCCTCCTTATCATCATTCCTGTCACTCTCCCGCGCTCGACAGATACCGGCCCAGCAGCTTCTCCAGCGCCTTTACATCGATCGGTTTGGAAAAATGATCATTCATGCCTGCGCGAAGCGCTTCCTGTCGGTCGTCCTCAAATGCATTAGCCGTCATGGCCACAATGGGAATCCGTTTTGCGTCCTGCCGCTCCAGATTCCGTATGGCTTTCGTCGCCTCGTAGCCATTCATGACCGGCATCTGAACATCCATCAAAATCAGATTGTAGTATCCTTCTTCCGAACCGATTACCTTCTGGACCGCTTCTCCCCCGTCGCAGGCGTCTTCCACCTCAGCCCCCATCTCCGCAATCAGAGTGTGGGCAATCTCCCGGTTCAGCAGATTGTCCTCGGCCAGCAGAACCCGTTTGCCCTGAAAATCACGGCTGTCCCCCACCTCTTTGTATTCGACAGGATTCTTCTCTTCCTCCAGCTCCCTTAAGAGGTAGCAGATCTTGGAACGGTAGAACGGCTTCGCCAGAAATGCCGTCACGCCCGCCTCCCGGGCCTCGTCCTCGATATCGGACCAGTCGTAGGCGGTCAGAATAATGATCGGCACCTCATTCCCAGCGATCTTCCGAATCCGCCTCGTAATCTCCACCCCGTCGATATCCGGCATCCTCCAGTCGATAATCATCAGCTCGAACGGATCCATACTGTCCATGGCCTGTGCCGCCAGGCTTACCGCCCTCAGTCCTTCCGTCGTAAACTCCGCGCGCAGTCCGATATCCTTGAGAAGCTCCGTGACATTTTTACAGGTCTGCATATCGTCGTCCGCGATCAGGCAGTGGATGCCAAGCCATTCACCAGGAATCTCCTCCTGAGGAGCGTTCTGCAGCCTCAGCGGCAGGGTCACGGTAAAGGTGGAGCCTTTCCCCAGCTCGCTCTTCACCTGGATATCACCGCTCATCATATCTATGATATTCTTTGTAATGGCCATGCCGAGACCGGTTCCGGTGGCCTTGCTGTGTGTAGAATCCTGTACCCGTTCAAACGGCAGAAAGAGCTTATCCAGGAATTCCGGGCTCATGCCCAGTCCGGTATCCATGCACTCGAACACGTAATTCTGATACTCCCCGCGTCCGCTGTTTTTCTGGTATACATTAACCCTGATGCGGCCGCCTTCCATCGTATACTTGACTGCGTTGCTCAAAATATTGAAACAGATCTGGCGGATTCGGAGCGGATCACCGATCACCATCTCATCCTTTAACTCCAGCAGACTGATGTCCATGCGAAGGTGATCCGCATCGGCCTGCGGGCGTATCAGCTCCGTAACCTCCGCCACCAGACCCGCAAAGTTAAACGGCTCCTCCCGCAGGGATATCTTTCCGCTCTCAATCTTCGACATATCCAGGATATCATTGATCAGGCTCAGCAGATGCTGGCTTGACAGATTAATCTTCCTTAAACATTCCCGCACCCGATCATGGTCCTCCATGTGGGAAGCGGCGATCGCCGTCATGCCCACAATGGCGTTCATCGGCGTCCTGATATCATGGCTCATATTAGACAGAAACTGACTCTTAGCCACACTGGCCGCCTTTGCACTCTCCAGAGCGCTCTGAAGCGCCTGCCGGTGCTGTTCCTCCTCGTGCTTCTGTTCGTCAATCCGGCGTGATAACAGGATTGCAAGCTGATCGCTGGAATACGGATTTTCCACGTAAATGATCTGTGTGGAGGTCCAGTGATACTGACCGTCCGCCAGCATAAGCCTGGCCTCCAGGAACACCTCCTGCCTCCGGATTCCCAGGGTCTTCTTAAGGCTCTCCGGCGCCAGACGCTTCCTGAATTCGTCCTGAAAGTCCGGATGCACGGAAGCCAGAAATTCCTGGTACAATCTGTTAAAGGATTCCTGCCCTCCCAGGTCGGCCAGGAGTCCCGGCTGTATATAAATGAATTTAAGCGTGTCACAGGTTAAATTCAGACTGATAATAACCGGGAACACATTGGAGACCGCGCTGATCAGCATCCGGCGCTCCTGCAGCTTCTCCCGCTCCGCCTCTTCCTCCGCCAGCTTCTCCAATGTAATGTCGTGGAAAGTGGCAATGAGGACCGGAGTTCCGTCTTCATTCAGCATTTTTTCCACCAGTCCGGCCGACCAGAAGAAACTTCCGTCTTCCCTCATGACACGATTCTCAAAGGATCGCTTCTGATCGCCCTCGGCCGCCTCCCGGAAGATATCCACAATCATCGGATAATCCTCCGGATGGATAAATTCCATGAGTTTCTTTCCATTAAGCGAGTCGTTAGATGCCTCCTCCGGAAAATTAAGCAGCCTGAGCCCCTCCTGGTTCAGTTGAAGCAGTTGGAATGGGTCCTCCAGGGTTATCAGAGCGATTCCTTCCGGTATTGCATTATAAAGATGCTCGATGTAGCTGGCCTGCCCCCTCAGCTTCCGGTTTATCTGTCTGACGTAACGCAAGTAGACGATCACCAGTATGGCCAGTCCGATCAGGATAACCGCAATAAGAAGAAAGGTGCGGATTAATATCTGATTCGTCTGCGCCTCAACAACGTTCTGCGGAATAATCGAGATCAGATACCAGTCAGAATTCAGTCCCAATGGAATATAACAGAATACGGTGTCCTCATCCTGATACGTGAAGGTAGCCCATCCCGTCCTTTTATCGATCAGGGACTGTGCAAACTGGTCCAGCCTGGCAGAATCATTCTGAGATTCCGGAAGCATGTCAAACAGGTTCTGCACCGTCTTGTTGCTGCCCGGATGCGGCGGACGGATCAGCACATTTCCGCTGGTGTCCACCACATAGGAAAAACCGGCGTCCTGATAAAACGAGACGGTGAAGCTGTCCACAATCTCCCCCACTTCGTACGATTTCAGAAGGTATCCCGCCGTTCCATCCTGCAGGATCACTTTTATGTACAGGTTAAATTCATTGACTCCCGTGCCGCTGCAGATGTGAGGATCGATGATCCCCTTTTCCTCAGAAGCTGAGGCCAGAAAATCCGCTGCCGCCGTATCACCGGGATCACCGGACGGAAATTTGGTACCGTCTTCCAGATATAACGCAATCCCATTGTCCATACGGCTGTAGCTGCTGATCAGCCCGTCCAGCTCTTCCGTCTGGCCGGCGGTATATTTTTTCAGATAATTCGTGAGGGACTCCATAACCCTGTATTCTTCCTGCAGCTGGACCCGCAGCGTATTCAGCCCCTGCTGGGTACTCTCCCGAATAGTGCCTATGGACTGCTGCCAGAGCTGCTCCCGCACCGAGCTGACAAAAAGCACACTGATCAACGCAATCCCCACGCTGACGAGTAACGCCACCAGCGCAATTTTAATCCTTGCCGTTCCGTCCTGTTGCTTCATCATGGTACAATCCTTTCCTGAGCCTGCTGATCCAGCCAGCTCATGGTAGAATTAAGACTTTCCCCTGCCAGCAGCTTTTGGGAAGCTTCCGCCGTCAGCTCCCATATGGGCAGCTTCAGCAAATCATCGGTTCCGATCACCGTCCGCCCCGATTCATAACAGGAGATCAGAGGCTGGATCTCTAAAACACTGGAGGGGTTCCCTTCCTTTAACGGGCTGAAGGAAGATTGCTGGTCGGCAAACCGCTGTATATTCCCAGCTTTCGTAAAATACTCCACAAATTTCATGGCAGCGTCAAAATGTTCGCTGTCGGCATTTACGCTCAGACGTGTATCGGGATTGATCACCAGCATACTGCCCTCGTCGAGAATCGGCAGCGGCGACACCTCAAACTGAAAGTCCGGCTTCATACGGACCACACGCCCTGCCGCCCAGGCTCCTGTAAGCATAAATGGAGACTCGCCCAGAATAAATTCCTTCAGATCGTCGGAGGTCTTTTGGGTCTTCAGTGCCTTATCCGCGTCCACATACCCTCTTTTGATAAACGACTCTACAGTTGAAAATCCCTCTGTCAGATATTCGCTCAGTTTCTCATCACTGCTGTTAAGACGTTCCAACACCTCCGTCTGGCGTTTATCCTGGTATACCTGGTAGAATCCCCGGCCGATCGCCAGTGTCTTCAGGGAAATGTCATTGTTGGCAATAACCGGAGTGATTCCTCTGCTGATGAAATAGTCGCAGACGGCTTCCCACTCTTTCAGTGTACCGGGAACCTGCTGTTTATGTTCCTTCAATAAATCCAGATTGCAGTAAAGGCCGAAAACGGACACCGTTGTAGGGACCCAGGTAGTCCTGCCGTTCCCCATCTGGCTCCTCATCTCGTCCGTAAAATCAGGCAGCGTGGAAAGGCCGGACAAATCCGCCAGCTGTCCCTTCTCTTCCAGCTTCAGCAGGATGTCATGATTCACCATAAATATGTCGTCTCCCTTTCCACTCTCCATACGTTTCTCAAGGGCATCAAAGTACGCTGTTCCCTTAAGGCTCTCATAAGATACACGGATATATGGATTTTCCTTCATAAATTCCGACATAATCTGTTCGATCACGGTTACATTATCCGGCTCATATTTGTTTCCAAAAAAGGTGATTGTCACAATTTCCTGGCTATCCAGGGTATCATCATTCACCACTCTGTTCTTACCGCCGCAGCCTGTGAGGGCCGATATCGCAAGGGTAAGAAACAGGAGCAGTGCGGGGATTTTTCTTGACATCGCAGTTCTCTCCAGTCTTTTTGTAATACATGGTATTTTCTCTCTGTTCACATACTAATTGGATTCTACCACAACCTGACTTCGAATACAATCGATTCTGTCTTCTTAAACGGTACTGTACCGTTTCATGAGCTCATGGTATAATAAGGAAGAGGTGAAAACATGAAAGGCAGCAATGAATTATACAGACTCGTATACGACTATTACGCAACCAGAATCTTATTTGGTTTTTATACTTATGGGGACGCGATGCCGTCCATCCACAAAATATGTGTTCAATTCAGCCTTGCGGTTCCGACGGTACGGACAGCATTTACTTATCTGGAACGGGACGGATATATACAGGTCGAAGCATCCAAAGTAGCCCGCGTGGTTTACAAGGCCGCTCCCTCCCGGATCCGGAAAAATATTGCCGACTACTTTCTGCCGCGTGAGGACGGATTAAACGACATCGGAGTGGCCGGACAGATTTTAATCGAACCGCTTTTCGCACTGGGACTTCAGCGCTGGGAAGAGGACCAATGGAATCAGCTGCGTGAATGGCTTGCCAATCCCTCACCGGACACGCTGTTTATGCCGATTAAACTCTATATTCTGGCACTTTCTGCGCTGGATAATAAGCTCCTGCTAAATCTTTACTGGGAGATGGTCCGTTACCTCTGCTTCCCCTATCTGTCCGAAGACCAGGCGGCATGGAAGCGCTCTCTGGAAGATCTGGGAATCCAGACAAACGAAGAGCTCATCCACGATCTGAAGGCAGAGTATTTTAAAGTTTATAATAAAACAGCTGATGACCTGTTTTCTTTTCTGAAAACAGTACGTCCCCAATATGCACCCACGCTGCCTGAGCCGGTCCCCTTCCGGTGGAGCCTCTACCGGCAGCGTCCCCAGATACGCTATTCCCTGGCCGCCAGCATCATCCGTGGAATTGTTTCCGAAGTTTACCCCATCGGAAGCTATCTCCCCTCTCTGCCGCAGCTGGCCGCAAAGTACGGAACGGCGTTGTCGACAATACGCCGTACGGTCTCGCTCCTCAATGACCTGGGGGTGGCAGTGTCCCAGCACGGTAAGGGCATCCTGGTCTGTATGACACCGCAAACCATCGATTTTTCCAGTCCCGATGTGCATGAAATGCTGGATCTCTATCTGGAAAGTCTCCAGATACTGGTATATACCTCCCGGTCAGTCTCCCTGTTTACATTTCAGTCCGTCTCCAGGACGGCTCTGGAGGTTTTAACCGAGCAATTCAGGTGCATCAAGAAGGAAAGCCGAACGGATCTCTATCTCGAAATCTATCTGGGTTTTATCGTTAAGCACTGCTCCTCCGCCACGGTTCGCGAGTGCTATGACAAATTAAAACAGCTTCTGTCCTGCGGCTATCCGGTCACCCTGATGAGGCTGAAAAAGGATAGTCTGGGCAAGGAATACAATCCTGCCGTCCTCCAGGCCGTCACTTTTCTGGAGGACGGTGACACGGAAGGCTTCACTGATCAGTGGTGTGAATTCTTAAGCCAGCAGGAGAAGGAGACGAGATCATTTATCATGGAACAATGGAAGCATTCACCTCAAAATTGAAACATTCACCAGAAAGCAGGTGGCAGTCATAGACGGTAAGATTTTATTGGCAGACGATGAAAAAGATATTGCAGACCTTATGGAAGAAGTCCTGCGCCAGGACGGTTTCCGGGATATCCGAAAGGCGTATAACGGCGCGGACGCGGTGAACATCTGCCGCGAATTCCAGCCGGACGCGGTTATTCTCGATATCATGCTTCCGGATATAGACGGTCTGGAGGTATGCAGGCAGATTCGGGAGTTCTCCTATTGTTCCATCCTGTTCCTGTCTTCCAAAAATGATGATGTGGATAAAATTCTAGGTCTCGCCTCAGGCGGAGACGACTATATCACCAAGCCCTTCAGCCCACGCGAGGTTGTGTTCCGCGTCAAGGCGCAGCTCCGCCGCCAGCGCTATCAGGCATCCCCATCCCGGGACACTGGCTCCGTCTTAACCGCAGGTCCCCTCTCGCTGGATAAGGAGAGCGGGCGGGTCTATAAGGATGGACGCGAGATCGCCCTGACTGGGCGCGAATTCCTTCTGCTCTCCTATCTCATGGAAAATACGGACAAAATCATCAGCAAAGAGCGTCTCTATGAACAGGTCTGGGGGGAAGCCAGCAGTATCTGTGACAACACGATCATGGTGCACATCCGCCATATTCGGGAAAAAACAGAGACGGACCCGTCGAGGCCGCAGCAGCTCATCACCGTAAAAGGCCTGGGCTATAAACTCAGGAAAAGGATCAAATAAATGAAGAAATCCGGTTACCGAACCACATTCCACATATATTTTATCTTCCTGCTGACGCTGATTGGCACGATCCTGTCGGCAATTCTTCTCTTTTTTCTGCTGATAACGGTTCGAAAACCGGATGGGTCTTACGTCAGGAGTGACTGGCCAAAATCCTTTACAGAGAGTTTTGGCAGACAGATCCAGTTTATGGACGGTACGCCCCGGGTTACACAGGCCGGAATCGAACTGCTGCAGGACAACGGCGTGGGTCTCCAGATCTTAGCTCCGGATGGCCGGGAGGCGTACAGCTACGGAAAGCCGGATTCCGTCAGCGGCTCTTATTCCGCCTTTACCGGCACCGTTCAAGACGCCGGGGAAGACTGCGTCTATATACTCTATTTTCCCATGAAAATCTCCGCCATCACCATGTATCTCAACGGGGATCGTTTTTCTGGCGGCCGGCCGGTCTTTCTGACCCTTTTATGCGTGCTGTTCCTGGTGGTTCTCGTCTCCGGCGCCCTCTACGGCTTCTGGACCTCCAGACAGTTAAAGCGGCTGACTGCCTCCATCCGGGATATCTCCCTCCGCCGCTGCCTTTCCGATCACAGCCGCGGCGCGTTTGGGGATCTGTACGCCAGCCTGAACGCATTAGATGCCGAGATCCGGGCCAGCGACCGCCTGAGGGAAGAGACGGAGAAGATGCGGGAGGAATGGATTTCCAACATCACTCACGATCTGAAAACGCCCCTCTCCCCGATTAAGGGCTATGCGGAGATCATACAGGACGGGGACGACGGGCAGGAGGAATCTTACAGGCGGTACGCCGCGGTCATACTGAAAAACGCCGCCTACATGGAAGCGCTCATTGACGACCTGAAGCTGACGTACCAATTGGAGAACGGCCTGCTTCCCGTCAACCGGGAGCATCAAAATATGGTCCGCTTCTTAAAAGAGCTGGCAATCGATATTTTAAATACGCCCGAGTACGAAGACCGCGTCATTGGTTTTGACAGCACGGAGGACGCCATTTTCTATTCCTTTGATCCAAAGCTGCTGACGAGGGCCTTTCGCAATCTGATTATCAATGCCTTTGTACACGGAGGAGAAACGGCGGAGGTTACGCTCCGGGTATCCCGCATTGACGGCACGCTGCTGATCCAGGCGGCCGACAATGGAAAGGGCATAGGTTCGGAGGAGGCCGAACACCTCTTTGACCGCTACTACCGCGGCACCGGCACCGGAGAGAAGCCGGAAGGGACCGGCCTGGGTCTGGCAATAGCGAAAAGCATCATCGAGCTGCACGGCGGAACCATTTCCGCTTATGGCACTCCCGGCGCAGGTACCGTGTTTTCGATTGAATTTCCTGTTTCTTAAGGTTAATTAAGGTTGTCTGAAAGTCAGATTAAGGCTGACAGTTTATCATAATTTTCATGATAGCTGTCAGCCTTTTTTAATTATGGTAAACAGGCAATTATAATTGCAAAATCAGACAATTCCACGGAAAGCAGGTGCCACAATGAAGATCATACTAAAATATATTCTCACCAATATTAAAGAGCGAAAGCTGCGAACCACAGTCATGTTCCTGTCCATTCTGCTCTCCTCCATGCTCCTGTTCGTATCCTTTTCCATCGGCGCTTCCTATGAAAGTGCACAGAAAAAAATGGCCAGGGGCATGGCGGGCAGCGCAGTTCTCTCTGTAAAAGCGGCCGGTGGGGCCATTAAAACGGACGAACTTCCCCCGCTTTCGTCCATCGAGGCAGGCGTGGGCGTGCTGAAGGGCACGGCCCTCTATCATGAGAACGGCTACTATGAGACCATCGATTTAATTGCCGCCGATTTAACGGAGCTGGCTAAAATCAATCCGCCCCATCTGGCCAATGGTGAGAAAATCACTGATTTCACCGGCAGCCTGGTGATCCTGCCGGACCGTTTTACTTTAAAATACGGAATAAATAAAGGTGATACCATTCATTTACAGATCAATGGCGCCACGGTTCCTCTTCAGGCCGCAGAAATTGCAAACTATGACACAGTCTTCCTCCGCCATACGAGGGGAGCGACAGCCCTTCTGCCTCTTTCCACCCTGGCCGGACTCCTGGATCAGACGGACGGATACAGCGAAATCCTGATAAAGCCCGCTGCGGGAGCTGACACCGCGGTTTTGAAAAACGAAATCGCCGCTGCTCTGCCCGCCCCCGCTTATATTGTATCCGAGGTGGTCAACGAGGCGCAGATCGAGGCCGACGCAAGGCAGAAATCCATGCCGTTTTTCCTCATCAGCTTTTTCTCCATGACCATGAGCGTGTTCATTATTTACAGCAGCTACAAAGTGATTACCCTGGACCGCCTGCCAGTAATCGGAACCTTTCGCAGCATCGGCGCAGAGAAAAAGACCGTGACCCGCATCTTCATTCTGGAAAGCCTCCTGTACGGAAGCGCAGGCGGCCTTCTGGGAATCCCGTCAGGCGTTGTGGTCCTGAAGCTGATTCTTCACGGCATGGGGCAGTCTCTGTCCCAGGGCATCGAAATCCCGGCAGTGATCTCCCCGCTCAGTGCGGTGATCTCATTTACCATGGCAGTAACCGTGGCATTTCTCTCCGCCTGGCTTCCGATCCGCCGTGCGGGACGCCTGCCGGTGAAGGACATCGTACTTGGCACCGCAGAAGAACCGCACACTTCCGTCAGATTCCTTACGAGCGTCTGTGTAATCGTGTTTCTGATATCCATGCTGCTGCCCCGCCTCGTATCCGGGCCCATGCTGTACCTGGCCGGCGGCCTCTCTCTGCTGGGAATGACTGCATCGGCCGTGCTTCTCGTTCCCATGCTCACCACCATCTGTTCTGAGGCACTCACACCGCTTTACCGCTCCCTCCTGGGAAATGAGGGCTGGCTGGCTGCCCGGAACATGAAAGGCAATAAAAATACAGCGCAGAATATCACGCTGCTCTTCATCAGTATCTCCGCCGTGATCGCCATAACGGTTGTCGGTGATTTTGTCACAACGTATGTCAGTGACGTCTTTCATGGGGCGGAGCTTGACGGCTTTGCGGATGGACATATGGAACCGGAATTTGTCGATAGAGTGAAGGAAATGGATGGTATAGAGCAGGTTCTGCCGCTTTACGTCTATAAGAATGAGATAACAGCGGACGGCCTTCCCCTCAGCCGGCTGGAGGCAACCGACCGCCTCGACTGGTACGGCCCCATGCTGGCGCTCCATTATACGGAAAAGGACATGGAAGCTTCCGCCATTTCGGCCTTCGCCTCCGGGCGCGCCGTCATCCTGAGCACAGACTGCATGAAACGAATTGGCGCTTCCACCGGGGACATCCTGTCCCTTTCCGACGGCTCCGTCCTGCAGGACTATCTGCTCGTCGGCAGCTTCAAATCAAGGGCCACCGATGTTGAGGCCGTTATTCCAGCTGCATGTGCGGTTTCCGATTTCGGAGCCGTCTCCTACGGCTTTCTCGCTTATACCGCAGCCGATCCGGACGCCATCATGGTAAAGCTTCGCAGCCTGTTCGGTGAAACCTCCAACTGGAGCCGGACAGTAGAAGAATTCAACACGGACGCCCTTTCCACGGTCGGAACCTTTTTGAAGCCCATGCGCACAATGACCTGGTTTATCCTGCTGCTGGCCGCGGTCGGCGTCGTCAACAACCTTTTGATCAGCCATATTCAAAATCGCCGCAGCACCGCCATGTATAAGTCTGTGGGGCTCTCCAACCGACAGATGGCGTTGGTCACAGTGATCGAAGGCTTTTCATCCGGCCTGATCAGCGCGGTCCTTGCCGTATTTATCTCTTATATGGAAATCCAGACCATCTTCCTTGTAGCTGGTCCAAAAATACAGATTGTGCCGGAGCTGAATGTTTTTACGTTTCTAACTTCCGGTATCCTGGGAATCGCGGTCACTCTGCTTGGCTCTGTCGTCCCCATCATCAAGTGCCGGGAAATGAAACTTGTGGAAGAAATCAAATTTGAATAGCTTACAGAACTGGAGGATAAGAAATGAAACCTGTTATAGAAACTGCCGCCGTAGAAGGACGGCATATCGTTAAGAATTTCCGGCTTGGAGATACCGTAACCGAGGTGCTTAAGGATGTCTCCCTGCGGGTAATGCCGGGGGAATTCGTCTCAATTATGGGACCATCCGGTTCCGGAAAAAGCACGCTTCTCTATATTCTTGGAGGTCTGGACACCCCGACAGGCGGCCGCGTGCTTCTGAACGGTACCGATATCTCCAGCTTCGGAGATGAAAAAATGAGCGTTCTCCGCCGCCGGAACATCGGATTCGTCTTTCAGTTTTACAACCTGATTCCCAACTTGAATGTGGAAGAAAATATCATGCTCCCGCTTCTTATGGACGGTCAGAAAATGGAGCGCTGCACAGACCGTCTCGACCAGATTCTGGAGATGGTGGGCCTGTCCGACCGGCGCAGACACACGCCCCGGGAGTTATCCGGCGGCCAGCAGCAGCGCGTGGCAATCGCCCGCGCGCTCATCGGCAATCCCGGAATTCTCTTCGCCGACGAGCCCACCGGCAATCTCGACTCGAAATCCGGCGCCGATATCATGAGCCTGCTGCGGGAGATCAACCGCAGCACCGGGCAGACCATCATTATGGTGACCCACTCCCCGGAAGCTGCCAAAAGCAGCAGCAGGATTATTACGGTGCGGGATGGGAGCATTGTGTGATATGGCGATGCCGGGCTTCCGCATACACTACATCAGTCCAAACAAATTCCATAATGGATACATGACAACAATAAATCCCACAAACATGATTAACGTCTTTAAGCCTTCCTGTTTGATAAAATCCTTCATCGGCATCATTCCGTATTCGTACATAATCAGGTTTCCGTTGGACTCATACGGCAGAAACAGCATTTCACATGCGTACACCAGGATCATGCAGGCCACCACCGGGTTAATACCCAGGGACACGGCGATCTGCGCAAATGGAATAGACAGTCCGCCCAGCATCGCAAGGGGTGTCATAAAGAAATTGGCAATCATTCCAAACAGCATAAAGGAGATGCATACGACCAGCACGCTCTTTCCGGAGAGAAACGGCACGGCGATATTCGTCAGGAAATCCCCAAATCCAACGGAAGCTCCCACGACGCCGATCCCGAGGCAGGCCGCTACAAGGAAGATCATGGAGAAATTGATTCTTCCGATTATCTCCTTGTCCCCGATTTCAATACCCGGAACGAACATCAGATACGGGATCGTCATAAATCCATAGGCTGCCGGAAGGCCGGTAAAGTTTGAGGAAAACAGCCAGGTGAACAGAAGCACGATCATGGCGACCGCCTTTTTCTCTTTTTTGCTCATCTTTCCCAGCTGCTCGTATTTTTCATCAAAAATCCTACGGTTCAGCTTTCCATCCATTTTCTTCGTCTTATAGACCTTCATCAGGATAAACAGCGTCAGCAGGCACCAGATAATGAAGCAGCCGTTGTACAGGAATGTGGTGAACATCCCCATGCTGTATCCAGGCACAAACTCCTGCAGCGATGTCTCAATCATGGAATAATAGCTTGGATAGTACAGAAACACCGTGCTTCCTGTACACCCGATGGTACCCGCGAAGCACACCAGCGATGATTCCCTGGAGGGCTTCAAATCCATGGCCTTGCACACACCGAAGATCAGGGCGCCGGCAATCACCCATCCATAGCAGAATGTGACCAGATTTAGAAGAATTCCAATGACAAAGCAGCCGTAAACCACACCGCCGTAGGTTCCGCCGCATTTTCTTATAACATAGTAGGCGATCCGTTTTAAAAGACCGCACTCATCCAGTACCGTACTGAAGATAAGTCCCCCCAGGACCATCCAAACCGTCGTATTTGACCAGGAACCAAAAGCCGTTGCGGCCGGAACGATTCCGCTGACAATATACAGTGACGGAAGCAGAATCGCCGACACCAACAGCGGAAACAGCTCAAAGGCAATGATCAAAATCATAAACAGCGTAATCATAAAGAACCGCTTCAGACTTTCTGTAAAATCCCCCGAAACCGGAATAAAAGCAATGATGACAGGAATCAGTATGCTGACTGCCCATCCGATCCGTTTTTTCTTATCTGCACTCGTACTCATTCTAGTGTCTCCCCGTTTTATAGTTTCTCTCAATATCCCACGGATATTGTCTTTTTTTTGTCAATCAAGGTTGAAAAAGTACATCCCAAATGCCGGATAACCATCTGAACATCTGGGATGCCCTTTAAAACAATCCTATTTTATAATGCTTTCCTATAAAGTTCCATAATATCTTTTACATTTGTCTGTCTCGGGTTGGCCGGAATGTTGCCGCTCTTCATGGCATCCTCCGCCATAGCCGGAATCAGCTCCTCTTTAACGCCTGCCTCGGAGAGTGATTTCGGAATGCCTAAGTCCGCGTTCAGCATTTTAATCTCTTCCACCAGCATCTCCGGTTTGAAACCATTTAATACTTCATTGCCCTGGCGGATATAATTATAAATCACTTCATAACGGCCGTTGTCGGCAAGGGCGTTGTATTCCAGAACTGTTGGAAGCAGAATGGAATTTGCAACGCCGTGGGGGACATGAAAGTAGGCGCTTACCGGGTGGCTCATTGCGTGTACATTGCCGAGTCTGGCCCATGCAAATGAGATTCCTGCAAAATTGCTGCCTGCCATCATGGCGCTGGCCGCCTCCTCATTCTTTCTGTTTGCGACAAACTGACGGAGGTTTCCGCCGATTAATTCCATTGCTTTTTCAGCCATTGCATCCGAGAACGGGGAGGCATTGACGGAAATATACGCCTCAATGGCGTGAATCAGTGCGTCGACACCGCAGGCCGCAGCGATGGACGCAGGCGCCGTCATAATCAGTTCCGGATCCAGAACCGCGTATTTCGGCAGGATTTCATAGCTGAACACCGACAGCTTGTAATTTCTGGATTCGTCCGTGATAACTGCGGAAGCGGTTACCTCACTGCCGGTTCCCGCTGTTGTGGGGATCGCAATCATCGGCACAATCGGGCCGGGAACCTTATGATTTCCCTCATAGTCCGTAATGCTGCCGCCGTAGTTCGCCAGCACGCCCACGGCCTTCGCCACGTCCATCGAGCTGCCGCCGCCAAGAGCGACGATGCTGGTCGCTCCGCATTCTTTATAGAGAGCAGCCGCTTCATTGACGATATCGGTGGTTGGATTCGGAATGACATCCAGATAGGATGTATACCGGATTCCTCCCTCTTCGATGATGTCCTGAATCTTTCCTACCACGCCGATTTTCTCCAGTCCGCGGTCAGAGATTAAGAATACGTGCTCCGACTCGTTTTCTTTCAGGATCTCGGGAAGCTTTTTTAAGCTTCCCAATCCAAATTCAATATTTTGAGGTATTTTAAAACGAAAATCTTTCATTGTTCTTCTCCTTTTTACAAAACTGCCATCAGGCTGGTGATCAGCATGTTTGCGCCGATAAACAGAAGTACTAAGTATACGATACGCAGGAACTGCTCACGGTTAATTCTCTTTAAGAAGCCCATGCCGAGGAAGAATCCGATGGCGGCACAGGGAAGGCCGATTCCCAGAGCGCTCCACATGCGGGGGGTAAATGCGCCGTTGCGGAACTGGGTATAGATGTTCCAGGTATTTAAGACCACCCATACCATGTTCATCGTGTTGCGGAATTTTTCTTTATCCTTTACCGCCTCGATGGTGTAAACCGTAATCAGCGGGCCGCCGATGGTAAATGCGCCGTGAACGATACCGCCTAATATGAGACAGCCGTAGCGGAAAATCTTCCTGCCGGTTGTGTCGGGCGCGTCTTCCTCATCTGTTTTTTTCAGAACCAGCGGCCTGATGATGTGCTTATAAATGTTCATCAATGCTATGATGGTAACCATGGCGCCGATACAGATCTTCGCGGTCGTCGGGCTGATCTTGTAAAACAGATAATTGCCGATCAGGATTCCCGGCGCACACAGTGCAACGATTTTCACCAAATCTTTCCAGGAAACCTCACGCCACGCCTTCACGCCCAGATAGTATAAGAATGGAATTGTGAGGAGAGTTCCGTATGGTACCCCCTCCGCGGTTCCCAGAAGTCCGTTCGTAACCGCCGCGGCGATAACGGTACAGCCAAATCCCGTACATCCCTGTACAAAGAATCCAAAAATCTGCATCAAGCCAACCAGTATAAAATCAAACTCAAAAGTCATAATATCCCCCTATATATATTCCGTGTATTTTAGAAATGAAGCTCTGTACGCTGAATCAAATCCTTCTGCAGCGGCTTGCCCAGTTCGACAAAGTACGCGCTGTATCCGGCCACTCGCACAAGCATGTCTTTGTAGTCCTCCGGCTTCTTCTGCGCCGCCCGCATTGTCGCGGAGCTCATGATATTGAACTGGACATGCATCGCCTGCTTTGCCATATACTCATCGATAAATCCGATCAGAGTGTCTCTTCCCTCGACGCCGGCAACAGATTCCTCCGGGAATCTTAAGTTCATCAGCGTGCCGTTGGACGCCAGGGAGTGGTCCACCTTTGTCAGGGAATTCACAAGCGCTGTGGGGCCGCAGATATCGTGGGAGCCGCCGTCGGTATGAACCGGTCCCATGTTGTCGGAGATCGCCTCTCCCGCCTTACGGCCATCCACGGATGCGTTGGTATTCAAGCCCATGGCCACGTTGGCATTGACCGAGTAGACTCCCGGGCTGAACTCGCCGCCTCTCGGATTCTTTCTTCCTCTGATATGTCTGCAGTAGCATTCGAACATGTAGCGGAACAATTCATCCGCATAGTCATCGTCGTTGCCGTAGTGGTGAACCTTGGAGCTGTTTACAAGGGCGTAAAGCTTATCATGGCCTTTCCAGTTGTCCTTCACCGCTGCAAGCAGTTCAGAACCGGTACAGCGCTTCTCATCAAACACGAGCTGCTTGATCGTAGCCAGGCTGTCCGCGCAGGTTGCCATGCCGCTGGCCTGCGGACCGGTGCCGTTATACTTGGCTCCGCCTTCCGTCAAGTCCCTGCCCGATTCCATGCAGTCCTCATAAAATGCGGATACATAAGGTACAGGCTTTAAAGCGCGGTGGGCGTTGTCAATGATATTCAAGCTGCTGCACATCTGATCGGTCCAGTAAGCAAACTGTTTATCTACACTTTCGAGAACCTCGTCGAAGCTCTGATAGGTATCCAGGCTTCCGGTATCCGGTCCCAGATGGCCGCCGAGGGCGCCGCATTTCTCCCATCTTGCACAGTGAGGTCCGCAGTCCAGACAGCGTCCGCCGTTTAATACCATTTCCATCATCTTCGCCGTGTTGACGTAGGCGGCGTCGTGCCAGCCGTACTCCTTGCCGGGAAGATCAATCTCCACACAGCCTACGACACAGTAATCTCTCGCTTCTTCCAGGGTCATGCCTTTTCTCATCATGCCCTTGATCGCCGGGGCATCGTTGAAAAGCTTTGGATGGCCGTAGCCTGCGCGGATACATTCCACGGTCTTGACCTTTAGCTCATAGGGGGTATTTTCATGCATACGCACGCAGACCCACGGATTCATCATGCGGGTATGGGCGGAGCCTTCCAGCATCAGCATCGTCAAGTCATTGGTGGCGTCATTGCCGTCTCTGTCCACGCCGCCTATGGTCAGGCTCTCGCCTCCGAAACCGCGGCCGTTGCGCACAGCCATACTTCCCTTATCCTTTAACTTGGTCGGGTTGTTCATCTTTACGTATTCGACCTCAATCAGTTCCAGGACAAATTCCTTTGTGATGGTGCCGTTTTTCATGTCCGCCTCATAGTACGGATACAGCCACTGATCCATACGGCCGTAGGAAATGGAGTGGCCGTTGCTCTCAACCTGAATGAGTGTTGTGGCTATATTAAATAACTGCATTGCCTGCCAGAACGTCTTCGGCACACCGCCTGCGATCTGACGGCAGTTATCCGCCATGACTTCCAGCTCTTTCTTTCTCACCGGGTCCTGCTCTCCTGCGGCATACTCATCAGCCAGCTTCGCATAGCGCATAATGTATTTTTTCGCAGCCTCATGCATGATAATCATAGCCTGGTAGGTATCCCGCTTGTCGCCGTATTCCGGATCTCTCTTATCCAGCTTCTCCAGACCCGCTTTGGCATTTTCGATCAGGCCATTGTAACCTATATTCATCAGCTTCGCGTAATCGATAGCCAGATGTCCGGCGCCTGCGAAATGGTACAGGTTCGTCTGGAAGATCTTCTTTCCTGCTTCGGAACCCTTAATCTGCTCTTCCTCCAGCCGCACATTGATTAAATCATCCACGGTTCTGCCCTGCCAGTATTTGCACAGTTCGATAATTTCTTTTCTCTCTTCGTCATTTCTTATGTAGAACTGGTCGTGTTCGCGCTCCTCAAACGGGGAGTGAAGGATCTCTTCGATGATCCAGTTCACGGAAAACTCCGGATAGATCGGCGATGCCTTGGGCGGCGCGGCGATCTCACCCAGAATCAGATCTCCGTCATCAATATACAGCTTCGTACCACGCAAAATGTTCTCAAAGGCATAGGCACACTGAAGCTTACGGGGACAGACTTCATGCTCTTTATAGCTTTCCGTCACCAGCCTTAACCGCTCCACATCGACCTCATAAGGTCTGTCTAAAAACGTCTGTCTGAGCATGTTTACCCTTGGAAATGGGGACCAGTCTTCATGGTGAACCTGGTAACCCAGACTGTAGACATGATCGAAAGGTTCTGTTCCACACGCGTTTGTGTGATTCTCGTTCATTGCAATTCCTCCTGAAAATATGATATAAATTGGTTTACTGTTTTTCCTTTGTTCCCACCAGGCAGTGAATTCCCCGGCTGTTAAAATACTCTGCAAGCTCGCCCACATGCTTCTGAAAGACCTTTCTGTTGATCTTCACGTCCTCCATCTGATAGGGCATTCCCAGGGAGGCGTATTTCTCTTCCCCAAGACGCATGAAGCTTAAAAGCTGCAGCGTTCTGACGCGGCCGCCCAGCTCGTTTATGATAAAATCGGCTGTGGCTTCTATGTTGGCCATATCATCGTTGACATTGGGGATCACCGGAATCCGAAGGATCAGTTCCCGGTCCCCGCCGGCCAGTCTCTTTAGATTTTCCAGGATTCTTTCGTTGCCTGCTCCCGTGTATTCTTTATGAATCCTGCTGTCCATGTGCTTGATATCGGAGATAATGAGGTCCGTATACGGCAGAACCTTCTCGACTTCCTTCCAGTCAGCGCAGAATGTGGATTCACAGCAGGTATGGATCCCCTCTTCCTTGCACGCCTGAAACAGCTCCGCCACAAAATCGCTCTGAATCAGCGGTTCCCCTCCGGATACGGTAACGCCCCCGCCGGAACGGTCGTAATAACCCCGGTCCTTTCGGATCTCCTTCATGCAGTCTTCCACGGACATCGACTGCCCCCACTGCTTGATCGCGTCCGACGGACACGCCTGATAGCAGGCCAGACAGTTGGTGCATGTACTTCTGTCGATGAAAGTCAGCTTCCCGCGTGTAAATTTAAGCGTGCCTTCTGCCGGACAGGCTTCCTCGCACGAACCGCAGTTCTTGCGGGAAATGCATTTGCTTTTATAGATGCCCGGCTGGATATGCGCAGTCCAGCTCTCGGGATTGCTGCACCATCTGCATCGCAGCGGACAGCCTTTTAGAAACAATTCCGTCCGCATCCCCGGTCCGTCATGGATTGTGAAACGCTGAATATTGAAAATAATTCCCTGTTGTGACAAGCGGCCCCCTCCTCCCAATGGTCGTTCTCTCCGGTACTTCTGATTGATTGTATCTCTCTTTCGTTGTCCCGGGGTTGTTTTGTATGTTAAAATTATATCAAACCCGACGTACTGAAAAAAGTGGCCATCTGTAGTATTTCGTATAGGGAATGTTCCCTATTTCGACAGGGAAATGGGAGTCTTTCGGAATCGCTAAAGCGGTTTTCCGGCTCATACAAAACAAAAAAAGCTCAATCAGGAAATAAACCATCTCTGATTGAGCTATTCTCTTCTTACACATCTATCTCATTTATATAAAAACAATTTTCTCCAATACAGCCCCTACCTGACCGCAAACCGTCCATCCTCTACCGGTTCTATAGTCTGTTTCTCCTCCAGCGTCTTCACCAGCACATCATAAACCGTCATGCCGGTACTCTCACTCTCAAGGATAAAGCTTTCCGGAACTATGGTATCCATAATGGCAACCGTATAGACCTTCTCCTTATCGATCGCATTTCCATCTGCTGTCTGTATTGTCCCAATTCGCTTTCCCGGTTCTGCGGTGGGGTCATAGCTCATGGAAAGTCCTGAAAAATAGTAGAACCAGCCGGACTGATTCTCCACAACAATTGATTTTTCCAGAGTCTCGATCAGGTTTTCTCCGGTTATTTTTATTACACGCATCTCTCCGGTATCGGGACTCTTCAGGTCCGGAAGAATGCATTTTAAATCCACATTCGTCACATCACCTTTGTAGAGTCTGCCGCTCAGTCCCTTGCCGTTATATAAGCCGTCTTTCCCATTATCCATGAACAGGGCGATCTCCGCACCGCTCTGCCCGCGCATGGCGTCCGTAATAAAATTTCCCGTCTGAATCAGAGTGAAGTCAGAAGCCGCTGTTCCATATATCTCCGGATCAACCTTATGAACAGGCTTTTTATTTTGCTCATCCACCATCTGAATCACGTCTTCTTTTGTCTTCTCTTCCCTCAGCATACCCGCCAGGCCTTCCTCCAGCGCTTCCTGCGCATATTCCAGCTGGCCGAACACCGCGTAACGGCCGGCGCGCAGGACCGGAATTAACGATTCTATTTCAGGGACATCCGGCAGGTCCGTGTTGTTCAGACTGGAAAACATCGCTCCGGTGTCTGCCATCATGGCCTCCTGTCCCTCCGGCGTGGAAATGAAATCCATAATCTTCATCACCTGACTATACTTATCGCGATTTTCAGGCTCCGCCAAATGTTTGTTCACTCCCACATAACATACCATATAAAGCCGTGCCCAGTCGTTGCTGCTGCCTGGATTAAAAAACGGCATAAGCGCAAACTCATCACCCATTTTGGAAATTTCATGCCCTCTTCTGGCCAGAAGCGCAGAGTCCTCGACCATGGCACACTCCCTGGCGTAAAGCATGGTCTCCCGTTTGGAGTACTCCACCTCCAAATCAGAGGCCTTCCAGATTCCTTCCTCTGTCATCTGCTGAAAGACGTCTAACGCCGGGCCGAAATGATCCCCGAAGCTGCCGGTTCCCTTGTTATAATTCGCTATCCACTGCTGATCCTCCGGCCTGCTGAAGCAGCTGCCAAAATTAAAACCGGTAAATGCCGTATTTAAGACCTCTGAATTCTCAAATCCCAATTGAATCGACCGGATTCCACTGGCTTCTATGGTTTTACAGAGCTCCACAAACTCTTCGTAATTACAGGGAACCTCCCAGCCGTTTTCCTGAAACAGAGTCTTATTATACAGAATCCCTCTCACCTGAGAAGGTCCCGGCAGATAAAAAAGTGTTCCAGCCCTGGAAATACTGTTTAATATCGAAAGCTTGTATCGGCTCGTAAAATCTTCACCAGACAAATCCAGAAGTCTATCCGCCCAATATTCCTCCCCTACCTCCAACGGCCACGTCATCACGATATCCGTCAGATCGTCGTGCTCCAGCCTCCGGCTGTATTCTTCAATCCCCATGTCCGGAGTATAATTACCAATCTGGACAATATCGATATCCGGGAATTTTTCTTCCACTGCTTTTTCAAAGCTGTTGATGCTAAACGCATATTTTACCAGAACGGTTACAGCAGTTCTGCCATCTTCCACCTTTTTCTGAGAAATGATGTCATAGCTGCCGCTATCCTTTTTTCCTCCGCATGCGGTCAGAAACAGCATGCCGCACGCGAGGCCGATCAATCCCGCCTTCTTAACTTTACTCCGGTTCTCCCAACGGATCACTTTTGCGCACCTCCGCTAAACTTTCACCAAAAGCCTTCTGTTCAAACAACGCAATGTTCATGGGTTTATCAAATATATACCCCTGAATGTAGTCGCAGCCTTCCTGCTTCAGCATCTCCACCTGTTCCCTGTACTCCACGCCTTCCGCGACTGTCACCATCGAAAGGGAGTGGGACATGCGGATGATGCCGCCAACCACAGCCTTCAGACGGTCTAATTCCATTGTCTTATCTTTGAAAAATACCTTATCAATCTTTAAGGTATCAACCGGAATCGACTGAATAAGATTCAAAGAAGAGTAGCCGCTCCCGAAATCATCCATCGAACAACCGAATCCCGCTGCCCTGATTTGTTCAATGATCTTAATCAGGCGCTCTGTATCTTCAAAAACCACACTCTCCGTAAGCTCAATCTCAATCAGGCTCCTGTCAATCTGATATTGTTCTGCGATGGCCAGATAGGCCTGTAAGAACTTCTCATTTTTAAAGTGAACGCGGGAACAGTTGACAGAGATCTTCACCGGCTTCACTCCGCGATCTGTCCAGGAACATAAGGTGCGGCAGACCTCCTCAAACACCCACAGATCCAGCGTAACGACAAACCCGTTTTTTTCAAACAATGGGATAAATTCGTCCGGATAGATCATTCCCTCCGCCCTGCTGCACCAACGCACCAGCGCTTCCGCCCCGTCGATCTTTTCCTCTGGAAGGTGGTATTTGGGCTGTAAGTACACCTGGAATTCCCTGTTTTTCAGAGCATCCTCCATCACATCCGACAGCTGCTTCTCCCGGAACATACGGGAACGGGCAGCGTCATCGTAAAAAGCATACCGCATCTTGCTGCCGGCCTGCCGCAGCGTCTCCTTCAGCGCAAGCTTCGCCCTGTCGATCATCTCCGGAAACGGCATATCCTTATTCTCGATCACATAGACGCCCAATTCGATCTGGGGCATCCCCCATGCGGGATTCAGTCTGCCGATATTCGCCTCGGCTCCGGCCGACCAGTCTTCGAATCTCTCTATCATCTCCTCTTCACTCCGGCAGATCAGCATGATACAGAAATTATCGGCAAACAGCCTGCCCATACATTCGTTTTTATTCAGTACAGAGGATAAATATTTGTAAAACTGCTTTAGGATCATATCGCAGTTTTTCCGGCCGATCTGTGCGTTCAGAATTTTGAAATTTTCTATATTGGTATAGACCAGTGCATACTTCTGTTCCGGGACAGACTCCATCCTTTCGGCTGCCAGCTCATAAAACCTCTGTATGGTATTCCCCTCGGTTATCCCATCCACGTAAGCGAGTCTCTCCAGCTTTCTTTTATTCGCACGGAAGATCCAGAACAGAATGGCCACAAGCCCGCAAAACAGAATTACAAGCAGCCCGCAGATACGCAGAGTCATAACCAGCAGCATATCCGACTTCTCGTTCACCGCCTGAAACGGAACAAAGGTCAGAAGATACCAATCGTCCGGCTGAATGGGCGTATAAACCATGTATCTATGTACACCGTCTAAAGAAAAACTGATCTGGTCCGCGACATTATTTTCAATGTCGCTGTTTACTTTCGCCAGACTCTCTTTTTCATCCATCTGCGCATTCTGAAGTGTGGAAAAAATATTATAACCGCTCTTTATGGCAAATGGGAAGCTGGCCTTTGTCACAAGCGTCCCCGATTTCGTGATAATCTGAGAATATGCCTGCCCGTTAAAAGAGGTCATCGACAGCACCTGATTCAGCGTATCCGGGTCATAACAGGCGGCCAGCGCCATAATCTTTTCCCCACCGACCGCAACATGATTCAGGGAAACGGCAAAAACAAAGTACTCTTTATTGTCCATAATCTGGGCTTTTGCAATCGCGGACTTATAGGCCAGCATGCTGTCGAGCATGGCATCATCGAAGGAAAAAAATACCGATTTGCTGTCCGCAATATTGTATGCTCTCCCGGATTCCTCCACCAGCATGATTGTTTCAAACTCGCCAAACCCCTGCTGCTTCTGTAAAAGCTGCCTGACTTCCTCCATCGTCTCAGGCTCCGTCGTCTCCAGAGATGCTCCCATCATGTTAAGCATGGCGAAATTATCTTTCGTAATGCGGTCAAGATTGGCGGCGACCCTTCTGGAAACCTCCTGAAGATATCCTTTGCTCTCTTCTCTTATGGTCTTATGCAGGTTCCTGTAATACAAAAAACTAAAAGCACTTGCTAAAATACAGATCACTATAAATACTACGAATATCCACCGGTATGACCCGTTCTTCTTTACTCCAGCCTTCCTCCGCTCCATACATCAGACCTTATTACCTTTCCCTCTGCTTGCATCCTGATAACCTACTGCTCTCTGTTTTCCAGCCACTTATATAACTGAAAGCGGCTTTTTACTCCACACTTGGTATAGATATTCTGTACATGCTTCTTCACTGTATGATAGCTGATCACAAGCTCATCAGCAATGGCCTTGTAGGTCAGTCCATTGTACATGAGCTCTGCAACCCGCTGCTCCGCCTGTGTCAGCGGCAGCATGGTCCCGGAGCCTTCCAGCAGCTTTCCTTCCTCTTTCCTGGAGATGGTAATCCAGTGATACCGGTCGATGATTCCATTGGAATAGCTCTGATCGTACGTATAGATTGTAAAAATATAGTTTTTAATTACCCGTGTCTGGACCCGGTCCGCCGTAAAATTCTTCTCCTCGCCGCCCAGTAAGAACGGCAGCCAGCTGCACGGTGTGGTCGTGCTGATCTGCTCAGCGATGGAAGGGCCCAGAATCTCTTTTAAATAACTCTGAGCCGTCTTGTTGTAGCTCATGATATGCATAAAGTCATCCGTGACAAAATAGGCCTTTTCACCGGATGAAATAATCTCACTCTGAATATTTGACACGATCTTGGCCTGCTCGTATTTCTTGAAATTCTTATAGGAGTTGGCCACATAAACGTAGATTTCATTCAGCGCCTCAATTTCCTGGTCTGTAAAATCCCCGTTCTCCAGACTCTTAAAAAAGGCGACCTGGATATAGGCGTTGATGCCGAATGCCATCGTCACACTGTAATGTGCATGGAAGTTTTCCGCCAGAAAGCGGACGTAGGCGGAGTGGGCGTAATCGACAGGGCTGATGACATCCGTGGATTTATACAGCCTTGGTATCACATTAAAGTAAGTCAGGTGGTCACGGACCGCGTCCTGATAAACCACATGCCTGATTACATCATTTGCAACAAATTTCCTGTATGGATGCTCTTCACAGTCCAGCAGGATTCCGTTCCGATTGATCCATGAAAGAAATGTTCCATGTGTATCGAAATAGGATATCAGCACATGCTTTAAGCCGAAATTTCTATCCAAAGAATCCAGAAGAACGTTGCTGAAAAATTCACGTGCCGAAATCTGATGTTCCGCCATTTCCGAGAAAAAATTCATCTGGCCGGCATTTTCGTATTTCATGGTTTCTTTCCCCCATTTTTCGTTTCGGATTGCGCTCTTATGCGGTAAGGCAGGTTCCGTCCACCTTACCATACTCCAAATACATGTAGAAATTATAGCATGAGAATCAGGAACTCTCAAGCGAAATTGATGCAGCCTTTTTCACCTGAAAATCCGGTATCCGGGCGTACTGAAAAGGTACAAAAATAACCGCCCCTCCCGTGAGTTGCGGTCATTTTCATGTGGTTGTATTTTATCCATCTTCGCCTAAAATATACGGAGTTTCCTGATATACGTAGAAATTCAGCCAGTTGGCATACAGCGTGTTCGCCGCGTTCCTCCAGGAAAGCACCGGTACTGCGAAGGGATCGTTGTCCTCATAGTAATTGCATGGGAGTTCAGGATTGAGTCCCTTTGTTAAATCCCTGTGATACTCATTGTTCAAAGTCATGCGGTCGTACTCCGGATGGCCCTGGACAAACACCTGGCTTCCGTCGCGCTTCATCACCAGATAGACGCCCGCCTCCTCCGACACTGCAAGAATCACCAGATCAGACACCTTCTCAATGTCCTTTCTGCGCACCTCTGTATAGCGGGAATGCGGGGCCATGATAAAGTCGTCCATGCTGCGTACCAGCGGCACCTTGCGGTCCAGAACCTTGTGGCGGTAAATGCCGGAAAGCTTCTTTTCCCGTTTGTATTTCGGTATCCCGTAATGGTAGTAGAGTCCGGCCTGGGCTCCCCAGCAGATATGTAAGGTGCTTGTCACATGACTCTTACCCCATTCCATAATCGTCTGAAGTTCTTCCCAGTAATTGACCTCCTCATACTCCAGGTTCTCCACAGGCGCGCCGGTGATGATCATACCATCGAACTTCTTATTCTTAATCTCGTCAAAGTAAACATAAAACTTGTTCAAATGGCTGGCCGACGTATTCTTCGACGTATGGGTGGCCAGCATCAGAAACGTGCAGTCCACCTGAAGAGGAGTATTGGAGAGCGCCCGCAGAAGCTGCGTCTCCGTGTCCTCCTTCACCGGCATCAAATTTAGAATAAGAATCTCCAGAGGGCGGATGTCCTGGCTCATCGCCCGATCCTCCGCCATGATGAAGATATTCTCTTTTTCCAGTATCGCCTTCGCAGGCAGATCTTTTTGTACTTTAATCGGCATATTTTACTCCCCCAGCATCTTGATAAACTCTTCCTCGGATATGATCGGCACGCCTAAATCCTTGGCCTTTTTATTCTTAGAAGAATTGGACGCCACGTCATTGTTGATCAGATACGTTGTCTTCGAAGTTACAGAGCCTGTGGCCTTACCTCCCCGCACTTCGATGGCCTCCTGCAGTTCCTTTCGGTTGGCAAAATGTTCCACGCTTCCGGTGATCACGAAGGTCATGCCCTCAAAGATGGCCTCCTCCGTGGATTCCTCCTCCTGCTCAAATGTGAGTTCTGAGAGCAGGTGGTCCACAATCTCCTGATTCTTCTCATCGCCAAAGTAGCGGATCCATGCATCGGCTAAGACTCCGCCGATTCCATCGACCTCGATCAGCTCCTCCGCCGTGGCATGACGCATGCGGTCAAAATCGAACTTAAACTTCCGGCACAGCATCTTCGCATTGGCCAGGCCAATCCCGGAGATTCCAAGGCCGTAAACCATCCGTGCAAGAGTCGTGTGGGACGCGGTCTCTGTCGCCCGGATTAAATTATCATAGGACTTCCGGCCGAAGCCTTCCATCTGGGTAATCGTCTCCTCATGCCGGTCAAGATGGAAAATATCTGCAAACTCCTTAATAAATCCGGCGCCGATAAATTTCTCCAGAGTCGCCTCCGAAAGGCCGTCGATGTTTAGCGCGTCACGGCTGACAAAGAGGGCGAAGCTCTTGATGCGCTTGGCCTGGCAGTCTGGATTCGTGCAGTAAAGGCTGCGGACATCGCCTACCTGTCGCACCTCCGTCTTACCGCCGCAGACCGGACATTCCTCCGGAATCCGGATCTTCCCGCTTCTGGTCAGGTTATCGGCAATCTGCGGGATAATCATGTTGGCCTTATATACCGTGATGGTGTCGCCCTCGCCCAGGGCCAGGGAGTCCATAATGCTTAAATTGTGTACGCTGGCGCGGCTCACCGTGGTTCCCTCCAGCTCTACCGGTTCGAACACGGCGACCGGATTGATTAAACCGGTCCGTGACGGGCTCCACTCGATATATTCCAGCTTCGTCTCCTTAATCTCGTCCGCCCATTTGAATGCGATCGCATTTCTCGGGAATTTGGCAGTCCGTCCCAGAGATTCTCCGTAAGCGATGTCGTCCAGAAGAAGCACCAGGCCATCGGAAGGGATATCGTAGCCGGAAACGGCTTCGGCAAACTCTTCCACCGCCTCCGGCAGCGTCTCCGCCGTAACGGTCTTGTACTCTACCACATCGAATCCCTGTCTCTTCAGCCACTCAAACTGTTCCTTCCGGGAGTTCTTAAAATCCACGCCCTCGGCCGTAACCAGGGCAAATGCCTCGAAATTCACGTTCCGCTCCGCCGTGATCTGGCTGTTCAGCTGACGGACCGAGCCGCTGCATAGGTTTCTGGGATTCTTATATTTGGCATCCACATCATCGATGGCCTCATTAATCCGGTTGAATTCCGAATAACGGATGACGGCCTCGCCGCGCAGCACCAATTCTCCCTGAAAGGAGATGGTGACCGGCACATTCGCAAACACTCTGGCGTTGCTGGTAATGACCTCGCCAATCTCACCGTTGCCGCGGGTAACGGCCTTCTTCAGCGTTCCGCCGCTGTAAGTGAGGACGACGGTCAGTCCGTCCAGCTTCCATGAGAGAATTCCCGTCTGATCGCCCAGCCATTCCTGTAAATCGGCCGTGCTCTTCGTCTTGTCCAGCGACAGCATGGGACTCTCGTGGCGCTCCTTCGGAAGTTCGGAGAGCACCTCATATCCTACGTTCTGTGTCGGGCTCTTGGACAGCACAACTCCTGTCTCCTTCTCCAGTTCCACCAGCTCGTCGTACAATTTATCGTATTCGTAGTTGCTCATGATCTCACGGCTTTCCTGATAATACGTCTTCGCCGCGGCCGTAAGAGTGGCAGCCAGTTCTTTCATTCTGCTGATTTTCTCGTCCACTTACAATCTCCTTTTCACTGCGTTCTTTCCTTATTAATGCATGATTGTTGTATTGCTGTTTATGATCGATAGTTTTGATCAATAGTTGGGGGACCTGGTTCCGACAGATGATCCTGATCGATATTTCTGGGTTCTGGATCCGACCACTATTGCGATTTTTTATTTGATCACTTATACCAACCACTCTTCCTTATCATACCGGAAAAAGTGCCTCTCCATGCATCACTTCCGCTTTCCAGGGGCTTTTTTTCGTTTATCTGTCCGAATTTCCAGATTTTCATTTCGGCCTCTTTCATTTCTTGTCCGGCCTTTTGTATCTTCATACCGGCCTTTTACATTTTTCGTCCGACCTTTTAGATCTTCATTCCGACCATATTCATTTTTCGTCCGACCTTTTAGATCTTCATTCCGGCCTTTTTCATTTTTCGTCCGACCTTTTAAATCTTCATTCCGGCCATATTCATTTTTCGTCCGACCTCTTAAATCTTCATTCCGGCCATATTCATTTTTGACGCGGTCTTTTCTATCTTCATTCCGGCCCTTTTCATTTTTTCCCCGATCTTTTTCATTCACCATCCGGTCTTTTAAGGAGAGGCCGGATGTATCTTCCAGCCGGCGCATCAGCTCCGCGTATTCCTTCTTCGATACAGGCCGTGATTCACCGGCTTTTAGATCGCCCAGCTCTATATTCATGATTCTGACACGCTTCAGTTTTCGCACCTTGCAGCCCAGCTGCTCGCACATCCTGCGGATCTGGCGATTCAGTCCCTGGGTCAGTACAATGCGGAACGATTTTTCTCCCGTCATCTCTGCGAAACACGGCTTTGTCGTCACATCCAGCTCCGGAAGAAAGACTCCCTTTTTCATCTTCTGAATAAATTCCGGTTTCACCGGCCGGTCAATAAACACGAGATACTCTTTCTCATGGCCGTTGCTGCCGCGCATCAGACGGTTCACTAAATCGCCCTGATTGGTCAGCAGAATCAAGCCTTCAGAATCCTTATCGAGACGGCCCACCGGATAAATCCGCACAGGGCTGTCCACCATGTCCACAATATTGGGGGCACGGTCCTTGTCCGAGGTGGTGCAGACAATTCCGCACGGCTTATGCACCGCTAAGAGCACCCGGTCCGGTTTCTCCTCGGCGCCCTTTGTTCCTGCCGCAATTGTCCGTCCATTACAGACAACTGTTTCTCCATTTTTTATCTTCTGTCCCGGAACGGCGGTTCTTCCGCCGACCGTTACCTTACCTTCTTCTATCAGCCGGTCTGCTTCCCTTCTGGAGCAGATTCCAGCACCGCTTAAGAATTTATTCAGGCGGATTCCGTCATCTCCCATGTCCTATCTCCTTTTGCTCATTAAATAAAAATTATATCATTGTTCCATGGCAGAAGTCAATTTATTCCGGAATGCGAATTACGTATTTTCCGTATTAAAGTTACAGTTCACTCCTCACCAGTGGCACCGCAGTCCGGTTCGGTCGGGCAGGCTTCCTCAGCCTTTCCAGTTCCGGTTTCGGGCATAAGAAGTTCTAAACGTGCAGAATTTTTCTAAAAACCAGGTGAAATTCCCAAACTCGCTGCGCTCAGACAAGTGGGAATTTCACCTGAACGAAAAATTTTGCGCGTTAAGAACTTCTAATACCCTGCAAAGTCACAGGAAAAGCTGAGGAAGCCTGCCCGACCGAACCGGACTGCGGTGCCACTGGTGGGGAATGAACTGTAACGTATTAAAGCTGCCTCCACCGCCTCACCAATCCGTAGGGGGCAGCCATAATCAAACAGGGCGGAGCGGATACCCGGAAGTGTTTGCTACTCTCTTCCTGGTATCCTGCTCCACCCTTTATCTGCGTTTACTGCTGCCGGACTCCATTTTCATCTACCCTGTAACCATCCGGTGTTATTTCATTAACCGCCAATACGCCTTTACTGCCGTCAGATGCCGGATTGAAATAGTACCAGACATTGTCAATCAGCTGCCAGCCGGTCACCATGCGTCCTCTCGTTCCGTCTGAAACCGGATTTAAGTAGAACCACTTTCCATCTGCCAGATACCAGCCCGTCACCATATTGCCGTCCGCATCGAAGAAATACCAGTCGTCGGACTGGCCCCAGCCGGTATAAATCCATTCATTCTTCGGGACGGTCCCATCGGCCTTCTTAAACTGCCAGCCTGAAGCCGTTTCGTTCCAGCTGCCTGCCGAATAGTACGCTTCTTTTTTCTGTGAAGCCTTGCTGCTTCCTGACGAGCCGGAACCGAAGCTGCTACCTGACGAACCTGAACCGGAGCCGCCGCTGGAATCGGACTTCTTCACCGTCACCTTGAACTCTGTCTCAAAAACTTCATCCGTTCCATCTTTTCCTGCCGCCACATAGGAGATGGCAACAGTTCTCGTTCCCGGCTTCGAGAAATCATAGGATATCTGATACTCTCCTTCACTTAATATCTCTTCGGCCTTCTCCCCATTGGGCATCATGACAATCCGCTTTATAATCATTCCACTCGTATCCAACTCATCGTCTGTCTTGTACTCCGTCTTAAACGGCATTGCCGTCACTTTAATACCTGAAGTATATTCCGTATTCCGGCCGGGATCTGCCGCTACGTTCACCACCACATAGTCTGTGAACTTCTTTTCTTCTCCAGCCTTATCCGTGCCGTAGTAAACAGCCGTTACCTTTCGTCTGCCCTCGCCTGAGAAATCGTAAACCGTCTCAAATTCATTTTCCCCAAGCACTCGTTTTCTCGGAGCAGCGTTGCTGGCGCTGGCTTTTAAGTATTCCGTAACTACCATTCCAGTCGGGTCGAATTCCTCATCAACCACGTAGTCCGTTTTGTTTGGTTTCCTCGTAATGGAGATTCTGGACGTATAATATTCCGCCTCCTCAATCTCTTCCAGTACCTTTACGGTAAGGGAATCGGTAAATATCTCTTCCCCGCCGCTCTCTCCCACAGCCGAATATGATACAGTAACCTCAGTTTCGCCGACTTCAGAGAAATCGTACTCCAGCTCATAGGCGTCTTCTGCCAGAACCTTTATCCTCTCTGCATTGCTTCCGCTGGCCTTCCGGTACTCCGTTACTTCCATGCCCTCCAGATTGAAGTCATCGTATAACTCGTACTCCGTCTGGTACGGTTTTGCCGTTATGCTGATATGATCCGTATAGAAATCTTTAACGGCGGTCAGCTTATCATACGCTTCCGTCAGTTTCAGGAAAGTCTCTTCTAAATCCGGTTCGGAAGCCACCTGGGATTTCATCAGCGCTTCTGCCTTTCTAAGCGCCACCTGGAATTCCTCCCAACCTTCCTCTGCATACTCTTCCTGATCCACATTCTTCATAATTTCAAGAATTTCTTCGTATTCCGTGCGGTCAGCCGAAGCGTCGTAAATGCGCACATCATCAATCTTACCGCCTGTCGCTACGGCAATTGTGCCCATTTTTACAGCATTACCGTAAGCGCTGGACTCTTTCTTATGAATCAGCTTTCCGTTCACATAGACACTGGCTGTGCCGTTCTGATACAATACCGCCACGTTGTACGTCTTACCCGCTTCAAAGGGATAGGCTGCTTTATCGTCCTTATAATTCTCACGGATATTAACGCCTGATTCCTTTAAATCAAATTTCACATAGGAGCGGTCTCCCTGCACACCAATCTGGCCATAAGACCTGGCAGTGTTTTCTTCGGGTCCTGGTATCATAACATCCATCATAATCAGGGCATCCTTTAGATCTGATACCGCTTCCGCTGAAATATCGGCCTGTCCCAGCTTCGGTCCATTCGTGACAGCCACTGCCTGTAAATACCGGTTGCCCTTCACATCTTCCTTTACAACGAAGGAATCGTTATTCATGGAATACTGTTTTGTTCCATCCCTGCTTTCGAGAGTTTCTCCCTTTTCGGCGCTGTCTTCAATATCATAGTCATCAAAGGTATCCTCGTAAACCGGGGCTGCCGTTCCGATCACCTTTTCCATCAGTTCCGTCCCTTTAAGGTCCGGGCTGTTTATGGATGCCGGTCCATACTCTTCCATGATTGCATCATACTCCTTAGACGTCACTGGCAGAACGCTTCCGTGACGCATCGTTCCCGGGAAGGAGTACTCCGTGGTGTCGAGGCGCGTAAACTCACCGGAACCGATGTCCTCCGTAATCAGCGGGAAATATCCTCCGCCACCAAAATTGTCGAGAAGCAGGCACCACTTGTCTTGTCCGTTCAACTGAAATGCGGTTGCGCCTTCCATTCCGTTTATGTAGTTGATGACGGATTCAATCTCGGTCCACTGACCTAGCAGGGAATCGCTTTTCTCGAGTATCGTATATTTACCGCCTTCCGGCAGGCCTTCCCGGTGCGCCTTCGTCGCCTCGTTCTTGGTAAACCGGTAGTACGTATCATCCACCTTAATTACAGTGGCGTCGATCACGCTTAGAACCTCGCCGCTCTCACTGTGCAGTTCTATCCAGACCTCGGGTTCGGTAAAGTGATAGAAGTCTCTCGTCTTCGCATAATAGACGCGGTGGGTGTAGTCATTGTTGGTCACAATCTGATCCTTCGGAATCTTAGAGGACCAGAATACGACGTACTCTCCCGTCGTCTCATCGTAAAACGCCTCCGGAGCCCACGTACAGCCGGCCCCCTCTGCAGCCACTTTCACCATCCGCTGGTCAGACCAGTTCACCAGGTCTTCGGACTCCCAGATCATAATGGACTGGCTGCCGCTTGTCTGTGCCGCCGACCAGTTGCCGTTGCCGTTGATCTTTAAATCGGTAGCAATTAAATAAAACCTGTCGCCTTCTGCCGACCGCATGATAAATGGGTCGCGCAGTCCTTTTTCTCCCATACCAGAAGTTATCACCGGTTTTGATGCATTTAAATCTTCCCAGTTCATGCCATCCCTGCTGGATGCCATGTAAATCTGTTCTCCGCTGCTTAAGTCCTCGCCCTTGAAGTAGGCAAAGACATAGGAATCCATGGTCTTTTCTTCCGGCTTCGCGGCCACATGGGCGGTAAATACCTTTTTCCTGCTGACCCCCCTGAAGGTTATGGTTGCGGTCAGAGTGACCTCCGTATTCGCATCCGGTCTGGTGACCACGCCAATCGGAGTATTCTCATCTAGTCCCGTTACGGCGATGATGGATTCGTCTGAAGACTCCCATGTTATGGTTGTTTTGTTGGCTCCTGTCTCCGGAAGCGTCAAATTACCTTTCACATCGTCAATGTTTGAAATGTTCAATGCTTCATAGTCGAGATCCACCGCTTCAGAAGACGAAAGCTTTTTCACCTTTTGGACTGCCAGCCAGCTTAAGACTCCATCCAACTTGGCGTTTTTCTTCACATGGAATTCTACCACGCCGTCAGCCGGAAGTTCAAAATCGTTATCGCTCTCCAGAACATGGCCTTCTGTATCATTGCCTAATGTCAGGGTTCCCAACTCCTCGACCCGGTGTTCTCCTTCCGCATTCTGCCAGGCCACATCTACTGCCATCGAACGGCCGCTGTTCCATTTAGACCACCATTCCCGATAACCGCTGGCAAACCGGTAGGTTCCCTGCTCCAGGGTCAGTTTGTATACAATTTCCTGATCTGCTTCCGCATAAAGACCGTTTTCGTACTTGTCATCCGATTCGGAGTTGTACAGCTTAACGCCGTCTTCCACGTAGCCCCAGGTTCCGTCAAACCTCTGGTCTGAAACCGCGTTGCTGAGATTCATAATTCCGTTTACTCCCTGCCAAGCGGGCGATACCCGTTCTTCTGTGAAACCGCTGTCTATGAAGTATACCAGGTTCTCCGGAATCACCTCCACTCTTGCGTTCACTACGACTTCGGCACCCTCCAGCATTCCTGTCACTTCCACCGTCTTCCAGGCTTCGTTAAAGCCATCTGCAGGCAGAGTCCAGGTTACTTTTTTGGCCGTCCGCTCTCCGTCTGCCGTCTCCACATCCACGGTTTCCGGTAAATCCGGCTTCCCTCCGGTGGTTACGGACAGGGACAGATTATCATCAAATACCTTTGTGATACTGCTCTTTTCAATGGCAATATACGATACAACCGGCGCCTGGTCAACATCGGCCGTAAAGGTGAGTATCACCTTTGTCTGATCCTCCGGCACGGTAATGCTTCCCGACACAGTCTGCATCACTCCGCCGTTTCCGCCGGACCATGAGGCAGTACCCAGCTCCACGGGCATACTGCTGCCTTCAAAGGCGGCTGTCACCTTCGTCGCGCGTCCCGCGCTCCACCACTCCGTATGGCCCGTGGTGATTTTATATGTCCCTTTATCCAGAACAAATTCATAGGAAAAAGCATTTCCGGCTTTATTAGCGCTGCCGTACCAGCCAGTACTGTGAAGGCCGGAACCGGCCCGCCAGGCAAGCGCGGAACAGCCCCCGCCGTATCCCCAGGTGTTTGTACCGGCCGCCTTCTGGTCGGCCGCCTCGTTCACCAGCTTCCCATGTTTTTTTACATCTTCATAGATATCGGATACCTTCGGGCTCCCGCTGGCATCCATCACACCGCAGTCCACCAGATATTTTAATCCATCCGAATAGACAAATCCATTGAGCGTCACCTTGCGTCCGCCGTTTTCCGTCATTGTACCGTTGAGTGTCACCGGTCCCGTGCTGTTTAAATCTCCGGAAACCAGAGTCCACTCGACAGGAGTATCTTTCGTCTCATTGTTAATGGTGATATTGATCTTCTGCGGCAGATCGCTGAGTGCCGTTCCCTTCTTAATGCTCTTCGGAAGCTCTGTATTCACGATGATCGGCGCCATATAATCCAGCATATCCAGTTTCCAGTCAACATAAGGGCGCAGAATCATGCTGCCCTCTCCGTCAAATTCCACAGGAAGCCATACGTACTGAGGGTCTGTCAGTTCATTTTCTCCCGGATTCTTATTATTCCACCGGTCTCCCATATAGATGAACTTTCCATTTTCCGCATCAATGGGGATGATGTTGGTGGACTGGGTTCCAAAGGTCAGCGCATTCGTGTATTGGCAGATGGAAGTATCTGTCACACATGGGTCACCGATGATCTTCCAATCACCCATGACACCGTTTTCCGAAACCGCGAAGCTGGCCTGGTTAGCCCCCCAGCCGGTGCAGCCGGAGGTCATGAGGTAATATTTCCCATCGTATTTAAACATCGCCGGCGCTTCCCGCTTCTGTCCAGCAAACGTCTCGCTTCTTAAAAAGTCTTCCCCCGGGACCGCAGCTTCCGGGCTGGCGGATAAATAGGTGTAATCTTCATTGAGCTTTGAAATGAACAGGGTTGCATTTTCCTCACTGGAATAGATGATATACGCTGTCTTGTCGTCATCTACAAAGAGATTCATGTCACGGGCCATGCCCTTGCTCTGATCGTGCTTTCCATCCACATAGTTTAAGCGGTAACGGTCGATAAAACGGAAGGGGCCTGTGGGACTGTCGCTCACGGCAACTCCTGCGCTGGCGGCCGCATAGTTGGAATTGCTGGTCTCCGTCGGGCCGTCTGCGTGAAACCACATGACGTAGTTATCATTCTTCTCGTTGTAGATTACCTTTGGTCGTTCCAGAACGGAGGTGGTATCATTGATGGCCAGCAGAACCTTCGCCTTCTGTTCCTCCGTATAATCCTTGTACAGTTCCTTAAAATAATCCTCTTCAAAATCGTACTCATCCGTCAGGTTGCGGAGAGCGACGCCTTCCTCCTTCCAGTTATAGAGGTCTTCAGAAGAGTAGACGCGGACACCGCCGTCCACGGTGCGGTAGCCATCTGTTTTGTCTTCGCCGTACCAGTACCATTTCGTCTCTCCCTGATATGTAAACTTCTGCACCTGACCGCCATGTGCCTGGATTGGCGTGCCTTCCGTATCCAGCCACACATCGCCGTCTGTCCCGGAAAAGCTGGTGTAATTTATCGCATCCTGCCTCGGCTGAAGACCGTTATACCTGGCGATCAGTTTCTTTAAGTTCGAGGATATCTTTTCAGCAGATACCGGTTTTTCCGATTCTGCTGCCAGTTTTGCATACTTGTAGGCCTCGTCATACTTTGCGAGTGATTGTTTCGAATACAAATCTCTGTCCGTATCAGCCAGAATATACTGCTCCATCGCTTTCTGTAAGTATTCCTGGTCATAGGGTGCCTTGATGATGATGTAGCTGAGCATGGCATCCTGGCTGGAAGACTGCCGGCTCTGATTATGAACCCACACGTCCAGCACGCCGTCGCTCACCGTCACGGAAAAAGTCTCTTCCGCCAGACTGTCCTTGGCGAAGGTCCATCCACTTTTCACAGTCTCGCCCTCGAGCGTGACATCCACCGGTCTGGAATCCCAGGGATTTTTGCACCCCAGGGTCACCTGGTACGTCCGCTCGCCTTCCGGCATCTCGAAACGGTATGTAATTCCGCTCACATCACTGTCATATGTAATGGCGTCGCTCAGATAGCGCAGGCCTGATTCTAAAGAATTTTCTGACGTATCGCGTTTTCCATACATAATGGACGACCCGTTCTCCACGTATCCCCAGGTATACCCGGTACTGTCCGGTGCCTCCTTCTGGTCCGTTCCGGACTGAAGCACTCCCATCTTATATCCGTTTGGTATCGCCAAAGGATTGGAAGCCCCGCATTTCACCAGATACAGGGTATAGTCAGCGGCCATCAGCTCCTCATATCCGGGCATGGACCGGAAACCTCTTTTTTCTCTCTCGGGCGCTGCATAGGCCGGAGCGGCTCCCGGTAAAACCATGGCCAGGGACAGCGCGATGGCTGCTAGGCGTTTAAATGGTTTCTTCTTCATAATTTACCCCCATCAAATAATTTTCAACCTGTACTGAAGCGGGCACAGCATCTGAAAATAAGATACCATGCCCACTTCTGTCATTCCTCTGTTGTCATTTTTTCTGCTTTTAGTCCTGCTTATCGATGCGCGCGCCGTCGGCGCCCACCACATGGCCATCCGGCGTGGTTGCTCCTGCAGCCATGATTCCATCCCCATTCAGATAGTAGCTGCGGCCGTTCCAGGTGATCCAGCCGTTTAAAGCCATCGCTCCTCCTGGCTGGAGGAAGTACCAGCAGTCTTTATAGCAGATCCAGTTGTTATCCACCATGGCTCCATCAGGATTTAAGAAATACCACTGATTGTGATACAGGGTCCATCCGGTCTGCATATAGCCATCTTCACCGAAATAATACCAGCGGCCATTGATCTGCGCCCATTCGGCCTTTACGTAACCGCCGTTTGTCTTTGCAAACCACCAGCCCGCGGCATCCTGCATCCAGGTTCCTGTTACAGTGGAGGTCGTATTGACTTTCGGGCCTCGCTGGCTGCTTCCGCTGCCGGAATGATTATTATCATCCGGATCAACTGCTTTTGCCTTTACTGTCACGGCCAGAATCGCCTTATGTCCTTCATAGGAGACGGTGACATGCTTTACACCTGCGGCAGAAGAATCAAAGCCGGTTATTTCATAATCCTTTATAACCGCTTCTGTTCCGTTTTCATAGGTTGCCGTCACTGCCATTCCATCGGTTTCGAAGTCCTCTCCGATCTCGTAAACTGTCTTATACGGCTTTGATGTAATCCGGATACCGGTCACCTCCAGAGTTCCCGGGTTAGCTGCTGCAAACACGCCGGGTTCGGATACTACAAATCGCATCCAGCCATCCGCCGTCTCCGGAACGATCGTCTTGATATCACCGTTTTCTGTTATATAGTAGATTACCAGATTCCTTTCCCTGATGCCTTCCGGCACGCGCATGGTCAGGAAAAGCGGCACTGTCGGCTGAACCTCTTCATCAGCTGCCGTCAGACGAATATTCATGGCCTTCGCCGTCTTAACTTCCGGCAGTTCTTCCGGCACATCCATATCTTCAATAATCAGTGTTACTACCTGATTCTCCTGCTCCACATCTGCGCTGAATACCGCACCGGTAACGGCTGCACCTTCTGCCAGTTCTGCGTCACCCTTGATTCTAACCGTTATATTCGGGTATGCCATCCGGAAATACGCTTCCATTTCCGCGATCTGTTTGATCATGGTATTCGTCAGCTCGCCTTCATATCCTTCCAAGCTGGCGGCAAGCGCTTTTCGCAGATCCAGTGCTGCTGTCTGCTTCTCTTCTGTAGTGCGGTAAGGCGTCGTATTATTATCCAGAACCCCCGCCGCATCTCGGATAACAGTATCCAGCTTATCTTCCATTACCTGCGCTTTGTTTTCAGTTACTGTTACCGCCGCTTCCGCGGTAAATACCTTTTCTTCTCCATCTCTTCCAATGCCGGTATGTAAAATCTTAACGTTCTTACTGCCTGCTTCTGAGAAGTCGTATTCGCCAATCTCGTAATCTGCAGCCGGTTCCGCATAGGAGGCGTTGCTGGTACTGGCCTTCATTACGGCCTCCACCTCCATGCCTGTCGGATCAAATGGTTCATCCACGTCATATACTGTTCTCTTCGGCTGTTTTGCGATATAAATGCCCTTCTGATAGAACTCGTCGTTCTCATCTAATACCGTCACCTTGATGGTATCTTTCAATTCCTTTTCTTCCCCGTTGTCAGTCAGGTAGGTGTAGCATATCTCTACTTCACCTCTTCCCGGTTCAGACAGGTCACTGATGACGTCATACTCTCCATCTGCAAGTTCAACCGCCCTGGCCGGAATAGCATCGCTGGCCGTTGCCTTCATCAGAAGACGTACCTCCATACCATCCGCATCAAAGTTCTCACCCGGCAGATAGATTGTTTTTTCCGGTTCCTTCACTACTTTAATGCTGTCCGCCCTCATATCCTCCGGATCGTAAACCGTGATTCGGAAGAAAGCAGAATACACTTTTCCATCCTCGTTTTCGTAAGAAACAATCACTTTGGACCTTCCTGCTTCGTCCATATTCGGTCTTTCTATGGTGTACTCGTCCTCTGTCAGTTCCCGGACAAGCTCACTTCCATGGTATCCATTCACCACCATGCCGGTCGGTTCAAACTCTCCGCCCAGTTCATAAACGGTCTTATTAGGCATCATGTCCACTTTGATTTTGTTGACCGCCAGCTCTGTAACAGGCGCCTCCCCTTTTGCAATGGCAATATAGGAAACAGCCGCTCCCTTTGCCTCCGTGGCCGTAAATGTCAGAGTCACCTCTGTGCCATCTGCCGGTACGGACAAATGGCCCTGTACGTACAGTTCTTTCCACTGGGTTCCTCCGGTAGATCCCGAATTGCCGAATTCGGTCTTTACAACGGTGCCGTCTTCCTTTTCATAGGAAGCCGTAACTTTTGTAGACCGGCTGTTCCCTGCCCACCACTCGGTATGGCCTGTGGTGATGTTGTATTCTCCCGCATCCAGGGTAACCTTATAGGTAAAGGAATCTCCGATCGTATTCTTTCCGTAATAGCCGGTCGCATGCAGGCCATGACCCTCTGCATATCCCTTCATTCCGTCATAGTCTGAACCGATTCCCCAGGCGTTATCCCTTCCTTCCTGATCTGCCGTTTCATTCTTCAGACTCTCCGATGCAGCCTTCACCGCCTCGTAAATTTCCGAAGTCTTGTCTTTATTGTCCTTGCCTACACCGATACCGCAGTCGATAAAGTATACCTGTGAACTGCTGAAGACAACCGGCGACCAGCTGAGTGTTCCTGCATCCAGATTTTCCAGGACTCCTTCCAGCTTAACCATGCTTCCCTGTAAGTTCCAGTCTCCTTCTTTTAATTTCCAGGTGACCGCTACGTCCTTCACCTCACCATTTACCTTTAAGCTGAGCGTCTCCGGCAGCTTATCTTTGGCAGCGATGATTGGAAGCTCTGGTATCTCTTCCACCGAGTCACCACCGACCATAACCCTAATCGAGGCCTCTGCACTGTCTTCTTTGGAAGTGATCGTCACGGTTTTCTCTCCCGGCACGGAAGAATCAAAGCCTGTTACTGTATACTCGTTTTCCTTCAGCACTCTGCTGCTGTCATTATCGTAATGACCTGTTACTGTCATTCCCGTAGTATCCAGCTTTTCACCGATGGAATACATGATCTTGTCCGGCATCTGAGTGACTTCAATGCTCTTTAAATTAGCGGATTTCTCCACTGCCAGCCAGCTGATAATCGGCTTTTCATTGGCTGCATTCACAAGCTTATAGGTCACCTCACCGCTTACCGGAATCGTAAATTTGTTGGTTACCTTCATATCCTTTCCGCGGGACAGGATCGTATCAAAGACAATTACCTGTGTCCTGCCGTCCGTATCCAGATAGGTGAGCTCCGGCTTCATATCACGCGAGCGTGTTCCGTACCAGTCATGGAATCCGTTGGTAATTTTATAGGTACCCGCTTCCAGAGTCAGACGGTATACAATCTCTGTGCCGTTCGTTCTCCAGCCTGCGGTATAGGAGTCATTGTACTCACCGGCAGCGCCGTCCGGACTCGGCTTTAACGGATTTTTGGAGTCTGTTATCTCAAAGCCCCACTCATCCTCTGCCGCCCCGTACCTCTGGTCCGCCGTCTCATTAAGCAGTGGCTTATTATTAGTCTGGAAATATTTCGCGACTGCCCTGTAAACCGCTGAAGTAATTGATAAAGTGCCGCCTCCGTTTGGATTTACCGGCACATCGGCCGCACAGTCGATATAGTACTGCAGATCCTGAGGAACCACCATAACCTTAGCTTCCACCGGATACTTGTCTTCTCCCGCCGAGCCGGTCACCGTCACCGTCTCATAGGCAATATCAAACTGATCCTCAGATACTTCCCACACAACTTCCGCTTCGGCCGCTTTTCCGTCGAGACGGATTATGGAAACCTTTTCAGGCAGCTTTGGTACACCGCCTTTCACGGTCACATAGATCTGATCGAGCCCTGTGACTTCTGTAATCGTTCCCGTCTTACCAAGCTTCTCCATGGCATTGCGAAGCGCTAAATACGCCTGGTTTAAAGTTTCCTGACTTCCGTCTGCAAGCGCAGCTTCTGCGGAAATGACAGCATTCTGGAAGTCCTCCCAATCCTCTTTAAGATAAGTCTCATCCTCATTGGTCAGCTTCTTTGCTGCATCGATGAGAGCCTGGAGCTTGGCTGTACTCACGGTAACGCCTTCAGCTGCCGTACCGATTACATCAATACCATCTACGTAATAAGTACCACCTTCCACAGTAATCTTTACTGTATGCGTTCCTTCCGGCAGATTCTGCAGGGAATATGTAGTCTGTCGGTTTCCGGCCTCAGGAGTCTCATAGGCTGTCTCCATGACCTCTCCATCCACCTCTACCTTTATTACTGCTGCGCCGGAATTTCCGAATACATTGATTCCTGTTCCGTCAAAGGTAAGGCTGAAGGAATTATCTCTCGACTCACCGCCGTCATCCGGCTCTCCGATAACCTTCAGTTTTTTGAGGCTGATAAAGGAGCTGGTAGCTACCACCTTTAAGGTATGGAGCCGGGCCGGATCCAGATCGAGATCAAATACATCGCTGCCGTTTCCGCCGTTTGTGGAATTGTAGTTTACTGTTCCCACCAGTTCTCCATCAATGTAAACATTGCCGGTGCCGTTGCTGCCATTGGCCTCTCCGAAAATTTCAATTCCCGTTCCATAGAAATCGAATTCGTAATGGGCCTCATCGCCTGCGCTTCCCCAGGCATTGCTGTCATTGGATCCCCATGCCAGTGGGTTGCCTCCTTTGTAATAACGGATCTGGCCGCTGTTATGGGCATAAACGCCCTTTTCGATAGCTCCGCCGTACGTTCTTGTACGGTTGTAATGGCTATATCCCTCGTTCAGTACGTGATTCCAGTTTCCATTCCATGTAATCAGTTCGCTGGTATCATCGAGCTTCTGATCAGCTGCCGCTGCCTTTCCTTCGACAGGCATGATTTCCAGGTTATCAAACTGAGTATTGTAAAAACCGCTGGTCAGCGTCACACGGCCGCTCATAGAGGTATGGTTGTCATCCACCAGCACCGCCACCTTTTGACCATCCACATAAGCGGTCAGGACGTTCTCATCTGCAGCCAGCTGCATATTGTGCCAGACTGCGCTGTCGAAATTCTCCAGCGTTCCCTTACTGGTCTGTCCAGAACGGCAACTCAGTTTATAGGTGCCGTCTTTAAATACCTGAAAAGTATAGGTGGATACATCGTTGGCACCCGTTCCTTCATGAACCACTTCCCTGACGCCGATACCCGCGTAATTTTCAAAGCATTCCGAGCTTGTTAAATCCAGTTTGAAATCGATGCCCGCAACATAATTAGTCCACCGGTGATCTCCCAAAACGGTTCTTGGCCTGCCGCTGGTCTGGCTGTTTTCATCCGTTCCGTTTCCCCATACATTCCAGTCATACGGACGGTTATTATCATTGATCACCTGTGTCAGAACGTGATTGCCGAAGCTTCCCTCCTGCACCTCGAATGCACCATTTAAATCCGTGGTATATCTCGGAGTTCCGCCTCTGCGTTCCAGATACGTTCTTCCTTTCTCATCGGCCTCATACTGCGCATACTCAAAATCATCTGTATACGGAAGAGCCAGCACCTCCCGCTCAGCTTCGGAATCATTCTGCCCCGGCTCATATTCCCGGCCTCTGTCCAGTAAACTGGTGACTGTCGCAATGGAGTATGGCTTAACGGTCAGGTTAAAGCTGTAGATACCGTAGCCTTCCTTATTAGGAGTAAAAGAATCCACCATCTGCATCCAATTGGCATCATACTCCTCATCTCCGTCGGGTCCTCTCGTTTCCCAGACATTTAGCGGACTGGAAGCCTTCTTCATATTTTTAACCGTTACTTTATACTTTCTGGTCTGAGACGTATTGTTCGCAAAAACCATAGAATAATCATCTGTCTCGGGATCCTTTAAGGTTAGATAATTGCTGGTTCCAGTATCAGCCAGAACACCGCCGTCGCTGTAGGAACCATCCCCGTAGCAGGCATCCGGAAGGTAATTCCAGCCCAGATCAGCAAATTCCATGAAATGTCCCACCATCTGAAGACCACCGTCCGCATCGTAATAACCGGACCATGGATCAAATGCACCGATCAGTTGCTTCGGGCTGTAAGCGCTTCCCTCATAGAAGGCACCGATTGCCGGCTGAAATTCAAACCGGGTCATGCACGGCTGGTTCTCCCCCGCGTCCTCGTAGCTGTAGCTGTTGATAAAGCGGGTTGCCAGATCTGCCATTCCCACCTTGCCGCCAACTCCGCCGCGCTCAGGATCTACATTAATTCGGTACTTTGCGTTAATCATTGGAGCAATTGCTTCACTATACCAGACTTCCTTCCCATATTCCTGATTTACTTTTGTTAAGTTGGCGTTGCCGTATAAGGTATAGTGATCTGAGACCACATCGACAAGATCCATCAGTTCAGAGTCATTTAACATACGACCGGCTATATCATTGCTGTTTGAGTGAGTATCTGCCGCCACAATCTGAATCTGATCATAGTCGTACCGTGCGTCCTCTTTCGCCGAATCTTCTTTCAACCGGTTTGCACAGTACTTAATCCACTCCGTGTTGTCAGCGTAGTCCCTGCGCCGCTCGTTCTGTCCGGGACTTACGTAGTTAATCTCATAACCGTATTCATCGTATACCGCATCAATCGTCTTTTTATACCATTGATATCTCGCTTCATACTTTGGGTTTTCAAAAGCTTCATACCCGATCCCCTCCTGGGTCCATTTTGGTTCACCCCAGCGGAGAATCTCTACTGTTATATCCGAATTAATGGTCTTTGCATCTGCTGCAAAATGCCATCCTGCCCCGCGCAGGACATTTGCTTCCTCCCCGGGGGAACGCATGGTAGCCGGTTCCGTACCAGAAGAAGAATTAATATCTCCTCCCATTTCTACTTTAATGTGGTTTAGTCCGGCTCCCTTTTCCGGATTAAACAGAAGTTCCATCATCTCCCAATACTTGTCCGGATGCTCTTCCTTATAATCCATAAGCAGTCTGGATGTATTATTGCACGTAACTGCTCCAAACCCTTTAAAGGTATTGACCGGATCAATCATATCCCCATCCACAGTGATCTCTTGAACATTCGTCTCTGTTGCAGCATATACCGGAGGACTGAACACCATTCCATTGTTCAGAACCATACCGGCGCTGAGCAGAAAACAAAGCGATTGTTTAGCCAAATGCTTCATCTTCATATTCCTTGCCTCCCTAAATTTCATCATTCGGTTACGAAGCTCAGCTTAAAACATAGCTTTTACTGATATAACACATCATTCAGCAACAAATGCTTTTATAACATGTTGGTATCTGATATAATATGTAATAAGCTTATTGCCTTCTGCATACAGGAAAGTGTCTGTGCCACCAGATTTTTGCTAATTGTGCTGAGACAATAAGCTCTTTTCCTGTAAATTTTATTCACATACCCCCTCCTTTTCGTAAAGATTAACTTATTTTAACAACTTTATTAGGACATTTGAATGTAATTAATTATTCCATTTCTATTTTTATTGTGAAAAATTACATGTTTTTATTATCAATTACATTTATTCAAAAAAAATATGTAAAATATTACGATTTAACCTGTAATATTTTACGATTTCTGAAATTATACCCTTCATCGTTCAAAAACCGGATTGCCATCAGATATTATATCTGCGGCAGTCCGGTTTCTAATAACAAAAATATAAAATTAAATCCTATAAAAACGCCCTCGCCACCGTCGTAAATAAAAAGCAAACGACAATCCCCGTGACCGTAGGAACCAGGAAGGAAGCAACCGTCCACTTCACACTCTGGGTCTCTTTTTTTATTGTAAGGCAGGTGGTGGAGCAGGGCCAGTGCATCAGGGAGAACAGCATGGTGCTGACAGCGGTGATCCAGGTCCAGCCGTGGCTCACCAGAAGATCTCTTAGTACTGACAGATCGCTGATATCCAGCAGACTTCCCTCTGCCATATAGGCCATGATGATGATCGGCACTACGATCTCATTTGCTTGTGTCAAGACATACATAAAAAAATTATCTTCCTAATTAACGGAAGTTCCAATTTATTTCAATTACATGGTCAGATTGAATCCGTATCTCCTGGATCAGTGCTACCAGCAACTCTCTTGACAGTGTTTCCACGAAGGCATACCGTCCCAAGTCATGTTCCTCCACTTGCGCCAATTGTTCAACGTTTTGTAATTGCCGAAACAATTCTTCTTTCTCCGCTTGAAGTGCTGATATCTGTTCAGCAATTTTCTTCTTTTCCATAATAAACTGTTCGCGGTCAATCAAGCCACCTGCAAATCGTTCAAACTGTATCATCTGATTAGATTTATATTTACCCATTTGTCCATCTATTTTTTCAAGGTTCTGTCTGATCGTTGTTTCCGATCCGCTCTTATCAGATGGCTTATTTTCCTGCATAAGCTGAATTTGATACTTCAAAGCAGAAAGAACCGTCTGCTCTAATTCTTTTCTCTCTATACGAATTTCCGCACACAGCGAATCAGGTTCAAATCTTCCGGTGACGCATCGAAAATACGGATTTTTACAATCAATCCGGTCTAATGCTTTTCCACATATTCCACATTTCAAAAGGCCTCTGAATGGTTCCGATGGCGTTACTTTATTCCGATTTCCGCGTCGAACCAGCGCTTCCTGAGCCTGCCCAAATTCTTCTCTTGTGACAATGGCATCCATTGCATTCTCCACTCGAATCCACTCTTTACGGTCATTTAGTTTTATCTTTTTTGTAGAAATATCAATGCGCTGCTTCTTTTTGCTAACCAGAACACCGGTATACCTTTCATCACGAATGATAGCCGCTATCCTGGCCTGCGTCCAGATATTGTGTTCTGTTGCCGTAGGGCATTGAAAATGTTCGTCCATTTTTTTCTGTTTCCGGTAACTCAGCGGGGGTAAAATCCCCTCTTTGTTAAGCAGGACGGCAATCTGAAGCGTCTTAACTCCTGAAGCAGCAAGAGAAAAAATACGTTTGACTATGCCTGCGGCTTCCGGATCTATTTCCAGACCACTTTTAGAATCCTTTGACTTCTGATACCCATAAAATGCAAAACTGCCTGCATAATGGCCGCTCTTCATTTGCTCCTCTTTGACACTGCTGATCTTCTTTGATAAATCCCGGCTGTACATTTCGTAGACCATTGCTTTTAGAGATACATCCAAACCAATGGTACGTCCTGCATTATCATTACTGTCATACCCCTCATTAACTGCAATAAACCGGACGCCGAGGAAGGGGAAAATCTGATCCAGATAGTTTCCTACTTCAATCAGATTCCGGCCGAAACGTGAAAAATCCTTGACAATAATACACTGTACTTCTTTACCGGCCAGTTTCAGAAGCTTTCCAATACCCGGCCGGTCGAAGGTCGTTCCTGACCAACCATCATCCTGAAATTCCAAAACATTCCAATCTTTGAATTCCTGTTTGCTCCGGATATAATGGTATAGAAGATCACGCTGGTTTTGAATTGTGGCGCTTTCGCCCAGATTTTCGTCCTCATTTGACGCCCTGGTATATAAAGCCAATGTATTCATACCTGCACCCCCTCTGTATAGCTTATGAGGGTTTGATACTCGTCTTTAAAATTCCATGTAATATGAACGTCATTCCGTCCCTCTATTGTGATATGATGAATCAATTCCAAAACCATAGCCCGGGAAAGCTGCTTTACTCCATCATATTTGCGGCAAGCCTTTATCCATTCGTTTTCAGGAGAGAGCGTCTTTGCATAAACCACCTGCTCAGCAAGAAGCTGTTCCTGTCTTGATAGTAATTCCGCCGCCTGTACATCGTATCGCTGTTTCATATACAAATATTCTTCATCACTGACCACATTATCATTATAACTTTCAAACAGGGCAGCACGTCTTGCCATATTTTTAGAAATCGCTGTTTGAATCTCAGCCAGGGAACTTTCCAGTTTCCGCTTTGTCTTTTGGTATTCCGGCTGTGCCTTCAACCTTCTCAAAAGATTTTCCTGCTCAATTGTAGCCGCAATTTGAATACGGATACTTTTAAGAATAATGTCAAACAGCTCCTGTTCACCAATACTTTTCAAAGTGCAGCCGCTCATACCTTTGCTGGCTTTACGAATACGACAGCAATATGTATAGCGAATATGTCCTTTGCGGGAGCAATTTTTATACCGCCCCATAGTCCGGCCACAATCTTTGCAGTATACCATACCAACTAATAGATTCTCTGTTTTCGGAAGCTGCCTTTTTTCTGTATTCTTCGTCTTCGCTTCACTGTTTATTCTTTGTACACGATTCCAGGTATCCTCGTCAACAATGGGTGTATGCGTATTGCGTACAATAATCCAATCCTGTCGTTCCATTTCTTTGCGCGGAATCCCTTCACACAAGGAACGTATTTGCTTTCCCTGTGCCATATGTCCCGCGTAAACCATATTATTTGTAATATTTTTGACCGTTTGTGCCACCCACCGCGTTCCTACTGTACGGGGCGAATCTTTTTTAAATTCCCCTCTCAAAAAGCGAACCATTGTAGGACACAGGATTTTCTGCTCATTCAGCCTTTTGGCAATTTCGTCATATCCCAGTCCTTCCAGACGCCATGTGAAGATATCTCGCACGATAGGGGCGGTTTCTGGATCTATGATAAGATGGTTTTTATCCTCCGGGCTTTTTAGATAGCCATAGGGCGTCCATGAACCAATAAATTCTCCCTTTTCCTGTTTACGTCTAAGCGCAGTGCCGGACTTTTTAGAAATATCCTTAGCAAATAAAGAGTTTACAATATTCTTCAGTGAGACGACCATTTCATCACCGTCTGCACACTTCAAGGTGTCATAGCAGTCATTGACTGCCACGAATCGAACCCCAAGAAACGGAAAAATCTTTTCCAGATAATATCCTGTTTCTACATAGTTGCGTCCAAAACGCGACAAGTCCTTCACCACGATACAATCAATCTCGCGGCGGCGGACAGCTTCCATCATACGTTCAAAATCCGGGCGGTCGAAGTCCGTACCGGTCGCTCCATTATCACAGAATATACCAACTAATTTCATGTCCTGCTGTGTTTTTACATATTGTTCTAAAAGGCATTGCTGCATTTGAATAGAATCACTGGTGTGATATCCATTATCCTCTTTAGAGAGCCTCACATATAGACCGACACAGTAAACCCGCTCAACCAGTACCGGAGCAGCAGGCGATACCGTCTGTTTTCTGCTCACTCTCGCCATATCAGACCACCTCCTTTACACCAGAGGCCTGAATCATGGCAAGCGCACGCTCATAGTCGGCCTGATAACGAAATTCGATTTGCAGGCGGTAGTCCTCGTATACGAGAATTCGTTCAATCAGGGTAACGACCATACGGCGATCCAGTGTATCAATGTTCTGATATGCCCTGAAATGTTCAATCCACTGGGAATTTACAGACTGATTTTGCAGAATGCTTTCAAGCTCATCTTTTACTTTCACTTCTTCGCTCCGGGCTTCCTGCATTTTTTTATCATATACAGCCTTTAACTCCAGATATTCCGACTTATCAATCAGACCGTCTGCCAGAGCTTCATAAAGGGTAGCTTTTAATTTCTCATACCTTTTTATTTCTTCCTGTTTACTGACAAGACGGGCATCTGCTTTCTGCACCTCTGCCCTCTGTAAGGGCAATCCAGCCAAAAATTCCAGTGTCTTTTCTATCTCAAGGACAGTTGAAATATGTTCCTTTAAGGACATGAGCACCGAATCTGCAACTGCTTGCTCCGGGATTCGATGGCTGCTGCATCCTTTTTTTGCACGATTGGTACAGCACATATAGTAGCTGTAAGTTTTGCCAGCCTTGCAAACACCATTTTTAACCATGTTTTGACCACAATCACCACAGAAGATCAGACCTGAAAAAAGAGAGACAGTATTCTGATCTGGCGCAACACGGGTGTCCTGCAATAGGAGCCGCCCTACAGCAGAAAATTCTTCTATTGTCACAATAGGCTCATGATTGTTTTCGATCCTTACCCACTCGTTATTCGGCTTTTCGATTGTCTTTTTTACCTTATGATTGGGTGTTGTACGTTTCCCCTGTACTAATGTACCGATATAAAATTCATTGCGCAGAATTCGGCCAACGGCTACTGCTGTCCATTTTGCCTTCGTACTGACCTGGAAGCCGGTACGGTATGCCATACCGCAATTTTTTTTATACTCCATCGGGGAGAGGATGCCAAGCTCATTCAATCGATCCGCAATACGCTGCTGGCTTAGGCCGTCAATCTTCCATTTGAAAATATCCCGCACCACATTGGCTGCAAATTCGTCTACAATGAGTTTATGCCGATTGTCAGGATCTTTTAGATAGCCATACACGGCAAAAGAGCCAACGAAATCTCCTTTTTTTCTTTTGACTTCAAGCTGGCTTCTGACCTTGATAGAAATGTCGCGGCAAAAGGCGTCATTAACCAGATTTAAAAAGGGCAGTAAAACATTATCCGACTGGCTGCGGCCTTTAGCGCTGTCAAAGTTATCATTGATAGCAATAAAGCGAACGCCGTACTCTGGGAAAATCTGATCGATATAACGCCCTGCTTCAACAAAATTTCTTCCAAAACGGGATAAATCTTTGACAATAATACAGTTGATTTTTCCACTCTTTACATCTTCCATCATCTTTTGAAAAGAGGGCCGGTCAAATGTCGCACCGGAATATCCATCGTCAATCTGTTCGTCGACAAGCTGTATGTCCGGTTTATCTGCAAGAAAATGCCTGATCAAATCCCGTTGGTTTGCTATGCTGTCGCTTTCCACTTTATCGCCATCTTCTTTAGATAGGCGCAGGTATGCGTCCGCACGATATATTCTATTATCTGTTAAATTTTTCATAGTGAACCTCCGATTGTAAAAAATCCTCAGCCAAACTTTTCACAATGGGACTTCACCGGTATGCTTATTGGTTTAGAATATACCATTATAAAGCAATGGAGTCAAGCCCGTTTGCTTACAGCTGATCGTCTTGCTTTTCATAGTGTTTTCAGATAGTGTTCCAGCCTATCCTCCAGAGTTACCTCTGTATCGGTAAAGCCTACTTTCACCACAGCCTTCCCACAACGATAGCAATAGGGATTTTTGATTTGACGGATAAAATCCGCCATTCTTTCTTCTCGTGGCAGTTTTCGATTAATATGTACATCGTTTATATCCGCCAGTGATTCTCTGTCAACTGTCCTAATATCAACATTTTTCATTTCTTCCATGTCCATGGCTATAACTGGTTCCATATCCGCACCTCCTTTATTTCAGGATATGTTTTACCAACTTGTCTGAATGTCTGTAATTTATGTAAAAAGCGCTTTTAGCTTCGTTAATAGTATTCACCGTCCAAGTTCTTCGCTGCCATCATTCAGATCAAGCTCATAATCCTCTTCATACTTAGCCTCGTATTCTGGTCCAACACTTCTCATACATTCAGACATTGCCATTACGATATCTTTGAAAGGGCTATCGGCTGATAAATCCGTTCCGTTGACACACTCCACATTCATGGGTATCTGAGCTATATATTTTAATGAACCTAGCAATTCAACTGTTTTTCGTGACAAACGGCTTGCGGCATTGATTAGCAGGGTATCAGCAGCATATTCTTTTGCAGCCCTTTCGATCTCAGCCATATCAGGGCTGTCCGGTTCCAGACTGGAACCGTGTCCCACTGTATAGCCTGAAAGAGTGTACCCACAGGATTCAGCATATTGTTTCAATTGTTCCACCTGATTTTCAATGTCTGTCTGATCGGCTCCACCGCACCGGCAATAGCCCCAGACTCTTTTTTCTATCTGATCCATTTTATTTCTCCGGACTTTTTGCTTTGGAAATATAAAATACCTTAAAGCAAAAAGTATTCTCCAGTTTTTTTCTCTGCAATAAAACGTCTTATTTCTTCAATTCGACCAGTGACCGGCATGTCCGGCAACGCCTTCAACACATCATCACGGTATCTTCCATGTATACCAACTCTGCTGTCCAGAATCGAAAAAACCGCCGTATCCGTTTCTCTCCGAATACCACGGCCAAACCACTGTCTCAGTTTAATAATCATCCCCGGAGTGATGATTTCCTTCACATATTGCGAAAAATCATCATACTTTGTCCGCTCATATTCCAGAATCGGACTTGGCACAGGAAAAGGAAGTTTCACTATTATTACACTGGACAAAATATCTCCCGGTAAATCAATTCCTTCTCCAGCGCTGTCGCTGGCAAAAAGAACGCCATTTCCGCTTCTCCTGAATTTTTCAATCATATCCATTCTCCCTCGTTTCATGATAAAGAGCGGGAATGATTGGATTTCCTGCTTTACTTCATAAAAAATACGTTCCATCAGCCAGTATGATGAAAACAATATCAATGTATGTCCAAAAGTTGCGCAGATTAAATGAATAATCTCTCTGGATATGGCCTCAATATATTTCTCATCATGAATATCCGGGAAAGGCAGCTCCTCTGGTATATAAAGAATTGCATTCTGTGAATAGTTGAATGGGGATAACTTGGAAACCTCCATAACCCGTCTGTTTTGTGGCTGCAGCAAGTCAATTCCCGTCATACGCTTAAAATGATCGAAATTGCCTCCAACCGATATCGTGCCCGAAGTAATAATGCTGTGCACCCCCGTATGCCACAAATCATGATATAAAATGCGTTCCAATTCTCTTGGCAGCGAACAAAATTCCAGGCCCCCGCTGTCCGACTTCTCGATCCAACTGATATTCTGCTTTGCACTTAAAAATACATTGAGCCTGTCCTCTATCGACTGTGCTGTATTCCGGATCGTTTTCACACGGCCACAGGAATCCATTTTCACTGTTACAAATATACGGCCCAATTTTTCCAACATGCCAATCAGATCTCGAATCCATAATCGTGTACTCCTGTCTTCTTCGATGGTCCTGCTGATATTTTCCATTTGATTGGACTGTATGAAAGCTCCGCCAGTCTTTTGAAACAGCCGGGTATTTTTTTCTGACAAACCAGTACAAAGCTCCATCATTTGTCGCTGTGAACTCTTGTCTACAAAACGCTCTGGTGAAATTAAATGAATTAGCTTAGGGATCTCATTCTCTGATAACCGGGTACAGTAAATCTGCCTGGCTGCATCGATCAATTTATGAGCTTCATCAAATACCGCTATATTATAATAGGGAAGTAACTTTTTCTTCCCTTCCCTGCGATTAACAACATCCGCTAATATGTAATTGTGATTTGATATCTGAAAGTCATAACTCTCAGACAGCCAACGCCGACTGAAAGACGCGAACCTGCAATAGGAAGAATGCGGACAAAATTCGGAACACTGAGATACATTGATTCTTTCTTTTACATAGGGTGTTAATGGAAAACCATCCAGATCCAAATAATGTTCCTGTTCTCTCCACAGTTCCCCCAATTGTGCCAAAAGTCCCTGATCTTCCGGACGATTCTGATTTCGAATAGAGCTTTCGTAAGTCTTTAGCCTGGAATCACATACGAAATGAGATTTTCCTTTTCGTACCACAAAAGATAACGGCTTATCAATGATTCGATGCTCCAGCAATATTCGTGAAATCTGGGGAATATACTCTTTTGTAATGGCCTCCTGCAAAGCAATTGTTGACGTTGATATCATTGTCGGAGTTTTACTTTGTGAAAATAGATTATGGATGGTGACCGCCAGAATGTAGGCGTGAGTTTTTCCCGTCCCGACCTCTGCTTCACAAAGTGCAAGCTTATTTTCCTGTAAGGCTCTCAACATTGATAAGGCAAGTTCCTTCTGGCTTTTTCGCTTCGCCATGCCATACTGTGGCAGTATTACATCGAATATATAGGAAAGCAGATGCTGCGCCCTTTTATTCTCATCTAACTCCAGCTCCATATTCTCGTCCAATTCATTAATTTCCAGCTCTGATAAACGCTTGGCTACGATTTTATAACTTTCCTGTGGAAAAGGTGTTTTTCTGGCGCACAGATACCGGGTACGATAATCAAACAGATTTATGGCCCGATAGGTTGTTCTTATTTCTCCTGCATTTTCCAAAAGGGCGCACTGGCCCGCAACCATTACCACGTCTTCATTTTCTCTTAATATCCCTGCTTCATATAAATGATTCCTTATGTCAGCTGGGTAAATCATAATTTTATCCTGCATACTTTTCCGCCTCCTATTATCTCCATGTCAGAGCAGCACAGGCATAGGCTGGAAGGGAGTTTCAGTGAATTTTCTTGACAAATAGGATCCGATCCAGCCCATGGTATCTGCTGCTCTAAAAAATATGCAACAGGCATTCCGCTGGCTGTTATCGAATCAATCTCGATAGCGGACATCATAGACGCCGCCCCGCATTCTTTCTCAAATACGGGTGTGCAGTCTCTCCCGATCGGTTATTGGGAGCCTGAATGGAAGTATCATTATTAAGCCTTGGAGGTCATCGCAGATTCTACCCCGCCACAGGGTATAACAGCCACGAACAGGGATCGCTTGGGATTATGTCCCGCATGGCGCTGTTCTGGCTACGTGCTTTCGGTTATACCGCTCCTTTGGCATTGTACCTGTTACACAAATATTTGATTGTCAATGTACAGGTGAGATATGCTCTCACCTATAGGAGATGGGAAAAGGAAAAATATCGGGTTTGAGAAATCTTTTTGAATTTTTCTTTTGAATACTATAAAGGGTATGGGCAGTACCATTTTGCACTGCCCATAAACCATTGATCTTGTTTTAAGCCTTATTGTTTTAAATGGACGGCTAATCGCTTCAGACCATTTGATAAACGCTCTGATACACTGCTCTGGGAACAGCCCAATTCTCTGGCGGTCTCCTCCTGGGTGTATCCTTCCCAAAAGATCAGTTCAATGACTTCTTTTTGTTTAGTCGTGAGTAATTTTAGTGCAGCTGCTAGCCTCTCATCTCGAACTTGCTCTGTAAAATCTTCATCTTTTCCAGCATAAGATTCCTGTTCCTGGTATCTGGTCATGCTTTCCTGATAGACGAGCTCCTCACTCATCGCATCCAGAGAAGAAAAGTGATATCGCTGTTTTCTGTCTGAATTTGCTATAATCCTGTCTTCCTGTTCCAGGATTTCGATCCAATTAATTGATTCCAATTTGTTCCTCCTGATTTTGAAGTGTGAATTTCAAAATCAGGAAGGCGGCCCGCGAATCCGAAACAACCATTTACTAAAACAAAAAAGCGCAAAATTTGTCGAAAAAAAGAAGCCGTAACCCTGGCTGCGATATGCCAGGATTATGGCTTCTTTTAAACTATTATGTAATTGATTTCGCTTTTTCTCTTTCGTCAATCAGCTGCAACTCCCTTTACAGGAACCGGCCATTGTCTGGCGTCATAATATTCATGACAGGTCCCGGCAATGCTTTTGTATTTGCAGCTGATTATAAAAATTCAAAATAACATTTTCTTAGATGTAACTTAGCAATAACTTAACATTTTTTCGATTCTAATTTAAAACGATAGCCTCCTCCCCTTATGGTTTCAATAAATATTGGATCTGATTTATCCGGCTCCAACTTTTTCCGCAGGCGCATAATCAGTGTCTCTACACTATTGCTTCCCACACCTATATCTTCCTTCCATAGATGATAGTAGATCTGTTCCTTGTTAATCACCTGCCCTTGATTGGAAGCTAAATAATATAAAAGTTGAAACTCTTTTACTGTCAATTGAATTGACCTACCATTTTTCCAGACCGCCATTTTTTCTAAGTCCATGGTCAGACCATTTCGGAAAATGACATGATGATTTTGTCCGCCAATATTCAATTCTGTATATCTGCGGATCAATGCATTTGCCACTGATAAACATTCTTCCAAACGAAAGGGTGCTGCTATCCAGGCATCAGCTCCTAAATCAAGGCAGATGGTCTTATTTGTGATAGAATTTATCAACGAATAAACCAAAATCGGAACAGACTTCACCTCTCGCAGGTACTTTAACATTTCCAACAACCGATTATTTCTGCAATCAATTTCGATTATAACTAGGCAGTACTCTCGTTCCAGATATCTTTTAAAGCCATCTTTTATATCAACAGCATAGTATACATTCGTATACGAATCTTGAAGATTGTACTTAATTAATTTACAGATTAATTTATCATTGACAATTATTAGTATCTGCTTCATCATAACGGTAAACTCCTCCACTTGTTCCATTAAATAAAATTGGGGTAATAAATTCTTTTATATCAAAATGTCTGACTCCCCAACAGAAAAGTTAAAGCATGATCCGTTTATCAAAAAAGTCCGATCCGAATACCTTCCAGATATTTCTGATCGAACTTTTTAACAATCAATTTAATTTTTTAGTTTTAAGATATTCTCTCATCATTCCAGTCCAGTCTGTCTGGATAATATCAAAGCCTTTATCCATCAGCCATCCCCAGCCTTCTTCCGGATTACCTGTAACCGATATATCATCACTATGTCCAGCACTCAAAGGGACCTTGGATGAATACAGGATTCCATTGGCCCACAGCAATTTCCCCTTTTTCTTCATACAATCAATAAACTCATCACTGGCAATCTGCGCCTGTTCCGATGTAAAAGTACACTCCGCTCCAACAAACCGGAGGTTTCTGCCCTCCAGAATCTCAGTACAGTGATCTTCCTCTGATAAAATCGGCATATACATGTAATCCGGCGCCACTTCTTCCAGCATCCGAAAATACTTTTCCTCCGGATGACTTTTTAAAATAACCTGATCCCTCATCTGATGACGTTCCACACATTCCCTTACCAGTTTCCAATCCTCCCAGCAGCGGTCTAAATTAATCAGGCATCTTCCTTTCAATGCTTCCAAAACATCGTCCAGTTTATTGATGCACTGTTCTGTCTCAAAAAAATCTCCGTTCACATAATGGAGTTTTTCTACTTCTGTTGAGGACAGTGCCGTCACATCAATATCGCGGTTTAACTGCATCCGTTCCTTACCTGTATGGAAAATATACAATTGGGAATCCGTTGTCTTAAATACATCCATTTCCAGGATATCCGCCCCCTGTATGAGAGCTGCTTCAAACGCTTCAATTGTATTGCACGCAATATTACCACCTGCCACACCGCGGTGAGCGGCTATCAAAACGCCCTTCTCCTTTACTTTTTCAAATAAATCCATTTCTCTTACCTCCTTATGAGTCCGGTTATTTCCCGCCCTCTCAATTTGCGAAGAAGGTCTTCATATCCGTCTACCGGCTCTTCAAACGCGATGCCTCCCTTGGCCAGGTCTTCTGTCATATGAAAATCGGATCCGGACAACGCAATTAAACCGTATTTCTCAGCAGCCTCTTCTGCCGCACCCGCATCATAGGGCCATTGATGATTCCCGTTATACACTTCGATTCCCTCAATACACGCAGGGTCAGCCAAAACGTTTACCCCCGTTCTCATTGGATGCGCCTGTATTACCAAAGCTCCAGCTTTCTTAAAAATTTCTGACGCCTCTTCTATGGATAACCGGAACAATTCTTCTCTCTCATATAAGAACTGTTCTGTCAGGCCAAAAATCAGAAAATCGTTAATATGCTCGACAGATCGGAACTCAATACCGAGAAAAATATCCATTCCGATTTTCGCTCCTTCCGCTTTCGCCTGGCGGTATCCTTCCAGATAATGATCCACCTTCTCCTTCCACGTCTCATTCGGAAAATGATCAAAAAATTCCCTGTTATAGTGGTCAGTGATAATTAATCCCTGATATCCTTTTTCTTTGTATAAATGTACCACATCTCTAGCAGCCACTCTCGCACAATAGCTGCTTTCTTTCGTATGAATGTGTATATCCATCTGATACATATGACATTCTTCCTTCTTTCTTTGATAATTCTACCACATTAAATCCGAGTGCCTTAATCTTGTCAGAAAAATCATTGGAAAAGTGCATACAGTATACGCGTTTCCTATATTCCACTGGCACCATATCAGCCAAAAGTTCAACGGGACAGTGGGATAAGTGCGGAGTCCAGAATTCCGTTGTATCCTGATAGACAGCTTCAATCCGGCCTTCCAGCAAACGTTTCAATATCGCTGGAGGAACCTCACATGCATCGCCGCTGTAATAGACCGTCCTGCCATATGTGGTAATCAAGTAGCCATAACATTTTAAGTCTTCTACATGTTTTACAGAAAATGCTTTTACTTCAAATCCGGTGAGTTTTAACAAATCCGGTTTCTGGAATATATAAGCCTCTCTTGCAATTCCCATATGATCCAGTAAAGTGATAAGCGAGCGATTCGGATGAATGACCGTCACCTTCTTCTGTTTTACATAATAGCAATAAGAGATCAGGGACGGAAGACTTCCCACATGATCTGCATGGGTATGTGTAATCAATACATAAATCTCTTCATACTGTTCAAAAATCCCAAGTTCAAAAAGGCGTGCATATACACTCTCTCCACAGTCTAAAAGTACAAATCGTTTTCCATCTTCAATGTAAGCACTGGTATTACCCAGTTGCGGATTAAAAGCAGAGCCACAACCTATAAATTCAAGAATAACAATCACCTCATCTCCATCATTTATATCAATTTTCCAGTGAAATCGTACCTTCCCCAGATGCAGCCAGACTCATAAGCCTGATCCTGTCATATCCAGCCGGAAATAGAACAGATGCTTTAATATCATATTTTCCATTTTCCTTCTGACTCCAATCCACTGAAATAATATCTATCTGTTCTTCCGACAATACACTTCTTAATTCATCAATTCCGGCGCTTTGATTCTTAAGCACCAATTTGACAACTTCACCTTTTCGTTCTTTCCCTGTAAAAACCTCTTGATGAAGCAGGATCTGGGCCAGGACAATGAAAAATGCGGTTACTACTCCGATATAATACAAGCCTGATCCCACTGCCATACCAATTCCTGCTGTAGCCCAAACACCAGCAGCAGTCGTCAAACCGCTTATAGAATTATTTCTTACAAATATAATTCCCGCTCCCAAAAAGCCGATACCGCTGACAATCTGGGCCGCAACACGGGAAGCGTCATAGTCTGGGATATCCGAAAATCCATACTTGGATACAATCATGATCAGAGCCGCCGCAAGCGACACAATTGCATGAGTTCTGATCCCCGCTCCCTTATTCCTGCTTTCGCGTTCATAGCCGATAATGCAACCGCAAATACAAGCGACAACAATCCTGAGCAGCAGCTCTGACTGCGTCATAAAACTGTAAAAATCCATCAGCCTTTCAAACCTCCCTGCGATACTCCGGATACAATCTTGTCTGCCATAAAAATATATATAAGCAGCGTTGGCATAAATACAATCACAACAGAAGCAAACATTCCTGCGTAATCTCCCGTAGTAACCATGGACTGTATCGTAGAATAAAGACCAACGCCAATTGACTTGAGCTTCTTATCATTCGCAAATACAAGAGCCATAAAATATTCATTCCACTTTCCTATAAAGTTAAATATGGTTACAGTCACGATTGCAGGCTGAATAAGTGGAAAGATAATGCTCCAGAAAGTTCTTATCGGCCCACAGCCATCAATTGCCGCTGCTTCTTCATAAGTAACCGAAATATTGTTATAGTAAGACATCAAAAAATATGTAGTAAATGGTATGGAAGTAGCCGTATACAAGATAATCAATGTCAGCCTGGAATTCGTCATGCCAATTGCATTGACTACTGAAATCAGAGGCATAATAATCATAACACTGGGAATCCCCATACCAATTACCATGAGCTTCTGCAAAAAGCGATTTCCCCTGAAGACATAGCGCTGCAAAGCATAGGCAGCTGGAGCAGAGAACAAAATAATCAGAATACAGGATGGAACCGTATAGATCACTGAGTTTACCAGATTCAGCAAAGCATCGTTTGCAAATAATGCCTTTATGTAATTCTCAATATGGAAGCCGGAATGAAGAAGTTTATCAGTAAAAATCTCTTTTGTGGTAGAGAAGGAGGCCAGGACAATCCAGCCAATCACTACAATCGTAAACACAGACCACAAGCCAACCAGTATGTGCGCCGGCAGCGCTTTTAATATTCTTTTTCCTTTTTCTTTATTCATCTGGCTTTCCCCCTAATATTCATATTTCTTATCTTTAACAAGCAAATTGGTTGCTACAAATAAGATAATGATAATAACCGTCATCACCACTGCTGATGATGCCGCCACACCTGCATTTGATTCTACCGACACTTCGGTGCCAAACAGTGCATTATACGTATAAACCATAGGCGTAATCGTAGTAGCGCCGCCAAATACCAGTGATAATGCGAAGAATCCAATCACCTTATTGGACCAAAGAGTCAAAGATGACTTAACTGTACTGGCAATGAGCGGAAAGGTGATATAGATCATCTCATGAAGTCTGTTAGCCCCCTCCAGTCTGGCCGCCTCATAAAAGTCTTCCGGTATCCCTTCAATCGCTGCCATATATGTCAACATATAATAGCCTACCGAACTGAACACATAGGCCACGCACATAGCTGTGAATATGTATGACGGCGAAGTCCACGGAATCTCAGCCAGCCCTTTCAATCCAATGGCATGAAACACTTTTGCAAGCAGGCCAAACTTATTATTAAAAACGTACAGCAGCCACATATAGCCAATAGCAATTCCCGAGATAACATTCGGCAGGTAAATAATCGTCCTGTAAATACCTTTCCCTTTAATTCCTCCAACCAAAAGCACCGCAAACAGAAAAGCCAGTCCCAATGCCGCAATTCCACAAAACAGCCAGATCTTGGCAATATTAATCATGGATATACGAAACAATGGTGTAGAAAATAGTTTTGTAAAATTATCCAGCCCCACAAACGACCATTGGGAAATCGGAGTCGTTACATTGGACATTTGAAACAAGCTCATTGCCGTAGTTCTCACCGTAGGATAAAGAAAAACAAACATATATAGCAAAAAAGCCGGTCCCAGGAAAATAAACAGTGTACTTTTTTTTGTTTTCATAGAATATACCTCCTCCAATGGTTCGTCACATCTGTTTTTGTGAGTAACCGCAACAGTACGGCTGCCGCATTTTAGTTAAAAACGGCAGCCCATTCTGTTTTTTTATTATTTCGGTCTGCACTCGCTAATAAACTGTTCTGCAGTGATCTGCCCTGCATACAACTTGATACATGCAGTTTCTATAATTGGCTGTGTATCACTATTCATGCGGATAGCCGTCTGAGACGGATAGCGGTAGGTCAACTGATCAAACACCGTCTTTGCATCTTTTAAAGCTTCCGGCCATTGGGCATCATTTGACATCGGTATAGCCGCAGCTTCTTCCGACATCTTTTGATCCCATTCGCCTGTGGTCAGATACACAGCAAATGCGAATGCCGTATCTGGATTTTGACACTGATTATTTATAGCAATTCCATAGGAACCGTAAGCGCCTGCTTCCAGACCGTCTACACCACCCGGAACCGTGGTAAATGCAAATTCTCCCCAATTAAAATCAGAACCTGCCGTATCCTTCACCTCGTTTGGAAGCCATGTTCCATTTAAGTACATAGCTATCTTTTCTTCCAGCACCATCTCCTGCTGCCCTAAAGGAAGCGTATTGGACCCCACATTCGATGCAAAATATCCCTTCGCTACCATATCCTCGAATACTTTTGCCGTTTCAAGCACTGCCGGATCATCCCACAATTCACCTGTTGTATCGTAAGCCAGCTTCTCAACAAAATCATTTCCTTTTAATCTGGAAAGATAATAGCCAAACATATTCTCCGCATATTTGTCATCCGTAGTAATTGGCGTATACCCTGCGTCTTTCAGAGTTTGACAAACCTCCGTAAATTCCTCCCATGTAGTAGGAACTTTGGTTATTCCCGCATCCTCGAATATAGTTTTGTTGCAGAACCACATGAATGCCTGCGGACAATACGGAACGTAATACAGCTTATCATCACCGATCTGGCGGGCCAGTGAAACCATGGAGGGCATAATTACATCTATGTACTTCTCACCGTTTGTGGTGGGATACGTCTGTTCATAATAATCATCCAACGGAATAATCGTATCCATCCAGTATGCCTGAATATTATCTGCATTCGCATCGTACATATCAATCTGTTGTCCGCCCTGCAGCGCTGGATTAACCAGCTTTCGGTTATCTCTTCCATTAAATGTCAGATCAATCTTCACCTCCGGATATAATTTCATAAACTCCGCTGCCGCTGCTTCTATTACTTTAGCCTGAGGTTCTGTAGAGTTCCAGCTTGACCAGTAACTTAAAGAGCCGGAATACTGTGGACCGCCGGCTGTCTCCTCCACTCCGCTTTCCTCTTTCACCTTTTCCGTCTGCTCTGTCTTTGCCGCCGTCGTATCCGCACCTCCATTAACAGTTGACGAACTTCCACAGCCTGCCAGGGTCGATGTACAGACAGCTGCCAGAACCGCTGCTGTAGTGAGTTTTTTTAATACCTTCATCTTCATCCTCCTCAATATGTTTTTGCGTTAAAATATCTTACGATTTTGTTATATCACTTTTATTATAACGTGTCAATATATTTTTTATTATTTTTGTTAGTTTTTCTTTCTTTTATTTATTATTATTTGTGACATTCTTTATTTTAAAGCATTTATGTCAATTAAATCGTTATAAATATTAAGTTTTTAATTGTTAAGTTTTTTTGTGTTACAAAATTTTATCTTTACTTACGTAATTTTCCTTGACAATACATGGGAACGGTTCTATTATAACGTTATAAAATTTCTTTTTTAATGGAGGATACTATGAAATTACAATTAAACGGAACCGGTGCATCTGAAGCTTTTCCATCTCTATTTTGTACCTGTAAATACTGCACAGAAGCAAGAGAGCTGGGAGGTAAAAATCTTCGCCGGCGCACAAGCTCATGCATTGACGAAAAAATTCTTATCGACTTTTCTGCCGACACGTATGCACTCAGTACACAAGCACACGTTGATTTAAGCAAAATTCATCATCTTATTGTAACCCATTCTCATGCAGACCATTTTTTTCCTACAGATTTTCACTATCTACTCCCCCCTTTCTGCATTGAACCGCATCCTTTCACGATATACGGAAATTCATCTGTCCATAAAAAATTCAAAGAAGAGCATAGAGACAATGCGGCACTGCTCTCGCATGTAAAGTTCTGCGAATTGACAGGAGGCGTACCGTTTTTCATTGATGATTATAAGATTACTCCTGTGTCCACGCTGCACGATGCAAAAGAGGACTGTTTTATTTACATTGTGGAAAAAGATTCCAGAGAACTGCTCTACGCTCACGACAGCACCTTCTTTCCTGAAGAAACATGGCGCCATCTGAGTAGTCACCGTTTTTCTCTGGTCGTCTTAGATTGTACCAGTATAGAAGTCGGACACCATTTTCCAAATCACATGGGGCTCCCTGATAATATACTGGTAAAAGAACGGATGCAAAAAGAAGGCATGGCCAATGAAAATACCCGGTTTGTCATCACTCATTTCGCCCATACCTTTAATCCGCTTCACGAACATACAGATTCCCTGGCCCGTACTAACGGTTTCATCGCCGCATTTGATGGAATGGTACTGGATATCTAATATTTCTGCAAAACAAAAAAACGGAAGGCATGTAACTATACGACGTCTTCCGTTTTACTTTAAAATGATGTTAATTTAATAAATCACGTTCTATAGCCTTCTGCGCAGTATCCAGCGCCTCTCCCGGCTCCATTACACCGACGCTCACGTTCTTTACAGCAGTCCCCAGAATGCTTAAAAATTTCCGTTCATTAAATGGTTTCATCTGATCCGGCGGCCGACGCCGGGTCTCTGACATAGCGAAACAATCTTTCGATAATTCGAGCCATGGAAAAACATCAACAATATCGTATATCTCATACGTTTTATTACAGGGAGAGACGCTTCCAAGCGCCGCCAGCGCCGAGGCCACCGGTTCCCTGGTCATCCATTTGATAAACGCCAGAGCATCCTCCGGATGACGACTCTTCTTTGCAATCCCCAATGATCCTCCTCCTATCAAAGGATTCCTCCCTGGAACAAAAGCACACCCCACTTTATCAATGATTTTTGACTGATACCCCAGAATCTCGGAGGCATAATTGCTGAACATAATGGACATTGCCACATCTCCATCGGAAAAAGCCTTTGCTGAATCCGTCCACCACGGCACATTGGCTGGACCGATGCACTTCATAGACTTCATCAAATCATGCAGGGCGCGCACTCCAATTTCATTGTTGATCTCAATATGTCCATTCTCCTGGTAAAGATTTTTCTGGTAGCTGAAAAATCTGGTAAGGAATTCTGTCGCTGCCACCCCCGTATTTCCAAGAGTCAGACTGGTGCCATACCGAACCGGCGAATTGCCATTCATTTTTTTAGTAAAAAAACCTGCAATCCGATTAAATGCCTCAAAGCTTTCCGGAACCTTCAACTCTTCACGATACATCTCCTGATACTGGCGCCTCATCGCCACATTTTCAAACAAATCCTTGCGGTAAAAAAGCAACTGGGCGCTGGGCGTCACGGGAAGTGCATAGACCCTTCCATTTACTTTGGAATATTTGTCCGTAAGCGCCGGTATATATTCCGGAAATATCTCAGAAATATCAGGATCAATCTCATCAATCGGAAGCAGTATTTTATCAGCAAACCACGACAGCCATGTCACATCAATTCGAAAAACATCAAATATTCCGAAATCTTCACAATTCACAAACGCCTCATATATTTCATCATAAGAGAATACTGCTATCTTTACCTCTGTTCCCGTCTTCTCTGTGTAAAGTCTGGCAAGGCCTTTCATGGCAAGCGCTTCCGGACTCTCCAGGGCCAATACATTCAGACACTTCGTCCCGGGTTTTTTCAGTTCTATCTGGTGCCACTTTCTCTGTCCATCATTATCCATGATGTGGTTTTCCAGCTTCGGTTTGTCCTTTATGGATTTAATCAGATTCTCTGCCACCTCTCTACCGAGATAACTATAGTTCAATTCATACTTGCTATAGTCTTTTTCAGGCAATGTGAAGACCGGAGCAAGCGTGTGTATGGGCAACTCATCTTTTCCGGAAAAAGAGTTCCTTATCTGTCGTATTTTATCCGCAAAGCCGATATTCGTCGTAAAAACCGCATCAACTTTCCTTTCCCCGATCAATGCAGTCAAGACCGTATGGGAGATTCTTCCCGCATCCGTGGAAATGTGGGTTACCGTGCAATCCCCCCCTACCTTTACCATCTGCTTAAATGCTTCTGCAAACTCATTTTCATTCGAAAAACGTGTGGAACCAGTAAATACTAAAATATCCTGATACCCTCTTCTCACGGCAGATTCCGCCATCTCCCGACCTGCTGCAGAGTAGTCGAAACCATAATAATCAGCCGTAAACTGGGGCCTCCGCTCAACAAAGCAGACATTAGTAAAACCGGCCTGCCCATACTTGTTTTCAGAACCTTCCAAACACGAAAACACCGCTATCCCTTCACTCATTGCAGATTTTGCCTGCTGAATCAGAAGAAGTTCCTCCTCCGGATTATCATTAGATATAAGAATATTTGTAGTATAGCCATTTTTGATCGCATAAGCCCTCAGACTGGTATAAAAATCGCGATAATGCCTGAACTGAATATTAGGCAAAATAACCGCTATAATATTGCTGCTCCCCTTCCTCAACATCTTTGCTTTTTCGTTGATAGTAAAACCCAACTGCTTTGCAGCCTCTTCTACTACCTTTATTTTTTCACTGCTAACATTTCCCTTCCTGTTCAGAACATTTGAAACTGTCCCCTGGGAAACACCCGCCAGATTTGCTACATCTAATATTGTCGCCATACGATATCCACATCCCATCTGTTTTATAACGTTACAAACTTATAATTCTATCATAACACATTTTCTTTTCTTCTGTAAAGAAGGTAAGGACACATAAATACTTAGCAATCAAATTTACTTGTCTGATTTAGTATGGAATAAAGTTAATTACCAGGCAGATTAGGTCAGTTTACAAGGAACTACACGCAGACCACGAAACGGGGGCTGCTGACAACAAATAAAGGCTGAGTATCAAGCACCGGGAAAGTGCGGGATATTCAGCCTGTTTTGTTGTCAGGGGTTTCCAAAGGGGCTTGCCCCTTGGCACACGACTTTGCTCGCAAAGTGTAGTGTGTTATACGCTCTGTCGGCGTTGCCGTGAAAATGCCGTTGCCGCCGGAGAGGGCAAGGGCATTTGAAGCGGCAGGAAAGCAGGGCTGTGATTGCGTGGCGTGGAGCCGCAAACGCAGGACTGGTTTTATCAGCAGACAGGGCGTATATGAAAGCCCCCGTTCCTCGTCCCACGCCGGACTTCGGGACAAAATGTCCCGAACTTGTGGACACACTCACGAAAAAACAGACGGATTTTTCTCTCAAAATTGAAATGGGCGGGAAGCCGTTTTAGGGCTTTGCTATTTCCCCGATAAACTTGAAGTTGTACTTATGCACAGGCAATCAAGCATCCCGTTTAATCAAAGCGGCATCGGAGTCCGGGCAATCACAATGACTGCCAAAACAGCGCCCGCAAACGCTGCTGCGCCGATAACTGCCGCCGTTTTTTTGCTGAGGTTCTTCTTTACTGCCTTACAGATTAGCATGGCGCAAACCACGCAAACAGCCGCAACCGCAAGCGCAATAACCAGCGTCTCCCATAACCATGAAAGTTCGTATAATATTCTCATTCGCTCACCATACCTTTCTCTTGCAAACTGGAAGTTACTTTTTCATATACACGCCTTTGCCAAATCCCGATTTATCCCTTTACTTTCTCCCCCGCTGCGGTTTTGGGTTTTTCAGCAAGTCCGACTTCTGCGCAATCCTTTTCAGCCACTTTCTTTCTTCCTCCGACAGCTTCCCATAGTTCAGCTTGAGCCGTTTACAGATAAACGCCATCGCCGCCTGTTCCGGGTCGCTGCCCGGAGTGGACGCTGCTTCTGCGGCTTGCAAAAAATCTTCCAGAGGATTGTCCTCCGGGACGCTAAAAAAATCGTCCTTATGGGCTTCCCGCAGGTCAAGGGCTATGCCGTTTATGTCCTGCTGTATTACATAGCGGCAAAAGCTGTCATCGTCAATATGGGCGGCGATAAGCTGCCTTAGCTGCGGGTCGGACAAGCCGGGATTGTGCTGCTTCATAATGGTTGCGCTCATAATATCCACAATGGCATTTGCGCTCTGTACCTGCTTGACTGCCGTTCCGTTCACATAGATTTCAAGGTCAGCCATGAGCCGGGGGAAATCCGGGTGTACCGCCAGTTCACACAAGAGGAAATTATCCACCAGCCCGCTTTTCAACAGTTCAATCATATCATCACTCACACGCAGGTCTGCAAGATCGGCGTTTGGGTGATTTTTTGTTTCGGACAGCCCCAGCAGGTAATCGGCGGTCACGCTGTAAAACTTCGCCAGCTTGATAAGGGCATAGTGGCTGATGTCCTTAAAATCCTCCGCTTCATAACTGCCCAGCGCAGACTTGGAGAGGTGGGTCTGCTCCGCAAGCTGTTCCAGCGTCAGCCCACGCTCTACACGCAGGTCTTTTAGGCGCTCTTGAATGGTTAAAGCCATATTTTGTTCCTCATTATATTGCCGTTATCATATTTTCTAACTTAAATCTTTCGAGCTGCGGAATGTTCTTGGCAGAAATATTTAGGCCATATTCTGGTTTCGACTTTTTACCCTCGTATGAATGGTAAACAAAAGTATTACTACTGTCGTTATCCCATGTGGTCGCAGGAATTAAATATTCTATGGGGTGTTCGCCATCATTTAGCAAAAGCAAGAACAAGTAAAGTGATTGGTCTGAAATATCAAAATATTCCTCCCGCATAAAAACATAGCCTGTTCCTTTGCGAATGGCTTTAACTTGAAACTTCAAAAATCCTCTCTTGCTTTCTGCAATAAAATCTATTCCATGGTCATCAACCTCGGAAGTATAAATGCTCACTCCATAAGAGGCTAATGACATTTTTGCGTAGTATTCACAGAACGTCCCCAGCTTTTGCCGGGTGAGGTCACTTCTTGACCAATTTAGGTTATACATTTCATTTCCACCTCCTGCTACATTTCTCTTTTTCATTCTACCACAATTCCGAGAGCGTGGAAATAGGCAGTTTTTTTGGCGGATTTCCTACCTCTTGGATATACGGGACGAACGGTCATTTAGGTGTAGACTTAGGGTAGTTCATCGATGGACAGCACCTTGAAAACCGAATGACCGTCCGAAAAGAAATACCCCGGCCGGGGAAGCACCGCAAGGAGACGGACTTCTGGACACTTTGTCCAGAGGTCACTTCGGGACAAGTGTCCAGAAGCTGCGGGGAGCGTGCCAACGCCGGAACACGCCGCAGGAATGGGGCAGGAAGCCTTTTCGGGGCGAACGGCAAAAGCGAAAAATGGAGGGAACGCATGAGAGATAACCCCTATAAAGACTTGCCACCGCTGGAACGCAGGCCGGACGGTTCCCTTTACCGCATGACCCCAGCGCAGCGGAAACAGGCAAACGCCCTGATCCGCCGGGAGTGCTGCTGTTATGAGGACGGGAACTGTATGTTCCTTGACGATGGGGACACCTGCACCTGTCCGCAGACGGTTTCTTTCTCGGTCTGCTGTAAGTGGTTCCGCTGGGCGGTTTTGCCGCTGGACAAGACGCTGGAAGCGGAGATTTTCCGGGATAAGGACTTGAAACGCTGTGCGGTCTGCGGCGGTGTGTTCGTCCCTAAATCCAACCGGGCAAAGTACTGCCCCGACTGCGCCGCCAGAGTTCACAGGCGGCAGAAAACAGAAAGTGAACGGAAAAGGAGGTCTACTGTGGACAGTTAGGGGCTGAAAAGTCCTTGATTTTCAAGGCTTTGCAAGCACAGAACAGGGGCAGGCAATAGAAACTACCGTCTGCCCCCGGAAACAGGCTTCTAACCGTCCACAAAACACGATATGGCAAACACCATTTATATCCATCAGCCGGAAAAGGCGGTCAGCTTTACCCGGCTTCCCAATTTCCTTTTTGAAGCCCCCACATTCACACCCCTGTCCAACGAAGCAAAGGTTCTGTACGCCTTTATCCTGCGCCGGACAGACCTATCCCGAAAAAACGGCTGGGCAGATGAATACGGGCGGATTTACCTCTACTATCCCATTAACGAGGTAGTGGAGCTGCTCCACTGCGGGCGGCAGAAAGCGGTCAATACCCTGCGGGAGCTACAATATGCCGGACTGGTGGAAATCCAGAAGCAGGGCTGTGGAAAACCCAACCGCATTTATCCAAAATCCTATGAAGCGGTTTCAAACACCGACTTCAAGAAATCCGGTTATGGAACGCCGGAGGACTGAAAACCGCACTCATAGAGTACGATAATCAATCCTCTTGAAGTACGAAAACCGGACGGTATATAGAAATACAGAGATTAAAACGATTTTATTTATATCTATTCCATTCCAATCCTATCAGAGATAGTTTCGGCGGGATTTTCCCTGTGGAAAACCCGCTGGAAAAGAATGGAACGAGGAAAGGAGCAGAATGGCACAACACGCAATCTTGCGGTTTGAGAAACACAAGGGCAACCCGGCAAGGCCGCTGGAAGCCCATCACGAACGGCAAAAGGAACAGTACGCCAGCAATCCCGACATTGACACCAGCCGGAGCAAATACAACTTCCACATTGTTAAGCCGGAGAGCAGGTACTACCACTTTATACAGAACCGTATTGAACAAGCTGGCTGCCGCACCCGTAAGGATAGTACCCGGTTTGTGGATACGCTGATTACCGCCAGCCCGGAGTTTTTCAAGAAGAAGCCCCCAAAGGAGATACAGGAATTTTTCCATAGGGCGGCTGATTTCTTAATCGGGCGGGTAGGCCGGGAAAATATCGTATCGGCAGTGGTACACATGGACGAGAAAACACCCCACCTGCATTTGGTCTTTGTCCCTCTGACAGAGGACAACCGCCTGTGCGCTAAGGAGATTATCGGCAACAGAGCCAATCTCTCAAAATGGCAGGACGATTTTCACGCCTATATGGTGGAGAAATATCCCGACTTGGAGCGTGGGGAAAGTGCCAGCAAGACAGGCAGGAAGCATATCCCCACCCGTCTGTTCAAGCAGGCGGTCAATCTATCCAAACAGGCAAGAGCCATTGAAGCCACGCTGGACGGCATTAACCCGCTGAATGCCGGAAAGAAAAAAGAGGAAGCCCTCTCCATGCTGAAAAAGTGGTTCCCACAGATGGGGAATTTCTCCGGGCAGTTGAAAAAATACAAGGTCACAATCAATGACCTGTTAGCGGAAAATGAAAAGCTGGAAGCAAGGGCAAAAGCCAGTGAAAAAGGCAAGATGAAAGATGCGATGGAACGGGCAAAGCTGAAAAGCGAACTGGACAATTTACAGCGGCTGGTTGACCGTATCCCGCCGGATATACTGGCGGAACTGAAACGGCAGCAGCGGCAGCATGGAAAGGAAAGGTGATTTTATAAGTACCACTATCAGATACAAAAAGGAAACGGAAGTCGTGACTTTTCAAGGCAGGGAAATCACGCTGGAAAACCTCTCCCCGGTGTTCACGCCGGAGCAGGAAGCGGCAAAACGCCGGGAACTGGAACAGCAACTTTATGAGGTGTTCCGCAAGTATGCCGACAAACGGCAGAGTGAGGAAGCCGGGGCATAAGGTTTTCCAAAGCCATCGTTGATTTGCGGGGCTGCTGACGGTATAATAAAGGTGTCAGCAGCTCCGTTTCTTTTTTAAGAAAAGGAGCGACAATATGAATAATCGAATAGACGCAATCTATGCAAGGCAATCGGTAGACAAAAAGGACAGCATTTCCATTGAAAGCCAGATTGAATTTTGCAAATACGAGTTGAAAGGCGGTAACTGCAAGGAATACACAGACAAGGGGTACAGCGGCAAGAACACAGACCGTCCGAAGTTTCAAGAACTGGTGCGGGACATCAAGCGGGGCTTGATTGCAAAAGTCGTGGTTTACAAACTCGACCGTATCAGCCGTTCCATTCTGGACTTTGCCAACATGATGGAGCTGTTCCAGCAGTACAATGTGGAGTTTGTGTCCTCTACGGAAAAGTTTGATACCTCCACCCCGATGGGGCGGGCTATGTTGAATATCTGTATTGTGTTCGCCCAGTTGGAACGGGAAACGATACAGAAGCGGGTAACGGACGCATACTATTCCCGCAGTCAGCGGGGCTTCAAAATGGGCGGCAAGGCTCCTTACGGCTTCCACACCGAGCCTATCAAAATGGATGGTATCAATACAAAAAAGCTGGTGGTAAATCCAGACGAAGCGGCAAATATCCGGCTGATGTTTGAGATGTATGCTCAGCCCACAACCTCCTACGGGGACATTACCCGGTACTTTGCCGAACAGGGGATTTTATTCAACGGCAAAGAGCTGATACGCCCCACGCTGGCGCAGATGTTACGCAATCCTGTCTATGTGCAGGCAGACCTTGATGTGTACGAGTTTTTCAAAAGTCAAGGGACGGTCATTGTCAATGACGCTGCCGATTTTACTGGCATGAACGGCTGCTATCTGTATCAAGGGCGAGATGTGAAGCCCAGCAAAAAGAACGACTTGAAAGACCAAATGCTGGTACTGGCTCCCCATGAGGGCATTGTTCCCTCCGACATCTGGCTGACCTGCCGCAAGAAGCTGATGAACAACATGAAAATCCAGTCTGCCCGAAAAGCTACCCATACATGGCTGGCGGGAAAAATCAAGTGCGGGAACTGCGGGTATGCCCTTATGAGTATCTTCAATCCCTCCGGCAAGCAATACCTTCGCTGTACGAAACGGCTGGATAACAAGAGTTGTCCGGGGTGCGGGAAAATCATTACTTCGGAACTGGAAGCGGTTGTTTATCAGCAGATGATAAAGAAACTGGCAAGCTACAAGACGCTGACAGGCAGAAAGAAAGCGGCAAAGGCAAACCCTAAAATTGCCGCCCTGCAAGTGGAACTTCTCCATGTGGACAGCGAGATTGAAAAGCTGGTGGACAGTCTGACGGGTGCAAACAATGTTCTGCTCTCCTATGTGAATGTGAAGATAGCGGAACTGGACGGGCGCAAACAGGAACTTGTGAAGCAGATAGCCGAGTTGACGGTGGAAGCCATCAGCCCGGAACAGGTCAATCAGATTTCCGGCTACCTCGACACATGGGACAATGTATCCTTTGACGACAAGCGGCGGGTGGTGGATTTGATGATTACCACCGTTGCCGCTACAAGCGACAGCTTGAACATCACATGGAAAATCTGATGGGTGGAACCCCTCCCGTCAGATACCTACCCTGTGTAGTCCCTTGTAAACTGTACTTTACATTTGTATAAATAATATCTTTTCCGCTTTTATATAAACTTCAACTGTTTATTCATGGTGGTATCAAATTGGCCCCCTCCCCAGGCCAATAAGAAATATAATATAATGCAATAAAACTAATAATCTTAATGTTACAATAGCCAGGCCATCTTCTAAATATTGAAATAGATGTTAATGCATCTTCCATAGTATGTGGTTTATTTCTATTCTCTTTTCTTATATGCACCTTTTTCTTTGTTTCCTCATTTAATTCTTTTGATTTACTTATTCCCGCAAAACAAAGTATATAGAGATTTGATGTCTGCCCATTATTTTTCTCGCGAAAACGACTCTCTTTTTTAACAAAACCACTAACCGTTAATTCCTTTAATGCCCTCTTAACCGTAGACACACTAATATGTAATTCCTGGCTCATGGTAGAAATTGCCGGATAACAAGTTCCTTCTTTATTCGAACGATCAATTAGGTACACAAGTACTTGCAAAGCCCGGCTCTTTAACGTGGATTTATAAGCAATCTGTTTCATTTCATACTGATTCATCAAATCTCCTCCTCGCTGTTCACATCTATTTTCCCGTTATATAAGGTTTTATAATCGTCTTAAATATACTTCCATTTATCACTCCATCAAAACAATCTGGCTGATATTCCATAAACAGCACCCGATGCTTATCTGTAGAAAACGAGTCTTCATAAGCTCGTCGATGCTCCTGGACTACAAATGAAAAAAGAATAGTGGCGCACTGATCCTCATACTGTTCCAACAGCTTCAAAGTATGAGGGAGCTCATAAGGCTTTGTCCCACATACCAATAATAAGATATCTGGCATTGTTTTTGGCTCTCCAATGCCAAAATCAGTTACGACAAACGAATACTCCTGCGTAGACTGCTGCCTATAATATCCCACCTTATCCATAACAAATCCCTCATCTTTCGGCACCATTTCATAATCTATCGCTAAACATTCCATATGCCCCGATTCATTTGCCTCCACATAGCAGGAACGGCCGCCTACCTCCGTCAGCCAATTTGCAAGCCCCAGTGCTACCGTAGTCGTGCCAATCCTTCCCTGTGATCCCACCACCGCGATCTGGATCCGACTGCATGAAAAATTATAGCGCTCCCCCTCATGGTATATCTCTTGTTTCTCCCTGATCCGATATTTTCGAAGTCCCTGACTGCTAAGACACTCCTCAATTTCTTCCTGCTGTCTTTCAATCGCTCTTTCGGTAACAATATTCCCAATCCCTGCCTCCAGAAGTTTTATAAACAACGCCTCTTCCTGCCCCAATCCCTCAGCAATTACAGTCACTCTGGCCTGGTACATCGTCAAGAACTCTTCTATCGCTTGCACAAATGCATCGTCACTGTCTCTGAACGCCCCTCGATCCAATATCAACTCAGTACAATGAGAAAAATTCCGCATATCATAAATAACAAACTGCTTCAGGATAAAACTGCCGGTCATCTTCTTGACCGGCAGCGTTCCTTCCCTTTCAATATAAAAATCAAGCAGATCTGTGTGATCCTGCGTTGTCATATATAAAATCAAAATTATGCTCCTTTCTTTCCAATTGCCCAGAATGGCCCGCCAGCCCCAGCTCCCTTTCTGGCTTCATTCATAATCAGAGATAAATCCCACTCCTGATTGCTGCGTTCTATACTGGCCGGATCCGCTACCAAAATCTTTCCTTCTCGCGTAACTCCTCGCAGGACAATAAAGTGTCCGTTTTTCGTGAAATGCCCCTTTGCCATAATCGCCACTACCAATTCCCTATTTTTCAGAGCATCCACAATCTCCTGAGCCGTTAAATTACCTTTTGCAGTCAAACCATACGATTCGGCCGCTCCCGGTATCAGGCTATGGTAAGAACCGCTTCCTGAGCAATAGTAGCCATTCTGATAGGACCACCCCGCCATATGCGGCGGATCTACTGCTTGTCCGGTCAGTGTAGAAATCACAATACTCATACTCGTAGGCCCGCAGCCACTGCGTCCTATCGTACTGTCTCCATAGGACGCCCCTGCCCATCGTTTATCCAACTGACTGTAATATACAACTTCCGTTTCTCCAGCATCTCCAAATACCACTCCCTCGTAAGTCTGGCCGTTCCCCTGAAGATAGTCGTTTTCATAAATACCGAGATTCTGGTGATAGCCGTGATCAATTTGAAACTCTTCCACCAGCTCCAGCTCCTCTGCATCCAGAAACACTTTTAATACCGACAATGGATTCGTAATCAGGTAAAGAGAGAATGAAATAACGAAAAGCAGGAAAGCCACCGGAGTCACAATTAAGACAATCATCCGGTTTCTGGCCTTTTCATCTGATGCAGCTCGCGCGGCTATGCCCACGGCTGTCTTAATCACAACCGGTGAAATCATCAGCGGCCACCCGCCTTTCCCATATATTGAAACTTGTATTCCGGAATATCAAACTGAATGTGAAGCCGCTTTGCTCCGACAATAAAAAGGGCATGTCCTCTCCGTCTCGCCAGCAGCAATTCTTGTTCGGCCTCCGTAAGATCATAGAGCTGTCTGGTTTCTTTTAAGTTCGGCCCATCCGTTCCCATCAGGATTTTATAGCAGGGCACATCCAAAAGGGCCTGTCCGTACTGCCGGATTGATTCGCTTAGAAAGTCACGGACACTGTGAGAAATAATCGCCACCGCCGCCTCATACTTCCTTGCACGTTTCATCATATTGCGCAAATATACCATAGCCTGTGGAACTTTCTGGTCGATCATCAAATAAGCCTCATCCCCTGCCATTAAAATCCGTTCACTCCTATCCCAGCTCATCAACCGCCAGTTATACAGCATAATCAGGAAATACTGGGCGCGCTGCACATTTTCTCCCGTCTCCTGAAGCGCATGGGTATCCAGTACTAGGAAACGGGCGCTGCTTGCCACTGTGCTGTGCCCATTCCAGATAAAACTGTCAGCTCCGTATACCAGATCGTAGAGAAGGTTAAGCAGTTCCTTATATACAATTTCACCCGGTTGTTCTTCAGCTCGGCTCTTCAGCAGCAGATAAAGGTCTGTAAAAACAGGAAAATCCTTTGCTTCCAACTCTAAAATATCCGTATCCCAATCAATCCGAAACTGCGCATACAGTTCTACCAGACAGCGTTTCAGAGTAGCTTTCTGCATATCCGACAGGGACGGAAGATAGAGGCCAAACCAGATATCGAGATTTTTCAAGTGCATGGCGAGATCATTAATTCCGTAGCCTTCATCACGGTACAGCCGGTTCTCTTCAGGTTCCTCTTCATCATCTCTGGGAGACGGCAGTACCTGCAATGGGTTTAACCTCCCCTTAAAACCGCCTGTAGCGCTGATCCAGTCTCCGGAGAGTTTCTGACACATTTCCTTGTACTCACTTTCCGGATCGATGACAATAATTTTTGTACCTCTCATATATTCAGACAGCAGGATATGCTTCACCGCGGTAGATTTACCAACCCCTGAATTTCCCATGACACAGAAATTGCTGTTAGTCCTGTCGCCTCCCCGTTTCCATGGATCCACAATAATCAGACCGCCGCTGGTATCTTTTGCAAAATAGTAGCCGCTTCCATCGTTAAATCCGCTGCTTGCAAAAGGAAATCCACCCACAAAGGTCGAAATCGGCACTACTTTCTGCAAAATTGTTTCGATCTTACTATGATTGGGGTACGTTGGACTTAAATGCATGAAACACTCTTTCTGAAGGTTTGGAATCACCCGCATCTTGCATTTCATAACGCTGATACTGCTCTCTGCCCTCCGGCAGATTCTTTTGAAGATCTTCTCGTCACTGGAAACCGGCATAACCGACACACTCATAAGCCCCACGGTCTCACCTTCCCGGTCGATCTGTGCGATTACAGTCTCCCCGTCTTCCGCAGCTTTTTCCGCTCTTTGGCGGGAAAGTGGATCTTTCGCCGCCTCCGCAATCCCTCTCTGCTGCACAACACTGCGTGAGATACTATTGATTAATTCCGCATTATCGACGGGATTGAATCCAATGGACACGATTGTACTGGGAATATTAGTAATCTTGGACAGCCACTCAGATTCCACCGTCTGGGGATAACGGATAATCCCGTAGATTTTCCCCACATTTTCTCCTATGGAAAGTTGATTTTTTTGAAATTCCAGGCCAACCGGCGTAATGGTATTTAGCAGGGCTGGATTCTCCCTTATCACTTCCATATCTCGTTTTTTCATACAATGCCCTCCTTCAGCAATGGAATCGTTGCTTCGTAGTCTGGTTCTTCTAAATGAGAATACGCCGGATTATGGACCAGATTCAGCAGCCGGACAATCTCTTTTTCCTGCAAAATATCACACAGTACACCACCAGCACTGAATTTTTCACAGAGCAGAGCCGCCGTTTTCTGTAAATCCGCCTCACAGCCCTCAGCCTGCTTTTCCCAGATCATAAGATAAAACTGGCGTTCCACAATATCTCCGGATAAGGCATATCCACTCATCTGCACAATTTCCTGCTTTAACAGTTCTTTCTGCTTCTCCCCTGCCTCTGGAAGCAATTCAGTCATTTCCTGGATGACTGGTGAGATATCCACTGGTCTGGATACCGCCAGAAATTTAAAAGGTCTCTGAATATCTGATAGTTCTGCTGTTAAAGTCCTGATCAAAGTATTTTTCTCTGAGGTACTGTATAAATCAATGCTGATGGCGTGAATTCTCAAATAAAGAAAAACATAGCCATCCCTCGAATAAAGAAATTTATCCCGGATATCCTTCACGTTCATAAACTCCTGAGCCGTTTGCATGGCAGCTTGTTCTCCGGAAGCCGGCTGCCGTTTTTTATCTGCTCGTAAGAAGTACAAAAGAATACCGCCACCCATAAGAGTGACGGTCAGTGTAACCATCGGTATGATCATAGTCTGCAAAATAGTATCCTCCTCGGTTAGTTGGCAGGACGAATATGCCAGTCAAAAAACAAGTTGCCCCGAACGGTCAGATCATCGGTTAAGTGGATTTTCAGCATTCCCGCCGGGGTCCATGCATCCAGAACTTCTCCATATACTTCATACGGTCCATCCGGAAACCATACCGGCGAAAAATGAGATCTTCGCTGATAGGTACTGTATGGATTCTTTTGTAATTCAAAACTGGATGCATATCCTCCTGCCATTCGTTCTAACAGTCTCCAATACGTCTGATAGGCAAATTCAGGGAAATAGGTTACAACGTTTTGAGCTCCGGTTATTGCTGCAGATGAGGCATCAGAACTCACTCTGGCAGTTGCCTTCACATTAATCCCGTACCCGGATTTCATAACGCAGCCTTCCGCTGTTGGATTCCTCTCGTCGGGCTTGATTGACATGGAAGCGGATATACTGGCAAAGTATGGAATCCAGTCAAATTCATACCAGCCATGATCACAATAATACCCGGACTCATCTTCGCTCCCGTCGTGATATACCCAATGTTCCTGCCACCAGCAATCCCACTCTCCCCAGGTCAGCTCTGTCACATCTCGTTTATTTGGCACGTTTGGAAGGCGGTAGCTGTCGTTTCGATCGTTGGCCTGGGGATCCGGCGGTGGATTTTCATTCAAATCTACAACACGTACCGTCATTTGAGTCGTGCTCAAAGTTCCTTTATTGGATGATATCGTAATCTTGATATCCTGAGGTGTTGAAGGAGTATGCCATTTTACCCACACCAGCTGACTGCCGCCTTCTGGCATTACAATATCGGTCATCTGACACCTTCTCCCCTTAATGCGAAAAGTAACAGTGGCCTTGCTTCTGTTATTGATTTCCCGGTCAGAATACAGGCTTACTGCCGTAATCACATCCGTGTCGACTCGATATTCCTGATCGTATTCCATTTCTGTTACAGGAGGATCTTCTTCCGGCTGTGCCGCATAACTTACTATTCCGATTCCCAAAATCAAGATCATCTCGTTGGTTGTTCTGGCGCTTCCTTTTGGGCCGGTATAAGCCTTAAAGCCTAAATCATCACGCTCTAAAAACATGGATAAGGCAAAATTTTTCATTACAACCGTGGGAAAATGACTTCCTAAGTCTCCATTAGTTGTACGGTTATAAAGCCCGGCTTCCGTAACTGTCATAGCAAAAAATAAGTGATTGTACCAAAGATAGATTACAGGCTCTAAAATCACTTTATACTTGCCGGAAATCAAATCATTTAGCTCAATCCCTGTATAAGAAGCCACCATGGACGCAGCCCCTTCGGAACAAAAATAAGTTTTAATCGCATTCATGTCTGCTTTTCCGCTATTGGTTGTGATGATTTTGGGGATAGGGGTATCCGGATGAAAATACTCGTATTGTGTTTGTATATTCAGTGCTGCGCCATTTCGATATTGAAGTTTGCTCACTTTTCCAAAATTAAAAATATCGCTTGATACAGCCGCCACATTACTGTTGGTAAAATCAATCGGTGACGTCACCTGTTGGCCGGTTCCTGCATCTACTATCGTAATACGAATTCCTTCATAACCAGTTGGCCATTCATATCCTGCTACTCCCTGATTGACATGGCCGCCTCCTCCATCTATATTTCCATCCCCCTGTATCGCAAATGCCTTTGCAGACGGAACCAACCACAAGCATATACAAAGAATAATTGATAACAGCCTATGCTTTAATTTCATATGACTCCCTTCTTAAACGAAAAAAGAGACACCAACTTGGCATCTCTCTCTTTCTAGCGTATTCATCTACTGCATCGTTCCAACCTGTTTATTCCAATCTCCATCAGAATGAGCTGGTATCTCCGTTACTCCGCCTCCTGTCTCCACATAACCAAACCCAGGAACATACACCTGCCCCTGGTCGTTTGTCGAGCCGCCCTGCGGTTCTTCTGGTTTGGCAGTTGGCTGATCGCCCTCCTCATGGTCCGGTTCCACTTCCTGTGGCTCTCGCTCCCTGGCTGGCGGTGTCGCTTCCTCTGGAACCTGCAGCTTCGGTTCGGTCTCTTTAACGGCCTCAGTTGTCATCGTTACTGGATGCGTCTCCATTTCAACTGGACTTTCACGTTTCTCCATGTCAGCTTTCGTCGTCTGTACTTCCGTCTCCTCTGTTGACTCTTCCGTTTCAGCCTCTATAGCCGTCTCCGCCACCGTTATCTCCGGTACTGTTACCGATTCCATAACAAGTTCTGTTGTTTCTTCCAAAGCCATTGTCTCCTCTATCCTAACATCTGGCCTGGATAAATTGTATACTGCGATAATCAGACACACAACAAGAACTGCCAATCCGGCAGTAATTAATTTTCTTCGATTCATCATTTCTTTCATGATGGTCTGCACCTCCTGTTTGTTGTTTCGGATGCAGCGCCGTCTCTTCCTGTTTTATCCATTTTTATCATACAGGAGATCAGACGCTGTGTCCAGAAATAAATTATTACCATTTCCTTACACCTGTCTTGCTCATTCAAATTTGGGCATATAAGCAGATTTCACTTTTATCTGCATTTGAACTGGCGGAAACGATTCTCCGCCAAAAGATATCGGGATTTCCAGCCTTAATTTTGCAGTCACTTCCAGGTTATTTACAGCGCTTCCCGGACGTAAACGGACATTTTTGATATCCACGGACAGATTGGACAAACGGTACTCATATCCATTTTGCATTTCTTTGACATGGTATTTTCCATCACTTTCTGTATCCAGCAGTTCATCCAGCTGTTCATAGATGTCGCCATAATCTAAATTCTCCTCCCACTGATCTCCCGATAACCAGTAACCGCCGCTATATCCCTCGCGCAATCCATTATACACTTCGTCATAATTCGTTGTGGCAACGGATATAACTGCACTCTGCAGAGCATTTCTCACACCGTTTGCAATCACAGAGAGGCGGAAAAACTCTGACAAAGCGCATAAGGTGAACAGCAGCGCCAGAATCAGTGCTATTGTGAGAGGCGTAGTATTTCCATTTTTATCCTTAACAAGTTTCTTAATCTCTCGCATTTTTCCTCCATTACTTGTAATAAACTTCGCTCTTCCCGCTTGCTCTGGCCCTGATTTCAACCGGAAAGGATCCAAATTGGAAAAATCCCAGATTGATCCGGCAGGTCAACGTTACCGCAATATCACCATTAAGCTGGACTTTACTCCCCTCAAAGTAGTCACAATCCCAGGATATCTCCGGGTCTAGTCCTGTTTCCTCCCGTAACTCCTCGATCCTACGATTCACGCTGGTACTTCCCACGATCTCCGCCTGCCGGACAATCTCATCAGCAAACCGGTTCAATTGCTGTTTCACCATAAAAACAGGAAACAGACTCACCGCCAAAGCTATAACCAGCATCAGGCAGAGAATTCCAACGGCGATATCAATGTACCCCTCTCCTCTTTTCTCTCTCAAAACATTCCTCATATTTCCTCCTCTAAAACATACCAGACATGGTTCCTAAAATCTGATACGCCATAACGCCCATATAGATCATCAGCATACAAGCCAACAGCAGGAAAGAATATCTCCGAATTTTAGGCGGCCGTTCCAACGCCAGCTTCTTTAAGCGCTGGATTTCCAGTTGTTTCATATCGTGGCCCATCATTTGGAAATAAGCCACACCGTCGTCACCTCGTATTACTCCAATCAGCCCCCGAACCACATCGGAAACCATAGCGCTTGACACCCTGGATTCCATTCTGGTAAGCGCTGCCTCATAACTTCCGGTCCGCATGTCCGCAGTTGTAACAGACAGTTCTCTTTTCAGGGCAGGACCTGCATGTTTCTGATATGTCTCCAGCATTGATAGCACATCACGGCTGGCAAGCAGTTCCTGTGTGATTGTAGCCACAAACCTTGGCAATTCATATTCGATGGCCTCACGGCTGTCTCTCACAGTCTTTTCTGCTTTGCCGGTTTCTGAAAAGAGAACGCCAATCCCCATAATCAAAAACGCTGGTGCAAGTATCGGTATCACGGCCAGACACGGCAACGCTCCAAAAAATACCAGTCCGGACTTAACGTATGCCTGTGCCAGATATACTTCCGGCGTCTCCTTAATCCCTGCCGAATGCAGAACCATAACAAGTTTTCGTCTTTTATAAGCATCCATAGGCACAAAAGGAGACAGCTTCACAGCCAGTTCCATGATAGCTGCATCCGAATTTTTCGCCTTTTTCTTTTGTCTTCCCACAGATAAAATGGCTCTCCTGGCTCGAAAGGTAGAAATTTTCAATAAATGCGCCAGAATCAAATAAATTCCCATAGAAAAACTCAAGGCAAATAATAGTAAAATATAATAATGCATAGAAACCTCCTGTTAACGCTTATACTCGATGGGCTTTGTATGCTTTACAACAGCGGCAAGGGAGAAAAAGATCACGCCCCCACTAATTGCCAGAAGCATTTTTCCAAAGGCTGTAAACATCAGAGTTTTATACCACTCCTGGTTTAGAAAATATAAAAGCGGAATGCTTCCCAAAACCAGAATCACCATAGTGATGTATTCCTTCACAGGCTCATAAATCAGTAAATCAAGTTCTGCCGATACAACACGCATGTCCGACAGCTTCCCTACAATAGGAACTAACGTGGATTTTAGATTATGGTCATCCTGGCAGGCGATCACCGCCTCCACCCATTCCTGAAACACGTCGCTGTCTATGGCAAGTTTCAGCTTTTCCAGCGCCTCCTTTAAATTGGAATGAATGAGCTTTGATTCCATGAGAAAGTCACGAAAAACCTCTGACACAGGCGGATTAAGATAGGGGAGATTTTCTTCTACTGCCCTTAAAAACGTATTTTTATTTCTCATATAACTCGATGTAATCATGGAAAGCGCTGTTTCCAGTTCTCCGTTTATCTGTTTCTTCTGTTTGGATGCGGTAAATAGAACGTAATAAAAAGGCAGCAAGGGAAACCCCGCCGCCAGGACTGGAACCATAAAAATATTTTTCATGGACAGGGCCAGCAATACCCCAGCCACAAACAGCATCATAGACAGGACGCATATCATGGAGAACTTCTCCTGTCGTCCCGTAATACGTAGAATCGCCTGAACTTCCAGAACCAGCCTCTTCACTCCTTTGGGTGGCTTTTGATTCCGGCTTTCCCGGATCCGACGCTTCAAGCTGTTGTCTTTTGGCTTAATCCATTTAGTCAGTCCTTCCAGAAATTCAAACGGTGATAATCCAATCACTAGAAAACTGCCGCCAATGCATAAAAAAGCTGCTATAGTAATGATTACTGTCATACCTTCTTCTCCCCTTCCAACATCCGATCCAGAAATTTTTGCGAAAGTCCGTTTTCCCGCAGCCGTTTCTGCAATCCTTCCGACAAATTTTCCACGTTCTCATACTGCCCGATAATTTTCGTTTTTCCATCCACAACCAGACTATCTGCGATATGAAATCGGTACAGAGTACGCATACGCCTTGTCCCATTTGGCAGTGTCTCACACTCCGTAATCTCCATCATGCGTCTGGAGTTATCTTCCAACCGCTTTGCAAACGCTACAATAGGAAATGCCTTCGTAGCAAGACTCTGCAGTGTATCATCATCCATTCCCGGCTGTTCCTGTTTGCAGAGCGTCACCATTCGATAATAGGTATCTTCACAGGAATTGGCATGGATTGTGGTAATCACGGAATGACCTGTATTGGCCGCGTTAATGGCCTGCATACTCTCACCGCCTTTCATTTCCGCCACTGCTATGCAGTCCGGATTGATCGTCAGTGTGGTCTCCAACAATTTGATTAAGTCAATGTTTTGTCTCGGATCGTCCGAGGTCCGCGTTACCAGATGGACCACATTGTTTAAGACATTTCCAGATTCATCACTTACCGTAAGATCAAATTCGCGGCAGCCCTGTTCAATGGTTACAATTCGTTTGTGATAGGGGACCTGAGACAGAATCCAACTCATAAGTGTGGTTTTCCCTGACGAAGTGGCACCGGTGATACACATGGAAACACCATGGCTGTAGCATTGGGAAAGAAGCTCCAGCATCTCTTCTGTGGCTGTCCCGTACTCAACGAACTGTTTCATCGTCAGTTTTCTCGGGTTGACAATACGAATCGAAGCTGCCAGTCCCTTATCCTGGTCGATGACACCGTCTCCCATTACCGTAATCCGGACTTTATTATTTAAGTGGCCCACCACAATGGTCTGGGCGTTATCAAAAATCATACCGGATTTATGCAGCAGCCTTCGAATTACATCGACAGCATGGCCAGGGCTGTTAAACTGTTCTTTTGCCGGTAAGATTTCCCCGCTGGAATACGTTATTTTCACATCTTTCCACTGATTAATATTGATTTCCTCCACATCATCCCGATTTAAGTATTTTGTCAGGAATGAAAAACCAGTCATTTCTCCGTAAAGGAGTTCGCACAATTCGCTGCGGTCTATATCTTCCACACACACGCGTTTCTGCTCGATGTATTTTTCGATATAGGACTGAATCAATTCCCGGTTATCGTCCGGGTTGTCCTTTAACACCGACGCATAGGTACTCGATATATATTCCTGAACTTCATGCAGCACTTCCGCAAATGGTTTCTTAATAGCCTCCGGTTCCAGCGCTTTCATGGTGTCCCGGATATTGACAATCTCCTGCATCTCTTTGCTCTCCTTTAAAATTCACCCTTGCTTTTCCGAAACATCAGGGAAAATCTCCCCAATCCCCCGGCTTTTTCTTTGACTGGCTTCGTCTGCTCTTTCGGCTTTGATTTCACTTTTTCTTTCTCCGGCTTTGTGGGGCGAATCTTTTCTTTTTTCTCTGCCGCCGTCTGAGACCTTCTGCTGTTTCCTTCTTCCTGTCCCACCTGATCGGCTTCATCGATCTGATCCGCTAATTTCCTTATTGCCGCCAGGTAAGCCGCTGCCTCCTTACCTGCCAGCGACTCGAAAAGGGCCTGCTCATCGTATTGCTGTTCCAGTGCCATGAGATGCGGCAGTATCCCATCCACTCCGCCATATTGAACAGATACCGCCTCCCACTCCTGGCCGGTCTTTAGATTGCCTAAATACATTCTTTGCTTTTCCGGCTGAAATCTTCGATCCGATAACAAGCTACTCCGCGATTCAAAGTAGGATATTCCCCGTAGATTGGAAGTTCCAATCTTAATGATCTGGTCCGATAATTCCATAGCAAGCATCGACAGTACATCCGCCTCAAACACAGCGGAACAATCCATAATAATAAAATCTGCCAGGTATCGCAGACATACCAGAAAATCCACAGCCCGATCCCTCGTAATCTGTGGATATGCCATCAGGCTGTCTCCCAGTCGATACCCCAACAGACTGATATATCCGTTTTCTTTTATAGGGATGCAGGAATCCAGAATCATCTTCTGGGTGAGCGATGGGGTCGTCAAAAGTGTGCCAACACTGACCTGTTCTTCCGGACAGGAAACTACAAAAGGGATCACCGGTGTGAATGGATCACAGAAAACAAGGATCACGTTTTTCTTTTTCTCCGCCAATTCTGCGGCCAGCTTGATGCTGGCTGTGGTTTTTCCGCTACCCGGGCTTCCCATAACCGCAATAATCTTATTTTGTACCATACTTCCTCCATCATTGCTGCTCATTTTCCACTACCGCATCTCCTGCCGGTTCCAGTTCTGGGTTTGCCCATTCTCCAAGGTCGTCTGTGCCTCCTGACTCATCACGATCCTTTTTGGGGTCTTCTGTCTCTTCTGGATAAAGTTCTTTTAATACCGATGCCTGCTCATCTAAAAACTTTTGAGCCTGAGTACTCTCTCCCCGAAATACCAGGGCGGCATGGAGTTTTCCCGTTTGCTCCAGTTCCGCCAATAGTCTGGACTGCTCCGGCGAAGCTAAAACCGTAATCGTTGACGCCAGTTCCTCTTCTTCCCCGTTCCCACGCTCCTGTACATTCTGATCGCTTCCGCTGCTCCCGGTCGTCGCTATGATTTCCACATACTGCAGTTCCGGATACACAAGCGTCTCCCTCTGGCTTCCCACATCCGCCGCTATGAGAGATACGATATCTCCGGCTTCCAGTTTTCCCGACAGGCCGGAAGCAAAGGATTTAATGGATACAGATATCGCACGATTTTCTCCATTTAGTTTATTCAGATACGCATTCCGAAGCATCGGTGTATCTGACAGCTTGCTTTTTAAGATATAATCCCCTTTATAGAGATCTGCATTTGCGTATTTTCCGACTACCTCCTCTATTTTGTAAATCACATTGGAGGGCAGATTATATCCCACCGCTTCCACACTTGTCACCATTTTATCGGTAATCTGTTCTCCCGTCCTGATTTCTTTGGTCACCCGAACTAAAGTCACTTTCGACTTCAAAGCATCGTTAAACATAGGGGTAATCCCAAAACAAATCAGAAGGGATACCACAATACAAATCAATCCTAATATGATACGGTTTTTTAAAAATTTCTTCATTACCTATTCCTCCATCAATTAATTAAACTTGCCGCCATACATCCGGCTGTTAAATACGGTATCAATGCAAAGGGGGCATTCCGATTTCTCAAGAATGCCCCCTGCACTAATACAGCCAGTGTCAGTCCTATGATTGCCGCAGCAATCCCCTTTTCCATGCCCAGGAAAAAACCGCTGGCTGCCATCAGCTTAATGTCTCCGCCACCGATACTATCAGGCTTTTTCAAGGCCGCTGCCAGAAATGGAAGCGGCACAAGAAAAAATCCAAGCAGGGAAGACAGCAAGCGAATCCCTGGAATTGCTGCCAATAAGATCAGCACATGGACAGAATCAGGAACCGTATGGGTTTTATGATCCCTGACCGACGCATATAGGAGTATCGCATAAAATACTAAATTCTTAACCATACCTCACTACTCCCTTTTCCTATTCTATCCCCACTCGCGCATTGCACGGTAGGGATAGATCTGCTGACTCCTCGAAAAACGGATTATGTTAACGATTTGATCCGCCACACTCAGATTATTCTGATCCTTCGTACACATCATAACGCTGCCAAATATCCCGGTTAAAATCGTCACCACAGTTGCTGCCACATTTCTAAAAATCAACCAGACAGCTCCTGCAGCCAGAAAACCAAAAAGAGCCCCTGCCATGCTCTGCAAAAGCTCTCTTTTTCCAAACCCATTAAACAATTCATTCTCCGATTTCACGCCGCTTGGAATATACAAAATCAGCGTTTCCGTATTAACCACCTGCCTTTTTCGTTTATGTATAGTAATATAGTACTATATCTTTTAACTGCCAGATGCACTCTGCTATGATCCAGAAAACAACGGTATTTTTCGACCGTTTTCGATATTGGCCTGCCTCTTCTTCTGCTCCCGAAAGCCGCACCATACAATAGAGAAAACGCAGCGCAGCTCCCGTCCGGATAATTGATATGACAAACAAAGATAAATCGTCTATTGTTACCTCCATGACTCTCTCCTATTTTCTGATTTTCTGAACCATTCCAGCCAGGCGTACAGAATGATAGACATTGTTAATGACTCCTCCGCCACCGCTGTTTACCAGTAGGAAATCGCGTAAAAAGGATGGCGTTTTGATAGCCAGTACCAGACAGGCCAGTCCCCAAAAGATATTCATATTGATCCCAACGTTCAACATCATTCCTATTCCCAGTTTGCAGAGACTGATCTGGATTACTACAGCAAGAGTGCTTTGAAAAAACTTCATCATGTAATTGCGAAATACACCCTTGTCGTTATCCAAAAGCCCGACACAGGCTAACGGAATTCCAATCCGTAAAATCATGATTTCCAGTCCCCTCATCAGGAACTGGAAATACAGAATAAAATAACAGATAACAAAGATCAGGCCAAAAATAGCGGTTACAAGCCCCAATGACGCCATTCCATCTACCCACGCCTGCCAGCTGTAATTCGTTGCAGCACCGACTCCCGTAAGAAGCTGGTTGATCAACTCTTCTGCTATGCCTGCCAACCAGCCATATAGAAGCGGAAAACAGACGGCAACTACGATTGCTTCTACAAACCGGATCATAAGTCCGGCCGGTTCCATGTCTGGATCTCCATCAGTCCACATGATATAGCACTCAAATCCCTTTTTCAGAAATTTCAAGACAATCATGGATATCCCGAATCCCAGCATAATATCGAACAGCACAGTAACCATGCTGCCACCGGACGTGGCAACCATATAGCGGTCCGCATAGAGTGTCATGGGAATTAAGTCATTCAACATCTGGTCAATAAATGCAATCGCCCCATTTAATACGGCCACCAGCAGTGCAAGCAGGATCGCTTCCAAATAGATTCACCTCCTGCCTGTCTCCACGTTTCATTCATCACCTTCGGTTTCCTTTATAAAAGAATCGTATGCGTTTAAAACGGCTGTTTCAATTCTGGTACGGCAATCGGGTGTAATCGGAAAACATACATCGTGGTACTCTCCATCCGGATCCTTTGTGCTTGGCATAAACACCCGCAAACCGTTTTCACATTCTACCACACGCACACCGGTTACCAGAAAAGAATCTGCCAGACAAAGCGTCGCATACGCTTTTAGGTGTCCGGCCCGCTCAAATCCTTTTGATATTCTTGCAGTTACTTTCAATGAAATCACTCCAATCTTTGAATTAGCCGTTGTAGTTAAAAAGGTTTTGAATTTTAGATTGCAGGGTAGGTAAGATGGTATCTTTGAATAACGTATACAGTCCGGCCAGCAGCAAAGCTCCAACGACAACACTAATTAAAATTTTTAACGCGGTATCCACGAATCCTTCCGCCGTATTCTGTTTAAGAGTCTCAAACACCCTCTCTTTTACCCGAATTCCTCTTACATAGCCTGCAATTAACATCTGGTTCATTTTTTCATTTAATCTTCTCATAATGATTTCCTCTCTTTTCTTTTACTGATAATAACCAATAATTACATTTAACGTGGCGCTGCCTAACACAGCTCCTATGCACGAAACCACCGCAACCATGATCCGGTTGTTCCATTTTTATTGCGATAGGTAAGCCTTTGATTTTATCTCCGGCTTTTCCCCCGCACCAAACCGAGCATGACAGTTTCCCATCACTCGGCTTTCCATCGTAGACAATCCCTGTACTAACCTACACAATTTTGAACCTAAAGAAATTCGTTTTAGATGATTTCACGCCCTGCAAGAACTCTGAATTTGTTCACTTTCGTGAGTTGCTTATTGTCAAGGTTTAGCTTTTCAAGATACTTTGTAATAACATCAGCGTTGACAGCATGGATAAGCCTGTGAACGTCCACTGTTACCAACGATAAGTTCATGTAGCCATCTCCTCCGCCCAAATAGGTAGGGATTTTATGATGGCAGTGCATATCGCCGATTTCCAATGTTGCTTTTGTTACCGCACATTTACCCTTTTGCGCTGAATAAAGCGATAAACGATTGTCGTTGTACTCAATGCTTCTCCCAATGACTGGATTTCGCATGAGATACAAAAGCATGTCCATATCCACACATTCCAGATTTTTGTGTATTTCATTCCTGCCCTCTACCGTGTATTTATTGATTATCAGCTTCTTAAACATCGGATTTTTATGCTGTATAAAGCTGATTGGGGCAAGGGCAGTGTTGTGGACATATTTTAGCTGTTTGCTTTTTCCATACCGTTCTTTGATACATTCGGGAAGATGTTTCCCTGTCTGCTTTAACCCTTTCTTAATTCTTGCTTTTAAGCTCTTTTTGACCGAAAAGGCAATTTGAGAGAAATCCAACGATACATGGGTGGCACTACTGTAATAATTGTGAATACCGATAACGTAGGCGTTATAGTTTAACACTGCCTCGTACCCTGTTTTTCCACCACTTGGTCGCTGAATCTCCTTAATCAGTGCTATGGTTCTTTCTTTAATTTTCTTTGCCGCTTTTGTTCCAACGTGAGATTTTACGGTATATTTTTCTTTCCCTGACTTTTCTTTGCCATTTTTGTGGAGCTTGATTTTGAACCCCACAAATTCGGAGTAGTGACGCTTCAAGTTCATAATTTTTGACTTCTCCCTGCTTATTTCAAGACCCAATCTATCCTTTAGCCATGATTTTGTAGCAGCAAATATTTTTTCAGCGTCCTTGCGGTTACGGCAAAAGATTTTGAAGTCATCTGCATATCTGACAATGTAGCATTCTTTCAGATTTGTTTTTCGCAGTTTGGTATATAGCTTGCCTTTATCAAGTTTTCCATTATCTTTTCTGTGGTAAGCCTTATGGGTATGGGTCTTCATTTCTTCCCATTGACTCGTTATCCACCAGTCCAGTTCATTGAGCACCACATTAGACAACAGGGGCGAAATAATGCCTCCTTGCGGTGTTCCTTCGGTTGGAAAACCAATTCCTGCAACCTCTGCTTTCAACATTGCTGAAATAATACTGATTAACTTTTTGTCCCTTATTCCCAACGTCCATAGCTGTTTCAACAGTTTTCCATGCTTCACGTGGTCGAAAAATCCATGAATATCAATATCTACTACATATTGAAGTCCGTCCACTTGCATGAATTTGTAACACTGTGCCAATGCGTGTTCGGTGCTTCTGTTTGGTCTGAAGCCATTGCTCCGCTCATGAAATTTTGCTTCACAAATCGGCTCTAAAACCTGCAATATACACTGTTGTATCAGCCTGTCCATGATTGTCGGTATCCCTAATGGGCGGGTTTTTCCATTGCCTTTTGGTATTTCAACCCTGCGTACTGCCTGTGGTTCATACCATGCTAATTTCTTTCTCACAAATTGGATTAAGCGTTCGTCTTGCCATTTTGCTAAATGTTTAATGGTTTTCCCATCTGTTCCTGCGGTTTTACTTCCCTTATTTTTCTTGATATTTCTGTAAGCAAGCTTAATATTTTCTTCACTTGCAATCACTTCCACAAGGTTTTTGAATATCTGATTTACCTTGCTTTGCTGATACAGTTCATCTTGAATTTCTTGGAAATTATAGTATTCCGCATTGCGTAATTTTTGCTTTTTCGGTTTCTCTTCGGTTTTCAAAGTCGGCTAATCTCCTTGGAATAGGATTTTGCCTTTTTTAGTCATACTCGAACCTTTGCGTATTGTGTAATTAGAAATTTGAGATTGCAATACGACTACAGCCCATCCCTCCACCGCTTACTTTTTTCACGGTTTCACAGGTACTATGGCTGCTCTATCAGCCGGATAAAAGCAAGTTATACAGCACCTTTGGTGACACTGCTTTCCTTGCCAACGCTTCAATGCGTGCAACCGCTCCACGTTCCGACCTTTCCACGTTCCGATATTCCTATCTGTGCATATATCCGTAGGCTGTCCTATGAGCCTGTGTGCTTGATACCGCCTGTAACGATATAGGGAATTTCATAACCAGAATTTTTACTTTACCCCACACACATCACAATAAAGTGACTGCGACGTTTTCCATCGCCTAATGGTCTAGACCCTTACATTCGGACTTTTGTCAGTAGCTTGTCGCTACATTCTCACCATAGATATTTTATAGACCCCCGACCTAACACCCACAACCACCTCTGGTTTGCGTTTGCCTTACCGTTGTTTCTAATGTTGACCACGAGTAAAGCGAGTGTATTCAGCCGACTTCAACGAGCTGCATCAGGGTTAGGTCAATTTGCAGACCGCCCTTTTGTCGTAGTATTAGGGGAGCGTTTCAAGGCGTTACCCTCTCATTCCACTCATCGGAATATCAGTTAGAAAAGCATTTGCTTTTCCGCTGTTTTTACCTTGTGTTAGGCTTGCACCCAAAACAAGTTTGTTAGCAGCAACGTGTCGCTACACTCTGATCCATCTCGTCAGCCGCAGAACGGCGGATACAAAAGTAAATAATCAATAACCCTGTTACAATGGGGGCTATCACCATCAAAAAGGTGGTCAAGTCCTGAATTAACTGCTGCGTACCGGTCGCTAGTTTACTGTCGCTGATGCCGCCAGTCGCATACGCGGTTATGGTATTCGTCAAAAAAAGCGGCGCAGCCATGATACTGACTTTCGCCGCTTTTTCGCTCCATTCTTTAATCGTCTTCCTCATTGTTTCCTGCACTTCCTCCTCGCTTCATAAATTTTTCTGAAAACAGGGGACTTCCCGGCATAGCCTCACCAAATTGTCTCTGGCGTCCCTCCTGCATTTGTAGTTCTTTGACGTAATAAATCCAAATATTCCACAGCGGAATTTCACCTCCTGTTTCCGTCATGATCGGACGCTTCCGCTCCCGTTCTTCCCTGACTTTCCGATTGTGCTCCTGATCATCCAGCCCCAACATTCGATTAAACTGCCACTTCGATAAATCCGGCGACACCATCATGGCGGGATGGGCCCTGGATACCACAATCTGATACGGCCTCGATACCCGCCTGATTTCATCCGTAGTCAACAAATCTCTTGCAACCAAACTGATGCTGCTGGATGTAGATGGATTGACATACCTTCCATGCTGACTGGATAGCTGATACGCTGAAGTCGTATATTTTCCCAGCTTCTCACATATTTCAGATAGCGTCTCCTTGTCATCTGCCTGTAAATATACCCACGTCTGGCAGTTAGATTTCACGATAGAAGCCGTCTCCTTGCTGTATTTTTCTGTCAATTGCTCGAAACTTTGCAGGAAAAAGTGAAACCGGCATCCTCTTCCTGCCGCGACAGTTAATTTATTGGTTAGATCGTTAATCTTTGTAAAATTGCCGAATTCCTCCATAATGAAATTCACCCGATTTTTCAATCTGCCGCCGCGTTCATCGGATTGATGTACTAAGAGTTCATACAACTGTGAAACCATCAGGCTCGCAATCGGATAATACGTTGTTTTTTCATCAGGCAAAATAAAGAACAATACCTGTTTCTTTCTCCCCAAATCAGAAATATCACGATCCGATCGATGGGTAATCGAATAGATAGACTTTGACGTAAAGAGCCGCAATGTCGTGAGCGCCGAGGTATAAAAACTTCCCTTGGTTCTGCTGGGTGCCACATCAGAAATTGATAAAAGCGCCCTGGCCGGATGCCCCGGCTTTAAGCGCTTCACATACTCCTGCATGGGAGTTTTATTTCCCACAGTCTTACACATTTCAGCCAGAAACCAGTAGACGTTCGTCAGATTCTGATATTCCGGCCTCCTGGCATTGTCCATTACCACACAGAGAATCGCTGCCGCAATCGTTGATTTCTCTCCATTCTCCCAGATTTTTTCATTGCTGGTGTTATCCCCTACCAGGATATTCGTGATATCCCAGGCATACATCTGCGCATGTTCCGTGTCTCCCCGGCTTACTGCATCAATCACTGGCTGCAATAAATTATACCGACTGCTTTTTTCCGTATTCTTAAAATCAAGGCAGATCACATCGTAATTCAGTTTTTCTAAAAAGGCCGATGTATACTCATAAAGTTCTGCTTTGGGATCACTGATCACCATACTTTCTCCGGATAGCGCCATCAGGCAAATGGATTGTAGAACCAGAGTTCTTGTTTTTCCAGAACGAGTGGCTCCGATCGTCAGGGTATGGCTGTCATCCGATATATAGTGAATCTTCTCTCTTCCCCCTTCCTTTTTCATTCCAATTACTATTCCTCCCCTATCCATAAGGCAGTATGGATCCTCTTTTCTGTCCCATTCTAACTGCGGTACTTTTCGAGGTTCCGGCGCTGCCTGCCTTTCAATCGCCGTTTGAAATTGATAATCGACCAGTTCAAAACCTTCCTCTTCTCCTTTCTTTTCGATTGCCTTTTCTCTCGTCTCCTTTTTTTCTATGGGAACGACAACGGGATTCTTTCTTCTGTCCTTTAAATGAACTCCGTTCTCTGTTTCCTGCTTACCATGATTTGGCCCTTTCAAAAAATCGAGTCCTTCAAACCCAGTCCTTATCAACTGCTTCACTACCGGATGAGAGGGATCCAGCCAGAACACATCAAATATCTGATCCTTTTCTTTCTCTCTCAACCACCGGGATGACCCGTGCTGGTACTGTCCAACAGCCACCGGCGTCTCAATATCCTCCGTTACCTTTACAAGATCGCTCTGATACGACCGGCTGTTTTGAATAAAGAACAGCAAACACACCAAAAGAATCATACCTTCAAACGCCAGAAACAGAAGGCGTTGCTGTCTCTGTTCTGCAAGCCCCGAAAGGCATGTTCCTATTGGCAATAAAACCAGGGTACGGTACTGGCGAGACATAAGTCCATGCAGTGATGCGGTAAAATATAGGTTGAACAAAGAACCTATTCCAATCAATGCAGTACTTAAAATGATCCTTTCTTTCAGCTTCATAACTCTGGCCCTTCTGTTTCAAGAATTCCCCGGTTCATTTGTAATCCCGGATAAAGCTGTTGAAGCATTTCTAAAACTTCCGGCCGAATCTCCCCCAGAATCTCTCTCCTGGATACTGCCATACGATCCTCGTCAATTGGATGATACAGATGAACCGTATCACTGAACTTTGCCCCCGGCCCACAACCTGGGCCATGGCTGGCATACCAAATTTGATTGCGTGGCATACGGTATTCCGGTTTTAAACTGCTGTAAGATAGTACAACCAACCGACTTTCATAGTTTCTATTGTGGCTTTCTTCAATACAATCTCGTTCTGACAGTAGCTCATTTCCATCTATGCTGATCGGATAAGATTTTATTTCCAATGGCTTCGGCACATAAAAAACGGGAATGTTATGCTCCTTTGCAAAATTGATTTCTCCCCGCATTCCCTCACTGTGAATCTTTCCCATAACCCAGAGTTCATCTGACTTTTCCAGCATATTGAGCCCCATCTCCAGCCCAGCTTTCCTCTGCTCTGGAATCGTGTCAGGATAAAATTGTGCAAAGTAAAGGTGCGGCGCAAACGCAACCACACCCGATTCCAATGCATTTTTACAATATTGTTTTGCAAGTCTGATATTCGTTTCATAATCCCCTCGGTAGGGGCTGCATAGGTATACCAACCGCATACGGCGCTACCTCCTCTCCGGTGCATAAAAAACAAGAAGTTCCGTCCGGTCTTTTAAAAAGTCAAAATGCAGGTAGTAATCCCGGATCAAATAGTCGCTGTACCGTTTATCAATCGCGTAAAACTTTCGCTCCACGAAATCTACCATTGTTGTATCTGGGATTTCTTCTGCAATGCGATCGTTATAGATATCAAGCAACTGGCTAAGACAATTCTTGCAAAACAGTTTACCTGCCTTCTCTTCTTCCAGATTACTATTTTCCCCTGGCATAACGCTCCCTTTTCCAAATCGCCTTCTTTGATCCGTCGAAACAGCAACCGCACTCCCACCATCTCCTACCGTTATTAAATGATAACTGGAACCGTTTACTTCTTTTTCTGATTTTCCACCATCAGCATCGCTCAGAATAGGAATATCCACAATCTGGCCCGTATTCACGTTCATGAATCCTATAGAATCAAACTCACCGTAATATCCCATCAGCCCTCCATTTCCACATAGATAGCAGCTATTATCAGCTTCCCGCGAAACATCTGTGTTTGCCATTTTTCCAGAACAAGACGTTATAACCAACCAGCTAAGAACAACTACGCCTCCCACCATACCGGCATAGAATCGTCTTTTATGGCTCATATCCATAATCTATATTCTCCCCATAATCATCATCTAACTGTTCCATGGGTTCTGTATCCCGAATCGCCTTCTCTTCCTCATGCCTGTTCAAAAAATCTCCAGGCATACCATTGCTGTCTGGTATCTGCTCGGCTTCCGGCACGATTTTATTAAAGGCGTGTCGATACGCAGGATAGCATGTACATAACGTGGATATTAAATCAATCTCCGACGCAATACAGTCCTGGCATTCATGGAAGATTCCCTTTAACTCATAAAGAGGAATGGCGCATGAATCAGCGGAATAATACAGATAACCGTTTCGTTCTTCTCCATACTCATATGCCATAGGAGAGAGGAAATTCTCTGCAACTGTTTTTTCAACTGCAAATTCTATGGAATCATTTTCTGTCTGACCCTCCCGATTTACAAAGTATATCCCATTACGAACCTTACAGGCACTTTCTCCTTCTGATGGCGGTGGACATTCTCCAAAGTATTCAGGTAGGCTGATCCGTCCGTGATGTTTGATTTCTTCCATCTGTTCCACAAGCTGCGCTTCTAAGCGGCGGCTGAATTCCAATCTCTTTTGCAGTATTTCATAAAGAGGAATATCCATGGTATTATCTTTCCCATAGTAAAGATATTCTCCATCCTCATTTCCAGCTTCGACAGCCTTAGCCGATATCGTCTGTTCTGCCTTCTCTTTTCCAATTACAATTCCTTCCCCATGCTCTGCATAGATGTAATACACATTCAAGGCAATCTCGACACATGTATTGATATTGCCCCAAATAGATGCTCCCTGTGGCTGCTGCATACTTTTATACCTCCTGTTTTGATTCGATTTTACCATAATTATAAAGTTGTATCTACCACATGTGTAGATATCTTATATTTTATTCTCTCATCCCACATAATAATAGTGTGGAAAGTGAGGATCATAACATGAAATTAAACGATCATTTAAAGCAACTTCGTACCTCCAAAAATCTCAGTGTTTACAAACTGGCCCGTATGACCGATGTATCGGAAAATCACATTCGTTCCATTGAAAAAGGCAACTCTCAGCCATCTGTCTTAACATTAGAAAAGCTGCTGACTGCCCTCGGAACAAACCTTGCGGAATTCTTTAACGAAGAACAATCCGTTCTCTACCCCACTGAAATGGAGCAGGAACTGCTTCTGGCAGTTCGACGCTTAGATCCGGAACAGACCAAAGCGTTAATCCAGCTGGCAGCTTTGATGAATCGGGATGAGAAAAATCCGCTTTAACGCTCCAGCATCTGTCCCAGCCCCCAGGCCCCAAACAATTGATTGATCGCAAAAGGCCGCTCCGGTTTGTGGATTCGACCTTCGACTTCATCGAAAAACCTCCTTACTTTTAATGCTCAAATCCTTTATCCTGATTCTTCAAATACCACTCTTTTTGACCTTCTTTGGAAAGCTGGAGTGTTCCCGACCTTCGCCCTTCTGCAAACTCTTCTTTGGAATCCGTCACCCCTGCAAGTATCTCCAGACTCTCTAATACAATCTGTTCTGCATAAATCGCTTTCCGGTCCTGGATGTACTGCATTGTCCGCATTTCACCCTCCAGCCGGATCACCATGCGCACGCCGCTTAAAACTCGGTTTGCCAGTACCTTCCTGGCTTCTTTCTCATATCCTTCTGCTTTTTGAGCCAAGTATGTTGTATCTGTAGAATAGAAAGCAGCCTGGCCTTTCTTTGCTTCACAGTAGGCTTCCACCGCATCTCTCACCGGTTGACAATGGCGGATCATATCTTCTACTACCGCATCTACCTGCATTTTCGCCTCTGGTGAAAGCAATTGATAGGCAATCCTTCCATTTTCCGGCATGGCTCGCCGCAGCTTCAGCAAACGGCTTCCAAGATCATTTACTGCTTTTTCTGAAAACGCCAATTCACAGTCCAATTCCTTTTCCAGCGCTTTGCTGATCTTTTGATATCTGCCAGGCTTTAATCTGCGCAAATACCGTTCAAATTCGTCTACCATCTCATCGGTAATCTGTCTCATGGCGCGCAGGTTCTCATCTTTTTTCTGTCCATATAAGCGGATTTTATCGGCAAATGTGTCTTTTATCATCTGCCTGCGTATCGCCGCCGGAATCGCCGGCGGCACATATGGATTCTTCGCCCGAATCGAAGTGTCCCAGAATACCACATGAATATGAGGATGCGTTTTTTCTCCATGAACGGCGCAGGCCCATTGAAGGTGCTCCCTTTTCATCCTGTTTTTTTCTGCAATCGTCAGGATATGATTTTCAATATAGCGCTGCCAGCTTTTCTGATCGTATAGAAGAAGTTCTTTGGCCGTCTCCTCCGAAAAAGACACCACACTGCGGTACATGGTGATATTCTTTTTTGAATTGGCATAGACCAGCCTTGCAATCTCTTTCCAGTCTTTAAATTCCTGGATGGGCCCCGGCTGCATCTTCCCAAACAATCCGTGACACATACCTTCATTCTTCAGTACTCTGGGCCTGGTTGCAATGTAGCGGATATGAGCGTAATTTGCTTCTGGCGTATCTTTTCGGTTCGGGCTCCGGTGGCGTTGTTTGTAAATTAGTATGGAAATAATTCTTCTCCTTCTTTTACAACATTACCGCTTCAAATTCCATCTTACTCCTATCTTTCATGCTCCTCATTGGCGATAACTTCATCAGCATAAGACGCATATACATCCTCGCTCATGTTTCTCTCTTCCATACCAGAAAATCCTTGATCCATATGATCCCATGTTTCCTCTCTTTCGCTGACCTGGTAAAAACGCTCATTTTCTCTGTCATACGCATAGACCTGATCGGAAAGAATATCTCCTTCCGGCACGGACTCATCATTCACTGACCTTACCGTGGACTGTAGTTCCTCCACATTTATTTCTCCATCGTCTTTCATCAATAACACTTCGTGAATACTACTGGGTAAAATGAAGTAATTTCCCTGAAATTTATCTCCAATTGTTTTTAAGATATCCGGATAGAGAATTGTTGCAGCACCATTCACGATATTGCTATTGGTGAGATAATAAAAACGTTTTTCCTTCATTTCTTCCGGATATTGCTCAGGTACAGGTTCTGCCCTAAAAAGAAATTGACCAGCATCTGCTATGATAAACGGATATTTCTTCATATTTTGTTCCAACGCAGCCTGATACAACTGTTCCTCACGAATCCCCCAAATATCCAGCATTTTGTTTGTTACCTTTACGCTTTCAAATCCGTCCCTGTTACTTGCAACCTCAATCCGGTAAACAACTGCAAGATCTGTTTCCGGAATTTTTCTATGTGTGATTACTTGAAGCTGGCTCTGATTCCTTTCTGCATTAAGAATCTGAACAGAAAGCCGCTCCTTGATCCCTTCAAAAGAATTCAAGTTGATTGCTTCCATTTTGTTCAATTGCTTTTCCGATTTTCGCACCGTCGCCGCGATGTCTTTCATAATGGGTTCCATATCTCCCGTACCCATGTAAGCCACATATGCCTTATCCAAAAAGATATTGGTCGAGTATTCTCTATCCGGTTTACTAAGAACCAGAGCGTCCACTTCCTCAAATAATTTATTTTCGGTTTGCTCAATCTTCATGTCGATCTCTGGGTCCATTTCACCCAAATAGTCCTTGATATGACCCAATACATAACTCTTAAATTCTTCGTAATTCATATAGATCCCTCCTGGAATTCGTTTTTTCTGGTTATAATTTATCTGCCAAATGCATCAGAAAATCGGTATCATACAAAAAGCTGTTGATCTGGAAGTCTTTCTTCTGCATATAATCGACTCCCAGAACAACAGCTTCTGATACCATATGTTCCATTTCCTCCAGACTCCTCCGGTCTGCAAGATGAATCAATACCTTTACCAGCAGGAAAAACATGGCCGCATTGATTTTCCCTGTCTTCATTAACATTTTTGCCAGACGATCTGTACTGTGATCACTGATGGCTTTGATATCCTCCACATGATAGACCGCTGTGATCTCCTGCCGGATTATTCTGGCAATGAAGTCTACCTGTTCTTCATAACCATTTACCTTCAGTCCTTCTTCCACAAAGTTCCGGATTAATTCGGAAGTCGTCGTATGTTCCCTGGCAGCCAGCTTGTCCAGTGTTTTTAATGTTTCCGAGGGAAAATTCACAGAACGCTTTTGGGTTTTCTGATTCAATCTTCATCATCTCCTTCCGGAAAAAGATCAAACAGGCATAATTGATCCGAATCCATTCCCCGGCCTCCATTTACCCACCAATCGTAGAGTTCCTGTCCCGTTTTCCAGCCATGGCGGCTCGGCGGTTTGTTCTCCACACATTTCTGAAATGCATTGAGGTACATGCGTTTAAATTCCGGATTCTTCTCCAGTTCATACTTATTATCTACCATCGGACAGCCCACACAGCCAATTCTCTTGTGCCCTTCCTGATACAAAGGATTGGTAACAATCTGGTATCGGTCAATAAATTCCCACACCTCCGTTGTCGTCCAGTCAATGATCGGATTCACAATTACTTTTCCTTTCACCTGGCAGATTTCCATCAGTTTCCGTTTTGCATCGTTATCATTTTGCAGCTTAATCCGATCCTTCGTAGTCCGCTGGATCTCATAGGCCGCCCGATTCTGTTTTCTCCTGGCGCTTTCCTCCCATCGCACTCCGGTAATAATATACCGGTTGCAGTTCTGCGATTCTTTCGGCACATTACAACACCAGCGCCGGTGACGCAGCGGCGGCCCTTTTAGCGGAATCAATTCCCAAAAGGTGGTCCGCTTTCCTTTATAAGTGGGATAACTGACCGTATAGGAAATTCCCAACTTCTCCCACCGTTTTTTCTCCCTTCTCACGTAATATACGGTTTCCGGATAGTCCACTGTCGTATGGTTATGTACAATTTCAAATGGTACACCTGACAGATATGCCAGCTGCTTAATCACATTGGAATCTTTTCCTCCACTGTCACACACCACAAAACCTCTCGGGTCATTTAGTATTGCCCGATCAGCTAATACTCGGATTCTTTCAATCGCAACCTCTACTTTATCAACTTCACCAAACAATGTAATATCGTCGAGGATAAGACACCTCTTTCATTGCTCGCTGTCTCTTTTCTTGTCATTAAGTCTCGATATCCTTGAAGTTCCAACCATAACCCGCAATTTATACGGGAACCCCGTTGCAGGCTTTGCCTGCAAGCTGTTTTACCGGCGGGTGGAACCCGCCTATTCCTGCCTTAAGCCAAAATCAAAGATTTTGTTCCTAAGTTTTTGATGTCCCGCAAGCGGTCCATCATTCGCTGCGCTGCTTTCAAAAGCGGAAAAGAATATGGTCGGCGCCCTTACCTGTACTCCTCCTCTCCGAGCATTATTCCTAACGCTCATAACCGTTTTCCTCACTTTCGTATAGATTTACCATTGCTATCCCATCTTGAAACTGGTGATCTGCTGGTATGATTCCCTCCTGGTACAAAGAGACTGCCCTGTCTGCTCCAACAATAATATGATCAAATACCTTTATTGCCAATGCACCGAGCGCATCCCTCAATTGATTTGTAATAGCAATATCCTGCTCGCTTGCCTTCAATGAATTCCCCGGGTGGTTATGAGCCAAAACAACTCCTACTGCGTCTAGCTGAAGCACTCTTTTTAAGAGTTCACGGGTAAAAAAAGGTGACCGGTCCACGGTCCCTTCCGCAACTTTTTCGCAGGATATCACCCCACAACCGGAATCAAGATATGCACAAAGGATCATTTCCCGTTCCCTGTAATATGCCAGTTGCGAAATAAAATATTCTTTCGAACGCTCACTGCCACTTAGTATGATCCGTTCCTCCCACTCGATTTTCCTCAACGATTGATATGCATTTAAAAATTCTCTTAGCTGAACGATCTTTTTATACTGCGCTTCCGTCACCCCCGCCGCAATCGGGTGGTCAACGATATGCAATAAATCAAACTGCTTGGAATACTCCTCTATTTTCCTTTTACTGATTCCGGTGATCCGGCTGAATCCGTCCATGAAATGTTCCCGGCTGGTTCGGACTGTCTCCATGATACATCCCTTCCGTCATATGACTCCAACATGGCAATTGCCTCCAATTTTCTCTCAGTCTCTACTGACAGCCCCAGCACAGGATATTCCCTAAGCAAAGCAGTGAATGGATACTTCTCTAAAAAAGTCTCCATTTCTGTCTTTTCTTCTTCATCAACCTCTAGCAGTGAAATCAAGAGATCGGCCAGCAATATCTCCATATGCTTTTTCCCTATCTTTGTTTCCCCTGTTCCTCCCATCACCGTTCCATTTCCTCCCCCTTCTTTTCCTCCTGTTCCTGCTCTGGAAAATGGTAGTATTCCATCAGATCCTGGTTAAAATCCTTCAAGTGCGGTGTCTGAATCGCCGTCCAGTAACCCAGTTTCTCATATTTCTTTTTCATTTCTTCCGCTTTTACCTGACCATGATTATGCGGCGTCCCATCCGGCAGATGGCCCTCGCTGTCATTGTCATAGCAGAAAACAATCTCCTTAATCTCCGGGTGGTTTTTCAAAAAACGTTCCAATGCGCGATCCGAAAGGCAGCCCTCTGAGATACGGTAATCCTTCGTCCAATCAATCCCAAACCGCTTACACAATGTAGCGTGACTAATGGCATCAATCGGTGCTTCAAACTCGTATACCCGTTTGCTTCTGCCAGGCATAAGAAAACCATAAGTCTTATCAGAATTTTCAACATCCTGTCGGAATCCCCCATGGAGTTTCATTTCCCTCAGAGAACAATAACGGGGCGTATCCTCCTGATCGTAGCCCACGAATGCACAGTTAATATATTTCTTCCCATTGATCTCCTGTCTCACTTGAAAAATCCTGCCCTGATCCATCAACGCATAGACAATATCCTCATCCAGTTTCCGATCGCTTACCAGATATAATGCGGCCCGATTATTATTTCTATCACGGGGCGGCAGAACCATCTTCTTCGTTTTCTCTTTAACGGGTTCCGCAACCGTAAACGTGGAACCGTAAGCGCGGCTTCCCAGGACGCTCTCCATGGCTTCCACCTTGCTCAGTCCAAAGTATTCCATGGCAAATTCAACGATATTTCCATGTTTCCCCGTTGTGAACCAGTGAAATCCACGGCCATGCTTAAATAAATACAACCCACCGCTGTTCTTTACGTGGACCGTATTTGCATCACCCTTTTCAAGAATCAAACCATTTTCTACTGCAAAATCAATGATATTCGTATTGTAAATTTTTTCGACCTCTTCCTTTGTAAATGGCATCGGTTTCTGTTTAGTAACCATGTCAACCTCCTCATTGTTCCATACAATCCTCATAAAAACTCTCTGATTTACTTTCTAGCACTTCATCAACAGGAGTATCTTCGGGCCGCTTATCTTCTTCCATCTGAAATTCAAGTTCCAGAGCCAGATGAACCTGTTCTTTTAATAATTCTCTTAACTTTTCCTCATCTTTAAATGGTTTGGACAACTCCAGCTTTGCAGCCTTTAACTGTTTCTCCAAATCTTCCAGCTTCACTTCCATATCCAGTTTTAGCTCATCCAACCTTCCGATCGTATTCTCAATCCTTGTGATATTTCCCAAACTAGATGGACCTGCGGTAAAACCGTATATGCCTTTTCCAGTCAGTTCAACATTAATGATGCCGCTAATGCCACGAGTCAAAGAGATCGTAAATCCCGCGTAACTTCCAATCACCAAAGTGTCTCCCTCACTTTTTCCCAGTCTCCAAAACAGGAGTTCCAAATGATCACTGGCTTCACTCCTGCCTCTGTGGGCCTTATGTTCTAAAGTCATAGAAAAATCCACTCTCTTGTTTTTGTGGTAGCGTTCTACATCGACTCTGTATTTTTCAATCTGATCCCGACATTTCTCGATCCGGCTTGGATAACTGAAAATCACATCATTTTGAAGCTCCTGGTGATTGGCTTTCCAGGAGGCTTTCAGTGTCTGTAAGCGATAAATTTCATTATCTACTTCCATTTTATGTTTCATCCTGGGATCTGCAGCCAATGTCTTAAACTCTGCATATTGCAGTACCGTTTCATCGATATCCTCACAGCTTCTGGCCGCTGAGCGTCCCGTCATAATCTGGCTGATATACTTCTGCTTCTGCTCTAAAATCTGCCACAGATAAGCGTCAAACGTCTGCTCCGTAATATAGTTAAAAATGGAAATCTCCTCATTTTCATTTCCCTGCCTAAGAATACGGCCATTTCTCTGTGTCAAATCAGCCGGCCTCCAAGGCACATCGAGATGATGCAGCGCAATCAATTTATCCTGTACGTTCATGCCAGCTCCCATCTTTTCCGTACTTCCTATCAGGATCCGGATCTCCCCTGTCTTCACCTTTTCAAACAGCTCTGCCCTCTGTATATCCGTATTATAATCATGAATAAAGGCAATCTCCTCATCCTTTACACCCGCAGCCGTCATCTCCTCTTTTAGCGCCTGATAAAAGCTGTAGCTGCCATCCGGTTTCGGTGTCCCCTTATCGCAGAAGATCAGCTGTGTAGACTTTTTTTCTGCAGTTTCATGGTAAATAGACGCTACATTTTGGGCACATACGTTCAGTTTGGTATTCGGGTTGTAAGAAATACTAAAATCCAGGATCCTTGGATCAATGGCTAATAGCCGGGCCTCATTCGTCAGTTTCAAAAAGTTGTCTTCCGTACTGTCCACTCTCCCGTTTCGGATATCCTCTGCCCGCATGACGAGTTCCGCCATTTTTTCTTTCTGTTCCGGTGTAATCATGGTCTTTACTGCCTGAAATGCTCCGGTCCTCAGCTTTGGAACCGGTATCTCCGGAAGCATATCCGTTGTTTTGATATCGGCAACCAGAGTAAACATAGACATCAGTTCTGGAAGATTGTGAAAATGGGCAAACCGGCTCTTCATCTGGTACCCGGTACCCTCCGGTCGAAGCTCCAGGGAAGATTCCACAACACCAAACGTGCTTGCCCAGGAATCAAAGAGAAAAATACCTCTCGATCTTAATTCCGATGGCTGCAGCGCTTTCTGCATCACATACAACTCACTCATAGAATTTGTAACCGGCGTACCCGTTAAATAGATCAGTCCCTTCTCCCCAGTAATCTCATTGATATACTGACTTTTCATATACATATCCATGGCCCGCTGGCTGCTCTTTCCTCCTACACCGGCAACATTCCGCATTTTAGTAAAGCTGTAGTTGTTTTTATAAGTATGAGCTTCATCAATAATCAGGCAGTCCACGCCCAGCTGCTCAAAATTGATTGTATTGTCTTTTTTATCTTCATTAAATAAATAGTCATAGCGGAATTGCAGATTTTTCTGAAATGCACAGAGCTGTTTTAAGGTCCAGCTTTTCCCCAGCCTTCCTTTTTCGTCTGCAATTGCATCGCTGATCTCATTCAACTCTTCCTGAATCGCCGAAAGCTGTTTTTCCTTCGACAGATTGATTAATTCAAAGCTGCTGTGAGCCATGATAATCGCATCGTAATCTCCTGTCGCAATCCGGCTGACAAAGCGTCTCCGGTTCTTCCTCTCCAAATCCTTTTTCGTAGCAACCAAAAGGTTATCCTGAGGATAGAGTTTCATATAATCTGCGGCCCACTGCCCGACTAAGTAATTGGGTACGGCAATCAGCGGCTTATGGCAGACTCCCAGACGTTTTCGTTCATGCGCAATCACAACCGCGCTGAACGTTTTGCCTGCTCCTACTTCATGGGCTCCCAGAACATTCGTATTTCCATAAATCCCACGGGCAATTAAGTCTCTCTGATTTTTTCTCAAGTGGATGGCGCTGTTTAAATCAGGAAACATTAAGCCGTCTCCATTAAATTCTCTGGGCCGGATATTATTGAACCGATCGTTATAGAGCTTCGTAAGCGCATCTCCCCGTTCCGGTTCCTCAAACAGCCAGCTTTCAAATTCCTGCTTCATCTGTGCCTGCTTTTCCCTTGCCAGAAGGGTCTCTGCGCGGTTTAACACGTATTTCACTTTATCTTCCCCGGTGTAAGAGTCCACATATTCTACCCGGTCTTTCACCTCCACGGTCCTCAGATTTAAGGATATCTCCAGGATTTCATAAGCATTTTTCCTTGCGGTTCCATAAGTTGCGTTGACGCATACGGAATTCGGTTCCGCACTTTTTCGGGTGATGTGATACTCTCCGGTATAGGGAGCAAATTCAATTCCGATGCCAGAACTTCCGCCCTGCAGATAACTCGGCGTCTCAAACTTTTCGTACATAAATGCTTCATAGTACTCGGTCGGTATCCAGGTGGCTCCCAATGTAAAACTGATATCCTCCGGTGTCAGCGGCTGCGGCTGAACCTGTTGCAGTGCTTCCACATTGCGGTTAAATCGCTCCGGTTCTTCTTTTGCGTAGAAAACAGCTTCCTTCAGCTTATCTTTTACGTAACCGCTCAAATACTCTTCCGCTATGACCCAGCCTTTATAGGGTTTCCCATCATAGGCAGCCGGATCCTGATAAATTCTCGTCCCCAATTCTGCAATGATCTCATCCTTGCTGAAATTTTCATGATCAGGCGTGTGGTATAGATACTGTATATAATCCAAATCAATACGGCCTTTCATGTTAATGGATAACTGAAGCGCTTCTTCCGCACTATCTGCCCGTTTCGGAACCATTTTCGGTCTCACTGTTGCCTGATAGAATACAATAGCCTTTTGATACTCTCCTTTGATCTTTTTTCTGTCTTCGTCCTTTTTGGGGTCCTCAATGGAACGAAGCAGTGGACTGTCACTATCCTTTGCAAAAGCAGTTATATTGGCAAATGAGTTCACATACCCATATCTGGCAGTAAACCGGTCATATACCAGATTCAGTTCATTTAAATATCGTTTCAAACCGATGTCAAAGTCCGCAGGGTATCCGTCATCAATCCGTTCCTCTTCTGTCCTGGATTGGAAATTAATTAAGTTCCATAGTGCGTCCTTTATCTCCAGAAGCCCTTTTATCCGTTCTTCCTTCATTCCACCGATGGCCTGCAAATACATTCTGGAATCTTCCCGATAGTACAGCTTGTCTTCGATCAGGGCATAGCAGCCATTCTTCACCTCAGGTCTTGCCGGAAGCCAGTCTTTCACTTCCGAATCACCATCCACTGCAAGCTCTGTATCGGGCTCCCGATAAACTGCCTGCAGCTTCCCCACTGCATTGTTAAGCAGCTCTTCCAGAGGCTGATCTTCAAAAGGAAGGCAGCTTGTAGTAGCCTCATTCGCATACATACTCGCGTCAAATGCCATTGTTCCCAGTATCATTTCCGGATGATCGATGAAATAAGAATTGACAGGAACACCATTTTCATCTTCCTCGATAGAAAGCCAGTTAATCTCCCTTTTATCCGGAACAATCTCCTGTTCCCGTTTCTGTAAAAACAAAATATCCGTCGTCGCTGTCGTTCCTGCAACTTGATAAAATGCATTTTTCGGCAGACGGATCGCTCCAATCAACTCTGCACGCTGCGCGATGTAGCTTCGGATCGAAGAATTTTTCTTGTCCAGGGTAAACTTCGATGTAATAAATGCAATGATTCCACCAGGACGGACTAAATCCAGTGTCTTTGATAGCGATAGGTAATCCTTTGAAGTTATCTTCGGATTTTCCCCCGCTCCACACCGTGCGTGCGACTTTCACCGCACACGGCGTTCCACCGTTTATGATTCGGTATTAACTAAAGTAAACTTACAATTTTCGAGCAGTAAAGAAACTCATTTTAATATTAGATGGCTTGCATATTTGCCAGTTGGCGTAGCTTGTTCAGCTTTGCCTTTTGTTCGTAGGTGAGCTGTAGTTGTGAGAGGTAAGCCTTGATTGTTTCTTCTTTTGTTGCGTGTAGCAATCGGTGTATATCCTTGTGTAAAATAATCAAGTTTTCGTATCTGTCGTCTCCACCTTGACTGACAGGCTTTTTGTGGTGACAATGAATTTCGTGTAATTCCAGTATTTTCCCTGTAATTGCACATTTTCCGTACTGTGCCACATAGAGAGAAATTCGGTTATCCATATACTCAACACTTCGACCTACTTCCTTTGTTCTCATAAGGAGAAGCATTGTTCTGGTATCTATGCCAAGATTTTTATGAATTTCTCGTCTGCCCTCTGACGTGTATTTGCCTACCGATTTTTTCTTCCACATTGGATTTTTGTGCTTAACATAAGCAACGGGTATCAAAGGTTTGCCACTATAGAATCTGATTTGTTTGCTTTTTCCGTATTTCTTTTCAATGAACGAAAATCCTTTGTAATCTCCTTTTGCGGAAAGTGCCTTTCGCTTTAATTGGCTTAGTTTCACAACATCAACTTCTCGCCCCATATCTGCGAAATCCGAACTCACACAGGTTGCAATCTGAAAATAGTTATGCATACCCATAATCATAGAATTGTATTCGTTGATAAGAGTAGCTCGTTCCTCATCGTTTTTGGGATGTGCTATCTTTTTGATTTGACCTTTCAGTTTGTCCGTTTCTCGGCGCTTTGCTTTGTCGCATATATGCGATTTGACAACATAGGACGCCCCTTTTTTCATAAGAGTGAGCTTAAACCCAAGAAATTCCGAATAGCCTTTTTTCAGATTGACGATTTTAGACTTTTCTTCGCTGATTTCCAGCTTCAATCGCTCCTGAAGCCACGCCTTCGTTGCATGATATGCTCTGTCGGCATCTTTTCGGGTAGCGCAAAATATCTTAAAATCGTCAGCGTATCTTACCATGTGCATCTCTTTTAATCCCGATTTACGAAATGCGTCATAAGCTCGCCCTCTGTGGATTGCTCCTGTTTTCGTGATATGGTCACGAACATTATGGGCAGGTTGTTTCTCCCACTGGCTTATTATCCACCAGTCCAGTTCATTAAGAACAATGTTGGACAGTAGAGGCGATAGGATTCCGCCTTGCGGCGTTCCTTTCTGGGGGTAAATTGTGTCGCCGTTTGGCAAAACAATCGGAGCTTTTAGCATCTCCTTAATCACACATAGCAACTTTTTGTCCTGTATTCCTATGTTCCACATCTGCTTTATCAGCTTGCTGTGGTTGACATTATCGAAGAATCCTTTAATATCAATGTCCACAACAAAGTGCAGATGGGATTTTTGCATAAACGCATATGCTTGTGCAATAGCGTGCTCTGCTGACCTGTTCGGTCGAAACCCATTGCTTCTGTCGCTGAATTTAGCTTCACAGATAGGTTCAAGGATTTGCAAAATACATTGTTGGACTATCCTATCCCATATCGCAGGGATACCGAGCGGTCTTAACTTTCCGTTCGGTTTTGGAATTTCAACTCTTCTTACTGCTTTGGGTTTATACCATTGGAGTTTCTTTCTCACAATTTCAACAAACTTTGTTTCGGGAATCTTTTCAATATCCTTAATCGTTAGCCTGTCTATTCCGCTTGTATTGCTTCCAGAATTGCGTTTTATGTTTCGATAAGCAAGGCGAATGTTTTCTTCGCTCTCAATGAGTGGCATGAGATTATTGAAAATCTTCCCACGCCCGCTATCTGCGTACAATGTGTCAAGCGTATTTTGCAAGTCATAATACTCCAAATGGCGTATTTTTGAGTTCTTTTTCTGCTTCGTAGTTGTCACAGGCATCTCCTCCTTTCGGATTTGATTTTCTTTGTCATACTCGAAGCTGTGAATGTTTACTTTGTTATTATTTGAAAATCATAGACGGCTAATGGCTGTTCCTCCGTTCCCATTACAGGAACATCAACGGTCGTGCCATCGCTCTCACAGAAAACTCACGCAGTTATGATTTCCTGCGTTAACTAACCTTTGGTTAGCTTTTCTGCTTTCCTCGTTCCAACAATTCTATCTATACATATACCCGTAGGTGTCCTCTCTGAACCTGTATGCTTGATCCCGCCTGTAACGGCATAGGGTATTTCATATCTTCGATTTTTACTTTACCCCACATACTATCCCTCTGGATAACTGCACATTTCTATACAGCCTACTTATAGACCCTTACATTCGAGGATTCGTCAGACTTTTTACAGTCATTCTCACCATAGATATTTTGTAGACCTCCGGCATATAGGCTACACCATCCACCTCTGGATAGCTTTCGTTACAGTTGTTTTCACAACTGTAAGACGGTAACTCTCTGCCGACTTCACCGAGCTTCTGAACATCTGCCTTTTGAGCAGAGCCAGTCGGAGTATCAAGGTTGGCGTTTCTGGGCGTTACCCCATCATTCCACCAATCGAATTGTTAGTTTGCAAATATACTGTTTCACCTCGCTTTCCAATTTACACCTAAGCTTTTCACTTAGGAACGAGTCGCACCGATAAAATAGTCATGGATTCGGAATCCATATCGGTCATACCGGCGGTCACTGATCTTAATAGAGTTAAATGGAATATTCCCCACCGCCACATCAAAGAAGTTATTAGAAAATTCTATATCCTCATATCCCTTTATCTCGATATAGGCGTTGGGATATAATTCCTTTGCAATGCTTCCCGACAGCCGGTCAATCTCTACCCCATAAAGAGCCGATTTTTTCATGCTGTCTGGAAGAACCGAGTAGAAATTTCCGGTTCCCATAGCGGGATCTAAAATATTTCCTTTTTGGAATCCAAACCGTTCTAAAGCTGCATAAATATGTTTAATAATCTGCTGTTCGGTATAATAAGCTGTCAGAGAAGATTCTGCAGCACTCCGCATTTCGTCCTCATCGAGAAGGTTCTGCAGGGTATCGTATTCCTTTTCCCAGCCGCGTTTTTCTGGTGTCAGTGCGTTGGCAAGCCCTCCCCAGCCTACGTATTTAGCAAGGGTAAGCTGCTCTTCCGGCGTTGCATGGCGGCCTTCCTGTTTTAGTGTTTTTAACAGGCGAATCGCCTCGATATTGTTTCGGCATTTTTCTTTCGGACCGCCATCGTATAAATGGTGATTTTCGGAATAGACGTAGTTATATCTGACTGCAGGCGGTTCTTCTGTGACTGATTCTTCTTTGGTTGATTCCTCTTTGGTCGATTCTTCTTTGGTTGATTCTTCTTCGTCTGTTTTTTCTATTGTCGATTTATCTTTATTTGATTCTTCTGTAGTCTGTTCCTCAGTGACTTGTTTTTCTGTAACTGATTCTTCTCTACTTGATTTTTCATCTTTTCCCTTAGATGCTGGTGGTTCTTTGATGACTGGTATTTCTATCGCGGTTTTATCTGGAATCACTATTCTCGTTTCTTCAGGAAGTTCCCCCAGAATACCGCCCACGTCATCGGTATTCTCATCAACTAATCCGAATTTGAAAAGGCTAATCTGGGAATCGCTATCTTTCTCAAAATCTCTTCTATCTCTTACACTTCGCTCTGCAAGATCTGCTACTGGATACAAAATCGTATCCGTCAAAATCTCCCTATAATACTGCCGGTTCTCTCCATCGTTGTATCTTCGTGGTACAAAAAAAGCACGCCCCGATGAACCTTTCTCTCCATCAGACCGTGCTGTTTCTCTGTCTTCTATTCTGTTTATCTCATCTGGCAGACTACTTCCCGAATAATCACTTCTTCCGCTGTCATCATTAAAAGATTCATGTGTGCCGCCCGGTTCATCATGGTTCCATTCACCGGCATCGGCTGATTCTCCAATAATTTCTGTATCAGCTGTTCTTTCCGCTCCTCCGCTTCCTCGTCTACTTTCGTTATCATCCGGTTGATTTCTCCCCTCAGGATTAACTCGGTCATCCGTTCCGGATGGCATTCCATCATGAACTCCTTCCAGATTTTCCCGTATTTTCCGGTCGGTATCTGGTCGTACTGTTTCTCCTTTGAAATGTTCAGGTTCGGATACAGCATTCCATCTTCCCTCTCGGTGTATTCCAGAGGCATTAAGGCTTCTCTGCTCATATAAGCGGCTCCTTTCTTCCTTGATATTCTCTATTTCCTGATAAATCTGCCTCAAAACCGTTCGCGCAGCTGCTGTCGAACAGGCACCCAGCTGCATAAATAATTCCAGGCTTCCATAATGGCTGATATGGTTAAAAGCATCTTCACTTATGATATCCGTGGAAAGACCACATTTCTTTAATACGATATAGACAGCGCTGTTTTGAACGTATGTGGCAAATTCATCTTTCACAGCCTCCAGTGGCGCTCCATATAAGATTGATTCCGGTTCCCGCACCGCAAAGCCTTCCATATAAAGGTTCAATATTTTTTCTGTTTGCTGCATAACCATCTGAACCAGTGCTTCTTCAATACTCTTTCCGGCAGTTCCATATTTCTCTTGAAAACGCATCAGCAGATCAGATTTATACTGATTTTCTACTTTCCAGATCAGTTCCATCGTCTTCTGAAGGCTCTCCAAGTCTCCATGCGTATCGGCAAAATCGAAATAATACGTTAATCTTGCTTTCGGATCGCTCATATCCAGCACGGCAATCGCTTTTGAGTGTTTATTGACATAGCGGCCGGTTCTGATATTCCAGTCCCTCATTGTGGCAATCAGCCCGGCCTCCGGTCTCTGCATATACACCAGCACATTTTTATCGAAAGACAGCTTATAAAATTTAGCTGCGCTTGCCAGAAGTCCGATCCATTCCTGCGGGTTCTGGGTCAGCATTTTGACAGCGTTTTGATAAAGTTCACATAAATCAGTTGCTCTTGACAACGGTCTGCTCCTTCATCTCGTCTTTGGAAAAATATAATTCCAAAGCCTTTTCAATGGTCTCTTCAATCTCCTTCTTACTTTGAACGGGTGTAAAATAGCGTGAAATAACAGTCGGCTTTAATCGAAAAGTTTTATGCTTTGCTATTTCTAATATTTCACTTTTCTGCCCTGACAAAATCTCTGCTATCGTTTTCTCCGTGAGATTGCCTTCTTTCGCATAAGAATGGAACAGTGCAGCTTTTGTTGTATCCAGACGATATCCACCTTGTAAGTATTCTTCCAGTATTTCCTGATACGCTGTGTTTTCGATAAAAGAAAGATCATAGGCCGCGAGAAACGTGATCTCTCCCTGGTCAAACCGTTCTAATAAAGGTGGAATCAATCCAGCGATCCGGACATATTTGGCAACCTTATCCCGGTTTAATCCATACTTTTCTCCCAGCTTTTCATCGGTCCGAAACCTCGTCACAGTTTTTGACACAGTTGATGCTTCGTTCTCTGGCGTTTCACCATTCTGCGACCTCGTCACAGATTCTGACACGGTTGAAGCACCTGCGTTATCATCAGAATTTAGTAACTCATCTAATTCATTTAACAGGTCTGTACGTTTCCCCTGACTTTTTAAAGCATCATAATGCTGCTTCAAACAAAACGCGCGCTCAGACTCGCTTAAATCAGAGAAAGAACGCTGTCTTAAATTCGTCTCCGCCATAATCAAAACAGCCTCTTCATGCGACAGGTTCTCCTTTATCACCACAGGTGCTTTCTTTAAACCTGCCAGGATTCCCGCATTCCGCCTGTTATAACCGCTGAGGAGAATATATTCCTCCCTCCTATGCCACAAAATCAACGGCTGCAAAATACCATAATTTCTTATGCTGTCCACCATATCTTCCAGGCGTTTTCCTGTATAGAGTTTAAATCGGTGATCGGAAAATGGCTTCATCTGATCAAACTCCATCTCTAGTTGTTCTTTTGAAGCAGCAGAAAATTGGTTCCTTTCCGTTAATACTTCCGACACTCCTGGTTTCTCTGGTTCCCCCTTTATCGGGAAATCCAAAACATTATCTGCACTTTCCAGACTGATTGACAAAAGCGAACTCTTTGTAGGAATTTTCGGAATTCTAGTTGCCACTGTCGATCACCTCCTGCGCAAATCTCTCATATGCCACGGCTGCCGGGTTCGCCGGTTCCAGTTCGCAGATTGTCATTCCAGCATCCACGGAATCTGCAACCCTGACAGAACGCGGTATGGTATTAGAAAAAATATGTACCTTTTCTCCCAACGAGTTCTCCACCTGACTTTTCACTCGCTTGGAGACCCTGGTCCTCTGATTGTCCATCGTAAAAAGGATTCCTTCTATTTTCAAGTTCTTATTGCATCGGCTCTGTATCTTATGGTAAGCCCGTAGAAACGCGCTCATTCCCTCTGCCGCCAGCGTCTCAGATTGCAGCGGAATAATAAGACTGTCCGCACAGATCATAACATTAATCATTGGAATTCCCATCTTTGGCATACAATCAATGATAATATAGTCATAGCTGTCTCGAATGGTATCCACGAACTCTTTTAGTTTGTACTCACAGAACGTAGCATCACTCATCAGCTTTTCAAAGTTATCGAGTTTCTCATTGGCAGGTATTAGGTGAACACCGTTTTCTGTCTGAATGACATACTCGCCTGCCTCCGGCAATGGCTCATCCATTACCAGCCTTTTCAGAAGATCATAGATAGTAAATGGTAACTGCTCCGGGCACAGCACTCCGGAAAGAAGTGTACTGTGCCTCTGGCCGTCAAAATCAATTAATGCAACCTTGTACCCCCTTTTCGTTAGCAAGTACGAAAGAGTGGTGGCGGTAGTGGTTTTACCCACTCCGCCTTTCTTATTTACGATACCGATTACCTTTCCCATTTTTGTAATTCCTTTCTTGCTGCTTCAAAGTTTGGATAAAAAAGAAAAAACGACACGATCCTCCTCTCATTGGTACTTTACAGTATGTTTTCTCTTCACCTATTCAGATTAAATGGATCAACTGTAGTCAGATATCAGGACTTCAATGCAGACAGCTCTCCTTCATTAATTTTGTCACTGTAATATTCCATTCTCTACTGTTTTTATCCCCTACGTCTGAATTGCTGAATGAATAGAAAATAAGCATAACCCGGTGAAAGCCGCATGGTTGCAAGCTTTTCTGAGGTTATGCTTATTATAACTCAGGCGTTTGCCGGGAATCCGAGGATAAAGGCCAGCAGTATGACGCCGTCCATTCCGATGATCTGGGCGAACGGATCCAGAAATCCGGAGCAGTGTGCAAGGAGTGTCGCATCGCCCACGGAAATATTGGCCATCAGCCAGATGATGAGTCCCGCCGGTGCTGCGACTACGATGGCACGGCCCAGGACGAACAGGGTTCTGTCAAAAATCGAGCGTACGATGACTTTTCCGATCTGCGGCTTCCGGTATGGCGGCAGCTCCAGCGTGAAGGAAGAGGGAACGCCTTTTAATACCGTGGCGGACAGAATCTTCGAGATCAGAAGTGTCATGAGCACTCCCAGAACGATGACTCCCGCCAGAATTGCAGCAGACAGGACTGAGGAGAATGCCCCGGCAGCGCTTCCTACGAAAAACATGGTAATAATGGCGATCATCGTCGGAAAACGTCCGTTACAGGGCACAAAGTTATTGGTGATCATGGCGATCAGCCGCTCCCTCGGAGAATCGATAATACGGCATCCGATGATTCCGGCGGCATTGCAGCCAAATCCCATGCACATGGTCAGTGCCTGTTTTCCGCAGGCGGCACACCGCTTAAAGCACCGGTCCAGGTTAAATGCAACTCTTGGAAGGTAACCGAAGTCTTCCAGCAGCGTAAACAACGGGAAAAAGATTGCCATTGGAGGCAGCATAACCGATATTACCCATGCCAGAACCCGGTAAACGCCATGAACGAGGAGATCATTTAAAAGCACTGGCATACCGATGGCAAGAAACAGCTCGCTGATCCGGTCTTCCACCCAGAATAAGCCTGTGCTCAAAAGTTCGGACGGATAGTTGGCTCCCGTAATAGTCAGCCAGAAAACGCCTAAAAGAATCAGAAACATAATGGGAAATCCGGTTGCTTTGCTTGTAAACAGACGGTCCAGAAGACGATCCTTCTTATCATACTTCTGATTCTCGTACACCACTGCCCCCCGGCAGATAAACTCTGCTTTTCGTACAAAGACCGATGCCATGTCATCACTTACGCGCTTCTGCGTGATGCCCCGTTCCTTCCACTCTTCCCGAATTTCCGCCAGAAGGGAACTTACTTCCAGCGATTCTGCCACGGGAGTGAGATATTTGCGGACGGCTTCCATCAGGTTCTCGTTAGAATCCAGGAGCCGTGCGCAGAGCCAGCGGATATTGACGCCATCGCCAGCCGTCTTCCTTACCACAGGTGTGAGCCGGGCGATGGCCGCCTCGATGTATTCCGGATACCGGATAAGAATCCGCGGCGCCGGATTTTCATCGAATCGTCTGTCTGCCGCCTTCTCTGCTGTTTTTTGAACTTCGCTTTCTGAGTCTTTTACGTTTTCAGCTTCTGATTCCGCTGCTTCCATATCTCTTGCTTCTATATTTCTTGCTTCTATATTTCTTGCTGCTATGTTTTTTGCTTCCGCTTCTGCTTCCTTTACAGATTCTGCCGCTTCCGCTTCTGCTTCTGCTTCTTTTGATCCCGCTTCCTCTATTTTCATTTTCGCTTCCGCATTTTCTGTTTCTTCTGCTTTCGCTTCATCTTCAGCTTCCATTTCCACGTCTTCCGCTTCATCTTCGGCTTCCATTTCCAGGTCCGCAGCTTCCGTCTCAGCATATTCGCCCTCCACCACTTCCATGTTTCGGGCGCTCTCCAGCCTCTTGTTCAGCTCCAGCACGTGTTTCAGGCCTTCATAAATCTGTTCCAGTCCTTTTCCGCTCCTGGCCGCAGTTCCGATGACGGGCACCCCCAGGCGCTCCTCCAGGACATCGAACCGGATAGAGATCGATTTTTTCTTAGCCTCATCCATGAGATTGACGCAGACCACCGCCCGCCGGTTGGCCTCCAGAATCTGGAGCACCAGATTTAAATTTCGTTCCAGACATGTGGCATCGCAGACAACGATAACCGCGTCCGGATTTTCAAAACAGATAAAATCTCTTGCCACCTCTTCCTCTGAGGAATGAGCCATCAGAGAGTAACAGCCAGGGATATCCACCATAACATATCCCTGCTCTCCATCCTTTGCATAGCCCTGGGCGTTTGCCACCGTTTTTCCGGGCCAGTTTCCGGTATGCTGATTCATCCCTGTCATTTCATTAAATACGGTACTCTTTCCCACATTTGGGTTGCCGGCCAGGGCGATCACCTTATCGTCTTCCTGGCGCTTCCTGATTTCCAGCCCGCAGTCTACGGACTTGATTCCGACAGAATCTCTGCTTAACCCCATATTACGTCCTCCGTTTCCTCCTGTTCTGACTTGCCCTCACAGATCGAGGCAGTATCTGCGGCCGAAACCATGCCTGGATTCTTCTCCGCTTTTGCTTTCCGGTATCCCGGCTCCATCCTGCATACCATCACACGTCCGGAGTCTTCACTCCTCAGCGCAATAACGGCCCCGCGGATCACATAAGCGCAGGGGTCTCCCAGAGGGCTCTTCCCCACACACTCCACTACGGTTCCTTCAATCAGACCGATGTCCTGAAGACGTCGTCTCATATCATCAAAAACGGCCAGCTCGGATATAACTGCCTTCTGGCCCTTTTTTAAATCGGTTAACTGGATTACTTCTGTCATTAAAATTTACCTCCGAAAATGTTTCCATATCCTAACATATGCGAAGGCTGGTACAGTGGTTCCGCAGGATTTTTGCATTTTTTCAGACAGCAGGCTAATACAGCGTTGCATAAGTTCCGGTGAATTCTGCACTCGCTATTCACGCCAGGATCACGTCCACGAAGCTAGACATAGGGTCCACTACGCCGTCGCTTCGCGGACGCGCCCCTGACGCAAATATCAAGCACACAATTCACCGAAACTTACGCCGGGCGGCACTAGTTTCCCTGACCGCAATGATTAAGAAGCGCTTCCCCAGGCCTGTCATAGAACATTCTCCGCCGGAATATACTAAACTGATATGCGGATACCGACAAGGAGGTAACAAATGGACCAGGAAGATAATTTTTATACATTAAAAGGCTATTCCCTGCTGGAACACGTTCAGATCACCTACTCCATGGAGGACTATTTGGAAATGATCTGCCGCCTCAGCCAGGACGGCACTCCGGTCCGGATCGGAGACCTCGCCAAATGCCTTCATGTCCGGCCTTCATCCGCCTCAAAAATGGCCGGAAACTTACGCAGCAGCGGGCTTGTGAGGTTCGAAAAATACGGTACGGTCACACTGACCGAGGCGGGTCTTCAGCTTGGACGCTATCTCCTGTTCCGCCATACGGTGCTGCAGAATTTCTTCTGCTATATTAATCAAACCACCGATGAACTGGAACAGGCCGAGAAAGTAGAGCATTTCATCGATCCGAAAACCGTGTATAATTTAAAAAAATGGCTGGATAAATTTACATAGACAGTCTTGTGCGAATCCGTAATTCGTCGTATACTATAGGTTACACGATGAAATTGTAACAGTTCAGACGGCACATCTTCTTGACCGAAAAAGCCGGTCAAGAAGCATCGGACATTCATCCGATGTAAAAATTGGCGCATAAAGCCGCTTACAAGCTAGCTTGACGCTACTTCCTGCGCCAATTTTCCCGCCATCTGAACTGTTACATGAAATTCAAGGAGGAACAGACACATGGATAAGATTAAGATGACAACCCCCATCGTCGAGATGGACGGCGACGAGATGACCAGGATTCTCTGGAAGATGATCAAAGATCATTTACTGCTTCCCTACATTGACTTAAAAACAGAATACTACGATCTCGGCCTGGAATACCGCGACGAAACAAACGATCAGGTCACCGTCGATTCCGCCAACGCCACTAAAAAATATAAGGTTGCAGTCAAATGTGCCACCATCACCCCCAATGCCGCCCGTGTAAAAGAGTACAGCTTGAAAGAGATGTGGAAGAGCCCCAACGGCACGATCCGCGCGATCCTGGATGGCACCGTATTCCGTGCTCCGATTGTGGTTAAGGGAATCGAACCGTGTGTAAAGAACTGGAAAAAGCCGATCACCATTGCAAGGCATGCTTACGGCGACGTATATAAGGGTTCCGAGATGAAGATTCCGGGAGCCGGTAAAGTCGAATTAGTCTATACGGCAGAAGACGGAAGCGAGACCCGTGAACTGGTACATAATTTCGCAGATGCCGGTATTGTACAGGGCATGCACAACATAAATAATTCCATAGAAAGCTTTGCCAGAAGCTGTTTCAACTACGCTCTGGATACGAAACAGGATTTATGGTTTGCCACCAAGGACACCATTTCCAAAAAATATGATCACACCTTCAAGGATATTTTCCAGGATATTTTCGACGCAGAGTATACTGCAAAGTTTGAGGAAGCCGGAATTACTTACTTCTATACTCTGATCGACGATGCGGTCGCCCGTGTCATGAAGTCCGAAGGCGGCTATATCTGGGCCTGCAAGAATTATGACGGTGACGTTATGAGCGACATGGTTTCTTCCGCATTTGGCTCTCTTGCCATGATGACCTCTGTTCTCGTATCTCCGTATGGCGATTACGAATATGAGGCAGCCCATGGAACCGTACAGCGCCACTATTACAAGCACTTAAAAGGAGAAGAGACCTCCACCAACTCGGTGGCCACCATTTTCGCCTGGACCGGTGCTTTGAGAAAGCGCGGAGAGTTAGACGGCAACAACGATCTGATGGATTTCGCAGACAGACTGGAGAAAGCCACCATCGATACCATCGAAAGCGGTGAGATGACAAAGGATCTGGCACTCATCACCACCATACCGAATCCTACTGTGTTAAACAGTGAGGATTTCATCAAAGCAATCGCTGCCCGTCTCTAAGGGAGAGCTTCACTCAACAGCCTTCAGCGGAACGTAATCTGACTGCTGCTATTACAATCCCTCCGAACCGCGAGTCTTCTCACGGTACCGGGGGGGATTTTCATAAACCAGCACTGGTATTTGCGCAATACAGTACTGGCTATTCATTATTATCAGGAGGCTCTGTCCATGAGATACAAACCCAAAGACCACACACTGAAAAACGGTGTTCTCTGCCACTTAAGAAGCCCTCTTCCCGCCGACGCGGCTGCCATCCTTCATCTGATGAAGGCCACCTCAGACGAGACAGACTTCCTGGCCCGGTACTCCGACGAAATTACCATGCCCACCCTGCAGGAAGAAAAATTTCTGGAGTCCACGCTGAGCAGTCCCACCGACTTAATGATCTGTGCCGTTGTGGACGGAACCATCATCGCCCACGCCGGCATAAGCCCTATCGCCCAGAGGGAACGGTACCGCCACCGCGCGACCTTCGGCATATCCATCCGGAAAGAGTACTGGGGCCTGGGAATCGGCTCCCTGCTTCTGTCGGCCATCATTACATGTGCCGGAGAAATGGGGCTGGAGATGATCGAGCTGGAGGTTGTCTGCGAAAATAAGCGTGCGATCGCCCTTTATGAAAAACATGGCTTCCGCATTTACGGCACCCGCCCCCATTCCTTTAAATACCGGGATGGCAGCTACGCCGATGAGCATCTCATGCTGCTGGATCTCTGATTGTCCGGACTTCGAAGTACGGTTCACAGACTGTCTCCCATGACTCTTCTGTGAACCGTTCTGATTTTCGACATTAATTTTAAAAAAAGGACAAAAATCCCTGTTCAATTCATTATCAGAATGATATAATATTTATTATCATATGTTGTATTGGTAATGGAAGGGATCCTGATCATGAATTTAAGACATCTTACTATCTTCAAAACCGTCTGTGAAGAGGGCAGTATTACCGGAGCGGCGAAAACGCTGTCCATGACGCAGCCGGCTATTTCTCACGCGATCAATGAACTGGAGGAATCCGTAGGCGCCTCTCTCTTCGACCGGGTTTCCAGGAAAATTGTCATCAATGAGAACGGCAAATTCTATCTCTCTAAAGTGATACCGCTTCTGGAGCTTTATCACGATCTTGAAACCTGCTCCGGCTCCTTAAACCGCCAGACTCCTCTTCGGATCGGCTCCTGTGTGACTCTGGCCAGCTTCCTGCTGCCCGGAGTTATTTCCCGTTTTATGAAAAGCAATCCGGAGTCCGTCGTCAAGGTCACGGTAAATAATTCCAAAGAGATTGCACAGCTGCTGCTGAAAAATGAGCTGGATATCGGCCTGATCGAGGGCGTCGTGCCGGGCGAACAGCTGGAGAAAATTCCATTTTCCTCCTATCCGCTGGCCGTCATCTGCGCGCCCGACCATCCATTTGCCCGCCTGGCCAGCCAGCCCGTATCCCTGGAACGCCTCGTGGAAGAGCCTCTCATCCTGCGCGAGGAGGGCTGCACGATCAGAGACGCCTTCGACTGCGCCCTGACTCTGCACAACTTAACCGCCGCGCCGCTGTGGTCCAGCACCAATTCCGACGTAATCGTCCAGGCCGCCCGTGAGAACCTGGGAGTCGGCGTTGTTCCCCGAATCTTTGCAGACCCCTACATTCAGCGCGGGGAGATTGTGGAGATAGACGTAAAGGATTTTGATGTCAGCTGTATGAACCATGTGGTATTTAATAAAGATAAATTTCAGAGCGAGAGTTTCCAGGCATTTATTAATCTGGTGCTATTCGATTAATCTTGTTATCCAAAAAGTACGGCGGTGAAACAGGCTATTTACAAATCCACTACACTACCACAGAAAAACCTCTTTCCCCGCAAGCTTCATCAACGCCTCCAGAAAGTAGTAATCTCCATATATAATCGAAAATTCGTGTTCCGTGTCGTGGTAGGCCGCCGTACATTTCTCCAGCAGCTGATCTTCTTCCTCATTCCAATTGCACCGCTCCGAAGCAAGCGTTCTCAAAAGGCGCAGCGCCGCCTGCAAATAGACACGGCTTTCCCGGCCCTTTACCTGCTTTGCAATCTCAATAAGCCCGCAGGCGCCGATGGCGGCGGCGGTGGAGTCTTCCAGCCCGCAGTCCTCCGGCTGCCGGAAATCCACCGGAATCAGATTGCTCTCCGGAATATTGGCGATAAAGTAGTTGGCGATTCTCTTGGCGGCGTCGAGATACTTTCTGTCATTCGTGTGTAAGTAGCTCAGGACAAATCCGTATAAGCCCCACGTCTGGCCTCTGGTCCAGGAAGAGCCTTCGCCGTATCCCTGGCCTCCGTAGTCTCTGACCATCTCCCCCGTTTCAGAATTGAATTCCACGATATGACGGACAGACCCGTCAGGCCTGACAAATGCATTCATCGCTGTATCCGCGTGATCCACGGCGATCTCATAGAATCTCGGGTCCTTCGTCTCCTCAAAAGCCCAGTAAAGCAGCGGAAGGTTCATCATGCAGTCGATGATGGCCCAGCCGCGGTTATCTTCCTGCCGATACCCCATCCCGTCGTTCCAGGCCCGTAAGAACCTGCCCCGCGGATTGTAGCGGCCCGCCAGGTTACAGGCGGCCAGCATACTGCGGTTTTTCGACTTCCCGTCACCGGTCAGCCGGTAATCGGCAACGGAGGTCAGAAGCCACTTAAATCCATTGTCATGGGTCAGCCCTTCCGCGCACATCAAGTTTCTGTCCATCTTCTCTTCCGTTTCCACGGCGATTTTCTTATATTCCTCATCATGGGTCAGAGCATACAGCTGCCACATCATGCCTCCCCAGAATCCATTAGTCCACCAGTCTATCTGGTCATCCCCCGACCGGTCGTCATGAACGCCGTCAACGGTCGTATACGGGATCTTGTGGGCGGAGCGTCCGCTCACCTTCTTAAGTTTCATTTCTGCCCTCTTCAGAGTTTCACCGGCCCATGCCAGCTCCTCTTCCTTTAATAGTAATTGTTCTGTCATATTTTCGTCTCCTCCGTCAACCTTTCACCGATCCAATCATAACGCCCTTTACAAAGTATTTTTGAATAAACGGATAAATCACAAGTACGGGAACCATGCTCACCACGATCAGCGCGTACTTGATTACGCCCGCCGCCTGGGCGAGCTGTGCCTGCAGCTCCGGATCCGTCACAGTGGATGGATCGATCTGATCCGCCATTAATATCTCCCGCAAAAACAGGGTCAGCGGGTACAGTGCCTTGTCATGAAGATAGATCATGGCATTGAAGTAGGCATTCCAGTGGCCCACGCCGTAGAACAGCACCAGCACCGCCACAATTGCCTTCGAGAGCGGCAGGACGATCCGGATAAAATACATGAAATCCGAGCAGCCGTCTATCCTGGCTGCCTCCAGCAGTTCTCCGGGAATCGAATTCTGGATAAATGTCTTCGCTATAATCAGGTTGTAGACCCCGATCGCCCCCGGAAGCAGCAGCGACCACACCGTATTCAGCAAATGCAGCTTCTGCACGAGTATGTACGACGTAATCATACCGCCATTAAAGAACATGGTAAATGTAAAGACCAGCATGATCGCGTTCCGCCCAGGAAGATCGTCCCTGGACAAGCAGTAAGCCGCAGTCAGCGTCATGATAATATTGACTGCCGTCCCCACAAACGTATAAAACAGGGAGTTACGGAATCCCGTCCACACTGTCTTCGTATGAAACACGGTCTTATACCCCTCGAGACTGAAATCCACCGGGAACAGGACCACCTTGCCGCTCTGCACCGCGGTGCCGGACGAAAATGACGCGCTGATCACATAGACACAGGGATACAGCACAAGGACAAAGAAAATCGTCAGGAGAGCCGTAATCACAACGTAAAACACTTTGTCATTCAGACTGTAATTCTTAAATTTCCGCATTTTTGCCCTCCTTAAAAGATCCCATTGCCGCTCAGTTTCTTGCTCCCCCAGTTTGCTATCATCAGAAGGATAAAGTTGATTACCGAGTTAAACATACTGATGGCCGTCGATAGCGAGAAATCATTGATTCCGCTGGCGAGTCCCACCTTGTATACATAGGTCGATATAATTTCACTGTAATTCAGATTCAGATTATTCTGCATCAGCAGGACTTTCTCAAATCCCACATTCATGATGTTGCCAACCGCCAGAATCAGCATAATGCTGGCGGTTGGGAGTATGGTTGGAACGTCGATGTAGAGCAGCCGCTGGAACCTGCTTGCCCCGTCAATCTCAGCCGCCTCATGAAGGGACTGATCCACACCGGCCAGCGCAGCAATATAAATAATCGCGCTGTAGCCTGTGCCCTGCCATACCCCCGACCAGACGTAGATGTGCTTAAACAGCTTCCCGTCCGCCAGAATATTCGGCGCCGTCCGGTTAGTAAACATCGTATAAAGACTCCCATAGATTCCGCTCCGGTTGTTCAGCACCTGGAAAATCAGCCCCACCATGACTACGGTCGATATAAAATACGGCACGTACGTGATCGTCTGGATCGCCTTCTTATACCGCTTCCCCAGCATTGCATTCAGCAGCAGCGCGAAGATAATGGGAATTGGAAATGACACCGCGAGGCTGTATAAGGAGATCATCAGTGTATTTTTCATGATGATCGGGAATTTGTATGAGGTGAAGAACTTGACAAAGTTGTCAAGTCCCACCCATGCGCTGCCCCAGATTCCCTGCCTCACATTATATTTCTTAAATGCAATCACCAGCCCGCCCATGGGAACGTATGCAAACACCGCTATGTAGATGAGCGGCAGCAGCAGCAGCAGATACAGCTGCCATCTGGCGAGAATCTGTCTCTTCAAATCTCTTTTGCCCGCAACCGGGCTGTCTTTTCTGTTTCCTGCCACAATAAATTCCTCCGGGTTCCTCTCTATTCCACAGAACGGTCATAGGCCGCCTGCGCGCACTTTTGCCACTCATCGAGGCCCATTCCCTTTAGTTCTGACATATAAGCATCCCATCCGCTCTCAATATCTCTTGCCCCGGTGATAAACTCTGCCATCGTCTGGTTTACATAAGTTGGTATATTAGAAAGGGCTTCCTGAATCTGCCCTGCCTCATCCTCGGTATAGTGAAGAAGCGGGAGAACCTTCTCCGGATGCTTGTCAAAATAATACTCATAACTCTTGGCATTTAGCTGTGTCTTGTCTTCCGGGTTGTACGTTACCATGCCGTTTGCAACGGTGTTCATCTCCGCAAGGCTCGCATATCTCGGTGATACGCCGTGCCATGTCTTTGCTGCCGGCTCCAGCCAGTAGTTGGAGATATAAACCAGCGTCACCTTGTCGTAGAGGCCGGCCGCCACATAGGCATTGTTCATCTTCTCCAGTTCCGCCGGGTCGTCGGTATAATCAACACCCTTTTCACCGAATCTGGCTACCGTGGATGCCTCATGGTCATAGAACGCGTCCGCCAGTTTCACAGCCATATCTACATTTTTACAACCATTAAAAATAAAGAATTCCTGATTTGGCGAGTATTCTGTATATGGTGTATAGTTGGTTCCGTCCGGTCCCTTAACCGGATTTAAAATCTCCATTTCCAGGTAATTGCTGTTGTTTGCCGCATCCGGATAGTTGGAGAGGGAACCGAAGGACACCAGCCCTACCACATTGGTTTCCTCGTTTAAAGTAGCCTTAAACTGCGTATCGTCATCGGTAAAGATGGCCGGTGAGAGCAGGCCCTCATTGTAAAGATCGTTCATGTAAGTCAATCCGGCCTTCCAGCCCTCCGTCGTAAACGGAGCGATAACAGTCTTTCCGTCCTTGTCAAGGGCGAGGCCGCCGTTTAAATTGCCGCCGTTCCAGAATTCAAAGGAGTTCATGAGTGCGGCCGTGATATTCTGGCCGTAGCCACCTGCCTGATAGCCGTAAGCGCCGATCTCATCCTGCACGCCGTTTCCGTTGGGATCCTGATCATGGAACGCCTTCAATACGGTTTTCAGTTCATCCGTTGTCGTCGGCATGGTCAGTCCCAGTTTGTCGATCCAGGCTTTATTGATAAACATACGATTGGGCGTTACATTCCAGGTCTCCGGTTCATATTTGGATAAGCTGTACATGTTACCGTCCGCCATTGTCTGGGCCGCTTCCATCACCTTCTTGTCTTCTTCCGGGATTGCGTTGTAATTCGGCATCCTGGAAGCATCCTCTGTATATTCATTTAAAGGCAGGAACACTCCGCTGCTGCCGTATTCCAATATTGTCTCCGGTGTCAGTGCATTATCCACAATCAGCACATCCGGCAGATTGTCATTGGAGGTGGCCATCAGGGACACCTTTGTCCTGACCTCATCCGTAGCCGCCGGAAGCTGATAAAACTCAATCTCAATCCCCAGCTTATCTTCCAGATATTTCGTGAAGTAGTTGTTATCGTAATCCGTCACATAGCTGTTTGTCTGGATCGCAACCACCAGCTTGTTGTCTCCGCTGCCCTGTGCCTCCGTCACAGCCGCCGTTGTATCGCCTTCTGCGCGGTCTGTCCCGCCGGCCGGCCCGCCGTTTCCTTTCTGGCAGCCCGATAATGCGGCTGCGGCCATCACTGCGGCCATTCCCAGCGCCGCTGCTCTCTTCCCATTTTTTCTCATGATACTTCTCCTCCTTTAAGATCGTTTCTCATTACTGCTTCCTGGTAGGAATACGTACGGCCATCGGAAAAAGCCACTTCCATATCCCCATCCTCTATGTTTTCACCCCCGTAAACGCGGCAGGCCGTGACCTCCCCTGCGCCGTGCGGGTATAAAACCGTTACCATTCTAATAGTGTCAGACTCTGCACGGGCGACGATACAGTTGATCTCCCGGTACATTCCCTGCTCGGTCCCTGTGGCCGCATACCCCTGCCACTCCGGCTCTTCTCTCCCGCGGATTATTTCCATGGTTTTCCCGTTCCCGGAAACGCAGACGGCCATCTCCTCCAAGTCCACCCCCGCCTCCGTGATCACTGGATTTTCACTGTCTACATGCCAAAGGAAATCGTACACATGAGTATTCCTGGACTCCAGCCGGTCCACCACAAGGAAAAACGGGTTCAGCCCCTCCGGCGCTTTTTTGATAAAATAGACCGATCTTGTATGACGCACGCCGGTCTCCTTGGGCGGAACATCGTCTTTTGCATTCTCCTCATTCTTTCCGGGTTTTCCCCAGTTCCAGCATTCCATACCGCCGTACGCCCCGTCATAGCAGCCTTCCGCCCAATCACAGGAGTCTCCGATTCCCCACTTCATCCCGGAAAGCTTTTCGATATCGCTGTCTTCCCAGACATACGAAGCTCTTCGATTCTGCCCCTTGTGGTCCACGAGGACCGTATTGTGTGCCCTGGAGGACAGACAGTAGTGTCTCATCTCGGAATCGTCGTAGGCATAATTTCCGCCTTCGGTCAGCAGGTACTTCCCCTGTGCGTAAATGAGTAAATTCAGCTTATCCTCATGCTGATGGCCGCGACCAAATGGCGCGGCGTCCAAAAGTCCCCAGACGCTGCCGTTCTCCCATCCATTTCTCATAATGAAGAAACCCGAATAGGGAAGTGCGGTTGACAAGTAATCAGGACGGGTTCCCCGTGTTCCGCCGCTGGCCGCCCAAAGAATAGTTTCCGCCTTCTCTTCTCTTATGAAGGAAAGCTTTGGCTCCAGCAGTTTCCGGCTCGCCTCCCTCCTTCCATCGTTAATATCCGGCAGACATCCATCAGGCATCATAAGCTTCACATCGATCTCACAGGCGGTTGTCAGCCGCTCCATCATTCGTTCCGGGACCGGCACACCGAAAGCCCTAGCCACCAGAATCAGCCGCTCGTAGTTATTGATTACAACATCGTGATATCCCGTGGACAGTTCATACTGGAAGCCATCCGGATATATCTGACGCCCCAGCTCTTCCTCCAGCGCGGCAAACGCAGACTGAAGCCACTCTTCCCGCTGTTTAAACTGAGGATAGAGAATTCCAATCTGAGCCAGCCCGTTCATCTCCATAATCAGCCAGTTTCCATGCGTCCTGTTTCTGTAAAGCCTCTGCCCGTGTTCCCAGACCGATTGATACCAGTCCACCAGAAGATCGTCGGTAAACGCCTCCGTATCAAAGAATGTGAAAAGCACGTACGGCCAGTTCGCTCCCATCCGGATCCCGCATTCGATCGTTCTCCAGCACTCGGTATCGTACCCGGATACTGACTGCTCCGGGCGTACTGCCTGGCGAACCCAGGAACGGAAAAATTCCGCAGCCTGATAAGCGTATGCCTCCTTCTTTGTCCGGTTGTACTCGTGAGCCAGCATCTTCCACTCATGATGGCGGTTCAGCTGCCACGTCCACTCCCTGTACTGATTATAGGTAGGATTGGCTTTCCAGTTTATCTCCCCCGCTGCCCCAAAATCACAGGGGACCCCTACCGAGATCAGGACGTGCTTTTGCAGACGCTCACATGCCTCCTCATCCGTCTCGCCCGGATATTTATAGACGTTCTCCGGTTCCTCATACGGGATTGCCAAAAAGCGTTCCCTCCTCGCGGCAAGACCGGACCGCAGCGAAGCTGCCAAAGCTTTTCTCGCCTGACCGTAATCATGGTTCTCTGCAAAATGGCGCACTTCGCTCATTTCCGGCCGGTCCAAATCGAGACAGCTATGGAAAAATGTCTCATCCGTAAGAAGAGGGCCTTTTTCTGTTTCCGGCATCTTTATGCCTCCTCTCCAATATGAAATTTTTTGTATGGCCGTATCGTACCATACCTCTCTGTCTTTTGGATACTGTCATTGAATAAAAAGAATACCGGAGGGTAAGAAAATGGTATCTCATATTTTTCCTGCCCTCTCATATGGTAAGAATTCAAATTCTGCTTTCATTTTATATGGTTTTGTTGCATAATAAACGTATTGATTAAAATAGGAGATTGAATATATGGATAAGAAAAAAGAATTTCTTGATTACCTCCTGGAAAGATTTCAAATCGAAAGAAAAAAGTTTGACCGATCAGGAATCTATGGTTATACCCAACGGTTATTAGCCTACAACTCTAATAAGATTGAAGGAAGTACATTAACAGAAGAACAGACTGCATCTCTGTTTGACACAGGTATTTTGCCGGGAACAGATGATTACTATAGAGCAAAAGATGTGGAAGAGATGAATGGACATTTTCTTATGTTTAATAAAATGCTGGAAACATTAGAGGAAGACTTAACACAAGACCTGATCAAACAATTTCATTATGAGCTTAAAAGTGGTGTATTTGAAGACCGGGCAAATGGGTATGCAATTGGAGATTATAAAAAAAGGCCCAATATGATTGGCACATACCAGACTGCACGGCCGGAAGACGTAAAAAATGAGATCATTTCTTTATTACACTGGTATCGCAAACAGGAGGTTAATCTGTCTGTTCTGGCCGAATTTCATGCCAGTTATGAATGCATCCATCCGTTTCAGGATGGAAATGGCAGAACCGGCAGACTGATCATCTTTAGAGAATGCCTGAAAAATGGACATGTACCGGTTATCATTGAAGATTCGAACAGATATCGATATTGGGAAGCGTTAAAACAATATAGGGAAGAAAAAATTGTAAAAAATCTTGTTAAATTATTTGAGGAAGAGCAGCAAGTCTATTATGATAAAGCGATTTATTTTATGTAAACAATACGATTTGGCTTTTGATTCCTGGCTAAGATTTCTGCCGTCACAGAATGTACCGTCAAAACAACATAAGGGACAGCGCTGATAAAATTCTTTCAGGCTGTCCCTTGTATGATCTGACATGAGAGTCCCTTACCGGGCCTCACAGTTCTCCTTATACACCTTCGGTGTGACGCCCACCTGTTTACTGAAATTCCGATAAAATGTATTGACCGCACCGAAACCGGTCATCTGGGCGATCTTATCGTTGCTGTAGTCCGTCGTCGCCAAAAGTTCCTTCGCCTTCTCAATCCGCAGCCGCAGAAGGTACGAGGAGAAGGTCTCACCGGTCTGTTCCTTCAGGAACTGTGATAAATACTTTTCGGAAATTCCGATCTCGCTGCTGGCCCGGTAGGCCGAGAGACCGGCCTCCTCGTAGTGGCTGTTTAAGTACTGGGTAATCTTCTCCTTCAGCCCCTCGTTCTTGCTTTTCTTCGTCTGGCTGATGAAGTCACAGAGTTCGGCAGAACTTCTCCGCAGCATCTCCATCATTTCCCCGCACTTTAAATTCTTCTGGAAGACCGGAAAATTCTCCCTGGAATCCGTCTCTCCGTCCAGATGGAGCCAGGCCGAATACATGATATTCCGGATCGAATAGAAAATCTGTTCCTTCTGTGCCTCATATAAATAAGGCATCCTGCTGTAATAGCTCTCCACCTTATCCAGCTGGGTGCAGATTTCCTCCTGCTGCCCGCATATGAGAAGAGTATAAAAATGATTCAAAAAATCCATATTGACCGGATTTGCGTAGAGAGCGTTAGCAGAGATATCGTACGTCTTTACCACATTTTCATTGCTGCAGGCATACTGTGCCCGCACGACCTGGCGGGCCTGCTCATAACATTTGTTCACATTGGCAAGGTCTGTTCCGATAGCGCTGATTCCGACATGAAGAATCACGTCGTACGCGGCGGTAACCATGACGGCCACCTCCTCAAAGAGCTTCTTGATGCCGGAAACATTGGCCTCCTGTTCCGGTTTCAGTTCAAAAAGGAACAGCTCGTCGGTCAGACCGCTGTATACATTCGTAAATTTCCCGGGATAATGCTTTTTTAAGTACTCCACCATGGCAAGTGTTATGATATCTGAATTTCCGTATTCCTTCTGCTGAAGGCGCACCACTGCCACGCAAAAGAATTCCGGCACCTTCTCAAAGCATTTCTCAAATACCCGCCGTTCCTCGGGAAGCCAGATTCCCATAACGATCAGATGCTCCAGCATCATGGCTTCATTCTGCTTCGCCAGCTCCTCCATCTTCGCGCGGTACTCATTGCCGTTCTTCTTCAGGGCCAGTATATTGTCTGTCAGAATCCCGTACTCGTCAAACCTCTTTTTGCTGCTCTCCACTCCGTTTTCCGCAGGGAGGGCAAATAAAACCCGTTTCATGCCGGAATACTGCTGGTAACTGTAAAATGCAGTCAGCCCGATTACCAGCAGCAGACCGATGCAGAGATAGATGATCAGGAGTCTGCTCACCGGCCAGATCTGGCTATCAATAAATGTCATGGGAATCCCGGTAACGATCTTCCACTGCAGGTCATCCTGCTGCTTCACAATCAGGCGGTAACTGCCCCCGTCCCCGACGATCTGTCCATTCTCATACGCGCCGATCCCCTCCGGGACATTCCCATACTCCAGCAAGACATCCCCTGTCCTGGAATCCTGAATATAGAGGAATCCATCCTTCTCCAGCTCTGGCATCATAATGCTTTTAATCAGATAGTCTCTGTCGATGACAAAGCACGACAGGTACTGCGGGTTCAGCCGCGTAAATTCACTGCTCGTTAAGTAGAGGATCGCGTCATGAAGCTTACGTTCCTTCTCATTATAGATAAACTTTATCTGATCCAGACGGACGAACTGGCTATGCTTCGCATACCGGCCAAACAGTTCGTCACGCACGGCATCCGAGTCAGAAAAGTCCACGCCTTCCCGCTGGATCCGGAGAAATTTATTGTAGTAGTCCTGGAAATTGAAGCTGCACTGACTGGTGGATAAGTACAGGTCATTCTTTTTGAACAACATAAATACGTAGGGGGTGTAATCCGCCACAAAGCCAATCTCACTGAACATTTTATTGGCCTCCTTAAGCTTTAGCACATCCTCCTTTGGAATCTTTCCCTGCTGGTAGACAATGGTGCTGAAGGTCTGATTCTTCGCCATCATTTCATTGATCAGCTCCATTTTATTTACCATCTCATAAATACCGTTGATTCCCTCCTGGTTCTTCATCTCCCCTTTTTCAATTATGTAGTCCTCAATACTGCGGCTGGCTACGAAGGCCACCAGAATACTGCTCAGGAAAACAATCAGAAAACCCAGAAAGTATTTTGTTATGTAGTGCATCAGCATTTTTGTAAATTTCATAAATTTCGGCTCCATTTTTACTTCGACTGTTTTAATCATCGTGTGTTGAGGCTGTGATTCATGACTTTGCCGGCAGCATACACCGACAAAAATAAAGTCATATATCGTATTATAGAATGCAAACCAGGTATCAAAAAAATAAGGCACAGAATACTTATATTTCTGCCCCTTACTTTTCTGTTTCTATCTATTTATAAAATTCGATCCTCAGTTCATCTCAGCCAGCAACTTATCAATGCTCACAATCTTCACACAAAGTGCGAATAATTCCATCGCCAGAATCAGGTCAGATAACGGCGGATAGGAAGGAGCGATACGGATGTTGCTGTCGTGCGGGTCCTTTCCATATGGATAGGTGGCGCCGGCGCCGGTCATGATGAGACCTGCTTTTTTACATCTGCCAACGATGGACTTCGCACATCCGTCCAGAGAATCGAAGGAAATGAAGTATCCGCCCTTCGGACTGGTCCAGGAACCGATTCCAAGGCCGCCCAGTTCTCTCTCCAGAATCTCGATTACGGCTTCGAACTTCGGTCTCATGATGTCTGCATGCTTTCTCATGTGCTCCACCATGCCGTGGATATCTCCGAAGAAACGCACGTGACGCAGCTGGTTTACCTTGTCATGGCCGATGGTCTGGATCTTTAACTGTTTCTTGATGTCTACCAGGTTGTTCTGGCTGCAGGCGATGGCCGCGATACCGGAACCCGGGAAGCTTACTTTGGAGGTAGAAGCGAACTTGTAAACCAGGTCCGGATTTCCCGCTCTCTTGCATTCTGCCAGGATTTCGATTAAGTGATCCTGGTCGTGGTCGTATAAATGATGGATCGTATAAGCATTATCCCAGTAGATTCTGAAATCCGGAGCAGCCGGTTTTAATCTTGCAAAACGGCGTACAGTCTCGTCGGAGTAGGATATCCCCTGTGGATTGGAGTACTTCGGCACACACCAGATTCCCTTGATGGAGTCGTCATTTTTAATCAGTTCTTCCACAATATCCATATCAGGGCCTGTTGGCGTCATGGGTACATTAATCATCTCGATACCAAAATATTCCGTAATGGCAAAGTGTCTGTCATATCCCGGAACCGGGCAGAGGAATTTTACTTTGTCTAACTTACACCATGGAGTATTTCCCATCACACCATGGGTCATAGAACGGGAAACCGTGTCATACATGACGTTTAAGCTGGAGTTGCCATAGATAATAATCGTATCCGGGTTAACCTCCATCATGTCGCCAAGCAGTTCTTTCGCTTCCTTGATGCCGTCGAGCACGCCGTAGTTGCGGCAGTCTGTACCGTCTTCACACGTTAAATCGTCGTCGCTGCTTAAGACATCCATCATTCCCATGGATAAGTCCAGCTGATCCACACTTGGCTTTCCTCTGGACATATCGAGGCGTAAATCCTTGCCCTGATACTCCCTGTACTTGGTGGAAAGCTGTTTTCTAAGTTCCTGTAACTCTTCCTTCGTCATCTCTGCATACGGTTTCATCGCTTTCTTCTTCCTCCTCATATGATCTCCTTCATTCAATTCCGGGTTTTTGCCTCCCATGGCGGCATCTGCCCGGGTTACAGCAGTTCCTCTAATACCTTGTTTACCATGGCGGGGTCAGCTTTCCCTTTCATCGCCCGCATCGTCTGTCCTACCAGAAAGCCTCTGGCTCTCTCTTTCCCATTATGGTAATCTGTCACAGACTGTGGATTTGCTGCTATAACCTCCCGGATCACGGCGCGGAGCGCTCCCTCGTCACTTACTACCTTAAGCCCGTTTTCTTCTACGTAGGCCTCGGGATCGATATCTTCAGCGAATATTTTTTCAAATACTTCCTTCGCTACCGTGCGGCTAATAGTACCATTATCCACCAAAACAATTAATTTTGCAAGATTTTCCGGTGAAAATCTTATGGCCTCCGGTTCCAGGGCCTCTTCCTTCAACAGCCTCATGGTCTCGACCATCAGCCAGTTGGCCGATTCTTTCGGCTTTCCACACAGGGAAACAGTGGCTTCGAAAATATCCGCCATGTGCTTCGCCTCCGTGATGATATCCGCGTCATACGCGGAAAGGCCGTACTCTTCCTGGTATCTCGCCATCTTTTCGGTCTTCAGCTCCGGCTGGCGGTCCTTTATCTCCTGAATCCAGGCATCGCTTATGGTCACCGGCGGCAGATCGGGATCCGGGAAATAGCGGTAATCTTTGGCGTCCTCTTTGGAACGCATGGCACGGGAGCTTTCCTTATTATCATCCCAGCGCCGCGTCTCCTGAACCACCTTCTTCCCATCCTCCAGAAGCTCGATCTGGCGCTTCCTCTCGCCCTCGATCGCTCTGGCAATGGCCTTGAAGGAGTTTAAGTTCTTCATCTCTGTCCTGGTACCAAACTCCAATGCTCCCGCTTCCCGGACGGACAGGTTCACATCCGCCCGCATAGAGCCTTCTTGAAGCTTGCAGTCCGACGCTCCGAGATACTGGATGATCAGCCGCAGCTTCTCCAGGTACGCGATCACTTCATCGGCGCTTCGCATATCCGGCTCCGAGACGATCTCGATGAGCGGTACGCCGCTTCTGTTATAATCCACCAGGGAACAGTCTTCCCATTCATCATGGATCAGCTTTCCCGCGTCCTCCTCCATGTGAATCTCGTGAATCCCCACCTTCTTTTTACCGCCCGCTGTCTCGATTTCCACGAAACCGTCGTGGCAGATGGGGAGGTAGAGCTGGGAGATCTGGTAGTTCTGAGGATTGTCGGGGTAAAAATAGTTTTTCCGGTCAAACCGGCAGTACTGGTTGATTTCACAGTTCACTGCCAGCCCCACCGCCAGGGCGTATTCCACCACCTGCCTGTTGAGGACGGGAAGCGAACCTGGCATTCCGGTGCAGACCGGACAGGTGTGGGTATTGGGCGCTCCGCCAAACTCCGTGGAGCAGGAACAGAAAATCTTCGTTTTCGTGGCAAGCTCCACATGGACCTCCAGTCCGATGACTGTCTCATACTGTCTGCTCATTTGCTCTGCCTCCTTTCCTGCTGACGGCTCCTCTCAAACGCATACCCCGCGCGGATAATCAGTCTCTCCTTAAAACAGTCCCCGATTAGCTGCAGGCCAATCGGAAGGCCTTTGGAATCTGTCCCGCAGGGAACGGAAAGCCCCGGAAGCCCTGCCAGGTTGATGGAGATCGTATAGATGTCGCCGAGGTACATTTTAAGGGGATCGCTTAAGCTCTCTCCCAGTTTCGGCGCCGTAACCGGCGACGCGGGTCCCAGTATCACATCGTAGCTCCCAAACGCACGGTCAAATGCTTCTTTGATCAGCGCCTTCGCCCGGAGAGCCTTCAGATAGTAGGCATCGTAGTAGCCGGAGCTCAAGACGAAGGATCCCAGCATGATACGGCGTTTCACCTCCGGCCCGAAGCCCTGGGAACGGCTCTTTTTATACATATCGTGAAGCCCTTCATACTCCTTTGCCCGAAAGCCGTATTTTACGCCGTCAAAACGTGATAAGTTGGAGCTGGCTTCCGCGGATGCAATCACATAATAGGCAGGAATGGCGTATTCCACCATGCCAAGATCGAATTCCTCCACGACGGCGCCCTTTTCTTTCAATACCGCCGCGGCTTTTAAGATGGCCTCCTTTACCTCCGGATCGAGGCCGTCTCCCATATAATCCCTCGGAATTCCGATTCTCATTCCTTTCACGTCGTCCACCAGGGCCGACGTGAAACGGGTACTCTCCTGCACCTCCATGGAGGTGCTGTCTTTTGAATCATGGCCTGCCAGCGTTTCAAGGATCACCGCACAGTCCGTCACATCCTTCGCCACCGGACCGATCTGATCCAGAGATGATCCGTAGGCAATGAGACCGTACCGGGAAACGGTTCCGTAGGTTGGCTTTAAACCGGTCACCCCGCAGAATGAGCTGGGCTGCCGTATGGACCCGCCCGTATCGGAACCAAGCGCATAAAAGCATTCATTTGCCGCAACCGCGGCGCAGGAACCGCCTGACGAACCGCCTGGCACATGATCCGGGTTCCAGGGGTTTCTCGTGACTCCGAAGGCGGACGTCTCCGTCGTACTGCCCATGGCAAATTCGTCCATGTTCGTCTTACCGATAATTACGGCCCCCGCCTTCCTTAAGCGCTCTACCGCCTCCGCCGTATAGGAAGGCACAAAGTTTTCAAGAATCTTCGAGCTGCAGGTGGTGCGCATGCCTTCGATGCACATATTGTCTTTTACCGCGACCGGCACCCCGGCCAGCGGTCCGGTAAGGGTGCCTTCGTCGATCCCCCTCTGTACCTCCTCGGCCTGCTTAAACGCCTTTTCCTCTTCCAGCGTTACGTAGCAGTTAAGCTCTGGCTCCCGCCTTCTTATCTGGGCAAAGACGGCCTCCAGCGCCTCTCTGCACGTTACTTCTCTCTCTTTTATCTTCTTTCCCAGCTGAACCGCAGTCAGTGATAATATCTCTTTTTCTTTCATGGGATCTCCTCCTTATTCCACTGTTTTAGGAACCTTAAACGCACCGTTTTTCTGCTCTGGTGCATTTTTCAGGATGGATTCCCTGTTGATGAGCTGGCGCTCCGCCAAACCAGGATGAGGAAGGCTTTCTTCTCCCGGTATATCCTCCCGGAATACATTGGTCAGGGGGAATCGGTGAGTCATGGGTTCTACGCCCTCTGTATCCAGCTCGTTCAGCTTGTCGATATAGGCAAGCATGCGCTCCATGTCCCTTTTGGCTTCCTCTTTTTCGGCCCCGGACAGCTCAAGCTTTGCCAGAATTCCCACGTATTCGATCATCTCATCACTAACCGCTGGACGAACGTGAATGGGGCCGGCTTTTGAAGTCTTTTCTGTTATATCTGCCATGGTTCTTTCCTCCGTTTCTATGGCTCCAGTCTGGTCACGTCGCGCGGAAACATGGTCGTCTCACGGACATTCTGCTCGTTTAACAACCGCATGGTCAGTCTCTCCAGACCGATTCCGAGACCTCCGTGAGGCGGCATACCGTATTTGAATATCATCAGGTAGGATGCCAGCTCCTCCGGGTCCATGCCCCTCGCTTCCATCTTCTTTATGATGGCATCGTAATCGTGGATTCTCTGGCCTCCTGTGGTGATCTCCAGACCACGGAACAGCAGGTCGAAGCTCAGCGTATACTTCGGATCCTGGGGATCGTCCATGGCGTAAAACGGCCGCTTCTTTGACGGGTAATGTGTGACGAATACAAAATCGCTGCCGAACTCCTCTTTAAAATACCGGCCGATCAGATTCTCTTCCTCCGGCTCTAAATCGTAGGGGTTGCGGATCGGACGGCTGTATTTCTCTGAAACGAGTTCCTTGGCCCGTTTAAAGGTTACAGCAGGAATCTTTGATACGTCCGGAAGTGTAACATTTAACATCAGGAGCTCCTTCTCATATTCCTCAGAAAGAAGCTTCATTACGTATTGAAGCATGGCAGTTTCCATGGCCATCACATCTTCAAAGCCGTCGATATACCCCATCTCAAAATCTAAACTGGTGTACTCGTTTAAATGACGGGTGGTGTTGTGCTTCTCGGCTCGGAACACCGGAGCCGCCTCGAATACCCGGTCATAGACACCGACCATGGTCTGCTTGTAAAACTGCGGGCTCTGTCCCAGCTCTGCCTTCTTGTTAAAGTAATCCAGCCGGAACACATTGGAGCCGCCTTCTGCGCCGCGGGCCACGATCTTCGGCGTGCGGATTTCCGTAAAATGCTGGGAATGAAGGAAATCCCGGAAGCCTCTGACGATGCCTTCCTGAATGCGGAATTTCGCCCGTTCCATGGGGTTTCTCAGCGTGATGGGGCGAAGGGCAAGCTTCGTCTCCAGGGAAGTGTTCAGCTTCCACTTGCTGACGGCGATGGGAAGAACCTCGGCCGGAACCGAGAGAACCCGAATCTCCGACACGCGGATTTCCAGGCCGTGGGGAGCACGCGGCTCCGGCGACACGGCGCCGGTGACGATGACGGTAGATTCTTCTTTTAAGTCATCGGCGGACGGCGGCTCCGCGCCCTCCGGGGACCGCTCGCGGACACACTGGATTAAGCCTTCTGCTTTTCTCAAAATGATAAAGCTCAATTCTCCCATGTCGCGTATGGTGTGGACCGCCCCGCTTACGGATACGGTCTTTCCGGTGTAAGCACCGGTGAGTAAATCGGCCAGTTCTGTTGTTTCTTTCTTTTGGATACCTTTGATAAATTCCATGTCTGCACTCTCCTTACCATAGTTGCTAATGGTTGGATTCCGGGAGAGGGTTTTTTTCAACCTGGCTGACGAGTACGCAGGAACCTTTCAAATGCTTCGCATTCGAAGGTCGCGGGCATTGTTCCAATACCTGCGGCCGCCAGCTCCGTGCTGTAACTATTTGCCTTCGCGAAAAGAAAGAGCCCCGCCCCGGAATACAGTTACATATTCCGGGACGGGGCTCTCTATGATAAGATCCCGCGGTACCACCCGCATTGAGATACTTTGCTTGCTATCTCCACTCTTTCACTTAACGCGTGTCACGGACATACCTACTCCTGACACCGGAATGCTTCCGGCCGCTTCGGGATGTCGGCTCCGGAGTGTTCCCTTAACTCAGTCCCTCATGACGGCGCTCTCAGTCGGTGACGCCCTCTTCCTGTCAAGTTTCTTAAGTCAGAGTCTCTTTCTCAGCCTTTGGTCTTATAAACAATTCACCACTTCACTACGATGAATTTCATTTATGATAGCACACCGGTTTTCTCTTTGCAATACCTATTTTTCACAAAAGAATCGGGGCTTGTTGACTTTTATTGTCGAAAAGGTTACAATTATCTGCACGTTTACTACGTAAGATAGGGGGGTTTTACATGTCAAATATTACCATCTCTGAGGCGCCGGCTGAAAACAAAATGGGTGTCATGCCCGTCAACCGCCTGCTGTTCTCCATGTCTCTGCCCATGATACTTTCCATGCTTGTTCAGGCCTTATACAACATCGTCGACAGCATCTTTGTGGCTCAGATCGGAGAGACCGCGCTGGCGGCCGTATCGCTGGCATTTCCGGTGCAGAACTTAATTATCGCGGTGTCCGTCGGCACCGGAGTCGGCGTCAATGCGCTTCTGTCCCGCTCTCTGGGAGAAAAGAACCAGGAAACCGCCAACCTGGCGGCCGTTAATGGGATCTTTGTGTTCTTTTTAAGCTATCTGCTGTTCGCTGTCTTCGGCCTCTTTTTTGCCAGGACGTATTTTACGGTTCAGACCTCGAACCCGGAGATCATTGAACAGGGGACCATTTACTTATCCGTCTGCTCCATCTTTTCCTTTGGGATCTTTTTAGAGATTGCGCTGGAGCGGATCATGCAGTCCACCGGGCGGACAATCTATAATATGATTACGCAGGGACTTGGAGCCATCATCAACATCATTCTGGACCCGATTCTCATCTTCGGGCTGTTCGGATTTCCCCGAATGGGGATTCTGGGCGCCGCGGTAGCTACGGTAATCGGCCAGATTATCGCCATGCTCCTGCTGCTCTATTTCAACATCAGGAAAAACAGCGACGTGAATCTGAATATGCGCCGTTTCCGTCCGGACACAGCGATTATCGCTGAAATCTACAGGGTTGGGCTGCCTTCCATCATCATGCAGTCCATAAGCTCGGTCATGACCTTCGGTGTCAATAAGATCCTGCTGCTCTTCTCTGAGACAGCGGTATCCGTATTCGGAATCTATTTCAAGCTTCAGAGCTTCATCTTCATGCCTGTATTCGGCTTAAATAACGCGATGGTGCCGATCGTCGCCTACAACTACGGCGCCGCGCGGAAAGACCGTATCATGAAGACCATCCGCTCCAGCGTGACTGCGGCGGTCGCCATCATGCTGGCCGGGCTTGCCATATTCCAGATTTTCCCGGAGCAGCTTCTGTATCTGTTTGACGCTTCGGAGCATATGATGGGAATCGGCGTTCCGGCTCTCCGCATCATCAGCTTAAGCTTCCTGTTCGCAGGGTACTGCATCGTGATCGGCTCCGTATTCCAGGCACTCGGCAACGGCGTCTACAGCCTGATCACCTCAGCCGCCAGGCAGCTGGTATGCATACTTCCCGCCGCCTGGCTCTTCGCTTCGGTGTTCGGCCTTCACGCGGTCTGGTACGCATTCCCGCTGGCGGAAATCATATCCGTCGTACTTACGACCCTTTTATTCCGCAGGATCTATCAGAAGAAGATTCAGTTGTTGTAAAGATACAGCAAAAGGCTGGCGCATCTGCCAGCCTTTTTATTTCCCCTCACGATCCTCCGGCAGCACCAGGCAGTACGCCTGCCGGTACTCTTTGGCCGTGATTCCCATGTATTTTTTGAACAGCCGGCGGAAATAATCGACATCCGTGTATCCGCACTCGTAGGCGATCTCACTGCCCGTCAAACTCGTTTCAATCAACAGGCGGCAGGCTCGGTTGATTCTGGCCTCGTGGATGGCATCGGTTAAGTTTCTGCCGTACACGGCGTGATAGACCCGGCCCAGATGATCGGGGCTGCATTCCAGCCTGTCGGCGAGAAACGAGGCGGACAGCGGCTCTTTCCAGTGCTCCCTGATATACCGCGCCGCCTGGTTGGCCAGATAAACCTTCTGCCCGCTGACCTCCAGCGGAGAGAGGGAGTCGGAAAGCTCACACAGCAGCTCCAGAAGCACCAGATTCAAAAATGTCTTATCATCGCGGCATACGTTCTGCCTCCGGATAAACCGCCGGAACAGCTCCTCAAAAGCCTCCGGCTTCGCCAGACGTATCAGCTGCGGAAGGGCCATAATATCGCTGCCCATGCGGAGAGCCTCTTCCTCTATGGTAAAATGGAGCCAGTAAAAAGTAAGGTCCTCGTCAAAATCTCTGGTTCCCCCATGATGGCGTCCCGGAAACAGGATGAGCGCCTCCCCTTTTTCCACATCGTACTCCACGTCCTCCTCGAATATCCCCAGAGTCCCCGAATTGACGTAAATAATCTCAAATGTATCCATGGTACGCTCCACATGGCGTCCCCGTCCCTTTGTCACCAGATAGCCGGCATTTAACGCCTGTACCGGCAAAAGTGCCTTTAAATGCAGAAAATGTTCCATCCTTCTCTTTTCCGATAGTCGGAATCCTCCAGTTATTCTCTCCTTTCTCCTCTTGTATAATGCCACGGAAACTGGCAAGATAGAGAAAGATAAGAATTCTTATAAACGCGGAAAAAACCGGTCAATTTCCCGCCTTACCAACACAAGAATACCAGAAAATTTTATAAATGAAAAGAGGATAGCGGCATTTCAGCCGCAAATATTGGCTTATGGTTACAGTTCTACAAATTAAGCAGATGGTGTCCCAGGCCTATTTCGGGGATGCTGTCATGACGGAAACGGATTATTCCAGGGGCCGGAAGCTGTTTATTGCCGAAGGCTGCTGCGCCAACGGCGTCGTCACCCTGACAACGGGAGCGTTTCTGTCCGGCTACGCAGGCTATCTCGGCGCTGACGATTCTTTAAACGGAATCATCGGTTCTATTCCGGTGCTCTTATGCACCCTGCAGATGTTTTCTTCCGTCGTCCTGGAAAATTTAAGACAGAAGAAATTTTTAATCGCCTGCTTCGCGCTGATCCACAGGCTTCTGCTCTCCTCTGTCTTTTTTGTGCCTCTGGTGGTCGAAGATAATGCGGGCCGCCTGGCGGCGGTCGTGGCCATCTATGTAGTCGCCCATTTCTTCGGCGCGTTTATCGGCACCGGTACAGGCAGCTGGCTTCTCTCCCTAGTTCCGGAAAACATCCGCGGAACCTATCTGGGGCGGAAGGACGCGTTCGCCTTTGCATTTACCACGGTACTCAGCCTGCTCTGCGGCCGTATTCTGGACTGGATGAGAGGCGCGCATCAGGACCTGCTGGGGTATTATATCATCGGACTTATTGTACTTTCCACCGCCTTCACGGATTTCTGGTGCCTTTCCTCAATCCGGGAACCGGTGCAGGAGACTCACCGGCGCAGCTTAAAGGCCGCTGTCATCGACCCGCTCCTCGACAGGGAGTACCGGAAGGTCATCGGCCTTTACATGTTCTGGAACCTGGCCCTGCAGGTAGCCGGACCATTTTTCAGCGTGTACATGGTTACCGGCCTCTCGCTGGATTACACCTATATCACCTTCCTGGGGCTGATCGCTTCCTCCGTCCGTGTCGTGGCGGCCTGTTTCTGGGGACGTCTGGCAGACGCCACCTCCTGGCTTCACGCGGCGCGCTGCTCCATGCTCCTGCTGGGCCTTGTACATACGTCGTGGCTGTTTATGACACCGGCCACCTGCCTGATTTTACAGCCCATACTCCAGGCTCTCTCCGGGGCCGCGTGGGGCGGAATCGCCATCGCGGTTTTCAGCCTTCAGTACCAGTACGCCCCGGCCGACAAGCGGGTCACGTACGTCAGCGCCAACTCCTCTTACGCAGGCTTATGCGGATTCTTCGCCACGCTGCTTGGCGCGTCCCTGTTAAAGATCCTTCCGGAGTTTTCAGTCGGGGGATTTAAAGTGTCCGGGATGCAGATGATTTTCGCATTGTCCGGAGTGTTGATTATGCTGTGCGTGAGATACATGAGACGGTTAAAATAAACATTTGCCCGCTGCAGAAAAAGGCAGCCGCTTCAGAATATTCTTTAGCGGCTGCCTTTTTCCTATCGGTATGCATCCATGCACTGATCCAGATATCTCGGATAATTTTCATTGATCCACAGATTGGTGAGAAGAGTCTCGGCCTCCTCAAAGCTGGCTTTTCCATAGTCTGTCTTATCCAGCACCTTCAAAATTCCCTGGGAAGCTCCGTAATCCAGACAATCGCTGTACTGTCCCGCTGACATGCCGCGGGTCTGCTCCGCAAGCCAGGCCAGTTCTTCATTATCGCGCGGCAGCTGGTTCGAATCATATTCCACCTCTTCATATTCAATCGGTGTCGAAAATCTTTGGCCGGCTGCCTCTGTAATCAGCTCCGGGGGCGTCCCATTCTCCAGTTCCTCCTTCACAAAGGCCCATACTGACTGTAATTCTTCAGGATACTCCCCGACCTTCATGCCATAATACATATAGATACCAACCCTGGCTTTACAGCCCTTATCCAAATAAGCGTCATCCGCCTGCTCATATAACTCCTGAAGCTGTTCTTTCGTTGGCTTCAGCCTGGTCTCCAGGAGTTTTTCCTTCAGAGCATCCCTTACTTCCATCTGCGTCCTGGATATGTATTCCATCAGACCGTATGTTTCCGGCCCATAGGCAGTCTGTCCAGGTTCCGCTCTCCTCTTATTTTCCCTGTCCAGGGATTTTTTTATGTCATCCAGAGTGATGTCCACTTCGATTTCATACCTGGCTGCCTCAATCCGCTCCACCGTATCCGTAAACAGCGCATTGACCGCCTCTGTCCGCAGAACCTGGGAAGGCGTCTCCCCCCCAATCGTGCTGTCCCAGAATCCCTTTTCGTTGGGGTCCTGCTGATAGGTCTGGTAGAAATAGGAGCTGACCTTTGCCCGGAGATCATCCTGGTACAGCGCCAGATGTTCCCGGGTGATCGCATAGTTTCCAATCCGCATAACAGGCTTATCCGCCTTTTTATACAGCCAGATTCCCGATGCCACCATTCCCGCCATCAAAAGCCCCAATAAAATGCACATCAACGCATTGGGGTAGGAAAGCTTCTCAAGTTTTAATCGAAACGCCATTCGCCTCATGATCTCCTCCGCTCCTCATTTCTGCCGTCACATTCGGGTATGAGCTGTTTTCAGCCCATACCCGCCATAACTCTCTTAATTCTTTCTGTATTTTACCATTTCCTGTGTCAAAAGTCTCTCTATTTCGTGAATTTCTTCCATAGAAGCATCTGCATCGGCAAGTATGCGCTCTGCGTCAGCGATAAGCTGTTTTAATCTGGCTTCATCTACATGACTGAACTCGCTTGTTTGAATCTCCTTTGCCAGATTCACGATGAAGCTGAGATTCTTTTTCACTATTTTTTCCGGCTCATACTCTGATTTCCACGTTAATGCCGGTTTTACCGCCCCCTCCTTTGCAGTTCTGGAGGAGTGGATTCCTACATAATTGTTTGAAGCAGCTGTCGGGATACTGATCTCAAAGGATATTTCCCGTTCCCCTTCACGGATCGCATCACGCACAGCTTTGGTCACATCAAGCTGTTGGACCAGACTTTCCGACGCCATGCTTTTTGTCATAACTGCAGCAGGTTCTGCATCGACTCTTTCCGGGAAGCTGTTAAAGGTTACTGTCGCTCCCTCCCAGTCATTCTCCACCCGGTAGATATGAAGCAGCTCGAAATCAACGCTTGGCATGCCAGTTAATTCATATGACAAATAAATATGTTCCGCGTCCCCGGGCACATGTTCCAGATCAAACTTCATTAAGGACTTTCTCGTATAACTCTGAGCGCCCGTATCGTATTTTACAATCAGGCTGGAGGAGCCGCTGAAATTCTTATCTCCATCGGTTCCGCCCTGAACGTAGACGTCATCCATCGCGGCCGCCGCTTCATCTCCCACCTGTACCTCTACCGATGCGGTAATTCCTGCGGTGTTAAAAAGCCCCTCTGTCAGCTGTAAGATTCCGGTCAGTGCATACACACCGTAAACGTCCTTTTGATAATCGCCTCTCTCCCAGGTAATTCCCAGCATATGGGTATTTCCCGCGTTGTCATAGGCCTTAACGGTCTCCGGAAGCGCTATCCCGGCAAATTTTGTTCCAGGCGCCACCTTAATTCTGTCAAACTCTTCGGCAAGCCCGACAAGCTCAGGCTTATCCGTTTCAGCGATTTTCAAAGTCACTTCGCTCGTCTTTCCCGTCGTTCCTGCGGTTTTTACGGACAGCTTAATAAATGGTGTCTTCTGAATCACCTCTACGTTAGCAGCCTTTTCTACAATCTCTCCTCCGGCGTATGGGATTGAGACTTCGATGGTTCCGTTATTTTCCTGTGTCGGGTCTGACACGCCTACCGACACCAGTCCATCGCTTACCTGCATGGTCACAGAAGCGGCCTTGCTTGAGGTGATCCCTTCCACCGTCTTTCCCTTGCTGTTCCAGAAATTCACAGCGGTCAATCCCAGTGAGTTTTCTCTTACTGCATGAGCGTCCCCGCTGCATTCCAGGACTTCAATATCAGGATTGGCAGCATAATTTTCCGTTTCTTGCGCATCCTTGCCCGGCAGAATGACATAAGAGTAATCCGCATCGGTTGGTTTCTTTCCGTGCTCAAACCAAAATGCCGCAAACTGGTTTGTCTCTTCGCCTTCCGTGGTTCCCTGGGTGTTCCAGTTGCCGGTTCTCTTCTCTTTTAAAGCCATGATATCGGCTTTTCCAGGGAAGTAATAACCAATGTCGGAATGATCGGTATTTCCTTCCAGATAGATCCACGATGCCTCCGGTATTTTTGTTCCTTTTCCTGCGCTTTCAGCACCGTCGTCTCTGATCGATCGTTCTTCACCGTCGATTAAGACCTGGTTGCTTCCATCTTCCTTTAATTTCCTGTTTTCAATCACTGTTTCCACATAATTTCCTGTGGAAGAGGTAATTCCGCTTCCGACTGCAACGATCTCATCGTCAAACAGGAACCAGGACTTTTTCGCATCCGTACCGTTTCTTGTGCTTCCACTGTTTCCCAGTGTTTTATAATGCATTCCGGCCGTTCCGTAATCTCCCAGGCTGGAGCCGCCAACCCAGCTGTAGATATTCCTGGTGCGGTCTCCTGCTCCGTCTGGACGCGTGACGTACTCTGTCGTTGTTCCTGCCAGACGCTTCGGATCCACCGTAGCCCAGTAACCGGTTCCGTATTGATCCTGATCCCCGTTATAAAGGTAGGTCATGCCGTCTGAAATGTTCCAGGTGCGTTTTCCTTCATCATTGATCAGTTCATGTCCATATGTTCTGTCTGAGTGCATCGACAGTGCAAAACCGTAATCCGGCCTTATATGCACCAGCTTATCCATGCTGGCAAACAGCTTATGAAGCACGTATTCGCTTCTCGGCTCAATGGAACCGTCATTCATGATCTGATTCGCCTTCATCAAGGACGCGATATGGCTGCTCTGGCTATAATAATACGCCTCGTCAATGCCGACATAATATTTGATCATGCTGTTAAAGCGCTCCTGCTGCTCTTTTGGCATCGCATCCCCGATCAGCATCATTGCATCCAGGATTTTAGCCCCTCTCAGCCTGTCATTGGACGTATTTCTCGTTATATCTCTTCCGGAAATCATGTCCATACACAATCCATTGTAAATAAACGGTTCAATTCCATCAAATACCATATCGAAGATGAGCTGCTCCGCTTCGTCGTCATAAGTCAGCTCGTACTCCGATCCGGCAAATACGCTGAAAAGGATACTCAGCTTTTCATACAGCTGCGAACCGTATCCGCCCATATAGGCCAGCGCCTGATGTTGAATAAAGGAACCATCTTTGTAGAAACCGTCTCCCGAAGTCACATACTCAAACACGGTCTTGTACGCATTCTTTACATGCTCCAGTTTGCTTCCGTTATCCGTCAGAAGCCCTGCCTGAGCCACTACCATACCTTTATCGATCAGGTTGGCCCCCGTCATCGCCGGTGATCCGGGATATCCCGACGGCTTGTCACATACATTGGTAAACCGGTTGACTGCCGCCGCATAGCCCGTGATCTGCTTCAGGGTAAGATCATCGTAAAGAATCAACGCCGTATCCATAAAGGCAATCGGCCCGCCAATCTCCCAGTGCCACCAGTTTCCAAAGAACGGGGTCTTATCGTCACTGCTGCTGTAATGGTTTTCATTCATAAAGTCGAGAGCCCGGATCAGCTCTTCTTTCAGTTCATCGTTTTGATACAGCACACAGCCTTCCGTCGCCCACGCGATCGCCATGTCCTTCAGGCGATAGAATGTCTGAGCCACATTTCCGGAATTCACCTTTGCGTTTGCTCCCGTCCCTGCTATATAGCTCATATCGAGATCACTCCAGAGATTGGTTCTGGAAGCGTCATCGCTCTTAATCATGGAGCTCCAGTACTCTCCGGCCTTCTCATCCAGACCTGTTATGTACGTCACCACAGCCTGATTTCCAGTATCCAGGGTGCCGCCTAACAGGTTATTCAGCCATTTTTCTCTCAATTCCACAAACTCCGGATCCACTGGCTTGTCCGTTTTTGAGAATTCCAGTTCCGCGATCGCAGTGGCCATCTCCGCGGCCAGTTCATTGATTCGCTTTCTGACCGGCTCCGTAAATAGGCTCTCAGAGGGCGGCCCCACCTTTTCATACGTCAAATCGCTCTGATCATACTGTATTGCAAAAAGGGCTTCCGCTTCTTTCATAAGAGTTTCCAGTTTTTGATAAGAAGCCGCCGTATAATCAGCCGCATTCCGCTCTTTTGCATTCTTATACACTGCCGGAAGATTCGGCAGAGTTACCGTGATATCATATTCCGGCATCCAGGCTGAGGTCTTAAAGTTTCTTGCCTTGAACACAATACTGTCATCGTATATCTTCACGTGATAGCCGGTTCCGGTTTCCTTCACCCCATTCTCAGAATCATTATACGAGGGGAGATCAATCATGGTACCGAATCCGCGGTCAATGGCTTCCACGACTCCAAACCCGTTATGTATATGGCCTGACAGATAGATTACCTGAGGGTATTTCGAGAATATCTCCTTTACCCTTTTATCCTGATTGCCGAAGTCATTTAAAATATTGCTTCTCCAATGAGTATCCTTTAATGCATTATGCCCCAGCACAAAAATCGGTTTGTCAGGACTGGCGTTTTCCGCCAGCGTTTTTTCCAGCCATTCCAGCTGATCGTCTGATAAATACATCGCATCCTTGATGCCGTTTTCTGTGTTAATGGCGATAAAATGATATCCGCCCAGCCAGCGGTCAAAATACACCTTTCCGTCCGTATCCGGCATATATCTGGAATTTCGCTCCAGGTAAAGTGCCTTTGCCGTCGGCCAGTACTTGCTGATCACGGTCTCGTCCTTATTCCAGTCTGCGGAGCTGGTCCCTCTCACATCGTGATTTCCCAATGTGATCATGATCTTATCGTCCGAAACAGGAGAATACTGATCCATTATCCTGTACATCGCGTCATACTGGGCCTTCGTGCCGCTCTGGGTAAAGTCTCCCAGATTCATGATGCCAAGCGTGTCCGGATCCATGGTCCTGATATCCTTCAGCCCCGCAATCATATTGACTGCGTTTGTTTCCGTAAGGTCATCTGATTTTATATGGACATCCGACACGACCTGAAAGCTGGCCAGAGGCTTGCTGCCCTCCAGGAACTGATTGTACCTCTCTTTCAGTGCTCTGACTGCAGCCATAGCTGCAGCCGTTGTCATTCCCTCCAGAGCACTCTTCGTTTGCCTTATCTCTTCTGCCATAGAATCAATTCTGTCCTGTGGATATTCAGAGCCGGGTTTTATCACAGACAGCTGCTCCGCCATATGGTCAACGATGGCGGAAGCCCCTTCTGCCTCATAGATGGTTTTTACGGTTGTATCCGCAAGCACCTTGTTATAAACCCGAAGCTCATCCACCAGGCAGCCGCTCATGCCATAACAGCCTCTGCCGTCACCTCCCAGGATAAAATCAAGCTCCGTATCCACAGTTTTTCCACTGTGTTCCGCCATGGAGATGGAGGAATACTTCTCCCCATCCATGTAAACAGTCATGCTTCCATCACGGTCAAACGTGCCGACTACGTGATGCCACTGGTCATCATTCGCGGATATCTTCTTGATCTCGATCCGCTTTCCGGATATTCCGGAAAAATTCATGCGCACATCCGTATCGCTGCTGTTATTGTAATTTCCAAATGCCCATCCTACGTTGCTGCCGCTTAAGTAATTTTTATTGGAAAGTATGGTTCCGTTGTTCTGTCCATGGTTCTCTGTCTTCATCCAGAAGGACAGGGAATAATCAGAGTTACCGAACATCAAGTCCTTCGCACGGCCGTAATTTACGTACTGTTCGGCCTTCGTATTCCCCTTTCCCGCAGATTCTCCATTGTTCAATGAGATAGCATTTCCGCGAATTCCCTTCACATATGCGGGTGCTCCGATCACGGTTCCATTGTTTCCGTTTCCTGTAACATCCGTGATCTGACCTGCTGTAACGCTGCCCTCATCGAAGGTGGAGTGCATGACAAGGCCGTCTTTCAGCAGCTCCTCCGTCCCGCTCTCATCCATAGAGGCTCTTCCATTCGCCAATGGGGCCCCATATGTCAAATTCCCCATAGCCATGGTCACTGCCAGCGCCGCTGCGCACAGTTTTTTCCATTTTAATTTCATATAGATTTCCCCCTACTGAATCCAGGCTCCGTTTTCGTCTACCTGGCAGCCATCAGGTGTTGTAGTTCCGGTATAGAGAGCTCCCATGGAACGGCTTCCGCTTTCCGCACTGCCGCGATTCCACTTCCCGTCTTCTGTATTCTGCCATCCGGTATTGCCCTGCGTAACCGGATTTAAGTAATACCACGTACCGTTTACCATGGTCCAGCCAGTCATCATCACTCCGGATTCATTTAAATAGTACCACTGGCCATCGGCTTCCTCTTTTACCCATCCCGTGTGCATGGAACCATCACTGCCTAATTTATACCACTTGTCTCCATCCAGAATCCAGCCCGTCTGCATATAGCCGCTGCCGTCAAAATGGTACCATTTGTCGTTTATTCTGGCCCACTCGTTCTTCGCGTAGCTACCATCACTCTTCTGGAATCTCCAGGTATTATTTTCTGCTGCCTGCCACTCACCGCTCACATTGACAGCCGTCCGGTTCACTCTCACAGAGCTGGAACCACCTCCTGAGCTGCTTCCCGAGCTGCCTCCTGAGGACGATCTCTTCACCACCGTGATCTGGAAAGTATCTGTGAATACTTTAATCGCATCGTTGACTGCGATTCGATAGGTAACCACGACATCCTTCGTTCCGGCTGTTCCGGTATTCACATCTCCGATCTCATATCCGCTTACCGTCTTCGTACTTCCGTCACTGTACACGGCCGCTACGATCAGGCCAGATGAGCTGAAACGTTCTCCCACTTTATATTCTGTTTTCGATGGAAGCGCCGTAATCTTAATTCCAGTCATCACCTTTGTAACCGGATCTGTTTTTCCGCTTAATACAAGAGCGTCAACGGCCTCCTTCAGGTTCTCATATGCCTGATCTACGATCGGCTGGTCTGCCTTTGTCAGCGTCTTATCCCTTAAGACTGCTTTTGCCTCAGATAATGCCTCTCTCATTGCATCGTACGTTTCCTCGGTATAATCTTTCTTCTTTTTCGACTCCGCAATGAGGACGAGATCACGAAGTGCATCTGTATCCGCCTTCTGGTTCTCTTCCGAGTCCATATTCCAGATTGCTTCCATCAGCTCTGTATATGCCGTATGTACTTCCAATTCCGTGGCCTTTGTATTTACCAGAACTTCAGCTGCTTTATTAAATGCCTTCATAAAGCGGTTCTTTGCTGTTTCTGTCAGCTGTCCCACCTCACCGCTGTTAATCAGTCCAGCCGCTTCCGTATAGAGGACGAGAAGTGCATTCTTATCTTCCGGCTCAATGATGCTGACTGATACGGCTGCAAACTTCTGTTCCGGATTCTCGATGGAATCATGATTTGCCAGATCCAGATAACCGATACAGGTATAAGAAAATTCCTTTTCCGGATCGTAGGCATTGTCCGGGAACCAGTACTGGATACCGACCTCCGCCTCCTGTCCGTTATCCAGCAGCACGGTTGCCATTTCCGGAAGTCCCAGTTCCTCCCACGGTGTTCCCACCAGCTGAATAATTCCTGGAATATCCTTTACAGCCACTACCTTGTGCAGCGCTTCCATAACATTGACAGTACACGTAATGGGCAGATTGATGCCTTCTGCTTTTCCGTATACGACAAAGGTTCCTTCTGTCTGATAATTTGCAGGGCTGATCGAATTCCATTCTACGGACACACTCTTTGTTTCATCATTGGAATACGTAACGGTAACCGTCTCCGGAAGGACCGGCTTCTTTCCTGCAGATGTCGATACGGATACAGCATCTACCTTCATCTCATATACATTGCTCAAAACAATCGTCGGCTCCATCATTCCGGACGCTTCCCTGGAAGCAAAGTCAATCCCTCCGTTGTCGCCATTTGCATACTCTCCGAAATAATCGGTCAGCATGAGGAAGGAGAATTTTGTCTGGCCATTTTCAGCGTAGGCTTTCTTCACCCAATCCGTCACATCCAGCTCTACTATATTTTCGTGATTGTCCCTGATGTCTTTATAAACGATTTTTTTGTCTTTTATCACCAGATTATCAGCGGAAAATGCAGGAGTCGTATTCCATGTCACAGTCTCTTCCTGCCACTCGTCCCCGATTTCATAGACCTTCAAATAAAAATGGTTATTGATATTTTTATAGTCGCTGTCGCTGACCGGTCTGGTCATCTGAAGCTTTATAGTGATGTTTGTTGCTGACTTCAGCATCTCACTTTCATTTGTCAAGTCAAATCCGAGCAGACCTCTTCGCGTATACGCCGGATCACTGCTGGCCGTCTTAACCTTTATCACATTCGGAGTAAGCTTCCCGTAAGCTGCGTCGCCATCCTTTTCCTGCGTAAATGCGTCCTTGGCTGCCCCGGTTTCTTTTATGGTCTTTCCGTCACCAAGATCACCAATTACCCTGACTGTCGCCGCACACTTTTCCTTTAATCCGGACACACGGCCTTCTACGGTAAATTCCCCTTCGCGCGAATACTGCTCCAGAGTTAATTTATCCCATACTACCTCCAGCTCCATGGTAAGTCCGCCGGCGAATACAGCATTCACCTTGTCCGGAAGTTCCGGATAAATGCCTGCAAATGTCGTAACATCCACGCTTTCATAGCTTTCGGGTGCATCTGCCACGACAATAGTCGCTGTCACCTGGTTCGACAGTCCGGGAAGTACGCCTGGAAGTTCGATGACGCCCGCCTCCATACAGTCTTCTTTTGTCAGCTCTTCCCATTCCACCGGATACTGATACGCTGTTCCGTCCAGAACAATTCTTAACGTCCCGGGCAGTTCCGGCACAACGCCCAGTGTTGTGACCAGATTGACTTCCTCTACCTCTTCCGCCTCTTCATCCTGGCTTGAGAATTCCAGCGCTCCGATGTCTACGCGGCCGGCAATGGTATTGCCCATGATATCCTCTGTCGGCATACCTTCTATTCTCTGGCCTGCTAAAATACAGGGAGAACCCTCTGTCAGCTGGTACGGCTCTGCCAGCCCCTGAATCCTCTCTTTCGTAAAATCAGAATCGATCAGGTCTTCCAGATCCTCTAAAGGATACTGATACGAGGAATACGTTTCTCCCGCCTTATAGTCTTTCAACATCGGATCCGCGAAAATATTGCCTTTTGCGATCAGGCTGTCTTTGTCCAGGACGCTGCCCGCGTTTGTGTTGGCAATGGTATCCGGATAGAAGCAGTTGTTTTCAATCACACTGTCTTCATGAATTGCAGATCCCTGTTCCAAAACCGCAAAGTCAATAGCAGCGCCGTCTTTTGCCAGCACGATGTTGTTCCTAAAGTCCACAAAGCAGGTTCTCTTGCTCTTACCGCCAAACAGAGAGGTCTGTTTTCCTTCTCCGAATAGAACAATTGTGTTATTGTAGATTTTCCCCACATTCGGCCCTGCCGAGCTGGTGTTGTCATAATGGAAGGTCTGCTGCTGCATCCTGCTTCCGTTCGGATACGTACCAGTTCCGTCATTGATGCTGACATTATAACGGAAAATGGTGTTTTTCTGGCTGGACATGAACAGCATGGCGCCGCCGCCGCAGTCGTGGCTTAAGTTATACTGGAATATGTTGTCCACGTTCATCATGTCGGAATCAAAGGCTTCTCCGTCATCGTAGCCATACTTATTGCCGTATGCCTCGTTGTACTGCACGATTACGTCGTCCGCAAACATGGTCCAGCACTGAGCATAGTTTACAGTTCCCCGATCCAGGCCGCAGGAGGAATTAATCATGTTTCCTTCCACCAGACCGCCTTTCGTCTCCGTCAGTACAATACCGTCGCCGACCACATCTTCCAGATAGTTGTTTCGTATGGTCACGTTGGAATAGTTTTTGAGGAATTCATTCTTTCCCCAGCCGCTGCTTCCGATATCCGTGTTGCACTTGTTCCGGATACCTTCAATTGCCACATTTTTCACATAGTTGCCTTCAATCAGGACATCCTCGAAGGCCGCGCGTCCCATAGCCTTCGGGGTCAGATTGCCGTTGTCGTCAATAGTAACCCGGTTACCGTCCTTATCGAGATAGTGTCCCATGACGATAATACCGCCGGAGGTTTTTCCTCCCTTAAAATTTGAGTTTACATCGTGGACATAACAATTCTTAACCACAATGTGCTTATAAATCTCTTTCTGATTGGAGGAATAGATCAGGATACCGGCGCGTTCGCTGGTACCGCTGTCCATGGCCTCCCCCATCTCATCGGTACTCTCCAGGTTCGTTACTTCCAGATTGTAGATTTCCCAGTACTCTTCGTTGTAAATGGTGACGGCCCCGGTAATCGACGGGCCAGAGGTGCCGTTTCCATTAATTACAGGGCGGCTTCCTTCGCCGTACCTGTCAATGGTGATGGGAGCGCCTTCCTGGCCGCTTCCTTTTGGATTCAGCGGCTGGTTCCAGATACAATCTGACTTCAGGAGAATTTTATCTCCAGGAAGAAAGGTTTTGGAATTTACCCGGTCAAAGGATTTCCAGGCGGTATCCTCTGTCTTTCCGTCTGCCGTGTCGTTACCGTCTCTGGCATCCACGTAATAGGTCGTCCCCTCCGTCTGCATCTTTAACGCATTGGATGCGGTAGAAAGGCTGGCATTGGAATCTGTCGCGGTACGGTCATTTGCAGCATATCTGTCCCGGCTGTTCACTGAGGTATCAGCAAATCCAACCATATTAACAGGCAGTGCGCTCATCATCATGACTGCCGCCATCATGCCCGCGGCTTTTCGTTTGAAACGTTTACTTGTTTTTTGCATAACAATATTTCCCCCTTGCTTTTTTTTCGCCTCTTTTTCAAATCAATCAAACGCCGTTTATCTTCTTTTTTTCATTTTTTAACCTCCTTACGCTTGAATTATCTTATACTGGTCATACCAGTTTTTGATTTTGAAAGTATAATACTAATTATGGTGGACTTAATTTTTCAGTATTGGGGAATAGCGGCTTCCGCACGCATAGAAGAAAAAATTTCTTTTTATAAAAGAGGCTGAATAGTCAGAACGCGAATAGACAGATGCAATATTTAAACACAAAAATACCGATAATACTTGACATAATTAGTATTATCGGCAGTAAGGAAACCTGCTTCTGCATTCCAGAAGGCAGTAAATGATAGGATATATGGAAAGTATAGCATTGGGAAAAACTGGCAAAAATAAATAATTTGCTGAATTATATTAAAATTTTAATATTCTGCCTTTTTAAAAATGTAATATTACCATATTCTTGTACTTTTTTATTTTTTTGCCCCTTTTTCGCATAGAAATCACCGTCACCCGGATATGAACAGTCAAAATAACCGGGAGCGCCGATCACATGCATTCTGTGTTCGACACTCCCGGTCATCTTCGTGGTGAGCAGAAAGCCCGACGGACGCGGGATACCATCGGAACTACTCTCCTTTTCCTCTCTCCATGCAGGACTCTCTCACGATCAGCTCCGGCTTCAGGATCCGTTCCACCCGGCTTTCCTCATCCGGCACGCCCTTTATCTTTTCCAGCAGCAGCTCTGCCGCCATAGCGCCCAGCTTTTCCTGCGGATGGGCGATGGTTGTAAGCTTCACCGCCCCGTTTTCTGCAATAAATGAATTGTCGTATCCCGTTACGGAGATGTCCTCCGGAACACGTATTTTCTTCTTTTGAAGCGCCTTTAAAACCTCCAGCGCAATCTGATCGTTATAGCAGACGATGCCGTCCATGGCGGCTCCGCTCTCCAGCATCAGTTCCAGCACCTTCGCCGGCTTCACCGCCCGGTCCTCCGTATGGAACCAGATCACCATATCGGGATCGTAGGGATAACCGGCCTCAAAAAGCGCCTTCACATACCCCTTGTGGCGCTCCCTTCCCTGGCTGTCGTCCGCCTTGAAGATCCCCAGAATCCGCCGGTGTCCCAATTCGATCAGATAGTTTGTCACCAGATAACCGCCCATACAGTCATCCATCAGGATGTGCGGCTTATTTTTCATCTGCGCATAGTATCCCTGTATGAAGACATAGGGAATCTGGTAAAAATCAAGTTTTTCATACAATGCCATATTGGCGCAGAGAATCTCGCTCTTGCTGGGTTCCACGATCAGACCGTCGATATCTTTCTCCAGGATTTCCTCGAGACAGCGGTTTTCCTTCACGCGGCTGTTGCCGGTATTTTTCAGGATAATGCTGTATCCCTCCGCCGTCAGTACGCTGTCGATGCCCTGGATCAGCCTGGGGAAAATATAGTCCGACAGGTACGTGGTGATAACCGCAATATTCCCCGAACCCCTGTTATCCATTCCGCCGAACGAAAGCGAGGGGGACTTCCCTCTTCTAATTTTTCTGGAGACAAAGGTCCCTCTGCCGTGCTCCGCTTCTATAAATCCCTCCTGCGCCAGGATGGACAGCGCCTTTCGCACCGTATGGCGGCTCACATGGCGGGAGGCGGAAAGTTCATTTTCCGAAGGAAGCTTATCCCCCGGCCTCAGCCGGCCGGCAATGATATCACTCTTCAGTTCCTCCATCAGCACGTAGTATTTCGTCTTCCCGCTCTCGCCCTCTTCCCGGCCTGACGGGCTGCCGTTACTTCTGTCCATAATACGCGTTTGGTCCATGCTTGCGCATAAAATGCTTATCCTGCATGGACTGCGGCGCGGGTTCCACACCGCGGTTTAACATCTCAGTCACAAAATTCATCTTTGCAATCTCTTCCAGCACCACGGCATTATGGACCGCGGTCGCGGCGTCTTTTCCCCAGGTAAAGGGTCCGTGGTTCTTGCACAGAACCGCCGGCACGTGAACCGGATTTCTGTCGCGGAAGGTCTCGATAATCACCATACCGGTGTTCTTCTCATATCCTTCTTCGATCTCCTCCGGCGTTAAATTCCTGGCACAGGGAATCTCCCCGTAGAAATAGTCCGCATGAGTCGTCCCATAACACGGCAGCGCGCGGCCCGCCTGCGCCCAGGCCGTAGCCATGGGAGAATGGGTATGGACGATCCCGCCGATTTCCTTAAACGCCTTATACAGCTCTAAGTGAGTGGCTGTATCGGAGGAGGGATTTAAGTCCCCCTCCACCTTATTTCCATTTAAATCCATGACCACCATGTCTTCCGGCTTTAACTTATCGTAATCCACACCGCTGGGTTTGATAACAAACAGTCCCTTTTCCCTGTCAATTCCGCTGACATTTCCCCATGTATAGGTGATAAGCCCTCTTCTTGGCAGTTCCATGTTGGCCTCATAGACCTCTTTTTTTAATTCTTCCAGCATCGTGTCATTTCCTCTTTTCCATTTTTTGTTTTAGAGCGTATTTGAACTGTTACGATTTTTCAGACACGCCCCGGCAGACACTCGACTGCGGCGCGCTCAATCGGCAGGCCGCTTATGTACCGTTCCATAAATACCTCGAAGCCGCGCTCATCCGCTTCCTGCGGCTCCATTACCACGCCTTCTTCGCCGGCAAATACGCTCTCTGCCAGGTACTTGTCGAGAGAGGCGCTGCCTCCGTCTTTTCTGTAACGCATATAGGAAGCCAGGATTGCCGCGCCCCATGCGCCGCCTTCTCCGGCAGTTTCCATGACGGTCACCGGTACGCCGGCCGCCGCCGCCATAATCCGCTGTCCCACGCCCTTCGTCTTGAATAATCCGCCGTGGCCCAGCAGACTGTCCAGCTTCACGCCTTCTTCCTTAAACAGGATATCCATGCCCACACGGAGCGCTCCTAATGCCGTATATAAGTGAACGCGCATGAAGTTCGCCAGATTGAACCGGCTGTCCGGCAGACGCACGAACACCGGACGTCCCTCTTCAAAATGAGTGATGTGCTCTCCCGAGAAATAGTTGTAAGCCAGAAGACCGCCGCAGTCCGGGTCGCCTTCCAATGCCAGGTTATATAAGGTTTCAAACAGCTGGTTTCTGTCCGCCTTCATCCCCATGGCCGCAGAAAACTCTTCAAACAAATTCACCCATGCGTTTAAATCAGAAGTACAGTTGTTGCAGTGCACCATAGCAACCAGATCACCGGCCGGCGTTGTCACCAGATCCAGCTCCTCGTGAACCTTTTTCAGTTCCTTTTCCAGAACTACCATGGCAAACACGCTGGTGCCTGCAGACACATTACCGGTGCGCTTCGCCACGCTGCCCGTAGCCACCATACCGGTTCCTGCGTCCCCCTCCGGCGGACAAAGCGGAATACCGGGTCTTAAGACGCCGGTCGGGTCAAGAAGCTTCGCGCCCTCTTTTGTCAGTTCTCCGGCTTCCTCTCCCGCGGTCAGCGCCTGAGGAAGAATGTCACGGAGCTTCCACGGCAGATTCTCTCCGGCCGTCAGCTCGTCAAACTGAGCGATCATTCTCTCATGAAAATCCTTCTTATCGGTATCGATCGGGAACATACCGGCGCAGTCGCCGATTCCCAGCACCTTACGTCCGGTCAGTTTCCAGTGTACATACCCCTCCAGTGTGATCAAGTAATCAATCTCCGGCACATGCGCCTCTTTCTTCAGGATCGCCTGGTACAGATGGGCAATGCTCCATCTCTGCGGGATATGGTACTGGAACAGCTCCGTCAGCTTTTCCGAAGCCTCCTCCGTCATGGTATTTCTCCAGGTACGGAACGGCACCAGGATTTCTCCGGCCTTATCGAAAGCCATGTAGCCGTGCATCATGGCGGAAATGCCAATGGATCCGACGGTCGTAAGCGTCACACCGTAGCGTGCTTTTACATCCTCCGCCAGCTTTGCAAAGCTGTCCTGAACGCCTTCCCAGATGTCCTCTAACGTGTATGTCCAGATATTGTCCACGTACCGGTTTTCCCAGTCATGGCTTCCGGAAGCAATCGGTTTCTGGTGCTCATCGACCAGAACCGCCTTGATTCGTGTAGACCCCAGCTCCATACCCAGAGCCGTTCTTCCGTCTAAAATGCTTTGATATACGTCCCCCGTGAGAGCGTCCCTTTTATCATTTAAACCATCAGTCATAGTCTTTCCCCCTCTTTAACGATAAGCAGCAGAATTCCATCTCAATTCATTCTTAAGGCTGCGGATTGTAGTGTCCTCGTCGATGTAGACGGCTTCAATTCCCATGGAAGCGGCCCAGTCGCCCATCTGCTCTGCAGTCAGATCGTAGGAAAATGCCGTATGGTGTGCGCCGCCGGCCAGAATCCAGGCTTCGGCCCCGGTCTTTAAGTTCGGTTCCGGAGTCCAGAATGCGGTGGCAACCGGAAGCTTCGGCATCGGTTTCTCCACCTTTTTGCAGTTCACGGTATTGATGATGAGGCGGAACCGGCTGCCTAAGTCCACCAGAGATGTGGCCACTGCCTTTCCTTCCTTTGCGGTAAATACAAGGCGGGCCGGATCCTCCCTGTCTCCCATGGACAGCGGACATACCTTGATGGCGATCCTGCTGTCCGCGATTGACGGGCATACCTCCAGCATATGTGCCTGCAGTATGCCTTCTTTTCCCGGAACCAGGTTATACGTGTAGTCTTCCATAAAGGAAGTTCCCTTCGCGCCTTTCATACCGGCTGTCATGATCTTCATCAAACGCACCATGGCGGCAGTCTTCCAGTCGCCCTCGCCTCCGAAGCCGTATCCTTTTTCCATCAGACGCTGAATCGCCAGACCCGGAAGCTGCTTTAAGGAACCTAGGTCTCCGAAATGAGTCACGATCGCCTGATAATCCTTTTCCACCAGGAATTTCTCAAATCCCAGCTCGATCTGTGCCTGTACGGCCACGTGATTCTTAAACTCTCCGGCATCTCTTCCCTCTAACAGAATATCGTACTTATCGTAGTACTCTTCCACCAGAGCGCTTACATCGCCTGCTGCCACGTCGTTTACATAATCTGCAATCTCGTTCACCGGATAGGCGTCGATCTCCCAGCCGAACTTCATCTGGGCCTCCACCTTATCGCCCTCGGTTACTGCTACATTTCTCATATTGTCAGCCACGCGGACGACACGGATATGGCTGCTCTCCATGATGCCCACCGCGGTTCTCATCCAGGAGCCGATCGCCGCCTGCACCGAACTCTCATCCCAGAAACCGACGATAACCTTTCTCTCAATGCCCATTCTCGTCACCATGTGGCCGAATTCCCGGTCTCCGTGAGCGGACTGGTTCTCATTCATGAAATCCATGTCAATGGTGTCATAGGGAATCTCCTGATTAAACTGCGTATGTAAATGAAGCAGAGGCTTTCTGTACTCCTGAAGGCCGAGAATCCAGGACTTGGCCGGTGAAAACGTATGCATCCACGTGATGACACCCGCGCATTCCCCGTCACTGTTGGCCTCATGAAACAATGCGCGGATCGATGTATTGTCGATCAGAGTCGGTTTCCAGATCACTTCATAAGGCAGAAGTCCCGACCGGTTAAGCCCCTCTACAATGATTCTGGAATGCTCTGCCACCTTTCTCAGACACTCATCTCCATAAAGATCCTGTGACCCCGTTGCGAACCAGAACTTGTATGCTTTCCTCTCCATAAAAAAATCCTCCTTATCACTGATATTATTATACTACAACAGTACCACTTGTACCATAGTGTGAACAAGTTGTTTTTTTATAATAATTGCACTGGTGAAATCGGAGTTCTGTCCCAATGATATTATTTTTCATGGGAAACGAGCACCCCGCCTGAGCAATAGCTGTACGGCAAAATACCCATTTCCCTTTCAATATATTTTTATGTGAAATATGGATTTGTCAATAGAAAAAGGAGGAGAAGCAATTTTCAGACACGCTCCAGTTCGTCAGAAGACGGCGTCACCGTATACATGGCGATTTCGTCGGTTTCCCGGTTGGCGGATATGATCACATCGTTCTGATTCACCATGTAATGACAGACATTGGCCGGACCACAGTCCCTGTCAATGATTTCGCGCTCATACGTCCCGCTCTCCCTGCAATAAGAAAATGATACGAGATTTCGTTCGCCCTTCCGGAAACCGATTACGACCCGGGGAATCCGGCACAGCGGGCCGCCATAAACGGCATGTAAGAATTCCATTTTATCCGGGCATTCATATACCTTAAAAAAGCCTTCTCCCCGGTCCTGATAGATCGAAAACGTATCTCCATGAAACGGCGACAGCACCGCCAGTTCCTTTCTGCCGTCCCCGTCCAGATCCAGCAGCACCGCATCGGAAGCCGGTATATCGAGGAGTTCCCGGATCTCCCACTCCCCGTTCCTCTGTTCCGGCGGAAGGAACTGAAATATACCGTTTTCACAGGAGATCACCGCCGTATCCATGCCGCCGTCTTCTGTCCTGGCGTAGCCATGGTTTTTCGTCAGCCCTTCCTTTAAGACCGTAAGCGGCAGCGGATGGGCCTCGTCAAAAGTGCTCAAATCATCCGGAAGCACGGCGCAGTAAACCTTTCCGGGGCAGCTCCAGTCATCCTTATATGTATGGCCGGACTTCAGCGTACAGGCGATCAAGTACTTTACACCGTTTCTGATGAGAATATCGAACCGGTGCACAAACGGAAGCTCCGCCAGGGTTTTCACCTCCCAGACTCCGTCTGCAGGCGTTACGGTTACAAGCTTTGCTTCTTTGGAATCATTGGGGGAATAGAACTTATGGGTCGCCAGAAACTGGCCGTCACTTCCCGGCACCTGGACCATCGTCATGACTCCGCCCGGCCCCTCCCATACGGTGTCCACCTCCTTTCCCGTCTCATCGAACAGGATACAGCGGTCTGTCTTCTCTGCTGCCACCAGAAAATGAAACCTTCCCTGATACGTCAGGGGGGCGATGGAATAGCACTTTGTTAAATTGGCCAGCACCTTTTTTTCAACTTGCATGTTCATCCTCCTTCGCCTGTCTGCCAAGTATGTCGGTCATCATCCGATTCGCCTTCCGGAGTTCATCCTTCCAGTCGCCGCCTCCTGTATACCAGAATTCCGTCACATATCTTCGGATACCCAGCCGCCACGCCTCTCTGATCGCCTCTTCAAAATTCACGTGGCCGCTTCCGTACGGAATCTCCCGGTATTTCCCCGGCACCGTCTCTTTTAAATGCATGGCCAGCAAACGGCCGCTCCCCGACTTTAAATCCTCAATCACATCAGTCTTATACTGCTTCGCCGCATTGGTGATATTGCCGATGTCGGGATATACTCCCAGATAATCCGATCCCATCAGCTGCACATATTTCATGGCCTTTCCAACCGTATTCATAAACTCGGTTTCCATGGTCTCGAAGCCCAGCAGTATGCTCCTGCTGGCGGCCATATCCACCGCTTTTCTCAAATTCATTTCAAACATCTTTTTTGTAAATTCGCTGGACTCCTCATAATACACGTCATATCCCGCCAGCATGATAATTCTGATTCCCAGGTCATCCGCCAGATTGATGGCCTTTTCCATGATTTCCATGCCGCGGATCCGAACGGATTCCTCGCTGCTTCCCAACGGGTATTTCCGGTGGCCGCTTAAACACATGGTCCGGATCGGAAGCCCCGCCTCGTACATATCCTGTACGAGAGAGGCCCGCTTTTCCACGCTCCAGTCCAGCCGCGCCAGTTTTTCTTCGGTTTCATCGATACTCATTTCCAGGAAATCATACCCCGCCTCTCTGGCATACGTGAGCTTTTCCCGAAAGCTTAACTCATTTGGCATGGATTTCTCATAAAGTCCCAAGGTATATAATTTCATCGTTACTCCTTTGCCCCGGTCTTACAGCAGGGAACGGAACGGTACGTTAGGCTCATCCGTAAAGCAGTCTTCAAAGCCGCGTCTGTAATGGTACTGGATCTTATCCCGGTCCACCGGCCAGACGTATTTGCCGCCCACGTCCCAGATAAACGGATGGAACTGGTACTGTAAAACGTCTTTCTTATAGTTGTAAAGCATGAGAATCTCAAGGGGATCTGCCTTAAAGTTGGTCCATACGTCGTAATGGATCGGAATCACCACCCTGCACTTTAATGCCTCCGCCATACGAAGAATATCCACGGATGTCATCTTATCCTGATTGCCCGCCGGATTCTCTCCGTAGGAACCAAAGGCAATATCAATGTCGAAATCCTTTCCGTGTTTGGCATAGTATGTACTGTAATGGGAATCCCCGGAATGGTACACGGTTCCGGCCGGTGTCTTAATCACATAGTTCACAGCCTTGTCGTCCATATCGTCCGGCAGCACGCCCCGGATGTCCTCATCCGCCGTGACGAGACACGTTCTGTCAAAGGAATCCGTGACCATGATTTCCACGTCCTTTATTTTAATCGTATCTCCCGGTTTGACCACTCTGCATCTCGATTCCGGAACGCCGTAGCTCAGCCACTTTTCCACGCTCTTCAGCGGACCGATAAAGGGTACCTCGCCGCCGCAGTTCTGCATCACAGCCGCCGCAAAGAACGGATCAATATGGTCATTGTGGTAATGGGTGGACAGTACCGCGTCAACGGCTGTAACAGCAAACGGGTCGTAGACGATGGGCGCAGCCCGGAGATTCGGCTGTGTCGCACGGCCGCCGGTCATATTCCGCATCTGATGAAACGGGTCCATCTCCTTCGTTTTCTGAGACCGTTTTCCATTGCCAAACCACAGATCGATGGCAATATTCGTTTTATTTTCTGTTTTGATCCAGAGTCCGGTACAGCCGATCCACCACATCGCAAAGGTTCCCGGCTTTACCTCCTCCTGGTCGATCTCTTCATTCAGCCATGTCCCCCATTCCGGAAACGCGCCTAAAATCCATTTTTCTCTCGTCAGTTCTGTTACTTTGCTCATATTTGCTTCCTCCATTTTCTACCGAGTGCCCTCGGAAACGCTTTCTGTCCGGTTTCTGTGAGTGCCCGTTACCACATTTGATAAGTTTCACCCCGAAGCTTAAAGATTGCTTCGATAAAATAGTAATCTCCATAAATGATGTGAAACTCATGATTTTTATGGTGATATGCCGCTGTACACTTTTCCAGGATACAGTCGCTGCCTTTTGAGAAATTGCACCGTTTCTCGTACAATGCCTTCAATAGCTTTTCTGCTGCGCGCCGATAGACCTCCGATTCACACGCTGCGGTCAGCCGCGCAAGCTCCAGAAGCGCGCTGGCTGCTGCCGCTGCCGCCGAGGAATCCTCATAATACGGCTGCTTCGGCGCCCGGAAATCAACCGGGATCAGGCCGTTTTCCGGTATATTGGCTATAAAGTAATGCGCCGTCCGTTTGGCGGTGTCTAAATAGCGTTCATCCTTCGTATGGATATAGCTCGACGCAAATCCATACATGGCCCAGGCCTGGCCTCTGGTCCAGCTGGAGCCCTCCGCATATCCCTGGCCGCCCAGAGCCCCTGTGAGCTCCCCGGTCACCGGATCGAACCTCATGATATGATTGGAGGAGCCATCCGGCCTGATATAGTATTTCATCACCTGGTCGGCATACATCACCGCCTGTTCCCGGAATCTGGGATCACCGGTTTCATCGGAGGCCCAGTAGAGCAGATTGATGTTCATCATGCAGTCAATAATGGCCCATCCCGCCGTGTCCTCATCCGGCGCGCCGCTCCACTGATCCCATGCCCGGAAGATCCGGGCCGCCGGATTGAAGCGGCCGGAAAGGATGGTGGCTGCCATCAGGCCGCGTTTTCTCGACTCCGGATTTCCCGTGATCCTGTAATCGGCCACCGCAGACGGAAGCCATACAAAGCCCATATCGTGATGCAGTCCATAGAAATCGGCAAATGCCTGATCCAGCTTTTTTTCCGCATACCGGGCGATATCCACATACCTTTGGTCCCCGGTGCGCAGATAGAGAAGCCACATGATTCCCGGCCAGAAGCCGTTGGTCCACCAGGAAACGCCGTCATCCCAGCCAAACTGCCGGTCCTCGTCAATCTTGTTGTCATGAGTTCCCGAAACCGTCGTATACGGGATTTTAAATCTGGATTTTTCTGAAACCCAGTCCATTTTTTCAATAATTTTTCGTTCTGCCTCGCAGGTCCAGTCCATCTCATTCTCACTTTCTGATGTCAAGCAGTCTTTAAAGCCGGGTATGGAACAGCCCGCAAAACGGATCCACCGGATTTTTCCCTGTAAACCGGCTTCTCCCCATTATTTTTTCGACTATGGCATCGATTACGTATCTGCTGGGTGTATAACCATTAATGTACGTCCTGACCTTTGGCACATCCAGGAGCATATAAGGGTTATCCACAGATATAAAGAGTGTCGGGATTTCATAAATGTATCTGGGTGTGTTGCATCCGCCCGGCGCGGTCCAGGAAATTCTGGAAACATTGTCACTGCCGGAAGTTTTCACGCTGCAGTAATACAGAATCAGGTCAAACCGCTTCGTCATGCTCTCTATGCTGTTCCCAATTGGAAGCAGATCTTTTCTGGAAGCATCGTAGACGGTTACTTCAAACCCTTCTCTCTCCAGCAGCCCGGCCAGATACTCCGCCTGATTGCAGATGGGATCGTGGTAACCGCCCTTGTCGCCCAGGACATGGAGCAGGATCCGTCTCTGCGTTTTGGGGCTTATGGGGAGCAGGTTCTGGGTGTCCTTAACCAGGGTAACCGACCGGTCCGCGCACTCCCTGGCCAGATTGCGGTTATCCTCGCGTTCAAACACCTTCAGCGCCTCATCTCCCGGAAACAGGGTTCCCTCCTCCATCTTTTTATGAAGCTTTAGATGAGCCTTCAATGCCAGAATCCGTGCAACCGCTTCGTCCAGACGTTCCCTGCTGATGGTCCCGTCTGCTGCCGCGTCCAGCACGTACTGGTAATCTTCTTTTAAATCCAGGGTAAACAGGATCATATCACAGCCTGCCGCCACCGCAAGGGGCAGGGCATCTCTTCTGGCCATGGTCTGCATGAATCCGGTCATCGTCGTGGCATCCGTCACCACCAGCCCGTTAAATCCCAGCTGCTCCCGCAGGAGCCTTGTGGTCAGATCGCAGGACAGGGAGCCGGGAAGAATCTCCTCATCCCGGATATCCGGATTCATCTTTCTGGAGTATGCCGGCAGCATGATATGGGCGGCCATGACGGTTTCCGCGCCGTCTTCTATCAATGCTTTATAAATCTTTCCATAGGAGGCATCCCACTCCCTGGCCGTGCAGTCGTTGATGGTGGTTACCATATGCTGGTCCCGTTCATCCCGCCCGTCTCCGGGCCAGTGCTTCAAGCATACGGCCATACCGTTTTCCATCTGTCCTCTGACAAACTCCCTGGACATCTGAAGGACCGTTTCCTGGTCGGAACTGAACACTCTCGTATTCGTAATGGGATTGTGATAATTCGTGTCAATATCCAGAATCGGCCCAAAGTTCCAATTGGCCCCGGTTGCCGCCGCCTCCTCCCCACAGACCCGCCCCAGTTCATACGCCCATCTCTTATCTCCGGCTGCCGCAACCTGCATCTGCGTTCCGAATAAAGTGCCTTCTTTGCAGATCCCATCCGCTCCCCGCTCGAGATTGGATGCGAACAGCAGAGGAATCCCGGTTCTGGCCTGAAGCTTTTTGAAATTTTCTTTTACTTTCCCCGCCGGAAAAACATCGGTCATATAGCCGCCCGGATAAAAGCCCAGGGCATCCATTTCCGCGGCCATCTCTTCCACCGGTTTATCCTTGATTAAAATACAGAACAGATGGCTGACCTTCTCTTCCACGGTCATTTTCTTCATACAGTCCTGTACCCATGCAATATCACTCTCATCCAGGAAGAATGGCTTTGCCTTAAAATCCACGTTCATACCGTACGCTCCTTTCTTATCCCTTGACACCGGAGGATGCCAGACTCTGCTCGAAGAAACTCTGGAAACACAGGAATACGATCAGGATCGGTATAATCGAGATGACCGATGCCGCCATGATCGGCCCGTACTCTGCCGTAAACTCGCTGATCATGTTGCGCAGTCCCAGCTGAATCGTATACAGTTCCCTGGAGTTAATGTAGATAAGCGGAGCCAGAAAATCGTTCCATACGGACACAGAGGTCAGGATCACCAGCGTTCCGATTACCGATTTGGAAAGAGGCATGATGATTTTGGAATAGATGCCGAACTCATTCAGGCCATCAATCCGCGCCGCCTCGCTCAATTCATTGGGAATTCCATCGAAGAACTGCTTCATCAGGAATACACCCATGGGGTTAAACGCCTGAATCAGGATCAGCGCCATATGGGTATTGGTGAGTCCGAATATCTTGATAACGGAAAACTGAGGAATCATAACCACCTGGTAGGGAAGCATCAGGGTTGCCAGGTACAGGATGAAGATCTTATCTCTCTCCGGAAATACCAGCTTGCTGAATGCGTAAGCCGCCAGGCTGCACGTCACGATCTGCAGAATGGTAATCACCACCGTCAGCTTCAGTGTGTTAAAAAACAGCTGCGGATAATTGGCCTTATTCCAGATATAGGAGTAATTTTCCAGTTTCAGATTCTGAGGGATCCACTGGATGGGGAAATTGAAGACTTCCAGACTGTCTTTAAAGGAAGAAGACAGCATCCAGAGGAACGGAAGAATCATAGTTAAAGACGATGCGATGACGACCGTATACTTGACAATCGATAAGAACAGCGCAAGTCCGGTTTTTTTCTTTTTTTCTGCCATGCTCTCTCCCTCCTAATCCTGTTTTTGACGTTTGAACTGAATCAACGTCACCACTAAGATACAGGCAAACAGTACCATAGCCTCTGCCGATGCGTAGCCAAACTTGTAATTCTGGAATGCCTCTTTGTAAATCTGGAGCACCAGCACGGATGTAGCGCGTCCCGGACCGCCCTTTGTCATGATGAAAATCGGCGTAAATACCTGGAACGAGTTGATGATGCACATGATGGTTATGTAAAAGGTAACCGGTTTAAGCTGTGGAATCGTAATAAACCGGAAGCGCTGGAACGAATTGGCCCCGTCTACGGTAGCCGCCTCATACAGCGAGTTATCAATCCCCTTTAAGCCCGCCAGATAAATGATCATATAGTATCCGATTCCTTTCCAGATAATCATGATCATCACAGCCAGCAGCGCCCAGTCCTTATCCGACAGCCACGCGGGAACATTTTGAAGGCCAATGCTGTGCAGGATCTGATTTAAGGGGCCGTTCTTGGAATAAAGAAACTGCCATACAACCGAAATCGCAACAATAGAGGAAATATGCGGAAAGAAATGCGCCGCACGGATTGCAGAAGAAAACTTAATGCCGGAATCCAGAATAAATGCCATAACCAGCGACAGCATGATGATAAACGGCACAGTCCCCACCGTATAAATAATGGTATTCCAAAGGGATATCGTAAAGTTTGAATCGCGAAACAGATTGATATAGTTTTTAATTCCCACAAACTTAGCAGCACCGGACCCGTCCCAATTCGTAAAGCTTAAACCGATTGCCCAAACAGCCGGTATTAAGGTAAAAACTGCAAATCCGATGATATTTGGCAGCAAAAAACAGAACGCCATCTTCCTGTTCCGGTTGACCACTACCTGGTTCGACTTGTATACTGCTGTCGTTTTTGCCATATCGTCCCTCCTTGTTATGAGCACTTCGCGGCGTTCCCTGGCCGCTCACGTGCAATACATGTCATCTCCGCTCAGCGCGTGACGCTTTTTAAAGTCTGAGCCGGCAGACTTGAATGCTGCACTGCGTAATAAACGGCGCAGTGCAGTGCTCAAAATATCGTACCGGCTCAGGAACCACCCCTTAGTTCTGAGACAGAATCTCTTCACGGCGGGTATTTAAGTTATCAGCCATCTCTTCCGGAGACTGGTTGTCTGTAAGAACAAGCTCAAGTTCTTCGTTTACCGCACTTGACATCTGGCCTAAATTCACGCTTGCCTCTCCAAGGCCGTAGCTGACATTATCCGTCAGCGCTTCCATGGATGATTCGTCAAGCCCTGTGCTCTCTTTAAATGTGGTCATAATCTCATCTGTCATGTATCCCGGAACCAGCATGGATTCTGCAACGATCTTTGCGCCCTCTTCTCCGCAGAGAAATGTCATCAAATCCCATGCCGCATCTAATTTTTCCGTCTTAGGATTGATCAGTACCGGCGTAGAGGTTGCGAAGCCCTTCTTCTCGGTTCCTTCCCAATAAGGAGATTTCACAATGCCGTAATCAAATCCAAGATCCTGTGCTTCCAGAAGCTGCGTCATCCAGGAACCGTTATACAGCATGCCCCATTTTCCCTGGTAGAAGTATGTCTGATCCTTCGACATGGAGACAGACTCCGCATAGTCTTCCCAGACTCCGTCTTTCATCGCTGCCATAACCTTTGCAGCTGCCGGCACCAGCTCATTAAAATCGCTGGAGGTAATATCAAACCCGTTTACGGCTCCTACGAGACACGGTGCGATAAATCCTGGTTTTGGATAGAACGCGCATCCGTAGACATCGTCATGGCTTAACTGCTTTCCGAGTTCAAAGAACTGCTCCCATGTCATATCATTGGTGGGATATGCAACTCCTGCATCATCAAAAATCTTCTTATTATAATAGATCACCCAGTCATTGGTCCGGAACGGAAGGGCATAGAGGCCGCCGTCAATCACATAATGCTGTTCCAGAACAGTTCCGTAAGGGGTGAGGTCAAATCCTTTTTCTTTCGCTATGGCATTTAAGTCGAGGGCAAAATTCTTCTGTACCAGCGTCGGATAAGAAGTATTGGATTTTGCAAAATATACGTCAATGTCGTCGCCGGAAGCCAGCATCGTGGTAAGCTTTGTCTCGTAATCGTTGGCTGGCGCGTTGATGACTTCCACTTCAATATCAGGATATTTCTGGTTAAACGCCTCCATCATGGCCGGGTATACAGAGCCCTCCACGTCATAGTCCCAAAGAGCCAGTTTTAATTTCGTCTTTTCTCCTGACGCATCTTTGCTTTCTCCCGCCATTGTTGTCGCAGACTCAGTCGCCGGAGCTGCTGTTGTGGTCTCTGTCTTTGTTCCGGTACCGCTGCATCCTGCTAGAACTGTCACTGCGGCTGCGGCTGCCAGCATTACACTTACGTTTCTTTTCTTCATGTGAATAATCCCTCCATTTTGAATGCCAATAAAAACCGCCAATCACTTTTACGATCATTTATTGGTTTTACGATTGTTTTGTACGTTCATTATATTCTTTTATGTACGTTATGTCAATAGTGTCAAGAAATATTTTTCGTTTCTTGTTGTTTTTATGCGTTTTTTCGTCTCAAGCTGTTCATTTAAGTACTTTTATGAATTCTATTTTTATCTTTTATTGCAATGCGTGCGATTTTCTATTGATTTATTGTACATTTTTTGGTATGCTGTCCCTGTATTCTCAAGTTTTTTCTATTTTTTCGTTCATTCAGGAGGATTATATGAACGTTTTAGTGATTGATGTTGGTACTTCCAGCATGAGGGGGATTTTATACGATGCGCACGCAGCTGAACTGAAAAAGATTCAAATTCCCTATTCCCCGTTCTATATTGATCAGATTTGTGTAGAGCAGAATGCTTCTGACTGGACCTCGGCACTGATCCGGATCTGTTCCGGATTGGCGCAGGCCGCCAAAGAAGAAAACAGGAAGATTGATGTGATGTCTCTCACCTCACAGCGATCCTCCGTGCTTCCTCTGTCGAAGGATATGGAACCGCTGTCTCCGGCAATCATGTGGCAGGACAAACGCACAATGTCTCTCTGCCATGATTTAAAGAAGTCTGATCCTGTCATAATCCAAAAGGCAGGAAGCCGGATTAATCCGGTTTACTCCGGCAGTAAAATGGCCTGGATCCGCAGAAATCAGCCGGAGCTGTTTGAACATGCGGCAAAACTGGCGGTCATTCCCGATTATCTGGTATGGTTTATGACGGGTACTCTGGTCACCGACCATACCTACGGGAGCCGCTCTCTTCTCATGAATCTGGGAACCCGGGAGTGGGATGAGGAGCTTCTGCGGCTCTTTGAACTCCCCCGCTCCAAGCTCTGTGATCTCATATCTCCCGGCACTGTGGCGGGACACATATCCAGCCCATTTTCGCGGCTCACCGGACTTTTGGAAGGGACGCCGCTCATATCGGCCGGAGGCGATCAGCAGTGCTCCGCGCTGGGCCAGGGGGTGATCCACCACGGAGACGCCCAGATCACGACAGGTACCGGCGCTTACATCATCAGCGGCTGCGATGAACTGCCTGTGATTAAAGGCAGCGAAGTCATCGCGGGCGCCAGTGCAATACCAGGAAAATACGTTTTAGAGAGCAGTATTCTGGCCTGCTGTTCCGCCTTTAACTGGTTTCATAACACCTTTTATCCTGACAGCGACCGCGGCTTCGATTCGATCAACCGGGAAATTGTGGATTCGCCTCCTGCGGCAGGCGGCATCATTGCTCTGCCTTATTTTCAGGGGCAGGGGACGCCTGACTGGAACAGCATGGCCACGGCCTCCCTCCTGGGTCTCACGCTGTCCTCTTCAAGAGGGGATATGGCAAGAGCCATCTTAGAAGGGATCTGCTATGAAATAAAGGTCAATATGGAGTGCATGGCACGGTATCTTCCCGCCCCCTCGTCCATTGTCTTAAGCGGCGGCCTTACGAAATGCCCGTCCCTGGCGCCGTCCCTGGCCGGAATCCTGGGTACGCCGGTCACCCAGTACAGCAATCCGGAGTCCACTGCCTTAGGCGCATGGATGTCCGCCGCCGTAGCCACCGGGCTGTATTCCGGCTGGGAAGAAGCCTTTCGGGCAGCCCGGGCAGCCGATGCCGTTACTCAGACACTCCCGGAGAACAGGGACAACTACAAAAAAGGATACAGTCTGTATCAGGAATCTTATTCCAGACTGTATCCTTACACTTAAATATTCTGTTATCTGTCCTTACATATCAATCGGTAACGTGGCCCTTCAATATGGTCACGTTATCTTTTTCCAGCCTTGACGTAACCGCCTCGTCGGCCAGCTCGTCCGTAACGATATGGGTAATCTGATGGGTATCCGCGATGATAAAATTATGCAGCTTGCCGATCCGCTTATGATCCGCCAGTATGACAACCATATCCTTTGCCCGCTCGATCATCAGGCTGTTTACCATGGTTTCCTGAAGCACCGCCGTGCTGATCTCGCCTTCTGCCGTGATCCCGCTGACTCCGATGAAGCACTTGTTCGCCCGGATCTTCCGTATGGTGGCGAGTGCAAAATCCCCTACCAGGGAACATTTCGTTCCGTGCAGCTCTCCGCCGGTCAGAATAATGCTGACCAGCGGATCGTGACTGCTGGTAATGGCATTTCCATTATTCGTTATCACGCTGACCCGCTTGCCGGATATATAGTCCAGCATTAAAAGAGCCGTCTTACTGCTGTTGACGAATATTATATCGCCCTCCTCAATCAGTTCTGCAGCCTTCTTTGCAACGACTCTTCTGTAATCCGTCGTTCCGTCCTGACCGGTGGCAGGCGGGACATCCAGCGTCGGATCTTCAAAAAGGGTGCCTTCTATCAATTTTGCACCGCCGTAATGGCGTTTCACAAATCCCTGATTTTCAAATTCAATCAAATCCCGTCTTATGGTAAGCGGTGAGACTCCCAGTTCATTGGCTAATTGATCGACCGATACTTCTTTCTCTTTCTGCAGTCTCTGTAAAATCGTCTGCTGCCTTTTTACAATGACACCCTTTTTGTTTTTCACTTCGACAACCTCTTATATCCTGTTATAGTTTCGTTTCCTGCCTTCCGCAGAAGACATTTTCACTTAAAATACATTTTCCTGATCGTTTCATTCAGATGCATCGCATTTCACGAACGTTTCTTAATGAAAAAGGATTCGTTCAGAACGTTTTATCGAACGTTGCAGCAAATATCTGCGGTGTTTCAGTCCGGCATTCCCCGCCAAATGCTTATATAGTACATATCATACCATATATTTCATTATTTGAACAGTTCAATAGCCAGGAACTTAAAATTTGAATTTAAAATTCCTGGCTATAAACAGTAACCTATAATCACTTCTTTGTTTTTGACGTTATGAATCCCAGCGCAATCGCAGCCGCGCACCCGGCCAGTTTGGACACCAGCAGCGCAGGCAGCATGTCCGGCTCGGTGCTCACGGTAAATCCCAGATGGGCGGCCAGCATGGAGGCGGAGCTCACCATATACGCCACATTGACAAGCTTGCCAAACGTGTTCATGTCCTTCATCATGACGAGCGCCGGTATGGGACTCACGATACTGACCAGCAGCCCCAGGACACTGATGCTGTCCAGCCCCATTCTGGCGCCCAGCGCGGTACAGGGCCGTTTCAGCCGGCGCTGTAAAAATTCCGTCACGGGAAGGCTGCCCAGAAGCACCACACCAATGGAGGAAACCACCGCCATGGCCTCCTCGATGGGAGCCATTCCGGGAATCACCACAAATCCTGTCATATATGTAACCGCCGCCAGCACAAGCCCGGCGGTTATCACGGTACGGATAAGAACAGCAAACACCTCAAAGCCTTTCACCATGCCATCAGGAATGCGGAACAGACCGATTCCCAGCAGAAGGGCCAGAACCAGAACAAGAAGATTCTGATGCAGAATCTCCCCGATCCCCAGGCCGCACACAGCCCCTCCGGTGATCAGCGCCGCCGGCATGGCAGCCAGTCCCAGCATAATCCCCTTTGCAAATACAGGGCGGTCGCCCTCTTCGATCAGCCCCATCCCTACCGGAATGGTAAAGACAATCGTACAGCCAAACACGGAGGCCGCCACGATTCCCGCGTACCTTCCGATCAGCGGATTCTCCGCCAGCTCCATGGAAAGCTGATATCCGCCCATATCGATGGCCAGAAGGCTTCCAAACATGGCGGGGTCCACCCCAAGGAACCGGTAAACCGGAATGATAAGCCTTCCCAGCGTCCCCGATACCAGCGGGGCCAGGCAGATGATCCCCACCATGGACAGCGCGGTCGGCCCCAGATACTGAAAGCCTTCCTCAAATTTCTTCCCATACCCAAAACGGTTCCCCAGGATACGGTCAATTCCCCCAGCCACGGCGCCCAGCGCCATAATGATCATAATAATCCGGTTTATCATATCTCTGTCTCCAAAATCAAATTTAATCTCTCACCGGACACTGTCGGCTGTGTCTCATTGTACCACAAACACGATACTCGTGGAAGACCTCATTCGCTTTTGAGCAGGTATGAATCTTCTATTCTTTACCGCTGAATCTCAAAGAATACGCGTTTCTCGTCCAGTCCAGAATCTCCTCCAGCACACGTTTCGGAACCGCCGCATTCAGCCGGATAAATCCCAGCCCGGCTTCCCCAAAATGGCTGCCTTCATAGACGGATACCTTCGCCTCCTCCAGAAAAAACTTAACAATCTGCGCTTCCGTCATCCCTGTCTTTCTGTAATCAATCCATGCCAGGAAGGTTCCTTCCGGTTCCCTCAGTTCAAGCAGCGGCATGTGTTCCTTTAAATATCCGGCCAGAAAGCTCATATTTTCATCCAGACAGCGATTTAATTCCTCTTTCCACGTTCCACACTCACGATACGCGGGTTTTATCACTGCCGCCGCAAATATGTTTGGATTATGGAATCCCTCCCGGTCTACCGTCGCCTTCATCGCCTGACGCATGGAATCATCGGGTATGATCATATTGGAAAACATAATTCCCGGAATGTTGAACGTCTTCGTCACGGACTGGTATACGATCATCCTCTTCCTCATTGGTTCGGAGAGCGACAGTATGCTGCAAAACCGTCTGCCTTTCCTTATTATATCGGCGTGAATCTCATCGGATAAAAGAAACAGTTCATGGCGCAGGCAGAAGGACTCCACCGCCTTTAATTCCTCCGCTTCCCAGACCCTGCCCGTCGGATTGTGGGGATTGCAGAGAATCATCATTTTCACAGAAGCATCCATCTTCGATTCCAATGCGTCAAAATTCATACTCCAGCGTGTTCCGTCCCATTCCAGCGGACTCCCGATCATGATTCTGCCATGCTTATTCACCGCATCCGTAAGGGCCGGGTAAGCCGGCGTATGAACAATGATCCTGTCTCCCGGCTTTGTAAACGTCTCCACGGCCATGTTTAGCCCAATATTGATTCGCGGGGAAAACAGGATCCACTCATCTTCGACCCTGCATCCGTATTCTCTGCGGATCCACTCCCCCACAACAGCGGGATAACAGGACGGAAGATTGGTATAGCCATATATTCCGTGATCTGTCACCTTCCGGCACGCCTCCCGTATGGGTTCCGGCGCGCGAAAATCCATATCGGCCACACCGCAGTGCAGGATGTCTTTCCCGTACTTTTCATCCATTTCATCGTATTTCGCGCAGTTGGTCCCTCTTCTGCTGATCACCTCATCAAAACAGCCTGTATTCATCTCCGCTCACCTACCCTTTTACGGAACCGGCAATCAGGCTCTGCTGCACCTGCCTGCTCAATATCACATAGATAATGATAATGGGGAACGTGGCGACCACCAGCCCGGCCCCGATGGGGCCCCAGTCTGTCGTATACTGCCCTACCAGGGACTGTATTCCAACCGTCAGCGTCCGGTATGCCGGCTTGCTGATAAACACGACCGCAAACATCAGCTCATTCCAGGACTGCAAAAACGTAAAAATGGCAATCGTGGCCAGCGACGGCTTCATCAGCGGGAGTATAATCTGAATAAAGATTTTATATATATTGCATCCATCGATACACGCGGCTTCTTCCAGTTCCACCGGAATGGAAGAGATAAAACCGGAGCTGATCATAATCGCCATCGGCACTGCGAAGGCCGAGTACGGAATAATCAAGCACCAGTAAGTATTGATTAAATGCACCTGCCGCATCATGATAAATACGGGCAGCAGCGCTGCGTGGATCGGTATGGTGATTCCCATGATAAAAATCAGCTGAAAGGTCCTCTGAAGCTTCCATTTCATCCGGATCAGAGCGTAGGAAGCCATCAGAGATGCAATACAGACAATCAGAATGGTGGCCGCCGTAACAATAATACTGTTGGCCAGATAGCGCCCCACATTTCCGCCCATAAAGGCATGGGTGTAATTCTCAAAGCGCCAGACAGAGGGGAGGCCAACCATATTTCCCTGAAATATCTCTGTGTTGTCCTTCAGTGAAAACGTCAAAAGCCAGTATAAGGGGAATATCTGAAGCGCGGCCCAAAAGATCAGACACGCCTGAATGACTGCCCGGGATAAATTTATTTTTTTCATATGTCCTCCCTTACTCATTGTCACGAAATGCCCCACGAATCAGCCATGCAAAAAGGAAGCATTCCAGAATAATGAAAATTGCCATCGAGCTTCCATAACCATACATATTTCTGGAGAAAATGGTCTCAACCATCAGCGTACTCGGAAGCTGGCTCGCTCCCGCCGGTCCGCCGCCCGTCATAACGTACACAAGATCGAAGTTCTTTAAAGACCCAACCACCGCAAAGGTCACGCAGACCTTCAGAATCGGCTTCATAAGCGGAATGGTAATATGTAATGCAGTCTGAATCCCATTGGCGCCGTCGATACGGGCCGCTTCGAAAATCTCCTCTGAGATGGAGCGCACCGAGGCGTACATCAGCAGCATGTGGTAACCGATGTATTGCCACAGCACCGGCACGATCACGGCAAAGATCACCTTTTTTGTGTCTCCGAGCCAGTTCCCCGTAAGCTGTTCTAAGCCCATGGATCTTAAGACCGTATTCAGAAGCCCGTACTGCGGATTGTAAATCTTCATCCAGAGCTGTCCGATCACCACGGTAGAAATCAGAACCGGGATGAAATAGACGCTGACGTAAAAACGTTCCCCCTTTACTCCTCTTGCCAGAATCAGCGCCAGGATGAGAGAAATCGGCAGCTGCACAAAGACAGAACCCGCTGCAAAAATCAAAGAATTCTTAACTGCCCTCCAGAATCCATCACTGTTGGTGAGGAACAGCTCCTTATAGTTATCAAACCCCGTAAATACCTTTTTCCCGATCCCATCCCACTCTGTGAGGCTGTAAGTCACGGACATAAAGATCGGCACGATAATAATGGTCAAAAACAGGACCAGCGCCGGAAGCAGGAAAATAAACACGGCTTTTTTATTTGACAGTACCCGGTTCACAAAAAACCTCCTATCTTTTTATGAAGGGGACTGTCTCCAGTCCCCTTTCGGTTTGGAGTCGCTCTCAAAAAAACGTTTCCGGGAGCGCTCCTCGTTTACTGATTTAATTTCTGCAGTTCAGCCACATACTGTTCCGGTGTAATACTGCCGACAAACAGCTCCTGAAGCTTGTTTAAATATACGGTTGCATCTTTTCCTTCCATCAGATTATCCCACCAGATTGTATAGCTTGTGGCGTCTTTTGTGAAATCATAGATCTCCATTAAGAGCGGATTGATTTCAGACTTATCTACGTCCACGTTTACATACGGAAGGATGCTGGAACCGATCTTGTACTTTCCGATCGCCAGTTCATAGGCAATATACTGAGCAACTTCGGTTGTAAGCTTCGGATCCCTGGTGGCTGCGCTGACCGCAAAGGCCGTATCCGGCCCGCCGGTAAAGTCTGTCACTCCTGATTTTCCATCCTTTAATACCGGGAATGGGAATACTCCGATTTTTCCCTGTACCAGGGAAGAGTCCTTATACACTCTCGTCGCCGTCCAGCTTCCGTTTAAGTACATCGGAATCTGTCCCTGAAGGAACGGAACCTCCGATTCTTCTCTCGAGATACCGGCGGAGCCATCCGGAAATGCGCCCATATCCACCAGCTTCTTCAGGCACTGGGCCGCCTCTAAGAATCCAGGATCGTCATATCCCGTCTCTTTTCCGGTGGCAGCCTTTACGCCCTCGCTTCCAACCGCCCTTAAGGCCAGAAGATCGTGATACATGGCAATCGTCCACGGTTCCTTTCCGCCTACGGTGAGCGGTGTGATTCCGTTGTCTAGGAAGGTCTGGCATACTGTCAGGAAGTCATCAAAGGTCTCCGGAACTTCCAGATTCAGTTTTTCGAACATCTCTTTATTATAAAACATGCAGGCTACCGACTGGTCTGTCGTAAGCGCATACGTTTTTTCATCGAACTGGAAGCCGGTCAAGGTTGACGGCCCCAGATGTGACTTGAAATCATCGGTCAGATAATCGTCCAGCGCCTCTACCTTTCCCGCTTCGACAAACGGCTTGATGAAGCCATGGCCCCAGGTATAGAAGATGTCCGGCGTTTCATTGGCCGCAATGGCCGCCTTTAATTTCATCTTATATGCCTCATTTTCAGCCGTGTCGGATTCTATCTTTACATGGAACTTTTCTTCCGCATCTTTTACGACCTGATCGATAATTGCCTTATTGGGATCGGTATCCCCTCCGAATATATGCCACAGCTTGATCACAGGCACTTCCCCCGTGTCACCACTGGCCTCCTGTGTGGTTTCCTTAGCCGTTTGTGCAGCACTGGTATCTCCTCCGGCTGTACTGTTTACTGCACCTGAGCCGCAGGCAGTCAGTCCCATCGCCATAGTACCCGCAAGTGCAAGTGCCATGACGGTTCTCCATGTTTTCTTTTTCATGATTCCGCTCCTCCAATATTATTAAGTTGTCTGATTCAAAAGCGCTTGTGAATGTAACTCTATTTTACACAGTTCAGCGTTTTCACGGAAGAGAGAGATTTTACTGTTTCTGGTGATTAACTTACTATTTTACCGGAGGTTCACGTCTCATTTTCCGGCTTTGCCATTAGCCGTATAGTAAATCGCTTACTTTCTCTAGTAGATTTTTTACTTCATTTTCCGCTTTGTTTACTTTTAAAATTCACCGTGATATGATGACATAATAGCAGGGGGGATGCATTTATGGGGAAACGGAAAGCGAGCGCTTTAAATCTGTGGAACTGGGCGTTTCACAGTAAAATATCGAGAAAAATCAGCACGGTCTTTTTTGGTTTTCTGCTGCTCAGTGTTATTCTGACTTACTTTTCATACCGCTATGTATCGAAAGAATACGTCCTGTCCAACATGGAACAGCATTCCAGACAGACGCTCACTTCGATCCGCTCCAACATCGTGGAAATGGTGGAAAATACCAATAACAGCTACAGCCTTCTGCTGAAAAGCGGTATCTCTGATCTCACAAAGCTTCCACTGAAACCAACTGACCGGAAATTTTATGACAATTATCTTTTTACCATTATCGACAGCTATAATCATCTCGATTCTATCTATATTATGAATCTAAAGGGGCAGCTCTATGGAGTCGATAAGTTCGGAATCAAGACGCCGGTGATTCACTCTGTCACAGAGGCCCCCTGGTATCAAAGCGTCATGGACGCCAAGGGGAGCTGTATTCTTTCTCTTCATGCCGGCAATATTTTTCTTCCCGACTACTCCGAAGATTTTCTGTCGGCAGTCCGGGTCATCAATGACTTAGAAACCCAGAAACCGATCGGCTTCTCTATTATGAACATACCGACGCGCTCCATCAACCAGATATTTGAGCACGTCTTTCAGCCATCCGATATCGAGATTACCCTGTATGACGCTTCCGGGGAGATCATCAGCACCTACGGCGATACAAAGGAAGGGGAAAATCACCACAATATCAGCCCCTTCATCGGTCCTACGTCTGCTTACTACAGTGCCAGCGGCAAAAATTCGCTGTCAGCCGGAATCTATATTCCAGAATACCAGTGGAGATTAACCGCCACCTTCCCTCTAAAATACGAGTCCACGCTGAGCACCTCCCTGCTCCAGATCTCCTTCTGGATTTTCTTCATCAATATGGTGCTCATGCTGATCTGTGTCATCGTTATTGCAAAATCGATTCAGACGCCTGTCTCCCAGATGATTCAGGCCATGGGCCGCGCGGAAAACGGAAATTTCGAACCGGTGGCCGTCCGCCACCCGAACAGCGAACTGGGTCTTCTGGAGATACATTACAACCATTTAATAGAAAGGCTTCAGTTTCTTATGGAACGGCTGGTGCAGGAACAGAAGCTGAAAAGAAAGACGGAGCTCCGCGCGCTTCAGGAACAAATGAAACCGCATTTTCTGTATAACACGCTGGATACCATCGGATACATTGTGCTCACCGGAGACACCAATCAGGCCTATGACGCCATCACCGCGCTGGGCAGTTTTTACCGTCAGAGTCTGAGTAAGGGCAAACAGTTCATCACCCTGGAGCAGGAACTGCAGATCATAAAGGATTACACCTCCCTTCTCTCCCTGCGCTATGAGGAATTATTTACCGTAAACTATGATGTAGATGAAACGCTGTACCAGCACGAGATCATAAAACTCCTGCTTCAGCCCCTGGTCGAAAACTCGGTCTACCACGGTATCAAACCGCTTGGGGAACCCGGTACCATCCTGATATCCGTCAAACGCCAGGAGACCCTGATCTGTCTCACGGTTACCGACAACGGGGTAGGAATGGACGATCAATTGCTGCAAAGCCTGCGCTCCTTAAGCCCCTCACCCAGAGACAGCTTCGGTCTGGCAGGCACAATTGAGCGGGTCCATATTTCTTACCCGGAAAAGGGCGCCGTAGAGCTGCTCAGCCAAAAAGGGAAGGGAACTTCTGTCATCATTAAAATACCGTTTTAGGAGGTCTGCCGATATGTATCAGCCACAGCCCATAAAAGTGATGCTCGTAGACGATGAAGATAAAATGAGGGGACTGCTGCGGATCTGCATCCCATGGGAGGAACTGGACTATGTCATTACGGATGATGTATCCAGCGCAAACCAGGCGTTGGAGCTGATTGCCGAACGAAAACCGGATGTCATCATCACCGATATTGAAATGCCGTTTATAAACGGCCTGGACTTTGCAGAAATGGTTCTGGAAGAATATCCGCACATTAAAATCATCATTCTTACCGCCCACGATGAATTCGACTACGCCAAGCAGGGGCTGGAAATCGGAATATCGAGTTTTCTTTTAAAACCCATTAAACGTGAGGAACTGATCAGGACTGTGACCGATATCCGCAATTCCATCCGGGAAGAGCAGAAAAAACTTTACCAGCACGAACTCCTTCAAAAGAAGCTGAACGAAAACCGGGACTACATAATCCAGAATTTTTTCAGCAACATGATGGTCAGCAGCCTCCCCTCCGATTACCTTTGGGAGAATTTGAGCTATTACCAGATACCGCTGCATCGTGATTCCGGTTTCTTCAATATCCTTCTCCTGACACTAAATGTCAGCCAGGACATCGAAGCCAGCATCATGCAGCAGTTCCAGTGCCGGGAAATCATCCAAACGGCGGCAGAGCGGCTAAGCGGCCTCCTGGTCTTTCAGGATATTCATATGAACCTGGTCCTGCTGACTGAAAACAGAAAAATCAACTTATACAATTACGGCTTCCATTTTTCTACCCTGCTGAAGGACAAACTGGGGATCAAATCGTATGTGGGCGTCGGCACGCCGGTGGAGCGCCTCGAGGATATCCGCAGCTCCTACCGTCAGGCCTACCAGAACTCCCAGGTCGCCAAATACAGCCATAACAAGTCATTTCTGGCCAATCCGCCCCAGGAACAGAATCAGCAGGAATTACAGAATTTAATCAATACGGTGACGGAAGAGCTTCCCTTGTATATGCAGCTTCCCCAGGAGGATACCGCTCTGCGGCGCGTTGATGCGGCCTATGATTCGCTGGAACGAATCCCCAGCCATGTTCTCTCCGATGTCATGGTGCTGTCGCTCTCCATCGTAAATATCGTGCTCGCAACACTGAGAGACAAGGGAATCTCCTACAATGAAATTTACAATACGGATCACCTGCCCTACACGCATATCCTGAAGCTGACCGACGAAAAAGACATCCGGCAATACGTCCTTCAGATGGTGCGCTTCACGCTTTACCAGGTAAATCTATATACTGATGCCAAGGGAAACAAGCTCATCCACACGATTTTGCAGTATCTCAACGAGAATCTGTCCACGTCGACTCTGACGCTGAAAAAAATCGCGGAGATCAATTACGTCAATCCGTCCTATCTAAGCCGGATTTTCAAGGAAGTCACTCAAATGAATTTTGTAGACTACTTAGCGAGCCTGCGGATTGAGAAAGCAAAGAGACTGCTTCAGACCGGTAATCTCCGGATTTACGAAATTGCAGAATCGGTCGGCATCAGCGACCCCAACTATTTTTCGAAGCTGTTTAAAAAATATACAAATATGACACCGGCACAGTACAAAGAAGAGACACACCGACAGGAGGATTATTAATATGACCGATTTTTCAATGTTGTCCGACTATATCATTGGCATACGGAGAACGCTTCACAAGCATCCGGAGCTGAGCGGCCAGGAATTTCAGACCCAGCAGTTAATCAGAAATGAACTGGACAAACTGGGGATTCCACACCGTACACTGCATAAAACAGATATTCTGGCTGAGATCGCCGGTTTGCAGACGCGCCCGGAGGAAACCGCTGCCTTACCACCTGAAAAGTACAGTAAAACAGTTTTGCTGCGCGCAGATCTGGATGCCCTGCCTATTACGGAAAATTCAGACGCGCCCTATGTCTCACAGTCTCCCGGTGTCATGCACGCCTGCGGACACGACTCCCATACGGCCATGCTGCTGGGGGCGGCAAAGCTTCTTTGGGACAGCCGTTACCATTTTTCCGGCACCGTGCGGCTCATGTTTCAGCCGGCGGAGGAAACCGGCAGAGAAACCAGAATGCTGATCGATCACGGGATGCTTGACGGAGTGGATACCGTATTTGCGATCCATGTGGCGCCCGATCTTCCAACGGGAAAAATCTGTATTCTGCCCGGCCCCTGCATGGCAGGTGTAGATGACTTTTCCATCCGCCTTACCAGCCCCGGAGGCCACGGCGCGACACCCCATCTCGGATCGGATACGCTCCTTGCCGGCGCCCATCTGGCTGTCAATCTTCAGCAAATCATCAGCAGAGAAATTGATCCGCAGAAACCGGCTGTCCTTACCATCGGAATCTTCCAGGCCGGCACAAAGGTCAATCTGCTGGCTCAGGAAGCTGTATTATCCGGAAATATCCGTTTCTTCGACAAGGAGCTCAGCGGTTATTTTAAGGAAGCCCTTACCCGTTACAGCGAACACACAGCCGCGATGTACCGCTGCTCCTCTGAAGTCACCTACACGCCGTCCCTGCTCCCGACTGTCAATGATGCCGCCTGCTGCTGCACGGCAAAAAACGCGGCCATGACCGTGTGGGGGGAAGACAACTTAATAAAACGTCCAGCCAGCATGACCTCTGAAGATTTCTCCCGATATTTAGAGGCTGTCCCCGGCGTCATGGTATTCTTAGGAACGAGTGACGGAACCCAGAAAACCTCCTGGCCGCTCCACCACGAGTGTTTTGATCTGGACGAATCGGCTTTACTAAATGGCTGCCGCCTCTATGCGGCGTATGCTTGGGAATGGCTATTTCAATAGCCTTCGGTTCGCCATCACAGCCAGGTATAAACTTTTTACTCTCAAGTATTGATGCGAGCAGAAATTTCTATTATAATAGGCTGAAGAATATGGAACCACTGGCAAGAGCACACAAAAAGGCAGATTTCAACACCAACACAGAAAGAGGAGAACCAATGTCAGACAAACTCACACGGTGTGACTGGGCCGCCCACGATATACTGAACCAGGAGTATCACGATAACGAATGGGGGAAACCCGTTCACGATGACAGAACACTGTTTAAAATGCTGATTCTGGAGGGTATGCAGGCAGGTTTAAGCTGGATTACCATCCTGAAGAAGCGGGATGCCTTTATAAAGGCCTTCGATGATTTCGATCCGGCCATCATCAGTACATACGGTGACGAGAAGATCGAAGAGCTGATGCAGAACGCCGGAATTATCCGAAACCGTTTAAAGATCAACGCGGCCATCTTAAACGCCAGGGCTTACTTCGTGTTATGTGAAAAATACGGTTCCCTGGACCAGTTCTTATGGTCCTATGTGGATAACAAACCCATCAAAAATGCCTGGGAAACTATGGCTGACGTTCCTGCCAGCACTCCGTTAGCAGAAAAAATCAGTAAGGATTTAAAGAACCTGGGATTTAAATTTGTAGGCCCTACCATTATTTATGCCTACATGCAGTCGGTCGGACTGGTCAACGATCATATGACCTCCTGCTTCTGTTATAATCGCGAAGAGTAGAGAGAAAAAGAGGATTCCGGCAGGTTCTTTCCCGGAATCCTCTTTTTCTCTCTATTTCGCTTCCTCAATCAGCTTTATAAAGTCTGCCGCTTCCTCCGTCGGCACCATGCGGGCCGTAACCTTCACACCGTGCCCGGCCAGATACAGGAAGTTTTCGATATCCTCCTCCGACACACTGACGGCCTTTTTCAGCATTCTGGTATTCTGCTTACCGCCCATATTGCCCACATTGACGGAATCCATCACAAACCCATGATCCAGAATGGAACGGATCGTCTTCGGATTCTTCGCCACAATAAATACCTTTTCTCCATCGTATTTACCCGCGCATAAATTAGCCGCTGCTTTTTCCGCTGTCAGAATAGACAGCTTGCACTGCTGCGGGCAGGCCATCTTCAGCGCCTCTTTATTGACCACGTCATGCACGACCTGGTCGTCCACCACCATAATTCTGGTTGCCTTCGTATACTGGCTCCATACAGCGGCCACCTGACCGTGAATCAGGCGGTCATCGATTCTTACATTCACAATTTCCTGCATCCGGTTAATCCTCCTTCTTCTCTGCCAGCCCATGGCCGGTTCTTAAAAATACAGGGGAAGTCCACGCGGCGTCATTATTTTTCTGCCATACGCGCAGGCGGTAGCAGCAGTCCTCTTCCACGTTTATCGTCTCATGGTGCTCCAGTAAGTAGCTGTCCTCCGGATATGCACGGCCTACTTTAAACTTGTATGCATTGTGCCACCACGGGTCATCTCTGTAATGGGTGATTTTTCCCCAGGTATCCTCCGTCAGTTTTTCCACTTCGTCCCACAGCGCCGTTACGCTGGAGCTTTTCAGCATATCCCTTACCAGAAATGCGTACTCTTTTCCTTCTACAGTCAGATGAATGAAGCTGTCTGCATCCGCTTCCACCTCGAAGATAAAGCCTTCTGTTGTCACATTGCTGGGCCCCATCCATTTACCGGTAGCCGTGGACTGATAGGTGGTAAGCGCGAATTCACAGGAATCCTCCGTTTGTGAGGTCAGCTCCTGTCCGAAATTATTCCAGCATTTTTCCACGCCCAGCAGCTTTCCTTCCACTTTCAGCAGCCCGTTCCATACCCGGCAGATTGCATCCGGATAGACACGGATATCCGGTCCCCAGCCAAATTCCAGGCGGAATTTAAACCGGATCACGCCAGACTGTTCTTTTCTTTCCCATGTTCCTGAATGCACTACCATTTTTTCCAGAATGTTATCTCTCAGTATTTCCACACGGTCGACCGCAGCCGTTCCCTTGATCCGGAACGAAAGCTCCGCCTCCCCACCGGTCGTGATCTCGCTTCCCATTTCGGCTCCATCGACGAAGAAATCCACCTCGATCCGGCTCTGAGATACCCCGTATACCCTGCGGTTCACAAAAGCCTCCCAGATCGCTTCCTTCGTACAGTCTGCGGCCAGAGCGCACATGCTGCCATGCTCAAAGACCGCAGGCACGCTGTGATTGTCGCCTGCCGCGATCATTCCGATCCGGTATCCCTTCTCGATCGCCCGCTCGAATACCGTCTCTCCCGTCCTCGGCCCCATGTGGACATGGCGCTTCATAAGAAGCGGACCGTCATCCGTCTCGCTGCATCCGTGGCAGGAATAAATTTCCGCAAACGGAGAAAATACTTCATCGTGAGTATCCCAGTTTTTTCCTCTCGATCCGGGCTGATACGCCACGTGATGCGGGATTCCAATTACCGGCTCACCCTTATAGGCGGCCGCCAGTTCCCGGTAGGTATCCGGATGCTTCTGCTCTCCGTCATTATTTAAAAAGAACACGTTGTGATCTCCGTCTTTTCCCGTTCCCTGCCACTCATAGCCCATGAACACGGGATAGCCCTCTTTGTTTGCCTGATTCGCAAATTCACGAATCTGCTCCCAGTCCATTTTGATCAGTCCATCCTCGTACCGGTCTTCCACCTTAAGTCCTGACTCTGTCGGTCTCATATAAAAGGGATAATAGGCGACCGGCCAGAAATCCATGATTTTCTTTACCTGCCCAAACCATTCAGGCAGCAGCTCCATCTGTTCATGATGGATATTACTGTGCATATCTGTCCAAAGTTTTTTATATTCCATTCTTTCTACCACCTTATTCCACAGGTTTGTGACGCGCCCATTCTGGAACCGGCATAACCGCCCATTCATGAGGCTTCTTTCTCTTTCCCCATTCCTTCAGCTGTTTTACCCGTTCTCTCTGCGTTATTTCCGTTTCAATACAGGCGGAAATCTCCGGTAATGTCAGGAAATACGTTTCTGCCGCTTCCATCCATTCCGGGTATTCTCCTGCGATGTTTCGTTCCTCCAGTGGGTCGTCCTCCAGATCATACAGGAAGTAGGCCGTACCACCGTATTTCACGGCCTTATACCGTCTCCACACCACGGCTTCAGCCATCATGGGTTCTGACCGGTAATCCAGAATCTGCTGAATCACCGCAGGCCTGTCGAATTCGCCGGACCCTGCGGAATGCTTTACCAACTCACCCACATCGGGCAGCCCTGATAAATCAATCTCCCGGCCGTCGTGCCAGTCTGCCGAAGTTCCGGCCTGAGCCAGAATTGTTTTTGAAATGTCCAGAAGGCTGACGCATTCACGCCTTCTTCCCACAGGCACACCTGTTCCGGCCGCCACGAAGGGGACGCGGACGGCGTCCTCATACAGGGTCTGCTTTCCGAAAATACCTCTCTTTCCCAACTGTTCTCCATGATCTGACACGTAAAGGAAGAGTTTCCGGCCTTTTCTGCCTTGAAAGGCGTCATACAGGCGCCCAATATACCGGTCTGTCTCTTCCACGGCTCCGCAGTAGGCAGCCTTACAGCACACGGCCTTCTCCTCGCTGCACTCCATGACGTAATCCTCATAGAACCGGAGAGGCGCTGCCGCAGGGCGCCTCTCCCCTGCGAACTGTTTTTTATACAACTGATACGTATCCGGTTCCGCAACAAAGGGAAAATGCGGGGAATAAAATCCCACCACCAAAAACAGAGGTTCTTCATGCTCCTGCTCCAGGTACCGGAGCGCGCACTCATATACTTCTCTGTCATAGGCCATAACCGGCGAGATTCCACCTCCAACAGCCTCCAGACAGTGTTTCCGGTTCGTCGTCCCGGTATAGGCGCCGAAATCCACCCGCTCTTTTCCGCCTGTTCCCCAGTACTGGGAGGTGATATCCCCCACCAGTCTTTCGTCAAAGCCATGTTTCTGTTCGTCCCCCTTAAAATGCATCCGTCCGATCAGCACGGTGTGATAACCGGCGGCTCCCAGAGCATGGGCGATCGTCGGCACATCCGCCGGCAGCACCGTATCGTTATTGAAAATGTTTAAGTCAGACGGACGCTTTCCGCTTAAAAAGGACATGCGTGAGGGCACGCAGAGAGGGGCGCTGCAGTAGCAGCGTTCAAAATACAGTCCCTCCCCTGCAATCCGCATAAGCGCAGGCGTCCTCACTCTGTCGTCTTCCATGCCGGTATACGCCCCGCCATGCTGATCCGACATGATGAGCATGATATCTTTCATGGATTTACCTTTCACGAATTTACTTTCACGAATCACATGATCCCAAGAACCACCATGACTGCGGAAAAGATAACGATGCCGAGAATAATTTTATTTGCCGACCATTTTTTCTTATCCATCAGATACCAGACTGCAAGCGTCAGGCAGAGCGGCACGATAGCCGGCATAATCTTGTCAAATACCTGCTCCTGGATGGAGATTGCCATATCCCCGCTGACAAACTTATAGATAAAGTTCGCCTTAACGGTTGTGGAAGCCACACCGCCGATTACGATCAGACCCATCATCGTAAGGCCAGTTGTAATTTTATTTGTAATATCCTTATTTTTGAAAAATGTATTAGCCGCATCCAGTCCCATGGAATATCCCTTGTGGAACAGGAACCACTGCAGGCCAACGATCGTTACCAGCCATACCGCGCAAAAAAAGAGCGGGCCGACAGGATTTCCATCGTCAATACACATGCTCATGGCAATACTGAGTAAGATCGGGCTGTATGTACCAATCAGAAGAGAGTCGCCGATTCCGGCAAATGGGCCCATCAGGGCGTTTTTGGTATTTACGATCAGCTCCTCGCTGACGTCGTCTCCCTTGGCTCTGGCCTCCTCCATGGCAATGGTGATGCCAGGAATCAGGGAGCCTAACTGCGGTTCCGTGTTATAGAACTGCATATGGCGTTTTAATGCATTTTTGTATTCCTCATCGTTATTCTTATAGAGCTTGCGCAGAATTGGCTCCACCACGTGGCAGAATGCCAGCCCCATCATACGTTCAAAGTTCTGTGTCGCCTGCGAAAAGAAAATATAACTCCACGCCGCACGGTCAATATCTTTTTTGGTTAACAGTCCGTCTGATGTATTCTTATTCTTCATAGCAGTCATCCTCCTCTATTCCTTTAGCCGGCTGAGCCGCTGCCTGTACTGCAGGCTGTCCCTGTGCCATGACAAAAATAAATGCCAGGGCGGTTGCGAATATCGCAAGAGCCGTAACAGACATGCTGGTAGATCCGATCAGCACCCATCCCATAAGGAACAATACGATCATCCACGACCTGGACAGCGACTGCTTTAACAGCATGGCAAATCCGATTGCCGGAAGCAGTTTGCCGGCCACTTCGAAGAAATGAAGCATCAGGTCAGGCATGTTGTTGAGCAATACCTCGGTGAGCGGAGTTCCGAGATAACAGATCAGCATAGCCGAACCGGCTCGCAGAATGAAGCTCGGCACTGCCGCCAGATAGGTGGCACGGTGAATACCGGCGCCGTCTCCTCTTTCCGCGGCCTTGTCTCCCATATGAGGGAAGTATGCATTTATGGTCATGATAAAGTTAAAGAGTCCCAGTCCCAGCATGCTGAGCGGAACTGCCAGTGCCACCGCCTGTTCTCCGGTACCGCCAGCCGCCAGTGCCAGCGGAATGCCGATATAGGCCGCCCAATTCACATCGGCCGGCATCGCGCCGCCCGGAGTAATCTGACCGATAAACAGCGCCTGAACCATGGCGCCTGCAATTACGCCGCTTCTCACATCCCCCAGAATCAGGCCGATGATCAGACCTGCCACGAGAGGCCTTCCTATCATGTTCCATCCGCCTGTCACGCCAAAGAACCACGGGGTTCGCTTAGAGCCGAGATAAGCAAAAATACCGATTAGTATTGCCTGAAATAAACTCATACCTTTTCCTCCTGTCTTTTACTCTTCAAATTCGTCTTCCCCATCATCCACGGAAGGCACATAGACAACCAGCTGGCCTTTTCCTGCTTCGCAGGCCGCATCGGCCAGTCCCGCCACATTTCCCTTCCGCAATCCCTCCGGAAATTCGTCCTTCTCTGCGGCGTGCTGTCCGGAGGGCGTCCCAGCCCCCTCATACATGGCGCGCGACAGATACGCTTCTAAAAGCACCGGCAGATTCGTTCCGCCGATTACCTCGATTGCTTCCGTCCTCGTAAGCTTCAGCTTCAGCGATACGTTAAACGGAGATCCTCCCGCGATGTCCGTGAGGATTAAAATTCCTTCCAGCCCGCTTAAGGCCTCCACCGCCCTCAGCAGCTTCTCTGTCAGGGCTTCCACCGAATCCTCCGGCAGGAAATCCACCGCTTCATAATACGCCGTCTCTCCTGCCAGCAGCTTTAACCCGCTGGTAATTCCGGTGGCAAAAGAACCATGACCCGTGACAATGATTCCTATCATACCATTCCCCTTTCTGCAAGCACTTCCGGAAACTCTGCATTCTCCGGTATGCTTATGACTTTTTTCTGTTGCTGTTTACTGCAGACACATAGTCCTCCGGATTCTTCGAGCTTGCCGTAAGGCATTCCTTCCGGTTGACCTTCCACTCCGGCGAAACAGAAATCCCCCCGATCCTTATGGGATCGTCCGTTTCCCGCAAATGGCGGTCCAGCCGGGCTGCAAGTACTTGCTCCACTGCTGCGAACTCCGGAAGCCCCGCTAAGTTTCTGCGCTCCCCCACATCGAATACAAGATCGTAGAGCGCTTCCTCGTATTTATGCTGCTCCTTTAGCCCCCTTTCGTTAAAGTAATCTTTCGTAAGCGACTCGTCTATATTGGACTGATTGATTCGCAGATACGATGCGTCATAATACCGGATATACTTGTACCGTTCTGTACGGATACAGCGGATGGGCTCATAGGAGGTGTGGAAATTCACCTCTGCAAATATCTCATCCCGGATCTTTGCTTCCGGGTCGTCCAGCATGGGAACCGCCGACACGCCCTCCAGGTAACCGGGTTTTTCAATTCCCAGCAGATCGCAGAGCGTCGGAAATACATCCAGATGGGATACCAGCCCATCGATCACATGTCCGTTAGCCCGCTTTCCCGGAGCCCTTATAAGAAGCGCTACCCCGATGCCGCTGTCAAATAGTGTGCATTTACAGAACGGCTCCGCAAGGCCATGGTCCGTCGTAATCAGTATAACAGTCTCCTCCATAAGACCCTTTTCCTTCAGGGCGTCAAGCACCCTGCCCACGCAGAGATCTGCTGATTTCGCACTCGTCATGTATCTGGCAAAATCCTTTCTCGTCTCCCTGCTGTCCGGTATAGGGCCAGGCGGCAGGACAAGGTCCTCGTTAATATCGCGATCAATGACATCCGGAAATCTTCTGTGTGTGGCGTACATTCCATAGGACAGGAAGAACGGCTTTTTCCCGTCGTAGTTCCCGATCCATTCCGCCGCACGGTCCGCGTTCTTCTTATCCCATTCCGTCAAATCTTCCTGCCTGTATCCATCACTCAGACAGCTGATCTCCTCCTGGTATCCAATGGTTTCAGCCCCCTGCTTTGTATCTAAGTACCAGCCCGCTTCATGCTGGATTCCGTCTAAAACAGTCCGGTAGCCGTTTCTATTTAAAAAACGGACCAGATGTTTCTCATAATCCATGGAAAATCCTCTCTGTGCAAGTCCCAGCATCCCGTTCTGATGGGGATACGTCCCGCTCAGCATCGCCGCCCGGCTGGGAGAACAGGTCGGCCCCGCACAGTAGCAGTTTCGAAATACCGCCGCCTGTTTCGCAAATGCCTCCAGATTCGGTGTGGGGACCGCATAACCGTACGGGCCCAGCACTCTGCCCGAGTCATGAGTATGTATATACAAGATATTCAAAGACTGCGCCTCCTCCCTATTGTCTATTTTTACATATTTTCCAACACTCATAGGTAAAATATACAACCTTATGGCCCAAATGTCAATACATTTAATTTTATTTGTATTGTTATTATGTCGGTCATATGTATTGAATTCTAGCATCATATATGTATACATTATATAAAAAAGCAAATTGCCTTTTCTCCGGTTATGTATTATAATGATTGCAGTACATTTTGGCAGGTGATAATATGGCAGAAAAAAGAATTGCCCAATACAGACAGATAGAAAATGATTTGCTGGAGCAGATTAATCTTGGATACTACAAAAAGGGAGACTTGATTCCCACGGAGCTGGAATTGTCGGCCACCTACCACGTTTCCAGAGTTACGGTACGCAAGGCCACGGACAATCTGGTGGCCAAAGGCATTCTCCAGAGAGTGGCTGGTGTCGGAACTTTCGTGAGCCGATCCGCCGTCACGCAAAACCCGCCGCCGATCCAGGGCTTTACGGACTTAATGAGAGAACAGGGGCTGGAGCCGACGACGAAGGTCGATGTGTTTACATTACAGAAGTCCCCCGCCAATATCGCCTCCATATTGGGAATCGAAAAGGAAGACCCGATTTACTACATTCACCGCCAGCGCTATGGCGACGGAGAACTGCTTCAGCTGGAGACCACCTATATGTCCGCCAGGCTGTATCCTGACATCTCCATTCAGATTCTGGAATCCTCCAAATACCAGTATTTTGAAAAGGTCAAGGGGATCAAGATCGCCTACAGCCACCACGCCGTGACTCCGATTCACCCCTCGAAGGAGGTGGCGGAGCTTTTTGGAATTGCGCAGAACACCCCCATCATCAAGGCGGCTAATGTGACACATCTGGAGAACGGGCAGATTATGGATTACACGGAGCTGATCCTGAACTCACCCAAGTATCAGCTGACCTATATCAAACGTTAGGAGATAGAATGCAGAATTCCCTTACAGAGATTTCATCTGATTGTATTCAGACCGTCATGGACGGTCTGCGGAAAAATAATATGGACGTGCAGTATGTTCCTCACAAGGAAGAGGCCGCCGCTGCGGTTGCCTCCCTGTTAAAAGAGGGGGATACCATTGCCGTCGGCGGATCGGTCACGCTGGAAGAGACCGGCGTGCTGGAGCTGGTACAGAACGGGCGCTACCATTTTATCGACCGCTATGAAGACGGACTATCGGACCGGGAAAGGAAGGACCGTCTGACAGAAGCATTTCGTTCCGACGTGTTTCTCTGCTCTGCTAATGCAATTACAAAGAACGGGGAGATCTATCAGGTTGACGGATTAAGCAACCGGATCGCGCCGCTCGTATTCGGTCCCGACAGCGTTATTATTGTAGCCGGTATCAACAAAATAGCGGCGGATATCGAGGCCGCCGTCTATCGTGTCAAAACCGTCACCGTACCTGCCATTGTAAAAAGAAGAGGCCTGGATGCGCCCTGCGCCCGTTTGGGAAGCTGCATCGCGGCCGACCAGAAGAACATGGCTTCCGGATGCATGTGTGATGCAAGGCGCTGCTGCAATTATCTGGTGCTCGGACGCCAGAGAGTCAAAGGCCGTATCAAAGTCATTCTCGTTGGAGAATCTTTAGGATTTTAAAAAGAAGCGCTTTTCCGGTGCAACCATGACCGGAAAAGCGCTTCTTCTATTCTTTGTTACTCTTTATTATTCGTTATTTTTCTTTTTTACCAGCTTTTAATTACCGCTCTTTCCATCTCTACAGCAAATTCTTTGGTCCGAACCCGATCGGCAGCAATTCCTTCAGCGTAAAGATTTCATACTCCTCCCTGCTGGAAGGCAGAATAATCTGAAACGTCTCCGGGTCGCAGAATTCCATCATCACCTGGCGGCAGACGCCGCAGGGAGCCGTCAATCCTTCCGGGACACCATCCTTCCCGCCGACGATACAGATCGCAGTAAACTCTCTCACCCCTTCGCTGACCGCCTTGAAGAACGCCGTCCGTTCCGCACAGTTGCTGGGGGTATACGCCGCGTTTTCAATGTTGCAGCCCTGATAGATTATTCCGTCAGCCGTGAGCAGCGCTGCTCCGACTTTAAATCCGGAATAAGGGGCGTAGGCCTTCGCCATGGCCGAAAATGCCTGGGATATCATCTCCTCAGCGGGAAGCTTTGTCCTAAGCGCAGCCATTCTCTCCGTACAATCCATAACGGCCTCCTTTCCTCTACCAAACAGTCTAGTGCCGCCCTTAATATCCGCCGTCACTCTTCTCCTGCTTTACCAGCTTGATCATCCGGCTGGTTCCCAGGCGCTCCGCGCCCAGCTCCAGGAACCTTTCCGCATCTGAGAGCGACGAGATGCCGCCTGCGGCTTTGATCTTTACCTCTTTTCCCACATGAGCCTTGAAAAGAGCCACATCGTCAAAGGTTGCTCCCGCTTTGGAAAATCCGGTGGATGTCTTGATAAAGTCCGCGCCGGAACGGGTTACGACCTCGCACATACGGATCTTCTCCTCATCGGTGAGAAGGCAGGTCTCGATGATGACCTTTAATGTCTTATCTTTGCAGCATTCCTTTAACGTGCGGATCTCCTCCTCCACGCGGTCGTATCTGCCGTCTTTCACCCAGCCGATGTTGATGACCATGTCAATCTCATCGGCTCCGTTCGCAATCGCGTCCTTTGTCTCATACGCTTTTACCGCGGTCGTGGAATAACCGTTCGGAAAACCGATCACCGTGCAGACCGCCATGCGGTCCTTCATATATTCTTTGGCCGCCTTCACATAGGAAGGAGGAATGCAGACCGACGCGGTCCCAAATTCCATGGCCTCATCACAGATCTTCCTGATTTCTTCCCAGGTTGCCGTCTGGGTCAGCAGCGTATGATCCACATACTTTAACGTTTCTTTTCCGTCCATATTTTCCTCCTGTGCCTCCTTACAGTTCCAGAGCAATCTCCATCATCTTACCGAATCCCAGCTGGCGCTCCTCGGCGCTTAATTTCTCCTCGCCGTAGATCAGATCCGAGATTGTCAGCATACAAAGCGCTTTCTTTCCCGCAGCCGCGGCGTTCATATACAGCGCGGCAGCTTCCATCTCCACGGCCAATACGCCCATACTGCGCCACTTGTCATTTACGGTAGTGTCCGCGTTATAGAAAATGTCGGAAGAAAGGATATTGCCTACCACCACATGGGTCCCCTGTGCTTTCGCCGTATCCACCGCTTTCGCCAGCAGACCGTAGTCAGCAATAGGGGCAAATGTCCCAGGGAGGCCGTACTGATAAGCATAGTTGGAATCCGTGCAGGCGCCCATGCCGATTACCACGTCCATAAGCTTTACCCCATCCTGTAAGGCTCCTGCGGAACCGATGCGGATAATCTGCTCCACGCCATAGAAATGGAACAGCTCATACGTGTAAATGCCCACAGACGGCATTCCCATTCCGCCGCCCATGACGGAGATCTCTCTTCCCTTATACGTTCCGGTATAACCGAACATGTTGCGCACCGATGTCACCAGCACCGGATTTTCCAAATACGTCTCCGCAATATATTTTGCACGCAGAGGGTCGCCCGGCATCAGTACTGTCTTCGCTATCTCTCCCTGTTTCGCCCCGTTGTGGGCTGTTGGTATCATACTCATTTGCCTGTCTCCTTCTCAATTTCTGCTGTTTTCTTCCTGAATCATCATCCGAATAGCCTCGACAGCTGTCCGGATGGCCGCATCCGTGTCATGGACGATCGGGTTCTCAAGCCCTTCCTTTGCCCTCTCCTGGTTAGCCATAACGAGAAATACCGATCCCGCTCTCACCTTCAGCGCGCTGGCCACAATAAACAGCGCCGCCGACTCCATCTCAGAAGCCTTGCAGCCCAGACGCAGCCAGGCGTTCCACTTATTCATCAGCTCATACGATACCGGCTTCGTCTCCGGTGAATGCTGGCCATAGAAAGAATCCTTGCACTGGACGACGCCGACGTGATACGGTTTTTCCAGCTTCTTCGCCGCCGCTGCCAGGGCGTTCGTCACATCAAAATCGGGAACCGCCGGAAATTCGATAGGCGCATATTCGCGGCTGGTGCCCTCCATGCGGATAGCTCCATTGGCAATCACCAGGTCCCCGCTCTTAACATTGATATCCATCCCGCCGCAGGTGCCGATACGGATAAAGGTATCCGCCCCCGACATCACCAGCTCTTCCATGGCGATCGAAGCCGACGGTCCGCCGATTCCAGTGGAGGTAACGCTGACAGGCGTTCCGTCAAGCGTTCCGGTATACGTCACATACTCCCGGTTGTCCGCGATCAGCTTTGGATCGTCAAAATATTTCGCAATAAGCGCGCACCGCTTCGGGTCGCCCGGCATAATAACGTACCGGCCCACATCACCTCTTCCCACCTGGATATGATACTGTTTCCCTTCGTTTTCCGAATAGTTTGTCATAAATGACCTCCCTTTCTCTCAATCCGTTATATATCATTCTCATCTATCTTATCCGCCATAGCCGATTTAATTCTCTGGTACTGTTCTTCACTGATTAAGATTCCCCTTCCCTCCCGGGAAATGTATCCCTCTTCCTCCATCTGGCTTACGCACCGGTTTACCGTCTTCACACACAGCCCCGTACTGTTGGACAAATCCTTTCTCGTCAAATGAATCCGGCAGACACCCCGTCTGGCTGAATCCCGGTATATCTGCATAAACAGAAGAAAAAGCCGGTCGATTCCCTGAAGGAAGAGAAAGAGACGCTCCTTCCTCACCTGCTCCACGAGATAAACGCTCATAGCCTTCACCTGTTCCAGCACCGCGTGGATATCCGTCAGCATCCAACGGCTGAACTGGTCCTTGGACACGCAGAGGAAGCGGCAGTCCGTCTCCGTCATTAAGGTCGTCTTATATAAATCGTATCCCATGAGAAATTCCATGGCCCCGAACACCTCGATGGGATAAAATCGCGTGTAATCGTATGCCACCTCCTGAATGCGGTAATCCGTCGCCTTCACAATTCCCTCTACCAGAATGTATACAGTGTCCACATGCGCGTTTTCATGGATGAACGTGGTTCCCTTCTTCAGACGCACGATCTGAAATGCTTCCAACAGCCACTTAGGCGCGTTTGCCAGATAATTATTCAGATACTCGCGTTCTTCGCTGCGCAGCTCGTTGATCAAAGATACAACATCATTCATGGTCTACCTCCTTCATCCATCCTCGCTATCCTCTCCCTCTAGTTTGCATCATTTCACAAAAAAAGTCTACTGTTCCTCATAAATTTTTTTAATATTTTCCCTCTATGACTTACCATCCCCAGCCTGACGCCAGTCCAATCCGCCAGTCTGCTCCGCCTGGGACGGGAAGGGGACTTTTCCGTACCCTGGCCGGAAAAAGGCGGAAGCCGGCGGGCAGAAGACGGCGATTTTTTCCGGAGTGTGGCGGGACTTAGGGCGGGCAGGGGGCAAACGGGGGGCAGATTTTCGTTTACAGGACGAAAATCTGAGGGCACTGAGAGCGAACTCATCAAGAGTTCGGTCGAATTGCCCGGTACCCCCGTTTGGCCCCTGCCCGCCCTTAGTCCCGTCCACTCAGGAAACATGAGCCGTCTTCTGCCCGCCGGCTTCCGGCTTTTTCCTCACACCGCCGCCAAAGTCCCATTCCCGTTCCAGGCGGAGCAGACTGGCGGATTGGACTGGCGGCAGGCGTCCCCTTCAATTTTATCTGGCTCCCTTCTCGTACGGCTGGCCGCTTGCCTTAGGTGCAGAGGACTTGCCAACAAAGAGAATTAGAATCACAATCGTAATAAAATACGGCAGCATAGCGAGAATCTGTGACGGGACTGCGAAGTTCCCGCCTCCCAGCGTTACCGTCAGCGCCTGGGCCGCGCCGAACAGAAGACATGCGCCATACGCCCCGTGTGGCGTCCACTTACCGAAAATAACGGCCGCCAGCGCGATAAATCCCTGGCCGCTGATAGCGGTCGGCGTAAACTGCGGAATAATGGCCAGAGTCATGGCGGCTCCGCCAAATCCCGCTAACAATCCGGAAACCAGAACACAGATGTAGCGGATCACATACACATTGATACCCATGGTATCGGCAGCAGCCGGATGTTCCCCCACGGCCCGGATGTGAAGACCCCATTTTGTCTTATACAGAAAGAACCAGATGAACACAGCCAGCAAAAGCGCGAGAACAACGGTCACATCCACATTTAAATTCTGAAGAGCCCCCTGTACTTTCAGTCCTCCGAACAGCTTGGGAATCTTGTTTGGTACCGGCTGCGACATGGTCGCACCGTCGAATAACAGCCGGCAGACGAAGAGCGCCACACCCGGTCCGATTAAGTTAATGGCAATTCCGGAGATCGTCTGGTCCGCTTTGCAGGTAATGGCGGCAAACGCATGGAGAAGCGCAATCAGTCCGCCTGCCAGCCCCGCGGCGATAAATCCGGCCCAGGCGCTTCCCGAGTAATATCCCACCGTAGCTCCCGTGACCGCTCCGATTGTCATCATTCCCTCAATCCCCAGGTTTGTCACTCCGGACCTCTCTGACACGACTCCGCCCAGTGCGGCGAAAACCAGAGGAGTTGAATACATCAGTGTAATGCCGATAAACAATGTCAGACTGTTAATCATGTTTTTTTCCTCCCTTTGACAGACGTTCCACCAGCGGCGGAATAATATGGGTCAGCGCAACAAAGAACACGATAATGCCGATGACAATGTTGATAATCTCGGACGGTGCGCCCACCTCGTACTGCAGTGTCTGGCCGCCATAAATGAGACCGCCGAACAGAAGTCCCGCAAAGATACAGCCAACCGGAGAGCTTGCCGCGATCAGACAGACTGCCAGCCCATTAAAACCGGTATTCTCAAATGCCGCCAGTGTAGCGATTCCGTGGGGAGAGTTGCCTGTTATGTAAAGAGCTGCCGCCAGCCCGCAGATCGCGCCGGAAATCAGCATGGAATGCAGGATATTCCGGTTCACATTAATTCCCGTAAACTCCGCCGCAAACCGGTTTGCGCCGACCGCGCGAAGCTCAAATCCCTTTGCCGTCTTGTAAAGCAGAAAAGATACGAGCACGGCAAGGATGATGGCAATGAGAAATCCGGCGTTGACGTCTGTCTTTAAAAGCGTATTTTTCAGGAATTCATTTTGCATCAGTGCGGCCTTCCCGCCTTCCGTCGCCTTGTAATTTCCCAGAATCATCGTATAGCCGGAACGGTTGATCGCATACGTTCCGATGGTGTCCGGCTTATGGAAGCGCTCCAGTCCGCACACATAGTTGGAGAAATAGAGCGCAATCCAGTTGAGCATGATGCTGGTGAGAACCTCATGGATACCGAATTTTGCTTTCAGAAAGCCTGCAATTCCTCCGTATACCGCGCCTGCCGCTACTCCCGCTCCCAGCACCAGGGGGATCTGAATCACCGGTGGGAAATCACAGACAATTCCGACCACGGTGGCCGCGACACAGCCCATAATAAACTGCCCCTCCGCACCGATGTTAAAGAGGCCGGTTTTAAATGCAAAGGCCACTCCGATTCCGGTCAGAATCAGAGGCGTGCTTTTGATAATCACGTTAGACATATGCTTGGGACTCGAAAAAACACCGTTTAACAGAACGCCCAGCGACTGAACAGGCGGATATCCGACCGCAGCCAGAATGATTCCGGCGACCAAAAACCCAAAAAAGATGGCAATCAGGGTCATCGTGAGCGGCTTTTTCAAAATATGAACAGTTTTATTCATGATTCTTTCCTCCTGCCATCAACAGGCCAATCGTATTTTCATCCACGGTCCCCTGTGGAAACGTATCCTGGATTTTTCCATCGTAGATCACCGCAATGGTATCAGAGACATTCATTACCTCATCCAGCTCAAAAGAAATGAGGAGCACCGCCTTTCCCTTGTCGCGCTCGCGGATCAGTGTCTTATGCACGGTCTCGATGGCTCCCACATCCAGTCCGCGGGTGGGTTGAACCGCAATCAGCACATCCGGGTTCATGGAGATTTCACGGCCGATAATGACCTTCTGCTGGTTTCCTCCAGATAAGCCGCCTGCCCGCTTCGAACCACAGTCCTCCGGCCTGACGTCAAATTCCCCGATCAGTTTTTTGGTGAACAGCTCCATCTCCCTCTTATTCAGAATACCTTTTCTGGAAAATGGTTCCTGGCGGTATCTCTCCAGCACCGCGTTCTCATTGACCGTGAAATCCAGTACCAGGCCGCGTTTCTGCCGGTCCTCCGGTATCGTGCTGATCCCACTGTCGATGACGGTGCGCGGATTTGTGTTGCCAACCGCTTTTCCATTGACTGTAATGGTTCCCTTCTCCGCGGGCACGAGACAGTTAATCGCTTCTACCAGTTCCTTCTGGCCGTTGCCGTCGATACCCGCAATCCCCACGATCTCGCCCTTCCGCACGGTTAAGTTAAGCCCCTTTACCGCGTCCAGCTTCCTCTCGTTCTTCACAACCAGATCTTTAATCTCCAACACGGTTTCCCCGGGCTTTGCAGGTGTCTTGTCCACCACCAGCTTCACCTCATGGCCCACCATGAGCGTTGCCAGCTCCTGCTCCGTCACCTCTTCGACCGATATGGTATTGATATACTCTCCGCGGCGAATGATTGTGCAGGTATCGGAGGACGCCTTGATTTCCTTTAGCTTGTGGGTGATAATAATGATGGCTTTTCCGTCATCCACCAGATTGTGCATGATGGAAAGAAGATCTTCGATTTCCTGAGGAGTCAGCACCGCAGTAGGCTCATCCAGGATCAGCAGTTCAGCTCCCCGGTACAAGGCTTTTAAAATCTCCACTCGCTGCTGCATTCCCACGGAAATATCACTGATTTTTGCATCCGGATCAACCTCCAGACCATACTTTTCGACGATTTCCAGAATCTGTTTTCTGGCCCTTTTCATATCCACGATTCCTGCGTGGGAAGTGGTCTCATTGCCAAGAATGATGTTCTGCGTCACCGTAAAATCCTCTACCAGCATAAAGTGCTGATGAACCATACCGATGCCGCTCATGATCGCCGTATTGGGATTTTTAATATCCTTCTTCTTTCCGCCTATGTAAATATCGCCCTCGTCGGCCTGATAAAGACCGTACAGCACATTCATCAGTGTACTTTTTCCTGCCCCATTTTCACCCAGAAGGGAATGGATGCTGCCCTTTTTTACGTCCAGATTCATATTTTTCAAAGCGTAAAATGCCCCGAAACGCTTTGTGATCCCATGCATCTGAACCGCATAGTCGCTGCTCACCGTGGCCATCTCGATTTCTCCTTTCATTTTTACACCGCAGCCCTGCTGGTACTGCGGTGTAAAATCATTCGTCCCTATTCTGCTATGAATGCTTCGTACGTTTCTTTTGTGGTTGGCGGAACCAGTTCCCCGTTTTTGATGGATTCCGCTACCTTCAGCGTATCCTCATAAACGCCGTCCGCCATGTTGCCGTGTTCTTCCGGAATGCCTACACAGTCCTCCTTTAAGCCGAATGTCAGTGTCTGTCCGCCAATCGTTTCGCCTTCCATTGCTTCGATGGAAACTTCCTTAACAGCTTTACCAACCAGCTTAAGCGCTGATGTCAGAACGTTTTCCGGCGCTAAGTAAGCCTGGTCTCTATCCACGCCGATTACCCATTTGTCCGCTTCCTTTGCAGCCTCGATCACGCCGGTTCCGCTTCCGCCTGCGGCATGGTAAATCACGTCACAGCCGTCTGAATACATCTTTGTGGCAATGGCTTTTCCTTTCGCCGCATCGCTGAAGCTTTCCGCATACTGAACGGAAATATCGATATCCCTGCCCAGTTCCTTTGCCGCGTACTTGACGCCCGCCTCATAACCGTACTGGAACTGGTCAATCAGACCGGAAGATATGCCTCCCACGAAGCCGACCTTGCCGGTCTCCGTCATACGGCCCGCCACGTAACCGACCATAAAGGAGGGCTCCTCAGCCCGGAACATTACTCCCGTTACGTTGTCCGGCGTATCATCATAGGCATTGTCAATAATTGCATACTGAATATCCGGATTGCTGTCCGCTGCTTCCAGTACTGCATCCGCACAGGCGTAGCCCACGCCCCATAAAAGGTTGGCGCCGTTGTCTCCCAGCCTCTCCAGGTTCGTAACGAAATCCGACGCCTGTTTTGATTCAATATAGTTAACTTCTACTCCTTTTTCTTCTTTTAACTCGGTCAGACCTTCCCATGCCGACTGGTTGAAGGACTGGTCGTTGATTCCGCCCGTGTCCGTGATCATCGCAACAGAAAAGCTGCTCTTGCCTTCCGATGTCCCACCGCCTGCATTTTCTGTGTTCTCTGTCTTTGCACTTTCCGCTGTTGTACTTCCTGTCTTTGCGCCTCCGCATGCTGTAAGAGACAGTGCCATTGCCGCCGTTAATCCAAATACAATTCCTTTTCTGAGTTTCATAATGCCAATTCCTCCATCTGCATTTTTTAATTTATAGTCACGTATAGTTTTTTACCCTGTACGATCCTTTATACAACCTGAATATCCTGAAACCCGTATCTGACCGCCAAATTCTTAAGCGCTTCCATGCGTTCCCGGGACGGACTTTTCGCCTCCTTAAGACTTCCAGTCACTCCATATTGACGGAAGGTGATCAGCTTCAGCCGGAACTCCTTCAAATAGGGAGCTGCTTCCCGGGATACGCCTGCGATGACCGCCTCCATATCCACTTCGGGAACCCGTTCCTGCCGGTTTTCCCCCTCGTGCTCCGAGTCCAGGCAGACCAGCCGCACTTCGAATAATTTTCCGTGTTCCGCCAGATATTTAAGATTCTTCTTTACTATGGAAACATCTCCGCCTGTCAGCCGTCCAAAGACTTTGTGATCCCACGCCTTTACATCTAACATCACCTGATCCGTCACCTGCATGAGCCGTGGATATTGGGACAAATCCACACAGCCGTTGCTGTCCAGGAAACAGGAAAGCCCCGCTTTTCCTGCCCGCCGGAACAACTCTGTGAGGAACTCCGGATACAAGGCACATTCACCTCCGGAAACGGTGATTCCCTGGATAAACGGCATGTTTTTTTCAATTTCCTTCCACACGTCTTCTGCGCTCATCCGGCGCACCTTTGGAGACGCATGGCTGGGACAGACGCGAATACAGGTATCGCACTGCATACAAAGGCTCTCATCCCAGATTACGCTGTCATGCTTATATTCCTTCGATACTGCTCCGCCATTCCGTGCTTCTCCGCCCTCCGGCTCGTCTCCTCCATTTACCTGAATCGACAGCGCTCCCGCCGGGCACTGGCTGACACAGAGGCCGCAGCCGCTGCACAACTGCTGTGTCTCAGGGTTGTGGCAATAGGCGCAGGCGATATTGCAGCCCTGGACGAATACGGAGGTGCGGCAGCCCGGACCGTCCACAACGCTTAATGGAATAATCTTATTAATCACGGCCTCGGGAGGGACCATGCTCATAGCGCCCTCACCTTCCTGTTTTCCAGATGTGCATTCCGGTAGTTATCTCCTCCGAGATACACCGTATTCTGAAGCACCGCCTCGCCCTCGTAATATTTTTCCATCTCGCTCCGTTTCACCAGATAGCCGGTAATCCGGACTAAATCGCTGTCCGACGCATAAAAGCTTATGTATTTATCCCCCAGGGAAAATGCCCCCTTAACGATATCCAGCATGGCCGCCGGATTATTTCTGCCGGTTGGGTCAAAGGAAAAGATATCCGCGCATCCGGTCGGGAAAAAGCGATGGAAACGCGCGCTGTGGCGAAGGTGGTCATACATGCGTTCCGGTTCCATTCCAACCGGAATCCTCACTCCGGACGTAATTCCGTGGTCCGAGTCGATGCCGACCTGCGCGTGGAGTGCAAAATGGCCATGAAATACCTCCGAGTAAAGCGCCTTCGATGTCTCCGCATATTCCGCGATGACCTGCATGATCTGGTCTGCCAGCTGGTCCGCTTCCTGATCGCTTCCGTAGATCTTATCCGGGTCATCCATCAGCAGATTTGTGCATTCCGCCAGCCCCACGACTCCGAACATGGCAAGGAATTTATCCCTGGAAATAAACCCCTCTCTGGAGAGGAACGAGGTCTCGAAGAAATTTGATTCTTCCACGAGGAACCGGATTCTCTCGTTCATATAGTCCCCCATACGCTGCAGACAGTCCGGAAGGACCTCCGTCAGAAACTGTTCTCTGCTCTCTGCCTCGGGAACCAGCTTCGGAAGGACGATTCTCGTCAGTGTGTAGGAGCCGCCTCCAATGGGCAGAATGTTGTAACAGCTGGAAATGCCGTAGTCCCCATACGTATCCTTGTGCATCCGGTGGTTGCAGATGGCCGGATTTGCGCAGTAAAGGGAGGTATAGAGCGCCAGTTCTCCATAGGAGTCCGGCGTAATATCCGGATCATATTTCAGTGTCAGATTCGGCACCGCATTTTGAAGCTCTTTTTCCAGCTTCAGGATGATCCGTCCGGTTCTCGTCTCCTCCGGGCCAAGGTTTGCATGACAGAACCCGTCGGTAATGGTTCGGTCCAGATAAATCAGGAACAATCTCAGCTTTTTCTCCGCTTCCTCATCGCTCACACCTTCGAGAAACGGTTCGATCAGGCGGTCGATGCTGCCAAGATAAACGGGATAACTGGTAATGGAGGGCACATGGCGGTACAAAATCTCCAGGAACTGAATCACCTCGTCAAGATCCTTCGGCGGGTCAAGCTGCAGAAATTCACACCCTTTTTTTATCGCCGCTTCGTAATCCGGCATGATATATCTTGGCCGGTACGGTGCATGGCCTTCGTCCAGGTCACAGATGGCTCCGGTCTCCATATAGTGACGGGTCTTCTCCGGTATCTCCAGTACCTCCAGACTGTTCTCCGCCGCATGGGCCAGGGCCACCACCTTCTGTTCATACGTCAGTCCCTTCGATGTCACAATGTCTAAAACCTTATTCATGCATTCCACCTCTTTCTTTTTCAATGGAGCTTATGTCTCTTTTCATTTTGGAATAATCACATTGTAGCAATGGTTTTTTTATTTTAAAAGGACTTATGTCCCTTTTTATGGAAATATTATCCACTTTGTGAAAATATCACATTTTTACGAGCCATTTTTTAGGCAAAAAGTAGATGTGAAAAGGACACAAGTCCTCTTTTTAACGACTGTGATCGAAAAATTAGTAATTTGCAATAAAGGGGTGGGGGGATTTCGGGAAGGTGCACCAGTCCGGATAGGAGAATGTTCATTACACATTTTAGCAATAAAGAACGACAGTGTTTTCAGAATAAAAAATAAGATATGAAAAAAACAAAACGCCAACTTAAACAACTCATTGAATATACATATTGTGCAAAAAGCAGCTTCCTGCCGCAAAAGCTCGCAGAGAATGCTTCAGACTTAGCAGAAAAAGCAATAGCGCCCTAAACCAGAATGGTTCAGGGCGTCCTTCAGAACAAATCACTGTGAGTACCGGTTCTAATTAACCGAAGAATTAACATTTCGTTGTTGATTTGGTATACCAGCAGCCAGTCAGGCTGTATGTGGCACTCCCTCATTCCTTTATAATTCCGGGAATCTGCCAAGCTATGGTCTTTGTACTTTGGCGGCAGCGGCTTCTCATTTACCAGCATGGTAATTACATCGGCCAGAAGCTTCGGGTTACAGCCTCTTTTAACTGCCAGCTTATAATCCTTTTTAAATTGCCCCTGATACTCGACTTTAAGCATTGAGATCCTCCATCAAAGCTTCCACACTGTCAAAGGGACCATGTATATCTTTTCCATTAACGGCATCATCCATAGCAGCTGAAGTAACCGCATTTGGCTTCTCAACTTTTAACTCAAATGGAATTCCGCCAACGTTAATACTTTGATGAAGAAACATATTTATTGCATCTGTAATCGTTATTCCAAACTTTGAAAACAAATGCTCGGCCTGCTCTTTAATGTCAGGGTCAATCCGAATATTTATGTTTGATGTCTTTGCCATTGTTATCATCTCCTTTAATAAGATTATAGCACAATGTGTTAACAACGTCAATACATTCAAATGCGATATATACTACAATTCTGATTAGATTTGCGATAAAAAATCACTGAATATTTTATAATGCAGCTTCTCGTCCAGAGACAGACGAGCGAGCATTTTGGATACCTGAGGGTCCTTGATCTTTTGAGACTGATCGGCATATGCCTGGGCGGCGAACTTCTCGGACTCGGCGTCTGTCGCCAGCACGGTACGGATATCGCAGCTGTAATCTACCATATTTCCGCGCCAGTACGAACACGGCTCCGCCGAACGGCATTCCGGCTGGCCGCCAAGAAGAGTAATGAGCTGTCCGATAATGGTAAAATGGTGTTGTTCAACCACAGCGATGCGCTGGATCACACGGCGTATGTTTTTATGTAAGGCGCGGGAATCCGGCTTGCAGGACTCGTTATTATAATTGCTGCCGGCAGTCCAGGACTGATACAGATATTGGTGTACCGTGGTCATTTCGCTGGCCGCTGCGGCTAAGTCCGGCATGAGGATCTGCGCGTACTGAAGATTTTTTTCGGTGACGGCGACCGGAGGATACCAGTTCGAATGGATAACCGGTATGGAGTCCGGATTCGCATGGATACTATACGGAGTATTATTCATAAAATCGCTTCCTCAAAAGATCTGTTAAAGTAGTTAAGTAATCTTTATGAGAAAAAGCCCTGATATAGAACCTTGTATATTATGACCTATCCCCACCGCTTCACACACTGTTTTTATCTAATTTTTATAACCAATATTTTTATACTGGTAAAACGCACAATTTTTTATTTTGATTTTTCCAAAGTTTGTGAACACTTTTTTGTGGGAATGAGTTATATTAATAATCGTAAACCCCCCCAATATATTATATAGTTTTTGCTACACCCCATAAGAAACGAAATACCTTCTCCGAAAAAAGGATCAGCTCCCCCGGCTGGTCCTTTTTCATGTTATTCTTGCAATTTTCCAATTCTATGGTAAAATACATAACTAACTGCTTTGGCATTTTCGCCAAATGTGTGCACCTGTAACAGACAAATACATAAAGGAGATTTCTAACATGGAAAAAACAGGCGTGAAAGAGTTTTTGAAACGTAAAAACGTCAACATCACCGTCCAGACCTATCTCATTGATGCATTGGGTGCCATGGCATTTGGCTTATTTGCCTCGCTGCTGATCGGCACCATCTTTGCAACGCTGGGTGACAAGACAGGTGTCGCGTTATTTGGCACCATTGCGGGCTACGCAAAAAGTGCGACCGGCGCAGCTCTGGGAGTATCGATCGCTTACGCGCTGAAGGCGCCGCAGCTGGTCTTATTCTCCGCCGCTACCGTCGGGATCGCCGGCAACGAGCTGGGCGGACCGGTCGGCGCACTGGTGGCCACCGTCGTGGCAGCGGAACTCGGAAAAATCGTATCGAAGGAAACCCGGGTTGACATCATCGTCACCCCCGGCGTCACCATCATCTCCGGCGTCCTGATCGCTCAGTTTGTAGGGCCGGGTGTGGCTGCCTTTATGGCCGCCTTCGGAAATCTGGTAAAAACAGCCACGGAGATGCAGCCCTTCTTCATGGGAATTTTGGTATCCGGCCTCATCGGAATCGCCTTGACGCTGCCGATCAGCAGCGCCGCTATCTGTATTATGCTGGCGCTCGACGGTCTGGCAGGCGGCGCGGCCACGGCCGGCTGCTGCGCCCAGATGATCGGGTTTGCCGTTTTAAGCTTCCGGGAAAATGGCTGGGGCGGTTTGCTGGCCCAGGGGCTCGGCACCTCCATGCTCCAGATGGGCAACATCGTAAAGAATCCGAAAATCTGGATTGCGCCCACGCTGGCCTCCCTCGTAACCGGTCCGGTCGCCACTGTGATCTTCCAGATGAAAAACATCGAGACGGCCTCCGGCATGGGAACCTGCGGGCTGGTTGGTCCAATTGGCGTCTATACCGCGATGGGCGGAGGTTCCAGAATGTGGATCGGAATTCTGCTGGTCTGCTTCCTGCTTCCCGCCGTTCTGACGCTGGTCTTCGGAGAATTTTTAAGGAAAGCCGGCTGGATCAGGGAAGGGGATTTAAAACTGGATCTGTAGCACGACATACTGTACTGCCGCACGTCATGCTGCACTGCAGAACAAAACAACCAAACTTTTTTCAAAACAGGGCCTGGCTTTTTCCGCCAGGCCCTGATCTTTTGTTAAGCCATATCATCTCGAAGCGCATCAATGATATTCTCTTTCTTTAATTTTCCGACTGCAAACACCATTGTGATAAACACGATAAAGAACACACTGAACGCGCTGACTGCCATACTTGCCCATGGAAATACGAAGCTTACGTCCGCTCCCCCGGCAGCCATGCCGCAGTAGATCAGCCAGGAGCAGATTCCCGCCGCCGGCAGCCCAAACAGCAGCGTCCGCATACCGTAGAAGGCACACTCAAAATTCATCATCTTATTGAAATCACGGTCAGACATTCCTATCGACCGGAGCATGGCGAGTTCCCGCCTGCGCAGCTTAATATTGGTGGAAATGGTATTGAACACATTGGCCGCCGCAATCAGCGAAATCATCATCACAAAAACATACGTAAACACATGAATGACAAACAGAATGCTGCGGTTTTCTTCAAACATCCGGTTCACATTATACAGGGTGTAATCGGTTCCTATTCCCGCTTCCTGAATCATTTCCGACATCTCCGCCGTCACCTGGGAGGGCTTATCTGCCAGAAAGGTCAGTCCCATTATCTCCCCCGCATCCGGAGATACAAACTGTTCTCTTAGCTGCCATGGTGCGACGATCATAAAGATAAACGGCTTCACATCGGAAGAGTTCTTTGGAAGTGTATCGAGAGGTATGGTATCGACGAAGGTGATACTTATCTGCTTCTCTTTGTCTGCCGATGGATTCCCTTTCACCTCCCCGGGCAGTTCGGCTCCGGGAGTGACCGATCCGCTCACAGAATCACCCACAAACATATTAACCAGCCCGCTCCGGCCGCTTTTCGTCTCATCTGATTTTTGCTTCGCTACGGCAATCATTTTCGCATTCTGGCCGGTATATTCTTCCGGAGACAATCCCTGGCTTTCGATAAAATTACGGAATTCTCTGTCCTCAATGAACTGGATATCTATCGGCAGTGTGACTGTCTCATCCGGATTCTCATACCCCATGTATTTCCGGTATTCGTCTGACAAGTCGCCAGCCCTGACCGCGCAGGAATATGACATAAGCGCCTGATAAGAGCTTTCTTTGATCCCATCCGCAGTTTTAAGCCTACCGTAAAGACGGAATAATTCATTTTCATCAATTTTCGGCGACGAAAAACAGATGTCAAAATCCGTATTTACCACGGACCGCTTCGCTCCCTGATTCAGGCAGCTTCCAAAAGCATTGGCCGATACAAACAGAACGACGCTTAAAGAGAGGGAAAGCACGATGCTGCGGCAGCGCTTCTTATTTCTTTTAAAATTTTTCAGAGCCAGCGTTCCCTCCAGGCCGCAGAGGCGCTGCGCCAGCTTCGATGTTCTCACGGCTCCCGTTTCGATTTTGATCTCATTGGTCTGGCGTATGCTTTCCATCACAGGTCTGGACGCCGCTTTCCTGGCCGGAATATAGGCGGCAAACAGAATTGTGACCAGACTGATCACCGCCGCCCCCGCTATGGCTGTACCGGACACAGTCAGCGAAAGAGACACGGCACTGTAGCCGAAGTTTTTGAACTTCTCGGCCACAAAGGATATTACAAGGCCAATGCTGCCAAGGCCCACAAGGATACCGATGGGAATACCAGCCGCACCGATACAGAGCCCCTCAAACAGCACCGAATTCCGCAGCTGTCCGGCCGTAGCCCCCACCGATGCCAGAATCCCGAACTGGCGCGTCCGTTCGTTCAGCGAGATGGTAAAGGAATTGTAAATCAGAAAAATCGAACCGGTCATGATCAAAGCCATCAAAATTCCGCCGATGGAATATAAAAGCATGTTAAACAGGTAATCGCTGGACACCCCCAGAAAACGCAGCACATTGTCATTCAGGACATATGCGCTTTGCCCGGCAGACCTTTCAATATAAGCCTTCACTTTTCCCGGATTTTTCAGTGTGACAAAGATGCTTAAGCTGGCCGTCTGATCTGTCAGGCCTGCCGTCTGACCTGCTGCCGTATCTGCTGCTGTATCTGCTGCTGTATCTTCTGTCGTATCTGCTGCTGTATCTTCTGTCGTATCTTCTGTCGTTATCAAGGTATAACCCGGCGCAGTAAATTCCTCGAAAGCCGGTCTTTCGCAGATGCCGACAACCGTATAGGTTCTTTCTTCCCGAGGCACAAAGGTTTCGTTTTCCTTCCCCGGCTCATTTCTGGCAGGAAAGGGATCATGCTGGCCGAGACGGCCTTCCCCAGCCATACGGCTTCCGATGGCAAGCGAAAGTGTGTCCCCCACTGCATAAGCAACGCCGCCGTTTGACGCGACATGGGCCGGAACCAGAATCTCCCCGCTGTTCTCAGGAAGTCTGCCAGAGACTAACTCAATGGGAACCGTGTCAAAAGCCTCTTTGCTGAATCCCGCAATAAAGAGATAGGGCTTGTTGGGATTTTTCCCGCCTTTCAGCTCCGCATAGCCAATATTTTCGGATATCGCTGTGCCAGCCACACCGTCGTCCCGGGCCCGCGCCTCCGCGAATGAGGAATCGACATCCAAAAACTCGACGTGCCATCCGCCATATTTCACGGTTGCGCCCTTAATCATGTAGTTCAGCAGAGAAACGGAGAACGTCGTGACAGCCGTGATCATAGCCGCGGACAGAATTACCCCGATCACGGTGACAATTGTCCGCGTGCGGCTCTTTTTCATGCTCTGCAGGGTGACCTTGTGAAAGATATTCATCATCACACCATCCTCTCATCCCGCACTACCTTACCATCCGAGATACCGATGATGCGGTCTGCCTGCAGGGCGATATTTTCATCATGCGTGACGACGATGAGGGTCTGCCGGTATTTTTTGTTGCTTAATTTCAGCAGATTGATGATCTCATGGCCGTTGTGGCTGTCCAGACTGCCTGTCGGTTCGTCGGCCAGGCAGACAGACGGCGCATTCATCAGCGCGCGCCCAACGGATACCCGTTGCTGCTGCCCCCCGGACAGCTGATTAGGCAAATGCGTTCTCCGGTCTTTCAGACCGAGCATTTCCAGCAATTCCTCCAGTCGTTCCTCGTTGACCTTCCTTTTGTCCATCAGGATGGGCAAGGTAATATTCTCCACCACATTCAGGGTGGGAATGAGGTTGTGAAACTGGTAGATCAGCCCCACCTGCCGCCTGCGGAAAATGGCCAGCTTTTCACTGTTTCCTGCATACACATCCTGCCCGTCTAAATACACCTTTCCGCTGGTCGGCACGTCCACGCCGCCGATGATGTGGAGCAATGTCGATTTGCCGGAGCCGGAGGGGCCGATGATCGCGGCAAACTCGCCCTTTTCGATTGTGAGTGAAACGTGGTCAAGGGCAGTAACCTGATTTTCACCCCTGCCGTAGACCTTGCATAGATTATCAATTTTTAAAAGCTCCATTATGTGAGCCTCCTTCCTCATGGTATACTCATATAATAGAGAATTCACCTTACATCTCTGTGACTTTTCAGTGAGATATCCGTCACTTTGGAAAACGGATGGTAAATACCGCGCCTCCCTGCGGATGATTTTTTGCAGTAATCGTCCCTCCCTGCCGGATGATAATCATCCTGCAGAGAGCCAGCCCGATCCCATATCCCGCCCTGTTTGCGCTTTTTCCACTGTAAAACCGCTCAAATATGTGAGGCAGAGCTTCTTTTTCAAATCCCGCGCCGCTGTCATGAATCGTAATCTCAGTGAACAGAACCGTATCCGTACAGTCAATCGCAATCGTTCCGTGATCCCCCGCGCTTTCCATACAGTTTTTAAGGATGTTCTGTACTGCCTCCGCCAGCCAGCCCGGGTCGCCCTGAACGATTATGGGGAATGCCGTCTTTGCATCTGCACGCACCTCTCTCTGCACCACAATCCCATGCAGTTCCATAGGGATCAGCAACGGCCGGAGAGCCGCGCTTATGAGGTCGTTTACGTCAACCGGCTCTCGTTGAAATACCACAACGCCCGCGTCCAGACGAGACAATTTAAGCAAAGACGTGATCAGCCAGTCCATGCGCACCAGCAGTTCCTCTGTTTCCCGAATAAAGGCCCTCCGTTCGTTTTCATCCGGATTTTTCTCCAGCAGGGAAAGCGTTAAGTTTGCAGACGTAAGAGGTGTGCGGAGCTGATGGGCGATATCGGCCAGCGAATCGGCAAGATGCATTTTTTCATTTTTCAGCGCCTCGTTCTGTTCCCGAATGCGCAGCAGCATTTTCGTTATTTCGCTGTGGAGAATAGACAGCTCGCCCTCTTCCAGTTCGTCGAGATCCAGACGGTCGGCATTGTGCAGCACGAGATCGATCTGATTGGAAAGCCGTGCGATACTCCTGTATCGGGCTTTCGTAAACAGGAAAAAGGCGATGCCGAAAACAGAAGTTGAAACGGCGGTAAGAATTCCGGCCGCCGTATTGATGGTAAATCCAAGTGCTGCCGTGACGGCTGCCGTCAGGACGAACACCATGGCAAACTGCCGAAACTCCTTATTCCGAAACATTTCCGCCCCCCAATCGATACCCGGTTCCGCGGACAGTCAGAATAATCTGCGGATTTGCAGGATCATCCTCTATCTTCTCCCGCAACCGCTTGATATACACAGTCAATGTATTATCATTGACAAATTCGCCCGCCACGTCCCACAATTCATCAAGCAGCCTGCTTCTCGTGATAATATTCCTGGAATTATTAACAAACACCAGCAGTAAACGGTACTCCAGCGCTGAGAGGAAAACCTCGCGCCCGTTTTTTTTCACAACGCCGCCCGCCATATCGACGGAAAGCCCGCCGATTTCAAATGCCGCCCCGCTGCGCCCATTTTTTCGCAGCGCAGCCCCGATCCGCGCGATCAGCTCCCGCGGGCGGAAAGGCTTGGTAATATAGTCGTCAGCCCCCATATTAAGCCCTGTGACAACACTCGTCTCATCGCCCGAGGCAGTCAGAAAGATCACTGGAATATCCTGGGTCTCCTTGATCTTTGTATATACGGTAAAACCATTTCCATCGGGCAGCGCAATATCAATCAGCGCCAGATCAAATTTATTGCCGTCTGCTGCGGCAAATGCTTCCTCCCGCGTGGGGGCGTGGGTGACCGTAAATCCCTCCGAGCGCAGCAGAAGCATAAGGTTTTTCGCAATCTCCCTGTCATCCTCTACCAAAAATATCCGCGGCATTCGTCATTCCTCCAATCTTTCCATAGCTTCATCGGCCGGCACTAGATATCGATCCCTGCCTTGCGCGCCTGGCTTCCCAAGTCCTTCACCGCCAGCGTGTACCGTTTGCCGTCCTTGATAAAATGAGTCCCGCACTGCCTGAATTCAAAATGAATCCCGTTTTCCATACACTGCTGCCTCAGCCAGAGCACCCACTCATAATCCAGGGGCCGCGCATTCCGGTCGGATTCGCCGCCGGCCACCACCAGTTCAACCCCGGATAAATACGGACGTATATCGATCCTTTCAATCAGCGGCTGGCAGATGATATTTTTATGCCTGATCGGAAGGCCGGAAAAGATGGAAAGCCGTTCATCGGCCCTGGCCTGATTTTCTACTGTACAGCATACCGTCACATTGTCATATCCATTTTCCCAGTCGGGAGGAATACACTGCATAAACCGTTCAATACGTTTCGTCAGAAAGAGAAAATGCAGGTCCGTTCTCTGACGAATCATCTTCCAGCATTCTTCCCGCCACGCATCAGCCTCGTCAACCAGAAAATCGGACTGGAAGCAGAGATATACCACCTGGCCCGGCTTCATTTTGTATTCACCGTTCTTCTTTTTCTCGATGGGCGCAAAGAATTTATCCGTACGGATCACCTCGGCCGTATTGATCCCTTTTCTTGCATCGCCTTTGTGAATATAGCAGTATCTGCAGCCCTCGCTGTGCCGGTGGCACCCACGCCACGGATTCCAGACAGCCATCCTGGTTCCTCCTGTTCTTACTGAGAGTTTTCACTAAGTCATTTTAAATTATCAGAAGCTGCACTCATACAAAAACATTTCCGAGCAGTTATCTTCAGCTATCTCTTTTTCAAAGGATGAATATACGAGAACCGTTGTAAATCCGATTTCTTTCAGAATCGATTCCATTTCTCCCAATTCATAGAGATGCGTCTGAAAATCCATCCGCTCCTCCTGCAATAATTCCGTACCGCAATATAATTCATAAAGTCCCGGTCCAAACTGTGTATGGCTTGTCTTATACTCATCGGTATCGGGGCAGCGGTTTGCCGTCGTATCGACTGCGAAAACAAATTTTCCGCCTTTTTTAACAGGGTCTTCATCTTGCTTAAAATGCTTTTACAGGACTCCATATCCGTAAACAAGGATACGGAACCTGATGAGATAAAAATGTAATCAAAGCTCTCCTGCGTCTGATATTTCTCTATATCGTTCTGTTCTACCATGGAATCCGGTGCTTTTTGCTTCAGCTTTTCAAGCATTTCCCTGGAATTATCGACACCTTTGATCTGATACCCTTTTTCCAGAAACGGGATCAGGAATCTCCCGCTTCCGCATAAGGGCTCTAAAATTGACATTTCTTTTTCGGCGTATGAAAGATAAAATTCCAACTCATCCTGCGGCGCCTTTTCATGCAAAATCTCGTACATTTCCGTACACAAACTGCCATAATAATTTTTCTTTAATTCCATATTTACTCCTTCGTCACACCAGTCAGATCAAGCAGCCTCTGAACCGCTTCCGGACTCTCTGCAAATGTCTCAATGGGTTCTCCCGCCCACTCAGAACAGGCCTCCCTGGTCATGGTCCCCTGTCTTACCTGCGGCCCGTCTTCCAGTTCGACCGTGTAAGTCCAATTGACCTCTCCCAGATTTCCGGTCAGAGCCATCAGGACACAGGCGTATCCCTTCATTTGCTCTTCAAACACAGCCGAATTCGCCGCGCTGTTCTCAAAGTTCAATGTCCATCCAAACGGTTCCTCCGAAGTCTGAAGCTCATTTTTAAAGCTGCCAAGCGCCCTGCCGATTCCGAGCAGCTGTGCGACTCTGCCGTTGGCGGACATATCTCCCACATACGGATGCTTCGCGGCGAATAATTCATTTGCCTGCCTGCTTACAATGGTTCCGTCCTGCTTCACACTCATTCCATTGATGGAAAGATCCGTTCCCACCTCCGTTAAATCAATGTTCAGGTTAAATACTCCGCTCCTGTTCCAGACAGACGGCAGACACGCATAGATCACCATTTTTGTATTTCCATCATCCTCTCCAACCAGTTTATACCTCCGGTACACAGAGGCGGAATCGTAAAAGACACCTCCGACCGCCAGCATGTGTTCGTTCACATTTGCATACGTCACCAGATAGGAATCCACCGGGTATCCGATGACAAACAGCTTTAAAAACAGGGCCAGCAGGACTACGGCAAATGCGGAGCCAATGCCTAAAAGTACTTTTCGCAGATTGCTCTTCCTGATTTTTTTCAAATAATCAATTTCCCGTTCATTTTCTTTTCGTTTTACATCCGTTTCACGTCCAAGGTCCTCTTTCATCCGCAGATACCGGCCGCGGCAGTCCTCACAGTTCTCCATATGCGCCTCGATCTGCCTGCCGCTCTCCTCGGACGTCAGCCCTTCCACATACAGCGGAAGAAGATCGCGGATCATTTCACAGGGTATGTTCTGTTTCATTTTCCTTCGCCTCCTTTACAATTCTTGAGTACTCTCGGAAACTCCTTGTGCTCAGATTTGTGAGATGATTTTTCGTCAGATGTGCACAAATTTACGAGGCGTACACGGTGTGTACGTTGAATAAATTTGTGTGCATATGGCGGAAAATCAGCCACAAAGATGAGTGCAAAGGAGTTTCCGAGAGTGCTCTTCTTTCCCCGATAGAAAGTCACTCTCGCCCAGTTCTCGCTCTTCCCCATGATCTCTCCGATCTGGCCAAAGGTCAGACTGCCGGTCAGGCGCAGATACATCACCTCCCGCATGGGGTCCTCCAGATGATGAAGCAGCTTCATGACCGAAAGCTGATCCCAGGAACAGAACACTTCCTCCTCCGCGGAAGGGACTGCAATCTCTTCCGCTTCCTCGAAATCGGCCCTGCCCTTCTGCTTCCGCAGATGATCGAACCATACGTTCCGCGCAATGCCGCAGAGCCAGGTAGATACACTGCTCTGCTCTTTGAATTTATGGATGCTTTTCACCGCCTGATAGAATGTTTCCTGGGTCAGTTCCTCCGCCAGATCCGGGTTCTGTGTCTTCGTCAGGAGAAAGGCATATACTGTTTTGGCGTGTGATAAATAGATCTGTTCCATGGAATCCATATATGTGTTTCCTCCTCTCTGTTAATTAGTGTTGCAGAAACCCGATTCGTTACAGGCCAGTTACAATTTTTTTCATTTAGCTTCTATAAAACTTTTTCTTCGACCGTATCTGCTGTTTCCATTTACAGCAGTCGTTTAAATGCAGCATGGGGTCCCGTGTCGGCGGCATGAGCAAAAGCCCTGCCCCGTCCTTCTGCCGACCGCGCTCCTGTATTGCAGCAGTTCGGCGGGGCGCAGCGCCTTGCTGAGCTCCATGATCTGATCGTCACTCATCGCGTTGCCGGTATCTGCAACTGCTGTTCCCAGACACCGGGCCCACTCCCTGTTCCATACCTGCTCCCCTCCGGAGACCAGAAGATTCATGGTCAAATCCTCCAGCCTGGCTATATGCCAGAGTGCCCATGCGATCGTCTCATCCTTTGATGTCACCATCACCGCATACTCCGGGTCCTCCAGGTCTCCGGTCAGCCGGTCCAGCTCATTCTCCTCGCCCCCCGACACCTCCGAAAGATGCAGGGCGCCATGAAGCTCTGAAAACAGACGCCCGGCATCAGCCAGACAATCTGCCTTCCGTATAATCTTCCCCAGTTCCTTATGCACTTCACCCAGTCCTGCTCCAAAATATTTCATAGTTTCTCTCCCTGTTCTTTGCATTTATGTTATAGTTGTTATAAATCCTGTTTTGTCTGCTGCCCCTCCTCCCCCGACTGCTGGAACTCCTGCATTGCCAGAAGGATATTGCGGACAAAGGGCGGAACTACCTCACGCACCGTATCATAGTCATGATTCAGACACCATTTTAAGGACGACATGGTCAGAGCCGCGTAGGTTCCGGACAAATAATCCATTTGGGTGGCATTGCCGATAAATCCTGAACTGTAGGCAGCAATAAACCGGTGCTTTAAATAATCCGCCATCTCGTTCTCCAGATTAACCTCATCCGTATGTATTTTCCAAAGATTCAGAAATGCTTCCCGCTTATCATACAGCACCTCGTAAATCATATCGATGGTCTCATAAACTTCCCTGTTCTGCGATGCATTAAAACGGTTTTCCAGCATAAGCTGAAACTCCTGAAACATCCGGTCCGACAGCAGTCTGGCCAAATCGTATTTGTCTGAATAGTGTTTGTAAAAGGTTGATCGGTTGATCATCGCCTCGTCCAGAATATTCTGCACCGTGATCTCGGAAAAGGACCTCTTTTCCAGCAGCCGCAGAAATGACTGTTCTATGTTTTTCTTCGTTTTAATCACACGCAAATCCTGCTGATTCATGTCATTTCCTCCTCGCTATGAGCGTTTAGCGGACATCTTTTGGCCGCTTACGTGCAAGAATAGCTGCTTGATACGAGCAGAATAGCACATTCCGTATGGTTAAGCAACTGCTTGTCGCATTTTATTGCTTTTCCTATAACTTCCGTTCTATCTGGTGATTGAAACTTTTTTCCGGCCCCCTTACAATCGGTGGGAAAGGAGATGATTATTTATGAAAGCAATTGTATGGCTGCTGCCGCTGCTATTTATTCTCCATGATATGGAAGAGATCATTCTTGCTATCCCACGGAAAAGCAGTGAGGCTCTAAAGAAACAATTTATTCGGGTACGTTTCGTCCCATTCGGCACATTTTTCAATACGGAAAGCTTCTCGATCGCTGTCTGCAAGCAATTGCTGCTTCTAACCTTTGTATCGGCGTTCGGTTACTTTACGGGACACTATGAATTGTGGCTTGGCTTCCTGGCCGCCGGAACCGTAGTGGCTGCAGTCAATATGAAACTGCTTCATCGATGCGGGGAGGTGTTTACAGACTATGTTTCTTCTTTTTTCCGATAATGAACAGATGAATTTTCAGATCAACCGCGCGCTGATGTCCGTCCTATCTGAACCTGCACTGCCGTCACAGACAGACGAAAACGCCCGGACACTGGCCGATCAAAATGCCCGGACACTGGCCGAGATAACGGCAGCGGCTTCCAAAATCACCGATATGGAAAGTTGGTCGGCCACCTGGTGGGCCGCAGCTGAAAAAGCCCGCACGGAGCAGCGTTTCAAACATGCAGCCGCTTATTACCGCATGGCAGAATTTTACCTCCCCGATACATCAGTCCGAAAAGAAGAGTGCCTGCAATCCGCTTAAAAGCCAGACCGGGAAGTGCCCCTCATCTCTGTTCGTCAGACATTGTAAGCCCTCCTAACCGATCTTCGGCAAAAAATGAGCGGGGTGTTATCCTGATTCACGGCGGCTACGATTCCTTTACGGAAGTATTCTATCCGCTCCTAAAAGAATATCCGGATAAAGGCTATACCATCTTATTATTTGAAGGGCCGGGGCAGGGACAAGCGAGAAAAAATGGCCTCGTCTTTACTTACGAGTGGGAAAAACCGGTAAAGGCCATTCACCGTCTCTCACCGTTAAAAGGAACTGTTCTCCGGCTGCTTTTATTAACCGGGAGGAGAGAGCTTATCAATTCCCTGATACGGCGGAAAATGGAGTCTGACCTGGACCTAAACTGGAAAATAACGCATGACTCCTCTGTCACTAGCCGGATATTTACTGCGCTGGAAGGCGGAGAACAGTACTGTCAGGTCGGCGGCTTTGAACTGGCTCGGGCAGAAATAGAAAAGTTTCTTTCTTTAATGATCACTTGACACTCTGAGCAGCAAAATACGAGAATGGCAATACAACCGACGCGAATACTCATCAAATACAAACTGGAAGCCAGCCTCTGTAAAGCGTCTAAATGACGGATCCCAGTCAATAAAATCAGTGGATTTTTATCCATTTCCGACAATCAATATTTTTTTACTGGTAAAACGCACAATTTTATCTTTGAAATTTCCTGAAGTTTGTGAACACTTTTGTAGGGATTATGGTGTATATTAATAATTGTAACCCCCCCCAATACATTATATAGTTTTTGCTACACCCCATAAGAAACGAAATACCTTCTCCGAAAAAAGGACCAGCTCCCCCGGCTGATCCTTTTTCATTGTCTTAATATATTATTTTGCCCTGTGAGAAAGGGGCGGCAGACTCGCGTCCGCCGCCCCTTTCCCTATTTTACCAGATAGCCCTTCTCCGCGAGCGCTTCCGCCGTCCGCAGGAAATCTTCTTTCTTCGTCAGAACGTAATCGGTGTTATACGTGGAAACAACGAAAATACCGATCGAATGCTTCGCCAGGACTGCCGATATATCCGCCAGGATTCCAATCAGGGAAAAATCCAGCACTCCCTCGATCCGAAATGCCTTCCAGCCATCCTCTCGGTCCGTCGTCTCCTCCGGAACATGCTCCGTTCTGCACACCAGTGATAATTCCTCATCCGTTTTCCCGATAAAATAAAACGAATCCGTCAGATTGACTCCTGACAGGTCCCGGATTTTACAAACCGAGAAATCGTCGTTTAAAAGCTTTATTTCCATGTAACTTCCTCCTGTCACCTTATTTCATCATATTATCACGTTTGAGCTGAAAGGCAGCCACTATACCGTCTAATCTTCTCGCTTCGGCGGAGAGCGTCTGGCTGGCCGCCGCTTCCTCCTCGGCGGTTGCCGAATTGGACTGCACGATCTCGGCAATCTGTTCCATGCCGCCGCGTAAGAGCCTGATGTGCTCCGCCTGCTGGGCCGACGCGGCCGATATCTCCCGCACCAGTCCCATCGCCTGATTGGAAGCAGACACGCCCTGCTCTATAGCTTCGGCTGTGGCAGCGGCGATCTCTCTGCCCTTTCTGACCGCCGTGTTGGCATTCTCGATCAGCTTCGCCGTATCCCTGGAAGCCGCGGAGCTCTTCCCCGCCAGACTCCTCACTTCCTCCGCAACCACGGAAAAGCCTCTGCCCGCCTCCCCGGCCCGCGCGGCTTCGACGGCAGCGTTCAGCGCCAGCAGATTCGTCTGCAGGGCAATATCCTCGATCACCTTTGTGATTCGCTCAATCTCTTCGGAAGCGTGTGTGATATCATTCATGGCGGCCGTCAGCTGTTCCATCTGAGCCTTTCCCGCCTCCAGCACCCGGACCGCGTCCTGGGAGACGAGACTGGCCTCGCCCGCGTTGCGAGCCGTACTGTCAACCTCATCCGAGGCGGCTTCCAGCGTCGCCGCCAGTTCCTCCACCGAAGCGGCCTGTTCCTGGGCCCCCTCACTCAGCGTCATGGCGCCGTCTGCCACCATACCGGCACCATCTGCCACCTGGGCGGACGACCGGACGATCTCTTCCAGCGTATGATTTAACCGCAGCGTAATATGAACCAGAGATTCCCGGATGGAGCTGAAATCCCCGACGTAATCCAGTGTGGGACTCACCGTCAGGTCATTGGCCGAAATCCGTTCCAGCACGTATGCCAGCTCTCCAATATACTCTCTCAGCCGCTTTACGGTAAGTTCAAAGGTTCCTGCCAGCTCTCCGATCTCATCTCCCGACGTAATTCCAGATACCACAGGAGTATTAGAGGCAATTCCAAAATCTCCCTGTTCCACCGTGCGGGCAAACTTCCTGAGGCTGGCGAAGGGAAGCGATATGGCCCTCTTCGTAAAAAACAGAATCAGTCCAACGCCCACCGCCGCGCAGATCAGCCCCGCAAGCCCCATAGCCCACAGCGCCCGATACATCGTGGACTTCGCCTCATAACTCGAGACTCCCGAAAAAATGAGCCCTTCAATCGTCCCATCCACTCTATACAGCGGTACATAGGAGCAGACATGGGGTACACCCAGGATCAGGGTCTCTCCTACAAATGATTTCCCCTCTGAAAGGACTATCTTCGCAACAGCCGGATCCAGCGTCGTTCCGGTGACGCGCTCTCCAGCCTTTATGATCGTGGTGGCTGTCCGCTTATCTCCCTGAAAGATCGTATACTCGTAACCGGTCTGAGCCTTCAGTTCATCGAGAAGCTGCGTCCTGTCCCGATCCCCATTTTCCGCCTTCGAAAGCTCATAATTCAGCAGATTCGTTCCCTGCACACATTCCGCCTTCAGCATGTCCATGAACTGCCTGTGGAAAATGATTCCACAGAGAGTAATAACAATAGCTGTGCTCGCACACAGCAGGGCACCAGCCAGAATACTGAATCTGGCGCCTAGTTTCAGTGACTTTTTATGGCGCTCCATACGTGGCCCTCCTGGAATTAATTTCCTGTTCCTTTCTGTTAATAAGAAATATTCTGCTTAAACATATCACGAGGGCTTATGTCTGTCAAGAACTTTGAAAGGGCTTTCAATTCCAGGAGGAACGGCCTGTTTTTACAGTTTTTTCACCGGAAGCAGTTCAATATATCCTCTTGTACCGACCGGTTCCAGCTGAATCCGGGGATTTTCGCTGTCCCACCGGTATCCCGCGGCCGACGGCTCGTATCTCTTTATCGCTGTCTGAACCGCCTCGATCGCTGCGCAGTAGTCTTCTTCCTCAAAGGTTTCCCCCTGGAACATGAGGTATTTGGCCGCAGGGAGTTCGATCACATCGAAGCCCTCCGGAACCGGACCGTCGTAATCCATGGTGACCTCCACGCCCTGTACATAGACTGAGGTCCCAGGCTTACGCAAGGCCTCCGGAAGCCAGAGGCATACCGGTTCCCCGCAGAGGGATTTCATGCTGGTTAAGAGTCCCCAGACATCGCAGCCCACCTCTTCACAGTAGGGGAAGTAGTCCTCCGCCTTCACCCCTCTCTTGATAATCACTTTGCGCTCTGGTTTGTCAATTGCCTGAATAAACACATTTCTCACATTTTCCATTGCATTCCATTCCTTTCTGATCTCTCTGTATTTGACGCCATACGGGGTAAACAGATACAACGGAATCGGATTCCCGGCGTATTCACGCGGATTGCAGCCAAACTCCCGGAAGAACGCCCTCTGGTATCCATCCACGCTGCCGAACCCATACTCAAACGCCACGTCTGCGATTCTGCACTGCTCGTCTCTCAATTTCAGTGCGGATTCGGAGAGGCGCAGCCGCCTGATATAGTCGGCCGGAGTCTGGTTCGTCCACTGCCGGAACAAACGGTAGGAATGCCACGGCGAGAACAGCGATACCCTGGATAAATCAGCCAGCGTAACCGTCTCCCTTAAATGCTCCTGAATATAGTCCTGCATCCTCTGAACCGCTTCCACCTGTTCCTTCATAACTGTCTCCTCCTGTTCTGTGCACCCAGCGGGCGTCTTGAAACCGCTTGCGTGCTATTTTGTCATCTTCACCTAAAAAGTTTCTTCACGAACTTTCTGATGTATCTGACACGCTTATCATACAAAAAATCATAAAAATACTCTCGACCTTTTTTGCTGAACGGAATTCTGATACAGCCGCCCTCTGCACTGAATTACCGGGCGTATTTCAAAACAGCCCGGTGTGCTATTTCAGCACATCGGGCCGTTTCGTTGAATTCCATGGCGGCGCTCAGCAGTCGCCCACATAATAATTCACAATGTTCAGGTAATCCGCTGGTGTGGGAACCTCCAGGCACAGACTCAGAATCTTCCTGTTCCTCTGATATTCCGCCTGAAGCTTCGCCTGGATTCCGTATTCATTGTTTATATTTTCTTTTCTTCCATCAGAGTCCACCATATAAACGGGCCCCGTACATTCATTGACAGCTTTCAAAAATTCCTTCATATCTAAAATCCTGAGTTTCATCATATCTATCCCTCCTGAATAAAACCGTCCGGCACGCCGGACACCTGCACTGTCTGATCTGTTGTCTTCTCTTTACAATATCATTATAGTGCAGTTTATTTCAGGAAAATATCATCTTACTGTCAATCTATATCATAATTCCGCCATTTGCTTCGGTACTCCATGGGACTGCATCCGATGCGTTCCCGGAATACCTTTCCGAAATAGCTGCTGCTTCCCAGTCCGCAGGACTGACATATCCTGGTGACGGAGTCATCCCCTTCCGCCAGCATGTGGCACGCCTTCTGTAAGCGGTAATCTGTCATATATTCCACTGGCGTCATCTTCAGGCAGTCATGAAACGTGCGGAAGCACTCCCTCTCGCTGATATAGGCGGCTGCCGCAAGCTCTGCCACCGAAATCTTATCCGCGCAGTGTTCATGGATATACACCATCATCATCTTAATCTTTTCACTCGGCCTGCTGCCCTGGGCGCCATCACCGAAAAGTGGCTCTGCGATCGCAAGCAGACGGCACCACAGCTCCGAGAGAAGGGCCCGCAGGCGGATCTCGTAACCATACTCATCCTCCGAAAGTTCAAACGATTCCCGGAGCATCCCAAGGAACTCCGCGTGCTCCGGCCGGTCCGGATAAAGCCCGATCATCTCGATACCAGGGGCTGTGACCAGCGGCCGCACGTATTTCTGGTCAATCCGGCTTCCCGTCTGCCCGCTCACCAGCAGCGGATCGAAAATATGAATCATGGAAACCGACGTCTTCTCCCCCTCCTTCACCCGCGACATGTGGAGTACATTGGAGTTGACGAAGCCGGCGGAGCCCTGTGGGAGGATGATCTTCCCCTGGGGTGTGACATACTCCACCGCCCCCTCTTTCATATAAAACAGTTCGACTTCCTTATGCCAATGCCACGGCGACTGCTTCCCCAGATGCTTCTCCAGTTCCACATAGGAAGCGATATAAGGAAAATCCGGCGAAAAATCAGGCAGCTGCTCTTCATAGCTTCCCGGCTTTAATTCTACAGTATGGATAACTTTCATGGCGACCTCCTGTCTCTGGTCTTTATTATACCAGAACGAGAGGCCGCTGTAAAAAGGAACTGCTGACCAGTTCCGTTCTTTTTCCAGAGTAAAGCAGCGTCAGTTCATGCATGGCCCTCGTACAGGCAATGTAAAGCAGGCTGCGGTCATACTCTGTCCTGTAGTTTTCATGGTCTGCATCCGCAAGGATTACCTCGTCGAACTCCAACCCTTTTGCCATCTGAATGGAGGTAACTGTTACCCCATTCTGAAAACTTGAACTTTCCGGAGTAATTAAACTTACGTTACAGTCCGCAGAAAGAATCTCATACATCTGTGCAGCCGATCGATTTGTCTTTAAAATAACTCCCAGGGAAACGTTTCCCCCATTTTCAAAATTACGGATTTTCCGCTTAATCTCACGGATCTTTTCCTGCTCATCAGCACAGGAGATTATGACCGGCGCTCTCCCATGCCGTTCTACCGGCTCTAAGGACACAACATTCTGAACGCTTTTGGCAAATGTCATAATTTCATATGTAGACCGGTAGCTCCTACTCAGCGTGACAAACTCTGCTTCCGGATAAATTGTTCTTAAATCCTCCAGAGAATAACGGTAATGGGGATTGATGGACTGACCAAAATCTCCCAAAATTGTTTTGGGACACGGAAACATCTGATTCAACACCGCGTACTGAACCGGCGTATAATCCTGCATCTCATCGACCACCAGATGTTTCGTAACTCCGCTTTTCTTTATCCCGTCAAAAGCCGCCCGCAGGTACATAAACGGATAGACATCCGCCCACTCCAGTGTCTTTTTAGATGGCATGACAAACAATTCCGGCCGTCCAAGCCACTTATAAAACGCCCGATAGAGAGCAAACAAATTCTTAATCGTGAGCATGGAGTTTAAACTCTTCAAAATCGTTCCCCGCCGCGGAAGATCTTCTTCCATAATATTCTCGCTCCGGAACCGTTCATAAATATCATCCGCTGTCATGGAAAGCCTCTGCTTTACCGGATAACCGCTGTAGGCGCGGAATCTGGTCCTGATCCACTCCCTGTCCGCCTTAAATCTCCCAAAAATATAATCGGTTGGTACAAACAGGAGGTCCGGCAGCTGTCTGATGTATTCATCCATCTCTGAGACGAATTTCATTGAAGACTTGTACCGTGCTCTTTGTATCCACGCTTCCTCCCTCGCTTCAAGCGGGTCGTGTTCCTTCTCAAAACCAATGATGCCTTCCAGCTGTATATCAGCAAGTTCAGCAAATCCCAGTTCATAGATTGGTTCCTCTCCAAGCTCCGGTATAACATTAGAAATATAATCTCCAAACACTTTATTCGGAGACAGTATTGTCACATTTCTGGCACTCAGCTGCCGTTTATGCCGATAGAGCAGAAATGCGATCCGGTGCAGTGCAATAGAGGTCTTCCCCGAACCCGCGACCCCCTGTATCACCAGGGTTTCCGCCTTTTCGTTTCTAATGATCCGGTTCTGCTCCTTTTGAATGGTGGAGATGATAGATTTCATCTTCTCATCGGAGGTATGGCTCAGCTCCCTCTGCAGAATCTCGTCCTGTACGTTAGCGGAGCTTTCCAAAGCGTATTCCATCACCCCGTCCTTTATTTTAAACTGGCGTTTCCTTGTCAGTCTCCCTTCGATCCTTCCGGATGGCGAGTCATAGAAGGCCGGCCCGGTTTCAAAATCATAAAACAGACCGGAAACCGGGGCACGCCAGTCATAGATCAAGAGGTCATTTTCATATTTAAAGGTAAATTTGCCAATATAAAAGGGGTCCTCTTCCGTTTCGTCTTCCCCACAAAAATCAACTCTGGCAAAGTACGGAGATTCCTTCAGTTTCATGAGCCGGTTACGCACCTCCACGGAAAATGCCCCCGTCCGATCCGTCTGTTTTAAAAGAAGCTCATTCTGAAACATTTCATGGGGATCGATTTCGCCCCTGTTCTCCGCCATATACCGCTTGGAAGCCTTATACTCCCGGTCCAGCTTCTCTACATCTTTTTCCGCCCTCTCAAGAGCATACTCCAGCTTCTTATTCATATCCTCCAGATGAGCCGCCTCATCCGGAAACGGAATACTGCTATTGTCCATTATTATTTTCCTCCTGCGGCAGAATAAACCGCTGAGTCGGATATCCATACTCCACCAGAAGTTCTGCCTCTGCAAATCCAAGTCCCTGAATCTGCTTTCGCTGCCCTGTATCCGCCCGATCTCCTTCTCTGTATGTGGTAATACTTATTTCCTTCCCTTTCATCAGTTCTCCCATCACCTTATGCAGAAATGCTCTGGGGATCCCCTTTTTACGATACAGCGGATGACTTCCCATGAAATCAATACTCCCAGTCTCACTGGAGAATAAAAGAATTCCTACTGCAGTATTCCCATCCTTCAATATCAGGGCTTCTTTTGCCTCTATTTTCTGCTTAAGCACACCAATATACTCGTCCTCACACAAATATGGAAATCCGTCCACCACCAGTCTTACCAATTCCATCCAGCATGAGATATCCTCTTCATCTGCAAATGTGATATCCCAGGGTATCTCTTTCCTTTCACTCAACATAGCATAACTCCCTTCAAACCTAAATCTCATCTGCAACGGATAGAACCTCTCATTTTCCCGATACTTATTCGGCGGCATCTTATACATATCCGTAAAAATAGTGGTAAAGGCCTGTTGGCTCTTATAGCCGGCCATCAGCGCGATATCAATAATAGGCCTGTCTGAAAAAACCAGAAGTTTTGCTGCTTCTGTCAACTGCCTCCGTTTAATATAATCATGGATCGTAAGGCCCACTGTATCCGAAAATACACGGTGCAAATGGTATTTGGAATAATGAACCTCTTCTGCGATCTCGTCCAGTTCCAGCTTTTCAGTCAGATTATCCTCGATAAACCCAATTACCTTCCTTACTTTATCGATGCGTTTCACGGGCTGCCTCCTTTCTGTCAGGTACCCATTATAAACGATAAATAGCTTACTGTTTTTATCAATCTTGCTCATTTTATAACATTAACAGTTTACATAATCTTAATACAAAAAGTGATTAAAAACCAATTGCTGATTTTTAATCACTCCCGAATAAAACAGTATCCTGTATATTATCTGATTTTCCTATGGCATATATCCCCGCCGATATCTTTGGCAGCTTGAACATACACTTAATATCATATGATTCAATTATACTTCCCTATCATAGCACAAAGTTCCGTTCTGTTCCACCTGCTTAATCATTGCCGCAGACTACTGTTCCATGTCGAGGAGATACACATCCGCGTCTTTCCACACCGTGGTATGAGGCAGGGAACCGCAGTATAAATGTCGTTCCCTCACCGGCCGTGCTCTTCACCGCGACCTCTCCCCCGTGCTTCTCCACGATGTCCTTTACGAGGGGAAGTCCCAGACCGGCTCCGCCCACGGTGCGGGACCGGGACTGATCCACCCGGTAAAACGGTTCAAAAATATGAGGAAGCGCTTCTTCCGGGATTCCAATTCCCGTGTCTTCGATCTTCACAGTCACATCATTATCTTCTCTGCCTGTGACAATTGAGATGGACCCATGCTCCCTGTTGTATTTTGCCGCGTTCTCCAGCAGATTGCTTATAACGCGGTAAAGCATGATGCGGTTGCCGGTCAGGCTGATATCCGGCGTATTCTCGATGGAGACGGTCAAGTCCTTTTTCCGGATCAGCGGTGAAAGCTCATAAAGCGTTATGGCAAACACTTCGCCCAGTTCCACTTCCTCCTCCATCTCGTGGTCCTCATCTGACGTCAGACGCATCAGGTCCTCCACCAGACGGATCATCCGCTCCGTATTCGCTTTTACGATGGTCAGCACCTTTTCCATGCGGTCCGGCGAAGTCTTCCCGTCCAGCTCCAGGACCTCCAGATTCACCAGAATCGTGGCAAGCGGCGTCTTCAGCTCATGGGCGGCACTGGCGGAAAAACGTTTCTGCCGTTCAAATGAAGCGCTGACTTTGTCCATCATATGATTAAAAGACCGGGCCAGCCGGCCGATCTCATCCTGTCCGCCCTGTATCTCCACGCGGTTCGACAAATCATTGCCGCTGATTTCCTCAATCGCGGACGACAGCTCCTTCAGCGGCTTCAGCACATGGCCCGCCATCAGCCACGTCGCCCCGGTTCCCAGAATAAGGACCAGAAAAAGGGCCGCCATCCCCCATAGATTAAACTGCGTGCCCGCCTTTTTCAAGGAAACGGTAATCTCCTGCAAGTCCATATTTTCGTTAGGGACTCCCTCTTTCTTAACACTGGTGATGATAATATCCTGGGGCTGAAACGTCATCTTCTGCTCTAAGTCTCGTACGAAAATGCGGTCTGCCCCAAATAAAAACATGCTGGTCAGTATGACTGCCACACTGGCCATCACCAGGGCCGAGAGCAGGGTCAGCCGCATGCGAAGTGACAATTTCCTCATCATAGAGGTTCCTCCTTATCGATCAGATATCCGGCGCCGCGGATACTGCGGATGATTTCCTCATCCGTAACCGCCAGCAGCTTGCGCCGTATGACGCTGATATAGACCTTCACCTGATTGGAAAAGGGATCGGCCTCCCTGTCCCACACATGCTCCAGCAGTTCCTCTGCACTGACCGGCCTGCCCATATGAATCATCAGATATTCCAGAATTGCGAATTCACGCATGGAGAATTCCAGCTGCTTTCCCTGAAAAGCAGCTGTCTTTAAATTGGAATCCAGACAGAGACCTCCCCTCGTCAGGGCGGCCTCTGTCTGGATAAATGATCTTCTCAGCAGCATACGAATGCGTGCCTCTAATTCCTCAAAATGAAACGGCTTGGTGAGATAGTCGCTGGCTCCGCTGTCCAGCCCGCTGATCTTGTCTGCAAGCTCCGAGCGGGCAGAGAGAATCAGCACCTTCGCCGGGTTCTCCATGGACCGAATGTGCTTCAGCACTTCCATGCCATCCAGACCGGGGAGATTTAAGTCGAGCACCACCAGATCATACTCATTGATCCCGCACTGTTCGACCGCGTCGGTGCCGTCACCTGCAGCGTCCACCGCATACCCGCGTCTGCGCAGGCCGTAGCACAGCGCCTCCCGCATATCTTCCTCATCTTCCACAATCAAAAGTCTCATGGTAAATCAAATCCTCTCATCCTTTTTGGTATCCCGATAAAAATCCTTCTACTCAGCCGCGACGACGCTGTATATGACACTGCCGTCATTGCCGATTCCTTTTTCCGTCCAGCTGATATAAATCTTCGATCCATCATCCGCGATAATATACGATTCTCCATTTTCATCGGTTCTGATCTCAGACTTATATTGTCTATTCCCGTCCGCATGGTCCATAACGTTGGAAGTGCATACGGCGGATTTGCTGGTATCCGCCTGTACATCCTTTACAGCTGCAGATGCAGTAAAGGCTAATGTCGTGGTTGCTACGGCTGCTGCTGCCAAAATGGCTGTTGTTCTGTGTTTTAACATCATAAATGCCTCCTGTTATTCGTTCTTTTATTTTCTGTGTTATGCGATCACAGGCTTATTATACAGAAGCCATGGTTAAAGTACGGTTAGAAATTCACGATTCCTTCCGGAAAAATCCTCCGTCCGGCGCCCGGTTGTGAATATCCGCAAAGATGTCCATGGCTGTCCACCAATTATACACAGTAAACTTATTGAGTATCAATTATAACATTACGGCGATTCATAATGCCACAGAATGTAAAAAACTTAAATTTAATGTAAAAACTCTGCCGGATCACCGGGAGACGCTCCCTGCAATAAAAATACCTCACAACTGCAAAGATACAAGTTCTCTGCGGCTGTGAGGCATTCGTGCTGAATTCACCGGTATTTGTGCATGCAGTACCAATAATATATAAAACACCGTCCGCCAGTTTACAGACGGCCTCCGTTTCTTCGTCAATCCGGATCAGGTCCCCACTACGTTAGACACCTCTGCCGGTGATCTCCTCGATCGCCACTTTATAATTTCCACGTGTCACAGGAATGAAACGGAAACTGTTTCTCCACCTCATGGTCCGGCGCGGCAAACGGCACCAGCGTACAGATAAACTGGGCCTCCTCCCTGCTTACAATCACAGAAAACAGCTTGTCCCTGGAAACCTCTATCACCGTATCCGGGCCAAATTCCTCTTTTATCGCCCCTGTCAGCCCAGCCTCCGAAAGCTCAGCCCTATTAAGAAGGGCGAACCTCCCCCCGTTTTGACAGCAGATTGTATAAGTCTCTATGGTTCTGTCAAAAACTCCTGAAAAGTTACAAGCATTAAAAAATGCCCCAAACCTTTAGGAATATTGATTTCCTTAGGTTATAGGGCATTTATCTTTCACTCCGAACAATTACTTCGCGTAATCTGTCACTCTGGACTCTCTGATCACGTTGACCTTAATCTGTCCCGGATATTCCAGGGCTTCTTCGATCTTCTTGGAAATATCGCGCGCCAATAAGATCATTCCGTCATCGTTAATCTGTTCCGGTACTACCATAATCCGAACTTCGCGTCCCGCCTGAATGGCGAAAGACTTGTCTACTCCCTTGAAGGAGTTTGTAATATCTTCTAACTGTTTCAATCTGTTTGTATATGTTTCCAGTGTCTCTCTTCTTGCACCCGGTCTTGCGGCAGAAATCGTGTCCGCCGCCTGTACGATGCAGGCGATAAGACTCTGTGGTTCAACGTCACCATGATGGGATTCTACGGTATTCAGCACAACTGCAGGCTCTCTATACTTCTTACAGAGCTCCGCTCCCAGCTGAATGTGGGAACCTTCCATCTCGTGGTCAACGGCTTTCCCAATGTCATGTAATAAACCGGCACGTTTAGCCATACGGACATCAAGCCCGATCTCTCCGGCAAGAAGCCCGGATAACTGGGCTACTTCCATGGAATGCTTTAATGCATTCTGTCCGTAGCTTGTCCTGTACTTCAGTTTACCAAGCAGTCTGATGAGTTCCGGATGCAGACCGTGAATACCGACCTCAAGGGCCGCGGCCTCACCTTCCTCACGCATGTTGGTTTCCACTTCTTTCTGTGCTTTTTCTACCATTTCCTCAATTCTGGCCGGATGAATACGTCCGTCCACAATGAGCCGTTCCAATGCGATTCTGGCTACTTCTCTTCGAACCGGATCAAATCCGGATAAAACAACCGCCTCAGGGGTATCATCGATAATGAGTTCCACGCCCGTCAGGGTTTCTAACGTACGAATGTTGCGTCCTTCACGTCCGATGATTCGGCCTTTCATCTCATCGTTCGGAAGCTGCACAACGGAAACTGTCGTCTCTGCAACGTGGTCCGCAGCACATCTCTGGATGGCTGTCACCACATATTCCCTCGCCTTTTTATCGGCTTCCTCTTTTGCTTTGTTGTCGAGTTCCTTGATTAATTTCGCAGTGTCATGTTTTACATCATCTTCAACAGATTTTAAAAGATATTCTTTTGCTTGTTCGGAGGTTAATCCGGAAATCTTTTCCAGTTCCTGTATCCCTTTTTCATAGAGAGACTCTACTTCGGCGTTTCTCTTATTCAGGGCTTCCTCTCGAGCAGCAAGACCTGCTTCTCTTTTTTCCATTGCGTCGGACTTCTTGTCCAGGTTTTCTTCCTTGCTTAGTACTCGTCTTTCATAACGTTGAAGCTCAGCTCTTCTTTCTCTGGTCTCTTTTTCCAGTTCATTCTTAGTCTTCAAAGACTCTTCTTTTGCTTCAAGGAGAGCTTCGCGCTTCTTTGTCTCAGCGGTTTTTAATGCTTCATCTATTATTTCCCGGGATTTTTCTTCTGCAGAACCAATCTTGCTCTCATACGATTTCGTACGATACGCGATGGCAGCAGTCCAGGCAATAAAAGCAACTACAACTGATGCGACGATTGCAATCAATGCAGCCGTGAATACTGATACTGACACAGGAGCACCTCCTTATTTAATTTTCATTGTACATCAATACAACACTACAATTTTAAACTGTTTTATACATTATGTCAAGTATTTAACCGCTGTTTCCAGTATACTTATACACATTTTTGGTAACAGTTCAGACGGTACATTTTCTTGACCGAAAAAGCCGGTCAAGAAGCATCAGATATTCATCCGATGTAAAAATTAGCGCATAAAGCCGCTTACAAGCAAGCTTGACGCGGCTTCCTGCGCCAATTTTCCCGCCGTCTGAACTGTTACAAATTTTCAGAATGCCCCGTCATCACCGTATTTACTGCCGAAAACCCGGTTGACCGTCTCAAAGGAAAATCCTTTTCTTCCCAGCGCTGCCATGGCTTTTCTCCGCTCTTCCAGTGTCATGGATTCCGGCTCCAGTCTCTTCCGCCTGATGTAGTCCCTGATCTGCGCCTCCTCATCCACCGGATGCTCCTCCAAAATGTCGGTAACCGCCTCCTTGGAAAGCCCCTTTCGCTGAAGCTCGTACTGAATCTGCCTCTTGCTTTTCTTCGTGGAGTGGTACTCCACGTAGCGTCTGCCATACTCTTCATCGTTGATATACCGGTGCTTCTTCAGTAATTCGATGGCATAATCAATGGCTTCCCCGGGATAGTATCCGTCCTTCAGCTTCTTCCGCAGCTCCTGTTCCGTCTTATCGGAAGACTTCAGCAGGTAACAGACCCGCTCCACCGCACGCTTTAAAAGGATCTCTTCCATGATCTCCCGATACGTCTCCTCCGGCAGTTCCTCTCCCGTCTCAATGTGATACCGCTTTATTTCCCCGTTATAAAGCGCAAGAGCAAAGTCTTCATCCAGAATGACTTTACTCCTGCGCTTATCAAGGGGTGTGATCTCCGTAACTGTCATACCTGCCCCTTACTTTTCTTATTTACTTATTTTATGAATCGCTGTCTTTATGGCTCACTTTTTATGATTCCTTGCCATCTTATTAGCCAGACTTATGATTCCTTCGGTTCGGCCTTAATTCTCTTACTCTCTTTTTCCGGAGCAGCTTCTCCCGCGGGAGCGCCGCCTGCCGGAGCACTTGCCGGAGCCGCACCATCTTCACCGAGTCCGTAACGGGCGCGCGCACCTTATTCTCGATCTCCTCACAGACAGCAGGATTATCCTGGAGATAAATTTTAGAATTCTCACGGCCCTGGCCGATCTTTGCTCCGCCGTAAGCGAACCATGCGCCGCTCTTCTCCACAATATCTTCCTTCACCGCCAGATCGAGCACATCGCCTTCTTTGGAAATACCCTTTCCAAACATGATATCAAACTCCGCTTCTTTGAATGGCGGAGCAATCTTATTCTTAACAACCTTCACACGCACGCGGTTACCAACCACTTCGCCGCCCTGCTTTAAGGATTCAATTCTTCTGATATCCATACGTACAGAAGCGTAGAATTTCAGTGCACGGCCGCCAGTCGTTGTCTCAGGGCTGCCGAACATAACGCCTACCTTCTCACGCAGCTGGTTGATAAAGAGTACCGTACAGTTGGACTTACTGATGACACCGGTCAGCTTTCTTAACGCCTGAGACATCAGACGGGCCTGCAGACCTACATGAGAGTCACCCATGTCGCCTTCGATCTCCGCCTTCGGAACAAGGGCTGCAACCGAGTCCACGATGATAATGTCAACCGCGCCGGAACGCACCATCGTCTCTGTGATCTCCAGCGCCTGCTCTCCGTTATCCGGCTGAGAGATATATAAATTATCGATATCCACGCCGATCTTCTTCGCATACACCGGATCAAGGGCATGCTCGGCGTCAATAAAGCCCGCGATGCCGCCGCGCTTCTGAACTTCTGCAATCATATGTAAAGCCACGGTCGTCTTACCACTGGACTCCGGGCCATAGATCTCCACGACTCTTCCCTTCGGGATTCCCCCGAGTCCCAGGGCGATATCAAGGCTTAAGGAACCGGTCGGAATAGTCTCCACGTTCATCTTCACGCCGCCTTCTCCCAGCTTCATCACGGAACCCTTGCCATATGCTTTCTCAATCTGTGTAATGGCGGCATCAAGTGCCTTTAATTTATCATCTTTATTCATGTTATCCTCCAATGCGAACAAATGTTCTTTTCCTGTTTATAATCATAGTATACTTGTCCCTAAATGTCAACTGGAATTTTCCTGAATTCCCGCGTTTTTACACCGCTGAAAGCTAAAAAATTCCTGCCCCTATCCTTTCAAAACGCATCACTCTCCTGTTTTCTATTCTCTTTTGTAGCTTTTCCTGGAACTGCGGCGAACTGCCGGTGAACTGCAGAAATAGAGAACGGAACGCTCTCCGATACCCTTTTACTATATCATAGGGACGGTCTTCATGCAATTGGTATTTTCTGTTTCTGGTAAGTATACCGATGCTATTTTTAATTTTATGTTTAAATAATTTTTCTGGATTTCTATTGTGTAATTTTTTTGTATGTATTGTAATTTTTTTCTGGCTTTCTACCGTAAATATGGTAAAATAAAAGCAGTCTCTGCCGCACATTCCTGTGCGCAGAACCGCTCATCAAGTCCGTGGCTGTCATCTGTACAGCATACGGCGTCATACGGGATCAGACGATCCCGTCAGGGCCAGTTCGGCCATAAGTTTCCATCACTCATTTTGGATACACCGCAAACAAAATATCTGACTCAAAGGGGGAATGTCTGTGAATACCTGTTGATACCTGACGCATTTTTGATTATAATAACAGGAGAGGAATTGATGACGAAAAAAGCTTTACAGTGGCATCCGGCTTTCCAGGCAGCCTTACAGATTGAGTTTATGGATGAGCCCTGCCAGCTCGAATTTCTGAAAGAATTCAATCTGACCGAAAAACCGCTTCAGATTGATACCCTTGTGATCAAACCGGAGCCGGATAAAATTCTTTCTAAAAGTATCGGTCATATTTTCCGGAAGTACAATATTATTGAGTATAAGAACCCGGAAGATTATTTCAGCATCAACGATTATTACAGGGTAACAGGGTACGCCTGCATTTACCAGTCCAACACAGAAAAAGAACGGGAAATTCCTCCGGAGGAGCTTACCATCTCACTGGCTGTCAGCCACTATCCCAGGAAGCTGGCTGCATTTTTAAAGGATCTCTATCATGCAGACATCTCTCAAAAATATCCGGGGATCTACTATGTGACGGGACTCATGTTCCCGATGCAGATTCTGATTCTCCCCAGGCTTTCCAGAAAAGAGTTCACCTGGCTGAGCCGTCTTCGGACGAACCTGAGCCTTCAGGAGGATATCGAACCGCTGGCCAAAGCCTATGCAGGGAAAGAAAAGAACCCGCTCTACGAGGCGGCCATGGATTTTATTGTACGTGCAAACTGGAAAAAATATAAGGAGGGACGCGACATGTGCAACGCATTGGAAGAATTATTTGCAGATAAGCTGGAGGAACGGGAAAAGCTCGGCGTGGAACAGGGGATGGAACAGGGCATCCGTGCATTCATCCTGGACCATATTGAAGAAGGCACTCCTAAAAACATAATCCTTCAGAAGCTGGAAAAGCGTTTTTCCCTTTCGCTGGAGCAGGCAGAGGAGTACTTCTGCCGCTTCCGGGAATGCTGACTTGAAAAAAATGCCGGTACGGTCTGGGTCCGTACCGGCATTCTCATTTTATTCCGCTTTCACCTCCGGAATCAAGCTGATTCCAAAAGAAAATTCTTCTTCATCCAACCGATACTTTTCAATCAGTCTCGGTCCGCAGCTGTTGGAACCGATGCCATTCATCCGGTAATCGAGACACAGCACCGTATAAGGCGAACGGACCAACTCGTAATTATGGTCTTTTTCCGTCAGTTCCTCCTGGGTATACACGGAAGCGTTAAAGGAGAAGGTCTTATCTCCCGCTGCCGTCAAACCGGCTCTCCGGCCAGCCAGCGATACGAAATCGCAGTCATCGTGGCTTCCGTTTTCCTGCGGACGGATATAGTCCTCATGAAGCTCTGTCACATGAGCCGTAAATGTCCCGTGGCTGGACGCCCTTCTCTTGTCACAGTAGCTCTCCACCGGCCCCAGTCCGTAGTAGGTGACGTCCTCCATGTCCTTCGGCAGGAATAAACGGAGGCCAAATCTCGGAAGCTCCGGCAGCTCGGTGTCGCGCTTCACGTTTAAGTTCACATCCACACTTCCGTCTGCTCCGATCAGCCACTCAGCCTCCATATTTAAAATTCTCTGGATAACTGGTGAGAGGATCGCAAGTACCGAATGGATACGCACGCCTTCCGCTGTGACAGAGTAATCCGTATGATACGCCCTCGAATACGTGATATCGTAATGGGCCTTCTGCCATTTCATTTTGATGTAGCGGTCATTATCCGTAGGCGCCCGCCATATATTGTATTCCACAGGCCGTTCCAGGAGGCGGCACTGATTGACATTCATCTCTTCCAGAACACCGGTCAGTTTATTGTAAACGTGAGCAAAATTCGGTCCGGACACAAAGAGACGGCGGTCGTCTTCTTTTACCGTGAACGGGCTGGACTGGTTCCTGTCCGCACACGCCTTACCGCACCGTTCCAGCATGCGCAGGGCGGCCTGGTTTCTTCCGTCTTCGTTCTCCAGCAGAATTTCATCGAATCCAAGTTCTGTCCCTGCCTCTGTCAGTCTCGTGCTCTCTCTGCGGATATAGCGGAGCTTTAAGAAACATTTCCCCGCTTCTGGCACTTGAAAGTCCAGGTGGATGGCGGCTTCCCCGTGAGGCAGAATATCCGGCATTGCAGCCCCTTCCAGCACGCCGTCTGCGATGCACGCTCCATCACACGTCACTTCCCATGCAACAGACGCGTACTCCTTTAAATTGGTAAAATCCAGATAGTTACGGATCACGGCTTCCCGTGTCTCCTGACAGAAGGAAACGACTCTCGCCGGACGGTTCACATTTTTCAGTTCCTTAAGGCCTGTATGAGGCGTTCTGTCCGGATAGACCAGTCCATCCATACAGAAATTACTGTCGTGAGGATATTCTTTATGGTCTCCGCCGTAGAGATACATCGGGCGTCCCTCCAGGGTTCTGCCCTGGTAAATTCCGTGATCGCACCACTCCCATACAAATCCGCCGCAGAGGCCGTCATACTGCTCGATCACTTCGAAATAATCCTCGAGGTCTCCAGGCCCGTTGCCCATGGCATGGCAGTATTCGCACATGACAAACGGCTTCTTCGGATTCTCCGCAAAATACGTGTGAATGTCCTCCAGAGGCGGATACATCCGGCTGTATAAGTCAATGTTGGAGAAATCGTACGTTTTTTTGCTGTCTCTGTAGCGGGCGCTCTCATAGTGAGTCAGTCTCGTGGAATCAAATGCTTTCGTCCATGCTAAGGCAGCCTCAAAGGTGCAGCCGTAGGCGCATTCATTTCCCATGGACCAGATGAGGACACAGGGGCGGTTCTTATCGCGTTCCACCAGACGTTTTGCACGGTCCACCGTGGCCTCTGTAAATGCAGGGTTATCGGAAATCGCGTGGTTCCAGCGCTCTCTCCATCCGGCCTCGTGGTCCTCTTCCATGTAAATATCGTTGGTTCCGTGGCTCTCATTATCCGCCTCATCAATCACATAGAAGCCAAGCTCATCGCAAAGCTGGTAAAACTGCGGGGCGTTAGGGTAATGGCTGGTGCGGATCGCATTGACGTTATGCTGCTTCATCACCTGGAAATCCTTCTTCATCTGATCCAGGCTGATCACAAAGCCGGTGACCGGATCGCTGTCGTGGCGGTTTACACCGCGGAACTTGATTTTCGTTCCATTGACCAGTACAACTCCGTCCTTTACTTCGATCTCCCGGATTCCAAGGCGGTCTGTGATGACCTCCTTGCCGCACTCGTATACCACGGTGTAAAGATAAGGCTGTTCCGCATTCCACAGAACCGGACGCTCTACCGTAAGGGATAATCCAGCTTCTCCCGGTACGCTTTCCGCCGACGCGGCCAGATTTCCTTCCTGATCGTATACCGAGCATTTGACCGGCATCTTCTCATCGAAGAAGGAAAATGTCACATCAATCTGCGCCTGCTGATCACCAGTCTGCGTTTTCAGGAAGTAATCAAAGATACCCTGTTCCGGCCTCTTTAACAGATAGACATCCCGGAAAATACCGCTCATGCGGAATTTGTCCTGGTCCTCTAAGTAGCTTCCGTCACACCATTTTAAGACGAGAACCGCAAGCTTATTTTCGCCTGCCCGGATATAAGGCGTTACATCAAATTCGCTGGTAGAGTGGGACACCTGGCTGTAGCCCACATAGCTTCCGTTCAGCCATACGTAGAAACAGGAATCCACGCCCTCAAAATTCAAAAACGCCTTCGGCGCCGCCCCGCCCGGCTCATAGACAAAATGATGGATATACGCTCCGCAGGGATTTTCCTCGGGAACATAAGGCGGGTCCATGGGGAACGGGTATCTCGTGTTCGTATACTGATGTCCGTCAAAACCGTAATTCTGCCAGCAGCCCGGCACCGGAATCTCTCCGAATCCCTCTTCCCCGTATCCTTCCTTGTAAAATTCATCCTTTAAATCGTAAATACTGTCAAAATACCGGAAACTCCACATTCCGTTCAACAGCTGAAAGCGTCCGGAATGCTCCCTGTTTTCCACCAGATCGTCAAACCGTTCTTCCGCCGGAATGTAATAGGATCGGTTCGCCACCGTATTCTCATGCAGCACATGCAGATTTTCGTAATGTCTCGGTATTATCATGGATTTTCAATCCTCCTCTTTCATTCTTTCCTTTATTATAAAATAGCGGGCTGAAAAATCCATATCCTTCGTTAGACAAAACATGCACAAAATGATACAATCATGGAATAGAAGGTATCGCAGACATGAAAGGAGAATCAAGCCATGTATACGAATACGGGATATCTGGATATATCCGACGCGGAACTGGAAGATAATTCGATCCCCCTGCGGATCAACTGCTGCGGAGTCTACCGCCTGCTGACCCGCGTCTCCATGACCACCATCAGGGCCACAGGCCGGCCCGATTACCAGCTTCTCTATATCGCCTCAGGCAAAGCCGAATTTGTCTTAAACGGTGAGGCCGTCACCATTCCCGCCGGGAGCATGGTTTTGTATGGGCCGGGAGAATACCAGCAGTATACGTATCTCCTGGAGGACAGGCCGGAGGTCTTCTGGGTTCATTTCACGGGATATGAGGCGGCGGGGCTTCTCTCCAGCACCGGCTTGAGTCTGGAAGGCCGCCGCATTCTGCGCACCGGATGTGTCTCCCGCTACCAGGAGCTCTTTCTCTCCATGATCCGGGAGCTGCAGCTGCCGCGACCCTTAAGCGGTGATTTCTCCTCGCTGTATTTTAAACAGCTTCTTCTGACCGTACAGCGCCAGATCGCAGAGGGCGGAAAGAATAAACCGCAGATCCAAAAAGATATGGAGCACGCGGTTCAGTTCTTCCATGAAAATTTTTCTGCGGACATCGATATTTCCAATTACGCGGCCAGCCTTCATATGAGTACCTGCTGGTTTATCCGGAGCTTTAAGCAGTATGTGGGTGTGCCGCCCTGTAAATATCTGACTTCCATCCGGATCAATAAAGCGAAGGAACTCTTAGAAAGCACCGACTGCCCGGTCAGCGAGATCGGTTCCATCATCGGCTACGAAAATCCGCTGTATTTCAGCAGAATATTTAAAAAACAGACAGGACTTTCACCGGCTGCTTACCGGAAAGTCCTGCCATAACAGTGCCGCATCAGGGAAAGCTCCCCGTTATAGGGTACGGGGAAGCGGATGCGGCCTCCTCAGTCTTTTCCCTGACATTTTTATGATTTTATGACGCGCCCTGAAGCGCGGCGGAAAATATTTTCAAACACGCTCCCGGGCAAAACAGCTTTAGCACTTAATCGATACTCCGCACGGATACTTGGTATCGTCGATCACAACAAAGACTTCGTACGTTCCCTTCATTCCCGCCTTGTTCACATTGGTCTTCGTCACACGCTCATCGGACTCCAGGAACGTTCCGCAGCACATGGCCTTGTGGGAAACTGCTGTGGTGGAAATATAGTAACGGTGTTTCTCTTCGCCCTGCTCCAGCATGAGCATAACCAGCTGACCCTTCTCGAATTTCGCATGGAAGGTGAAACGGTCATCCTCATCCTCGATTCTCGCCTCATAGCGGTCCGGAATCAGTTCGCTGCTTACCAGAGCCGGGATATCTGTGTCAAATTCCTTCGTGATGCCCATTTCGCCCAGCACGGAGCCCTCACCCAGCTCTAAATTGCCCTGGTCCGCGTACAGCTTCATCTTCTCAGCCCTGTAGTAATTGCCCTTGGTATGCAGCTCCAGCATCTTCCTGTCGTCGCAGAGCTCCACGGTTGTAGCAAAAAGCGTGCCGCCCATGTTCTGCTCCAGCGCGCCCAGGGACTCGGAAATCTCGCCGTCCTTATTGTAGGCGCTTCCCCCGGAATGAACCATGTAATGGCCTTCGTTATAGTATTCTACGTTGCAGATATAGGGGGAGAAGAACCTGGCGCCGCGGTCTTTTCCGTACTGCCAGATCTGCTCGATCGTCATATCCTTCGTATTAATCCTGTAACGCACGCCTCGGGAATAATTATTCTTCGCCGCGCGGTAGTTCTCCTTTATCTTGGATCCCCAGTGGTGGTTGTCAAAGCACATGACGTCGCCGTCCGGGGTGATCAGGCACGCGTGCTGCTCATACTGCCACTCGAAGTCGGTTCCTACAGGCTTGAAGAAATAGCGGTCCACCCACTCCTGCGGCCATCCTTCCGGATCAGACAGGATCCAGTTAAGCTTTCCGGTCTCAAAATCGATGTTGACGATGGAATCCATATGTCTTCCGGAAAATGTCAGGCTGTGGCTCTTCTCATCGTACCACACCGCGTTGTTGTGGAACCAGTCCTTCTCTGACCAGCTGCCGCTCTTTCCCAGTCCAGGCTCCAGAAAATTCTTATAATCCCAGGTCTTTAAAATATCACCCGTTTCCCTGTCAATCAGCACGCACATATCTTCCACGGTACCCGATGTCAGATCCTCGGTCAGGCAGAGAAGGCTGCCGTCCGGCATCTCAAACGCATCATGGTGAGAGCCGCCAGGCAGACGGTACTCGTGGTAAATCTTGCCGCAGGCACTGGTCTCATACATGCCGGACATATAATACGGCATCTGCACGAGACGGTCCGTACCCATGAGAATATGTCCATTTTTCAGCCGTTTCATATCGAATACGCATTTGATGTTCAGGCACCATCGGATATCTCCCGCATAGTCAACAGCCACCGCCAGCTCCGCCCCCGACGGAGATAAGAAAATGCAGTCGTCCTGTAAGTATTCCGGCGTCGTATCCATGGATTCAACTGGTGAATTCCCTTCAAATACATCCGGCACCTCGATCTCTACCGTATGTACTTTTCCACGGTATTCCCGCACCTCCACCCGGTTTACGTGTCCGGAATAAAGGCCTACCACCGGCAGGACATGCTCTTTCGCCCTTGGAAATGTATGTGTGATATTGCCTTCCTTTGCTTTTCCAAATACAGTCACTGTAACGGCGGTCTCTTCCTCTGTATAAAAGGAGATTACCGCGGAAAGCGGATTAATCAGATAGAGATTGTACGATACCAGCGGATTGTCAATGGTATACGCTCCGGAACGGAGTTCCTTTAACATTGCGTCCTCCGCTCTGGCCTGTTTTTTAATCATGTGTTCTTCAAATGAGTATACTGCACCTGCCATAAATTTTCTTCTCCTTCTTCCGGCGCCTGCCGGTTTTTCGTTTGACAAAAGTATAACACACGGGGAGAAGGCAGGAAATTAGCCTTGACTATATTCTGGAATTTTTTTCTGTCCTCTTACTGTAACTTTAACACCTCTTCCGCAATTTCCTGCGTATTTCCAATGAACTGTTTTACTTGCGGGAGCCAATAAAATGTTGATGTATTCTTATCGCACTTGAAGTACGTATCGTCATGGTGACACAGGTAAATTATTTTGTTCAGCGCGATTGCCATCCCCAGTTCTATATGAGTTCCTCTGCCCTGGGGAGTTAAAATTATCACAACATCCGACTGCCTGATCCCCTCATATTCCTTTTCCCCGACAGACATCAGTGTCTCCGCGTCGTTTTCTTTCACCGGGCAGTATAATGTCCAGTCGAAGGTATGCTCCCATCCGGCATTTCTCAGAAGGCGTGAAAGGTCACGCACCTGTTCATAGTTTACAAGACTTGAAGCGATGTAGAATTTCATATGTCCCCTCCCGTTGTATAATACTGTTATATAAGAGCTTTTAAGCGGGCCTCGTCGATGATGAGGATGCGGCCTTTTTCTTTTTTAATGATGCCGGCTTTTTTCAGGGCGGAGGAGAGTTTGGAGACGGTGACCGGATGCATGCCTAAGTATTTGGCGATCTCGGCGTAGGTGAAGCCGTGGGGAACCGCGCGGTACTGGCCCTCGCGGCTGCTGAAGGCGAGAAACCATTTATAGAGGCGCTTCGAGGCGCATTCCTCCTGGGTATCGTGGAATTTGCGGACCAGGGTGACGTAGTTGCAGGTCACAGCCTCCATGATGTAGGAGAGGAAACAGGAGTCTTCTTCCAGCAGAATCTCGAAGGTTCTCTCATCCAGACGGTAGAAGACGCAGTCTGTCTTTGTGTCAATACCGAACGGGATCTTTTCCTGTAAGCAGTCGTCTCCGGACAGCGTATGCTTTTCTCCGCGAATTTTTCTGTAGTGGCGCATCAGGGCCGGAGCAAAGCCAAGGAGATGGTCGTGTGGGAAATAGATGAAGTCTTTTTCTTCTCCGTCCATGGTCAGGGAGGTCAGACTTGCGATTCCTTCCACCAGGTAATAAATATAGGAGTCGGACAGCCTGGGATTACAGATCGATGTCTCCCTCTTTACTTCAATTCTCATACCGTAACGCTCAAAGTATTGTTTCACTCCGTTTTGATCCATTTCTCCGAAGTCCTCCCGTCAAATTGTCACTTTTATATCTGATTACTTCTTAATTATATCTTTTTACAAATATTGGAATAAAAATATAACCAAGACTATATTTTACTCTTTGTTAATATATTATCATATTTCTATGAAATTTAAAACAGCAAAGAAAAACAATAGGGGGTTCACTATGGCACAAACGAAAAAAAAGGATTTCTACTCCATTCATCTGGTAATCGGAATTGGTATTATGCTTCTGTTCCGTTACCTTCCGTTCCAGCTTCCCTGTATCACGCCAATTGGCATGGAAATTCTGGGTATTTTCATCGGTACGCTGTATTTATGGACGACTTCCGACCCGATTATTTCCAGTATTCTCTCTATCTTTTTAGTGGGGCTTTCCGGATACAGCACCATGAACGAGGTGCTGACCGCAACCTTTGGCAACCCGATTCTCGTTCAGGTTCTCTTTCTGCTGACAGCGATCAACTGTCTCATCGAGAACAACTTAACGGAATACTGCGGACGATTTTTCCTGACCAGAAAGATCTGCCTCGGCCGTCCCTGGGTGCTGGCATTCTTCATCATGCTTGGCTCCATGCTCATGGGCGCGTTTATGGGCGGCTTTACCCCGATCTTCTTATTCTGCCCGATCCTCTATGATATTTTTGAAACAGTAGGCCTCAGGAAACATGACAAGTTCCCGACCATCATGCTGATTCTCGTCACCGTTGCGACCCTGCTGGGCTTCCCCATCCCGCCGTTCATGGGAAATGGACTCGCCCTTATCAGCAACTACGCTTCCGTGACCGGCAACATGGGAACCGTAATCGAGATCAATAACGCCGGCTACCTGCTTACCGGCCTGATCCATGCGACCGTCTGTATCGTGGTTCTGGTTCTGTTCTGTAAGTTTGTACTGAGACCGGATACCAGCAAGCTGAAAGAATTAAAGATGGAAACGTTAAATAAGAATCCGCTTCCGCCAATGAGCCTGCGCCAGAAATTCATTGCAATTTCTTTCACCGTGTTCATCCTGATCCTTTTAATTCCCAGCGTACTGCCATCGCACCCGGTCGGACGCTTCGTAAAAGCCAATACATACGGCATCGCCGCCTTCTATGTGTTCCTGCTGTGCGCGATCCGGATCTCCAAGAAGCCGCTGATGGATTTCTCCAGCACCATGAAGAGATTTTCCTGGAGTACCTATTTCCTCATCGCTTCCGCGATCCTGCTGGGAAATGCACTGACCAACGAGAGTACAGGCGTGTCCGCATTCTTAAACACCGTACTGATGCCGGTACTTCAGAACGTCCCGGCCTCCGCATTTGCCGTAATCATCATGGTTCTTACCGTGATCTTAACGAACGTGTGCAACAGCTTCGTAATCGGCCTCTTAATGCAGCCGGTTATCGCAACCTTCTGCATGGCGACAGGAATGAACTCCGCTCCGGTGGTGTCCATGATGATTTTGTTCGTGCTCTCCTCCGCGGCCATAACACCGGCAGCCTCCCCATTTGCCGCACTGCTTTTCGGCAACAAGGACTGGCTGAAATCCGGAGAAATATACAAATATACGACCATCTTTGTGGTGATCGAGCTGGCTGTCGTGCTGCTGATCAGTATGCCGGTTGCTAATCTGCTGATTCATTAAACATGAAAGGTCTGCAGACTGCCGTTGAAAAAAGAAAAGACTTGAAAGGCTGACTGATACAGCCTTCAAGTCTTTTTTTCCCTGTTAAGCCCCGCTCACTTCTCCTGCCGTTTTGCATCCAGCCTGGTTTCATAATTGATCATGGTCTCTACCACAGTCAGAATACGGTCCTGAGCCGTGATGGAAAGATCGCCTATTTTTTCATCAATATATTTAAATCTCTCCTCCCGCTCTTTCCTGTGTTCGCTGGGTTCAATTCCCAGAAGCCAGTCAGCGGAAACATCCAGCACGTTGATCAGTTTGGTAAAGGTCTGGATACTGGGTTTCTTCCTGTCCCCCTCCAGCGCGACGATAAAGTTATAGGACAGCCCCAGCACCTCCGCCAAAGCCTCCTGCGTATAGTGCAGTTCTTCCCTTCGTTCCTGTACTCTCCCCCCAAATGTAGCCTTCTTCATACAGTATCCTATCCTTTCAGTATCATAAAAATTACTAAAAGTATATCCATTATCCCACCGCCGAAACAGAGACCACAAGTATCCATACTATTACTTCCAGTATCATAATTTTATTATTTTTCTAACTATGTCTGGTATTTTTCATAAATCTGTGGTAGCATAAGGCGTTCACCATTAACAACCATAGAAGAAAAGGAAAACTACAAATACATGACTTTTAAAGACTTACAACTATCTCCGCTGCTGTTAAAGGCACTGGAAGAAAAGGGCTATATAACACCATCCCCCATTCAGCAGCAGGCAATTCCCTATGCGCTGGCCGGACGGGATGTATTGGGCTGCGCCCAGACAGGCACCGGAAAGACGGCCGCATTTGCCTTACCAATTATACAAAACCTGATGAAACCATCGGATAAAAAACATTCCAAAAAAGTGATCCGCTCCCTCATTCTCACACCGACCAGGGAGCTGGCCCTGCAGATTGCGGAAAATTTAAATGAATATGGTTCCCATACCCAGGTGAGGAGCGCCGTCATCTTCGGCGGAGTCTCCGCAAATCCTCAGATCAAAGAGCTGCGGCGCGGTATCGATATCCTGGTTGCCACCCCCGGACGGTTAAATGATTTAATCGGCCAGGGAGAGATAAGCCTGTCTCATGTGGAAATCTTCGTTTTGGATGAGGCGGACCGCATGCTGGACATGGGCTTTATCCATGATGTAAAGAAGATCCTTGCACTGCTTCCTGTCAAAAAACAGACGCTGTTCTTTTCGGCAACCATGCCCGCCGAGATTCAGGCGCTGACCGAAAAACTATTGAAAAATCCAGCCCGGGTGGAGGTGACTCCGGTCTCTTCCACCGTGGATATCATAGACGGCTCTCTCTACTATGTGGATAAAGAGAATAAGCGCGCGCTGTTAGTCCACCTGCTGAAGCGTGAGGCCATCACCTCTACCCTGGTCTTTACCCGCACCAAGCACGGCGCCGACCGGGTAGCCAAATTTCTGACAAAAAACAAAGTAAACGCCGCCGCAATTCACGGTGACAAATCCCAGGGCGCGCGTCAGAGAGCGCTGGGTCAGTTTAAATCCGGGGAAATCCAGGTACTGGTAGCCACTGACATCGCAGCCAGAGGCATTGACATCGAGGAGCTTTCCTGTGTGATCAACTATGATCTGCCAAACGTTCCGGAAACCTATGTCCATCGAATCGGCAGGACCGGACGTGCCGGTCTCGGAGGACGGGCCATCTCCTTCAGCGATATCGAAGAAAAAGAATATGTGAAGGATATCGAAAAGCTCATTGGAAAGACGATTCCTGTCGTGGAAGACCACCCGTTCCCCATGTCCGTATTCATCGTTCCTCCGAAGGAGACAAAACCGCGGCCTGTAAAGAGCGCACGTAAAAATGATGGGAAACGCCCGGCCAAACCATCGGTTAAACCATCGGCCAAGCCACAGCAGCGCGCCTTTCAAAAACCGGCCGCCGGCCGCAAAACAGCCAAAGTCAAATAGGGATCATATCTGTCTTACTCAGAATCTAACAGCAGAAGACCGGACGGAAGGTTTACGCCTTTCGTCCGGTCTTCTGTGTTAAAGCCAGTTCTTATTCGATCAGCCGTTCCACATCAAGCATTCCCCATCCCTGCTGGTTCATAGGCAGCCCCAAATCCACCGCCCGCTCTCTCAGCCTGAGTTTTACATCCCGGTTGCTCATATAGGGATATTTCTGCAGTAAAAGCGCAATCGCCCCTGAGACCAGGGGCGTGGACATGGACGTTCCGCTTTTTGACTGGTAGCCCCCTGTTTCCGGGGCACAGCTGATGATTCCGGCTCCGGGAGCGATAATTTCCGGCTTACAGATACAGGCCCCGGTAGGCCCTCTGCCGGAATAGTCGATCATGCGGTTTCCCATCACATTCACTTCTTTATAGTCATCAGAGCATCCCACCGTAATCACCTTCCGGCTGATGCCCGGCGTAGTTATGGTGTTCTTTCCGGGCCCCATGTTGCCGGCAGCCACACAGACCACCAGACCGTCGTCCCAAGCGGCATTGACGCCGCGCACCAGGACGGAGTTTTCAGTCATGCCTTTCTTACTGAAAGAACCGACCGATATATTTACAATCCGGATTCCCAGCCGTTCCCGGTTCTCCCGGATCCATTTGATACCGGCCAGAACATCGGAGGCATATCCGTTTCCTTTCTGGTCCAGCACCTTGACCATAATTATATGGCACTCCGGCGCTACCCCCTGATACCTTCCATCGGAAGAATTCCCGCTTCCGCCAATGATTCCTGAAATATGCGTTCCATGACCGTTGTCATCATATGGCTCCCGTCTCCGGTGCACCATATCCGTAAACGCAGCTACTCTATGTTCAAAATCTTCATGAAGATAAATTCCCGTATCCAGCACGGCCACACCGATACCGCGGCCAGTCAGGCCCATACGGTAGGCCGCTTCACATCGGATTACTTCTCTCGCATGGTTCACAGTCCACTTACCTGATTCCTTTTTTATTAGCATATTCCATTTACATTCCCATGTTTCACCCCTATAATGGAAATAACTGAAAAAAAGGAGAATCGTATTATGGATAACCACAATTCAGACGCCATGGAGCTGACCATGAACCTGGTTCGCATCGACAGCACCGATCCCGGCGCCTATGAAGGAGAAATCGGAGAATTCATTTTCCAATATCTGAAAGGCCTGGACGTTCCCGTCATCAAAAAGGAGGTCCTCCCGGGCCGTTTTAACGTCATGGCGAGGCTGGAGGGGGAGGAACAGGCTCCCCCGCTCGTCTATATCTGCCACATGGACACCGTCACCACCGGGGAGGGCTGGACCGTATCCCCCTTTGGCGCCGAAGTGATCAAAGGCCGCATCTACGGCCGGGGAGCCTGCGACATGAAATCAGGCCTCGCCTGCGCCCTGTCCGCCTTTACCTCCATGGCTCTCAACGCCCGGGACGGCAGGAAACCGAAGCGTACCCTCGTCTTCATCGGGACGGTGGATGAGGAAGACTTCATGCGCGGGGCCGAGGCCGCCATCGCGGATGGCTGGGTCACGAAGGACTGCTGGGTCCTGGATACCGAACCCACGAACGGCCGGATCGAGGTGGCCCACAAGGGCCGCACCTGGTTTGAGATTACAGTGAAGGGTATCACGGCTCACGCCAGCACGCCGTGGAAGGGCGCGGATGCCATCGCGGCCATGGCGGAGATCATCTCTATCATACGCCGCCGGATCGCCTCCTGCCCGGTCCATCCGGATCTGGGCGCTTCCACTGTGACTTTCGGACAGATTGAGGGGGGCTACCGTCCCTACGTGGTACCCGATTCCTGCCGTGTCTGGATCGACATGCGCCTCGTCCCGCCGACGGACACGACAAGCGCCGTGACGATCGTGGAGGACGCCATCGCGGCCGCGATACAGGAGATTCCCGGCATCACCGCATCGTATCAGATCACCGGGAACCGCCCCTATGTGGAAAAAGACGAGCAGTCGCCGCTCTTAAAGGCGCTGGGGGAAGCCTGCCAAAAGGTCACAGGAGAACCGGCGTCCGTAAGCTTTTTTCCCGGTTACACGGACACCGCCGTCATTGCCGGGACACTCGGCAGCCGCAACTGCATGTCCTACGGCCCCGGCGACTTAGAGCTGGCCCACAAACCGGACGAATACGTGCCCTGCGAGGATATTCTGCGCTGTGAAGAGGTGCTGACTCAGCTGGCAAAAGATTTGCTGTTCTGATTTTCCGCCGGAGTAAAACGACTGCACAAAAACGGCTGCATAAAAATACGCCCGTCCGGGATTCCATTCTCTATGGTATCCCGGCGGGCGTATTCCTTATTCCACAACTAAAACCCCACTCCTGCCATGCTTCTTGATCTGATACAGCGCCTGGTCCGCCTTCCGGTAGAGCACATCGTAATCCTTTTCCCCGCCCGCCATGGCCGCGCCAATGCTCAGCGTCACTTCTTTGCCATGTTTCTCCATAGTCACCTCCTTCACGCGGTCCAGCACCTCGGTGCAGCGCTGCTTCACAATCTCCGGATCGCTCACCGCCTTCATGAAGACCACAAACTCGTCGCCGCCCAGTCTGCCGACTATATCCTCCGTGCGGAAACACGCCTGCAGAATCTCAGCCGTCTCTTCCAGCACCTGATCACCTGTATAATGGCCCAGGTAGTCGTTAATCTGCTTGAAATAGTCGATATCCATGATAATCATGGCTCCTGCACCGTTCCGGTCCTCCTCCACCAGCACCTGCCTCATCAGCTGATGGCTGGTAGCCGAATTGTAGACCCCGGTCAGGCTGTCCCGTTGGGCTTTCGCTTCCAGCTGATCCTTAATCTCTCGTTCCATCTGAATATCAATCAGCTTCCCTACCGCGTACCACGGTCTTCCCGTAGTATCCAGAACCATCTTGGAGATGACCTTCAGCCACCGCACATTTCCTCCCGGAAGCAGACATTCGTGTTCCGTATTGTTCTCTTCCTGTGAAATCATATAGCTAAATACTGGAAACTTCTGTTTCATGGTCTCCGGGTTTTGTATCTTCCTTTCGCACCCCAGAAATCCGGCCGTCTGTTCCGTCAGATTTAAAATGCCTTCCCTGATATTATACTCGTACAGGAACTCGTTGGACAGCTCACTGAGCTGTTCATACCGCTGGTTCTCCAGCGCTTTCCTGGCCATATTCCTCCTTCTTGCGATCTCTACGGTAATAAACACAGCAGTGACCACGGCCAGAAGAAAAAGGGCCAGATAGAGCACGCTCTGTTCCGGATTCCGCATCACATATTCGGAAAATGTCAGGTCTCCGGCGTCATACACATTCTCGTAAAGAAAATGGTTTACCCGGTCCTCCGGAAGCACCCGGATCACCTTGTTCATAATCGAGAGCAGCATAATATCCACCGGTCTTCTGATTCCAAAACAGTATTTCTGCGTCCAGTTTTCTGATTGTGCAAATGTGAGCAGATTTTTATAATTATGGGCAGCCAAATAGTACTGAACTGCATAGCTGTTGCCGTAACAGTAATCCGCTTCCCCCTTATGAACTGCCTCCATGCATTCTTCTATACTGTCATAATAGAGCGGTTCTCCCGTCGTATCTTGATCCTTCAGCAATGATTTTTGCAGCGCAAGCCTTTTTCCCGACATTTTCGCAAGATTTTCTACTTTATCATTCATGATCAGCTGCAGAGAGACAGACAGATAGGGAAGTGTCAGCGCACAGCTGTCAGCCCCGGTTCCTTCATAATCGTCCACGATCCCAATTACCATGTCGATAGTACCTTCTTCCACCGCTCTGGAATACTCTTCCCAATTATGAAAGGGAACGATCTCATACATCAATCCGGTCTGTTCCTCTATATACTTCAATACCTCGATGGAAATTCCCCTGATCTCTCCGTTCTTCGCCTGATACTGCAGCGGCGCGCGCCCCAACATGACTCCGGCCCTGATGGTCTTCTTCCGGCCGATGTATTCCAGTTCCGAATTCGAAAGTACCAGCCCTTCATCTCCAGTAAAATACTTCTTGTTCAGTTCCGCGGACAAGTAGGGATTGGTGGAGGTGATAATCTCCATCGCCTTATTGAGCGCTCCCGCCACCTCCTGATTCCCCTTTGTCACTCCGAAATAAAAGGGCCGGGAATCAAACCGTGAAATTACACGCAGTTCACTGTTTTCCAGGGCGACATCCATCCCCAGCATCGCATCTACGTTTCCAGATCTCAGCTGTTCCGACTGCTCCGCGCTCGTACTGCACAATACCTGATTCACATGAAATCCGTTCATCTTCGCAAAAGAATTTAATTTCTCATCTTCCTTGCCGTCATAACTGACTACCGCAACCCGGATATTATCAAATGATTCGTAGTCAAACTCCGTATACTCCAGGTTATCCTTCAAAACAGAGAGCGTCTTATGCGCGGTTCCGTAGCTGTATTCGGGATAATCCAGGATCGCGGCAAGCCCATCTGTGTAATTCATGGCTCCCATCAAATCAAGATCGCCGTTTATCAGCATAGTGAGCATCTCCGACAGCTGCTCATCCAGCGTCCCTTCCATGGTAAAGAATTCGTATTCCCAATTGGTATACCGTGCGATCTCCTGTAAGTAGTCATACGTATATCCGCTGTAATTTCCATTTTCATCGATCTCTGTAAAACCCTGCTGGATCGGATATCCCACCCTGACCACCCGGGTACCGTTCTCCGCCGCCCCGGCTGTAAACGAAAACAAAAGCAGACAGAACAGTGCCGCAAATGGGATCACCATCTTATACCGCCATTTTCTGTCACTCATGTTTTTACCTCCTGCAAGTAAATCTTTAACCTTTATACCCAATCATAATCCAGAATCTTCAGATCGTCAAACACTTCCGGCAGATTCTTCCTGTCTATGCCGAAAATTGATTTTTTCAGCGACTTTTCTCACTGCTTACGCCTGATTCAGGCTGTACATTTCATGTTATGACAATCAGAGCAAAACACGCTGCCGCACATAAAAAGAAAAAAGGCGGCCCGCACTGGACCGCCTCATTCTGACAATTCTTATTTACGTCTGCCCACAATTCTGATGATATAGAGGAACAGGTTCACAAAATCCAGGTATAACTGAAGTGCGGAAAAGATGGATGCCTTCGCCGCCATATCCGGATCCTGTGCGTAATACTGGTGATAAGCTCTGATCTTCTGTGTATCATAAGCGGTAAATCCAAGGAAAATGAAGATACCGATGTAACATACGATCAGTTCAAACTGTCCCAGATTTATAAACATGGATAATACCCAGAATACAACCAGGAAGATCAGTCCGCCCATTAAGAAGTTGCGGATACGGCTGAAATCCGCATTGGTTACGTATCCGACCACGGCCATAACGCCAAAAAAGATGGAAGTAGCGCCAAAGACCAGAATCAGGTCAACCATGTCGTACATTAAGAAGTATGCGGAAAAGACGATGCCATTTAAAACCGCATAGGTAAAGAACAGCGCTCTCGCCGTGCCGACAGACATCTTACTGATACGCGCGGATAAGAAGATAACCACTGCAATCTCCGCCACACCTAAAACCAGATATGCATAAGGAATCGCAAATACGTAGATAATCGTTCCGGTCGTATAACCAAACATGGCTACCAGGAATGTGATAAGAAGTCCGGCAAACATCCAGCCGAAAGTTTTTGCAGTGTATTTGCCCAGCGGTTCCACGCTGGTGCTGTCGGAATAAACGTAAGGCTGATTTGTTGAATTATAATCCATATGTATAATCCCCTCTTTCTTTTTTTTACATTTTACTATATTTCATAGGAAAAGTCTATGAATTATTTCACAAAGTAGGGCCTCAAAAGCAAATATGTCACCAATTGTCGCTTCTCTGTCACCAAATGTAAAAAAACCGTTATCTTTTTTAAGTTTTCATTTTCAGCAAAATGGGAAGCGCCGCCCTCACTGGCCTCCCCATTTTATGGAAGCAGATGATGAATTAAGAAAATCTTCATAATCTATTCAAACAATATACAAACATTTCCAAGGGCAGTATGCTATACTAAGTACATAAGAAATGCACAAAGTAACAAATTATCCTTTCACCCTTTTTGAAAATCCGAAAATCCTAAAGAAAAATCAACCCTGTGTCGAAAGACACAGGGATTTTTCTTTTCTATGACCAAAACGCCTCATTCACACTGCCCTCAGGCAAAAATCCTATATAAGCTCCTTTAAGATATCACAGAAATCAAAGGTTGCAAAGTAATCCTTTGGCGTCTCCGCCCTCCGGATCATTTCCACAGAGCCGTCTTCCCGGAGAAGAAGCTCGGCTGATTTCAGTTTCCCGTTGTAATTATATCCCATGGCGAACCCGTGGGCTCCCGTGTCGTGAATGTAGAGCAGATCCCCTTTGTGAATCTCCGGCAGCATCCGGTCGATGGCAAACTTGTCATTATTCTCGCAGAGGGAACCGACCACATCGTACTTATGGTCGCACGGGTCGTTTTCGCGCCCCATAACGGTCACATGGTGATACGCTCCGTACATGGCCGGACGCATCAGGTTCACCGCGCAGGCGTCCACGCCCACGTACTCCTTGTGCGTGTGTTTCTCATGGATGGCTCTCGTCACCAGCGCGCCGTAGGGCCCCAGCATGTAGCGGCCCAGCTCCGTGTAAATCGCCACATCGTCCATGTCCGCAGGCACCAGAATCTCCTCGTAAGCCTTTCTTACGCCCTCGCCGATGGCCATGATATCGTTCGGCTCCTGGTCCGGACGGTACGGAATCCCGATTCCGCCCGACAGGTTGATAAACTTAATATGGGCTCCGGTCTCCTCTTTGAGCTTCACCGCCAGCTCAAATAATATCTTGGCCAGCAGCGGATAATATTCGTTCGTCACCGTATTGCTGGCTAAAAATGCATGGATTCCGAAATGCTTCGCGCCCTTTTCCTTTAATATCTTATACGCCTCAAACATCTGCTCCGTCGTCATGCCATACTTGGAATCGCCGGGATTATCCATGATGTCGTTGCTGATCTTGAACACGCCGCCCGGATTATAACGGCAGCTGATGGTCTCCGGGATCTCCCCGATGGCCTTTTCCAGATACTCAATATGGGTGATATCATCGAGATTGATAATCGCGCCGATCTTATGGGCAAACTGAAACTCTTCCGCAGGTGTGTCGTTGGAAGAAAACATGATATCGCCGCCGGAAAATCCCAGGGCATCCGCCATCATCAGCTCCGTCTCAGAGGAACAGTCTGTCCCGCATCCGAATTCCTTCAGAATATTTAAAATAAACGGATTCGGGGTCGCCTTCACCGCGAAGTACTCTTTATAGCCGGGGTTCCATGCAAACGCCTCCTTCAGCTTCCTCGCATTCTCCCTGATTCCCTTTTCATCATATATATGAAATGGAGTTGGATACAGTTCCGCAATCTCTTCCAGTTTTTCTTTCGTCACAAATGGTCTTTTCTCCAAAGCCTTGTCTCCTCCTTTGATAAAAACTTTCCATACTCCTGGCATTTTCCCAGATTCTTCCGCAATTCCTTCTATCATAATAAAAAGGTCTGACCGGGTACAGATTCCGTTACGAACCATTGTACTGGGGACAGACCTTTTTGTCTATACTTTTTTTAGTAAATAATCAAAATAGCGGATGGCCAATTATATCTTCCACCACAAAACCACTATTTTACTTAATCAACCGTTACCACCCGTAAGATATTGGTGTGTGCCGCAGGCTCATGCTTACTGGTTGGACCTACCACTCCCGCCGTCACAACGACAATATCGTCTTCCTTCACGATATCCTTAGACTTTAACAGCTCAATGGAGGAATAGATCAGAACGTCGGTGGACTCCGCACGTTTCGCATGGAACGGCTTTACGCCCCAGTAGAGCTGCATCTGACGCACAGCGGAAGCGCTCGGTGACAGGCCGATTACCAGAGACTCCGGTCTCCATTTGGAAAGCATTCTCGTCGTAAATCCGGTGATGCTCGGTGCAACGATGGCTTTCGCGTTTAAGTCGTGGGCGGTTCCCACGGATGAAGAACAGACGGCGTTGGAGATGTTATGCACGTTGGCAGCGGATACACGGCGTTTCCGGTACGCGGAGTAATCGAGATGCTTCTCTGTCTCCTCCACGATGGATGCCATCATCGACAGCGCTTCCACCGGATACTTGCCCATAGCAGTCTCGCCGGACAGCATCACCGCGTCGGTTCCGTCATATACGGCGTTGGCCACGTCGGTAACCTCGGCTCTCGTCGGGCGCGGATTGCGGATCATGGAATCCAGCATCTGAGTCGCGGTGATAACCGGTTTGCAGGCTACGTTGCATTTTTCAATAATCATCTTCTGGATATACGGTACTTCCTGAGCCGGGATCTCCACACCCATGTCGCCGCGGGCTACCATGATTCCGTCGCTGGCCTCGATGATCGCGTCCAGGTTCTCAATGCCCTCCGCGTTCTCAATCTTAGCGATTACAGCCATGTTGGAGCCATGCTCGGAAAGGATTTCCTTAATCTCAAGAATCGCCGCAGCGGTTCTTACAAATGACGCCGCAATAAAATCAAAGCCCTGCTCGATACCGAATAAGATATCGGCTTTATCCTTCTCTGTCAGCGCCGGAAGCTTAACCTTTACGTTCGGTACGTTCACGCCCTTCTTCTCGCCCAGCTCGCCGCCGTTTACAACGCTGCAGACAATGTTGTTTCCATTTACTTCCACAACATCCAGTTCGATCAGGCCGTCGTCGATCAGAATCTTGTTGCCTGCCTTCACATCCTCATGCAGACGCTCATAGGTGATGTGGCCCATCGTCTCGTCGCCGATGATGTCATCGGTTGTGAGCGTATACGTCTGGCCTTCCACCAGGGTAACCTTCTTTCCGTCCTTTAAAACGCCGGTACGGATCTCCGGTCCCTTTGTATCTAAAAGAGCGGCGATCGGTAAATCCAGCTCCTCTCTGACACTCTTTAACATATCGAGACGCGTTTTCTGCTCCTCGTAATCTCCATGGGAAAAATTAAATCTTGCAACATCCATGCCGTTCTCGGCAAGTGCCTTCATTAAATTGCGGTCATTCGTGTTCGGACCCATGGTGCAGATAATTTTAGTTCTCTTCATTGATTTCCTCCAAGCTGGTTATTTCGTGGTTTTCCGGGCTTCGTCTTCCTCCCGGGTAACGTGTTTATGTGTATATAAATGCTCGGAACAGTACTCATAACTGCCTTCGCATTTGGAACAATAGCGGAATTCCAAGTTCGGATCATCCTTCTCCGTCCTGCCGCAGACTGCGCATTTATGATGGGTGCTTCCCTGGGGCATGATCTTCGTCTGCCTCTGGAAATCCCGTTTGCGCTTGATCTCTTTCGGATTCACCCGGTTAAAGTTCCTCGTCATAAAGAAGAACAGGATGAAGTTTAACAGAGACAACACGATGGTGACACGAACACTCGTTCCCCCTTTGACAAAGCCGTACAGGAAGTAGATACCATTAAACAGAGCCAGCCATTTCGCCTTGATCGGAATAACGAAAAACAGCAGAAATTCCAGATCGGGAAATGTTGCAGCAAAGGCAAAAAACAGGGAAAAGTTTAAGAATTCGGTTGTCAGATACACCGGCGTGCCAAAGAACACATACAGAATCAGCGACGCCGCCACATGGCCGATAATTCCCATGAAGAAATACACATTAAACCGGAATGCCCCCCATACACGTTCCAGCGTATTTCCTACCATATAGTATAAATACATGGAAATCAGGCTTCCAAAGATACCGCCTCCCGGCGGGTAAATCATAAATGTCACGATTCTCCAGATCTGACCGTGCAGAATCGCCTGCGCGTCCAGCGATAAAAACCGCCAGTAAAATCCCGGGGCGAACATCTCCATTAAGAGTCCGACGCCGTACATCAGGATAATATAATACATCAGGTTCGGAATCGCATACCGTTTAAACTTGCGTTCCAGATTGTAAAAAAATTTCATTCTTCCATCCTTCTCACATACATTGATAACAGATCAGAACAGATCTTTTTTTGAAAAGATCCAGGCTACGATCAGCGTCAGCACCAGCGTAAATCCCAGGACAATCAAAAATCCGTAAGGGCTGTCTGCAAACGGCATTCCACTTGAATTCACGTTCATTCCGTAGAAGCTAGCCACCATGGTCGGTATGGACATGACGATGGTGATGGTCGCCAGAAACTTCATGACGATATTTAAGTTGTTGGAAATAACGGAGGCAAATGCATCCATGGTGCCGCTCAAAATTCCGCTGTAAATGTTGGCCATCTCGATGGCCTGCTTGTTCTCGATGATAACGTCCTCCAAAAGGTCCGTGTCCTCCGGATACTTCTTGATTTTCTCGTTTCTCATCAGCTTTTCCAGTACGACTTCGTTGGACCGTAAGGAGGTCGTGAAGTATACAAGGCTCTTCTCCAGCTCCAGGAGCTCGATGAGTTCCCGGTTCTTCGTGGACTTGTGAAGCTTTTCCTCGATAACGCCGCTCTTCTTGTCGATGATTCTCAGATACTGAAGGAAAAGCGATGCGTTTTTATAAAGCACCTGCAGAATGAACCTGGTCTTCATATACGTGTGGAAATCCCTCACACGGCCGTCCATAAACGCCCCCAGTACCGGTGTCTCTTCCAGGCAGACCGTGATGATGACCTCTTCCGTCGTGATGATGCCCATAGGGATCGTCACATACCAGTCCTTGTCGTTTCGTTCCTCGATACTCGGGATATCCACCAGGATTAAGGTGTAATTATCCTCGGTTTCAATACGGGAACGCTCTTCTTCATCCAGAGGCGCCCTTAAATCATCGGGATCAATCCCGTAAGTGTTGGCAATCTCCAGAATCTCCGTTGCCGTAGGGTTTGTAAGCGCGATCCAGGATCCTGGTGACAGCTCATCCTTCTGGTGAATCAGACCGTTCTCTGTTTTAAAAATGCGAATCATGAGATACTTCCCCCTTTACTTGGCATATTTAGACTTATACATTATAGAGTCCCATACCTTTTTTGTCAAACGAACTTTAAACAGATTTGGCGATCTTACACAAATTTTACTATTTTTTAACACTTTTTAACACGGCACGGCGATTGTATTATTTCTTATTTTATGGTAAACTGGGTGCGGTGAGCCCGACAACTTACTTATACACGAAGGAGGCAGGGGAGTATCCCCGCGCATATGACTACATATAACACGTTAGGAATCGATATCGGTTCTACCACCGTTAAGATTGCAATATTAGACGGTGATCATCACATATTGTTCGCTGATTACGAACGGCATTTTGCCAATATACAGGAAACGCTGGCGAGTCTCCTTAAAAAAGCCTGCGACTTGCTCGGTCCCATGGACTTACGGCCTGCCATTACCGGCTCCGGCGGACTCACGCTGTCGAAGCATCTGGAGATTCCATTTATTCAGGAAGTCGTTGCGGTAGCCGCTTCTCTTACTGATTATGCCCCACAGACCGATGTTGCAATCGAACTTGGCGGAGAAGATGCAAAAATCATCTATTTTACCGGAGGCATCGACCAGCGTATGAACGGTATCTGCGCAGGCGGCACCGGTTCTTTTATTGACCAGATGGCTGCGCTCTTACAGACAGACGCGGCCGGACTCAATGAATATGCGGCGGATTACAAAGCGATCTACCCGATCGCGGCCCGCTGCGGCGTTTTCGCTAAATCTGATATCCAGCCTCTCATCAACGAGGGCGCTACGAGAGAAGACTTAGCGGCATCCATCTTTCAGGCGGTGGTCAACCAGACCATCAGCGGCCTGGCCTGCGGGAAGCCAATCCGGGGCAATGTAGCATTTCTGGGAGGTCCGCTTCATTTCCTGCCGGAGCTCCGTAAGGCATTTATCCGCACGCTGCATCTGAGCGGAGACGCGATCATCGCCCCGGAGAACTCTCATTTATTTGCCGCCATCGGCGCGGCCTTAAACGCGGAGGAACGCGGCGCGCTCCTGTCCGTGGAAGATTTAATTACCCGCTTATCCTCCGGAATCCGTATGGAATTCGAGGTAAAGCGCATGGATCCGCTGTTTGCAGACCAGGCGGACTACGATGAATTCACAAGACGCCACGAGAATCACCGCGTGACAAAGGGCGATTTATCCTCTTATCACGGGAAATGCTTCCTGGGTATCGACGCCGGTTCCACCACCACCAAGGTGGCTTTAGTCGGTGAGGACGGTACGCTCCTGTACAGCTTTTACAGCAGCAATAACGGCAGCCCTCTGGCCACGGCGATCCGGGCCATGAGCGAGATCGACAGCCAGCTGCCCGGGGACAGTGAGATCGTCTACTCCTGCTCCACCGGATACGGCGAGGCGCTATTAAAAGCCGCATTTCTGCTGGACGAAGGGGAAGTGGAGACCATTTCCCACTACTACGCCGCGGCGTTTTTCGAGCCGGACGTGGACTGCATCCTGGACATCGGCGGCCAGGACATGAAGTGCATCCGCATCAAGAACGGCACCGTGGACAGCGTTCAGCTAAACGAGGCCTGTTCCTCCGGCTGCGGTTCTTTCATCGAGACATTTGCCAATTCCCTGAATTTCAGTGTGGAGGACTTTGCGAGGGAAGCGCTCTTTGCAAAAAATCCCACAGATCTCGGTACCCGCTGCACTGTGTTCATGAACTCCAATGTAAAGCAGGCGCAGAAGGAAGGGGCGACCGTGGCCGACATTTCCGCCGGTCTCGCCTACTCCGTCATCAAGAACGCCTTATTTAAGGTAATCAAGATTACCAGTGCCTCCGATTTGGGTGAACACGTCGTCGTACAGGGCGGTACGTTCTACAACGACGCGGTTTTAAGAAGCTTCGAGAAGATCGCAGAGTGTGACGCGGTACGCCCCGACATCGCCGGCATCATGGGGGCCTTCGGAGCCGCGCTGATCGCCAGAGAGCGGTATGACAGTACGAAGACCACCTCCATGTTAAGCATGGAGAAGATTCTGAGCCTTCACTACGAGACCTCCATGACGCGCTGCAAGGGCTGTACCAACAGCTGCGTTCTGACGATCAACCGTTTCGACGGCGGCCGGCAGTTCATCACCGGCAACCGCTGTGAGAGAGGGCTGGGTAAGGAACGGGCCAAGAGGGAGATCCCCAACTTATTTGATTACAAATACCACCGCATGTTCGATTACGAGCCGCTGAGCGCTGATTTAGCCACAAGAGGCGTGCTCGGTATCCCGCGGGTGCTGAACATGTATGAGAACTATCCCTTCTGGGCTGTCTTTTTAAAGGAGCTGAAGTTCCGCACGGTACTCTCCCCGCAGTCCACCAGGAAGATATACGAGCTGGGAATCGAATCCATCCCCAGCGAATCGGAATGCTATCCGGCCAAGATCACTCACGGCCACATCGAGTGGCTGATCAAGCAGGGCATTAAGACTATCTTCTATCCCTGTATTCCGTACGAGCGCAACGAGACTCCTGACGCCGGCAACCATTTTAACTGCCCTATCGTCACCTCTTACGCTGAAAACATCAAAAACAACGTGGAAGAGCTGGGTACGGAAAACGTCCGTTTCTCAATCCTTTTATGGCGTTTACCAACGAAGAGGTGCTGACAAAGCGGCTGACCGAGGTCTTTTTTGAGGATTTCCAGATACCCGCTGAGGAAGTGAAAGCGGCCGCCCACAAAGCGTGGGAGGAGCTTCTGGCCTCCCGTCTGGATATGGAGAAAAAGGGCGAGGAGACACTGAAGTGGATGGAAGAAAACGACCGCCACGGCATCGTCCTTGCAGGCCGTCCTTACCATGTGGATCCGGAGATCAACCACGGAATTCCGGAATTGATCACCTCCTACGGCTTCGCGGTCCTGACAGAGGATTCCATCTCCCATTTGGGAGAGATCGAACGGCCTCTTGTCGTCACGGACCAGTGGATGTACCACACCCGCCTCTACCGTGCCGCAAGCTACGTAAAATCACAGAACAACCTGGATTTAATCCAGTTAAACTCCTTTGGCTGCGGCCTCGACGCTGTCACCACGGACCAGGTAAATGATATCTTAACCGGCTCTGGAAAGATTTATACGGTGCTCAAGATCGACGAGGTCAACAATTTAGGCGCAGCCAGAATCCGCGTCCGCTCTCTCATAGCCGCGCTCCGCGTGCGCGATAAGAAGCACTATGAGCGGAAAGTGATTTCCAGCGCCTACCACCGCATAACATTTACGAAGGACATGAAGAAGGATTATACCATCCTCTGCCCGCAGATGTCGCCGATCCATTTCGACTTAATCGAACCGGCGATCCGCTCCTTCGGCTACAAGGTGGAGGTCCTGCAGAATGACAACCGCTCCGCCATCGACACAGGCTTAAAGTACGTCAACAACGACGCCTGCTACCCCTCTTTAATCGTGGTAGGCCAGATCATGGACGCCCTGCTGTCCGGCAAATACGATTTAGACCACACAGCCATTTTCATGAGCCAGACCGGAGGCGGCTGCCGTGCGTCCAACTATATCGGCTTTATCCGCCGTGCCTTAGAGCGCGCCGGCATGGGCCAGATTCCGGTCATCTCCGTCAACGCCAACGGCATGGAGACGAACCCCGGATTTGCCATCACGCTGCCGCTGCTTACCAAGGCCATGCAGGCTGTCGTCTACGGCGACATTTTCATGAGGGTCCTCTACGCCACAAGGCCATACGAGACGGAGCCCGGCTCCGCCAATGCGCTTCACCAGAAATGGAAAGAGCGGTGCATCAAGTCCCTGTCGAAGCGGATCCCGAATATGATGGAGTTTTCCCGCAATATTTCGGGAATCATCCGGGATTTCGATGAGCTTCCCAGAATTCCGGGACTCCAGAAGCCAAAGGTCGGAATCGTCGGAGAAATCCTCGTCAAGTTCTCGCCCCTGGCCAACAACCACATCGTGGAACTGCTGGAATCCGAGGGCGCCGAGGCCGTGATGCCGGATCTGATGGATTTCCTCTTATATTGCTTCTATAACAGCAACTTTAAGGCCGCCAACTTAGGAGGCAAAAAATCGAGCGCTAATCTCTGCAACATGGGAATCTCACTCCTTGAGTATTTCCGCAGGGTAGCCCGCAGGGAACTGGTAAAGAGCAAACACTTTACCGCACCGGCCCGCATCGCTAATTTGGCAGACATGGCCAAGGACTTCGTCTCCATCGGCAACCAGACCGGCGAGGGCTGGTTCCTGACCGGTGAGATGCTGGAGCTCATCCACAGCGGCGTCGGCAACATCGTCTGCACGCAGCCGTTCGGCTGCCTTCCGAACCACATCGTGGGCAAGGGCGTCATCAAGGAGCTTCGGAGGGCATATCCGAATTCCAACATCATCGCCGTGGACTACGATCCGGGCGCAAGCGAGGTAAACCAGTTAAACCGAATTAAACTGATGCTGTCTACCGCGCAGAAGAATATGCGTGTGCAGGATACAAAATAAAAAGAAGGCCGCCGCAGGGTTTTTAAGCCCTGCAGCGGCCTTCTTTTCGATACTGCGCATCTTATTCTTTATTGCCTGGTAATCAGATCCGCTGCTTTCGCGGCGAACTCCTCAAACATGCGGTCCCCCTTATCCTTGGCCGCGGCCGTGGGATCGCCGTATGTACCGGACACGCTCAAGTCGCCGATGGAGGTATTGTCCATTCCGTAAAGGGGTGGCCGGTCCGGATACTCAGCCCGGGCTAAGTCCATGTGAACCAGCTCCTCCCTGGCAGACAGCATGAGTGATGTCTCAAACTCGCAGGCGTGGAACATGCCTCCCCAGGTAGGACTCTCCATATATTTGTCGTAAATGGGCTGAAGGCCCGGGTAAAACATTCCCAGAACCTTCACAGAGGTGGTGTCCTGGATATCACGGATCGCATACTTCATGGAGGCGCCGTTGGCCTCGTGGCCGTTTAAAAAGACGAGCTTCGTCACGCCGTACCGCTCCACGGATTTTACGATGTCCTTTAATATAAGCTGCAAATGGTCCTGAGGGAGGGATATGGTGCCGATCCGGTCGCGCCATACCCAGGAATAGCCGAAATTGAGTGTTGGAAATACCAGCGCCCCCGTACGGTCGGATATGAGCCGCGCCAGATGTTCCGCCAGGAAGACGTCGGTTCCCAGAGGGAGGTGATAGCCGTGCTGTTCCGTGGAGCCTATGGGTACGATGGCGGTGGAACACACCTCCAGCCGTTCTTTCACCATGGGCCAGGTCATATTCTGGACGATAAATGCCATCGCTTTATGCCTCCCTTTCCATTGCCTGTACGTACAGCCGGGCTTTCTGCCGGATCAGCTCCAGATTCCCGTCCGTGGACTTACGCGGCACCAGATTGCTGCCGGCGGCCGCGCCGGCAAAACCTGCCTTCAGAAACTGGGACACATTAGTCTCATTCACGCCTCCCACAGCCACAAATTCCGCCTGCGGAAAAGGCCCCTTCAGACTTTTAATATAAGACATTCCAAAGGCATCGGCCGGGAACAGCTTGAGACGCCTGACGCCTCTGTTAAGCGCCTTCTGAACTTCTCCCGGTGTCAGGACGCCAGGCAGAACCTCCATGCCCTTTGACAGGCCGTAAGCCACCAGTTCGTCGTCGTAGCCCGGAGTTAAGAAGAAAGGAATCTTCATGGCGGCCAGCCGGTCCACCTCTTCCTTCTTCGTAACCGTGCCGGCTCCCAAACAGATTTCATCCGGCGAAAACCTCTTCTGAATGTTCTCAATACAGCCGAATCCTTTTTCCGCGTCACTTAAGGACACTTCAATGCCGGTTATTCCTTCGCTCACCAGCGTCTCTGCGATGGGGACAGCGTAAAGTGGCTCCACATCCCGGATAATTGCCATGAGTCTGATCGATTCAATCATGTGCGCCCTCCTTAAAATACGGCCAGCCACCGCTTGGGATTCTCGATAAAGATCGTGTCGATATCCTGTTTACTGATACCCTCGTCCAGAAGACGGGCGATAAATTTCGTCTTGATAAAGCGGAATCCCGGACCTCCGCCGTAAGCCTCTAAATAGGAGGCGCGTCCCATATCCCCGGATATAAGCAGCTGCCTGCCGTAACCATGCCCGATCAGGGAACGGATGAGGGCTACTCTTGTAGAATCGGGATGGTATTTTACCTTGCCTGGCCCGTCAAACTGAATATAGATTCCCCGGTCGGCCAGCTTAAGCAGATAGTACTCGTCCGGATTGCGGTCCAGATGGCCCAGGGCCACCGTGGTTAAATCCACGCCTTCATTTTCCAGGATATCAAGCACTTCCATGCCCATGGTGCCGGCCTCCGTATGCCCCCAGATCGGCGCTTTGCAGACTTTCTGTGCGGTGGCCGCCGCGATTGTCGTCTTCTTCTCCAGAGGATGGATCATATTGTAATACGTGCCGATTTTGATGAATCCGGCTCTCGCATCCGATCCGTCGCCGCCTTCCATCACATCCTTTGCCAGCATACCCGCGATCTCTTCCATGGACTTTTCCGCCACCCAGGACGGATAGTATATGTGCTTATTAAAGCCGGTGGTAGCGATGATATGAACCCCTGTCTCCTGAGCCATCCGTTTCAGAATATTCAAATCCCTGCCATAGTCCAGCGTAGAGGCTTCCACCAGGGTACATCCCCCTACCTCCTTAAAATTCAGGAGCTCCTGCACACTGTTTTCATAGCTGCTCAGTTCTAAATCCCTGTCCTTCTGGCATGGCGGCGGAACCGCGTGGAGATGTTCATGGGGATACGTAAATCCCATCTTCTCTCCCTTGATGTCACCCAAAACTGTCCTTGCGAATCTTTCCATTTTATGTCCTTCTTTCTAATTAAAATTGCAGCAGTCAACCGGCTTACAGCGGGATACCGAACACCATGCCCACAAGGCGCATCAGCACCGATACGATAATGGCATCCGTCGAAGCAAACCATAAGCCTTCCACTCCGTAAGCGCCCACATTGACGAAGGGATATGCAACCGCCACAATCAGGGTGAAGAATACACCGAGGAAGAGGCCTGCTGCCACAGCGCCCTTTTTGCCGCCCAGTTTATCGCCGAACACGCCTGCCGCGCCGCCCATGAAGAAGAGGCCAATCACGCCCGGAAGCACGACAACGTTCATTCTGGTAGTAATCATGGTGCTGATGATACCGCCCACCATCGCCGCCAGGAAACCAACAGTGGTTGCCATCGGTCCGACGCTGTAGAAGATCGGGATATCCAGGGCCGGTCTGGCGCCTGGAACCAGCTTCTCACTGATGCCCTTAAACGCGGGAATAATTTCCCCCAGGAACATGCGGACTCCCTGTAAGAGGACGAGTACGCCTGCCACAAAGGTGAGAGCCTGAATCAGGGTATAGATGATGTAGTTCTGTCCGCCGGACAGCGCCGTCACCGTCTCACGGCCTGCGATCAGTGCGGTCAGGATATATACCACAATCATGACGATGGCCATGAGGATAGACATATCCTTCAGGAAACCCAATTTGTCGGATACGTGAACCTGTTCCCAGGTGTCCTGTTCCGGATCACGGTCCTTTTTGCCGAACAGGCCGCCTACAAATCCGCTCAGACAGACCAGGGAGCTTCCCCAGAAACCAAATGCCACCTCATCCGTTTTTAATATTTTTCTCACAAACGGCTGGGCGATAGCCGGGAATACGATCATGGATATTCCCTGGATTACAGAGCCAATTGCCACCGCTTCCCAGCCCCTGATTCCCATCTGATCCAGGACGATCGCCATGGTACCAGCGAATGAGAACATCATATGTCCGGTCAGGAAAATATACTTAAACGGCGTGATGCGCGCCAGAAGCAGATTGATCAGGAATGAGAACAGCATGATGAGAGGCGTCTCAAATCCCAATACGACCTGCACCGCAGCCACCAGAGAGTTATCCTCCGGCACGATCCCCGCCATGCCGAACGCGCTGTTAAACATAGAACTGAACGGAATCAAAGCCCCCACAATGACATTGGATCCGGCGCTCAGTATTAAAAATCCCAGAATCGTCTTAAAGGTTCCTGAAATAACGTCCGACACACTGTTTTTCATAGCGATCAGACCAATCATAGCTACAAGGCCTAACACAACCGTAGGCTGGCTTAAGAAATCAACTAAAAATTTTATCATACCGTTCTTCTCCTTTTGTCTTCTCCTCAGTTATTTCATATAAGGAAGAATCATTTCTTCGATCCCCTTTTTGTCGAGTAAATTGGTAACCGACAGAACCGGCACATCGGCCACGATCTGTTTGGCGATCTCCGAGGAAGCCGCAATCAGATCACAGGGCTTTCCTTTGTAGGAACCCAGATCCACCGCTTCCCCTTCCACTGCTACGTGATGCTTCTTACCGATATCCTTAATCGTCATCAGAAGCATAAGACTGGTACCAAATCCCATTCCACACACTGTTATCACTCTCATAAATTCTCCTTCTATATTAATTTTGCCAGTTCCCCGTAAGAGGTGATTGTCAATAGCCGTTCTCTGACGTTATCGTCCTCCAGAAATCTCCCCAGTTCCTGAAGCAATGCCAGATGGCTGTCGTTTTCCACACCGCCCAGAGCAAACACGAGTCTCACCGGATCATTAAAGGGGTGATGAAACGACACAGGTTCTTTGAGCCTGATGAAGCTGATGCAGGGCTCAGACACATCTCCCGATGGTCTTGCGTGAGGCATTGCGATTCCCGGCGCCATGACCATATAGGGACCCAGGTCATGGAATGCCTCCTCCATTTTTTCAATATAAGTTTCCTTCACTTTCCCACTGTTCACTAACAGCTGACCACTAAAATGAATTACCTCCTCCGGTGTTGTAAGTCCTTCCACATCCAGCCGGACTACGTCCTTTGTCAATATGTCTGTCAGCATAGGTACCCTCCATCAAATTCCCTTAAATATGTAATAAATTCTTCATAGCATTTACTGCCTGCCAGTTTATTGATCCACTCTTCATCCGATACCAGCAGAAACAATCGTTCCAGCACTTCCTTGATTTTCTCATCTCCTCTTTTAAAGCAGCCCAGGATCACCAGCCTTACGTTGGCCTTTCCCCATGGAACGGGATTTTTCATCAGTACGAAGACGAAAAAGCTCTCTCCGTCAATCAGACAGTGAGGCAGTGCCGCAAAGGGCGATATCTCCGTGGACACCAGATTCTCCCGCTTCATGACGGCAATCTTCTGTTCCTCTAAAAGCCGTCCCTGCTCGATCAGCAGATCGCAGATTCTGGTGAGCACGCCTTTTTTTCTCATGGGCTTGTCCCACAGATAAAAACCGTCCCGCCTGCACAGGGTCTCTAAGCTTTCCCGCCTTTTTAACCGCATCAGGGCGAAATTGATTCTCATCTGGTCCTTTTCATTCAGAAACGGGCTGACTGTGACCACTTCCTTTTCCAGGCTGCTCTCCTGGCCGCAGGGAAGCATCGTGATATAAAAGTCCGCCTCCTCCGGAAGTGCATCTCCTTCTCTGTAATTCCCCATATCCATTACTTCCAGCCCGGTATAGGTCTGCTCCAGCCGGCTCTTTAAGAGGCGCGCAGCACCAGGCATGGTCTCACTGATTAAAACAGTCTTAAACTTACGGATCTTATTCTCCTGTTCCAGGGAAGATGCAAAGTACATGGTGAGGAATCCCAGTTCCCCGACGGAGAGATTCTGTTTTGTGTACTCCGTAATGCATTCCGCAAGCTCGATGGCGTAATAGTAGGCCGTCGGATATATCTTCTGCAGTTCCTCATAAAACGGATTCTCCGTCTCCATATGTACCAGATATTTGCCGTAACTGGAGGCCACATGGAGGATCAGGCCGTTGACCAGCACTTCATCGCCGTTCAAATCCACACCGTAGTTATCCTGGATTTTTTTCAGCCCCTTCATGACCAGACCGTGGAAAAACATGAGATTGTGCTCGTCGATCTGGTTGATCCGGCTGTTTCCGCCAAACGTCTGCATCCAGATCAGAGTCAAATACATGCACTCCCCTTCCAGCCTGTTATTGGGAAAATACTTCTTTAACAGACACCTGGTCGTCTTCATCTGCGCTTTGAACGGCTCTTTTCCGTCCAGATGAGCCAGATAGCCGAAGTAAATCTCCTTTCCGAGAGAGATTCTCTTGATCGTAATAGCCAGGTATTTGAAAAACTGCTGCTCTTCTTTTTCCTTTGCACAGAGCCCGTATTTTTTGAAGCATCTGTCCATCCACCTGCGAATATCCCTCTCCTGCACCTCCCGGATATCGAGGGCGTTCCAGATTTCCTCTTCCTCTGTCTTTTCCAGCAGATGGTACATACAGTCCCGGATGCTGATCTCATTCCCGCTGATGTAGAGTCCCGTATAGGCTTTGCTGAACAGCTCCAGTCCGAAATTCTCCAGATAGGAGTTGGACAGCGTCGTAATTCTGGACATGCTGGAACGGCTGTAATTGAACAGCTCTTCCAGCTCATCCATTTTACATCCGTCACAGATCAGGATCCGTCTCACCACTTCCCGTATCAGCTCATCCCCCTGACTGCCCGTGTGGCCTCCCATGTCCTTAAAAAATGCCTGGCAGCGCACCTGATCTGTGATTTTTATTTGATACCCCCTTCCCTTATAAGAACGGATTTCAAATCCGTTCTCCCTTCCCAGCGCTTCTGCTTCCTTGACATAGCGAAGAATCATCCTGCTGCTGACTCCCAGATGTGCCCCCAGCTGTCCGGAGGTGACATAACTATCCAGAGTGTCAGCCAGGTATTGGACAACCTGAAATGTTTTTGTATACATAATGTTTTCCTCTCTGTTGCAGCCCTGCCTGTCTCCTGTAACTTCATTATAATAATCTGACAATAAGATGTCGATTTCAACAAATGACGGTTAGTAAGTGACATTATCATTATAATGCTATCATAGCATGACAGGCTTGGGATTATATGGTTATTATGGTACATGTCCAGTATCTTTTTACTAAAAAATTTTAATTTTAAACCATGGAGCAGCTCCAATGTCAAGCATCATTACTCTTAATTTCTCCTTATTTTCTTACGCATTCTTACGCCTTTTTTACTCCACTTGACCTTGGAGCCGCTCCATGGTTTAAAGTCGTGTTATCAGCAGGAGAGCTGCTGAAAGGATACGATTTTCTTTTGAAAGGGGAAATTAATTTATGAAGAAACAGATGAAAAAATGGATTCTTCCATGTGCTGCCGCGCTATTTACCATAGGCGCATCTATGACAGCATTTGCAGCACAGGGCTGGACTATGGAAGGCGACAACTGGGTCTATATCGACTCCAGCGGAAGCAGAGTGACCGATGCCTGGAAGAAATCAGGCGACAACTGGTTCTATCTCGATTCATCAGGAGATATGGCCAGGAGCAGCGTCATTGAATATGACGATGACTACTATTATGTAAACTCCGTAGGTGCCATGGTATCCAACGAATGGCGGGAAATTCCTTCCGATTACGAGGAAGAGGACTCACCGGAGACATACTGGTACTACTTCCAGAACAACGGAAAAGCCTACAAGGCCTCCAGCTCCGGAAAGACCTCCTTTAAATCGATCCGCAAAGCCAACGGAGAATGGAAAAAATATGCGTTTGACTCAGAAGGAAGAATGCTCTTCGGATGGGTTGGCGAGGATTCCGAACGAATCACCGGCGATGACGCATGGAGAGAGGGCGTGTACTACTGCGGCAACTCCGATGACGGCGCTTCTGTATTAAACGCATGGAGCCTTCAGGAGGTCGATGATCCGGATACGGAAGAGGATAACTTCGACGGAACCTACTGGTTCTACTTCGGTAGCAACGGTAAAAAAGTAAAAGATACCACCAAGACCATCAACGGTTTAAAATACCGCTTCAATGAAAACGGCGCAGCAGAATCCGAGTGGTATGCCAAGGCTTCCACCACAACTGCAAGCGGAAGCAACTTATACTACAACCTTCCGGAACAGTGCTGGCTGGCCAAGGGCTGGTTCAAGACCATTCCAGGCGCAGAGGTAGATCCTGAAGCTTACGATGACGGAACAGAATACTGGTTCTACGCTCAGAACAACGGCGAACTCGTCAAGAGCCAGATCAAGACAATCAACAACTACCGCTACGCATTCAACGAAAAGGGCGAAATGCTTCACGGACTCTATATGCTGACCTTCGATGATGACAAGAAGATCGATTCCTACGAAGAGATCGAGGCAGAAAGCGATCTTCCGGATTCCGCTGACGAGCGCGACGTATACTACTTCGGAGATTCTCCTAAGGAAGGCGTCATGGCTACCGGCAAGACCACCATCGATATCGACGGCGAGAAATACACCTACAACTTCCGCAAGTCCGGCAGCGATAAGGGCGCCGGCTACAACGGAATCTATGACGATTCCATCTACATCAAGGGCCGCCTGCTGAAGGCTGACCGCGATGCAAAATACGAGGTTGTATCTTACAATGGCGAAGACTACTTAATCGGCACCTCAGGAAAACTCGCTAAGGGCAAGAAGAACTTAAAGAACGGCGACGACAAATACTTCAGCACGAATAAGCAGGGTATTGTCACCTACGAAGGTTACGAAAAAGAGTAATGAAATTCCGCCATCACAAGCACTCTTTTCTAAAAATAAAAGTGAGGTCTGTCAATCCGGCAGGCCTCATTTTCATTCTGTTATTTTTCCAGAATCTGGTTGCTTCCCCACCACTTTTGTAGTATAATAGTCAGAACGTGTGTTCTATCCCACGTATCATTCATACCAATGACAGAATGGAGGTCATCTCATGATTCACGGAATCTTTTCCCTCTACGCGGAACGCTGGCCGTTCTTCCAGGAGCTGATTCTTCAGCATATAAAGATCGCATCGACAGCGATTCTCATCTCCGGCTCCATCGGTCTCTTTCTCGGTATTTTAATCAGCGAGCACAGGCGGTTCGCCACATGGATCATCGGGGTCATCAACGTGGCCTATACGATTCCATCGATTTCCATGCTGGGCTTTTTAATCCCGTTTACCGGCATCGGCAATAAGACTGCGACCATCGCGCTCACCATCTATGGGCTTCTGCCTATGGTCCGCAACACCTATACCGGCATCACCACCATTGAGGCATCCACTATCGAGGTGGCTAAGGGCATGGGAAGTACGCCCTGGCAGATTCTTTATAAGGTCAAGCTGCCTCTGGCGCTCCCGGTCATCGTGGCGGGACTCCGCAGTATGGTGGTCATGACGATCTCACTCAGCGGTATCGCCTCCTATATCGGAGCCGGCGGCCTGGGAGTAGCCATCTACCGGGGTATCACGACGAACAACGCCGCCATGACGTATGCGGGCAGCATCCTGATCGCCCTCGTGGCTCTCGCATCCGATCAGCTGGTGGCTTATATTGAACGTCATATTCGTAAGAAATGGCATCTGTCTCCGTAAGGGGACAGACCGCTGTAAGGAGGATTATCATGAGCGTTATCGAATTAAAGGATATTACCATGTCCTATGGACCAAACCGGATCCTGGAACATTTTAATTTAAGTGTGGAACAGGGCACATTTTTAACCATGATCGGCAGTTCCGGCTGCGGCAAGACCACAGCCCTGAAGCTGATGAACGGGCTGCTCACACCGGAGCAGGGAACCGTCTGTATCAACGGCACGGACATTTCCCATACAGATATCAATGAGCTGCGGCGGGGCATCGGCTATGTCATTCAGGAGATCGGCCTCTTCCCGCATATGACCATCGAGAAAAATATCTGCTACGTGCCGAATCTCTATAAGTCCCCGGACAAAGCGGCCATCGCGGCCCGCGCCCGTCAGCTGGCGAAGACCGTCGGTCTGGATGCAGAGATGCTGAAGCGCTATCCCAGCGAATTATCCGGAGGTCAGCGCCAGAGAGTCGGAATCGCCAGAGCACTGATGAACTCTCCAAAGATCATCCTGATGGACGAGCCCTTCGGCGCAGTCGACGAGATCACCCGCAAGCGGCTTCAGGAGGAGATCCTTCGGATTCATGGGGAACTGGGCGGAACCATCGTCTTTGTCACCCACGATATCAAGGAAGCCTTAAAGCTTGGCAGCCGCGTCCTCGTCATGGATCAGGGACATATCATTCAGGACGGTACGCCAGCCCAGCTCCTGGAACATCCTGCAACGGATTTTGTCCGCCGACTGGTGGCCGGTTAAGGCGGAACCCATTGCTTTTATATAGAAAACTCCGCATCACACGGGGCCGTAAGTCACCCCTTGCTCGCGGGAATACAAATTGATCACAGGAGGAAACAGATATGAAAAAATGGAAAAAACTGGCCGCAGCCGCTGTCATCGGAACCGCAGCCATCGCTGCGCTGTCTCTTAGCGGATGCGCAAAAAAAGAACAGGGCACCATAAAGATCGCGTCCAAGCCCATGACAGAGCAGTACGTACTGACCGAGATCATCGGCCAGTTAATCGAGCACGATCTTGGTGTAAAAGTAGAGATTACCAAAGGGGTCGGCGGCGGTACCACGAACATCCAGCCGGCACTGCTTAAGGGGGATTTCGACTTATATCCGGAATACACCGGAACCGGCTGGCTCACCGTTTTAAAGAAGGAACAGGAGAACGATCCCGATATCCTCTATGAGAATCTTCAGAAGGGCTACGAAGAGATGGGACTCCACTGGACCGGCCTCTACGGCTTCCAGAATTCCTATACCCTGGCAGTGAGAAAAGAAGCTGCTGACCAGTATTCCCTCAAGACCTTCACAGACCTGGCCGCCGTGTCAGACCTGCTGGTATTCGGAGGGAATCCCGACTACATGGAGCGTGAGGATGGCTTCAACTACCTCGCGTCCGCCTACAACATGAACTTCAAGGATGTCAAGGACATCGATATCGCCTTAAAGTACACCGCCATGGCCGATAAACAGATCGATGTCACCAATGCATACACCACCGACGCCCAGCTGAGCGTGGCCGATGTATCCCTGCTGGAAGATGACCAGCATATTTTTGCCACCTATTACGGCGCCACCGTGGTCCGCCAGGACACCTTAAAGAAATATCCCAAGTTAAGTGAAACTCTGGAAAAACTGACAGGCCAGATCTCCGACGATGAGATGCGCGCCATGAACTACGCTGTGGAAGTGGATCAGAAGGATGAAAAAGATGTCGCAAAAGACTTTTTGACTGAGAAGGGGCTTTTAAAGTAAATTGAGCAGCATTGTGTAAGTTTCTGTGAATAATACTTTCATCATATACGAAACCGGACGGCCCCCGGGACCTTATCAGGTAATACACTTAAGGGGCCGTCCGGTTTCACATATGCAGTCCCTGCATAATTATAAATGCTGAATTCACAGGAATAAATAAGCGTACTTTTTCATCTGATACAAAAGGATATCTTCTGCTCTGTTTTTTATTTCTATTGGATAGTATGGCTCTGACATAATCAATCTGTGTACCTCCTGCTTTGTGAATCGAAAGGTGATCTGCCTCCCATACAGTTTTTCCACAATATCTAACTGCTCATCAAAACTGCTGCAAAACGTTTTGGATTTTACTTCATTCATCAGCGGATATACCTCCTGATTCAAAGGATAATCCATGGAGGTATCTGACAGCAGCGAGGCGCCATGATCAAAAAAAGGACAGTAGTGAAATTGGTTGTATGAATCTATAAGAACAGCTATATTGTGGGTATGCCTGTCTTCATTCAGAAAAAGGGCGTCAATTGTAATAAGCCTGCTTACATACTTTCCAAAATCCGTCAATCCGGTTATTCGGATAATCTGATCTACCATAAATTTAATTCTTTCTTCATAGGAAGTAATTTTATACATACTTGTCATCAAACTCTCTCCAAAAAAGTTTTTAAACAAGCGTTCCAATGTAATCAACTGCCAGCCATCCGATAAAAAATTCGTACTCTTACACCCATGAAACATATTCTTTTTATATCTTATCTGCTCTGTATCATAAAGACAGACATCATTCTTTTTCAGATCAGACAGAACCAGAAGATGGGAGACCATATATTCCGCCAAACCTTCATAGCCTGTATAATCAGCTTTATACCATGCATTCCCATTATACCATTTTAACTGATTTCCTTTAGAAGACTGCCTGTCATCCGTCTTTCTGTCCTGCTCAAATAATTCTGTCATATGAGATCACCTCTCAATTCTGATCCAGAAATCATCCTCCGCCATTTTGCCCTCTGTCTTTTCAATGATCAGCATCGGCTCATAGAACGGTATTCCCAGATCATCTAAAATTAATTTCATCTTATCTCTGTCTTTCGGGAAACATCGCGATTCGATAAATTCCTCATAATCCTGGTAGTTCGGCTCCGAATTCCTGCCGAAGGCCCTTTTCAAATAGCTGTCAGTAAAATTATAAAGCTTGATTCTCCTGTTTTTCTCGTCTACATCTATAACCGAGCATATCTCATCATGATACATATACCAAAGTCTTAAAGGAAAACATCTCTCAGGGATTGTATAGTATTCCATTAAAGCGGGATTTTCTTCCAATATCTTTAACAGAGTGACAACAGGCCCTGTAATTGGTTTCTTTTTTCGTTCCCAGTATTCTACTGTTTTTTTTGAAACATTCATAAAGTCTGCCAGTCTCTGCTGAGTTAAACTCAACCGTTTTCTAATTTTGATAATATCCTCTGCTGATGCCTGGCTTCTGATGGCAAACGTTTTATTCTCCACTTCATCACCTCCTCTTACAATAATTATATCCTAAATTTTAGGATATAACAACTCTGTTTTACCCTAAAATTTAGGATATTTTGTTTTTATACCACTCCACGATCCCCCTGCTGCTTTCTAAAACAACTGATTTTCTTATTATACCGGCGCCGTTCTCATGTTATACTCTTCTTATCATAAAAGAGGGACCAGAACATTGAGAATATTTCATGTTCCGGTCCCTCTATTATTTTACTCTTTTCCCTGCTCACGCATCCCCCGATACACTTTTTCCGCAGTGATCGGAAGCTCCCGAATCTGCACTCCGACCGCATTCGCCACAGCGCCCGCGATGGCAGGTGACGGAGTGTTGATCACGATCTCGCCGATGGACTTTGCGCCAAACGGGCCGATCGGCTCGTAGCTGCTCTCAAATTCCACCCGGATGTTTCCCACATCGATCCTGGTTGGAAGCTTATATTGAAGGAAGGAATTTTCAATCAGGTGACCCTTCTTCGTGTAGGTGATATCCTCATACAGCGCCATACCGATGCCCTGAGCGATTCCGCCCTCGGTCTGAACTCTCGCCAGATTCGGATTGATGACGGTTCCGCAGTCAACAACGGCCGCGTAATCGATCAGTTCCACCTCGCCGGTCTCCGTATCCACTTCCACCTCGGCCATTCCCACCATAAATGGAGGCGGTGATACCGGGGAAGTATGGGTGTATCCGGCTGACAGCATCTTCTCGTTGCAGCACATGATGCGGTTGCCGATATCCTTTAAGGAGATCTCTAATTCCCCTTCCGGCTGATAGACCCGTTTGCCGTCAAATTCCAGCTGCGCTGCATCGCATCCTAAATAATCCGCTCCCTTTTCCACGATTTTCTGCCTCAGTTCCTCACAGGCCCGGACAACCGCCATTCCCGTCAGATACGTGGTGCTGGAGGCATAGGAACCGGAATCGTAAGGAGAGACATCCGTATCGCTGCTGTGAACCACAATCTGGTCCATATCGCACTCCAGACAGTCTGCGGCCATCTGCGCCAGAATCGTATCGCAGCCGGTGCCCATGTCGGAGGCGCCGATCAGCAGAGTGTAGAAACCATCGTCATTGACACGGATCTCCACAGAGCCCACATCCACATTGGAAATGGATGAGCCCTGCATAGCCATGGCGACTCCGACTCCGCGGACCTTTCCATTGCCCAGATCCACGCGGGGGGCTTTCTGATCCCAGCCGATCATCTCCTTCGCTCTCGCCATACAGCGGTCCAGAGCGCAGCTGTTTAACTTTTCACCGTAGTAGGCAGGCATCACATCGCCTTCTCTTACCATGTTCTTTTCCCGGAGCGCCACCGGGTCCATGTGGAGTGCAGCCGCCAGTTCATTGACTGCGGATTCCACTGCAAAAATCCCCTGGGTTGCTCCATAGCCCCGGTAAGCGCCGGAAGACATGACATTCGTATAGACTACATCGTAACGGAAACGGAACGCTTCCGGCGTCCGGTAAAGCGGAATCGATTTGTGGCCGGAAAGGCCTACCGTTGTCGGGCCGTGTTCTCCATACGCTCCCGTATTGGAGAGCGAATAGACATCAATGGCCTTAATCGTTCCCTCAGCATCCGCTCCCAGCCGCACACGGATCTCCATCTCATGGCGCGGAGATGAGGCAATCTGAGACTCATAGCGGGTGTAGACCATCTTGGCCGCCCTTCCCGTCTTCATGGTCACGATAGCCGGATAGACTTCCGCGACTACCGTCTGTTTTGCACCGAAACCGCCGCCGATTCTCGGTTTAATCACACGTACCTTCGACTTGGGCACATCGAGCGCATGGGCGAGAATTCTTCTCACGTGAAATGGAATCTGCGTGGAAGCCACCACGTTCAGCCTGCCGTAAGTATCCAGATACGTATAAGCCCGGAAGGTCTCCATCATGGCCTGCTGGTTCGCCTTCGTGTGATAGACGCGGTCAATCACATACTCGCACTGTTCCAGCGCAGCATCCACGTCACCATTTTCCTCACCGCCGCAAGCGCAGAGATTACGCCGGTTGTCCGCGCCTACAGGGCAGAGGCTCTTCCAGTTCTTTTCCGGATGAACCAGAATGGAGTTATCTTTCGCTTTCCGAAAATCGAGAATTGGCTCCAGCACCTCATATTCTACCTTGATCAGACGAAGGGCGTGATCAACCGCCTCCTCCGTCTCGCCCGCCACAATCGCAGCCGCATCGCCCACAAAACGCATTCTCTTATCCAGAATCAGCCTGTCATAGGGGCTTGGCTCCGGGTACGTCTGGCCAGCCATGGTAAAACGCTTATCCGGCACATCCTCATAAGTCAGTACACAGGCAATCCCGTCCACTTCGGAGGCGGCCTTCACATCGATTGCCTTAATCAGGGCATGAGCGTGAGGACTGCGGAGCACCTTTACAATCAGGCTGTCCTTCGGCGCCAAATCATCCGTATAGACAGGCTTTCCCGTTACCAGCGCCCTGGCATCCACCTTTACTACAGGGGAATTTACCGCATGCATTTCCATTTTCATCTCGCCTCTCCTCCCCTCGCCAGATACTTTCTTATGGCCCTCATCTGGCCCATATAACCGCTGCACCGGCATAGATTGCCGGCCAGGTACTCCCTGACTGCATCTTCTTCCGGCTGATTCAGTTCCTTTTCCATTGCAAGCACGTTCATGATCAGGCCGGGGCTGCAGAATCCGCACTGTTCGGCTCCCTCTCCTGCCAGATACATTCCAAACTCTTCCGCTTCCTTCTGAACGCCTTCCAGAGTCACCACGTCCTTGTCATCAACACGGGCCGCCAGCATAGAACAGGAGAGAACCGACTTCCCATCGACCAGAACGGTGCACAGGCCGCAGTTTTCCGTCTCACAGCCGCATTTTACACTGTAGCAGCCTTTTGCCCGGAGTAAATCAAACAGGGATGTATCGTCCTTGATCTCCGCATACGTCACTTTTCCATTTAAAGTAAATTCTATCTCCACGTTCTATACCTCCCCGCCAAGCTGCTTCATCAGCCGCCCTGCGTATACTTCCGTCAGATGCCTCCGGTATTCGGCGCTTCCTCTCGTATTGTCTCCAAATCGAAAATGCTCCGCCACGGCACCGCAGTCCACCTTGCCGTCCTCGGCCGCCACTTCCACCACTTCCGCTCTGGAGGGCCTGGCTCCGACCGATACGTACCATGTCCCCTCTTTTTTTGCCACACAGCAGGCAATCAGCGGGAAATCCGTACCGGATCGTCTCTGAGCCGCGTAAGCAGCCCTTCTGCCGTCTTTTTTTATAATAATGCGCACCAGAATATCGCGGTCGTATTTCATGTGGTTAAACTCTTTCAAGGAGACGACTCCGCCCTGATAAAGCTCCACATAAGTATCGAGCGCCATCAGGCAGGTCATGATATCGGAAAAACCAAATCTTCCGAACACACTGCCTCCGACCGTCGCCCCGTTTCGAAACTGAACGCCCACAATCGCCCGCGTGCACTCCTTAAAAACTCCCTGAAAATATGTATTCAGCCCCTCATGTGTCTCCAGCATGCGCAGGGTGCACATGCAGCCGATCCGGAATTCCTCATCCGTCTCCTCGATCGTATCGAGCCCCAGTCCCGCCAAATCGATCAGGGTCATTTTCACGCGGTTCTGAAGCTTCAGCCACATCATACCGCCGCCTACAATACTGCTCTTTTTCTGATTCAGCTCATAGGCCTCTGAAAGGCTTCCCGCCTTCACGTAATTTTTAAACCTTACCACCAGAATTTCCTCCTGACTCCAAAGCTTTCCTTCTTTTGCAACAACAGAATAAATCATAGATTCCGCATCCGGCCTTATGCCGCCTCACTCCGGGCAGACATAAAGCCGGAAAAAGTATATCATACTCACTCCGGCTTTGACAATCGATTCTTCGGTTTTCCGCTGTTTTTCTACATTTTTCGACTTTTCCCTGATAATTCACCGGGAAGTTAAGGCACTTTTCCGCCCTGGCTTCCCCTCATTTCGACTCTGATGTCTTTTTCCCCGCGAAAGGCCATTCCTATCGCTGCCGGATCATCCCCGTCATATATTCCGGACTCTCCTCGAAACACCTGCGGAACCCTTCCACTGTATCCGGAAATTCAATCCCACAGCCTCGTATTTTTTCTGTATCCATCAGCAGGTTCCTGGGCTGTTCTGCAAACCGCTCCTGGTCAGGAATGAGAAGTCCGCTTCTGTCCTCTCCGTCTGTCACCATCGCCAGAACCGCTCTCGCCGTCTCATATGTGGACAGCGTACCTCCGCTGCCAAAGTTATAGATTCCCGCCGGAAGCGTTCCCGCTGCCTCTATATTTTTCACGACCTCCATGGCCCAGGTGATTCCGCGATAATCGTGGACCGGAAGCGTCAATGGACGGTTTTGAATCAGAGCCTTCAGTAAATTCCCCAGAAGGTTGCTGTTGCTCTTTAGCCCCCGCCAGGGGAAATCATACATCCACGGCAATCGGAGGCACACCGAGTCCGGAAGTATGGCCATAATCTCCTCCTCTGCCTGCCGTTTGTGAAGCCCGTAGACATTGACCAGCTCCGGAGTATTCTCCTCCTTCGCCGGTACCATGGTCCGGTTTCCCGCGTAAATCTGATCCGAGCTCATAAAGATCAGCCTGCTCCCGGTCTCCCTGCAGGCCCGTGCCAGGTTCACAGCCCCGTTCACATTGACCGCCTCCGACAGGCCCGGATTTTCCTGGCAGGTCCCGGTGTTGGAGATAGCCGCGCAGTGAATAACCAGCTGTGGGGCCGCCGCTCTCACGAATTCTGCCGCCGCTGCCTCATCCGTGATATCCAGATTCCCGTGATGTGCTCCCGTTATCTCATATTTTTCCTGGTAAAATTTCATAAGCCTGGAGCCTAGAAATCCGTTTGCTCCTGTTACCAACCATCTCTCCATACTGCTTCCTCCGTCACCTTATTCTCTGTCCATGACTTTCAGATATTTACTCTCCACCGGTCCGGTCAGCCACACTCCGTTTTCAGACTGGTAAAATACCGCTCCGGCTCTCATCATTCTTTCCGTATCGACGCTCAATACCACCGGCTTTCCGTGCCTTTTTCCAACCTTTACAGCCGTTTCATAATCCCCGGACAGATGGACGTACAGCCGGCTCATGGATTTCAGCCCCTGAGCCATAATGGATGGGAGAAAACGCTCCGCCGTCCCATGATACAGCACTTTGGGCGGTTTCGTTTCTTTCAGTTCCACATCCACCGGAATACTGTGGCCCTGGTTTGCCCGGATCAGCGTACCGTCTTCGCTCATGCGGTAACGCCCCTTTTCATCTGTTCTCACAATCTCCTTCAGCATTTCCAGATCCAGAGGCCTTCCTGTTTTCTGAAATCCCTCAATCAATTCCTCCACATCAGCCCAGCCATGTTCGTCCAGCGTGATGCCGGCCGCATCTGGCTGATGGCGAAGAACCAGGCTTAAAAACACGCTCATCTTCTTCCATTTATTATTTTTTGAATTGTCGTTCTTATTCTCCATCCTTTACTCCTTCATGTTCCTGTCCCGCGGCGGAAGAGGCATTATCTTCTCTTCCCACGTTCTCCTATCCGTTTCCGTCATACGAATCGTATTTAGATATCACGGCGGCAGGGCGTTGCGCCTCCGGATTGTATTTCCATTCCTGTTCCGTACATTCATAACACCGAAGTCCGGTATCGGCAGACTGCGTCCATATCCGGTCCGTTCCCGGTTCCCAGCAGATTCCCCGGAAATCCCGCGCACGGTCCGTGATAAAGGCAAAAATACGTTCTCCGCTCTCTCCATCCTGAATCGTCACCCGAACCGATTGCAGACCGGTGCTCTCATCTGTCACCACGTCCTGAACCGCCAGATAGCGGCCGTCGCCGCTGTACTGCGGATCCGGGCGGAAGCTTCCCCAGCCTGGCCTGTAGTTCCAGCCCATCTCGTAATTCCTGGACCAGAATTCCCATTCATCACGGTCGCCCCCAAACACATTCATGTCAATATACGTTTCATCTCCCTCGTATCCGTTCAGCTTTTTCCGGTTTGTATACTGCCAGAACACCCAGTTCCAGTTACCTGTCTCCGGTTTCTTCATCACGTTTCTAATCCAAAGAGGATACTCCTCATATCTTCCTTCCAAATATAAATGCATCGTATCTTCCGTCGCATAGAGCACCGGTTTGACGCCATAATGTGCCTCCAGCCCCTGCAGCATCACATCCAGCTGCGCGCATACCGTCTCTCGATCGGGCGGATTTACTTTCTTATCGCCATAGAATTCGAAATCAACCACTGGCGGAAGCATTTGCCGGAAGGCTGGTACTGTCTCTGTAAAATGCTTCAGCTGGCTCTCTCCCGGGCTGTCAAAGCTGAAAAAATGGTATGCCCCGATCCTGAGTCCCGTGTCCTTCGCCGCTTCCCAGTTCTCCGCAAACTTCTCATCCGTATGAGAGCTTCCCTCTGTCGCCTTTATGTATGCAAAATCCAGATCCTGCGCCGCCAGAACCGGCCAGTCGATGGTCCCCTGATAGTGGGAGACATCCACACCGCGTACCGGATACCGCTTCTGTGAAGGATTATTTAACTGAATCAGGCCGCAATAGACCGCGTACCCATAGAACGCGCACAGGATGGCCGCCATCACGCAGACCACGCCGGCTGCTATTATCTGTTTTTTTCCTCTTCTGCTCTTATCCATTCCATATCCCACCTGCACTGCGCCGGATCTTCCGGCTCTCCATGTCCTTCATAAAATATTCCGCATTCACCAGATTGGAGCGAATCCAGAATAACCGTCTTCCCTCCCTGTCAAATACCTCGATCTTTCCGGGTTTCGACCTGCCGCCTGCCGACTCCGTCACATGAAGCCCGGATATTTCTGTCGTCTGTATTCTTCCGCTTCTGTCCCGGTACGTAATCTCCATGGAGGTGACCGTAATCCGCATTGTAAAGAACAGAAAAATTTCCCTGGCCAAGTTCACAAAGGCACAGACACCTATTGCATAAAAAAACAGGCTGTTTTTCCCATTCAGATATTCGGGATACACCGCTCTCCAAACAAAAAGGAATACAATTAACGCGATCACAATCGTAAGGAGAAGTCCCCCTGCATTCTCATAAACCCGATACTCTTCTCTCTGGCGCTTCTTCTCCGCAGCCTGCTTAAGACCGCGTTCCAGAGCCCATACCGCTGCTGCCACAACAACGCAGGCCGCCAGTATTCTATTAAATTCCATTTTCTTCCCTCCTCTGCCGCTGTCACTGCAAACGGGCTGCTGTCAACGGGAATGGGCCGCTTTCGCCATTCGGAACTTAAGGCCTGTCTCCCTGTTCACGCTGTCTGCCATGGATGCCGTTGCATATAAATACAATGGTGCCTCATGGCTGTTATCCAGATAGAAACGTTGTTCTGCACCGCCCTCCCGGTCCAGAAGCCGGTTTAAAAATCCCGCCATCCCGGTATCCATCCAGTCGCGGTTTTTTCTGGCCTTCCATTGATAAGCACGGTCATGAAAACGGAAGGTTACCACATAACGTTCCTCCCCGCTGATCTCCTCAAACGGCAGCCCGGATATCGCCTTCAGACCATTTAATATCTTCCCGTAGGAATCCCACTGATAGATACACTCCCGGTCCCCGGTCGAATAGACGCAGTTCAGCGCCTTCCTGCTCCCGGCCAGTATACAGAATCCATAGTATGGGTGACTGGCAAGATACTCATTTTCCGAAGGCGTAAGACCGAGAATAAATTCCTGTTCCATTTCAGCCGGAGCAATGGAGATCCCCGCTTCTTTCAGTACCCGTATCTGCTCCAGTTTCGGAACACATCCGCTTGCCTCCACTCCCATCATATCCTCAATCGCCGCCACAGCGCGCCGTTTTACAAACTGCACACAGGCGGCCAGAGCCACCGCAGCAGCCAGTAAAATCAGGAGACAGCTCATTACCGTACCGATAAAACCTGCTGCCATATCCGCTTCACTTCCTTTCCCGGTCATCTCAATCCATGGTGATCGTTTTCATCGATTCCACATACCCGTACCCGCCTGCGAAAACGCCGGTAACAGTATTGCCGCTGCTATGCACATGAACATATATTTCGGAAATGCGATTCAAGCGGTGTCCCTGTTCAAATATATACCGACTCCGTTTCTGTTCGTATTTATGCAGATAACAGGCCAGTGCACAGTTGGAGGTTCCGGTAGCGGATTCCTCATCAATACCATACAGAGGCGCGAAATTTCTGCATACTGCGGTTAAATTGCTCTCTCCCGTAAGAGAAAATGCATGAATCCCGACGCAGTCCCGTTCCTGGCTGAGCTTCGTAATAGCCGCGAAATCGGGAACCATGTTCTCCAATATCGTCGGCGACTCAATCGGAACTATGATATCTTTTAGACCGGTCGATACCATTTGAACAGGCAGATTTTCTATACCGGAGCCAGCTTTTAAACCGAAACACGGTTCGACCTCTGCCCTGTTCAGTGTTTCGTAAAATTGCGGAGTATTCTGCTGCATGAATATTGCCCCGTCCTGCTCCACATTTATGCTCAATATCCCAGACCTTGTCTCAATCGTATACCCGGATTTTTTCAGTCTGTTTAAATGATTTAACACGACAAAGGACGCAATTGTCGCATGGCCGCACAGGGGAACTTCTCCCGCCGGCGTAAAATATTCCAGACTATAATCTGCCCGCTCTGACTGAGAAAGAAAGGCAGTCTCGGAATATCCTAACTGATACGCTATCTTTGTTTTTTCTTCTTTACTTAAAATAGGACTCTGCAAAACTACACCGGCTCTATTTCCGCCCATATTGTTTTTGCTAAATGCGCTTGCTACGCAGACATCGATCAACATAGGAATTCCTCAACTATATCCGCTATCTCATCAAACGTTAATTTCAATGACTTGCATTCCTTTTCCCCTACATATTCCCACAATGCCTGATATTTGCTCATTTCGTATTACTCCTTTCCCCCCTCTGAGGCTGCCGTTTATTGAAAGCCGTCGCTAAACGCCTTTAGATCTCTTTTGACTTTATCGGGCAATTGGTTATAACCCAGATCATCAATCGCTCCCTGAAGCGTATATAAATGGACTAAACAGACATTTGGGTAACGCAATTTCAAACGCAGAAAAGCTTCTTTGCTTCCTGTCTGCCTTAACTCCTCTGCCGTACAAATATCGACAGCTTTCAACTTCTCTTCCATTGTTTTTCCGATATTTCGCATGGAAGTCAATTCTGCCATAGAATACCTCCTGATCCTTGTCGTTTATTATCGCCTAAACGGTCAACAGACGATGCTTATATTCCCGTAACTCGTGACTTTTCGATATAAAAAACGGTAACCGGTTTATAAAATTCTGCTTAAAGTCTAAAACAGTATTTTTGACCGTTATAGTTCCATTTTACAGTAATCGCTGCTATTTTACTACTACGTTTATTACAAAAATTTATTTTGTGAATCTGTATGCGGCGCTGGCCTAAAAAATACAGGTATCTGCAGGACCACACTTAAGCAAATGATACCGCTGACACCAGGAAGCGGTGTCTGAAAAAGCCGGATCTCTGAAATCAACATACAAAAAGAGCATTGTGTGATAAGCTAATATTAAATTATCCGGTTAGAATATCATTAAAGAAAACAAAGGAGGGATATCAAATCGTGCATGCGTGGGAAGCAATTCAAAAGTCCGTTGATTATATAGAAAACCATTTAACGGAAGACATACCCATTGATAAACTTGCGGAGACTGCCAGCTTATCACCATTCTATTTCCAGCGTTTATTTTCACGCTTAGTTAAAAAGCCCGTCTGCGAATATATAAAGTTACGCAAATTGGCACAGGCAGCAGATGATTTGAAAACCAAGAATACCCGCATAATTGATACTGCAGTGAACTACGGTTTTTCCAGTCATGCTAGCTTTACAAGGGCCTTCAAAGAAGTTTATGGTATTACACCAGACGAATATCGAACGTCAGACGTACATCTGAACCAATTTGTAAAACCTGAACTGATCTTAAATTACGTAATGGTTGACGAAAATGTTCCACTGGTTACAGATGGTATTGTTCTGGAAGTCACACGCAGACAGCTGGCCATACCGCGAATATTTATTGGGATTGAAAAAGAAATACCAATTAAAGAATTGATGGGAGGAACTGAAACGAGCATTTCATATGCTGCAAAGCTGTGGAACGAATTTCACGAAATAAAACCGAAAATACCTCATCTCATCGAACATGGAAATGAATTTGGCGCTCTTTATATCGGAAATGCGAAAGAGGGATATTGTACCTATATGGCAGGCGCCGAAGTCGAATATGGAACTTCTGCAGAAGGATATTCTACCTTCGAACTACCTGCTGCCGAGTATATTGTATGCGGATTTGAAGCTGAAAGCTTTGAGGAGTTGACAAATTCTGCCGTTTATAAAGCACAGACATTCATGGAAAGGTGGATGAAAAAACACAAGCTGGCCGCAACCGATTTTGCAGGGGAAATGTATTATCCCACGGAAGGCTGTGCGTATTTGGAACATTGGGTGAGACCAGTTACAACAGATTAGTAACATCGCCCTCGTCGATGAACTATTTTTCTTCCCGGATTTGCAGAGAATTACCGCTGATATTGACAATGGTAACTAGTACAGCATTGCTGTCATGCCGTTCAAATCTTATTTTGACATTACAATGCGGCGCCGTATAACCGATTTTCCACTTCTGCGGTGCCGCATTGATTCCGTTCTCTGCCCCGTCTAATCCCCGGCCCTTCTATCCCCGGTCACAATCCAAATGAACGGATCCATCTGTACATGCCTGGCATCGAATCCCAACGTTTCCAACACGCCTTCCAGCCGGTCCGCATATGCGAAATATTCATCCTCCAGATCTTCCCGTTCCGCGTCAGAACAGTTTTCCGCAAATATCTTCCTTGCCTCTTCATCGGCAAACATCAGATCCGCAATCACAATACGCCCCTTCGGTTTCAGAATCCGGGCCATCTCCTTGACAGCCAGGATTTTCTCCTCCTCATTGCAATGATGGAACGCATAGGATGATACCACGGTATCCACACTCCCGGAATCCAGGGGAAGCTGCAGAAACGTTCCCAGTTTCACCTTCAGCTTGGGGAACTTCTTTTTAGTCTCCTTGAGCATATTCACCGACTGGTCGATTCCGGTAATTTCACAATCAGAAAGCCGCCGTCCAGCCAGTTCTCCTGTACCGACCCCAATTTCCGCCATGATGCCTCCGTGCTCCCGAGCCAGCCGCGCCGTCTCATTTAGGACCGTTTCATAATTCTCATAAAATGCGAGCCCGTTCACACCACGCCTCACCATCTCATCGTAATGAACCGCAGAGCTGTCGAAGTCCCACCGGTCCTCCCACTCCGCCATCCCCGCAAGCAGTGCCGCAGTTTTCTCCAACTCCTCCATGGCACTTGCCGGTATGGCCGCATTGAAACCGGAACCTCCGTCTTCCGTTCCATTTATCTCTCCCAGCATCCCGTCGATGCAGCCCGCCAGGGAATCCCGGATCAGGCTCATGGAATGAACATGACGGTTTAAAATATCATACTGCTGAAAAAATAAATCCACCGGACTTTCCTCCTGCCCGAGCAGTTTTAATATCATTTCAATGGAAAATCCCATCCTTCGGTACAGCAGAACAATCTGAATCCTGGCGACATCATCCATCGTATACATCCGATAACCATTTTCATCCCTGTGCGGTGCAAGAACGCCCTTCTTTTCATAAAAGCGCAGGGCGTTCGGATTGACATGAAGCATTTTAGCCGCCTCGTTGATTTTAAGCATCTTCTCTCCTCCTAAACATACCGTTTTCCCGGTGACAACGTCAGTATAGAGCTTCGCCCAGGGTGAATGTCAAGCGGATATTTTTCACCATTTTACACTATTGGGGTACTGTCCTGTAAAAAGCGATAAAATAAAATGAAATAAAATAAAAGCAAAAAACAACAGGCCGAAACCGCACAGTCTCCCATTCCAGGGAACCGCACGCCTCCGGCCTGCCTCAATCTCATTTACCGCTATCTCATTTACCGCTATCTCATTTACTGCTGTCTCATCTACTGCAATCTCATTACCGTGTCGCATTCTATCATTATCTGCGATTTACTCTACAATTTTCTATTATTTACTGAATTATTCGTAGATCGGATACTTCGTACAGATTTTCGTCACTTCAGCTCTGATGTAGTCGGCCTTGTTCTCAAAATCAGTCGCAGCCAGCCAGATGCATTCTGCGATCTTTTCCATATCCTCTTCCTTTAATCCTCTGGAGGTTACGGCCGGAGTTCCTACACGAACGCCGGAAGTCACGAACGGGCTTCTCGGATCATTCGGAACCGCATTCTTATTCAGAGTAAGATAAACCTCGTCACAACGGTTCTGAAGCTCCTTACCGGTTACTTCCATACCGCGTAAGTCGATTAACATCAGATGATTATCCGTGCCGCCGGTCAGAATGTTGAAGCCCTGCTTCACAAGAGCCGCAGCCAGAGCTTTGGCGTTTTTCACTACCTGCTCCTGATACTCTTTGAATTCCGGCTTCAGCGCCTCACCAAAGCACACTGCCTTGCCAGCGATTACATGCTCTAAAGGACCGCCCTGGGTCCCCGGGAAGATAGCTTTGTTGAAATTGAATTTCTCTGCAGCTTCCTTATTCGCCAAAATCATACCGCCTCTCGGTCCGCGAAGCGTCTTGTGGGTTGTCGTTGTCACGACATCCGCGTACGGGATTGGACTTGGATGGAGCCCTGCTGCCACTAATCCGGCGATATGAGCCATGTCTACCATCAGGTAAGCGCCTACCTTATCGGCAACCTCACGGAATCTCTTGAAATCAATGGTTCTTCCGTAAGCACTTGCGCCTGCAATGATCAGTTTCGGTTTGTTTTCAACAGCGATACGCTCCATCTCGTCGTAATCGATGAATCCCTCGTCATTGACACCGTAAGGAACAATATTAAAATAAAGACCGGAAAAGTTGACTGGACTTCCATGTGTTAAATGGCCGCCGTGGTTTAAATTCATGCCCATCACGGTATCGCCCGGCTGCACCATGGCTACAAATGCCGCCATGTTAGCCTGTGCGCCTGAATGTGGCTGTACGTTGGCATAATCACAGCCAAACAGCTTCCTGGCACGCTCGATGGCAATATTCTCCACGATGTCCACATCCTCGCAGCCGCCATAATAACGCTTTCCAGGATATCCTTCTGCATACTTGTTGGTGAGAACGGTTCCCATCGCCATCATAACCGGCTCAGAAACGATGTTTTCTGATGCGATCAGCTCTAAGTTTCTTCTCTGGCGCGCGCATTCCAGCGCAATAGCCTCGCCCACTTCCTTGTCATAGCTGGTGATAAACTTCATTACTTCATTGACCATGTCCACTTTCCCTCTCTTTTCCCTTTCAATTTAACAGTTGCACAAAGACGCTGGCAGAGGGACTCTTCCCTGCACCAGCGCCTCTTACCGTTGAGGTTGATTATAATGCATTTTTAATAAGACTGTCAAGTTCTTTCCGGGGTCTTAACAATCTTAGGTCCCCCTAATCCCAGATCCTGTGAAACGATATTACCTCAAGGCGTTCAAGCGCTGCAGTTTTATACGGTGTTCTTATAAAACAGCCTGTCTGTTCCTTATCCGGATATACATTAGTCGTCATACAGCAGCGCCCCTCATCCGTAATCACCTCCACGGAACTGTGATCGACCAGTATTCTCATCTCAAACACCGGACGTGAGGCATTAAAAGGCGCGTGAATGCGGCCCACATCCCACGGTCCCATACGGCTCTTATCAATAGTAACGACTCCCGCTACAAAGTCTGCATCAATCATCAGCACATGCTCACCGTCGTCGAACAGCCCGATCTCAATGGCCTGTGATTCGATGTTCTTGGTACTTACGCGCACCGCCATTTCAAAACAAAAGGGGTCTCCCGGATAGAGATATCGTTTTCTCCCAGTCAGTTCGCACCGTTCTGCAACGGTCCGGTCCCTTTGTATGGTATCCAGAGAGATCGGCGCTGCACAGATACTCCCCTCCGAATCCAATGTAATTCTTCTTGGAAGTGCCAGAACACACCGCCAGCCCTCTTTTCCTGATGGCCCCTGCCCTGTACACCACGGCATCCAGTCCCAGCCATTCTGCCAGGCCGTCATAATACGTTTTCCGAATTGATCCAGACAGGACTGTGCTGCATAATAATCAGAACCATAATCCAGACATCCGATTTTCTCCACTTTATAACGACATGTTTCAAAATCCATGGTTCCCACACAGTAAAGCGCCTTATTTCCTCCTGGGTGATACATAGGCGAACAGGTAACGATCCATTTTCCATCCAGTTCAAACATGTCTGGACACTCAAACATGGTGCCAAGCCTGCCGTCAGATGCGAGCACCGTACCGGCAAACTTCCATTTTAAAAGATCCTCAGATCGGTAGAGATAGATTCTTCCATCTCCCCCGCCTCCGTCCCTGCAGGCGGAACCGCCTACCACCATGTTCCAGCTTCCTTCTGCAAAAAAAACTTTGGGATCTCTGAAATCTTCGGAATTGCCTTCCGGCGGCTCTGCAATTACAGGATTGAAACGATACTTATGAAAAATAACCCCGTCATCAGAATAGGCCATACACTGTGTCTGAACAGCCCTGCCGCCTCGTTTTACCGCCCCTGTGTAAAAGAGCCACAGTCTTCCATCCTTCTCTACTGCACTGCCCGAAAAGCAGCCTCCTTCCGGATCGTCGTCATACGGCTGGTCTGGTTTCAATGCAGGGGGCAAATCTTTCCAATGCAGAAAATCCCTGCTCACGGCATGTCCCCAATGCATAGGGCCCCATTCGCAGCCAGCCGGATTGTATTGATAAAACAAATGATACCAGCCTTTATAATAAATAAGCCCATTCGGATCATTCAGCCATCCTGACGGCGCCGTAAAATGATACGCCGGACGCCAGAACTCTTTCTTCTCCCCCTTAAACCGTTCAGAGGGAAGTAACTCATCCTCTATCATTAAACTCCTCCTCACCGATGCTGCGGACGGAACTGCGGATAATCAGTTTGGGACTGATTAAAATCTGCTCCGCATCAAACGGGTACTGGTGGCGGAATAAGTAGCTCACCGCCTGGTCACCCATCTCATAATGGGGCAGCTCAATAGTCGTTAAAAAAGGTACCAGGAATTCTGCGATAACCGTCTGATTATCATAACCAATCACCGATAAATCCTCCGGAATTTTTAGTCCAAGCGCATTAGCAGCGGAATACACGCCCATCGCCATTCTGTCATTATAACACATGACAGCAGTCGGACGGTCCGCAGACGATAAAATATCCGTTGCCGCCTCAAATACATCATGGCCTGTTATGGTGATCGGAATAATCGCAGCAGTTTCTGACGAAACTCCATGATCTTCAAACGCCGCTTTAAATCCACGTTCTCTCAACAAAGTTGCTGGCAGTCTCTCGCCATTCCCCGTCTCCCGCTTCTCGTTGCTTAAGTAGACAACATTCCTGTGACCACATTCAATCAGGTAGGATGCCGCCTGATATGCGCCTGAATAATCATCCGGCAGAATGGCCGGATACCGGTTTTCAGAATCGAAGCAGTTGACCAGTACGGTCGGAATATCCTTTAAATTTGACGGAAGTTCGATTCTCCTGTGATACATGGAGGCATAAAGAATGCTGTCCACCCGGTATCCGATCATCATATCGACCGATTTTTCCACCAGCCGCCCCTCGTTCTCCAGGGCCGCAAGCATCAGTATCTTATTTTTTCCCAGGGCACGTTCCTGGGCGCCCTTTACAATTGCACCGGCAAAGTTCGTCGTGATCAGCTCATCTGTCAGCATGCCTATGATTCCGCTGCCTGTACTGTTTAACGCACTGGCCAGCTTGTTCACCCGATATCCCAGTTCACTGCTGGCCTGGAATATCCGGTCCCTGGTAGCCTCCGGTATGTTATCCCCCGCTTTCCCCCGAAGCACAAGAGAGACTGTGGACTGTGAAACTCCTGCTAACCTGGCGACATCCGTCATAGTAGGCAATTTTCTATTGGCACCCATTTTAACCCTCACATTCTATTGTTCTTATCTTTCTAATATTCTAACACCGTCCAGACTTCCGTACAATACTTGAATACCAGATTTTACCACGCCATCCTCGCCGATGGATTGTTCATAAGTGCCCCAGGCTTTTCCGTTAATCCAGAAGGACTTAAAGTGATTCTGGTTGATTACCGGCTGGAAGGACATGGTCTTCTCCGTCATATCACACTCATAACCGGACAGAGCCGGAATCAGGGAAAAGCTGGACATTGGCCGTATATAGTGATGTCCCGCCTCAGTCTCACTCCAGGGGCATCTCTTATATCCGTCATACCTGTCACGGACTGCCCTTATTATGGTAAATGCTTCCTCCAGCATCCCCTCCTTAATCATGCATACTGCCACCTGGTATTCAACACCGGTCCACACTTCATCACAGTAAGCGAACGGGAATCTCGGACGGCCGCCTTTTGGCCAGGAGCAGAGAACCAGCCCAGCCTCATCATTCAGCGCATAGGTTCGCTGAACATTAGGGACCTCTTCCATGCAGTCACGGAAATTATAGCGATAAATGGATTCCAGCGTCTTTTTTACATGATCTTTCGGAAGCACGTATCCCAGCCCCGCGGCATGTGCCATGAACTGTCCCAGAAGCTGGTCCGTAAGGCACCCGGTACCGTACTGGTAACGATAAGCATCCACATCATCAAGCTTCTGCACGTAATACTCCCCGTTAAACAGCATTTCATCCACTAACGGTTCTGCTTTCTCATACAAAGCACGATATTTTTCCGCCTCTTCTGTCTTTCCCAGATGTTCTGCCATCAAAGCAACACCTTTGACAGCTGCCAGATAAATAGTATTTGTCATCGTATTCGGACCATAGAATTCGATGTCATAGGTAACATGCATTTTTCCGTCGAGAACGCCGTCTCCATCCGTATCCCACTCATGGATCGCATATTCAAGTGCTTTTATCGTTGGCTCCCATATTTCTTTCAGGAAATCGTCGTCTCCGGTATACTTCCACTCACGATATACCCGTAAAATAGAGCCAAACTGCCCGTCACATGCGGGTATCATATCCCAGCGGCTCTCCCCTAGAACCTTTCTTGCTCTGAATGGCATACCGCCGTCTTCATCCAGTTCCTTCTTAAATTCTACATTCCGCATGGTAATTTCAAGATCGGGGAACAGGGCCGCCACAGCTGTAGCATAATTCCAAACATGGTTTACATTACCCTGACCACAGCCTACATAGTCTCTGATCCCTTCCCAGCCCAGAAACTCTCCCGTCTCAATCCGGAAGCAGCAGTGGCTCTTCATTGACATGATATTGGCGGCCACTGCATCGATCACATAAGCTGGAATCGTAGTCTCAAACAGTGCCTCTTCAAATGCCCGGGAAGGCGTTTCCAGCTCGTCCATCTTCCCGGCTACGTACTCCGTTACATTCCATGCATCGGTAAATCTTGTGGCGTAATAATTGCGTACCGTATCATATCCGCCATCTCTGTATCTCTCTAAATCCTCATCGTATTCGATCCAGCCCTTTGGACGGTTGGGAAAATACCAGGAAATCACGAATTCAAACGTCTTCTCCTCGTTTGGCCCAACCATTTCCATACTTCCGACAGAGCTGATGCGTTCCTTGAGATTTAAGAAACTGAAATCGTAATGGGAAAGAAGATCACATCCTTTTGACTCAATTGTTTCCATATCGTCCAGAACTCCGTCCTCAGTAAAATCATCCCAGAAGTCCTGCGCATTATCCGTCCATTGGCCGTGCAGCCACTGTTTCTTATAAGTATTCTTCGCTCCCACAGATGCGATGGACATGCTTCCAAATTTCATGTCCGTTTCTTTTAAGTGCTTTGCAGTATAATACCAGCCTTTGATTTCTCCATTTTCACGATATTCATTCTGTACTTCATCAACCAGCTTAACATTATTAAATACATCGTAGCCCTGAAATCCGACCACATTAGCCATGGTGCCCACTACGGATACTTCTACCGCTCTATCGGTTGGATTCTTCACGTGATAACGGATAATTGCTGTTGGAATCCCGGAATCGTCGGAATTAAGCGGTATGAATGGTGTAAATGCCTCCATTTTCACCGCCACCGGCACCTTGCTGTCCTCCAGATCAATATAAACGAAGGGCTGCTTCCCTACCATTTTAGAAGATTCAAAACGAGGGATTCCTGCCAGTTCCCCATTTAAAAATCCGTGAGATTTATAGTAGGGCGGACATATCTTCGACTCCAGAATCCTGCTGACCGGTTCCTTTCCCTCCTCCCTGGTACGGATTGCAAAAAATGAAAATGGAACGAATTGTCCCTTTCCCGGCCAGTTAAATATTTCCCAGTCCCTAAGCTCCCCTCTGGCCCCCACGGAAATATTGCCCGTTCCGATTCCGCCCAAAAGAAATTTAGCAACTCCGGCATCCCCATTGTAGGAGATCTCCCCGCCGGTCTTGAATAAATCTGTCTTTGAATGCAGCATTTCTCTGTTCATCTCTTAAATACTCCTCCTCTTATCCCTTCACTCCCACATGCGTCATGCTCTGTACGATCCATTTCTGCCCCAGAATAAACACGAACAGGACCGGCAGCACCGCGAGACAAACTGCGGCAAATACAACATTATCACCTGTGGAAAACGGTTGTTTAATTGATAGAATTCCTACGGGCAGCGTCAGCTTTTCCGTAGAGTTTATCATAATAAATGTAGTAAAATAATCATTCCAGGCAAATGTAAAAACTATAATTGCCAGGGACGCCAGCGTCGATTTTGCCATTGGCAGCATGATGGAAAAAAAAGTTCTGATAATGCCTGCCCCATCGATCGTAGCTGCCTCTTCCATCTCAGCCGGCACCGTCATAAAAAACTGCCTCATCATAAATATTCCAAATGCCCCCGCAAATCCCGGGCACATGGCTCCAAAAACAGAAGGCAGTGTCACGGCAGCAGCCGTGTTGATAACCCCCAGCAGATTCATGATCTTAAATAAAGGGACTATCGTCACCTGTACCGGTACCATCATACCCACCAGCATCAGCCCGAACATCACATTCTTTCCTTTAAACGAGAGACGGGCATAGGCGTAGCCTGCCAGCGCACCGTGGCATACCATTCCAGCAGTGATGATTGTGCTGATTTTCAGACTGTTCCGCATAAAAGTAAAAAATGGGATCTGCCCCGAACATAATTTGTCAAAATACTTCATATTCCACTCGCCGGGGGCAGGCGGAAGCCATTTGGGCGGCAGTGCCGTCGCATCGCTGAATGTCCTTAGCGACGCTGAGAACACCCACAAAAACGGGGCAATCATAATCATGGCCATAAGGATCATACCAATGGCCAGAAGAATCTGTCCGGGACGTACTCTTTTTCCTTTTATTCTTATTATCTTAGTCATAATGTACCCACCACCTGCTTCCCGCGAATTGAATCATTGTAATGATCCCGATCAAAATCAGAAGAATCATGGACAGAGCCGAAGCTATTCCATAATCGAATGAGGTAAACGCCTTTTCCGCAATAAGCATAACAAGACTTCTGCTGGAATCTCCCGGCCCGCCGTTTGTCAGAACATATACCGATTCGTAAATGCGCAGCGCACCCGTCACATTCATAACCAGCACAAAGAAAATGGTCGGAGACGCGAGGGGAAGAGTCATCTTTAAGAACTTCTGCACAGGTCCGGCCCCATCGATACCCGCTGCCTCTAAAAGGCCTCTGTCGATATTCTGGAGTCCTGCCAGAATAAGCAGCATGGACATCCCACAGTTCTTCCATACGTCAAGGATCAGAACAGAAAACTTTGCCATGCTCTTGTCACTGAGCCAACCGATTTTACTGATTCCAACCTTCCCCAGATAATAATTAATCACTCCGGCATCCGTCTGGAAAAAATACTGCCAGATAATTGCTACAAACACCAGCCCGATTAAGGACGGAAAAAAATAGATGGACCGGAAGAATACCGTAATCTTTCCCGGAAGCTTATTGTCCACAGCTATCGCTAAAAGAAGCCCCACCGCTGTGTTTCCTACCGTTGCGAAGATTGCATACCACAAGGTATTCCCCAGTGTGGTCACAGATCTTGGATCCTGTAAAATATGCAGATAATTCTTTACCCCGTTCCATGTGCTGGCCCCGGTAAATACATTGTATTTTTGAAATGAAATGATAAGGGCCCAGAATACCGGAATCAGAACAAAGGCTATGAATCCAAGGAAGGATGGCAGGGTAAATAAATACCCTGTCAAAGCCTCTTTTCTCTTTCTTCGGTTATCTGGTCTTCGTTTTATGCCTGCCATCGCTTCCTCCAATCTAGTGTACGTCGAACCGGCCTACTTGTTTGCAATCGTAGTCTCCACCTCTGACTGTGCCTGATTCATGGCATCTTCTACACTCATGGAACCTGAGAATACATTTTCCAGTCCGCGAAGCATCGCCTGCTCAATATCCCCAAAGAATACGGGAGCCGCAACCGGTGAAGCAATCGTAACTGCCTTCCAAAGCCCCAGAATGTTATCCGGTACTGTCCCCATGATTGCCGTATCACAAGCCAGCTTCTCTGTCGGAGGTATCTGCTGTCCGCCCGCCGCTACTGCAGTCAGCGTCTCGTCTGCCACCATTTCCTTCAGCAGTTCGACAGCCAGTTCTTTCTCCTTTGTCCCAGAACCGATACACCATGCAGAACCGCCATATACACTTCCCTCTTCTGTCTTCTTCGGCCACTGCACACAGTCAAAATTCTTCATTCCCGCATCCTGCCATGTATTCAGTACCCATCTGCCAGCACCTACCATAGCCAGCTGACCGGAAGAAAACATCGTATAAACATCGGAGCTGATCGGATCTGGCGTCACCTTCTTATCTGCCATGGATTTTAAGAATGTAATGGATTCCAGCATAGCCGGTGAATTTAATGTTGGCTTCTCATAGTCTTCACTGACCGGATATGCGCTGTTTGTGGCCCACCACGGTGTCAGCTGAAAATAAGAACTGGATAATCCGTATCCATATACTGTCTTTCCATTTTCCTCATATGTAAGCTTTTCAGCCGTCTCCAGGAATTCATCCCAAGTCCAGCCTTCCTTCGGATATTCGACGCCTTTTTCATCGAAAATATCCTTGTTATAGTACATAACCATGGTCTGTGTTCCACTTGGAAGCCCATAAAGCGTCCCACCCTCGCTGAAGCCTTCCAGCAGCGACTCCGCATACTGTTCTTTCTTACTCTGTAATTCTGCATCCCCTGCTGCAATGTCATCGAGCGGAAGCAGTAAATCATTGGCAACTGCCATCTTCGCGCCTTCCAGCCCCAGATTAATCACATCCGGCGCCTCCCCCGAGGTGCTCATGGTAATCCACTTCTGGATAAAGTCGGACCAGGAATCAACTGGAACACATGTCTGTTCAACCTCCACTCCCGGATGCTTCTCCTTAAATCTGCCAATCGCATCATTGGCGATAGCTTCCTCCTCCGTATTTCCCCAGTTCAACATCCGGAGTGTCACCATCTTTTCTTCTCCCCCCGCGGAAGATTCCTTTGAAACCTCGCCAGACGTCTGCGCCTCCTTCTGGCTGCTTACCGCAGCTGGATCTGCTGTCTTTTGCGGGCTGCAGCCTGCTGCCTGGAGTACCATGAGAGCGCCGAGTGCCAGTGCCGTAAACCGTTTCCATTCTTTTTTCATTTTACCTTCTCCTTTTTTCTTAAAGTTAGTAATTCGAATTAGTAATACGTATTACTAACGTTAAATTAACACACTGCAAGACCTTTGTCAAGAGTAATTCCTCTACTAAAGGCGAATTTTTTTCAAAAAAAAGAACGCTGTTTTCACAGCATTCCTTCCCTAATCAGATCCCCTAGAGACAATCCGTCCCAAAGCTCTATAGCTCAATCCAATATCTCTGCGTAATCTTGCCTAGATACGGGACTTCATTTTCCAATACCGCACCGTTTTTCTTCATAGTGGCGATCGAAGCCGTTTTATCGCTGTCGACCGTCAAAAGTACTCTGTCCAATCCTATCTTTTTCGCCTCCTTCAGAGCCAGCCGCAGCATTTCAGCTGCATATCCCTTCTACCGCTCTGATTTGCGGACGCAATAGCCAATATGTCCTAAATACCGGTACATTTCTTCGGTTAAATCGTATCTGACATTAATCATACCAACGATTCTTCTGTCCGACTTTCGGATAGCCATAAATTCATAGGACGGTGGTCTTCCGTTTTCTGCAGTTTCCTTCTTTTCGTTTCTTTGTACGTTTTTCAGCCACTCTTCAAAGCTCACCGCATCCGTTAATTGTTCTGTCCCATACGCAGTTTCATGATTCCGCAGAAATTCTTCTCTGAAGTCCATAATCTCATGCTGATACTGCTCAGAAGGCTGTATCAGACAGATATCTGACTGAGTGAGTAAGTTGTTTTGTTCCATCCTTATCCTCCATTAGAAAAACAGATCAAATTCCCTTCGCATTTAAGCCGGAACACTTCATCTATCAAGACAGGCCAGCGATTTCTGTTCGTCCCGGACCTTCTCCTCCAGCATTGCCGCATACTTCTCATCATCGATCGGGAACTCAACCCGCTGTCCCTGCCAGGAAGAGAGGTACGCGCCATTCGCAATCATCAGTACGCGGAGTCCATCCTCTCCCGTTGCAAGCAGCGGTTCCCCTTTTATCAAATGATCCGTAAAATTCTGGAAGATCTTCTGATATCCTTCGACGCCATTTTTCTCCACTGTAATCTCCCTTGCATTGTGCTCCGGCATTCCATAGATATCCTGATTCAGACGGTTAAAATCATCCGTAGACATCACATTTTCGTCAAATATAATCCGGCTGCTGTCCTCGATGCACAGCCTTCCCTTCGTTCCCCAGATTTCCAGACGGTTGACTCCCGGATACTCCCCGCTGGAGGCAATAAAGGTTCCGTGGAGCCCGTTGTCATAGAAGAATTGGAGATCCATACTGTCGTCTACCGTGATATTACTGTATTTTCCGCATTCCACCGTTGCCAGCACCTGGTCCGGCATGCCGAGAAGCCACTGCCACACATCGAGGAAATGCTGGCTTTGATTGATCAGCAGACCGCCGTGCTCTCCCTCCCATGTGCTGCGCCAGGGCGCGGAATTGTGATAGGCCGGAGTACGGAACCAGATATTGGATATCCACACTGCGCGGTTAAGCCGCCCCAGTTCTCCACGCTCGATCATCTCCTTTGCACGGAAAAATACGCGGTTCATCCTCGTATTAAAGATCATTCCCAGACAGACTCCGGCGCGGTCTGCTGCATCTATGAGTCCCTTCACTTCCTTCGTTGATATCCCGGCCGGCTTATCCAGCAGGATATGCTTTCCCGCCGCGGCCGCCATCTTTCCGATCTCGACATGGGTGGCGTGAGGTGTCACGACAACTACAGCATCAAATTCGTCTCCGCATGCGAACATCGCCTCCACATTCGGATAGACAGATGCCCCCGGATAGACTGCCCTTATCTCATTCTGCCCTTTTTCATTTCGGCAGCAAACTCCGGCGAGTACCATACCATCGATTTCACCGTCATAAATCATCTGTACGTACTGGCGGCCCATACCGCCGAATCCAACCACTGCGGCTCTGATTTTCTCCATCGTCCTGCTCCTTCGTCAAACCGGTATTTTATAATTTTTTATTATAATCTGTAAAGTCCTGCTGCCATTGTATACATTAACCGTCGGATAATAAATCACATCGATTACCCGGCTTCTGCCGAGTTCCTCCAAAAATGCGTCGCCGTCTGTAAACAGCATGGCGTCGATCGGAACGCCCTTATCGTCAGCCAGGGAAAACTTCACCGCGTTCCGGTTCTTTCCCAGCACCCGCACGCTTCTGATATGAAGTCCTTTCAGTGCAAACAGCGGCTTTTCATTGCCCTGTCCAAATGGTTCCAAAAGCTCCAGTTCTTCAATAAGAGGCTCATTTATGTAATCGAGAGGCATGGGAACATCGATCCAGATCTTGCGGACAAAGTCATCCTCTGTAAGTTCCGCTTCCTCATTCAGCCTGCGGCGGAATTCATCAATATTTTCTTTTTCAAGTGAGAGTCCTGCGGCCATGGGATGGCCTCCGAATTTAAGCAGGATATCCTTTACCTTCACCAGCCCTTCGAACATATGATACTGCTCGATCGATCGCCCTGATCCCTTCGCGCATTCCTCTCCATCCGTCAATACAAAGGCCGGTTTCTGATACTGCTCCCGCAAACGCCCTGCAATGATTCCCGCCAGCGATTCATGGCAGGAAGGCAGATACGCCACCAGAACCTTATCGTCACGATAGCACTCCTCCACCTGCGCAATGGCTTCCTCGGTCCCCTGCTTCGTCATATCTTTTCTCTGGTCATTTAAATCCTTCAGTTCCATGGCCAGCTGGTCCGCCTCTTCCCCGTCCTCACACAGCAAAAGCGACAGAGCCAGCTTGGCTGTCTGAAGACGTCCGCCTGCATTTAAACAGGGTCCGATGACAAATCCGATATGATATGCGGTAATCTGGTCTTTATCCAGGTCATTCCGCTCGATCAGCTTTAAAAGACCGATACTCTTCGTATTTGCGATTCTTTTTAATCCTTCTTTGACAATGATGCGGTTTTCATCTCGCAGCTTCATCACGTCGCCCACCGTGGCAATCGCTGCAAATTCCAGCATGGACAGCCAATCCTCCTCCGGAACGGAAAATGCCTCGTAGAGGGCCTTTACAAGCTTATAAGCAACCATTCCTCCACAAATCTCCGGATACGGATAGCTGCAATCGCTCTGTTTTGGATTGACCACCGCGTCCGCGGGCGGAAGCAGATCATGGCCATCCTCCTGCATGATATCGTGATGGTCCGTGATCAGCACGGTAAGTCCCAGTTCCTTCGCCAGGCTGATCTGCGCCACAGCGGCGATTCCATTATCACAGGTCAGGATCGTATCGACTCCATCCTCAGCCGCGGCGCAGATAATGGATTCATTGATTCCATAGCCATCCTTGATCCGGTCCGGAATCTCATAATCCACGTTAGCCCCGATTCTCGTGAGCGCCCGGTAAAGCAGGTACGTAGAGCAGACGCCGTCTATATCGTAATCCCCGACTATCCGGATCCGTTTTCCCTGCTCCGTCTTCTCCTTCAGGATCTCTACTGCGAGATCCATGTCCTTTAACAGATGAGGGCTGTACAGATCCTTTAATGATCCCCGGAGATACTTCTCTACCGCCTCCTCTCCCACAATATCCCTGTTCCGGATAATCCTCGCCGTTACAGGTGTAATATGATGGTTTCTTGCCATCTCATGAAAGTCTGCCTTCTTCGTCTGAAGCATCCATCGTTCTGCTGCCATCCTTCTTCGTCTCCTCACCAGCCTGTTCTCGATCAGGCGTTGTATTTTCTCCCGCCGACTGCATCTCTTCCGCCAGCTTCTTCTCCGCGATTATCTCCGCCGCAACCCGTTCCTCCAGGCGCTTTTTCAGTTCTTCCTTCTTCTGCTTTGCAATATCCAGTCTGCTCATCAGGCTGGCAATGGAATACAGGATAGGTGCAAAATCCCCTCTGTAAGCCTGTTCACAGGTAGACTTCACCTCGAAATTCTCACTTCCGATCTCGCGGAAAAGGTATTTCTCATCGTCAATAATATTCTTCAGCCGCTCAATCAGCTGATTCACGGAATCCGTCAGAATTCCGATCTCATCCTCAGAATCGTAGGGAAGGTACACATCCAGGTCACCGTTGGAGACCCTTCTGGTCCCCTCCACGATCGCCTTGACCGGCTTATCGATAGCAATAATGATATAGATGACAAGCAGCGTGATCATCAGCGCAATCAGGCAGATGGACACGATCTTCACCCTGGCCAGCCTGGCGTAAAGCTGATCGCCCCGGACACTGGCCGCCTCAGCTCCAAGCCGGTTAAACTCCGCCATCTTTAAAAAGTTGCCGCTGGCTTCATCAAATAAGAGCCTGGACTCTCCGATGATCATTTTCAGCGATTCCTCGTTATCATTGCCCCGGCTGATCGGAAGAAGCCGGTCGCTGTATTCCAAGTACCGGTCCCAGTAGGCCCTGGCGTTTTCCATCAGCTCACGGTCCGTTTCGTCCGTAATATAATTCTGCTCATACTCCGTAAAAGCCGCGTCGATCTCATCACGGACCGCCATCATCTCTTTTTCCAGATGATCCATGGTCTCCTGGTCGTGGGTTATGGCATGGTAAAATTCCTTGATCCTGTAATCCGAGGTCTCGGTATTCAGTTCCTCCGCGATGATGATCGCCGGAACCCAGGACTGGGAAATCTCCGTGCTGGCCTGGTTAATCTGTCTCGCCGTGATAATGGACTCCGCGCCGATAAACACGAGTCCCAGAATGCTGACTCCTCCCAGAAACAAAAGCTTCGTTTTAATCCTGATATTTCTGATTGATTTCACTTTCATAACCCTTAAGTCTTCTCCTTCTTTGCCGGTAATCCGGCAGTTCTCTCTCAACGACTTTCCAGAAGTCCTTTGAATGATTCATCTCTGTGCGATGAGCCAGTTCGTGCACTACAACGTAATCCGCCAGCTCCACGGGCAGAAGCACCAGCTTCCAGTTATAGTTAATATTACCGCGGGCGCTGCAGCTTCCCCATCTGGTGGCCTGATCCCGAATGGCGATTCGCAGATACGACACCCCCATCCGATCCGCCCACCACGCGGTTCTCTCCTCCAGAAAACGCCTCGCCTGCTTCCGGTACCAGTTTTCCATGGCCGCCTTCACAAGCGGCTCGTCTGCCTCCTGCCCCTTAAAAGGGCCGGATACCAGAAATTTATCGCCCGTATCGCATACCCGGAACCGTTCCGTCTCATAGTCCCGTTCAAAATGGAGTTTTCTGGGGCTTCCATGAAAAAGCAGTAAAGCCCCCTCCGTCCAGTGAAACTGTTCCCGTTTCTCCAGCTCCTCCCTGATCCTGGAAGCATGCGCAAAGATCCATTCCTGATTCCGCTGCGCAAATTCATGGCCGGCCTTCCACGATAGCCGATCCGGTATCCGCACGACAATCTCTCCCTCCCTGGTTACGGAGACCGCCATCGTGCGCCTGGCGGATTTCACTATCCTGTAAGGGAAAAAATCCCCATCTTCACAGATGAGTATCCCTTGATCAGGCAGCGCCTGTTTTTCAGTTTTCATTTATTTTCACATTCTTTTCTATCATGCTTCAGCCTTGCTTTTACCTTCAGTACACGCCGCATTCTCACGGCCTGTATGTCACATTATAGCGGATAATGTCAAAAGAAACAAGTGTGAATGTTTCCGCAGCACCTGGACAGACTATAAATGGTACTATCTGCTAAAAAACAAAAAAAATACGGAGGTTCACCTCATGAAATATTTTCACGGCTATCAGAAAAAACACTCTTTCTTTGAAGGCTGGTACTTAAAACATCAGTCGCCGGACGGTGTACTTGCCCTGATTCCGGCATACCATATTGACAGGCAGGGAAAGCCATCCGCCTCCCTCCAGATTATCACCAATACCGAGTCGTGGGTTATCCCCTGCTCCGCCGACCAGTTCCGTGCGGCCTCAAGTCTATTTTATGTAAACCTTGGTACTTCCACCTTCGCGGAACAGGGCATCCATCTGGATATTGCCACAAAAGAGGTGACACTGACCGGTCACCTCTCCTATGGGCCATTTACACCGCCCAGCTACGATATTATGGGACCTTTCTGCGCCGTTCCGTTCATGCAGTGCCGCCACGGAGTCTTAAGTCTCTCCCACCGCCTGTCCGGCCAGCTGGTCTTAAACAGGAAAAAGCTGAACTTTGACGGCGGTCTCGGCTACATCGAAAAAGACTGGGGCCGCTCCTTTCCCTCCCGGTACGTATGGACCCAGTGTACCTGGACCGACAAGAAGACAAAAGCCCCCTGCTGCGTCATGCTTTCCGTGGCTGATATTCCCTTTGCCGGAACGCATTTTAACGGTTCTGTCGGTTCTGTTTTGTTCCGCGGAAAGGAATACCGCCTCGCCACCTACAAAGGGCTTAAAATCCTGGAATTCACCGACCGCGAGCTCCTGGTCAGCCAGGGCGGCCTGATGCTTCACGTCAACTTAATCAAGGACCAGCCCCTGTCTCTGGCCGCGCCCTCATTCGGAAGCATGAGCCGCACCATAAAAGAGAGCGCGGCCTGCCAGGTCCGCTACCAGTTCTTCTACCAGGAAAAAAAGATATTTGACATCCTGTGCCACCATGCGGGATTTGAATCCCAGATCATGTGACACTTAACTGACAAAAAGCAATTTTCAGACATGCACTACATCTGAAAACGGCCTTCCAGCGCGATGAACTGATCAAACAGCATCCGGCTGACTCTGGCGCCGAAAACCGTCGCCGGATGCGCCGGATAATACATGGCGTCGCTGAACTTTTTATTGAACATCACCAACACATACGGGCCGTACGGGGTGTATATGATGCCGCCGTCATTCCGGCAGGCGTTCATACTGCCGCTCTTGGAGGCCACATTTACCATCACATCATCCGTATTGTCACTGTCCATGTAAACAGCCGGAAAATCCTTTGTGATCATGCTGTTGTAGTGCTGCTTCTTAAAAATCTCCAGCATCTTCGCGTCCGCTTCAGGGCTTATCAAAGTCCCCGCTGCCAGCCTCGTAAAAATGCTGGCGTAATCCCTGGGAGTTGATGTTCCCAGCTTGTCATACCGCTCAAAATGAAGCGGATTATACAGCATCGTGTCCCTGCAGCCCAGTCCGCGGATACACGCGTTGATCGTATCCAGCCCCAGATAGTCGATCATCATGTTCGTCGCCACATTGTCGCTGACAATAATCATCAGGGTGGCTGCGTCCTTCACCCGGAGAACCGCCCCCGGCTCCAGCGCACACAGGACTCCGCTGCCGTCGACCGTGTGCTCCTCTTTAAATTCCACCATATCCTCTAAGCTGGCTATTTCCTTTTCCACCTGATCAAACAGACACGCCAGAATATATGTCTTTATGGTACTGGCCGTCTCAAACGGCTCATCCGCGCCGATGGCAATAACATTTCCATGAAAATCGTCGGCGTAGATACCCATCGTCCCATCATAACTCATGAGCTCCGCCTCAATCCGTTTCTCTATCGTCAGTCTCTTATCCATTCTCTTTCTCCTCTTCCGTCTATGCGCCGCGAACGATCACTCGCACGCTCTGCGCACGAGTCACCGTGACAATCTGTGCTGCTTATCCGTTCCTGTACCTATCCGCTCCCAAAACCTGCCCGCTCCCAAAACGGCATGGTTCCTCTGTCAGAAAATACTTCCCACCGCATACAGGCTCTCTGCCAGATCGGCTCTGAAATCCGCCTCCTCCGGGTTCAGGCTGTTGATCACCACTCCGCCGCTTCCCGCCTTTCCGGTGGAATGAATATACTTTCCATTCCCCATATACATGGCGATGTGTCCTGGGAAATACAGCAGATCTCCCATTTTTTTCTCACCCGCTGCGATCTCGCGGACCGGATACCCCTCCACGATTTTCGCATCCCGGTAGGTCAGGATTCCATTCATCATATAACTTACCGAGGTAAGCCCGGAACAGTCGATCCCAGCGGTGGAACGGCCGCCCCACCGGTACTGAATCCCCAGATACGTCTTTGCAGTCTCCACTACAGCGCGGCGAAATGCATCTTTATCCACAATTTTCTTCTGCGGAAGCACCTCTGTCCACAATCCAGCCTGCGAAAACTCCTTGTTTTCCAGAAACTGCTCCCTGATGTATCCAAAACGGCCGTCTGCCAGCTTCACCTTCCCCCAGCCTTCTATGCCGCATTCATACGGTATCACACTCACCAGAGACCCCCGGAACAGGCTGACAAGCCTTACTCCCTGCACTTTTGGCACGGAAACCACATCGACGCAGAAAGCGGTAGTCACCATAAGACCGCCTTCCTCCCACGCCATCATTTCCTCTAAAGAGACAAGCCGCACCGCTTCTTTCCGCACATAGCCCGTATAACCGTAAAATGTGCGCACCGGCAGAAATCCCTGCCCGGCAGCCTCCCTCCCGGTAATCTCTGCCCCGGTAATCGCAAGCCCCGTTCCATACATCGCCTCATCCGCAATAGCGGACAGCGTCATTCCAGCCTTAACCATAGTCTCCGCCGGAATCTCATAAATAGTTGCAACCGGCTGTATCACAATTCCATACTGCATCGTTCCATCTCCTGTTCCGGACTCCCTGGAATTCCCTGAACCACAGGAAAGGCAGCGCCAAAGCGCCGCCTTCCTGCTGCCTCTTTCCTCTTTCCATATGGTCCTTTTCCATGATTTCCGCGAAGAGCGGACTATCTATCCCGGTATAGCTTCTTATACGCCTCATACTCGCTGCTGTTAGCCAGCACATAATGTTCCGGCCTTACCTCCCGCCAGGAAGGCGGATCCGTCTCATAGTGATGCATGGAGGTGTCATAAATCAGAAGCTTTTTCTCCCTCTCATGCCGCGGATCCGGCATGGGGATCGCTGACAGCAGCGCCCTTGTATATGGATGAATGGCGTGGGTAATCAGTTCCTCCGTCTCCGCCATTTCCACGATCTCCCCTTTTCTGATGACCGCGATTCTGTCGGTGATAAACCGCATAACCGACAGATCGTGTGCGATAAACAGATAGGTGATCCCGCGCTTCTTCTGCATATCCGCCAGAAGGTTTAACACCTGCGCCCGAACCGACACGTCCAGCGCGGAGATCGGTTCATCCGCGATAATAAACTCCGGATTCATAATGAGTGCCCTGGCAATACCGATTCTCTGCCGTTGACCGCCCGAAAACTCGTGAGGGAAACGGCTGGCAAATTCCGGCAGCAGCCCCACATCGAGGAGTGCCTGATCCACCCGCCTCTTCCGTTCCTTCTCGCCGATTCCTTTCTCAATGTTCATCAGGCCTTCGCTGATGATGTAATCCACCTTGGCCCGCTCATTCAGCGAAGCCTGAGGGTCCTGAAAGATCATCTGGATCTCCCCCATTACCTTTCGGTCCAGTTCTCCGCTGATCCTGCCGTTGATCTTCTCACCTTTATAGATGATCTCCCCGCCCGACGATGGGATAATTCTCATGATGGCCCGGCCGATGGTCGTTTTTCCGGAACCGGATTCTCCCACCAGTCCGAAGGTCTCTCCCTTGTAGATCTTGAAATTGACCTTCTTTACCGCCTCATACCGCTTCCTCCGCTCGCCGAACGTGACATCTAAATCCTTTACATCCAATAATACTTCTCTCTCCATTAAAACAGACCTCCGTTTCGGATTTTTTCTACTACGGAAGGCGGGTTCACCTTCGGAGCCCGTTTATCGAGCAGCCAGGTTTTGGCCTTATGGGTCGGTGATACGAAAAAATACGGAGGCCGTTTGATAAAATCGATCTTTAGCGCTTGGGGATTTCTCGGCGCAAACGCGTCCCCCTTTATCTCCGTAAATAAGTTGGGCGGTGTCCCGGGAATCGAGAATAGATCCGTCCCCTTCACGCCCACCTGCGGAAGCGACGAGAGCAGCGCCCACGTATACGGGTGTCTCGCATCGTAGAAAATGTCCTCGCCCGTCCCGATCTCGATAATGTCTCCCGCATACATCACAGCCACGCGGTCCGCGATATTGGCGACCACGCCCAGATCGTGCGTAATCAAGATGACGGATAAATGGTATTTGTGGCGCAGCTCCTTGATCAGATCGAGTATCTGTGCCTGGATCGTCACGTCCAGCGCCGTTGTCGGCTCGTCACATATTAAAATCTGTGGGTTGCAGGCAATGGCGATGGCGATCACCACACGCTGCCGCATGCCGCCGGAAAATTCATGGGGATACTGGCCGAACCGTTTCTCAGGCTCACTGATTCCCACATCCGCCAGGTATTGCAGCGTTCTGGCCTTCGCCTCGGCGCGGTTTACATTCTGATGAAGCAGCACCGCCTCCATAATCTGCACACCGATCGTCTTTAACGGGCTTAAGCTGGTCATGGGGTCCTGCATAATCATGGCGATCTCATGGCCCCGGATCTTCAGCCATTCCTTTTCCTTCTTTAAGGCAGTCAATTCCACCGGTTCTTTGTTGTCCGCACCGTAATACGTGGCCTTCCCCGCCGTCACATGGCCGTTCTGGTCCAGAAGTCCCATAAAGGACTTGGTAAACACGGATTTTCCGCTTCCCGACTCGCCCACAATGGCCAGAATCTCTCCTCTATGTAAATCCATGGAAATTCCTCTGATTGCATGCAGAGTCTTTCCCCTCAGTTCAAATTTAATCTCTAAATCTTCTACCGTCAGTATCTTCTCTGGCATTCCTTTCCTCCTTCTGATCGATCCGTTCTGTCTTCTACACATGGTTCTTCGGGTCAGCCGCGTCCGAAAACGCGTTGCCGATAATATAGAATGAAATAGTGACGAACGAAAGAATGATGGTCGGATATACGAGCTGGTAACGGAGCGCCGGGCTGGTGATGAGGGCGCGGCCCTCATTGATTAAGTTGCCAAGGCTTGGAATATTGACTGGAAGCCCCAAACCGATGTACGTGATAAAAACCTCATTTCCAATGGCGGACGGAATCGTCAGCGCCATACGCAGCATAATAACCGACACCAGATAAGGAAGCAGGTTTTTTATGATAATCTTCGCCGTCGGCGTGCCGAGACAACGGCTGGCCACATTGTAATCCCTGTCGCGGATAATCAGAATCTGGTTTCTGATGAAACGCGCCATCTGAATCCATCCCGTAAGGCACATGGCGAAGATCAGTGTCTTCACACCCGGCTTCAAAATATAGGAAATCAGAATCAGGACAATCGTATTCGGTATGTTGTCTATAATATTATAAATCTCAGTCAGTATAAAATCAGCCTTCCGCACGTAACCCCAGATGACACCGACCGTGATGCCGATCAAAGCTTCCGCCAGCGCCACAGATAAGCCGATCAGCAGGGAGGTTCTGGTTCCCGCCCAGATTCTGGCCCACAGATCCTGGCCAATGGAGTTGGTTCCCAGAATAAACTGGTCTCCGGGCGGAATATTGCGATACTGCATTCCCGCCTCATCATTGACGATCATGTTCGGGTCATACTGGCCCGGAAGATGGGGCTGAATAAAGGTAAAGGCCAGAAGAAGGAGCAGGAGAACGAGAAGAACAACCGCCCCCTTATTCTTTAAGAAAGCCCGAAACGTGCTGCTCCAGTAGGAATAGTTGCTGTAGCCGGTCCGCTCCACTTCCGCTTCGTTAAATCCGGCGAAGGAAAAAAGCTCCTCATCGGTCTGTGGGGCGCCCTTTGCCGCCTGTTCCATGCTGTCCATCAGCTCTGCCTCTTTCGTATGGCGGTAAGAAAACTGCTTCATCATCTGTCACCTCCCTTTTTGCTCAGGCTGATTCTCGGGTCAAGCAGGACCATCAGGATATCGCCGAGAAGCAGACCCATAACACCGACGCAGGCATAGAGAAGCACGATTCCCTGAACCATGGTATTGTCGTGTTTCTTAATCACCGTGACCAGCAGGCCGCCCATTCCCGGAATGCTGTATAAGGATTCGATGTATATGGAGCCGATGACCGTGTTCAAAAATGCGGTCGGTATGTACTGGGCCAGCGGAACAAAGGCGTTTCGGAAAATATGCTTGAACATGACGCCGCCCTCGGACATGCCCTTTGCCCTGGCCAGTTTCACATAGTCCTTATTGCTCTCATCCACCATGTAGCGCCTCAGCCACATGCCGTAAAATGCGATATTATTTAAAGACATGGAGACAACCGGAAGAATCCAGTACTTCGGATCGTCGATTTGAAACAGCAGACCGACGCCCAGCGCCTGCGTTCCGTACAGCTGGATATAAAGAAAGTAGACCGCTGCTGGAACCGCCTGGATACAGACGATAAATAACGTCCCCAGCTTGTCAAACCATCTGTACTTGTACCGCGCCATCAGTGCTCCCATGGGAAGCCCGATAAACAGCGAGACAATCATGGACAGGACGCCCAGCTTAATAGACACCGGAACCTTATCGGCCAGAATCTCCGCTACCGGCACATTTGCCCGGTAAATCCTGGATACCCCTAAGTCTCCGTGCACCAGGTCGTTAAAAAAGCGTACCACCTGCACCGGAAGCGGATCCGTAAGTCCCATCTCCTGTAAGCTTACCTGAATCTGCTGTGGGGTCAGCTTATCAAAATTGGTGAAATAGCCTTCAATCGGCATCAGACGCAGCAGACAGAAAACAACAGTCAGAATAATGATTAGAGTAAGAAACGATCGCGCAATTCTTTTACCTAGATATTTTAGCATCAGCAACATAACTCCTTTGTAATTTCTTTTATAAAAACACTCTCGGAAGCAGATGTCATCGGCAATTTCGTAAATTACATCTATTTCCGAGAACATTTTTACTTAATTCCGCAGTGATGCGGATACTTACCGAAGTAAATGCTCCGGTAAGCATCCGCCCTCCGCTCTACTGGCCGGCCTTCTCCTTATTCGCTTCAAATTCTTCCATGGAGATGTAATGATCCTGCAGATGCTGGCCCTTATATTTTAAGTTGGACACGCCAAACGGCGCATACTGGCCTTCAAACACATTGAGCTTCGTCGCAAGATATTTGCTTACGCTGATGCTGAAAGGCACGACAAGCGCATGATTAATCAGAGTAGCCTCCGCTTTGGCAAATGCCTCATAACGGGCGTTGATATCCACCTTGATGTCCTTGGCTTCCTCAATCGTTGTAAAATACTCTAATACAGCGTCGGCAGAAGGGGTACCATCCTCAATGGCTTTCGCAAGGTTTGCATACTTGTAGCCCGGATCGTAACCGCTCTCGCCTTTCGCCTGGTAGAATGGATCGGTCCAGGTCTCCGGGTCCGCGTAATCGGCGCCCCAGTTACACTTTAACATTGCGTACTTTCCGTTGCGGCGGATTTCAGTCAGGAATCCGTCGGTTGGACCTGTCTGCACGATAATATCGATGAAATCAGTTCCCAGCAGCGATTCCATCTGCTGTTCCACAACCTGACACTCCTTATCCCAGTTGACCTCGGTAGGATTATACGGCAGCAGCACCTTCACCGGGAAGGTCACGCCTTCTGCCGCCAGCTCACTCTTTGCCAGATCACGGTACTCCACAGCCTTCGCCTCATTAAAGGTATCTCCCAGTGCCGCCATATCGCCGATCTCTGTAAAATCGGTTCCATCCGCGTTGAAGGTAAACTTCGCCGGAGTGATGGTATTGATCACGTAATCTTCCGGAACGTTCGGCTCCAGCACAGCGACTTCCTTGGTCTTATTTAAAGCGGAAGAGAGGGCCTTACGGAAGTTCTCATTGTTCACAGCCTTTCTCCAGTTATCCGGCTCATACTCCGCATCGAACTGCGGATCAAAGTTGAAGCAGTAGAAATAAGAGTAGCTGTTTCTCGGCCTCTCACGGCTGATCAGATTCTTTGTATCCTCGTTGCTCATCCAGTCGTCCAGAATATCGGCTGTGATTTCCGCGTAATCGATCTCACCGCGCTTGATCATCTCCGGTCCGATGGTATTCGATTCCGCATTGTAAATTTTCTGTATTTCATCGATATAGACGATATCCGCATCATAGTTTAATGTATTCTTTTTATAGATCCGGCGCTCCTGAGGAGAAAATTCCGACATATAGTAAGAACCATTGTAGTACATCTTATCCGCGGCCGTTGCAAACGTCTTGCCCAGTTCCTCCAGCTGAGGTCCATAAGCCGGCATATAGACAATATAAGCCAGAGAAGACAGGAAATACGGCACTTCCGTCTCCAGCGTATAGGTAAGCGTATAGTCATCCACTGCCTTTACTCCCACCTCGGAGAAATCAATGGCATTCCATACCACACCGTCCTCATCGGCTCCGCCGTTATATACAAGGCCATTGTAATAAGCTTTGGCATTTGCAATCACACCGAACAGATTCTGCACAATCCCGCTCTCGTATTCCGGTGTCAGCTGGTATTTGATGGCGTCGACGTAGTCCTGTGCCGTCACGTCGGCTACCGGCGCGCCTGTGTTATCCACCCATTTGGCTTCTCTTAAATGAAAGGTCCACGTCCTGGATGCCTCATCATATTCCCATTCCGTCGCCTGTCCCGGCCGGATCTTTCCTTCACTGTCGTACTCGATCAGAGTATCAATACAGTATGCTGCCGTTTTAAAATCAGCTTCTGACGCAGAGACCAGATAGTTTAATGTTGTAACCTCCCCCGAGTACAGCTCCTTATACACAACCGGCTTTCCCCCGTCTTCGCCATTCCCATTCTCATTTTTCCCTGCCTCATTACCGGCCTGGGCGGAGCTTCCGCCTTCCGTCGTCTTTTTACCGCCGCATCCGCTGAGCACGGTCGAAGCAGCAAGAACAGCACAGAGCAGTGCCGCAGTCAATCTTCTTTTCTTCATAAGTTTTCCTCCATGTTCCTAATATTCTAACCCTTGCGGGATTAGTTTCCATACGATTACGCCAGTTACGGCTCAAATGCGGGAACTCCGGTAATCCCGATCCCGTCATTGTCATTCATTCGGATGACCGCGCCCTCATAAACCGGTCCCCCTGTATACGGATCGATGGAACAGAGGGATGGGCCGTCCAAATCCGCACGGGTAATAATCCCCTTACCCGCCGCCAGATGCGCCGCTGCGCTGACCGCGATCTTGCTCTCCAGCATACACCCGATCATGCACTCCACTCCGTAGCTTTCCGCAATGGCACAGATCTTCAGTGCCTCATAAATCCCGCCGGTCTTCATCAGCTTGATGTTAATGAGATCCGCCGCCCGGTTCTGGATAATCCGAACCGCATCCTCCGGAGAAAACACGCTTTCATCCGCCAGGACAGGCGTGGCCACATTGGCTGTCACAAACTTCATCCCGTCAAAATCATGAGCATTCACCGGCTGTTCCACTAAATCCATCTCAATTCCCGAATCCTCCATGGCCCTGATGATACGAACGGCATCCTTGGCCGTCCAGCCCTGGTTGGCATCGATGCGCAGCCGGATCTCCGGCCCCACAGCCGCCCGGATCTCCCGGATTCTCTCGATATCTTTTACGCCTTCTTTTCCCACCTTGATTTTCAGGATTCGAAATCCCTGTTTAACCGCCTTTAAGCTGTCCTCCACCATCTCGTCCACACCGTTGACACTGATGGTCAGATCCGTCTCCACTTCTGTCCTGCTGCCTCCCAGAACCCGGTACAAAGGCTTCCTGCAGGACTGTGCATACAGATCATAGAGCGCCATATCCACCGCCGCCTTGGCCGATGTGTTCTTCACCATACAGCCGTGAAGCTTCTTCATCATGCCATCCAGGTTATCGATCTCCATTCCGATCAGATTGGGAGCGATAAATTCCTCAATGGCACACCGGATGGAGCCTTTCGTATCCCCGGTGATCACAGCCGTGGGAGGTGCCTCTCCAAAGCCCGTCCTTCCGTCATCCGCGGTAACCCTGACCACAATATCATTCACGCTGTTCACGGTTCGCAAAGCCGTCTTAAACGGCGTTACAAGCGGAATATTTACTTCCGCAGTCTCTATCTTCGCAATTCTCATACTCTAACCTCCGAATTTCTATGGTACAGCCACAGGGAAGTCTCCGCCATCACACGCTCATATGCCGGCGTATCGGTATCGTTTCCACAGTAGCACACAACAAATGGCTGTTTTGCATATACAATTCCAACATCATGTGTAATTCCGCAGTCTTCCCCTGTCTTGTGGGCGATTTCCGGTTCCTCCGGCAGCGCCTGCAGATAAAACGGAATCTTGCTGCACAGCTGCTGGTTCTTTAAAATAGAAATCATCTTTTCACTGGCCTGCCGGCTCACCAGTCTGCCCTGATACATCTCACGCAGCAGACGGCCCGTCTCCGCTGCCGTTATGTAATTCTGGATTCCCCGCTTTGATTTCTCCGTATCGTACATCTTCCGCTGAAGCACCGTATCGCGGTATCCCATCCGCCTGATCGTACGGTTAATCTCCTCGATTCCAAGAAGATTGATAAGCACATTCGTCGCAGTATTATCGCTGAAAATAATCATCAGCGTCACGAGATCGAGAACCGTCACTTCGATTCCGTCATGGAGATACGTAAGTGCCCCGCAGGACGGCACACAATCCTCCCGCTTCATGCGGATGATCCTGTCGGGATTCAGAGTCCCATCCTCGAACCTCACAAATGCTTCTGTCATCACAAACAGCTTGATAACGCTGGCGGCCATCATCCGTTCATCCTCGTGATACGCCGCCCGCTCACCGGTTACGAGATTTTCATAATAAAATCCCGTTTTTCCCGGAAGTCTCCTGAGCTTCTCTGTCACTTCCTCTTCCAGACTGCCTGTCAACCGCATAAGTCCCCTCTCTACGCCTGCCGAATTTTTATTATAGAAAAAAAGAGGCACTGCACCTACCACCTACAGCTACCTCATTGCACCTGATTTTGCGACTGATTCGTATTCTTTATGAAATATAATCTTATGTATAAGTATAATAAATTTCACAAAAAAAGCAAGCGCTATTTCCCTCTGTTTCGGAGGTTTTGTCTACCGCAGCTCCGCTTTCAGCAGCTGAAACTGATTTTTATGGAAGGATATCTGTCCTTCCTCCTTCAGCCGCCCCAGCTCCTTTGACATGGCGCTCCTGTCCACAGCCAGATAATCGGCCATCTCCTGCCGGTTTAACGGAATAGTAAAGGACTCCCCTCCCGCCTTCTTTGCCTGCTCCGACAAATAGGAAAGAATCTTCTCCCTGGTTGTGCGTTTTCCCATGTGACCGATCTTCTGTGTCAGAGTCATATTCTTTTCCGCCAGGATTTTAAGCATATTGCGGACCAGGCGGTTATGAAACTCACATGCAGACGGACAGACGGTTATGATTCTCTCACAGTTGATGAAGAGCACCTCCGTCTTCTCCGCGGCGGTCACACTGACCGGCAGACACTCCACGCGCGCAAAGGAAAATGCCTCACCGAACAGACCTCCCCGCTCCACATGGGCCAGAATGGTCCGGTTGCCCCAGAAGTCGTCAGAAAACACCAGCACGCTGCCAGACAGAACCATACCTACCTGATCCGCCCGGCCGCCCGCCATTAAGATATACTCTCCCTCATCAAATAAAACTCTTCTTCCGCCAAGACATGGAAGCAGCTGTTCCAGTTCCCCATTTTCAATCCCGTCAAATAATGAAACCATCTCGCTCCGCCATTTCGATTTATTTTAATTTCGTTGCAAAAACAACATACTTTTCGATTTTAGTATAGTATGATACAGCTATCGAGTCAAGGAGGAAAAAAATATGATAAGAAAAATCATTCACATTGATACAGACGCCTGTACCGGCTGCGGACTGTGTGCCGAAGCCTGCCACGAGGGAGCCATTCAGATGATAGATGGAAAAGCAGTTTTAACAAGAGAGGATTACTGTGACGGTTTGGGGGACTGCCTGCCCGCCTGTCCCGCAGGAGCCATCTCCTTTGTAGAGCGTGAAGCGCCCGCCTACGATCACGCCGCTGTACAGAAGGCCAAAAAGGCCCTGGAACACGCCGGCTCCCGAGACAGCCACTGTGCCTGTCCCTCGGCTGCCTCCCGTTCCTTATCCGGCAGCGCCGCCCAGAACCAGGCCGGACCGGAAGACGTTCCAAGCTGCCTGTCACAGTGGCCGGTCCAGATTAAACTGGCGCCCATCCACGCCCCCTATTTCGCCAATGCCGACCTGTTGATCGCAGCGGACTGCACCGCTTTTTCCTATGGTAATTTCCACCACGATTTTATCCGGGACCACATCACTCTGATCGGATGTCCAAAATTAGACAGCACGGATTACTCCGAGAAGCTGACGGAAATCCTGCGTGAAAATGACATCCGCTCCATAACGGTAACCCGTATGGAAGTTCCCTGCTGCGGCGGAATCCAGTTCGCGGTGGAACGGGCAGTAGAAAACAGCGGGAAGAAGATTCCGTGTAAGGTCTTTATCATCGGAATTGATGGGAATTTGCTTTGAGGATGGGTTAAAAAGATGAGAGATACTTCACGCCTGCATATCTATAATACCGTGAAGTATCTCTATTTTTGTGCCCCCTGCGATTGTCCGCACTTATAATCCAATGACTAAAAAACATGCAGCTATCAGCAATAAAAAAGACACCCTCACTCGGATGTCCTTTTCCTTAAACTTTTGCTTTTAATGCGCCGAACATGATTCGAACACGCGGCCTTCTGGTCCGTAGCCAGACGCTCTATCCAGCTGAGCTATCGGCGCATATTGCTTTCGCAACGGTATTAAGTATATCCGATATAACTCGTTTTGTCAACTATTTTTTTTAAAATTGTTTCCAACGCTTCCAGTAAATAATCCCCTCCCGCTCGCATCTCTCCACAAGCCCTTCCCCATACATAAATTCCAGGCAGGAAAATGTCTTCGCCCAGATCTGGGTACAGGAGACGAAATGGCGGTAGTCGGGCGGCCCCTGGCTTCTTCCGTAGGCCCGGACGCCCACATCCCGGGTGGTCATCATCCCTCCGTCCTCTTCCAGTATCCCTTTCATGATTTCACATTTATCCAGATAGCCGAGAATAATCCGGTTGGCTTCTTTTTCCACATCTGCTATAGGCCCATAATGGCACGGCAGAATCCTGCAGTCCGCGTACCGGTGCTTCATATCACCAAGGGACTCCATATAGCATTTTAAAAGTCCCAGATCCTTCTGCTGGCTGCCCACGATCGGCACGATGGTCGTCATGATCTGATCCCCGCAAAACAGGAATCCGTGTCTCTTCTCATGGAGACCGCACTGCCCAAACGTATGGCCCTTTAAAGAAACGACATCGAACTGATACTCCCCATATTCCAGTGTCTGGCCGGGATGAACCGGGATAAAGGGGAAGTCCTGAGCCTTTCCCCGCTCCGCGTAGGCGCGCCCAGTGTATTCCATAACAGCCTGATAGACGTCCGGAGTATCCTTCTTCGTCACGCCCACAATCCGCAGATTCTGTATACGCGACTCCTCATCCGCCAGGTAACAGTGAAGCAGATCCGCCCGCTTCCTGGTCTCCTCCGGATTCATGTACACGCTTGCCCCCAGCTCCTGCAAAGCCGGCACAAGCCCCGTATGGTCCGGATGGTCATGGGTAATAAACACGTCCAATTCCTTATAGGAGACGCCCAGAGTCTCCACCATACCGCGCAGACTCTCCCAGTCCCGTTCAAACCGAAAAGATGTATCCACCATCAGACTGCGCCCAGGCTGCCGGATCAGATAGAGATTGCGCGGACTCATGTGACGGTCAGAATAGGAAATCGTCTCCTGAAACAGATTGTGGTAAATCTCCTGCATATCGTCCCCCCTCCTCTCATCGCTGTTATTTCCCGCTGATAACCTCCATTGTAAAAACTTTCCGGACAAATGTCAAATAAAATTGCCGTCAGCGCCGGAACACCTCCGGAATTATACCGCTGTTTACTGGCTTTTCCATTGTTCATCCTGTATAATAAATATATCGATTTATTGGAGGGGCTTATGAACTTACCACAACTGTACTATTTCCGAAAACTGGCAGAAGTCCAGCACTACACGGAGGCCGCCAAAGCGCTTTACATCACCCAGCCCAGCTTAAGCGATTCCATCGCATCTCTGGAGAAGGAACTGGGGGTATCCCTCTTCCAGAAAAAGGGGCGTAATATTAAGCTCACCAAATACGGGGAAGAATTTTACCAGTACGTCAGCGAATCCCTGAGTATCCTGGAACACGGCATCTCCCTGATCAAGGAGAAATCAGGTCATATCAGCGGCTCCATCGATATCGGATGCATTCCCACCCTGTTAGGAGACTTTTTACCGGAGGCGCTGGATCTTTATCAGGAGAAGAATCCGCTCGCCACGCTCAATATCTACCACGGAATGTCCATCGAAGTGGCGCAGGGCGTTTCCTGCGGTAAATATGACATCGGCTTCTGTTCCATGGTGGACGATATGCCCGACCTGGTCTTCGTCCCCATCACCTATCAGGAGCTGATCGCCATCGTCCAGAACAACCACCCGCTGGCCGGCCGGGAAGCCATGTATCTGTCGGACCTAAAGGATTACAGGCTGACCACCTACCGGGACACGATTCCCATCGGCAAGGTTGTCCGCAAGCTGCTGAAAGAAAAAGGAGTGGAGGCCGTCTATTCCTACGATGACGAAATCTCCATTGCAGGAAGAATTTCCAAGTCCTCAAAAGTGGCCATTGTGGCCGATACCCCCTATTTGAGGCAGTTTAACAATCTTGCCAAAGTCCGGCTTTTGGACGTGCCCAAAGACACCCGTATGATTTACATGGTATACAGCAGTAAAAACTTCATTACCTCAGCTGTGGAAGCATTTGCAAACTTTATGGTTGCCAGTTGCTTAAATATGCCGGACTAGCACAGCCTTGACCCGGCCGCTCTGTGCCCGAATCACAGGAGACTTTCTGCGCCGCCCGAATCACACAAAAGAAACCGCCCTCTGCTGTCTGAAACAGAGGAACGGTTCCTTTTCTCATACTCACAAATTCCTAAAACGTAATGCCAAAGGTGGCCATCAAAGCGATTACCAAACCCGCAACAGCCGCCGGAATCATGGTTCCAAGAATTACATGCTTGTAACTCTCTTTTAAACTGCATCCGCAGATAGACATCGTGAGAATCGCCACAGAAGAGTTAGGCAGCTTATTTAAAATCAGGGCAGACTCTGTCACGATTCTGTGCAGGGCCTGGACATTGACCCCCATATCCACAAACGCCTGGCCAAAGCTCTCCAGGAAAATGGTTTCACCGGAGATTGCAGACCCTGTCAGACCGGTCAAAACCGCGGTCCCGAAATACGCCTTTAAATACACCGGCATATTCATGGATAAAACAGCCTGCTGCAGCGCCTGAAATGCAGGCGACAGGCTGAGAACCTTGGAAAGTCCCATAACCGCAGCCACGGTCAGCATAGAATTCAGTCCGGATCCCGCGCCAGTTTTAGCGGAGGACTTGATGTTTTCAATATGCTTAAACTGGGTTGCCATAATCAGCAGAATCCCTACTGTCAAAGAAAACAGAATACTCGTGGAGGTTCCCCAGCTGGAGGTAGCCACAACGATTCCAAATACCACAATAAACGGAAGTACCGACATTCCGATGCCGGGCAGCTCTTCATCGCTCATTACCTTATTGGAAGAGGTATACATGGCCAGCAGTTCTTCGTTTGTATGCTTCTTATGGCTCTGAGCCTGGGCATAATTGAAATATACAAAGTAACACACAGCCACGATGGCGGTAAACACCAGAGATAAGAACGGTGCCGATCCCAAAGACGTTCCAAGATAACCGCTGGGCAGCACGTTACAGATATCCAGGGTATACATGAATCCATTGGCGGAGGCCCCGCCGCCCAGCAGCATGAACGGAAGCAGCCGGCGGTCCATCTTGTTTTCACGAAGCAGATTGTCTGCGATCGGATACAGTACAAACACCATGATATAACCGTTGATGCCTAAAAGCGTAATAAAAAAGGTACAGATCAGAATAACCAGGCCCACCATCCTGGCTCCCAACTTCTGCGTCAGCCACTTGGCGATTTTTGTGGCCAGCCCGGTTTCCAGCACCAGCTGTCCGAAGATGCCTCCCATCCCCAGGATCAGGAACCAGGAAGTTACGAAACCGCCGGCGCCGCCGGAGAATGTGGTAAGAAGACCGTCGGACAGGCTGAGCTGGCTGCTTAATAATATAATTACCGCCGTAATTACGGTTGCGCAGATCATGTCAATCCCCTTGATGATCATGACTACTAAGAGAGCAATGGCAAAGATAAGACCCATTGTAGCTAACATAAAAATACCTCCATCAATTATTTTTTAGTTCCGGCCTGCACTTTCCTGCCGCTGCCGTACTCTCTGTCCGGCCATCCGATTATCACATTCATCACCGTGGGAAGGATGAGGGTGAATAAATTGATATAGGATGCCGCGGTCAGTCCCTTGGACACCAGCGCCGTAAGCCCCGCCTGGGAAATCACCCAGGTAAGACAGATATAGACAAAGGTAAGGACAGCTCCCCGCCGGTTGCGCTTAGCTTCAGAAACCTTCGGATCTTCCCCGGTCTTTTTCTGATACCAGTTCAGAGCACGGTCGTTAAAGCCCTGTGCATAGTTGATCGCCGTGGAGATTGTTGCAAAAAAGATTGCTATGGTAAGAAGCGTCAGCGAAATCGCTTTGACAGCGCCGCCCGCCCAGCCATTCTGTACCACCAGAATTGTATACACGGCTTTTCCATTTGCCCACCCATCGTAAACCGCACTGTAGTTTCCCGCCAGGTTAATGGCGTTCATCTCCAGGAATACCCAGTTTACAATCACGGACAGGATCACCGCCCTGCGCAGAGTTTTCTTGTTGTTAAACAACTGCGCATGATTGACGTACGCGCCGAATCCAGCCAGATTCTGACCAGAAAAGATATAGGCCCATACAAATGCAATGAAAAGATATTTTAAAAAGCTGCCCGCGCCCGATGCGATTCCTGCCTCCATGCTGCTGCTCATAACAGCCATCTCATTTGCCAGTTTTCCGCTCCCGATATTGAAAATAAGATTTGGAACGTGAACAATAACCAGGGCGATAAAGATAACAGCACTCATGAACACCGCGTTCTTGCGGACCAGCTCCGTGCCTTTCATACAGAGAAGAAACATGATAACTCCCACAATAAATGTGGTCCATATGTACGGAATCCCCGTCAGCTCCTTAAGGGCTGAGCCGGAGGTGGAATAGGCCAGTGCCATACATACGATGAGCAGCCAGTTAAAATTCAGCTCATACACGATCTGCATCGGTTTTGCCAACACGCCTCCCCAGAATCTGGAACCGTATTTTTCAAGGAAATTCCCATAGTCAAAGGTTCTGAAATCCATGGCGAATTTCATGAAAAAATAGATAATAAAGCAGTTGATCGCCGCCACCACAAGAGGCATCAGCAGGCAGAAGTAAGGCTGTGTCACCTCCGGAAGCATACCGTAAAATCCTGTGTTCTGGAAAAAATAAGTCCAGGGTGTGGAGCCTGACGCAAAACCGCCTCCGCACTGTGAGCTGAATGCAATGGATACAAACACCAGCACTGCTCTCCAGTCCACTGCTGTCCCACCACTTCCGACATTTTCGCTTTTCATATGTACCTCCCCTACCTCTCCGTTTCCTTTTCCCGTGTCTGCCAGTGGGCTGTCATTCTGTCCAGCGGCATTTCCAATAGTCCCGTCCCCTCTGAATATGCGTAAACCGTAAATCCCCTCTTACAGCGGAACACGCATTCCAGACAGGGATCTTCATCGCAGTAGCAGAACGCATCCGTGTCTGCCAGTGCAAATACCATGGGGGAACGTTTTTCCTTCATCACGTATTTTAGATAACCGCCCGTGAAGGTCTTCAAATAAATCCACTGCGGTGCGCACTCCTGTTTTTTCGTCTTCCAGGATACCTTTACCGCGTTGTCGTTATAGCCGCCGGTAATCTGGTAACTGAGTTCTAAAAACTCCTTTGCCTCCCCGGCGTCTGTCGGCGACAGGCGCTCTGCTTCCACATTACAGCAGAGAATCTTCTTCTCCTCAAGCGCCTGGCCTCCGGTAACTGGAAATAAGCTGTTACAGCTTCTGCAGCGATAAAATACGACATCCGGACACTGATCCGCGCGTGGTTTTCTGGTATCCCTGCACCTTCTCGGTCCAAATTTCTGCTCAATCATTGCGTTCCGGGCCCTCCATTCTTTTTTCCAGTTCCTCTTTTAACAGATACTTCTTCACCTTTCCACTGCCCGTATGGGGAATACGGTCAATCAGCTCCAGCCTCTCCGGCCAGAACCGTTTCGGAACACCGTTCTGACAGAGCCATCCGGTCACATCCTCCAGCTTCAGATGCTCAAATCCCGGCAGTGGAACGGCAAAGGCGCAGATTCTCTCGCCCAGCCGGTCGTCCGGCATTCCGATCACCGTGTGGTCGCCCATTCCCGGACAGCCCTCCAGCCGGTCATTGATCTCGTTGGAATTCAAATTCTCGCCGCCGCGGACGATCATATCCTTCTTTCTTCCAATAATGCGAATATTACCCGCTTCATCCATGACGCACAGATCACCGCTGTGAAACCATCCGTCATCATCCAGGGCGCTGTCCGTAATCTTCTTATCCTTTAGATATCCCACAAATACATTGGGTCCTCTGGAAAGCTCTTCTCCCGGCACCCCGGGCGGCACATCGTTTCCCTCGTCATCCACGACGCGGATCTGGACGCCTTCTACCGGCCGGCCGGAAGTGGTTCCGTTTAATTCCAGGGCCTCATCGGGCCGTACAAACACGTGGGGGACACTTTCTGTCGAACCGTAGACCTCGCAGAGCAGGATTCCGAAGCTCCACGCCTTCCGTACCATATATCCCGGCACCGGAGCGCCTCCGCAGAGGTATAGCTTCAGAAACGGCAGTTCTCCGCCTCCGTTCTCCAGTTCCCGGAGAATGTCATAGATAAATGGCGTAGCGCCCATGGAGAAGGTACACCGCTCCCGGTTCATCAGATCAATGGCCTCGCGGCAGCGGTACTTCTGCTGAAGCACCACCTTGGCCCCGATCAGCATGGGAGCGATCAGCCCGTGATGGAAGCCCGTTGCATGATTTAACGGCGCAGGCATGAACATGATATCCTCACTGGTCAGCCCCAGCTCTCTGGTAAATACCTCCTCGCTGTAGCGGATATTATTGTGGGTGAGCAGCACTCCCTTCGTCCCGCTGGTCGTCCCGGAGGTGCAGAGAATCAGCGCCAGATCCTCACCTGTCCGTCTGATCTCCTGCTTTTCCGTATCCGCCTGGTCCATAATTTCCGTAAACGCCAATACCCCGTTTCCCTCCGGCTTCTCACCGCCCACGATGACGACACAGGACAGCGATGGAATGCGTTCTCTCACAGCCAGAATCCGGCTCGCATAATCCGTTTTATGAAAAAAGGAGGGGCCGAAGTAAACCTTTGACTCCGTTAAATTCATGCTCCGGATCAGTTCCTTTTCCTCATAGGACATGGCGATGGGATGGGCTACGGCCCCGGTCATAAAGCAGGCGATGGTCACCACCGCGAACTCGCTCCAGATGGGGAGCTGGAATGATACCGCGTCTCCCGGCAAAACACCCTGCTTCCGGAGAAAGGCCGCCACTTTTGACGCAGCCTCATCCATCTGCCGGTAGGTATACCGATTCCCCCTGTCATCCACCACATATTCCCGTTCGGAATACTTCTTCACGGATTCTTTCCAACAGTCCAGCAGCGTGATATCCTTCCAGCAGCCCTCGGAAAGATACTTTTCCCGCTGGATGGCATTGATCTTCATCTCATCAATCATGACCCGTCTCCTATACTTTTTTGCGTGCATCCTGCCGGACCACGCCTGCCATCAGCGCATGTACTGCGGTATGCTCCGAGAAACGCTTCCTCAGCTCTGCTGTCTAGTGCAACACTGTACTAGCCTTTAACTCCTTCACAAGAGCCGGAACAATCTCGAACACGTCGCCTACGATGCCGTAATCCGCCACCTCGAAAATCGGCGCCGTGTCATCCTTATTGATCGCCACAATGGTTCCTGAGCCGCTCATGCCCGCCACATGCTGGACAGCGCCGGATATGGCGCAGGCGAAGTAGATCTTCGGAGTTACCGTGGTTCCCGTCTGCCCTACCTGTTTGGACTGCGGCATCCATCCCGAATCGACCGCTGCCCTGGAGCAGCCGACCGTTCCGCCAAGCACGTCTGCCAGTTCCTTCAATACTTTGAAATTCTCTCCATTCTTCATGCCGCGGCCGCCGGATACGATCACCTCCGCGTCCTGAAGCGGGATATCGTTGTCCTCACATGCCTTAATGAAATCAATCACCTTAGTCCTGATCTCGTTTTCCGGTGTGTGGATCGGTTCCATGATGATCTCCGGCTTGTTGTCCATCACCTTCTCCGGCCTCTTAAATGCTCCCGGTCTGCAGGTTCCCATCTGCGGCCTTGTCTCGCTGCACAGGATCTGTGCGTAAAGATTTCCGCCAAATGCAGGCCGTTCCCAGACCACATTTCCGGTCTCCTCGTCTACGCTAAGGGCCGTACAGTCTGCGGTCAGACCCGTACGCAGGCTGACTGCAATCTTAGAGCCCAAATCCCTGCCGTTTACGGTTGCTCCCACCAGAATCGTATTGGGATCATACTTTTCGCATAGCTTTAAGAATACATTTCCATAAGCATCAGCGGAGTAATTCTCATATTCATCTCCCTTTACCACGTAAATCTTATCCGCGCCGTACTCGCCGGCCTCCTTCACCGCCTCATCCACATCCTTTGCGATGACTACGGCACATAACTTCTGCTTTAAGCCGTCCGCCAGCTTTCGTCCCTGGCCAAGCAGCTCAAGGCCCACGCTTTTAGGCTGACCCTGGAAGCATTCGATAAATACCCATACGTCCTTACATGTATCAAAACTCATCTCTCGCGACCTCCTTTTGCCGTCCTTAAAGTACTTTTGCCTCTGTCAGCCTGTCAATCAGGGTCCCTGCGGTCTCCGCCGGGCTGCTGCCTTCAATGTTCATGCAGTTTGCATTTCTCTTTGGCGTAAAAGTTGCTTTTACCTTAGTGGGGGAACCCTTTAAGCCCATCTTGGTCGTATCAGAACCCGGCAGACTCGCCAGAGTGATCTCTCCAATCTCTGCTCTTAAGGATGTGAGCACGCCCTTGATGGTAGCGTATCTGGGTTTATTGCTCTCCTTTGTCGCGGTACAAAGCACCGGAAGGCTGGCCTCGATAACCTCCACGCCCTCTTCCACCTGGCGTCTGGCGATCACCTTATCGCCCTCGACCTCCATATCGAGTATATACGTCAGCCTGACTGCGCCTAAATGCTCCGCAATACTGGGGGCTGTCTGTCCCGTATCTCCGTCGATGGCCTGTTTGCCGCCCAGGATCACATCGAACCCGCCCAGCATCTGAATCGCCTGAGACAGAATATAACTGGTAGCATACGTATCGGAACCGCCAAAGGCACGGTCGGTAACGAGATACGCCTCATCCGCTCCCATGGCCAGCGCTTCCCGGAGCACTGCCTTCGCCTGAGGCGGTCCCATGGAAATCACGGTCACTTTTCCGCCGCAGCGGTCCTTCAGCTGAAGGCCTGTTTCCAGCGCATTTTTATCAAAAGGGTTCATGATACTCGGCACGCCGGTACGAATCAGCGTATTTTTCACCGGATCAATCTTGATCTCAGTGGTATCCGGAACCTGTTTTATACAAACAACGATATTCATCTTCATTCCTCCTCGTTATGAGCACTTAGCGGCTGTCTTTTAGCCGGTTACGTGCGATACATGTCACTGGCACTTAGCGAGGTCTTTCACGAGCTTAGTGCAGTGACTATTTATATTCCTTATCCAATACGCCTGTAATCGTCATTCTCTGGATCTGGTTCGTTCCCTCAAAGATCTGGAATACCTTGCAGTCTCTCATGAGTTTTTCCACCGGATACTCTTTGCTGTAGCCGTATCCGCCAAAAATCTGAACCGCGTTGGAGGTCACTTCCTGTGCACAGTCGGACACAAATGTTTTACAAATGGAGCCTTCCTTCTGTACCATGATTCCCTGATCCATCATCCGCATGGTGTTATTCACCAGACACCTGGATGCTTCAATCTTAATTGCCATGTCGGCCAGCATCTGCTGTACCATCTGGAATTTAATAATAGGGGTGTTAAACTGTTTTCTTTCCTTTGCATACTTCACGGATTCATCCAGCGCCCGCTGCATGATTCCCACAGCCAGAGTCGCCACAAAGGCTCTGGATAAGTTCAGAGCGTTTAAAGCCAGCTTGAACCCGGAGCCCTCCGGTCCCACCATGGCAGAAGCCTTCACACGGACGTTTTCGAAAATCAAGTCCGTAGTGTTGGAAAGTCTGAGCCCCATCTTGTTCTCATGGGCTCCTACGGTAACGCCTTCTGCATCCGCATCGATGATAAATGCGGACATGCCTCTGTGTCCTGCCGCCGTATCCGTCTTAAAGAATCCCACGAAGACATCGGCCAGAGCACCGTTGGTGATAAATGTCTTGGTTCCGTTTAAAATATATTCGTCCCCGTCCTTTACCGCCGTGGCGCGCATAGCCGCAGGGTCAGAACCGGCATTCGGCTCCGTCAGGGCAAATCCGGCAAATCCGCCGGGGGCAATCTTATCTGCAAAATACTGTCCCTGCTCCTTCGTTCCGGCAAGGATTACATTTCTAAGCGCCACGAACGTGGTTACAAAGGTGATGGCGTAGCCCGCGTCCACCTTTGCCAGCTCCTCAAAAATCATGGCGGTAGTCTCATAGCTTAAACCGGTTCCACCGTATTCCTCCGGGATTTCCAGCATGTGAAGCCCCATATCGAATCCCCATTTAAACAGCTCTCTCGGACACTCCCCTTTCTCGTCCGCGTCCTTTACATGAGGTTTTATTTCATTTTCTGCCATCTCCCTTACAAGAGCAAGCAGCGCTTTCTGTTCTTCGGTGTAAAGTAAGCTCATGTTATTTTCACTTTCCCCTTTCTGGTTGTTCGTTGTTCATTACAGTGGTTTAAGTCCTGTCGCGCCTTCTGCGGCTCCGGAAGCAATGATTTCGCAGATCTGTTCGTCACTGTATCCCAGCTGCTTCATAATCTCCACCGTATGGGCGCCCTGCATGCCTCCGATCACATAGTCCGGTTTGCCCAGAGATGCGAAGCCTACGGGGTTGGTCGGCATGATCTTTCCACCTGACGGATAAGGAATCTTTGTCAGCACATCGTTGGCCCACGCCTGCTCATCCTCATAGATATCCAGCGGCTCATATGCGGCTTCACACGGCATGTCATTTTCCTTTAACATCTTCATTAAGTCTTCTCTGTCAATCTTTGCAATAGCTGCATCCAGCACATCGGTCACGTCTTTATTCAAATGGTTGTTGTTGACATCCGCGCAGTGACGGTACTGCTCTTTCTCCAGCATTTCCGGACAGCCCAGGAGCGTGAACATCTTCTCATAATCGCGGTCGTACTCCGGACAGCAGATGCAGACCCACTTGTTGTCTCTGGTGCGGAATACATTGTTAAATGGATTTGGAACTTCTTTTCTGCTCTTCGGGTACTGGTTTCCGTACTGTGCGGAGATCAGGCCCGTGCTCAGCGCATAGACAGCCGCGTGATGCAGTCCGATGGTGACCTTGTCTCCCTCGCCGGATTTCTCTCTGCGGTACAGAGCCGCACAGATGCCGGACGCCAGAGCCATGGCAACCTGGAAATCTCCAAAACCGTTGGTCGGAATCATGGGAGCATCGCCGCGGTTTACCGTAGTTCCAAACACGCCGCCTCTCGCCATGTAACACGTTACGTCGAAGCCCGCCGTATCCTTTTCCGGTCCCTTTTCCCCGTATCCCAGGACCTGGGCGAAAATCAGCTTCGGAAACTTCTCCTTTAAAGTGTCGTAGTCCAGTCCCAGCTTTAACAGGGATTTCGTTCTCGTATTGGTTACGAATACGTCCGCTTCCTCCAGAAGCTTATAACAAACCTCCAGCCCCTTTTCTGTCTTCAGGTTCAGAGTGATAAATTTCTTATTTAAGTTTGCCACATCAAAGGCCAGGTTCTCGTCGTCGGTAAACGGCATGTTGAACACGGCGCCCTGAGTCCTGGCTGGATCTCCTTTGTGTGATTCGATCTTGATACAGTCGGCTCCCCATTCGCCAAGTACGCGAACCGTGGTAGGGGCCGCCAGATATGTGGTTAAATCCACTACTTTTACGCCTTCTAATGGTTTCATTGTCTTCCCTCCATATATGGAAAAGGGTCGGCAGGTCCGGAGTATGAACCTGATGACCCTTTTGTGTCAGATATCTCTTTAGACCACGTATTCGATATGAGCGCCGTGTTTAATGGTGTTTCTGGAAATTGTAATTCTCTGTACAGTCGGAGCGCCTTCCTCTAACCACATCGCGCGGCAGTCACGGTAAAGACGCTCAACCGGGCCGTACTTGCAGTCTTCAAAGTATCCGACACCGCCGAAGATCTCCAGCATTTCATCGCTGACTCTTCTGGTTGTATCGATGCTGTACAGCTTGCACATAGCAGCTTTTTCTTCAATATATTCGCCGGTTGGATTCTCCATATAGGATTTAGCAAAATCGTAAACCATGCAGCGAAGCGCGTGTACCATCATGGACATATCGGCAATCTTGCAGCGGATCGCCTGACGGGTTCCGATCGGCTTTCCGAAGGTTACACGGTCAGCGGCATACTGTAAGGACAGTTCCAGCATTCTCTGTGCCATACCTAAGTTGCTGGCAGCAATGTGAGCACGGGATACGGATAAGGAGTGCATGGCAATCTCCAGTCCCTGTCCCTCTTTACCTAAGAGGTATTTCTTATCGATGCGGCAGTCTGTGAATTTCAGCTCGCCATGACCGGCTCCGCGGCATCCCATCATATGAGGCATGTTGATCACTTCAAATCCAGGAGCGTCCATTGGAACGAAGAATGCGGACAGTCTGTCGTTCTTATCTGATTCCGGATTGGTTACTGCGATTACATAAGCAAATTCGCAGCAGTCGGTATGGGAAATCAGTGTCTTCTCACCGTTTAATACGTAAGAATCGCCGTCTCTCACTGCGATGGTATGTAAGTCAGCGCCGGTACCGCCTGTCGCCTCTGTCAGTGCGAAACAGGTAAATACTTCCTTGTTCTGGAATTTTGGCATATACTCTGCCTTTACTTCCTCATTGCCGTAATCGTCGAGGATTCTCCAGTTTAAATCCATTGCATAGTGAAGATGCATTCTCATTCCGCCCGGTCCTCTGGAGAATTCCTCCTGAACCTGTAAAATCTCCAGCTCGTTCAAACCGTATCCGCCGTACTCCTCAGGAAGGGAACAGCGATATAAATCGTTCTGGATTGCTAAATCGTAGAACTCCTGAGGAAACTTATTGGTTACTTCCACTTCCTTCTGGATTTCCTCAAGGGGACCCTCTGCCAGCTCACGGATCTGTTTTAAATACGCCTGGAATTCTTCATTGGATAACTTGCTCATTTGATATATCCTCCTTATTTATTCTTGTTAAATATTTTTTTAACAATCTTGATAAATCCATTATAGCCTGTAGTGAAGGAAATATCCAATCGGCCCTGTCCGTGATAATTCCGATAATTGATAGTTAAAACCTATGATTCCTTTTTCCTGTTGTAAATGGATTTTTGCAATGATATAGTATAGCCTGAAGTCACTGCGCTAAGCTCGAAAAGACCTCGCCAAGCGCCAGTGACATGTATCGCACGTAAGCGGCCAAAAGACGTCCGCTATGCCCGATAAAGCGGGGCACGCTGAGTGCTCATAACGAGGAGGTATGCATACATGAGATCAGAGATAATGGACGGCATTCTGAGACATATTCATCCGATCGGAGGCATAGAAAATGCCAGGCTTTTGGAGGTCTCTCCGGGCCACGCGAAACTCTCCATGGAAATTACTCAGGAAGCCTTAAATCTTTACGGAAATGTTCACGGCGGATTTTTATTCTCTCTCTGTGATATGGCGGCAGGAATATCCACTTACGCCTGCGAGACCACCAATGTCACGGAATGCAGCAGCATCAATTTCTTAAGAGGGGTGAATACCGGAACCATCTATATAGAATCCAACGCCATACACAAAGGCCGGAAAACCGTTGTCAATCAGGTAACCGTCACCAACGACGCCGGCAAACTGGTGGCATCCGCAAGCTTTACAATGTTTTTAATCGCACCGGTCTAGGTGAATTTCCCAACTTCATTCAGCACGAAAAATACAGCCAGCCATAACGTAATCCACCCTCTGTCTGCTAGGGTGTGTTTGAAAATTGCTTTCTGTCAGATGTACGTCACATTTTGTGGGAAATTTGTCCCGAATGAGCGCGGCGTAGTGGGCTACGTTAAGCGAATTCGGGGCAAATCTCCCGCGAAATGGGGCGTGCAGATGGCAGAAATGAATTTTCAAACAGGCCCTAGACAAAGACCGGTTCACGTCATGGTTGGCTGCCTTTTAAAGCTCAAGCCTGCGTGGAACATTTTAGAATCAGAAACATGTTGTAGGTTGAACCTTCAATATGCCTGATGATATCATATAGTTAGAAGCCATATAATATCACAAACTTATGTATGAAAAGGAGATTTCAAAATGTGTACAAGTTTTGCAGTATACCATCAAAAAAAGGCTGTTTACGGAATGAATTTCGATACCGATGAAATTGATTTAAAACTAATAGTCAACAGTTATCATGATAAGAACTTATTTTACTTTTCAGCCCTGTTAGAAAACAAATACAGGGATATCGCCGGTATGAACAGTGAGGGGCTTTTTATCTGTACGCAGGCCGTAGAATATGGTCCAGGCTTTCAGTCAGGCTGTGACGAAAATGATTGGTATGCCTTTGATATTCTTGATGAAGTGCTAAAGATAACAAGAAAATCATCAGAATTTTTTGAAATTCTCAATAAAAGAGTAATCTCCTATCCCAGAAATCCATTATTCCCCAATTTAGGACTGCATACTATGATTGCTGATAAAACCGGGGATGCATTTATTCTGGAAGAGGGAAATGATACAAACAGAATAACCCCTGTTTCGGGTGATTTTATTGTCATGACTAATTTTCCAAACGGGAATTTTAAGGAAGCAGATTATAATAGGGTATATGGGATCGGAGCTGACAGATATATTTGTGCTTATGAATATATACAGAATCATATTCATAGCTTTGGAATCAATGAAGCCTTCGAAGCTTTAAACAAGACCAGCCAGAAGAATACGCTCTGTTCAATCGTATATGATCCCTTAGAGAACGAAATTTATATCAGTTTTAAGAAAGATCTGAGCAAACGATGGAAAATCTCTATGATCGAAAAAACAATCCAGTCAACGGATGGATTTTTGAGCAGCAATAAAATCCAACTTACAAACGAAGAGATACTTGTGAATGATCTTATTCGCTTATATAAGTGAGAACCAAAAAAGCTTGAAACTCTCTTAAACAGAGACTTTCAAGCTTTTTTATTAATGCCGGCGACCGGAATCGAACCGGTACGGGCGATTAGGCCCGCAGGATTTTAAGTCCTGTGCGTCTGCCAGTTCCGCCACGCCGGCATATCATGATTTCTCATGAAAATGGGACCTACAGGGCTCGAACCTGTGACCCTCTGCTTGTAAGGCAGATGCTCTCCCAGCTGAGCTAAGATCCCGTTTTTGTAACATGCTGTGAAACGATACAACATATGCTGGTAGTGAATGCTGCATCAAAATGTTTCATGCAAACGACCCGGATGGGATTCGAACCCACGACCTCCGCCGTGACAGGGCGGCGCTCTAACCAGCTGAGCCACCAGGCCAGATTTCAAATATTTAGTTCAGTGTTAGTGGACCTTCGGGGACTCGAACCCAGGACCGACCGGTTATGAGCCGGTTGCTCTAACCAACTGAGCTAAAGGTCCAAACATAAATATAGTATGGTAACACTATGCTCAATGTCGCGTAAAATACACGCTCGTTTCGCAAGTGTGCTTAATTGCTAAGTTTGAAAGAACCTCACTAAACAATTAATGCAAGCCGATGATCGGACTCGAACCGATAACCTGCTGATTACAAATCAGCTGCTCTGCCAATTGAGCCACATCGGCATTCTCATTCCTCCCTGCATATGCCTGGTGGAACAAATGACCCCAACGAGATTCGAACTCGTGTTACCGCCGTGAAAGGGCGATGTCTTAACCGCTTGACCATGGGGCCTTATAAATTCGTATCTGCTGAGTCTGAAATACAAAGAAGTATTTCAAAACTCCCCGAGTAGGACTTGAACCTACGACAGCGCGGTTAACAGCCGCGTGCTCTACCGACTGAGCTATCGAGGATTATTATACCATGAGGTATCCTCTATTTCAAGGCATATACCCTCAAAACCACACATTGTACATATCTTTCATCCGTTCTTATTTCCTCTGCCATTTCTGACAACCTAAACCAACTTGGTTAAGCCCTCGACCTATTAGTGACAGTCAGCTACACATGTTGCCATGCTTCCACCTCTGCCCTATCTACCTCGTCGTCTTCAAGGGGTCTTACTCTTGCGATGGGATATCTCATCTTGAGGGGGGCTTCACGCTTAGATGCCTTCAGCGTTTATCCCTTCCCGACTTGGCTACCCGGCCATGGGTTTGATACCCAACCGGTACACCAGAGGTCAGTCCATCCCGGTCCTCTCGTACTAAGGACAGCTCCTCTCAAATATCCTACGCCCACGCCGGATAGGGACCGAACTGTCTCACGACGTTCTGAACCCAGCTCGCGTACCGCTTTAATGGGCGAACAGCCCAACCCTTGGGACCTACTTCAGCCCCAGGATGCGATGAGCCGACATCGAGGTGCCAAACCACTCCGTCGATGTGAACTCTTGGGAGTGATAAGCCTGTTATCCCCAGGGTAGCTTTTATCCGTTGAGCGATGGCAATCCCACTTTATACCACCGGATCACTAAGTCCTACTTTCGTACCTGCTCGACCCGTCAGTCTCGCAGTCAAGCTCCCTTATGCCTTTGCACTCTTCGAATGGTTTCCGTCCATTCTGAGGGAACCTTTGAGCGCCTCCGATACTCTTTCGGAGGCGACCGCCCCAGTCAAACTCCCCACCTGACATTGTCCCCCGGCCAGGTCATGGCCGCAGGTTAGAAACCCAATATCGCAAGGGTGGTATCCCAACAATGGCTCCGGTAAGACTGGCGTCCTGCCTTCACTGCCTCCCACCTATCCTGTACATGCGACACCGAATCCCAGTATCAAGCTGGAGTAAAGCTCCATGGGGTCTTTCCGTCCTGGCGCAGGTAACCAGCATCTTCACTGGTACTTCAATTTCACCGGGTGCATTGTCGAGACAGCGCTCAAATCATTACGCCTTTCGTGCGGGTCGGAACTTACCCGACAAGGAATTTCGCTACCTTAGGACCGTTATAGTTACGGCCGCCGTTTACTGGGGCTTAAATTCAAAGCTTCGGATTGCTCCTAACCTCTCCTCTTAACCTTCCAGCACCGGGCAGGCGTCAGCCCATATACCTCACCTTTCGGTTTTGCATAGACCTGTGTTTTTGCTAAACAGTTGCTTGAGCCTATTCTCTGCGGCCCACTCTCGTGGGCACCCCTTATCCCGAAGTTACGGGGTCATTTTGCCGAGTTCCTTAACAATGCTTCTCCCGCCGGCCTTAGGATTCTCTCCTCATCCACCTGTGTCGGTTTACGGTACGGGCACGTATTACACAATAGCGGCTTTTCTTGACAGCCCCTATACCAACTTCCCTACTTTTGTTCGGTACGCTTAACGCTTTCCTGTTGTTAAACGGATTTTCCAGTCTAACCAGTCCGGCGCTTGCCCCGGTCTTTTCATTCCCGGGTTTGGCTTCGGTTCTGTGTCCCCACAGTTCTGATAATACGCGGTACAGGAATTTCAACCTGTTGTCCATCGACTACGTCTTTCGACCTCGCCTTAGGCCCCGACTTACCCAGAGCAGATCAGCTTTACTCTGGAAACCTTAGATATTCGGCCTGGAGGATTCCCACCTCCATCTCGCTACTCATTCCGGCATTCTCTCTTCTTAACACTCCACGCCTCCTTACGGTAACGCTTCTCCGCAGTTAAGAATGCTCCTCTACCAATTGACTTACGTCAATTCCTAAGCTTCGGTGTTGTGTTTCAGCCCCGGACATTTTCGGCGCAGGACCTCTCGACTAGTGAGCTATTACGCACTCTTTGAATGTGTGGCTGCTTCTGAGCCAACATCCTAGTTGTCTTTGAAATCCCACATCCTTTTCCACTTAACACACACTTTGGGACCTTAGCTGTAGGTCTGGGCTCTTTCCCTTTTGACTACCCAACTTATCTCGTGCAGTCTGACTCCCGTACATCATTTATGCGGCATTCGGAGTTTGATATCTCTTGGTAAGCTTTGACGCCCCCTTAAGAATTCAGTGCTCTACCTCCGCTAAACTAATACGAGGCTAGCCCTAAAGCTATTTCGAGGAGAACCAGCTATCTCCGGGTTCGATTGGAATTTCTCCCCTACCCACACCTCATCGCCACCCTTTTCAACGGATGTGCGTTCGGTCCTCCATTTCCTTTTACGGAAACTTCAACCTGGACATGGGTAGATCACCCGGTTTCGGGTCTGCCTGAACTGACTTATTCGCCCTATTAAGACTTGGTTTCCCTTCGGCTCCACACCTTCAGTGCTTAACCTTGCCAGTCCCGGCAACTCGCCGGACCGTTCTACAAAAAGTACGCGGTTCCACCTAAAATGTGGTTCCACAGCTTGTAAACACAGGGTTTCAGGTTCTTTTTCACTCCCCTCCCGGGGTCCTTTTCACCTTTCCTTCACAGTACTATGCGCTATCGGTCACTAAGGAGTATTTAGCCTTGGGGGGTGGTCCCCCCGAATTCCCACAAGGTTTCTCGTGTCTCGTGGTACTTTGGAATCTGCTCGCTCTCTTCTGGTTTCACATACGGGGCTTTCACCCTCTGTGGCCGGTCTTTCCAGGGCCGTTCTGTTACCATACGAGTCACTTTTAGCAGTCCATAACCCCGGCATGCACGCACGCCGGTTTAGGCTCCTTCCATTTCGCTCGCCGCTACTTTGGAAATCGAGTTTTCTTTCTTTTCCTCCGCCTACTTAGATGTTTCAGTTCAGCGGGTTCCCAACGTATGGCTATGGATTCACCATACGCCGACTGAGGTTTGCTCAGCCAGGTTTCCCCATTCAGATATCTCCGGATCAAAGGATAT
>NZ_CP096603.1:457500-1172500 GCF_051132295.1 Hungatella sp. SB206 | reverse complement strand
GGCTTCAGCTTCAGCCATCGGTTAATAATAATTTTTGCTCCCTCTTCCAGTTCCATGTGCTCTGCGTTCCATTTCTTTATGTTCTGATTTTTAGTGCAGCGCGATCATATAGATAATCTGAACGACAATCATAATGAGCGCTACAACGATCTGATTCTTGATTACGCCAAAACGGTTCTTCATATCCAGGATAGCTACTGGTACAATGTTGAAATTGGCCGCCATCGGTGTCAACAGCGTTCCACAGAAACCGCAGGTTAAAGCTATCATGCCGATTACCACCGGATCCGCGCCGTAGTTTAAGATACAGGGCGCTCCGATACCGATCGTCATAACCGTGATCGCTCCATAAGCATTGCCCATAATGGCCGTAAATAATACCATGCCGATGGCAAATACAATAATTCCTATGGTTACATTTCCCGGAGGGACGATACCTGAGACAATCTTTCCGATTACCTCACCTACGCCGGCGGCCGTGAACACGCCTCCCAGTGCGCCCAGCAGCTGCGGCAGCATACAGAGCGGTCCCATCATGGACAGGAAACGCTCGGAATCCTTGAGAAACGTAGAAGGGCGGTTGTCCCTCGAATAAGCCATTAACAGAATGATAGAGATGATAACGCCGACAGCGACCCCCACCAGAGCGCTGATCTTGGTCAGCAGCGCGAAGGCCAGAGACATCACACCCATGGTCAGAGCGGGAAGGAAAATCTTCATGCCGATTTTCTCATACTGCTTCCTTGAGTACTCTTTTGTCGGAATCGTCTGTTTTCCAACTTTTACACGTTTGAAGATGGCCGGGATGATCATGATGATGACGAGAATTCCCGAGACCTTGGTGGGCAGCCAGTGGCCAAGAGCACACACGATACCGAAGGAGGTCCAAAATACAAACGTTCCGTAGCGGGCCGGGTTCTCTTTGTCCAGTAAATTTTTAACGCCTGCGTAAATGGTAATCAGGCCGATGATGATATATACGCACTCCAGCAGCTTACTGCTGAGTGAAATTGCTGAATCCATAAAAAATGACATGAGTGACTACCTCCTGGTTATGATTTTCCTTTTTCTGATCTGCCGGATTTTAAGTATTTCTGTCTGAGACGCTTGTCCTTCAGAGTGAAATAGATGCAGGCGACGACAAGCGCCGTCAAAGCCACCGGAATCTCCACCTTGGCCAGATCGATGAGCTCTACTTCATAACCCAGTCCCTTTAACGTACCCTGGACGAGAAGTCCGCCGGAACCGCCTACAAACAGGACCTGGAAGAAGAACCAGCTGATATTCTCCATAGCGGAAGCCATTCCCTTCGCCTCCTCTATGTAGTCCTCATCCGCAGGCTCGTCATCTTCGGAGATGGCGCCTTCCGCCATAGGCAGAAGTACCGGACGTATAAAGCCGGCAACACCGCCGAAGCCCACGTTAAACGCACCAAAAAAGGAACGCATGGCTCCATAGATGCATACCAGCTTTCCGACGGTCACATTCTTGAATTTGCGGATAAAGTCCGCAGCCGCCTCACGAAGCCCGTTGCGTTCCAGCGTTCCGGTCACAAGTAAGATAATAATAAAAATAGCCATACTTCTGTTTGATACAAAATTGCTTCCCAGGTTTTCCAGCAGTCCGCCTACTCCCAGTCCTCCGACGAGAGCCGTGGAAACAGCTGCCAGAAAGATGATCAGAATAGAATCCAGCTTTAATGCAAAGCCGACAATGACGATTACAATTCCGATAAGTTTCAGATACTCCATCATACTACCTCCTAAATATAGTTTTCCCCACACGCAGCTTAAGCGCGCGATCGTTATCTTTCTATTATACAGTAACGAAGGGGGTTTTTCAACCGGAATACCAGTGCCAGTCCACCGTCATTTCGGGATTCCCGCCGGTATTTCCCCCTCCTGAACACTATCCGGAGCAGGAAAAAACAGAAAAAAGATATCCACAGAATACCTCCTGAAAGAGCCGTAAACTTCTCTCTCAGGAAATATTCTGTGGATATCTTTTACCTGCTGAAATCTCCCCGAAATGCGTGTGAGGGGGATGTTTTCATTTTCTCATCACATCTGGCTGTTCTTTTCAAGCCGTATCATCAGACCTTTTTTGGCCTCTGTCGATGCGGAATACTCCGTCTTTTCGCCGGTGATATAGTAGATTGCATCATTCCAGGTCTCTGTAGTATATTCCTCAGCAGGAATCTCGTCAAGAGCGGCGCGGCATTGGAACCTGCGTTTCGTCCCGCGTAAATCGGATAAATACTGGCAGCCCATTCTGGAACTTAACTGCTCCAGCAAATCGGTTCTGCCGCTTCCTTCCCGTATTTTTTCCATTGTTTCACGCTCCTATTCATTCGTTATTCCAGTGCATTTTGAGAAATGTGTTCGCATCATACATTTAATACTCCATATGGTTAATAATATTGTAATCAATGCAATATGTCAAGTGAGGGATTGCATTATTTGCTACATATATTTCATTGAATGCAATACTATGAAACTGGAAGGGGGTATTTTATGTATATCGACTTCAATTTTGCAAAACGTCTTTCTGAGCTGCGGACACAAAAAGGCGTATCCGCGCGGGACATGAGTCTGTCACTGGGCCAGAACCCCACATATATCCATAAAATAGAAAATGGGACCGCTCTCCCATCCATGATGGGGTTCTTTTATATATGTGAGTATTTAAACATCGAACCCTCCGACTTTTTTGCTGTGGAGAGACCCTGTCCTGCCAAACTAAAAGATATTATGGAAGATGCACAGCACTTGAATCGTGAGCAGCTGGATCATCTTCATCTCCTGATAAAGGATCTGTTGAAGGCAGGGCAAAAATAAGCCGCAAAAAAGAGCTTGACTGGTATCACCCGGTCAAACTCTTTTTTCTGTCCGTATTCCTCTTCTATTGTCAGCTAAATCATATGATTTCTTCTCAGCAATACCTCCGCCAGATCCATGTCCTCCGGCGTGGTCACCTTGATATTGGAATAGTCGCCGCGGATCAGCTTCACCTTCCGGTCCGTCATACTCTCCACGACCATAGCGTCGTCCGTCACACCGGTCTGATACGCTTCCGATGAAAGCAGCTTCGAGTAAGCGCCGAAGATCAGGCCATAATCGAAGGCCTGAGGCGTCTGAATCTGCCAGAGACGGCTTCTGTCGGGTGTCATGACGGCAAATTCGTCGTCATCAGACATTTTCACCGTGTCCTTCACCGGCATTCCCACCACGCAGGCGCCGTAACGGCCGGCCCCCTCTACAGCCGCGGAAATGATCTCCCCGGTGACACAGGGCCTTGCGCCGTCGTGGATCAAGACAATATCACAGTCTGTCACCGCCTTCAGCCCCTCAAACACGGAGTGGTACCGCTCTCTGCCGCCCTCCGTGATCTGACTGACCTTTTGAAAGCCGAATCTCTCCACAATCTCTTTTCTGCAGTACCCGGTCTCTCCCCGTCCGGTGACGAGAATAATCTGCTTTACCGGGCTGTCTTCAAATGCTTTTAACGCATAGTAAATGAGAGGCTTTCCCCCCAGTTCCAGATACTGCTTCTGAATATCGCTTTCCATGCGCGTTCCTTTTCCGGCAGCCAGAACGATGGCCGCCGTATTTCTGCATTCCCGCATCTTCACGTATCCCCCCCTCTTTCAGTCCCTGGTTCCGGCTCTATTCGCCGTTTAACGCTCTCCCAGCTTCAGGTTCGGCACTGCGTTTAAATCCCAGCCCGCCCTGGCGCCGCCCATGTATTCATAATAGGCCGCGACACCGATCATGGCGGCGTTGTCCGTACAGTAAATGGGGGATGGATAATAGAAATCAATTCCCGCCTTGCTGCACGCCTTCTTCATCCCCTCACGAAGAGCGGAGTTGGATGCCACGCCTCCGGCGATCGCCACCTTATGAAATCCGTATTCCTTCGCCGCCGCTATCGTATGGCTCACCAGCACGTCCACAACCGCGTTCTGGAACGAGGCCGCCAAATCGGGGACATTGATCTCCTCCCCCATCATCTTCGCATGGTTGATGTGATTCAACACGGCTGATTTGAGGCCGCTGAAGCTGAAATCGTAGACGTTGGCCTCCACCTTTGCCCTCGGAAAACGGATGGCCTGCGGATTGCCCTCTTTCGCAGCCTTATCGATCTTCGGACCGCCCGGGTATCCCAGTCCCACAGCCCTGGCCACCTTGTCAAATGCCTCTCCCGCCGCGTCGTCTCTCGTTCTGCCCAGGATCTCGAACTCACCGTAATCCTTCACTACAACGAGGTGCGTATGGCCGCCTGAGACAATCAGACACATAAAGGGCGGTTCCAGCTCCGGATGCTCGATAAAATTGGCGGAAACATGCCCCTCGATGTGATGGACTCCGACCAGCGGCTTCTTAGCCGCATAGGCGATGGCCTTTGCCTCGGCTACGCCCACCAAAAGCGCGCCTACCAGGCCTGGCCCGTAGGTCACGCCGACAGCGTCCATCTCCTCCAGTGTCATCCCGGCTTCAGAAAGGGCCGCTTCCACCACCTGGTTAATCTTTTCAATATGTTTTCTCGACGCGATCTCGGGCACCACTCCGCCATAGATGGTGTGGAGTGCAATCTGGGAGGAGATGATGTTGGACAGCACTTCCCGGCCGTTCTTCACCACCGCCGCCGCGGTCTCATCACAGGAGCTCTCAATCGCCAGTATATAGACATCTTCCTCAGTATGATTCTTTTTCATTTCATTTGCCTCATCAATCTTCATCAAATTCGTAACAATTTCGCCGTGCATCTTCATGTTTTCGAAAAGCCCGAAAACATGAAGCCCGGGCGTTCAGCCCTATGTCAGTATGTACAAAAAAGCGCTTATACAAGCGAGCTTGTAACACACTTTTCCGTACATACTGCCGCACGGCTGAATCGTTACTCAAATTCCAGTTCCACGGTCCATGCGTCCTTCGCCGCCTTTGCCCGCGGAAAGATCTCTCTTACCTTGTCCATAAACTCCTCAGGCCTCGTCAGGGAAGGACTGTAATGGGTCAGCCACAGCTGCTTCGGATTCGCTTCCTTCGCCAGCCTGGCCGCCTCGTAAAAGGTCATGTGCTTGTATTCTCTGGCCTTGGCCTCCTTGCCGTCCTCACCGTACATGCCCTCACAGATAAAGAGATCCGCATCCTTCGCATATTCGGCAATCACCGGCACCGGTCTCGTATCGGTACAGTACGTAACCTTTAAGCCTCTCCGCGTCGGGCCCAGAACCATGTCCGGTGTAAATACCTTTCCGTCCTCTTCCATGGTCTCTCCCCGCTGCAGACGGCTCCAGAATTTCTGAGGTATCTCATACTCTTTCGCCCGTTCCACATCGAAACGGCCCGTTCTCGGAATGGAAATGGAATATCCGTAACAGACCACGTTGTGATTCACACGGTACGCGTCAATCACGTAGGGCCCCATCTTAAGCTGTTCTCTCGGCTCACTGAGCTCGATGAATTTCAGTTCAAAGGGCAGTTCCGGTGCGATCACGCGAAGCGCCGTCACCACCCGCTCCAGCCCCCTGGGGCCGATCATGGTCAGGGGTTCTGTCCGTTCCGCGTTTCCCATGGTTAAAAGAAGTCCCGGCAGACCGCTGATGTGGTCCGCGTGGTAATGAGTAAAGCAGATGACGTCAATCGGCTTGGGGCTCCATCCCTTTTCCTTCAGCGCAATCTGCGTTCCCTCGCCGCAATCGATTAAAAGGCTGCTTCCATCACAGCGCGCCATCATGGAAGTCAGCCACCGATACGGCAGAGGCATCATACCTCCCGTGCCCAGCAAACATATATCTAACATAGACAGATCCTCGTTTCTTTCATTATTTATTTCAGTCCATCTTTCGGATCACGAATCCAAAAGGACACAGCAACTGCGCTGCCGCCTAACCGAAATCATAACACAGGTTGGCATAAATAATCAAGAGTCTTTGTCTGGCCGGGCTTCACTCATTTTTTCTTCATCATAATGTATTCCGTTATTCCCTCTCTGTAAAGGCCGGGAATCTCCCCCACCTGCCGATAGCCATTTTTTTCGTAAAAACGCTTCGCTTCCGGATTGAAATCTGCAACAACCAAAAATAGTTTGTGAGCATCGGCACAAACTACATTTTCCAGGTAATCTATTAACTTTCTGCCAATCCCCTGGCCTCTGTATTCCTCTTTCACAGCAATGAGGTGTAAGTAAGGGAATCTGTGAAAACACCCCTTTGGTATGTAATAAAAAAAACCTGCACACCGGTCCTTGATCAGAGCGATATACAGATTCCCCTGCTCTAACCCCTCTAATACGGCGCTCTCACCGCTCCCCTCGCTGGCAAAATACCGTTTCCCCAATTCCGAGTTCAAGAGTGCTTCTTCGCAGTCTTTCCGATGCTGCATGGTTCCTTTTTTAATTTTAATATCCATCATCTTCCCCTCTTATCTCATGGCCCAGATACCGGACCGCGCCGGGAAAACTTCGTCAATCCTGTTTTCCAACGCCTCCGGTATACAGCCCCATGGCTTCCGTGCAGTCCGGAGAGGGGTATGAACAGGAGCGCAGATGATTTCTTTTTTCCTGTCTGTCCCCCGCTCCGGACTGCACGGAAGCCATGGAGCGTTACCGTTCTTACCTATTCACAGAAATTCCTTCTGCTCCTCCACGTCCACCGGAAGCTTGAACTCACTGATTACTGCGTCATAACACGGTTCACATAAATCAAAATGGTGAATCTCCCCATCCTTTTCCGAAAAAAAATCCCACGCATGATTAATGCTTAAAACACCTTCCCTCACGATTCCATCCACTACAATCAATTTCTTGCCGCAGCAGTTGCATACAACTGCCTCCAGCTGGCCGCCGCTTGTGTACTTTCTCATCCTACTCTCACCTTTCTTTTTCGCACTTTCCGGATTTCTCCAGTTCGCCGCTGTCTGATTTTGCAGATGCGAAAAGGAGCATCCTTACCGGATACCCCTACATTATAAACGGTGCCATGGTGATATTTTAGTGGTAAATGTTTGAAATCTCACGGTTCCACATGATCACGGCATCTTCCTTTGGGTCCCTGTAGTAATCACTGCGGATGCACTCCTCTTTAAAACCATAGGATTTATATAGGCTTCTGGCCGGTGTGTTGCCTTCTCTCACCTCCAGAGCGATGGCTGTCACCCCATTTTTTCTGGAATTTTCGACCACGCCTTCCATCAGTTTCTTCCCATACCCGAGACCCCTTAAAGGCGGGCGCACACCGATACGGAGAAGTTCCGCCTCGCCTGCAATGGTGCGGAACACACAGTATCCGGAAGCCTCTCCCTCCTCTTCCAGAATCAGCCATGTATCCAGTCCCGTATGGAGGGAATCAAGAATCATCTCCGGCGTCCACGGATCGCTGAAACACAGCGTCTCCATCTCAGCGACACAGTCCATATCCGTCTCCGGAATCATTTCTCTAAGCATACAGCCGCTCTCCTTTATTCGCGCTCCAGGGTTGTTACAGGAAATTATGCAACGCTGTACTAGCTTCCCGTTCCCGCTCCGCCTGGGGCTTTCTCAAGTAATCCGGCGCGTGTTCTTCGGCAGTCTCGATTCGCCCTTCTTCGTAATAGATACAGCCCAGAGCCGCCACAGCCGCGGCCCTCTGCCTGTTGACATGCGCCGGAGCAAATGAATACGGGACGGTCATGCGTTCCGCGATCCGCTCTCTGTAAACGGGAACTCCGTCTCCCAGGAACACTACCCGGGTTTCCATGTTGTTTAATTCATCCACCAGTTCATCGATGTCCATGGCGCACTGCTCCCTGACAGCCGTAAATCCCTCCCGGTTGTCATAGATACCGGTGTAGACCTGGTTTCTTCTGGCGTCCATGATCGGGCAGACCAGACCGCCATAGCCGTACATGCCGTACGCCATACCGTCTACCGTTGGGATATGAATAAGCGGCTTCTTAAGAGCCAGCCCAAGCCCCTTCCCTGTGGCAGAACCGATACGGAGACCGGTAAACGATCCCGGTCCGCCAGACACGGCAATCGCGTCTACGGTTTCTAAATCCAGCTCCACCATGCGGACAATCTCATCCAGCATGGGTAACAGCGTCTGGGAATGGGTCTTCTTAAAATTCACCGTATATTCCGCTGTCACCACGCCGTCCGTCACTACGGCCACCGATGCCACCAGCGACGAGCTCTCTATCCCTAATATCCTCATTCCAGTCCCTCCACAGTAATCCTTCTGTAATCAAATCCTTTTTCTAACTCCTTTTCGATCTTCACCGTGATCACATCCTCCGGCAGAATTTCCTCAATCAGGCCGCCCCATTCCACCAGGCTGACGCCGTCTCCGTAGAAACAGTCCTCATAGCCGATCTCGTCCATCTCGCTGATATCCCCGATCCGGTAAACATCAAAATGGTAAAACGGCATCCTGCCGTCGTCATACTGCTTGATGATGGTAAAGGTCGGGCTGTCCACAGGTCCTTCCACACCGAGACCGTCGGCAAATCCCTGCGTAAATACAGTCTTTCCAACTCCTAAATCTCCGTTTAAACAGTATACGGAAGACGGCTTCGCCGCCTCCCCCAGCCGTCTGCCAAGGGCATACGTCTCTTCCGGTGTCCATGTCTCTGTTACCATTTATTCTTTCCTCCATACCGTTTTACCGGCCCTGCTGCCTCTTATATCTTCTTTCTCCGCTCCGCCGGCAGGCTCTCCCGGAACAGTTCCGACAGCGCCTCTCTCTTCTCGCCGGTAATGGAATCCGGGAGCAGATACGCGTGTACCTTGTCCATGTATACAATCATCATGCCTCTGATCCGCTCCACCCGTCCGATGTTCTCCCAGACGAGCTCCAGGCGCTCCGTTCCCTGAGTCACTACGACGCCTTCCCTGCTGAAGGAAAGGTTCATCGGATTCTGGATAACCGGACTCTTAGACTGCCTGGCCGCCTTCATATACAGGAGAAACGGCTGCCACACAGTGAACATCAGCGCGCAGATAACAAGCAGCGCCCGGTACACCGCCGTGTTGGATCCCCAGGTGGTAACCAGCAGAAAGATGGCCGCCAGGCTGAAAATCACATTGAATATGCCCAGCATTCCTTTGTTGGAGTGGTACAGGGAGAATTTCCATAAGTCCTTAGCAGTCAGCTTCACAGTAAATGCCACCGGGTCTGTCTGTACCATTGGCTCCTGTTCCATCGTTTCCTGCTCCATCGGCTCCCGTTCCATCGCCTCACGCTCCATCGGCTCCCGATCCATTGGTTCCTGTTCCATACGCACCTCCTATAATTTCATTGTCAGCGCGATACGTTTTTTTGCCACGTCCACACTGATCACCTTGACTTCCACGATGTCCCCGACACTGACCGCCTCCAGCGGATGCTTGATAAATTTTTCCGACATCTGTGAAATGTGGACCAGTCCATCCTGATGGACTCCGATATCCACAAATGCGCCGAAATCGATGACATTTCTCACCGTGCCCTTTAACACCATGCCCGGCTGTAAATCCTTCATATCCAGCACATCCGTGCGCAGGATCGGCTTCGGCATTTCATCTCGCGGGTCACGGGCCGGTTTTTCCAGTTCTTTTACGATATCCTGAAGGGTAATCTCTCCGATTCCCAGTTCTTCGGCCAGCTTTTTATAGCCTGTGACCTTCTTGCCGATTCCCTTGATCCCGCCGTGAGCCAGCTCGGCCACGTCATAGCCCAGCCTGTCCAGCAGCTTTTCGGCCGCCTCGTAGCTCTCCGGATGTACGCTGGTGCCGTCGAGAGGATTCCTGCCTCCCTGGATTCTCATGAAGCCCGCGCACTGCTCGTACGCCTTCGGCCCCAGCTTCGCCACCTTTAGCAGCTGGTTTCTGGAGGTAAAGGCCCCATTTTCTTCCCGGTACGTCACGATATTCTTGGCAATCGTCTTCGTGATTCCGGAAATGTATTCAAGCAGTGAGGCCGAGGCGGTGTTCAAATCCACGCCAACCCGGTTTACGGCGGTCTCAACGACTCCCGTCAGCGCTTCGCTCAAATGCTTCTGATTCATATCATGCTGGTACTGGCCCACCCCGATGGACTTGGGATCGATCTTCACCAGCTCCGACAGCGGATCCTGAAGCCGTCTCGCGATGGAGACCGCACTCCTCTGTCCCACGTCAAACTGCGGAAACTCCTCTGTGGCCAGCTTGCTGGCTGAGTATACGGAAGCGCCCGCCTCATTGACGATAATATACTGAACCGGCTGCTGCAGTTCTTTTAACAGATCCACGATAATCTGTTCCGACTCCCTGGAAGCCGTTCCATTTCCCACGGAAATCAGGGAAACGTTGTATTTCTTAATCATCTTCTTTAAGATGACCTTTGCTTCCTCAACCTTGTTCTGAGGCGCGGTCGGATAGATAACCACGGTATCCAGCACCTTTCCGGTCTCGTCCACCACGGCCAGCTTGCATCCGGTACGGAACGCCGGGTCCCATCCCATGACGACGCGGCCCACAATTGGAGGCTGCATCAGAAGCTGCTCTAAGTTCTTTCCGAACACCTTAATAGCGCCGTCCTCCGCCTTCTCCGTCAAGTCGTTTCTGATCTCCCGCTCGATCGCAGGCGCGATCAGACGGTCATAGCTGTCCGCCACCACTTCCCGTAAAACGGGTGTGGTATTGGGGTTGTCCTTTGCGATCACTTTCTTTTCCAGAAAGCGGATGATCTGTTCCACAGGAGCCAGCACCTTTACGGTCAGAAACTTCTCTTTTTCCCCACGGTTCAGGGCCAGAATCCGGTGGCCCGCCGTCTTCTTGATGGTCTCCTCGTACTGATAGTACATCTCATAGACTGACTCCGCCTTCTCATCCTTTGCCACAGACTGGAGGCTGCCCTGGCTCATCGTCGTGTTTCGGATATATGTCCGGTATTCCGCATTGTCGGAGATCCGCTCCGCGAGAATATCCTTGGCTCCTTCCACAGCTTCCTCCGCCGTGGAGACACCTTTCTCTTCCGAGATATAATCCCTGGCCGCATCGAGAACAGAGCCTTTCATCTGCTGAAGCAGGATTAAATCTGCCAGCGGTTCCAGACCTTTTTCCTTTGCGATGGTCGCCCTCGTCCTGCGCTTCGGGCGGTACGGACGGTATAAATCCTCCACAGCCACCAGTGTGGCTGCCGCCAGAATCTGCCTTTCCAGTTCCGGAGTCAGCTTCTCCTGCTCGCGGATCGAAGAAATCACCTGCTCCTTCTTCTCTTCCAAATTGCGCAGATACCGCAGTCTCTCATCCAGATTCCTCAAGACCTCGTCATTCAATGATCCGGTCGCTTCTTTTCTGTATCTGGCAATAAACGGAATCGTGTTGCCCTCGTCGATCAGTTTGACAGCCGCTTCCACCTGGCCGCGGCCGATTCCCAGTTCTTCCTGTAGTGCCCTGATAATGTCCATGTTTTTCCCCTTATGTCTTAATACTTGACTCAATTTAATTATTATAATTCATACAGGAAGGTTATGCAAGACGGGAATTGACAGGATCTGGGATATCCAAATTATTAATCTCTTCCCCCTGTAAAAACCGGTTTTATTTTTATGAAAAATCTGGTATACTGATCTTATTCTATTTCTTTTCTGCTCAGGCAGAATCATACAGCTGTTTCTACAGTTGTCTTTCTGGAAGTTCATCCGGATAATCCTGTTTAACCAATTAAAAGGATGGAACCTGGTACTCGGTTATCGAATTCCGGGACAGAAAAACGCACCGGTTATATAGTGACAAAATGAGCCTGCTCGTGTTACAATTAAGCCAGTTATCGAAGGCAACACCGGAAGAACGGAAGTCGGAAATCTATGCATGGGCACAGATGATTTCTGCTGATGATTGGGAGGTGCTTAAGAAAATGGCAGAAAGAAATGAGTATATGAAAGCAGCTGTGGACGAATTAGAAAAAATTAATGCCGAAAAGGAAAAACGTTACCACTATCTTATGCACGAGAAACGGGAACACGATGAAGCGACCATACGTGATTATGAAAGAGGCCGGGGGCTTGCTCAGGGTAAAGCGGAATCTGTTCTGGAACTTCTGGAGGAATTTGGGGAAGTGCCGGAACAGCTGCGTGCTGCTGTTTTAGGACAGCACGACATAAATACCCTGAAGGCATGGCTTAAATATGCCGCCAAAGTGCAATCTATGGAAGATTTTATAAACTGTATGCAGCATAGATAAATACCACATGCCGAAATTGGGCTGTGACACAGATTTTATTTCGTGTCACAGCCCTGTTTCATCTGCCGGATATCATTTCCGACAGTCAAATATTACCGTTAATCCTCTGTGTATGATGCCTCAATCTGGGGCTGCTCTGCCTTCCCTCCTACTGGACATGCGGCCATTTTCGTGCTACAATCATACAATAGCATTCAGAAGAGGTACTTATACAATGGAAGATAATAACAATAAAAACAACGGCCTGCTTCCGAATATGCCGTCACCGGGAACCCTCTGGGCCTCCTGGTCGGTATTTCTGGGCGGCCTGGGCCTTATAGGCAACTGCATGTGCGGTCCCATCTGGGGCCTTCCTGCAGGACTGACTCTCGGCCTTCTGGGAATTGCCTGTGCCGTGGCGTCCAAAAAGGGAAAGCCGTTTACACAGCAGGCGCAGCTTGGGCTGATCCTGTCGATTCTGGCGGCGGTCTGCGGTCTGCTCATGACATTCTTTATCATTATCGTTTACGATGTTATGGGGACTGACACCATGGCCGGCAAATATTTCCGTGATTTGATGGAAGCGCTGCAGAATCCGGCTGCGCTGTTTCCAACTCAATAATCTCAGCAGATTTGCAGAAGAAAGAGCTCCTGGAAATTGGAAAGATAATATCCAATTCCCAGGAGCTCTTTTCATATGCTCCAGTACATCTTATTTCAGCAGCGGCAGCAAATCCACTCCGCGGAACACCAGCATGTAATTCTTGTAAAACCAGTTTCCCACCACAATACCCGCGCCGATCAGGATAAAGAGATTATACCGCCTGATATGCAGCCCCGGACGGTGAAAGACACGGGACGCGCCCCAGGATACCAGCTCCAGCAGAACGACGACAGCCCCGTAAAGCACGAGAGGATGGTACTGAAAGCTCATGCGCAGATCGCCATAGAGAAGTTCCCTCACTGCTCTCGTCCCTCCGCATCCCGGGCAGTACAGCCCGGTCAGGGAATGGAAGGCGCAGGGCATTCCAATGCCCAGCAGCTTTTTTATAAAGCCAAAGACCTCATTAATCATTTTCGTCTCTGCCCTGATCAGTCTGCTAAATCAAACGCGTCATGGACGGTTCTCATGGCACGGTTCACGTCTTCTTCCGCAATGAGCACGGTAATTCTGATCTCTGACGTTGCAATCATCTTGATATTGACATTGGCGCTGTAGAGAGACTCAAACATCTTGGCGGCCACGCCCGGATTACTGGTCATTCCCGCGCCGATGATGGATATCTTCGCCACGCCTTCCTCACAGGCAATGGTCTGAGCCGTAAGGACTTCCCGGTTTTCATTCAGCAGCGTCATGGCCTCCTGCAGATCCGTTCTCGCCACGGTAAAGGAGATATCCTTTCTCTCTTCCCGGCCGATGGACTGGATGATGATATCCACGTTGATATGGTGTCTCGCCAGCAGGTTGAATATTTTAAAAGCGATACCCGGTTCATTCTTCACTCCGATCACGGAGATACGGGCCACATTCTTATCCGCGGCCACACCGCTAACCAGCATTCTTTCCACTTTTGTTTCCTCCTTGATGATAGTACCTTCAGCCCTCGTAAGGCTCGATAAGACCACTAACTGAACTCCGTACCGCTTTGCCATCTCGACGGAACGGTTATGTAATACCTTGGCTCCCAGAGAGGCAAATTCCAGCATCTCGTCGTAGGATACCTCGGAAAGCTTTCTCGCATTGGGTACGATTCTCGGATCCGCTGTGTATACACCATCCACATCGGTATAAATCTCGCAGGCGTCTGCATGGAGAGCCGCCGCAAGCGCCACCGCGGTAGTATCGGAACCGCCGCGTCCCAGAGTCGTTATGTCATCGTACTTGTTGATTCCCTGAAAACCGGTGATGATTACGATCTTTCTGGCATCCAGTTCATGGCGGATGCGCTCGGTATCGATCCGTTTTAACTTGGCCATGCCGTAGGCCGATGTGGTGTGCATGGCAACCTGTGCCGCATTTAAGGACACGGCAGGCACGCCCAGCGCGCTCATGGCCATGGACATCAGCGCGACGCTGGTCTGTTCTCCGGTGGCCAGAAGCATATCCATCTCCCTTTTTGGGGGATTGGGATTGATCTCACGAGCCTTTGCAATTAAGCCATCCGTCGTCTTTCCCATAGCCGATAAGACGACCACGACCTCATTTCCTTTTTCATAATCCTCGATGCAACGTCTTGCCACATTGTATATTCTGTCTTTATCCGCGACGGAACTTCCGCCGAATTTCTTTACGATTAACATGGATGCGGTCCTTTCTAAAAACTTTATACTTCCGCTCTGATCCGCTGTCTGATTCCGGACAGCTCCTTCGCCTTCTTCTCATACTCCGCTTCCGTCATGACATCAGTCACCACAGCGAATTCGTCCATATGATCCAGCTCGATCACTGTGACATCTCCGAATACCTTTAAAACCTCCGCCAGACGCTCCTCGGCAATCCCCTTGATCCGGATAAAGAACCGGCTGGAAGACGTCTGGGTCGGGGCGATGGCAAGCCGGCTGTCATCCCAGCCCATCTCCACGTGGCGGTTTCTGTTCTGAACAGCTTCGATGATATCGGCGATCACTGCGCTGGCTGTCGGAAGCATTCCCGCGCCGCTGCCATAGAACATGGAGGTTCCAAGCATGTTGCCCTTCACCAGAATTCCGTTGAACACATCGCTCACAGAGTAGAGTGGATGGTCCTTGCCGATCATGACCGGCGCCACCCAGGCGTGAATCTCCCCAGCCTTTATGCGGCTGGAGCCAAACAGCTTCACGGAGGTTCCCATCTTCTCGGCATACTTAAAGTCCACGTCTGAGATCGAGGTGATGCCCTCCGTATGAATGTCTTCATAATCAACCTCATGGCCGGTCGCCATGGCGGTGAGAATCGCGATCTTTCTGCAGGTGTCGTGGCCTTCCACGTCGGCTTCCGGGTTTCTCTCGGCATAGCCTAAATCCTGAGCCTCTTTTAAAGCGGATTCAAAAGTCTCTCCCTCTTTATCCATCTTCGTTAAAATATAGTTTGTAGTACCGTTTAAAATACCGGTAATCTCCTCGATCTCCTCCCCCGCAAGAGAGGTGTACAGCGGACGGATAATCGGAATACCGCCGCCCACGCTGGCTTCGAAGAAGAAGTTGACATTTTTCTCTCCGGCAATTCTTAAGAGCTCTGTCCCGTGTGCTGCAACCAGCGCCTTATTGGAGGTGGCCACGTGCTTTCCCGCCTCTAAGCAGGCCTTCACGAAGGGATAGGCCGGATTCAGTCCGCCCATGGTCTCGATTACCATGGTAACCTCAGGATCATTCTCAATGACCGAAAAATCATGAACAATCTTATTCTCTACCGGTGTTCCCGGAAATTCTCTCAAATCGAGTACATATTTTACATTGACGGTATCGCCGGTTCTCTTTGTGATGGTTTCACGATTCTTTTCCAAGATCTCTACCACACCGGAACCGATTGTACCGTAGCCCATAACTGCAACATGAATCATAATTATCACTCCCTGGCTAATATTTTTACGTAGTGAACCCCGTGTTTCTCTTCCATGTCCTCTACCATCCTGGATACATTGCCCGTGCTTTCCAGGACTTCCACGCTTAAGGTCAGCGTAGCCACCCCATTTACCGGAATACTCTGATGGATCGTCAGGATATTGGCATGGTACACTGCCACAATATGCAGCAAATCGGATAATAATCCCGGCTCATCGTCCATCTGCATCACGAGTGTGATGGTCTTTCCCTTCGCGTTATCATAGAACGGAAAGATATCATCCTTGTACTTATAAAAAGAACTGCGGCTGATTCCCACACGATCAGTCGCCTCCTGAACGGTTATGACTCGCTCTGATTCCAACAGCTTCTTAGCCTCGACCACCTTCAGTAATACTTCCGGCACGGCCTTCTGCTTCACCACGAAATATTTGCTCTTTTCTTCCATAAAAAAATATCTTCCCTTCTGTGTCCGCAATAGAAATACATCTGTGCTCATAGGGAAGATATTATCATATTTATTCAGGGTATGCAACTATTTTTTATAAAAATTTTACATTTGTCCTGTGCTGATCCAGCGCAGGTAAGCGTAGATAAACAAATCCAGTGCTCCGTCCAGCACGCTGTTCACGTTGCCGGTCTCGGCATTGGTCCGGTGGTCCTTTACCATGGTGTATGGCTGCAGGACATAGGAGCGAATCTGGTTGCCCCAGCCGATCTCCGTCACGTCGCCGCGGATATCGGACAGCTTCTCCGCATTCTCCTGCTGTTTTAACAGATACAGCTTTGCCTTCAGCATCTGCATGGCCTTGTCCTTGTTCTGGAACTGGGACCGTTCATTCTGGCACTGCACCACGATTCCGGTGGGAATGTGGGTAATACGGATAGCGGATGAGGTCTTGTTGATATGCTGTCCGCCCGCGCCGCTGGAACGGTACGTGTCGATCCTCAAGTCCTCTTCATTGATATCCACATCTAAGTCCTCTTCGATATCCGGCATCACATCACAGGATACAAAGGAGGTCTGACGCTTACCGGCCGCGTTGAACGGGGAGATCCGAACAAGCCTGTGGACGCCCTTCTCCGACTTTAAATATCCGAAGGCATTCTCTCCGTTGACCTGGATCGTGACCGACTTGATTCCGGCCTCTTCACCATCCAGATAATCCAGCACTTCCACGGAATATCCCTTCTTCTCAGCCCAACGGCAGTACATGCGGTAAAGCATGCTGCACCAGTCACAGGACTCGGTGCCGCCGGCGCCGGCATTCAGCCTTAAAATGGCGTTATCGCTGTCATATTCGCCGGACAGAAGCGTGTTGATCCTCATCTCCTCCAGCTTATCCTTAAATTCCTTTAACATCTCTTCCACTTCGGGAACCACAGACAGGTCGTTCTCTTCATTGCCCATCTCGATCATCACGCCGATGTCCTCAAACTGCTGCTCTAAGTCTTTATAGCCTTTTACAGTGTCTTTTAAGTTCTTCGCCAGCTGTACGATCTTCGTGGACTTTTCCGGATCTTCCCAGAAGCCCGGTTCCTCCATGGATTTGTCAAGCTCATCAATCCTCTTTAACTTATTATCTAAGTCAAAGTGAATCCCTCACTTCCACTAATGGTTTTTCAAACGTAGATAATTCATATTTGTACTGGTCTAACTCTACCACTGTGTCACCCACTTTCTTATAATTAATTTTATTTAAAAAGGGTCCAACCTGTATCCTTTCGTCGGTTGAACCCTTTTCATTCAAAAGAATAATACAGACGCCTATATCACCTTGCGGCCGCAGCACTGTTTATATTTCTTACCGGAACCGCAGGGACACGGATCGTTTGGATAAATCTTGTTTTCCGCCCGCTTGGATGGCGCCTTGGCGGCGCTGTCGTCCTTGTTGGTCCCTGTTACCTTGGCCGCAGGCTCTCTCTCCACCTTCTGCTCGACACGGATATGCATTAAGATTCTCACAGTATCTTCGCGGATAGCTGCCGTCATCTCATCGAACATCTGATAGCCGCTCATCTTATACTCTACCAGCGGATCTCTCTGGCCGTAAGCCTGTAAACCAATGCCCTGGCGCAGCTGGTCCATATCGTCGATATGGGACATCCACTTGTTGTCGATGACCTTTAATAAGATGACACGCTCGATCTCACGGATCTGCTCCGCATCCGGAAACTCCGCTTCCTTCGTCTCGTAAAGCTTGATGGCTTCCTCTTTCAGCATATGCTTCAGTTCGTTCTTCTTGATCTTCTTATCTTCCGGAAGAACAACCGGCTTGATCGGAACGATCGGAAGAAGAAGCGTGTTCAGCTCGCCTAAATCCCATTCCTCCGGCATCTGCTCGTCAGTAATGGACAAATCGACCGCATTCTCCACGATATCGGTTACCATCTTTAAGATTACGTCACGCATGTTGTCGCCGTCCAATACTTTCCGGCGCTCCGCGTAAATGACCTCACGCTGTTCGTTCATAACCTCGTCATACTTTAACAGGTTCTCACGAATACCGTAGTTGTTGGTCTCTATCTTCATCTGAGCCTTTTCAATGGCGTTGGAAAGCATCTTGTGCTCGATCTGCTCGCCTTCCGGCACGCCCAGCGCAGTGAACATATTCATCAAACGCTCCGAACCAAAGAGTCTCATTAAATCATCTTCCAGGGAAATGTAGAATCTGGAAACACCCGGGTCGCCCTGACGTCCGGAACGCCCACGCAGCTGATTGTCAATACGGCGGGACTCATGACGCTCCGTACCGATGATCTTTAAACCGCCCGCAGCCTTCGCCTCGTCATCCAGCTTGATATCGGTACCACGACCGGCCATGTTGGTCGCAATGGTAACTGCCCCGTGAACACCTGCATCAGCTACAATCTCGGCCTCCAGCTCATGGTACTTGGCATTTAAAACCTTATGCGGAATGCCGCGGCGCTTCAGCATACCGCTTAACATCTCGGAAGTCTCGATGGTGATCGTACCTACCAGCACAGGCTGGCCTTTCTTATGTGCCTCTTCTACTTCTTCACACACTGCTTTGAATTTTTCTTTTTTCGTTTTATAAACCGCGTCTTCCATATCATCACGGGCGATCGGCCTGTTTGTCGGAATCTCGATCGCATCCATACCGTACGTATTACGGAATTCTTTTTCCTCCGTAAGAGCAGTACCGGTCATACCGGATTTCTTCGCATATTTATTAAAGAAGTTCTGGAACGTGATGGTCGCAAGCGTCTTGCTCTCTCTTCTGACGTTTACATGCTCCTTCGCCTCAATGGCCTGATGCAGACCGTCGGAATACCGTCTGCCCGGCATGATACGTCCGGTAAACTCATCAACGATCAGTACTTCGTCATCCTTTACCACATAATCCTTGTCACGGAACATCAGATAGTTGGCACGAAGAGCCAAAATGATGTTGTGCTGGATCTCCAAGTTCTCTGGGTCGGATAAGTTCTCCAGATGGAAGAACTGCTCCACCTTGGCTACGCCCTGCTCGGTCAAGTTTACAACCTTGTCCTTCTCATCAACGACGAAATCTCCGGTCTCCTCGATCTCCTCGCCCATGATGGCCGCCATCTTGGAAAATTCTCCCGATGCCTCACCGCGCTCTAACTGACGGGCCAGAATATCACAGACCTCATAAAGCTTCGTGGACTTTCCGCTCTGTCCGGATATGATAAGCGGTGTTCTTGCCTCATCGATCAATACAGAGTCCACCTCATCGATGATTGCGTAATCAAGTTCTCTCAATACCATCTGTTCTTTATAGATGGCCATATTATCTCTCAAGTAGTCAAATCCAAGCTCGTTGTTCGTAACATAGGTAATATCACAGTTATAGGCTTCACGTCTCTCATCCGAAGTCATGGAGTTTAACACCACGCCTACCTTCAGTCCAAGGAATTCATGAACTCGTCCCATCCACTCCGCATCACGCTTTGCCAGGTAGTCGTTGACCGTAACGATCTGTACGCCTTTTCCGGCCAGTGCGTTTAAATAAGCCGGACAGGTAGAAACGAGGGTCTTACCTTCACCTGTTCTCATCTCGGCAATACGTCCCTGATGGAGAACGATGCCGCCGATTAACTGTACACGGAAGTGTTCCATATCCAGGACTCGTCTTGCTGCCTCTCGAACCGTTGCATATGCCTCCGGCAAAATATCGTCGAGGGTCTCACCTGCTGCCAGCCTTTCTTTAAAAAGCCTTGTGTTGTCCCTCAGCTCCTCATCCGTCAGTGCGATCATCTTCGGACGGAGTGCCTCTATCTTATCTACAATCGGATTGATTAACTTTAATTCTCTTTCACTATGAGTTCCAAATACCTTTTGAACGAGGTTCATGATTCATTCTCCTACTCTTCTTACTAAATAAACACAGTATAATCCTGTATATTGTAGCACTAACTCATTTTTAATTCAATGAATTCATAAAAAATTAACATTCTGCTAATAGTTCGGACATTCTTACACCCGGTTGGGGCGTCTGGCCAGCACTACAATTCGACAAAATCAATGTATTTTATGGTAAACTTGGCAAGTTGCACAAAAAATCTGTTCGATTTTCTACTTATCCACATTATCCACATCTTTCTGTGCACATTTCCCCCATTTTTATCCCCACCCACAAACCCAATATTTAGGGCAAAAACGACTTATACACCGAGTTATCCACATTATCCACATCTTTTCGCCGGAAATTCTCTTTTTTCACCAGACACAATTTTCCCTTTCAATTTTTGTGTACTTGTCATAAACTTACTTATTTCGACAAAAAATACAATTTTTCCCTTGACTTTTTTGTACCCCAATATATAGTTTCTCAATATTTTGGGCATTTATAAGTAGAAACATTTTACAAAAAATTTAGATTAATTGTCTTGATATTTTCGTAACATAATTGAATTTTTCAAATAAATATGGTATACTGATAACATCTCAAGAAAAAGGAGCTGAAGACTTATGCGTTTTACAATTACAGGAAGAAATATTGAGGTAACACAGGGGTTGCGCGAAGCAGTCGAGGACAAGCTTGGTAAACTGGACCGTTTCTTTGCACCCGCGACAGAAGCTGTAGTAAGACTCAGCGTACAGAAAGATATTCAGAAAATCGAAGTAACAATTCCGGTGAAAGGACATATAATCAGAGCAGAAGAATCAAGCAGTGATATGTACGTATCCATCGATCTCGTAGAAGAGATCCTGGAACGCCAGTTGAAAAAATATAAAAATAAGCTGATTGATAAGAAACAATCCGCACCTTCCTTCTCAGAAGCCTTCTTACAGGAAGAGGCTTCCGCAGAAGAAGAAATCCAGATTGTAAAGTCCAAAAAATTTGCAGTAAAACCCATGGACCCTGAAGAAGCCTGCGTACAGATGGAGCTTCTCGGACACAACTTCTACGTATTCTTAAATGCGGATACCGAGGAAGTGAACGTGGTTTATAAGAGAAAAGGCGGAACATACGGTCTCATTGAACCGGAGTTCTGATCGAAGATAAGTTTTATGTAAGCATAAGGGTTCCGGATATCCGGAACCCTTATTTTTTCATAGATACGTCTGTTTTATGAATTGACCGTAAGATATCGTTCCACACTGGTGATGGCGTTTGCTCCGTCCGCCACAGCAGTGGATACCTGCCTTAACTGTTTTGTTCTCACATCTCCGGCTGCGAAGATACCGGGAACCGATGTCTCACAGTCCTCTCCCGCCTTAATGTATCCGTGATCCATCTCCACAAGGCCGTCGAAAGCGCTGCTCTGCGGATGGATTCCCACTGCGATGAACACGCCGTCAACCGGAAGCTCCCCGGAGGCTTCCGTCTTCACATTCCGGATTGTAATGGATTCCACCTGGTCTGCTCCGTTAATCTTCTCCACTACGGTATCCCACAGCACTTCCACATTATCCAGCGAGAACAGCTGGGTCTGAAGAGTCCTGGCGCCGCGCAGTTCATCTCTGCGGTGAATCAGATATACCTTTTTACACATTCTGGAAAGGAAGATCGCATCCTCGATGGCCACATCTCCGCCTCCGGTCACGGCTGTCACACGGTTGCGGAAGAATGCTCCGTCGCAGGTGGCGCAGTATGACACGCCCATTCCGGTCAGCTCCTCTTCGCCCGGGACCGCCAGCTTCCTGTGGCTGGCGCCGGTCGAGATGATGACAGTCCTCGTCGTATAGCTTTCCTCCGCGCAGGTTACGGTAAAGAGGCCGTCCGCCTTTTCCACACGCACCACATCATCGGTCACGAATTCCGCGCCCAGTTTATCCGCGTGCTCCCGGAACTTCATGCCCAGGTCGTATCCGTTGATTCCCGGAAGCCCCGGATAGTTATCCACCTCGTAGGTGTTGAGCACCTGGCCGCCGCTGGCAACCTCTTTTTCAATGACAACAGTCTCCAGCTCCGCACGCTTGGCGTAGATCGCCGCCGTAAGTCCTGCCGGACCTGAACCGATAATTACCACATCGTAAATCTTTCCCATTTAATTTCCATCCTTCCTGTATCATTTCTCCCGCCGCGGTACGTAATCACACGGTTCCGCCGCCGGGAATATTTGTCATGAAATAATTCATAGTCTCATTATATCGCACTCTCTTCCAAGTATGCAATGTTTTCTTTTGTGACTAAGCCTCAAATCCTATTGAATTAAAAAATTACCTTTGGTAAAATAGAGTTGACGGAAGACGGGATCGATCCGGCTTACCAGGATTAAAAGAAAGGGTGGTTTTCATGGCAAAAAAAACAGTGCTGGTTACGGGCGCTTCCAGAGGAATCGGAAAAGCCATTGCGGTAAAATTTGCAAAAAAAGGATATAATGTGGTAATCAACTGCCTTCACAGCGAGGAGAGACTCCTGCAGACGAAAAAAGAGCTGGAATCATATCAGATTTCCTGCCTCGCCTACATGGGCGACATGGGCGACATGGAGCAGTGCCGGATTCTGTTCGATCAGATCCGGAAGCAGTTTGGAACGCTTGACGTCCTGGTAAACAACGCGGGGATTTCCTACATCGGCCTCTTACAGGACATGAGCACGGAATCCTGGGACCGGATCATACGGACCAACTTAACCTCGGTCTTCAACTGCTGTAAACTGGCTGTTCCCGGTATGGTGGACAAGAAGCAGGGAAAGATCATCAACATATCCTCCGTATGGGGCGTCTCCGGTGCTTCCTGTGAGGTCGCTTACTCAGCGACAAAGGGCGGAATCAACGCCTTCACCAAGGCGCTGGCCAAGGAGCTGGCTCCCAGCAACGTCCAGGTAAACGCTGTTGCGTGCGGCGCCATTGATACGGAGATGAACCGTTTCCTGGAAGAGGACGAACTCATTGCCCTGATCGAAGAGATTCCCGCCGGACGCCTTGGACAGGCGGAGGAGGTGGCCGATCTGGTCTACCACCTGGGATATAAGAATTCTTATCTGACCGGACAGATTATTGGGTTGGATGGGGGATGGATTTAGAGGTGTAAGGGAAAAGGAGTACGGCGGCATATTATTTGCGCGGTACTCCTTTTTTAGTATTTTTTCATGTTTTTCATGTAATACCTGGTATAAATTCCTCTTCCTCTTGCTGCTTGACTTTTAATACTCACAACCTGCGTATGAGTATTCCTTTCATGTAATCGGTTTCGTTATGTGTTTGGCAAACAATGTCCTTTTCAGCTTCTGTACAGCCAATCAGGATTTTTATTTCCGAATCGCGTTTCATTAAATCAACAATGCACATGATTGCATCAATTTGCTTTCTTTCATCTGTTCCCACCCATACATCGATGCCTCCTCCATCCATTGAAGATGTATTCTCTAAATAACCGTAATCAACTCTGTAAATAAAATCGGGAAACCTCGGATGAGCCGTTCCTTTTGGTCTATCTATAACAATTTTTGATTCACTCACGATTTTATCAATCGCATTCCAAAAACCATCACTTGTTTCCATCGTCCCACCTCGCAGCATCATGTTTTCTTAGATCACTACTTTTACGCTAACTCCTTCTTTAAGTAAACCATATCCACAAGCTGTATCCCATCCTCAAACATCGGATGGTCATAGTTGTCTGTAAAAAAGTTATGAATCCTGTGAGAAAGGCAAAAACCATTTTTTTCGTAAAAATGCAGAATAAAAGGAAGATCACCGGTTCCCACAATCATGGTCTTATACTTATCTTTATAAAATTCTGATATATACTGAATGAGCCTGCTGCCATATCCCTTACCGTGCCACGCTTCATATGTAGCGATATTTTTAAGTTCACATGTATCAGGGTTCTCACCCGTGACCACGCATATGCTTTTCAAGCCGTTATCGTACAGGGCAAACAGATCTCCTCGTTCCAGGTATTTATCTATCATGGACTCCCTCATAAACTCATTTGCTTAAGTCTCCAAGTATCTCCTTCTCTGCAAATAACGCTGTAGCCCCGCCCGTATGCCAGAACACCACATTACTTCCGGCCGGAACCTTTCCGGTCCTGATGTAATCCAGCATGCCCGCAAAGGCTTTTCCCGTATAGACCGGGTCTGTGAGAAGCCCTTCCTTCACCGCCAGAAGCTTAATCGCCTCGGATGCCGCCTCGTTGGGAATCTCATAGCCAGGCAGATAATAGTTTAAATCGGTGCAGATATCCCGCTCCGCATCCACCGTGATTCCGGCTCCGATCAGCTTTAGGCTCTCATTGGCCAGAACGGCCGTCCGCTTCGGATACTCCGGGTCCTTGGCGCTGACATTGATGGAAATGATCCCGGTCTCAGAACCGACCAGGTTCCGTCCTGCAGCCAGACCAGCCATCGTACCGCCGGTTCCGGTGGCATGGAAGACGTAATCGGCCTGGATATCCATGGCGGACAGCTGCTTCTCCAGCTCCACGTATCCCTCGATAAATCCCACAGATCCCACCGGGCTGGCTCCGCCCATGGGTACCTCATAGCAGACGTGTCTGCCGGCTTCCTTATTTAAGCGGGCCATGTGTTCTCTCGCAAGAGTGACGGCCCGGTCTTCCGCCTCTTCCTCTGTCTCTCCCGCCTGAATCTCCACGATGTGGACCTCGGCGTCCATGATGCGGTCCAGAAGCAGGTTGGCCCTCAGATCATCCTCATCCGGCTTCACGATGGCGACCAAATACAGCACCGGTTTTAAACCGCAGCGCCGACACGCGGCCGCCGTCTGCATAGCATGGTTTGACTGAGTTGCCCCAAAGGTGAAGACGTACTCACAGCCGCGGCTCATGGCGTCCCCCATCAGATACTGGAGCTTGCGCACCTTATTTCCCCCAAACAGACTCATGCCGGTAAAATCGTCACGCTTGATATAGAGGTTCACTCCCAGTTCCTTTGAAAGCCGGTCCAGCCTGTAAAACGGCGTTGGGAAAAATCCCAGTTCCGCTTTGGGAAGTTTTTCAAATAATTTCTCCGCTTCTTTTGCTGTCATACTCATTGCTTTTTTGCTCCTTCCATTCTGGCAATAATCTTTTTAAAAGATACGCTGAACATGGCCACGGTAACACAAACAGCGCAGAAATCCGCGACCGGTTCGGCTAAGAACACGCCCATAGTCTTATTCTCCATAAAACGCGGAAGAATGAAGATCAGCGGGATCAGTAAAAATACCTTGCGCAGCAGCGCCAGAAATACGGATACCTTGGCATTTCCCAGCGCAATAAAGGTCTGCTGGCAAGCCACTTGTGCACCGAACATCAGGGAAACCGCCATATAAATCCGGATCGCCCAGCGCGTATATTCCGTCAGCGCGGCATCGCTGGTAAAGATCATGATGAAAATCTGCGGGAAGAACATGGACAGCGCCCACAGAAGCGTGGAATAGCCAATACAGCAGAGGAACAGGATCTTAAACGTCTTCTTCACGCGGTCCGCGCTGCCAGCCCCATAGTTAAAGCTGACGATGGGCTGGGAGCCCTGGGTCAGTCCCTGAAGCGGAAGCATGGAAAACTGCATGACACTGCTCAGTATCGTCATGGCGCCTACCGCCACGTCTCCGCCGTAGCGAAGCAGGGATGAATTGAAGCAGACGGACAGGATGCTTTCCGTAAACGCCATGATAAACGGCGATGTTCCCAATGCCATACAGGGAAGAATAATGCCTGCCTCCAGCTTCAGGCTCTTCTTTTTGATGCGCAGCGAGCTCTTCTCCGAAGTGAGGAAGCGCAGCACCCAGATGGAGGAGACCGCCTGGGAAAGGATTGTCGCCAGCGCGGCCCCCTTCACGCCCATATTCAGACCGAATATAAAGACAGGGTCCAGAATGATGTTGCAGACAGCTCCGATCAGCACGGTATACATGCTGGTCTTGGCGTAGCCCTGGGCAGTGATAAAGGCATTCAGCCCCAGCGCCAGCTGTACGAAAATGGTTCCCAGCGCATATATCTTCATGTAATCCCAGGCATAGCCGATCGTATTTTCACTGGCCCCGAACAACAGCAGGATGGAACGCCCGCAGAACAGGAAGACCGCAGTCAGGATCAGGGCAAGCACCACCAGCATCGTGGTACAGTTACCCAGGATCTTCTCCGCCTTCTCTTTCTCATTTCTCCCCATCATGATGGAGGAACGCGGCGCGCCTCCCATACTGATAAAATAGGCAAATGCGGTGATCGCCATGATGACCGGCATCGTAACACCGACTCCCGTCAGGGCTGCCGCTCCGACTCCGGGAATATGGCCGATATACATACGGTCTACCATGTTGTACATAACATTGATCACCTGTGCCGCAATGGCAGGCATAGACAGCCGAAAGAGCAGCTTTCCGACGCTCTCGGTCCCCAGTTCATTCTCTTTTCCTTTTTTCGGTTCCATTTATTTCATTCCTTTCAAGATATTGTCAAGATTCTGATTGATTACCTTAGTCGTACGCGCCATGGCCTCCATATCTTCCCGCGGTACGCCATCATACAGCTTTCCTGCAAATTCCTGGCGGCATTTTCTGAGTCTCGTCACAATGTCGTCGCTTTTCTCCGTCAGGGACAGATGAATGAGTCTCCTGTCCTTTAAATCCTTTCCCGCCTTTAGATAGCCTCTCTCGCATAGTGTCTCCACGGATTTCGCCACAAGCCCCTTGGAAATATTGCGGAAATGAGCGATATCCGACGCGCTGTCATAACCGGGATTGTTGGCCAGAAACATCAGTACCACGATTTCGTTGGGGGTAAAACAGTATTCCGCCACTTCCAGTGCACACAATTTTCTGTATACCTTGTCTATCTTTGCATAGTAGGCAAAGTAGCCCTCATCTTTCTGCTCCATGATTTCACCTTTCTAATATTGTTCATTTTTGAACTGTTCACTTTTGAATTATATACAAGAAATTCTCTTCTGTCAAGGAAAAAGACCCCGCCTTCCCGATACGGCCCATAAGCGGGGCTTCCATCGGGAAGACAGAGTCTTCCTGCCATTGCTGTTTTATTGTATTTCGTCCATTTCCACTTCCGCGCTCGGGACGTTTACCTTGACGCTGCGGATTCCGTTCCGGCAGCTGGCCTTCGCGGTGTATGCCTGGGATTCCAGAATCATCTGCCCGCTCTTTTCAAGGAGCCGGAAGCAGTATCCCCCCTTCTGATCCTGGTAAATCTCAAATTTCGGATTCTTCTGTGCCAGATATCCTCTGACGGTCTGGTCTTCAATCTCCGCCGCCTCTGCGCACCGAATCACACTCTCGATGCCGTCCACGCATGCGTCCTTTTTCGTATAGATCTCCGAGGTCCCGATCGTCTCCCCGTTGGCGGCCTTTAAATGAAAATCGTAGCCGGTATTTTTCCTGTAGATTACAAATTTCCCCATTGCTGGACCTTCTTTCGTCCTTTTTTATGGGGATTATAGCATACGTGAGCGAAGGCCGGCATCTATTTACAGAAAACATCTTATTTTTACCGTTTTGTTATCTTCCGGTCTCCCGGTACAACTGTCACTCGGTGACAGGAATACCACCTCTGTCGATTCCCCATACCTTTCGCATTTCCATCAGCCGGTCAACCTGACTTCCGTTCAGAGTTCCGCTGCTTCCCAGCATTCTCAAATACAGCTGAATTCTGGCGCACTGTTCCACGGATTCCATGAAATAAAAAGACTGGTACACATCTTTCCCCCAACTCAGCGCCCCATGATTAGCCAGAAGCACGGCATTGTAATCATGAATAAACGGGGCGATGGATTCCGGTACTTCTTCCGTTCCCGGAAGGGCGTACGGTGCAACCGGGACCACCCCCACTGCCATCACGGCTTCCGTAAGAATTGCCCGGTTTAAGGGAATCCCTGCCGCCGAAAACGCGGTCGCAAACGGAGGATGGAGATGCGTAACACCATGAATCTCCGGATCCTCCCGGTAGATTCTCAAATGCATCTTCATCTCTGAGGAAGGTTTCCCCTCTGTCAGCACTCTGCCGTCCAGCGATACCTTCACCATCATATCGTCCGTCATATACCCTTTGGAGACACCGGAGGGAGTAATCAGAATCGTATCCGCTGAAATCCTGCAGCTGATATTGCCGTCATTGGCCGCAACATAGGCACGCTCATAAGAACGCCTTCCTAAGTCTGTCAGTACGCTCCTGGCTTCTTTTTCTGTCATATACCCCATACTTACTGCCCTCCCATTTCTATTACAGCCTTATTTCTTCTGAATCGTCCGATCAGCTCAATGGTGAACTGGATCATATAGCCATTTACCAGCATGGAGACCACCGTGGCGCCTCCCAGCTTTCCTCCCAGAAGAAAACCGGTGATGGAAAGCAGAATATCGATGGTTATTCTTGTCACATTGACATTCTTTTTAAGCTTTCCGGATAAATACATCATCATGGCATCCATTCCTGCTTCGCCAAGCCCCGCCGCCACATACGTTCCGATCCCCACCCCCATGAGAATCAGACCAGCCAGCAGGCACAAGAGGCGCCCCGACGCAGTTCCTCCTCCCGTACAAATCGCCGGAGAAAACCACTTGATAAATGCACCTACCAGCACGCTGTTTAAAATAGAACCGATTCCGATCCGTTTCCTGTCGATAAAGAACAGAAGGATGATGATGGAAATCATCAGCACCTGGGATGTAGTCCCCAGAGACAGGTGCAGAACGCGTCCCAGTCCCGCCTGAAACAGTGACAGCGGATCCAGCCCAAAGTCTGCCTGGACAAACAGATCAATGCTGGCTCCCATCATCATGGAACCAACGATGACCATCAGAATTTCTTTCCATTTTTTAATCATATCATGTCCTCATCGCGCAATGGCTTCGCCGCAGCGCCGTCTGATGGCAGCTTCGGCGTCCGGATATCCGGCGCACAGCGTTTCCATATCACCATGTTCGTAATCCTCCGGCAGATACGCCGGGGCCATCGTCGTTCCCGCCAGACAGTATTTCCCGCCGTGAGCCACAACTGATCCCTGCCATACGCCTGCCGGAACACGAAACTGCGGGACTTCCCCATCAGACAGACGTGTCCCCAGAACTTTGATCTCTGATGTTCCATCCGGATACAGGAGGAGAAGCTCCAGTCCATCCCCCATATAGTAATGGTAGATTTCATCGGTTTTCAGCCTGTGCATATGGGAAAAGGAGTATTCCGTCAGAAGATAGTAGATGGAGCTGTAAGACTCCCTTCCCGCAGCGTCCTTCTCACCAGCGTAGAGATACCGGTACATGCCGCCTTCTCCAGTGAGCGGTACGAGTTTCAGTTCCTTAATTATAGATTCTATCATTCGACCACAACCCACTTTCCATCCGAATCCGCACTCTCAAGCATCGCATTACAGAGCTTCACAATATCCCTTCCCTCAAAAAAGGTAGGATAAACCGGCGCTTCCGACACACACCCCCGCTTTACATCATCATAAAAGCTGTCCACAAGACTTCGGAAGGTATCCATAAAACCGTTGCCAAAACCGAATATCTCCGAGTTTACACCGCTTCCCTTGACAGCAGTGTTCAGGATATTGTTGTCCTCGGAATTCCACCACAGATTCTTCTTTTCTCCTGTCACCTCCAGGGTGATCCGGTTGATTCTGCCCTGGGACACTTCTGATAAGAGCACCGTTCCTATCGCTCCGTTGTCAAATTTCAAATTAATGGCTGCCGCATCTTCGGAGCAGACCTCAATCGTCTCCGTCCGTTTTCCATCTCCGGAATCCGGATACATGATACGGTCTTCCACATACCGGTTCGGGTAAAAACGCCCGAAGTTGGCGGAAAGCGCCTTCACCTTCCGGCCGGAAATATACTGGGCAATATCCAGCCAGTGCGTCCCGATCTCCGTCACTGCGCGCATCCGGCCCGCAAGAACCGTGTTGTATCTCCAGTCCACAGGCGCAGGAAATGCATTGAACTCCTGCAAATAGTTACCGTGGATCACATTCACACGGCCGAATTCTTCCGATTCCACCAGTTTTCTTGCCTTCTGACATGCCATATGGAATCTGACGTTAAAATTAATTGCGCAGACTACTCCGCACTCTTTCGCACGCCTGGCCAGTTCCTCCGCCTGGCTGTCCTCAAAGCACAGAGGTTTTTCACACAGTACGTTCTTCTTATGATCCAGAAGCTCCATAACCATATCGTAATGGAGGTTGGGCGGTGTGCACACATGGACGGTTGTAATCTCATCATCCAAAAGAATGGAAGAATCCGTTCCCCACTTTTCAATGGAGAATTCTTCGGCAAATGCCTTTGCCTTCTCCTCACTGACATCGACGATAGCTCCAATTAAAATTCCGCTGGCCTTCAGCGCTTCCGCATGGGTATGGGCAATGTTGCCGGCTCCCCAGATTCCTGTCTTCATATGATTCTGCCTCCTTATACTTCCACCTTAATAATGCTTTCCAGCGCAATTGTAATCTCATCTTCCACGGCCTTCGCCATCTTCTCCGGATAGTGATTAAACTCCTCGGAGCCTACGAATTCAAAGCATGGGCCATCTGCCGCTACAATACAGCCGGCTTTTATGCCTCTCACCGATGCGATAACGAAGAGGACCGATGCTTCATTTTCCATAGCCAGAACTCCGGCTTCCGAAAACAGTCGGTTATTTGTAGGCATCAGACCGGTATAGAACAGACCCGATGTCGTGATGATTCCGGTTCTCGCTTCCGGATTAATTTCCTTTGCGGCTTCCTGCATGGCCGCTACCACATCCATGGACGCAATCGCCGGATAGGAAATCGGAATAAACTGAGGCGTGATCCCGTCGTCCCGGCACGCGGCCGTGGCGATAATCAGCGATCCCTGGGGCATATCTTTCTGTAAAGTCCCACAGGTTCCGACACGGATAATAACTTTTGCTCCGCCCAGAATCAGTCCTTCAAAGCTTACAGAGGCTCCGTTTCCCCCCACGCCATGGGATGATACCGTCACAGGCACTCCCTTGTAGGTTCCGTTAAAGGTCCAGTATTCCCGGCTCTTTGCCACTACTTCCACGTTTTCCAGCCGTTTTGATATCTTTTCCGCCCGCGCGGGATCACCGCAGGCGATGACTCTCTCTGCAATTTTGTTATAGGGAATATCTATAATTGGTACAATCTTCTCCATTTTTTATCTTCCTTTCTCATCAGGCCGCTGCTGCTCTTCTCTTATCATTCATTTTTTTATAAGAGTAAATTACAAGTACAATTACTGTTACAATATACGGAATGGTGCTGACCAGCTCCGTCGGAATTCCCATATTCTGCGTTCCCGGATTGACCGCGAAGGCATCTGCAACTCCGAACAGCAGGCAGACAAGCAGTGTCGGCACCGGTTTGTTGCCTCCCAGCGAGGCGGCGGCAATCGCAATAAAGCCTCTGCCTGCCGTCATATCTTTTACAAAGTACGATACGTAACCCATGGACATGTAGGCGCCCCCCATAGCTGCCAGCATGCCGCTGATTGCCAGAGCAATATATTTCACCTGCAGCACATGCACGCCCACAGACTCCAGCGCTTCCGGATTCTCGCCGCAGCTTCTGATATGAAGCCCCAGGGAGGTCTTATATAAGAATATACTGAGTACAATGATCAGCAGAATAGCCACATATGTCAGTACATTGTGCCCGGACACCACAGTTCCCAGGACCGGAATATCCTTAATCACAGGAATATTCACCTGAGGAAGCACACCGCTCTTTAAAGACGAAGATATCCCTTTCTCCCCTACCGCCAGATACAAAAGAAATACGGTTCCTCCAGCGGCCGTCAGGTTATAGGCAATGCCTGTGATGGTCGGATCTGTTTTTAGCTTAGTAACAATAAAGCACATTAAAATTCCCAGCAATGCGCCTACGACGACGGCCGCCGTAAAGCCGAGAAATGCATTGCCTCCAAACGCAGCGCTGGCTACTACGCCAATCAGGGCGCAGGTCAGCATCATTCCCTCAATTCCAATGTTTGTAACACCTGCTAAATCAGCTACCAGATAAGACATGGACGCATACAGAATCGGTGTCGTCATGCGGATGATCGAAAACAGGAAGCTGACCGATGTAACAATCTCCAATAATTTCATTTTGCCCTCCTTTATGCGTCAGCCGCTTCTCTCGTCATTTTCACAGTCAGTTTCTTCTTATATCCGGCAAGGAAACCGGTAGCTGCAATCAGGATAATGATCACGCCCTGTATGATGGACACCACTTCATTCTGCACATCGGTTCCACGGCTCATGATATCGGATCCGATTCTTAAATAAGCGAGAAGAAACGCTCCAACCGGAACAAACTTCGGGTTGTTTCTCGCAATGATAGCGATGATCAGACCATCCCAGCCATATCCTGACCGCCACTCCCAGTTAAAACGCTGCTGTGATCCCATCATATAGGCTGCTCCGCCCAGACCGGCAATGGCTCCTCCAATAATCTGGGACAGGAGTATCGTCCCCGTCACTCCGATGCCAGAATACTTCGCAAAGTTTTTGTTCTCCCCACACATGCGGATAGCATATCCCCATTTTGTATGGTACAGGAACAGCCATGCAGCAATCACAAGGACCACCGCGATCACAAGTCCGAAATGAATTCCTCTGGTAAATTCAAACAGCCTTGCCGTCTTCGCAAATTTCAGGGAAGCTACGTGTGTGCTCTTTGGGTCCTTCATATAAGTCTTTAAGAGGAAATCACCAATATAGAAGGTAATGTAATTTAACATCAGAGAGGAAACAATCTCGTTTGCCTCAAACTTCAGTTTTAAAATCGCCGGCAGAAATGCGATCAGTGCTCCGGCGGCAAGTCCTGCAAACAGGGCAGTAAAAGCATGAATTCCAGGTCCCATCTTAAGCAGGGTCGCCGCCAGGGCAGCCGCAAGACCTCCCGCATAGAACATGCCTTCCACTGCAAGATTGTAAACCTTCGTCTGGAGAATGAATGTAACCGCCAGTCCCGTGAACAGCAGCGGAGTCATAAGCTCAATAATATTGGCAATATAACGGAAAGAAGTAAGCGGGGCCACAAAGAATTTGTAGATGGCCTCCAAAGGCTGACTGCTCACCAAAAAGATAATTACCACCGCAAATACAACGGCAATTCCGACAGCCAGAAGGGTTCTTAACAGTTCAAACCGGGACATGATTTTATTCTTATTCTTCACAGCAGGCCCTCCTTAAGTCTTCCTCCGACTGTTGCTTCACGCCGAGCATATAATATCCCAGCTCTTCTTCAGTCATTTCCTTGGCCTGGGGGAAGTATCCTGATATTTTCCCCTGGCACATGACAATAATGCTGTCCGAAAGTTCCAGTATTTCATTCAAATCCGCGGAAACCAGAAGGACCGCGCAGCCTCTGTCACGGATTTCCACAATTTTTTTGTGAATAAACTCAATCGCGCCCACATCGACGCCGCGCGTCGGCTGATCTGCAATCAGAATCGATGGTTCTGCAGAAAACTCCCGCGCTACGATCACTTTCTGCATATTTCCGCCCGACAGCATGCCAATCTCATCAAGAGGACTTCCGCAGCGAATATCGTAATCACGAATCCCTGCCTCCACCCAGCGGTCGATCTTCTTTTTATTCAGAAACAGCCCGGAATTCACTTCCTCGGAATCACAGATACTGGAGATCATATTTTCCCGAATAGTCACGTGTCCCGCGGCCCCATAGACCATGCGGTCCTCCGGAATATAGGACATCCCCTTTCGCCTGATCTCCTTGACGGAACAGCCCGCCGTCTGGTCCGTACCGATCATCACTTCTCCATTTCGTTTGTCCAGATGCCTCATACCGGTAATCAGTTCCACCAGTTCTTCCTGGCCGCTGCCCTCCACTCCGGCAATTCCCAGAATTTCTCCTGAGCGCACGGAGAAAGAGACACGGTTAAGCACCTGTCTGCCCACCTCATTTTTACAGCTTAAATTCCGGACAGACAGTCTCGTTTCCTTCGGTTTCGCCGGTCCTTTTTCCACCTTCAAAATAATGTCACGGCCCACCATCAATTTCGAGATGTCCTCCACTGTCAAACCTGTAACATCATAAGTACCCACGCCTTTTCCATGGCGCATAATGGTGATCCTCTGACAAATCTCTTTTATTTCATTCAGCTTATGAGAGATAAAGATAATGGTAAGGCCCGATTCCTTCAGCTTATTTAACTGCTCAAACAGTTCCTCCGTCTCCTGAGGTGTCAGCACCGCCGTCGGCTCATCTAGAATAAGCAGCTTAACTTCACGGTACAGCGCCTTTAAAATCTCGACCTTCTGCTTCTTTCCAACCGATAAATCACTGACGGCTGCCGTCGGGTCTACATCAAACCGGAAACGCTCCGAAAGTGCTCTGGTAATTTCAACTGCCTTTTTCCGATCCAGAAAACCGTTCTTTTTCGGTTCCTTTCCCAGCACAATGTTCTCTGCCACAGTAAGGGAAGACACCAGCTTAAAATGCTGGTGCACCATCCCGATACCGAGACGCAGGGCATCATCGGAGGAAGCGATCTTCACCGGTTTTCCGTCCAGCTCTATCGTACCTTCATCCGGTTGTTCTATTCCGAACAGGATCTTCATGAGCGTCGATTTTCCGGCTCCGTTTTCCCCCATCAGGGCATGAATCTCTCCTCTGTTTACAGAAAAATCCACATGAGAGTTGGCCAAAACTCCGTTGCCGTATACTTTTGTGATGTTCTTCATGCTTAATATTTCTCTGGCCTGCTCCATCCGTATCACCCCTTTTTCGCTTATGGCTGAACTTCGCCCTTTAATGATGCGATTTCCTCATCTGTCATATCGAATGCGCTTCTAATTGTAGTTTTTCCGTCAATGATATTCTGCTTCGCTTCCGCTACCTTTTCTCTCGCTTCCGCAGGTACGTTCTTCTGATACCAGCTGTTGTCCGTGATTTCAATACAACCGTCGGACAGTCCATACGTCTTTACTGTGCCGAATTCCAGTTTTCCGTCCAGATAATCGCCAACTGCCTTGTCGATGGAGATATCAACCCGTTTTAAGATAGATGCATAGATGGCATCCGCCTTCTTTTCGTCACTGGAGAACAGTTCTGACTGATCTGAATCCGTTCCAATTGCATGATTGCCGGTCTCCTTGGCCGCATCCAGAACGCCCAGACCTGCGCCGCCTGCCGCCTGAAATACGATGTCGGCTCCAGCATTATATAATGCAATACCGATCTCTTTTCCCTTGGCAGCGTCCGTAAAGCTGTTCATATAGCCTGTGTTAATCTTGATATCCGGGTTTACCACCTTCGCGCCTTCTATGTAGCCTACCAGCCAGTCATTAATGAGGGGAATGTCAAATCCGCCGGCAAATCCCAGCTGTCCTGTCTTTGAAGCAGAGGCGCCCAGCACACCCGCCAGATAACCGCCTTCATAGCACTTATATGTCATGCAGTAAATGTTGGAATTAGCTCCGTCGGAGAAATCTACACTCTCATCATATAAGATAAACTTCTGATCCGGATACTCCTCTGCCGCTTCCTGAAGCGGCTGGGATATATTGACGCCGCCCGTGATAATGATGTCCCAGCCTTCATTAATAACGTCTTCCAGTGTGGCGGAATACTTGGTGATATCCGTTCCCATCTCCACAACCTTTGTGCTGGCACTGTAGTTCTCTTCGATCAGTGCCAGACCGGCATTGGCGGAATCAAAGAAAGATTTGTCTCCCAGAGTACCCGGAACGAGCAGAAGCACGCTTAAATCCCCGTTTTTCTTTTCCTCTCCGGCAGTTGTCTCTGCCGATACGCTCTCCCCAGCCGTATCTGATGTCTTTGCGCCGCCGCATCCTGCAAGCAGTCCTGCCGTTAAAGCTGCCGTTAAACAGATTGCCCATACTTTCTTCATGATTGTTCTCTCCTTCTCCTTTTGCTGTATCTTATCAGACACAGTGAATACGTTTGTTGTTCTTTCTGCATTCTTCCGTAAATTCTGTCACATACTCTTCTTCCGAAGCATCTACAATCAGCTCCGTAATCTCTTCCAGGTCACAGACCTTGTAAAAAGCTCTGCTCGCCAGCTTGTGATGATCCATCAGGAAATACACTTCCTCGCTGGCCTTAATCATCGCCTTCTTAACCTCTGCCTCATCTCTCGTGGCATCGGAAATACCATGCTTCTCATCCACCGATTTGGAGGAAAGAAATGCCTTGTCCACGTAATAATTATCCAGCATACGGACCGCCTCGATCCCTACCAGCGACATAGCGCTCTTTCTCAAACTTCCTCCGATCAGGATCACGTCAATCTTCTCTTTGTCCTTCAGCTTCATGCATATACTGATGTTATTGGTGATCACCGTGGCGTGCACCTCTAAGTAATCCGCCATGGCATACACCGTGCTGCTGGCATCCATGAAAATGGATTCTCCTTCACCCACCAAAGATGCCGCGTATCTGGCGATCCTGTCCTTCTCCTCTGCATGAAACTTCACCCGCTTGTCCACCGGATCTTCATACGTGCCTCCCGGTATGCTTCTCGCGCCTCCCAGCACTCTCACCAGGCTGTTGTCCTCTTCCAACTTCTTTAAATCTCTCCGGATTGTCATCTCAGATACCAGCAGCGTATCCTTTAGATAAGTGATGTCCACGAACTCATTTTCCTTCACGTAATCCAGAATAAACTTTTTTCTTTCTTCTGCGGTAAATGTCTTCATACCTGCCTCCATTCATGTAAACGCCTGCATTTTGGCGTTCCCGGTAGAAATGAAAGGCAGCTTTCTTTCACCTCTTCCCTATTTTTTCATTAGTATCTCTAAATTGTCACGGAAAGGAGGATACACGATTCCTTTCTCGGTTACAATGGCCGTAATATACTCGGCCGGTGTTACATCAAATGCCAGATTGTATGTCTTCACTTCCTTCGGGGCAATGTATTCCCCGTTAATGCGAAGGACCTCCTCCCTGCTTCGCTCTTCGATCGGGATCTCTTTTCCGGTTGGACACTCCATATCAATCGTGGTTGTCGGCGCCGCGATATAGACCGGTACGTGAAACTGATTGGCCAGAACGCTGACACTGAAGGTTCCTATCTTGTTCGCCGTATCTCCATTAGCAGCTACACGGTCGCAGCCTACGATAAGAGCATTGATTTTCCCCTGTGATAAAACTACTGCGGCCATATTGTCACAGATCAGCGTCACATCCACCCCGTGTTCTACCAGTTCAAAAGCGGTTAAATTGGCTCCCTGGAGCCTTGGTCTCGTCTCATCTGCAAAGGCCTTGATATTCATTCCCTTCTCCTGAGCCATATAGAATACAGACAGTGCGGTTCCATATTCCGATGTTGCCAGACTTCCCGCGTTGCAGTGGGTGAGAACAGTGTCCCCATCCTTTAAAAGGCTGAGCAGATTCGTTCCAATGTTCCGGTTTGTCTGCTTGTCCTCTTCATGAATCGCCACAGCTTCCGCTTCCAGTCCCTTCCTTACAGCCTCAAGAGGCTGTCCTTCACTGGCAAGCGCTTCTGCTCTCTCTACCATTCTGTCTACGGCCCACATTAAGTTCACCGCGGTAGGACGGGAAGACTTTAAGTATTCTCCCTGCTCCCTGTAAAAATCCATAAACGCAGCCGTGTCCGTTCCATCAAAGGCATTGGCAGCCAGCACCATACCGTATCCGGCCGATACGCCGATAGCCGGTGCGCCTCTGACAATCATGGTCTGAATCGCCTGATAGACATCCTCCAGGGTTTTACATGTTGCATATGTAACCGTATTTGGCAGGAGTGTCTGATCTAACAGAAGCAAATTCCCTTTCTCCCATTTTAATGTGATAATTTCTCTCATGTTATTTCTCAATTCCTTTCCTTTTTGTTTGTTTCCAACATCTATAACGAGATATTACCACATTAAATGTTTGAAGTCAACATTTATTTTGTTATTTTTAAACATAATTTTACTGTAAGGGGGTGGCCTATTGGGATATTTTACCCCGTTTCTACAAAAATGGCAAGTTTTTTTGTTTGATTACCTCAAATTGGCAGGATTTGGTTGTTATTTTTTAACATTCATGTGCGAATAGACATCAGGCCAGAGATCCCGTTCCCTTAACGCGAAAAGAGCTGGCTGCCGAGAATCAATCTTTTGATTCTCAACAGTCAGCTCTTTACACTGATTCTACTTTTTCAATGCGGTCTCTTAAACCTCCGGCTTCTCCACCTGAACGATGGCAGCCTTCTGCATCGGAATTCTGCAGTTCTTGTTATTGCCGAACTCTACGATCACGGTATCATCAGTCATATCGATAATAACGCCATAGAAACCACTGGTAGTCAAAACGCTGTCACCAATAGCAATGCTTGAAAGCAGTTCCTGCTGTTTCTTCTTTTCCTTCTTCTGCGGTCTGATTGCAATAAAATACATAAAGCCGAAGATTACCGCGATATAAATAATCCAGAATCCCATGCCCATGCCGCCGCTGGTTGCTAATGCCATAAATCATTTCCTCCTTATATAACGATCCGCCGCCTCGCTACGGTATCATTGTCCTTACTTCTCTGCTTGTACCGCCGTCATGCCGGCAAGCTTTTCCGCTTTATACTCTGCATAACGGTGCTGTTCGATTGCGTCGCGAATCTCTTCCATCATTGTATTATAAAAGTACAAATTATGCAAGACACATAATCTCATCCCGAGCATTTCTTTTGCTTTTAACAAATGCCGGATATAAGCTCTGCTGTAGGAACGGCAGGCCGGACACCCGCAGCCCTCTTCGATGGGGAGGTGATCCAGCTCATACTTGGAATTAAATAAATTCCGTTTGCCCTGATTGGTATAGACATGGCCATGGCGGCCGTTTCTGGATGGATAGACACAGTCGAAGAAATCCACACCCCGATCCACCGCCTCCAGGATATTGGCCGGCGTTCCGACGCCCATTAAATAGGTTGGCTTATGTTCCGGAAGGTACGGCACGGTTTCATCTAAAATACGGTACATCTCCTCGTGGCTCTCGCCGACCGCCAGGCCGCCCAGCGCGTATCCGTCCAAATCCATGGCGGAAATGGTCTTCGCGTGTTGGATGCGGATATCTTCATACGTTCCGCCCTGGTTGATGCCGAACAACAGCTGTTCCTGATTGATGGTCTCCGGCAGACTGTTAAGTCTGGCCATCTCCACCTTGCAGCGCTCCAGCCATCTGGTGGTCCGGTCAACGCTGTTCTGCATATATTCCCTGGTCGCCGGGTGGGGCGGACACTCGTCCAGCGCCATAGCGATGGTGGAACCCAGATTCGACTGGATCTGCATACTCTCCTCCGGCCCCATGAAAATACGGTGGCCGTCGATATGAGACTGGAAGTAGACGCCTTCCTCTTTGATCTTCCTTAAACCGGTTAAGGAAAAGACCTGAAATCCGCCGGAATCCGTGAGGATCGGACGGTCCCAGTTCATGAACTTATGGAGTCCGCCGAATTCCCGGATTAACTTATCACCGGTTCTCACATGAAGGTGATACGTGTTGGACAGCTCTACCTGGGTCCTGATCTCCTTTAAATCATCTGTGGAAACCGCTCCCTTGATGGCGCCAACCGTACCGACATTCATGAATACCGGAGTCTGGATGGTTCCGTGCACGGTGGAAACCTCCGCCCGTTTTGCACGGCCATCCTTAGCAATAATTTTATAATTCATTCTGATTCCTTACTTTGATTTTTTTTGAGCTCTTCGCCGCTGCCTTAGCCGCTTTTTCAGCAGCCTTTTTCTCTTCCATATGCTTATTCTTGTAGATCGTCATCACATACCATAAGGAACCTGTGATGCAGACGGAAGAATACGTACCGCATACGATACCAACCATCAGAGGAAGTGCGAACTCACGAATCGAGGACACACCGAGAATAAACAGCACGAATACCATGACGAACGTGGTCAAAGAAGTATTGATACTTCTTGTAAATGTCTGTGTAATACTTAAGTTTACAATCTCGGAAAGCTCCATCTTGCTGTTCACCTTTAAATTCTCACGGATACGGTCGAAGATAACGATGGTGGCGTTGATGGAATAACCGACTATAGTCAGCATACATGCGATGAAGGTGGAGCCGACAGACCATTTTAACAGAGAATAGAAGGTCAGCACAACGAACACGTCATGAAGCAGCGCCAATACGGCACTTCCTGCAAACTTGATATCTTTGAAACGGAACCAGATATACAGCAGCATACAGATGGTGGCGATGATAACAGCGATAAATGCATCCTGCTTCATCTCCTTGCTGATCGCACCGGAGATGCTCTCCGCCGTAATCTTCTCGGCTTCTACGCCGAAATTATCTACCATTGCCTGGTCTAAGTTCTGTCTCTCCTCAACGGATAACGTCTTTGTCTTAATGATTACTTCGTTGGTTCCCGCAACCTTCTGTGTCTGAACCTGTGCGTCGCCGGTGACATTTTCAACAACCGGAACCACCTTGGAAGAGATGTCCTCCAGTGACATATCCTCGTTAAATGTTACATTTGTAGAGGTACCGCCCTTAAACTCCATGCTGTAGTTTAAGATATCGCCGGTCTGTGTCTTGTTGACCACAAGGCCGCCAAGACCGATTACGATTACCAGTAAAGAGACTGCAAACCAGATCTTCCTCTTTCCAAGGAAATCGATGGTCTTCTTGTCCGTCTTCGTTCCGTAGAACTTCGGATCCTGAAATCCCAAGTTAAACAGGGCATTCAGAATGAACTTGGTGATGAACAGCGCGGTGATCATGGATAACACGATACCGATGGCCAGCGTGGAAGCGAAGCCCTTAACGGTACCGGAACCTCTCCAGAACAGTACGCCGGCTGCAATTAAGGTGGTCACGTTGCCGTCGATGATGGCGGACAGCGCTTTGTTGAAGCCGGACTTGATGGCGGACTGAACCGTCTTTCCAAGGCCGATCTCTTCTTTGATACGTGTAAAGATAATAACGTTGGCATCAACCGCCATACCAATGGAAAGGATGATACCGGCCACACCCGGAAGTGTCAGGGTCACACTGAACGCGGAAAGCAGGATCAGGATCAGGCCTACGTATAAGGAAAGTGCGATCACGGCCGCAAGACCCGGCACTAAATATACAATAATCATGAATACGGCTACGATGCCGAATCCGATTGCCCCCGCCTTTAAGCTGGTGGAAATAGCTTCCTGGCCAAGCTTCGCGCCTACAACGTTGGAACGAAGTTCTTCCAGCTCCAGGGAAAGAGAACCGATACGGATAGTGGAAGCCAGCGTCTCCGCCTCTTCATAGGAAGTCATGCCACTGATCTGGCACTGGCCCTGTGTAATTGGCTCATTAACAACCGGGTTGGAGTAGATCTTGCCGTCATAGATGATGGCGATTCTCTTGCCCACGTTCTTTGTCGTCGCATCTGCGAATACGGTTTTTCCGTCGTCGGTAAAGGTTAAATCAACCATATACTTCTTAATACCGTTTTCATCGGTGATAACCGGCTTCGCGGTGGCAACCTGGTTGCCGTTTAAGATGGTCTGCCCGGCTTCGTCAACGAAGATCAGGGAACCAGGCTTGCCCAGCTCTTCCAGGATCGCGTTGGCATCCGATACGCCCGGAATATCGACGTTGATACGGTTGCTGCCTTCCTGATAGACCTCAGCCTCTGTACTGTAGTTCTGAACCCTCTGCTGCAGTTTGTAAATGGTATCCGACATATCCTCGGCACTGGGGTTCTCTTCCTTTGCCTGGTACGTAATGCTGACACCGCCTGCCAGATCGAGGCCCAGCTTAATGTCATTCATGGTAGTATATCCGAAATATCCGAACAATCCTACCAGAGCCAGAGCAATAATCAGCCCGATCAGGCCTTTGCCTTTGTTACTTTTCATGACTTTTCTCCTTTAATTTTAGTCTTCAGCCAAAGCCGCTTTAATCATGATGGCGCATTCGATCCTCTTCTTCTGCATTGCGCAGCCGATGTCATACGCATCGGTAATGCTCCCATGGAAATTATAAGAATTGGCCGCGCAGCCGCCGCTGCAGTAGAATCTCGCGAAACAATCCCTGCACTTGTCCTTCGCATAGACGTTGCAGAGCTTGAATTCATCGCGGATACGTTCGTTGGTCACACCTGTATCGACATTGCCGAGAAGGAATTCTTCCTGGCCGACAAACTGGTGGCAGGGATAAAGATCACCCCACGGAGTCACCGCTAAGTACTCCGTTCCGGAACCACAGCCTGAAAGCCTCTTGGCAACACATGGTCCCTGATTTAAATCGATGTTGAAATGGAAGAAATTAAAGCCCCGGCCCTCTTTTTTCCGTTTGATGTACTCTTCGGCAAGATGGTCATACTCTTCCATGATCTGCGGGAGATCTTCCTCCCTGATGGCATACTCTTCCTCCGGCTTTGCCACCACCGGTTCGATCGACATACTGCGGAAGCCCAAATCTGCAAATTCCGTCACGTCTTTGGAGAAATCCAGATTATGACGGGTAAATGTTCCGCGGACGTAATAATCCCGGTCGCCTCTCATCTCGGCAAACTTCTGGAACTTGGGCACGATTAAATCGAAGCTTCCCTTACCGCCCCGGAACGGACGCATCTTATCGTTGACTTCCTTGCGGCCGTCGAGACTCAATACGACGTTGCTCATCTCACGGTTGCAGTAATCCATGATTTCGTCGTTTAACAAAACGCCGTTGGTCGTCATGGTAAAACGGAAGTTCTTATTATATTCTTTCTCTTTTGAACGGCCGTATTCAACCAACTGCTTTACAACTTCCCAGTTCATTAAAGGCTCGCCTCCGAAGAAGTCCACCTCTAAGTTTCTGCGGTTCCCGGAATTCGCAATCAGAAAATCCAGCGCCTTCTTTCCCACCTCGAAACTCATAAGCGCCCTGCGGCCGTGGTACTCGCCCTCTTCCGCAAAGCAGTACTGACAGGCAAGATTGCAGTCATGGGCAATATGGAGACAGAGCGCCTTGACTACGGTCTTACGCTTCTTGAAATCCACCACGTAATCGTGATACTGGTCCGTGGTTAAAAGCTCTTCCGCGTCGATTAGGTACTGGATCTCATCCAATGCCTCCTGAACCTCGGCTTCTCCATATGTAGGGGATAGACGCTCCATCACTTCCCGCGCCACTTCTTCCGAAAGCTTCTCTGGTTCGGCAAGCTCCGGTACGCGCTCCGCCACAATCGCGACCGCGTCATACATCACTGGATCGACGCTGTGAACAGAACCGCTGTTGACATCCATGATAATATGGAAGCCATTATTGATATATTGATGAATCACTGAAATGTTCTCCTTGTCTTAACAATATTTTAACGCCATAAACGAGTTTTGGGCAGACAAGCGAAGTAACCCCTACCGTCCTTACGACCGTAGGGGTCTTTTCACTCATCTGCCTCATATTCCGGCATACTATCTATTGCTGTTCTCGCAGCTCTGGTTGCCCACCGTACAGGATGTCTTGCAGGCTGACTGACAGGAAGTCTGGCACTCGCCACAACCGCCTTTTTTCATAGATTCCTTTAATGTGCTGGAATTTAATGTCTTAACGTGTTTCATTCTTACACCTCCTGTATTTACCTAATTCTTTGAGATTATACCACATGTTTTTAAGGAGTGCAAGGTAAAACGCCCCCGGGATTACGGGGATTTCTGAAAACAGGCAAGACAGATTCAGCACCATCACACTCCCCCATCACTCTTTAACCACACGAAACGCCTCGTCCAGCGCCTCGGCTCCATGAAACCCGACAAATTCCTCCGGCACGGGCATTTTCGTCATATGCCCCACGAGTTCCACCCATTTTTCCATCTGGAACACGTAGCTGCTGTCCTTCCAGATCGCCTCCGCCTCCTCTTTGGAGATATCCATATATTTCAACAGATCCTCCGGGAAGTTCTGTTCCTTGCCGTAGATCTGAAATTCCGACTCAAGAATCCACGGCCCGTTGGCTGCGGCCCTCTCATACGCATGTTTCTGATCCGCGTCAGAGTAGGCCACCATCAGTAGGTCTCCGTCAAACTCATCGTAAAGAATCACCTCCGACTGAAAGATGCGCGCCACCGCCTTCGCCGCCTCTTTGGTACAGTTCTGCTGGAGTGACGGACAATCGATCCCCAGCCACTTGCTTTCCGGCGTTCTGACCGCCAGTGCGTCCCCTGACAAAGGATAGGCCCCATTACGGATCTTCTTCACTTCCCTGAGCTTCTCTGCGATCTCCTCATCACTCATGGCATGATCCATCAGCACGAGACAGCTGGTCATATAGACATTATCGCCGTAGTATCCGTGAAATATCTTCTCTTCCATGGATCTGCAGATTCCCACCGATGTATCGGCGGCCCGGAAGGAATCCCGTACTGCTCTTGCCGTCTGCAGGCTCACATCATCTTCACGTTCCGGCGTAATGCTCAGGGAATAATACCGTTTCGGTCCGTAGACATCGAGTCCGATCACGTGCCGGACACCATCCCCGTCTTTACTCCGTATTTCACGGCTCACGATCGTCCACTCCCCGGATTTTTCCAGGTTATAATCGATCACCTCCACCTCCGAATCGAAGGCCGCGGCGCCACCGTAAGTCTTGGCAATATATTCCGCCTTTGACTTCGGCAGCATCTCCGTTACGTCATACCCCTCATATGCACTGGACAGCCCGCCTGTCACACTGACCTGTCCCCAGTCCGAACGCAGGGCATCGAAAGAATTATACTGGTCCTGACTGATCTCCCAGCCGCCCCCGGGAAGAGTGATCCGGTAGAACATTGACGAAGATACAAAGGAGCCATCCTCCGTAACTGCATCAAATACCGCGTCATCCGGGATAACCACGAGCAGCTCACTGCCGCTTACTTCTCCGGAATCAGCCGCCCTCTCTCCGGAGCCTGTCATCGGTGCTCCAAAAACTGACGTTTTTATTCCTCCGCTCCCATTCACACCATTCAGCGCCCCTAAAATCATGGCGCCTGCTGCCACCGCCGCCACACCGCATATCGCCGCCGCGGCCTTCCCCGGAATATTCCATCTCACCGTAAGCGGCACAGACTTCTTTTTCAGGCGAAACGCGGGATTGTTGAATCGGCATCGGGCGTCACAGACACGCATCAGCGCCTCGGCCCCCTCCATTCCTCCCAGCGCGCCAAGAGGCAGCAGCAGGCCTTCCCCCTCTTTTTCCGCAAGATACAGCGTCTGTTTTGTGTAAAATACACCGGTGATGTTCTCATAAGGATGAATCACAGCCGCGCGTTCCGTAATTTCTATCAGACCTCTCCGTCCTGCTGCCACCATCTGCTCCCCAATCATGCGGTACGGAAACGTGCCCAGCTTCCTTAAGTGTTCCATCTCCCTTCTGCTGACGCGCAAAAGGCCATACTCTGCCTTCACTTCCTCAATCTGCCTGATATACCGGCAGGGTGCAAATCTGCTGTCCGCGCAGATATCGGCCGCCTCCTGAAAGGAAATCCGCATCTTCCCCATTTCCTTAATCCGGCGCTCAAAATCCGCCCGCCATGCGATTGCCTCTTCTTCTCTTCCCAGCAGACGCTTCGGCACCGCCCAAAAGCGCATCATATCGTAAAATACGAAAAGCGTTTCCAGCTTGTAAAGCCGCTCTATGGCGCCGTACAGAATATATGCTTCACACGCACCGCTCCTGGCATGGATTATCTCTTCCTTCACGGTCATCTCCACAGGTTCCTTCAGACAGGAAAAATCATTTCTTCCCGGCCCTGCTTTTCGCATTTTCACATACGTTCCGTGAAACCAATGGATAAACTCTTTGTACTCTTTATCACTCAGCTCATAAGTCAATTTATCGTTCATGTAAAATCCCCCTGGTAAATTAACTTCATTATAAGCAAAAATCGGGGCAAATGCCATACTTTCTTCCTATCGTTTGCCAGAAATGCAGAATCTCCCACACAAAAGGGCCAGTTAAGGAAGAACCGGCAGCTGAAGCTCCCGCTGATATTCTTCCAAAACTGGTCCTGTCTTCTTTTCGATTATTTCCGCACGTTTTTCAGCAAAGAGAGGATTTCCTCCCTCTCCGGCATGGATGGTGCCGTCCCGATCCGACCAACCGACAGAGCGGCCGCGGCGCTGGCGAATACGACCGCCTGCGTCAGGTCTTTCCCCTCGGATAACGCGGCTAACAGCCCGCCATTAAAGGCGTCCCCGGCCCCTGTCGTATCCACTGCCGTCACGCAGAAGGGCGGAACCATCTGTCCGGCTCCATTAACAGAGAGGTAGGCACCTCTGTCCCCCATGGTGATAATGACATGACGGACGCCCCGCCTGTGAAACCACTGTGCGGCCTCTTCTGCGCTCTCCCCGGAGCAGACGGGTATTCCCGTGTAATACTCTGCCTCCACCTCATTCGGCGTCACGATATCGATCCATTTCCACACATGTTCCGGAACCGCAGCCGCCGGAGCGGGATTTAAGATGACGCGCTTCCCGTTCAGGGCCGCATGTTCCGCCACGTCATACACCGCGCCGCTGTTCGTCTCCAACTGCATCAGCACATAATCGCAGCCTTTTTCATCGGTCAGACGCTTCACCGTCTCCACCTCCGGCTCCGAAAATGTGAGGCAGGCTCCCGGCACCACCACGATCTCATTCTGGCCGCTGTCCTCTCCCACAAGGATCAGCGCACAGCCTGTATCGCACTCCTCTGTCACAAATACGCCCGACCGGTCCATGCCCAGCTGTTTCATGGTATTCTCCGCTATTTCGGCAAAGTGGTCCGTCCCCAGCTTTGTGACAAGCTTCACGTCCGCTCCCGCCTTATGTGCAGCCATAGCCTGATTGAAGCCCTTGCCTCCCGGACCGATCTTAAATCCATGCCCCATCACCGTCTCCTTCGGTGCAGGCAAATGGGGCGCCCGTGCCATGATATCTGCCACAAAGCTTCCAAAAACCAATGCTTTCCTTCCCATACCGGTTCTCCTGTCACTCTTCCCTGAGAAATTTTACTTCCTGTCTCCATTTTTACATTCCTGAACCAGAATGCCCTTGATCAGCTCCGTTCCGCGTTCCTTCGGACAGCTGCATAGAATCCGGACCGCCTGCATCAGGAGTCCAAGTCTCTCTTCGGGCCGGTCCGCAAACTGGTCCTTCACCCGGCAATAGGCGTACATAAAACGGCTGCATTCCGGTTCTCCCATGCCGATATCCTCCACCGACATGATGACGATCCGTTCCCAGAGATACGCCTCCATCTCACTGCCGCTTATGAAAGCCTCGTACGCCAGCATCAGCGCTTCCCGCTCCAGCGCCCGGCGGATGCTCTTTTGAAACGCCGACTGAAGGAGCTCCAGATTGAGACCATGAGGCGATTCCATCTCATAGAAATGATTATAGGCGTCCGAACGGAACGGCCTCGGATGTTCCCCGCCGTAAATGGGCGTCAACAGCTCGATCAGCCGTTTTTTATACGGCTCCGCTCCCTCTGCCTCCGGCACCACTCTGCTCCCTCCATCGGGATACAGGAAATCCAGCGGCGTATGGCCCAGTTCCCTTCCCGCATGGTTGTGGTGATCCTTCGCAAAATCAGGAATCTCCGCGTACACGCCGGCCTGACAGGAATCCTGGACTCTTTTAATCTCCGCCTCCAGAGACGGCTCCTTCTCACAGGCGCACAGATACCGGATGGCCTGGATAAAGCTCAGCGCCTGCATCCCGCCTGCGTCCGGCATATACGGCTCCGTGTGATAGCAGATGCATCTCAAATTGTATACATAAGCCAGCGCTCCCGGCTCCGCCAGACCCACGGCACAGACCGCCGCCGTCTCCAGCTGCTTCCAAAGCTCCTCCAGCATGACCGGACTCGTTCTGTATAGATCAAAAGCGGTGGAAACCGCCTCATCCGTATCCCCCTTCAGGATATCGTTATACAGCTTTTCAAACGCGGCGCCCACGTTCATCCCGCCTCTCGTTTTGTATTCTGTTATTTTAATCCTGTCCATCTGTATCTCCTTCATCCTTCTCCGTTTTTTCTGCTCATCACGTTCTGGTGCTCATCCCCATTTACACCTTCTGTTACTCCTTTACCCCCTCTGTTGCTCCTTTTACATCCTCTGTTACTCCTTTTACACCCTCTGTTACCCTTTTACAACGCCGCTGCAGATGCTGCTCTCCACCTTCTCCTGCGCAATCAGATAAAAGACGACCGTCGGAATTATGCTGATTACAATCGATGCAAAGCTCACGGCGTACAGTGTACCGAAATCCCCCTTCAGGTTTAACAGCGCCACCGATATGGGTTTTAACTGCGGCTTCGTTATCAGGACATTGGCAATCGGCAGCTCGTTATAGATAAACAGAAACGATGTAATTGCACACGTGGAAAGGGCCGGTTTCGCCACCGGGACAATGACCCTCAGAAGCGTCTGAAACAGGGAAGCACCGTCTATCATGGCCGCCTCGTCCAGCTCCTTCGGGATTCCTTCGATGTACCCCTTCAGAATAAAAAACACCATCGAAAGATTGATTCCGGCATAAATGACCATCAGCACAAACAGATTATTCCTCTGTCCGATGGCGCTGACCATCTGGACAATGGGAACAATGGCGCTCTGAATCGGTATCATCATGGCCGCGATCAGGAAGAGCGTCACCCCCTCGCTTCCCGGTATCCGCTTCCTGGCCGTCACATAGGCGCCCATTATGGATACGCCCAGCATCAGGCAGATCGAACCGGCCGACAGGAGAAGCGAGTTGGCAGTGGCCCGCAGGATGTGGACCATCTTCTCCGCTGAAATATAGTTATCCAGCCCAAACCGCTGCGGCAGCGCGAAGAAATCGGCAAAAATGGTCTGGTCGTCCTTAAACGAGGACAGTATCGCAAAGTAAAGCGGAAAAATCGTGGTAATCAGCCATATGCCCGCGGCGCAGGCATAGATGAGCCCACCCGGTGTAATTTTTCTCTTTTTCACGGTTTTCCCCCTATTCTCCTGTCCGTTCAGCAAACACGCGGTTCGTCACGACCGTGATCACGAGACAGAGCACAATCATAATCACAGCGATGGCGTTGGCATATCCGAATTTACTGTAGGTAAATGCATTCTTATACAGCAGCGTATTAGGCACATCCGTGGCATACCCCGGGCCGCCGCCCGTTAGTCCCATGATAAAATCAAAGACCTTGAACGCGCCTGTCAGCACAAATACCACCACGATCTTAAAGGTCGGCTTCAGCTGAGGAAGCGTGATATAGATCAGGCGCTGCCACGGAGTAACGCCATCCATGGCCGCCGCCTCATACACGTCTTCTGAAATAGCCGCCATGCCCGAGGAAAAGATAATCATCTGAAATCCCACGTTGCTCCACATGTTCACCAGCGCCACTCCCCACATGGCGGTGTGAATGTCGTTAAACAGATTAAAATGCTCCGCGATCCCCAGCTCCTTTAACAGCACCGGGACAGGTCCCTGTCCCGGCAGCATGATAAAGGTAAACATCAGGCAGATGGCGATTCTATTGATCACGACCGGCAAAAAATAACACGTTTTAACAAATCTGATTCCAAAAAACTTTTTGCTCACCACCGTCGCCAGAAACAGCGAGACGGGAATTGTCACAAACAGGCCTGTCACACACAGGATTCCCAGATTGATAAACGCCGTCTTAGTCGTATAGTCCTGGAAAAATGTCACGTAATTTCCGATTCCCACAAACCGGTACGGATCGGCGGGAATTCCGTTCCATTCGAAAAACGATGTAAACACCATATTGCCGAGCGGATAGATAATTACGAAGGTGTAGAGCAGGATAACCGGAGCGATCATAAAAAATGCTTCCGGCCGGTACTTTTTGCCCCGGACTTTTATTAACAAATCGATCCCCCGCCTTTCTTACTGCGGAAACAGTTTTGCGTACTCTGTGTCGAGTGTCTTTGCGATATCTTCCACCGGCCGCTCCACAAACATGGTCTGAAGCTCCGTATTCGTAATATTAATCACGCTGGCATCATCCAAATAGGCTGCCATAATATCGGTTGTATCACTTCTCGTCGCATACCCCTCCATAAAGGTCTTCATGGGATTCGGAGACTTCGACGTGTCGTAATCGATATCCACTGGATAGACGCCTCCTCCGGCCACTTCCGCATATCCCTCAAAGGTCTCCTTGGAGAGCATGAAGCTCATCAGCTTACAGGCCGCGTCATACTCCGGCGTACCCGGTTCCGCGGAAATACAGAAGCCCTCGCTGGTGGAAGCAAACCAGATGTCCTTATTCTCCGGCGCGCTCTCGAGATACGGGAAATTGACGCAGTCAATCTGATCCGCAAAATCCATTCCGTTGAAACGGTCGAAGTAGTAGCTGGCCGTAAAAAGCATGGCGATCTTTCCTTCGCCGAAGGATGTGATATTATTCTCTACCTCATAGGAGATCGCATCCCTGCCGAATACGCCTGCATCGATGAATTCCTTCATTTTATTCAACACGGCCATCATCTCGGGATCACTCCACTTCACCTCATGGTTGATAAATCTGTCCCTGAATTCCAGGCCATTCATGCGAACCGCCAGTTCGCTGAAGAAACGGCCTAAATCGGCTTTCGTCTTTGCAGCCATGGAGAACGGAACGATCGATGGATCGGCTTCTTTTAATTTCTCCGTCATCGCCAGCACGTCTTCCCATGTCTTCGGTGTCTCGATTCCATGCTCTTTTAACAGCTTCGTATTGACATAGACAGGGGAACCGATAACGGAATTCGGCACTCCGTATATGCCTTCCAGCCCTTTTCGTTCAAAGGAGAAGGATCCGAAGACGCCTTCATCTGCAGGTCCGGTCCAGTCAGCAGATTCGATCATGGGCGTCAGATCCTTGATGACACCGTTTTTCGCCCAGTCGTAATGCGGGAATGCGTCGGAACAGATAAAAAGTGTTGGCGGGCTGCCTGCTGCGACAGACGCCTTTAAGCTGCTCTTATACGATTCCGCGTCGGCGATCGATACATCCTCCACCTCGATATCCGGGTTAGCCGCCCGGAATTCCTCCAGCTTCTCCATGTAATACTTGGCACGCGGCAGCTCCGGATTCGTAAAACGCGATAAATAGGAAATCTTCACCTTCTCCCCTGCAGCCTGGCTCTCCTTGCCATCCGCAGACGCTTTCGTCCCCTCCTCCTGCTTGGCCTCGCTGGAGACGGCCGCTGCCGAAGTGTCCTTCACTTCCGTGGTCTTCTGGCTGCATCCGGCCACCGCCGCTGCCATGGCCGCTGTCAGAAACAGCGCTGTCATTCTTTTCTTCATAAGTAATCCCCCTTCTTCTTCACTTGTTTGTTTTTTGCTTACTAAAGTTTATCATAAGCGGCGCTCCGCTCCCATAGTTCTTTTTGAGTTTTTATCTGGAAATTTTTGCACAGACGGCATCCCGCCGCGCTTCCCCTGCATACCTGCCGTCCGAAGCTCCGGGCCAGGCATGTAATATTTTGTCATTTCTGGACTTTTTTGCTTTTCCTGCGTCCATGTTGACTTTGCAAAACCCGTGCAGTATCATTTTCTTATTAACACTGTGTACCACGGATAAGGAGGTTTTCGTGACCGGAAAAGGATATTTTTCAAGGCTGGAGTCAAAATTCACCTTTATGTACACCATCATTCTCATCGTTGTCATCACCTGCATCGCGTGTTCCATCGGACAGTACAGCAATTCCATCCTGAAAAAGAAGTCGCTGGACAGCTGTATCCAGAAGCTGGACTTTGCCGGAGAACGCTTCGAACAGATACTCGACCGAATTGAAAATGAATCGCTGCTTCTGACCCTGAACCAGGCCGCCCGCTACGAGGCGGCAAAGAAAGGGGACAATTCCCCCTATGAGGAACACATGGAGGCTGCCTCCTTTTCCTCCTATCTCGTGGAATTTCTTTCCACCCAGAGCGCGGTGGAATCCATCAGCTACTACAGCTGGGATGGCTCCTTCTTTTATCAGGACAACTACGGGGCGCAGCCCTCTGTCAAAATCGAGGTGCCCCAGGAGGTCCGGGAGGAATTCTTCCATTCCTCCCAAAAATCTTTCTGGTATATCCACGAGCCCGCGGCCCCGTATCCAGGAGGCAATTTAACCTTTACCTGTCTAAAGAAATCCTATGCCTTCACCGGCGAACCTCTGGGATTTTTTGCACTGACCGTATCGCCGTCCCAGATCCGCGAGATCTACAACGGCTTCTTCTCAGAGGATGAAATCTTCATGATCACAGATAAAAACGGACTCATCTGCGCCGGTACCAAAGACGGCATGCAGGGAAATATGGTGACAGACGTCTTTGCGGACGGCGCTCTCTTAACGACAGGCAGCACCATCACACTGGATTCCACCAGGTATTTATGCACCTTCCAGCCGGAAAAGGACTTAAACCTGTTTGCCCTCACGCCGGAATCCCTGGTTTACCATGATTCCCGGTCTCTCGTGTCCGTTATCCTTGCCATCGGGATTATTTCCAGCATTTTTACGTTCTTTCTGTTCCGGTACTCCACCAGAAAGATCATGCTCCCGGTCAACCAGATCATCTCCAATGTCCGTTCCATGTCGGACGGCGACTATAGCGTGCGGATCTCCACCCAGGAGGGGCGTACCGATGAAATCAGCCTGCTGGCCGGGCAGATCAACCAGATGGCCAGGAACACCCAGGACCTGCTGTCCCGCGTCCACCGTGAAAATGAACGAAAGCGGCGCTATGAGCTCTCCTATCTCCAGCTTCAGATGCAGCCTCATTTCTTATACAATACGCTGGAAACGCTCTGCGGCATGATCGAGATGAACAACAAGAGCGAGGCCATCGGCCTTGTCAGCCTTATCTCCAGCTTCTACCGGGACACGCTGGGCAAAGGCAAGGAGATCATCACGCTGGAGCAGGAATTAAAGATCACCTGCGGTTACTTAAAGATTATGCAGAAACGGTATCCGGGCTGTTTCTATTTTGAGACCAGCCTGGAGCCGGAGGTTCTCTCCTGCAGCATTCCGAAGCTCACACTCCAGCCCCTGGTGGAAAATTCCATCATTCACGGGCTGCAGCTGTTCACCTCCGACCGGGCGGGTCTGATTACAATCACCGGATATCAGGAGGACTCCCTCATCTGCCTGCGGATCGCGGACAATGGAAGCGGAATGGACGAAGAGACTGTCGTCCGGCTGAACAGCCAGATATTCTCGGAGGAACGGAGTTCCTTTGGAATTCAGAGTATCAAGAAACGGCTGAAGCTGTATTTCGCCGTGGCAGACATCCTGGTTACTTCCCGGATTTCAGAGGGGACCGTCATCACGATACGGATCTCACAGCAGCCGGAACCTCCCCTTTAGAAAGGATTTATCATATGACCTATCAATTCTTAATCGTCGATGACGAGTACTTTGTCAGGCAGCGGATCAGGCTCTGTATTCCCTGGAAGGAGTACGGCTTCGAATGTGCCGGCGAAGCTGCCAATGTCGATCAGGCCCTTCGTTTTCTGGAGGCGACACCTGTCGATCTGGTTATCCTGGACATTTCCATGCCGGGCGCCAACGGGCTGGAGCTTCTCCGCATGATGAAGGAACAGAACAGCCAGATTAAATTCATCATCCTGTCAGGCTTCGCCACCTTCGAATATGCCAGACAGGCCATCGCCTGCAATGTGACCAATTACCTGTTAAAGCCGATCGACACGGACGAGCTGATCCGGTCCATCACGGAAATCAGGGAGACTCTCGATAAGAACAACCACATAAAGCAGGAGCGGCTGGCCTGGCAGGAGGCTAGACTCATCGCGGAACACGCCGAAAAGAACACATTTTTCCAGAACATCTTCTCCGGCCATGCCTCCGTCTCCGAGAGCGCCCAGTTAAGAGAATTCGGAGTGCTTCAAGACGTCCCCTGCACCGTTATCGTCTCAGACGGCCGGCCCAAGGTTATTCACAGCCTTTCCTGCCAGGAGCGCGCCGCCTTTCAGACAGCACTGGGCAACCTCTCCGGCTGCCTTCTGTCCGGCAAATCCGGATGCATCCAGGTGACGGATGCTTACAGCCATCAGGTCCTTATCCTGCCGCAGGCGCAGCTGTCCGCCGGACCGGATCATTTTCTGGAACGCTTATCCTCCGCTGCCCGGGAGAATTTTTCCAGAGACATTGTGTGCGGCTACGGATATGGTAATGACGGCCTGGCGCCCTCGATCCATTCCGCCTACCAGACTGCGCTTCAGTTCTTCACCTTCCGGACCGTCTATGAGTCGGATGGCGGCACCTTTCACACCCGCCTCCCGGAAAAACAGGCCCTGGAACAGCTGAACACCGCCATACGCGGAATCTCCTGCGGCCTTTTAAAGAAGGATCACGAATTCATTGTAAGCAGTCTCCGCACCGCCTTTCAGATCATCGGACAGGAGCAGTTCTCCCTGCCCGCGCTGGAATCCGCACTCTCCGCCCTGCTCTCTGCGGCCATCGAGTACGCGGTCCACAACGGAATCGGGCTCTTCGAGGAAGACAGCGGCTCCGCCTACACCGCGGCGGGAATCATCTACCATGGATGCAGCCTGGGAGAAATCGAGGAGAAGTTTATGAATCTCTTTCTCTCCCTGCCCGGCAGCCAGGAACTGGACGATATCCCCATGATTCAGCAAATCGTGGTCCAGGCGGCGGAACTGATCGAGCGCGAATACAGCAATGCAGACATGGGACTCCAGTATATCGCATCGGCCCTGTTAATCAGTCCCGCCTATCTAAGCCGCAATTTTAAGCGGATCCGGCAGTACTCCGTCATGCAGTACATTACGAAATGCCGCATGGAACACGCCTGGGACTTACTTGCAGGCGGCCGCCTCTCCATCGCAGCCGTGGCCGAAAAGACGGGTTACCAGGACGCCTTTTACTTTTCCAAATGCTTTAAACGGTATTTCGGAATATCGCCTTCGCAGGTTGACCGATAATTTTCTATGAATAACCCCCTCTCCCCCAGAATATACTGAACCAGAAGACAAGATTGGGGGAAAAACAAATGGAAAAATCAAAGCTGCAGGCTACCTTAAAAACCCTGCTCATCTCGTACATACTGACCGGAATTCTCCTGGTTGTTCTGGCCTTTGCCCTCTATAAATTCCGCTTAAAGGAGGGACAGATCCGCATCGGTGTCAACGCGGTCTACATCATCACCTGTTTAGTCGGCGGACTCATCATGGGAAAGAGCATACGGCAGCGCCGCTTTTTCTGGGGGCTGACGCTGGGACTCGTCTATTTCCTGGTGCTTCTAGCCGTCTCCTTCCTGTTAAACAAGGGGCTGAACGGAACGATGAACCAGATTCTCACCACCATGGCTATCTGCGCGGCCAGCGGGACCATCGGCGGGATGATCAGCTGATTATCCCCGTTTTGGAGAGATACGGGGCAGCGCATGAGCGAAACTTTACCGTTTCACTAAAAAAAGAGTGCCGGAGACATCGGCTTATGGAGCTTAATCTGCTCCACGGGCCGCGTCTCCGGCACTCTCTTTTTTTGTTATGGCCTGATATAGGCATACCCTTCGGCCTGCCTCGCCGCCAGTTCCACCACGCCGGCCGGAACCACGGTGATAAAATCAAAGATATCATCCTTCGTCATGGCGTTCCCTTTCAGGGCATTGCTGCAGGCGGCGAATACCACGCCTTCTCCTGCCAGGGCCTTCATGGCGTCTTCATGCTCCGGTGAAATCACTGCATACCCGCTCACCGCGGCCGAGTTGGCCAGCACTTCGATGGTGTAGCTCTCCTTCTGCTCATGATAGTAAGCGGTCATGTTCCTGACATTCCCAAGCACCAGGGGCCACCGGTCCATCTCATCGATATGATAAATCACCTTCATACTGCTGCCTCCCTACGCGTCAACGTTCTGCTCCTTCGGAAGATACATGTGCACCCGGTCGATCCGGTTCTTGTCCAGCCTGTCCACAACCAGGCGGATTCCGTCACAGACGACGCTCTCGCCTTCTTCCGGAAGGCGGTCCAGCTGCCCGATAATCAGGCCGCCGATCGAATCATAGTCCTCGGATTCCAGTTCCAGATCCAGCTGGTCGTTTAAATCATCCAGCTTCATGGAGCCTTCCACCACATATTCTCCAGGGCCGACTTCCACCAGCTCCTGTTCTTCATCCTCGTCGTACTCATCCCGGATCTCACCGACAATCTCTTCCAGTAAGTCCTCCAGCGTAATCATACCGGCCGTAGCGCCATACTCATCCAGGACGATGATCATGTTGTTGCTGGTCTGGCGCATCTCCACCATCAGCTCCGCCGTGTTCTTATACTCATATGTATAGAGCGGTTCACGGAGCAGGTCACGGACATGAAATTCTTCATTCCGATCGATGAGGAGTACATCCTTCATGTTGATGATACCGATTACGTTGTCCGTCGTCTCCTCGTATACGGGCATACGCGTATATTTTTCCTCACGGAAAATATCAATCAGCTCATCGTAGGTGGCGCCGACCTCCACCATGGCCATATCAATTCTCGGAACCATGATGTCCTTTGCCACGGAATCGCCGAAATCAAACACATTATTAATAATCTTCTTCTCTTCCGATTCGATCACGCCCTCTTCGTGGCTCACTTCCACGATGGTACGCAGTTCATCCTCGGTGATGGCCTCCTGTTTCCGGTTGGGGTCCACATGGACAAGGCGCAGAAATCCGGAGGACAGCACATTAACCGCATAAATCACCGGTGTCATGACTGTCATGAACATATAGATGATCTTCGCATATTTTAATGAAATCTTCTCAGAATACAGAGTGGAAATCGTCTTCGGTGATATCTCACCGAATACCAGAATAACCAGCGTCAGAACGCCGGTTGCAATACCAACCGCCTTATTGCTCCAGATATTCATGGCCAGTGTCGTGGACATGGAGGAAGCGGTCAGGTTCACAACGTTGTTACCGACAAGAATCGCGCTCAGCATCTTACCCTGATCCTCGAGAACCTTCGTCAGCGTAACGGCGCTCTTGTCGCCCGCCTCCGCCAGGTTTCTGATCCGAATCTTATTCACCGTGGTAAGCGCAGTCTCCGCGGAAGAGAAAAATGCAGACAATCCAATTAACAGAATCAAAATAAGCAACTGTATATAGTCACTTGAATCCAAAAAAATCAACTCCTATTGTTTTATATTTTACTGTTGATTCTACAATAGAAAAGCGGCCGTGTCAATAAGGCGGCCGCTTTATCCCTTAATTTAGCGTTCTTTCCAGGCTCTTATCATCTCCAGAACCAGCATCATTCCCGCTCCGAAGAAGATAAACATATCACCTAAGTTGAATACAACCCGTTTTAATCTGCCACACTGAATACTGAAATAGTCCACCACATAGTCTCTCACCAGGCGGTCGTATAAGTTGCTGACAGCGCCGCCAAGCGTCACTGATAAGGCAATCTTATCCGCGAGGTTTCCCTTCTTAGGCAGCATCCACGCGAGGCCGCCGCCGATGAACGAAGCCACGGCGAGAGGAACCATCTTCACATATTCCGGTCTCTCTTTTAAAAATCCAAAGGAAAACCCGGGATTGTGGTTCTTGTGCAACATAATTTTGCCTCCCGTTCCGTTCAGTTCCTTTGGAAAGGAGGATTCCTCCTGCTCTTCAATCGCCTTCTTTATACAGAGATCCACTGCTGCCAGCAGCACGATGATACCGATAAATACCATGACGCACACTCCTTCCGTCTTTATTATCTCCATTTTACTATGTTTTTTATCCATAGTCCAGTAATTCCCGCCCCTGAACCTGCATACATTACTAAAAAGAATGTGGGAGTTTTTTTCATGCCAGTCTGTGATTTTAATCCCGCCTCAGAAGAGTACGGGGACTTTATCATCCGTCACAACAACAGTTCTCCGGAAGATATTCGGCTTCAACAGGAGGCGGGCTGTATTGATTATGTAGATCAGGAATTTGCAGTTGTATATAGTCCACTGGAACCGCTCCTTCCTATCACCACAAAAAAATATACGTATTTTGCCATTCCTACGCTCTATACCCTGCTCGATACTACAAGCATGGAAGCCTCCGGCATTATCCAGAATTTTGAGCAGCCGACACTGAATCTCCGCGGGGAAGGCACCATGATCGGTTTCATCGATACCGGAATCGACTATCGAAATCCACTGTTCCGGCTTCCGGATGGCACCTCCAGAATTCTCGGCATCTGGGACCAGACACTTCCCGCACCCACGGGGACTACGGATGCTCCATTTGGAATACCGGCCACTCTGCCGGCCATGAGCTTCTCCTATGGACAGGAATTCCTAAAATCCCAGATCGACGAGGCGCTCCGTTCTCCTGATCCGCTCTCCATTGTTTCTTCTATGGATACGTCAGGACACGGAACCTTTATGGCAGGTATAGCGGCAGGGGGTGCAACTGCTAACGAGGACTTTACAGGCGCTGCCCCAAACTGTTCCATCGGCGTCGTAAAACTGAAACCTGCCAAACAGTACCTCCGCGATTTCTACTTACTTCCCGAAGATGCCATAGCCTATCAGGAAAATGATATCATGATGGGAATCAAATATCTGGAGCTGTTAGCCCTTCGGCAGGGCCTTCCCCTCGTCATTTATATCGGCCTGGGCACGAATTACGGGAGTCACGACGGTACTTCGCCTCTCGGGCTGGTCTTAAACAACATTGGACGCATCGTGGGGGTCTCCGCCGTTCTTCCAGCCGGCAACGAAGCTGGACTCCGCCACCATTATATGGGACGGCTGCTGAGCAGCCAGGAATACGAAGATGTGGAAATTCGGGTGGCCAGCGGAGAACGCGGCTTTTTTCTTGAGCTGTGGGCAACGGAGCCGGAGCTCTATACAGTTGGCTTTGTCTCCCCTACAGGCGAAGCGATTCCCCGGCTTCCGATCGGCCTCGGGGAAGAGATCACCGTCCCGTTTACGCTTGAACAGACTGTCATTACAGTCAATTACCGAACCTCTGATATCGGTTCCGGCAGTCAATTTGTCCTGATGCGCTTCGACGCGCCGACCGCCGGAATCTGGCACGTCCGCGTCTACAATTCCTTATTCATCACCGGAATCTTTCATATGTGGCTTCCCGTACAGGGTTTCATCAATGAGGATACCTTTTTTTTGCGTTCCGACCCTGACACCACGATCACGGAGCCGGCCAATGCGGCGGTTCCCATCACGGTCAGTACTTATAACCACACAAATAACAGCATCTACATCCACTCCAGCAGGGGATATTCCCGGGGCGGTTTAATTAAGCCGGACCTGGCCGCCCCTGGTGTCAACGTCTACGGTCCCGGACTGTCGCCGGGAGGAACCGGTGACACCTTCCCCATGACACGGCGCACCGGCTCCTCCGTGGCTGCGGCCCATGTAGCAGGAGCGGTGGCCGACCTCTTCACCTGGGGTATCGTCCGGGGCAACAATCCTGCTATGAGCGATGCCAGTGTACGCGCCTATTTAATCCGGGGGGCAAACAGAAATCCAGCCTACACCTATCCCAACCGGGAGTGGGGATACGGTACGCTGGATCTCTATCAGACCTTTTTACGTATCAGAGAGTAAATCAATAATAGCCTCTCATACGTATGAGAGGACCTCCGTTTTTATCGAGGTATGCTCTCGTAATGACGACGGAACCGATCTCGGGGTCCTTCGGGATTTCATACATGATATCCAGCATGAAATCCTCGATAATGCTACGAAGGGCCCTGGCTCCGGTTTCTTTTTTCATGGCCTGCTCTGCAATCCATTCCAGTGCGTCGTCTTCAAATACAAGCTTTACTTCATCCAGTTCCAGCAGCTTCTCATACTGCTTTAATATGGCATTTCTCGGTTCCTTTAAAATTCTCACCAACAGCTCCTTTGTCAGCGACTGCAGGGTAACCGTAATCGGCAGACGGCCCAGGAACTCCGGAATCATGCCGAATTTTCTCAAATCCTCGTTCACCACACGGCCTAAAATATTAGGATCCTTATCAAACTTATCCTTAAGCTCTGCTGCGAATCCGATGGAAGACTTATTCGTCAATCGCTCCTTAATAATGTCCTCCAGATCCGGGAACGCTCCGCCGCAGATAAATAAGATATTATCCGTGCTGACGGTGGTCATGGGTGTGAGGGCATTCTTCTGGTTGGAGCCAACCGGTACCTCCACATTGCTGCCCTCGAGAAGCTTTAAAAGCTCCTGCTGAACCGATTCACCGCTCACGTCCCGGCTGTTGGTATTTTTCTTCTTCGCGATCTTATCAATCTCATCGATAAAGATGATGCCGCGCTGCGCCCGGTCCACATCGTTGTCGGCCGCGGCCAGAAGCTTGGAGACCACGCTCTCGATATCGTCGCCTATGTAACCGGCCTCCGTTAATGAGGTGGCGTCCGCGATCGCCAGAGGCACGTCCAGAAGCTTCGCCAGAGTCTTTACAAGATACGTCTTTCCGCTTCCTGTCGGCCCGATCATCAGAATGTTGGATTTCTCGATCTGTACGTTTCCTTCGTCATCTCTCTTGTCGGAATCTACCAGGAAAACACGCTTATAGTGGTTGTAAACCGCAACAGAAATCACCTTCTTGGCCTGTTCCTGTCCGATCACGTACTCATCCAGTCTCTGTTTGATCACATGGGGCGCCGGTATATCCTTTAAATCAAACTCCGGCTTCTTCGCCTCGGGAGTCCTTTTTTTGATCTTCTGCTTCTTCGGAATCTCCACATCCTGATTATTCAGATTGCCAAACTCACTTAAGTTTAAGTTCATGTAAGGCATATTCTGAATCTTCGACAGGTCAAATCCTCCCTGTGTCACCGAGTCAAATGCCTTCTGCATACAGTCATGGCAGAGATTCATCCCGCCCATGGTAACCATGGGGCCGGTCTTACTCTCCGGTCTGCGGCAGACGTAACAGATCTTCTCATACTCGTCATCGTCCTTTACAGGCGTCTTTCCCGCTTCTTCCGAAACAGCCTTGCCGCCCTCGTCTCTGTCCTTTGTCTCTTCCAGATATTCTTTATCTTCCAAAATTTATTCTCCTTTTATATGTTAAGTTATATGTGATTGTTATATGTTGTCGTTATATGTTATCGCTATGTGTTATCATTATTCGTTATCGTTCTGTCCGCCGTATTTCACTGCCGGCGCACCTGTTCATTATAAATCATTTACTTTCATCCTACAAGAGCACTGCCGCATTTTAGACTTTTTTAACAACTTCCTTCCATTCTTTTCCGTAACATGGTAAAGCGCTGGGACAAAAAGTTCGACAAACCGGACGCGCGCCGGAGCACAGTCGCTTCAGCGGCCATATCTCCTTAGCGCGCAGTGTGCATCCCCGAAAGGTTTTATTTCATAAGACGAATTTTCCCAGCCAATCAAAAAAACGCGCGGGGAAGACTCTTTCAGCCTTCTCCGCGCGCCTGCACGCTGTCACTTTTCTGAACCATCCGGTCTCTCCCTTATCAGTTCACGGAATTTTCTGCCGGTTTCTTATCCAGTGTAATATCTACATTTCTCTCCACATACTGACCATTTTCCAGAGACTGTACCGTTACGGTAACGGTTGTTCCACCCTCATAGTATTTCAGCATGTTGGTTAAATCATCGTATGTTTTGATGCTCTGTCCGTCAAATTTTGTTATGATATCTTTTTCGCGGAGGTCAGACTTGGAAGCTGCGCCGCCTTCCACGATCTTATAAATGAAAACGCCCTGCGGCATGCCAAGCTGCTGGCTGGTTGCCGCGTCAATATTCTTGATCTGGACGCCTAAATATCCCTGCTCCGTGTCTGCCACCTGAGTCCTGGTCTTCCTTGTCATCAAAGTGTCAATAATATTTTGAGCTTTGGAAATCGGAATTGCATATCCCATGCCTTCTACTTCTGTCGAAGAGTATTTGGCTGAGTTAATACCAACTACTTCACCCTGCATATTTAAAAGTGCGCCGCCGCTGTTGCCCGGGTTGATGGCTGCATCTGTCTGAAGAAGATCCCTGCTCACGCCGTCTTCTGTCTGTACAGTACGGTCAAGTGCGCTGATATATCCGACTGTTACGGACTGACCGTAACCGAGTGCATTACCGATTGCCACAACGCCCTGGCCTACCTTGATGTTATCGGAGTTGCCGAGGCTGGCAATGGCGATCTGACTCAGTGTATCGGACGGAATGTCCTTAAGTGCTACTGCAATCACTGCTAAATCGCTGTCGGCGTCTGTTCCTTTGATCGCGGCATCCACAGGAGTCTGGTCGATAAAGGTTACCTTCAACTCCTCGGCACCCTGTACCACGTGATTATTTGTCACGATCAGAAGTTCATCATCATTCTTTCCTACAATAATACCGGAGCCGCTGCCTACGCCCTCTCTCTGCATCGGGCCGAAGAATGTCTGGCTCTCATAGATTACCTTGCTCGTAATGGCAACGACTGACGGCATTGCCTTATCAACAATCGCGGATACGTCCATATTGGCAGCCGTTCCACTTACCTGGCCTAATGTGCTGTCTGAAGATGCGGCCGCTGAACCATCTGATGACGGGAGCGTCTCAGCCTGGCTGATTTCCACCTGATTTCTCTGATTATAGCTGCCAGCCGCCCAGTTGATTCCAACCATGGTACTTCCGGCTACCACCCCGAATACCAGGGCTGCGCCCACAACCGCTGCCGCTCTCTTTGCAAAGCCTGATTTCCTCTTCGGCGGCTTCGGTCCTTCCGGAACGGGTCCCTGTGCCATTCTCTGATACTGGTGTTCCTGATAATGTGGAATTCCCTGCTGCCCGCCATAGGACTGCTGATTCTGTGACGTCTGCTGATAACCATAGGAGGAACGGTATGCGTTTTGATTTTGACCGTTCTGGCTGCCCTGATATGCGTTCTGTTCGCTCTGGCTGCCCTGATATGCGTTCTGTTCGCTCTGGCTGCCCTGATATGCATTCTGGCCGCTCTGGCTGCTCTGATATGCATTCTGGCCGCTCTGGTATGGGTTCTGTCCCATCGGCTGCGAAGGTCTGTATGCCTGCTGATTATGAGTCTGGTTCATTCCCTGACTCTGATTCATTCCCTGACTCTGGTTTTCCGTATACGGCTGCTGTCCATATACGGAACGGCTCTCCTGTCTTGTGTACTCCGGCTGAGTTCCTTTACTCTCATAGCTGCTTTCACGTGCTGCTTCTTCCGGATCCGGATCTCTCATTGTAAAGTTCGTTGTAATAGGTTCTTCTTTATGTTCTTCAGGAGTCGTACGGCCCAGATCGTTGTTTTCATTTTCGTTATACATAAAACTATCCCCTTTCCTGTTTCCTTTGTTTTCTTTTGATATTTGAAGTCTATCAATGAAATGTGACTATTTTGTGATAAAATTATATTGAATATGTGAAAATCGCAAAAAAAGACATCTTCCGGGCTTCTAAAGTCCTGAAAGATGTCTTTTTTAATGTCTTAAGTATGCTTTATGCTGCGTTTGGAGGTGGTACCGTGATTACATCATCGTTCCCTGAACCCCCCGGCTGTACGGTTCCTCCGCCTCCTGGCCCTGCTGAACCGCCCGGTCCCGGAGATGTCGTCTCCGGTGCGCTGGTGGACTCATGAGGCGCCGTCGTAGGCTTTACACCAGGTCCCGTGCTGGAATCTGACGATTCCGTGGTCTCATCTCCCGGTGAGGAAGGTTTAACCGCCGATGTCGTCTCCCCCGGTTTCGTCGGACTGGTTGGCTTCGTGCCATCCGCCGTGGTTTCTCCCGGTTTCGTCGAACTGGTCGGTTTCGTGCCGTCTGCCGTGGTTTCCCCTGGTTTCGTCGGCTTCGTACCGTCTGCCGTGGTCTCTCCCGGTTTCGTTGGCTTCGTGCCATCCGCCGTCGTCTCTCCCGGTTTCGTCGGCTTTACAGGATCTCCGTTCTCATCCGTCTCCTCAATCGATATGCCCTCTGATGTGGACTCCCGCTCGTCAATCTCATCGGATTCCTTCGTCGATTTCTTTGTCTCATCCGTCTCCTTCGTCTCTTTTGGAACGTATCCCTGATCCGTCGGAACATGATCTACACTGACTCCCTTTTTATACATACCGGAATCAGCCGAGATCTTTGCACTGATCTTCTTAACCAAATCGGTTGTCTGATACCCCTCTTCTCCATACAGGAATTTGTGGAGTTCCGTTACATTCGACTCCAGCGTCTGAGGAATAACACAGTCTCCCTTCTTACCCATAATCATGGAATCCCGGGCAAATGGGAAGCCGCCGGTTTCACCGATATGGTATTTGCCGATATCGAGAATCAAGCTGGTTAAATCGCTGAATGACAGTGATGTCTCGACCTGTTCCACTTCCATCAGAAGAATCCGGTTCAAAAGGCCGAGATCGGCCTGTTTTGCTTTTTCAAATGCCTTCTGAATAACCAGACGCTGGCGCTCAGTTCTGGCATAGTCCGTATCCATCAGACGGAGACGGCCATAAGCAACTGCCTGGATTCCATCCAGATGCTGGACACCCGCCGACTTAAGCTGAGTGGACGGCACGCCGGTCTTTTGTACAGTCTCAGTAATAAAGGAATTGATGTAGCGGAATTCTGCCTTACTGATATCGATTCCATCGATACCGCCCAGCATATTGATGCCATCTGCCACAGATTTCCAGTTAAAGGTCACATAGTCTTCGATATTTAAATCCAGGTTCCGGTTCAGTGCCGCCAGCGCCTGCTCGGCGCCGCCGTTCGCATAGGCGGAATTGATTTTATTATAAGTTCCGCCGCTGCTGGTGTTTAAATACGTATCACGGAAAACGGATACCAGCTTAATCTCTCCCGTATCGCGGTTGATGTTGCAGAGCATGATCACGTCGGTATTCGTTCCCTTATGTACGTTTCCATCTCTGCTGTCTACACCAAACACAGCAATTGTCATATATCCCTGCATATGCTCCGTCTTAGCGACAGGCAGTTCTGTATTCTTAACCTTGCTCTTGTCAAAATCATTGGAATGAATCAGGGAACTATTTAATCGCAGCGCATAACCATAAAACCCAATGCAAATCAGTGTCAGCACTTCCGCGACTGCCGTAACAATGATTCTTCTGATTTTTTTCTTCTTCGCTGCCTGTGCCGCCGAACGGCTTGCTGCTGTCCGGTTTGCTGCGTCCTGAGGCTTCCTTCCTCCCATTCCGCCTGAACCGCTTCCGCCGTCACCGATCTGAAGCGAGGTTCCCTGAAGCGTCTGACGCCTCGGCTCATAGCCGGAGGTTCCTGAGGATCTCCCGGCGCCGCCCTGAGGCTGTCCATTCCCGGAAGGTCTTCCAGTTGTTCTCGACATTCCGCCCTGAACCGGATTTCCTCCGTCCGGTCTTCCGCCTTCCTGTCGGGCCCTGCCATTTCCATTACCCGCCGCTTGGGCCTGTCTCATACCACCCTGGGTCTGTCCGTTTCCTGCATTCCTCGATCCGTTTCCTAAACTGCCCTGCGACGCACCGTTTCCTGCATTCCTGGCAGTTCCGCCCTGGGATACGCCATTTCCGGATTGCCTGACGTTTCCGTCCTGCATTCCGCCATTTCCTGCGGCTCTGGAGTTTCCTCCCTGCATTCCGCCATTTCCTGCGGCTCTGGAGTTTCCTCCCTGCATTCCGCCGTTTCCTGCGGCTCTGGAGTTCCCTCCCTGCATTCCGCCGTTTCCTGCGGTCCTGGAGTTTCCTCCCTGCATTCCGCCGTTTCCTGCGGTCCTGGAGTTTCCTCCCTGCATTCCGCCGTTTCCTGCGGCTCTGGAGTTCCCGCCCTGCATTCCGCCGTTTCCTGCGGTCCTGGAGTTTCCTCCCTGCATTCCGCCGTTTCCTGCGGTCCTGGAGTTTCCTCCCTGTGCACCGGCACTTCCTGCTGTTCTGGCGCTGCCGCCCTGCATTCCGCTGTTGCCCTGAACTCTGGAGTTCCCGCCCTGCGGTCCGCCGTTTCCTGATGTTCTGCCGGTACCTGCGGAAGGCCGGCCATTTCCCTGCGCACTCTCAGACGGGCGGCCCATGGGTCTTCCCGTCTGCTGTCTTCCATATGTGTCACCGTCCGCATCGCTATATCCTGCGGTACTTAAGTCATCATCCAGATAGTAAGCATCTTCCGAAGTTCCGTGTTCACTGTTTCTGGCCCTGCTCCGCCCATTCGGGCCGGAAGCTCGGTCTAACTCATCATCGTATTCCTTGCTCATGTAAATAACCTCATCCTCTGGTGCCTGCTGTACTGGCATTACATTGCAGACATTACTCAGTACGCATTTTTATTGATAAACCCTTTGAACACAGTAAGAAACAAAATCTTAAAATCAAATCCAAGGGTCCAGTTCTCGATGTAATATAAATCGTGCTCGATTCGTTTCGTGATGGAGGTATCTCCACGGTAGCCGTTGACCTGCGCCCAGCCGGTAATTCCCGGACGGACCTGATGCTTAATCATATACCGCGGTATCTCCTCTTTAAACTTCTCTACAAACAGCGGACGCTCAGGTCTCGGTCCCACCAGGCTCATATCGCCCATCAGAACATTGAAAAACTGAGGCATCTCGTCAATACTGGTCTTTCTGATAAACCGGCCGACCGGTGTCACACGCGAATCGTGGGGCGTCGTCCATTTGCTCTTCTCCTCAGAAGGCGCCTGAACCACCATGGACCGGAACTTGTACATCTTAAATGGTCTGTTATGAAGTCCCACCCGTTCCTGGCTGTAGATCAGCGGTCCCGGGGAAGTCAGCTTGACAAGCACGGCCGTCACCAGCATCACCGGTGAAAACAGCACAAGCGCAACAATGGCGCCGAAGATATCAACAATCCGCTTCATGATGGCGTTGACCGGATCGGTCAGCGGCACATGCCTGATGTTGATAACCGGCAGCCCCTGTAAATCCTCCGTATAGGGACGGGTCGGTATGATATTATTATAATCGGGAATAAATTTGGTATGGACACCTGATTTTTCACAGGAAGCCACGATTTTTTCCAGGTTTGCATATTCGTCAATGCTCAGCGTGATGGCAATCTCATCGAGAGAATTAAGCGCCAGAATCTCATCCAAATCGCTTACCGTGCCGATCACATGGATCGACTTATACTCGGTTCCCCATTCCTTATGGTCATCCAGGATGCCCTTGACCTGATAGCCCCACTCCTGATTCTGCTGCACCCGGTCGATAAAACCTTCCGCGGCGCGGCTGTAACCTATGAGCAGAATATGCTTCTGATTATAACCCTTGGAACGCATGGAATGAAGTACGTAACGGATCAGATTCCGCTCCAGCGTTTCCAGTATGATGTTAATCGCGAAGAAATAAAATACCATTCTCTTCGAGAAGTTCCAAAAGTATGGATTCTTGTTAAGAAGAAACAAGACCATGGTAACAAGCAGAAACCCAATAAGATTGGCCTTACAGATATTGGCAAACTCATATCGTCTCTGCTGCACCCGTTTCGGCGCATAGAGGTGGAATATGCCGTAAAGCAGCAGATATCCCGGTACGATTATGATGAGTGCAGCAAAATAATACTGCGGTGCCAGCAGCTTCTTTTCTGGGCTGAATAACCGGTTTCCCATAAGCAGGATAAACCACGCCAGAGCATAGGAGGCGATAATAACCAGCCCATCCAGCACTACATGAAATCCGTTCAGTTTTTTCTGATTGTCCTTTATCATAGCAGCATAACCTTCCTGTCGTACGACGAAAACCTAACTTGTCCATGATAATTTCTCGTATATTATACATGATAATGTACCATGATGCCATTAAATAATTCTTAAATCGCCGTAAGTTTTTTTAATCTTCTCTTGAGAAATTCCCACACATAGAGAAGTGTGCCGGTAAAAAGTTCCCATTCAATCTGCAGATAATTCCCGATATGTTCTGGCCGGAACGGCACTTTTTTACATTTTCCCAGGGTCTTAATTCCCTCGGAAAAGCCTTCCGCGTAATCGGCAGCAAAACCCATTTTTTTGAAAAACAGGTATTTAATACCGGTCCCAATCAAAAGGAACGGCAGATTAAACAACAGCTGAAGAAGCGGCATGTTCTTATAATTCAAATAGAGATTGTTTCTCGCCGCCAGTTTTACCTTAAAGGAATTGTACTTGGAACCGCTGGTTCCGCTTCCCACGTGGTAAAGTTCTGCGGCAGGGCAGTAAACATTGTCATATCCGTAGATCCGCGCCCGGTAGCCGACATCCACATCCTCTAAGTAGGCAAAATGTGACTCGTCAAAGTATCCAATCTCCTCGAAGACTTCCCTCCGGTAGATCGCCGCCGCCGCGCAGGCCGCAAACACCCGGCAGGTTTTTTTATATCCGGCAACCGGCTGTCCGACGCCCCTCTGGAACGCCCAGCCGAGCAGGCTGTACATGTCCCCCGCATCGTCCATTAACTCCTTATGATGCAGCTGGATGATCCGGCTGCTCACAGAAAATATCTTCGGAGACCGCTCGATCATCCGGATCATTTCCCGGATATAATCCGGCTTCGGCTCCGTATCGTTATTTAACAGGATGACGTAGGGCGTCTCCGCTTTTTTGATTCCAATATTGACTGCTCCCGGAAATCCAATATTCTCAGGAAGAAATACCGAAGGAATTCCACTCTCCTTCAGCCATTCAACGCTTCCATCCGTCGAACCGTTGTCCACCACCAGCACATCAAAGTTTTTCTCACTCTGTGCCTCCAGTGCTGCAAAGCACGGTTCCATAAATTTAAGGCCATTATAGTTTGGAATAACGACTGTTACTTTACCTGCCATCTTATACCTCCAGCCGATAAGGCTCCCCGATTTTCTCCTTACGCAGGTCGCGTAAGGCAAAGTTGGATTTACGAAGCGTCAGGTTAGGATTGTAATATGGATCCCCGTCCTTTAAAATATCCGGCCACCTGTCCGCAAACAGCTTAATCTCCCGGTTAAACCGTTCCACCTTCTTCGGCGTATCCTCCAGCCCCCGCGATTTGGACTCATAATGGTAGAAAAGCGCATACGGCGCATATACCACAAGCTTGCCCAGGGACCGGATCTTCATACAGTAATCGATATCATTAAATGCAACGGCTAACTCCTCCGTGAAGCCGCCAGCCTTTTCAAACAGTGATTTCCTGCTCATCATGCAGGCCGCTGTCACCGCGCTGTAATCCTGGGCACACATAGCCCTGTTGAAATAGCTGCTCTCCGCCCGGTGAAGGCCGATAAAGGTATGACCGGCGATGCCGCCGAATCCCACGACCACTCCCGCATGCTGAATCGTATCGTCGGAATAGAGAAGTCTGGCTCCCACGATACCCACGTCATCTCTCTGACAGAAGCCCAGCAGCTCCTCAATGCTCTCGGGATTAATCAGCTCCGTATCATTGTTTAAGAACAGGAGATACTCTCCCGAGGCCGCCGTCACCCCGAAATTATTGATTGCGGAATAGTTGAATTCCCGCTCCCATTTTACCACATGTATGAAATCAAACTCTTTCTGAATCCGCTCATAATATTGGAAGGTCTCCGGTTCCACGCTGTTGTTCTCCACGATAATGAATTCCAGATTTTTATAGGTGCCCTTCTCAATCAGGGAACGCATGCAGACATCGAGATCCGCGGTATGATCCTTGTTCGGAATGATGACTGAGACCAGAGGATTCCCGGTTATCTCGAATTTCGTATGGTAGATTCCGTAGTCCACGCCCTTTTCCACAGACAGCGCCCGGATTCCCATGCGTTCATAATGAGCCTGAATAGCCCGCGCCCCCGCCTCGAAGGCGTAGAGCTTGCTCTCCGGATTGCTGGAGGTGGAATTCTGATGGCAGCGCCAGTGATACAGCGCCTTCGGCACATGGTAAATCTTTCTGGCCTTCTCCGTGCAGCGGAAAATGAAGTCGTAATCCTGGGCTCCGTCAAACTCTTCTAAAAAGCCCCCGACTTCATCTAATAATTCCCGGTTTACCACGAATAAATGGCAGATATAGTTCACACTCGTCAGCAGATCCGGATTAAAATCAGGCTTGAAATGCGGTTCAAACAATTCCCCGCCGTCAATATCCAGCTTATCCTCATCCGTATAGACCACGTCGATCTCCGGATCACGGTTGATCGCCTTCACACACTCAAACAGCGCATCCGGCGCCAGCGTGTCGTCGTGATCGGCCAGAACGATGAAATCGCCCTTCGCCATATCGATGGCAGCGTTGGTATTTCCCGCGATTCCCTTATTTTCACCCAGAACCACGTAGCGGATTCTCTCGTCCTTCATGGCATACCGCTTAAGCACGCGCTCCGCGCTCTCGCCTCTGGGGCTTCCGTCCGCCACGCAGACCTCCCAGTGCTTATAGGTCTGTGCCCTTAAGGAATCCAGCATGGCGGCCAGATACCGCTCCGGCGTCTTGTAAGCCGGAATCACCACGGACAGCTTCGGCATATAATCGAATTCCACCAATTTCTGCGCCTCCAGCTCTTCGTCACTCGTCTTAGTCAGCTGGTACCATTCCGGATAATCGTAATCACTGTCAATCCCCTGAAGCTTGTGGCTCGATTTCAAAAGAAACGCTTTTAAGCCGTTTTCCTTCCAGAACTCGATGGCCGAATGGAGCGTCTCCTTATTCATCATACTCTTTAGCTTCGCGTGCTTCTTATGCGCGGAGCTGTTGTGCTTCTCGATGATCTCCGTGTTCAGCTTCACCCTGGAGGTCTTCCCGTCGCACCGAATCACCAGGAAACGGTCCTCATTATTATCTCTCACATAAGGAATGCGGATATCAAATCCGAAGTCCTTCTCATACACGGTCTTAAAATAATTCTGGCTGACGTCATCGCGGCGCACCGGGACGTACTTAAACTCCACGTTCTTCTGATTCTCATCCTGGACCAGGAATTCAGCCTTCGCCTCCGGGCTGCTTCCGATCACCCAGCCATTTAATACGATTGAATTTTCGCGGATACGCGCCACATCGATCTTGTATTTCATACGTTCTCTCCATCCTCTAAGGAAGCCGCGAAAAGGTCCGCGTCCTCACAGTTTTCCAGGCCGTCTTCCTCTTTTTCCGCCGCATTTCCCGCCGCAAAATTAAGCCTCTCTTCCTCAATGACGAGCGGACGCTTCATTACCCTCGCATTGATGGACAGAATGTATTCTCCCATAAGGCCGATAAAGAAGATCTGCACGGACCCGAGGAAACACATGCCTATGAGCACCGGCGCCATACCTGCCGGAAAACGGTCCCAGTACATCAGCTTCATGACCAGATAGACCACAGCCACCACCATGCTGATGAGAGAACAGATGCTTCCGAAAATAGTCGCCAGACGAAGTCCCGCCTTCGTATAGGAAGTAATACTGAGCATTGCCGCATCGTAAAGCTGGTAAAAATGATTTTTCGTCTCACCAGCCCGCCGTTTTGGCTGCTCATAAGGAATCTGTTTAATCTTGAAACCCAGCTCCGCGACGATACCTCTGAGGAACGGGGTCGGATCGTCCAGATTCCGCAGCACTTCGATAAAATCCCTGTCATAGAGACCGGAACCGGTAAACTGCTCGATCTGCTCCACGTCAGACAGCTTCTTCATCATCTTATAGTAACAGCCCCGCAGCCAGTACATCAGCCGGTTTTCCTTGCTGCTGGTCTTGATTCCTATGACAATTTTATATCCCTTTTCCCACTCATGGACGTACTGCGGAATCAGCTCCACCGGGTCCTGGAAATCCGCTACCATCTCGATCACGCAGTCTCCCGTGATCTGAAGCATCCCGTAATACGGGGAGTTAAACTGCCCGAAATTCCGTGCATTGAAGATCGCCTTAATCTTCGGATTCTCATCACACAGCTGTCTGATTAAGCTCCTTGTATGATCCTGCGAGTCATTGTCGATGAAAACAAGTTCGTAATCGTACTCCGGAAGGTCCTTCTGAAGCGTTTTAATGACCGCCTCGCTGATCGGTACGACATTCTCCTCCTCATTGTAACATGGAATCAATACGCTAATTTTCTTCATCCTGGTGCTCCATTTCTCTCTTTATCATTTCCGTAATGCCGCGGCCAAACGTATAGCGCTCTTTAAATCCGCCCGTCATGGCCTCCATGCGGCTGACATCCGGGCGTATGGACAGCGCGCCTTCCTTTGCCTGAACAAAGGTGCCGAACTCCAGCGTTCCGCGCTTTCCGGCAAGTTCAAAAACCTCTTCCACAAAAGATTTGAGTACCCTTGTGTCACGGCTGGCAATATTGACTGCCGCGCCCTTTTTGCAGGGCTTGTCCTTCACCTGCTCATACAGGCGGCCCACCGCCTCCACGGCATCATCGATGTACATAAAATTCCATTCGTGGCGGCAGGCGCTTAAACTCACCCGGCCTCCACGCGACAGTTCCCTCACAAGCGTGGATATGATGGACCACGGATGGTCCCCGTACCCATAAACGCTGAAGAATCGCAGATGGCAGAAATTCATGCCATACCTTTCACAGACCGGCACTGCCTGCCGGAAAAAATCCAGCTTGGCCTTCCCGTATTCATTGACAGGACTGCATTCCATCTCTTCCGTCATAACACCGCGGCCATCTTCGATCACTCCGTATTCCACCCGGGAGCCCGCATCCATGAATACGCGGCATCCCAGCCGGTGCGCCGCTTCCACACAGGCCAGAGATCCTCTTATATTCCCCGCCTGAACCTCCGGCGAGTCGATCTCTTCCCGGTTCACCCCGCCCCAGGCGAAATGAAACCACGCATCTGCATGGCCGATTTCTTCCACGCAGTCCGCCGCCTCTTCCATGGTTCCGTACACGGGAATCAAATTCCTGTGCTCCGGTAAATACTGTAATTTAGCCGATCCCGGCCGCACCAGGGCATAGACACGGTCTCCCTGCTCCAGAAACCACTGGGCCAGATGGCCCCCTAAAAATCCGGTAGCCCCGGTGATGACGATATTCTCCATAAACGTAATACGCTCCTTTGGTTATTCACAACATTGTCTCAATATGTCTGCTCCGCAGGGTCATAATTTCCACATTGCTTCCAAATCTTTCTCTTATGATTCCCGCAATCTCCTCCGTATATCCCGGAGCTACGATCAGAATGCCATCCACAGGCTCTTTTTCAAAATGATCCGGAGCTACGATGGGAATGTGAGATGCCGGAGCAAAGCGCCCCTGTTTAAAGGCTGCCGAATCGATCATATATTTCGCACGGTCCTTAAGCCCGGTGGTCGCCGCCAGGGTAAATCCCTGATGGCTGGCTCCCCAGATAGCCAACTTCCGGCCTGTCTCATCAAACTGATTTAAAATGCGGTCCACTTCCAGATTCAACTCCTGGCGGCTCTCCACAAAGCCTGCAATGGCAGAGGAAATGCCGCGGACTTCCGAATCCTCTACGACGTGATCCGCGTCCCCAGTCTTTCCAGTCGTCCTAACTTCCGTCTCGGCGCCCTCCGTCACCGGCCGTTTTTTCACAACCACCGACAGCGTATCCCGGTTCACCATCTCCTCTTCCAGCACATCGAAGCCTGCCTCCGCAAGAACAAAACGCAGGGTGTCGAAGGTGTAATAGGCGAGATGATCACGAATCAGCTCATAATATCCGTCGTATTTCAAAATGTATTCCAGACTCGGCACAGTCAGAAGTCCCAGACCGCCTTCCGTCAGATTGTTATAAAGACATTTCAGCATCCGGACCGGATGGGCCTGATGCTCCAGGAAATTAAAGGACAGAAATACATCGTAAGGCCCGTGACAGCCGTCTTCCGTATTCTCCAGAACCGTATTCTCATCTTCCGTAAACTGTCTCCAGACCTTTAAGCCCCGGCTCTTCGCCAGCTCCACCAGGTCTGCCTTATGCTCAATGCCATAAGCCTCCACCGGAAACTCCGTGAGTACGGACAAGAATTCTCCCTGACCGCATCCGGCCTCAATGAATTTCTTTCCCTCTAAATGATACGTCTCAATCAGGGCTTCGTACTGTCTTCTGCGCAGATTCACCATGGTGGTAGAAAATCCGCCGGAGCGGATAACGTCCTTATAATAGCCGACAGGCTCACAGTCAAACTGCACCAGACCGCAGAAATCGCACTGGTGCAGATGCAGGGATATCCCTTGGTCCTCATTTCTTCCTTCCGCATCAGGGATATCCTGTGCGGAGGCCGGCATGCCATCCAGAACAATCAGCGGTCGTTTTGGAAGTGCTTTCCCGCATGCAATACAAATCTTATCTCTCATACCATAAAAACTCCTGTTTGTCAAATATTTTTGTTTCATAGGAAGGTTCGTCCTATGAAACAAAAACCCTCCGGGGGCTGCGCACTCCGCACTAAGGAATTCTGGCTGCTGAAGCAGCCGCGCTCCGGCGCATGAGTCCGGCTTACCGGACTCTTTACTTTGAATCAGACGCTGTATTCCCTCCTGAAAGGGTATTTCCTGCCTCCAGTCTGTGGCTTCCATCAGCTTTTTCACGTCCGGAATCAGATTGGCCGGCCCTTCCGCATTCTGAGGCCGCCTGCCGTAGCTGTAGCATCCATGACAGCCGCACGCCTCATACATCAGACGGACGTAATCTCTTAAAGGCCTCGTCTCCCCACACTCTCCCGCGACGTTAAAGATACCTTCCGCGCCGCTTAACCAAAGGGCGGTGAGCGCTTCCAGCAAGTCTTCCAGATACAGAAAATTCCACATCTGCGTGCATTCGCCAAGAGAAAGGTATCCCCCTGCCGGAAAAGTCTTAAGACAGCTTTCCACCAGGGACCACGGATGATCTCCCGGTCCATAGATGCTGAAAATTCTGGCATGAATGTACCGAAAATGATCGCTCGTACGCTCTGTGCACGAGTCACCGTGACAATCATAGCCTTCCTGTCTCCAGCGGCTGACCGCTTCCATGGCCTGCCTGCCAAAATCCACCTTCGCTTTCCCATATTCCGATACGGGATTCAGCGGAGTGTCTTCCGTCATCGCTTCCCGGTGGATCCCGTACTCCGCCTGGGAACCGCTGAACAGAAAGGTCCGGCAGCCCAGCTTTCTCGCACCTTCCAGCGCTTTTAGGGAGTCTGACGCGTTCTTCTGCTGCACCTCCCGGTTCATCCGGTTTTCACTTCCTGCGCCGTCCCAGCCAAAATGAAAAAATGCCTCGCACGGCACCAAAATCGCGCCGTCCAGGCGGTCGGCCTCCTCTAAATTCATCTCAATCACATGGAGGCGTTCCCTTCCCGTATCGAGCCTTGCAATATTCTTTGACGCAGGACGCACGACTGCATAGACATCATGTCCCATTCCTATCAGTTTGTCAACCATGGGCGCGCCGATAAAACTCGTCGCGCCCGTCACTACTATATTCAACGTTTAAACGTCTCCTTACTCTTCACACTTTCGCTGCTCATTTATCACAATTTCATCATTCACTGATCCGCGGAATCATCATATTCTCATCCATCTCCTCATCCGGAAGGAATGGAGACAAATCTTCCAGCGGCGGAGACACCATGGTTCCATCGGGAAGGCGTTTCGCGGCTGATTTCGGTTCAAAATTCTGATCGCGGCTCACGAAGATCTCACAGATCACAGGACCGTCCGTCCGGAGGGCTGTCTCAATGGCCGAAACCAGTTCTCCGTTATGGCATGCCCTGCAGTAAGGATATCCGTAGGCGCCAGCCAGCTTCTCCATATCCGGGAAGCTTAAGTCGTGGCTGTCCACACCGATTCCCACCAACGGCTCGCCGAAGAAATTTTTCTGCGTCTGCCGGATCGAATGGTAGCCTCCATTATTAATCAAAAAGATCTTGATCGGCATCCGGTGATGAATGATCGTCTGAAGCTCCTGAAGATTCATCTGAATGCTGCCGTCGCCGGTGACCAGAATAATATCGCTGCTGACGAACTGCGATACAGGTTCCTGCATGTGGCCTTCCTGCGCATCCCGTTCCTGCATACGGCCTTCCTGCGCACCGTTTTCCTGCATATGGCCTTCCCGCACGCACCGTTCCTGCACGGCCATGCAGGCCCCGATGGCCGCCGGCAAATCGTATCCCATGGAGGCGATGGCTGAATTCGAGATAAACCGCTGCCCCTTTTTTATGATACACGCATGCCCTCCGACAACGCAGGCGGAACCGTTGCCTACAACGATCACCTGTTCTTCATTCAGACGGCTGCTCATTTCCTTCATGAACGCATAGACATTGGCGTCCTCGTCTTCCCCGTGGTCATAATGCTTCGGAAGGACAACCGGATATTTCTCCTTCCACATGCGGCAGGTCTCCGTCCATGTTCTGTCCTTAAGCCCGGTGCCGCCGGTAAACACAGGCTGTCCGGCTCCGTACTCTTCATCCAGAACCAGCTCCAGCTGTTCCAGCAAATCCTTCACATCCGCATGGACCGCCATGTCGATGTGAACGGATGGCTTCTTCAGCTCCTCCGGATCAATGTCGTTGACAATGGTATAGGCGGCTCTCGCCCATGTACTATAATTATATCCCACCTGGCGGATGCTTAAGCGGCTTCCGAGAGATAAAACCAGGTCACTGTTCTGTATGGCAAAATTGCCCGCGCGGTCTCCCATACCGCCGCCGCGGCCTGTGTAGAGCGGATGGTCATCCGGCATACAGTCCTCGCTGTCCCAGCCGGTCACGACAGGAACGCCAAGCTTTTCCACGACTCTGGAAAAGACAGCGAAGGCATGTCCGATTCGGATTCCATTTCCTGCGTTGATTACAGGCCGTTGGGAGTTTTTAATCTTTTCAATAATTTCTCTGGCCGTTTCCCGCGTCACGGATGGCGGAAGCACCTGACGCTTCTCGCCCTGCCCCGCATTGTCGGCCTCTATCTTTGGACACTGGCTCACACGTTCACCGCACGAATCGCCGTGACAATCGGAAGGCACGGCCCAGCCATCGCCTCCCGCTTCATAATCTTCCGGTGAGAAACCGATCAGTTCCTCTGTCTCAATATAAGCGCCCTGAACGTTCAGCGGAATGTCAAGCCACGCCGGACCCGGGCGGCCGGAATAGGCCAGATAGATGGCCTTCTCCAGGCAGTAGCGAATTCTCATGGGGTCGATGACCATCTCGCTGTACTTTGTCATACAGTCGATTGCCTTCGTGATGTCAAACTCCTGGTCTCCCATGGCTCTGATTCCCACTCCCGACCACCTTGCCGTCGTGTCGTACCGAACCTGTCCGGATAATACCAGCATGGGTATGGAGTCCAGCCATCCTCCCACAACCCCGGTGATAGCATTGGTGCCCCCCGGGCCTGTCGTAACACAGACGGCCGCTATGCGTCCCTGAACCCGCGCATAACACTCTGCCGCGATGGCGCATGCCTGCTCGTGATGATTATAAAGGCAGGTAAGTCCCTCCTGATGCCCCAGTGCATCATTTAAGTGCATCGCTCCGCCTCCGGTCACGGTAAATACCTGTGTGATACCAAAATCCACAAGTTTTTGGGAGATGTAATTGGATACTTTCATTCGCATGATGGATTCTCCTTACATAAAAAATAATAATTGTCTGTCTAAGTACGAAAATACCTCGCTAAGTACTCATAGTATACCACACCCCTTATAAAATGCATATTGAAGTTTTTCTTACTTTTTACCCCCTTTTCTCACCAGTCTACTACCTGGTCTACAATCTGCTGTTGTTCGGAACTCGTCCTTCTCAAGTAAATCCTCGTTGTCTCGATGCTTTCATGCCCCATTAAGTCGGCCAGAAGCGCGATGTCTGAGAATTTTTCCAGGAAATTCTTCGCGAACCGGTGGCGAAAGGAATGGGGATAGACCACCTCCACGGGGATCCCGTACCGGGCGGCAAATTTCTTCAGCTGCCCGGCAATTCCCCTCGTGGTGATACGGTCTCCCGAACGGTTTAAAAAAAGAAAACCACTCTCGATTCCACGGTATTTAATCCACTGCATAGCCTCTTCCCGCAGGGCGCTCGGTATGTAAATACGCCGAATTTTCCCTCCCTTGGAATAGAGATCCAAGTAGCCCGTCTGCACATGTTCTGCCTTAATCTGAACCAGTTCGCTCACCCTGGCTCCTGTGGCGGCCATGAAACGGATGACAAAATACCAGAACCATTCCCCGTCCCTTCTTAAGCACTCCTTAAAATACATATAATCTGCGTCGCTGATTACATTTTCCAGATACGTCTTCTGTTGTACCTTTACAGAAGATAATGCCAGTTTTTCCTTGCCGATTGCTTCCAGATAACAGTTTACTGCCCTTATCCGCAGGTTCACGGTTTTCGGTTTGTAGTTTTCAAGCAGAAACAGTTTGTACTTTTGGAGATTACTTTTCGTCACTTTGTCATACCGGCCGCAATACTGTTTCACCGCATATACATAGGCTTTTATCGTATTATCGGCCAGATTGCTTCTACGGAGGAACCCCTCAAATTCTACATCCATCTCCATATTCTGTTATCTCCTTCCATATCTGCCATCAACCCACACTTTCACTACCCACCTAGCGTACGTTATAATCGCAGAGTAATGCAACTATGGATTTTCGGCCACGACAAATCAAAGTGAGAAAAAAGGAGAGAAATTTTTTATGAAAAAGAATTTAAAAATGATGGCTGTATTATCCGCTGCGGCAGTAATGACCGTAGCAGCTCCAGAGATGGGCTTCACCGCAGGTTCTTCCATCGCATATGCAAAGACAATCGGCTGGGTAGAGGAAAACGGTTCCTTCAAATATTATGAAGAGGACGATTACTTCTTAACAGACACCTGGAAGAAGCGCGGCGAAGACTGGTATTACTTAAATGAAGAAGGCGAAATCGCCACAAATGCACAGATTGATGAATATTACGTTGATGAAACCGGTAAACGGGTTATGGACCAGTGGATCTCCATTGAAAATGAAGACGCATGGGACTCCCCTGACGCTGCCGAGTACCACTGGTACTATTACGGAAAGAACGGCAAGGCCGCAGTTTCCAAATGGCAGAAAGTCGGCGAAAGCTGGTATTACTTCAACGAAGACGGACAGATGATGACAGGAAAGGTAGAAATCGATAACGCGACATACTACCTGGGTGAGGCAAACGACGGCGTGATGAAGACTGGCTGGATTCAGCTGGAAAATGAAAGCGACGATCCTGAGATGACCCATTCCTGGTACTATTTTGACACAAACGGAAAAATGGTAGAAAATCAGGTCGATAAAAAGATCAGCGGCGACTACTATACCTTCGTAGACGGCGTAATGCAGACAGGCTGGTTTAAGCTTCCTGCAGAAGAGAATGCAGAAAATGCAACTCCTTCTGATGCTGCAGAAAATACAGCAACAACCGTGGCCGGATATCAGTACTATGAGCCGGAAAATGGAAAACGCGTAACCGGATGGAGAACCATCGAGGGCGTGGAAGGCATCAGTGAAGAAGGCGAACTTTATAACTTCTACTTCAAGAACGGTAAGCCGTACCATGCAGATAACGGACTTCAGTTATTCACTGTAGAGTCTAAGAAATATGCGTTTAATACAAAGGGTGAAATGCAGACTGGTTTAAAGGTTGTCAATCTGGAAGATGGAGAAGTTGCCAACTTCTACTTCGCAGAGGACGGTGTTATGAGAACCGGCAAGCAGGTTATTTACAATGAAGATTTAGATGAGAATCAGACATGGTTCTTCTATACCGACGGCTCCAGAAAAGGCCAGGGCTTCCACGGGATCCGTGACAACACACTGTACGAGTATGGTTTAAGAAAAGACGCAGACTCTGATTTAAGACTGGCTCCGATGAATTACGACGGAAATCAGTATCTGGTGAACACAAGCGGTTCCATCCAGAAGGCGTCCTCTTCCTCCAAATCCGCTACAAAGCCGGAACTTGGAAATGGCTTCAAAGATTATAAAGATTCTAACGGCAAGACCTGGGTTGTGGACGTAAACGGACGTATCCAGTAATGCTATAAAAAAGAATAAATAAAAAGCAATAAAAGTTTCATCCGTTCAAACCGGCAGGCTGCCCCTTGGGGCAGTCTGTTTTTTTACTGTATCAGTGATAAGTGTACACAGTTCTTACGTTTAAAATTAAAAATTACAAGATTGCATTTTTTGCTCCATATTTAGAGCAATAGTGTTAATAAAACATAAAATTTTGGAATTTTCTACAAAAAGACGATATTTCGCGTTACAATTTCATTTATTTTGCGTTATATATATAGAAGAGTACTGCCATTTTGACAGGAAAAGCAAAAAAGGAGGACGCTATGAGAGAGCTTTCCGTGTACTATTGTTCGAAGTGCGGGTATTATGGATACTACCAGCTTCCTAAAAATGCGGTATGCCCCAAATGCTCCGTGGACATGGTACCTTTGTCCATCAGTTTTCAGGACTTTATGGATTTAAGCTGTGAAGAGCGGGACGATTTACTGTCGAAACAGATTATTTCTGCTTCTTCTCCTTACGTCAAACGCCTGATGGCGCCGCACAAGGCCTATAATAACCGGGAGGTCATCGCCCGCATGAGCGATCGCATCGTCGAACTGGAAGCCGAAAATAAAAAGCTGAACGAGACCGTTGAATGGATGCATCAGACAATCTGGGATCTGGTGCGTAAAAACAAAGGAATCGAACCATCCGGCAAGTCTCCTATTCCACCCTTTGGTGAAAAAGCTTCCGGAGGCACTGATAATTCCGAAAATCCGGAATAGCGATAACAGAGAGTTTTATTGGGAGTGCGGGGCACTCCCCAATACCCTCGGTCATGCGATCCTGTCAGAACTTATGTAATGTTCGATCAGTCTGTTAAGTGTCTGGTTTAATTTCGATATCACTCTGCGCAGCTTAACATTTTCTTCCATTAACCTCATATTCTCCATTTCCATGAACCTCATCTTTTCAGTATCAGTCATGTGGAAAACCCTCCTTTTTTTGCTTTTCTTGTAACCACTATAAGACGTTTCCGGCCGTTTGAAAAGCAAAACATATCGCAATATTCGACAAAACGGCAGACTTATAAAAAGTCCGTAAACACGCGGCTAAGTCAAAAAAAACCAGCAGTACCATATGTATCCATCTTCTCCGAAAGGAAGTACCAGATATATGAAAAACGATGTCATTTACGATTTCGACAAAATTATTCTGATCGATCCAAACCCTCCGGCAAAAAATGTGCAGCAGGCCTGCTATGGTATGATTCCCAGAGCCTCCTACCGTCCCGGCGCTCTAAAAAACATTCTGGAAAACCGTTTTGAGAACAAACGAATCATACTCCGTGCCGCCGGAGATGAGCGGGTTATCAAAGAGGCGCTTTGGGTGTTGGGGGCATGTGGGTATTTCGATAAGATTGTGATTGAGGGGGAGGGGGAAGAGCGGTAAAGAGGGATGCGTGATGTGGTTTTTGGCGGGGTGGTTGATGTATGTGGTGATATTGTTTGTGGTAGATTTTTGATACATTTTTTTATTGATTTCCTGATTGATTTTCTGATTGATTTCCTGATTGATTTTCTGATTGATTTTCTGATTAATCCTCTGATTGATTTCCTAATATCGTTTCCGATGCATTTCCTAATAGAATCCCTGATAATATTTTCGACTCATTTTCAATTGCATTTTTTTATAATTTTTATATTTCCAAAATAATTCACTTGATTGCTTAGTGCTTTTGAGTACCTCTAAATCTATCCCAACCATTTGTCCTCCAACAGAGGACACCTCTGTGAATCATAAAAGGAGACTTTCTAACTCGGCCGCCCCCTCTGTTCCGTAACTGACTCAAACCATATCGTCAAATTTCCCTGTTATAGAAGGAAGCTGTTTATAGAAGCTAAACAAGTCGTTTAAGTCTTCCTTCCAGATCTGTAATACGACTCAAAATATCCGTTTTATAGGTCTGTCCGGTAATAGAACACAATAAACATTCCTTCTACAACATTATCTAAAAAATACTCATATACATTTTATAAACCAGTTGCTGTTTATTATTGTAACAATAATTATCCGTCAGATACGACCAGTCTGTTAATCAGAAAAGCACCTGAACTGCCGATTATTTTCATTATCCTTCGCTCACATTTCTTTACTTCATACCCCGTATAATTGTTTGTATTTTTCATTCAATTTTGTCCGCATATAGCATACATATGAGTGTCCGTCAGTTCCTCACAATCTGCTTCTGCAAAAATTCTTGTCAACGCTTCTGCAGCTGCGAAAACCAGCCACTACCATTCCTTCTTCTTAAAATCTTCACTGTGCAGATGCGGTATTCTGAGTGATCCTGAATATTATAAACTCAGCTGGCTTCACAGGAGCCGCGCCAATGATACAAATCAGGTGTCCATTATCAATCTCTTCCTGTGTCATGGTGCCACGCCCAATATTTACATAAAATGCCTCTTCCGGAGATGATCCGGCCAGGCCGCCGCTTCTCCATACCTCCCTCAGAAACACTTCTATTATTCCTTGTACCCGCCTCCATAGCTCTTCGTTATTTTCTTCAAATACTACCCAGTCCGTATTTTTCTTTATGGATTCCTCTAAAAATATAAAAAGTCTGCGCACGTTGACATATTTCCACGTTCCATCGCTGCTTGCAGTTCTTGCTCCCCATACCCGGATCCCCTGACCTGGGAACAGCCGGATCAAATTTACCCCCTTGGGATTCAAAATGTCCTGCTCACCTTTGTCAAACTGCACATCCAGTCCCACACAGGCCCGAACCACTTCATTGGCGGGCGCTTTATGGACGCCGCGGGAATTGTCACTGCGGGCATAGATTCCCATCACAGATCCGGAAGGAGGAATTGCTATATTTTTCTTATCGAGGGGGTCAAACACCGTCACCCATGGATGATAGAAAGCCGCATAGGATGTATCAAAATTTTCCCTGTGCCTGATGATGTCCTGTACCTCTTTTGCCTCCCGTGGAATATCGAGAACCGAAAATCTGTTCTTTCGTTCACACTGAGCAGTCAGAGAAAGCTGGACCTTCTGATCTGTGACACCAGGAACGGCCATAACAGAAACCATATCATTGTCCAGAAATGCCTGAATTCCGGTTCGATTTCCCGCTCCATCGTCATTTCCAATAAAATCGGAAGCCTCCATGTCCAGAATATTACCATTCGTGCCGCCTGAAAGCTTAACAGTCACGGTATCCTGAGCGGAAGACGCAAGACATTCAAAAGGAGGCCGAAGTACTTCCTTCCCTTTACCAACATATTCCACACAAATCAGATCTGATTTTGAAACCTGTGCTTCCACAAACTGTGGAATATTACTATTAAAAGAAAGATTCTCGTAGATTTCTACGAAATCGCCGGACCTGACCTCCAGCCTGAACTCACAGGTGGATATAATCTTATCCGGCAATAGATTCTTATCCGTTACATCCACATCAAATTCATGTTCAAAGGAAATAACATTGTCTTTACTCTCCACCACCCGATTATAAACCGTAGTATTTCCATCTGAAAACGCTACAATATCACCATCAAAAAATCCGACACTATTTTTAACCGAGTACCGCCTGCCCTCTGCCGCCTCCAGCACGTCAAAGACCTGAGTCCTTGCCTTGCTCGAAGGAGATATAACTATATTCAGCCCATTCCCCCACGCCCCCGGATTACTGGCTGTAAACTTCAGGACGTAATCTCCTGTATTTGGCACAGCTCCCTTCGCACAGGATGCGTCCGCCGGCGCGACCCTGGCCACAAAACAGCGGGACCCTCCATTGATAAAAAAATGCTCTACTGCATAAGCCAGAAAACGATAATTACCACATTCCCTTTCGGAAAGATAAGTTCCATAAACCTGCTTGAAATCCGAAAAATTAGTCGCCATCCGCGGTACGCCTCCGACCGGTCCTTTCTCCGCCACCCCAATAAAACCGGCGATACTGGTGCTGGCCCCTTCCACAGGTACCCCCCCTGAATCAAATTCCTCCACGTATACTCCAGGTGATAAATACTCCGCCATAGTCTTCTCCCTTCATAATATTTATCTGCTTTTGCTTTTCCAGCCTGGTTATCAGGTGTCTATTTCTTCTACATATTAATTGATTTTTTATAAGCGTACTTTTATTATAAATTTTTTCATTGTAATTAACAATGTATTTTTAGTTTTTTATTCTGGTATTGACATAATCTAAAAAATTTGATATTTTAGAATTAGAACATATGTTCGATCGCAAAGGAGGGAGACTTATGAATCATATAATCTATTGTCCGGTATGTCATCATCGCCTGTTTGACATTAAACCGCCGACCGCCGGAAGCATTGAGATCAAGTGCCCGCGCTGTAAAAAAGTACAGCACATCCATTTAATCGAACCGGATTCACAAAAAACAACTACAGAAAAAACTACCTAGCAAAGGAATAATTCATTACCAAATAGCAGGAGAAAACGAAAAGGCCACAGCGCCGCACTCGTTTTCTCCTGTTTTATTTGCACAACCAGGAAAGAAGGGGATCACTATAAATTATTACATTAAAATCGAACAGCAAAGTATTCCTGTCAGTGAGGAGATCTATAAGATTTGGCAGCATGGAGAGCGAAAGGATCGTTATTTCAGAGAAGGGGATATTCGGAATGGCGTCTTCTCCTACGATGCTCTGGATGGAGAAGGCCTAAACGGAAGTGAATTATTTGCAGAAAAAGACAGAAATCCTGTAGAACATCAGGCTGAACGCGACCTCCTGATAAACACGTTAAAACAGGCATTAAACACACTGAATAATGAAGACAAAGAACTTCTGGCACACATTTACTGCCAGGATGAATCGCTGCGCAGCATAGCACAGAATACAGGAGTTCCGTTTACTACGCTGCAGTATCGCCATAAAAAGGTTATTAAAAAACTAAGACTATTTTTCGAACAAAATTTCTTATTATTGGATTAATACTGTAACCCATCAGCATTTTGAGCTCGCCTTTTACCTGTCGTTCATATGAAGAAAGATCCACGTCGAAGAAAGGAAAATGTACAATCTCAGGTTCTCGCACACAGGTTTGTTAAAACAGACCTGGCCACTGGCAGATGGGCGTTAATCAGGTTCTCATATGGCCTTCCCCGCATTGTTGTGGCGCGTACAGGGCGTTGCTCCCCTATCACCCAGCAATATTCCGGGACAATTCTTTTTGTGAGTTTTGTCAATCCCATGCTTACTAATGACTTTGGTGATTATTCTCTCCGCGAAATCAAATCTGACAGGGCAGACGCTATAAAAACCGTCTGTCCTGTGCTTGCCCTCTCAGTCCGAAGTCTATATAAATCATAAAACTGCCGTAAATTACAAATGGAGTCCTCGCGCCTGCTTTTATATATCGTATGCCTCTGATTCCAGTCTCCAGAATTCTTCTGGTTCCAGATTCATAATTAAAGCAATTACTTGATCAATAACAGCATACTTCATCCCTGCACAGCTATACATATTCGTTAACCGGTTCATATTACGCAGTAAATAAATATCTGGTATTTCAGTTCTATTATATCCTGGGATGATTTCCCGCAGAAGCGAATCGGACTTGGAATCATCTGCAACAATTACCATCTTTTCCAGTCCAAAGTAATGTTCATCAAGATAAAAAGATTTAATCAGATTAAAAAGCCACCCCATGTAATCTTTTTCAAATGCATCGCTTTCAATTAATTCACAGTTATCATATCCTTCAAACATACGCGTCATATGATAGCCATCAACTATAATATCTTTATTCTTATCTTTAATTATAATTACTCTCCACTTATCAAAATCATTATCCACAAAATGGACTGATTCAAAAGAATCATCTAAAATCAGATGTGGAAACGGATTAATAATTTGGGTTAAATCCATTTCCTCTATATACATTTCATGATGAGGTTTATAAAGTTCAAATTTTTCCTTAATTTCTCCAAACAAAAATTCGAAATCAATGATCATCATATTATGATATTTTTTGATGCTTTTCTTAATACTATTAAGCGCAGATTTATCAAATCCTACCATTTCAAATTCATTAAATTCAAAATCCATCTCTGGGTTTTCACGTACAAACCCATCATCCTTTTGTTTAATGATACTGGCAATATCTTTATAATCAGCGTGATCATCTACATTTGCTACCACTTCAAGCACAGTCGGAAGGCGTTCCATAGGGCTTGCATGCTTTGAAAAAAACTGCACAAACTGGGGATCGAATGTATACACATAATCTGTAGCTTCATTCCGTCTTCGGATCCATCGCTTAAAAAATGGCTTCTGTGTCGATCCATTCAATTGAGTGAATACTGCTACGTTATCCACTCTACTATAAAACATTTGATAGAACATATTTTTTTCGGAAAGAATCTTTATCATCGAACGCTGTAAATAAGGATTTCTTTCCAACTCACTATCAAAATATTCATTCAGCAGCATTATAGTACTTCCTGTCAAATCAGAAGAAGTGAATACACTATGTCCCCGCGCTATAACAGACATCGTATCGGGTTTTAGAATATCGTCATCAAACAAATAATATTCCATATCTCTGAACCAGTGAATCTTTGAATCCATTACAATCCCGGTCACCGTACCGCCAACACCATACTGAAATGTTTGATTGTTCAGCATATAGCACTGCATCACTCCCATAACCATTCCTAAATAATAGTACTTATCTATACCTGCCTTATGAAATTCATTTACTATACCAGTCATATCACGGCTAAAATATTCTAAATCCTTACCATTTCCGATTTCTGCCTGGTTCACTTTATCACAGTGACTTCCATTGAAATAATAAATATCATTCTCATTCTGACCATTGGATTTTAAAAGTATAAACTCGATATTCGCGTTATTATAAGAATTCTCTATAAGTTGTATACATTCCTTAAACGGTACCTCATCAAGCAGTGTATGCAAATGTTCTTCTATCTCATTCCCAACATCAACGTCTCCAGCAAAGCATACTGCAATGTTATCTCTAAGCTGCCGAATCTTTAAATGCCCCTCTTTTACATAATATTTCTTATAAACTCTATGCTCTTCACCAAAAGTACTCTCTGGTGAAAAATCTTCTTCTTTTATTTTAGAAATAGCAGAGTCTGCCACCATATAAACTTTTTCTTCTTTCTTCCATGCTCTACAGTATGTCATTGAAATTTTAGCCAGTGAAGTAAAGGCAGCCTTTCATTTATTTTATTATATATTTTCTCACTCCATTACAGGCATAACAAATAAAACAGCCTATGGACTTCCACCACGAAAATCCCATATATCGGTATACCTTAAAAGTCATTTTCGCAGATTTGAGCTTACTCCCGGATTTTCCCTGACTACTTAAGCGATACTTCAGCAATGGCTCATTGATCGCACAGGCATATTGATATTTTTGCAGTATTTTCAGCCAGGTTATATAGTCCTCATGGCTATCTTCGTGCTCCATTGGAAATTCCTCTGCCACCTTCCGTTTCAATAATACAGAAGAACAATTAATCCAATTCTGTTTGAGCATCATACTATATGTGATCGTCTCCTTCACGGGAATTTCTCTCCCAGTGAGGTTTCCATTTATGTCAACCAATTCTCGTCCTGTCGAACAAAGGACTTTCTTCTCTTTTTTTATTAGAGCCAACTGCCTGCTCAATTTCTCCCTCTCCCACCAGTCATCAGAATCCAGAAATGCAACGTACTCCCCCATTGCCATACGTACCCCTTCATTTCTCGTCCTGGCCACCCCCATATTTCTGTCATTTTTAACATAACGGATCCGCTGATCAGAAAGATATTGTTGTATCACTCTTTCTGTTCCATCCGTTGCACAATCATTAAGAATAATCAATTCTAACGAAACATTCTGTACAAGAACTGACTCGATCGCCTTTGCTATGAACTTTTCACAATTGTAAGCAGGCATAATTACTGAAACAACTGGCTTTTCCATGTCAATACCTTTCTGTATTTATTCACATTAAATTATATCATCCTGGAGGGGATGTGCTCAACTTAAATTTTTTGTGGGGGTTTTTTAACGGATTTGAATGGTAATTTCCTATAAGCGCGATTATGGGAAGTACCACAGAAAGGGCTTAAATGGCTGATATCACGCAAGAAAGTACACAGACAGACTGTATTCGGGTTCTGCACTTTGTTTCCACTCTGAGCCGTGGAAGCGGCGTTATGAGCGTCATAATGAATTACTACAGGCATATAGACCGGGATAAAGTCCAGTTTGATTTTTTGCACTTTATTGCCTGTGAGGATTCTTATATGGAAGAAATCCGGGAATTAGGCGGAAAAATCTACTGCATTGACAAGCCAGGAAGTTCTTTCCAGTCTATAAAGCAGCTGAATTCATTTTTTCGGTTACATGCCGGAGAATATACCTGGCTGCATAACCATGAAGTGTATTTGACATTTTTGCTAAGGCCTATAGCTAAAAGATATGGATTGGAAAAGTTTATTGTTCACTGTCATGCTACGAAGTACTCAGATAAGACGCTTAATGCAGTGAGAAATCGGATATTGTGTCTGCCGATTCGTTTTATGAAAGTAGAGCGATTTGCATGTTCAGAAGCGGCAGGAAAGTTTTTGTATGGAAAGCGTCGCATGAATAAAGGAGAGATATTCATTCTCCACAATGCCATTGATAGTGAGAAATTTCAATTTGATCCGATTAAACGAAAACGAATAAAATTAGAATTGAAATCGCAGGATAAATTGGTTATCGGACATGTGGGACGGTTCGAAAGGCAAAAAAATCATGAGTTTTTAATTAAGGTGTTTGCAGAATACCAAAAACAGAGGACTGATAGTGTTCTGGTGTTAATTGGTGATGGCTCGCTACGAAATAAAGTTGAAATGCAGGTAAGAAATTTGGGATTAGAGAAATCTGTTCTTTTCCTAGGTCAGAGAGACGATGTAGCCGATTTATATCAAGGCATGGATCTATTTATTCTGCCTTCTCGATATGAGGGAGTTGGTGTAGTCCTTCTGGAAGCCCAGCTTGCGGGTTTGCCCTGTATAGCATCTGATTGTATACCCGAAGAAGCTTCTGCAGGACAAACCCTTTTTGTGCCTTTAGGTGATTCGATTAAAACGTGGACAGATACTTTGGTTAAAAAAACAGCTGTTACTGAATTGAGTGGTCAAATAGAAGTACGTCTGGCACAATCTGTAGCGGTTCAGCAATATTTAAAAAACTCAGGATACAGTATAAAGGAATCCGGCGTAGTTCTTCAAAATAAATATCAGGTAGGTTTTTAAGATGAGTGTACTGGTACTGATGTCCACCTATAATGGAGAAAAGTATATTCGAACACAGCTTGAGAGCATATTAAAACAGAATTATGAAGAAGTCACTGTCCTGATTCGTGATGATGGTTCCACTGATGCCACCCCTTCCATATTGGATTCCTATACGTCATTATACCCGCAGATTCAATGGTATCCAGGGCGTAATATTGGTGTTTGTCAAAGCTTTTTTGAATTAATACGTAAAGCGGACTTATCCTATGATTACTACTCTTTTGCTGATCAGGATGATCAATGGCTTCCGGAAAAAATCAGTCGCGCAGTTTCAATATTAGATACGTATCCACACGAAACCCCTGCGCTCTACTGCAGCGATAAAATCATTGTAGATGAACATTTGGTACCAATTAATGTGACTGTAAGCAGAGTTATGAAAAAAGCTACATTTGGCAACGCATTAGTTCAGGATATGTGCACCGGCTGTACCGCTGTGATGAATCGCAGGCTCCTGGAAATTATTCGGCATCAAACTCCGGAATTTGTCATTATGCATGATTGGTGGTTTTATCTTACAGCAACTTGTTTTGGCGAAGTTTACTATGATCAGGAGAGTTACATTAAATATCGGCAGCACGGCCACAACACGTCTGGCGCCATGTTATCGAGAAAAGATCTACTGAAGCACCGTATTAAAGAATTGAAAAAGCCCAGAGGTGAAATCTATCGTCAGGTAGAGGAATTTATTAGAATATTTGATCCGCAACTGAATAATGAACCTTGTCAGTATCATTCCTCTTCTCTGGTATGTAATAAAAATTTAGCTGAAAAATTGCTGAAATCCAGGGATTCTTTTATATACAGATTAAAGGTTGTATTTGATACTGGAATTTACCGTCAAAAATTCAGCGATACCATAATATTATATCTGGTGATCCTGATTGGAAAACTATAGGAGTGTACTATGTCCATTTTACAAAATAAAGTTGATATTATCATTCCGGTTTATAATGCATTTGAAGACTTAACCATTTGTTTAAAAAGTATTTTAGATGTTACGGACTTAGAAAATCATCGGCTGATTCTGATTAATGACTGCAGTTCAGATAATAGAATCCTGCCATATCTGAACACTGTACAGAGTCAAAACATAACGAAAAATATTCTTGTATTCAACAATACAAAAAATCTGGGGTTTTCCGGAACTATTAATCAGGGGATATTACAATCGGAAGAACACGATGTGATTCTTTTAAATTCAGATACAATCGTCACGAAGGATTGGATCAATAAAATAGTCACATGCGCATATAGTGATGAAAAAATCGGTACAGTAACACCGCTTTCCAATAATGCTACGCTCTGTTCTGTTCCGGAATTCTGTGAGGAGAATCCGATACCTGCCGGATTTACGGTAATCTCCTACTCAGAGGTGATATCAGAATGCAGTTTGCGGTTATACCCCAAAATTCCAGTATCCAACGGTTTTTGCATGTATATTAAGAGAGAATTGATTAAAAAAATTGGGTTGTTTGATGCAGATACTTTTCAAAAGGGGTATGGCGAAGAAAATGATTTCTCCTATCGGGCAGAGCAGGTTGGTTATCACCATGTGATTTGTGATGACTTATTCATTTATCATAAGGGCACTAGCTCATTTATAAGCGCAGAAAAGAAAAAGTATATTGATGACCATGAGAAAATATTGCGAAAACGGTACCCTGCGCAGGTTCAGAAATTTCAGGAATTTTTAAGCTCAGATCCTAACCGGATTATTAATGAAAATATCAAGTTGTATCAACTTTTACAAAATGGTCGAAAAAATATTTTATACCTGGTTCAGGCAGACTTCAGGGCTGATTCCGACGATAACATAGGTGGAACACAGTTAAATGTGAAAGACTTAACCTCAGCACTGAGAAGCCGCTATAACATCTTTGTTGTCGCTCGGGACAGGAATTATTTAAATGTAACGGCCTATTTGAAAGATGAAGAAGTTTTTTTGAAATATTATGTGGATTACGAACCGGTATTTCCGGAATTTCGGAGTGCGGCTTTGGGAAAAGTCTATGCGGCTGTTTTGGATGCCTTTCGTATTGATTTGGTTCATATCCATCATACAAAGGGACTTTCTTTGGAGATGTATTATCAGGCCTCCGACAGACAAATACCAATTGTCACCACACTGCATGATTACTATTATGCATGTCCATCCATAAAATTGTTGGATAGCGCGAATTCACTTTGCATAGGGAAAGAGTCCCGTTCGAAATGTACGGAGTGCATGAATGCTCAAAAGGGGTATTCTAAGCAGATTGATTTTATTTCTGTTTGGAGAGAAGAAAGCAGAACCGTATTTCAATTAGTAGATCAGTTTATTTCTCCCACTGATAGCGGAAAGAAAGTGATATGCCAGTATTTTCCCGAAATAGAACATAGGGTTACCGTCATAGAACATGGAAATGTAGAACTACTGCCGTGTCATGTGCAGCACCATATGCTGTCAGCCGAGATTAATATAGCCTTTATCGGCGGTCTGAGTCCGGAAAAAGGCTGCGATCTTGCAACAGAGATGATAAAGAATGGCCCGGATAATATCAATTGGTATGTGTTCGGCATGATGGGTTATAACTCTTTAAATCTCCTGGAAAAAGAAAATTATAAAAAGACCGGACCTTATCGTAGAGAAGAGCTTCCAGAATTATTTGAAAAACACAGAATAGATTTGGTATGCATACTGTCAGTATGGCCAGAGACATATTGTTATACTTTATCAGAAGCTTTACAGTGTCGGATCCCTGTTATTGTGACAGATATCGGAGCATTGGGAGAACGGGTAAGAGCAAACAGCTGTGGTTGGACAGTCCCCTTTGGAGCTACGGCGCAGGACATCCTTTCCCTGATCAGCCATATTAGAAACAATCAGGAAGATTACGAAGAAAAACTGGTCAATATTGAGAAAAACAGCTTAAAGACGATAGAGAAAATGGGAAATGATTATGCTGATCTCTATAACCGGTTCCTTCTCGATGAAAGAACAAAAAAGTTTCAGGATTGGGATAAGAAATATATTCTGAACGGATACTTATTGGCGAATAATTTATTGAGCATCAGCGGCGGTGATGAAGATGTATATAAAAGGCTGCATGAAGCTGAAAATGAATTGCTGAAAATCCACAGATCCGTTGCATATAAACTCGGATTAATTATATGCCAGATAAAAATCCCATTTAAAAAACAATTAAAAGCATTTTTATTCCGCTTTTATCAAAGGCCACAACATTAACAGGAGTCGTTATGATAAAACAAATTTATTGGTTTATAAAAGATATTGTTACAAATAAAAAAATGCTCTTTGCATTGGCTAAAAATGATTTAAAAGCTAAATTCGCAGCGTCTTTTTTAGGCGTTATCTGGGCTTTTATTCAGCCATTAGTGACAATACTTGTTTTTTGGGTTGTATTTCAGTTGGGGTTTCGTAATCCCCCTGTAGATGATGTACCCTTTATCCTATGGTTTATACCTGCATATTTAGTGTGGACGTTTTTTACGGAAAGCCTGCTTGCATCCACAAATTGTTTGATGGAATATAGTTACCTGGTTAAAAAAGTCAATTTCAGGGTCAGCATTATTCCCATTGTAAAAGTGCTGTCGTCTCTATTTGTGCATCTGGGTTTTATCCTGTTCATTTACTTTATGTATGGAGTATATCGAATTCCTGTCAGTATTTATAATGTTCAGATTATTTACTACTTATTTTGCACATTAGCTTTATTAATAGGCTTGGCCTGGCTGTTGGCAGCTTTGGCCCCATTCATTAAAGATACATCAAATATTGTAAATGTTATTATTCAGATTGGTTTTTGGATGACCCCCATTTTCTGGGATCCCGCGCAAATGGACCCGGTTATAAAATTATTTTTACAATTCAACCCCATGTATTATATTTGCCAGGGATACAGAGACTGCTTCATATACCAGGAATGGTTTTGGGAAAGAGGTGCTATTAATCTCTATTTTTGGATCTTAACCATAGGAATATTTGTTATTGGGGTTGTAACATTTAAGCGCCTGCGGCCATATTTTGCAGATGAAATATAGAGGTATAAGATGAGTAATAATATTTCAATAAAGATCGATAATGTCAGCAAAATTTACAAGTTATATGACAAACCCATTGATAAGGTGAAAGAAGCTTTAAGCCTGTCACGGAAAAAAAGATATGAGGAATTCTATGCGCTGCGTGATATAAGTTTTGAAGTTTATAAAGGAGAAACCTTTGGAATCATCGGCACAAATGGTTCAGGCAAGTCTACGCTGCTTAAAATCATTACCGGTGTCGTAAAACCCAATCAGGGGAACATACAGATTAATGGAAAAGTTTCAGCACTGCTCGAGTTAGGCGCAGGGTTTAATCCGGAATACACGGGTATGGAGAACATATATCTCAATGGAATAACCATGGGCTATTCCAGAGAAGAGATGGAACAGAAGATACCGGAAATTTTGTCTTTTGCTGATATCGGTGATTTTATAAATCAGCCGGTAAAAAATTATTCGAGCGGTATGTTTGCAAGGCTGGCCTTTGCTGTGGCAATCAACGTGGAACCCGAAGTATTAATTGTGGATGAGGCGTTAAGCGTAGGCGACGTCTTTTTTCAGAACAAATGTTTTAAAAAATTTGATGAGCTGCGGTCAAAGGGCATAACCGTACTATTCGTTTCACATGACCTGGGAAGCGTCAAACAAATGTGTTCTCGAGTCTTATGGATTGAACATGGCGTGCAGCAGATGTGCGGCGAAAGTGTTGAAGTATGCAATGCCTATTCAAACAGCATTCGGAAAAACAGCTTTTTCGTTGACAAAAGCAAATTATCAGACTTTTATGAAGTCCAACGGATGAATCTTCAGGCTTATCCTCCGGTTTCTTATGCGAAAGAAAGTAAATGTAATGATGCAGTGATGATAAAATCAGCTTTCTTTCAGAATTCCGATGGGGAAATTGTGACAGAACTGGAATCAGGGAAGAAATATACCTTTGTAGAGATCATAGAAAGTCTTCGGCAAATTGAAAAATGTATTGCCGGTTTTACGATCGAAACACTAAAGGGCTTATGGGTTATCAATTGTAATACCGCTATCTGTGCCCTAAAAGAGCCGTTTCGCGTAAATGCAAATTCAATTGTTCGGGTTGAATTCAGCTTTGTCATGCCGCCTATTATGAAAGGGAATTATATTGTTGGGGCGGCAGTTTCGGAAGGTGAAATAGAAGAATTTGAAGTATTGACCTGGCTGTATCAAGTACTGGATATTTCGGTAGTCAACCAGGGCGCCAATAGCGCCATCATTGACATAAATCCTGAAATTGATGTTTATTCGACAACTAACTAATGGATCGCAGATGTTTGATAAGGTGGTAATATGAATAAATATAATTTTGGTTATGATTTGACAACGGATCATTCTAATTTATGGGCATTCAAAAAAGTCAGCCCCGAAAGCCGGGTCTTAGAAATTGGGTCCTCTAACGGTCGCTTAACGAAACATTTAAAAGAAGATTTAAACTGTTTAGTAGATATTATTGAATATAATGAGGAAGCTGGTTTGGAGGCGCGGACCTTTTCCAGAAAATCGTTTCTGGGAAAATCGCAAGGCAATATTGAAAATCCAGCTGTAATCGATCGATTACCAGAGAACGAATATGATTATATCATTTTTTTAGATGTTCTGGAGCATTTGCATAATCCCCAATATGTTTTAAATGCACTGAAAGGAAAATTGAAAGAGTCCGGTCATTTGCTCATCTCTATCCCTAATATTGCACATAATTCGGTCATAATAAATTTACTTCATAATAAGTTCGATTATACAAAACTCGGCCTGTTGGACGATACCCATTTACATTTCTATACAAATTCGTCTGCTCGCCAATTGATCAAAAATGCTGGTTATTATATTTCAGAGGAAAGTGCTACTCAAAAGAGAGTTGGTGATATAGAAATTCCGTGCACTTACGAAGAAATCCCTAGGGAGATATCTTCCTTTCTGCGAACGCGGAAATATGCAGATGTATATCAGCTGCTTTTCGACGCAATAAAAACACCGATGGAGGCGGAGCCTGTTCTAGAGACACGTAACCTTGATTACACCTTATATAAAACACAGGTGTTTGCTGGAAAAACTGAAAAAGATGCAAATGTTTTTTTTACTGACCCTTCAAGCATTAGCATTAAAGTTGATCTAAGCGACTACGATTGCACGAAGGCTTTGCGGGTTGATCCCATCGAACATAACTGTATTCTCAGAATAGAAAAAGCAATAGGGTTTTTTGAAGGCGAGGAATATAATTTAGCGGTTGAATTAATGAATGGGATTGATTTACAGAATGGCGAATATCTTTTTGATCATGACGATCCGCAGATCTATTTTCGGTGTAAGCCTAAAACTGAAAAAGTGATTTTTAAACTTTGTTGTGCTGCATTTGATACCGATCTCATTCCTCATTTTAAGAAGTATCTGGGTGAAATGCTTGAAACCCGTTCAGAAAGAGATGATTTTGAGAAACAGCTTGTGACTGCAAAGCACATAATCCAGGATAATGTAAAAGAAATCACTTTAAGAGATAAAGCAATTGAGGAATTAAAGGAAGCAATTATTAATCTTAATAAGCAACTGGATATCATTAATAAAGTGAATCTGGAAATTAAAGAACAGAATATTTCGATTGCTAAATGGAATAATGAACTGCTGGCTGAAAACAACAGTTTAAAAGAAAATACAAATTAAATAATATGAAAGCATATGGAGGACTATTCCCATGCATTTTTATACTAGTATTAATAATAATTATTTACCCAAGGCACGGGTACTTGCTAAATCCCTAAAAAAATATTGCCCACATTCAAAATTTTCTATAGTTCTAGCTGATGATGTACCGGAAAACATAGATATCAGTAAGGAGTATTTTGATGAAATTATATGCATTGAAGATCTGGTCATTCCCGTTAAAAATCTCAACTTATGGATCTACATGCATACAGTCGTAGAACTTTGTACGGCCGTCAAGGGGCAGGCTTTAGTAAAGTTTTTGGAGGACGGCTCTGATAAAGTTGTTTATCTGGATCCGGATATTGCAGTTTTCGACGATTTGTCAGATCTGGAGAAGCTGTTAGATCAGTATGATGTGGTTGTAACTCCGCATCAAACAATCCCGGAAACAGAAAAGCAGGATGTAATTAATAATGAAATATGTTCTTTAAAGCACGGCATTTATAATTTTGGTTTCTATGCGGTTAAAAACAGCGAAAATGGACTTCAGTACGCAAGATGGTGGAGAGACCGCCTTGTCGATTTTTGCTATGATGATATTCCAAATGGACTCTTCACAGACCAGAGGTGGGGAGATCTTGCCCCAGCCATGTTTGATGGGGTTTATATTTGGAAAGATCCCGGCTGTAATGTATCAACCTGGAATCTTACCAAAAGAAACATTATCAAAAAAGACGATATTTATTATGTCAATGGAAGTAAGCTGAAATTTTATCATTTTTCAGGATTTGATTCGGGCGCTCAAAAAATCATGCTTGATTTGTATGGGAAGAATAATCCTTGCCTCTATGAACTGCGCCAGTGGTATATCGATGAGCAGAATCAGGAAGGCCAAAGGGTCTTTGGAATCGGTTACGGAAAATCAAAATATAATTATTATGATAATGGGGAGGAAATACCGAAAGAGGCCAGAAAATTAATGCGCAGCCGTATGGACCTCTTGGAATACTTTGGTAAAGTCAATCCATACGTGACAGAACAGGATAGAAGTTATTACTACTGGTATCAGGCGGAAATGACAAAACTCGCTAAAGTGTCGGTTACAGGAGAGGATATTTTAGACGCTGTAAAGGGGGATAAAGAGCTTCAGGATAAAATGAAGACAATTTTGGAAGATAATAAGAGGCTTGTATTGGAAATTGAAAATATAAAAAAGACAAAAACCTGGAAAATCAGAGGAGCTCTTTTGAAATTCATAGGGAGATAAAAGTATGAAAAAAAACGAAGGGGTAACAGTTATTGCCCAAGTTGAGAATGCAGATTTATCCACTTTAATTTGGCTGAATAATCTAGTAAGTAAATCTAATATTATTAAGAAGGCTTTTTTAGTATGTAGGGAGTTATCAATTGAAGCCCATACCCAAGATGACTTATTAGACGATTTGGATGTCATAACTAATCATGATAGTTGCCTTGATGAATATGAATATAACCCTTCAAATGACCTTCTGGTAATCAGCCCGTTTATAACCATCACTGATGACGCTATTAATACGGCAAGAACCCTGGCCTACGAAAGACCGGAAATAGGATCCGTATCTCCAGTCTGCTTTGAGTGTGAGGATAAACAGCTTCCGGACTGTTTTTGGGGACTGTCGAAATATATTGCTACGGAGGCTGATAGGGTTACTGCTCAATTTCTTTATCTGAAATCAGAGGCAGTTTTGCCGTTGAGAACTAGGCTCCGATTTATGGATTTTATCCCTCCCCATATAGAGGGACTATTAAAAGATATGACCATCCTGGGATACAAATGTATTGTTTGCGATGAACTCGTTCTGACTGCTCCTATCAGTTCACAGGACTTAAAACAAGAGGATTTCTATCGAAATGTAGAGTTACAGCAAAAAATTCATAATAAGCGAAAAAACCTGCTCTATGTGATACAGGCGGATTTTCGTACGGATGCCAGTAATAATATTGGCGGAACTCAGCTTCATGTAAAAGACTTGGTCTCAGCAGCCCGACGAGAATATAACGTATTTGTGGCAGTGCGCAATCATGAATTTCTGCAGGTCACCGCATATCTGCCGCATGATATACTCACGTTCAAGTTCTATATTGGTCTAGCCCCTGCATATCCGGAATTTTATAATACGAAACAGTCAAATGCATTCGAAACAATATTAAAAGGATTTCAAATTGATCTTATACACGTACATCATACATATACTCTGGCATCGGATGTGTTTTTCCTGGCAAAAAATATGGGGATTCCGGTTGTTTTAACGCTTCATGATTTTTATTATCTATGTCCTACCATTAAAATGTTTGATAAAAACGGCAGATGCTGCATAGGAAAGGACAGTGATGATGTTTGTAGGGATTGTCTAAAACATGTGATGGGGATTACTCCAGAAATGGCATACATGAAATATTGGAGAGACCATAGCCGAAAAATCTTGCATTTATGTGATATACTTTTAACCCCTTCTGAAAATGCCAAAAATATTATAGGAAAGTATTTTCCGGATATCCTTGACAAAATAAGAGTAGTTGAACACGGATATGATGGCGTATATGACGCCTTGAAATGTGATATTGCACCTGAATTATCATCCGAGTTTAAATGTAATATTGAAAAGATAGACAAAAATAATGGTTATTGTATCTCTGTGGAGGGCTGGGCTTATGTATACGGCCGTGATAATTCCGGTGCGCGTATTTTAGTAGAAGCAACGGACTCCCAAAATGATACTATATATATTCCTGCATACCGCTATGAACGACAGGATGTGGCCAGAGATTCTAAAGAATATTTAAAATCCGGTTTTCAGGCCTATCTGCCACAACATTGTTTCGCGGATGGAGAAGTAAAGGTGAAGCCGATTGTGGAGGTGGATGGGAGCCGGTATTGTGGACCAAATTGTCAAAGCGTCCATTACCATTCCAGCAGGGATCAAAATTTAAACATGGCATTTATTGGAGGTTTAAATCCTGCGAAGGGAAGCGGCGAGATTTTTAATATCATTACACAGGGGCCTTCAGATGTTAATTGGTTTATTTTTGGCGGAATTGATGATCCACGATTGGCAAAGCTAAAAATAAAAAATCTGGTTAAAACCAATTTTTATCAAAGAGATGAATTACAGACCTACTTGGATCTTCACAGCATTGATGTCATTTGTATTCTATCCTTATGGCCGGAAACCTTTTGCTATACTCTGTCAGAGGCGGTGGCTTATAAGCGTCCAGTCATCGTTACGGATATTGGGGCCTTGGGAGAGCGTACCAAAGCTATGGGATGCGGTTGGACTGTTTCCCTCCAAAATATAACGGAAGAAGTATTGCAAATAGTAAACCGTATAAAAGACAAGGGAAAGGAATTCGAAGTAAAGAAAACAACTGTAGAGCAAATTCAACTGCGCTCTTTATCAGATATGAATGCGGTATATTCCAAGTTATATTTTTCTCTTTTAAAAAAGGAAAGATGCATGAGGGAATATGACAGCAAAGCGCTTTATCTATCTTGGGAAAAGCCCAAAAAGGACGGTGAGAATCAAAAAAACAGACAGATCACCGCCGAAGAATATCAAAACTATATCGTACAGTTGGAGCAGGAAATAGAACGCATTAAAATCTCCCGTTCCTATAAAATAGCACAGATTTTATCTAAAATTTGGAGTAAATTCAACTTTTTACGTAGAATAAGAGGTTAAAAATGCATTTTTATACCAGTATTAATATCAATTATCTTCCCAAGGCAAGGGTATTGGCCAGATCAGTAAAGCGGTATTGTCCGGATGCATGGTTCTCACTAGTGTTTTCGGATCAATGGCCTGCAGATATTGATCCGGAAAATGAACCATTTGATGAAATTATACGAATTGAAAACTTGGGAATCCCAGTTGACAATTTACCATTTTGGATATATCAGCATACGGTTGTAGAATTATGTACTGCCGTAAAAGGACAGGCCCTGGTCAAGTTTTTAGAGGAAGGTTCTGAGAAAGTTCTATATTTAGATCCGGATATTGCTGTTTTTCACCCCCTTGATGAGTTGGAGCAGATGCTGGATACAAACGATATTATTTTAACCCCGCATCAGACGTTTCCGGAAAATAATAAGAAAGATATCATTAATAACGAGATATGTTCATTGCAGCATGGCGCTTATAATTTTGGGTTTTATGCTGTTCATAATACGGAAAGTGGAAGGAAATTTGCCAAATGGTGGAGAGATAGGCTGATCGATTACTGTTATAACGATATCCCTAATGGATTATTTACAGATCAGAAATGGGGGGATCTTGTACCATGTATGTTTGATGGGGTACATATACTTCGTGATCCCGGCTATAATGTGTCCACGTGGAATTTATCGAATAGAACTATTTCAAAAGGGGATAAGGGGGAAATATTAGTAAATCAAAGGCCATTACAATTTTATCATTTTTCGGGTTTTGATTCTGGAGCTCAAGCAGTAATGCTGGAGCTATATGGAAATGATAATCCCATTCTTTTAGGACTTCGCGAATGGTATATAAAGCAGCAGGATCTGGAAGGTCAAAAAATATATGGATCAGCAAAATCAAAATACAATTATTATGATAGTGGCGAAAAGGTTGATAATTTAGAACGAACGCTGTTACGGAATAGAAAGGATTTAATTCAGCAATATCAAAATACAAATCCATATATTACTGGACACAAGCAAAGCTATTATAAATGGTATAAAGAAAAAGGCTATAAAGCTAATTCTGAGGTTTCGGAATTGGAAAGAATTTATCATTCGCGCTCTTGGAAAATAGCCTGCTTTATTTCAGGTGCATATATTAAATGTAAAAAAATATTATATAGAGGCGGATCATCTGAAAAAAGGAGTACAGATATTGATGAGAAATAAAAACATAGAGGCTCTTAGAGGGGCAGCAATTTTAATGTTGCTTTTTTACCATTATTCTGTATCACTTGGATATTTTAAAACCCCATTTTTTGTTATGTTAGATGAAACAATCTGCCAATTTTCCATGATTATTTTCTTTGTAATCAGCGGATTTGGAACGTATTTGCACTATAAAAGGTCAGAAATTGATCAAGTGAGCATTACATATGGAGCTTACGTAAAACAGCGCTTTAAGAAAATTGCACCAGCATACTATTTTTGTATGATTTTTATTTTACTATTTACCACCGGTGGAGGATATTTATCTGCCAATGGATTGAAAGCGATTCTTATATATGGAACTTTTACACAGAATTTATTCCCGTCTGTGAGCGGAGATATAAATGGGGTGATGTGGACGATTGCATTGTTTATGCAATTTTATCTCATATCGTATCCCTTATATAGAGCAATTGAAAAATGGGGAATCAGAATATATCCATTTTTTGTAATTTTTTCAATTATATGCAGCAAAATATTGTGTTCATTTGTAGCGGCAAATTCATATCCGGATATGTATTATGTTATCGCATCAATACGACAAATATTCACAACAATAGATATATTTGTCTTAGGTATGATAACAAGCCGTTTTTTGAATAAGAAAAAATTACGGTTTTTTACTGACAGGACCGGCACCTCCGTAAGTATACTTATCATGGCAGCTTCCGTGCTTTTGTTTATTATCTGTTCATTTAAAATAGGGGCTTTATGGGGAAACGGTATTAAGTATTATCTTTGGAAACCGGCAGTAGCAATAGTGATTGCTGTTATAATAATCATCATATCGCCTCTCACATTTAAGTATGACACATTATTAGGCAGAACAATCCAATTTGTATCTAAAGTGGAGTACAACACTTACTTATGGCATATGGTGCTATTTCAAAATATAAAGAATACATCATATGGGTTCAATGCTATTGCGGAAAAGTATCCATTATTAACCATAATGTTTATGATGTTACTGGCTGTTTTAGTCGGTTATGTATCTACACTGCTGACTGAAAGTCCAAATTATAAAATGCTATTTACTGGTAGAAGTCCAAGCCATGGTTGCAGAAAGATAAGGGAAAAATAATGAAAAATTTATTAAAAAGCATATTTATAATTTTTATAATTTCTTGTTTTCCTATAATATTTTTATATGCAAATAATCCGAAAGAAATCTCTTTTTATGAACTGACAATTACGGCTCTCTGTTTTTATTGTGTCGGATTAATTATATGGTGTTTATTAAGAATTTTAACTAAAAATAGTAACAAGGCATTGGTATTAGCAGCAATGGCCATCATTGTTTTTTCTAATTATCACCATATGGAACTTGGGATTAGAAAGGTATTTGGTTTTATGGAATACTGGCATCTGGTTCCGATTATATGTTTTCTGCTCTTTGTTTTTTATAAATTTGTGAAGCATAATATGAAAGATACGACAGCAAATGCAGTGGTTTTAGTTTTTGCCATTTCATTCAGTGCTCTTTTTGCAGTAAATGTTATATTATGCCTTCCATACGCATATCAGTCACTGAAGGAACAAGAAGTCGACAATAACTTTAGCGTAATTATTGATGAAGCAACGCCAAAAAAAAATATTTATTATTTTGTTTTTGATGAATATAGTAACTTTCCAATTATAAAAAAATATTATGACTACGATAATTCGGGGTTTGAGACATATTTAAAGGATTATGGATTTTCGATCTCTTATGATAGCCACAATGAATGCTATTCTACAACTACTATACTTACCAATATTTTAAACTTAAATTACGTTTCCACTCCAGAAACAGCAGAGGACACGAAACTGAAAATGAGAGAGCAAGCCAAAATATATGATATTTTTAAGCAGGCAGGATATGAAATAATCGGGGTCGGTAAAACTGCTAACAGTATGGGAGTTGAATCAAAAAGTCAAAGCAATTCTAAAGGGGGCGGACAAACAGCAAAAGGGGAATCCTTCTTTCAAATATTAGTCCGGAATACTGTTTTTTATCCTTTTGTAAAAATAGATAACGATCAGAGGGCTAAGGATATCCTCAATGGAATCAACTATTTTAAGGATAAGGATAATTATAAAAACAAAACCTCCGTTTTGACAGTTTCATATTTTGAATCCCCACACGAACCATTTCTTTTTGACAACAATGGAAATGCTGTATCCCCTCAACACTATTATGACTGGGACGAGAAAAAATACTATCTGGATCAATATAAGTTCATAACTGATTGTATGAAAACTATAGTGGCTAATATCATAGAAAACGATCCTGACAGCATTATTTTCCTATCATCGGATCACAGCGCACGTTTCAGAGATGAATTTGAAGAAGAGGATAAACGCAACCCATTTCATGCGGTATATGCAGGCAAAAACAGAAAATTCAACATAGCAGGGAAATCAGGTGTTAATACCATGCGGACAATCATAGAGGAAGCACTCGATATAGACATGGGTGAAGTGGAGGTGCCTACCTATGATTAAATTTTTAAAAAAACACAAATCTATATCCATCCTTTTTATGTTGCTTATTATTTATTTGATGAATGCCAACGATCTCATTATAAATTTAGATAAAAAAAATGACAAGTTGTCAGAGATTTCATTTGAGCAACTCACTGCGCAGGATCAAGTAAATTTCGCATTAGATGAGCCTGTATTAATGGACGATATGTTAAAAACCATGTACATATCAGGTTGGGCCTTTTGTGAGAATGATTTAGTACGGCCGGAACGAGAAATATCTATAGTATTGGCTTCTGACAAGCACAGCTATTTAGTGAGTAACAAAGCAACTTTGAGACGGGATTTTTATGTGACTTTTACTGAACAGATTGATAATGTAATGTCTGGAATAGAAACAAAATTTTCAACAATAAATATCAAAAATGGTATCTACCGTTTATATATTTACGTAAGCGAAAATGAAACTCGTACAGGGCTTGCCTACACGGGAATGCAGTTTGAAAAAAAACACGGAACCCTTAAAAGAATAGAGAATAATTAAATTACTTTTATACGGAGGTATAACCATGAATTCAATAAGCAGAAAGCTAAAATTCACCTACTTTTTTACCCTTTTCACCCTACTCTTCAGCATGACCGCCTATGCCTACATCGACCCGGCGACCACTACCTACTTAATTCAGATTGTAGCCGGTGTCTTTATTGCGGCTGGCGCTACCATCGGTATCTTCTGGAAGAAAATAAAATTATTTTTCAGGAGAAAGAAAATGGAGCACTTGGAGAAGTCATTGACAAAAAAGGCAGAAAAGAGGGAAAAGTAAACTTAAGAGTATATGACCTACTATACGCCGCACGCATTGCGAAATCTTTAGATGATAAGGGAAGATCGGCTGCTACCGATCGTACAGGTATTAGATATGAACAATTTTTTAAACTTTACAGTTGGTATCCCATTAGGGTTTCTGATGTACTTTTGCTATTTAATGACAAAAAATTATGGGGTGGCAATTATTGTATTTACACTCCTGACTAAAATAATTCTATATCCATTAAATATTATGGTGCAAAAGAACTCAATCAAGATGGTGAAGATTCAGCCTGAGTTAAACAATATTACGGCACAGTTTCCAGACAACCCGGATCGTGCCTCAGAGGAACAGCTGAAATTATATAAGAGAGAAAACTATCATCCTCTGGCAGGCTTAATCCCCATGATGATACAAATCCCCCTGGTGCTCGGTGTAATGCAGGTTATATACAATCCGCTGCAGCATCTTTTGCGGCTTCCAGGAGGTGTGATTACGGCATTTTCCAGCCATACAATGGAACTTTTAGGGCTTACAGAGGCTGGTAGTTCCATTCAGGTGAAGGCGATCAATCTGCTCCAGCATTCGGAGTTTGTAGAGTCCTTTCGCAGTCTTAATGTTCCTGGTGTCGATTTGGATGCGGTAATCCAGACTATTCAGGGATTCGATATGACTTTCTTCGGAATCGACTTGTCAGCTGTACCGTCGCTTAGTAACTGGAATATTCTGTTGGTAGTACCTCTGATTGCTGGGGCCAGCTCATTACTTCTGTGTATTTGTCAGAATCATGTTAATGTACTGCAAAAAGAACAGGGATTTCTCGGCCGGTGGGGAATGGCCGTCTTTCTGGTCCTATTTTCCCTTTATTTCGCAATGATCGTTCCAGCGGGCGTGGGACTTTACTGGACAGCCAGCAATCTGTTCGCGATTCTTGCCATGTATCTGGTCAACTGGATGTATAAGCCCAAAGACTATATCAATTATGATGCATTGGAAAAGAGTAAAGAGGCTTTAGCTGAGAGTAAGGAGCTTGCCAAAAAGCTCCAGCTGTCCCGTGAGGACAAGATTCGCGCCAAAACCTATTACAAGGCTTTTTGCAAGGATGAGCAAAAAGAAGTTATATTCTACGCAGAAAAGAGCGGATTTTATAAATACTTTAAAAATGTAATCGAGTATATTCTCGAACATTCTGATATTAAGATTCATTATGTCACCAGTGATCCCAAGGATGCTATTTTTAACAAGATCCATCCTCAGATCATCCCATATTTCATAGATGATAATCGGCTGATTCCGATGTTTATGAAAGTCGATTCTGAAATTATGGTGATGACGACACCGGATCTTAATACTTATCATTTGAAGCGTTCCTATGTAAAAAAGGACGTGGAATATATCTATATGTTCCATGGCTTATTAAGTACTAATATGGTGGTAAATAAGGGAGCTTATGACCACTTCGATACGATTTTTTGTGTGGGACAGCACCAGATTGATGAGATTCGGGAGACTGAAAAAATGTATCAGCTGCCAGAGAAAAATTTAGTACACTGCGGTTATGGCCTTTTCGATGATATGCTGGCTGATTATCAAAAGATATCGAGATCGGAAAAAGACCATAAGGAGATATTGATTGCCCCATCTTGGCAGGAAGACAATATCTTGGAAAGCTGTATTAATGAGATGGCGGCCCAGCTTGCTTCTTCTGACTGTCACGTAACGATCCGTCCGCATCCCGAATTTATAAAACGTTTTCCTGCAAAGATGAACCGTGTCATATCAGAACTGGGCAACGGTAAATATGCCAATGTTGACATCGAGACCGATTTTTCCTCCAATAAGACCGTTTTTGATGCTGATTTACTTATAACTGACTGGTCCGGCATCGCATATGAATTCTCATATGTAACAAAAAAACCGGCACTATTCATCAATACAAAAATGAAGGTTTTAAATGAGGATTATATCCATTATGAACACCAACCGCTTGATATCACGCTTCGTGACAAAATCGGGATTTCATTGGAGAAGGACGAGATTTACAAACTGAATGAAGCCATCAAGAGATTGTTGGGAAGCGAAAGCGTTCACTACGAAAAACAGATTCAAAATCTGGTGGATACCTATGTATTCCATATAGGAGAAAGTGGAGAAATAGGAGGCCAGTATATTATTGATAAAATTATGGAGAAACGGCAAAAACACACATATTAGAAAAACGGAGGATAAAAATGCAAGCGATTATATTGGCTGCAGGAATGGGAAAGCGTCTAAAAGACCTCACTGCTGGTAATACCAAATGTATGGTGAAGGTCAATGGTGTTACCTTAATTGAGCGTATGCTAAGCCAGCTGGATAGTCAGCAGTTGAGTAAAATTGTTATTGTGGTGGGATATGAAGGGAATAAGCTCATTAATTATATTAGCACGCTGAACGTGGTTACTACAATAGAGTTTATTGAGAATCCGATTTACGATAAAACAAATAATATCTATTCTCTCGCGCTGGCGAAGGAGAAATTGCTGGAAGATGACACTCTGTTACTGGAATCGGACTTGATTTTCGAAGATGCAGTTCTTGATACGCTGGTAAAAGATCCGAGAGAAACCCTGGCATTGGTAGATAAATATGAGGGCTGGATGGATGGCACAGTTGTGAAAATCGGTGAAGACGATTCTATTAAAGAATTTGTTCCCGGTAAAAAGTTTAGATTTGAAGATATTCCATTCTATTACAAAACAGTAAATATTTACAAATTCAGCAGACATTTTTCTAAAACCCATTATGTTCCCTTTTTGGAGGCCTATTCTATGGCGCTGGGAAATAACGAGTACTACGAGCAGGTTTTGCGTGTGATTACCATGCTCGACGAGCCGGAAATAAAGGCGAAACGTCTCGATGGGCAATTATGGTATGAAATCGATGATATTCAGGATTTAGATATTGCCTCCTCTATGTTCGTTCCGGATGAGGAAGAAAAATTAAAACTGCTTCAGGTGAGGTATGGTGGGTATTGGAGATATCCTAAGCTGAAGGACTTCTGCTATTTGGTAAATCCATACTTCCCTCCGCAAAAGCTAATCGATGAAATAAAAGCGAACACAGAAAAGATTCTGACTCAATATCCATCAGGGGCATCCGTAAATTCTCTTCTAGCTGCCAAAAACTTTGGTGTTCATCAGGAACATATTGTAGTTGGTAATGGGGCGGCGGAATTAATAAAAGATGTCCTGAGTTTATTCTCTGGCAATATTGGTTTTATACGCCCTACTTTTGAGGAGTATCCCAATCGCTGTCAACCGGATAAATGCATTGTCTACATTCCTGATCCAGTAGATTTTACATATAACAGCAGTGATCTTATTACGTTTTTTGATAGCAAGAACCTCCAAATGCTGGTTTTGATAAATCCTGATAATCCATCCGGCAACTATATAAACAAAAGTGAGCTTTTAAAGCTCTGCAATTGGACTGGACAGAAGGATATCCGATTATTGATTGATGAGAGCTTCTGCGATTTCGCCGAGGAACAGGATAATACGCTGATTACAGAAGAGATTTTAAGGGAATACCCACATTTACTGGTAGTAAAAAGCATCTCCAAATCATATGGTATTCCTGGTGCCAGACTTGGCATTTTGGCTTCAGGAGACGAAGAATTTATCCGCACTATAAAAAATGGGCTGACAATTTGGAATATTAACTCTTTCGGAGAATTCTATATGCAGATAGCCGAAAAGTATAAGAGTTCTTATAAGTTGGCACTGGATAAGTTTAAGGACGAGAGAAAGTATCTCTGGGACGCGTTGAGGGAAATTCATGACATCTGCGTGTTTCCGTCTCAGGCAAACTTTTTTATGATTGAACTCAAGGGAGACATGACTTCAGCTAAACTGGCAATTATACTTTTGATAAAATACGATATATTCATAAAAGATCTGTCGAATAAGATACACTGCGACGGCAGACAGTTTATCAGGGTCTCTATAAGAAATCATGAAGATAATGAGGCGTTTATCCAGGCTTTAAGACAAGTAATGGATCACGAATGATACAAAGAGAGGGGACCGCATATGAAAGTTATATCCTTTGATAAGATTACAGAAATGGCTGTATCACCTTTACAATGTTATGAGTGGGTCTCTGAAACAATTAGTCATAAAAAGACAGCCCTGCTTCCTCCAAAGATCAGTCTAAAACCGGAAATACCAGGCGTTTTTTATAATACTATGCCGGCAATCCTTCCTCATGCAAACTGGGCTGGAGTGAAACTTGTTACCAGGTATCCGCAACGGGCTCCCAGCCTCGACAGTCAAATATTGTTATATAACCTGAAAACAGGTGAAAATTTAGCTTTACTAGATGGAAATTGGATTACAACTATGCGAACAGGTGCAGTTGCTGCGCATGCCATTAAACTACTTGCCAAAAAGGACTTTAAGGAAATCGGCATCATCGGGCTTGGCAACACGGCGCGGGCTGCTCTGAAAGTTCTTCTGGCACTATATCCGGAAAATAACTTCACTATTAAATTGAAGAAGTATAAAAATCAACACGAGTTATTTATCCGGCGTTTTCATGGGTATAGCAAAATTCAATTTGAAATTTTAGATACTTATGAGGAGGTTGTATGCAGCAGTGATGTCATAATATCTGCGGCCACAGTTTTTGATCACGACGTCTGCCCGGACGAATATTTTAAAGAAGGTGTTCTGGTTGTTCCCATACATACCAGAGGGTTCACAAATTGCGACCTTTTTTTCGACAAAGTATATGCTGATGATATCGATCATGTAAAGGGATTTAAGTATTTTGACCATTTTAAATTCTTTTCAGAAATTACTGATGTAGTGAACGGCATCACCCCGGGAAGGGAGGATGACAGGGAGAGGATTCTCGCTTATAATATCGGAATTGCTGTACACGACATTTTCTTTGCGGGCAAGCTGTATGAAATGATTGGTGAGAAATGCCAGGAGATTTCTTTGCATGCACCGGTGGAGAAATTTTGGATTTAACTTTAATGCCAGGTGAGAATAATCCGTTAATCATTAGTAGTCTGAGAAAGTTTTTTGTAATTTAAGATTTATAAGGTCTTCTATGATAAAATAAAAATCATAGGAGGCCTTTTATTATGGCGAGAGATTAAAAACGTACACAGAGTACAAATGACTGAAGGAAGCCGATGAATTGGCCAATGCCCAGAAATATGAGCGTTCTGCCAGGCGTCAGGGTTACCGTTCAGGACGCTATAAGAGGAATTTCCAGATAACTGCCGGAGAAGCGGAATCTAATGTCCCTAAGCTGTAAGGGGGCCCTTTTGAAACAGCCATCATTGAGCGCTACCGCCGCAGGGAATCCTCCGTAGAAGAAGCCCTGTTAGAAATCTACTTGGCAAGTGTCTCCTAGTACCATCAGTAACTTGAATAAAAAGGCTTATGAGCATATTTAAATATATCGCAGCCGCCCGTTAGAAAGCCTGGTTTATTGCTGAAAAGCTCCGAGAAATGAAATTCTCTTCCATTGCCAGGAAACTTGACAATGGCATCGAAGAAACGCTTTCATATATCTATTTTCCTCCAGCACTAGACGAGGATTCGTACCAACAACACTCTAGGGCGGTTGAACCATGAGATCAAGCGCAGTACGAAAGCAATTGGCGTATTCCCTGACGGACAGAGTGCCCTGATGCTTGTATGCGCCAGACTCCGTCATGTAGCCCGAACTAAGTGGTGAACCAAACGCGATATGAACATGGACCGTATCCGTGGGATGAAGGCGGAGGCAAATTCTAATGACATGGCCGTATGACTGCCGGCTGCCAGTCGGCAAAATTTAAATTTGCGGAAAACAACGCTTGACACTATCTAATTATACGGCATCGACATTTACATTCTATTATTATTTCTATCATACTGCAATAATAATACTTCCCAAAACGATTAAGACAATCCCTATAATTTTTTTTTGTGTAATACCTTCTTTCAAAAAGCAATAGGATAATACAAACGTCCATATATATGTAATCGAAGTTAAAGGAAGTACCACAGAATAATCCAAGAACTTCAAAATGTAAATATTCAATATTGCTGATATCAGATATAATAAACCACCTAAATAAAATGCTGGCGTTATAACTAATATTTTTATTTTTTTTGCATCTGATGCCTTTTTTAAATAGAAGCTTCCACAGGCACCTAAAATAGTCATGATGATTAAAACGATATAATACTTCACGACTCATCACCTCCTGCAATTAATATGACTCCAGAGATGATAATCAAGACACCGATACATTTGAGCAGAGTAATAGTTTCTTTCAGGACAAAGGCTGAAAGAACGATACTAAAAACATAATTTAGGCTTAACATTGGCTGTAAAACAGATAAGCTGCCAAAACGATAAGCTACCATCATAACAAGTGCGCCTAACCCATACAATAGGAAACCAACAAAAAGGAACGAGGTCTGCCCTCCGGTAGAAAGTTTCCAGAAAAGCTGTCCTAGACAGACGCAGACAGATGAGCAGCACATGAGAAGTATTCCAGTTTTATTTTTTTTAATTGATTCTATCATAGCAGGCTCTCACTTTTGTGGATTATATTTTCCAAGCATATTAGAAAATAGTATTTTTAACAGTTCTGAATTTCCTTTCAAAAAACTAATTTTAGTAGGGACTTTTCCTTTTATAGGGTAAGCTCTTGTCACTGGCACTTCACATACACGCAATCCTATCTGAGATGCTCTGGTCGACAAATATGCAAGTAACTCATATGTATTGAAAATATCCCGTAGTGGTTGTACCTTGGGATTGGTTAAATAATTTCTTGAATGTCCGCGAAACGCATTGGTAGTATCGGTAAAGTGATGGTGGGCTGTTAGTGAAATAACCGGAGCATGAAGCAAACGTACCGATAAATATCGAAGAAAAGGGGTATTAATTGCTTTTCCCCCTTTGATAAAACGTGATCCCTGAATAAAATCATAGCCAGCTTCTAATTTTTCTATAAATTTAGGTACATCCTCAATACTGTCTTTGTTATTTCCGTCTATAGTAATAATGCCTTTATAGCCTCGTTCCAGTGCCCACCAGATCCCCATGCGCAGTTGTGCCCCCTGTTTGCCCGGCCCTTTCTTAATGAGCAGAGTATTGACCCCCAATGCTTCCAGTAAGGTATTGTCTGTAGAACCATCAATTGATCCGCCATCACAGATAATAATATCGGCAATCGTATCAATCTTATATTTTCTGGCCCGCTTCAACTCATCATGTATTCTTTGGCCTTCATTAATAATAGGGATGCATATACAATAGTTTGATTTTTTTTGTACAAATTCCTCAGAAACAAAATTGGGTACACCTGGTATACTGTTATATTTCATAAAATACCTCTTTCACATAGGATAATGCATCAAACACTCGTTGCAGATCCTCCTGTTTTCCCATTTCTATAGATATAAATTTAGAGTATTGGCCCGCTAAAATACAAGCCAATTGCCTATGCAGTTTTCTTTTTTGTATACCAGCCAATCCTGGTTCGCTAATATGGATGTGGTTAATTAAATCTATATTATCAGCAATTATATCTAAAGGCTCTTCATTGTAAATCATAGTACCAATATCTAAATTGACAAGAAATCCTTCGGATTGTACCTCTTTTACCATTGAAAAGGCTTCTGCAGTCGAAGTTATGAAATTGGTATTATATATAACCGGATTAGCCTCCAATGCAATAACCGTATTTCTATTATGAGCATATTCTCCTATTGCTGAGAAAAAATCCACTGCTATATTATAATCACCAGAACAATTTATACTTCTGTTTTTAGGGCACCCAAAAACAAGATTATGGCATTCTAATGCAGCCGCAAAATCAATGGCCTTTTTTGTATATTCCATAAGCAGCTTTCTTTCTTTTACAGATTGAAACATTTTCTCTGTCTTTCCGTACCAGATAGATTGCATAGAGGAAATCTTCAAATGATAGGATTTTGATAAATACTCTTTGAAATCATGTGCTTCTTTTACACATTCGTATGGATTATTTGGAAAAACTCTGGTAGGTGCTATTTCAAGGCCCTGAATATTATTATCAAAAAGGTATTTGTAAATCTCCTGATCGTATTTTGAATCCCAACTAATGTTTGATATTGATAATTTTAACATGATTGCTCCTGTATAAATGTTTTGATTTCGGCTAAAACATTATCCTTATCAAAAATATAACCTCTTTTACCGCCCATAAGTGTATCATGCTTAGTCTTGAAATCATAATAAGGTGGATTATTTGATATTATATTCTGAAACTTTTTACCTTCCAAATAATGATATAACTCCGCAATGCCGATTGGTTCAGTGGCTAAATTTAAAAGATAAAGATCATTTTCTAATGCATACTGAATATGATTCCACAGATGTTTCAAATTGTAGAACTGAAATACACCACGGCTGTCCGTAAAATTAAGTGCAGAAAATCCCAGTTCTTTAAAAATAGTTCTAAGTGCTTCTTTTTCTTCACAAGATATGTCACTGCATTTATAAAATCCATTATTCTGCAATTTGTAATAGTTATTAAGTTCAGGTCTGACAGTTGCAAGTTTTCCAAACTTTTCATTTTGGATCATGGACGGAATATAATGTATATAATCATATATAAAATTCTTTTTTATATTTTTACCAAAGAGGCCTGGCAGTCTAATAATTAAAGTTTCTGGTAAATAATCTCTAACTTTCTGTTCCAGATAATAACGATTGGCTCCATAAGGTTGCAAATCTTCAGAAATTATGGGAGTATCCTCATTAACGTTTATTGGACTTTTATAAACATCAATAGTAGAAATCAATACTAGCTTTCTAGGCTGAATTTGCTGAATATTATAAAAAGCATTTTCAATATTGCTCAAATCTTTATTGGAGTCTTGATTTGCAAGAAATTTTTCAGCACGAATTCCAGCATAGATTAATAAATCAGGTTTACATCCATATGCATGTTTAATATTTTTAGAATTATACCTTTCTGTAAAATTATATTGGCAAGATAAATTGGAACCAACAAAGCCAGTATAACCAACTAACATCGTTTTCATATAGCAGATCCTCTTTAATTAGTGATTTTTTCAATGGATTCTATAATATATTTTTGTTTATTAAAATTTATTTTTAGTATTAAGGACATATACTTTATGATGATTGTTAATATTACAAAGAGACTCAAAAAAGCAAAAGACAGGAAAAGCATTGTAGTTGTCCAACCAACTACAGGACGTCCTCCAATATAAATACAAACTGTATAAATTCCTGTAAGGGTAGTAATAAGCATCATAATATAAGCAAAGATCATAGAAAAACGGTATGCAATATCTGTATAAAGTATCATAGCATCCAAAGCAGTATCCTTTTGCTTATGAAGGGTATCTTTATCTTGAAATGACAAATAGCTCTCATTATCATATGTAATTACATCCGTCTTTAAACCACAATTTGCATAAACAGCCTTCCGGTATGGAATTGTCCTACTCATGGAATGAACCCTGTTAATTCCGCGTCGTGACAAAATTCTGAAAGATTCTGTACGCAGAAGATACTGAGTGTGAGACAAACGATTAAAAACGGCATAAAAAATTTTTGAAGATGTACGTTTCCCATGAAGTGGTGCGGCTGCGACGATATCATAGCCTTGTAGAGAACGCTGGTAAACATCTATAATCAGGTTAGAAGAATATGATGCAAGCGGTAGATCAAATTCAAAGACAAAATCCCCGATAGCCAGATCAACGCCAGCATTCATTGATAGTTCAAGGCCCTGATAAAAACTCATATTTAATATGCTGATTACATTCCCTTTGACCGCAGATGCATATCTTTTTATTTCTTTTATACTCCCATCTGTAGATGCATCATTAACACATATAATTTCATACTTTTCAAAACTATTACGAAGAGTCTCATTAACTAATTCAAGAAAACGATATATCTGCGTTTCTTGATTATAGACATATACAACAGCCGATATAAAATTTTTTTCTTTATTTAGCAGCATTGTTAAGCACCTCATCCAAATCGTAGACTGTATTAATTTTTCCAGATAATACACTGATGAAAGTAGGATCTGTAGAGTATTGTTTTATCACAGTTGGACGCGAATCATCAATCTCGGAAACTTTTAAAATTGGCTTCATTGAGAAAAGGGAATGTGAGTATTCAAAACCATACTCTTTTTTTAAATATTTTTTCGCTAAACTAGACATAAATGGCCAAGCACTTTCTGGTTTAGCAGGACAATCATTACAATTTCCCAATTGTTTTGGAGAACATTTTTCTTCGCTTCGTTTTTGACAGTCGAAAGTGGGTACCGCCTCATAGCTGGTAATATGAGGCGTAAAAGTCACGGCAGTTAATGAATGATAACCAGTTTTTCCAAATGGCATAATGGAAAAAAATGGTCCATCCATAACAGTAATTCCTACATTTTTTAACTTTTCATTTACGTTACACAGAATAATTTCACATAATTCATACTTGATTTTAAAAGGTTCGTACCCTAGCATTCTGCTAATTTGATTTGTAGAAGCATAAGTAGCATTTAACAAAAAATCAGTTTCATATGTAGTTCCATTTTGCATATTTAATTTAAAATATGTATCTTGTTTAATTATTTCTGAGATACTTGCATTATAACAAATTTCTACGTTAGGAAATTTAGACAGTTGATTTAGCAAATATTCCTTTAGTATACCAGCATCATATGTATATTCTTCTGTCATAAACGCACCGTCGCACATTCCTGGATTAAAATATTTGTCGGGATTAACATCATCGCACCGAATGTGTGTGTTTTTACAAAAATTTCTAAATTGCGATGCATTCGTCCAAGAAAAATCTGCAGAAGTTGCGTAAATCTGATCAAACTTTGTTAGTACACAAAAGGAATAGTCTTCCATAAACCGATTAAAATAGTGAGCAGATTTTATAGCTGTTGAATAGGATCGTGGGTAATGGTATCCCATATGTACGCGAGCTTGATTTATGTAAGTTGCTCGACGAAAAGGGGTTGGATCATGTTCTAGCACTAATACCCTTTCTTTTTTATTACACATTTTCCCTAATGCATTAGCGGAATATAAGCCATATAATCCAGCGCCTAAAATTATTTTGCTATAACGCATTTATTACCTCCTGGTAAGTGAAACTTAAATATCTTATTTTCTGTGCTATTAATCGAATTTAAGCTAATCATATTGCATGCCAATAATAATGGTAAAAGAGGATATTGATACCTGGGACTTATATAGATAAGGCAATGGAGAAGCATAATTCCACAAAATGGCAATTGAAAAAACAATTTATCTGTTATTGATGATTTAAATGCAGTTGACAAAAGAAAAGTATTTAAAAGAACCAGATAAATTATATTGGATAAACTCCCCCAACTCCAGATAATGGCTGGTATGTTACCACTTAAAATTTGTTCAGGCGAATTAACAAAAATATATTGTAAATCTCTATATGTACCATCTCCACGTCCTAAAAGTATATACATTTTTTCAAGCACTAATCTTATAATAGTTTTTAAATCATATGAAGATATATTAATAAGAGCTTTTTGTAACATTTCTTTCTGCACATTGTCAACCGAATTACTATTTCTGACCTGGGTTAAGGTAAGCGCTGCCTTTTCAGACCATGATCCCCAATTTGTAATATCCGTTCCCAAATATAAAGGCCAGCCAAAGGTGGGCGTAGACATTCCTCCTAACAGTTGTTTTACATAATACAGATATCCGTATTTTACTAGGTTATAGAAAACTAACATCACAACTAGTTGAAGAATATCATCCATAAGTTTTTTCTTGCTTTCTATGTTGCAGATTATCAAAATTGCAAAAGTTATTATAAATATAGTTGTAATAGATCGTAGTTGTTCAGATAATCCTAAAAATAATCCTGATAAACTTATAAATAGCCACTTATAATGTGTGAATGCTGTTTTACATTTTATGTAAAATAATATTCCGCTAAAAAGAAATACTAAAAACATAGGTTCAGATAGCATGTAAACAGAATTTAATATATTTTCTGGCCAAACGGCTAAACATATTGCACCTATAAAAGATAACTTTTGCCCTACAAAATTATTACATATTTTGTAAAACAAATATGTATATAAAAATGTGAAAAATATATTAAGCATAAGAGGAGCGAAAACATTATTTCCCCATATTAAGTAACTTATAGAAAAAATTTTAGATATCAATAATTGATTCACAGCTACTGTTGCCATATAATTTTTTAGTTCATCTGAAATTGGATATCCCCTAAACAACGCCTGTGATATTTCCCAATACCCCTCATAATCGCTGATCTGCAAAACAGAAAAATTAGATATTAGTATATAGCGAGGTAAAAAAACAATAAGAAATAGCAGTAATACTAGTTTACATTCAGAAATACTTATATTTCTTGTATTAAAACTATGTGTTTTAAACCATCGAAATATAAGGAGTACTGCAATCCAAGCTATAAAATAGGTTAGGATACCATCAAGCCTGAGACAGCCCCCATCTATAATTGAGTCGTAATTTCTTTTAATTTGTATTATAATAATCCATAAAACAATCCATAAAGAAACTAATAGCGCTATTAATTTTTTTAAGTGTTGAGATAGTTTCATCTATGTAAGGCTCCTTTTTAATTAATACTCACCCTTCCAACTGACATGGCTAATGGTTATACATTCACAAATATTTTATCTAAAATTATAAGTAAAATATTAAATTTTATTATACAGATGACTTCTCCTTCATATATGCCGTAATTCAGAGTTATGGATTATCTCCATAACTCTTCAGTACAACATCTTTTTCTGGGACTTATATGATCAGAAGGAAGCTTAATTATAGAGATCTATATATATCTTTAATAGCCCCCAATTAGTAATTACAAAATATTTACTTCTGAATTTGTGTCCCAAGTAATCCCTTTACGTTTTTTATGCATTGTCCATTTTTTACCCCATTTTTTTTCAAAACGTTCTTTATTTTGATCATATATATCATGAAATTTTTTATCCTCTAACTTTTTAAAGGAAGCTCCTTCAAAATGATGAATAAATGCATCCTCTGCGATAGCTAACTCATAGCCCTTTTGCTTTACTGCTTCTGCATAATCATCATCTTCGAACATACCAACTTCATACATTTCATCTAATAGACCGCAGGAATCAATAACATTTCGCTTTATCATAGTACAGAATAATGCAAGAACATTAGGATTTTTATATTCGGAATTGAGATGATCAGTCGTATAACGATAAGCGAAACTGTACATTTCTTTTACAGAATGATAATTAACCTTTATTTTTGCTTCGTTACCAATAGAATTAGTAACAGGTCCACACATACCAAGCTTTGAATTGTTCTCTAAATGCTTTGCCATTGCAGTAATCCAGCCTCTTGTTACGACTGTATCATTATTAAGCAGCAAAACATATTCTCCAGAAGAAGCATTTATTCCAACATTGTTACCACCTGCGAACCCCTTATTTTCTTTGTTCAAAATCAACTTTACTCTGGCATCGTCCCTTTCCAAAGTTCTTAGATAGTCTGTGGTTCCATCTGTAGAACAATTATCAACCACAATTAATTCATAGTTGGCATAGGCCGTATTATGAAGTATACTGTTCATGCATATTTTGTTTATCTCTAGATTATTATAGGTTAAGACTATTATACTTACTTTAGGAACAGCACGCCTACATACTTCATAAAAATTTTCATATCTAATCTGCCAATCATTTTTTAATGCAAATGCCATTTTTTCAGTGTCGCTAGCTAAGCAATCTTTATTTTCCAGACAAATTTTAATGTATTCAAGGAATTGATGATTGTCATTTGATAAATAAACATATTTGTCCTTAAAGGGTTCCAGCTCAGGAATATCTGTTGCAACTATTTTTTTTCCAGCACTAAGATATTCATAAAATTTTACCGGATTAGTAGCTTTTATTAAATCCGTTGAAGTATCAAATGGAATAAGGCAGACGTCAAAACATTCTAAATATTTCGGTAATTCATTATAGGGTATTTCACCCAGTAACTTAATATTGTTATATTTGGACAACTGTTTTTCACCTGCTGTAACACGTCCAATAATTACAACATCACAGTCAGGCATATTTTGAGCCACATAAATTACCTTTGAATAATCAAACCATTCAGCAACAGCACCATAATAGCCAATAATTTTTCTTTCATTCTTATGTTCAACTGCCGCCTTATGGAAATGTGCATACTCGGTTCCATTTCTAATGATCTCAATATTTTTATTAAATTTTTTTGCTATATCATAAAGAAATTCAGAACTGGCAACAACATAATCAGATAATTCCAACAGTTTCTTACAGTTTTCTTTTACTAAACTTTCTGCTGGATTCAAAAAACCAGTGAAATCATCCATGTAATCAGTTATTATTTTAAATCCATACAAATTTCTTAAATGTTCAGCCGTAAAAATCCAATTGGGATAATCGACAATTACTACTGCATCACGTATACAATAAGTATTCATTATTTTATCTAATTTTTCATGAAGTAATGATAACTGTTCATGCCAATCAGTCAAATGTATTGCAGTCGACTGATCATTATATATATTAATTACATATAAATCATTACATATTCTAACTACTGAATCCGGATTAAAATGGTTGGCATTTACATAGAACACTCTATGCCCATTTTCTGCAAAACGACTTGCAAAATGCTGCGGCCTCTGATATCGATAATCGAAATCTATTACTCCCAATAAAATGACATCAAAATTTTCATAATCAGAGTTCAGAATGTTTTGCAATTCCTGATTAAAAACATCTTCCATAATTTTAATGCGAGAATTCCAAGTGTTTTGCAATGCAATTAATGGTCCATTTTCAATGGCTAAATCGTGGCATTTTTTTGTTACCATTTTATCTAAATAAAATAAGAACTCATCAACACCATTCGCACAAGCTATAAAATCACATACAAAATTATCCATTTCTTTCATGGAGGAGGTAACTACAGGAAGACCAAGTGCACAATACTCAAAAAATTTAATTGGTGATACACAATCCATTTTATCATTGATAATAAAAGGAATTGTTGCTACATCGAAATATTTCGCATAATCTGATAATTCTTTATATGGTTTTAAACCCAGCAAATGGACATTGGAGAGATTATCAATTTCTGATGTATCATAAATTGCTTTACCGATAAAAACAAATTCATAATTTGGTCTGGCAGCTGCGAGTTCTCTCACTAATTCATAATCCAGCCATTCGGCTAAATATCCATAATATCCTATTATTTTATGTTTTTTAGAAAGTATTGGCTTCATATCCTCTGGAACATAATTATTATGTATATTTAAAAAATCCTCTGGATTAACAGCATTAGGTAAATAAATAGGGTCCCTTCTATTTTCCAAGCAGTTTAACAACGGAGAAGCCACATAACTCACAAAAGAAGCTTGCCGAACTATTGTAGTGTGTAATTTATCATAATATTTATCGTAATATGGAAACAGATCCAACTTATCCAGTATATGGTACCATATTTGCTTGTTGGCAATTTGATTGATGAACGACAACGAACCTAACCAGGTTAGGAGAACAAAAACCTCTCTGTTATCTATAGCCTGCAATAACTCCTTTTCATGCACTATGAATAGACCAGGATAAGCCTCCCGATAAATATTCTGAAGGCTCGGATGCTCACAAAAAAAACATAACCAGCCATTATTGGCAAAGGCCTTCAACAACTGCTGTGGAGTCTGTAAAGGTTCCCAATATACAACATGCGGATATATCATAATCCTCATATCCTTATTAGAATTCAGTACTTCCTTAATAGCCATATATTCATTTGAATTCAAATCTATGTTTGATACCAAACGCTGTTGCTCTTCTTGAAGATGCTTTGCTAAAGGAGCATTGCTAAGCATTATATCATCAGTCACCTTTAGAGTAGAATTTATTTTAGCTCCACTAACTTCATCAAGAATACTTATCACATTCCAAATCGGGTTATACCTGCGCTCAGAGTCACCGCCTTTTTGACAGAGTTCAGATTTCAACCATTTACCGAAACTCTTCCTTTCATCTTTCGTGCCTTTCAAAAATTGATATTTAAGACGAAACATAAAATGAACAGTACGGAATGTTTTGGTAGAAGCCATATAAACACATTTTTGTTTTGCTCTATAAATAATGCTTTCTTTATTTTGAAGCTCTTTATCTAACTGTTTTTTTTCTAAAAGTAGAGTAGCATATTTTTCTTTTATGCTTTTTAGATCTTTAATTTCTTCCTTTAATAAATTATAGTTATTTCTATATTCTGCCAGTTCCTTTGCAATCTCCTCATTTTTTTCAGCGTAAGTAGCCAACTTTTTTTTATGACTTTGAATTTCATCTTGAAGCGAACTATTTGCCTTTGTAAGTTTTCCAATGGTCTCATTGTTTTCTTGAGTTAAAGAGGTCATTAATTTCTTCTGGTTTTGAATTTCCTCCTGAAGTAAACTATTTGTTCTGATTTGATCTGTAAGCTGTTTTGACGAGGTCTCAATTAATAATCCGCGTTTGTTGAACTCATCACTTACTAAGGAATAATCAGTATTTAATTTTTCTAGTGTATTTTTAAGTTCTGCTATCTGAACATTATAGTATTCTTCGATTTCCTTTTTTTGATTATTCCATTGAATTAAATCAGAATTTTTTATTCCTTTGTAGATATCATCAATTCTTGCAGTTATAATATCCTCCTTATGTGAAGAATATACCAGCAAAACTTGCTGGTCAGGATAAAGCGTACCCGGAATTTCACTTCCATTTACTGTTTCCAGATTCACCAATGTAAATTCACCTATCTGTAAAGGAATTATATTTGTATCAAATTTAAAAAAATGCTCATCAATAGTAAGTTGTTCCCGAAAAGGCATTTGTAGAATAAGATAATGCTTAGTGACCATTGCCATCTTTTCAGCCATATCCCATGGCGTATAAAAATGCTCTAACACATTAGAACAATAAACTATATCAATTTTTTTTCCTGTATCCAGAGTTGAAATATCACCCTGTTCAAATTGATAGATGGGATATTTTTTTTTCGCAATCTCTATGGCGCTATTAGCAAAATCCATACCACATACTTTCGTATTTAAATATTGTGACAGTATATTTACAGCCTCTCCACAAGCACATCCCATATCACAAATTATATATTTATTCATGCGTATAGATTTTACTAACCAGGCAGGAAGAAGACGGCAGGTTATTTCGGCAAAAAATTCTGTTTGTTCTTCTCCAGAATATTTATCCCAATCAGTCTGAAAACGCTTGTCCCAGTATTCTTCACTATTAATTAATTGATTCAAATCATTTCCTCCATTCTCTATATAGTCCTAATGAGCCGCTTTTTCTATTTTTATTCCATCAACTTCCCAGACATGTTTCAGACTTAAGATTCCAAATTCATTAATTACCGGCGATGTAATACGAAACTCAGAAACGCTACAGATTGTGTCATAAGGTGAATAATCGGCATTTTGAGCGCCGATATCCAAATAATATTTTCCCGGCAGCAGAGTATTATTTTCAAGGATAATTCGTGTGATTCCTGTTTCATTTGCAGTTATAACATGGTTGGAATCTAGCAATATGCTGGATCCATAACAATATACACCATCATCTCTGGTAATACCAATTGTAAAATTAGTAGATACCTGTGACTGATGGCTGATATAAGTCATTTCAATAATAATAGTTTCTCCGGTTCTAAAAACTTCAGCAATATCATTACTGGAATTCCTAATAAAAACATTTGTAAACTCAACAACCTTATTTCCTCTTCGTACAGCTTTAGGTCCACAAAATTCAGGAAGCTCCGGTAAACTTTTAACATCTTCTTTCGTTTCTGCTTCAGTTATTCTGACTACTGATTCTTCAGCTTTTTTCCCCTTTTTGGCAATCTTCTCCTCTTCAATCCGATCCAAACGTTTTTCTTCCATTAAGGTTAAATAATGATCGTCGACAAATTTAGGTATACCTTCTTCTCTAATTAATCCATTTTCAATCCAGATACATCGATCACAGATCTGCTCGATCTGCCCCATTGAATGAGATACTATAACTATAGTAGTACCGCTAATCTTGATATCTTTCAGCTTTTCAAAACATTTCGCCTGAAAGCTGACATCTCCTACTGCCAATATTTCATCAATTAATAAAATATCTGCATCAACATTAATTGCTACTGAAAAGGCCAGTCTCATATACATACCAGAAGAGTATGTTCTTACCGGATTATCAATAAACTCTTCTAACTCAGAAAAAGCTATAATATCATCAATTCGTTCATTAATCTCTTTTCTAGTTAGTCCGAAAATCGATGCATTGGTGTAAATATTTTCACGGCCGCTCATATCCGGATGAAAACCTGCGCCTAACTCCAGTAAACTAGATACTCGTCCTTTTACTTCAATGCTTCCTTCTGTGGGGTACATGATACGGCTTATTAGTTTCAGTGTAGTACTTTTACCGCAGCCATTCTTTCCGATAAGTCCTACAGCCTCACCTTTTTTAATATTTATGCTAATCCCTTTCAGAACCCAACGTTCTTCATAGTAGTTTCTTTTTCGAAACAGTAGTTTCTCCTTTAAACTAGTTCCTTTATCATAAAATACTTTAAATTTCTTTTTTACATTTTTTACTTCTATAACATTACTCTGTTCCATTTATAACTCCTCCACAAAGTTTCTCTGCAACCTAGAAAATACAGCACTGCCTATTAAAAGCATAAGAAGCCCCAGTATAAACGCATGTAAAAGTGTGGAAATCTGCGGAATGGTTTTATAATATAAAATATCTCTGTATACAATTATGATTGGTGTCATAGGATTCAAATTAAAAATTGGAAGCAATTGTTCTGGTACCAAATCTACAGAATACATGACAGGCGTAAGGTACATCCAAGCCATAGTTACAATTCCCAAAATGTATTCCAGATCTCTAAAATATACTGTTAATGCTGCTGAAAGCAATCCAATTCCTAACGCCAGAATATACTCTACTATCATGACCACCGGAAGATAAAGCAATGCGTTTAAATTGATACCAAAACCAGTTATAATTAGTACACAAAAAATAACGAGAAAGCAAAGAAGCATATTTACAAAGGAACTGGTAACATAAGAGATGGGTAATACTTGCCGTGGAAAATAAATCTTCTTAACCATATCCTGCTGACTTAAAATTGAAGTTGCGCCTCCGGTAATAGCAGAGCTGAAAAATATCCAAGGTACCAATGCCACAAATAAAAACAAATAAAATTTATCTATACCCGCTCGCATAATAACGGAAAAAACAACAGTGTATACCATCAATTGCAGTAAGGGATTAATAAAAGTCCATAAAAAGCCTAAGACTGAACCTTTATAGCGACCTCTCAAATCTTTTCGAACTAAACTAACTATCATTTCACGGTATGCATATAGTTCATTTAACAGCTTCACTTTTGCCTCCATTTATGAGTAATTTACAAATGACTTTCTAAAATATCTGCAATTCTTTTACATGCAAATCCATCCCCATAAGGATTGCTTGCATGACTCATTTTTTCATATTCTATATTGTTATTTAATAATAAGTTGAATTCCTTATATATCGTATCTTCACTAGTTCCAACCAGTTTTAAGGTTCCTGCTGAGATACCTTCTGGTCGTTCTGTTGTATCTCGCATGACAAGGACAGGCTTACCAAGAGAAGGGGCCTCTTCCTGAATTCCACCACTATCTGTCAGTATTAGATAGGATCGTGATAAGAAATTATGAAAATCCAGAACATCCAAAGGCTCAATAATATGAATTCGTTCATCGCCCCCCAAAATCTCCATTGCTGCCTGACGTACTGCTGGGTTCATATGGATTGGATAAATAACCTTAATATCTGAATTCTCATCTACTATCCGCTTAATTGCCCGGAACATATGATGAAGCGGCTGGCCTAAATTCTCTCTTCGATGTGCTGTAAGCATAATCAGCCGGCTTCCCTCTGCCCAGTCCAGTTCAGGATGAGTATACTTCTCGTGTACTGTCGTTTTCAGCGCGTCAATAGCAGTGTTACCAGTGACAAAAATATTAGCTTCTACCTTACCTTCTTTTAATAAGTTTTGCCTAGATTTTTCTGTAGGAGCGAAGTTAAACTGAGATACGATTCCGGTAGCTTGGCGATTAAACTCTTCGGGATAGGGGGAGTAAATATTATACGTTCGAAGCCCGGCTTCTACGTGTCCTACAGGAATCTGAAGATAGAAAGCTGCCAGGGCAGTTGCAAAAGTAGTAGTGGTATCTCCATGGACTAGCACCACATCTGGTCCTTCTTTCTCCAGAATAGGTTTGATTTTTTCAAGTATAGAAATCGTTACATCGAACAACGTTTGGCGATCTTTCATAATTGCCAAATCATAATCAGGATTAACTTTGAATGCCTCCAGAACCTGGTCAAGCATCTGACGATGCTGACCGGTTACACATACAATTGTTTCCACAGACGCTCTTTTTTTTAGTTCATTTACTAAAGGACACATCTTAATTGCTTCCGGGCGAGTTCCAAAAACTAACATAACTTTTTTCATTTTAAGACTCCTTAACTTCGTTTATTATTTGTTCTATTTGTTCTACTCTGGTGATCCAGCTGTTCTGTTCCAGAAAATTTTTATATTCTACTTCAGACTTAAATGGAACGTTCAGTTTTTTATGAGACATTGAGACCATTTCATCATAAGTATCGTATATGTATATTAGTTTTTTAAATTCTTGTATCTCGTTGCTATTTACAGCAAGTACCGGTTTATTATAGGCAAGGTACTCATATATTTTCACAGGATTAATTGTATCTAACAGTTCTGTTTGTTTAAAAGGATAGAGACAGACATCAAAAGAACAAATCCAGTCAGGCACCTCTTCCTTAGGCACTGTACCTGCATATTTTATATTTGGCATCTTGCATTTGGAAATATCACATGGTCCAACCAGAATTATGTCGCAATCGGGGTTCGCAACAGCCAATCTTTTTACAGCCTCAGTATCAAACCAATGACTAATTTTTCCTATATAACCAAATACTTTTCTACTGGTACGGTATACTTGTTGTGCATGCATTGGCTGCAGATATTGAAAACCATTTGGTACAAGGTACACATTAGAATATGCCTGCATTCGATCAAGAAATTGCCGGGCTGTTACAAAAATTAGATTACATTTTTTTAGTAATTGTTTTTCACAATTAGTAAGATATTTCCTTATGATACTATCAGAAGATAATTTAACATTATCATCCATCTTGTCATATACAAGCATCTTAGACACATCTAAAGGTAATAGTCTTTGCCATACCTCATAACCAATCCAGATCATATCACATGTTTTCAGAAGATTAGAAAGTTGTCTTCTTTCGAATATTGTATTTATACGTAGTGGATCCATAAACTGCATACGAAGTGGAAGCGAAAATCGCCCATCCAGTTTCAGTATATGCAGTGTAGGAGATATATCATAGCTGTCCGTATAACAACTAAGTGCTTTATTTTTAAGAGTGCCAATATAACTAATGGTTGGCTCTATATACCATACATCATGTCGTTTTGATAATGCCTCTGCAATTTCTTGGGGGCGTTGCTTTAAATCATGAAATGCCAACGGGGAAAAATAAAGTATCTTCATTTAAACTCTCTCTTATAATTTGCCAATTAAAATAATAAACTTTAGTATAATATTATCTAGCACTTTCTGACGGTATAACTTTGAGGTTAGTGTAAGCTTTATGCGGTATAAGAATTTTTGACGCGATTTAAGTAAATCCTTAATAAGCTTCATGTTTTCTATCGATATCTTAGGAAGATCGATATCTTGGTTATTGGAAGACAAATCATTATTTCCAAACACTGTTAAAAAATTAGACGCTTGATAGTAAATTTCACCTCTAGGCTTAAATAACTGCTGAAGTCTATAACGGAATAAATTGTTTTTGTTTATCATTGCACCAGAAGTATTGCTTCCATGTTGACGGTAAAGTATATAGCTTTCTTTATCATAATACACCTCGCCAAAACATGTAGCTGTTAGATAAAACCACCAATCATGCATAATTGTAAACTCTGGTATTCTTACACGCATAATATCTAATAATTTCTTATTCATTACAGCAGTACAACCAGTACACATGTCCTGTACTAACGCATTTCCAAAACTTGTTTTTTTCATTACTCGACTAACTGTAACTTTTATTGGCTGTAATTCTTCATCTACAATTACCTTGTCACTGCAATATAATACAGGCATACTTTTTGAATAGTCTTTTAATATAGAAACAGCCCTGCTAATTTTCCCAGGCAACCATTTATCATCCTGATCAGCAAAGGCGTAATAGTCTCTTTCTAAATTTGCTTTCAAAATTAAATCAAAAAAGCTTTTCTGTACCCCTATATTTTTCCCAGAGTACCAGGTAATGCTAGAATACTTTTTTGCATATGCACTCAGAATCTCACGCGTCGAATCGGTAGAACCGTCATCACGGATGAGGAGGTCTATCTCTTCGTAATCTTGAGCTAAAATACTGTCTAATTGAGTTTTAATATATTTTTCGCCATTATAAGTGGACATTAATACTTGGACCTTCATTTTTAATTAACCAGATACAAACGCTGCAGTTTTTTCGCCTGTTGCTGAAGCGTTATGCCTTTTTTATTCATTTTTTGAATTGCGTTATCAGAAACTATACTACGCGATAAAAGATCATTATCAAAAGTTTTAATTTTTTTTAAAGCACCATTAACCCAGGAAAACTTTGAATTTTTTAATGGCAGATACATTACATTTCCTAACGAAGACTCCTTCGGAACGTAATTAGAGACCATACACTGAATTCCAGCTGTCTGTGCTTCAAAAAGTACAATTCCAAGTCCTTCAAATCTTGATGGAAGTAGAAATAGATCTATTATTTGCAATAAATCTCCGACATCATCCCTTTGTCCTAAATAAACAACATTTTTTTCAACATTTTTTTCAACAACCAAATATTTTATCTTGGATTCCAGCGATCCCTGTCCCACCAATAGTAATATGCTTTCCGGCCTCCGCTTCTTCACCTCAGCAAACACCTCAATCAAAAACTCATGATTCTTCTGCCTCTCAAATCTCCCCACATGTCCAATCACAAACTTTCCATCCAGCCCCATCTCTTTCCTGAGCCGTTCCCTCACCTCAGGCCGGAAACGGAACTTCTCACAATCTATCGCATTGTGCATGATAAAAATCTTCCCGGCCTTCAGCATTTTCTCGCCATACAAGAACTTTCCTGCCGCTTCTGAACATGCAAATCGCTCTACTTTCATAAGACGAATCGGCAGACACAATATCCGATTTCTCACTGCATTAAGCGTCTTATCTGAGTACTTCGTAGCATGACAGTGAACAATAAACTTTTCCAATCCATATCTTTTAGCTATAGGCCTTAGCAAAAATGTCAAATACACTTCATGGTTATGCAGCCAGGTATATTCTCCGGCATGTAACCGAAAAAATGAATTCAGCTGCTTTATGGACTGAAAAGAACTTCCTGGCTTGTCAATGCAGTAGATTTTTCCGCCTAATTCCCGGATTTCTTCCATATAAGAATCCTCACAGGCAATAAAGTGCAAAAAATCAAACTGGACTTTATCCCGGTCTATATGCCTGTAGTAATTCATTATGACGCTCATAACGCCGCTTCCACGGCTCAGAGTGGAAACAAAGTGCAGAACCCGAATACAGTCTGTCTGTGTACTTTCTTGCGTGATATCAGCCATTTAAGCCCTTTCTGTGGTACTTCCCATAATCGCGCTTATGCGACCTAAACCTTCGGATAGTATACCACCTAATCTCTTATTAATCAACTTTTCAAACAAAATGTGTCAATTTACTTCTTACATTTTTTCCATTAACAACCATATGATCCTAAATCAATCCTTTATGCTTGACGCTGCCGCTTCCTCTCTGGCAGATTGTTCAGCCGGACTTTCCTTTACTCCCTCTGTACTTTCTTTCAAAAGCATAATTTTAGGAGTCATAAGAATCAATTTCAAATCCAGAAAAACCGAATACTTCCTTATATAAGTAAGATCGAGCTTCAACTTATCATACGCAGTCGTATTATACTTTCCATATACCTGCGCGTATCCTGTTAAGCCAGCTTTAACCTTAAGGCGATAGGCGAATTCCGGAATTTCTTTTTCAATTTCAGCAGCAAGCTCCGGACGTTCCGGACGTGGCCCTACAACTGACATTTCCCCCTTCAATATATTGATTAACTGGGGAAGTTCATCTAATCTGGTCATTCTGAGGAAACGTCCCACGGGAAGAATTCTGTCGTCAGATTCTGATGCCAATCTGGCGACGCCATCTTCTTCTGCATTTTGTACCATTGTTCGAAATTTATAGATCTCAAAGACCTTTCCGTCTTTAGTCAAGCGCAACTGCTTATAGAACACAGGCCCCCGGTCTGAGCACTTAATCATTAAGGAAATAACTGCCCAGAATGGGAAGGTAACAATCAACCCCAAAGAGGAAAAAAGTATGTCTATCAGCCTTTTAAAAAACTTCTGTTCAACCTTTAAATCCTCGTTCCTGGAAAGGTATAACGGCGAATCAAAAATATTTAACTCAGCCGATGAACTCAAAAGAATATCCGAGATTTTAGGAACCGTATAGCTCCTTATTGATGACCCAAAGCATTCCTTCATTAAGCAGTTTCTTTCATGTGATGGAACATCTCCGATAATTACAGCATCATAATCTTCTGCCATTTCCATAATCCGTTTTATACCAATTCGGATATGTACTGCTCCACATATCTGGTACTTATCTTCCCGTGAATTAATCTTTTCCTGTAAATGGAACGCCGGAATATCTCCATATACAAGCAGCATTCGCTTTTTAGGAAACATCTTCTCATATACAGATTGAAAAATCAGTGCCCATAAAACTATTAATATAACGTCAGTCAACGTCATAAGAAACATTACTCCTACCGGCGGAAAACCTAACGCAAGTAATGCGATCTGGAGGTACGTAATAATATTGACAAAGATAATTGACAGTATTTGTGAATATATCACATTACCTGTCTTGTAAAAGCCAATCTTCAAGCCTCCATAGGTTTTTAGGAAAAATAGTAAAAGAATTCCGTATACTGCTACCATTAACCAGTTGCCCCGTCTAAAAAATGGGGCTATTATAAGATTATTGTAATAACGGTGCCATACAATCCAATAGGCCCCAACTTCCAGCAGTACGATCACAGAAGATGAAAATAATTTTATCAGCCTCTTATATTGCTCGTAATTTCTCATTTTCCTTTATCCTTACTTCCAACCTGTCTGCAGTGTTCTCTTATCCCCAACTCTCCCAGCATTAAAAACATCCACATAATCGGAGTTGCAATCGGTAAGTTCAAATTGACAAATGCCTGCGTACTGTAACATATCACTGCAAAAAATGCCGCTGCGATATATTGATTTTTTCCAGCTTTACGAATAACTCGAACTATGAAAGAGATTATAAAGACAAGGTACGCAATTAATCCTGTTATTCCTACAGTAATAAGATAATGTAAATACTCATTATGAGCATTATCAAAAATCTGACCATATATATTCCCCTGCGTCTTATCTAATAAAACAATTCCAAAAGTATCAGGTCCAAAGCCAAATACTTTTTTCATCATTGGAAACTGTTCGAAGCATTCCATAGCATTACGCCATATGTAGCCTCTGTGAGTCCCCCAGTCATCATTAAACAGCAGGTATCCACCAAGAGCTCCATATCGTTCCGTATTCCCCTGGACGTTAACATCAAATAATGCATATCCAACTCCTAAAATACAGATTATCACTATCGCCAGCCAAATTATCCGCAGTACCCCACACCCGGTCCATTTCTTCTCATCTCCTTCAGAATCATGAATGTGGATATCTGCATCCTGGTTTTTCTTTTTTGTATTTGCATAATCTAGTCCATAAACAATAATACAAATAACCCAAAGGAGTATTACAATCGATAACAGTCCATCATATTTAACTATGATATTAAAGGCACTTTCAATCCCAAGTACCCTGTCACCCATTCCAGCATTGATCCAATCAATACATTGGATTACCGAAAAAAAGGCAGCAAGCATCATTAAGTATGATTTCACTTCCTTCTTATCTTTAAACAGATAAAGTGGAAGGAGGCCAAATAAAGCTGCTAATGATAAATAGGCATTATCACTGATTCCCATTACTAAGGCAAAAAAACTAATCACTAGGCTTGCAAAATAAAAACACTTTTTTTTCCATTTGTTTTCTGCAGCAAACAGTACTGCCGATACTGCTGTCACCATCCCTACCAGTGCTGTGTACGTATTAATGTTACCGATCGTTGAGGTAAACATAAATTTCTGTTCTTCCAGCATTCCCACTTTAAAATGTAAAAGGTCCATCTTAAAGTAATCAGTAATCCCAAATATACAGACGAGTAGATTTGCAATTAAGAATGCGTCCAAATACCATGTTTTCAATTTCCCTAATCTGGTAACACAAAAATACGCCACACCATACAAACAGAGTAAGAAGAGCCCTGAATATCGCCCTTCATTTCCCCAAAAAGATTCATATACGTAATCGGAACTTATCGTTGATATACCCGCGATGATTAGAAAGACCAGCAATGCGACATCAGTGACAGAAAATTTCTTTATGAACTCGTTCCACTTAAAAGAAGTAAAATACTGTTCCAACCTATTATGTTCTAAACAACCGGCAAAAATAACAGCCACCACTAAAAGGACCACCGAGCCAATATAAAAATAATATTTGGCCTGTAGTATATTATAATATCGATCCATTACAAAAAGCGGAAACAAACATAAAATCAAAAATGTAAAAGTATCTATTGTATGCGATAAAAGTGCAGAATCGCTTTTGCTGTTCTTTCTTTTATCAGTTTTTACTGACGACATAGTTATCCCTCTCCATACTGCATATTACCATAAATCATCAATTTATGGTTTACTTTTATTACACAGTATAACATTTTAACTCAGATACCGCAACCGCATCCCTCATGAAAAAGCTGGGATATTATTTAAGATTTTATGAATTTTTGCGACTTTTATTCCCAGATTTTCAACGTATTTCCGCACCTTCCAATGCTGCCCATAATTTCCCTTATAGGAAGTATAATTACCTCGTAATGCAATTAGGAATTTCAAAAAGTATTTCAAAAAGAAAAAGGAGAGTGCATTAATTATGAGAAAGCAGACAAAATTAGTTGCAGTATTATCTGCAGCAGCTCTGTTAGCTATCGGTGCCTCCATGACCTCCTTCGCAGCTCAGGGCTGGCAGGAAGAGAATGGTACATGGGTTTATTATGACAAGGATGGTTATCAGGTAAGTGATCAGTGGCAGAAATCAGGTAACAACTGGTTTTATTTAAACAGTGATGGAGAAATGGCCACTGATACAATCATCGAGGATGATGACTACACGTATTATGTAGATGCAAATGGATCAATGGTTACTAATCAGTGGATTCAGGTTGAAAATGAAGATAGCTATGGCGATGATGATCCTGATTACTTCTGGTATTATTTCCAGAGTAACGGTAAAGCATACAAAGCTCCGACTAGCGGAAAAACTTCCTTCAAGAACATAAATAGTAAAAAATATGCTTTTGACAGCGAAGGCAAAATGCTGTATGGTTGGGTAAATGAGTCTTCTGAACGTCAGACAGGTGATGATGCTTGGACAAATGGACTTTATTTCTGTGGCGATGAGAATGATGGTGCTCAGGCTAGCGGCTGGGCTCTGATTGATGTCGTAGATGACAGCCAGGATGATCCTGATCAGAGTTATTACTTCTACTTTGATGCCAGCAATGGAAAGAAAGTAAAAGCTACTGATGCCAGTGAATTAAAGAGCAAAACAATCAACGGCTTAAAGTATAGCTTTAATGAATATGGTAAGATGGTATCTGAGTGGGCAATGCCGAAGGCATCTGATGATGCAGCATCTGTTAGCAGCTATCATTACTTCAACTTACCAGAACAGGGCTGGAGAGCTAAAGGCTGGTTTAATGTAGTTCCTGAAGAAGATGTAAATAAGAGCGCTTATGATGATGACAGCACAAAGTGGTTCTATGCAGAGAATGACGGTGATATTGTTAAATCTAAGATCAAAACAATCAATAGCAAGAAGTATGCTTTTAACAATAAGGGTGAAATGCTTAGTGGCGTTCAGGCACTGGCTATGACTTCCAGTTCTGACATTGTTGGAAATAAGGCTATTGATGATGCTGATTTAGTTGATGATTTAAAAGATGGCTCTTTAACATTTGATGGTTATAACGGAAAGCCTTGCACGATTGGCACCGACGTATATGTTTATTACTTTGGCGCAGGTAGTGATGGTGCTATGAAGATTGGTAACCAGAATGTTGACATTGACGGAGATTCTTATGCATTTTCATTCGGCAAAACCGGTTCTAATAAGGGCCGTGGTTTAAATGAAGCTGATGATGTTCTTTATGTAAATGGTCTCAGAATTAAGGCAGATTCTGATATGAGATATCAGGTTTATGATCTTACAACAGGTAAGTTCTTAGATAATCCAAAGGCTGCTGTAGGAGTTGACAGTGCATATGTAGTAAATACTTCTGGTTCTATTATGAAGAATAAGAAGAACCTGAAAGATACAGATGATTATTATTACTGTACAGACTCTAAGGGACATGTAACTGGTTATGATGAGACTAAATGTGGTACTAAGAGAGATGATGGTACAGTTTATACCTGTAATAACCCAAAACATAAATAATATCTCTTTTAGTAAGATTTAGAAATTCTAATTGCCGAAAAGAGGCTATCGCATTATTCCGCGATAGCCTCTTTAATATTATAGAGAACACTTACTCATTTAATAATATATCTGGACTATTTCAGTCTACCCTAGCCCAATTTTCATCCACACAAAACCCATCAGGTGTCAGCGCCTTTGCAGCCATAGAACCGTTGTCTTGTAAATAATACCATTTTTTATCAGTATCCTGGAACCATCCAGTCTTCATAGAACCGTCCCGATTAAAATAGTACCACTTATCTGTTATAAATGCCCAGCCTGTTACCATGGATCCATCAGGACGCAATAAATACCATATGTCGTTTATTTGAGCCCAACCAGTGACCATATTGCCTGTATTATCTATATAATACCATATACCTACCGGATCCCATAACCAGCCTGTCTTGAATCGACCATTTGGATCCAGATACTGCCATAATCCATTATCGCTTTGTCGCCAGCCAATATCATTGCTTTCAATGGTATTATACTCATTAGAAGTAAAGGTATTATCTATACCGGGGCCACTACTTGTGTTGCTATTATTACTTCCGCCCGAATTTCCACCACCAGAACTACTTCCACCACCACCAGAGCTACCCTCACCATCGTTGTATGATCCTGATATTATTTTATATACTAATGGAAGTGGAGAGATTCTCCCTCCCATTTGGCAGCCATCCTTAAATTCAAACACCAAGTCAGATAATAGATAGTTACCATTGTAAGCATTGGGGTTCTGTTTAGCCTTTTCCTTTATATCATCAAAAACGGATTGTTTCATCTGTATTTGAAAGGTTACCTTTTTATTTCCATCAATAATACTCTGATCAAACGTATGATCTGTAAATTCGAAATTTCCGTTTTCATTTAATAAAATACACCCGAGTGAATCATTGTTAACTTCTACCCCCATATCATTAGGCACGTTATTTATATCTAAAATGTAGGGGGTAAATGAAATAGTCATAATAGGTGGAATTGAACTTCTAAGATTTATATTTCCAATATTTTTATAAAAACTGCCGCCTATTCGAATTTTTGTCCCAGAATAACGATCAATATTGTTAGTATAATGTTCGTCATAAAATCCATCAATACAATAAGTAACATGAATCTGACCCAATATCTCGTTTTCTGATAAAATATTAATATATCCGCTATCAAGCGGCGGCTTATTCAATGTATCCAAATTCTTATCAATAAATGCAACCTGAATATTGACTTGCTCTCCTGGCTCTATTGTATCAAAATAAACTGGTGTAACTGACAATTTTTCTGTCATATTATCTGATATTTCAAAGTGAATATTAGTTTTAGTGCCGGTTAGATTGTCCAATCCAATAACCACATTAATTGGTTGAGGTAAGTTATAGGTATTATTTAGCTCATGATGGATGTCAAAGACTATATTTGCAGGCGATACATTAATAAGAGTGTTTTCAGACTTATCAATATCTTTTTGCAGTGATGCATTGCTGTCACTGGCCATTATTGGTACATCGGGATATTTGATTGAACCTATTAAGGCCTCGGCTTTTGCTGGAAATATATTAAAAACTGCTGTAATCAAAAAAACAAAAAAAATTGCAGTTAATTTGTAATAAACTTTTTTCATATAATCTCCTTTAACCTTTTAAAGCGGACGAAGAATAATCTTCGTCCGCTTTGGCAATTAGAATTTCTAATCAAATATTAGTGAATGTTGTTCTTGTCATGCTTAACGCCATCTTTGCTGTCACATTTTTCAGAACCATAGTAGGTAACTCTTCCGGCGCCGTCTGTGCAGTAATACATGTCATTACCGTCTTTAACATTCTTCTTATTCTTCATCAGAGAACCTGAAGAGTTAAGTAAGAATAAAGGTTCTTCTTTGTATCCTTCGCTTCTTGCTGATACTTTAACACCAACCGCGTCAAATGCTTCGTATTTAAGATCACTATCAGCCTTGATCTTTCTACCCTGAACATACATTGCGCTCTTATCGTAGATAAAGGTTTTCACAACTGTACCATCACCAAGTACCGTATCGGAATAATTACCTACAGTTGTAGAACCAAATCCTTTACCCTTGTTATTGCCACTCTTACCAAAGAAGTAAGCATAAGTATCACCATCTACGTCGACATTCTGAACTCCAGTCTTCATAGAACCATCGTCAGAAGATCCGAAATAATATACATCAACATTTAATTTGATGTTATTCTCATCTACGTAAGTGGCTCTCTCGTCGCTTAACGGAATACCAGCCTTAGCATCTTCTTCCTTCGGAGCCCAGTAGGATTTAACCTTAGACTCACTGTCAATCTTTTCTGCACCCCAAATCAAGTTATCATCGTCTACGCCTAAAGCATATAATCCGCTTAACATTTCACCTTTGTCGTAGAATGCATACTTCTTACCATTGATGGTCTTTAACTGATTTACTACTAAATAGCCATCATTGTTGGCATAGAACCACTTCTCTTCATCATCCTGATTTGCTTCTTTGTTAATCTTATCTGTTGGAACTGCCTTAAACCAGCCTTTTCTTCTGGAACCATCTTCAGAAGTGCTGTAGTTCTGGTAATTAGAAGCAGTTGGGATTTCTCCAGCAGTAGCCTCTGTCCAGCCAGATACCATCTTGCCCCAGCTATTAAAGCCGTATTTTCTTCCGTTGATTGTTTTGTTGGTAATGGAATCTCCATCTTCAGCAAAGAGCTTCTTACCATTTGCTTTGAAGTAGAACCAGTAGTCCTGATCTTCATCATCTTCATCTTTATTAATTACATGAATCTGTGACCAGCCAACTCTCTGTGCACCATCATCTTCTGTACCACAATAATAAAGCGTAGTGGACTCTTTCCAGCCTTCATCATCAGTTATTCTGTTAGATGTGCCATCAACCCAGCCATATAACATTTTTCCTTCATCATCAAAAGCATATTTCTTGCCGTTGATAGTCTTGAAGGAGGTTGAGTCGCCAGCTTTATATGCTTTTCCAGATGCCTGGAAATAATACCAGTAGTTTGCTGGTGCATCGTCACTGTTATCGTCATCATTAGCTACCTGTACCCATCTGTTAGCAGCCATAACACCATTTTCATCAACATAATAGGTATAATCGCCGTCTTCAACCAGAGTTTCTGTTGCCATCTCTCCGTCGTCATTAAGGTAGAACCAGTTATTTCCTGACTTCTTCCATTCGTTGCTTACTTTGTAGCCATCGTTATCGTAATATACCCATGTACCACTTTCTTCCTGCCAGCCCTGAGCTGCGAAGGAGGTCATGGAGGCACCGATAGCTAACAGAGCTGCTGCAGATAATACTGCAACTAATTTTGTCTGCTTTCTCATAAAAATGCACTCTCCTTTTTCTTTTTGAAATACTTTTTGAAATTCCTAATTGCATTACGAGGTAATTATACTTCCTATAAGGGAAATTAGGAGGAAATAAGTCTTGACAAAACAGCAATATTATAGCTTTTTTATTTATTTTAATTAAATACTAATTAAAATTTGTCTTACACATATTTTTAAATTAAATTATTATATAATTATTTTTCGTGAATAAATATAAAAATGGTTGTATTAATAATTTGCTTTATAAAAAACAAACATCATGTATTTAAAAGAAATGGTGGAATAATTATGTATTGAAAGTTTTACTATAAGATGATATACTATATGTGCTCATAGTATACTGTCTAATAGTAAAGGGAGAGAATTATATGTTTATTGGAAGAAGAATCGAATTGGATGAATTAAATAAGTTATATAATAAATCCACGTTTCAAATGGCAGTTATCTACGGACGTCGAAGAATAGGTAAAACCCGATTGATACAGGAGTTTATGAAAGATAAATCAGCCGTCTATATGACTGCGGTAGAGGCCGGTATAGCCATTAATTTAGAACTTCTTAGCACCTCTATCTACCTGGCCTTTTTAGGTGAAGAAGAGGCGGCAATGATGCCATCATTTAAGGATTTCAGAGTGGCGTTGCAGTATATTACAAAGAAAGCAAAAGAATCAAAAATATTACTTATTATTGATGAATATCCCTATCTGGCTCAGGCAGATAAAAGTATTTCTTCGATTCTTCAGGCTATGATTGACCAGGAGTGGAAAAATAGTAATATTATGCTTATTTTATGTGGATCGTCTATGAGCTTTATGGAGAATCAGGTCCTGGGATATCAAAGTCCCCTATATGGAAGAAGAACCGCTCAATTTCGTCTGGATCCTTTAGACTACTATGAATCTTCTTTATTTGTTCCCCGTTACTCAGCAGAAGAAAAGGCTTTGGTCTATGGCATTACAGGCGGAGTTCCTCAATATCTGGAAATGGTCGATGACTCTATTTCAATTAAAGAAAACATTTTGGAAATGTACTTGAATCCTAATGCCTATCTTTACGAGGAACCGGCAAACTTAATGAAACAGGAATTGAAAGAACCTGCCAATTATAATGCAATTGTAGAAGCAATTGCGAAAGGGGCAACAAAATTAAATGAAATATCCAATAAAGTACAGATGGAAAATTCAAATGTTTCCACATGCCTTAAGTCATTAATCTCTTTGGCATTGGTTGAAAAAGAAAGTGCTGTTACAGAAGAAGATAATAAGAAGAAAACCGGCTATATTTTGGCGGACCAAATGTTTCGTTTCTGGTATCGTTATGTACCACAATGTATGCTGCTAATTAATACCGGGCGACCAGAAAGGGCTTATGAAAAGATCATTGTTCCCGATTTACAAAATTATATGGGAAAAGTATTTGAAAAAATGTGCCTCCAACATCTGGCTAAGCTTAATGCACAGGAAAAACTACCTTATGAAATATTAAAGTTGGGCAGATGGTGGGGAAATAATCCGTTGTTGAAACGGCAGGAAGAAATTGATATATTGGGCATAAATGATATTGATAAAACGGCGGTATTTGGCGAATGTAAATATCGAAATGAGGTTATTGATCTGGATACGGCGGAATTATTGATCCAGCGCTCTGAACTTTTTCCCAAATATTCAAATAAGGGGTATATTTTATATTCGAAAAAGGGATTTAGCAATAGTGTATTAAATTTAGCTTCTCAACCGCAGACGTATATGAAACTCTTTAGCCTTGAAGAACTTTATAATTTGGAATAAGCTGCAGGCACTTGTTCTGTGTCGACAGGCCTGTAATGAATCTAATAAAGTATGGATTAAAGTATTTAAGAGCAAGCCTTATTATAATATTAGCATAATAGGCTTGCTTGTAATATCTAAATATTGCAAAAATACTAGAATTAATGTGTTATTATAAGCTAATAAATATACATGATAAGAAATTAATATACATTCGATAAAAGTAATATTAATCATATAATAGATTTTGTGTAAATAAATATAATCTGTACTTTAAATACAAAACTTTTATATATCAAATAAAATCAGTTGTTTATTACACGCTCCTTCCACCTAATTTCCCTTATAGGAAGTATAATTACCTCGTAATGCAATTAGGAATTTCAAAAAGTATTTCAAAAAGAAAAAGGAGAGTGCATTTTTATGAGAAAGCAGACAAAATTAGTTGCAGTATTATCTGCAGCAGCACTGCTTGCCATCGGTGCTTCCATGACATCTCTTGCAGCAACTGGCTGGCAGGAAGAAAATGGTACATGGGTTTATTATGACAAGAATGGCGATGCAGTAACAGAACAGTGGGCAAAATCAGGCAATAACTGGTTTTGGCTTAATGAAGACGGAGAAATGGCTACAGACTATCTGGTAGATGACGACGGTAATTACTATTATGTAGATGCTAACGGCGCCATGGTTACCAATCAGTGGGTATCCATTGAAAATGAAGATTATGATGGGGATGACGGAGATGAGCCGTTAAACTACTGGTATTATTTCGGTGCCAACGGAAAAGCTTTCAAGAGCTCCTCAAACAGCAACAGTGCTTCATTTAAGACTATCAATGGCAAGAAATACATCTTTAATGACGAGGCTCAAATGCTCTATGGCTGGATCGATACAGACGGTCAGAGAATAACTGGAGACGATGACTGGCGTGAAGGCACATATTACTGTGGTGATGAAAATGATGGTGCTCAGAAAGTTGGCGAGTGGGCTTATCTTGAAATTACCGATAATAACTGGGATGACATAGATACAGGACTTTCCAGCAATAACCTGTTTGATGATGAAGACCAGACTCGTTATTTCTACTTCAAAACTAATGGTAAGAAAATGACCGACGAAAAGGGCAAGACCATTAACGGCAGAAAGTACAGCTTTGATGAATATGGCCGTATGAATGCAGAATGGGTTAACTGGGATGCTACGCCATCTACAGCCAGTGCAGGCTCTGCCTCCTATACAACCGGATACAGATATTATGGAGATCCTGAAGATGGTGCAAGAGTTACCAAAGGCTGGTTCCAGGTAGTTCCGGATTCTTACTTGAGCCCAGATGACTATGAGGATGATGAGAACAACTGGTATTACTCTGACAAAGATGGAAAATTAGTTGCTTCCGAAATTAAGACAATCAATGGAAAGAAATATGCATTTGACTCCTATGGCGTAATGAAGAGCGGCCTGAAGGCAATTAAGTTTGTTGGAAACAGCACAACTGAGATTGACGAAATCAAGGGCGATGATGGTGTTGCTAACATGCATTTCGACACAGAAGACAACTTCAAAGATAACGTTTCAGCTTTATACGGCGCAGATTATAAGTTGTACTACTTTGGTTCCGGCGATGACGGCGCTATGAAGACTGGAAAGCAGACCGTAACCATTGATGGTGAGGATTATTCCTTCTTATTCAACAAGTCTGGCAGCTCCAAGGGTGCTGGTAAACTGGGCATCGATGATGATAAGTATTATTTAGGCGGTATGTTATTAAAGGCATCTAAGGATGATAAGTATTCCGTTATTAAAATCACGAAGGATGCGAGTGGCACAATTACTGCACTGGAATGCTTAAGCACAGAAGAGTTCCTTGATGATGTTGATGCAACTTCTTCAATTCCGACAGGAAAAGATGATGATTACGATGAGTACTACAATGTGAAGGAGTCCGCAGCAGATACTGCAACTACACAGTACAGACTTGTAAATACTTCTGGTAGTGTTCAGAAGAATAAGAATAAAGCAAAAGACGGTGATGATCGCTGCTTCAAGATTGGTAGTGGTAAAGAGATCGAGGCTGTTTTTGTAGAAAGCTAATTCTAATTTGCAACAAGAAATTCTAATTGCCATAGATTTAACCTGGAGTGTTGAAGTGTACTATTGTACACTTTGACACTCTTTTTGGTACCAGATTAGTATAAAAGGTAAAGCATAACGATTGTATAATAAAGAGGATATTCAACAAACCATTTAAGATTTGTCGAATATCCTCCAATAGCAATTAGAATTTCTTATCGAAATTTACGAATTTACTTTTTTGCTTCCCCGCCGAAGTATGTTACTTTACCATCAGCATCTGTACAATAGTACATACCATCAGCATCTTTTAAATTAGTTTTCTTTTTCATGATAGAACCAGAAGTGTTAACTAAGTAACCGTCTACTTTACCATCAACTAATTTGCCATCCTCGCCAAAGGACTGATATCTGTAATCCTTATCAGCTTTGATCTTACGGCCTAATACTAAAAGAGTCTTCTTTGTTTCTGTTGTTCCTTTGTACTTGTTAACACCAGTTGTTCCAAAGGTATAAGAATAGTTATCACCATCAACATCAATAGTCTGATTTCCCGTCTTAGCGGAACCATCATCACCACTGCCGAAGTAATATACTGCAATATTCTTATCTTTCTTATATGCTGCATATGCTGTATCAAACTTACCAGCATCATCAATCTCAATCATACCAGGAAGAATCTTTCCGTCTGACTGAATATTTAATGCCCAAAGGCCGCTCATCATTTCACCTTTTTCGTTGAAAGCATATTTCTTGTTGTTAATTGTTTTTAAAACTGAATAGTATACATTGCCGCTACCATCAGCATAATACCACTTTGTGGAATCATCATCATAAGCGCTCTTGTTAACGTTCTCTTCCGGAACTACTTTAACCCAGCCCTTCTGTAATCTCCAGCCTTCGTCTCCGCCGTTGAAATACTGATATCCGGAAATAGTAGCTGTATCAGGTGTAGAAACGCTATCAGTCCAGCCATCCTGCATTACACCATTCTCGTTAAATGCATATTTCTTGCTGTTGATTGTCTTGATTGCATACTTTGTAGCATCATCAGCTGCATACTTCTTGCCATTTGATGGGTTGAAGTAGAACCAGTAGTTCTTATCTTCATCATCTTTAATAACAGAAAGCTTCATCCAGCCTGAAGCACGAGCACCATCGTTCTCGTCGCCACAGTAGTAATCGCCTGACTGCCAAGCGTCATCACCTGTGATTCTGGTAGCATCTTCTTTATTTACCCAGCCATAAAGCATTTTGCCTTCGCTGTCAAATGCATACTGCTTGCCGTTAATTGTCTTAAAGGAAGCGGAACCAGTTGACTTATAAGCCTTGCCGTTTGCCTGGAAATAATACCAGTATGCATCTGGCTCGTCTGTGTCGCCTGCATTCTCGTTCTCAACTGCTACCCAGCCATTAGCTACCATAGCACCGTTGGAATTTACATAGTAGTAGTTTGTACCATCATCGATCAGCTCGTCGGTTGCCATAACTCCATCACCGTTTAAATAGAACCAAGCGTCTCCTGATTTTGCCCAAGTATCTGTTACCTGATCGCCGTCTTTGTTATAATAAACCCACTCGCCATTCTCTTCCTGCCAGCCAGTTGCTGCAAAAGAGGTCATGGAAGCGCCGACAGCTAACAGAGCTGCTGCAGATAATACTGCAACTAATTTTGTCTGCTTTCTCATAATTAATGCACTCTCCTTTTTCTTTTTGAAATACTTTTTGAAATTCCTAATTGCATTACGAGGTAATTATACTTCCTATAAGGGAAATTATCAATACTTTTTTTCACTTTTTTTGCATATTTTTCAAAAAGTAATAAATATTCACAATTCCACCAGGAAAATATCATTTCCTCCATCACACTGACAGTATAATATAATTTTTTCAAAAATGCTATAACTTTTCTCTGTGCATTTTCTTACGTAATCTTTACGAAAAACGGGCCTCTGCGGCATATTGTACTCCCATTAGTACAATCCAGCCATATTTAAATATATCCACCTAGTTCTCTTAAATTACTTCATGTATTTAACTGCTTCACATAATAGGACATACTGTTGAAATCTTAATAGCATGATCTCTTATTATATTGCCAATATACATATCTGCATTATTATGATAACGGACTTTCATGATATGCTTCAATTATTAATAATGCAATAATGCTATTAGTGATAGGGGCTTAATAATAGAGGCTGCGAATATCTGATTAGATATACTTTTAGGCTTTTGCTTTTTAGGCTTTTATGCTTTTATGCTTTTATGCTTTTATGCTTTTATGCTTTTATGCTTTTACTGCTTTTACCACCTTTACTGCTTTTTCTACATCATTGTTTTTTTTCGTAAACCGCTCTTTCTTCCCCATATTTACTTTCATCTTCCCCCCACTCTCCTATTTTATATCTATCCCTCACAAATTATTTCATCAGATTATAAATGCCATACTACTTAACAAATAGATTCACCTAACTTTAAATCTCCACCAACTACAAGCTTCCTGCCTACGCATCTGCTTGATAATAATACTAAACTTACCTATATATAATACTTTTCAAAATCCCACTCCATTTAACGGCACACCTTTCTAAGTCGTGCGCCACTTCGAAATCCTCTCTTCCGTCTCCTCTTCCCTTCCCTCCCCACTTCCCCACCAACTCCAACCTTGCATTTCCACACAATTATGCTATAATGTTCACATATACTAATATATCTATATTTTTGAACATCAAACATCTTCTTTTTACAATATGCATTTTCCTAAAATATGATCATTAACCACGGAGGTATCTATCATGAATCGTAATGTAATCATCTGCCGTTCTATTCTTGAGAACCCGGCAATCACACAGAGGGAATTAGCTCAGGCACTGGATGTCTCTCTCGGAACGGCCAATAATCTTGTGAAGGAATGTATTTCGGAACAGCTCATTGCCCTGGCCGGTGTGGGCGGTGCGTATGAGCTGCTCCCGGCCGGACTGGAGCTTCTGAAACAGTATAAGGTTGACGGGGCCCTGATTATCGCCGCCGGTTTTGGATCCCGCTTTGTCCCTCTGACCTTCGAAATGCCGAAAGGCCTGCTGGAAGTCTTTGGAGAGCGAATGATCGAGCGGCAGATTCGCCAGCTCCATGAGGTCGGCGTACAGAATATTACAATTGTCGTGGGATATTTGAAAGAGAAATTTGAATACCTGATTGATAAATATGATGTGAAGCTTCTATATAATCCTGAATATTCTTCTAAAAATACACTGACTACCATTTACCGCGCCAGGGAGGTCCTGCGGGGAAGAAATATGTATGTGCTCTCTTCTGACAACTGGATGCGGCATAACATGTACCACGCCTATGAGGGCGGCGCCTGGTACTCTTCTGCTTTTATGGAAGGGGAAACTTCGGAGTGGTGCCTCGATTACAATAAAAAAGGCAGAATCGGGAGCGTATCGGTTGGCGGCATCGATCAATGGGTTATGTATGGACCTTCTTATTTCTCAAAGGAATTTTCTGAGAAGTTCCTTCCGGTTCTTGAGGCCTACTATGAACTTCCAGGGACAGAACAGTTTTACTGGGAAAATGTCTATATGGATATGCTCTCGGGCGAGGCGGCAAAGCGCCTTCCAAATCTTAAGGAGGCTCACGGCGACATTGATATGTACATAAACCGGAGACCAGAGGATGAGGTGTACGAATTTGAAAATCTGGAGGAGCTTCGGAGATTTGATATCAAATATCAGCGTCACTCTGACAATGAAGCCATGGAGCTGGTCGCCCGGGTTTTTAAAGTGCCTGAGTCGGAAATAACGGAAATCAGATGCTTAAAATCGGGTATGACAAATAAATCGTTTCTATTTAAAGTAAAGGACCGCCACTATATCTGCAGAATTCCTGGGCCGGGAACCGAGCTTCTTATTAACCGGAGACAGGAAAAGGCAGTATATGATGTGGTAGCCGGACTCGGTATTACGGAGAAGATCATTTATTTTGACGGGAATACCGGATATAAGATCGCGGAGTATTACGATGGCGCAAATAATGCGGATCCCCGCAATTGGGAGCAGATGGAAAAATGTATGGCAATTGTACGCCGCCTTCATAATTCCGGTCTTACGGTTGAACACTCTTTTGATATGAGAGAGAGGATTGATTTTTATGAAGACCTTTGCAGAAGGCATGGGGACATCCCATTTGAGGATTATGGGAAGGTACATGGCTGGATGACAGAATTAATGGACCGCCTGGATTCCATGGGACGCCGGAAGGTTCTCTCTCATCTCGATGACAACGGCGATAATTTCCTGATGCTGGAGGACGGTGGGGTCCGTCTGATCGACTGGGAATACGCCGGTATGTGCGACCCGCTGGTGGATGTGGCCATGTGCGCGATCTATTCCTATTATACGGATGAGGAGACAGAACGCCTGATCCGGGTATATCTGGAGCGGGAACCGTCACTGGATGAGCGATACTCTGTCTACGCACATATGGCGCTTGGCGGATTTTTGTGGAGTCTCTGGGCTGTGTATAAGGCATCTTTGGGGGAAGAATTCGGTGAATATACGATTATAATGTACCGGTATGCAAAGCATTTTTATAAAAAATGCAGGGATATTGGATGAGTTTTGGAAATTTGTCCGCAAATCGTAATAATTTTTTTATGCATTATAAGGCCTCCTGTGATATAATGAATTTATATGTGATGTCGTATCTTGTAAGAATAGGAGGAGATTAGGATGAGATGTGGGAAAACAATGACTGCGTTACTCCTGGCCGGACTCGTGGGAAGCGCGACTTTAATACCGGCTGGCACCGCGTGGGCCGCGGCAGGATGGCAGCAGGAAGGCTCACAGTGGAAATATATGGACGCGGACGGGTCTGTACATAAAGGATGGGCAAAAAGTACTGATGGTACTTATTATTATATGGATCTTTCGACCGGTTACATGGTGACAGGCTGGAAACAGATTAATAATAACTGGTATTATTTCCGTTCCAACGGAGCCATGGCAACGAAATGGGTGGAAGACGGCGGGAAGTATTATTACCTGATGGATGACACCGGTGTTCTCGTGAAGGGCTGGCTGAGAATCGGTGATGATTATTACTATATGAAGGGCGACGGCACCATGTCTACCGGATGGCGCGAGATGGATGGCGGCTGGTTCTATTTTAAGGAAAACGGCAAGTGCACGCTGGGATGGGGACAGATCGGTAACGACTGGTTCTATTTTGGAAGTGACGGCAAGATGCTGACCGGCTGGCAGCAGATCGGCGGAGAGTATTACTATCTGAACTCAGACAGCAAGAACGTTCTCGGCAAGATGATGACGGGCTGGCTCAGCGATGGTACGAATAAGTACTATATGGATACTTCGAGCGGTAAGATGGCTCACGGCTGGAAGGAACTTGAAGGCTCCTGGTACTATTTTAATGATGCAGGCCATATGATGACAGGCTGGATTCAGCTTTCCGGTGTCTATTATTATCTCGATCCTTCTACCGGCAAGATGGCAGCTAATACGACTTTGACAATTGATGGAGTCAGCTATACATTTGCTTCCAATGGCGCTTACCAAAACAGCAATTCCAACGCGCCCAGCACAGGAGGCAATGTATCGGCGCCTGGCAGCGGAACGAATAATACGAACGTGCCTGGTTCCAGTACCAACACCAATACTAACACCAATACTAACACCAATACTTCCGGAGGCCCCGGAGGATCTTCCACGGGGAATGGCAATTTAAGCAGCGCCCCGGGCAGCAATAACAATACACCAGGCGGCAGCAGCTCGCCGGGAGGCAGCAATGCCCCAGGAGGCTCTTCCTCCAACAACGGTGTTTACCAGCTGGCACCGGGACTCACAAACGGACCAGGCTGATAGATGATTCAGACATACTGCCGTAAAAGGCAGAGTAATTCAGTTAAATACACCGTGGCAGCCGCCTAATGCTCATGCAGGCATGGCACCTGGCTCGTTGACCGCGGAAATAAAGGTTTTGTGTGGGTATCTGCACTTCGGCGCGGATACCCATCGTAGTTTTAATCGTAGTTTTATCGGAACAACTGACTGCAAGGATGAGGAGGCTGACACTTTGAAACACAGAAGAATTACTGGAAGAATTACGGCGGCAGCGCTCAGCGCCGTCATGGGCTGTTCAGGAGCATTCCTGTACTCCGCCCCGCCCGCCTACGCTGCGGGCTATGAACGGGTAAACGGGTATTATCAGATGCTGGATGGAACCGTGATCGACGGCGTCGTGGCAAGAGGAATCGACGTATCCCGGTGGCAGGGCAATATTGACTGGAATACAGTAGCCGCTGACGATGTGGAATTCGTCATGCTGGGTACCCGGTCAAAAGGGGCGGTAGACCCCTATTTCCACAAAAATGTGAAGGAGGCTTCCGATGCCGGAGTACGGGTCGGCGCCTACATTTATTCACTGGCAACCACACCGCAGATGGCTGTGGAGGAGGCGGATTTCGTCCTCGATCTGGTAAAGGATTATCCGATTTCATTTCCAATCGCGTTTGACGCGGAGGACAGCTCCACACTGGGTTCTCTTCCGCCAGCACAGGTCACGGAGATCATCAACACCTTCTGCGAACGGGTGGAGGCGGCCGGGTATTATCCCATGGTCTATGCCAACGACTACTGGCTGGCCAATAAGATCGATATGACAAACATGCACTATGACGTGTGGGTGGCCCGCTACGAGGTAAAACATAACTTCTCCGATCCGATCATGTGGCAGGCTACCAGCACCGGATCCATCGAGGGCATCAGCGGTAATGTTGATATCAATTTCCTTTACAAGGACTTAACTCCCTATCTCCCGGGGAATCTCTGGAGGACCATCGGGGACAAGACGTATTATTACCAGAACTATCAGATGCAGAAGGACGCCTGGATCAATGACGGGACCGGCTGGTTCTATATGAACGGCGAAGGCCTTGCTTCTACCGGGTGGCTGGAGAAGCTGGGACTTAACTATTATCTCGACGACACGACCGGACGCATGGTGACTGGTTGGAAACAGCTTTCCGACAAATGGTATTTCTTCAATGCCAGTGGTGCGATGAGTACCGGATGGCTGGATGATAACGGCTCGCGTTATTTCTTAAACAACGACGGTACCATGAAGACGGGATGGCTTCAGCAGATGAATCAGTATTATTATCTTGATGAGGCTTCTGGAAAGATGGCTACCGGCTGGAAGCAGCTGGACGGAAAATGGTATTTCCTTCAGGATACAGGTATTATGTCTACCGGATGGCTGGATCAGAATGGCACAAAGTATTTCTTAAACAGCGACGGCTCCATGGTGACCGGATGGCATACGGAAGGTGATAAAAAATACTTCCTGACCGACAGCGGCGCGGCGGCTACCGGATGGCGGCAGTTGGACGGCACATGGTACTATTTCAATCAGGGCGGCGATATGGCCCGCGGATGGATCAATCCGGACGGAAACTGGTACTACTTAAACCAGGATGGCAGAATGCAGACTGGCTGGCTGGAGGACGGCGGCGCAAAGTACTACTTGAGCACCTCTTCCGGAAAGATGACCGTTGGTTGGCGCGATGTTGACGGCGCATGGTACTATTTCAACGGCAGCGGCGCCATGGTCACGGGTCTCACGGAGATCAACGGGCAGCTCTACTACTTAAATCCTGCTGACGGCAAGATGGCGGCTTCCACTACCCTCGATTTTGACGGTGTCGATTATACCGTCGACGCAAACGGCGTCTGCACTAAGGTAGAGGAACCGGTGGAAGGTGCTGCACAGGATGGACAGAACGCCGGCAGTGCACCACAGGACGGACAGAACGCTGGCAATGCACCACAGAATGGACAGAGTGCCGGCAATGCAACACAGGAATCCCCGGCTGACAGCAGTCAGACAACGTCTCCAACGAAAGAGATCGGGCCTGGAATTAAATAAGTAAGACATTGAAAAGCAGCTTCGGCTGCAAAAAAGGAACCGCCTCCCTGTTCATCAGACAGGGGGCGGTTCTTTTTTTATTTTCCCTTATACTTCGAAAATCAGATCTCCATAGCTTGGCATCGGCCATAATTCCTTATCGACCATCATCTCAAGCTTATCCGCCGGAGCGCGGAGCGCTTCCATGGCCGGGACTACGATATCGTGGTAGGCATTGGCCTGCTCCTTATTGTCTTCGATGATGCCGCATTTCTCTGTTACATCAATCAGATTTGCCAGCGCTACCTTCATATCAGAAAGATAGGCGGAGGTCTCTGTCAGAAGTTCGGCCTGGACGCTCACATCGGCCTCCGGGCAGGCGGTCTGTACTTTGCTTAAGGAATCGGCCAGCATGGTCGCATATTTGACGGCCGCCGGGATAATCTGCTTGCCGGCCATATCGATCATGGTTCTGGCCTCGATGTTGATTGCCTTGCTGTATGCCTCATATTCGATCTCAACACGTGATTCCAGTTCGGCTTTCGTAAATACGTTGAACGCTTCAAACATCCGGACTGATGCTTCTGTGGTAAGGGCCGGAATCGCTTCCACCATGGATTTGATGTTCGGAAGGCCTCTCTTCTCGGCCTCTTCCACCCATGCGTCCGCATAGCCGTTTCCATTGAAGATGATTCTTCTATGGGCTGCCAGCTGCTCTTTGATCATATCATGTACCGCTGTATCGAAATCCTCCGCCTTTTCCAGTATGTCGGCCGCTTCCTTGAACGCCTCCGCCGCAATGGTGTTTAATACCACGTTCGGGGAAGAAATGGAATCAGAGGAACCTACCATACGGAATTCGAATTTGTTGCCCGTAAAGGCGAACGGGGATGTTCTGTTTCTGTCGGTCGCATCCTTGAATAAATCAGGCAGTGTCTTGACTCCCGTCTTTAATGTGCCTCCCACCTTGGAATGGGTGGCTTCGCCGGTGCTGCAAAGCTGATCGACCACGTCCTCCAGCTGTTCACCGATGAACACGGAAATAATAGCGGGCGGTGCCTCGTTGGCGCCGAGTCTGTGATCATTTCCAACGTCTGCCGCCGATTCACGAAGCAGATCGGCGTGACGGTCAACGGCCTTTAAGATACAGGACAGCACCAGAAGGAACTGAATGTTCTCATGAGGGGTCTCACCTGGATTTAACAGGTTGATTCCGTCTTCTGTGGTCAGGGACCAGTTGTTATGTTTTCCGGAACCGTTGACTCCGGCAAATGGTTTTTCGTGAAGCAGGCAGTTTAAGCCGTGGCGGCCGGCCACCTTCTTTAAGGTTTCCATTACCATCTGGTTATGATCTACGGCTACATTGACCTGCTCGTAGATCGGCGCCAGTTCATGCTGAGCCGGCGCAACCTCGTTATGCTGGGTCTTGGCCGGAACGCCTAAGCGCCAGAGCTCTTCGTTGACTTCCTTCATATATGCCGCGACACGCTCCCGGATGGCTCCGAAATAATGATCTTCCAGCTCCTGCCCCTTGGGAGGCATGGCGCCGAATAAGGTGCGGCCTGCGTAAATTAAGTCTTTTCTCTGTAAATATTTTTCACGGTCAACCAGGAAATACTCCTGCTCCGCCCCTACGGACGGGACCACACGTTTGGATGTGGTGTTGCCGAATAATCGTAAAATTCTCAATGCCTGCTCGTCAACAGCCTCCATGGATTTTAAAAGAGGTGTCTTCTTATCCAGGGCTTCTCCTGTATAAGAGCAGAACGCGGTGGGAATGCAAAGGGTTACGCCGATGGCGTCTTCTCTTAAAAATGCCGGTGAAGTACAATCCCATGCAGTATAGCCTCTCGCCTCAAAGGTGGCTCTCAAACCGCCTGATGGGAAGGAGGAAGCGTCCGGTTCGCCCTTGATCAGCTCTTTTCCGGAGAATTCCATGATGACTTTTCCCTCGGAGGTCGGTGCTGAAATGAAGGAGTCATGCTTTTCGGCTGTAATACCGGTCAGCGGCTGGAACCAATGGGTATAATGGGTCGCGCCTCTCTCAATTGCCCAGTCCTTCATCGCATGTGCAACAACATCAGCGATGGACGGGTCCAGTTCCGCTCCGTCTTCGATCGTCTTCTTTAATTTCTTGAAAACGGATTTCGGCAAGCGCTCTCTCATGACGGTTTCGTTAAATACGTTTTTACCGAAGATTTCGGCAACATTTACTACTTCGCTCATAAATTTTCCATCCTCTCATTTGGTCTGTGATTTAGACTTCTCGAGTCTCCTCTTTTTTCCTGGTTATGCGCGCAATCATCTGTGACAGATTAAGTCCGTCACTCCGGACTCTCGCTCCGGCGCAGAGTGCGCCTCCCCCGGAGGGTTCTGGTTTTATAGGGCGAACATTCCTATGATACCAGAAATGGCGCCCTCCTGCTGTCAGGAGAACGCCATCGTTCCTTAATTAAAATAAACCATTTCTCTCAAAAATGCAAGTATTTTTTTTAATAATTGCTTTTAAGAATTCAGGATTATTCAAACTTAAGCTTTTCCCACGGAACCAAATAATTCCATCTTCTCTTTGACGGTTGCCTTGATTGCTTCCGTTCCAGGTGCGAGAAGTTTACGCGGGTCAAAGCCCTTGCCTGCTAAATCCTTGCCTGCTTCGATGTATTTACGGGTAGCGTCAGCGAAGGACAGCTGGCACTCTGTGTTTACGTTGATCTTGGCTACGCCGAGGCTGATCGCTTTCTTGATCTGATCCTCAGGAATGCCTGTACCACCGTGAAGTACTAACGGCATATCGCCTACTTTGTCTTTTACGGCAGCCAGAGTCTCAAAGCTTAATCCAGCCCAGTTCTCCGGATACTTGCCATGGATGTTGCCGATACCGGCAGCCAGCATGGTTACACCCAAATCTGCAATCTGCTTGCACTCGTTCGGATCTGCACACTCACCCATTCCAACTACGCCGTCTTCCTCGCCGCCGATGGAGCCGACTTCTGCCTCTAAGGAGATGCCTTTCTCTGCACATACTGCTACGAGTTCTTTCGTCTTCTCAACGTTCTCTTCGATCGGATAGTGAGAGCCATCGAACATGATGGAGGAGAATCCTGCCTCGATACATTTATAGCAGCCTTCGTAGCTGCCGTGATCCAGATGTAAAGCTACCGGAACTGTGATGTTCAGTTCACCGATCATCGCCTTTACCATCGCTGATACTGTCTTGTAACCTGTCATGTATTTACCAGCACCCTCGGATACACCAAGGATGACCGGGGATTTCAGTTCTTCTGCTGTCAGTAAGACCGCTTTGGTCCACTCAAGGTTGTTGATGTTGAACTGGCCAACAGCATACTTTCCGTCTCTTGCTTTTTCAAGCATTTCTTTTGCTGAAACTAACATATCACAAACCTCCAATTCGATTTATATTTATTTCATTTCTACATCATTATATACCATTTCGCGTCATTTGCAAAGATAAATATTTTTTGAATTGTGATTTTTATAACAATCTTACATATTTTCTTACATATCGCCTTTTCCGACCATCATCTTTTCGATTATACCGAAAGAATCCCGGCTACCGTGGCCTGCATCTGATCAATTCCGCACTCCGCGGTATGGCGCACAGGCGCTGTACGGATCTCCTCTACAGCCTGCGGGATGGCAACGCCTGACAGCTCTGCCAGACGGTCCACAATGGCAAATTCATCTTCCTCCGGCCGAACGCCGTCGATGGCCTCCAGAACGCTTCCTGAGAACTTATACGGGCTGGCTGTGGACGCGATAACGGTTTTGGCAGGATCCTTTGTATCTTCTTTATAATGATTGTATACAGACGCTGCGACACCTGTGTGGGTATCAATTAAGTACCCGGTGTCTTCGAAGATCTTTTTAATCGTGGCACGGTTCTCTTCTTCCGACGCAAAGCCTCCAAGAAAATCTTTCATGAACCCGCGCATCTCTTCTGTCACCGTGTAGCTTCCCTTGTCGCTCAATTCCTTCATCAGGGCTGCATTGGCCTTAGCATCGCTGCCGGCGCTTAAATAGATGAGGCGCTCTAAGTTGCTGGAAATGAGAATATCCATGGATGGGGAGGTCGTCAGGATGAAATCGCGGTTCCTGTCGTATGTACCCGTGCGGAAAAAGTCATACAGAACCTTATTCTCATTGGAAGCACAGATCAGGGTCTTCACCGGGACGCCCATCTCCTTTGCCAAATAAGCCGCAAGAATATTGCCGAAGTTGCCGGTAGGCACCGTCACGTTGATCTGCTCCCCTGCTTCGATCTCGCCGGCCTCCAGAAGCTTTGCATAGGCATACACATAATATACAACCTGAGGAACGAGACGGCCGATATTGATGGAATTCGCAGAGGAAAGCTGGCAGCCTTTTTCGGCGAGCGCAGCCGCAAACGCCTTGTCTCCGAATATTTTCTTCACGCCGGTCTGGGCATCATCGAAATTACCGTGGATTGCCACTACGTGAGTGTTATCCCCCTTCTGCGTCACCATCTGAAGCTCCTGAATGCGGCTTACGCCGTCTTTTGGATAGAAGACAATGATGGCTGTTCCTTCCACATCGGCAAAGCCAGCCATGGCGGCCTTACCGGTGTCGCCGGAGGTTGCTGTCAAAACTACAATCTTGTTTTTTACCTGATTTTTCTTAGCGGCAGTGATCATTAAATGCGGCAGAATGGAAAGAGCCATATCCTTAAATGCGATTGTGCTCCCGTGGTATAACTCCAGGAAATAAGCGCCATCCGCCTTTGCCAGAGGAGCGATCTCCCCGGTGTCAAATTTGCTGTCATACGCTCTGGCGATGCAGTTCTTCAGTTCTTCTTCCGTATAGTCGGTGAGGAACAGCTTCATCACCTCATAGGCGGTCTCCTGATACGTCATGCCTGCCAGCTCTTCCATCGTTTTATCAAGCTTTGGGATAAAGGTCGGCATAAATAAGCCGCCGTCGTCTGCCAGCCCCTTTAAGATTGCCTGGGAGGCCGTCACACCGGTCTCGCCGCCGCGGGTGCTTTGATAGGATAATTCCATGATGTCTCTTTCCTTTCTTACTCTTACATATTGTAATTCAGCCGTATTTTCATGCTTTTGGTCTGAAACCTTGCCAGAATTGTAGCATACTTTGTTTGAAGGTGCAACCAGAAACCGCAAAAAAGTTTTCATAGTACGGACATATGTTTTTAGTTTGAGGACATTACATTTCAATTTATTTTTGTCACGTGATGTGGTATGCTAGGAATAGTCTGCGAGGCGTATAGAAAGGATATATTTTAACCATGAGATATGAACATATGATACAGGGTACTTTTATAAGCCGGCCTAACCGCTTTATCGCCCATGTGGCTATCCGGCGAGAGACGGGCGGTGAGGAGGAAACCGTAGTCTGCCATGTAAAAAACACGGGACGGTGCAGAGAGCTGCTTCTGCCGGGCGCTGCGGTAATACTTCAGTTTCATCCGGAGGCCGCGGCACTGGGCAGAAAGACGGAATACTCGCTGATCGGGGTCTTGAAGGAACGAAACGGAGAACTCCTGCTTATCAACATGGATTCCCAGGCTCCGAATCAGGTGGCAGCGGAATGGCTTCATGCCATGGAGCAGGCGCCAACACTGCCGGTGAACGGCTATGACAGTGAAAAGTTTCAGCCGGCGCTCAGACTGGCCAATATTCGCAGGGAGGTCACCCATGGACAATCCCGGTTCGATCTGGCTTTTGATATGGTTTTTGCCTCCTCTTCCGCCTCTGCTTTTCAGAGCCGTACGAAACCTGCCTTTATGGAAGTTAAAGGTGTAACTTTGGAGGAGAACGGCGTCGCCATGTTCCCCGACGCGCCGACCGAGCGGGGCATCAAGCACATTCTGGAACTGGCAGAAGCGGTAAAGGCAGGATATGAGGCCTATGTCCTGTTTGTAATCCAGATGAAGGGAATCCGGGAGTTTACTCCCAATCAAAAAACGCATCCCCAGTTCGGGGATGCGCTGTGCCTGGCCCATGAGGCCGGCGTCCATATTCTTGCTTATGACTGTATCGTGACCGCGGATACTTTAGAAATCGACCGGGCTATACCGGTATTTTTATCCACATACTAAAACTTTCTTCCTCCGCCGCCAAAACTGCGTCCTCCGGAGGAATGAGTCGTACTGCGGCCGGACGAGGACCCACCGCCCCCGGAATGACCGCTGGAAGTATTCTTTGGAATCACAATATGGGTGACGGTCTTATTGACCAGATTATCCGTATTGGCAGAAAAACGGAAGCGGCAGTCTGCCCGGTAGGCTTTTAAGTAATTTTCAGCCTGCCTCCGTTCTTTCTTCATCGCATAGCGGTTCCTGACACCAATGCAGGGGCTTATGGCCGCCAGCAGGGCCACCGCCAGGGCTAACGCGGCCTCTGGCCAGGTTATGCTGCGGTAGACGCTGATTTTACCGGTGTCGCGGTCGTAGTTGTACTGACCGCCCGGTATTCCGGCCGTGTAATATTTGCGGACACCCGCTAAAAATGCTTCGGCACTGGCCGCATAGTCCCCATTCGATGCACCCTCATAGGCGTTATCTAAAATCGTATTCCACCGCTTATCCGTCAAAAAACGGTTCATCGTTCCTACAGGAGCGATATACAGCTCCCGGTTATCCATATCAATCAGGAATATCACACCGCTGTAGTCTTTTCCCGTTCCGAAATTTCCGTTAGTGTAAAAATCTTCACTGTACCTCTCGGCCGACTTTCCACCTGCATCATCCGTGGTGACGATCACCACGTCCATGTTCATGTCTTTCCGCATGGAGGTAATCTCTTCTTCCATGGAACTTTTCTCCGCCTTGCTGAACAGTCCTGCTTGATCGAAGACTCTGGTTTTACCTTCTGCCAGGTCAGAGTTCCCGGAGGCCCAGGCTGTGGACACCATGCAGAATCCAGCCAGAAAGAGAATCGCCGTGGCAAAGAGCAGCAGCCGAAGCAGCTGACTCCCGTTTTTTATGTATACGGATTCACCATTTCTTTGTCGTCTCATCATATCAGATACCCCATCAAAAGCATGAATAAAAAGACCGGGAAGAAAATTTCTGCAAACAGTATCAACAATTTCGTCTTATCAATCGGAAGTTTTCCACAAACTTTTCCCGTTTGTCCATTGACGGTAAAATAGTACATCTCGTTTTTAGCCTGGTCATGATAGGTGAGTGTCCAGACCGGAAGAAGGGCGTATTCCCATTTCTCATCTCTCAGCTGCGCGTCCGATCGGCGAACGCTGACCCGGTCATACGTTCCAACACTTTCTTTTAGGGAATCAAGAGCAAACTGGCGAACCTCGCCGTATACGTCAGCGGAAAAGTCCTGTTCCTCCATATCGCGCCGCTCTGCCACAAAGCCTGACAGATAACCGGGGGTAAAATGTTCCAACTTCTCCATATCATAGGGCAGAACCCCCTCCACCAGCTCTCTGTTTGCCTTTTTTAAAGCATTACGGGTGACATGGCTCACTTCCATGTCGCCTTCCCGGAAAATATCGTACGTCTGGGTCTCTGTATACTGATACCGTCCGCTCACCCAGATTCGCAGCCTGTCGGCCCGGGCCTCCAGCTCTCCTTCCACCCGGCAGCTGTACATCAGATACGGGAAATACACACCGGACATCTTCTGGATCTGGTCCTCTGAATAAAAGGCTTTTGGCACATATCTTTTTTTCTTCATCCACTGGGAAAATATGGCGGTCGCTTTTTCTCTGTCCAGCTGAAAGGGGATGACATAGTCCGGATTATACTCTCCTGACAGCTTTCCGGAAAGAATTACCGGATTGTGACAGTAATAACACATGGTGGCCGCAGTAGTCTCATCGGTTACGATCTCCGCGCCGCAGCTGGGACAGGTGTAAAGGACAGGGGTCCCTTCCATTTTCCGGTCCTCCTGCGTCTCCTCTCCGGCCGTACCGGCGGACGGAAAACCGGTCTGATCGGCCGATGCTTCCGGGCTCAGCCGTTCCAGCTCTTCCTGAGTAAACTCAGACAGACAGTATTCACATGCATATTTCTGTTTGTCAGGATCAAACTGCAGGCCACCGCCGCAGTTCGGACACTTATATGTTATGGTCGCACTCATGGTCTTGGTTTTCCACACTCCGAACAGAATTTTCCATTGTTGGCAGTTCCGCATTCACAGGTCCATGGACCGGCTGGCCGGGGAGTTCCGCATTCCGGGCAGAATTTTCCTGTGTTGACATTTCCACATTTACAGGTCCATGAGTCACCTAACTGGCTTGCTGCCTGTCTGGCCTCAGACGCCTGCTGTACAAAGGACGGGGTTCCGGTTCCCGGTATCGGGCCATTGCCGCCTGCCTGGCCGGCGCCCTGCGTCGGCTGCGCTCCTGCCATCTGGTTCATCTGCATCTGCTGTAAATTCGCATTGGAAGCTGCGCCCATGAAGCCGCCTCCCGCGTTCATACCGACACCCATGCCCATAAAGCCAGCCATGGAGCCGTGCGCATTGCTTCCGGCTGCCTCCATGCCTCTGGCTACCGATCCCTGAACATAGCCTTCCCGCACGCCGGGATCGCTCAGCATGGCTCCCTGGTTTCTCATATTAATCAGATTCTTGGACTCTTCATCATACGAGATGCTGGCAATACCTACAGACTGAATCTCCATGCCTCGTATGGCCTTCCACTGACTGTCCAGAGTATCCGCCATGTAATTGCCCAGCTCTCTGCCCTTGGAAGCCACATAGGATATGCGGATCCCGTCAGCCGACATCTGATTAATGGAGGACTGCAGCGCCTCTAAAAATTCGGACAAATACTGCTCATTGATATCCGTTACCTCGACTCTTGCCTTGTTTTTCGGAATAGCCTCGGCGTAGAATAACAGCGGATCCGTTACCTTGATCGAGTACGTACCGTGGGCACGAAGAAACAGTTCTGCATTATAAAACTGGTCAAAATAGTTAATCGGATTCGGGGTTCCGAACTTGATTCCCTTGATCTCCTGCAGGTTGATAAAATAGACCTTCTGAGACGTAGGAGTTTCGCCGCCGAAACGCACACGGTCAAAGGACTCTTTAAGCGCCTCCCCGAACTGTCCGTTAAACAGGGATGGCAGGGAGGAATTCTTGACGGTATAATATCCCTCTTCCGCGGTGTAATCGATAATCTTGCCTCCATCTACCAGAATCATGAACTGATTGGGGTACACGTGGATGACGGAACCGTCGGAAATCGTATTATCCGTTCCCTTCGTGTTGGACCCTCTGCGGATTTTCACGCCGCTGGTGAAGACTGTCTGATCTCCCATATTACCTGACTCAATGACCTCCAGCCACTGGTCTGCCAGTGAACCGCTGATCGCGGTCGTAACTGCTTTTATAATTCCCATGTTGCTGCCTCCTGTCACGTTTATTAGAATAAAGAATGCGCCTCCTGCCCGGAGGGCTTATTGTGTAATAGGAATACTTTCCTATTATACAATAAATATCCCGATATGAGTATAGTATACCATACCGGGATTCCATCCATCTACAAAATTTTCTATTACGATTTTTTACTTTCGGTACTGCTCGATCAGCTGCCTGAATTCCTCATTGCTCTGAAGGAAGTCGTATTTTGAGCTATTCTCGAATTCGTATAAAATAGGCGGAATGATCTGCTTCGTATAAGTTTCCGGGACACCCTTAACCGGAATATGCCGGAATAAAGGCGAGTTATTCATCTCCCACGGCGTTGCCGCCGCCTTCAAAAGTTCTTTGATCATTCTGACGCTCTGTGCCTCATCTTCCCGGTCGAGTGCCGCCTGCAGCGCGATTACCAGCCCGTTATAGTTCCACAGTCCCATTTGCTCCGCAACGGCCTTCCAGCGTTCCCCTATGTCTGTGGCGTCCTCCGGCCGTCCCTCTTTCACTGCAATTTCAGCGAGGCTTAAGAGCACGCCCTCCAGCTCATTCAGCCGCGTGATGAGTGTCTGCTCCATCAGGCGGGCCGCCTCATCAAGCTTTTCCTGCCTGATATAGAGATTCGCCTGGATCTGACGTTTATCCATATGGTTTCTTTCCGGAAGCAAATCCAGCATCTTCTGTGACTTTTCATATTCCATACGAACCATATATTTCGATGCCAGCATAAACCGGGCGCCAGTGGCGACTTTCTCATCACCGCACTCCGCCGCTCGCTCATACAGAGAGAGAATCTCCTCCGCATACTCCTCCCGCTCCTCAGAACACGAACCTTTTATAAACCACGCTCCGTCTAACACCATCGCAGCCCTGTGAATCAGCGGACCGCATGCAGGATATTCCTGTACCTTTTCCCGCACCAGCCTGATACCCGCGCTCATTCCATCCGCGCGGACCGCCTCCGCCACCTCTACACAGAATCCGGCGATCTCCTGTTCCGTCAATTCCTCCTTGAAGCAGAGCAGCGTATTCAAATCCGTTTTCAGCAGACGGGCCAGCGCAGGCAATAACGAAACATCAGGGCAGGTGATCCCTTTTTCCCATTTATTCACGGCTGGCGCAGATACTCCTAAATACTCCGCAACCTTCTCCTGGGTCATTCCCAGTTCTTTTCGTTTTTCACGTATTACCGCATTCATTGCCATACATAATCCCTCCTGTTTTCTATGAAGAAGGGCCCTTCATGGTCTTATTATAGCAGGCTTCGAACTGGTATACAATTGAGTGTCTTTTAATTCATGGTTTTGTTTTTTAACTATAAGTTATTTTTTATCTGCTTGCCTCTCTCATGACTGCAATCTCCCTGGCATACCCGGGAAGCTCATTCGGTGTCTCTAAATAAAACGGCAGATCTTTTAAAGCCGGATGCGTTACCACGCGCTTCAGCGCTTCCTCCCCAATACAGCCTTCCCCGATCTTCGCATGGCGGTCCTTATGGGCACCCAGCGGATTCAGACTGTCATTTAAATGAATGGCCTTCAGCTTTTCCAGACCGATGATCTTGTCAAACTTCCCAATGACGCCCTCCAAATCATTTACAATATCATAACCTCCGTCCCACACATGGCATGTATCGAGGCAGACGCCCATGCGTTCCTTACACTCCACACGGTCTAATATCTCCCGCAGTTCTTCGAATTCACGGCCCACCTCGCTTCCTTTCCCGGACATGGTTTCAAGGAGAACCGTAGTACGCTGCTCCGGTTTCAAAATCTGGTTCAGCATATCCGCAATGAACGCGATCCCCGCCTCTGCCCCCTGTCCCACATGGCTTCCCGGATGGAAATTATAGCAGTTGCCGGGCGTATACTCCATACGCCTCAAGTCATCCGCCATCGTATCTCTCGCAAGCTCTCGCAGATGCTCATCCGCAGAGCAGGCGTTCAGCGTATAAGGAGCGTGGGCCAGGATCCGCTCGATCCCGTTCTCCTTGGCAAATGCCAGGAACCGTTCCACGTCATTTTCATCGATGGCCTTCGCCTTCGTTCCCCGCGGATTCCTGGTAAAAAACTGAAACGTATTTGCATCAATCTTCACAGCCTCTTTTCCCATGGCAAGATAACCTTTCGAAGATGATAAATGACATCCAATTGTCAGCATATGTTTTCTCCTCTTATTTTTTAAATTTTGCAGAGAGCGTGTCCGGCCAATCCCTGATATTCCCGCATTCTGCAATCTGGATACAAGCTATAAAAATGAACGCGGCCAGCGGACACACGTATTTTGTGTCCAACAGCCACGTTCAAAGTCTTTATTTGCAGGGAATGAGCCAAACCGTGACACGGCGCTTCGCCTTAAGACTGGCCGCCAGCCGCCGGAACACTCACCCCCACCTTACTCTTTACCTTCTGCTGTTTTACCGGTTTTCTCTTGACCGGATTGATGGCGCGAATAGCGACCAGCAGGAAGATCGCAGACAGAGCCAGCTGGATGATGATGCTTATGACCACCCAGTAATTCATGATGAAATTCTCCGGATGCGGGCCAAACCATCGGCTTAAGCTTCCGGTGACCTGGTTATCTCCTGCCTGACCGTTAATCATCACGTAAAATGTGGCGACTGGATTCAGGAGCAGCAGATATAAGAATCCGCCGGAATTCGCCTGCTCCGTCATGGAACCAACCGAGCTTATGTAGGTGTTGTTCATGTTCATGCGGGCGATGGAAAGTGCAAACACGTTAACCGCATACGTTCCCGCCGCAATCAGTATCAGAATACCGTAGGTTACCACCGTCGCAATGGTGGAACGCTTGAAAATGGCCGAGAAACAGATTCCCATGCTCCCAGTGAGCAGTGCTACCGCCACATAACACAGGAGAAGCAGGCAGACGTCATAAAACGTGATGCCGCCGTATACAAAGGACACGGCCAGCAGCGGGAAGCTGGATACGATCAGAATAAACATGGTCGAAAAGGACGCGCTCAGCTTTCCCAATATAATCTCCGACGGCTTCATCGTCGTTGTCAGCATCAAATCCAGCGTCTGACGCTCCCGCTCTCCGCTGACGCTTCCGGCAGTCAGAGCCGGCATGATGAACATCAGCATGACGAACTCCACCACGCTTACAAATACATACAGATTCAGGAAGGAGGAGTACTGGATCTCCGCTGTTATCTTTACTCTCGCAACCACGGAATACATGTTAAGCAGGGCCACCAGGGCCAGAATTCCGTTAAACACCATGATGATCAGTGCCAGCCTGAAGCTTCTGGAGCTGACCGTGGTCTCTCTTTTATATACCGGATTCATTTTCATGTACTAACACCGCCTTTTCTACATCGTGGTCAGTTATCTGCATAAATAAGGATTCCAGGCTTCCCGGTTCACGGATAAACCCGTGCACCATCACTTCCGCATCCACCAGCTGCTGAAGCAGAACCGCCTCATCCTCCTCGTCCCCGACGAACTGGACCATGATATTGCCTTCCTTTACGGAAATGGTCTGTACGCAGGGCTGGCTCTTTAAAATCGTCAGCGCCTTCTCCTTGCTCCCCAGAATGGAAATGATCAGCGGATTTGAGGTATTAACCCGGCGCAGGATCGCTTCCATGCTGCCGCTTAAGACCATCTTTCCCTGATCGATGATCCCGATGTCCGTACAGAGCTCGGAAAGCTCGGAGAGGACATGGGAGCTGATCAGGATCGTCTTTCCCTGCTCCCGCAGTTCTTTTAGGATCTCCTTGAATTCAAACCGGGTTCTCGGATCCAGTCCGGAGGTCGGCTCATCCATGACGAGAAGGGACGGATCGTGGATCAGCGCCCTGGCGAGGCACAGCCTCTGCTTCATACCGCGGGATAAGCCGTCCACATAGAAATTCACCTTGTCTTCCAGTCCAACCTGTTCCAGAAGCGTCATATAACGCGTTCTCGCCTTTAATCCGCCTATTCCATAGCAGGAGGCGAAAAACTCCATGTATTCACTGACCTTTAAATTGTCGTATACGCCGAAGAAATCCGGCACATATCCGATTTTAAGCTTCAGCTGGGACAGGCCGCCGGTTACATTCACACCGTCGATCAGCACCTGCCCCTCGTCCGCCTCTAAAAGTCCGGTCATAATCTTGATGGTTGTCGTCTTTCCGGCTCCGTTGGGCCCCACGAATCCGTATAGCGCTCCATCGCCGATGTCCATGTCCAGACCGTTCAGCGCATAAAATTTTCCAAATGTCTTTTTTAAGTTTCTGATCTCCAGCATCATTTATCCTTTCCCATGACGGTCAGCATCGGCAGTGTCACCCAGCTGTAATCCGTGTTGTTGTCAAAGATATATTTGATTGTCATCGTATTTCCAGGAGACAGATAAGGCTCCAGTTCATCTGCAGCGTAGACGCTCTTTCCGGTATCCATCAGATCGTAAATTCCCGTATCGTGATTGTAGAAATAGAGGCTTCCGCTGAACATAGACAATCCATTGTTCTTCTCACCTTCCAGGAATTCATCCGAAATCTTTTCAAATGTCAGGCTCTCCACCTCGATGTCATTCCCCAGGGAGTACTCTAAAATCGTCGGGTCCATGCCGTAGACAGAGTTGCTGGCCGCGTAATACTGGCCGCTCACGACGTGAGGCGCCTTCATCAGAGCCGAACGGCAGGTATAGCCGTTCTTCTTCGTGCTGATATCCAGGGCAGAGGTGAACATGGTCATACCGTAGGTATCGAAGTCACCCTTTGCCAGGAAGTTGCTGTCAGACTGCTCTCTGCTGAACGCCACGATCCGCGCCTCCGGACTGTAGACAGAGGCATACGTGTCGAGGTAGAAGCCCAGGATGTTTGCCCGGGAAAGTGCCAGCATGTAGTTCTCATCCTCGATATCCGGCTTCTCATACTGATAGCCCCCCGTCACACGCTCCGCAATTAAATAGGAGCTGTTCAGCGGATAATTGATGACCTTCAGACCGTCCAGCGACATCGTTTCTCCCGGCCCCAGTTCATCGATCACGATCATCTGGCCGAACATCATCACTCCTACCTTTTCCACCGGGAACGAGTACCGGTTCGTCACGGTACCGCTTATCTGGCCGTCAAACAGAGTGACATTCCCCGTAAGTCCCTGGTGCTCGGTGTTGGGACTCTTCTTCACAAGCGAGAAATATTTGGGAGTGAAGGCAACCACGTTCTGAGCAGATATCTTTGTCTCATTCAACCCGTACTCGACCCGCACCCTGCTCTCCTCCGTGCCTGTAAACTTGGGCACCGGCGTCATATCATAATAATAGCTTCTGGTTATGGGAAGCAGGTCATAGCCCGGATCCAGTGAAACCGCGTACGGTTTGTTATACGGAGTCCGTATGTTGATGTAGGTATATTCATCGATGGATTTCTCCGACGTATCCAGAATCGTGGCGTAGGTGAAGAACGTATTCTTAAACCGGGTTCCGACTCCCATAAGGTAGATGACCGCCGCAAAGGTAAGGGACAGAACGACCGCCCCCGTCCGGTAAAATCTTCTCCGCTCCTGCTTCTTTAACAGCAGGTAAAGCCCCGGTCCTACCAGAATGATATAACCGAGAATCACAATCACATACAGCGGCATATTCGGAAGCTTATCTACATTGCCTGTATTCAAAATGCCCTGAACCGACCAGTATTTGCTGGAATTGCCGTAATAGAGATAGGAGGATAAGTTGTTCAGCTTATCTTCTCCCAAAAGCGCAGTCAGAAGCTTATCCACGTAGGAACGCTGTGTCTCACAGAAGTCCGAGATATCCACGAAGTCATAGGCGGCGACTCCCACCAGTCCCTTTCCTTTCGGAGTCGATGTGAGAACCGGAAACTCGTCATTGGCCAGCACTTCAGTGCCGCCCTTTAACGAGATGTCGGCGCAGGTCAGATTGATAAAGGAATCTCCCGGGCCGTCGGTGGCATATTCCACGCCCATATCCACGGAACGCACATCCGGCGTGGGAAATGCCGTCTCGACAATCTCCTCACGGAACGCCGCCAGCGTATCATTGGCGCGGCCGCCGGTTCCGATTAACAGCGTTCCGCCCCCTCTGACCCACTCCCAGACAGCGTCAGTCTGGCTGTCTGAAAGCTTTCTCGTATCGTAATCCGTGATCAGCAGTACATCCAGCAGATCCATCCCGACAGCCTTATCCGGCATGGTATCCGCCGTCAGATTAAATGTCTTCGTCCTGACCGAGCTGTAATTGACGCCCACACCGTTTAAATAGTTCAAGCTGTCCGGAGAATCGGAAAGGATGCCCACATACAGCTCTGCGACTTCGCGGCTCACATTGATTCTCAGACGTTTGCGTACAAGCTCCGTGCCATTTCCATCGAACAGCTTTACATACAGAATCTCACCTCTGCCTGCCGGAATGTCCAGGGTCTTCTCCAGGTTCTCCCCTGCGGACAGGGTCAGCGGGTAATCGTAATCATAAATCTCATAATCGGACTCCATTGCCTGGATTCGAAGAGTCCCTTCAAACGCCTTCTGCTCCTGATTGGCCAGGGATATCTGAACCGGCACATAGCGGCCGCTCTTGGCCGCCCCGTCATATCCGTAAGTCACGTCCATCACGACCGGTGACGACGCCAGATAAATATCGGACTCGGTATTTAAGTTGTTCGCCGGCTCTGTCATATTCTGCGCAGCATAGGCATTTACACAGGAGGCAGGCAGTAAAACACTGCCTGCCATGCTCAGTATCACCGCCCATACGAGGGTATTTTTTCTGAATCTCATCCTTTTGTCATCCTATCTTTCCAAAGTTTTCCTTGTTAACGTCAAAATTCACTTTCAGTTTCACCGTAAATACCGTACCGGATAAATCGCTGGTCACGGTGATCGAACCGCCGTGCATATCCACGATATTCTTCGAGATGGCAAGGCCAAGTCCGGTTCCCCCCGTGTTGGTGGAACGGGACTGCTCCACACGGTAAAACTTGTTAAAGATAAGCGGCAGTTCATCCGCCGGGATCACATAGCCATAGTTAATAACAGAAACCGTGACAATCTCATCATCCGCGTGCAGCTTCACCATGATCCGTTTTCCATCCGCGCCGTATTTGATGGCATTGTTAATCAGATTATCGAAAAGCCGGGCCAGCAGATTCCCATCTGCAGTAATCACCTTGACGGGGACGTTGCTCTGAAGTTCATACGATAAATTCTTGTCTACAAAGCTGGGATAGAACTCTTCCAGCAGCTGGCTCAGCAGTTTCACCACATCCACCTGGCCAACATGCATGGAAAGCTTTCCGTAATTCATCTTTGTAAACCCAAATAAGTCTTCAATCAGCTTTTCCAGACGCTTCGTCTTCACATATGCGATATTTATGTACTTTTTCTGTATCTCCGGTTCCAGCTTCACGTCGCCGGAAAGCAGCTCTAAGTAACCGATAATGGAGGTAAGCGGAGTCCGCAGGTCATGGGCCACGTTGGTAATCAGCTCATTCTTCGTCCGCTCGGATTCTCTCTCCTTATCCATCAGCTCCTTTAAGTCTTCTACCATCTTATTTAAGTTGGCAGCCATGGAAGAGAACTCGTCGTCTCCTTCCACCTCCACGGTGACATTCAAATCCCCTTCGGAAATGTTCTGCATGGCATCGGAAATCTTCGTGATATAGCGGAGCGACTTTTCCTGAAGAATCATGAAAGTGACAGTAAAGACAAGGATGCCAAAGAGCACATACATCAGAATAACCACCACGTCAAAGGAGACGAGAATCGATATAAAGAAATTATCGATTCCCGCATTGTCCATATAGGTGGCGATCAGAGATACGTTGGTAACGAGAAAGACCTCGATCAGGACGGTAACGACCGCGCTGTAAAAAATATTTGTTATCACACGGGTGCGGAAGCGCCGGTTCATATCATTTTTCAATTTTGTACCCTACCCCCCACACTGTGGTGATAATCTTATTCTGCCTTGTGTCTTCCTTCATCTTGCCGCGCAGACGTCTGATATGTACCATGACCGTGTTATTGGCCTCATATACCTTTTCATTCCACACCTTCTCGAATATCTCATCCGTGCTGAACACACGGCCCGGATTGGACGCCAGAAGATAGAGGATATCGAATTCAATCGGGGTCAGCTTGATCTCTTCCCCGTAAACGGTCACTTTGTGGTTGTCTTTGTTGATAATCAGTCCGCGGATGGTAATCTCGTTGCCCGCCTTCTCATTCACCGCACTGTTGGGGTTTAACTGGGTGTAGCGGCGCAGCTGGGACTTCACACGGGCCGTCAGCTCCAGCGGGTTAAACGGTTTCGTCACGTAGTCGTCGGCTCCCGTTCCCAGTCCCATGATCTTGTCTAAATCGGTGGACTTGGCGCTCAGCATGATGATCGGTATGTTGTTTGTCTCTCTGATCTTTCTGCACATCTCCATCCCGTCCATGCCCGGCATCATAATATCGAGCAGAACCAGATGGATCTCATTTTTATCCAGAATATCCAATCCGTCCATGGCGTTATTAGCCTTAAATACTTTATATCCGTCACTGACCAGATAGATCTCTACCAGCTCAGCAATCTCTTTTTCATCATCTACCACCAGAATGTTCGTAGTTTCTGACATGAAAAATACCTCCCTTGTGTTATTTCAGCTTTAGTCTGTTTCCATTCTACCACAAGAAAGGTATCTTTGCTTTACTATTTTCTTACAAAATTACCATGGAATTTCCTACTCCCGCGGCCTTTTTAAGATTCTTTCCGCCCGCCGTCCGCCGTTTTTTCCTCAGCCCTCTTTTTAACCGCCATAAATCGGATTACGAGCGCGGTCAGGACAATGGTCAGGACGATCAGCCCCGCCACGGTGAGGGGCAGTCCCAGGCCGGATCTGCCTGTCTTTGGAAGGCTTTCCAGCGTTTTACGATCTGCTGGAGGGATAAGTTTCGGTTTTTCCTGCGGTTTCAACTCCGGATTTGCCTCACCCGGATCGCTTAAGTTAATCCAGAAATTCCTATAGCCGAAATAATAGCCCGAATGGCCCCAAATATCTCCGCCCGGATCCTGGTACGTCTGATTGATGGATATCTCACTCTCCATGGATTCCAGCGTTCCGTATGAAATCTCCGAGCCTGGATATTCCCAGAGATAGATGGTCCCCGTATCCGGCATGACCACCTTTGGCGCCGCCCCCTCATCCGTCTCCTGAATCTCTGCCCTGTGCTCTTCGGCAAAGCTGTAACCGTCGTATACACTTAAGAGTTCTTCCATCTTAATCCAGCCCACGGTGGCGCCCTCATCCCAGCTGTAGTCTTCCGCCGGCTGTCCTTCGTCATTTAAAACGTACTGGACCAGTCCCCATTTCCCGGACATGCCCTTGTCATACGTCATGGACACGTACAGAACAGGGCCATTGGCAAGGATATCAAGGACATTTCTCTTCTCGGGACTCTCCATGACCGCCACATATCCGTCGGCGCCATTGGCGTAATAACGGCGTCCCTCGTAATCGCAGTCTTCGTAATGCTGGTCGTAAAAAGAATCGTCCGGCGTCCAGATCACATCGGCTGCCGCTCTCTTTCCCGGCGTCAGCAGCAGTAACGCCGCCAGAGCCAGAAGGAATACGGCTGCCTCCCGGATAGGTCTTAATGTTCCAATCTCTATTTTCATAATCTCCGCCTCGCTTTCTGCTTCACTTAATCTGATTCATCTCTGTCCGACGCTTAAATGTATCGTGTAATCATCGCTCCCAACGTAAAGGAAACCAGGTTCGCACCAATCGAAAAGAGCCAGGGATGCCGTATGTTCCCTGCCGCGGCCTTATAGCACACCGCTTCCACTGCAATTGCCGCCGCTTCCAGTCCTACAGTAATTACGGTACGGTTCCAGCCCAGATACAGACAGTTCACATAGTAGAGAAATACCACAGCCGGATTCGTCAGCAGATTAACCAGTAAAACCAGCAGCATATCCCATCGGTCCCGCACACCGGCCAGCCAGCCGAAGCCTTCCTCCAAAGCAGCCGTAAGCCCCAGCGACACCAGCAGAACGGGAACAATCCACAGCCCCATCACTCCGCCACCTGCTTAAGTCCCCAGCCCAGAAGCAGCAGGGACACCACCGCCATGAGAGCCATACCGACCGGAGAGGAGGCATTTCCCGCCATAAACCGGATGCCAGACTGTACCGGGCCTCCGACGCTGCTTCCGCCGAGCCAGGCCGGGCAAAATCCCACAAAAAGGCCGAATGTCAGCAGACCGAAGCCAAAGCCCTTCGCCCCCGGAAATACCTTCGAAACAGCCCACAGGGTCAGCGGCATGGACATATTCCAGAAAAATACTGCCAGAATCCCCGCAGCCGGATAAACCAGGCAGAGAAATCCCACCGCAGCCGCGCACATGGAACGGAAGGCAGTTCTCTGAATGCTCAACTTATCGGCTAAAACGCCTCCCGCCATCTTTCCAAGCACAACAGCGCCAGCCAGAATGAAACCGCTTCCCGCCAGTGTATCTTTCCATGGGAAATTCTGTATCATACCGGAGTAGGACCGCAGAATCACTGCCGCCAGGAAACAGGCAGCCGCCATCAGTGTCCTGCCTGACTGCACAGAGCTGGACGGCATCGAGCTTGACGGCACAGAGCTGGACGGCACAGAGAAGGAAAACGGCGCATTGCCGGATGTAAGCCACAGCTTCTCTCTTCCCGCAGCCGCGCGGATCACCACCGCCGAAAGAATCAAAAGACCGCCGATCCACACAGCCGCCTCCGTTCCGGCCCGGCCGAACATGGTTCCCAGAAATATCCCCAGCGCGCCGGGAGCCACAAAGATTCCCAGCGGAGCCGCTTTCCTCTCGCTGCGGTTCAGGACATCGATCCCGCCGCCCACATGAAAGCAGGCGTTGCCAATTCCGGCCACAACGGCAGCTCCGGCCGGAAATCCCGCGATTCCGAGCAGCAGCCCGGCCAGAACACCGGCACAGCCTCCCACAGCCACACAGCTGTTGCGGTCCAACCGGTCGACCGCCGCCCCGATCGGCATCTGCAGGGCAAACGCGCAGAAATTATAAAGAAGCAGCCATAAGTACCACTGCTCTCCTCCCAACACATATGTGTAAACCAGAAAGGCGCAGGATAAGTCCACCGCCATATGTACAAGAGCATAAATCCCTGTCATAGACCTCCCACCGCCTTTCCTCTGTTGTTTTCTTCGTTATAAACTCATTCTATCATTTTACCCTCGCAATATCTTTACTTTTTTCCTAATATTTCTCTACATTCATGCGCAGATGGCCGCCGCCGTGGCAAAGTCCAGCATCACCATAATATTCCTCTTATTCACCCGGTCCGCAATAATTCCTCCCACAGGGAACAGTACGATCATAGGGATAAATGCGCACGCCGAAATCGTCCCAAACAAAGCCGAAGACCCGGTCTGATTCAGCAGATAAAGCGGAAGCGCATACCTCAAAATCTGATTGCCAAACAACGATATAATCTGGCCGATAACCACGAGCAGAAAATCTTTAGAAAAACCTCTGTCACTCTTCATCTATTACAACTCCTTTATCTTTTATTGTTTCCACGGACATATTTATTCTATCTCCATTTTATTTCCTTGTTAACAATATTTGCAAAGGGAAATTTCTCGATCACCGCCCCATGTAAAAAAAAGAAGGCCCTTCTCATTGAAGGCTCTTCTCAGTTTTAGTTATATGGTATGTATATCTGACTAATCGTTTTTCGTACATTTGCTTTATTCGTCGGATAAATAGTATAGCGTTACAAAATAATAAGCTTATTTTACTTTAGTATGGGGAGGGATTATAGGAAGAAGATTTAGCCATAAAAATAACGTACTAATCAATAAACCGAGATGGCATATACAAAATTATTGTGTTTCCGGCATATCATAATATCTTATGGAAACCCCATTATAAAAATTTCTTGTAATAGTTTTTCCAAAAATAAGGAAATTTACTGCTGTTCCATGCCCGGAGAAGTAATTATAGACCTGTTGCGTTTGACTGTTTTTAAGCCATACGCCCTGAATTATATAAATTCGGGGCATACTCCTATCCTGCAAGATTGTCTCAGGGCAGATTTATCCCTGGCGATAAAAACATTTTGAAAATAGTTATATTTGTAGTTATGAAATCAGAACCGTTTGCTCCCAGGATCGGCAAAGGAATCCAAGGAATATACCATTATTATGTACATTCAAACGCCAGAACATATGATATCCGCTGTCACCCTGGATACAGTTTTTCTTAGTTTTTATTAACGCCCTCTATAACTGGTCATACCCGACGCTGTCGGCATCCACCCCAAGCTTTTTAGTCTCATGATCCAGGTGGCGCTTATATGCTTCCACGAACCGGAGCATCCCATCGAGTTGTTCCTCAGTCACCTGATCGAATACCACTTTATCCCGATCCTCGAACTCCTGATGCAGTTCCTCATGGATCTAAAAGACCTGTTCGCCCTGTTTTGTAAGTCTAAAGTAGATTTCCTTCCGGTTCTCCGGTTTCTGGTAGCTCTCAACGACTCCCTTTTCCATAAGTTTCTTTGTAATTTTGCTGATTGCACTTCTGGTCATATAGAAAGCCTCAGCAAGCTTTGTCACATTAGAGTCCGTATTTTTTCCAATATATTCGATGCAGTGCACTTCCGAAGGCTTATACCCCTTCAGCAGTCTTTTCATCTACTTATCCAGAAAAATCCTCTTATTAAACAAATCCCAGAACCCGTCAAAAACCTGTTCTTCCTTGCTCATGCCCCAGCCTCCCATTTTCCATGTGCTGCTTTATATAAAATACTCTATCAAAACTTCTATATCCCGCTGTCCCTATCCTTTACTTCCCACCGCCTCCGCATTTTTCCCAGCGCAGCCGGTGCCAGCGGACTTTTCACAGCCTAGTACAGCATTGCGTAAGTTTCGGTGAATCATGTGCTTGATATTTGCGTCAGGGGCGCGTCCGCGAAGCGACGGCGTAGTGGACCCTACGTCTAGCTTCGTGGGCGTGACCCTGGCGTGAATAGCGAGTACAGAATTTACTGGAACTTATGCAGCGCTGTACTAGCCGAAAAAGAGAGGGCGGCCGGCAGTTTGGAATTGGCGAACTGTTCGCGAGGTCGCTGGGAGTTAGGCTGGAGGAGCGGCGGAGCGAGGTCAAAATCGCGTTTACCAGGCGCAGCTGTAAGTCCCTCACGTACGTTCGGCGGAATGATTTGAGGGCACTGAGAGCGAAACTCCTTCAGGATTTCGGTCGAATTGCCCGGTGCCCCGCTCCGCCGCTTCTCCGGCCTTACGCCCAGCCCCTCAGCGAACCGTGAGCCAATTCCAAACTGCCGGCCGCCCTCTCTTTTCCCCAACTGCCTGCGCAAAGTCCGCGTCCCCCCCCGTCCAGCCCTAATTCTGACTAATTACCGGCACAAACACCCGGTTACTCACCGGATCCATCTTCCCCAGCTCTGCTTCCACGTTTTTTACCGCTTCCTCGCAGAACAGATCCTGGCTGCACACCAGCACCTTGCCGCGTTTATCCGGCTTCTCATACGTTCCATCCGGTTTCAGTATATGAGCCTTCACATTGTCCTCCAGCTGAACCTTTAAGACATGCATGACCTGTTCCTTTAAGGATTCCTCCTCCACCGGGAACATGATCTCCACACGCTTATCCAGGTTTCTCGGCATCCAGTCGGCGCTGCCCATATAGATCTCCGGACTTCCGTCATTTTCAAAATAGAAGACACGGGCGTGTTCCAGGAAATTACCGACAATGGAGTGTACCTCGATGTTCTCGCTCAAATTAGGAATGCCGGCCTTTAAGCAGCAGATTCCGCGGATCACCATCTCGATTTTTACGCCGGCACAGGAGGCCTCGTATAGCGCGGCCGCAATCTCCTTGTCGCAGAGAGAGTTCATCTTTGCCATGATATGCGCCGGTTTCTTCTTTAAGGCGTTCTGCGTTTCCCGGCGAATCATCTTTAAGAACCGGTTTCTCAGCCAGATAGGCGCTACCACCAGTTTATTCCAGTGCAGCGGTTCGGAGTAACCGGACAGCATGTTAAAAACTGCCGTGGCGTCCTCGCCGATCTGCGGGTTGCACGTCATGAGACCAAGATCCGTATAAAGCTTTGCGGTGGAATCGTTGTAGTTGCCGGTTCCCAGATGCACATAGCGGCGGATCCCGTCTTCCTCCCGGCGCACCACCAGGGTGATCTTGCTGTGGGTCTTTAATCCTACCAAACCGTATATAACGTGACAGCCCGCTTTCTCCAGCTTCTTTGCCCAGTTAATATTATTCTCCTCATCGAAACGGGCCTTTAGCTCCACCAGAACGGAGACCTGTTTCCCGTTGTCGGCCGCTTCAGCGAGGGCCGCGATAATCGGGGAATTGCCGCTGACGCGGTAGAGGGTCTGCTTGATGGCGAGCACATCCGGATCCTTAGCCGCGCTCTTTACGAAGTTTACCACCGGACCGAAGGTCTCGTATGGATGGTGCAGCAGAATGTCGCCCTTTCGGATATTCGTAAATATGTCATCCTCGTTCATCAGAGCCGGAACCCGCTGCGGAACGTACTTCGGAGCCTTTAAATGCTCGAAGCCCTCAAGTCCGTACATCTTCATCAGGAACGTCAGATCGAGCGGTCCTCCAATCTCATAGATGTCGCCCGAGCTGATGGAAAGCTCTCTCTTTAATATCTTCAGCAGGCTTTTGTCCATCTTCTCGTCGATTTCCAGACGGATGGCCTCGCCCCACTGGCGCTTCTTTAACTGCTTCTGGATCTCCTCCAGTAAGTCGACCGCCTCTTCCTCGTCGATGGTCAAATCCGCGTTCCTCATGATACGGAAGGGACTGTAGGCGACCACATTATAGTTTAAGAACATGGAACCGATGTTGCGTTCGATGATCTCCTCCAGAAGGATTACGGATCGGCCGGATTTCCTGTCGGCTGGGATCTCCACGATTCTCGGCAGTACGCTGGGTACCTGAACCATGGCGAACTCTAAGTCCTCTTCTCCGCTCTTCTTCTGAAGAAGCGCCGCGATGTTTAACGTCTTGTTCCGGATTAACGGAAACGGGCGGGACGAATCCACTGCCATCGGAGTCAGAACGGGATATACATTTTCCCGGAAATACTCATCTACGTAGGCGCCCTGTTCCGCGTTTAAGTCCGCATGGGTCGTGACCACACACAGCCCATTCTGCTTTAACGCAGGGAGAATTGAGCGGTTGTAGGTGGAATACTGCATAGCTACCATCTCGTGCGTCTTTACGCCGATCTTTTCCAGCTGCTCGGAGGGCTTTAAACCGGCGATATCCGGCTTCGTATATTTTGCGTGGACCATGTCCTTTAAGGATGCGACACGGACCATGAAAAATTCGTCCAGGTTTGACGAGGTAATGCTTAAGAATTTCAGCCGTTCAAACAGGGGCAGGTTCTTATCTCTGGCCTCACTCAGCACGCGGTAGTTGAATTCCAGCCAGCTCAGTTCACGGTTTACATAATTATCAGGATTGTAGAATCTTTCATCAATATCTGCCATCAGGACAACCTCCTCTTCTGTTTTAATACAGGCCGGATTCCGAAAATTTCCTCGAAGAAATCCGCTTTCTGGGCAAATGCCACCGCCTCCAGGGTAATATCCCCTCCATAGGTCGTGGTCACCAGCAGCTGGCCTTCCTTAACACTCAGACGGCAATCGTGAAGCTTCTGCTTATGGCTCCGGTCCATGGCATTGGCCAGCCGCAGAATCGCCGTCAGCTTGGCGATCAGTATGGTCACGTCGTTATGGGTCAGCTCACCCTTTGTATCACGAAACAGGTCTTCATTAAATGTGACCTCATTGTAATCGAAATCAATGCTGTTATAGCGCACCACATTGGCGATGATCTCACGCTCCATATGGGATAAACCGATGATCTCCGTCGACATGATGATATTATACCCCGACTCTCCCGTGTACTTCATTCCGATAAATTTTCCGCAGGAGTGGATGATGGCGGAGATTTGCAGCAGGAGACGCTCTCTCTTTCCCATGCCGTGGTACCGCTTCATGCTGTCAAATATATCGAGAACGTGTTTTTCCATGTCCGCCGTGTGGGAAGCGTGACATTTGTAGCGCTTCGCCATGTTGCGGGACGCCGCAAGAATATCCTCGGTGAAATCGTGGGTGAATTTTACCGCCCTGGTCTCCTCCGCATATTCCGCGGCAATGCCGTCGCAGAGACGGATTCCGGGTATCCAGAACATCTCGGCCCCGGTCAGCTCTAAGACTCTCCGGTAAATGATGGCCGCCGGCATTAAGAGGGCCGCGTACTCGCTGTTCACACCGAAACGCTCTTCGATCTGGTAGAGAGGCATATCCACCAGCTTCTCATAGAATGCCTTGAAATCTTCTGCGGTCACCCGGTCCACAGGTTTCCCCGTTCCGCTTCCTCTGGATAAATAGAGGATACATTCCCCGATGCCGATTAAATTCTTGATCTCTCGGTCCTTTAAATACATCTTTTTAAAAGTCACAAGCTCATTATCCACCAGTTCCTCGATGAGAGTATTCTCCATCCGGATGTCGGCCTGGATATTGGACATCATCTCCCGTATCCTTAAGACGCCCAGGAGAAGGTTCTGGGTGGAGATCAGCGCGTCCTTATCGAACAGGGATATCTGCATGCTGCCGAAGCCCACGTCCACAATGGCTGTGCCTTTCTGAATTGTCTTGTTAAATTCCGCGTCCTTGGAGGCAATGGCCTTATAGCTGATAAACCGCTGTTCCGAGTTGCTGATGATCTGTACTTCAATCCCTGTCCGAACCCGGATCTGATCCAGTACGATCTGGTTGTTGCGGGCCTCACGCATGGCGCTGGTAGCATAGGCGCGGTACTCTGAAATCTTGTAGGCCTCCATAATCTCCGCAAACTGCTGTAAGACGCCGCACATCTCCTCCACCAGTTCATAGCTGATCTTTCCATTATTATAGGTATCTTTTCCAAGGGCGATGACGTGGCGCACATGGTCTACCCGGCGGATTCCGTATTTGGGCGAAACCTCATAGATACCGAGTTCCAGTTCAAATGAACCCACGTCGATGGCTGCGAATAGTTTAATTGCCATACTTGTCCTCCTTACCGCCCGGTACGGGCAACATCCTTTCCATTATACTCTCCTTTTGTCAGGACATGTGTCAAATTTACGTAAAATCTTCCCGGGTGCCCATCAGGTGTGTGATGAACTGGCTGGCCGTCCTTCCTGACAGTCCTCCGTGGCTTAACTCCCACTTGTTGGCCTCCGCGTAGAGCTCCTCCAAAGGCATATTTACATGATACCGCTCCGCCAGCTCCCTTACAATGTTCTGGAACTGCTTCTTATCCGGAGAGCCAAAGTATATGGTCACGCCGAATCTGGCTACCAGTGACAGCTTCTCCTGTACGGTGTCGTTATTATGTAATTCATCATCCAGCTCCCTCTTATCACTGAACTTCTCACGGATCAGATGGCGCCGGTTGGAGGTCGCATAAATCAGCACATTCCCCGGCTTCTTTCCGAGACCGCCTTCAATAATAGCCTTTAAATACTTGTATTCCAGCTCGGAATCCTCAAAGGACAAATCATCCATGTAGATGATGAACTTGTAGTTCCTGTCCTTCACCTGCTCCTGTACCTCGGACAGGCTCTTGAACTGGTGCTTGTATACCTCGATGATGCGCAGCCCCTGCTCGTAGTACTCATTTAAAATTGCCTTGATGCTGGAGGATTTCCCCGTTCCGCTGTCGCCGAACAGAAGCACATTGTTGGCCGCTCTTCCCTGGATAAATGCCTCCGTATTCTCGATCAGCTTCTTCTTCTGAAGCTCATAGCCGATGATATCGTCCAGATAAATGTGCTCCACGTTGGTGATGGGATTAATATAGACCTCGTGGTCGATCTCCTCGATTCGAAACGCCTTGTTAAGCCCGAACTTGCCGACGCCGAACCGACGGTAAAACTCTGTCACGGCTTTTCCGAAGGCGGCTACATCCTCAGACCGCTCCAGCTCCACCGCCAGCGCCACGATCTGGTCCCGGATTCTCTTGTTGAACACGCGGCTGTTGCCACTCACCGCCTGGTAGTCTGAGAGTGCGGACCAGACACCGCCGCCCGTCGGATCAGCCCCGCCGTCCAATGTGCGGATATCGTAATCAAACAGCTCCTTGATCACGTTGAAATCATGGGCGGCCAGTTCATTCAGAGAGCCTTCGATATGGCCCACAATTTCACATGAAGTACTGTATACATTTTCGTTGTTTGCAAGGCAGAATGCTAAAAAACAATGCCAGAGATTCCCCTCAAAGCCGTAAGTCACCGCCATGTCGATCAATTGGCTGGCACAGGCATAGGAATCCGGCATTGTTCCCGGCTTGTCGTCCGGCCCAACGGCCAGAAGTGTGGAAACGTGATCAAACAGTTCCCGGTGCTGCAGATTTCGGTAGATAATGAGTTCCTGCGATTTCATAAGTTCCTCCCTATTTTTTCGAAATGGCCAGGCAGCCTACAGCCGCCTGACCGTTCTTCGTTCCCTAATAATTGCCTAAAATTCTCATGTTAGACGCTTCTTCTTCAATTCCCTTTAACGCATTCTGAATCTGCGCATCGCCCAGGTTTCCCTCGATATCGACGAAGAACCGGTATTCCCAGTTTCTTCCGGCAATGGGCCTGGATTCAATCATGCGCATGTTCACATGATTATAGATAAAATTGCTCAGCATATTGTACAGGGAACCGCTCGTGTGGGGAAGCTCGAAGCTGATGCTCACCTTCGACGCATCCTCCCGGTATATGGGATCCCTGGACAGGATGATGAACCGGGTCGTATTATTTTTGTTATGATTGATGGACGGTTCCAGCACCTTTAAACCGTACAGCCTTCCGGCTGTCTCACTGGCCACCGCCGCCTGATTCTTCTTCCCGTCATTCAAGACCTTTTTTGCAGACGCCGCGGTGTTCTCCACACTGTACTGCGCCCAGTCCCGATGGGAGTTTAAGTATCGGGAGGACTGCATCAGCGCCTGGGGATGGGAAAATACGGTGGTAATATCCGAAAGCTCCGCCTCCGGAAGTCCCAAAAGCGCATGGTTGACCGGGAGAAAAATCTCCGCCACAATGTAATTATGGTATTTGATCAGCAGGTCGTAATTATCGCTGACTGCGCCCGCTGAGGAATTCTCGATGGGCAGGACCGCGTAATCGGCCCGGCCGGCCTCGACCTCCTTCATGGCGTCTTCCCAGAACTGCACGTGATAAGCGTCCACATCACTGCCAAAATACTGCAGTGTAGCTTCATGGCTGTATGCACCTTCCACTCCCTGGTACACCACACGGATTCCCTTCAGAGGAAGCTCCTTCACGGCCTTGAAATCCATCCTGGCTGTCAGTCCGTGTTCCGCCATCAGCTTATACTGATACCGGCGGCTGATCGTCATCATCTGGCTGAACAGTTCCTCCACGGCCTGCTTCTGGAAGCTGTCGTCTGTCATGGCCTTCACGGAGTCCAGCTTCTGTCTCTCCCGCTCTCCGTCGTAGACCGGTTTGCCGTTTTCAATCTTATATTCCGCCACGTCGCCGCATAGGCGCATGCGTTCCTCGAACAGGGTCACAATCTCCCTGTCGACCTGATCCAGTTGTTTTCTGATTTCCTGTAAATCGAATGCACTCATAAATTCTGTCCTTCTGCCAGCTGAAGCCTAAGCATGGCCTTTATCTGTTCTTCCGTATAAGCCCCCGGGAACTTCTTCACTTCCGGAGGAAGTTCCTTTGTGTGGAACGGCTCTCCAAAGGTGATAGTCACATGGGATGGCTTGATCTTCGGAAAATGCTGTTCAAAGACTTCTGCGGTCCCTGTCAGGGCCACTGGCACCACATAGCAGCCGCTCTTTTCCGCAATCTTTAAGCTTCCCTCTTTGAATGTCAGCATATCCAGCGGGTCGTCGTTCTTATTTCTCGTTCCCTCCGGGAAAATCCATACGGAAACGCCGCGTTTCACCTGTTCAATTCCTGCAAGGATGGTCTTTAAACCTTCCTTTAAATTCACGCGGTCGAGAAAGAGGCAGTTGACCAGCTTCATCCAGGATGAAAGAAGCGGAATCTTCTCCATCTCCTTCTTGGCCACAAAACCGGTCAGGGACGGAACCGTCACATATCCCACCAGGATATCGAAATAGCTGCGGTGGTTCCCCACGTAAAGTACCGCCTGGTCAGCCGGGACATTCTCTCTTCCCTTTACCGTGATCTTCACTCCCGCCATCCAGAGGATCAGCCGGAATACACACTGGATCACGGCCAGGCTCTGTACATCGCGCAGGCGGCGGTTTTTCTTACCAATCAGAAATTCCACCAGCATCAGCGGAATACTTAAAATTAAAAACAGAATGACAGTTGCTGCTACAAATATAAAACGTATCATTGGTCTTCCCCTCCATTTTTACTATTATATAAAATGAAGAGTGTAATTACAATACTTACCCGCCTTTCTTTTTCGTAATTTGCTCAAATAAAAGCCCTGTGGCGAACCACAGCGGAGCAAAATCGAGCCGTATGAGGCCGTCGATATTCGTACTCCGTCCCGTGTAGTCCCAGGGACACATTCCCCGTGACCGAAGCCACGCTCCTGAGACGTATTCCGCCACAAAAATCAGGACCATGTAAAGCATACCGTGGCGGACCGCCAGATCCGACTTTTTTACGCTCAGTGATTTCCCCGGATTGAGCCAGTCGTCGATCCATTTGCCGATCGGTCCCAGAAGCGCTCCGCATCCGTAGATTGGGAACATCAAAAGGGACGTCCTCCCCATCAGCCTCCAGTCGTGCCTCATGATTGATTCCGCTGACGTAAAAAGGACCTCCAGGCACCAGCCTGTGATTCCGCATTTGCAAAAATTGACTGGGAGCTGTTTTAGCTGCAGCGCCGTGCTGCTGATTGTAAATTTTTTGAATGTTGTTGTGTTTAGTGTTGTCGTCTTCATAAGTACCAGTATGTACCCAAAGCGGTAATTTTATGAACAAAAAAAGGGGGCAAATGCATTTCCTGCATTTTTCCCCTTTTGATCGTGGATCGACCGGTATCCGGACAGTCTCCGCTATAAACAGCGGATCTCATAGAAGCGGCGACAACAGTCTGCTGCACTGCTCCTTCACCCGGATCCACAAGTCTCTCGACGCATAGTCCTCTCTGGTTATCTCTTTGCAAAGCTTTAAATCCTCAATAAAGATATTCTCCAGTTCTTTCGTGGTCTCCTCATCGTAAATGACGGCATTGACCTCAAAATTCAGCTCAAAGCTTCTGATGTCCATGTTTGCCGTGCCATAGGAGCAGACGCGTCCGTCTGTCATCACGCCCTTGGCATGGAGGAAGCCGTTCTCATACGTATAGCACCTGGCTCCCGCTGACAGAAGATCACCCACATAGGAGTAGGTCGCCCAGTATACAAACGGATGGTCCGGCTTGCACGGGATCATCAGGCGGACATCCACTCCGGACCTGGCGGCAATCTGAAGCGCGGATAAGACGGCATCATCCGGAACAAAATACGGCGTCTGGATATAGATATGGTCGCGCGCCTTTGCGAACAACCGGATATAATTGTCCCGGATCTGCCTGCTGACAGCGTCCGGACCGCTGGCAATGATCTGAATCCCCAGCGGATGAATACCTGGATCCACCTGATCCAGCCGGAATAAATCGGCGCCGGTCTCAAAATACCTCATATCCTTAAACAGGTTTTCTCCTGCCGCGTAATTCCAGTCCAGCGCGAAACGAATCTGAAGACTCAGCACAGAACCGCCCGTCAGCTTTAAGTGCGTATCCCTCCAATAGCCGAACTTGGGGTCTCTGGAAATGTACTCGCGCCCGATGTTAAATCCGCCCACGTAGCCGACCTTGTTGTCAATAACCACGATTTTCCGGTGGTTGCGGTAATTCATTCGAAGCTGGAGCCGTCCCAGGATGGGCGGAAAGAAAATCCCTACCTTCACACCGCACTGCTTCAGTTCCTCCCATTTCTTCTTCGGCATGAAACGGCCGCCCATACCGTCACAGAGAATACGGACCTCCACTCCGGCTCTGGCCCGTTCGGCCAGGATCGGGCTGATGGAATCGAACAGCTCGTCGTCCTTGATAATATAGTACTGAAGGTGGATAAAACGTTCGGCTTTTCTCAGTTCATTGCGCAGATCCGTATATTTTGCCTCGCCGTCCGTAAAAATGCGGACAGTATTGTCGATGGTCAAAACCGCTCCTGAGGTCTCTAAATTGTACAGCACCAGGTCCTCATAGTCACGGGACAGATGAGACTCCAGGCTGGTATCGTGCGTCTTTAAAAACTCCTCCTGGCCGCGCACGGTAAAATAGACGCGGTCCTCCACTTCCTTAACGCGGAACATCTTGCTTTTCCCCATGTCCTGCCCCAGAAGGAGGTAAAACACGAAGCCAAAAATCGGTATGAAATACAGGACCATCAGCCAGGTCCAGACAGATTTCGGATCACGCCTTTGGAAAAATACTATTATGATTGAAAAAATCAGATTGATGTAAATTAAATGCTCCATGATCCACGACCAGACGGCTGTGACCGCCATCCATGCTGTCTCCATATGAAGTCCTCCTTTTTCCCCTTCGAGTACTCTCGGAAACTCCTTGTGCTCAGATTTGTGAGATGATTTTTCGTCAGATGTTCACAAATTTACGAGGCGTACACGGCGTGTACGTTGAATAAATTTGTGTGCATATGGCGGAAAATCAGCCACAAAGATGAGTGCAAAGGAGTTTCCGAGAGTGCTCCCTTCCTCAGTCTTCCCCGAAATAATCCATATCAATCGTATAGACCAGACGTTCCATCTCCTCAAATGTCGTAATTCCAGCCAGAACCATTTTCACCGCCTCTTCTTTCAGAGTCGTCATCCCATGGCTGCGAATTGCGTACGCTTTCAACTCGTCTTCTTTTCTGCCCTCTGTGATCATGCGCTTCATCTCCGCATCCACGCTTAAAATCTCATGGATGGCAATGCGGCCCTTGTATCCTGTCTCATTGCAGAGATAACAGCCCTTTCCCCGGCGCAGACGCACGTGTTCACCAGGAGCCGCAGGCTTTCCGTACATAATCTTCAGTTCTTCGGGACGCGCCTCATACTCTTCCTGACAGTAGGGACAAACCTTTCTCATAAGTCTCTGGGATACGATTCCGGCTATGGAGGCCGCAGCCAGATACGCGGGAATTCCCATATCCATCAGCCTCGTAACCGATGATGCGGCATCATTGGTATGAAGTGTGGAAAATACCAGATGACCTGTGATAGCGGCGCGTGCTGAAATCTCAGCAGTCTCCGGGTCTCTTGTCTCTCCGATCATGATGATATCGGGATCCTGACGAAGAATGGAGCGCAGTCCTGTCTGGAAGTTCAGCCCCGCTCTGTCACCTACCTGTATCTGATTAATCTTCGGCAGATTGCGTTCCACCGGATCCTCTATTGTAACAATATTCACAAGGCGGCTGCTTAAATACTGAAGAACCGAATATAATGTCGTTGTCTTCCCACTTCCGGTCGGTCCGGTAAAGTAAATGATCCCGTGCGGGATACGCAGAAGCTGTTTCATCTTCCGGTAGTTATCACCGGACATGCCAAATGCGGCGCTGCGGTCAATCGGCGTATTCGTCGTCAGGAACCGAAGCACACCCTTTTCGCCGTAAATGGTAGGTACGAAGGATACTCTCACGTTCATCTCCCTGCCATCCAGTGTGATTTTAAAGTGACCGTCCTGCGATTTCCTTTTCTCGGCAATATCCATCTTCGCCAGAATCTTGGTGCGCGCCACAATACCCTGATGAATGGCAGGAGAAAGCGTCATGTATGGAATCAGCATTCCGTCGCGCCTCATGCGGACAACCGTCTCATTTTCGTAGGGTTCAATATGAATATCACTGGCGTTTGTATTGTAGCCCTTCAAAAGCAGGCTGTTTAACAGACGGACGATTGGCGCCTGATCTTCATCGGAGCTTACCATCAGGTTCTCCGCAAAGGTTCTGGAAAATACGGCGTGTTCGCTGGCCAGTCTCGCCGCCGCTCTGGCGTCAATCCCTGAGTAATTCAGCTCGATCGCGTGGCGGATCTGCGTCCGTTCCGCCAGAATCAGCAGGATTCTCATATTGGTCACCAGACGGATATCCTCAAGCGCATATAAATCCAGTGGATCCGCCGTCGCCACGGTTAAACAGCTTCCTTCCATGGAAACTGCTATAATATTATATTTTATGGCCAGCTGTTTCGGAATTTTCTCCACTGCACGCTCATCGATATGAAAGAACTCCAGATCAATGACTTCGAGTCCCATACTGCGTCCCAGCACTTCCATAAGCTCCCGGTCCGTTACATACCCAAGATCCGTCAGAACTTCGGCCAGACGCCGGTCATTTGCCTCCGCTTTCAATTGCTTCAGACCTTCATTCAGTTGTTCCTTCGTGATGGCGCCCTGTTCTACCAGCACTTCTCCAATGTGTATTCCCTTCATTTCTCCAACCTCAAACTGTATTTTCAATCCATTCCCATGACGCCGACTCATTGCCTGCTGGAATATCCCGGATCTGTATAGTAAATATAGAGGGTATTTCCAGCCGTGCCGGCGCTGGCTTCCAGATCACGGCGGATTATGTCTTTGCCGTTCAGTTCTAAATTAACTAATTTTACCACAGAGTCTGCGGAATATAAAGCCGTATTCGTTTGATTCTTCCACGTAATCCGGTACTTTAAAACCGGTGCATTACCCTCTGACGATACCGGCAGAATCTCGCAGAAGGCCTTTCTCTTCCGGTAAAATTCCTCTTCACATATCGCTTCTCCGTCGCAGTAGATCCTGCCATCCCTTGAAAACAGGATTTCATGGCCGTATTCATCACCGGTCAATTCTTCTCTGCTGATCACCAGGCTCTCCGCACAGGAAATCCGGTCCTCCAGATAATCGACAATCACCTGAGTCGTTCTCCTTAAGTCGTCGGCGGAGGCGCTCGTTTCAAACATGTTTCCCGTGTAGGTATACATCCGGATCAGGAAGCTCATGAGAATGAATGCGATTGCCAGGGACGCGATCAATTCCGTCAGCGTCATTCCCCGGTCGCCGCTCAGACGGCCATTCCATTTTCCACTCACACTGCACCTCACTCCCTGGATTTCGGCACCGGCCCTATCACCTTCAGTGTGACAGGTGAGGCATGTCCTTCACCGGTCCATGACATCCCATATTCCATAATCACTGCATCCATGGAAATTGTATGATTGTTTATTTTGAATCTGAGTTTTGTCTCTTTCGTTCTGAGCGGTTCCTTTTCCAGCTCCACGCATTCCAGCGCAGCCATATACTGTTTTCTCATCACGGTTCCCCTGCCCAGGGAAGAATGTGCCATTCCCAGGCATTTCAAGAATATCGTGACCGCAATCAATAGAATGGTCCATGCTGCCAGAGACTCGATCAGAGTAAAGCCATCGTTTGATTTGCAGGGGTTTTCTGTATTATTGTGTCTTGCCATGTTACTGTGCTTTTCCATATTACTGCATCTTGCCATTTTACCACATTTCACGATTTGCCTCCCATTCGCGGTTAGAGTGCTCGGTTATTCCACTTATGCCATCCCGTTAATTTATAGTAACAGTTCAGACGGCGGGAAAATTGGTGCAATAACGGACGTTGAGCTGGCTCATAAGGCCGTCTTTACACCAATTTTCACATCGGATGGATATCCGATGCTTCTTGACCGGCTTTTTCGGTCAAGAAGATGAGCCGTCTGAACTGTTACAATTTATAAGCTGTGGTTCTCCCCGTTCATACCCGAGGACGATCCATGGCTCTTCCTCCGATTCCGTATCGTTCTGGAGATAAACTGTCATGATCTCGGTGCTGCTGCCTTTCTTCGCAGTAGCGGTCAACATAAGACAGTTCTCTTCCGGCATGTAGTATCCGGTCATCGTACAGCTTCCCATGGTGGCATCTAATTGGAACTTGATGGCGGAGATGGGAATCATATTGTTGATTCTGGAATCTGACATATTGGCCGAATCCGTGTTGGATTGCGCGTTTAGTTCTGCTTTTGGTTCTGTGCCAAATTCTCCATTTGATTCGTTTCCAGGCTCTGCTCTGAATTCTTCATCTGGTTCATCTTCCAGTTCCGCGCCTGACTCCTCATCCGGTTCGTCTCCCAACTCCGCGCCTAACTCCTCATCCGGTTCGTCTCCCAGCTCCGCGCCTAACTCCTCATCCGGTTCGTCTCCCAGCTCCGCATCTGATCCGCTACCCATAAATTCCGAAATTTCATCTAAAATGGCATCCCGCAGTTCTCCGGAACCGTTACCTGTAAAGTCTGCAGCCGCAGTCTGTACGATGGAGCGTGCCGTTAAATACGCCTGCCTGTCATTGTACTCCCTAAGACTCTGCCGATAATACGCTGAAGTGGCAAACAGAATCGCGGTCACCAGAATCATCAGTATCATAACCATAACTACGACCCAGCCGAGTACGTACCCTTCTTCCCCGTTTTTGCGCCCTGCCATTTAACCACCTCATTTCAGTTTACTGACTTTCAGGGCTCGCTGATTATTTTCATATTGCTGTATTCACCACTGTTTTTCAATTCCTCACTGCTTTTCAACTCCTCACTGCTTTTCAACTCCAGCATCAAGCAAGTCACCGTCATAGACAGCGTTTCACCATTGACGTTGCCGTCCGTCATCGCTTCCGCTCCATCGGCCTTATCCTCTATGCTGTTTCTGGAATATGAAGTCACAGAGATCCAATCTCTGTCGTATGCCCAGTCCAGCAGCCGGTATAAATCTTCCATTGTTCCTGATGCTTCTACATGGACAGTCGCCTTATGGATGTTATATCCGGTTTCCGCCGCCTCCTTTGTCTCCAGAACAGAAACATCTAAAACCTTAATGGTCTCGGGTACAATTTCAAAGGAGGTCAGATATTCTGCAAGTTCCGGAATCAGCATGGAATTGGTACGGTACGGCAGATAATCCTCCGTATTTTCACCAATCACGCCCTGTTCTCTGCCAATCTCCTGCTCCAGGACAGATTTCCCAGTCAGATCGTTCTCGGACTCGCGTTCCTGAAGCTGTATAATTTTCAGTTCCGCCTCTGTCCTTACCCGTTTCATATCGGATGGAATTTTCACCAGATAGTAGACTCCCGTTAAAAGCAGAAGAACTACCGCAATATAAACCAGTACCTTTTCTCTCTGCGTAAGTTTTCTCATGGTTCCCTCCTTATTCCGGCATTTTTAATACACACTCCAGTTGAAAATAATACCAGCCATCCTTTTCCTTTGTCACCGGATTGACATTGGTAAATCCGGAATACTCTATCTTTGAGAACAGTCCGCTCTCTTCCAGTCTGCGCGCATAAGCTGATATTTCCCCATAGTTCTGTGAATTTCCGTTAAAAATCAGCGAGCCATCCATGTATTCCGGTTCGGAGAGTTCCAGGCTTCCGCCCGCCGCGTCAAAGATATACTTCCGCACAGCGCTGTTCATCTTCGCAGTCTTTACCGCCTCTTTCTTTACTGCAGCCTGCCCGGCCGTCAGGGTTCTCAGGGACATCAGTTTCTCTTTCAACTGTTTTTCTTCTGCCAGCGCCTCTTTTCTCCCTTTTTCAGACAGGCGTTCTTCAAGAACATGTATCTCTTCCCTCATGTTTCTTACAGCAATCTCGTTACCCGCCGCAATCCCCAGGAAGATACTGAGAATTGCCGCAGGTAAAAGACATGCTCCAAGAAAACGGGACCGTTCCTCTCCCCTGCGCCTTTCCTTCTGTTTCGCCGCTCCAATGAGATCCAGAGACTTACGGCCTCCCAGCAGACTGCCGGTGACATACATATACTGGCCCATGGAATAGCTGATGCCGCCTTTTGATGTAATCAGCGCTTCCTCTCCAGGCACCGTCACGGTGATATCCTCATTTTTCACAATGCTGGGAATGAGGCGGTCCAGTTCTTCTTTCCCCAGCCCGCAGAGACAGACAAAATCCAGTTCAAATTCATCTCTCTGCATCTTGCAGAAATGAATAACGGACCGGATCACCTTCGCCATCTCTGCCGTACTCTCCTCAGTTCCTCTCTCATCGACCAGACGCATGCGGTTCGTATACGTATAGACACCATCGATGTAAAGCGATGTCATCATATTCCGTCCATCCGCGATTGCCATAATAAATGTCTTATTTCGGAAAGACGGCAGGAAATCAACCAGATTATTCAAACCATCTACTGCGACGTCAATCGATTTCAGCTTCATACCACATTCGGAGAACAGGCTCTGGTACTCAAGAATTACACTGCGTTTCATCGCCACACAGAGGATAGTACACCCTTTGTTATCCCTGTTTTTCCTCCTGATGATACTGTAATCATAGACGTAGCTGCCCTTCTCTGAGGGCAGAATCAGATCGGAAATCTCCCGTCTCACCAGTTCCAGCATCTGGCTGTGAGGCATCCGCGGAGCTCGCAGCACCTTCGTGATAATCTGGTTTCCGCCCATAGTCAAATACACATGTCTGCGGTATTTACCATACCGCTTCCTGATTCCGTTCAGTACCTCCTTTACGGCTTCCTCTTCTGTCACAACGTCGTTAATTAAGGCGCCTTCCTTTAAGCGGATGCTAAGGCAGTCCATAATCTCTATCTTTTTCCCTGACCTTCCAAGCACAGTTCTTATCTCATTTTCCCCTAAATAGACTGATAATCTCATATGTGCCCTCCTGTTTAAGGCCTTATCCGATACTCTTATAATACTGGTAAATGGGAACCATCACAGACAGCATCAAATAACCAATGATGACTGCCATGATAATAATCATGGTCGGCTCCAGAAGCGACAATAGCCGCTTTATCGCTGTCTCTGACCTTACTTCAAAGGATTCCGCGGTGCGTTTCAACATGGAACCCAAATTCCCGGATTCCTCTCCTATGTAAATGCTGTGAATTAGTTCGGGACAGAACTCTCTGATCTGAGACAGTGAGTCGGAAAGAAGCATTCCGTTTTTCATATCCTCCATTACCTGACAGAGCCGTTTCTTCATATAGCGGCTGCCCAGCGCATCCGCAGTCAGTTCCAGTGCATGAATAAATGGAACGCCTCCGCCATACAGGAAACTGAAGGTCCTTGCAAATCTGCCAGCCATGATCGTCTTAAGAAGTGTCCCGATCCCCGGAATATGAAGCAACATTTTATCCTTCCATACCACTGCGCCAGGCCTAGTAAATACTCCGGCCAGAATCACTGCAGCCGAAATAATGACCGCAGCGATATCTGTAAAATGATCTCGAAGCCCGCGGCTTACTGCCATCAGAATCTGCGTGGAAACCGGTATTTGCTCCATGGATTCGAACAGCTCGAAAAAGCTGGGAAGGACGGCCGTAAACAACAGGAGCACCACCGCAGTAACGGTCAGAAAGAGAAAGGCAGGATAGACCATGGCGGTCCCGATCTTCTTTCTCGTCTCATCTTCCCGTTCGAAGTACTCTGCCATTTTCTCTGACGCCTCTGCGAGGCCGCCTCCCGCTTCCCCGGCGCGCACCATGCCGATGAGAATGGGTGGAAATACGCCATCCTGCATCTCCATCGCCTGAGAAAAATCCACGCCATGCACGATCATATGGTAGAGATTTCCATAGATCTCCCTTAAATCTTTTCTCGATTCCTTGACACTGATTAAGTTCAGCGCCTGCGCCAAAGGTATTCCGGAATTCAGCATGACTGTCAATTCGCCCATAAATCGTGACAGAAGTCCATAGCCCAATGGACGCCTTCTGACTTTTCCGCGCTCTTCTTTAACCTTCACCGGATACAGACCCATGGCCCGGATCTTTGTCCACGCCTGATCAAAGTCCTGAGCCTGAATCTTCCCTCTCGTGCGCCTGCCGTTTATACTTTTCGCTGTATATTCGTAATCCGCCACAAAATCACCCTTTCTCTCATTCGGTAGTTCCAGCAGTTTCTAAAATTTTACCACGTTCAAGAATCTTTTCTATTAATCTTCTGGCCGCTCATCCTCTTAAAAATCCCAGATACCAGGCCAGCAGCTTGTCTCCATACAGAAGGGAAAGCACGACACCCGCCGCCAGAAATGGACCAAAAGCAAAATGCGATCCGCGCCCGGCCTTATGTGACGCCAGCAGCCAGATTGCATAACCACCTCCTGACACCACAGAGAGAAAGGCGGCAGCAATGATCCGCGGTCCTCCAAGTATAAGGCCGCAGACAGCCATCAGTTTGATATCACCGCCGCCAAAGCTTTCCGGAACGGCAAGCGTCATAAGATACATGGGCAGGCTGACAGCAAGCCCTCCCATCACTCTGCTTAAAAGAGTGATTCCAGGCTCCGTCACAAGAGACAGGAACGCAGGAATTAGAAGCGCGGCTGTCAGCCGGTTCGGAATGCGCATGGTTTTAAAATCCGTATATGCGATCGCCGCTAAAATCAGACACACCAGCCATATCATGACTGCACGGAGGTCAAATCCACCACAGTGATACCAGGTTATACCCGCCAGAAAAAGGGCCACCGCAGCTGCGACGACCCTCCTGGGAATACTTCTGCCCATATGCTCCTCTTCAGTCTTCATAGGTAACGCCCTTTCCGCCGGTGATCGTAATCTTCTTCCCATCTTCCGGGGTATACTCTATTTCCTCAACTTTGTTTCCATCCAGCGTTATCTTAAAGCTGCTTCCGCTCTCCACGTCATTGCCCAGAAGCGCCTCCACTCTGGCTATGTATTTGGAACCGTCACCTCTGGTATACTCGACAACCGAGGCCACAGCTATTCCGTTATTCGTGCCTTCCTGTTCCAGAGCCGCAGCCTGTGCTGCAACATAGACATTCCGGGCCTGCGAAGTATATGACTTCTTTCTGGCATCACTGATAAACCCACTCATGGTCGGAATAGCAACCGCTGCCAGGATTGCAATAATGACCAGAACTGCAAGCACTTCTACCAGCGTAAATCCATTTCTGTCTTCTCTTATGTGTTTCCATCTGTTCATCTTTGGTATCCCTTTTTCATTTTCTGTCACGGACTTCCACTTCGGAATCATTCTTTATCTCTATTTGATAATCCTTCACATCGTAGATCATACCGTTTATCTTGCCTGTCGACGGGTCATAAAAGATGCCCCGGATCTGTCCGCCTTTCGTAACACTGCCTTTCAGCATATCGTATAAAGCGTTCTCTTTGCTCCCTACCTCCGGGTAAAATATCTCGTTATACATTACGAAGTCATCGATCATTCCGTCGGCAGCAAGCCGGTCAATGACATACGACTGCATGGCTGCCTTTACCATAAACGTCTCCGCCACATATGACTTTTTCTTTGCATCATCGATAAATGCATTCAGCCCGGGAACGAGATTCGCTGCAAGAATCGCAATGATGGAGAGCACCGCAAGCGTCTCAATTAAGGTAAAGCCCGCATCATCATTTTGCATACGTTTTCGTTTGCTTTTCACCCATCTAAATAAACTGGTTTTTTTCTTCATTATAATAGTAGTCAATCGAGGCCAGTCCACTGGTTATCTCTTCCTTATCAAGGCCCAGCGACAGACAGCAGTCCTCCAGAGAGGGGTAATAGTCGCGAAGCTGTGTATTTAAGAAACTGAGCAGCATGACCGGGTCTTTAGGTACATTTGCCATTTCCGATTCTCCTGTTCTATATCAATGCAATTCATTCTAGCATATATTTCCGGTATTTTCAACGTGCAGAAATCGATTACGGTGCTGCAGACATCAATTTACGAAGAGAATTTTAAAAAGGCCTATACGAACGAAAAAAGTCGTGATACAATCGTTTTCAGCATAATAACAGGAGGAAATTTCATGAAAAAAATATTAATGCTCGGCACTGGCGGCACCATCGCCTGCAAACGCGGTGAATCCGGCTTAAAGCCTCTGATCTCTTCGGAAGAGCTTCTCTCATACGTCCCGGATGCGAAGCAGTTCTGCCAGGCGGACAGCCTTCAGATACTCAATATAGACAGCACCAATATGCAGCCAAAACACTGGCTCACCATGGCGGGAGCCATCGAGGCGCACTATGAAGAATACGACGGCTTTGTCATCTGTCACGGAACGGATACCATGGCCTACACGGCCGCCGCACTCTCCTATCTGATTCAGAATTCCTCCAAGCCCATCGTCATTACAGGCGCTCAGAAGCCGATCGATATGGAAAATACGGATGCCAGAATCAACTTGTGTGACAGCCTTCGTTTTGCCAGCGACGACCGTTCCTGTGGCATCACCATTGTCTTCGATGGAAAAGCAATTGCGGGTACCCGCGGAAAAAAGGAACGAACTAAGAGCTATAATGCATTTTCCAGCATTAATTTTCCATATATTGCCACAATCCAGGATGGCCATGTCATCTTTTATCTGGATGAAAAAGAGCATTTAACGGACCATGTTCAGTTTTATCGCACGCTGAACCCCAATGTCGCCCTGCTGAAACTGATTCCTTCCATGGGAGCCGATGTGCTGGATTACATGGCGGGCCATTATGATGCCGTCATCATCGAGTCCTTTGGCGTAGGCGGACTTCCCTCCTATGACAGCGGGGATTTCTACAAAGCCATCAAGAAATGGATTTCTCTCGGCAAGACCGTCGTCATGACCACTCAGGTAACCAATGAGGGCAGCAACATGTCGGTCTACGAGATAGGGCACTCCATCAAAAAAGAATTCGGTCTCCTGGAGGCATACGACATGACGCTGGAGGCCACGGTAACAAAGCTGATGTGGATTCTGGGGCAGACGCAGGACGCACATGAGATTCGTGATATGTTCTATCGCACAGTGAATAAAGATATTTTATGGCGTGCACACTGAAAATCCAATACCCCACAGTAATCTGCGGGGTATTGGGCTGCAATAATTTATTCGGGATATGCAATCAGCTGGTTTCCGTTTTCTGCTACATCGATCACAATTGTATTGCCGGCTCTCACCTCGTCTCCGAGGATGATCTTGGCGGCCAGCGTCTCCACATGCTTCTGGAGATACCGTTTCAGCGGACGTGCTCCGTAAATCGGATCGTAGCCCCGATCCACCACAAACTTCTTCGCAGCATCGGTCAGTTCAATCTTCAATTCCTTATCCCCGATCCGTCTGTTTAAATCCTGGATCATGAGATCGATGATCCCGGCAATATTGTCCTTGGTAAGAGGCTTAAACAGAATAATCTCATCCAGCCTGTTTAAAAATTCCGGACGGAAATGGCCTCTTAAATCATTCATAACCATGGCCTCGGCCTCCGGCGTAATACTGCCCCTCTCATCGATGCCGTCTAAAAGGTACTGGGAACCGATGTTGGAGGTCATGATAATAATTGTATTTTTAAAGTCTACGGTTTTACCAGTTGAATCGGTAATACGTCCATCATCCAACACTTGCAAGAGGACGTTGAATACATCCGGGTGCGCCTTTTCCACCTCATCAAACAGTACAACAGAATACGGTTTTCTGCGGACGGCCTCTGTCAGCTGGCCGCCTTCGTCATACCCTACATATCCTGGCGGTGCCCCAATCAGACGGGATACGGAGTGTTTCTCCATGTATTCACTCATGTCGATCCTGACGATGTTATTCTCATCATCAAACAATCTCTCCGCCAACGCTTTCGCAAGCTCCGTCTTACCCACACCGGTAGGTCCTAAAAACAGGAAGGAACCAATAGGCTTTGTAGGATCCTTGATTCCCGCCTTGGAACGGATAATGGCCTCGGTTACTTTCTCAACCGCTTCGTTCTGACCAATCACTCTCCTATGAAGCTCTTCATCGAGATGAAGCGTCTTATTCCTCTCGCTCTCCGTCAGCTTTGCAACCGGTATGCCGGTCCATTTGGAGACGATCTTTGCAATCTCGTCCTCCGTCACATTTTCATGCACCAGGCTTAAATCCTGGCTCATGACACGGGCCTCCTCTTCCTCCAGCTCCTTCTGAAGCTGAGGCAGCCTTCCGTACTGCAGTTCAGCCGCACGGTTTAAATCGTATTTCTGTTTGGCATCCTGAATCTCCCGGTTTAAATTCTCTATCTCCTCGCGCAGGGTCGATAAGTGTTCTACTGAAGATTTCTCATTCTCCCACTGGGCCTTGGAAACAGCAAATTCATCGTGCAGCTCCGCCAGTTCTTTCTGAAGCTCTGACAGCCGGTCCTTACTCAGATGATCGGTCTCTTTCTTAAGAGCCGCTTCCTCAATCTCCATCTGCATAATCTTTCTGGACAGTTCATCCAGTTCTGCAGGCATGGAATCAAGTTCTGTCTTGATCATCGCACAGGCCTCATCGACCAGATCGATTGCCTTATCCGGAAGGAACCTGTCGCTGATATAGCGGTCCGAAAGGATAGCCGCCGATACCAGAGCCGAGTCTGTAATCTTTACGCCGTGGTAAACCTCGTACCGCTCCTTCAATCCACGAAGGATTGAAATGGTGTCCTCCACTGTCGGTTCCGCCACCATAACCGGCTGGAAACGGCGCTCCAGCGCCTGATCCTTTTCGATGTACTGGCGGTATTCATCCAGCGTCGTAGCGCCGATACAATGAAGCTCGCCCCTGGCCAGCATCGGTTTTAACATATTGCCGGCATCCATGGATCCTTCTGTCTTGCCTGCGCCTACAATCGTGTGAAGCTCATCAATAAACAGAATGATCTGTCCGTCGCTCTTCTTCACCTCGTCCAGAACGGCTTTCAGCCTTTCCTCAAATTCTCCGCGGTACTTGGCCCCCGCCAAGAGAGCGCCCATATCCAGGGCAAACAGCTTCTTATCTTTTAAGCCCTCCGGCACATCACCGCGCACAATACGCTGTGCCAGACCTTCGACAACTGCGGTTTTACCAACACCGGGTTCCCCAATTAAAACCGGATTATTCTTTGTCTTTCTGGAAAGAATTCTTACTACGTTACGAATCTCGCTGTCGCGGCCGATAACCGGGTCCAGTTTCTGGTCTCTCGCACGCTCCACCATATCATAACCATACTTCTCCAGTGTATCGTACGTCGCCTCCGGGTTGTCACTCACAACCCGCTGATTACCGCGGACTGTTGACAATGCCTGAAGGAAATTCTCTCGCGTAATTCCATAGGACCGGAACAGCTCCTTTACCATTCTGGAAGGCTGCTTCAGCATGGCGAGAAACAGATGTTCCACGGAAACATACTCGTCTCCCATGGCTTTCGCCTCATCCTCTGCGCTGATCAATACCTTATTTAAATCATTGCTGATATAGAGCTGGCCTCCGCTCACCTTCGGCAGCTTTTCTATAGCCTGGGCAGCCTCATTTAAAAATTGTTCCTTCTGAACGTTCATCTTTGTGATGAGCTTTAAAATCAGGCTGTCTTCCACGGTTAAAAGGCTGTACAGCAAATGTTCCTGCTCAATCTGCTGGTTCCCGTATTCATAGGCCAGCTTTTCGCATTTCTGCACCGCCTCAAGTGACTTCTGTGTAAATTTATTAATGTTCATTTTATCCTCCTTCTCATCCTATCCGGAGATACAAAGCATTTGTTTTAATTGTTCTATATGTACTATAACAAATGTTTTATGTGATGTCAAGATTTTTTTTATATGATTGCATTTATCTGCTCTTATATTTACTCTTATATTTACTCTTATATCTGCTCTTACATTAATCTTACGTTTTTTTCCGCCTTGTTGTCTTTTGAATTCCTATCCTTTATAATTTACTTAACAGTTAATGAAAAACCTGTTGTCTTACAGAAAAGGAGAGGAAAAGAATGAAATTATATTCTCATTATATAAAGATTAAAAATATAAAAATCAAAAGTATAAGGACCAAAAGTATAAAGATCAAAAGTACTGCCGTGCTTGCGGTCTGCTCTCTGTTCTTTAGCGTGGGGCCCGGAGCAATCACAAGCTTTGCTCATACCCCCGACGAATCTCGTTTTTTAAACGGGACCTGGGAAAAAGACAATCATGGATGGTGGTTTGCCAATAAAGGGAACCCTGACTATTTTACTTCCACCTGGGCCGAATATCAAGGATACTCCTACTATTTTGGTGTCGATGGCTATCTGGTTACCGGTTGGAATTATATAAATAACCACTGGTATCGCTTCAATCCAGAGAAAGGGAATCATGAGGGGGCCATGATGACAGGCTGGATCTATGATCCTGACTATAAAGGCTGGTTTTACACTAACCCCTCCGGTATCCTGGTCACCGGCTGGAATAAGATCGGCGGGGAGTGGTACTACTTTAATCCAGAATCCGACAGAACCTTGGGACTCATGGCCGTCAATCAGGTAATCGACAGTTATTACGTGGACTCCGATGGAAAAATGAATGAGCCGTAGACTGCTGGATGGTTTGAATTATTTTTATAAAAAACAGGATTGGAATCAGAACGCATGACATGTATTTCTTAAATGTCCTGTGTTTTGATTCCAATCCTGTTTTATTGGTTACTTATTTATTGGCTACTTATTTGTTGACTACTTACTTTACATCATCTATTTTTCACATATTTTGATCATACGATTTCTATCTCAGGAGACAGAAACCGCCCGCTTTTCGAGTCCGTGGAACCGGAGTGAAAAGACTGCGGCCCGGAATATCCAGTCAATAAACATTCCATACCACACCCCCATTACACCCAAATGGAATATCCGCACGAAGAGATACGCAAACGCAATACGGAACACCCACATGGAAAATACTGAAACGGCCATCGTAAATTTTGCATCGAGAGAGGCCCTGAGTGTATACGGTATGGTAAACGCAAGGGGCCAGACGACCATGGCGATACTGTGAGCTGTAATCATCTGCCTCGATATCGCAGATGCCTCAGTCGACAGCCGGTAAATTCCCACCAGCGGACCGCCAAACACAATCATTACAGTACACAAAACAATGAGTATGGCATAATTGATACCAGTCAGCTGACGTGTATACTGCTTAGCCTGCCCCGTCTCACCGGCACCTACGCACTGGCCCACAATCGTGATCAGCCCCAGACCAATTGCATTTCCAGGCAAATATAAGAGGGTAACCAGATTTGACGCTACCGCGTAGCTGGCAATGGCAGCAGTCCCCAGTGACGAAACGAGACTCTGAAGAGCGATCTTTCCGAACTGAAACATTCCGCTCTCAAGACCGTTTGGAATACCGATCGATAATATATTCCTGATCATATGAAAATTTGGCCGCAGTTCACTCAGCCGGTTAATCCTGATTATATTATCCGGCTTCTGAATGAGATACACCATCAGCACAGCCGCCACCATTCTGCCTGCCAGCGTTGGATATGCCACACCTGCGACACCCATATGAAGTCCGAAGATACAGACCGCATTTCCTGCCACATTGATTGTATTCATGACAATGGATATTACCATAGATATCCTGGAATTCCCCATCGAACGGAACAACGCTGCGCAGGAATTATAGACGGCAATAAAGGGATAAGAAAGAGCCGTAATTCCAAAGTAAATCACCGCGTCATTCATAACCGCTGTTTCCACTTTTCCAAACACAATCCCCAGGAGATGGCGATTTCCAATTAAAGCCGCCATTGTCACGATCAGAGACAGTATTGTTGTAACTCCAACCAACTGTCCCGCCGCCCGGCAGGCATTTTCCGATTGTTTTTTTCCCAGATACTGAGCCGATACCACAGCTCCCCCAGTGGCAAGCGCCGCCAGAATCTGAATAATCAGAACACTGATGGAATCTACCAGGGATACCCCCGATACCGCTGCCTCACCGACCGCAGCCACCATCATGACATCGACCATTCCGACCAGTACGGCCAATATCTGCTCCACGATCAGCGGAGCCAGTAATTTCATTAAATCTTTTCTTGTAAACATACCTTCTGCCTCTGTGAACTGCCCTAAAGATAAGTGGTTTTATGCTACTTGTTTTAGATGTTCCCATGCCATAGTATACCACAAAAATACACTCTTGGCTAACTTACCCATTACTCAAACGGATACCGGATTCCCCACTGTTCTCTCAAAGCATCCATGGTCTCCATCATACGAATGGTGACATGGTGGGGCATCTCAGGACATTCCAGACGCTGCTCCCGGATTGCCTTTCGGCTGGCTTCTATCTGATACTCATATCCCGATATCTGCTCCGGCCTAATATAATTTTCCTTCAACCTGCGTTTTTCATCGAATACCTTAATGGATTCGAAATTATTTATATTTTCAACTTCTATGTATCCTTTTGTACCATAGATAATCCCTCTTCTGTCTGAAAGGACATGGATCGAGCTGTTTAATACCGCCATCTTCCCGCCTGAATAGCAGAAAGTCATACTGTTCTGGGAATCTACCCCGGACTCAGTCTTGATGACAGAGGAATTGATGGAAGTAATCTCATCACCAAATACTAAGGATGCAAATGCGATGGTATAAACACCAACGTCAAGAAGCGCTCCCCCCGCCAGATTTGGATCTACCAGTCTCTGAATCTTATCAATCAAGTAACACAGACTGGCCGTCAGTGTCATTGGCTCTCCTATCACGCCTGAATCAAGCACATCTCTTAAGGTCTTTGCCATTGGCATGTAACGGACCCACATCGCCTCAGTAATAAGCAGTTTCTTTTCTTCCGCCAGAGCAATCATTTCCTTTGCCTGTGCTGCGTTCACCGCAAAAGCCTTTTCACACAGAACATGTTTTCCATGTTCCAGACAAAGAATCGCATTCTTATAATGCTCTGAATGAGGGGTTGCTATATACACCAATTCTATTTCCGGATCTGCAGCAAGTTCCTCGTAAGAACCGTATGTGTGTTTAACGCCGAACCGCTCTCCAAAATCCTTCGCTTTCTCCGAACTTCTCGACGCCGCACCGTAAAGTTCCACTCCAGGCATCTGGTTCATCGTATCTGCCAGAGTTGCAGCAATCACTCCGGTTCCCAGTATTCCTATCTTAAGCGCTTCCATCCCTTCTCCTCCTGTTTTACAATTGTGATTTTGTCATTCAGTATAACACAACAGAACTGCGTGTACAATCATTCGTTTCCCTTTTCCCAGGCATGTGGACAGTGTAATAAGAGAATCTGTTATTTCAGGCTGGCTGCCCGTTGTATAGAGGGATTTACCTTTCACACTTTTTAAATATGTCTTTTTCTCCTCCTCACTGATAAAATGACTCTGGTATATCCCCGTCTCCTCTTCCCGGGCAGTATAGCAGGAAAATATCATATACTGCAGCCATTCCTCCTGTCGGTATATCCATATGCTCCTATGGTTCTGAAAGTAAGCTTCGCTCCGATACTGTTTCAAATCTGCAAACATACTTCCATCCTTCATGTTATGGCCATAGATAATCTGGTTCTCGCCTTGCTCCAGACAAAATATGGTGCCACAGGGATTTTCCTCTCCACTGAATGTGTGGTTTAAGTAATAACCCGGGATTGTATTTTTTACTGTCGGATAGTTGATGTTCGTCCCCGGAATCCAAATCCAAAATACATAATCCGGATTCCGGGAAGTCATCATGCGCGTCCATTTCTCCTCCTTCTTCATATTCACTTTCGGCGCTGCCGCATCATCGGTTGTACTGCCTGCTGCCAATTCAAACTGCTCCTGCAGCTGCCTGTATTCCTCCCGTCCAGTCTCATAGATTGAAAGCCTGATAGTCAAGCAGAAGGCAGACAGCCCAAAACCTGTCAGGAGCAGAATTGTTGTTACAAAACGTTTTACTCTGTTCATCTGCTGCCTTCTCTGTCATGCTTCCGAGAGTCTGGCCGTCTTAATCTGTATACAACTCCCGCCAGACATAAGAGCATGGCTGCCAGTACAGCACCAAGCGGATACTCATCTCCAGTCCGTTCACCAATCGGAGGGCTGGTTACCTCCACCGCACAGATCATGCCTCTGAATCCCGATTTATAACTGGCTGTTATTCTTCCAACCCGTCTGGTATCATCAGGTTCTTCCGGCGGAAGAGGCTGATCCGCCACCAGAATCATACTATCTCCGGTAACTCTTCCATTCAAGATTGTAAAGGTATAGTTTTCCTCGGATATAAGATATCCGGCCTGCCTTTTTGTCTCCCGGAATGTATAGATCCCATCCGGCGGCATAGAGAATTCAGCTTTCCCCTCCTTGTTGGTAACAACGGTAAAGATGTTTCCACCAGGTCCCGTAACTGTAAATTCAAAGCCTTCGAGCCCTTTTCCTGTCTCTGCATCCGTCTTCATCAGATACATGGTATTGGTTTCAGAATTATGCCGCTTCAAGTCTATCATCGTAACCTCTATCTGCTGATTCTTTCGTGGAACTGTAAATGAAATATCGGCTGCCGGATGATAACCAGGGGGCGTCTTCTTTTCGTGAAGATAATATGTCTCTCCAGCCGTCAGTTTTCCGGTAACCTCCACGGGTTCTCCGGTAGTTTCGAATTCGAATATGATCTTATCTTTTTCGAACGTAAGAACCTGCAGTACAGCTCCTTTTACGGTATTTCCTGACCCATCCTTCTTATTGATCCGTACTCTGGTCACATCATTTTTCATTTCTACCAGATCGGTGCTTCCGTCCTCACTCACGGTAAAAGGAACTTTCTCCGCATAAGAATAGCCAGCTTCCGGAGTTTCCTCGCACAGATAATACGTTTTCCCGGCTATTAATTTTGCTGTAATTTCATGAGGTCTTTCACCGGAAATCCAACGTTCCAAAACCTTGCCGTCTTCATCAAGAACAGCCATATGGTTACCCGGCAGTTCCCGGCTCCCGGTAAGTTCTTTTTTCGACAGTACCACATGGGTAGGCTTATCAACCATAATCACAATATCATGACTTCCATCTCTGCCTACCGTAAACGGCAGTTCTTCCGCAAGTGCATAACCATCGCGTGGTTTTACTTCATGCAGCCAGTATTCACCGCCTGCTGCCAGCTGACCGCTGATGGTCTTAAATTCCTGCTCTGTAGTAAAGACCAGCTCTTCACCTGCTTTAAATCCGGAGAAGTCTCTCACCGCTTTAGCAGGACTTTTGTCTTTATTCAGGATCTGTAGTATAAATCCTGTCTTTTGGCGTTCCGCATCCGACGGGCTTGCATTTGCCGGGGACGGCAGAGTGAGCTTCTTCACGATAATTTCTGTTTTTTTATCTTTCATACGTACGGTAATCGTCTCAGGTTCCAATGGAACGGTGAAAACAATGCTTTCGCAGTATCCATAACCCGCCGGCGGCTTTTCTTCTGCCAGCTCATACGTCCTGCCGGCTGCCAGAATTCCCTCTGCCAGAACCGGCTTACCGGAGGCAGTATAACAGAAGACTGTTTCGCCGCTCTCTATATCTCTGACGCAGTAATAGCCGCCTGTCACGGATTCCCCAGTGTCGGCATCCAGCTTCTCCAAATATATCCTGGTCTTTCTATCCTGCATGATTATTGTTTCCGGAACCCCCGCCTCATTGACCGTAAACCGTATATCTTCCTCCCGTGCATAACCGTCAGGCGGCGTATCCTCGCGAAGAATGTACTCTTTTCCTGGTATCAGTATATCTGCCGGAATAAGAACCGGTACAGACTCCACTTTCATAAATCTGTAAATCTCATTTTTTGTTTCTGCATCCATCACTGTATAGATACCTCCGGGAATTTCATCGCCGGAAGCAATATCAATTTTGGAAAAGTATAATTTTACAGGCCGGTCTTCCATATCCACATTATCAATTCTTCCGGATTCGTTTAATGTGAACCGGTATATCCCTGTAGTCTGCTCCATACCGTCCGTGTATCCCGTTGTTTCAGTCAAACAATAATTGCCTCCTGCAGTCAGCACTTCCCTGACCGTCTCATCGTTTCTGTTATTTTCAAAGACCGCCCCTTGTGCCTCCTTTGATATCGCTCCGAAGAACTCTTTGGTTACTGTTTCATAATCTCTGTTCACTTCCTGAATAATTTCGTATTCAGTCCCATAGGGAAGGCCGGGAAAAATAACATAATCGTCCCCCTTCAGGGTAATTTGTCCCATTCCCTTTATCCTGCCTTCTTTTGTTCCGGTATAATTCTGATAACCGGACAGCAGCTTACCTGACAAATCAAGGAAACGCATCTGATACGTAAAGGTATCCTGTGGATTCCCTCCCGTCCCGGAGATGTGATTTCTGATCGTTAGACTTCCTTTCGGCGCGATAGGATTTTCCAATATGGTTTCCATGAGATTCATTGGAGAACTGACAGTAAATACTGCTCTTGCTGACGCTCCCATCTGACCGCTTACCAGTGCAGCCAACTCCAGGTGCCCAACAGTGTGCGGTTCCGCATCATGAATCTGCCATGTCAGTATACCTTCAGTTTTTACAGGGTTCCCGGAGGATCTCATAAACTCAAGGCCTTTTTCCAGTTTAGCACTGACAATCAGATCCGCTTTTTCAAGACCAGAGTTTTCGTATGTGATAACGTACTTTATTACATCGCCGTTTATGACCGGCATCTGGCCGTTACCCACAGTTCCCGTGACCTCTGCGATGACACGTTCCTTTGTAACAGGATTTTCTATTACATGCTCAAAACTTCCATTCTCCACTGTCCATGTATCAAGCTCGTCCTGAGCCTGGTTTGCCAATTGAAGCCTGGTTCCAAGATATGTCCTGGATGGCAAAAGAAATGTCCCATTCTCATCAAACCAGATTCTCCTCGTCTCTTTTTTACTCATCTCCGTATTACCATCTGAATAGCGGGTATATTCGGTTATTTCGTACAAATGGCCTTCCTCTATTCCATCATCAGCCGTAAGTAAAATATCAGTACTGCTGATGATATCAGGCAGTACCTCCCCGGTATCCCGGTCCTTCAAAACTGTAAAGGTCTTATCCGCGGTCCTGCAAAAAACAGTGAGTGACTCAATGGTTCCGCCGGCAGAGGAACATTCCAGTACACTGAAATTATTTCTTATATTACTGATGCCGGTTCCAGCCTGATTCACGGTAAAGATAACCGGAGGCGACAAATGGCTGCCGGCCGGTGCTTCCAGTTCTTCCATAATATAGACATGACCGGCTGATAACTTCTTTTTAATTGTAAATCCCTCCGGCCCGGATCTGTTAATTTCTATGGCTTCTCCATTTTTTACGTATTCTCCATCTATAGCTACTGCATGATAAACAGCAATTTTGGCACCTTCCAGCGCCATGCCGGTATCAAAATTGGTCTTTTTGAAGTGTATTTGTGTGGGATAGTTTTCCACCGCATGGGTATACGTAACAACCTGACTGTCAGCCGTTCCATCAAAGGTAAAAAACTTCTTTCCCCCCGAGATCTGATAATAATCAGGCGGCGAGACCTCCTCGATTGTATAAGTATAAGGATTTATTGTTCCATCTGCCCGAACTTCGCCTACTGCCAGATTTTTAAGCTCTGCACGTCCATTATGACCGGTCGTAATATACCATTCCTCCTTTGTGTCTCTGTTCGTGATCAGGAATCTGGCATTTTCCAGAAGTTCTCCCGTATCAGCCGCCTTCTTAAGCAGTTCCAGGCGTCCCTGAGCCGGTTGATTCACCACACGGATTATCGTAGCCGTGTCACCGCCAATCTCAATTTTTACCGGTTCCCGTTTTGCCATATATGGCGGAACCTCCTCCTCAACAATATAGTAAGTACCATCTGGTATCTTACTGATTCGATGGGGTCTTATATCTCCGACACGAAAGCCTTCCGGAATATTTCCCAGAAACCACTCATCTTCTGTAAATCTTCCATCGAAACCCGAAATCCAACGCTCTATCAGATTTCTCTCATCATGAATAAAGCTTCCCTCTGTTCCCGGCCGATAGAGGGCCATCTTTACCCCTTCCACGGAATATTCATTGGTTCCGTCAGAAATCACTTTCAATATGGATACATACTTCTCCACATTCTCCAGGCTGAAGCGCTGTACACTCCCATTCTCCTCCAGTACAACAGCCTTGGGCTTTGTACGTTCAAAGCCTTCTGGGACCTCAGCCTCAACCAGAACGTAATTACCCACTTTTCGGCCGTCTTTTATATCCGTAAACGGCAGATAATCGATTCTGTGAACCCCTTCCAGTGTATCGTAGCTCTTCAGCCCTGCCGCCAGCTCCCGGTAGTTGAACTGATATTCGAAATTCAGGGGAAGCTGTCCGTCCTCATCCAGAGAGCCGTTATGGACGTTTCGATATATGGTGATTCTGATCATCTTACCGTCATCCGTTCTCCACAACTGTACCGCGCTGTCTGTGACGTCCATCTTTATGGAAGAAATTCTCTCTGCGGATTTTTCACCTGATTTTGTATGCCATGTCAGCCATACAAAATTATCTCCCAACTTCCGGTATGTATTTTCAAAATCCAGTATAAAACTGGATTGATTCACTGCAATTCCGAAAAAGGCCTTCATGCGGTCCATCCATTTAGGACTTATCTCATAGTCTTCTGTATAAGCTTTGAGATCGTCCGTCATCCATTCATCTATTAGCTGGTCTTTTACATATTGCGGCTCTCCTCCATTCATCTTAATATTTCCATCTTCATCCGTCTCGGCTCTGTAGAGTGCCAGACCTGCGGAATATTCCATTGGCAGCGGTATCATATTTCCATTCCCATCCATGCAGTATTTAAAAACTTCAAGCTTGGTATGGTCGTCTTTCATATGGAATGTCTGAACTTCTCCTGTTTTCTTGACCTCCAACTCCATGGAATGACGGATATAACCGCTGGCAGCTTCTATTTCTTCCAGAATATAGTCACCTGCCGGAATCCCTTCAAAATATTTTGGCTTTCCATCTGTAATCCAGTCTGCTGTCACTATGACTGGTGAATTATCTTCCGAGTTTTCTACAGTCCACTTTGCAGGTGTATTTTCTGTTTTCTCCAGGTAATAGCCAGAGGGATAAGTGACAGTATCTGTCGTATACTTCCTCCGGGCCTTATAAAGAGCCAGATGGGCCCCTGAAATCTGACCATAGCTGTAAGCGCCCTTTGGTTCCGTTGTTTTCAATATCCCCTGATAATCGCTGATTACATCTATGCGGTACTGATCCGCAGCATCCGTTTTCACGATCTCAATCTTTATTTTTTCATCTTCCAGCTCCGCATTCTGCACCTGTTTTGTTTCTTTCACTGTGATACCAACAGGAAATCCCTTTACATACCCAGCCGGGGGCTCCACCTCCTCCATAATATAAGTTCCCGGAATCACGCGTTTCAGCATGTCTGCCCGCCCTGTTGTAGGATTGATATTAAACGGATCGTTGGGATATTCATCTCCTGATATCCACGCGTTTTCCATGATCCACGCTTCCCCCTGACGATGAAACAATTTCTTATCATCTGCCGGATCTTCCTTTTGGCCTACATTTCGTAAATCCCATTGGTTATTAATCCGGTAAGCATTCCGGTTAAACGCAGGCAAAAGATCATAGTACCGATACCTCACATAATCGTGGTCAATATCATATACAGGCTCTCCTTTTTTATATACCTGGTCTGATCTCTGATAATATTCCGGAAGGCCATGGCTTCCAACTACCGGATTTACAGACTTTTTAAGCATGGTTCCATCGTAAGTTCCAATCGTATACTCCGCCTCTGTATCTGCGTGAATCGATGCAATCCGGTATGTCTTTATTTTTTCCTGTGCGATAACAGCGCCATTCACCGTCTTGGATACGTTAACAGGCCAGACCAGAATCCGTTCATACTTCTTTCCCCTCCGGTCCGTCCCCACCTCCGTAGTGTAGGCCATTCCTGTTGCAGGGTCGATCTTTGCATCTCTGTTTCCATCTGAATCCACATGGTAAAGTTCAGTCCCTTCCTGCAGTTTAAAACATTTATCTAGGGCCGAATAGACTGCTTGTTCCAAATCACCACCGGTGAGTTCAAAGACAGGATGGCCATTTTTTATAGCATAAACAGATTTCTGATTACGCACCTGAATACGGTTTCCATCACGGTCATAGCCATACACCTTTCCGTCTCTTCCCTGTTCTGTAACCCTTAGACCGCCCAATGAATAGTAGAGAATATCCGTATCCTTCCGCTCAACCATTCGGTAAGTCCAGGTACCGTGGCCGGTACTTCCACTGAGGCTTCCTTCAATATCATCTAAATTGACAAACTCCACGGTGTTTCCTGCATATCCTTCCAAAAGCTTTATACTCTGCACATTGTTATTGCGGTCCCGCAACACCTCTACGCCGTCGTAGCCGTAATCACCGTTGTCTCCATTTGATTTGACCTCGACCGCATCATACAAGGCCATCTTCGCCCCCGAAACGTAACGGTTTGTATCATCTGCAGTGTCCAATGGGCGTGTTATCAGGCCGTAACCAGCAAATATGCCGTCTATACAGACTGGTTCTACCGCGTCTCCTGCCAGTTTACGGCTCTCTAAGTATTCTGCGGTTCCCTTATACCAGGCATAGTTCAAATAGCTCCCCTCTTTATAAGCAAACTCCAGATTCTCCTGACCATACTTGGCCTTCAGCTCCGTTTCACTTCCCTCAACTCGTGTTTGGGTACGGTAAGTAACAGTCCTGTCCCGGTCCTTTAACTTGGATATCTCAAGCCGTATCGGTGTATTTCCCACATAAACCCGCGCAGTATCTTTTGCCCCCTCCGGCCTCTGTACGGTACCATCCTCATAGACTGCCGCGGCAACCCGGCCGTCCTGGTTTCCATTAAGATAGTAGGAAATCTTATCGGAATAAATTTCTATGGCGACCGGCTTCGTTCTGACATAGCCGGACGGCGGCCTCATTTCACACAAAACGTAGGTCCCCGCGCCCAATGGCTGCGGAGTGATCAGATAGCCTGTATTCTGATCCTGCCAGGATTTTTCTGACGGGTTTTCTTCTTCTGCCTGAAGCCCCTCCCGTGTCGTCGTATACGCTTCAAATCCCCCTGTTCTGCGCCCTTTTGCATTCGCCATGGTAATCTGCTCCGACTCTCTGCATACAGGGGTTCCCGCCTCCACAATTCCAGTCCACAGGCCGCCGATTCCCGGAAGCGCTCTGGCCGCCTTTGTAATCTCTTTCGCCCCCATCGCCTCTAAGAATTCTCTGGACCCCTTTATCAGGGTATCCGTCTTATAAAACTTTACCCGACCATCTGTATTCTCTCCATCTTCACGTTCTGCCGCATACACTGTAAAAACTGCCCCGTCATGGAGAATATTTTCCCCGGTCTCCGAATCCAGTTTTTCTATGCGCAGGCGGCTTCTGTAAAAGGTATTTCGAAATTTCCGGTATCCATATCCCAAACCGGAGGCTGAACCATCCGGGTTCTGTATGGAATCATGCTCTTCACTTACAGGTTCTGTTATGCTCCATGGCACCAGCATGGAGGCATATTTACCATCATAGGCCGTCTGCATACCTTCCATAGCAGATGCAGGCAATTTATTTTCTGAAACAGAACCATAACGGTAAATCCGTTCTATGCCATCACGTTCATATTCCGTTCCATTAGGTGCAGTTACCCCATGATTAACATCATCAGCCAGGTAGTGGCTGTTCGGATTTCCTCCGTTTTCTTCCGGAAAAACAATTGTATGATAGTAATCTTTCATCGGATCATATTCACTCTGAGTAATCTCAAAGTGCGGTATTTTGTAAGGATCTCCCAATGCAGTTCCTGCTATTTTACTGAGAGCGAGTCCATACTTATAAATCTCATAATCCCCCAGATATCCATGGGCCTTGATTACATAATCCTTTACGTTTTCATCAATTTCTCCCGGCCACTCCTCATTAAAACGGATAAAATATTTCGCTGTCAGGTCTGCCGCAGACAGATTCGCGTTGTAATTATAGTAACGACTCAGTCTTTCGGGAGTTATGCCAGCCCCTGTTTTTTCTTCTTCATATACAGCCGGTAACTCAATTTCCTTTGGCGCATCAATTGCATAATGTTTGTTGAGGAAATCTCCCAGTTCCTTATCCATGGGCTGCTGTTCCACTGTTACATAGGTTCCGTAAGGAAGGTATTCCGATATGCCATAACAGTATCCGAAAGCGGCATCCTCCTTATCCGCACTCAGGGTAGTTTTATCTATATCCCTGCCTCCATCTGATTCACTGTCCCACTTAATAGCATAAATCTCATCCAAGTCATAATGAAAGAATGGTTTTAAATAATTTTCGGCCTTAATTACAGCCGCTTTCAGAGCAGTATCATATATCTCATCCTGATAGCCTTCATGGCCGGCTGCACTTTCCGTTTCACCTGTGTAGTTTTCTCTCACCAGTTTTTCTACTTCTCTGTCCAGATACCATTGAATAGCAAACTGCCTAACTGAATCAGATCTGTCACTGTTTTCTTTTGCAATTTCAGAAGTATTGGCTTTATTTGGGATTTCCGTATTGTTATGTTCTGCCGGATAAATACACTCTGAACCGGCAGTTCCAAACAGAAGGCGTCTGATGAATGCGAAGGGCTTAAAAGAAGTACGCTCCTGTTTTGCTTTGTCCCACTTATCCTGATTTGCAACCCTTACCGCATCAAAAAACTTCTCATAATTAAGTCTTCTGATCTCCTTCTCGTTTCCATAGGCGTCCGTTTCATGAGACAGGATTGTTTCCAGTATTGCAGTATATCCCGTCTCCTGATTTTCATTGATCAAACCATCCGTAAAACCATAAAGCTCCTGATTGGCGATTGCGTCTCTATTGGATCTTCTGGAGTGTAAATCCGTACGATGCAGCACCTTCGTATAGATTTTTTGTACCCTCTCCGGATATGCCTCCCGATACGCAGCAACATCAACAGTATTTCCATTTCGATCAAGCCATTCAATCTCTCCATCTTCCGTTCGATACAATTGCTCCAGATTGGATCTTAAGTAGATCTTGAAACGGAAATTAGGTCTGAACGATACGTTGTCCTTCGTCCCACCGCCGTTCTGTGTAAAATAATCCTCATGGCCGGAATCAGCAAATGTATTGTCCTCATACCTGGCTCCTTCTTCAACAAGGATATCTTTCACGATCTTTATCTTCTGCATAATGGGACGTTCCATCACATCGGCAGGTTCTGTTCTTGTATTTCCATCCTGCCATGGCTGATCAAAGGCTGGTGGTGTAAGTGTTACATATTGAATATAGGAATCCGCCTCCCGCTGCAAGGGCTGGCAGGCAAAGAAGCTCTGGTCGATGTACGCCTGCTTGATCGAATACCTCCCACTCCCGTCATCGGATACTTTAAGCCTGACAGTATCCGTCTCTTTAAAAGCATCGAACGGAAGAGTAACTACATAGATTTCTTTTGCTGTATCATATGTAGAAGTAAGCCTGGTCTTCTTTTCGACCGTCTTAAATCCCTCCTGCTCCACATAATCTACGATAGTCTCTTCGGAGTATTTAAAATTTCCAGCGTCATCGATCTGCTGCTCACCTGGCGCGTATATCCAGTATGATGGTGTCCGGGCTGTCACCACGATAAATGATTCAGGGAGTTTTGACGGGTAAGACACATTCAGTCCATTAATATTTTGCTCTTTTATTGTCGCCCGCTCCAAAAAACCATTCTTCATACGATAGGACAGTACTGCCGGATTGGAGGTCGGATCATCGTATGGAATATAGACAAAATATCCATTTCCACTGTCTTTTTTTACATAAAGACAGTCTTTCTCCGGATTATAAACAGCATCATCCCGGCTGTCATCGTAAAGCTTCCATTCATAACGCATAATAGCATAGAGCTCTCCACCAGTCTGCTCCATATCAGAGATCCGCAGACTGTTAAAATACTGCAGGCCATGCGCTTTCATAGCTTCCGTAATAGAGAGGATCCATTCTGTATCCGTAGTTCCGCTTAATTTTACGCGCACCCATGGAGCATCTGCCTCCGGTTCTTTATATCCAAGGTTGTCGAGTTCCATATTATAGAGCGCTTGAAAGTCTTTCGGATATCCTCCTGAAAAAAGTTCTGTCACCGCAGGTGTCCCCATAGTATGATAATTCATCGGTTTAACACCAATTGTCTTCTCTTCCCGATCTGACACGGCATTAACGAGGTAACTCTGTCCTTCTGGAAAGGTTACAACATCTCCCCGATCGGCAGCCACTTTCTGGCCCGACCGGTAGACAAAGGTACCTGCCGCCGCCATAACCGGTTTTAATACAGTACTGTAAACAGGCACCGTAATTTTTTCCGGCACTTTCTCACTGGTGGATAGTTCGAACACCGCTCCTTCCGGAAATTTAATCCCGTGCAGCGTAATATCATGATCCGCCTGATAAGCAGTCACATCAAAATAGTTTCCATTTCCCACCATATCGAGAGTGATTTTTCCAATAGCAACGTCAGCCTCGTGATACTCCCCTTCATAATTATCTCTGCCATTTGTAATAATATTTGTTTTTCCATTGACGGAGAGTTCATATCCTTCTGATCTGGCCAGTTCCTTTACATAGTATGTGGTTCCATTCTCTTCCACAATTAAAGGCCGCCCTATCCAGCAGTTTCCATTATTCTTATCATTATCGGATACCGGGTATGCAACATGGCTTCCTTTCAAGCCTTCAATACCGGACTGATTGGAAGAGAATTTCCAGTATTCCGATCCATCACCTGCCATGGAATCTATCAGATGTATGGAATTGCCTTTTGAATCAAAACCAACATAATTTTCAATATCTTTGACCTTATCCGCATCTGCTCTGTTCCGATAGAGGTTCTGAGGCCCCTGGAATGCTTCCGGCCTTTTTTCAATCTTTCCAGATTTATAATTCCAAATCATCCCCGGTGCTTCTGTGAAAGCCATAAAGGAGGCATCACCATTTCGATCTGTCGACGCCACTGCAACTAAATCATCTTTTTGGTATACGGTACCGGTGCAGCCATCAGGGTGATTAATATCTTTAAGGGCAAACAGGCCGTATACCGCGCCCTCCAGGGTACCATCTCCCATTGAATCGCCATATGCATAATAATCTTTGTTTTCCCCAGCCTGCAAATAAAGATCACGTTTGTTGATATGTATCTCACCTTCAGTCCGGTGATCGTAGACAATAAATGTATGGTCTGTAATCCCTTTATCGCCCGGTACATGCGGCTCCACCTCGGAGGGTTCAAAATTTACGCGTTCCATGACTTCCTCATCGTCAATGAGTAAAGATCTATTATTTATACTTCGCTCAATCAGAGTTCTTGGCACTTCGAATAGTACCTTTAGTTTAGTCAAAAGGCCGGTCTTTTTCTTAGCATTGGAAGCTGTGGCATTAGATGGGGTGGCGTCAGATGATGTGGCGTCAGAGGGTGTAGCTATTTTGTCCAATGCTCCCTTTTCCACAAAATTGTTATTTTTCTCTGGCGCAAATGCATCTGATGACTCAGTCCCTTGCGGTTCGTCTTTTGTCTTATGTAAACTTAATCCCTTATTATACACACTGTCCTTATACTCTGAGGACGTAACCGTTTTGATCTCAATTGGAATATCGTCTGTATGGCTTCCATGATTTGTATATCCCGGCCGCGGAGTCAATTCTACTGCTGAGTATTCGTATTTCAGGGAAATAAACTGATTATAGAATTTATCCCGGTCAGCTTCCAGCAGTTCTTTTGCTTCTTCTGCATTAAGGGAATGAAAAAAGCCGCCCTGCTCTGCGAAAGTCTCGCAGTAGTCCACTTCTTCCTGCCATGCCTCCTTCGCAGCAGCTTCATTCTCAGCGTCAACATCCGGATCGCCACTTTCTTCTATTTCCGGTTCCGGATGACCGCCGCAGTACCCCTTCGTATAGGTATAAACCTTGGTATCCGTATGCGCCCTCTTTTCAGAAGCATTTTCCTCATTATCCCCCAGCATGAGAATGCCGTCCTCATTTGTTACATTGATATCCCAGGAACACGGATCATTTGCAGCGTCTCCGTCCGGATTCCCTTCTCCGTAATCCCAACCATCCCACTTCAGGAACTGACTCCCGCCCCTGTTTGCCCAGTTATCAGAGGTTTCCAGTGACGTATCGTCAAGCTGGGTATCATCGAATGCTTCAAGAATATCCCACTTAGAACCGGCAAGCGGTTGCCCTGTCTCAGAATCATATTTTCGAAGTTGAATATTATAATGCGCTTCCCAGATCTCCGTATGCTCATATCGGTGAACATCTATTTCCCAATCTCCGATCGGTTTTAAAGGAACCCGACCGCCCACAATAATCTCTAATGGTTCAGATACTGCGGAAAAATAAACCTGCGTATTACCCCAGCCAAAATCGCCGTCTTTACCTCTTTTCGCACAACCACGGAATCCGGCCAGGCCGCCAACGCCGAAACCACAATTATAAAAACGATCTTCTTCCGAATTTTCCTGAAGTTTCAGAGTGGCAATTGCATTTTCATCTGACACACCATCTGCTGACTTAAAATCAATGGTACTTCCATCATTGGAATACGCCCAGCCCGACGCCAGATTTTCTGCTGTCATTCGTCGGTATACTTCTTTCTCATAATCACTGAGATCCCCATATTGGAACGTCATATGATACATGCCATCCTCGCCCAGTGCAGGCTCTGAAACCGGCAGTACGCTCCCCATATCGACAGAATAATCAAACGACGACAGAAACTTTGCTGCTTTCCAGCAGTTAAAAAAATACTTCTGCGCCGGACCTTCATCCCGGAACGCATCGTAAATTGCCGTACTTCCATATGGATCTGGATTTAGCCTGGAGTTCAACATTGACCTTACAAAATACTGGACAAAATCCCAGTCACCCTCCGGCGACTCTCCTGTAAACATGCCCTGATCCACATACTTATCGTTACTCCAAATAGAAGCCCACAGGAGATAATAATACATGGACATCCGATCAGAATCCCTCAAATCCTCTATAGATGGAGTCTCATAAGCAGCGCTTATCAACGAGACAAGAAGGAGGGCAAACTTTTTTGTTTTCATATCCATAGGGGCATTTTTCAAGAAATCCGGATAGTCACCCAGGTTATTGGTGGGATAATACATCTTTTGGAAGGCGATTTGTGCGCCTACAGGTGCAAAGAAACCTGTGTTATGACTGTCTGCGCAGGCAAAGTAACGGTGATGAAATTTTGAAAAATCGAGTTCTGCTGATGTACCGGGAATTGTTATTGTTTTGGCCTTTTCGTCCTGAAACCAAAACTTACTTGTATAGCCTCCCATCAATGCGGTTTCCTGCTGTGATAATCCGGTGGGAATGAGCCCGACCGCCGGGGCCAATGCTGCCGCCTCTCCTTCCGCCTTCCAGGTCCAATTTTTTATTTCCATTGCATCCGCAGAAATGGCATCGGGCCAGTAATAAGTATGAACCGCAAAAACCGGCGGCGCCACTGTCGTTGTCAAAATCATACCGGCCAGCAAAATAGATGACAGCCTTTTTGCGGTTTCCTTCCACATTCCTTTTCTCATAGCGCCTCCTTTAGGGATTCCATTATCATTCGTCAGAGTACCATTCTCTCAAACAAATAACTTATATTTTCATGAGGGGAACTTAAGTTCCCCTCATTGTTTACTACTCTATCAGTTTTGCAGCATCCAATTTCAAAGTACCACATCGCAGATTCTGCTGTTGATTCATGAAACCCACTGTCCCTTCTCATTAACACTGTAGATTCCGTCAATTATGGTATTGGTTAAAAGCTTACCCACTCCCCCAGTCGAAGATGGATTAAAATAATACCAGATCCCATCAATCTGCTGCCAGCCAGTAAGCATTTGCCCCCTGTGTCCCGTCCGTTACCGGATTCAGGTAATAACTGCTGCCATACTGATCCGTAAACCAGCCTGTGGTCATAAATCCTTCCTCATTAAAGCGGAACCAGGACACCCCTGGCTGATTCCCGGTTGCATAGGGATTGCTGATGTAGGCCCATTCATTTGCATAGGTCCTGTCTGACGCAAATATCCATTTACCATTTGCTGTCTGCGTCCATGTTCCGGTTACTGCACCATTTGCTGTAGTCTGTCCAGTAGTCTTACCGGAAGGAGTTACACCGGTAGTTGTTCCCGTGCTCCCGGCACTGCTGCCTCCGGAACCTCCGGACGAGTAGGTATGGTCGATCACATTGAAATTTAATTCAATCCATACAGAATCCTTCATTTTTCCATTGACCGCTGCCGCATTTACCCGGACACGTTTTGTACCACTGGAGGCACCAGATTTTAACAGTTCCCTGATCCAGGCCGCCTTTAATTCATTATTTTCATCCAATAATACCGGAGCCACGGTTCCATCCTGTAATACAGTCACCAATGCCGGATCCTCAGAGGACCAAACGATGCGATTTAAATCCGTATTATTGGAATAAATAGTTGCCTTCAACGGTTTAGGCTCCTGCCCGCTATAGGTTAATATCGGCGCCGAACGCCGCCCGCTCAAAGTAAGGGTTAGCGGAAATACTTCTTTTTCCGGTTCCACCTCAATGCAGTTTGCCTGGAACTTAAGTGTTACCCTGCACCTGTCTGCCTGCATACCATCACGAGTCATTGCTGTGATATCCACTGTTTTCTCCGCCTGGTACGGAGGCCTCGACAGTGCTTCCAGAATCCATGGTGCTCCGTCATTTACTGTGAGGTTACCATTTGTATCCACCGTCAGAGCCGCCGGATCTGAAGAGCTCCAGGTTACGCCGCGGTCGTATGGCCTGTGACTCTCACTATCCTCAATATCAGGATAAACAATGGCATTCAAAGTGCGTTTATCAAACCCACTCTTTCCCGTAGTTTCTGAATAAATGTTTCCGGCTTTGTCATAGGTTAAATGGTATTCCATGGCTGGCTGACTTAATTTAATTGCTTCAGGATTGACCCTGGTCCTGTCTTCTGTCACAAAACGAACGGTAATCATACAATCTGCTGCTGCACGGTTGCCAAGCTTATCCTTTCCTTCGACAGTAACCCACACACTCCGCTCACCATTTCCAGAAAGCAGCGCATATCTGTCATTCTCCCTCTTCCCATCATCTGTCGCAATAATATCCCGGATCCATTTTGCGTCTTTATAGGCGGATATGGAAGCTTCTTTATAGGATGTTTCTTCTTCGTCTACCCTGATTACGGCCGGGTCACTGGTCATCCATGATACCTCGTCCCTTGAAAAATAATCCGGTTTAAATTCTGCTGTTAGCGATTGCGGTGGTGTAACCAGAATACTCTCTTCCGGTTCCAGCCGATTCCCTGTAAGCAGCCTGGTGACCGTATACTCCAGGGTCTGTTTATCCAGTACCGCCTCTTCTGTGGCAACCAGTGTATGATCAAGAATCTGGAATGTTACATTGATCCGGCAGTTAGCGGTACATGGTTTCCCTTCGAAGGATGCCGACGGCCTTGTTTCTGCAGTCAGAATTGCAACACCACCGTTTTGATGGCCGGCGCCAAAGATTGTATTTGGTATTTTATATCGGTAATTTTCCTCCTGTTGTTTTAGCTCCAACTCGCTGATAATTTCCCTGAAAAATTTTGCATTTGAATTCAACGTTATACTGGCTGATTTTGCTGTATATCCATCTGAGTTTTCATCCTCATTTTTTGCCAGTCCGATTAAATCCGCATCATCAATGCTCCATCTAACCCGGTTATCACTCACATCATTATTTGTATCAATAACTGCCTGTATGGTAACCGGCTGCACCTCTGTTCCCGGCTCCAGATTACCGTTGATATACCGGGCTATCAACTTTCCTGCCTTATTTCTGATTTCTGTGGTCTTTACCGGATTCTTACGATTGCCAGTTCTGGTCTGTGTCACAGTAAAATTATAGATATCCGGATCTACATGAACAGCTACCGCTACTTTCTTATAAGTTCCATCAATCACGATATCTTCTTCCGGCATCTTGAAGGTATAACAGTGGCTGTCCGCAGAATACACTGTATTCTTACTTATTCCGTCTGCGTTTATATAATATGGAGTTCCGGACATTTGAAATTTTTCTGTTTCCGTATCATTGGGAGATGTATTTACATAGACAATGGAGCCAGCCGCTACAGCTCCCCGGTTATTCTTATCAAGCACCTTGGAATACTGTGATGCTCCCTTTGCTTCCAGCAGTGCAACATCATAAAAATTCCGGCCATTCGCTGCCGTGTCGATCTGATTTACGATAATTAAGTATCCCCGAACCGGACGGCCTACAGAATTAGGCGCGAAATGATCAATCGTATAACGGCTGTCTTCGTTTTCGTCCATAACCGTTAAGATACCGTCTTCCAACTCTTCATAGAAATATTGGTCAGTCATATTTTTACTGGTTCCGCCCTGCACCAGCGTATAATGCAGATCACTGCTATGCCAGTATCCGATATGAGCCGCATAAGTATAATCATTATCATCTGCTATTTCGGATCCACATACATTGGCACTGATCTTGCTCTCGGAATCGGCAAACAGGTACGCCACATCGTCAATGTAATTAAAGTTTGTGGCCGCCCCCTGTCTCGTTCCGATAAAAGTGCCTTCTCTTGCCATTGACCCCAGCTGTGAATTCCCGATACTGCCTTCAAATCGTGCCACCTTTAATTTTCCGGATACATAGTTTCCGGTTATTCCGCCAATTGCAGTGGAATGGTAGCCTCCAATGGTTCCATTTACATGGACGTTATAAATATCTGTGGAATTCTGAAATCCGACTATTCCCCCGGTATAACCAGTTCCCTGGATCCGCGCCGTGTTCCCCGTACCAGTGGCAACATCACAGTCTGCGATAATAGAATCCGAAGCGATGCCTGCGACTCCACCGATGTAAATCACTTCATTTCCGGCCTGCGCATCTATTATAACGTTATCACATACGGTATTCTCAATAACGGTTCCGCTTACCTCACCTGCAATCCCGCCTGCGATCCCTGAAGTGTTCAGTGCTGCGTTTTTAACGGTCACATTTCGAATTTCTGAGTCAACAGCATAGCCCACTACCGTTCCAATTCTGTCATTTCCTTTTACTTCTTTATCTGGAATGATTTTTACATCGTGAACTTTTGAATCACGTATTGCTCCGAACAGACCAATATGATCATAATTTCCGTACTTATTTAACCTCAGATTTCTGATCGTATATCCCTTTCCATCGAAATCCCCATGAAAAGCGTATTCCACCTCTCCCGGCATTTCTGAAGAATCTCTGTAAAAACCAATGGGAATCCAGTCCATACCCTGCATGTCGATATTACCGCCAAGGGCAAAGTAACTGCCTGCATAATCACCCACGTAGTCCGCACCCTCTGCATCAGGAACCGCCATTCCCATTGCAGTCAATTCTGAAAGTCCCATGAGCTGTTCCCGATTCTTAATCAAAAATGGCTTTTTCTCAGAACCATCCCCCTGCGTTCCATTCAGGAATTCGAAACTTGTCTTTCCGCTCCATGAATCCCAGATATTTCCCAGTGAATTTGCTGCTTTCAAGGCATTAGACAGTGAGGCCTTTGTCTTTTCGTCCCCTCGTGATGCGTTGGATTCCGTAGCAGTCTGTTTCTCGCTATCTTCCAATTCAGCCCAGGTCGGTTCCAGAGCATTCGAACTCGTAGATGCATTTCTGCTGCCTTCCAGATCTTTTGCCAATATCGGATGCGAATGAAACGCAGAGAATGCTATTATGCCGCACAGGCTATAGGCCAAAAGCTTTTTCCACCGCTTACAGTCTCCCTGCCCTATGTTGTTGTTACTCTTTCTCATTGTCTTTTTCCTCCCTATTCTGTGTTGAGCACTCTCGGAAACTCCCTTGCACTCATCTTTGTGGCTGAGTTTTCGAGAGTACTCGTGTATTTTCTTCATTCACTGATCTGCCCCATGTAATCTGCTGAAACGGACAAATGGATACTCTCCTCCTCGTGAAGCTTACTCCTTATGCTGTGCGATGACAAAGGCTGGTCGAATTCCTATACTCGTGTCAGAGACATCAACCGGATGCAGGCTGCCATTTCCCAGATCCACCACGTAGATACCTTTTCCATACTGAAAAACGTCTTCCCCTTCATATTGCGGAGTTCTCAAGTAATATCCTTTGGAATATACAGAATATTGAGACTGTGGATTATTCTGGCTGCTTCCATTAAATTTCCATAGAACATCTCTGTATTTCACCGCTTCTTCCATCGATAAGATAAACATCTGGTCTTCCATTATCTGAAATGGTTTTTCAAGTTTTTCCAAGTCGTCAAATGCAAACTGCTCATATTCTCCCGAACCGGTCTTTCCCTGATAAGCTGTATTCACACCGGTATAAATGAAAGATATGTCTTTTGCTGGACTTTCCATATTTTTTTGAAGCCATTTACGGATATTGGAGGTTTTATAGTTGTTATCCAGGCCATATTCCCATTTCTGTATGGACGTCCCGTCACTTTCAATGTCGGACCGTATCACCGTTTCACATAGAAAAAGAGCTGCATTTCCACGGTTATCCATCATATCGCTGTAATCTTCATCAATACATCGAAATCGATATTGCTTACCACCAATACGTCTTATCTGTATATCGCCTTCCCGGCAAACTGCCTCTTTGGGTGCAGTCTCATCATTGATTTCCTGATAACAGACATCACAGAATCCATCTTCATCTTTATCGATATGCCCCGACGCCGGAAAGAGCACTGTCTCCTCATAGCCGCACAGCCTGCACAGTAATCTCTCATGCCCACCGGATACACAGTCTGCCAAAACATGCTCCTGCATACTCATCTCATGAATGCAGGATTCCTGTCTCCAGACTCTTTGAAAACCGATCCGTACAATACAGTAGCGGTTTTCAGCGCTCTTAAATTCATCCATAAGGAGCCCAGAGACATTTGTTATGTCAGCAAATTCCTGACCAATTACCACAGTGGAAGGACTATGGTTTCGTGCAACCAGATAAATCTCATGGCGTTCCCGGTCATGGACCATGGAAATCAGATTCCTGAGCCGTTCCCGGCTTTCTTCCTGATTCTCTGTAATTACCGGCCAATCTTCCGTTCTGCTTCCTGTGATATTGAGATCGGCCTCTTTGGCAGTCTGAATCCATTTCTCCAGTCGCTGCTCCCCCTCCTCCTGCTCGGGTTCTTCAGCCATTTGATCGGTTCTACGGAACAATACTGTATATTTTTGAAGACCTGCACCTGATACCGTTATCCGTTTTGGACTTTCTTCCAGGGCCTGATATAGCCAGCCATCACTTCCTTTCATAAGTTCCGGAAAATCTACAGTCAGCTCCATTCCGTCTTCACTCTTACCGGCCTGCGTACGCATTATTTTTCTGTTTGGATCTGTCTCCTCAACAAAACGCACTTCCCAGAAAACCATTTTTGCTTCAGACGGGGTTGCAAGGTCCTCAAATTTATATTCTGCACCTGACTCGTCTTCTCCAGACTTATCATCATTCTCATTCGAGTTTTCCCCGCCCCCCTGATCTTCGAACTTATTACTATTTCCATCTTCTGTTTCCGGCCGTTCGTCTCCATTGCTATCTTCTTTATCCCCGCCTGTTGAGGCGCCGCCTTCCCCCTTACCGCTCCCTCCCTTACTGTTTCCTCCCTTACCTCCGCTTCCACGCTTCCCTTTTCCTCCGGCAGCCGCTCCTGCCTTTTTATCCCCATCCATTGTCTCCGATGACCTCAGGCCTTTGTCGGCTATATACCATTCCTCCCCATGTTCATTCAGCCAGGCTCCACTTGTTCCTACGAAGTATCCGTCTGGAGTTTTACCCTCCAAATACAAGGCTCCCATCGGATACAAATCGGATCTGATCTCTGCAAGGTAATAGCATTTTCCGTCAATCCACTGCCAGCCTGTCATCATTTGGCCCTTTCCAGTGCCTTCTCCTGTATTAAGAAAATACCAGTATCCGTCCACATAGATCCAGCCAGTATCCGCCATACCAGACGCATTCAACCGGTACCAAGCCCCGTCCTGTTCCGCTTCATCCCCAGTATTTGACACAGGCCCATGAACCGTTTGATAGACCCACCGGCCGGCGTTTTTACTATTTTCCTCCACATTCTCTGCGCAGGAAGGAGCCGCATATGTAACGGTCAGAACGAATCCCAGCCACAGTATAAACCATTGTTTCTTTCTTCTGTATCCTTCCAGTCTGCCTCTCGGCCTATTACACGTATCTCCGGCTATCGCCTGCCACCTTTTTCTTAAAGTCCACATCCGTCCCTCTTCTCCCCTCTCTTTTCCACTGCCCGCTTAATCAGCCATGCCGCCAACAGCATGAATAACAGGACCAATATTAATGACACAGTAAGTACAATGGCCTCTCTCCTGATGATCCAGGCTGAGTCCGGGTCATACTCCACTGCTTCCACCACTCTGTTAGAGACAATTATCTTCTCTTCTGCCGGTGTTTGCTCATACTCCTTCAAGCTGTATACTGCTCTGCATCGATAGCCCTCAATCTCAGGATACGTGACCGTTCCTCCATAAGTAATCAGGTAATCTATTACTTTCCGTTTTCCAAAAGCAGTCGCGTCCCTGCATAAAATATCATCTTCATCTAAGTATGGCGCTCCATTCCATACAGTACTGGTAACCCTGTAATGTTCTTTAGTCACTCCAATTTCTGACAGAAGGGCGTCCTCATACAGTTCCAGCCGCAGCGGTTCTCCATCAATTGGCACATTCTCTCCTCCCAGTTGATATGTCTCTGCTCCATATGAATGAAACACGACCGGAAACGTAAAGTCATCGCGCCATTCTTCGTTCACCTTCTTCCTTTTGATTACCGGATACTTTGCACTTACCTGAAGTCCTGAGAAATCTTCTTTCGATGTGATACTTCTCGTCTCAGGAACTGACTCCATATTTTCTATACCTTCGTACAAAACTTCCTGTTCCAAACGCTTCTCCCTGGGACTCACTTTGACTGGCTCCAGTTCCCAGGTCTTTAGCCGATACAGCTTTTCTCCCTCTTCATAAATGAGTTCCGGCGCGTATTCTTCTGATGATCCAAACATGATCTCAGAGATCACCGTTATCTCCGGTTTCGGCCGGGCATAAGCCATTTCAGAAGGAATAGACATCAAAACTATCAGCGCAGCCAGCATACCACCTGGCCATTTTCTATTCATTTTCTTCACTCCTTGCATAGTGTATTTAGGTTACTCAAAGGGGGAACCTATACCCACTCAGTACCTATATTTTTTCATCTTCCCTTTTATTGGGGACAAAATAGAATTTAGCTATGTGATTCGTCCATAAAACAAGTACTTATACAGACACCTGTTAATCGCTTGCATCTGCTTCCCTAAATACCGTTTATAAAGCTAACTTACTCAAAAAAAGCGTAAACAACCTTCAATTAAATCGGAGATAAACCCGGCAGAATTTTATTCCGGATAGAGAAAAATAGAAAAGAAAAAACTGAATAACTAAACAAGCACTCATCCGTGCTCAAACAGCACAGCATGAAACACCTATACGAAACTAATTCGGGAATAAAAGGATATTACAAGATAAGTAAAATATATTGAAAAAACAAAAAAACGATACGGCTTATGCCGCGAGATTTTATGTATGTTTTACAACTCTCAATTGTAAAAACAGTATAACCGATAATTACCAAATAATCAAGGGGTTTTTCCAATTTCACAAAGATATTTTTACCAACAGAAAAAAGCCGCCTTCGGCCAAATCAAGCAGTTCATCATTCTAGTACAGCGTTGCATAAGTTCCGGTGGATTATACTAGTTTCCGATCTGCTCAATCCGCCAAGGCGGCATTTTATTCTCACAGCCAATACTCCAGTTACTGCTAATCGCATTTCAATAGCCTTCTCATACCTGCAACATTCCCACCAATCCCCTTCAGCCATCAACGTCTTCACGCCCAAACAATCAATGAGAATCCTCCACCGTATCAATCCAGTCCACATCGGCCATCGGCCGTTTTACCGTGCTGTCCTTCCCCAAATACTCCAACTGATCCAGTACATGTGTATCAGTCACGTAATTATCGGTGACATCCAGTTCCCTCAGATTTTTAAGTCCGGCTGCAAACTGAATATCCGTAAGCTAATTTCCCCGAAGGCTCAAATATTCCAGCGAGGGATAATGGCCTAAAAATGAGGTATATTCATCGAGAAGCACATCATCGTAATTAATAGAACGGACCATGCCGTCAGACCACATTTCAATATTTTTGTACAATTTCACATGGTTTAAGGAGAGGGCCTTTAATGCAGGATTATCCTGAAGACGGTCAAACTTCACCTCAAAACTGCTGCTGTCTAAAATCAGGGTTTCCAAGGCCGGAAGATTAAACGCATAGGACACATCCCCATAGAATTCCGAATGATTCATGTCCAGGCTGGTAAGTCCCTGGCAGCCGGCAAGAAAGCTTAAATCATCGCTGTTTCCCCAGTTTTTTCGGTAAGTCAGCTTCTTTAAAGCAGGCAGGGAAGCAATCACCGATGGCTGATCCACGTTGCAGCCCTGAACCTTCAGTTCTTCCAGGCCCGTCAGACTTCCAAGAAAACGAATCCCCATCATTCCATGAAATTCCCCATGCTTTAAACCGGTAAGTGCCGTAAGATCCGGATCATCCTGACTCGTATATTTATTTATTACCAAAGTTTCCAGACCTGTAAGCGTTCCCACGGGATTATAGTCACGAACCTCACCGTTGTCTACCAGCACAAGCGCCTTCAGACTCTCTTTCCCCATGAGCGGATCGAGCAGAAGAATCTTAGAATCCGTGATTCCAAGGCTCGCAAGTTCCGGCATATGATTAATAAAGCTGATATCTTTCAGTTTTTCCGCGTCAATCGACAGGCTCCTCAGCTTCTTAAGCACATTCAGGACCGTAAAATCATTCACCTCATCCATATCGTATAATTTTAAATTTTCCAGATCCTTTACCTGGGCCAATGCAGATATGTCCGAAATTTCCCGGCAGTCTTCCATCTCCAGAGACTTCAGTCCCGGAAAATACGACAGTTCTTCCAGACTCTTTAAATGGGAAGCGTTCAAACGTTCCAGGCCTTTGGCCGCATCTCCCAGCGCAAGACGCAGCATATCCAATTGTATGTAGTCGCAGGTTATCATTTTTAAGGAGCTCAATGTCTCCAGACTGCCCTCCGGCAATTCCGTGTGATCCAGATTCAGATACTCCAGCTGTGGCAGCGCGGCAATGTCCTGAAGATCCAGGGCCTCCTGACAGACCACCACATTGATATCCGCATCCTGCCCCTGTTCGGCGGCCACGATCGGATTTTCAAAGCTGTATGTAATCATCCATCCGGCTTCGCCTTTCCTCATGGACAAATATTTAAAACGCCCCAGTTCTTCTTCCGTGACCGAGGAAACGCTCGTTCCCAAGGCCTCCTTAATCAGTACCTCGAAGGACGCGGAATACGTGGCAGACGCCTTGCTTTTATCCGATGACTGCTCTTCCGAAACAGACGCGGCCACTGTCACTTCCCTGCTGGGATACTTATTCGCATTTTTTGATGTTCCGAAAAGAGGGATCAGAATAAGTGCCATGATGCCAATCACACCGATAACGGCTCCGACAGCAATTGCCGCTTTGCTCCCCGACTCCTCCTTCTTCGCCATGCTGTTGTGGGAGGTCTCCTGCTTATACTCGATAAACACCTTTGGCTGTTCCGATTCCAGATAATATTTTGTGTGGCAGTACTGACAGTATCCCACATTCTCGTCCTTTTCATCCAACTCGATGGGGCCGCCGCAGGACGGACACTTTAAGGCTGTTAGTTTCATTTTTGTTTTACATTCCTTTCGCTTCGTTCATGGTCAGACTGTCATGTTGCTCGCTGCCTGAACCGTATTTTATATAAAATCATTTTTGTAAATAATTCCGATCCTATACCGATCACAGGAAGGCTGACAGCACAATCCGGAATAAACCATAACCGCTATTTTTAATCATAAACCGATTCCATGCTCTTTCGCTTTCCGCCCTGTATGTTTTTATTTTGATTTGCTTCTTATGGCATTATACCACATGTTGCAGACCGTAGAGAACTATATTTTGAATATTCGAATTTACCATGCAGCATAAAAAGGCTTGTAAAAGCGGCGCAGGACCACGATTACAAGCCTTTTATGAATTCTTTTTATAAATTCCTATAATATATTTTTCTTATGCATCCTTCTTATAAATCCCCTGCTTCATCGCCGTTCTATCTCACCTGAATACGGAATGCCGTCGTCTGAGGCGGTATACTCGCCGTCTGGACATTCGCATGGGTTATCTGTACCAGCTGGCCTGGGCGCAGATCACACAATCTGATCGGAAATCCACTTCTGTTCAGGATAACCGTCGAGCTTGTGACAATATATCTCGTTATTCTGCTGATATTGTTTGGCATGCCGGCAAGAATCTGACTGTTATTGCAGTCAATCCAGATCACTCTCTGCGTTGTAGTATTGGCTGAAGGTCTGGGAGGCTGTCTCGTGACTATCGTAAATGCAGTAGACTGAGGCGGTATGCTTCGAGTCATATTCGGTGAAAATGTTACATCCACCCGCATTCCCCGGCGGATATCACTGAGACGGATTGGCATTCTGAAAGAATTCATGATTGCGGTGTTATTATTGACGTTCAACCGCAGCTGCTGAACAGTGGTTACTCCGCTTTGCCACGGAACCGAGTAGGAGATTATAATAAATCCGGTATTTCTGCCGGAAGAAGAAACCTCATCGACAAAAGCATTGTCGATTCTAAGAAAATTTCCCTGTGTAATTATGGAACCTAAGGAGTCATTGGCCATATAAACCTCTTAAGGATGGATATGTCTTTTCTATCATTATATGATTAGGAACACGAATGTTTCTATGGAAAAGGAAATTAATCGGTTACTGTCTGATCTTTTACCGCATCGGAGAATCCTTTTTATAACAGATGCACGTATTTATTCCACTAAAAACGCCCTGTTTTTCAAAAACAGGGCGCCATTCTCTATTTATTTCCTATCTCAACCTGAAACCATAAAAAACAAAATATCAAACCATCCGTTTACACGTTCTCATTCACCTTCGCCAGCTTCGCCGCCTGGTCGGCCGCAATCAGACTGTCCAGCAGCTCCGTGATATCTCCGTTCATAATTGAATCAATCTTATAAAGTGTTAGCTTAATTCGATGATCGGTCACACGTCCCTGGGGGAAATTGTACGTACGGATTTTCTCGGAACGATCTCCCGTACCAATCTGGCTCCGACGCTCTTCCGCCTCAGAATTCTGTCTTTTCTCCAGCTCCATGTCATACAGCTTGGAACGGAGCAGGCGGAATGCCTTTTCCTTGTTCTGAAGCTGTGATTTCTCGGTCTGGCTGTAGATAACAATACCTGTCGGAATATGGGTCAGACGAACCGCGGAGTCCGTCGTATTGACACACTGGCCTCCGTTACCGGAAGCACGCATGACATCAATCCTGCAGTCCTTATCCTCGATTACCACGTCCACATCCTCCGCCTCTGGCATAACCGCCACAGTCGCTGTGGAAGTGTGGATACGTCCGCCGCTCTCCGTCTCCGGAACACGCTGAACACGGTGAACACCGCTCTCATATTTCAACTTGGAATACGCTCCTTTTCCTGTGACCATAGCCACGACTTCCTTGAAACCGCCGATTCCGTTTTCATTGACACTGATCAGCTCCACTTTCCAGTGCTGGCCCTCAGAATAGTTCACGTACATACGGTACAGCTCAGCCGCAAACAAAGCGGCCTCATCTCCGCCCGCGCCGGCACGGATTTCCAAAATGATGTTCTTGTCATCATTGGGATCCTTGGGAAGAAGAAGAATCTTAAGTTCCTGCTCCAGCGCTTCGATCTGCTTCTTTGCATCGGATAATTCTTCCTTTGCCATCTCACGCATCTCTTCGTCATTTTCTTCGTCCAGAATGGTAAGGCTGTCTTCCACAGCCATCTTCGCCTTCTTATATTCCGTATAAGTCTCTACCAGCGGCGCTAAATCTGCCTGCTCCTTCATCAGCCTGCGGAAACGGTTCTGATCCTCCGTCACGGAAGGATTTCCTAATTCCAGCATCAGCTCTTCATAGTGAATCAATATATCATCTAATTTATCAAACATGGGAAATTAACCTCCAAAATCTTACATTTCAGGTAACTTTGCATTGATACTTTATAAAACCATAGTACCCCTGACCACGCGGTCAAGCCCCGGCGCATCCTGATACACACAAACCCCCCGGAAACCGGCCTCCCGAAGAAGTCCGCTCACCGCCTGCCCCTGGTCATATCCGATTTCAAAATAAACGGTTCCTCCCGGATTCAAGTAACTGCCGCATTCCTCAGCAAGCCGCCTGTAGAAATACAGTCCATCTGCCATTCCGTCAAGTGCCAGCCGCGGCTCGTGATCCCTGACCTCCGGTTCCAGCTCCTCGATCACGCGCGAAGGAATATAAGGCGGATTTGACACAATCACATCAAACCGCCTGCCGGAAAAAGCTGAGAACAAATCGCTCTCTGCAAGCGTAATCTTCTGCACGCTGCCCTTCTCATCTGCTCCCTCCGCCAATCCGGCGGAAACTTCCAGCCTCCAGGGCTTTTCCTGTCGGCACTCCGCTGTAACTCTGACGGAATTCCATTTCGCCTGCATCAATTCCCGGGCGTTCTCTTCCGCCACCTTAAGCGCCTCCAAAGAGATATCAGCCAGCGTCACATCAGAAAATCCACCGAGGATGGACAGGCTTCCCCCGATACATCCGCTTCCGGTGCAAAGATCCAGGACGACAGGGTTCTTTCCCTTATAATCCTTTAAGACCTGCTCCACCAGAGTCTCTGTATCCTGGCGCGGAATCAGCACATGTTCGTTGACTGAAAATTCCAGGCCCATAAATTCACGGCTGCCCGTAATATGCTGAAGCGGAATCCGCTCCGACCGTTTTTCTATCATCGCGCGGTAATCCGCTACGGCTCTTTTAACCGAATCCTCATCTTTCACCTCATCGTTTCTGTGCATGAGGAAATGCACCATATCTGTATGAAATGCCTCGAAAAGCAGATACTTTGCATCAAGCTCCGCCTCTCCGATTCCGGACAGCTTCAGTCTCTCCGTTCCTTCGTTCCATAATGCCTGTAATGTCAGTTTCATCCCTGCTTCTCCGGAAAATTCTTATTTAAAAACTCCCGCCAGTCAAAAACCGCCTCCACGGACGCGATGCCGACCTCAATCATACTGTCATCCGGCTCTGTCGTGGTAAGTCCCTGCATCCACATGCCAGGACGGCTTAAAATGTCCATGATCTTCGAATTGCTTCTGCCGGCCAGTCGCAGAAATTCATAGGATACCCCCGCGATAACCGGAATCAGAACGATTCTGCTGACTACACGCAGCCAGATCGTATCTACACGCACTACCATGAAAAACAGGATACTGATCACCATAACGATGAGCAGAAAACTGGTTCCGCAGCGCTTATGCTCCTTTGAGCTTTTTCTGACATTCTCCACAGTCAGATCCAGACCGTGCTCCAGACAGTTAATGCACTTATGTTCCGCTCCGTGGTACATAAATGTCCTGCGTATATCCTCCATATTGGAAATAATCTTGATATAAGCGATAAAAATTACGATTCTGATGATTCCCTCGATCACCGCCATCACGGTCTGCGATGCGATAAAACGATGAAATATGTTCGCCAGAAACAGTGGCAGAACCATGAAAATAGCAATCGCCATGATAACAGAAAACACCATGACCACTGCCATCAAGGCCTTCTCCAGCTTCTCACCGAATACGCGGTCTAAAAACTGTTCAAACCTTCCGGGTTCTCCCGCATCCTCATCATCCTCAAAAAAACTGGCAGAAAACGTGAGGGACCTCATCCCCAGCACCATGGAATCGACAAAGCTGAATATTCCGCGCACAAACGGCAGGGAAAAAAACTTTACCTTCTCCCCCATGCTGATATACGTATCCTTTTTAACTTCAATCTCTCCGTCCGGCTTACGGACTGCGGTGGCATACTCATCCCCGTTTTTCATCATAACGCCTTCAATCACGGCCTGTCCGCCGATGCCTGAATACTTCATATGTTCCACCTCTCTATAAATCCCAAAAAAGGTTGAGCTAAAGTGTTTCCACCAAACTCAACCTTTTCTTTGCTCTAACTTATTCAGCGGCCTTAACGCCATATTTACGATTGAATTTATCAATACGTCCACGTGCTGCAGCAGCTTTCTGCTGGCCGGTATAGAATGAATGGCACTTAGAACAAACTTCTACGTGGATATCTTCCTTTGTAGAACCGGTTACAAATTCATTACCGCAGTTGCAAACAACTTTGGCCTGATAGTAATTTGGATGGATTCCTTCTTTCATGATTTTCACCTCACCTGATTTCTATTTTATTTCAATAAGCACGCTGAGTCTCTATAACTCAATTTCAATCCGCACTCTGGATTTAAAATCCGAAATGACATAGCAGCTATGCTGTTGCATCCGAATATTCGGATGGTATTGACTTTAATATAATCCATTTTCTCTAATAAACAGCTTATACAGTATATCACAGAATATTTTTTAATGCAAGCATAATTTTTACAAAGACCGACAAAACATTAATATCGGAAAATCTTCTTCGACATCTCCACAAACTCCCGATTTGTTCGGGTTCTGGTGAACAGATCCAGAATCTTCTCCACCGCATCCTCAGGCTTTAAGGTGTTGGTCGCCTTGCGAATGAGATCCACGGCCTCGGACTCTTCCCTCGTAAGGAGCAGATCGTCTCTTCGTGTACCGGATTTCAGGATATCAATGGCCGGGAAAATCCGCTTCTCAGACAGCTTCCGGTCAAGCACCAGCTCCATGTTGCCGGTTCCCTTAAATTCCTCATAGATAACGTCGTCCATACGGCTTCCCGTGTCTACCAGGGCAGTCGCAAGAATCGTCAGGCTTCCGCCCTCTCTCATGTTTCTGGCGGCACCGAAGAATCGTTTCGGCATGTGTAAGGCCGCCGGATCGAGTCCGCCGGATAATGTACGGCCGCTGGGGGCTACCGTCAGGTTATACGCCCTTGCCAGCCGCGTAATGCTGTCCAGTAAAATGATCACGTCGCGTCCGTGCTCCACGAGACGCTTTGCCCGCTCGATTACCATCTCGGAGACTCTCTTATGGCGCTCCGGAAGCTCATCGAAGGTGGAATACAGAACTTCCACATTGTTGCCGGTTATGGACTCCTTAATGTCCGTAACCTCCTCGGGACGTTCATCGATCAGCAGGATGATGACATGCATATCCGGATGATTGACGGTTACTGCCTTGGCCACCTGCTTTAACAGAGTCGTCTTACCTGCCTTCGGCGGGGATACGATCATACCTCTCTGTCCCTTACCGATCGGGGACAACAGATCGAGAACTCTCATTGCCGTGGTATTGCGTCCCGTAGTCTCCATGTGGAGTCTCTTATCCGGGAAAACCGGCGTCATATTTTCAAAGTTCGGTCTGTGCTCAGCCGCGCTTGCCGGATAACCGTTGATGTATTTTACAAACAGAAGGGCTGCAAACTTCTCCGCGGCGGTCTTCACCCTGCGGCTGCCCTGTATGATATCACCCGTCTTCATATTGAACCGGCGTATCTGGGACGGAGCCACATAGACGTCATTCTCACCCGGTAAGTAGTTCTCACAGCGGATAAAGCCGAATCCATCCGGCATCACTTCTAAGATGCCGTACGCGTCGACGCCGCTGTCCAGTTCCTGAAGCTCCGGACTCGGCTGAAATTCCGGGCGCGCCTCCTCGGCCGTTTCCCTTACGGATTCGATCCGGTTCATCTCCTGGCGCTGGTCCTGTCTGTCCTGGCGGTCGTTCCTATCCTGGCGTTCATTCCTGTCCTGACGCTGCTCCGGCCTGTCCTGGCGGTCGCTTCGTTCCATGGAATCTCCCTGGGACTGCCTGTAATTACTGGTTCTCTGCGGTCCTTCCTGCCTGTAGGAACGGACCACCGTTCTTTTTTTATCATTCGGATTCGTTCTGTTTACGGAGGTCGCCTGTGTCTGAGCAGGAGCCTTCTCCTCCTTAGCCGGCTCTGCGGCTCTCCTCGCTGGTTCCTCGGCCTGTTTCACCGCTTCTCCGGCACTCACAGAAGGTTCTTCATTCCCGGTTGAAACATCTGCCGGAGCACTTTTTCCTTCCTTTTCGCCTGCCTTCTCACAGAGAATATCAATCAACTCCGCCTTTCTCATGGAACCGTAGCCCTTGATCTCCTGTTCTTTGGCAAACTCCTTTAATTTAGCCAATGATAATGTCTCTAATTTTTCACGCATAACTTTCTCCTTATTTTAACTACTCCATATGACAGTTCTTTCATATTCATGGGAATTATCTACGATAGAATATCGTAAACAGATGTAAATAAAATCTGACGTCAGGTCGTACGATAATTTCATTATATACCCTGATTGTCAAAAAGGGAAGATTTTTTTATCTCCATAAATTGCACAGCCCTTTGCCGTGTTACAGTTCACAGCCCTGTCGGCCTCTGCTTCCCGGTCTGTCCCGGCCTGTCCGCAGGGCCTGCGGCCGGAAGGGCGCAAAGCGGTCAGCGAATCAGTTCCTTCATTGTCCGCCCGTCCACCCGGCCCAGATCCAGTCCCAGAATTTCGGCCAGTGTCGGCCCTTCATCGACCAGTGACATTTTCTCCACCCTGGCCCCCGCTGTAAAATGCGGGCCTGCAGCCATAAAAAACGTCCGGTATCCATCCCGGTCGGGAAGATACCCGTGGGTTGCCGCCTGGATATGGAAATCCGTATGATGGTCGGAGGCTCCTGCCATTCTCCTGTATTCTTCCCAGCCATTCTGAAAGTAATACCCATCCGCGGCCTCCAGCACAAACGCACATTCCGGGTCCGCCCCCAGTGCGACGGCTTCGTCGCGGGTAAAGATGCGGGCAATTCCGCTGTTTTCCCGCTCTATCATGCGGTTTAAGAGTTTTTCCGTTCGCCCGAGACAGCTTCTATCCTTCACATAGATATAACAGCATCCGTCACAGTCTCTGGCGATCGCCTTCCAATCACGGATTCTGCCGTTTTTCACCTCTGCCAGCCCAGCCTTTACAAAATAGTAATTCGGGTAAATTGCTTCCTTCACATCCAACTGGCAGTGGTCTCCCAGTATCACCACATCCGTCTCGTCCTCCAGCCCCATTTTACGGAGCAGTCCTAGAAGCTCCCCGAGCCTTTCGTCATGGCGCCTGATGGCCGCCATGGCCTCCGGGCTGTCCAGTCCATACAAATGGCGGTTCGTGTCGACATCAGTCAAATGAACCAGCATCAGATCAGGCCGGTATTTCTCCAGGGTGTGAAGCATGGACGCATGGACGAAATGATCCAGCTGCGGCTGCCTGATGCCTTCCCGCATAGATCCGAACTTCATCTGAAGCTCCAGTTCATAAAGAGGCGTCCCGTTCATCATGCACACGCCCAGCTGATTCTGCCACGGACGGTTCGGAAGCACCTCCGGCAGGTTGTAATGCACTCTGGCCTTCCCCATCACCGGCCACAGAAGGGAAGCCACCCGGTATCCGTTCTTTACCGCTTCATCATACAGGGTCGTCCCCTGCACGTATTTCCGCTGCCAGAACCAGTCCGATGGTTCCCGCTCCGGCTGTACCTGTAAATTGTTGACGATTCCATGGTTCTTCGGATAACGTCCGGTCACAATGCTCACATGAGCCGGATAAGTCAGGCTGGGATATACGCTTACCACTTCACCGCATCCGGCCGCCCGCTTAAAGAATGGGCCGAAATTAGGCAGCGTCTCCATATAGGCTAAGTCCCTTCCGCCCACGGCGTCCAGGGACAGAATCATCATACGGCGTTTTTTTCTGTCTTGTCTGCTCATTTCACCAATTCCGCCTTTCTCCCTACTCCTCTGCCTCGTTTCGGATAAACTCCATGTGCTCCTTTATTTTTCTCTCGTATCCGTTCTCCGTCGGCTGGTAGAACACGCTCCCCTCCAAGCCGTCGGGCAGATACTGCTGTTTCACATAGTGATTCGGGAAATCATGGGCATATAAATATCCCTGGCCGTGTCCCAGCTTCGCCGCGCCCTTGTAATGGGCATCCTGTAAATGTACCGGAACCGGCATGGTCTTTCTCGACTTCACTGCCTCTAATGCGTCAAAGACCGCATTGCAGGCCGCGTTGCTCTTGGGAGCCGTGGCCACATAGGTGACGGCCTGGGAAAGAATAATCTGAGCCTCCGGCAGGCCGATCCGTTCCGCCGCCTGGGCCGCCGCCACGGCTACGACCAGCGCCTGCGGGTCCGCATTTCCCACATCCTCCGCCGCGCAGATCATGATTCGCCTGGCTATGAATTTCATATCTTCACCTGCGTACAGCATCCGGGCCAGATAGTAGACGGCCGCGTCCGGGTCGGATCCCCGCATGCTCTTAATAAATGCGGATATCGTGTCGTAATGGTTGTCCCCGTCCTTGTCGTAACGCACCACCCGCTTCTGAATACACTCCTGAGCCACGTCAATGTCGATATGGATCTTTCCGTCAGCCGTATCCCGCTCTGTCGTCATGACGCCCAGTTCCACGGCGTTCAATGCGGCTCTGGCGTCTCCATTCGCCACATCAGCCAGGAAGTTCATGGCCTCCTCGTCGATCACCGCATTGTAGACCCCCATGCCCTTATTCTTGTCGTAGACGGCCCTGCGGATCAGTTCTCTGATGTCCTCCCGCTCCAGCGGCTTCAGTTCGAACACCCTGGAACGGGAAAGAAGCGCTCCGTTCACCTCGAAGTACGGATTCTCTGTGGTGGCGCCGATCAGAGTCAGCGTCCCATCCTCCACAAACGGAAGTAAATAGTCCTGCTGCCCCTTATTGAAACGATGGATCTCGTCTACGAACAGAATCGTCTTTTTCCCAAACATCCCCAGGGAATCCTTGGCTTCCTTCACGATCTCCTCCATGTCCTTTTTACCGGCGACCGTGGCATTGATCTGTTTAAAATCAGCGCTGGTGGTATTGGCGATCACCTTTGCCAGCGTCGTCTTTCCAGTCCCCGGAGGTCCGTAAAAGATCACGGATCCCAGCTTATCCGCCTTGATTGCCCGGTACAGCAGCTTGTCTTTTCCGATAATGTGCTGCTGCCCAACCACCTCGTCAAGAGTCACCGGCCGGAGCCGGGACGCCAGGGGAGATTCCTTATCCATGGTATTTTCTCTCATAAAATCAAATAAATCCATTTTCCTTCTCCTGCATTGTATACAATATCACTTCCCGGCAGACCCACGTGAGCTGGATTCCGGAAAAACATCAGTCGTACCAAAAGTATAGCCCTGGTTTCCAAAAGTGTCAATGATTTCCAGGAACATACATTTGGATGCGGTATTTCAAAAGTTACAGTTCACTCCCCACCAGTGGCACCGCAGTCCGGTTCGGCCGGGCAGGCTTCCTCAGCCTTTCCTGTGACTTTGCAGGGTATTAGAAGTTCTTAACGCGCAAAATTTTTCGTTCAGGTAAAATTCCCACTTGTCTGAGCGCAGCGAGTTTGGGAATTTCACCTGGTTTTTAGAAAAATTCTGCACGTTTAGAACTTCTTATACCCGAAACCGGAACTGGAAAGGCTGAGGAAGCCTGCCCGGCCGAACCGGACTGCGGTGCCACTGGTGGGGAGTGAACTGTAACTTTCAAAAGCCTGGCCGCGTTGGAAAACAGAATCATAAAGTTTGATAAATAATAGCAGAACCTCTTTCTCTCCATATCGCCCTCCCATCTGATGTTTCCCAACGCTCTATTCCACGAATACCTTTTCAAAGACTTCCTGTGTCTCCGGAAATTCACTTTTATTCTAAAACTTCTCCGAATTCGCAAATGCGGTCTTCACGTTTACTCATTTTTCTCCACAGGTTCATTATACCATGGCCGGCAACCAATATCATTACGAACTTTAAAATATAGAAAAAGCCTGCCGGAGCACTCCGGCAGGCAGACTTGATCTGCATAAGATCCGTTCTTACATTAATTAACTCCGATAGACATCGTCTCCGGCAGAGTGCTTCCGCCGTCAATCACGATCTGAGATCCGGTTAAGTAGCTGGACTCATCACTTCCCAAAAATGCAAACAGTTCGCCGACTTCAATCGGTTTAGCCAGACGCTTCATCGGAACACCCACTGCGATGTCTGCGATTGCTGCCTCCGGATTCTCCGGATTGGATTCCAGAGCCATCTTTTCAACCATCGGTGTGCGGGCATAGCCTAACTGGGAGCAGTTTACGCGGATATTGCGGGCTGCGTACTCTACGGCAAGACACTTGGTCAGGCCGACGAGCGCGGCCTTTGTCATGGCATAGGCCGCCTCGCCCGCATCGGCAACAATGTCACCGGTTACGGAAGACGCGATCACAATGTTTCCGCCGCCCTGCTTTAACATATATGGAACTACAGCTTTACAGGTGTTCCATACACCCTTGATATTTACATCAATGTGGAAGTCACGAGTCTTGTCATCCATTTCCTCAAAAGGTGCTAAACGGCATACGCCCGCGTTACAGCATGCAACATTGATCTCTCCGAAGGTGTCAGCGCCCTTCTTAGCCGCAGCGTCCATCTGCTCACGGTCGGCTACATTGGCAATAACCGTAATAATTTCCGCATTGTATTCCCTGCGCAGCTTCTCAGCAGTCTCCTCTACCGAAGGGGATAAATCTACCATAATTAATTTTGCGCCGTATTTTGCGTAAGCAGTGGAGATTCCCTCTCCAAGACCTGCAGCAGCGCCGGTAATCAATGCAACTTTTCCATCTAACTTAGCCATTTTACATATCTCCTTTGTTGTTTTTTATATTCCAGGCGGAATGACCGCATGGTTTGCTCTAATCATTTAAAACTTCCGTATACCGTCCGGCGTCTCAATTTCCACCGGATGCTTCTTCCAGTTTACCAGGTTCATCCACAGCCAGATGATACCGCCGATTCCAAGATAGACGAAGAAGCAGATCCAGGAATCCACTCCCTGTCCCAACGTACAGAAAAATGCAATCGTTATCGCTATCACCATGGCGAAGATCCGGAATGCATCGCCGCCCTTCACCGTATTGGAGCTCTTCCAATCCGGATGCTTGTGGTGAATGCAGACCGCCGAAATCATTGTCAGCGCATACGCACAGGCACAGCCAAAACTCATCAGATTGAAGAATGCACTCATAAAATCAGAGGAGTTCTGTAAAACTATAAAAATTAAAGAAAGGATCAGCAGAAAAATATTTGGCAGCAGAGGCTGCTTATTTTTGTTCACTTTTGCAAATATTTTAGGCAAAAAGTTTTTGTTCGCCATGGAGTACAGCATACGGACCGTGGACATCCAGAAGCCCAGCAGGGAAGCGCCCATGCCCAGGAGGCAGGAGATGAGCCCCACAACTATAGGCCAGAAAACCCAGCCGAGTTCTTTCTGCATCGTAGCAATCGTCAGGAAACCATCCTGCGCAAATCCCGCATATATGTCCTTTAAACCGTCCAGACCCGCAACACAGAAATAGTAGAATACGTAGATACAGCCGCATGTCAGAATCGAACCGCAGATTGCTTTTTTAGAGCTTTTGATGGGGAAATCTCCCTCTTCCACCATCTGGGGAACTGTCTCAAAACCAAAATACGGAGTAATCAAAAGCGCCATACCGATAATCCAGCCTGGAATTCCGTGGACAGAATCCAATGTGGAGGTAAAAATATTTCCAAAGTTCGCGAGATGCCAGTGACCGGAAAACAGCAGGATAAATCCGGTCAGTATGGTAACCGCAATATTACAGAACAGCATGCCGGCCTGGGCTTTAACGAGAAACTGGACATTCTGAATACTCATCAGGAAGTACAGAATTAAGAGAATCGCCGCACAGCCTACCATGGGCCAGGTGCCAAGATTCAAATGCATCGTCTTATTCACCCATGTCATGATCGCCATAACAACAGCCGGCGGAACGGATATCCACGCCGCCATAATCAGCCAGGAGGCCAAAAATCCCACGTGTTTGTTAATCCCGACCGTGTTATAAATCAGCTCCCCGCCGGAAGTATGAAACAGAGAAGCAAGTTCGCTGTATACCAGTGCAATCGGAAGGATTGCAACCGTCATCAGGGCAAAAGCAAGAAATGTACCGGTGCCGCAATAACCGTAGAAAACAGAATCCCAGTAGTTTACAAAGGTAAAAATAGAGCCTGTCGCTACCGTATAAACAAAAATCAATTTCAAACTTTTGTTCAGACCGCCATTTTTATTTTGATTATCTTCCATTCCTAAAACTCCTTTACGTAATTAAACTTTTCAGCAGTCCCACCGCCGCAGAACATGAGGCGTTAAGCCCACAGAAATAAAAAGGTCCAAAAACCCCTTACAAAGTTTTTGGACCACAATGCCGCTCTACTGATATACGCCGTTGCATATCATCTTATATTAAATTTACGCTAAAGTGATATCCCTTTAACTGAATTAGATCATAGCACTTTGTGATTAATTTGTCAAGAAAATACCGGTTAATGGAAGACAGAAAATCTGACGGCGGTCCCCTCCCCGCTTTCCATCGTTAGCGTACCCTTAAGGCTCGATTTCACAAGGCTGTCCACAAGCTTTAATCCAAGTCCCATGCCGGATCGGTCACCGTTTTTTTCATCAATTCCGCAGCCGTCATCCCTGACCGTAACCCAGGAGTATTCCTCTCCCTTTTCTATCGTCAGGAAAATGCTGCCTTCCTCACGGTCACAAAAGGCATATTTGATGCTGTTTGTCACCAGCTCATTTACAATCAGCGCAACGGTGGATGCCACGTGCTCCGGAAGCTCCAGATCATCTCCTGTCACCTCCACATGAATCCTGCATCCGCGGACGCTCCAGCTCTCCAGCACACAATCGATAATCCGAGCCAGCATGGTCTTTAAATCAACCGCTTCCGCCCCGGTATGAGCGAGAAGGTCATAGGTCATGCTCATGCTGCGGATATATCCGGTAATGGTTTTGGCAAACGCCTTCACCTCTGCGTCTTTTTTCTGTGCCGCCTCCAGCCCGACGAGGCTGATGATCGTCTGAAGGTTATTTTTCACGCGGTGATGAACCTCATGGATTAAGGCAGCCCGGTAAGCGATTTCGTCCTCCATCTGCCGGATCTTCGTCTTATCCCGCAGGATAACGAGAATTCCCTGATACACTCCATTTTCCCGAATCGCACTGATATTCTCCTCCCATACGTATCGGTCAGTCCGAACTTCCTGCTTCCAGGTACCGCCAGTCATAATCTCTTCCTGGCTGTACTTTCCCGTCAGATCCAGTTCTTCATATCTGCGGCCGATGAGGCTCTCCGGATGCCCGGCCTTCTGATACAGCTCCTCCGCCCGTGCGTTCGCAAAGGTACAGATTCCCGCCTCATCGCAGATCAGGAATCCCTCCTGCAGATTGCTGATCAGCTGATTGATCTTACTGTCAAAGAAAGCCGCTTTTCCCTCTTTATTTACGATACGTATAGGCTCCGTATCTGCCCCGGAATTCAGATATTCATAAGTCAAAGATCCGATGACCTTCTGCTGGTCATTAAAAATGGGACTGACAGTATGGCGGACCACAATCTTTCTGTTGTCAATAATACCGATCAGCCCTCTGCCTGGAATTCCGTGTTCCAGCGCCCGATATACCGCCGGTTCATCTTCCTTCTTTTCAACCTCCCCGATCACGTCCCGCTTATAGAGGTCACAGTCCGGATGGCGGTACTGGGCCGCAACCATGGATTCCCCGTTTCGTGTCAGTATATTGATATAGGTATCCCCGCTTTCCAGATTACCGATAGAAGGCAGCGCATGGGATACATCCAGAAGAATCTGGATATCCGCTTCTGTCAAATCGGTATAAGAATGGGCAATCTGGACCAGCTTCCTGTCCCGTTCTTCTTTTGTCAGACAATCAGGCATTTTCCCCTCCCGTCCCCTGTTATTGCAGTCTGTTTTTTCAGTCTGTTTTCACACCTGTTTTTCAGTCTCTCTACTCTCCATACGCTTTTAAAAGCATTTTTGCTATCTCCGCCATGGGCTTTCCCTTGTCCATGGCCAGCCTGCGAATATAGGAAAATGCTTCCTTCTCTGTCATATTTCTGCGCTCCATAATAATTCCCTTGGCACGGTCCACATACTTTCTGTCATTGAGCGTTTCCTTCGTTCTGCTGAACTCCCTCTCCATTTCCTGAATCTGCTTATATTTATTCTGGGCAATCTTAATAGCCGGAATCAGAGTATCTTCATCCACCGGCTTCACAATATAGCCCATGATATCCATATTCACTGCTTTTTCGGCAATCTCCCTGTCCCGGTAAGCGGTCAGCACAATAATAAATCCGGCCAGCTTCTCCTCGTTGATCACCCTGGCCGCTTCCAAACCGGTCATAACAGGCATATTGATGTCCATAATTATAAAATCCGGTTTCATCTCCCTGCACAGAGTAACGGCATCCATGCCATCCTCGGCCTCTCCTGCCACTTCGTAACCATTATTCTCCAGGATTTCCCGAATATACATACGAATCAGAACTTCGTCATCTGCAATTACACCTCGTACCCCCATCAATCTCCCCCCTGCCATATACTCCCTGTTTGTATATGAAATATATGTATTTATTCAGCTTCTCATTATACCATGAAATCAGGGGGAAACGCAACTGATCAATCCACCAGAAGCTCCTCTACTGTGACAAAGGTATACCCCTGCTTCTCCAAAGTATCGACAACCTCCAGCGCCGCCTGCACCGAAGTCGGGAATACATCGTGCATAAGTATGATATCTCCGGGTTCTACATTCTTCACGATTTTCCTCACAACTTTGTTTGTATTCTGCAGCTTCCAGTCAAGAGGATCCACCGACCACAGCACCACCGTCATATCGGTTGCACACTCCAGCTCCTCATTCCACGATCCGTACGGAGGCCGCAGATATTCCGGCCTCTGGCCTGTGATCTCTTCGATTTTCCGGTTGGTTTCCCCGATCTGCCCGCAGGCATTTTCCAGTGTTTCCTTGCTCATCTGTACATGGGTAAACCCATGGTTTCCGATCAGATGGCCGTCCTCCTTCATCTGGCGGATCACCCCTTCTTTTCCGTCGATATTTTCTCCCAGAAGAAAAAACGTGGCATGTACGCCCCGCTCTCTGAGTCCATCCAGCAGCTGACTGGTATAGACGGAATGAGGGCCGTCATCGAAGGTAAGCGCGATCTGTTTCTCCCCGGAAAACTGGCGCCGCACCTCACTCCGCGCCGAATCCCCGGCGTCAGCCGGAAGAAAGAGAGTCCCCTTCGTTTCCTGATAAAAGCCATACATGCTTCTTCCCAGCGCGATATCCAGTGCAAGGACAGCAAACAGGCATAAAATTTTCCATCTCAGTTTCATTTCGATCTCTGGCTTTCTCACTATTATTAAACAATCTATGCACAGACGAAAGAAAATAAAACCGGTTTGTTTTCGTAATTTTTCTATCTTTTTCCCATAAAATACGATATAATAGGGATATAAACCTGTTATTGTTGCATAATTTCATAGGCACATGAAATTCTTTTGAAAGGAGAGGATGTTATGGGGCATAAAATTATTACCATCGGCCGTCAGTTCGGCAGCGGCGGACACGAAATCGGCGACAGGCTGTCCAAATCTCTTGGCATTCCGCTGTATGACCGGAATTTAGTGGAGATGGCAGCCGATAAAATGGGGCTTTCAGAAATCAGTGTCGAAGAAGTGGATGAATCTGTTTTAAACACATTTTTGTCAGCCTACCGCTATCCGGACCATGTCAATTCTTTCACCGGCTATGGCCTTCCCTTAAATGACAGCACCTATTTAACGCAGTCATCCATCATCGAAAGCCTGGCAAAGCGCGGGCCCTGTATCATCGTCGGCCGGTGCGCGGACTACGTTCTCCGGCAGAATTCCGGCTGTCTGAATATCTTCATCAGCGCTTCCATGGAGGACCGCGTCAAACGGATTATGGACCGCTACAACCTGACGGCAAAGGAGGCGGCCACCGCGATCAAGCGGACAGACCGGAGAAGAAAGAATTACTATGAGACGTATACCGATCAGAACTGGGGCAGCACCGATTCCCACCAGCTGCTGATCAACGTCAGCAAGCTCGGTATGGAACGAACGCTGGGACTGATTGAATACCTTTATAAGCAGCCATAATAACCTTATAATAAACTACAGGAGCGATATGCTTTCTTGAGGGAGAAACGGCATATCGCTCCTGAATTTTGTTCTTCCTGACTTTCCGGCATCCATACTGCCTCTATACCATACCAACCAAATGGTAAAACAGCCATATCACGCCCCCGCCAATCAAGGCAATTCCGCCGACCGCTGCAATGAGAAACAACGCAACCGCCGTCTGAAAAATCAGCAGGCAGAGCAGCGGATGCTTCTTTTCCAGTTTATCCACCATTTTCTTCACAAGGTTCCCATTTATTAAAAGGACTTCCATCATCGCAATCCCCTCCTCTTCTGCTTTCATTATAATGCAGGGCGATTTAAAGATTCTACGGTTGAGATTGCGGCTTTCATAAACATTCTATAAACGATTGACTTGTTCCGCTTTCCTGGGATATGATTAGAGTAATAACTTTTTACAGTGGAGGTCTTGACTGTTGCAGACGAAATATCTGATTTTGATTCTGGGGCTTTTGATTGTTATTCTGGCTCATGGTGACCGCGGCAGAAAGGCCGGCGGATCCGGCCCCTATATAAAGAGTATTCTGGGGATTGAAAACGGAAGCGGGAGACGTATCAAGGGATACGATTACATTCGTGTTCTGGCCGTTATGGCCGTCATCGGGACCCATGTCGTTCAGTCCGATACACAGCTTTCTTCAGGCAGTCCCGGATGGATCGGCCTGCGCATCGCGGAGACCGCATTTCTGACCTGCAACGTTCTGTTTGTCATGCTCAGCGGAGCGCTGCTGCTGAACCGCGGGGAAGAACCGGTCGCGTCCTTTTATAGGAAACGGGTCTTTCGGGTCGTCATTCCCATGGCGGTCTACTATATGTTCTACCTCTATATGGGACTCTATCATTCCGGGCTGTTTAATCCGGCAAACTGGCTTGACGCGGGAAGGCGTTTTCTTTCCGGCCCCTCGGACTGGAACCCGCATTTCTGGCTGATGTATGTTATCATCTCCTTCTATCTCACCGCGCCGTTTTTCAGAGTCATGGTGCAGAACATGTCCGACCGCCTTCTGACGTCATTTGTCTTCCTGACCTTTGTCATGAACGGCGCGCTTGCCTGGCTTCCGTTGGTCGGTATCCAGTTCAGTTTCGTAACCGTCCTATGCGGTTGGGAATCCGTGTTTGTATTCGGATATTTCTGGACGAGACCAGTCTCTAAACGCTTTTTTAAGCTTTTTATGGCCCTCGGGACAGTGTCCTTTGTCTTCACCGCTGCCGTCTCCTGCATCGCTCCTGACAGGGCTGAAATGCTGTTTAACAAAGCTCCTGCGATGCTCTTCATGGCAGGCGGCATTTTTGCATGGTTTTCTGAGAGGGAAGACCGGTTGAAAATGCCAGGAATGGCTGTCAGAGTAATCGGAAAGTATGGATTTTCCATTCTACTGATTCACTGGTACATTCTGCATTACGTCACCGAGGAACGGCTCGGCCTCTTCGCCTCCTCCCTTGGGGTTATCGGCGGCACCGCGCTCGCCATGGCCGTGACGCTGATCCTTTCCCTTCTGGCTGCTCTGGTATTTGATAATACCGTTGTCATTGCCGTGGAATACGTCTGCGAAGCTGCGCTCAAATGGTTAGAAAAGCTACGGAAAAGGCTGGCCCGTCAGCCAGCCTCATAGTTTACATAAATTCATATAGGCCTTTTTTCACTGCATCAGCCATTTCATTTTACGACTCCACAAATCGGTATCCCACTCCGACTTCCGTCAGGATAAACCGAGGCTTCGTGGAATCTTCCTCTATCTTCCGCCGGATATTCGCCATGAATACGCGGAGGGACTGGTAATCATCCGTCGTGTCGTAGCCCCACACCTCCTGCTGTATGAAATGGTGAGTCAGCACTTTCCCGGAATTGTTTACCAGAAGCGTCAGCATCTTATATTCGATCGGGGTCAAATGCACCTCGCCGCCTCTGACAAAGACTTTTCTCTTCTCGAAATCCATCTTAAAGGTATCCAGCTCGAAGACCGGCTCCTGCCTGGGGGCGCTGCTGCGGTGGCGCAGTGCGACCCGGATTCTGGCAAGAAGTTCACCGGCGTTAAACGGCTTGGTGATATAATCGTCGGCTCCGGCGTCCAGCGCGCCTACCTTCTCCTGCTCCATGCCCCTCGCGGAGACTACGATGACCGGCACATCGGATTCCTGACGAATCTGGTCCAGCACCTCCATCCCATCCAGGTCCGGAAGCCCTAAATCCAGAAGGATCAAGTCCGGATTGTTGGCGTAAAAGCAGGAAATACCAGTCAGGCCGTCGTCGGCCAGATCACACCGGTATCCCTTCGTCTTCAGTGTTATTCTTATAAAGTTCTGAATTGTCTTGTCGTCTTCTATTACCAGGATATCTGCATCATTCATTCTGTCTTACCTCCATCGGCATGTCAATCTGGAACGTGGCTCCCCCCTTGTCGTTGTTAAACGCCGTGATACGGCCTCCGTGAGCTTCCACGATGGCCTTGCAGATGGTGAGCCCCAAACCGACTCCCCGCTGCTTATCTCCGTTCTCATACGCAGTTGTAAAAAAATTATCAAAAATCTGATCCAGCCGTTCCTCCGGCACCCCGATCCCATTGTCGGATACTTTAAAAACCAGAAAACTTCCGTTCACTTTGGCGGATACGGTAATGGTGGTATCCTTTCCGGAGTGACGGATCGCATTGTCGATCAAATTCACCAGGACCTGGGTGAAGAGCCTGGCGTCTACCGGCAGCAGCACGATGTCGTGGGGGGTGGACGTCTTTAAATGGTGATCTCCCAGACGCTTGGATACCAGCGTGACCGCACCCGATATCAGGTCATCGACCACCTCTTTTTTCTTCTGTATCTCCAGGCGCCCTTCCTGAATTCTCGTCATATTGAGCAGGTTCTCCACCATGGAATTCAGCCACTCCGCATCGGTGCAGATATCGTTTAGCATGCTCTTTGCCGTCTCCTCGTCGAGCCCGTTATAATTGTCATACAGGAAATTGGAGATCCCGGCGATTCCGGTCAGCGGAGTCCTTAAATCATGGGAAATACTGCGCAGCAGAGTGCTCTTCAGCCTTTCCTTCTCAATCTGGATCTTGGTATCCTCCTTCTCCTCATTCAGCCTCTCCCGCTCCATCACCAGGGTAATCTGGGAAATGACGGTGTCCACATAAATCCGCTCTTCCGCCTCCAGCTCACTCTCGCTGCAGTCGAAGATTACGACGCCGTAGGTTTTATTGTTGCTGCGGATCGGCACGTATAGACAGGGATTTTCACCGAACTGGGACTCCCCGTGCCCGCAGACCATGGAATTGCGGTAACACCACTCCGCTATGGTATCGGCAAACTCCTCGTTATCCCGGTTTCGAATCAGGATATCCACGTGTCTGGCCGTCAGCTTCTTCAGACTTTCACAGCTGTATCTGGCCACGGCGGGAAGACCGGACAGATTTAAGAATCCGCTTCCGATGGCATTCAGCCTGGTGGTGATCTCCGTCCTGGTGTTAGCGATGTCCATCTGTTTCTGCAGTTTAACCGTCAGCGACGCCACGATAAAAGCAACAATGATAAAGATCAGCAGCGAGATCACGTAGTTGGGATCATCCACCTGAAAGGTGAATTTCGGGGCGGTAAACAGGAAGTTAAAGGTGAACACAAATACCACCGCCGAACCGATTCCCCAGCACATGCTGCTGGTCTCCACACTGCAGATCACGACGCCAACCACATAGAGCAGAAGCAGGTTTTCAATCCGGACCCCCATATGGTTGAGCACGATGGCAAACATGGTGGACAGCACCCATATGACAGCTACTTTTGCAGCATTTTTTACTATTTTTAAGACATATCCCGCATCTGCGGTTTCATTTCTCATGATTCAATCCTTTTCCCGTTTCTTTTTCCGCTTGTACCTGCCTGAAAACGTTTTTCACGCAGGAACTTCTTTCCGTCTGATGCCATTCTGACTACAGCGATAAGAACCACGTAGATCTCCAGCCGCCCCATGAACATACCGGTTATGGCGGTCCAGTGAATCACCGGACTGGCTCCATACGCCGTAATTCCCACGGACAGCCCCACCGTTCCCAGCGATGACGCAAACTCAAACATGGAATCCTGCAGGGAGTAACCGTAACAGCAGAATATAAATGTCCCCGCGCCAAACAGCAGGAGGTAGAAAAATACAAACGCGTTGATCTGTTTTCTCTCCCGGTCCGGGATCGTATCCTTCCGCCCGCCCCGGTTAATCTGCTCTGTAAATACCACCCGGTCCGGATACGTATCACGCACCAGCTTCCACCAGATTTCCTTCAGCATAACATAAACACGGTAAATCTTCAAGCCGCCTGCCGTGGAGCCGGCTCCGCCTCCAATAAGCATCAGAAGGATCATAAGAAACATCATGGCCGGCGTCCAGGAGGCGAAGGAGTCCACCGTCTGAAACCCGGTCGTCGTCAGCGCGGAAACCGCCTGAAATAAAGCCGTCCGAATGCTTTCCGGCACACTGCCGTACACGCTGTTCGTTAAAAGAACCGTCAGAAGAGGCACAAAGAGAGCCAGCAAAAACAGCATGAGCCTTGTCTCGCAGTGCGAAAAGAACGCCCTCCATTTTCCTTTCAGAAGAAGCAAATGAACGAAAAAATTCGTGCCTCCCAGCAGCATAAGCACGATTGTGACCATCTCGATCGCGGGGCTGTGATAATATCCGATGCTCTCCGGCCTCGTGGAAAAACCGCCGGTGGAAAGCGCTGCCACGGGGTGATTAACCGCGTCGAAGAGGCTCATTCCAAACAGCACATAAAGTAGTGTTCCAGCCAGAATATAGCCGCTGTAAATCCCTATGACCAGCCTGGCGGATTCGATTAAATTGGGGAGCAGACGGTCTGAATGGCCTTCCGCGTGATACAGACGCATCCCATACACATCGGACAGAACCGACGTCATGACCAACACCAGCCCGATCCCTCCGAAGAACAGCAGCACGGTCCGGTGAATCAGAAAAATATGCGGCGCCGTACCCGTATTGACCACAGTCAGACCCGTGGTGCTGAGTCCGCTGGTGGTCTCAAACACGGCCTGCGTCACCGTGTAATTTCCCGTAAGAACGAAAGGCATGGCCGTCACAAATATAACGATGATCCAGGTCCCCAGCACCACAATCATCTCCTGATTCTTTTCCAGCCTTCCGGTTTTTCTTCCCCGCAGGACAAGGCTCATTAAGTATCCGGCCAGAATGGCGGAGACTCCGGGCGCCACAAAGTACTGCGCCTGCCCGATTTCCTCCGGATAAAAGAATAGGGTAAGCAAAGGCAGCATCGTGATGATCCCCGCCAGAATCATCACGATTCCCATATAACCGGCAATGAGGCGGCCGCCTTTCAGCGTGCGCCGGTCGTCCTGGTATTTTGCGCCAAATGTTTCCCATATCTTCTTGTCACTTTTCATTTTCTTCACTGCCTATGATCGCTTTTACCGCCTCTTTCTGACTCTCAGGCGTGGTCATGACGACCAGACGGTCCCCCGCCATGATCTTGCTCTGCCCGTTGGGCACCGCCACCTCGGAATCCCTGATGATGCAGCTGATAATGGTGTTAAAAGGCAGCCGCATATCGGCGATCTTCTGTCCTACCGCCGGACAGTCGGACATCACTCTGATCTCATTCACCAGAACCCTCTGGTTCTCCAGCGGCATAACCTTGACCAGATCTTCCACCACAGAAGCCTGTTCAATATAATGGGCCAGCATATAGGTAGCACTGATGGCCCGGTCCACGCCCAGCAGCTCAAAAATTTCCACATTTTTCGGATTTCTTACGGTACAGACGGTCTTTTTCACGGCAAACAGGCGCTTTGCCATCTGGCATATCTCCAGGTTATCCGCGTCCTTCTCCCGCAGCGCGATCACTATATCGCATCCGCGGATTCCGGCGTCTTCCATCACATATTCCTTGCAGGGATCGCCGTAGATCACGGATATATCATCGTGAACCGCTGCGAGATGCTCACAGTAATTCATATCCTCATTGACCGTAATCAGTTTATGTTTTCCCATTAACAAAAGTCCGATCAGGAAATCAGCTTCGTCCCTGCCTCCTGCCACTACGATTTTCATGAGACCACCGCCTCCTGATACTCGCCTTCTGTCAGACGGTCAAACTCATTGACCGACAGCACAAACGGGCAGATTGGCTTCACATTAAAACCGCTCAGCAGCTTTTCTTTATTCTTATCATTGAGCCGTGAAAATACCTCCGGCACCTTAAAGATCCGGCATGCGATCTGGGACGCCAGAATATTAATATTATCATCATCCGTAGCCGCAATAAATACCTCCGCGCTCTCAATTCCAGCCTGTTTTAATAAATCCACGTCGGTTCCGTCGCCTACAATCTGATACCCTCCAAAATCATCCGGTAATTTCCGGAATGCATCTTCATTTAAATCAATAACCACAATTCTAGTATTACGCCCCGAAAGTTTTCCTGCCAATCCCGCGCCAAATCTGCTCGCCCCTGCGATAATGATTGTTTTCGTTTTATGAAAAAACATACTGGCACCTCCTTTTTCTATCTAAAGCATAAAACAGCGTATTCTTACAGTTTTATTGTAGCGGAAGGCATCATAAAAATGATAGTGGGAATCAATGCAGGCATATAAAGATTCTATAAAGATGGGATCCGGGAATAAAGGGTCAAAAAAAGACCACTGTCCCGCAAGAGACAGCAGCCTTTTTATTCTGGTTTTATTCAGCAAAAACGGTGATTATGCTAAGCAAACGTTAACTGCCTGCAGACCACGGTTTCCTTCGGTTGTATCATAAGTTACCTTCTGGCCCTCTTCAAGAGTCTTGTAGCCATCAGCCATGATTCCTGAAAAGTGTACGAATACTTCTTCGCCAGTCTCGTCGTTTGTGATAAAACCATAACCCTTTGCTCCATTAAACCATTTTACTGTACCGTTGTTCATAACGCGTACCTCCTATAAAAATAAAAAAATTATTTGATTTATCTCATGAAACAAAAATCACATATTTTTGTAAAGCATCATCCGAAAATAATGACTTACAAAAATATGTGAAATCATAACCTCATTCGATAATACGGGTGTAGTTTACACCTTTTTTCATAAATTGTCAAGACTATTACAGCATTTTCCCTAAAAAAACCCCCGAATCTACAAAACAGATTCGGGGGAAAGAAGAGTCTAAATTACTTTAATGTAACTTTTGCACCCTCAGCCTCTAAGGAAGCTTTGATCTGCTCAGCTTCTTCCTTGGAAGCGCCAGCCTTAACTACCTTCGGAGCGCTGTCAACTACGTCTTTAGCTTCTTTTAAGCCTAAGCCTGTAGCTTCACGAACAACCTTGATAACTTTAACCTTGTTAGGACCAACTTCAGTTAATTCAACGTCGAACTCTGTCTTCTCTTCTTCAGCTGCTGCGCCAGCGCCTGCTGCTGCTACAACAACACCTGCTGCTGCGGATACACCGAATTCTTCTTCACAAGCTTTTACTAAATCATTTAATTCTAATACGGATAATTCTTTGATAGCTTCAATAAACTCAGCTGTTGTTAACTTTGCCATGATAATATACCTCCATTTAATATATGTTTGATTTTTTGTAAGGAAGTTCAGCTCCCTTTGGTTGCTGAACCGCTAATTTTCTAAATTCAGGCTGCGCTGCGCTTGTCTTCATTAAGAAAATTAAGCCTCTGCGCTTTCGCCGCCCTGTGCTTCTGCGATCTGCTTGAGCACGCGAGCAAAGTTGGTGATCGGAGACTGGATGCTTCCAAGTAACTTTCCAAGAAGAACTTCTCTGGAAGGAATGCTGGAAATCTGAGCCATGCCCTTTTCATCGTAATATACGCCTTCAACAACACCGCCCTTAATCTCTAATGCCGGAGCTGTCTTGGCAAACTCAGCAAGGATTCTTGCCGGAGCTGTCGCGTCTGTCTTGGATACCGCTAATGCTGTAGGTCCTTCCAGATTCGGCTCCAAAGCCTCGAATGCTGTGCCTTTTCCTGCAAAACGGATCATGGTATTCTTGTATACTTTGTATACAACGCCTGCTTCTCTTAACTTCTTACGCAGTTCAGTATCCTGAGCTACAGTTAAGCCACGGTAGTCAACGACTACTGCAGTCTCGGCGCCGTCAAATAATTCCTTGATCTCGTCTACAACTGGCTGTTTTAATTCAACTTTTGCCATTATGGTTTACCTCCTGTTTAGTCTAAACCTGGCCGATTATCCGGCCGGTCCGCCCGTATAAACCGCAAAAAGAATATCTCTGTCCTGACGGAGCGCTTTTATCTCACTGGACTTTCGTCCCCGGAAAACAAAAACCTCTCTGCCACAAGGACAGAGAGGTCTACAGATCATTCGTTAAAACGATACTTGTACGTTCCTCGGCAGGCGTTTACACCTTATGCCTTGCGGCACCTGCTGTCTTCGGCAGTCAATACTTTGCGTATTGTAACATGATTTATGATTAATGTCAACCACAAAACAAAATTAGTTCATTAATTTTGCTACGTTCAGCTTTACGCCAGGCCCCATGGTAGAAGTCAGAGTAACGCTCTTTAAGTAAGCACCCTTAACAGCACTTGGTTTTGCTTTCATGATTGCATCGATAAGCGTCTGGAAGTTGTCCGCTAATTTATCTTCTTCGAAAGAAGCTTTTCCAACTGGCACGTGGATAATGTTTGTTTTATCAAGTCTATACTCAACTTTACCGGCTTTGATATCGTTGATAGCCTTCGTTACGTCCATGGTAACTGTACCAGCTTTTGGGTTTGGCATTAAGCCCTTCGGTCCGAGTACACGTCCCAGACGTCCAACAACACCCATCATATCTGGGGTAGCAACAACTACATCAAAGTCTAACCAGCCTTCGTTCTGGATCTTCGGAATTAATTCCTCTGCTCCAACGAAATCAGCGCCTGCAGCTAAAGCCTCGTCAGCCTTAGGTCCCTTAGCGAATACTAAGATTCTTACAGTCTTACCTGTACCATGAGGCAGTACAACTGCACCACGGATCTGCTGATCTGCGTGACGTCCGTCACAACCGGTTCTGATATGAGCTTCAATTGTTTCATCAAATTTAGCACTTGCAGCTTTCTTTACTAATGAGATTGCTTCCGGTGCATCGTAGAGAACAGAACGATCGATTGTCTTCGCTGCCTCTGCGTATCTTTTTCCTCTTTTCATTATAAATAACCTCCTAGTGGTATTGTCGGGGATGTCCCTCCCACGTTTTTAATTCCTGCTGATTCACGGGTGTGTTCACTGGGCTAAGCTCGAAAGGACCTCGCTATACCCGATAAAGCGGGGCACGCTGAGTTTCGCGAACGGCCTCGCACTAAACTCGAAAAGACCTCGTTATACCCGATAAAGCGGGGCACGCTGAGCGCTTCCGGCCTATTCAGCTACCTGAATTCCCATGCTTCTTGCCGTACCAGCAATCATGCTCATGGCTGCTTCCAGAGATGCTGCGTTTAAGTCAGGCATCTTTGTCTCGGCAATCTTCTGTAAATCTTCTTTGGAGATAGTTGCTACTTTTGTCTTGTTCGGAGCTGCAGATCCGGATTTAAGCTTGCATGCTTTCTTTAATAATACAGCTGCAGGCGGAGTCTTTGTGATGAAGCTGAAGCTTCTGTCAGCATAAACAGTGATAACAACCGGGATGATTAAGTCGCCCTGGTCAGCTGTTCTTGCGTTGAACTCCTTTGTAAACTGTACAATGTTAACACCATGCTGTCCGAGTGCCGGTCCGACAGGAGGAGCTGGTGTAGCCTTTCCCGCTGGAATCTGCAGTTTGATATATCCTGTTACTTTCTTTGCCATAATTAGGCACCTCCTAATAAATGTGGTATTGTCGGGGATTTCCCTCCCACGAGCCCTCTGAAACCAAAAGGCCGCTTTTACTTGTTACATCTTTTTAATTTCGTTGAAATTCAGTTCAACCGGGGTCTCTCGGCCAAACATCTCAACATTAATCGTGATGGATTTCTTACCTTCGTTGATGGACTTGATAGCACCAACGGTATCCTTCCATGCACCGGAAATTACCACAACGGTATCTCCAACCTCAAAATCAACAATGACTTCCTCATTTCTGAATCCTAAGCTCGCCATCTCATCTTCTGTCAGAGGAACCGGTTTCGATCCAGGACCAACAAAGCCTGTAACACCACGGGTGTTACGCACCACATACCATGTATCATCATTCATGATCATATGGATCAGTACGTAGCCGGGGAACATCTTCTTATCGGCCTTTTTCTCCACACCATTCTTCAGTTCGATAACGGATTCCAGCGGAACTGACACTTCCAGGATCTGATCCTGTAAGTTTCTGTTTTCAATGGTTTTCTCAATGTCGACTTTTACTTTGTTCTCATAGCCTGAATAGGTATGGACTACATACCAATGTGCTTCTGACATACACTCACCTTAACCCTTAATCATTATAAGATAAAACTGAGACCGAACTTGATGATTAAATCAAGAATGGCGATAATCAGTCCTAAAGCAATCGATACAGCCAGTACTGCAATTGTCTGCTTCGTTACGGTTTCTTGGTCAGGCCAGACGATTTTCTTGAACTCAGTCTTCAAACCCTGGAAGAAATTCTTCTTCTGAGCTCCCTCGTTGTTCACTGTATCTCCCATAATTTCACGTCCTTTACGTCAAACCGATTACTTAGTTTCCTTGTGCAAAGTATGTGTCTTACAGAATCTACAATACTTTTTGGTTTCCATTCTGTCAGGATGAGTCTTCTTATCCTTGGTCATGTTATAGTTACGCTGCTTGCATTCTGTACATGCCAGTGTGATCTTTGTGCGCACGACTTCCACCTCCACTTAAATTTTCGTTGTTGTTATTCGGCCATTCTTCTATTATCAGGTTCTCACGCCCTGCGCTGCCGCAAAACGTAATTTTGAGCATAAAAAAAAGACCTAAGCTCTTCCATTCGCCCAATTACTATATCATATGGGTCAGGATTCGTCAATCTTTTTTTGCGAAAAACTATTGATTTATAAAGTTTTTTAAGTATACCATGAAGAGAAAAAAATTGCAAGCAGGAAAAACAGCAGGGCCGGACAGCGACAGCCGGAAGCGAAGACTGAACTGTTACGAAAACGGCAAAAGGAGCCGCTGCTTTCGACTCCTTCCGCATTTTTCGACCAGACTGTAACTGTCGGCGCTCTCTTCCCTGCAAATATCCGCTCAGCTGTACCGGCTCTCAGCGTTAAAATCAAACACGTGAGGCACTTCTTCCTCCGGCATATGTAAAGCCCTTCGCAGCTCCCGCCAGAGGCATACGATAGAGTTCTCACCCTCCCGCAGATCGGCCACCACCAGGCCGCCCTCCGCTGTCAGAAGCGCATACGCCTCTTTATATCTGCCGGTCTGATAGAGCGCCGTAATATATTCCAGCACGACACGTGACTCGGAGGCCACGTTCTCCGGAAGCTGTTCATAGACCCGGATCAGCGCATCATACCCGCCGCATCTGGCCAGAACCTGGAAACCTTCCTTAACATAGGAAAGATCTCCCGCCCGCTCCATCAGTCCTATTTCCATCCCGGATACGGCTCTTTCGTACTCCCGGCCTTCCAAACAGAGCAGTGATGCCAGACCATAACGGCTCCAGGCGTTTTCCTTCTGGCGGATGCTTTCACAAAAACACGACTCCGCCTCCCTGTTTTTCCCGCGGGCCATGTGATTTAATGCAAGGTGGTATAACAGGTGCCAATCCGGTGAAACCGTACTTTGGGTTTGATTTGCCTGCTCTTTCAGCATCTCGTACCAGAAGTCATCCGCCATGCAGTCGGCAGGCATATCAGCCGGATCCGCTGACGGGAAATGGCCGGTTTCCAGAAAAATCCGCCATGGAGTCTGACGCTCATCCTCACTGGAGAAATCCAGATGAGGAGAAAGCGGTTCTTCCCCTCTGCGTACACGACAGGCATTTTCCAAGTCTGCGTAACCGCTGCCGCGGTAAACCACCTCGCCTGGCTTTATGGCCCATCCATGGCTGTCCCTCAGCGTTTTTTCCAGCGTCTCCCCTGCTTCGTCACGCACCATGGCCGTCAGGCGTTCCCGTTCTTCCTCAAAAGAGTCGCTGCGCCCGCTTAAAGTCACGGTGCCATACCGTTCCAGCCACTCCCACGCGGTGTGGGGCGCCATTGGAATACAGCCGTACTGCGTCTTTCCAAGCCCGGCCTGAATCTCCACATAACGGCCGGCTTCCTCCGTAAGGTATTCCTGCCAGCGCGCGGAAGCGCTGTTATTGCCCCAGGTAAAGAGCTTACGCCCCCGCAGGCGGCGGGTGGAATACTGAAGAAGCCCATAGCCGTCCGGAGCCACATTTGCAATATAGCGCGGGGCTTCCTCCGGGATATTGAAGAAATAATCCACCTGTCCGGGAATATTTTTGTAATATGAAATATCGATGCCGTCCACCACCGGAACCGGCACTTTATAGACGCTTCCTCCGCCGCTGCTGTAGGCGCTCTCCGCCGGCACAATCACACGGCCGCCTTCGTATTCCGGAACCGCCATATTACTCCACCAATACATGGGCGTTACATCCGGATTATGATTCACCACGCGCATGCGGCAGTTTAGGAAGGCGCCGCCCTCATCCAGCCAGAAATCCATCTGATAGACCATTCTGCGCACCCGCTCGTATTCATACATGCGCAGCACCGGCATACCGCTGTCATTCTCCAGCCTCGCGGTAAAGAGCGGTTCCATGGTCAAAGGCGTATGGCCGATGAGGCCGATGTTCCATTCCACGCCGCCTGAGAACCAGGCGTCACGCAGCGCCAGATTACTGGGGCGTATCACATCATTGGTATAAAGCAGCTCGCGCCCCGCCTTTAAATCGGTAAGCCGCCACAGGCGTCCGCCGAATTCAGGCAGAAACACGGCCCTTAAAAATTCATTCTCAAGGACCGCAGTCTTCACCGGATGAATGCCGCATTCCCGCGTATAGCAGGTATAATCCCGGTACGGATAACTATTCGTAAGCTTCCCGTAGGCTTCGTATATCTCATCGTCCTCGTCTAAGTAAAACGCTGTCTTGTTCTGCATATTTTCCATGCCTGTCAAGTTGGGCACCGAGGCCTCCGGCCCTTTGGGCGCAGTTTTCATATATGCAGTTTCAAATGTCAATGTCGGATTCATAGGCTACCCCTTGATCGCTCCGCCGGTTACGCCTGCGATGATCTTGTCTGACAGGAACAAGTAAAGCAGGAAGGTCGGCGCAAATACGATGACAACGGCCGCAAACATTCCGCCGTAATCATTTGTATACTGCATACCTTTTACCATATTATAAAGACCTACGGCAATCGGGCGTACGTTCTGCTTGCTTGCAAACAGCATGGACATGAAAAATTCATTCCAGATGGCGATAAAATTGAAAATCGTCACGGTTATAATACCGGGCTGCGCCAGCGGAAACATGATCTTCCAGAAAGTCTGGATGGGGGAACAGCCGTCGATGGCCGCGGCTTCCTCAAAGGTGTAGGACAGATTTGAGAAAAACGCCAGCAGGAAGAAAATGCTGAATGGCACATTCATGGCGATATAGAGGAACATAATGAGTCCCCGTGTGTTCGTAAGCTTTAATGATGTAATAATGGAAAAAAGAGGCATTACAATCATGATAACCGGAATGCCTAACGCTGTCGCAAACAGATTCTGCAGAATCATGTTGCCTCTGAATTTAAAACGCGACAGAGCGTACGCGGCGGGCGCCGCTACCAGAATAATCATGGTACAGGAAATCGCCGTATAGATCAGGGAGTTTACAAAGAACACGCTTATCTTCTGTGATTTCCATGCATTGGTATAGTTTTCAAAATGAAATCCGCTGGCGAATTTAAATAATTCTCCACTTAAAATCTCACGGCTGGTGGAAAAGGAAGCCAGTATAACCCAGCCGATCAACAGGATCGTAAATATAAGCCAGACCACGCACATGATATATCCGGGCAGCTTGGGAACTTCTCTCTTGATACTCACTCTCTGCTTTATTTCTTTTTGTTTTGCCATGCTATCTACCTCCCTACAGATCCGCGTCATCATTTTTAATGATGAGTGTGGTTAAGCTGAATACCGCAACTACAATGACTGCCATCATAACACCGATTGCGGCACCCACGCCGGAATCACGTACTGCCTGGACCGCATTGGACGCGCCGAAAACAAGCTCATACATATAGTTCAGCGGCATTACCGTCTGTTCGGACAAGTTGACCGGATCGAATACCTGGCCCCAGATAAAAAAGCCGACACTCGATACCGTCCACATAACGAGGTTGGTCCGAATGGAGCCGCGGAGCAGAGGAAGCGTTATATACCAGAATTTTTTGAATACATTGGCGCCTTCTATGGAAGCGGCCTCGTAATAATCTGCGCTGATCCGTTCAATACCGCTCATAAAAATCAGCATATGGTATCCTACCATACCGAAGCAGTAGGCAATCAGCATGCTCCAGAATTTGTGGTGGGGATCCGTCCACATGACATTGCTGCCGCCAAACCATCCGATGATGGTGTTAAGCAGGCCGTAGCTCTCCTTACTGAGCGCATAATACAGCCACATGGTACCCATAGCAACCGCGGAAACCAGGTTTGGCAGATAAATCACGCTCCGGAAAAACTTTTTTCCTTTCATACCGTTTGTGAGGGCTACCGCAAACACCAGAGCCAGAGCCATAACGGCGATACCGCCGACCAGCCACAGTCTTCCCAAGTTCATCATAGCCGTCTGGAACATATTGTTGTTAAAAGATTTCACATAGTTGGTAAAACCGCTGAACTGCCATGTGGAAACCGGATCTGTCACACCTTCTACCTTGCAGAAGCTCATGATAAAGGTGCGGATCGTCGGATACAGAAATACAATTAAGTACAGCAGCACAGCAGGTGTCAGGAACATTACCAGCATGGGAGTGGTGTTCCGGCGCAACGGGCTGCCGCCTTTTTTTGCCGTTTTTTGCTTTGCCATAAGAGTCGCCCTCCATTTTCCATAGAACACATTTTTCTATTGAAATAAAAAGGGGGCGGCGGCAGTGGCGCCACCGCCCCTTTGTCTATCAGTCTGTTAAAGCGATCATGAACCCTTCTGAATCTTAGCAAATGCGTCCGCAAACTGCTGTGCGTTGACACTGCCGCTGATCATCATAGCCATGTTAGTCTTAATAGCCGCGTTGACATTGGTATCATTTTCCATTCCTACTGCCCAGTTCAGTCTGTGTGTCGTAGAATCCAGAACTGCCTTTGCATCTGCAAGTGCTGCCGGCCATGTAGCATCGTTGTCCATGGGAACACCCATACTGGCGTCAGCAAGCTTCTGATCCCATTCGCCGCTTGTCAGCCACTGAATCAGGGCAAATGCAGCGTTCGGATACTTCGTATCTTTGTTGATTGCGAAACACTGTGCACCGTACTGGTTGGATTCTGCTCCGTCACCGCCTTCAGCGATCTGCGGAAGTGAGAATGCGCCCCACTTAAAGTCTTCCGGTGTCTGGTTCTTTACTTCGTTTGGAAGCCAGCTTCCGTTTAAGTACATGGCAACGCTGCCGTCAGCGATATTGCTCTGGCCCTGCGGATATACGTTGCCTGCTGCACGTGGATCTATGTAGCCCTTTGTTACCAGTTCTTCCAAAACCTGTGCTGTCTTTAAGACTGCTTCGTTGCTGAAGTCACCTGCGGCAACAGCCTCGGTCGTATCAGAACCAGCGACACGGTCCATAAGGAAACCGAACAGACATGCCATATAAGCGTCATCAACGGTCATCGGAATCACCCCTGCACCTTTAAGCGCTTCACAGTCAGCAAGGAATTCATCCCAGGTAGTCGGAACCGCGGTGATACCGGCTTTTGTAAAGGCATCCTTATTATAGAACATAATAAATGTGGATGGCTGATAAGGAACACTCTTTAAGGTGCCGCCGCCCTGCTGCTTGGCTAATTCGATCAGAGTGGCATTCTGTGCGCCGTTTAACGGAGACGCATCATACATACTCTGAATATCCAGAAGATATTTTCCCCAGGTACCGTTTACACGTTCGATATCTTCGTCAAAGACATCAACGGTCTCTCCTGCGGACAGTGCTGGCTCCAGAGTCTTACGTGTGTCACGGGAGCCTGCCCAGTTAATCTCTACTTCTACACCGGTAGATTTGACGAAAGCGTCAACAGCCTCGGAGATCGCCTGGCCCTGCGGCTCAGTCTCTGCCCACATCGGCCAGTAAACCAGTTTGGCGCCATCCTCAATTGTACCCGCTGCTGCGGCTGTCTCTGCCGGAGCAGCCTCTGATCCTTCCGGAGCTTTGGTCTCTGCCGAAGCCTGTGTGGTGGGTGCCTGTGTCTCTGCCGTCTTGGTGCTTCCACAGCCTGCAAGAGCAGATGCAACCATCGCAGACGCCAGAACTAAACTCAGTATTTTTTTCATGTAAAAAACCCTCCTTTTTCAAATATATTTATAGTATACACCATTTTTTTGTATATTTCAACGAAAAAAGAAATTTTTTCCACAAATATTTCACAACAGATTCCATTTTTGCATATTCCGTTTTATGCAACCTTACCATAGTGTTTTATTTCTCCTCATTACCGCCTTTTTTTCTATATATGAATGTCCCGGCCTTTTATGCATAAATAAGGAAGGGCTGGAGTACACTGGTATTAGATATGGAATGGAAAGAATGAAAGGAGTAAAAAACATGGTAGACCGTTGTGTATGCTGCGGCGCAATCGTTCCCGAAGGTACGGAGGTCTGTATCAACTGCCGTCACCAATATTTGGATACTGAGAATGGACAGACTGCGTCATGTCCGGGTCACTCCATTTCCCGGGCACAAAATCTGAAGGGGAAAGAAGCTTTCGGCCATTCGAAATAGGATATGATTTTATTTTTTCCCCGACCCCCTGAGGCAAAGGTAAAATTTCATCATTTCAATGGCCTCTTTCTGCGTCTTTTCATCGTATTTTTTCAGGATTCGGTAAGCCAGGTCCGGATTATCGATCCGTTCTTCTCCCGCCTGACCGAACAAAATATAATCCACCGAGAGGTCGAGATAATGCGATAAATCCAAAAGTGTCTCTATGGACATGCCGCAGGTTCCCCGTTCAATATCGCCGTAATAATGAACAGCCCTGCCTATTTTACCGGCCACCTCCGCACTCGTCATTCCCAGTTCCTTCCGCCTTTGTCTGATTCTTTTTGCAGCTCCGGCGCGGTCATATACCATTTCAACTCCTCCTTTATTTCCCCCAATAAAAAATGATCCGGTTTGTATTTTCTGTTATTCTGCCTGATACCCTCTGTCAATGATGGTATGCAGTATCGTATTCACGTAAGCGTCACACGTCTCTATCTGATCCGCCTCAACCATGATCCGGAGTACTGGCTCTGTTCCGCTTTCACGTACCAGAATGCGTCCTTCCTCGCCCAGTTTCTCTTCCACTATGGCAATCGCATTTTTAACTGCCTCGTCATTTCTGGCGGCAGCCTTGTCCCTGACACGGATATTTTTCAATACCTGTGGATAAACCGTAAACGGTTCGGCCAGTTTGCTGAGCGTCATTTTCTTCTCCAGCATCACTTCCATCATCTTTATGGCAGTCAGAATTCCGTCCCCTGTGGCGGCATATTTCCGAAAAATAATGTGGCCGGACTGCTCCCCGCCGAGCCGGTAGCCGTTCGCTTCCATATTTTCATATACGTACTTGTCTCCGACTGCGGTCTTTTCATATTCGATTCCAGCTGCGTCAAACGCCTTGTAGAGGCCGAAGTTGGACATTATGGTGGTGACCACCTTGTTTCCTGCCAGCTTGCCCCGCTCCTTCATGTAGCAGCCATAGATGTATAATATTGCGTCTCCATCTACAACATTTCCATGTTCATCGACACAGAGGCAGCGGTCGGCGTCCCCATCGAAGGCAAATCCCACATCCAGGCCGTTTTCCATGACATGCTTTTGCAGGGCCTCAATATGGGTGGAACCGCAGCCCTGATTGATATTAATGCCATCGGGATTGTTATGTATCACATATGTCCGCGCCCCCAATGTGTCAAAGACGTTCTTGGCAATCATCCATGCGCTGCCGTTGGCGCAGTCCAGGCCGACCTTTAATCCTTCATAAGAGCGGGTGGCCAGCGAGATCAGATAGCCGATATAGCGGTTCCGCCCGATGGCGTAATCGACAGTTCTGCCGATCCTTTCTCCTTTTGCAAACGGGATCTCTCCAGTAATGCCATCCAGATACGCTTCTACCTTCAGAATTGTATCTTCCTCCATCTTTTCGCCGTAGTAATTGATCAATTTGATACCATTATCATAATACGGGTTGTGGCTTGCTGAAATCATGATGCCGCAGTCGAAGTCCTCCGTTCTCACTACGTACGATACGCTGGGTGTTGTCGTGACATGGAGAAGACAGGCGTCCGCCCCCGAGGCCGTAAGTCCCGCAGCCAGGGCGTACTCAAACATATAGGAGGAACGCCTCGTATCCTTGCCTATTACAACCTTTGCGCGTCCGTCCGCGCGTTTTAATCCATAGTACCAGCCGATAAAACGACCTGTTTTGTATGCGTGTTCTGCGGTCAGAGTTTCGTTGGCTTCGCCGCGGAAACCGTCAGTGCCGAAGTATTTTGACATGAGTTGTTCTCCTTTGTATGTTGGTTTTATCCATCACGTTATCTATCTTCTGTATACTTTTTATATACAAAATAAAACAAAGAATCAGATTATCCAGAAGTATTCCATATACATTAGTTGCAGCTTAATCCGGAGCAATTGCTGTTGCCTCTGGTTCCACAATTTGTGTAACACAGTCAGATCCAAACTGTGTGATTATACCAGAAGTATTTGTCTTCCATTCCCCTCCATCTCCGTCTTCCACCTTTGCCTGCTTCATTACTTTACCTGACGAATTAATTAAACGCAGTCCCGTTTCCGGAACATCAAATGCTTCATATTTGGCAGCCGGATCTGCCTTCTGGAGTTTCCCGTTATAATAGAAATACCCGTCTTTAATTCCAGTAACCCCTTTCCCCGAACTGTCAAAACGGTAAATAGATTTTCTATTGTCTGTACCATCTACTAATGAACATCTACCTGTTACACCTGCACAGTTTTTTTCAGAATCTCCAAAATAATAAAATGCATTATCTATCTCCAGAAGTCCCCAGGCTGCATTTCCATAAACATCAAATGCGTACTGCATGCCGTTAATCTTTTTAATTTTATATTTTCCAGAAACTCCGCAAACTGGTTCTCCGCCTGACGCAAAATAATATTTTCCCTGGTCAGAGCCACCGTCAATATTCTCAGGGCTCTCCAACATCATCCAAGTATTTTCTAACCTCTCGCCCGCTTTCTCTAAAGAAAAAGTTTCTGCATTAGAAACATAATATCGGTATCCTTTTATTGCTGGACTTACGTTTTTTACCAGTACCCAGCCCATCTGCATGATCCCCTTAGAATCAAAACAGTACACTTTATCATCAACCTTAAGCTCCCGATATGTTCCTGAGGTGCTATACTTCTTCTTGCCACTTTGCGGATCGAAATAAAAATATGCATATTCCCCATAATTACTGATATACTCGGATACTGCCTCGTTATCATTTGACCAGTCATCCGGAATTTTCAGCCATTGCCAGCCATAAACTCTGGCCCCATCTTCTCCGCAGTAATAAAGATTACTTTCATCATCGTTGCCATTCCAGCCGGTCACCAACTCGCCGCCGCTTTTAAATCTGTATTTTTTTTCGTTTATAGTATACCAGCCATCCTGATAAATTTTTCCGTCATTACCCGCATAGTACCATCGTGTATATGAAGCACCGTTGCCAACTAATCCACTTATACTGAACCACTCATTTTCATATAATGCACCATTATCACCAACGTATTTTTTTTCGCCGCTTGGCCTGTTTCTCCACCAGTTTCGCATCATATTTCCATTGACATCAAAATAATACATCTTTCCGGCGATCTCATAAAATCCATCCTGGCATATAGCGCCATTTTCATCTGCATAGTACCATGTTGTTTTCAAATTATTAGCTGCAGCATTTCCGGCTGTTACGGAAAACCACCCATTTGCTTTAAGTACTCCATCTGTATCTAAATAATATCGTTTCTTTTTACCATCTACATACCACCGGCTGCGATAAGATGTACCATTATTATCAAAATAATACCAGTTTTCTCCGATTTGATTCCAGCCCCATCGTTTTATGAGGCCATCAGAATCTGCATAATACCAGTTTTCAAACTTTTGACCATATCCATTTACACCTTCAATGCTAAACCAGCCATTCTGCATACGCACACCATCTGTGTCCACGTAATATCGGTTTAAATCTATATTTACCCAATTATTCCGCGGAGAGTTTCCATTTATATCAAAATAATAAGACTTTCCTTGCAATTCGTGCCAGCCATTTCGAAGCAACGCTCCATCTGAATCAGCATAGTACCAATTTGTGTAGGATATACCCGCTGAATTTACTGAAGTGACAGAAAACCAACATTCCTGTCTTCTGGCTCCATTTTCATCCACGTAATAACGCTTGTCCCCAATATTAAAAAATACATTCCTCGGAGAATTTCCTCCCGGATAAAAATAGTACCAGTTTTTATCAATCAAATACCAGCCATTTTTTAGTATTATTCCATCTGAACCGGCGTAATACCAGGTGATGGTCTGCTTTCTGCCCGGCTGGGAGGGATTAGTTGTAATACTGAACCATGAATCTTCATAACGCTTTCCTTCGTTATTTACGTAATACCGGTTACTCTGATAATTAATCCAGTTAGAAGTGACAATGATTCCCTCCTTGTCCACAAAACGTAAGGAGTTATCTGGCCACGTCACCCATTGACCAGTCACCTTTTCATTATTCTCAATATACGTCCAATGCCCTTCCTCATTCTGCTGCCATCCTTCTGCTGCAAAGGCAGAAAACGGTAAGACAGTTAACAGGAACAATACCAACATTACCAGACCTATATATTTTAGTTTCTTCATAAAGCGCCTTTCTTCCAATAATCTCATCTAGTCACGGTAGAAGATATCTCTTGTATAAACCTTCTCTTTCACGTCCTCCAGACATCTATCATAACGATTGGCAATAATAGCATGTGACTTCCATTTAAATTCATCTAAATTATTCACAATTATACTTCCAAAAAATGTATCACCATCTTTCAAAGATGGCTCATAAATTATCACAGATGCCCCCTTTGCCTTGATTCGCTTCATAACCCCCTGAATACTGCTCTGACGAAAATTATCTGAATTACTCTTCATTGTCAGTCGATACACGCCCACTACCACTAGGTGTTCCTTTGCTTCACTCCAGTTACTATTTGCTGTATAATAGCCAGCCTTTTCTAAGACACGATCAGCAATAAAGTCCTTTCTGGTCCTATTACTTTCTACAATTGCTTCAATCAAGTTTTCTGGTACATCATCATAGTTGGCAAGCAATTGTTTCGTATCCTTTGGCAAACAATAGCCACCGTAACCAAAAGATGGGTTATTGTAGTGTGTTCCTATTCGCGGATCAAGACATACACCGTTAATAATCTGTCGTGTATCTAATCCTTTTAGCTCAGCATAAGTATCCAGTTCATTAAAATAAGAAACTCTTAATGCTAAATATGTATTTGCAAATAATTTCACTGCTTCCGCCTCTGTAAAGCCCATAAAAAGAGTTTCAATATCTGATTTAATCGCACCTTCCTTAAGAAGCTCAGAAAATATTTGAGCAGCCTGTATAAGTCTTTCATCTTCCATACAAGTTCCCACAATAATGCGGGAGGGATACAAATTATCATAAAGAGCTTTTGATTCTCTTAGAAATTCCGGACTAAAAAGAATATTTTTGCTGCTCATTTTTTCTCTTATCGCCGCAGTATAACCAACTGGTACTGTTGATTTTATTATCATTACTGCATTCGGATTATATTTCATGACTAGATCTATTACTGCCTCTACCGCTGAAGTATCAAAATAATTTTTCTTACTATCGTAATTTGTTGGTGCCGCAATGACTACAAAATCAGCATCGCTATAAGCTGATTCCGCATCCAATGTTGCCGTTAGATTAAGTTCTTTATCTGATAAATATTTCTCAATGTATTCATCTTGAATTGGTGACCTTTTCTTATTAATTAGTTCCACCTTTTCGGCTACAATGTCCACAGCTGTCACCTGATTATGCTGTGCCAATAATGTAGCAATTGAAAGCCCTACATATCCCGTCCCTGCCACTGCGATTTTCAAACCACTCATTTCTTCTGTCTCCTTCTACTGCTTATACCAAAGCAGATCTTTATACTATATTTTGTAAAATTCCTTATACCACAGTGCAAACATCCGAAGTCCCTCTCTTAAGCCAGTTCTCGGTTTAAAGTTAAATTCTTGCATCATTGGACTTATATCTGCATAAGTAATAGGAACATCACCAGGCTGCATGGCAACTAATTTTTTATGTCCGTCAAAATCATAGTCTTGCGGGATTACTTTTGCTCTGATTAATTCTTGTTGCAGAATATCCACGAAATTCAATAAATTTTCAGGTTTATTGTTACCTATGTTATAAACAGCATACGGGGGCACAGGAAGACCATCCTCGCCAAGCACTCTCTCTGGGGGCGCCTGCATTACTAACTTTACGCCCTCAACAATATCATCAATATATGTAAAATCTCTCTCACAATTACCATAGTTAAATATTTGAATCGTATCACCGCTCAGAAGTTTATTTGTAAAACCGAAATATGCCATATCCGGTCGTCCAGCCGGACCATAAACTGTAAAAAAGCGCAAACCGGTGGACGGGATATTATAAAGCTTACTATATGCATGAGCCATTAATTCATTTGACTTCTTTGTGGCTGCGTAAAGTGATACCGGATTATCTACCTTATCCTCAATAGAATATGGCACCTTTTTATTTGCACCATATACAGAACTTGAAGACGCATACACAAAATGTTCAACTCCTTTTGCACCATTATCATAGGAATGGCGGCAAGCTTCCAGAAGGTTATAAAAACCTATCAGGTTAGACTCAATGTATGCATCCGGGTTGGTAATTGAATAGCGTACACCTGCTTGGGCAGCAAAATTGATCACAAGATCTGGTTTGTAGTTTTTAAAAACAAAATCAATAATACTTCGATCAGCAATATTTCCTCTGATAAATGTCCAGTTTGATTCCGGATAAATCTTTATTGTTTCCTCTATTTGTTTTAAGCGATATTCTTTTAGAGATACATCATAATATTCATTCAGATTATCTATTCCAATGATGTTTATTGGAATAGCACAGCGAAAAAGTTCCAAGATCAGATTCGATCCAATAAAGCCGGCAGCCCCTGTTACCAAGATTGTTTTTGCATTTAAACATATTGTTTGCATTTAATTACTCTCTCCTATCTTCTAATCATTCTGGCAATTTTTCTTACAGTCCAATAAAGGGACAATATGTCATATTGTCCCTTTGCAATCATATGTGATTCTATGTGATCCCGTTCTTCATTATCTCTTATATTTACCATTGAAAAAGCGGTTTTATATGGTTCTTGAATTAATCCTTCTTTAAATCTCCTTTTTTTAATTCCTCGCTTCTGTGGATTTGATTTATTCATATAATCCTGCAGTATAATATTTCTGAAACACCTTCTACAAAATACGAAAGCGGCTATTTTATATTCTGGTGTATCTGAATGTTTTTCTGCAAATTCCAGACATGCATTTGCAGTCTTAGTCATTCGTTCAAATGTTTTAATATTATATCCTCTTGAAAGTGAATCATTATCAAGCCGATAATTATATGAGGCTGTCGGCAGGTATAAAACCTCTTCTGCACAGTCAAACGCATAAAGATTATAAATAACATCCTGAGAACGTTTTAAATCTGGATTAAATTTTAAGTTATTCTGTTTAACGTATTTCGTTCTAAATGCTTTTCCCCAAGTAGTATTCAATGCAACATCATTAAATTTCTTACTTGCAAACATAATGGCTTTAATCATATCATGCTTGCGAATCTCATATATATCTTCCATAATAGATTCATTTTTCAACAAATACTCTACTTTCTTATTTCCGATACATGCACGATAGCCCCAAAAAACAATATCACAAATGTTATTTTCTATTGCACACGATAATTTTTGAAGTAAATCAGCATCAATCCAATCATCAGCATCAATATGTACAATCCAATCTCCTGATACGTGATCAATGCCTGTATTACGAGCTCCTGCTAATCCCATATTATCTTGATGAATTACTTTGATATTTGAGTATTGATCTGCATAACAATCACATATAAATGCCGTTTTCCGATTTGATCCATCATCCACCAGAATAATTTCATAATCCTTAAAAGTCTGATTGAGCACAGAACTTATACATTGATGCAAAGCCTCTTTTTCAGTATTGTATACAGGTAAAACACATGAAAATTTCATTATATCCTCCAGGCAATTACACACTAAGCCTATTTCTATATCCGTTATCAGAAATCTTTTTTGCAGGTATCCCTGCCACTACAATATTTGGAATTTCTACGCTTTTTGTTACAACAGCGTTAGCACCTACAATCACGTCATCCGCGAGACATACACCGATTAAAATTTTCGCACCTGTTCCAAGATATATATGATTTCCCCCATTAACTTTTTCTGAAATATTAACACCATTCTGAATCACACAATTATCTCCGAAACGAGCAGTCGGATTAACAATTACTGCCCCATGATGGGCAATATATAAACCTTTGCCAAAAGTATTGACTGGGATCGTTAAACCAGATTTTACACTAAGCTTATACAATCTAAATTTTAACCAGGTTTTCAAGATCTTTGCTAAAAATCCATGTTTACAATTAACCACATATTCCAGTCTTCTCATACATTTTAAATATTTCCATGTGATCATCAATCTATTATGATAAAAGTCATTTATATGATTGGCCTTTTTATCAGCTAATATATAATTTTTATAATCTTGTTTGCTTGAAATCATATATCTCCTATCTTTTTATATTTATTTCAGGTAACTTATACAGATACTTCAGAGGTGTTTTTGTAATGATCAAGATTAAAATAAGCTCAATCGTCACGATTAAAACTAATGACAGAAGTCCAAATAGCAACTGGCCGCATGAACCGCCAAATGTTTTTAATAAAAACAGATAGACTGCATAAGTAATATAATATTCCTTATGAGTTGTCATAATTATTAACGAATTCTTTCCCAAAAATGAGAAAAGAGAATCCAACCATTTAACGTAACTAAAAATGCAGGATAAGGCTAAGGCAAATACTACACCCGACATGGAACACACAAAATATATTGCCGGATCCCCTATTTTCAGTATGTGAATATCTGCTTCATAAAAACGGACAAAATATTTATTTATAAAAAACATAGATAAAGAACCAACTATCACAGTAAACAAATGTTTTCTACTCTTAACCGACAGCTTATAAAAGAACGGTGAAATATCATATCCAATTGCTATAAACCCTGCTGCGATAGAAGAAGACAACATGAGCATTATCCCTTCAGGTAATTCACATTTTTCAAAAAGCCAGCTAATATATACAGCAATAACCCCCATACATATTGCCCACTGAATGCCTCCAAAACGCCTAAAAATTTTTGAATAAGCAAAAGCAATCAATTCAGCAAAAAACAATACTGGCAGAAACCAAAGAGTACCTACCCCTTGAAAAGTAACTGCTTCTATTACCGCACTAGAAACCCTGTCCGAAAATAGTGAATTATCTTTCAAAAGTGAAATAAATACCATAAAAAGAATAAATAAAATACTCATAGCGCCATATGGATAGATAAGACTTTTAATTTTTTTAACAGCAAAACTATAAATAGTTTCTTTTTCATATTTTTTCTTATCACTCCCAATAATAATTCCAGATATCACAAAGAACGTTACAACATGAAAAGTTTCTCCGACCAAAAAGACAGCCCCGCTTTGAAGATGCACATCTATAATCATTAATATAGCAATGCCTTTTGCAACATCGATTGTTCTATTTCTATCCATACATTTCCTCATAATGAATCTATAAAGTTCAAAAATGTTATATTAGAGAAATCATTTTTATATCCGTAATCTATTTCTTTACGATTTCGCACAAAATCTATACTAATTTGATTTATATTATTAAAAAAATGGATCCTATTTTCATTGTAATAAGGAAGCCTCACTATCTCTTCACAATTAGTAATTAGTTTTTTATTATAAATAATTGCATCCATCATTCGATAGGTCCTCCCTTTCGATCCTCCCTGGAGTATTTCAAGCAGACAATTTGAAGCCGCCTCACGTGCTAAACACTCCGAATAAGGAAGAAACTTATCGCCATAAATAATACCATCAGCCCTTCTTTGATCATTAGGTACCTCTGTTACATAAAAATCACAAATAAGCCCTGCTGCAGTCATTCTTTTATATATGTTCCTTATATCATCCAATCTGTCTTTAGCCGCTCCAATAAACACTAAATCACTGTAAGGGTATTTTTTTAGTTCTTCTTTAGACGGGGGCGCATATCCGACCGGGTGATAAACAAATCCATACGTCTCAGCATCTGCCTGGTTATAAACAATGATTTGATCAAAATCTTTTTTTATTCGTTCTATCTTTAATTGTTTATTGTATTTTAGGTCTTTTGCCACAATATCATGGAAGTGCAGAATCAGTTTACAATTAAAATAATTTTTTCTAAGAAATTTTATAAGCTGCCTGTCATACCATGGAGGTGACATAATCACAACAACTTTTTTATCACTTTTATATCGCAATAATTTTTTATACCAAATATTTTTTAAGGGCAAACTTATAAATTTGTTTGCTTTTAAAGATAAATGGCCTTTGGAAAGAATATTTAACACTTTGTTTTTAAAAAGCTTATGTTTATTCACTAGCTTCACATTATTCAGCATTTGAAGATCCAGCATTGTAAACTGCGACATTGGATCGCTAAGAAGATATATGTAAGTTGTTTCTCCATTAATCATTTTATCTTCCACCTATCCTGATCAATTTATTGATAAATAAATTAATACTACTAATGGCATATTTTTTATAGAATATTATATTAATTCCAATGCATTCAATGCCACATATAAAAGTGATCACAATTGCCACGCCTATCCACTTAATATAACTGTCAACATTAATATTAATGAAAGAAACTGAAAAGACCATAATAAAAGCAGACATACTGTCTGCTAATAATTGTTTAAAAAAGCTGCCTGCTTTAATATATATAATATTTTTCATTAAATAAAATGCCAGGTATAAGACACGATAAATCATTGAAACCAGTGTACCAATTGCTACTCCTACCAAGCCAAATTTGAACACCATAATCACAGAAATCATGATATTAACAACCGGCTCAATGATAGCGCTTGCTTGAGTCTCTTTAAAATGCCCCGCTGCCTGAACAACAACATTATATGGCATCTGGATGCATCGCGCTGCAATAGCAATAGACATAATGAGAGCAAAACCAGGAACTATATAATCATTAGCATCTGATATCCCATTTGTGTACACTTGAACAAATGGTACAACGAGCAAACCAGTAATCGTAAAGATCAACGTTGTTAACGTATGCATTACCCACTCAAACTTTTCAAAAACAGCCACTAACTCTTTTTTTTCATTTCTAGCCAACATATTGCCAATCAACGCGGACATACCGGCAGTCAGAGAATATACGAGGCCCCTCATCCCGTTTATCACCATAAAATAAACACCATACACACTAACATTTAATAGTGTAGAGAATAACGTCAAAATTATAGTATCTGTTTTTTCCTGCACTGTACTAGCCAGATGCTGAGCAATTCCATTCCACTTTTGTTTAATAGGCTCATCCTTATATTTAATTTCTAAATTAAGAGCATAATGCTTTTTCACATAAATCGTCAAAAAGAACGGTCTTGCAACAAATATAATTGCAGAAACTAATTTTACGGTATGAATACTATATCCCCACTTGATAAGAGCCACCGAAATTAACGTATTCAAAACTAGTGTTACACTATTAACAATAAATGATATGTATTGCTTTTGATCTGCTTTTAGTAAAAGCGAATATGTAATTCCAAAAAAGTATTGGGCAAATATACTAATAGATACAATGCCTATTAATGATGCAGTAAATGTAAAGTTAAAAGAATCCTTGACTAAGTTGGGATAAAAAGCAATTAATGCTGCTATGTAAATCAGCATTAGAATTCCAATAAATCTATAAAATCTTTGCGCAGATACTACAATACTGCTAATTTTGTTTTGATTATTTTCGGCCAGGGGTTTATATAAACTAGCTGGAACAACAGCTCCCATTCCTAATTCACATAAAGAAATAAACCCTAAAAATTGTGAAATGGAAGATACCAGCCCATTTGTATCAGATCCAAAATATAGTAATATGTATCGCGGTAAGATAAAACCACATATTATAGTTAATATCTCAAATACTATAGACATTAATGTATTTCGTCTAAGGTATATTTTTCTCATTTCGTTCATAATATTCCTCTATTGCTTCTTTAAAATTATCCAATCACCAAGTTTTTTATCCCATGATTCTGGATGAAATGCCTCAAATCCACACCCCGGAAAAAACGTCAACTCACCAAAATATATTCTCCCATTAATCTCATAAAAATCAACTCTGATAAATGGTATATTCCGGGATAATTGTTCTGCCAATTCTAACATCTGATTATAATTGGCCGGTTTAGGTATCTCTTTTTCGCTGACTTGATAGGTTCGTGAGAATGGCATAACATTCCAATCTCTATCAAAAAATGTAACACGCAAATTACCAGAAAATCTTTCTGTACATACAAAACTACATTTTACAACTCCGTTAAAGCACATAAATTTGTAGTCTTTTAAGTCGGAATCTCCACAGTCATCAACCATAAATTTTTCTGCTATAATTTTAGGTTTAACATTTTTATATGGCCATTCTCTTCCATACCAATAGAAATTATACTTTAATGCTGCGTTAATTTTCTGCCTGGCCTTTTCCTTATCAAAATTATATTTATCTTTACAAATCACAACACTTGCACTATCATGTGTACATTTCAGTACAAACTGATCCGGTAGCTGCTCAAATTCAATATCATCAAATTTGTCCCAAGGGCCTCCTGCCAAAGGAATTAAATACTCTTTACCTATTGTTTTAGAGATATACTGCCGAACCGCATATTTATCTACCATTATTGTATACTCTGGTTTATGATTATAAATTTTTAACCATTGCAGCTTCTCATTAAATGTAACCGGATTTTTTAAATTTAATTTTTTTCCTAAATGTTCATAATATCGAATAGATAAATACCAACTAGCCGGAGTAATGCTACGTATAACAGGTTTATTCAGAAACCAGGCTAAGTAATGCTTTAATCTTGTTTTTATCATTTTTTTCCTTCCTAATTTATAGGTGGAAAAGTGGAACTACTGCTGTTTCCCACCAATGCCCTAATACTAATTGTCTAAACAGGGAGGCTGCAACAATAAGAACTGAAGCTCCAGTTATTTTGAATCGCTTCCGCTGCTTCAATTCAAATTTATTATATCCGCCCGCAGCAATTGTTACCATCGATGTGGCTGTAATTAATCTCATGAATGTTGTAGATATCATAAATAGCGGGTAAAATATCACCTGCAGAAGATTAAAATAATACAGAACATCTGTATATTGTTGATTTAATAAACTTGTTTTTTTAGACTGTTTTTTTATTATAAAAGCTAGATATAACGATAGTAACTGCATAATTACCGGAATATAAAATCCTCCCTTCGTGCTTAATGACAAATAGTCATCCATTTTATCAGAATCTATAAAAGAAAATATTCTGCTTAAAAATTCATTAGCACTTCCACTAAGTCTCAAAACAAAACTTAATATCAGGGAAGCAATTACCAGAACTGGAATTATTCTATGACGTCGTATATGTGAATATATATTTAAGCTGCATTCTTCCACAGAAGCAGGCACATCTGTATTAATAAGTGCAAATAAAATAAATGCATAATACATAACATGCATTCCCCCTGCAATAGCCGTTAAAAATATATATAATAGTTTATTCTTTCTTCCTCCGCGCAATAAAAAACCTGACGCTAATAAGTAGATGCAAAATCCGTAAAAAAACTTTAAACCAGTATACAAATTTACAATATAATACATCATAAAAAAAACAAGAAAATGATGAGGATTAAATTGATGAATTTTTATAGCAATTATTATTATTAAAAATGCTCCCGCTAAGGTAATCCACCACCAGTTAACAAAACTAATTTCCGCAATCTGACCTAATCGCATCATAGTTAAAAATAAATAATAGAGAGTAAAAGATTTATCCCACATAGGATTATAATAAGCGTATTGAGCATTATAATTTGATAAATCATATGTATTTAAATATTCACAATGGCTGCATAAATAAAACAGAAAGCCAAATGTTATATATACCATTGCCCATTTTACTTCTCCGTTAATATCCTTTACAAGATGATATAATACTAATAATACATAGATTCCTATAAGGATATATCCCATCCACCTACCTCCCATATATAATCATGAAACTTAATTAAACAGGTATGCATCTATTCTGCAAAGCTCATAAAAAACCTTGTTCGTCGTTCAACTAATGTACTTCTCTGATATTTCAAAGCCTCATGAAAATTTTCGAAAGCCAGTCTTTCCATAATACAGCATTCCGATCTCATATCTAACAGCAGGTTACTAATTTCCTCCACTTCTGTCTTAGAGTTAGTAAAAATATACTTATTATCTATCAATTCTGGTATACCAGCTGTCTTAGCACCTATACAAGGTATTCCTCTGCTCATTGCTTCAATCATTGCTCTTGGCAGCCCCTCCTGTCTGCTCGGTTGTGCATATATATCTATGGAATCGAGCCAAGTAAAGACTTCATCATGAGGCATTTGCCCTATGATCTTAATTTGATCCGCTACGTTATTCATCTCCGCAACTTTTTTTAAGTAAGTTCCTTTTCCTCCCCCGATGAGTTGATACTCAAAGCAATCAATTCCCTGTTTTTTTAGCTGCCCCAGAGCCTGAATTATATATTGCTGGCCTTTATACAAAACATCTAACCCCGCAGCCGTACCTATAATTAACTTTGTATTCTTCTTATATTCCGAAATTTTCTTCAGTCTGCTTATAAGAACGTCTGTAGTTGCTGGTTGAAGTTCAACATTAGAACAGCCAATACTTTTTCCTTTCGTAGGATATCTTTTTTGAAGAAAATTATTTGTTACATATAAAACATAAGGAGCATTCCTTATCTGCCTGCGCATCATTACTGCCGAAAAAGGGGCTACTAATTTACCTTTAATACTGTAATTCCAATAGGAGTCCCACGGACAGCCGACGACTTCAACTAAATACTTTTTTTTCAAACTTTTACATAAACCAATACTGTAATTTCCTATTACACTCGGCAGCCGAATAAACACTAAATCGGCATTTAGAATTCTTTCCTTTAGTATTTTTTTTACCTTGTCAGTATTTATAATCATTCCGCTAAATGATGAAAGATTAGGACACTCTATTATGGATATCATTGGATTAGTCAGTTGGCTCATTTTTTTAATTGCTTGTTCTCTTGAAATGGGTCTTGTTCTTATGATAACCTCAAGTTCATCTGCAACGGCAAAATATCTTTGAAACATCTGGTCATTTAAAATACTATCAAAATAATCCCCATTTTCATCTTTATATAAAGGACCATCATAGCAAAATAATGCTTTCATTTAGTTAACTCCTTTACGATCTATTAAGTGTCTTTTAAGAGCCGTTTACGATCTTCCAGTATATATTGAAACAACTGTTCCTGGTTGAATTCTGTCATAGCAAATATGTAACCGTTTTGCCCCATTTTTTTTGTTTTTTCCGGATTTACATATAAAACATCCATAGCATTTTCCAGCGAATCAATATCTGCCTTTTTTACGATTATGCCAGTCTTCTGATCTTTCATTGCATCTATAGGACCTGGTATATCAGTAACAATAACAGGAACGCCCATAGCCTCTGCCTCAATAACACTCATTCCAAATCCTTCCCTATAACTTGGAAGAATATAAGTATCCATTGCTGCCAAATACTGTTCAACGACACTTGTATATCCTATATATCTAATTTGCGAGGAATTCTTTGACCACTGATACAATTCAGAATTGACATTTTCATCTGTCTCATTTGGTCCTACCATCAACAAGTAAATACAGCGATTTCTGCTGCTTATTCTTCTGAAAGCTTCTAATAACTCGTTAATTCCTTTGTCACGGGTTATTCTGCCTACAAAACCAAAAACAAATGCATTTAAAGGAATATTCAATCCACTACGGATCGCAATTCGATACCTCTCTTTATTAGCAATATTAAACTTCTTTAAATCAACACCGCAGGCGCTTCCATTCCAGATCACTGCACCTTTATGTTTCGGGTATAATCCGATTTCATGTGCAAAAGTTAAGTTGCTATTACTGTCTGGTTCAATCCATGTAGAAAGTGAGCATACAAATTTTTCTTCTATTTCGAATATTTTTTGCTTCAGGCCATGAAATCCAATAAAGGCCAGCCCCCACTGACAATATAATCTAACAGGTACTCCTGCCACTTTCCCAGAAATTGCAGCATATAAAGAGGCATTAGGCGATGAGTACTGAATCAGATCAAATTTTTCCCTTTTAAAAATTTTACGCATCTCAATTATTGATTTTATACCCGAAAAACTGATTCCACGTTTCATAGTAACCGGGAAATAATGAATATAATCTGGTAAACTCCTTGCAAAATCAACATCATAACTGCAAATAAAACTAATATCCCAGTCCGTATTTTGATGAATGTATATCGCTGTGTTTATAACAAAAGATTTTAGAGTCAATGGTATGGTGGTTATAAAACAAATTTTTTTCATCTAATTCTCCTTGCAGGATTTCCAACATACGTCCCCCGCTCATATATATCTCTAATAACGACAGTGCCAGCGCCAATCATACAATCGCTGCATATATACAAATTATTGATAACACAGCTTCCTATGCCTAACCAAGTCCTGCTTCCCACAGTTACACTTCCTGCAATATGTGCGCCAACTGAAATATGTACATAATCACCGATCTTATCATCATGGTCAATAGATGCGCCAGTATTTATTATACAGCCCCTTCCAACCACTGAATTGGAATTGATCACTGCGCCAGCCATAACTACTGTTCCTTTACCAATTTCAACATTTCGGCTAACCGAAGCATTTGGATGCACCAAAACAGCAAATTTATATCCCTTAAGACTTTCCTGAATTTTTTGTCTGATGTTTGCCTTTCCTATGGCAATTACAAATTCTGAAGTTTCTTTATATAACCAGGCATCAGTGCTCCTTCCTACGACTGGAAATCCAGCACATTCAGTCAACTCGCTATCATCCAAAAAGACAATATTTTTATATTCATTCTTTTCTGCAATATCTGCAACTACTTTACCGTGACCTGATGCTCCAATAATTACAAGTTTTCTCATATTCTTGATGTTCCCTTAAACTCCTCCATCGTAACAGATGTTTGGGAAGAAATACCTTCTCTCTTTATAAAAGCCTTTCTAACTGTACAGAAGATGATTTTTAGATCGCCCCAAAAAGTAATGTTATACACATACTCAACATCTAATTTAAATTTTTCTTCCCAGGATACTGAATTACGTCCGTTCACCTGGGCATGTCCTGACAGCCCTGGGCGAACATCATGTCTGTGTTTTTGCTCTTCACTGTAAAGCGGCAGATATTTTACTAATAAGGGGCGTGGTCCGACCACGCTCATATCTCCTTTAATAATGTTAAATACTTCTGGAATTTCATCAAGAGAAGTCGCTCTCAGCATTTTTCCAAATCTTGTTAATCTCATTTCATCTGGCAGAAGTTTTCCATACTCATCTTTTTCATCAGTCATTGTACGAAATTTATATAATTTAAAGATTTTCTCGTCCTTGCCTGGCCTTTCTTGAGTAAATAAGATTGGACTACCTAATTTAATACGTATCATAATAGCTAAAATAATATATAACCAACAGAAAACAATAAGTGCTGCAAATCCGCACAAAAGATCAAATGGTCGTTTAAAATACTTTTCATATGGCCTATGTAATTTTTTTACCTCATATCCTGTCCTCATATTTACTACCCTTCAGTTTTACAAAAATTACTGAAAACAATTGCGAATAATAGTTATAATTACATCTTGTTGTTCTGGTGTTATCTTGTTATCCGAAGGTAAGCACACTCCCCTATTAAATATATCCATGCCAACATCCATACTACTGCCTTCGGCATATGCGTTTGTTCTTGCCCTCCCATTTCCTTCTTGTGTTATGAAACCATTCATACGGTAAAGCGGCTGCATATGCATAGGTTTCCAAATTGGCCGGCCTTCTATATTATACTCCATCAGCTTCTCCAAAATTTCTGTAGGACAGCTCTTACCATTTTCTCTAACATACAAAACCTCTCTTTCACCTCTCACCTGCTTACTCATTGCACATTCATTGATAAGGATACAAGACAACCAGAAATTCGGCTCAGAATTTTCGCTGTCATATGGATTCATTGATACTGGAATATCTTTAAAACCTTCTTTATAACGCATATAAATAGCCTTTTTCTGTGTAATATGTTCCTCAAGATATGGGAGCTGCCCCCGGACAACTCCCGCTATAACATTACTCATACGATAATTGTATCCCAACTCCTCGTGTTGATACCAAGGCGCTTTTTCACGGCTTTGTGTCGACCACTTTCTTACTTTATTTGCTGCCTCCAAGTCATCAGTAAGAAGCATGCCTCCACAAGATCCAGTAATTATTTTATTTCCATTATAGCTAATACAGCTAAACTGGCCAAAGGTACCAGTCTGCTTTCCTTTATATGTAGCTCCAAATGATTCTGCTGCGTCTTCTATAATTAACGCATGATGCGTTTTACATATTTTCTTTATTTCATCAATTTTGCCTGGAGTACCATAAAGATGTGCAACCACAACAACCTTGACGTCCGGATAAAGGTCAAATGCTCTTTCTAAAGCTACCGGATCCATATTCCAGGTATCACGTTCCGTATCAATAAATACAGGATCCCCCATTTCATATACAACAGGGTTAACAGTCGCATCAAATGTTAAATCGGAACAAAACACTTTTTCTCCTGGTTTTACTCCTGCGAGTTTTACTGCCAGGTGGAGTGCCGCTGTACCAGTTGATAGTGCAACAGCATATTTGCAGCCGGTTTTTTCCTTAACAATGCGTTCTACTTCATTAATATTTTCACCAATAGTAGACATCCAATTTGTTTCATAGGCTTCCTGCACATATTTTATTTCTTCTCCATGCATAGTCGGAGATGAAAGCCATATTTTGTTTTCGAATGGTTTTATATTTGTTAATCTTTCACAATTCGTCGTACACTGGAAATCTGCATTACATTTTTTCTTCATTTGCTTACCTTTATTTTTCATTGTTCAGACTTATTTTTCTACCTTTGTTACTATTTCCAACCCTAACCTTATATCCATAATTCGTCCAAACATCTCCGTCTGAATAATTGCCATACGCTTATGTCTATCAATAAATTTTATTTCTCCTACCAGTTTAGTCATCGGACCAGAGGTAATAATCACTTGTTTTCCTGTTATATATCCTTCCGATACTTTCAACAAATGATTATTACCGCCGGTATCTCTTAAAAACTTCACTTCTGAATCTTTCAGTGGTACAAATTCGCTTCCCATGCCAAGTATCTTTGTAAGTTCTGGAATCTTTTTCAAATTTTTAAATAATTCATGAATCTGCTCCGTAACCATAAAAATATAGCCTGGAAATAACCGCAGCTCTTCTTTATGCCACATTCCCTCATAGCGGCGTTTTCTCTCATACATGGGAACAAAACACTCTTTTAATATGTCATTTCCTATTTGTTTACGGCAAAGTTCAGCTACTATATGTTCTTTCCCTGCACGAACCTGAACTGCATACCATTTCTGCTTTTCCATAAAATAACCCTTACACGTATATTCTTTACATCTTTACACTTTTTTAAGCCAGCAAAAAGGCAGGCTTCGCCATCTCATAGAAACTGCGTATTAGTATACACTCTCTATGAGTAATTATTTTATATAACAGGTATTGGCAAAAATGCGCAAAGGCGACAACTTCTTTCCAATACCTTTTGTAATTACCTTTTATTACTTTATGTAAAAAGCATAGATATTTCCAGAGCACCATTAACCTTCTGATTCTGTTTTTTCTGCTGCAGCAACTTGTTTTTCTACAACAGTGCCTTCTAACTTGTAATTATACTCAGGCACCAGCTTATGAACCATTGCTCTCATATCTTTTGTTTCCATCCAGGCAGCTTCATCGAGTTTCTTTAACTCGTCTTCAAACCAGGGATAATCAATATCCATCGGATGTCCAATAAAAATCCTTTTATTTTTGGTATCCTGAAGCCCTTCCTCTTCCATTAACAGTTCCTCAAAAAGCTTTTCACCTGGTCTTAAGCCAGTAAACTGAATTTGAATATCTTTATAAGGTTCATATCCAGATAAGCGGATCAAATTTTCAGCCATGTCCAATATCTTCACTGGTTCCCCCATATTAAGGATAAAAATTTCTCCCCCTCTGGCATAGGCACCCGCCTGCAATACCAGGCTCACGGCTTCTGGGATTGTCATAAAGTAACGAATTATATCTCTATGTGTTACTGTGACCGGTCCCCCTGCCGCAATTTGCTGTTTAAATAGCGGAATTACGCTTCCATTGCTACCTAAAACATTACCAAATCGGACTGCCACAAACTCAGTATCGCTTTTCTGATTACACATTTGAATTACCATTTCACATAACCGTTTGCTCGCTCCCATAATATTTGTAGGATTTACCGCCTTATCCGTTGAAATTAAAATAAAACGTTTTGTCCCATATTTAATTGCGGCCATTGCAGTTTTATAAGTGCCAATCACATTATTTTTAATCGCTTCATTTGGACTGTCCTCCATTAGCGGAACATGCTTATGGGCTGCTGCATGATATACAACGTCTGGTCGATACGTACGAAATAAGAAATCCAGACGATTTGTATTTCGTACCGAACCAATTAATACAGTCAGATTCAGCTCCGGATAGTTCCGTTTTAATTCCTGTTGAATCTCATAAGCATTATTTTCATACATATCAAATATAATCAGGTGCCCCACTTCATGCCCAGCCAACTGTCGGCATAATTCGCTTCCAATTGATCCGCCGCCTCCTGTAACCATGACAACTTTGCCTTTTACATACCCCATAATCTCGTCTAAATCAACTTTGATAGGCTCTCTCCCTAAGAGATCATCAATCTCAACATCTCGAAGTTTTGCAATACTAACCTCGCCACTCATTAATTGGTATAGACCTGGAAGTATTTTCAATATACATTTTGTTTTCTGGCAGATTTCCAGTATTTTTTTTCTTTCCACGCCTGTTGCTGTGGGAAGAGCAATATATATTTCGTCTATTTTATACTTCTCTGCCAGCTCAGGAATTTCTTCCCTCGTGCCGCGAATAGGAACTCCATTAATATATTTACCTATTTTATTATGGTCATCATCAATAATGCATACTGGTATTCCTGATGCCCTCTCACTGCTGTTTAATTCTTTTATTAATAGGGTACCAGCCTGCCCTCCACCTACAATCATTACCCGTTTTTGCACTGCAGCATCTCGTTTTCGCCCCAAATGCCTGCCCGCCAACTGCAAAGCCCTGTAACTCATACGACTTATACCAATAAATGCCGTCATGAATAACAGCCACAATATATGGTAGCTTCTAGGCACCACAATATTAAAAATATTCATACCTGCAATCTGTAAAACACAAGTCACACTGCAAGCCGCCACAATATATTCCATTTCTATAATACCGGCACTGCTCCATACTATGGAATATAAGTGAAACAATGAAAAAACTATAACAGTTGTCACTGTTAAAATACCTGCATATGACATCATTGCTTCAACATACTGTAAAGGAATGGATTTTGTGGACAAATCAAACCGGATCCAAAGAGCTAAAAATGAGCAGATCTGAATCATGCAGATATCGTAGATAAGAAATAATACCGATCGGAACCATTTATTTGCTATAATACGTGTCTTTATCATTTTATCCCCTTCGTATCCTACTTGCGTCTTCTTGAACGTTTTATCTGATTTTTTTCGCCGCCGGCAGCCATAGTCATCTCGTCTGTTTTTTCTGCCTTATCACTGCTTCCGCTGGCCCCATAACCGTAATACTTCCCATAGTACTTACTGTAATACCCGCTGTAATAGCCTTTATTCTCCTGGTCCACCTTGTTAAGAACCGCGCCCAGGATCCGGCATCCGCTCTTCTCCAGCTGGCCTTTTACCTTTTGAACCATCTTATAGCTGATGACTCCGCTCTCCACCACGATAACGGCTCCATCCACATTTCGCGCAATGATCGCCGCGTCAATGACGCTGCCCAGAGGCGGGGTGTCAATCAGAATGTAATCGTAGTTTCCCCGCTGTTCGCCGAGCATCTCCTCAAACCTGACATTTCCCAGAAGCTCCGCCGGATTCGGTGTGGACGGGCCGGCGAAAATTACTTCCATGTTTTCTATGTTTGTGCTGTAAGTGACATTTTCGGCGGATTCCTGGCCTACGAGATAATGGCTCAGTCCTCTCGTCTCCCGGTCGACGCGGTAATGGCCCATCAGGACGGATTTGCGCATATCCGCGTCCAGCAGAAGCACCCGTTTCCCATCCTCGGCAAATGATCTCGCCAGTTGGAATACGACTAAAGTTTTTCCCTCGTTGGGAATGGTACTGGTAAACAGGATCACCCTCTGGTCGTCACCGCAGAATGTGATGTTGGTTCTCAGCGTTTTGAACGCTTCGTTTGTCCGGAAATCCAGCTGCGGTATTTTATTAAATTCTACCTTCTGCATTTACTCCACCGCCCTTCTTCCCCATTTGCTTTTCTTTCTTTTTCTTTTCTCATTTTCTTCAAATTCCGGTATCTGCCCCAGCGTGTTGAGGTCCAGATAGCGCTCGATATCTCCGGCATTCCGAATGCTGTCGTTCATCAGATACAGCAGAATGATAACGCCTGCGGCCGCGATTCCTGCCGCCAGTCCGCCGAGTACCGTATTCTTTCTCACATTGGGACTGGAAGGCGCTGTGGGGAGATTTCCCTCTTCCACGATTTTTGGCGGCACCGAGTCCATGATCTCGGCAATGCGCGCTACCGACACCGATGCCATCTCATCGGCAATGGCCCGTGCTGTCTCTGGATTTGTATCCCTGGCTGAAATAGTCAGAATTCTCGTATCGGCCGGATTGTTGACCGTAATTTTCCCATTTAACTGCTGATAACTCATGTCTAATCCCAGATTCCTTGTCACCTGCTCAAGAACCGGACGGCTGGTCACCAGCACCTTATAATCCTTTGTCAGCTGTGTTCCCAACTGAAGATCTGACAGCGATGTAATATTGTTTGTCTTGTTTAATATGTAAATCATGGTGGAAGAAGTGTAAACCGGTTCCATCAGGGTTGTTGTGTACAGCATGGCCGCCGCCGCCCCCACGACAACCGCCAGAATCATAATCCACAGCCTTCTTTTCATCACCCAGAAAAGCTGCAGCAAATCAATCTCTATCTCATCGTCTCTTGTATCTTTCATCGTTCTCCCTCTGAAATTCTTATAGTATCCGGTCCTCCAGCAGCCTCGCAGGATTTTCATAGAGCACACGCTCCACAAGCCCATGATCACAGTGGCGTTCCAGCCATTCCACCGCCTTTCTCATCCGCGGCGGTTTCCTGTCCGCGCCATGTGCATCCGTGGAAATCAACTGGACATAACCGGCTTTCATCAATTTTCTGTACCAGACCATCCGCACGTCCGGAATCCGCTGAAAAAAGCACTCTGTGTTCATCTGAATCACAATTCCCAAATCACGCAGTTCCTCTATTCTCTCCACGCTCTGATACAGGCAGACATATCGCTCCACATGTGCCAAAACCGGGATATATCCCTTTCTCACCACGCGAGAAAGCCCCTGAAACATATCCTGGTATCTTACCCCCTGATAGAATTCCAGAAGCACGTACTTTGTATCTGCAATTGTAAATATCTCGCCCTGTTTTAACAGTTCCTCCACGCCGGAAACGCAGAGCACTTCGTTGCCGCAGTAATACTTTATGCCTTGAATCCCTGCATTTTCGGCGGCCTCTTTGACCTCATTTATTCGTTTTACAATGACTTCCTTCTCCGCCGAAACCTTCCCCGGTGTATAATGAGGGGTAAATACAATATGGCTGATACCTTCATCCCACGCCATCTGAACAGCACGCAGAGACTCCTCCAGAGAAACGGCACCGTCATCTATTCCATAAAGCAGATGGCAGTGGAGATCAAATAGACCGAGCGGCATTTTTGTACCCCCCCCCCCCCCGAAATGATTCCGATAATCATTATTATCTTTATTTCTTCCTTTTCTCATTCCTCTCATGCCATCCTCCCGACTTCATCTTTCGTACTTCATACATTTTGATATATAGAATGCCATTGCTGACAAACAGCAGCCCATGCCTCCAAGTGAAAGTGCACTGTATCCGGCTGAGACTGACAGATACCGGGCAAATTCATTCATATAGACCGGTTCTGTCCATACAGTTCCATCCCCTCCGAATCGCCAAAGCAAAAGACCGCAGACGGCAAGGCCTAAAAATCCCACAAACAGGCTGGCTCCGAATCTCTTGACTGCCCGGTAACCGGAACGGCTCAGGCAGATCAGTTCTGTGGTCCCCAGTGAAAAGACCAGAACAGCGCCTCCCAGTAAAACCGGCATCCAGCACACAAAATCCCTCGTCTTCTGGCGCCACCAGTCCATCCCCGCCCAGTGCACCAGATTCTCACACCGTGCCTCCAGGCCGTTCATCAGGTACTCCATGCCCGCGGCAGCCACTTCAGAATTCGGATATGCATGCCTGTAACCGGCAGATACAAAAGACCGCAGCGGTTCCATCGCTCCCGCTAAATCAGTGTGCGGCGATTCTCCCTCAAGCTCTGCTTTTACCTGCTGCCTGGCAGTCAGTACCACATTGGAATACTTGACCATGTCCCCGTAATCATATTCAGGCGCCTGGATCAAGGACAGAGTCCTGAATGTCTCCCGTTTCATATCGTCATAAACCGTCTGGTACCAGGAAGTCTTTTCGATCTGGTTTAACACCGCCTGTTCTGAAAATGCTCCAATGCGAAGCGATAGAAGCAGTCCTGAAAGGAAACAGGCGCCGGCCGTCATGCAGATTACAATCGTCTGCAGCACTTTTCTCACCTTGCTCCGGCGCCTTAAGCTCCGGTTCCTGGCAGTTTGGGCCAATGCCGTTATCAAAATGAGTAAACACACGGCTTCGCCCACCATGAGCAGGCAGTAAAGAGTCGGATCTAACAGACGGAGCCACCCATTTTCTGTTCCAACTCCAGTTCCTGCGTTCTCTCCTCCCGCACGATTCCCTCCGAACCACCAACACCCCGGTAGCCGGACAATAACAGGAGCACACTTCTTGAACTTTTCATCAAGCTTATTGCCGGTCCACTCCTCAAATGGTTCGTCAGACCTCTCCCCAAGCTGTTTGTTGGACCGCTCCTCATCTCCTGACAAGCCTTCCTGTCCATAGCCCTTTTCTTCCTGAGATCCCACCTCTGACTCCATCGCTTCTCTGGTATCTGTAGCGGTATCCCCACTGCCTCCGACTTCATAGAGATAGCCTTTCGTCACACCGCGTTCCACACTGCCGTACATTTCTGCGGCCGCGGCGGCGCAGGTATCTGCGTTTAAGTCCACATCCTCCCTGCAGAGGTATGCGATCAGCTGGTCGATATACGTCTGTTTTGCCCGGTACTCTTTTCCATTCCATTCAAACGTACCTTTGGCCTTTGCCACCAGCTCCTGCTCGCTGGCATTTAATCCGGAGGCGCAGCCGGTCAACGGTGTGATCAAAACAAATATAATGGATAAAAGAAATGTAAAAAGGATTACTGATAAACATTTTGTTCTTTGAATCATCTCAGAGGACCGTCACTCAATTGACAGCAACGGAATATACGAGAGTTCCGTCTTCATAACCATAGTCCAGCGTTCCGGAATAGGATACCGTCACCGTGTAGGACCCTCTGGCCTGAGAAAAGCTTCCGCTTCCCGAAAAGCCCAGGCTTCTCGCCGCTCCCACCAGGTCGCCTGCCTCATGAACCACTGCGCTTCCTCCCGGACCGCTGATTGTCACTTCATTGATATATCCGGAGGACAGAAACACCTCAAAAACCGACTGTGCAGCCGGAAGTCCCTCCAGCATGGTAGAAACTGCAACCGGAGTCACACGAATGCTCTGTCCGTCAATGGAAGCGCTGGCTATGTGTTCGCTCCCGCTTGTCTGATTGACTGCATCTATGATGTCATTCTGTACGACGTCCCTGACCCGCACTTTTTCCCTGGATGAACTGCTGTCTGAACCGGAAGTCTGGTTTCCGTTGGCGGACCACACCTGCGCAGTCGGAACAGGAGGTACGGATCCTACGGTTCCATTTTCCGTAAAGTGATAGATCACACCGTTAATTTCCTTATCCCCAGTAAACAGCGCTCCGCCCAGTTCCATATAGTATACTTTCTGGTCTACTTTGATCAGGCCGGTCTGCATGGCTCCGCTGTAAGCGAGAAAATACCATTTTCCATCAGGATCCTGGTGCCAGCCGGTCTTCATCGCTCCTGTGTCTGTTGCCAGGAAATACCACAAGCCGCTGCCATCCTGAAACCAGCCGGTCTGCATTATTCCATTCTGGTCAAAATGATACCAGCGCCCATCTGTATCCTGGAACCATCTGGCTGCCTGATACTGCCCTTCTACAGACATATAACGCCAGCCCTCCCCGGTTAAACTCCATCCCGGCGTCTGCGCGTAGACGGCTGCTGCCGCGCTGATACTAAGTCCCAGTGTAACAGCTGCTAGTTTCCATGTTTTTCCTCTCATCTTTTCTCCTCCTGATTGAAATAACCTGATTAAAAGACCTGTCCGCAATTGCCTTGTCTGCATGATTGGAATATTATGCCGCCTCGGCTCTCTGATTCTGCCCGAGAAATAACCGTCCAAGTTCGGTTTACAACATAATACACAATATGTAGTAAAAAAGGCCTGCGCTGTCATGTATTTGCGGCCTTTTTCCGTATTTGGAATAAATGCCGCTGTCCGAGCGCAGACCTGATCCTATTCGTTTTTATTGCCGCAAAGCCTTACAGGTTCTATAAAAAAATACCCTGTCGTATATTGACAACGAAACTTCGTTGCTGTATGCTTATCACAACATAATGTGTAATATGTAGTTTACCGTATTAAATCCTTGACATAAAAATCTAAGAGTTGTATAATTGTCACAACATAATGTGTAATATGTTGTATTTTTATATTATTAGACCCATTTCATTTAATTGTCTTTCATATTCCCAACTGCTCGTCATAGTATAAATCCTGGTTGTTTCGATGCTGCTGTGCCCCAAAATATCTGCCAGATGCACAATATCTTTCTGTTTTCCATAATATGTCCTTGCAAACAGATGACGCATATTATGGGGAAATACTTTTTCATGGGAAATCCCTGCTCTCTCACATATTTTGTTCATTTCAGTCCAGACATTGCTGCGGTCGATCGGTTTACCTGTCCGGGTTATAAAGATGCTTCCCGACTGGATGTCGTTATTGATACAGTAGTCTTTTAGTTTGTCCTTCAGCTTTAGAGGAATCAGGATAATCCGCTCCTTTCCTTTGCACGAGACGCTCGCATACCCCCTCTGCAGGGATTCTGCTGTTATATTGCGCAGCTCGCTGATGCGAATTCCGGTCCCGCAGATCGTCTCCATAACCAGGGCCAGCCGGTCTTTCTTCTCAATCTGGGCCGCTTCGACCAGTCGAATGTATTCCTCTCTGGTCAGCTCCCTGTTCTGATCGGTAAAAACGCGTTTCTGGATCTTCAGCAGCCTGACGCGGCATTCCTGTCTGTCGTAAAATGTAAGGAAACTGTTCAGCGCGGTTAAAAAGGAATTCACACTGGAAGGCTTATATCTTCCCATTAATTCTGTTTTGTAGTGCATGGCGTTTTCTTTCGTTATTTTGTCTTCCGTTCCCCCACAGGTCTGCAAAAAATCCAGAAATTTACCAGCATCCCGTACATACTTACTGACTGTCGACTTACTTTTCTCATTGTAGATGAGATACCTTCGATACTCTTCTAACATCATATCTGCATTCATTTCTGTCTCCATCTGTCTTCTCCTTTTCAATTTTACGTTTTATGCACTATTATTACCGATACCAAAGAAAATATTATCTGTTAGGAGATCAGAAAAAAAGTGTTTCATCCATTTCCTGTATAAAAATATCGGCTGATACGTCGCCCGAAACTCAAACCGTGGCTGGAAACGATGCAATATCCCCAAAACCATTGACTTTCCATTCGGAATTTGATAAATTTTTATTATTAAAACATCCTAATTCAGCGCAGCAGCCACAAGGAATTTCACTACCTGTTCGGGCTTCATGCTGATTTACCTGCTTACAATATGAATGAATGGAAAGGTGAAGATACTCATGATGAACGAGAGAATACACGATGAATTCCTGAAGATACTGGCTGAAGAATTGATCCCCGCCATGGGATGCACTGAACCCATCGCACTGGCCTACGCCGGAGCCAGGGCCAGAGAGGTGCTGGGCTGCCTGCCCGACAGAGTCATCGCTTACTGCAGCGGCAACATGATTAAAAATGTCCGCTGTGTCACGATTCCCAACTCAGAGAGTATGGTCGGCATCGAAGCCGGCGTCATGCTGGGAATTGTCGGAGGCAATGCCTCCAAATGTATGGAAGTTTTAGAAGATCTGACAGATGAGGACCGGAAGACGGCGGCCGCTATGCTGAGAGACGGAGTCTGTACCGTGGAATATCTGGATTCTGAGATTCCGCTGCACATCATCCTGGAGCTGCATAAGGACGCTTCCGTTGTAACGCTGGAGATCCGGTATGACCACACCAACATCACGAAGATTACGAAAGACGAAGAAGTGATTTTCAGTTCAGACCATAAGGAAGGCGGATGCAGTCTGGCGGACCGCAGCCTGCTCTCCGTGGATAATATCAAGGATTTTGCAGACCAGGTACCGCTTAAGGATATCCATGAGCTGCTGGACCGGGTCATCATTCATAATATGAACATTGCCTATGAGGGAATGGCCGGAAGCTACGGACTCGGCATCGGAAAGATCATCAAGGAATCGTACCCGGACGGCGTGGCTGTCCGCATGAAAGCCTACGCGGCCGCCGGATCGGAGGCCCGAATGGGCGGCTGTGACATGCCGGTCATGATCAACTCCGGCAGCGGAAACCAGGGAATCGCCTCCTCTGTACCTGTCATTGTCTATGCAAGGGAAAATAATATCTGCCAGGAACGTCTATACCGGGCTCTCGCATTTTCCAGCCTGCTGACCATCTATCAGAAGGAGTTTATCGGCAAGCTGTCTGCCTTCTGCGGCGCCGTATCCGCTTCCTGCGCATCGGGAGCCGCCATCACCTATCTGGTGGGCGGAACCCTGGAACAGATTAAGAACACCATCGGGAATGTCTTAGCCAATATCCCGGGCATCATCTGCGACGGAGCGAAGATTTCCTGCGCCGCCAAGATCGCCACAAGCCTGGATGCCGCCATGATGGCCCACTATCTCGCCATGAACGGCAGGGCCTACCAGGCAGACAGCGGCATTCTCCAGGAGGACGCCGGCGAGACGATCAGCTGTGTGGGATACATTGGAAAAGAAGGCATGAAACAGACCGATAAAGAGATTATTAAGATTATGCTGCAGTAGTATCTAGTACAGCATTGTGGTTCTCTGCAATGTAATTTAACAAAATATGCGATTCATCTCCCACCTGAAGAGGCTGGGAGATGAATCGCAAAAACAAGTTCAGCGGCAGTGGCGGGCATATATCCCCCACTGCCATGTCATTCTGGGTGTTGTATTCTGGACTCAGAATGTGGATTGAAACAAACAAACACACACTAATCTTCATCCAATTCCCGGTTAATCCGGTTTCTCATCTGGAGAATCCAGTAATCCGACTTCGGATACCGCTTAAAGGTGATGGGCTCTCCCAAATCCTCCTCCAGCATATCAACGACGTACTCTCTCCCCTTCTTATCGGCCAGCTGCTCCATGGCCCTCACGTCCTGCATCGTATGGCACAGGACCATCATGCGTATGGATTCCTCCGGTTTTCCGTCCGCCCCCGGATACACCAGGAATGAATCACCGGATGGAAATGCGCCGTCGGCATCCGTGGACCGGTAGGGATCCAGGGTCTTTAATGAGTACTGGGAATTATAAAAATTGTATCCCCAGTGAAGGATCCCCTCCATGCCGTATTTAAAGACCTGCGCGCCATAGATACGGCATCTGGCGGACGGCATGGCCATGAAGCGGTTGCTGACCAGATAATCCTGGGCTGTACAGTAATAGCTCCACAGAGGCGTAACGCCTGCTTCCAGAAATGGTTCCATATGGTCATTGGAGCACACCGGGCAGTCGATTTCTCCCTCCCTGCAGACCGCGATGCTGGAGATGGCGTCCATGATGACAAAATCCTTCAGATACGGCGCCACGGATTCTCTCGCCTGCTTATAGGATAAGAGATGCTGCGGCTCCGGTTCATCGGAAATGTGAAATCTGGTTATCCCGGCAATGCCTAATTCCCGCAGTTTTTCCGTCAGCCTGGGAAGATAGGCCTCCAGGAATGTGGTGTAGCGTCCGCCCACGGCCGGATCATCCCAGCCGAACAGCTTTATTTCCTTCCCGTTCTCCTCGGCCATGATCTTCGGAGGATGACCGGCTCCCCACTGGGTAAAGAGATGGGACATTTCAAAACAGGTCATGCCGCAGGATAAGCACATGGCAACCCATCGCTCCAGCCTGGCAAAATCGAATTCATAGCCGTCCCCGGGAAGCACCTTTACTCCCACCAGCTGAATTGTAGTCCGCTCTCCGCCGGGCGCCGTGTCGAGAGGCGGGGTGAACTGCGGCGTCAGGATCATGTTACAGCCCCTGGACGCAGCCGCCGATATGAAATTCTCCATGATCCTCCAGTGCTCCTCGGAAAAGACAGGCACCTGGTAATAGTCGGCAAGGCAGTCTCCGTGGAACCATTCCGTGCGCAGGAGTCTCTGGGGACCGAGTATGGTCCGGTACACCTTTATGGAGGCCTCTCTCCTGCACAGCTCCTCTCCCTCTGGCGAGGCAAATACCACAGCCACAGGAATATCCCCATATGGTCCGTTCTCCGGAATCTCCACATCAATCCACAGGCTCTTAAACTGGCCCGGCGTGAAGGTAATGCGACCTCCTGCCGGCTCGGTCAGCAGATCCGGATACATTCCCGGCTGTGTGCGCAGATAATTGCTGTCCGCGCAGCTGTTTACCGGACGTAAGGATGGAACCGGGATGATCTCCCGGATACGGCAGTATTCTGCAGCCGGTGATTCCACCCGCACCACTGCATCGAAATTTCCCCGGCCGCCATTTCCGCCGCCGCAGGTATACGCGGTCACGAAGCTGAACGTCTCCCCGCGAAGCATCGTAAATCCGGTGCAGCACGGGTCCTCTTCCGGCTCCTGTCCGGGAAATACCTTCGCCAGTGCGCTCATCAGTTTTATCTGATATTCTCTGTTCTCTTTCATCACGCCTCCCCATACGCCTCATTTACTTCCGGGAAACGGGCGCATACCTCCCGCTGCCATCCATGCAGGAGCATCCGGAGCCGCGAAGCCATCTCAGGCATTTTTTCATAAATATTGTTCGTCTCACTGAAGTCCGCCTTCAGGTCGTAAAGTTCCCCGCGTCCGTCTTCGAAAAACTCAATATACTTGTAGTCTCCCAGAACAACGGAAGCGGCAGGAGTCCCTCCCTGGTTACCATAGTGTGGGTAGTGCCAGAAGACAGGCCTTTCCGGCATGTGATTACCGGCCAGCAGAGGAACAATGCTCCTTCCGTCGATAGGAGTGCCCGCTTTTTGCGGTACGCCGGCCAGTTCCAGGAATGTGGGATAGAAATCCGGGGTCGTAACAGGCACGTCACACCGGCTCCCCGGAGCCACGTGGCCCGGATACTTAACAATCAGCGGAACCCTGGTCCCGCCCTCATAGACCCAGCCCTTTCCTTCCGAAGCGGGCAGATTGCAGGTGGGTGAGCCTTCGCTTGTGGCGAGTCCGCCGTTATCAGAAGTAAATACCACCACGGTATTCTCCTCTTCTCCGCACTCGGAAAGCGCCTCCAGCAGCCGTCCGATATTCTGATCCAGATTCCAGATCATTCCCGCATAGGACGGATCCGACTGAATCACTCTTCTGACCACGCGCCGTCCCTTCTTATCCTCGGTATGGTGGAATTCTCCCTCCACCAGGGCCGTCTCCCGATCGAGCCCCTGCTCTCTCGCCTTCTTTTCGAAGCGCTCCCGGTCCTCATCCTTCACCTGTATCGGTGTATGTACTGCGTAATGACATAAATTCATGTAAAATGGCTTCCTGCTCCCGCACGCCTTCCGCTCTTTCAGCAGGCGGACCGCCTCGTTCGTGATCCGGTCTGTCAGATATTCCCCTTCCGGCCCTTCGGGAAGCGTCTCGATCCCATAGGGGCTGAAATATCCTTCGTGGGGATGGCCCCAGGAACAGCCGCCTATATTGACATCAAATCCGAAATGTTCCGGGTAGTATTCTCTTCCTCCCAGATGCCATTTCCCAACATGCCACGTTTCGTATCCCGCATCCTTTAGCGCCTGAGCGATTGTATACTCCCCCTCCGGCAGATGCTTGATATACGGAGCATCAATGAGTTTTCCCCTTAAGGGGTGGGAGGTCCCTTCCATATCGATCCAGTCCGTCACTCCCAGCCTGGCCGGATACTGTCCGGTTAAATAGCTGGCTCTTGACGGAGAGCAGACCGGGCAGGACGCGTAGGAATTGGCAAATACCATCCCCTGCCTGCAAAGCCGGTCAATATTGGGCGTCTCATAAAAGGTACTGCCGGTACAGGCCAGATCCCTCCAGCCCATATCGTCCATAAAGATAAATAAAAAATTCGGTTGTACTGCCATGATTTCTCTCCTCTGTTTCCAAACATGCACTACTTTACGTCCCCACCGGGCCATATACATCTGTGCGTACAGCGTAAAGGCCGGGTCTGCAAAGCTGTCCCGATCCTGTCACACCTTCCCTTACCCCGTCGATCGCAGGATCCGCATACTTGAGAAACCACGTTTCCATCTGCTTCTTCAGCTCCAGAACCTTAGCTTCATACTCCGGAAGCCCAAAGAGGTTTTCTGTCTCTCCCGGGTCGTCGGTCAGGTGATAGAGTTCGTGCGTTCCATAGGGATATCTGTGGATATACTTCCATTCTCTGTTCCGAATCATCCGCACCGGGCCATATTCGTCAAACACGACGATCTCTCCCGTCCGCTCCTGTTCCCCGCCGGTAAGCAGGCTGGAAAAGCTCTTCCCCGGAAGACCTTCCGGGAACCGGTCAGACAGGCCGGTCAGTTCCAGCAGTGTGGGGAACAAATCATACGCACTCACTATCTCACAGCATACACTTCCGGGAGCGATATGGCAAGGCCAAGATATAAGAAACGGCACTTTGACTGCCGAATCGTACATATTCATAGGAAAGGTTCCGTTTCCCTTTCCCCAGATTCCGTGCTGCCCCATACTCATGCCGTTATCCGCAGAGAAAATCACGATGGTATCCTCTGTCAAATGCTTCTCTTCCAGGGCGTCTAAAATTCTTCCTACCTGCTCATCCATGGCGCTGACCGCCGCAAAATAGCCCCGCAGATTTTCCTTCCTCTTTTCCGTACCGTAGACCGGCCCGGTCAGCAAATCGGGATGGTCCGGAATATCCGGAATGGAGGCAAAATCACAGTCCTCATAGAAATCGATCCATTTGGCCGGATGGTGCTCCTTTCCCCATGGGGCGTGAGGCGCCGTAAAGTTCACAGCCAGGTAGAACGGTTCCTCCTCCTTTGCCAGTTCCTCTAAATAGTCCAGGGCCTTATCGGCGAAGAGTTCCGTCACGTATTTGCCGTGCTCCACCGTGATCTCCCCGTGATCCACAATGTCCGGATGGTAATAACAGCAGCCGCCCAGACCGATAGTGTACCATTTTTCAAATCCATGCTGGGGCGTCACGCTGTCCCCCAGATGCCATTTGCCCGCCAGGGCACAGTGATATCCGTCCTCCGCCAGGATGTCCGTATAGGCAGTCTGCCCGTCTAAATAGGCGATAGGCTTCCGCTCATTCTTATAGCCGTCCGCATAGGGATTCTCTTTTCCCTGGGCGGCAAATTTCTCCGCGTCCACACTTCCGCTCCGGATCCAGTCCAGGACACCGTGGCCCGACGGAATCTTTCCGGTGAGGAGTGACGCACGGGCCGGCGAGCAGACCGGCGAGGCGCAGAAGAAGTTGTCGAAACGCATCCCCGAAGCGGCTATTCTGTCCAGATTCGGGGTATAAAGCTCGGGGGTGCCCGAGCAATGCATTGCCCAGGCCCCCTGATCATCTGTAAGTATGAAGAGTATATTTGGTTTCTTTCTCATCGATTATTCCACCTGTTTTTCTGACTTGTAGATCTCATTGGCTTCTTTTAAGATCTCATCGCCGCCCTGGTTTCTCCACTCTTTCCCAAGAGATACCACGCCATCCTCGATGGAAATCTTTCCCTGAAGCATATCGGAGAAATACTGGATAAATACGTCATTCACTGCGGATCCATTTTCAATTTCCGCCGGGGTCTTCTGTTTGATCAAATTCGGCATCTGGCACTCTGTAGCTACCTTTACGGTATCCAGAGCACGTTCTCTGTTGGGATCGGATACCGGAATATATCCGCTCTCTAACGGCCAGTAGAAGGAGCCCCAGGCCAGAGCATGGGCCCAGCCGTCTTCTGCAAATGCGTCTTTTGCACGTTCTTCTTCGTTAAAGGTGATGGTGTCTCCGTCTTTTGTATAGTGGATTCCTTCAATACCAAGTCTCAGTAAGTCATTGCCTTCCTTAGAAACCATGAAATCGACAAATTCAGCCGCCTTATCCGGGTTCTTGCACGCTGTGGTGATACAGGTCATCATACCGTTTTTCCCCTGCTTATTCAATCCGCTTGCGCCGTCCGGTCCTTCCGGTGGAAGTCCGTAGCTAATGGAAGCGTCCGGAAACAGCTCTTTTACACTGTTTTCATGGCGTGTCACATGGCGGAACAATGGCGCAAGCATGGAGCCGCATTTACCCTGATAGAATTTTTCTTCTTTTTTCGGATTATCATTCAGCATCAGCTCCGGATCCACCACTTTCATATCCCATAAATCCTTGATATAATTCATCGCCGGGATAAAGGAGGGATCTTCGAAAAATGGAATGACCTCTCCGCCCGCATTAACAGAGTAGTCGGCATAAGGGAGACCGTAGGCAAAAAATACCCAGTCAAACGGCGTGCCTCCTGTTGTGCTGCTCGGTTTCTCAGCGGTATATCCATAAGTATTGGCCTTTCCGTCGCCGTCCGGATCATCGTTTGTAAATGCAATCAGCGTATTTTTCATATCATCCAGTGTCTTCGGATAAGAGAGCCCCAGCTTATCCAGCCAGTCCTGTCTGAAAACAATCAGGGAATTGGCCGCACTGTACTGCGTAATAAATGGAAGTCCGTAGTAGTTCCCGTCGATAGCAGACCACTGGTAGTCATTCTCCAGCCATGCTTTTATATTGGGCTTCGTGTCAAAATACTGATTCAGCGGAATTACCATTCCGTCATCAATCCACTGCTTCGTAGCGCTTGTTCCATAAGCTCCCGTCACAACATCCGGAAAATCTCCCGAAGCCATGGCCACATTAACCTTCTCCGTATTTGCCTCCGGCACGATCTCTACAGTCAGATCAATGCCCAGTTTTTCATTAATGGCTGCCACAATCCGGTCATCCGGTTTGATCGCCTTCGCTGCCCCATCACCTGTTGTCAGCCAGTGAATGGGAACTCTATCCTCTGATTTTGAAGAAGCTGCCTCCTTGCCAGATGCCTCTTTCGTCTCCGTCTTACCGGCTGTCTTCGCGGTTTGGCCCCCGCAGGCCGTTAAAGAGGCTGCCATAACTCCCGCCAGTACCAAACTCATTACCTGTCTTTTTTTCATTACATACCCTCTCTTTCTTTTATATAAATCTGCTGTTTACCGTATTTCGGGTGTTCCTGGTACACTTCCAGTACAACCTTGCGCAAGGTAGTACTAACCCTTGACCGCCCCCGCCGTCATTCCTGTTGTAAAATATTTCTGGAAGAATGGGTAGGCGCACATGATCGGAATAATCGCCATCATAACCGCAGCCATCTTCATCGGCTGCCCCAGCAGGAACAGGCTCTCGCCTCCGCTGGAATACGCTGCATCGTTCTGAAACAGCATGGAACGAAGGAACAACTGCAGCGGCCACGCCTGTTTGCTGTTGATATACATGATCGCCGAGAAAAAGTCATTCCAGTGATCCACCGCATAAAAGAGCGTAACGGTCGTCAGAGCCGGTTTGGAGATAGGAAGCATGATACGGAACAGGACTCCAACTTCCGTACAGCCGTCCAGCAGCGCCGCCTCTTCCAGCTCCAGCGGTAAATCCATGAAGAAATTGCGTAAAATAATCAGATTGTAGGTATTGATCGCCGATGGAAGGATCATGGACCACAGGGAATTCATCAGATGAAGGTCCTTAACCACGATATAGGTCGGAATAATACCGCCTGAGAACATCATGGTAAACACCGCCAGGAACATGAAGAACCGCTGTCCCTTTAAATCCTTCTTTGACAGCACATAGGCCGCCATCGTCGTGATCGTCATATTAATCAGAGTACCTACAATTGTTATGAAGAGGCTGTTAGCGTAGGAGGTCCACAGTTCTATATTCTTCACCATGTAGGCGTAGCCGTCAAGTGACCATTCGGAAGGCCACAGATGGATACTGGTCGCAAGATAGCTTTTCAGTGAGGAAAATGACACCACCAGACAGTCCCAGAAGGGATAAAAGGTCGTCAGAGCCAGCAGCGTCAGCAGCGTCACATTGACGACATCAAAGACTTTGCTTCCTGCGGAAACCTTAACATGGCTTCCTCCCTCTTGTTTTTTCAATCTCAGCATCAGTAAATTCCCTCCTCTCCCGACATTCTTGCAATCTTATTGGCGGCCACTACCAGGCCGAAGTTAATGACCGATTTAAACAGGCCGACCGCCGTGGCCAGTTCGAATTTTCCGTCCTGAAGGCCCATTCGGTATACGTACGTGTCGATAATATCCGCTGTCCCGTAGACACCCGGATGGTAGAGAACGAAGATCTGCTCGAATCCGGCCTGCATCAGACTTCCGATACGGGTAATCAGTATTACAATGATGATGGAACGAATACAGGGAACCGTAATATGTACGAGCTTCTGCCACCGGTTGGCGCCATCCACGGTCGCCGCCTCATAGAGCTGGGTGTCGATGCCTGTAATTGCGGCCAGATAGATGATGGTATTCCAGCCGAAGGTCTTCCAGATCATGGACACTACCATGGTCGGCACGAAAAACTTTTCATCCGTCAAAAATCCGATGGGCTGAAAGCCGAGACTCTTGATCACTCCGTTGACAATTCCCGAATCCATGGAAAGAATACTCGTCAGAATACCGCCAAGAACTACCCATGATATAAAGTTGGGAATGTAGATGGCCGTCTGAATCACTTTCTTCATCCGCAGGTGGCGCAGTTCATTTAACATGAGAGCAATGATAATCGGAAATGGGAAACCGAATATCAGACGGATCAGGCTGATCCTTATGGTATTCCAGAACACCGAATAAAACTTTTCCATAGAAAACAGCTTTTGAAATGTTTCAAAGCCGACCCAGGAACTCCTCATAATTCCTTTCATCGGGTTAAAATCCTTAAATGCGATTGTCACCCCATACATTGGTACGTAACAAAAGATGATGTAATAGACAATTGCCGGAACCAGCATCAGATACAGATACTTGTGTTTCCATATATAAGTTTTGATACCGGGCCCATTTCTCACCTTTCTGTTTTTACTTACGACTGCTTTCCCCAACCTTCTCCCTCCTCGTTATGAGCATTTAGCGGACATCCTTTGGCCGCTTACGTGAAATCTCTTACATTTCTCGTGACTAAAGCATAGCAAACTATTGTACTAAAATAAGTACAAAAAATAAGCCTATTTCGTTCATTTTTTCACAAACCGTCATATTTACCTTATTTTCAATGAGGATTGCAAAAATTCATCTGCCTTTTAACCAATTAAGTTTATTTTTTGCTATTGATTTTATACATTATATCCAATTTGTGTTTTGATTTTTACCATTACGCGGAAACCTTTTCGCTCATTTCGTACAAATCTTTTTGACTATCTGCCCGTTTTTTGTTATAATTGGATACAACTAATCATTGGAAAGGATGGGACCATTGGGAATTAAGCACAAAAACACCAGGGACAGCAAATGGAAAAACATTCTGAAATCCAGACATTTCCGTTCATTTTTCTATATTACATTTCTATTCACTACTGTAATCTTTATCATTGGCGGCGTGGTGATTACGCTTCAGAACCGGATGAAGCTTCACGAAAATCTGGAGATGAAAGCGAATTATGTGGCGCTGTCGGTTCAGGATAATTTGTCCAACATGAAAAGCAGCGCAGTATTTATGGGGAATCTGGCATCCATCGAGCAGGTTCTGGAGTCGAAGGCGCCCACACTGGATCAGCTCTTACGCATGACCAACGATGTGACTCCCTACTCCACCCTGTACCACTACGAGTCCATCTGCCTCTTTTTCAACCGCTCCCAGAGAGTCTTTGACTCCAGCGGCGGGATGTATGATTATAGTGATTTCTATAATAAAGAATTGCTAAACACCCTTGAGAATATGAAGGGAGAAGAGATGTGGCTGATTAACGTTCCCTATAAACGTTACTACGCCCCCTCTCCGGCGGTTACCGTAATAACCTATGCGCGCAGGCTCCCTCTGTATAAATCCCAGGGGCGGGGCTATGTGACGGTGTCCTACTCCCTCGACCGGCTTCAGAAGGCCGCCGCAGAAACCGCAGGCCACAATCCTTACACGGCCACGGTTTCCTTTCAGGACCATTTGCTCTGGTCTTCCTCCAATACCGTCATGAAGAACTGGGACAACGGGCTGTCTGTCTCTGAGAATGAGGAACTTCTGCTGCCAGGCACCTCCACGTTCTCCTCCTTCTCCACCATCGGGGCCAGGTGCTCTTTTTATGCGTCAAGGATAGACCTCTTCACCGCAGTAAGCGCCACGCTCCTGCAGTGGTTTATCATCTATCTGGCCGTGGCTGCGGCCGATTTCGCCGCTTCCATGATTTACGGCATGATTATGCTGCGCCCGGTGGATGCGATCATGAAGAAAATCGGGATCAATCCCTACACGGAGATTCCCGGAGTCCGGGAAGACGAATTTTCGCTGATCAGCACCGCACTCGATAATCTGAACGCGCAGCTGTCCGACATCGGGACCGTCATGCATGAAAACCAGCAGCTGGTACGCGAACGGCTGCTGTCGGGCATCCTCTATAATTACGTGGATATCACCAGTCTTCCGCCGGAATACGAGGAACACGGGCTGGTATTTCCCTATCCGTTTTACGCCGTTATCCTTATTTCCCTTCCCTCTCTTGACGAGATGGAGGACTATACGAGGCGCGAACAGCTGAAGCTGGTCATCCGGACCAATACCACCAACGCCTTTTCCGCCCTGGGCACTGCCTACAGCCTTTATATTGACAATAAAAGCATCTGCATTATCCTGAATACCGGACTGTCCGACGCCCTGGGAAAGGAGCTGTCGAAGCTGTGTACCGCCCTGAAGAAGCGGATGAAACAGAGTCTCAGTGTCTACCCGCTGTTCTCCATAGGTATCTGTTCCGAGACGGAACCGGCCCCATGGCAGGTATGGCAGCTGGCCCGGCGTAACTTCATCTTTACGGCCGCGGATGCCGATGATTTCGTTCTGCTCAGCTATCAGAATGAATTCACCTCCTCTATCGACCAGGATATGCTGTCCCGCATCACCCAGGCAATCATCGATAAAGACGGCGCCGGCTTAAAGGAGCAGACCGATGCCTTCCGCGACCGCTATCTGGAGAGCGAGGACCAGGAAGAAGTCAGGCGGATGGCTCTCATCACCGTCAGCACCATCTACGCCTCTCTTCTGGAGATCAACGGGGACATTCCTGACATCCAGATAAACGCCTCTGTGCGCAAGCTGGAAAACGCCTCCTCCATCGAGGAAATCAATAAGTATTTCTACAACTGCCTGTTTGGGATGCTGGATGCAAAGAACAAGATTTCCACGGAATCCTACGGTTACATCCAGAAGGCGATCCAGTATATCGAACAGAATTACTCGCAGCCCATCACCATCCCGCAGATTGCCGGCTTCGTGGGCGTCAGTTCCATCTATCTGACGAAGCTGTTTAAGCTCTCTACCGGAAAGACGCTGTCGGAGTATTTAAACTACTACCGCACCCAGAAGTCCCTGGATCTGCTGATGAATACGGAGGAGACCATCGGCTGGATCAGCGAAGCCGTGGGCTACAGCGATGTAAGAAGCTACATACGTTTCTTCAAGAAATTTTACTATATGACTCCCAGCGAGTATAGAAAAGACCGCTGATCCTTCCTGCGGAACAAAAAATAGGGTTCTCCGATTATAACAGCGGAGAATCCTATTTCTTTGTACTGCTTCTGTACTTCGTTACTGGATTTCTTTCAGATACCGTTCCAGCGCATCCTGCCAGGATGGCAGTCTCTCAAATCCGTTTTCTTCCAGCTTATCCTTGCTCATGCGGCTGTTCATCGGCCGTTTCGCCTTTGCCGGGTACTCTGCGGAGGTGACCGGAATTACCTCGACATTCATGTTTGCCTGTTTAAATATCTCCCGTGCAAAATCACACCAGCTGCACAGTCCCTCGTTTGTGGCATGATAGCGGCCGTACTTGTCGGTCTCAATCATATCCACCAGAAGGCGGGCAAGATCGTAGGTGTAGGTGGGGGAACCGATCTGGTCGGATACCACGGTGAGTTTGTCGCGGGTCTTTCCCAGATTCAGCATGGTCTTTATGAAGTTCCTGCCGTTTACGCCAAACACCCAGGCGATGCGTACGGTAAAGTATTTGGTGAGATTCTGCTCGATCGCCAGCTCACCCTCGTACTTCGTAAGGCCGTAGACATTTAACGGTTCTCTCTCATCGTCAGGCTCCCAAGGACGGGTGCCCTGGCCGTTAAATACGTAGTCCGTGCTGATGTACATCATCTTGATGTCCAGCTCCCGGCAGACCCTGGCAATATTCTCCGTGCCGTATGCATTCACGCGTCTGCAAAGCTCCAAATTGTCCTCCGCCGCGTCCACTGCTGTATAGGCCGCACAGTGGATCACCGCATCCGGACTGGCTTCCCGGATCACACGGTTTACGCTCCCGGCATCTGTAATGTCCATCTCATCGATATCCACGCCGATCGCCTCATGGCCTCTCTTTTCCAGCTCATCGACCACATCGTGGCCCAGCTGGCCCTTTACTCCTGTTACAAATACTTTCATATACGCCTCCAGTGTGCTTTCTGCGAATTATAAACGGTCTCCGTACATATTCTCAAAGTAGTTCTGGTACTCTCCGTTGATGATGTGCTTCCACCAGTCTTCATTGTCCAGATACCACTGAATAGTCTGTTCGATTCCCGTATCAAATGTGTATTTCGGCTTCCATCCAAGCTCTGTCTCCAGCTTTTTCGGATCGATGGCGTAACGTCTGTCATGGCCGGGACGGTCGGATACGTACTTGATTAAGCTTTCCGGCTTGTTTAATGCCTTTAAAATCGTCTTTACCACTTCCAGGTTCGTTCTCTCATTGTGGCCGCCTACGTTGTAGATCTCGCCTTCCCTGCCCTCGTGGATAATTAAGTCGATTGCCTCGCAGTGGTCAGCTACATGGAGCCAGTCACGGACATTTTCACCTGTTCCATAGACCGGAAGCTCTTCATCGGCCAGCGCGCGGCTGATAATCAGCGGAATCAGTTTCTCCGGGAAATGGTACGGTCCGTAGTTGTTGGAACATCTCGAGATGGTTACCGGCATCCCGAAGGTTCTGTGGTAAGAGAGCACGAATAAATCGGCGCTCGCCTTGGAGGACGAATACGGGCTGGAGGTGTGGAGCGGGGTCTCTTCCGTGAAGAATAAGTCCGGACGGTCTAACGGAAGATCTCCGTACACTTCGTCGGTGGATACCTGGTGGTATCTCTTGATTCCATACTCACGGCAGGCGTCAAGCAGAGTGGTGGTTCCCATAACATTCGTTCTGACGAAGCTTTCCGGATCGGTAATTGAGCGGTCTACATGGCTCTCCGCCGCGAAATTGACGATCACGTCCGGTTTCTCTTTTTCAAATAAGTCGAAGATGAATTTGCGGTCCGCGATATCACCCTTTACGAACTTGTAATTCGGCTTGTCCTCTACCGGCTTTAAAGTCTCTAAGTTGCCCGCGTACGTTAATAAGTCTAAGTTGATGATCTCATAATCCGGGTATTTGTTTACCATGTGATGGACGAAGTTGCCTCCAATGAAGCCTGCGCCTCCTGTAACGATGATTTTCATATGTGATTTCCTCCTGTTTTTACTTAATATCAATATATTTACCGGCCAGAACATCCATAAGATAATGGCCGTACTGATTCTTCTTAAGTGGTTCGATATCCTCTAAAAGCTGATCCCTGGTGATCCAGTGGTTTAAATACGCGATCTCCTCAAGACACGCCACTTTTCTGTGCTGATGGGTCTCCATGGTGCGGACAAAGTTGGTGGCGTCCGCCAGGGATTCGTGGGTTCCTGTATCGAGCCAGGTAAAGCCCTGTCCGAGAAGTTCCACATCCAGTCTGCCCTCTTCCAGATAGATCCGGTTTAAATCGGTGATTTCCAGCTCACCGCGGGCGGAAGGCCGCAGGTTTTTCGCATACTCCACGACCTTATTGTCGTAGAAATAGAGCCCGGTCACGCAGTAGTTGCTCTTCGGATGCTCCGGCTTCTCCTCAATGGAGATGGCCTTTCCGTTGGAATCGAATTCCACGATGCCGAACCGTTCCGGATCGTCCACATAATATCCGAACACGGTAGCCCCCTCTTTCTTGTTGGCGGCCGCCAGAAGACGTTTGGTCAGACCGTGTCCTGCGAAGATGTTGTCGCCCAGAATCATGGCTACATGATCGTCCCCGATAAATTCCTCGCCGATGATAAACGCCTGGGCCAGCCCATCCGGTGACGGCTGAACCGCGTAGGACAAGTGGATTCCAAATTGGCTTCCGCTGCCTAAGAGCGCTTCGAACCGCGGCGTGTCGTCCGGTGTGGAGATAATCAGAATATCTCTGATTCCCGCGTTCATCAGAACGGACAGCGGATAGTAGATCATCGGCTTGTCGTAGATCGGCAGAAGCTGCTTCGATGTGACCATGGTCAGCGGGTAAAGTCTTGTGCCGGAGCCTCCGGCGAGGATAATTCCCTTCATAGTGTGTTCCTCCGTATTTTATTTTATCTGTTTTCAGTTTTAGTTCTTGCGCTCATTTTTTCCGGTATTTTTCTTCCGTTCATTTTCTTCTTGCATCGAAAGATACCGGCTCTCTTGGTGACATAAAGCGTCCCCTTTTTCTCGATCTTCTTTTTTAGAAATTCCCGGAATTCATCGTACCGCTCGCTCAAATACTCCTGCTGGTTACCGTGACAGGAAAGAATATACTCCATCAGCGGCCCCTCGTCCCGTACCTCCAAATGGTCCTCATACAGGATCTCTTCCACCTGGTCAAAATGGCGGTTCAAAATCTCCCGGCCGTTTTCCAGGCCAAACACGTCGTATAAGTTCACTTCCGACAGCACGATCCGTGAATCAAACTCCTTCACCAGCTGACTGATCTCCTTCATATGTTCCCGGCCGTAGGTGCTGCAGAAAAATGTCCCGGCCGGCTTCAGCACCCGCCGCACTTCCTCCAGCGCACCGTCTAAGTCCTTTAAATAGAACAGCACATGGTTGGCCGAGACCTTATCGAAGCTCTCCTCCGCCTTCGGAATCCTGCCGCAGTCAAAGACTTCATAGGAGAATCTGCCCGGCACACCTTTTAAATGTTCCCTGGCATCCTGGATCATACCCTCCGAGACATCGGACAGGCAGATCACCGCTTCCGGCGGGATTAAATCCCGGTTTTCTCTCCACAGTTCTCCATTTCCGCATCCGGTCTCCAAAACTGTTTCACCGTCCTTCAGCTCCAGCTGGGAGTACAGCCACGGAAACCACCCGATGGGATTCTTCGCATATTTCTTGTGAAGATCGATCCTGATGTTGATATTGGCCGCATTCTTGTACTGCTCCACCAGACTCTTTTCCATATTGGTAATATGGATTAAGTGCAGGATTTTATTCCAGTCAATGACCGGATTGTCCTTTACCAGCTTCGAGGTCTCCGAAAGTGTCTGCTCCACCAGTTTCAAATGCTCGATCCGTTTCTTCACCAAATCCAGCTGAAGCTCCAGGGACTGCTCTACATAGCCGTTGTCATCATCGTTGATGGTGATCGAGCGGATCTCGTCTAAGGAGAAGCCTAGATATTTCAGTGAAAGGATCTTCTGGAGCTTGGCAAAATCGGAATCCGTGTACAGCCGGTATCCGGCCTCGCTCATGCCCGCCGGTTTCAGCAAGCCCTGTTTGTCGTAATAACGGATCGTCCGGATTGATACGTTTGCCTTTTTTGCGAACTCTCCGGAAGTATAATACCCTTGCATATTCTGCATCACCGCCTTTGTTCTGGGATCTTTATGATACCATTATATAGGGTGACGTAAGGGAAGGGTCAAGTGTTTTTTAGATTTTTATATTTTTAGAATTTTTAGCAATGGAATACAGCCACCGGTATTCCAAAATGGACGGAGAAATCTAGATTAGAAAGATTAATAATGGCTCCTTCCGGAAAATTATTCAGATATTCCGCTAAGGAGCCATATTTCTGACTTATAAAAACTGATACAGTCTGAAACCATCTCTTATAAACGAACCGTTTCGATTTTTGTTCGATCTGCCTCCCGGGCCGCCAGCCCATCGGTTCCCTTTCCCACAGCCGCCATTGCAATCGGCATAAATCCGGACGGAACTCCCGCTAATTCACACAGTTCAGGAAGCATCTGCATCACGGCCGGAACGGCAAATAAATAGATGGAACCTAATCCCAGATTGGTCGCTTCCAATAAAATGTTCTCTACAATACAGGAGGCATTGCAGTATGGAATGGCAGCATTGGGGCCTTCTCCCTTCCTACCGCTGATCAGGATCGCTGTTGGCGCATGATAGATCGGGTGCGCTCCTACTGCCGGTATCGCGGCGCAGACCGCTGCCTCGATTTTCGCAAGAAGCTCCTGATCCTGTATTACGCTTATTTTAACGTCTGAATAGTTTCCATTCGCAACCGGTGCCGCATTGGCCGCCTCCAAAAGGGCAGTACACTCATTTTCAGTAATCTGCTCTCCTGTAAAGCTTCTGCATGACCGTCTGGTTAATATTGTCTGTTTCATATCCATAGTATGAATCCTCCTTCGCTTATGATATGATAATCATACTATGTACGAAAAAGTTAAGCAAGTACGCAGAATTATCATACCTGGTACGGTTCAGCGTACTTCATATCAAGGAGGTTGCCATATGGAACAGGAAATCAAAGCAGAAGCATCTTTACAGGGTAAGCCGGATACAGTCTCACCGGATACATGTCCGGTCCACAGAACGCTGGAGACTCTCAGCGGGAAATGGAGATCACGGATTCTATATGAATTATGCCAGAAACCATCGTACCGGTTCGGCGAATTGAAAAAGGCGATTCCAAAAATTACAAATACCATGCTGACCTCCACATTAAGAGATTTGGAGGAATTAGGCATTGTCACCCGCAAGCAGTTTAACGAAATCCCTCCCCATGTGGAGTATTCCTTGACCGACAAAGGGAGGGCGTTGTTTCCCATTTTTGTAGAGATGGCAAAATGGGGTGAGGCGTATCTATAATTTCCGGTATATAACCAGGATCACGGTGCACAAAACCAGCAAAACAGGGATAACCATCATACCGGCCAGATAACCGGCCACATCCACCAGCGCTCCGATAAAGCCGGACAGAAGCGTGCCGATCAGTGAGCTGGTCAGGCTGACTGTAGAGGTGGCGGTTCCTGATAAATGCGGATACCTGCTGCATGCCATTCCGATGATCGAAGGAAAGGCGGCTCCCGTCAGGGCCCCCACCGTAAAGAGGACGGCAACCAGGAAGACTCCGCTTCCGATTAGAAAGGCGGCGGTATAAAGGACGGCCGACAGGAGGCATGTGATACAGAGCCATTTGCTGTACTCTATCTTACGGTCCACAGCAGGCTGCATAAACCTTCCGACTACGATTCCGCCCCAGAAAAGGATCAGGGCCATACTCGCGATGCTTCGGTCCAGGCCCAGGCCCTCCTGGATATAGGTGGTGATCCACAGGCCTATGGCCGCCTGATGCCCCATGTAAGCGGCACACAGCAGTGCCAGAATCAGGATGGTCCGGTCCGCCAGGAGGCTTTTTACGCCTCCCAGCAGGCTGCCGCCGCCCGCCATATTTTTCTGGTCCTTCACCGGTATCGCGATGATGACGAAAGCCAGGGTTACTGCGGTGCAGAGAACGCCCAGGTTTACGAAGGACCGGTTCCACGGCTGGCCACTCCGCTGGACCATGGAGGCATAGATCGGACCTGCCAGCGAACCGAGGCTGAAGAATGCATGGATCATATTCAGATATGCGGTTCTCTTCTCCCCGTACGCCTCCGACACAAATGCGCTGATTAAAAGATTCAAATAACTGTTTGCCACACCCAGCGCAAAAAAGAATACGAGAAGCATGACATAGGCCGGTGCGGCCCCGATTCCGAACAGCACCGCGGTATAGATGGTAAAGAATACCACGATCAGTTTCAGCTTCGGAAACCGGTCGGATAAGACTCCGCCGAATACCATGGCTGCAATTCCGCCCACATTCTGAACGGAACCGATAATTCCGATCTGGGTGTTGTTTAAGCCGTAGCTCTCCGTCATTTCCGGGATCAGGATTCCGATCATCGTCGAAGAGATTGCAAAGAAGAACATGATTCCGAACAGGCAGTAGATGATGATCTTCATCCGGCCGGTGTGGACCGCCTGCCCTTTCACCGCCATACTACTTGTTATTTGCTGCATAGAATTCATCCACCTGCCTCTGTAATTCAGCCTTCACCTTGTCGTTGCCGGCGGCCTTCGCTTTCTCGGTCAGCTGAGCCAGATCCTTCTGCACATCGGTCGTCATCCCCAGCCGTAGTGGCGCGTTATACTGGGCGTATACGTTCTGCATGGCCGCGTACTCTGATTTTACCGGGTCTGTGTCCATGTTGAAGTTCCTGAAAATATTCGCTACCGTGACGTCCTCCAGCGCCTGTTTCTGCTCCTCGTAATCTGCGGGTGCATTGGTCGGGACGAGATAGAACTGCTGACTTCTGAAGCCCCATGTCCCCGGCTCCGGTATGAACTGTGCAGTGTCCAGGCACGTATAGCGGTTGTTCTCATCTCTGGTAAAATCTTCCCCCTCAATGCCGTAGGTCAGCAGATTATAATACGTTTCATCGGTCTTTAACTTGTCAAGAAGCATCAGAGCCCGCTCCGGGTGCTTCGAGGAGCTGGGAACCACCATACAGTCCTGGGTATAAGCCAGATGGTTTACATTGGGCTGAACATTATACCAGCGCACCTTCCAGGAGGGATCGCATAACTGATAGTTGGAAACGCCCTGATCGAAGTTGCCGAAACCGCCCGCTGCCACACCGGCCTGGACCATATCGGTTGATGTATCTTTAATAGAAAGCGCTGATTTGGGCCACAGACCTTCGTCCGACCATTTCTTCGCCTTGTTTAAATAATCCTCGTAGCCCTCCCACTCGTGAGCCGCAATTACTTTCGGACTTCCGCTGGAGCTGTCGATATAGTACATTCCATACTGGCCGCCATTTACCGGATAAAGCCCCTTAGATTCCAAATAGATATCCGTCAGAACGTGATCCTGGCCGATAGCTGCCAAGTTGCTGAACTGGGTCTCCCCCGCGTTCACTGCCTCTAAGTATTCCATGTACTGGTCGATATCCTTAATCTCATTGAAACCGTATTTCTCCATCATATCGCCCCGCACAGTGACACCGTAGGCACTGTAGGTATAAAAGTTCGTAGGGTACGCGTAGATGTGGCCGTTGATGGTTGCCTGGGCCAGGGACTCCTCCGGCTGCAGCTTCATGCTTTCCGCACAGTATTTTGGCAGAAGGTCCTCCAGCGGCATAAATGCCCCCTTCTGAGCCAGGTTTGCAAAGTTTACCCACGTTCCGCCGTAGGCTAAGTCAAACTCCTCTCCTGAGGAGAAAATAAGCGGATACTTGGTTGCCATGTCACCGTATTCGATGAAGTTTACGGTCAGCGTGCAGTTTAAATCCTTTAACGCCAGTTCATTGAATTTCTCCAGAACTGCGTCGTATCTGGCGGGCCGCGGCCCCAGCAGATACATAACTAAATCCACCCGTTCCGAAAGGCCTGCGCCTTCCGTCTCCCCAGCCTTTGCCGATGTCGTCTGTTCCCCCGTTGTACTTGTCTTCCCACTGTTTCCCCCGCATGCGGTAAGCGCCAGCATACTGGCCGTCAGCAGCAGCGCCGCGCTCCTTCTCAGCTTCTTCATAAATTCCCTCTCCTTTTATTATGATAAATTTTTAATAGTAACCCCATTATCCCTTGACCGCACCAATGGTAATTCCCTGTACGAAATACTTCTGTACAAATGGATATACCAGGATTACCGGCCCCGTCGCCACGACCGCCATGGCCATCTTAAGAGAATTGGACGGCATACTGTTGGCGGAAATTCCGATCTGCGCGGCTATTCTCGCCAGTACCTGTTTGGCAGCCAGCATGTTGTAAAGCAGGTACTGCAGCGGATATTTTGTGTTGCTCTCGATGTAAAGCATGGCATTATACCAGTCATTCCAGTAATCCAGCGCGACGAAGAGTCCAACCGTGGCCAGCCCCGCCTTGGACAGCGGAAGAACGAATTTCACAAAGATCAGGAACTCGCCGGCCCCGTCCATTTTCGCGGATTCGATAATGGACATCGGCACGCTCGACATAAAGCTCTTCAGCACCAGCATGTAGAATACGTTGACCAGATAAGGAAGAATCAGCGCCATCAGGCTGTCCTTCAATCCAAGGTACCGCACCACGAAAATATAGACAGAGAGCATTCCTCCGTTGAACAGCGTGGTAAAGTAAAAATAGAATGATATTTTGTTCCGGTATTTGAAGTCCGGTCTCGAGATCACATAGGCCGCCATGGAGGTGATCAAGAGTCCCAGCCCCGTTCCTGCTGCCGTGATAAAGATCGTCACACCGTAGGCCCTTAAGATATCCATCGGATGCTCAAACAGCGTCCGGTACGCCTGAAAACTGATCTTTCCCGGCAGAAGTCCATAGCCGTGCTGCATAATATAGTTTTCTTCCGTTATGGAAGCGGACAGCAGCATGATAAAGGGAAGCAGGCAGATCGCTGCCAGAACCACCATGATCACGACGCCCAGAATATCGAACACCCGCTGTTCCTTCCCCCGTCTTACCTTTAACTCAACTGTTTCATTTTCCTTTGATTTCCCCATTTATTTCCCCTCTCTTCCATCAGACATGCGTCCCGTTCCGGTCAGAACAGCGCGTAATCCGGATCAATCTTCTTCACAACGGCATTGGCAATATTGATGATTACGAAACACATCACCGACTGGTACAGTGTGGCCGCCGCCGTCATTCCCATATCGGTTCCGGAAAGCAGGGAGCGGAATACGTAAGTGTCGATCACATCCGTAATGTCATAGAGCTGGCCGTTCATTCCGATGATCTGGTAGAACATCTGGAAATCTCCGCGAAGCACTTTTCCGAGGTTCAGCAGGAAAATGATAATCAGCGTAGGCTTGATTCCCGGGATCGTTATGTACCGGATCTTCTGCCAGATATTTGCTCCGTCAATATCCGCCGCCTCGAAGCACTCCCGATCCAGGCCCGCGACCGCCGCTATGTAGATCACGGAATTGTACCCCACCCATTTCCAGGAGTTGAAAAAGATGATAACGATAATCCAGGCCGCCGGTATCGCGTACATGTTGATCGGTTCCATCCCCAGACTGGTCAGAAGATTGTTCAGCGTTCCCGTTTCATAATTGAAAATGTTCTGCACAAACGCCCCGACGATGATCCAGGATATAAAATAAGGAAGAAAGATGATGGACTGGGTCGTCTTCTTAAACCGCCTGCCCCTCATTTCGCTGAGCACGATGGCCACGACCAGTGCCAGCCCCTGCGAGATCAGCAGGTTTACTACGTTGTAGAGAATTGTGTTGCGCGTCAGCTGCCAGCCTTTGCCCGACGCAAACAGAAACCGGAAATTCTCAAATCCGTTCCATGGACTTCCCCAAATCCCCTTTGCATACCGGAAATCCTTAAATGCCAGCACCAGTCCGTTTAACGGAATATAGCTGAATACCAGCACGATAAGTACTGCGGGAAGAATCATCAGAAACAGCGTTCTGTTCCTCTTCAGTTCGTGTAAGATCCCCTCTTTTTTCATTGCTAACGTTACGCCCTGCCCCAAAGGGCGTTTCCCCCTTTCCCAGTTCTCTGGTGAAATAACTTGTGGCTATAGCAATATCTTACTATAGCCACCTGCCACTTCCAATATAAGGAAACTGCGATTTTAAGGACAAAACTAAGATTGTGTCTTGGTACGGATCGTCACCGTAGTTCCTTGCCCAACGGCGCTCTCATACCGCAGACCGTATCCCTCCCCGTATTTTAAGCGTATTCTGTCATGAATATTAAACACGGCGTAATGGGAATTGTTCTCGTCCACCTTCAGGATGGTCTCCAGCTGCTCCTTCGTCATCCCTTTCCCATCATCCTGTACCTCTATGATCAGGTCGCCGCCCTCCTCCCGCGCCCTGACGGTAATTGTCTCCTCCCCTTCATCCTCGGCAGAGATTCCATGGGAAACAGAGTTCTCGATTATCGGCTGAAGGGTCAGCTTCAACATTTTCTTACTCATCAGCTCCTCTGGAATTTCCACTTTTAAATGAATTCTTCCGTCAAACCGGAAATTTTGAATTTTTACGTAAGTTACAATATGTTCAATCTCATGGTGAAGGGAGACGGTATCAAATCCCTTGCGCAATACAGACTTGTAATACCGCGCCAGCATCTGCACCAGCTCGCCGATCTCGGGCGCATCCCGCTCCATGGCTTCCCAGTTGATGAGATCCAGTGTATTGTAGAGGAAATGGGGATTGATCTGGGCCTGGAGCGCCTTTAATTCCGCGTCCTTGATGGCAATGCCGCTCTCATACTTCTGCTGCATCAGTTCGTCGATCTCCCTGCGCATCTCCTTATACTCCCGTCCCAGCCGCCCGACCTCGTCGGCCGGATCGGTGGAGACCTCCTGCGCCACATCCTGGTCCCGCCAGTGGCTCATCTGGTAGGAGAGCCGCTTGATCCTATCGGAAAAACTGCCCGCAAAAAAGTAGATGATACACGTTGCCACGCCCATAATCGGAAGCAGCCCCCAGATCATGCCATCACAGACCCGGCGGCTCTTGGCCCTCAGTTCTTTTAACGGCACGACTGCCACCATACTCCAGCCGGTATTTTCCAGCTCCATCTGGTTCATCATATAGATTTCTTTGTCCTTCTTTACCTCTCTCCACCCGTTCGCTCCGTCTCCATTTTCCAGCAGGAAGAAATCCGGCTCCATGGATTCGGCCATGGCTGCCTTGGAACTTCCAATCAGTTCGTGATCCTGATTGGCAATATAGACACAGCCCCGCTCTGTGCTGTCCGCCTTTTCCAGGATCTCGCTGACCGAGTCCACTGGCAGGCTGACCTGCTCCACGCAGAAGGTTTTCGAGTAATCGTCCTGCTGAACCACCCGTCTGGTCAAAGAAATCACCCGCTTCGTCTCCCCGGTCAGAGGCATGATGAAATCATAGGGAGCTGACCATACGGCCCGCTCTCCCTTTCCCTCCATCTGCTCCATAAGCGCCGGGTCCAGCCGCTCCAGGGAGGAAAAGTTCCGGCTGGTATCCTTATAGGTGTAATTGTCGGGAGCGTAGATGCAGACATTGCAGATATTGCCCGTTTCCAGAGACTGCATAAACTTGGATATATCCGACCAGTACCGATACTCCTGCCCCGGATCCCGATCCGTCTCGTTGACGCATCCGTCCAGCACCAGGTATACGTCCCGGTTATAATACAGAGTATCCGAGGCATACGTCACCATCTTTGTCTCCGACTCGACAAAGGTCTTCGCCTGTTCCATGGAATTATCGAGAAAATGCTGTAGATTACTCATCTCGTACTGCATGGTTCTGGCATAGATAAAGAAGAAGATCAGCGCGTAGGAAACCATGGCGGCACCTAAAAATACCACTACATACTTTGTCTTCAGTGAAGCATTTTTCATCGTCTCCCCCTACATCCTCGTCTTCCGGAAATCTGACGGGTTGATGCCTTCCTGCCGTTTGAAAATCTTGGCAAAATAGTTTTGGTCACTGTAGCCGCACTGCTCTGCAACCTGGTAAAGCTTTAAGGACTTATCGCCCAGAAGCTCTTTTGCCGCCTTGATCCGCACCAGAGTAATATACTGTCCGATCGTGAATCCGGTCTCCTTTTTAAAGAGGTTGGATAGATACGTGGGCGTTAAATAGACGCTATCCGCCAGCGTAGTGATATCTAAATCCTCTCTGGAATAATCCTTCTTGATCTGGCAGATCACCTGGAAGACGGTGTCGCTTAAGCCTTCCCTCTCATGGCTGGGCGCCAGCTTTTTCTCCGCTGCTTCTATGAAACAGGAGTGAAGTTCCTCCAGTGTCCTGGCCGCGCAGGCGGTACACCAGATCTCGTCTCCGGTCCTCACCACCTCCTGGTGGAGCAGCTTCAGCGCGGCGCATTCCACCGCATAGAGCAGCTGGAAATAGACCTTACGGATCTCGCTGACCGAGCAGACGCTCCCCCGGCGAATCGTCCGGTACAGCCGTTCCTCCCATTTACAGATCCCCGGCACATCGTAGCGCCGGATGGCTTCCTCGATCTCTGACAGCTTCATCAGCTGGCCGCTGGTCGTCCTCTCCCCGCCGTTCTTCCTATAGAACGACGCGCTCCCGTAACCGGTGAAAAACAGTTCCTCCTTCATCTGCTCTGCTTTTCCAAAAGAGGCCGCAATCTGCTCATATCCCCGGACAACGGAGCCGGCAGCACAAAAGAGCGGTATCCCCTCACGATTCAGCCGCTCAATCACTTCCATTATTGTATTCTGTATACTCTCTTTGATAAAACACCCTTTTTCGGGGCTGAACAGGATCATCACCAGTTCCCGTTCGCTGCGAAAATACTTAAGCGTCCGCTCCTGCCGTTCTTCGAAGTACGGAAGAATGGTTCCCAAAAACTCCGCCCGAACCTTAATTGCCTCCCTTGCCTCAAACAACAGCACCTGAAAACACGTCTTCTGATCCAATGGAAACTCCAGGAAACGGCAGTTATCCAGCAGTTCATCCGTAATCTCCTCTCTCACCAGCCCCTTGACCACATACTCCTCGATCACCGGCATATTGCACCGGAGAGATGATTTCAAGTAAGCCGTCTCATGGCTGGCAAAGCAGTGGTCCACCGCCTTTTGGATCGCTGCCTCCAGCTCCTCGATGGAAAATGGCTTCTCCACAAAGCTCACCGCCGATAAGCTGATCGCGGCGATCAGGTTCTCTTTATCCGCATAGCCGCTGATAAAGATCAGACAACAGGCCGGAAGCATTTCTTTCAGCTTCCGGCACAGGGTCACACCGTCCATATCCGGCATACGGATATCGGAAATGACAATATCCGGTTCCCAGACAGAGCTGATGCGCAGCGCCTCCAGGGCGCTGCCTGCGGCCTTGATCTGTTCAATCCCCAGCTCTGTCCAGTGCACATACTTTAATATTCCGTTTCTAGTAGCCGTCTCATCATCAACCACCATCAGTTTCATATTTCTGATCCCCCCAATAAGTGCTGCACTGCGTAATGCATTGTGAAGAAAGGCGGGATTTCCTCTACCACGGGATTTCCTGCAGATACCGGTTCCTCATGACAAGGCGGTTTTCATCCGAATGAATATACGGTTCCTTCTCATCATAGCAGAGTCCCTGTTCTATGTATTCCGCACCGCTTATGCCGCCCTTCCCCTCCGCCGCATAACAGCGGAACGTAAATCCCTCCGGCCTCAAACGGTTAAAATATATCTTCTCCATCATATGAATTGCCGCCAGTGACATGCGGTACGCAAACGCGTCTGTTTCTCTCGTCCATCCGACACTGGAGCTGCTTTCGGTAATCACCGCAATCCTCTTCTTTTCCCCCAGTCTCAGAAGCGGAATGCTCTGTTCAATCACCTGGCGCATTCCGTTTATATTATAATCTAAAACTCGGAGCATGTCATCGTAGTCATGATATTTGCCGTCCTCGCAGCCGATCTCCCCATCGTGCTCCGCGCGGCATCCTGCCTGCAGCACCAGAACATCCAGTTTCTTCTCTGCCTGCATGATCTGCTCCGCCAGCGCTGCCGGTTCTTCTGTTCCGAGATCGAGCTGGTTCACGTGAAGGCCCGGATACGTTTCTTCCAATCTCACATTAAGCGCCGCGTCTCCATTCGTTACCCCCGCATAGACGGCATCTCCGCGTTTTAAGTACCAGGCGGCTGTCTCAAGCGCCTCCTGATTCTCGACACCCACAATTAATACGATCTGTCTCATACTTCCTCCTCCTAAAACGGCCAGCACTCGTTGGATACGTCCGTCATAACAAGCACATCTTCCCAGTCCCGTTCCTCTGCAAACTGCGCGTATGCCACCGCGGCTGTCTCCTCAGGCTCAAAATTGCCGATCGTGCTCTTCGATCCCATCATATAGCTGCGAACCCATCCCGGATGGTACAGCCGGAAGGAATAGCCGTCCTTTGCCAGCCGGTTAAACATCAGCCTGACCTCCATGTTCAGTGCCGTCTTTGACATACAGTAGGCAAAGCTGTCGGTACGGTGGGCGACGGAAATGCTTCCCGCCTCCGACGATACGAAGCAGAGACGTTTTAGTCCCGTCCTCATCAGCGGAAGAAATGCCTCCACCATGCGCATCGGACCCAGGGTATTGACATGAAAGACGGCTCTCATCGCCACCCTGTCATCGTCCATGCCGCCGATTCCGGCACAGTTGACCAGCATATCCAATGACTCCGTACGTTTTGCCACTATATCGGCTGCCGCTCTCACGGATTCCGTATCCGCTGCATTGAGAGGAATCATTTCAACCTGTTCCCCACAGGACTCCTGCAATCCCTTTAATTCACTCCATTCCGGCATGAACTGACCGGCATACACCTTCCAACCATGTTCCACAAACTGCTGGCAGAGGGCGAATCCAACGCCCCTGTCGGCTCCTGTTACGAATACTGATTTCATCTGCTCTCCTTTACCGGTCTTTTTTGCACCAGGCAATGGCATTTAACACCATCTGCCTGAAGTTGTCATTTTCCCATACGGCCATGGTGTGACCCGGCATGAGCACACAGAGTCTTCCCCTGCCGGCTTCCTTTACATAGCCGCCCGTCTGAACGCCGCCCGTCTCTGAGGTGGTCTCAAACAGTATTTCCGCGCCTTCAGCAAATACCTCTACCTGGTAATGTTCATCCCGCTCCGTAAAATCATTTACCCCCTCCATGACCGGGTGCTCCGGATTTGTCACATGGACCGATACCGGACAGCGGGGCGGATGGCCCGTAAAACGGTTGCCTATGAAATCAATATACTCCCTGCAGGGCCTCTGAAATTTTTCCTCTGTCCTGCAAAACTGCTCTGAAAAAGCATTTCCGGAGTGAATGGAGATAAAGCCCCCGCCCTGCTCCACATAGTCACGGAACTGCTGCGGGCATACCTCTGTCACCCCTTCCTCAAACCACGGCTCCGTATTGGCAGCGATCACATTGTTGCTCTTACAGTTGATCACCACCGGATACTGGTCCAGAAGCTCCGGGGTCAGAATATCCTTTACCGCCATTATAAAATCAAAATGATACGCCTCCCCCTCCATTCGTGCAAATCCCTTTTCGATCACTTCGGCTGGATGCCACAAGTCATCACATAAAACCAACACCCGTTCCATGAATGTCCTCCTTCTCCCTGATACATGTCAATTGTCTGCGGTTACTAAGCTCATTATAACGGTTTCGGGAAAAATAAACAGGATACGAAACTATGATTTTAAGGAATATTTTTCGTTGTCTTATATGGAAAAGCGGTAATTAAAAAGAAGCGGCAGCAGTTTTTCCTGCTTCCGCCTCTCATTCGGCCACATTCTTACAGCAATCCCGCTGTCTTCCCTACACCATCATCTGGTAATTCTCAATATCCAGATACCTTCCAAACTTCACGCCCACTTCTTTGATCGTCCCGCAGTGCAGAAATCCAAGCTCCTCGTGCAGATGGATGCTGGCCTGATTCCCGCCGGTGATTACGGAAACGACGGTATGGATTCGCTCGTCCTCCCTCGCCAGGTTCAGTATATGCAGCGTCAGCTTCCTGGCAATTCCGCGCTTCCGGTAATCCCTGTGGACGTAGACAGACAGTTCCACGGTAGCCGCATAGGCCTCCTTCACACGATAGGGGGACAGGCAGGCATAACCGACCGCATGGCCGTCCTCCACCGCCACGATTAAGGGATGATTACTTATGTTATGAGCATAATACCAGTCGAGCCGCTCCGACAGCGTCCTGGGGTTGATATCGAAGGTCGCTTCCCCGTGCAGCACCTCGTGGTTATAGATATCCAGCAGATATGGGACGTCTTCTTCCTGCGCAATTCTGATTTCCATAAACTTTTCCTCCTGCGTTTCTATTTCTTTTCCTAATATTACAATATTTTACTGTCCCCGTCCAATACAAATCGCAATAAAATAGACATTTTTCACTCCCGCACGCAACAGTGCCCTGGCGCACGCCTCCATCGTGCTCCCGGTCGTATAAATATCATCCACCAGAATCACCCGCGTTACCCCTTCCGGCACCGCTCCCGCCGCAAACGCCTCCTCGAGATTGTGAAGCCGCTCCTTTGGATTCAGCTGCTTTTGTGGCGCGGTCTTCTTCCTGCGCACCAGCATCTCCGGACAGACCGGGATCCCCAGCCGTGCTCCGATCCGGTCGGCAAAAATCTCCGCCTGGTTAAAGCCCCTCTGACGCCTGCGGGACGGATGGACGGGCACAGGCACCAGCGCATCGGCTCCCAGCCGCATCAGAAGCTTCCCATACCGAAGGCAGACCGCCTCCGCGTAAAAATCAAGATATTCCCGCCGGTTTCTGTACTTAATATCCGCCATGGACTTTTTCGCGGCGTCATCATAGTTCAACAGCGCCCTCCCGTAATCAAAGGACCGCTCGTGCTTCGTACAGTCCAGGCAGTACTCCCTCTCGGCACTGGTAATCTCCTTTCCGCATTTCTTGCAGACCGGCTGTTTCACGAAAGACAGCTTTTTCACACAGCCGGGACAGATCAGTTCTCCTTTGGGCAGCACAATGCCGCCGCAGACAGGGCAGCGGCGGGGGAAAAGGAGGTCGGTTAAAAAAGTCCGGAGCCGCACCGGAAAAGTCTCGTTTTTCATATTTTTTCTCCTGTTGGGGATGGGTATGAAAGATTCTGTTACGATTAAAAAAGATAAGATATGCGCAAATAATGTTCAGAACTGCCGTGCGAAGCCGTATCGGAGTATAGTCCCATTATACCATCTATGTTCTGTTTTTCAATCTCTTTCATCTTTTTAAGACTCTGGATTTTTTCTTTTTCCACTCCGCACTTTATATAGATCATTTAAATTCATGAAGGCATGAATGTAGACCTCCATCGCTTTCTTAAGACTGGATACCGACTGAATTTCATCGCAGCCATGGCCTCCCCCGTGGCCGGCAGGCAGCCCAAGCTCAGAGTAATCTTTCGGTATGCCCGGCCCAAAGCACACGGTATTCGGTATCATTCCCGCATAGGTATTGCCTCCCATCACATACGGTTTTTTCCCATCCTTCACCACATGATCATACGCAGACAGCAGCGCTCTTACCTCCTCTGAATCAATACTGCCGCAGTAACCATCCCGGTGCTCTTCAGCAGAGACCGTAAAACCATAACGCTCCGCCGCTTTCCTCAGCTGTTCCACCATCTCCCCGGCATTGACCGAAGGCTGGTATCTGATATCCATTGTCAGGCGAACGGTCCGGCCCTTCATCTCCAGCACAGTTCCGGCACATGTGAGATCATCAAAAACCGGATCGCCCACCGCAATCCCCAGTTCTTTTCCATACCCATCCAGACAGGCTTTTTGCAGAAATTCCAAAATATGTTTTTCCTCTTTTTTCAGCCCGATCCCCCGTTTTAGAAGCCTGCCAGCCAGACCTATGGGGTTTACACAGCGATCCGGTGCCGCCGCATGTCCTGGTGTCCCATTTATTGTATAGCTCACGATGGACCCGGATACCTCTCTCCTGATCATCACCCCCAGCCGTAATGCCTCCTCTTCCATATCCCCCATATCTATGGATCGGTCAATACGGATCACAGCTTCTGCCGGTACACTGTTGGAGGCTTCCCCTGCCGTCATATCGATTATCCCTTCTGGGACCGAATCCCGTTCCAGAATCACCACGCATCTGCCCTTTTCCCCATAACACAACGGAAAGCGGCAGTCTGATACAAATCCGAAATCGGGAGCCGGCCATTTCGTCAGATAATAGGCCGCGTCAGCCATTCCCGTCTCTTCACTCAGTCCACAGATCTGACTGATACGAAAGCATGGCTTTATGTTATGCTCCTTCATATATCTGAGGCAGTAAAGAACCGTGATGACCGCCCCTTTATTATCTGAAACCCCTCTTCCAATCAGAAAGTCTCCCTTTCTCGTACAATCCCACGGGGGATAGGTCCAGCCTTCACCGGCCGGAACAACATCAAGATGTCCCCATACCTGTACTTCGCTTTCACCGTCCCCGTAGAGTATCTTTACACAGCGGTTATCGCAGTTCTCCGTATGAAATCCATACTGAGCCGCAATTTTTATCATACTGTGCGCCGCTTCCACCACATCATCTGACTGCTCCTGTCCCGGCCGCGAGACACTGGGGATATTCACCAGTTCTCCGATATCCCGGACCAGTTCTTCCTCATGCATATCAATCCATTGTCTGATATCAGCCTCTCGATCCATATTTCCTCCTATCCCTTAATTCCGGAAGATACGATTCCATCCACCAGATACTTCTGAAGCAGAATAAATATAATAATCAGCGGCAGAATGGAAAGTACCGACATAGAGAACATCGCTCCATAGTCCGAGGTAGAAGCCGGATCACAGAACAGCTTCAGCGCAAGGCTGATGGGATACCGTTCTGATTTATTTACGTACAAAAGAGGCGACAGAAAGTCTTCCCATCTCCACATAAAAGAAAAGATGACTGCGGTAATAAGGGCCGGTACTACCAGCGGAAAAATAATCCGGAAGAAAATGGAATAATAGGAACAGCCATCTATCTTTGCCGCCTCGTCAAGCTCCGTGGGGATTCCATTTATAAAGTTCATGATCAGATATACGAAAAATCCCTGAATAGCAAAGCAGTAGGGGACAATCAGAGGAAGATACGTACCAACCCAGCCCAGCTTCTGATACCATAAGTACTGGGGAATCATAAGTACCTGGGCCGGAAGCATCATGGATACCAGCATTGCGGCAAACAGAAGCTTCTTTCCAAAAAAACGGCATCGTGAGAAGCTGTATGCCACAAAAGCGGAGGACAGAATGGTGCCGAACGTCGCAAGAGCTGCAATGAAAAAGGAATTTTTAAAAAAGGTGCCAAAGCTTACTTTTCCGAACCCTCTCCAGCCATTCTGATAATTCTCCAGGGTAAACCGCTTTGGTATCAGCTGCCCGGCTGTCGTGAAAATAGTGTTCGTCTCTTTAAAAGAGCTCATTACCATCCAGAGCAGTGGATACACCATAATGAACGCTCCGATCCCAACCAGAAGGTGGTAAACAATTTTTCCGGCTATTTTTTTGCTTTTCATGATCTTTCATTCCCTCCTTCATAAACCCAGAACTTTTTCGACCAGAACAACAGTACCGTAATCATGGCGATAATCACCAGCATCACCCATGCCATTGCCGCGCCATACCCCGTGTTATAGAATTCAAAGGACTGCTGGTACATATAGACGCTGTAGAACAGTGTTGAACTCATCGGCCGCCCCTGAGTAATAATAAAGCACTGCGTAAACGCCAGAAACCCGTTAATCATCTGCATCACCAGATTAAAGAATATGGTGGGGGTCAAAAGCGGCAGCGTAATCCGGAAAAACTGGTTGATTTTTCCCGCCCCATCCACTCTCGAGGCCTCGTAAAGGGAGATTGAAATCTGCTTTAATGCGGAAAGAAAAATCAGCATGGAAGAACCAAACTGCCAAACTGCCAGGAGAATTAAAACCCATATCGCGGTATTCTTGCTTCCAAGCCAGGAAAAATGGCTGTTGACTCCAATCAGCTGAAGCAGATGGTTAAACGTTCCATCCTCTGCAAAAAGCCGTTTCCACAAGATAGAAATCGCTACCGACCCGCCAATAATTGACGGGAGATAGTAAGCCGCCCGGTAGATTCCTGTCGCTTTCGTCGTCTGCTTGAGAATCAGGGCTACAATCAGGGCAAATACCAGGCGCAGCGGAACTGAAACCAACGCATAAAAGAATGTCACGGAAATTGACTTGTAGAAGGTTTCATCCTCCGTAAACATTTTTACATAATTGCCAAGACCAATAAATTTGGGGGCGCCCAGAATTTCAAATTCACAAAAAGAATAATACAGCGACATTCCCATGGGAATGACCATAAACACAAAAAAACCAATGATAAAGGGCAGTGCAAAGACGACGCCCGCCGTGCTGTTTTTGCTGAATGCCATTTTTAATTTAATCCATTTTTTATCCATACAAACCACCGCCGTTCTGATAGATTCGAGCCATTTTGGGCAGTAAAAAGGCTGCCGCTCTTCTGCAGCAGCCCTCTGTAGCCTACGATTGCTTACTCTGTAAAATTTTCGTTCCCTGGTTCAACAGCTCCTCTGCTGCCGCCTCGGGGGTAATCTCCTCGTAACAGACCTTTTCTTCCATTTTATATACCACGTCATAAACCTCTGTGGCTCCGTTGGGAGATGCCGGGCTGACCATGGAGCACTTTGGAGTCACCACATTGTTAATATAATCAACTACCTTCTGGTCTGATTCGCTCATATCTGATGCAATTGCCTCTGCAACTGCCGATGATACAGGCACTCCACGCTCTCCTAACAGAATCTTGTTGCATTCCACGGAGTTAGTCCAGTAATCAATGAGTTTTGCCGCCTCTTCCGGCTGACTGCTGTCAACGGAAACCGAGAAGAACATGCTGGGTTTCAAGTAATTGGATTTGACCGCATCATCGGATGGCCACGTAGTGATGCCGATCTCCATGCCCTCCGGAGCTGCATTCGTGACGGCATTCATATTATTGGAAAAATAAAACGCACACCAGGACATATTGGACGGATCCGAGCCATAGACTAAAGGCTCCTGTTCCGGCTGTCCGATAGATCGCTCTGCAAATACACTCGGATTGATCAGCCAGCCCTCATCAATTCCCATTTTATAAAGGTTAAAATATTCCGTCAGGTTTTCCTTTGATGCTCCGATCGTACCGTCTCCGAATAAATACTCGCCCTTTGAGCGCAGGAAGAAATCCAGCCATGAGGTTCCATTGTTATACTGAAGATTCGTTTTGTATCCCGTCTTCTCATTTACCTGCCTGCAGATCTCCAGGAATTCTTCCATTGTCATGTTATCCCTGATCTCGATTCCATTTTCCGTAAGCAGGGTCTTATTATACAGAAGTGCCGGCGAATTTACCCCAATGCAGACGGCATACAGGCCATCTCCGATTTTTCCGAATTCCTGTACTGTCTTATCCACATTTTTCAGATCGATGACGCCGCTGTCCACATACGGCTGTAAATCTACCAACATGCCGTTATCCACGTACTGTTTGATATAGGCCTTGTCCATCTGTACAACATCAGCCATGGTATGGCCCGCCGCGGAAGTCGCCAGCTTATTCCAGTAATCCGCTCCTGAGAGGAACTGTCCGTCAAACGTAACTCCGGGATTTTCCCCTTCATAGAGTGATAATGCTTCCTGTGTCAGTTCTGCCCGCTGCTGGCTCCCCCACCAGGTTATGGTCAGTTCCGTTTTTTCACCGGATTTTTTATCTGCCTCTGTCGTCGTTTCTTTTGTTTCCCTACTCTCCTGTCCCGTCGTACTCTGAGCTGCCTGCGTGGTATCCTGCTGCTCCTTTGCCGGGCTGCCGCTGCATCCGGTAAGTCCTGCCGCCATAATCACGGCCGCTGCCATTAGCATCACTCTCTTTTTCATATTCCTTCTCCTTTATAATTTTCTTGCGGTCTCCACCGCTAATTTGATTCTCGATAAATCCTGTTCGGTGGCCACGGTGCAGTCAGCACCGAGAATCAGCCCCTTCCGTCCATACGACTCCACGATGGAGTGAACGGTGTTGATCAGAGCCTCCTCACTTCCGGCTGCCAGCACCCCCTGCCGGTTAGCCAGACCTCCCATAACTGTCTTCTGATGAAAGATATCACGGCCTTCCCTGATGGAGCAGGGTACTTCAAATGTTCCCCAGTTCACCACATCATATAGATTTTCATCGTAATCCCGGTAATAGTCCAGATTCACATCCCGGTTGCACACATGAAGGAAACAGTACCCTCCCGCGTCTTTTACTGTTTTCATAATCATCTGGTCAAATGGCGCCACCCACTCTAAAAACTGTTCCCTTGTAAGTCCAAATCTTCTCTCCGCTCCCAGGGAGGCCACAAACACTCCGTCAAGCCCTGCTTCTATGTATTTGACAGCCAGTTCACAGAGTCCGTCTGTTATTCTCTTCATGGACTCCAGCACTTTCTCCGGTGCCTCGTTAAGCCACGCATCGAAGATTTTTCTCGATTGATCATATCCATAACCAAGTGATTTGAACGGATGGTACATGGCTGAGGTGCCCACACTGTGAAGTGTACCGATTGTAAAGCATTTCCCGTCCGCCTCTTCTAAAATCCGTTTAACCAGGTCCAGCTGCCTCTTCATAAATGGCTGTTCTGCTGATATCTTCTGGAAGCTCTCATAATCCTGTCTGGTGATAAGCTCATGATCACAGGTCACCAGGTTTTCATTCATAATTTTCAGAATATCCGTATCCGTCTGCTTCAGAAACTGAATATGCGCGTCAACCGCGCTCTCACCATTTGCATACTCCGGCGGAAAATGCATGGAAAAGCAGGAAGGAATTCCATCCGTCTCTTCTCCTCTGACCGCCCGTATTACACGTTCTCTTTTTGTCATGTTCCTTCTCCCCTATCGTGTCTTTACAGTCTCACGCTCCGCCGCTTTCTCTTTCAGCGAAGTTCCTCATCGACTGATCCCAGTATATCACCCGGCCTCCACAATATTAATCCAATATTCCGGTATCATATGTCAAAAAACCGGCTTCTCCATGGCTTGTTCTTGCTTTTTTCTCTGTGTTTTCTTATGATTATAGTGTCAGGGACACAGCTTGCGGACAAATAAGGGGGAAACGATATGATGGAACTTCTGGCCACTAAAATAAAACTGCTATTTTCCAATACGTCTTTAAAAAGAAAGATTCTTACGATTGTTCTGGTCTCCATCTTCCTGATATCAGGAGTCAGTCTGGCCGGGCTGCAGATCGTTTCTAACGCTTATTTAAAGCTGTTAAGAAATACCATTGCCAATAATCTCTCTTATTCTGCGACCACGATCTCTTATTATTTGTCCAATATCGAAACCATGTCCGGACTCATGCTGTCCGACTCGAATATACAAAACAATCTTGCCGATGTCAGACATTCGGACAATCCGCGTATTCGGACTGAAGCGTACAAGAATCTATCCTATACGGTTTTGGAATACTATCAGCAGTATAAGCCTAATTTTATCAGTTATATTACCCTTAACAACCCTGATTTTATCACCTATTCGAATTTTCTCGGTTCGCGCAAAACTCCCGAAGAGATTGAACGTACTGTTCTCGACGCCGCTCAGGCCGCAGACGGCAGGCCTGTATGGATCAGCGACTACGGAAAAGATTACGGAATCTTTATGGGACGCCTGATAAAAAATATCCAGAGCTCCAATCTGGAAGAGCTGGGCACGCTTCTCGTATCTCTGGACCTGGAAGCGCTTATGGATTCTTTAAACAAGGATAACTCGATGTACGAGGATCCCCAATACTATATACTGACAGGGGATACCATTATTTATAATGACAATCCCGTCTCAGCTTCCATTCATGACCAGCGCCGGAAACCTTCCGGGCAGAGCTATGAGATCATGACAATTGACAGACATAAGTACTTTGTGACGGAAGAGACGATTCCCGGCTTTGACTGGACTTACGTTTGCTATGTCTCTTACGATCCCATATTTCAGTCGGTATCATTTGTACGGACACTCAGCATCTGCATGATTATCCTGAGCATCCTGTCAGCCATTGCATTTTCGGAATCCATGATATCCTTCATCAGCTGCCACACCAGAGGGCTGATTCGTAAAATGGAAGTCTTCAGTACCGACGAAAATGCAGTCATTGAAAGCGATTACGATTACAGCTGCCGCAAAGACGAGTTCGGTCTTTTAAACCGGCAGTTTGACCACATGGCCGAAAAGATCAGAAATCTCATACAGGTAAACTATGTAAACGAGTTATGGAAAAAGGATGCGCAGCTTAAGGCTCTGGAAACCCAGATCAATCCGCATTTTTTATACAATACTCTGGAATCCGTCAACTGGCGTGCACAGGTGGCCGGCAATATGGAGATATCATCCATGGTGGAATCGTTGGGCACTCTGCTCCGTGCTACACTCAGTAACTCCACCTCCCATTTTGATCTGAAGAAGGAGCTGGAAATCGTAACCGCATACATCACCATCCAGAAATACCGATTCGAAGACCGCCTGGAGTATTCCATTCACTGCAACGAGGCATGGTATAACGCTCAGATCCCCAAGATGTGTATCCAGCCTCTCGTGGAGAATTCCATTAATTATGGTCTGGAGGAGTCCACAGAGCTCTGTACCATAGAAATCACCATCGAGCATCAGCCGGAATCGGATACACTGACCGTTCTGGTCAAAAATGACGGTTCCTTCTTTGAAGATCACCTGTTGGAAAAACTGCGTTCACAGGAAATAAAGCCCCATGGCTTTGGCATTGGCCTTATTAATATCAACGAACGGATCAAGCTGATGTTTGGAAAAGACTACGGTCTTTCTCTTTACAATGAAAACGACTGGGCAGTTGCCAGAATTATTATGCCTTATATCACGGATCAGGAGGGGATCTTATGTTGAAAATGATAATTGCCGACGATGAGCGCGTTATAAGGGAAAGCATTTCCTGTCTCATTGATTGGGAGAAACTTGGTGTGGAATTGGCCGGATTGTGCAGAAATGGCCTGGAAGCTTACGATATGATTATCGATGAGGCACCGGATATTGTCCTGACTGATATTCGGATGCCGGGAATGGATGGTTTGGAACTGATCAGAAAGGTCTCACTCATGGATCTGGATACATGCTTTATTATTCTGTCAGGATACGGCGAGTTTGAGTACGCGAAGGAAGCCATGAAGTACGGGGTCAGGCATTACGTGTTAAAGCCCTGCAACAAGTCATTGATCTCGGACTGTATTGTGGATGTTGCGAAAGACTGTTACGCAAGAAAACGCACACGTTCCCTGGAAGACGGCCATTTTCTTCTGACCAGCAGCATGCACCATAATATTGTCTCCAGTGTTATCAGTGAAAGCCTGGGACAGAATAAGGCTCTGCCGGAAATCATACGGTCCTATGAGCCGTATCTCGACTTTTATTCCACGCCATACCAGCTTTTCTATGTATTTTATCTGGAGATCGGCAGCCTTGAAGTATTTCTTCAAGAGCTGAAGCATTACTGTGAGCAGACTATGCTGCAGATTACCATACACGGAACCTACGTACACAATACTCTTCTCCTGTTTTTTAAGGACTATTCGGCAGACTGCGGAATGCTGGAACAGTTTATAAAGCAGCTGGCGCTTCCCATCAAGCCTGTAGAACTGGAAATCCAAAAAGAGACTTATCACAGTCTGTGTGAACTTCTGGAAGTGATCCTGGTCAAGTTAAAGCGGTTCAGTATTATCTATTATCTGAACAACTTTCATTTGCTTTATACGTGCAATTACAACTACCTCATGTCTGAGGCGGAAAGACTGTATCAGGAGTTAAAATCCGGATCACAGGACAGCTTTCAAAGCCTGTCGGAGCTTCTTCTGGGAATCGAAGACACTGCATTTTTAAAACAGCTTTCCGGAAGCCTGCTCTTGAAAGCCTCTGCCGATAATCCGGCCTTTTCCGCCATCAACCTGACGGAATGGCTGTTTGAAATAGATGCTGAAGCGGATCCGGCAAAACTGAAATCACGGATTCTGGATCACTTAAAACGACTGCTCCTTCTACCGCCCAAAGATACCAATACCAGCTCCATGATTGATCAGATCACTACCTATGTGGAACAAAATTTAAGCAACTCAGGATTGACGTTAAAATTTATCTCCGAGCAGGTTCTCTTTATGAATGTGGATTACGTCAGCAAACGATTCTTTAAGGAAGCAGGCCGCAGATTTTCCGACTACCTGACCGATATTCGGATTATGAGGGCCAAAGAATACATCGCTGCCGGCGAGAAGATTCAGATCATCGCAGAAAAAGTTGGCTGCGGCAATAATCCCCATTATTTTTCCCAGCTCTTTAAGAAGAAAACGGGGATGACCCCCAGCGCATACAGCGACAGTCTCCGAAAATAACAGCCGAAACCGGGCGGCATATTCATCTGCCCGGTCCGGCTGTTTCATTTACTCCTGGAGCACGGTTTCATAAATCTCACAAATCCTCTCCCTAAGCCCCGAATACCGTCTCTGCTCCATCTCATTATCCACCATGGCCTGGAACACCTCCGGCACTCCCACCAGGCAGACACAGGCCCTGGCCCGCGTCACTGCGGTATAGATTAAATTCCGCGTCATCAGCATCTTCGGACCGCTGAAAATGGGAATCACCACGGCGGGATACTCGCTTCCCTGTGATTTATGGATGGTGATGGCATAAGCCAGCTCCAGTTCCTCCATCTGTTTGAAGCTGTATTCCACCATACGGCCCTCATCGAACTCCACGGTAACCAGCTCCGCAAATAAGTTGATCTCACGGATGATTCCGATATCCCCGTTGTAGATTCCGGTTCCCTTGTCCACAGGGATCCCGTATTTATTCCGGACTTCCCACTCGATGTTGTAATTATTTTTGATCTGCATGACCTTGTCGCCCACACGGAAGGTCACGCCTCCGCTCTCCTTCTCCAGCTTGCTCTTATCCGGCGGATTTAGATATTCCTGCAGGATGGTGTTAAGCCGTTCCACCCCCAGCGCGCCTTTCCGCATGGGAGTCATGATCTGGATATCGTAGGGGTCTGCGCCCACATACCCCGGCAGTTTCTTCTGTACCAGGGTAATCATGGCGTTGATGATCATATTAGGATCATCCCGCTTGATAAACAGGAAGTCATTGCTCTTCTTTCCCAGGGGAACCGTCTCACCTGCATTGATCTTATGGGCGTTGACGACGATATCACTCTGGCTCGCCTGCCGGAAGATTCTGGTTAACATAACTACGTTAAAACAGCCTGCCTCGATGACGTCTTTCAGCACATTGCCGGGGCCGACGCTGGGCAGCTGATTCACATCACCCACCAGGATCAGTCTGGTTCCCGGATTGACCGCCTTTAACAGAGACTGCATCAGATGGATATCCACCATGGAAGTCTCATCGATGATGACGGCGTCCGCGTCTAGGGGATTCTCCTCATTTCTTTCAAAATGCATGCCGATGGAACGCTCGTCCCCCGGCATACCGGAGATTTCCAGCAGCCGGTGTATGGTTCTGGCCTCATAACCGGTGGCCTCGGTCATCCGCTTCGCCGCCCGGCCAGTCGGCGCTGCCAGAAGGATCTCCATCTCCTCACTCTCAAAATACCGGATAATGGTGTTGATCGTCGTCGTCTTTCCGGTTCCTGGTCCGCCCGTGATGATAAGAAGTCCGCTGTTTACCGCTTCCACCACAGCCTTCACCTGTTTTTCGTCCAGCTCGATCGACTCTTCCTTCTGAATCTGAAGCAGCTTCTTTCTGATCTTCTCTTCCGGCTCCCGGCCCCTGATATTTAAATCGTGGAGCATCCGCGCCACGCCCATCTCCATGTAGTAATACTGGGAGGCATAGACAACACGAACGCTCTCCGACTCCCGGATCACCAGACGCTTGTCGATCTGCATGTCCATCAGATGTTTTTCGATGGCTTCCGGTTCTACCCGCAGGAGCTCCGCTGCCTGGGAGAGGAGGTCCGTCTCCGGTAAGTACGTATGGCCATTGCCGGTGGCCTGAAGAAGCGTATAGAGAACGCCGGATTTAATGCGGAAATCCGAATCCGTGAAGATTCCCACCCGCTTGGCGATCTCATCCGCCATCTTGAAGCCCACGCCGGCGATATCGTCTGCCAGCTGATATGGATTTTCTTTAATAACCGTATAAAGCCTGGGGCCATATTCCTGATAGATTTTCACGGCCAGACTCATGGAAATGCCGTATTCCTGGAGGAACATCATAGCCTGGCGCATCTCCTTCTTCTCTTCCACCTGCTCGGAAATCGCCATGGCCATCTTCTCGCTGATCCCCTTCACTTCGGATAAACGCTCCGGCTCTTCCTCCATAATACGGAAAGTATCTGCCTTAAAACGCCGGACAATCCGGGCCGCCAGCGCGGCTCCGATTCCCTTTACGGCGCCGGATCCCAGGTAACGCTCCATGGCGGCCGTATCCTCGGGAGCCTTGATCTCGTAGGTTTCTACCGTCATCTGTTCCCCATAGACCGGATGCTCGGTCATGGGGCCGGTGGCTTCCACCATCTCGCCCTCGCTGATATAATGGAAATTGCCGACCAGAGTGTATTCCTCTCCTTCGTCCGTAAGGCTCAAGACCGTATAGCCATTTTCTTCATTGCGATATTTAATTCGTTCTACAAATCCGCAGACCGTCGCCATGGTCTTCCCCCTTTGTCGTCATAGAAAAAATACAGAAAGCAGGCAGTCACAAAACAAGCCCTGCCGGAATCCTATGATCCGCCAGGGTTGTCCTGCAACTATCCTGCTCAAATGGTTAAAATTCAGACTTACCGCCGTCATGGGTGAACTCGATAAACTTTCCTGTACCGATCGCAACTGCCGTAAGCGGATCTTCCGCGATCATGGTATTGATTCCCGTCTTCTCCTCGATCAGAGAATCCAGGCCGGAAAGCAGGGAGCCGCCGCCCGTAAGAACAATGCCGCGGTCGAAGATATCGGCAGCCAGTTCCGGCGGAGTTCTCTCAAGTACGTTGTGTACGGCGTCCACGATCTGCATGGCCGGTTCTTTCAAGGCATCCAGAGTCTCATCGGAGGTAACAACAATCGTCTTCGGGAGACCGGTAACCAGGTTACGACCTCTAACCTCCATGGTCAGAACTTCCGGTCTGCGGTAAGCAGCACCGATATTAATCTTAATCTCCTCTGCGGTTCTCTCACCGATCAGAAGATTGTGTTTTTTGCGCATATAACGGACCAGCGCCTCATCGAAATCATCGCCGGCCACCTTGATGGACGTACTCACTACCGTACCGCCCAGGGAAATAACGGCGATATCGGAAGTACCTCCGCCGATATCTACGATCATGTTTCCGCAGGCCTTGGCGATATCGATGCCTGCGCCGATGGCAGCCGCAACCGGCTCTTCGATAATCGCTACTTCTCTGGCGCCCGCCTGATACGTAGCGTCCTCTACCGCCTTCTTTTCAACCTCTGTGGCTCCGCTTGGAATGCAGACGCTGATTCTCGGCTTTCTCAGTGTTTTCTTGCCTACGGCCTTGTTGATGAAATATTTTAACATCTTCTCCGTTACGGTATAATCGGAGATAACACCCTGGCGAAGCGGTCTGACTGCGACGATGTTGCCCGGCGTTCTGCCGATCATCAGTCTTGCCTCTTCCCCGATTGCCTTGATTTTATTCGTGTCACGGTCGATTGCAACTACGGAAGGTTCTTTTAACACAACACCTTTCCCTTTAATATACACAAGTATGCTGGCGGTACCTAAGTCGATACCGATATCATTGGACATCATAATTTATTTCCTCCTGTTCGCTTAAACGGTTCCCAGAGTTTCCTTTATCTGTTTTTCAAATTCGGGTTACTGGCCCTAATAGTTGTTTCAATCCACGCTCGATAATTTCACAGAGTGCGACTACATCTTATAGATGTGCGGCTTGACTTCATGTCAGTGGGGATACCGATTTCTCTCCGCCCGCCACTGCCGTTAAGCTTGTTTTTGACATTTCAGCCCTCCACCTGTAGAGGTGGGGGAATTCTCGCTTGTTTTGTTAAATTTCGTTTATCTCCCTTATTATATACAATAACAACCTGTTTTTAAAGGGTTTTTTTTATTTTTATTATGTTTATGGTTTTTTTATGTCCAATACACACTTTGGTCACAATTTCCCCGTATACTGAGAATACGTTATCCGAGAGGATAGCGGGCCTTTGTTTCAAGTAACTTACTTGAAATCACAAAGCTTTTTCATACTCATACCGGATGGTCATAAGATCATCCGGCCCCCCTAAAGATTAGTTCCCGCTTCGATCCCCCTCGGAGCGGGAATTTTGTCTGTATAAAGGAATTCGGGAACCGAATGAAAAAGGACGTTCGGGGAGCAGGGCACAAGAAAAAGAAACATAAGAATAGCATACCCGGTTTTTACGAAATAATTTTAAATAAATACTTCATAAAGTTATAACCTTTTTTATTTTTTCTTAATGGAAAGTCCACAGATTGCACACAAATTCCTGATATTATATAACTAATCACAAAACAGTGATTAACACAAAGCTTTTTCATACTCATACCGGATGATCCAAAAAATCATCCGGCCCCCCTAAAGACATTATCCTAATTTATTATACCTACCATTCCCAATAGTTTAAAGAAGCAGCCGCCTGGAACAAGGCGGCTGCTTCTTTATTATCATCATTCCTTCCCGGCGCCCTGCCGGGAAGGAACGGAATATCAATTTCTTCTATGACAGCTTCAGCGCCCACTCCCGGCAATCCCATACCTTTGTCGCCACGCCCTCATAAAACTCCGGCTCATGGCAGATTAAGAGGATACTTCCCCGGTACTCCTTCAATGCGCGTTTCAGTTCTTCCTTCGCCTCCACGTCCAAATGGTTGGTCGGCTCGTCCAGCAGAAGCACGTTCGTTTCCCGGTTAATGAGTTTACATAATCTCACCTTTGCCTGCTCACCTCCGCTCAGGACACGGACCTGGCTCTCGATGTGCTTGGTCGTCAGGCCGCACTTGGCCAGGGCGGAGCGGACCTGGTACTGAGTATAGGCCGGAAATTCCTTCCAGATCTCCTCGATACACGTCGTCTTGTTGCCGGGCGCCATCTCCTGCTCGAAATAGCCGATCGACAGGTAGTCGCCAAGCGTCACCTTTCCGTCCAGCGGCGGTACCAGTCCCAGAATACTCTTTAAGAGCGTCGTCTTTCCGATTCCGTTGGCGCCGACCAATACGATCTTTTCCCCGCGCTCCATACGGACGTTTAGCGGTCTCGACAGCGGTTCGTCGTAACCGATAATCAGATCAGTGGTCTCGAAGATCGTCTTTCCCGCGGTTCTCGCCTCCAGGAAATGAAATTCCGGCTTCGGTTTCTCCCGCGCCAGCTCGATGACATCCATCTTGTCCAGCTTCTTCTGTCTGGACATGGCCATGTTCCTGGTTGACACCCGGGCCTTGTTGCGCGCCACGAAGTCTTCCAGCTCCGCAATCTCCTGCTGCTGGCGCTTATAAGCCGCCTCCAGCTGCGCCTTCTTCACGGCATGGACTTCCACAAACTTATCGTAGTCTCCCACATAGCGGTCCAGACTCTGATTCTCCATATGATAGATGATATTCACCACGCTGTTCAAAAATGGAATATCGTGAGATATCAGAATAAAGGCGTTTTCATACTCTAATAGGTAACGTTTCAGCCACTCGATGTGCTGTTCGTCTAAATAGTTGGTCGGCTCGTCCAGAAGCAGGATGTCCGGTTTTTCCAGAAGCAGTTTTCCCAGCAGAACCTTGGTCCTCTGGCCTCCGGAGAGCTCGGTGACATCCTTATCAATGCCGATATCCGTAAGCCCCAGGGCCCGGGCCACCTCCTCCACCTTGGAGTCTATAATATAGAAATCGTGGGCCATCAGAAGGTCCTGGATCGTTCCCAGTTCTTCCATCATGGTTTCCATCTCTTCCTCTCCCGCTTCGCCCATGCGGTCACAGATCTCATTCATCTGTTCTTCCATCTGAAACAGAAATGCAAACGCGGACTTTAACACGTCCCGTATCGTCATTCCCTTTTCCAGAACCGTATGCTGATCCAGATAGCCGACGCGGACGCGCTTCGCCCATTCAACCTTACCTTCGTCAGGCTGAAGCTTTCCGGTAATAATATTCATAAATGTGGATTTGCCTTCGCCGTTGGCTCCGATTAAGCCGATGTGCTCTCCCTTTAAGAGACGGAACGACACATCGCTAAAGATGGCCCGGTCTCCAAATCCATGTGTCAGATGTTCAACGTTTAATATGCTCATTCGTAAACTCCTCAATCTTCTTATTCTTTACCCATTTTACATGACAACCGCCGTTCTGGCAAGGGGAAAGAGCGCGCCAAGTTTGGGTTGTAAAATTCGACAAAAACGTTTATGATATAGTATAGATCGTTAAGTCGATAATTTTAAACGAAAGGATTTTACTTATGTACATATACACCTGGTATCAATGGCTCCTCTTTTTCTTCATTTACTGCTTCATAGGCTGGATCATTGAATCCACATACGTTTCCCTAAAATGCGGCCATTTCGTAAACCGCGGCTTCTTACGCCTTCCGCTCCTCCCGTTATATGGAAGCGGGGCCATCATCATGCTCTGGATCTCCCTGCCGTTCCAGGATAACCTGTTCCTTGTTTTTCTGTCCGGTATGATCGGCGCATCCGCACTGGAATACGTCACCGGCTGGACCATGGAGCGCCTGTTTAAAATGAAATACTGGGACTACACCAACAATCCCTTCAATATTAACGGCTATATCTGCCTGGGCACCTCCATTGCCTGGGGCTTTCTGACCATTGTGCTGACAGAATTTATTCACCGCCCCGTGGAAACCGTGGTCCTGGATTTAAACCCCATCGTGTGCATCGTCTTATGCGGCATTATCGGAGCCCTGTTTGTGGCCGACACGGTGGAATCCACGAAAGAGGCCCTCGATCTGGGCCGCGTGCTGGAGTCCATGACAAAGATGAAGGCGGAGCTGGAGGAGATCCAGGTGCAGATGGCTCTCTTAAAGGCAGAAACCGCGGACAAGCTCTCCGACCTGCGTGACGAGCAGATTCAGCGGGCGGCCAACCTAAAGGGCGAAGCCGCTGTAAAGATCACCACCTTGAAAGCAGAAACTGCCATGCGTACAGAAGAGACCATAAACGCATTAAAGGAAAGTGCGGAACGGGGCCTCGAGGCCGCTTCCCTCTTCAAGGAGACTGCAGGCAAGGCAGTCCCCGACTTATCCTCACTGAGTGAACGTCTCCAGTCCCTCACAGAAAACAGGGACAAGCTATCCAAACATCTGGGCTTCTACCGCAAGGGCCTCTTAAGAGGAAACCCGACCGCTTCCTCCAGACAGTTTGGAGAGGCGTTAAAGGAATTAAAGGAACGTCTGAAAAACTAAATAGCAAAAAGCAGAGTGAAAAGACTGGAAAAAACAGAGCAGAAACATCGGCTCTGTTTTTTTGTATCATAAATGCTGCCATATTTTTTATTCTTTCTCTTTACAAACAGATCAGAGTATGGTATTCTCTTTTTATAGACCGACAGTCAGTCGTTAATGAATCGTAAAAGGAGACGGCACAATGAGAACGGTAAAAGAACCCGAGATACGTAAAAATGAAATTTTGGATGCGGCAGATACACTTTTCGCCCGGAAAGGCTTTGACAATACCAGTACCGGCGATATTTTAGAGATGGTCGGAATCGCGAGAGGAACCCTGTACTACCATTTTAAATCTAAAGAGGATATTCTGGATGCCCTGATTGACCGGTATAACAGGCAGATCCTGAGTGCGGCGCAGGAGGCCGCGTCCGACAGCAGTCTCTCCGCCAGAGAACGTCTGATCCGTACGATACTGGCGCTGAATGTCAGCCAAAAGGGCGGTCAGGAGCTGAAGGAACAGATGCACCGGCCGCAGAACGCGCTGATGCACCAGAAGACACAGATGGCGGTATTAAACGGCGTCACTCCGATTCTGACGGGGTTAATCCGGGAAGGCGCGGAGGCCGGATACTTTCAGACTCCCTACCCAAGGGAGTGTGTGGAGATGATTATGGTCTACAGCAACGTCTTCTTCGACGATGCCACGGAAACCTCAGAGGAACTGAGAGACGAGCGGACGCAGGCGCTTATCTTCAATATAGAACGGCTGCTGGGAGCAGAGACCGGGAGTCTTGCGTCGGATCTTATGAGGGTGTTCGGCAGCAGAAAGGTCGAGAGGAATGAAGCAGACAACTAATTTTAATAAATTTCTTCTCCTCTGGACAGGAGAACTGGTTTCCGCCATCGGAAGCGGACTCACCTCCTTCGGGCTGGGCGTATACGTCTTTCAGCAGACAGGTATGGCCTCCGCCACGGCACTCGTCACACTGCTGGCCTTTGCTCCGGGACTGATTCTGGGTGTTCCTGCCGGGGTTCTGGCAGACCGTTATGACCGCAGACTCTTAATGATACTGGGCGACGGCCTGTCCGCGCTGGGACTCCTTTTTATCCTGTTCTGCCTCTCTAAGGGGGAGGCCGCGTTGTGGCAAATCTGTGTGGGCGTTACCATAAGTTCTGTGTTTTCCTCGCTTCTCGATCCCGCCTACAAGGCCACGGTGACCGACTTGCTGACGCCGGAACAATATACGAAGGCCAGCGGTCTGGTAGGCGTCGCGGGATCTGCGAAATACCTGATTTCTCCGGTACTGGCGGGCCTGCTGCTCACCATCTCCGATATTCGTCTTCTGCTTCTCTTAGATACCGCTACCTTTTTCTTGACGATTACTGCGACGCTGGTCGTCCGGAAAGGGATCGACTCCAGGAAGACAATGGAGAAAAAATCCTTTACCAAAGAATTTTCGGAAGGATGGAATGCCATCACACAGAAGAAGGGCGTGCTGGTGCTGGTTATTCTGTCTTCTGCCATCACATTTTTCTTAGGCTTTATCCAGACGCTTTTCGGCCCGATGATCCTGGGCTTCGCAGACAGCACTGTCCTCGGTGTTTCCGAGACCATCTGCGCCTCGGGCATGCTCATCTCCAGTCTGGTGATCGGGACGGTCAGTTTGAAGAAAAACCGCGTGGTTATCCTGTCTGCCGCCCTCTTTGCAGCGGGGATCTTCATGGCCGGTTTTGGAATCAGGGAAAACATTGTAGTTATCTGCACTTTTGGATTTCTTTTCTTCTCCTCCCTGCCTTTTGCAAACGCAGCGCTGGATTTTCTCGTCCGCACGAATATTGCCGATGATTTCCAGGGCAGAGCCTGGGGGCTGATCGGTGTCCTGTCACAGCTGGGATACGTGGCCGCTTATGCAGTTTCCGGCATTCTGGCAGACGGTACCGGCGCGCTGTTTTCCATCGGCTCCGGGAGAGGTTCCGGTCTCCTGATCGTCGCAGCCGGTATTTTCCTGGCCGCCATATCCTTTCTGCCCTGCCGGATTAAATCCGTGAGGGCCCTTGAAGAAACGAGGTAAGTTATGAACTATTGCCGCATCATCCGTAACGATATCAGAAAAAGCCGGCTCACCACCATGATCACTTCCCTGTTTGTGGCGCTGGCCGCCATGCTCGTCTCCCTGGCCGTTATTCTGGCTCTGAACCTTGCAGGCGCCCTGGACCGGCTGATGGTGCAGGCAGAAACACCCCATTTTATGCAGATGCACTCCGGTCCGCTGGATGCTGAGCCCTTAAACCGTTTTGCCTCACACCATGAGGCCGTTGACCGGTATCAAATTCTGGAATTTTTAAATATTGACAACGGGGAGATTGAACTGAACGGCCAATCCCTGATCAGCAGTACGCAGGACAACGGTATTTCCACTCAGAGCGGTGCGTTTGATTACCTTCTGGACCTGGATGGAGCCGTCATTACCCCTGCCGTCGGAGATATCTACGTTCCGGTCTGCTATATGCAGGAAGCCGCCATGAAGACAGGCGACACCGTCTACGTCTGTGGAATTCCGTTTCGCACAGCCGGATTTCTGCGGGATTCACAGATGAACTCCATGCTCTCTTCCTCCAAACGCTTCCTCGTAAGTCCCCAGGATTTTGAGCGGCTGAGAGACCTCGGAACTATGGAACATTTAATCGAATTCCGTTTAAAAGACTTGTCGGCCCTGGATGCCTTTGCCGCTGATTATATGGCCGCCGGACTTCCTTCCAACGGTCCGGCCGTCACATACCCGCTGTTTCGCATGCTGGGCGCCTTATCCGACGGCATGATGATCGCCGTGATCCTGCTTCTCGGTTTCCTGACCGTGATGATCGCCTTCTTATGCATTCGTTTTACGCTCCTGGCCCAGTTGGAATCCGACTACCGGGAACTGGGTGTGATGAAGGCGGTCGGCCTGCGCGTCTCCGACATAAAGAAATTGTATCTCGCCAAATATGCGGCAATTGCCGCAGCTGGATGCATGGCAGGCATCGTTCTGTCATTCCTGCTTAAGAGCCTTCTTCTTCAGAATATCCGTCTAAATATGGGAACCGGCGGAAACGGGACGGCCTCCTTATTCCTCGCACCGGCGGGCGTTTTGATCGTGTTTTTTGCCATTTTGCTTTATGTAAATGGAGTTTTGGGACGTTTACAGAATATATCCGCCTCTGAGGCCATGCGGCGCGGTACCGGGCCGATAGCTTCCGGCGGCGCCGGCCGGATGGCTCTGAGCCACAGCCATTTTTCCAATGTCAGCATTTTCCTGGGAATCCGGGATGTACTCCTGCAAAAGAAGCTGTACGGCGTCAATTTCACCGTACTTCTCTTTGCGGCATTTCTCCTTGTGATTCCCATCAATCTGTATACCACCATGTCGTCCAGGGGCTTCGTCACCTACATGGGAATCGGTAACTGTGATCTGCGGATCGATCTGCGCCAGTCAGACCATTTGGCAGAAGATGCCGCCCGGATCGCCCGGGAGATGGAACAGGACGACTCCATTCTCCGCCATACTTCGCTGATTACCAAGGCATTTCAGGTGGAAACGCCGGACGGCACCGTTCATAATCTACTGACAGAGCTGGGGGATCACCGGGTATTTCCTGTTTCCTACGTAAAAGGGCAGGCCCCCGTCTCCCCCGATGAGATCGCCCTCTCTGCCATGAACGCCGAAGAACTGGGCAAGAACCCGGGAGACAGACTCACACTGATTACCGGCAGCGGTACACAGACCATGACGGTAAGCGGAATCTATTCCGACATCACCAACGGAGGAAAAACGGCGAAGGCCTCCTTCCCGGCGGATTCAGACGATACGGTATGGGCCGTCATCTATGCCGGACTGAAGGATCCCTCGATGCTTTCACAGACTGTCCGTGAATATGGGGACACATTTCACGATACAAAAGTCACGGATATCCGCGATTACGTCGCCCAGACTTACGGACCAACGCTGAACTCCATCCGCATGGCGGCCATCGCTGCGGCTGCGGTGGCTCTTGCGCTCACCGGTCTGATTACACTGCTGTTTGTCAACATGCTGACCGCAAAGGACCGCTACTCCATCGCCGTGATGAAGGCCTCCGGGTTCACGGCCGGGGACATCCGGCTGCAGTATATAAGCCGTTTCGTACTCGTATCCGTGTGTGGAGTCTTTGCCGGAATCCTTCTGGCCAATACTGTAGGCGGGGCATTGGCCAGCCTGGTGCTCTCCGGTTTCGGCGCCCCCTCCTTCCGCTTTGCGGTAAACCCTCTCCTGTCCTGTCTGCTCTGCCCGCTTCTCATGATCTACACCGCGGTCTCCGCCTCACTTGCCGGCACAAAGGGAATAAAGAAGATCACAATAGCTGAATATGGAAAGGAATAGCATGGAAAGGTATAACATAGAAAGGTATAACATGGAAGAAATCATACACGCCAAAAATATCATCAAATCGTTTCACGAGGGATCCGAAAACCAGCGCATCCTGGATGGTATCAGCCTGTCGGTCCGCGAGGGCGAATTTATCTCGGTGATGGGTCCCTCAGGTTCTGGAAAATCGACGCTTCTCTTCGCACTGAGCGGTATGGACCGCATCGACAGCGGCAGCGTATCCTTCTGCGGCAGCGAACTGTCCGCCTGCACGGAAAACCAGCTGGCAGACCTTCGCCGGACACAGATGGGCTTCGTCTTCCAGCAGCCCACTTTGCTGAAGAATTTAAACATTCTGGACAATATCATCCTCCCTTCCCTGCGGGATAAAAAGAAGGACGTCTCCCGGATCACCGAAAAGGCAAGATCACTCATGAAGGAGACCGGAATCGGGGAGCTGGAGGACAGGGATATCTCCCGTGCCTCGGGCGGACAGCTCCAGCGCGCCGGAATCTGCCGCGCTCTCATGAATAACCCGCGAATCCTGTTTGGCGATGAACCTACCGGCGCCTTAAACTCAAAATCCGCCCAGGAGATCATGGATATATTTACGGAAATCAACGCACAGGGAACCGCAGTCATGCTGGTAACGCACGATGCCAGGATCGCAGCCCGCACAGAGCGCGTCCTGTTCCTGTGTGACGGCAGAATCGTGCGCGAGGCTCATTTCCCCAAATATACCGGGAAAGATATGGAGCAGCGGATGGAAAAGATCATGGTACTTATGAAAGAAGCCGGGATATGAATGTTTGACGACTATAACAGTTCAGCCCTCGCTTCCAGCCGCTGCGGTTGGAAGCGAGGGCTAAACTGTTACGTTTGGCTTTCGCCGCAAGACAAAAAAGGATTGACTTTTCCATAATTTTATCATATCATAATCTTAGCCAAATAAATGCTGTGAAAGGTTATAGACTCAAAACGAAAAGCCCCAGAGTTACCGCTCTGGGGCTTTTCTTGCTCGTTATGGTGAGCTGTCCCATTTAGGCTGCAGCTGCCTATTTATCCCCATCCAGCCATTTGCATATGTAGTAGCCAACCACACTTGCTCCGACAGAGATTATAAATGCCGTGATAATATCGGCCATAGACTCACCTCCTTTCTATAGGAGGTTTGACAGCGTCTTCAGAATACCACAATTTCTGATATTTATCTACATTTTTTTAGAGTATTTTAAGAAATAATTTCTGCTGTGAGCAGTAACTGCTGCGCATATATAGCGGTCCTGAATCATTTGAAAAACGCCTGTGTTTTGGTTCCACAGGCGTTTTTACACTTCATTATTATTCTATCACATCATGGAATCCACCATGGCCATCACCGCTTCACCCAGCTTCGCAGATTTCTCATCCGCATCCGCAAGGGAAGTGCCCTTGATCCCATAGTAGAACTTGATCTTCGGCTCTGTGCCGGATGGCCTTACACACAGCCATGCGTCATCGGTCAGATCGTAATAGAGAACGTTTGATTCCGGAAGTCCGGTCGGTTTTACTTCGCCGTTTTCCATATCCTTAATGGTATCCAGCTTGTAGTCCCTGGCAGAGACCGTTCTGTATCCGCCCACTTCGGTTGGTGTGTTGTTTCTTAATGTATCCATGATGGCCTGGATCTTTGCCTGGCCCTCGATTCCCTTCAGTCCGATGGACTTGACGGCGTCTTTATAGTAGCCGTACTTCTCATAGATGGCAATCATGGCATCCCATAAGGTCATGCCCTTCATCTTATAATAAGCGGCCGCCTCACAGAGCGCTACAGTGGCGGAAATCGCGTCTTTATCACGGGCATACGTACCGATCAGACAGCCATAGCTCTCCTCCAGACCGAATAAATACGTTCCGTATCCCGTGTTCTCTTCTTTTAAAATCTGCTGGCCGATATACTTAAATCCGGTCAGAACCTCAATCAGCTCGCATCCGTAGGACTTCGCCACCGCGTCAACCAGATTGGTGGTAACGATGGACTTCACCACCTGTCCATCCTCCGGAATGGCACCGCGCTCCTTCTTCTGGCTCAGCACGTATTCACATAACAGGGAACCTGACATGTTGCCTGTAAGCGGAATGTAGTCGCCGGACTTCGCGTCTTTTACGTAAACGCCGAGACGGTCTGCATCCGGATCGGTCGCCAGCACTAAATCGGCGTCCTTCTCCTTTGCCAGAGCAAGGCCCAGTTCAAAGGCTTCCTCTGCCTCCGGGTTCGGATAGCTGACGGTCGGGAAGTCTCCATCCGGAAGCTCCTGTTCCGGAACCACATATACATGGGTGAAGCCGATCTCAGCCAGTGCTCTCCTGGCCGGAATGTTGCCTGTGCCGTGGAGTGGAGTATATACAATCTGAATACTGTCCTGCATCTTGTCGATCGCTTCCTGATTCACTACCTGGGCTTTTACCTGCGCGATGTATTTATCATCAATGGTTTCGCCGATGATCTCGTACTTGCCTGCTGCCTTTGCTGATTCCACATCGGTGGTCTTTACCGTGGAAAGGTCTGTGATCGCCAGAACCTCCGTGGTTACTCCCTTGTCGTGAGGCGGGGTAAACTGTGCGCCGTCCTCCCAGTAAACCTTGTATCCATTATACTCAGGCGGGTTATGGCTTGCGGTGATGTTAATACCGGCAATGCAGCCCAGTTCCCTGACTGCGAAGGAAAGTTCAGGAGTCGGACGCAGGGATTCGAACTTATAGGCCTTAATACCGTTGGCCGCCAGAGTAAGGGCCGCTTCCTCTGCAAATTCCGGAGACATATGTCTGGAATCGTAAGCGATTGCCACGCCTTTATCTGCGCCGCCCTGCTTGATAATATGATTGGCAAGCCCCTGGGTTGCCCTGCGGACCACATAAATATTCATACGGTTGATTCCCGCGCCGATGATGCCGCGCAGACCTGCCGTGCCAAATTCCAGATCCTGATAAAACCTTTCTTTAATTTCATTCTCGTCCTCTTTAATGGACCGGAGTTCTTCTTTCGTAGCCTCATCGAAGTATGGATTAGCCAGCCATTCTTCATAAATACTCTTATAGTCTTTCATAAAACACAATACTCCTTTCTCTCCATTCTGTTATCAACATTATAAATCATAACAGCCTAAAAGGAAAGCGAAATTGTGTTATTTAATTCTGGAAAGGAACTCATTGCGAAGCGGCTGCTGCAATTCCAAGTCCTTTAATTTCTCGATATTTCTGGCCGGAATCCAGGCTTTGTTCGCGTTGTAGTAGAAATTAATCTGTTTCCAGTATTTTTCCGGATACAAAAACAGATAGTAAAGGCAGGTCCTGTCTGTGTCCGAAAGCGGAAGAATCCTGGAATACGTTTCCAGCATGGAGTTCCCGAGTTTTAAACTCCAGTCATGCTTCTCCATGGCTTTTCTCATAAAATGGTACAGGTCTTCCATCTGCATTCCCAGATGCATGCGGTTAAATTCCACCACGGCCACGTCCCTGGGACACATCAGGATATGATGCTGGTTTAAGTCTCCATGACACAGATAGCATTCCTCGTCTCCGTGATACGCACAGAATTCCTTCATACCAAGTCTGGCGTCCTTGGCCTGCTCGTAAAACATATCGTAGTTTCCTATGACGCAGAGTTCAAACTCCGTCTTTTTTCTCTTGTTTCGGATAAAGGAACGCGCCCTTATAAGCTCCCGGTTATGGCGCTCCATCTCATCTCCCGGAAGCTGCACGAGAATAGAACCGAGATTCCACTCTTCCTTGAATTCGATCTTTCGCAACATTTTATGTAAATTGGCAATCTGCGTAATGGCTCTGAGGACTTCTTTGTCGTCTTTTAAATTACACTCTTTGTCGGCATACCAGTCTTTTACGATCCATCTCGTCCCGTCATCCGCGCTGGAAAGCAGTTCGCCCTCACGGTTTCTCACATAACGGTCCACAAAAGGGTGCCAGGCCTCTTCCAGCTGTGTAAACACCTGGTCTTCGAAATCCAGCCGTTTTATGGTCCCTTTATATTCTCTGAGAAGCTTCAGGCCCTGGTTTGTCTCACACAGCCAGGCGCCGCGGCCGCGTCTCACATCCAGAATTTCAAGCTCATACTGCGAAAGCACCTCTGTGTATTTCTCTATCACAACCACCCCTCCAACTCTTAGCTCATCGGCTACTTCTAGGGTATGAGTGGCGGGACGGAAATATACGTGAAAAAAGAAAGTTTGGCCCCTGCTTCCACTGCTGTTTTTACACAGCCGCGGCCGCAGGGGCCAAACTCCTTCTCATGATTCTTTTATCCCATTTTCCAATCCGGCGGCGCGCAGCAGATACGCTCTCTCGTTGCACTCCGGCCGCTCCAGCACCTGTTCCATCAGCGCATTCAGCGTCTTCCCAAGCGCCGGTCCCGGCTTCATACCGGCCGCCATCAGATCACGGCCATCCACAGCCAGTTCCTTTAAGTTCACCGGGTCTCCGGCCCTGCGGATCTCCTCCGCCAGTGCCTTTACCGTCTTTAACGTCTCTCCATAGCCTTCGCCTACTTCTCCGGCAAATACCTCCTGGAAGCAGAGCAGGCTGTCGAAGAGATCGCCGGGAATCTGGTTCATCACCCGCCGGATCGCCGGTTTTTCAGCGGCAATCGGCGTTCTCCACCGGGATACAAGTATTTTTACCCGATCCATGGTGTCACAGTCCATCTTTAAATCCCGCAGTATGTCTGCCGCCGTCTCCCCCTGCTCTCTGCGGAGGAAGCCGGCCCATCTCATATATTTTACAGCGGGAAGACACCCCAGCGGACGCAGCTCGCCTTTGCTCAGCATGGCTGCCTTAAAAAATGGCTCCGATATATAGCGGGAAGCCCCGGTGTCGGAAACTCTCTTCATCTTTTCCGGATGGCCGGACAGCAACAACTTCGTAAGCTCCGTCGCGATACGCTCTTTGCTCACCTTTTCCAGGTTGGGTGCGATCAGGGAAATCGCCTCGTACGTCTCGTCCTCAATCCGGAAATCCAGCTGTGCGGAAAACCGGACTGCCCTCAAAATCCGGAGCGCATCCTCCGTAAAGCGATTCACGGCGCTTCCGACGCACCGGATCACCCGGTTCTCTAAATCCTCCATGCCGCCAAATGCATCCACCAGCCCCTCACGGCCGTTGTAAGCCATGGCGTTGATGGTGAAATCGCGGCGTTTTAAGTCTTCTAAAAGGCTGGTGGTAAAATCTACGGATTTCGGATGGCGCCCATCCTCATACTCACCGTCTACCCGGTACGTGGTCACTTCATAGCCCTGCCGGTTAAGCATCACCGTAACCGTGCCATGCTGGATCCCCGTATCGATCGTCCGGCTGAAAATGGCCTTCACTTCCTCTGGCTTCGCCGAGGTGGTGATATCCCAGTCCTCCGGCTCTTTTCCCAGCAGGCTGTCGCGGACGCACCCACCCACAACATACGCCTCAAATCCGTGCTCATTCAGTTTATCAATGATCTGCTCCGCGTCCGCCGGAACCCGTATTTCTATCCCCATGCCATCATCTCATTTCTATAATTATAGGCGTATCAAAACAGCCGTATGGCTGAATCGACGCATGCATTAATATGCGCGGCCCCAGTATACCATCTTCGTCGCCGGCTTTCCGCAGCAGATACACGTATCGGAAAGTTTCTCCTGCTTAAATGGCATACAGCGTGAAGTCGCTCCTGTCAGTTCCTTGATCTTGTCTTCACATTCCTGGCATCCGCACCACATGGCTTTTACAAAGCCCGGTTTCTCTTCAATCGTCTTTGTAAATGTATCAAAATCAGTCGCCTCATACGTATGGGCCTCACGGTGTGCCAGTGCGCGCTCGTACATATCGTGCTGGATGGTATCGAGCAGTTCTCCAACCTTCTGACCGATCTCCTCCAGGGAAACGGCGGTCTTCTCATGGGTATCGCGGCGAACCAGAATGGCCTGGCCTGCCTCAATATCCTTCGGTCCGATCTCCACGCGGATCGGAATACCGCGCATCTCAGATTCAGCGAATTTCCATCCCGGGCTCTTGTCGGTGTCATCCACCTTCACACGGTATCCGGACAGCACGGATTTGATCTCGGCCGCCTTCTCCAGAACGCCTTCCTTCGACTGCTGGATCGGTACGATCATCACCTGGACCGGTGCGATTCTCGGTGGCAGCACGAGGCCGTTGTCATCGCCGTGCACCATGATGATGCCGCCGATCAGACGGGTGCTCATGCCCCAGGAGGTCTGGTGTACGTACTGCAGCTTGTTCTCTTTATCAGAATACTGGATTTCAAAGGCTTTTGCAAATCCATCGCCAAAGTTATGGCTCGTTCCAGACTGAAGCGCCTTGCCGTCGTGCATCAGCGCCTCGATCGTGTAGGTAGCTTCTGCTCCGGCGAATTTCTCCTTGTCGGTCTTCTGGCCGCGGATAACCGGCATGGCCAGGACTTCCTCGCAGAAATCGGCGTAGAGATTTAACATCTGCTCGGTTCTTGCCTGCGCGTCCTCTGCTGTGGCATGAGCCGTATGGCCCTCCTGCCATAAGAACTCGCGGGAACGTAAGAACGGTCTCGTCGTCTTCTCCCAGCGCACAACGGAACACCACTGGTTATATACCTTCGGCAGATCGCGGTAAGAATGAATGTCCCTCGCATAAAAATCACAGAACAGAGTCTCTGAAGTCGGTCTCACACAGAGACGCTCTGTAAGCGGCTCCAGACCGCCATAGGTCACCCATGCCACCTCCGGCGCGAACCCTTCCACGTGATCCTTTTCCTTCTCAAGAAGACTCTCCGGAATAAACATCGGCATGTATACATTTTCCACGCCAACCTCTTTAAATCTTCCGTCCAGTTCCTTCTGGATATTCTCCCAGATCGCGTAACCGGCCGGTTTGATGACCATACAGCCCTTTACGCTGGAATAGTCGATGAGTTCTGCTTTCTTCACCACATCGGTATACCACTGGGCGAAGTCCACATCCATTGATGTGATTGCTTCTACTAACTTTTTGTCCTTTGCCATAACAATTCTCCTTTACCTTTTAAATTTACGTATTTTCCTGTCAATAGAGTCCGGCAAGCCGGACTCCTGCGCCGGAGCGCGGCTGCCTCAGCAGCCATATTTCCCTGGCGCGGAGTGTGCATCCTGCCCGGAGGGCTTTTGTTTCACAGAATGCACCTTCCTGTGAATGGAGTCCGGCAAGCCGGACTCCTGCGCCGGAGCGCGGCTGCCTCAGCAGCCATATTTCCCTGGCGCGGAGTGCGCATCCTGCCCGGAGGGCTTTTGTTTCACAGGATGCACCTTCCTGTGAAACAAAAAGAGCCGCCGATCCCCGGACAAGGGACCGAACAGCTCGGTGGTACCACCCAATTTAGCCACAATTGTGACTCACTTGTATCTCCGATAACGCCGGATATGCGCCGCAGTTTGCTGCGGGACTCCAAGGCAGGTTGGGCGACCATGGGCATGAAGGTCTTCCACCAGTGACCCTCTCTCTGGAATGCATCATCGCTTACTAATCCTCTTCCACGTCTGAAATGTATGTTGTCATGTTAGTTTGTATGGTTGATTTTACGCTATTTGGATTTCTTTGTCAAGGGGAGATCAGAACTTGCTGCTAATACTTGGTTATCGTTCACGGGCTGTGAACTGTAACTCAAACTCTATTTTCATAAGTTTACCATAGATACAAGCGTTTGACAGCTAGATAAAGGAAAAATCCCCGCCTGTCTCTTAAGAAAACAGGCAGGGATAACGCTGTATGCCTCCGCTAGTTGCTCACCTGGCTAATCTGTGCCACAATGCCTTCAATATCCGTCTTCATCTTAGCCACTCCATCATCAAATGGTACACTTTCCGATACAATCGCCTGTAAATCCGGAATAAATACAGTCCCCATGGTCCGGGCCGCCGCATGGTTCGGCTCGCCTCTGACCGCATCTAAGCTCTTCAGGATAATATCATATCCCTTCAAATCTGCATTTGGGTTCTCCACGCCCAGCTTGGGAGAGATGTACCCGCCAAAATTACACCATTTTGCATTGATCTCATCCTGCGTAAAGTATTCCAGGAACTTTGCCGCCGCTTCCACATTCTTACATGTCTGCGTCACGGCCAGGCTCCCTACAGTAGACATGGCGTACTGCCCCGCATCTCCCTTCAGCACAGGACCTGCGGCCCAGTTGAACGTAATATCGGGAGCAAGGCGGCGGTAAAATCCGGCTCCGGCCGATGATAAGACACTTGCAGTGCTGCCGCTCATAAACATTGAATTATTGTCGGAAACACTCAAAGAATCCGCTGGCGTATAACCATTCTGATACCAGTCGGTAAGACGCTTTAACACCTTTTTTCCGGCATCATTATCGATCACTACCGTGCCGTCCTCCTCGATGATATCACAGCCCTCTGAAAAGAACTGTGCGTACGCAAAGTTGCTGACCAGGGAACCGGAATAGTTGTAATAGATCCCGTAAATATCCTTTTCCTTACAGGCCTTCAGCATAGCGTCAAATTCATCCCATGTTTCAGGAAGATTTTCTTCCGTCATCCCTATTTTCTCCAGAAGATCTAAGTTGTAACAGGGGATTCCCATGTCCACCAGGCAGGGCAGTCCATATAGTTCCCCGTCGAATCGGACGCTGTTATCCAGAAGAGGCCCTGAAAATTCCTTTAATGTATCTTCTGATATGTACTGCGTAACCGGAGCCAGAATTCCATAAGCCTTAAAAAGCTTTAAAATATCGGGGTTTAAATACATAATATCCGGCCCCTGGTTTGCCGCAATTGCTGTCAGCATTTTGGTTTCGCGGTTGTCCCATGGAAGAATTTCTATATTGATTTTTATTCCAGGATTTTTTGATTCAAAATCTGAGATCATGGTCTGATAATTTTCCCGCTCTTCGGCCAGCTGGTCATCCGTGCCAAATGGAAATGTCCAAAAGGTCAAGGTACAGTCCTCCGAAGACACATCCGCTGCCGCCGTACCTGTTTCCTCTGCTGCTTTTGAGCTCGTCTCCCCCGTCTCCCTGCCGCTTCCCTGATCCGGCGCCGCTCCTGCGCACCCGGCAAGCCCTATTGCCGCCGTCAGCATAAGCGCTGCTATGGCTATCCTTTTTTTCATATTTCTTTCCTCTCTTTCTTTTATTCCCGCTTGCAGCGGGGTTTTTGACTTTGACTCAGGAATTTGTGAAACGCCTGATCACGTTCCTTTTATATAAAGCGCACTCATCCCTTTACGCCCCCCATAACCAATCCGTCAATAAAATACCGCTGCAGGCAGAGGTACAGCAGGAACACAGGAAGGAATGTGATTACGCCCGCTGTCATCTGGGTATTAAAGGTTGCGGACTGCTGGTTTAAGGTGGCAAGCCCCACAACCAGGTTATACATCTTCTCACTTGTTGTAAAAATCAACGGTCCCATAAAATTATTCCAACTGTTCATAAACGTAAAAATCGCCACTGTGCTGAGTGCCGGTGCACTTAAGGGAAGGATAATCGTAAAAAATATCTTCCATTCGCCTGCGCCGTCCATTCTTGCAGCTTCCATCAATTCATCCGGAATCGTGACGATATACTGGCGCATCATAAACATATATGCCACAATCCAGCATCCCGGAAGCAAAAATACAATATAATGGTTCAGCCAGCCAAGCTTTGAAAACAGCAGATAGTTAGAAACAATCGTCGCCTGGTACGGAACCATAATTGCCATCATAAAGTACCAGAAGATCAGATTTTTACCCGGAAATTTCTTCTTGGCAAAGATATATCCCAGCAAAGCATCTAAAAAAACGCCTGTAATCGTTGGAATCACACTGATAACCAGCGAGTTGAAAAACCACCGCAGCATCTTGCTTCCCATCCCCATTACCTTTGCATAAAGCTTAAAGGTAATCTGCTTCGGCATCCAATTCGTCAGCGTAACCACATACTTTGTTTCCGCATCCAGCGAGCCGGACAGCATCACAAGAAACGGAAACAGGAACACACAGGTGAGGACTATGCAGACTCCATAGTACAGCACACTTCTCATGATTCTTTTCATTACCGCTTCCTCCTCACTTCATAATATCCTTGCTGGTCAGCCAGAACTGGAACAATGAGATCATCAATATCAGGAAAAACAACAGATACGCAATGGTACTTCCATACCCCATTTTCATAGAGAAAAAGCTGGTTCTCCAGATATGCATAACCAGAACATTGGCCGAATTCTCCGGGCCTCCAGTCTGATTAAACAGTGTGTACACGGAATCAAACACCTTTAGAGCACCGCTGGTCATAATAATCAGGACATAGGTAAACGTGGGCTTCAGAAGAGGAAGCGTAATATAAAAAAATCTCTGTCCCCCGGTACAGCCGTCCACCCTGGCCGCCTCGATCATATCTGTCTCAATCCCCTTAAGTCCTGCAAAAAAATACACCATGGCTGTTCCCAGGCTCTGGAACACCCCCAGCATTGCCACTGTAGTAAGCGCCATGCGGGAACCCAGAAAAAATTGGGGGGCGATTCCCAAAAAGCCCAAAAAGCTGTTGATAATACCGTTATCCTCCGCGGAAAAAAGCCACTTCCAAATACTGGCGATCACGATGGTTGACGTGATCACGGGCAGAAACCAACCCCCCTTGAAAAATCCGACTCCCCAGCAGCGCCGGTTAATTAAAAGCGCCAGTCCAAGTCCCATCACAACGGTTGGAATCACCACCAGCAGAGCATAAAACACTGTAATTTTAAGAGACTGCCACACCAAAGGGTCGCTCCCCAACTGCCTCCAATTGGCCAGGCCGATAAACTTTCCGGCCCCTATAAGGCTCCAGTCCGTAAAGGTCAGTACAAAGCTCATAACCATAGGCACTACCGTTGTCAATGTGTACTGAAGAAACACCGGTATCAGTACCACCGCTACAAATCCGAGGGACTTGTCAAACTTTTTCCTCCGTTTTTCCAATTACCATTCCTCCTCTTTCAATACAATTCGTTTTTTTTCTTCCGACGACTGGTAAGCAGCCAGAATCGTCCTCACCGCCTTTCTGCCCTCTCGCGCATCTACTAAAAGCTCCGTGTCTTCCCGGATTCCGCTGATAAAATCCTTCATTTGCGCCAAATGCCCCTCCGCGCTGATGCTTTCCGGATCTGAGCAGGATTTGATCTCCTCCAGCTTATTTTCATACTCCTCAAAGCCTTTGTTCCCCTTCACCGTCCACCGTACAATGCGGTCCTCCTCCAGGATAATAGTTCCATATTCGCCGTTTATTTCGATTTTTCTGGGAAATCCAGGGTAATCCGCGGTTGATGCCTCGATTACGCCCACAGCACCGTTCTGAAATTCCACCACTGCCGATAAGGTATCCTCAACCTCAATATCCCTGGCTCTCGTTTTGCTCTCTGCGTAGATGGATTTTATATTTCCCATCAGATACTGGATCAGATCCACGCCGTGAATCCCCTGATTCATCAGAGCGCCTCCGCCATCTAAGCTCACCGTTCCCCTCCACACGCCGGAATCGTAATACTCCTGAGGGCGGTAATACTTCATATACAGATCCGCCCTGGTGATTCTTCCCAGAATCCCATCCGCAGCCGCTTTCTTTACCAGCTTTACTGCCGGACTAAAGCGAAGCTGCGAGATTACCCCCACCTTCAGTCCCATCTTGTCGGAAAGCTTAATCATATCATCACAGTCTGACAGTTTCAAGGAAACAGGCTTTTCAACCAGCACATGCTTTCCTGCCTCCAGGGCCTGCATGGCTGTTCGGGCGTGAAGTCCGCTGGGCGTGCAGATGCAGACCGCGTCAATGAGGGGGTCCTTAAGCATCTCTTCATAGCTGCCGTAGGCCTTGCAGCCCCATTCGGCAGCCCTCCCTTCGGCAGATTTGCTGTCGACATCAAAGACTCCGGCCAGCCTGGCATCCTCAATCCGTTCAATCGCAAGAAAATGAAATTTTGAAATAACGCCGCAGCCCACAATGCCAAAATGAATGATCTCTTCCATCACCAGGTCATCCCTCCCCTTCCACTATTTTTTCATATTCCGGCGCGGGAAGCACACCCGCAAACCGTTCATAAAATCCTCTGTCCAACCGGTAAATCCCATTCTGAGGGTTGAGCCATGGGGCCGCCGGCAGTGGGTGCCCCTTTCGCAGTTTATCCCAGTCCCGGTAATTCTGGAATCCATTGCTCTCGATCACCCCTGTTTTAAGTCCCGGCAGTGTTGGCAGCCTGGCCGCCACATTCATATTCCATTCCAGCATAACAGGCGGTACCGTTAAATCCGCGCAGAAGCAAGGCGTCCCATGCTGAAACGCCTCTTCAAACATGGGAAGCGTTCCGCTCAGGGTTTTGGCAATGGGTTTCAGCGTAATGGCCCCATAACCAAGCTCCTCTATGTACTGTGTTACATCCTTTTTTTCATGGATACTCTCATCCGCGGCCACCCTGACAGGCAGGCTGTCCACCTTGAGCTTCACCCCGTCTGCAAACGGTTCCTCCAGTAAAATGATCCGATCTAAAGCCCCCATCCGGTCCGCCGCATCAAGGAAGCGCTGCATCCTCTCCAGACTGTCATATCGCCCATTGGCATCTAAATAGTAGACAGGACGGCCGCAGTCAGTATGGAGAGTCTCATAATCTGCGGCAATCCGGTGAATCTGCTCAAGGCGCCGAATATCGAGCTCCAGCATTCCCTGATAATCGTCACTTCTTCCGGCATTTGCGCCGATCTTGATCTTCAGCAGAAAATCTCCGCTGCCGAGAATTTTCCTGATCCCCTCGTCGGATACCTGGTAGCTGATAAGCGGAATCTGCCCTAATCTCTCCTGGCGGCCCCGCAGGGATGGAGCGCTCTCCCGGATTAATTCCTCAAAGGTTTCCTGTCCATGAAGCTTTGCCTGCAATTGCCAAAGCGCGAAATCGACCGGTACAAGTGCATTCCAGATAAACGTGCGGGAAAGCCCCGGCCGCCCCGTCACCGCTGCCGCGTAATCATACAGCTCCTCATACAGCTCCTCCGTCATCCTGGAGGGCGATGTAAATTCCTTCCCTTCCAGCTCATTCAGCGCCTTTTCCGTGAGAGATGCCATTAACAGATTACCGCCTGTCTCCGTGTGTCCGGCAAAGATATCCGGCTCTGACCACAGAATGCTCTGAACCCCCACTCCTGTTCCCGTCAGCCCGTTTTCCAGTTCCAGCCTGCATACGATCTGCCACAGTTCACTTAAGGAACCACCTTTAAAACCGAAGGCCTGCTTAAGCCGTTCACGCTGAAACCCAAGCTTTCTTCCAATAATCTTCATTCAGTCTTTCCTTTCCCTTAAGCAATGGTAGAAAGCATCTCCTTTGTAACCTCCGTCAAAAGGGCTTCTCCCTGGATATAGCGGACCATCTCCTCGTAAACATGGGCGCCGATTTTATATTTTCCGTTATTAAAAAGTCCGGCGACATGAGGAGTCATAATGCAGTTGGGCAGCTTCCTTAAGGGACTGTCCGCTTTTGGCGGCTCTGGATCGGTCACATCAAGGCAGGCATATTTCAGTTTTCCGTTTTCCATTGCCTTTGCCAGCGCCGCCTCATCGATCAGGGAACCTCTGGCTGTGTTGATCAGGATAGCCCTGTCTTTCATAAGCCCGATACTGTCCTCATTTATCATGTGGTATGTGGCATCAATGGAAGGAGCGTGAAGGGAAATGATGTCGCTTTCTTTTAAAAGATCGGAAAGCTCCGCCTTCTCCCCGCCCAGCTTTTCGATGGCTTCTCTGTCAAGTCCCGGATCATACACCATGATTCTGACGTCAAACGGTTTCAAGAGCTCCACATAATGAGCGCCGGCAAAGCCGCATCCCACCACTCCCACTGTCATCTCATACAATTCATTGACAGGAGAAAATTCCTTAGGCCACTCCCCGCTGTGAATCTGCTCATTGGCTGAAAAAACATTTTTAGCGGCGGCAATGGTGAGCCCCAAAGCCATTTCCGAAACCCCTCTGCTTAATACACGGGCGCTCGATACCACGCGGATGTTCCGGTCATAAAGCTCATCTGATACGATACTCTTCACACTTCCTGCAGCATGAGCCACCAGCTCCAATCCCGGCGCACAGTCCAAAAGCTCCTGATCCAGTCTGGGCGATCCCCAGGAGGTAACTGCGATCTGTGCATCCCGCATGACCTCGCATATTTTCCTCTCATCTGTACAGCCGCATTCAAGAGCAGCTACCTCTCCCAGCGCCTGGATTTTCTTCCAGACCTGGTCTGTAATCAGCTCTTTTCTTAATTTCTCTTCCACTAAAACCGCGATTTTCATGGTCCATTCCTCCAATTTACATTCTGTATCTTTACAGCAATACGTTGAATTTGTACCAGTTCAGATTACACGTTTTTCAGCTTTTTGTCTTTATCGCATATTTAATAGTTTTTAACAATTATTTTTTCTTAAACTAGAGTATTTACCGTTAAATATGACAATCAAATTCGATGTTTTGCATTTATTTTATATTTTTTAACACATCTTTACTATTTGTCCGGTCTGTATTGTCTTTTATTTTGTCTATGTTTATAATGAGAATTACCTCAGCGTGGTACGGAAACAATTTTTACAAGGAGTGATACGATTGAAAGACTGTTCTGTTTTATGGAGTGGAATTTACTTCCAAAACGGGGAAAGCAATCCCCATTGTCACGAATTTTTTCAGATGGTCGGCATCTTAAACGGTTCCGGCACGATTCAGATTGATGATAAGAAATATGACATTCAAAAGGAGCACTTTTATCTGTTTAAACCGCAGGAAATACATTCGATCCGGTGTTCGGATGAAGCGAAAAATCAGTTAAAGCTCATGGATATCAAATTTTCCATAACGGACGCGCTCCTGTTTGAGCAGCTCATCGACCTGGGAAACTGTTTTACTGTCAATGATTTTAATTTTATACGGATTTATTTTGACAAGATCATAAATGAAAGCAATGAACGTCAGCCATTTTACTATCCGCTCATCAACTGCCATTTATATGAAATATTAATCCGTATTATCCGGGATAAAACCGGTTACCGCCAGTCCGGCCCTGCAGTTTCTGAGATTAACGGGCAAAAGACCTGGAAGGGCGTGGATATCGAGGCCCTGCTCAATTATGTACACGGAAATTACTCTACCATCATTACCTTAGATGACTTGTCGGAAATGGCAAAGATCAACAAAACCACATTGATTGGTATTTTCAAGGATGTGTTCCACACAACGCCCATACGCTACATCAACAGCTTTCGGCTGGAACGGGCCAAGGAACTGCTGACCAATACGGATATCAGCATCAGCGAGATTGCGGAGCTGATCGGCTTCCAGAGCATTCACAACTTCAGCCGTCATTTTAAAGGCAAGGAAAACTGTACTCCCATTGAATACCGGATGTTTCACAAACAAAATAAATATTTTACTTATTAAGGAGGATTCACATGATTAAGATTGGCGCAGTAAACATTGATACTTCCCATCCGATGGGGTTTGGGGAAGTGCTCGAGAAGGGAAACCGGGCGCGCTACGTAGGAGTGTATAACGACTCATTTCGGCCGGAGACGGAGGTAATGGGATTTATGAAGCGTTTTGGAGCAGAGCACCTCTGCTCTTCTCTGGAAGAGCTGGCAGACTTGTGTGACATTGGTTTCATTCATAGCTGCGACTGGGATGACCATCTTCGTCTGGCCATGCCATTTATCGAGAAGAAAAAACCTGTGTTCATCGATAAACCGATTGTAGGAAGCTTAAGAGACTGTGAAAAAATACAGAAGCTGGCCGACAGCGGAGCGGTGATACTTGGTTCTTCCAGCGCCCGGTACGCTTATGAAATCCAGGATTTCTTAAAAATGCCTCTCGATGAACGCGGTGAAACAGTCAACGTTTTTGGCACATCAGGCGTAGATGAATTTAACTACGGCATCCACGTGGTGGAAATTATCGGCGGGCTATTAGGCTCCGGCGCAGTGGAGGTACGGTATATGGGAAAGAGCGAAGCGGACGGCAAACTCTGCGAGAGCTATTATATTCAGTTCGCAAACGGCAAAAGCGCCCTGTACAATACATTTACCGGAACCTGGCAGCCGTTTGCCATTACTGTTATGACCACGAAAACCACCTGGCAGATACGGATAGACTCAGGCCGGCTGTATGAGGCTCTGCTGGATGAAATCTGTAATTATATGGAAGGAAAGCCAAACCGTTTAGTGCCGGTAACCGATCTTGTGGAATCCACAAAGATCATGCTGGCCGGAGCCGCTTCCAGAGCCTCCGGAGGCGCTCCGGTCCGGCTTGACCGCTTAAAGGCAAACGGTCCGGGATATGACGGAAAAGCGTTTTGGACTGCGTATGGGAACAGTGCAGGCAGTATGTATGCTGCCCGATAGGAGGAATATGAAGCTGGCATTTATTACCGATGAAGCAACCCAGGATTTGCATGAGGCTATCCGGTTTGCAAAGGATTACCATTTAGACGGTGTGGAGCTGCGAAGCGTCTATGACACACCCATTGATCAGATTCCGGCGGACACGCTCACCGACTGGAAGCGGCAGCTGGACGAAAACGGCCTTCGCGTCTGCAGCCTGGCAAGCAGTTTTTACAAATGCGGTACATCTCCAGAGGAAATTTCGGAAAACATGGAGAAGCTGAACCGCCTGTGCAGTGCCTCTGATATACTGGACTGCCCGGTTATTCGCGGCTTTGCCTTCTTCTCGCCGGAAAGCGGACTGATACCGGCCGCTGAGCTTGTTCCATTTTTTGACGAACCAATCCGTCTCTTAAAAGCGAGAAAGAAAACGCTGCTCCTGGAGGCAGATCCCAGCGTGAACACTACCAGCCACAGGGCGCTGGCTTCTCTGCTGAAGGCCATTGATTCCCCCTGTGCAGGAGCCATATTTGATCCCGGCAATGATATTTATGACCCGTTTAGAGAGCAGCCATTTCCCGAAGGTTACATGGCCATCCGCCCCTGGATTCGCCACATTCATATTAAGGACGCCATTTATAAAAACGGGGAGCCGGAATGTGTCATGATCGGTACAGGGCTGGTTCCATATCCGGAGCTCCTGGCGCAGATCGCGGCGGACGGTTATCAGGGATGGCTGTCCCTGGAAACCCATTACCGGAAAGACATTGTATTAACCGAAGAGCAGATGCGTCTTCCCCAGGGGGCTTCCTTCTCAGTCGGAGGGTTAGCGGCTGCCGCAGAAAGTGCGGAAGCTCTTCACACGTTACTGAACGAGGTCCAAAAGGGCAGGGAGGCTTCCTTATGATTATCAAAAATGCAAATTTAGTGCAGGATTCTTCCATCACGCTTAAGGATATCCGGATTGCCGATGGAATAATCAGCTCCATTACCGACAGCGGCGGCAGCGTCGATATGACGGAAGAGGTTCTCGATGTCCATGGCCTCTACCTGTCCCATGGATTTTTGGATATTCATGTCCACGGAGGCGGAGGCGGCGACTTCATGGATGGAACGAAAGAAGCATGGCATCAGGCTGCATCCCTGCATTTAAAGCACGGAACCACAGGGCTTCTCCCCACCACACTGGCCGCAGGATACGACAAGCTGGTTCATGCCCTGGAGCTTTATAATCAGTTAAAATGCGGTTTTCCTGATTCCGCCCGGCTGCTTGGAATTCACATCGAAGGGCCATACTTATCACGTTCCCAGTGCGGGGCGCAGGACCCGGCTTATATTCGTGACCCGAATCCCGGGGAGTACAAAGAGCTTCTCTCGCTCTGTCCCGATATCCTGCGCTGGACCATCGCCCCGGAGCTTCCGGGCGCTTTTGACATGGGTGATTATCTGGCGGAGCGGGGAGTTCTCCCCTGCATTGGCCACAGCGATGCCGACTACAGTACCGTAAGGGAGGCCGTCTCCCACGGATACCGCCATATCACTCATCTCTATTCCGCCATGTCAACCATCGTGAGGAAGGGCGGATTCCGCCAGGCGGGAATTGTGGAAAGCGCCTATCTGCTGCCGGAGTTAAGCAGTGAGATCATCAGCGACGGCTGCCACCTGCCTCCAAGTCTTCTGACAATGGCCTATCGCTTGATCGGCCCGGACAGGCTGGCACTGGTCACCGATTCCATGCGGGCGGCCGGCGAAAGTTCTGGCACAAGCATCTTGGGCAGCTTAAAAAACGGCCAGACAGTTATCCTGGAGGACGGCGTGGCCAAAATGCCGGATCGCACGGCCTTTGCCGGAAGCATCTGTACTGCCGACCGGCTGGTTCGAAATATGGTGCGTATGGCCGGCGCGAGTCTTCCGGATGCAATCCGGATGGTGACGGAAACGCCCGCACGGATTATGAATTTAGATAAGACAACAGGCCGCGTGGAGGCCGGAAGAACCGCCGATCTTGTAATTTTCGATGACAGGATAAACATCAGGTATGTATTTATCGGCGGAAAACTCATAAATCAGGAGTAAAACAAGTATGAAAACAATAAAAAAAGATATGCTGCAGGCCGCAATTTATCCTGCCCGCTCTGAGATGGGGCTGGAAGCAGCCTCCGCCATTGCAGATTCCATACGAAGGGTTCTTGAAACAAAGCCCTTCTGCAACATTATTTTCGCGGCTGCGCCTTCCCAGAACGAAGTGCTGGCCGCACTGACAGCTCTGGCAGGCTCCGGGGAAACGGACTTTAGCCGGGTGAATGCCTTTCATATGGATGAATACATTGGCCTTTCCCCCCATGCGCCCCAGAGTTTTGCCAATTTCTTAAAATCAGCGCTTTGGAACAGGGCATCCTTCCACAGTGTCAGCTGTCTTGACGGCAATGCAGTCCCTGAGGAAGAATGCCTGCGCTACAGCCGGCTTCTCGAGGAAAATCCGGCGGACATTACCGTAATGGGAATCGGCGAGAACGGCCACATTGCGTTTAATGACCCCCATAACGCTGACTTTCATGATCCGCACAAGGTAAAGGTTGTCACGCTGGATGAAGTCTGCCGGATGCAGCAGGTCCATGACGGCTGCTTCCGCTCACTGTCCGAAGTGCCCTTACAGGCATTGACACTGACCATTCCGGCCTTAACCGCGGCAAAAGAGATATTCTGTATTGTTCCCGCGAAATCAAAAGCTTCTGCAGTCAGCCGTACTCTGAATAATCCGGTAGATGAAAGCTGTCCTGCCACCATTCTGCGGCATCACAGCCACGCCAGACTCTATCTGGACCAGGACAGCGCATCATTACTGTAAAACATTAGGAGGTCTTATTATTATGAACAACATGGTAACTTTTGCCGTCTGCGGATGCGGAATCCGCGGTCTGGAGGCATACGCAGCCTATCAGAAGCATCATCCGGAGGAAATGAAACTCGTTGCCGGGGCTGATATCCGCCCGGAGCGCTTAAAGCTTCTTCAAACGGAATACCAGGTTCCGGAATCCAAGTGCTTTTCCAGCTCCGATGAACTGCTGGATCAGCCAAAACTCGCGGATGTCATGATCATTGCCACCCAGGATAAGCAGCATGCGGCGGAGGCCTTGCGGGCCTTGGAAAAGGGCTACCATCTGCTTCTTGAAAAACCCGTTTCCCCCGACTTGCAGGAATGTATTGCCCTGCAGAAAAAAGCCCATGAAACAAACAGGGCTGTCATCGTCTGCCATGTACTGCGCTATACATCATTTTACAAAACCATCCACGATCTGATCTGCAATGGCGCCATTGGCAAGCTGGAATCCGTAGATGCGGTTGAGAACGTTGCTTACTGGCATTACTGCCACAGCTTTGTCCGCGGGAACTGGAGAAGAGAGTCTTCCGCCAGTCCCATGATCCTGGCCAAATCCTGTCACGACATGGACATCCTGCGGTGGCTCATCGGTGAAAAATGTCTACGAGTCTCCTCTTTCGGCTCCCTGGATCATTTTACAGAGCAAAATGCCCCGGAAGGCGCGGCACGGCGGTGTATGGACGGCTGCCGCCAGAAAGAGGATTGTCCCTTTGATGCGGAAAAGATTTATATTGAAAATAAACAGTCCGGTTTTCTGCACATCGGCCCACAATGGCCCTGCACTGTCCTGGACTCTTTTCCAACGAAAGAAAGCCTCTATGAAGCAATCATTACAGGTCCTTACGGCCGCTGTGTTTATCACTGTGACAACGATGTGGTTGACCATCAGGTAGTGGCGATGGAGTTTAAGAACAATATCACTGCCACCTTCACCATGTCCGCCTTCACAGAGGACTGCCACCGCACCATTAAAATTATGGGGACAAGAGGGGAAATAGAGGGAGATATGGAGGAATGCATACTGCGAATCAGACGTTTCGGAAAAACAGAGGAGATTATAAATCTGAAGGAAAGCCTTCCTTCCACAGGTACGGAGGAAAACTTTGCTGGACACGGCGGCGGCGATTTACGCATGATGAGCGCTGTCTGCCGCCTCATTTCTTCCGGTGAACATGAGGCACTCACCTCTATCGACGTATCGATCGAAAGCCACATTATGGCGCTGGCCGCGGAAGCCTCCCGGCGGACGAATGGGCGCGTCATTGAGCTGGAGACATTTTCTTAGTGAAACATGGCGACAAGCCGTATCGGTTCTTTCCTTCCTGTGGGTGCGATCATACAGCGGACTGTACCCACAGGAAGGAAAGTACCTCATCCTTTAAGAAGGCTGTTTTAAAGGGAATCAATTCGTTACAGTTTAACTTCCCCCTTATTTTATGGTAATATTTAAGGGATTTAAAGGAGGTTGAGGGAATGAGAGAATTCAACTATAAAAAAATCAGAGAACAGAAATAGGACTCTGACATCCTTGGTTATATAGCAGCCATCTATAAAGAAGCGGGTAAACAGGAGTAGTACCTGAAGCAGCGTCCGAATGAGTTGGAAAAGCTCGTAGAAATTGCAAAAATGCAAAGCACCGAGGCATCTAATGCTATCGAAGGTATCGTCACCACCAACACACGTATTAAACAGCTGGTAGAGGAAAAAACGACTCCAAGAAACCGTGATGAACAGGAAATTGCCGGATATCACGATGTTCTAAATGTTATTCATGAGATTTTCGATGCGATTCCAATTGCCAGAAATTATGTCCTGCAGATGCACAAAATACTATACAGCTACATGAACAACCCAATTGCCGGGCAAACAAAAAATGTTCAGAATTATATCAGTGCCGTTTACCCGGATGAGCATACAGAAATCCTATTTACTCCACTTGCCCCATTTGAAACGCTGGAAGCTCTTGATAGAATTTGTGAAGAGTACAATCTGGTTATTGGCAACACGGTAGTTGAACCCTTAATTGCAATACCAGTGATTATTCACGACTTTTTGTTTATCCATCCCTTCAATGATGGAAATGGCTAAATGAGTCGCTTGCTCACAACGCTGCTTTTATACCGAAATGGTTTCTATGTTGGGAAGTACATCTCACTGGAAGCTAAAATTGCCCAGTCAAAAGACCTTTATCATGATGCCCTTAGCCGGTCACAGAATGGGTGGCATGAAGGATGCGAGGATGGCATTCCATTCATAAAATACCTGCTTGGTATCATATTGGCGGCATACAAGAATTTTGAAGACAGATTTTCCATTGTTGAAACCAGGCTGCCTGCTGTTGATATGGTAAGAAAAGCAGCGCAAAACAAAATTGGAAGATTTAATACACAGCACATCCGGGGGGATGCCCGTCCCTAAGTATCAGTTCGATTGAGGGCTCTTTGCGAAAGCTGGTAAAAGCCGACGAATTAAAGCGTGAAGGCTCAGGAAAAGCAACCTGCTACATTCGGTTGAAGTAAAAGCCCTTAAGCAAATAGCCGTTCTTTAACTCCACGCGCTGGCGGCCCAGGTGCTGCTCCTTCCGCTTTGCAGAGGTGATGGACGTTTACGGCATAATTTTTCCAGTGCGCGAAGGCATAATTCTTTATATTCTTCACTGAGATATTTTTCACTGTACTCAATTATAATACGTGAAATTTCTTCATATGTTTTTTGCATTTCTTTAGGAATTTTCATAGCAGAACCTCCATATATTTAGATATTTCGTTTCTTTTAACTTCCTGATAAACGAAACTTTTTTAATAAATAAAAGGAATCAGTTTAAGCTTTGTTACAGTGCAATCCTGTTCAAATTTCTCTTTAAATCGCACTTTAAGAGCTTTCTCTTCGACATCTATTCTTATTCCATAGCATACAAAGCATAATAACAAAACGAAAATAACTCCCAGAATATGGCGGTAGGCCAAAGCACCCCCAAGCAGGCTGGTGATACTCCCTGTATATGCCGGATTTCTTACTGTGTGATACAGTCCTGTTGTGAGCAAATGCTGATTCTTTGTCGTCTGCACAGAAAGGATAAACGCTTTTTTTAATGTCAGTACAGCAATATACCGCAGCGCTACACCTGCCACAATAAGTACAAGGCCTATACAATAGACAAAATGCAGAAGCAGCCATTTCCGCATCCATACAGGAATACTCTGACTTCTGAAATAAGCAGCAACCATGATACTGAAGCACTAGGCAAACATAATCATATATTCCGATAAAACTAACAAGCCTACAAACCACATAAGTATCTGGTATTCGGTTAATGTTGCAAATTTCGCAGGGTCATCCATAAACATCATCCTTTTATATTTCGATTTTCCAGTCTGATTGACTGAAATTTGCGAATATTTTCCATCGTACCTAAACCTCATCAGGAATTTTTACAATATCCTCCATCGGTATTTTCCAGTGGCTTCTCGCTTATGATCCGCTCTGAATCCTGTCGGACCAGTTCCCGTAATTGTCTGGTGTACTCCGACATGTTGGATATTTCATTGCCATATGTAAGATTCAGTTCATATTCCAGTGGAAGCCATGTGTCCGCACCTGCCTCATTGTGCTGAATCAGGGTCTCGATTTTGTCCAGTGCCTTGGTGAGCTTCGCCTCCTTTGTCCGAAGCGCTTCCATCTCATCAAACAGGAGGTTAAGTTTACCCGCCAACCTTTCAGGGAGAACGGCCGTCATGGTTCGGAGTGCGGCGCTCTCCGTCTTTTCATCTGTGCTGTCTTTTATAAACGCCGGAATGTCACCGGTAATGGCCTCGCCCCAGTCGTGAATCAGGCACATACCCAACACCCGGTCCATATCCAGTTCCGGGAACTCGTCCCTCAGAAGGAACGCCATGACCGCCAGACGCCAACTGTGCTCCGCCACACTCTCCCTTCTGCCTGATGTGGTCCAGTTATGGCGGGTGTTGCATTTTAATTTTTCCAATATTTCTAAAAATTCAATCAGCTTCCTTGGCTCCATCACTGCCTCCATTTCTGCCACGATATAAGTGACGTGGTATACCTGTTGTGATTCTTTCTGGAACCAGTATACCACCAGTACCTCCTGGAGTAAATAGTCCGGGAGGCACTAGCCGCCGTACAGTTCCACAAGATCTTCAATAATCAGAAGACCGATCGGCCCCAGGATAAAGCCCAGAAGACCGAACAGCTGGAGTCCCACATACATGGAGATCAGCGTTTCAAGCGGTGTCAGGCCAACCTTGTCTGCCATGATTTTGGCCTCCATCACCTGACGGAGGAAGTAGCAGATAATATAGATGACAAAGAGGCCGATTCCGTAGAGCCAGTCTCCATTTACCAGGCGAAACAGAGCCCAGGGAATCAGTACCGTTCCCGTGCCGAAGATGGGAAGCGCGTCGAGAAGGCCGATTCCGATTCCCAGAAGCAGGCTGTACTGATTGCCCATAAGGAAAAGGCCTGCGGTGCAGATGCACATGGTCAGGAACATAATGCTTCCCTGTGTCTTCAGCCATGCGCTGCCTACCATGGTCAGCCTGCTGCCCAACAGGGCAAATTCGTGGCGGAAAATGGAATTGTCACGGCGCATCCGGATATCCTCCATCTCCTGAAGGGAGAGGATGGTGGCGATAAACAGAATAATGGTCATGACCGTAACCTCCACGAAACAGCGCACGACAGTCATGGAGTTTACCATTAAAAACGGCATGGCGGCATCCTTCATGGCCTTCCCGCCGCCGACCAGCATCTCGCGCAGCATTTTCACCAGAAAGCCCCTGGGGAGGCGGAAGAGATTCTCGGTAAAAAAGCAGCAGCCGGTCAGCCAGCGGTCGAGGCTGCTAATCATCTGCGGAAGGTTATCGAAGAACAAATTCGCCTCCATACACAGCTTTCTCCCGCCATAATACAGAAGCGTGCCGAACAGCGCCATCAGGATGATGATCTGGACGCCGCCGATAACCGCCAGGGGCAGATGGACTTCTTTCCTTTTTAATGTAAACCGGCATTTCTTTTCCAGCCATACGGCGGAAGGGCGAAGTGCCAGGGCAAATATATATGCAATCAAAAAGGGAATCACCAGGGGCAGCAGATACTTAAAGCTAGCATAAACTGCCCCCGTAACTCCCAGTATTAAAAAAGTTTTCTTCAGTTTCCTACTCGGTTTCTCCATGGACTCACCTGTTTCTGTTTTGTACTTCTTTTGTACAAAATCTAGTATGAGCCGCAGGGCAGTAAATTATTCGGACTTGCTCCTGCCAAAATTTATCCAATTTTGTGATTTTCGATGTAGTATTTTTTTTTATTCGCTGAACCGCCCTCTACGACACAGAAATCCAGCAGATCGCCGACCTCCGTGTACAGCACCAGCGATTCCAGTGTCCTGGCCACGGTAGAACGGTTGATGACCTGTTCCCGGTCTGAAAACGGTGCGTACTGCCGATTGATCATATCCGCGATCTGCGTGATCGTCAGCGGCTGCTCCTTTGATCCATGTTGTTTTAATATATTTACAATTACCAGCGGAAATAAAACCTGATGCATGATACTCATCCTCCTGTTGAGGCTTAAAGATCATGCGTTCCCTGCCGCGGGACTGGATATCCGCCGCACGTTCTTTAAGCGATCGTCTTCTGCAACGCAAAAAAGCCTGTAGTTATAGTTATCATAACTGACAGGCGCGCTGCTGTAATATCGCTCACGCAGTACGACGGTTTCCATTTCGTTTTCCATTCCTTTCTTCCTATTATAAAATACTCCAAACGGAAAAGGAGGGATTCGAACCCCCGGTGCCTGACGGCACAATACTTTAGCAAAGTATCATCTTAATCCTCTCGATCACTTTTCCAATTCTTGAATTTCCCGTTTTTCCGAAGCGCGGCGGCTCCCGTCCCGCTTCGTTTGACGAAAAATGGATGCGGCAGGACTCGAACCTGCGTTGTTTCCGATGTGAGAGATTTACAGTCTCCTGCCCTCGCCGCTGGACTTACGCATCCTCAAATGTTACGTTTCAGACTTTCTTTCTGTTGTCTATGGTCATACTTTACCATACCGAACTATGCAAATTTGCATTACTTTAAAGATTTTTAAAATTATTTTTCATAGTATGGCAGATATCCTGCTGCACACAAAAAAGGAACCGCCGGGCAGCGATTCCTCCGATATCATTACATTTTACATTCAAAATGTCTAAACGGATTTCACGATAAACCATATCCCGACTGCATGGATTCCCTCTTATATTGTACGCCAAAAGCTTCACTGCAGTAAGTCTCTGCACTGAAGGTATCGCTGCAATATTCATAAGTGAATGCATGAGCTGGTCTGTTCATCGCTGTTATCCTCATAAAAACGTTTTTCGCCGGAAGCGGCAGAAGCGTTTTTGATTTCGTTTATGTTCGTTTTACTTCATCAGTGTATCACAGAGGATGCGGTCTGTCTGCTGTCTAAAGCCTCATCGGCTTGAAAACCATCTCCCCGTCCTCCCATTCCACACAAGCCAGATACGCGTGCCGGTTCGGGTCATACAGCGGATCTCCCGTGATCTCATCGTACTGCCGGGCGTGAAATACCATGATATCCCGGCCATTCTCATCGACAGTGAAGGAATTATGGCCGGGACCGTACAGTCCGGCCGTTTCATCGGTCACAAGGACCGGCAGCCGTTCCTTGGTCCAGCTGGCGGGGTCCAGAAGATCACTGTCTTCTTCGGCGCTCAGTAAGCCCATGCAGTATTCCGCGCCTGTGGCGCTGGCCGAATACGTCATGCAGATGCGTCCATTCCTCCGGATAACAGCCGGCCCTTCATTGACCCAGAAATCAACCCGCTCCCAGTCGTAATCCGGAGACGACAGGAGAACCTGTTTCGTCGCCAGACTATGCGGGGACTTCATCCTGGCAATATAGAGATTGGAAATCTTCTTTCCCACGCTCACCTTTTCCGCCCAGACACAGTACCAGGCGCCGTGCGAGGCAAAGACGGTCATATCCAGGGAAAAATCCTGAAAGGAAAAATCATCTGCGGCCTCCATCATCCCCAACTCCTGCCAGGGACCTTCCATGGGATCCTCCGCCCTGCACTCCAGCACATACGGCCGGATGGCCCAGACATCCTCGGCAGCGCCCGCGGCAAAGTAGAGGTACCAGGCGTCTCCGATCCGGTGAAGCTCCGGCGCCCAGATGTGGGCGCTCATCTCACCGCTTTTATGCTTTTTCCATACCGTTTTCTCGGGAGCCTCCCGAAGCCCCATAAGGGAATCCGACTTTCTCAATATTATTCTGTCGTACTCCGGAACGCTGGCCGTAAAGTAATACGTACCGTCGTCGTGGCGCGTCACATACGGGTCTGCCCGGTTACTGATAAACGGCACATTTTCCGGAGTCTTTTTATAGTTAAACTGATTCATACGTGTTATCCCCCTCCGACGCTTAACCTTTCACCGCTCCGGCCGTCATACCTTCAATGAAATACTTCTGGAAAGCAATAAACAGGATGAAGATCGGGATGATGGAGAACAGGGAACCCACGATCAGCAGGCTGTAATTGTCCCCATAAGGGTTGATCAGCGTATTTAAACCAAGGGTCAGTGTGTATTTATCCGAAGAACGGATTACCAGCAGCGGCCATAAGTAGTTGTTCCATGCGTTCATGCCGTTTAAGATCGCCATAGCGGAGAACGCCGGCTTCATGATCGGTACGATCAGCCTTAAAAAGATTCCGTATTCCGTGGCGCCGTCGATTCTTCCCGCCTCTAAGAGAGACTTTGGAAGGCTCAGTAAGTACTGACGGAAAAAGAAGATTGTGGATGCATGCGCCATGAACGGAAGGACAATGGCCGTATAGCTGTCCATCAGCTTCATCATGGACATCTGCTTATACAGCGGCAGCATGACAACCTCCAGCGGGATCGAAAGGATGAGAAGGACGATGACGAAAAATACCCTTTTCCCCTTAAACTCGTACGCCGCAAAGCCGTATCCGACAAAGGCGCTTACGGCCAGTGTCAAAAGCACGGTCAGAGCCGTTAAAAAGATACTGTTGAAGAACCAGGTCCAGTACTCGTGCTGTCCCGTGAAAAGAAGGACGAAATTGTCGAGGCTCATTCTGGAGAAGTTGATATCCAGGTTTAAGCCGTACTGTAATAAGTCGCCTCCGGGCTTGAAGCTGGCGATTAACATCAGCCAGATCGGAAGAATAATCACGATTGCCAGAACGATGAACAGGATGGTACTGCCCCACAGCTCCAGACTCGCCTTTTTTGATTTACCGGATAATTTCGTCTGCATACTATTTATCCTCCTCTTTAAAGGTACCTGTCAGCTTCAGCTGAATGACATTGACAACCATGACGATGATAAGAAGCACCATACCGACGGCACAGGCGTATCCCATGGCCCGCTTCTCCACGCCCTGCCGGTATAAGTATCCGACAATGGTAAGGCCAATGTTGTTCGGGGAGTTGTTGCCCTTGAACAGCATGGTACTCTCCAGGAACATGGACAGGCCCGCGTAGATGCTGATGGTCAGTACGTAGACTGTAGTCGGCTTTAACAGGGGGATGGAAATACTTTTAAACTGCTGCCATTTCGTCGCTCCGTCGATGGACGCCGCCTCGTATAATTCTGTCGGAATGTTCTGGAGGCCGGCCAGGAAATAGAGGATATTGACGCCGGTCCAGCGCCAGCAGGCCAGCAGAAGGAGGGCAAAATATGTGGTATTAGCGCCCTTTAACCATTTGATCGGGTCGAGGCCGAAAAATCCAATGACCTGATTGAAGAGGGAGGAGGCCGATTCTCCGAACATAAGCCGGAAAATCGTACCTGCTACCACTACCGACGTCAGAGCCGGCAGGAAATAAACGGATTTAAAGAACTCGGTCCCCTTTAACAGCTTATTGTTTAATAATGTAGCAAACAGCATCGGGAAAGGAATCAGCAGAACCAGTGTCCCGACCATATACTTAAAGCTGTTCCACACGGCTTTATAAAAGATTTTATCCGTCAGCAGCCGGGAGTAGTTGTTAAACCCCACCCACTCATCCTTCAGCACATCCTGAAAGCTTAACAGCACGCCGTTGCATATGGGGGCGATCCAGAACAGAAGGACCGTGATAACAAACGGGCAGATAAATACGTATGGGGCTATTTTCTGTGAATAAAACAGTTTTTTCATTCCGCTAACTCCTTTCCTCGATGCTTTCCATCATTACTTATCTGAATTCATTGTCCAACGTTTCCTGGGACTGGGTAAGTGCTTCCTTAATATCCATTCCATCCTCGTAAATGCTGTTGAGCGTTACGTTGCAGAATTCGTTGTTGATGGACGGCATCTTCTCATCTGTAAAGCAGGTCAAGAGACCAATACTGTCTTTTACTTCATTTAATACGTCAAATGGATAGGTGGTAAAATACTGTACAAACTGGTTATCCGGATTCTGTGTCAGCGCCGTGTCGGTCCATACTTCTGTGTTGACCGGGTCAAAGCCCAATACGTTCCAGATTTCCTTACTTGCTTCAGCAGACAGCTTGATGTATGCCATCACTTCTGCCGCCAGGTCTGCGTGCTCGCCGCTGGCTACAACAGCCGTACCGGTACCGCCGCCGCCGATGGTCTGAACCTTGCTGCCTTCAAATGCAGGAACGGCTGCGATTGCTACTTTGCCCTTTAAGTCGGTCATGTAGTTGGTGTATCTGGATGTCTGCCAGAAAGGCATAATCTGTGCTGCGTAGTCGCCGGAATTATAGAACGGATACGCTTCCTCGTTGTCAGGCTGTCCGCCCGGAACGGTTGCAAATGCGCCTGTATCCTGCATTCCCTTTATGTAGGTCAGTACTTCTACCATCTCGTCGCTGGTGATGTTGACATTGCCGTCAGCGTCTAAGTAATTTCCGCCCTTCTGAGCCAGCATCAGATTGATCATCCACTGTGCGCTGGTTTCGATACATGCGAAATACTTGCCGGTTGCTTCATAGTACTTGACGCCCGCTTCCTTGAAGTCATCCCATGTCTTAATGCTCTTGTAGTCAACGCCTGCCGCATTTAAGATATCTTCGTTATAGAAAGCTACCGTGGTTCCTACGTGGGTCGGGAAGCCGTAGATCTTTCCATCCTTGGAGTAAATGTCGAGCCTGGATTCTACAACGGTGTCTCTGTACGGCTCGATTGCAGATGTCAGATCCATCAGGCCGATTTTCCCTGTCATGAACGCCGGGAATTTGCCCAGCTCGATATCCACGATATCCGGCGCGCCTTCGCCTGACTCCAGAGCCAGAGACAGCTTGTTGTGCATATCATCGTAAGCCATGTTGCTTAAGACCAGCTTCACCTTCTTATCCGGATTCTCTGCGTTCCACTTCTCCGCCATGTCTACATAGAACTGCTGGTGCAGCTCGATGAAGGTCCATACATTTAAGGTGGTAACGTCGTCGCCTTCCACGGCCATCTCATTCTTGCCTGCGGAAGCAGCTGTCGTCGTCTCGGCGGCCTTGGTATCATCTGTTTTCGTATCTGCGCTCTTGGAGCCGCATCCTGCGAGGGCTGAAACTGCCATCGCTGCCGTCAGTAAAACTGCTAATACTCGTTTTCTCATAAAAGTTTCCTCCTTATTCTGAATCATTTATTCTGATCAGGCTTATTCGCCTGCATCACACATGGTATAGTTCCTTCATCCATACGGTCATCTCACCCGGCGTGCGGTTGCACCACCTGGCGTATGGAACTGCCTTCAGCAAAACATCTTCTAACTGCGGCCGTTCTGCGGCGTACAGCGTCTTCTCCTGCGGCGCTCCTGCGGCCAGCCGTTTGCCGTGAATGGAAACGCTCACCACGCCGCCTAAAAGATCCGGTTCCCAGGTCTCAGCCGGCGGCTGGGAAGTATCTGCAAAAACTCCGGCCAGATTCGCGCCGTTGTCCGTTTCTTCCAGACAGTACACGACAGGCCCTTTCTTAACGGCCACTTTTCCCGCGTCCGCCCGTACCATGGGATTGGCCCACACATAGGCGGCCGGCATATTCCAGGTAAGAGTGACCGGGTCATGGCCGCTGTCCTCATCCAGCACGGCGTACCCCGTCTCCTCATGCCACCGGACCGGTCTGCCGTCACGACCCGTTATTGCAAACCCTTCTGCATATGCGGGAATCCGGAGCGCCAGCTCCATCTCCTTCCCGCCAGCTCCAACTCGTGTAATCTCACACCGGCCTTTCCAGGGCATCTGACTCTCGATTTTAAGAGAACCAGGGATTCCATCGATTACGGCGCTTACATATAAGTTTACATAAACTCGTTTTCCTTCTCGAAATGCGATATAGTGGCCCAGGCTTGCTAACGTTCTCGCAATGTTAGGCGGACAGCAGGCAACGCCGAACCATTTCTGGCGCACCGGCTTGACATGTTCCATGGAAGTCCGGTTCATGCAGTTGTCCGGCCACACCTCCAGGGGATTAACGTAGAAGAAGCTCTTTCCGTCCATGGCGATTCCCGCCAGGATATTGTTGTAAAGCTCCAGCTCTACGATCTCCATATAGGAAGCGTCCTTTGTGATTCTCGCCATGCGGCTTCCGAAGAGAGCCAGGCCGATGGACGCGCACGTCTCGGAGTAATTCCGGTCGTTCGGCAGGTCGTAATCGGTTGTGAACCGCTCCAGAATGCCGGAGGAACCGATTCCTCCTGTCAGGTACATTCTCTTTCTGGTCATATTGTCCCAGAGAGTCTTACAGGCATCCATCAGGGCTTCGTCCCCGTATTCCAACGCCAGATCAGCCATGGCACAGTACATATAGACGGCTCTGACTGCGTGCCCCTCCGCCGTCTTCTGATCCCGCACCGGCATATGGGACTGAGAATAGGCCGGGTCATATCCGGAGAACTCAGGAAAGATTCCCCTGCCGCCTCTCCTCTTCTGCTCCTCCAGAAAATAATTCGATCCCACGCCCCGGATATCGATAAAATACTTCGCAAGCTCCAGATACTGCCGTCTGCCGGTCACGCGGTAAAGACGCACCAGTGCCAGTTCGATCTCCTGGTGGCCGGGATATCCGTGAATCTGATCCGCCTCCGGCCCGAAGGTATCGCAGAGCAGATCAGCCGTTTTACAGACAATCTTTAAAAATTTATCCTTCCCGGTGGCCTGATAGTAGGCAACAGCGGCTTCTATCATATGGCCCGCGGTGTAGAGTTCGTGCCCCTCCTGGAGATTTTTAAACCGTCCCTCCGGTTCCTTTATAATAAAGTATGTATCCAGATAACCGTCTTCCTGCTGGGCTCTCCCGATCAGTGCGATCGTCTCATCGGCCAGCCGCTCCAGCTCCTCATCGGGAAAAGCCTCCAGCGTATACGCCACGGCTTCCAGCCATTTCGCCACGTCCGTATCCTGGAACACAGCTCCCATGAAGTCTCCTTCTTCTTCCCTTGCAGCCACTTTAAAATTGTGCAGGCAGTGGCTCGGCTCCGCGTCCTTTACTAAATCGTTTAATATTTCCCACTGATACGGGATAATGCTTTCTCTCACGAGATCAATGGAAGGTTTCCAGAATTCATCGGTAATTTTCGTATTTCTCAGCGGTATTTCCTGAAACATCTTAGCGTTTCCTCCTTTCTCGTTATATTAAACGATTAACATAAATGTTAAAAAAAAATACCATTTTTAACGTATGGCATGTTTTTATTGGCTTTTTCTTATCATTTATGCATTAGATATGCTTTTTTTATACTTTCATTTCATCTTTTTGTTTTATATGTTAGATAATATCACAATAAAATTGCCTTGTAAAGTACTTTTGCGCAATTTTTCCATTTTATTAATCGTTTCATATAGGGCATTTTGACTACAAGTATAGGATTTTCCTATGGCAGCAAAAAAGGAAGTACAGTCTGCATGTCCGATATCTCTCGGTTAGCAGATCGTACTTCCTCTCGTTGTCACTCCGGAATCTTTTCTGATGAATTCTTTTCTGATGAATTCTTTCCTGGAGTATTCTTATCTGATGAATTCTTTCCTGGAGTATTCTTATCTGATGGATTCTATTCTGGTACATTCTTCTAAGACATATTCTTTCCGGATATATCCTTCACCGACTTCCGAATCCGCCTGGTACACTCCACTGCGCAGACGGAGTCCTCTTCGCTGATCTCCCTGCCTTCCAGCATCTCAATCATGATTTCGCTGGCCCGGTAGCCGATATCGTGAAGCGGCAGGTCAATGGTCGTCAGCGGCGGATTATAATAACTGGACAGCTCCCGGTTATCGTAGCCCACCACGGACAGATCCTCGCCCACCGCCATGCCTAACTCCGCCAGCCTGTCGTAGACGCCGCCCGCCATCAGGTCGTTCATGCAGAATACCGCCGTGATGTCCTTTGCAAGAAGCTTCGTAATGCCCTCATAGCCTGATTCCCTGTTCCAGTCTCCCTCGGTCACGAACCCCGGGGAATAGAGGATTCCGCTGTCAAACAGCGCCTCCTGGTATCCCACCAGCCGGGACTGCGCGTGGATACTGTCCGATTTTCCCATGATCACGCCGATTCTCGTATGGCCGTTCTCGATTAAGTATTTCGTGATCTCGTATGCGCCGTGGCAGTCGTCCACCACGACAGAGGGCACCTTCGGCGTCCTGGAGTAGCCGTAGGCCATCACCGCCGGTATGGGAAGGTTGTCCGGTATGCATAAGATCGGCCGCTCATGGGCCGCTACATAGATGATTCCTTCCACCTGCTTCTGCATCAGCTTTTTGATCTCGCGGCGTACCACCTCGTAGTAGTCATCCTTGCTGTAGTAGGTGTCATTATACTTTTTATAAAGCCTTAAATTGATCAGAAGAATCTGATAATCCACCTGTTCGCACTGTTCCGTAATTCCATCTATGATATCCGGAATGCTGAATATGGTCATATCCTCGGCGATCACGCCGATGCTTCTCGTTTTCTGCAGCTTCAGATTTTTGGCCACCACGTTTGGCGTGTAATTCATCTTCTCAATCATAGCCAACACGTTTTTCCTGGTCGCCGCGCTGGCCCCGGGCTTATCATTCAATATATTTGATACCGTTGCCACGGAAACATTGCATGCCTTTGCAATTTCCTTTATGGTTGCCATTCAATCACCCCCAAGTCTCTAAAACTATTAATACAGATTTTGGGGGAAATGTCAAGCTGAAACGTTTAATATATACAAAATCTCTGAATCTCCCGGTTCAGGACCGCGCCAATCCTCTGGTAGCCCGCCCGGTTGGGATGAACCCGGTCTTCCAGGTATATACCGGCATTATCGCGATGAATTCCGCACAGCCGCCGCATGTCGATGAGCGGGAAACCCAGCCGCTTACTGGAGCGCTCCAGCTCCTCGCAGTAATCAAGCATGGTGTGTCCGTTTTTGTTGGGCAGTTCGTAAGCCTCTCCCGCCTGCGTCATGCCATCCGGGCACTCAAACCGGTAGATCGGAGTCACCCAAACCAGTTCCGCAGTGGGAGCCGCGGCGCGCAGCCTGTTTACAGCTTCCTTTATCCCATGGGAAAACTCTTCCAGCCCGCTTCCCCAGTACCAGTCATTGCTGCCATGCCAGATAAGAAACAGATCTGCGTCTTCCGGAACCGGATTCTTATCGAGTACCTCCAGCATGCCGACGGGTGTCTTCCGCGTCAGTCCGCTGGAGCCGACGGCAAAATTATAAACCTTTTCCAGGGAGAGGCTGCTTTTCAGCATGACTTCATAGCCGCCCTCCCCGTGTGTTCCCGTAGAAATACTGTCGCCGTAAATCGCCATTGTCTTCATAAAAATATCTTACCTCATAAGTCATACAAGTCAGGATTTAAAATGTCAGTTTCATGTCCCCCTGCACCATAATCGAATGCTGTGCGCCCTGATAGATCAGATTCAGCTTGAAGCAGTCCTCCGTATGAATACTCACCTCAAGGGACCCGCCTGCGTCTGCGGCCTCAAAATCAGCCGTCTTTCCAGCAAACCAGTACTGCTTGCAGCCCAGAACGCCTCCCCGCACCAGATGCTCGGATATCTCCCAACGGACCGTCGTTTCCGTCTCATTCCTGTCGAGGGACAGGCCTGCGGCGTACTGGACCAGATAGAGAATCGGAGCGAGGCCGGACCAGCCCACGAAATCCTTGTTGTCTGCATCCCCGCTGGATATCTCATCCGGCGGATAGTTCTCCCAGATAGTTCCTGTCTGCTCATAGACTTTTGCGATCACGTCCAGATGGTTGATGGCGATGTCCTTGGCCAGCTTATGGAATCCGTGCTTCTCCAGTCCGCAGGTGACGAGGGCATTGGTCGGAGCCCACACGGAGCCTCTCCAGTATCCGCCTCTTGGATCGTATCCCTCTTCGTCCGCAGCCACAACCGGAATCCGGTGTACGCGGTTAAAGGTCTCCTTGTCCTCCAGCCATTCGATGAGACGTTTTCCCTGCTTCTCATCTGCCACGCCAGACACCAGCGGGAAGAAGCCCGCGATCGTCTTGATTCTGGTCTGGCGCTCGCCAAATGTCATATCGTAGTAAAATCCGTCCTGTTCGTTCCACATATAGTGATTGATTTTCTCGATCAGAACCATGCGGTCCTTCACGAGGCCTTCACGCCGCTTATCGTAATCCGGCACCTCGTATCCCCGTTTTACCAGGACATCCATGATGTCAATCAGATTGCCTGCAAACATGGCCATCTCACTGCTGGTATCTACCGCGAGCCCCAGATGCTTATTTCTCGGTGAGTTATCCATACTCGCCCAGTCCGTAACGTACAAGCCGTTCTGATGGCGCAGATGGTACTTCATCGCCTCATGATAGTGGTAGAGCGGCTCAAATACCATGTGAAGACGCGCCGCGTCTCTCGTATGGCAGTAGCTCTCCCATTCCGCGAAGGCGAGAAGGGGATGGTTTAGATTGTCCAGGGTCAGATACGGCTTCTTCTCGATGATGCGACCCATATTCGGCTTGTACATGTCCTCATACGGCAGCTTTCCCAGTTCTCTCAAGGTACGGAAGCCGTAGTGATTCTGGAAATAGGAGTACAGCGGGCTGTCAAAGGCGTTGACCCACAGGAGAAAATCTTTTCCCGTATCCCGCACCATCTCTCTGGGTATCTCCCCATCATCAAACTGTTTGCAGTAAAAGTTATCCAGGGAACAGATTCCCGGAACGTAAGGATGAAGAAGATTGCAGAACAGCGTCATAAATACCGTGTCCCAGAGGAATATATCATCGTTAAATGCAGCGTCCACAAAATTGCTGACAAACCCGCTGCCCTCTGTCGGACGGTGTACGTTGGTATATAAAACCTGAATCGCATAATTGTAGCAGTCCACCCATTCCGGATGGCTTGATACGATAGGAACAGGAAGCCTGTCCTTTACCTCTTCGTAGCTTAAAAGGGGCGCTCCGTCGTACTCTTTCTTATCAAAATACATTCCCCTGTCGAGGGAATCCAAAAAGCTGTAATCTCTGTCCATACCCTGCTTCTCCTCTTTTATATTGGTCAGCTGTTAATCTTCATCCACAGATATTCATATGGCTCCAGCGTGACCTCCTGATTCATCAATTTACCGGAAAGCAGACCGCTTCCCGCCATTCCTGTCTCTAATTCTACCACATCATCCGATACATTGATAAGTACCAGAATCTGATTTTCTTTCGTTCCCCTCAAGAGCGCGAACACTTTTCTATCCAGCTTCAGAACCTGCTGCGGACTGTTGGGCGAGAACGCGTCCTCCTGCTTCCGGATCTTTAACATCTGCCTGTATCCAGCCAGCACCCGGCTTCTTAAGGACTCCGGATCCGAGAGTTCCGCCTTCAGCTGGTCTGCGTCAAGCTTCTCCCTGTTAATCCGTCTCTTAATCCCTGATTCTTTGAAATCCTTATAACAGTTTCTGGAGCCCAGAAGGCTGTGGTAATAAATCGCAGGCATTCCCATGACGGAAAGCAGAATACACTGGGAGCCAAGGAATTTGCGGACCATTTTCCCCATATCCGTCTCGTTGCCGGCTATGGCGTCCAGGTAATTGATATTCAGTTCATACGGCACCATACTGCCGTCGGCCAGGGATCGGTAACCGACTTCTCCGCCGCGCTCCATGACCTCTGCCACCATGAGGCGCCGTTCCCCCTCGCTTAAGATGTCTTCCACCGGGCGAAGGCCGATTCCGTCGTGAGATGCCAGGAAATTAAAGTAGGAAGTCGCTTCCGTAGTCGGTTCCAGCCCCGCCGCCCAGTCTGATAAATGCGCCGCGCTCCCGCTCAAGTAGGAATACAGGGTCAGCGGAGGAAGCGGAAACTGGTAAACCAGCCCGGCCTCATCATAGCCGCTGCCAAAGTAGCTGATGTTCTCCTTATGAGGCACATTGGTCTCTGTTATAATTGTGCAGCCCCTTGCGCAGGACTCCAGGACACACCTCATCAGCTTGATCAGCTCGTGGGTCTGCGGAAGATGCATGCACGTCGTCCCCAGCTCCTTCCAGGCAAAGCCGATGGCGTCAAACCGGATAAAACGCGCGCCCTTCGCCGCATAGAGCAGAAGTACATCGAGAATTTCCATTAAGACTTCCGGATCCCTGTAGTTTAAATCCAGCTGGTCCTCGCTGAAGGTGGTCCACAGATACTTCGTCCCCATGGAAGTTTCAAACTTCGTGAGCAGCGGCTGCGTCCTGGGCCGGATCACGGTGCTGTAGTCCCCATCGGGATCCGCCTCGATGAAGAATCCCCGGTAGTGCGGATTTCCTGCCGCATACTCTTTAAAGTACCGGCTCGACTTAGAGACGTGATTGATCACTGCGTCAAACATCAGATCGTACTGTTTCCCCAGATTCCCGATATCTTCCCAGTCTCCCAGCTCCGGATTGATCTCCTTAAAATCCGTCACTGAGAATCCGTCGTCCGACGTATAGGGGAACATGGGAAGTAAATGGACCGCGGTCACCGTATCAGAAAGTTCCTCGCTCAGAAATGAGCGGAGTGTCGCGAGAGGCGCTTCCCCCTCTCTTCTGATTCCGTCACCGTACGTAATCAGCATGACATCTTCCTTACTCACCCATGGATATAGCGCCTCACCGGAGGTACTCCCCATCTTAAGTTTCCACGATTCCGTCAGTGCTCCTATCCGTTGTTCCAGTTCCTCCCAGCAGTCCGGGTATAAATTTTGTAAGTGTTCTTTTATGCTGTCCATATTCTATCTCCATGCGATGTATAGTGTTATAATTTTATTTCCCGGTACCGTACAGGTTACGGTGTCTGCCGTGTGCTTTACTTCCCCTTCCAGTTCCTCCAAAAGGCTGCACGCCCGGCATTCACCGATCTCCCGGCCGGTGCGGATCACCAGTTCCTCCTCGTGGCTGCTTCTGTTATAGAAGCGCACCACCGTTCCGTCCATTGTCCGGTGCTTCTTAAGGGCGCTGAGCAGGATGTTTTCGTTGTCAAAGCTTAAGAAGGATCCGCAGCCCCCTCTCTCTGCCGGAAGGCGTGGTACATCTATTCCATAAAGAGGATATAAGTATTTCTCTGCCTCCCTTGCCGGATTCTCTTCATCAAACAGAACCGCGTATTCCACAGTGGTCTCCCCCAGCTCCATGGCTCCCTTCGTCTCCACTACGGGGGTGGTGCTCTCCTGTCCATCCAGCCATGAGGCTGGAAGGCCGTGAAACAAGTAACTCGTACTCCGAAGCAGGGTGATGTAGAAGTCCACTGTCTCTCCGTTTTTCTTCGTGTGGTACTCATAAAGCCCTTTTCCTATCACGTGGAAGCTTCCGTCACATTCCGCCGCCGTCCCCTGCGGGGCGCTTTCCTTTTTTCCCCTGAGTCCTGCGTATCCCCGCATCGGGTTTAACAGGGACTGGGTCGATTTAAGCTCCGGTGCAAAGTCCTTTCTTTCCCCTGTCCGCACTGTCTCCTCAAAACCTGTGTTTGAGTATTCCACCGGATTTTTTAATGTCACCGGGAATCTGGCGAACAGGATGTGATCCGGACAGGGATTGTCGATCTGTACCGTAAATTCCACCCGGTCCGTTCCCTCAGTCAGACAGACGAGCGTTACGATCCGGCACACCCGATACTCGGCGGAGCGCTTTAAAAATCCGCGGTCCGCCCGGTCCGGTATGTTCAGTTCGGCCGTTATCTTAAGCTTCTGTGACAGGGGGCTGTTGTGAATTACGGATACGCCCGTCAGCCTTGCCAGAACATGTTCGTCCAGAAGCGGAGACACGTGCTGATACTCATCCCCCGCCTCGCCTCTGTCCACGAAGCTGTTCAGTCCCTGGTATATTTGTCCGTTCTTTTTGTCCTGCACATTGATACTGGCATCTTCATTGACGGTGACAGAAAAACGCTGGTTTTCAATCTTAGCCCCGGATGGCTGGCGCCGCACGTAGAATTCCTGACACCGCTTCTCCAGAAGACGGCTCTTCTGAATCCGGAAATACCGGATGGAAAGCGCCGGAATATCTTTTACCGGAAAGAGGAGCTTCACACACGTTCTCGGAACCTTCTCCTTGCTGTTATAAAAGTATTCCCTTGTGATCACCTCATCGGAAAGTTCCAGAATTTCATAGGGAATCTCCTCGCCGTTGTCCCCGTAAAGCACGAAATCCTTCCAGCCTCCGGCCTTCTCCAAGTGCACCGTCTGTTCCGTCATCCCCGTATAGGAAAATGGATGGGGATTGAAGACTGCCAGATACGACTCATCGCCAAAATCCTGTCCGTACTCTTCCCGTCCCGTCAACTCCTCCATCGCCATCTCGCTGATCCGTGAGGAAGACTGGAGCGCATGGGTTAAATAGGACTTGATATCGTCCATCACCTCGTCGGTAGAACAGCCGGAGATTCCGTCGTGTCCCAGAGATATGGAGATGTTTCTCCAGATTTTTCCGAAGAGCCCTTCCGGATAGTCAAATCCGTCTCCACAGGCAGAGGCCAGGACGGCCAGCGGCTCTGCATACCGTTCCACCTGCGACTGAACCGCAAACAGAAGGCGTTTGATCCGGCCCCGGCAGGAAGTGACCGCGGTCGGATCCGGCCCGTACCGGAAATCCCGCAGCTCCCCTCTGACCGTTTTAAGGCCGCAGAAATCGCCCGCCGCTTCCTTCGCCATTTCCGCGTAATCGGCAATGGAACCATTTCTGATATCCAGCTCCGGAAACATTTCCTTCACGTCTCTCACCATAGCCGTAAAATCCGGGTCCTGGTAGAGATGATCGGAACCATTGATCAGCAGAAAGGTATTTAAACGGCTGGATTCCTTTAACGTGCGGTAGGCATCGTAAAAGTGCTCAGCCACGGTCTTTCCCATTTTCCCCCAGCTCTTCAGACTCCAGTATCCCAGAATCATATATTCACAAAGGACGCGGGACCCATCCGGAGACTCCCACCAGAATTCCTTTTCTTTGTATTCCGTCCGGTCCACGCCCCGGAAGAAGAACGCCGTATCGATTCCCACGCCGTTAAATATCTGCGGAAGCTGGGAAATATGACCGAAATTATCCGGCACATATCCCGCGTTCAGCTTGCCTCCAACCGACCGGCAGACCTCATCTCCCAACAGGAAATTACGGATCAGCGCCTCTCCTCCGGATAAGAACTCATCCGGCAGATTATAGAGCGGCCCGAATACGAGACGCCCCTCCGCCGCCAGCTTCTCGATTCTCCCCCTGTTTTCCGGATATATCTCCAGGTAATCCTCCAAAACCACCGACTGTCCGTCAAAGGTATAGCACAGAAACTCCTCATCCTGTTCCAGAAGGGAGATCAGCCGGTTCATCAGCCCGCAGAGCCGGATCTGGAACTCCTGAAAGGTACGGTACCACTCACGGTCCCAATGGGTTGATGCCGCGATCAGAATCTTATCCATGTTGCATCCTCTTTCCACCGCTGCACGGTTTCTTACTTATCTGATTGTTGCTTTATTCCGATTACTACTTAATCCTGCAAGACGTATCGCGGTCAAAGAACATCACCTTGTCGTCCTTCACGTTTAATGCCACGTTAGTCTTCGGCGCCATCTCCATGTAGGTGGTGGTGTGAATCTTCACTTCATTTCCGCCAATCTTTGTGATCAGAATGGCATGGGAACCCTGGGGTTCCACGAAATCGATGACGGTGTCGCATAAGTAACCTTTTGTCCGATCCATGGAGAATGACAGATCGATGTATTCCGGCCTCACGCCTAAGTCCACCTCTTTGCCGGCGTACGGCAGAAGTGCATCCTTTAAGGAATCCGGCACCAGATAGTGAATATCATCGTTTACAGCCATCAGGCCGTCTGCCGTCTTTTCGATCTTTGTGACAAAGAAATTGGTCGGCGGCGTGCCGATGAACTCTGCGACAAATCTGGTCGCACTGTCCTGATATACCTCCATGGGCGTGCCGATCTGCTCGATCCTGCCCTTGTACATGACGACGATTCTGTCTGCAAGGCTCATGGCCTCAGACTGGTCATGGGTAACGAAAATGCTGGTGGAATTCTGCTGGATATGGATATTCTTCAGCTCGGTTCTCATCGACACACGGAGCTTTGCATCCAGGTTGGACAGTGGTTCGTCCATCAGGAAAATCTTCGGCTTCACAACAATCGCCCTGGATACGGCAACCCTCTGTCTCTGACCGCCCGACATCTGCGCCGGATAACGATTTAAGAGTCCTACGATGTCGGTGGCTTCCGCTGCCGCCGTCACGCGTTTTTTGATCTCATCCTTCGGCACCTTCTGGAGCTTTAAGGGATAGGCGATATTGTCAAATACCGTCATGTGGGGCCAGATGGCGTAGCTCTGGAATATCATGGATACGCCGCGGTCCTTCGGCTTCTTTCCGATTACGTCTTCCCCGTCGATTAATATCTCACCGCCGCTGATATCCTCCAGACCCGAGATCATGCGGATGGTGGTCGTCTTGCCGCAGCCGGACGGTCCCAGAAATACGATGAACTCTCCCTTCTCAATGGATAAATTCATATTATTAACAACCAGTGGACCATCTTTCGTATATTTTTTCTGCAAATTCTTGATTTCCAAATAACTCATAAGCTTCCTCCTATAGTTCTACTCCGCCCCACATCTGACCGATATATTTTCTGATAATGAATGTAAACACCAGTGCCGGAAGGATCAGCACGATACTTCCCGCCGCCGCGTACTGGATTCCGCTTGAGGTGGTTCCGATCGCCTTATAGACAACCAGGGACAGCGTCTGGTTTTTATTGGTCAGGATCAGGGCTGAAATGGTATCATTCCAGGCTGTTAAAAACGAATACATCGAGCTCGCCGCCAGTGCCGGAAAGGCCAACGGCAGAGTAATCTTCGCAAAAGTCTGCACACTGCCCGCCCCGAATATCATGGACGCCTCTTCCAGCTCCTTGTTGATTCCGATGAAGATACTGTTGGTGATCCATGCCGTCAGCGCGATATTGGGAACGGAATAGAGAAGCGCCAGACCGATTCTCGTATCAAAGAGGCCGAACTTAATCAAAAGCATTGCCATGGGAATACTGATTCCCACCACCGGAAACATGCGGACGATTAAAAGCGATACATTAATCTGTTCCTTAAACTTAAACTGGAACCTGGCCATGGCAAACCCGGCCAGACTGCCGATTCCCAGGGAAATCAGAATTGTGTAGAGTGAAACGATAATACTGTTTTTCAGCGCCCCGGCTGCGTTTGGCACGATACTGAAAAATGTCTTGAAATTATAGAATAAGTCTTTCTTATAGGTAAACTCCATGGGGCCATTAGTAAGAGTCTGCTTAAAATCCTGGACCAGCTCCTCGCCGGGCACGGTTACCGCATACTGTCTGGTAAAGTGTGCTTCCAGCTTGGATGCTCTCTTTGTCGTGATAATAGATTCATATCCCTCGCCGCTGTCGTAGAAAATCTCGAATTCCCCCTCCGAAGTCGGCGCTACCTTGACGGTGACCGTGCGTTTCGGGATGAGCCGTTTGGGGAATTCCGTCATTTCGACGGAGTTGGAAAATGCAACCGTTGTAAATGCGAGAAGCGGAACCGCCACAAGGAGGACCATGGTCGCCAGTATAAGGGCCATAACGGTTTTCTGTACGATATTCAGTTTGTCCATCATTTTGCTGCCTCCTTCGCTTTATCCAGGCGTTTCCCGCCTTTTTCGTGGGAACCGGCTCCCGCGCCCTTCGATACCTTCAAGTACACAACCGTCGCACACAGTACGATCAGAGTCGTTAAGAAGGAGAGCGTAAATGCCAGCTTCTGGCTCGTGTTGACACCGGGTACGGCTTCGACATAGAACGCGATTCGCTCCACCAGGAACGGAACCTTGCTGTATCCCAATACCATAACCGCGATCGACCACACCTGAATGGCCGCGATCAGTCTCATGATGATCGACGTGGTAATGGAAGGCTTTAAGATCGGGATCACGATGTCCTTAAAGGTCTGCCATTTGTTGGCTCCAAAAAGGTATGCCGCCTCTTTTAACTCCCTCTGTACCCCCTGAAGTCCTGCGATTAAGATAATCATGACGGAAGGGGTTACAGTCCAGGTGTCGATGAGGATAATCAGGAAGACTGCGGACAGTCCCTCCGCCCCCATGAACACGATGGGCTTGTCGATTAAGTGTAATCCGATCAGAACGGTGTTGATCCAGCCATCTCTGACCAGTCCCGTCTTCCAGAGTATCGCTACTGCGGTCGGGGTAATGGCCATGGGGATCATGGAAATGAACATCAAAAGCTTGGAGCTTTTGAACTTTCTCGAAAGGAGTACGGCTAAGAGAAGCGCCAGAAAATATTGAAGCACAACCGAGACTGCTGCAAATGTTGCGGTGTTAAAAATTGCCGGGCCAATTAAGTCGGACTGGGCCATCAGCTTAAAGTTGCCAAGAAGTGTGAAATTGCCGTCAAAATCAGTAAAAACCTCTTTTACCCCCGACAGCACCGGCAGCAGCCAGAATACTGCATAAAAGAGGAATGCCGGGAGCAGAAGCAGATAGGGAATGCTTTTTTTACTGAATATTGCTTTCTTTGTCGTCTGTTTTGAATCGTTCTCGTTCAAATATATCCCCCATTCCTTTAGGCAGGATAATCCTGTCTGTATAATAGAAAGGCCTGGAAACGCCCGGTGAAGATCGTATTACCACACCGCAGCTTTTCAGCACTGTGCTGCATAAGTTCCGGCAAATAGAGCGGCCGCTATCTACGCCTGGAGCACGCCTGCAAAGCTAGACGCAGGATCCGCTGCGCCGTCGCTTCGCAGGCGCACACCTGACGCAGATATCAACCGCTCTATTCACCAAAACTTATACAATACAGCACTGGGCCTTTGCATAATTAATTAGTTCTTCAATGCTTCCAGCTTACTCTGCTCTTCTGCAAGGTAATCATCTCCAGGAACCGCTTTATTCTTTAATACATCGTTAAAAATATCACCGTAAAGCAGTTTTACCGCGTTCCAGTCAGAATACTCTGCTGCCGGTACACCGGTTACAATCGTGGTCTTTAACATTTCAATACCGGCTCTCATCACTACGTCGCTGGATTCCAGAATGTCGCCAACCTCTTCGATCGGGCTTAAGGATCCGCCGTAGTTGGAACAGAATTCATAGTTTACTTCCGGATCTGCGATGTAATTGATAAATTTCTCTGCCAGTTCCTGATTCGGAGCTCCCTGAGCGATGCCGTAGCACCATGCGCCTGATGTGGAACCTGCGCCCTTGCTTCCCTTAGGAGCCGCGCCTATTACATAGTTGTTGGGAGCTGCGTTGTAGCTTGTACCAACAGGTGCCATATGTGCAAATGTCAGCCATACGTCGCCGCTGTTTAACGGATCTGTCGGTGCGGTGTACTGATCCTGCTCCGCGTAGAATCCATTGCCTGCCGCGATCTTAGCGATAATCCCCAGCGCCTCCTTGAATCCGTCAGAAGTAAATTCCGGGAAACCTCCGCCATAAGCCAGGCTCATGCCGCCCATCGGGTATAACAGCTGGGAGCTTGTTAAGTTGGCAGGCATCATGGTCTTTCCTTCGCCTTCACCGGCTGCTATCGCAACCGCCCAGTCTGCGTACTGTTCCCATGTGATACCGGAAACAACATCTTCTTCTGTCAGTCCGTCCGGAAGGTAATCCAGGGCCTTCTTATTGGCACACGTTACGTATACATCAAAGGTAAACGGAGCGAAGTAACGGACACCGTCTTTATTTGTTGTGTTGTCAAACATCTGAGTATAGGTCGATCCTGTGCTGTTTACCAGCTCTGTAATATCCTGCATCCATCCGCCGTTTACGTATGGCGCCATGTTTGCTGTGTCAGCGTAGATAATATCGGTTATGTAATTCTTGCCTTCCTGCTCCGACTGGATCTTCTTCACCGCGTCCGCCTGAGCTACAAAATCCACTTCTACGGTACAGTTATTCTCCTCTTCGAAGTTCTTGAAGAAGGTATCCATTAAATACTGCTTCTCATGAATTTCCGGAGTGCCGCTGTAGGTAACCTTTAAGACATTCGAGCCGCCGGCTTCCTTCTTGGCTGCTTCCGTCTCCGGCGCCTCCGTGCTCTCTGCTCCGGCTGCCGCGGTCGTTGTCTCGGGAGCCTTTGTCTCAGCCGGCTTCGATGAGCATCCCGCCATGCTCGCCGTCGTTATCACTGCAAGACCAAGTGCCGCTAATTTCTTCGTTAAGTTTTTTTTCATTGTTCCCTCTCCTTTACCATTTGTTGATGATAACATTATAACATTCCAACCTTCCCACTACAATGTGGCAGCGCCCAAACCCGGTCCACGCTTTTGTGCATTTGCACAATTGCCGTTTCTACTTTTCCCCGCCCATTTTAATCACGGCAATATAGAGCATCATCAGATCCTTCGCCCTTCTCGGGTTCCGGTTCAGCAGCTCTTCAATCTTTGCCAGACGATAGTTTAACGTGTTGCGGTGTATATGAAGCTTATCACAGATCTGGGCATAGTTATCGTTGTCTTCCACGTAAGCGGTTATCGTCTCCTTCAGGACGCCGTCCACATCCCGCTCCTCCAGAAGCTTCAGGATCTCTTCCAGCTCCCTGGTCACTTCTATATTATTAAGAAGACATTCCAGTGAAACCTCATGGTAGCATAGAATCCGTTTGCGGATATTCAGCACCCTGGCTATGTGAAACGTCTGCATGACGGAGTTTGTGGTTCTGCTGGCAATGACATCGGATTCACCGATATAACAATTCTCCAGGTCTTTGCTGATATCCAGTATTTTCTCCAGACGCGATTCCAGCCTTTTATCCGACCGGAACAGAATCAGGACCTCCTCCATACCCTGACGCACGATGTACTCTCCCGCCGCCAGATGGCTTTTTATGGTTTCAATGATGCTGTAGCGGATTCTGCTGCTGGTTATGACGACAGCGGTTCTCGGAATCTTCATATCGATGCCTAAATACGCCGCCTGGTCGTAAAATGTGTCATCGTACTGTTCCTTGCTTAAGCCGATCCATTCGTACAGAAAATCCTTCAGACGGCTTTCCTTAATGGAGGACATATCGCTCAACAGACGGTTTTCAATGGTCAGAACCGCGATGGATAAACAAATCTGCCCGATGGGCATCACTTCTTCCACGTCCCCGCCAATCGCAATCACGCCTAATATGCTGTTGTTATAGATAATCGGAAGGCTGACTCCCTTCTGTTCCGTGGGAGTGCTCTCGTATATCACATAGGCTTCCTTCCGCTTCAGCGCGGTCAGCGCTCCCTTGTGAAGCGTTCCCAGCGTGCTTTTGTCACCGCTTGCAAGGATCTCTCCGGCCGTGTCCGTAATGTTGATATTGCAGGGGATGATTTTCATAATCCCGTCTGCAATCTTTTGCGCATTCTCTGTGTTCAGATAATTTTCGTACATGTGATCTCCATCCCCTCTCTGGTTACCACGGCCGTTTTCTTCTTCCCATGATCCATAAAGGAAAAACGCATGGACTGCCAGTGGTCCGGCAGATGCGGAGTAAACCGATACGTTCCGCCATCCGTTTTCATCCCTGCAAATCCCCTCAGGATGCAGTTAAGGATCCCGCCCAGCGATGCGGCGTGAATTCCTTCCGCAGAATCCTTATATCCCTCGCAGAGATCAATCTCCATCGCCTGACGGAAAAATTTCATCGCCATGTCCATTTCCCCAATCACGGCCTCTGCCTCAGCGTGTGCACAGAGGCTCAAGGAGGAATCGTGAGTGTTCAGTGCCTCGTAAAACTCCACGTTTTTCTTAACGGTTTCTGCGTCAAACCGGCCTGGCAGAAGCTCCAGCAGCATGACCACATCCGCCTGTTTCAGTACCTGCATGTCGACTACCTGGCTGCGGCTGTAGTCCTTCAAGATCAGCTGGCGCACATCCGCATTCCTGTATTTCTCAATGTCCGGCAGCTTCTTTTTACTGAGGAAGGTATCATCCTGCGGAATGATCTTCACACCATTCGGCTCCGGCAGATAGAGGCAGCGGAGAAAATGGTCAAACCGCTCGCTCCATCCCTCTTCCCGGTAAGAATCCGCCAGAGGGTTTTTCCAGGAGGCCAGGACATCTCCCGCCGCTTTTACATTTTCGTAAGCCATGTAATTGGTATATGCGTTATTGTCCACATGCTCCGTGTACTCATCCGGTCCAATCACATCACGAATCTCGAGACGGCCCTTTTCCTCGTTCCAGACGGCTCTGCTGTGCCAGAACACAGCGGTCTCCAGAATCATCCGGCATCCGTACTGCTCCATGAATTCCCGGTCGCCGGTCGCCTGATAGTAAGAGATCAGCCCATGAATAATATCCGCGGTAACGTGGTGCTCCTTGATTCCCGACCATACCTTCGCGGCCTTTCCCGAATGGATATCGATTGCCGCGTAAAGAGGCGTTTCCTCCTCACCGGAGGACGCTGCCTCCCATGGATACATGGCTCCGGAGTATCCGTACTCTTCTGCCTTCTTCCGCGCTCCTGCAAGGCCATGGTACCGGTAAAGCAGCAGATTCCTCGCTGTCTCCGGAAACATATAAATAAAAAATGGCATGATGAATATCTCCGTATCCCAGAAGACATGGCCCTTATAGCCTTCCCCGGTCAGTCCCTTTGCAGCCGCACTGCAGGAACAGCCGTCCCAGGGAACCATACCCGCCAGATGATACTCTGCGAATTCCACGGCGGCCCGCTCTTCCTTCGAAGCCCCGGTGATCTCAATTGCCGCCATATCCCAGAATCGGTCAAATGCCTCTCTGTGGCGGCGGTTCAGCCCGCCCCAGCCAGCCTCCTGCGCTTCTTCCAGGACGTCCGTCATCTCCGTCACGGTCTGACCAGCCGTCTTTCCGGCAGCTTCTTCGCCGTTTTCCACATAAAACAGCGTATACTTACAGATTGTCCACACCTCTCCCGGCCGAAGCTCCTTTTTGAAGTCCTGACAGATTCCTCTCCGTTCCAGATGAAAGGCCGCCGTCTCACGGCTTTCGCCTGTGCTGCATACCGTCATAACAGATAGTATCTGCCCATCGTCGCATCCGCATTCCAGGAACATCCGTTTTTTTTCAAATACTCTGGCCTCCAAATGGTCGAAATGGGACACTCCGCTGTTTGTAATCTGCCCGTTGATTCCGGTGGAAAGCTCCAGAATACCGCCTTTTTCACAGGAGACCGACAGCTGATGGCAAAACAGCTGTCGATCGTCCACAGATGCGAATCTCCTGGAGGTAAGCGTGACACCACCGGACGCCTTCATTTCGCATTCGATCCGGCTCTCCAGCTCTCCGTATCTTGTATACAGAGAGCGGTCGTAATCCGTCAGACAGCTGGAATCCAGCCGCAGGTTCTCCCCATTAATACGGATTCTGAATTCGGTAACATCGGGGCAGTTTACCAGCTCCGTCACCTCATGAACACCGGCCTTATGGTACAGACCGCCGATAAAGGTTCCCCTCGACTCATCGAGCTGCTTCGTCTCGAAAGACGCCCGGATACCCAGAAAGCCGTTGCACTGTGCGAAAACGGCTTCTGTCTTTCTGTTATAATCCGGATTCCGTTCCGGCTCATAAAAACGGAATCCCTTTTCCTTCTCCTCTATTTTGTAATAGATCATAGATATCCATTCCCATATATGACCGGTCTTCCCGTTCCTGCGGATCGGTATAAACCGGTAATCAGCTTCTGCACATAGACGGCCTGATCCGGCGTAACAAGAATATCCGCCCGGCCCATGCAGCTCTCCACAAAGTTTCTGATGCAGTCGTAATGCCAGTCCTTCGTCTCATCAAAGGGATAGACCGCGTTCACAGACTGCCCGTCCTCATCGCCGTAGATTTCTAAGGGAAACACACTGATTCCCCGTTTGCTGCCGTACAGGCGGACATTTCTCTCTTCCTTATCGGCGATATTGACCGCAAATGAGGTTCTTATATGTAAGGAACCGCCATTGGAAAATCGAATGAATCCGAACAGGCCGTCCTCCACGCCGAATCTGGCGCCATCCCAGCTTCCCATGAAGCCCGTTCCGCCCTGTTTTCCGATCAGGTCCGAGGAGGAGGCGCAGACATAGGATACTTCCGGGTAGTCCAGCAGACAGGCGGCCAGATCCAGCATGTGAGCGCCGATATCGATCAGCGGACCGCCTCCCTGCAACTCCGGGTTTGTGAAATTGCCCCATCCCGGAATCCCTCTTCGGCGGAGCCAGGTCACATCACCAGCGTACAGAGTTCCCATCTCACCGGCTTCGATCTTTCGCTTCAGAAAGGCGATCTTTTCCGCATGGCGGAAATGAAACCCAAACGTTAAGATCTTTCCGCACCGCCTTGCGGTATCCCGCATTTTCTCCGCTTCTTCCTCCGTGATCGCCGGCGGCTTCTCACACAGGACGTGACAGCCGTGTTCCAGACAGAGACACGTCATATCACAGTGAAACTTGTTCGGCACACAGACGCTGACCGCGTCCGGACGGACCTCCTCAAGCATAGTCCCGGCGTCCGTGTACCAGGATTGAATCTGAAACTCATCGGCCGCCATTTTCGCCGCGTCCGGATTCACATCGCAGACCGCGCTTACCTCCACGTCCGGGAGGCTCTTATAATGATTGATATGGGAGGTCCGGGCTACTTGCCCGGACCCGATAACTGCTACCTTAAGTTTGCTCATGGCCTTCTCCCTGTATGACAATTGCTGATTATGTATGAGATAATTTACATAAACTGCTTCATATAAGCAATGGAATCCACATAGACAGACAGCGGATCTTCGCCGCGGATTCTTCCCTCATTCACAACCGCTCCGTCGTATCCAATCCTCTTTAACGTCTCCATATGGCGTCTGAAATCAATGCTTCCCGTACCCGGCTGGTATCTGTGATTCTCCGCGATGTGGATATGGCCAATATAATCCTTATATTTTTCCAGCGTCTCGGAGATATCATCCTCCTCAATGGACATATGATAGAAATCGCCCGTAATCTTCACCATCTCAAATTTTCCTTCGTCGATGATGGAAACTGCGTCTTCCGTCGTATTTAACATATGGTCCTGATACCGGTTTAACGGCTCTAAGTAGATGTAGATTCCGCACTCCTTCGCCGTCTCCTCAAGCTGGCTCAAAGAATCCAGAATTGCCTTTCTGTCTCCTTCCCGGCTTCTCGGAGATACCATCGGAGGAAGGCGGTATGTAAACATGCCCCAGGCCGCAGGAACCACCACGCCGGTTCCTCCCACTTCCTTTAAATTCCGGATGATCACCTTCAAATCAGCAATGCCGTTCAGTCTCTTCTCCTCGATAAAATCGCCGATCCAACCGCGGTATCCGCCGCAGGCGCTGGAGACCGGAAGGCCGGAAGCACAGACAGCCCGTTTGATCTCGTCCGGCTTTTCCATCAGCACCTTTCCATCGATTTCGAAACATTCAAAGCCGATTGATTTTACAAATTTAAATTTTTCTGTTAAGTCCTGCGGAAAAAAATCCCTGTCCTGTGTACCAAGCAGCATCATTCTTCACCTCCAAATGTAACGCCCATCTTTATACTCTTTTCCTGTTCCTTATCCATGTAAGTGCAGATTCCCTCTGCCGAATCCTCAAATTTCACGACCGGATCAATAATCTCAGAACAGTCTAAATATCCGCTCATCAGCATATCCCAGACCACATCCTCGATTCTCTTTCTGTTCCACCTCGGATAATCCGGATTCGGTTCGCTGCACGCTCTCGAGAAAACGATCTTGCCGTAATTGTAATGAGCTTCCTGTCCCAGCCAAAGCCCCGCCGGAAATGGCTTTGCAAATGCCAGATAGGCGATAGTTCCGCCGTATGCCAGCCCCTTTAACGCGGACTGAAGAGCCTGCACGCTGCCGCTTGTCTCCAGAATTGCATCCGCGCCCATCTTTCCGGTAATGCGTTTGATTTCTAATCCCACGTCACAGGCAGTCGGGTCGAAGCAGTAATCGGCGCCGTACTTTCCTGCAATCTCTCTTCTCTTTTCAATGGGGTCCACCGCAATCACGATGGAGGCGCCTGACTTCTTTGCCATCTGTACCGCCAGCTGTCCGATGGCTCCCAGTCCGATCACGACCACATTGTCACCGGAGCGGACATTGGCGTCACGGATTCCGCCCAATGCGAACTGTGCCGGATCGTAGCAGACGGCATTTTTCGCGGAAGCTTCCCTGCTCATCTTTCTCAGCTTATAGTTGTCCACGGCATTGACAATCTCTGTCTCCCTGATCGGTCCGTAGGAACACACTCTGTCGCCTACCGCATATTCCGTAACATCAGCGCCTGCCTCAATGATGGTTCCGACAAACATATTGCCGATGGGAAGATCGCCGAACTCAATTCCGCGCGGCTCATCTGCGTCTCTCTCCACAAATACCTTCCAGTCATTATCGAATTTTCCATCGATAAATGGTGTTGTGCCTCTGAAATCGGCTAACTCCGTTCCATGCTTCGGTGCGGCAAACTCTACCTTCACTCTTACTTCGTTGCTCTGAATCGGTCTGTCCTCATAATCCTTTAATTCGGCTGCTCTCGGCGCCGTAGCTACAAGCTTCTTCATGATGCTTCCTCCAACTCTTCTATATATATACTTTTTTGATTTTCTTGTTACTATTCATGGCTCCGTCTGCCCTGCGCTGTCCGGTCTGACCCTGCCGGTAATTCTGGTCGATTCCCGTTCCTTAATGGTGGAGGGCAGAAAAATCTGTTCGCGGATCAGTGCCTCATGACACTGCTTCTTTTGAAGAAGGGACTGGAGCAGGGTGATGCAGTTCTCCGCCAAACCTTCAAAGTCCTGACCCAGAGACGACAGGGACGGATATGCTTCCTCGTTGACGGCCAGATCGTCTGCCGACAACACTCCCAAATCCTGGGGGATTCTGTATCCGCACTCGGCTGCGGCCCTGTAGATTCCCAGGAACCGGTTGTCTCCATTTGTGAAAATGCTGTCTGCTGCCCCTTCCTGCAGCAGCTCCCTGGTTCTTTCATACGCGGTCTTTGCGTCTTTTACGCCGTAGACGACGCGGCCTTCCGGGACTGCCTTTAAAAAGCCGCCGACACGCAGCTTCGTAGAATAGAAATTCGCGTCATTGGTCAGGTAACAAATCTTTTTAAAGCCTTTCTCTTTTAAATATCCGCCTCCCTTTAACCCCACATCGAAGTTGTCAAGGCTGACCGCCGGTATATCCTGTTCCTCCGGCTGTCCGAGGACTACGTACGGAGTTCCGGTCCGTTTCAAATACTCGATTCTCTGATCTTTTGCCATATGTTCCAGCAGTATGGCGCCATCAGCGATACCACTGGAAAGCAGGTAAAATCCATCCGTCTCATCTTCCAGAAAACCGTGGCTGTCGGATGGAGACACAATGATCTTTAAACCGATACCGCTGGCATAGCGGAACAGATACTTAAGCATCTCGCTTCTCCATAAGTTCATATAATCGCCGTTGTGCTTGTCCAGAAAAACAATGATAATATTGGTTCTGTTCTGTTTTAAACCTTTGGCCAGAAGGTTTACCTGGAAGCCGCACTGCTCCATTGATTTCCGCACCGCATCTCTTGTCTTCGGACTCACCTGCTCGGGATGATTTAATACCCTGGATACCGTCTTCAAAGACACGCCGCAGTGCTCGGCTATCTGCATCATATTTGCTTTTTGAATCTCAACCACCCTCTCTCCGTTTTATTTTGTCCTATGTTCTGTTTCATTTTGTCCTACGTTGTCATTTTAAAACAAACCATTTTCTTTGTCAATTTGCTGAGGCGTTCTTTATGCATTTATTTGAATTCTCATTCAGCGATTGTGCAGATGCACAAAGGGGCGGCGGTCTTTGAAAAAGAAACCGGACCCCGGCGCTTTTCTTTCAGCGCGCCGAGGTCCGGCTCTCTCTTATTTTCCTATGAAATCATCAGGCCTGCTCCCGGTCCCAGAGGCAGTCCGGCCCCCATCCACAGGATGAGCAGCAGCGACCAGCCGATCAGGAAACAGATGCAGTATGGAAGCATGGTGGATACCAGCGTCCCGATCCCGGAATTCTCATCATACTTCTTAGCAAAGACCACCACCATGGCAAAGTAGGCCATCAGCGGCGTAATCAGGTTGGTAGCAGAATCCCCAATGCGGTACGCCACCTGGACCAGCTCCGGCGAGTAGCCCAGCAGCATAAACATGGGTACGAAAACCGGCGCCAGAATCGTCCATTTGGCGGAGGCGGACCCCATGAACAGATTGATGACCGCTGCCAGCAGAATAAAAAGCACCATCAGAACCGGCCCTCCCGCCCCGATATGTCCCAGAACATCTGCCCCCTTCAGCGCCAGGATCGTCCCCAGCTTCGTATAATTAAAGTAACTGATAAACTGAGCCGCCGCAAATGACAGCGCAATATAACCGCCCATGGCCTCCATATTGCTTCCCAGCTGGGCGCAGACATCCTTCTCGCTTTTATACGCGCCGGAAACACGGCCGTAAACCACGGAAGGCACGAAGAACAGCAGGGCGATCAGCACGATCAGGCCCGTCATAAACGGAGAAGAGGAAATCAGACTTTTCGTCTCCGGGTTCCTGAAAAAAGAATTCTGCGGCCATGCCAGCAGAGCGATCGCCGCGGCCAGTACAAGAAAGCTTATATTGGCGAGGCGGAGCGCCTTTCTCTCCCGACTGGTCAGAGACACGGCCGCGCCGCCTTCGCTTCCTTCCCCGTAAGTCTGTTTTATGCTTCCAGCCAGACGCGGTTCCACGATCCGGTCCGTCACCCAGCTGCCCAGCGCCACGATCAAAAAGGTGGACACGATCATAAAATACCAGTTTGCGGACGGCTCCACAACGTAGCCGGGGGAGACCAGCTGCGCCGCCTCGGAGCTGATACCTGCCAGCATGGGATCCAGCGTTCCGATCAGCAAATTGGCAGAGAAGCCGCCGGACACACCGGCAAACGCCGCGGCGATTCCGGCGATCGGATGGCGGCCGCATGCCAGAAACACCATTGCGCCCAATGGAATCAGCACCACATACCCTACGTCCGAAGCCACATTAGACATGACACCGAGAAATACTAACATGGGCGTAACCAGCTTCGCAGGCGTCACCGACACCGTCTTCTTCAGCAGCGCCGACAAGTATCCGCTGCCCTCTGCGCAGCCCACGCCCAGCATAGTCACCAGAACCACGCCCAGCGGAGCAAACTCCGTAAAATTGGTTACCATATGAGTCAGCATATATACGAGACCGTCGCGGTCCATCAGGCTGACCACCGACACAGTCTGCGTCGTCACTTCCATTGTCGTACTGTCTATCACGTCGCCTTCCGCCGAAATCCCCGCCGCAGCCAGAATTCCCGATAATAAGACGATAAAAAGGGCAAGCGCTGCGAACATAGTAATCGGATGAGGCAGCCGGTTGCCCACTTGCTCTACGGTATTGAGGAAACGGAAAACCAGTGATTTTCTTTCCTTTTTCCCTTCATTCTGTTTCATATAGAATAAGCACCTCCTCGGTCTTTTCTATTTTTACCAGAATGAGGTATAGTTATGTATGCGTTTTACTTTACTTTTTTGTGATTGTTTTAAACTTATTAAATATCGTCCCCTGCGGCTTTACCGTAAACTCCATCTTCTTTTTATTCCCCGGATGAGTAAAAGCAAGCTTCCAGGCGCAGAGAGCCACGTTTCTCTGGCCGGCCACCTTCGGTCCGGCCGGATTGTATTTCAAATCACCCAAAAGCGGAGTTCCATGTCCGGAAAACTGAACGCGGATCTGATGGTGGCGTCCTGTCTTCAAATCGATTTCCACGAGACAGAGCGGGCCATCCTCTCCCTCCAGCTCCTCCAGGACAAGGTAGCTTAATTCCGCCCTCTTCGCATCGGTTATCCCCTTATCCACAATTTTAGAAATATTATTTTTCCCGTCTTTCCACAAATAATCCACGTACGTCCCAAAGTTATCCACAGGTTTTCCACAAATAACAGCCAGATACTTTTTCTCCATCTGATGCCCAGAAACCTGCTTACTTAAAGCCCCCGCAGCTTCTTTTGTTTTTCCAAAAACAAGTATACCACCAACCGGCTTATCCAGCCTGTGGATAACTCCCACATATGGTTCCCCCTTTTTTGGGGACAAACTGTTGATATGTTTCTTCACTTCACTGACCATGTCCGGCTCAAAGGTCCGGTTGGACTGCGACTCAATTCCCACCGGCTTTTCCACAACAATGATCTGGTCATCCTCATATAGTATATTCATGTTTTCCTTCCCTACTCAGCCCACGCCTTCATCATCACTTCCACGGACCGGCTCATCTCCGCGCTGAAATCCGAATTCCATTTCCGCTTGCAGAATGCACGCAGCCAGCGGTCAAATTCTTCTTCTGTCTTTCCCTGGCGGTCAGACAAAACCGATGCATACTCCGCTGCGTTCATCTGGCGGTATGTATTCTCAGATACCACCGCCGCTTCCGGCAGACGAACCGGTTTCTCGCGTTCCTGCTGCTGCTTTGTAGGGTAGCCGAACACTACCATGGCGGCAGGCACCACATACTTCGGCAGATGAAGCAGCTCCCTGTGCGTCTCGTACCGCTCCAAAATATCTCCAATATAACAGGATCCAATTCCCAGGGCAGATGCCGCCACCACCGCGTTCTGGGCGGCGATCAGCGCGTCGCAGGAGGCCAGCATAAAGTCTCCCATGCCTGGCTTTCTGACTTCCTCCTCATGCTGCAAAAACAGGTCGTACCATTTCCGGTAATCGGCACAGAATACCAGCACCATCGGTGCTTTGGCAATAAATGGCTGGTTGTCACAGGTAACCGCCAGCGTGTCTTTGAGCTTCTGGTCCGTCACATCTATAATAGAGTAAAGTGTCATATTGCCTGCGCTTGGAGCCTGGATCGCCGCCTGAATTACCATCTCCTTCTTATCCGGTTCGATGGGCCGTTCCTCGTAGGCACGAACGGATTTTCGCTCATATAATTCCTGTATAGTCTGATTCATATTGTAATTTCCTCCCTGCATAAAGTATATAAGTATATTACACTGTTTTTTAAATTATTTCAGTATAATCTTATTTTTTCTTGTACTTTATTTTCTTAAAAATTTTTGCAAATCCATTGCATTTTTCTCTCACAAGTTGTATAGTATATAAAAAGAGAACAAGTAGTTTTCAAAACTATGTCATATAATTTTCATCAATTGGCAAGGAGGAGACATTATGAAATTTAAAATCAAGGACCCCGGAAGCGCAATCACACATTTTATCGGCATGCTCATGGCACTGTTTGCCGCCGCACCGCTTCTCTTAAAAGCGTCTGCCGACGACAGGCTCCACCTCGCTGCCCTGTCCATATTTATCATCAGTATGATCCTGCTTTACGCGGCGAGCACCATCTATCACACACTGGATATTTCTCCAAACGTGAACAGAATTCTGAAGAAAATTGACCATATGATGATTTTTATACTGATAGCCGGAACATATACTCCGATCTGCTTAATCGTTCTGGGTGACCAAACAGGCTGGGGACTTCTGGCACTGGTATGGGGAATCGCGATAGCCGGTATTGTCATTAAGGCCTGCTGGATCTATTGTCCCAAATGGTTCTCCTCTGTACTCTACATCGCCATGGGCTGGATATGCGTCCTGGCATTTACAAAGATCATCAATGCTCTTCCGCGGGCTGCATTTGGCTGGCTTCTGGCCGGCGGTATCATCTACACGGTGGGCGGTATCATCTATGCGCTGAAACTGCCGATCTTCAACTCGAGGCATAAGTATTTCGGCTCTCATGAGATTTTCCACTTATTCGTCATGGGCGGCAGTCTCTGCCACTACATTATGATGTATCAGTTTGTAGCATAAGAGAGCAATGAATCCGGCTCGCTGTACTCTCGCGCCGGAGCGCGGTTGCTTCAGCAGCCATATTCCCTTGGCGCGAAGTGCGCCTCCTGCCCGGAAGGCTTTTTATGTAATAGGGGCACCTTCCTATTACATAAAAACCGCAGTTCTTTTCCAATAATGCGAAGAACTGCGGTTTTTATTTGTCCAGATACCTCTGCCGGTTTACCCTTCATCACACAGTGCAGTACCAGTATTACAGCGGACTGTCAGCCACCAGCTTCAGCTTGTCCTTCCTGGATAGCTTCTTGATGGCGGCCTCACGCTTCATGGCCTCCTCTTTCGTCTCAAAAATCTCATAATACGCCAGTGACACCGGTCTGCGCGCCTTGGTGTACTTGGCGCCCTTCCCCTCGTTATGCGCCTTTAAGCGCTTGTCCAGCTGGTTTGTCCAGCCGCAGTACAGTGTATCGTCTGCACATTTCAACAAATATGTATAATTCATCTTCCGTTGCTCCTGTTTCTGAAATTTCACATTCCCGATCACTCAAACCTTTGCCGCATCTAACCGCTCGGACGACGTCCTGCACCTGCCGCCCTGATCCATGTTATGTAAACGGTAATCACGTCTTGCAATCACGTCACTACCGCCCAGGAATGTTCCCCTGTCATCTATTTCAAGCACCAGCTGGATGCGTTATGGCGCCGTCTGGGGTACTGCATAGCTATAATATATTATATAACAGAAGGGGCGGATGTGTGAACACTAAATTTCCAAATCCACTGGAATTATCGTCGCAGTTCACAGCCCTGTCGTCCACTGCAGCAAATTATCTGTTTACATCGTGAATGTCTCCGCCCAGCCTGCGCATATTAATCCTGTAACCAGTCACGAAGCTTCGTTTTGGCATGCTTTCGACAAAGCGGCCGTTTTTCTGCCATGGACAATAAAAATGATGAAAGAGGCGCCTCCTGTCCCTGTAAATGGGTAAAATGCTCCCGCCACGGCGACTGCGGCGCCTGCAGAGAGCATCACGAAAAAGAGAAGAAGTTCCCGCCCTTCTGCGAGAAAAATCCGCGCAGGAAAAAAGGCGCTGCAAAGTCCTCCGAAAAGGATTAACAGCGCCCCACGCTCATAAACGTTCCATTGTTCTATGACATTTCCTTCACCAGCAGCAGACGGTCTCCCGGCTTGATCAGACTGTCGGTCAGCCCATTGGTCGTCATGATAGTTTCCACCGTTGTATGGAATTTTTTTGCAATTTTCCACAAAGAATCTCCGGGCTGGACGATATAGCCCACAATTCCCGGCATCTGCTGCAGTTTTTTTAAGTCCATCGGGGCTTCCGATACATTTTTGATCACCTGCTCGCATACCGGCTGAAGGGCCAGCAAATCCAGCGCGATCGTGGCCTTCACCTCCACCGTGCCGCCGCCCATCATCACGGCGCTCATCTGCTCCAGTCCCGGAACCAGCTGGCAGATGGTCTTCTCGTTGATCCCCGGCGCCTCGATTAGATAATGGAACGGAATCACCTCCACAGAGGACTGAATCGGCTGGCTGTCGTCCGCAGTCAGATAGAGCAGACTTACCTCCAGCACGCCCTCCACGTGAAGTCCATCCTCCTTGACCTCCGTCTCGTCAATCTTCACCACGCCCTCGCTGTGGCAGATCTGAAGGATACGGTCCGCGTGATCCATGTTTAGCTTCTCAGCAATCTTACATTTGCTCATATTCTTGGTGAGCACCTTGTCAAAGCATGCGTCTCCCGTCTCAAGAGACAGCTCCCGGTTCGTGGAGTAGAGATCGCTTAACAGTTCCATGCTCTCTTCCCGATAGAGCTTCATATCCAGCTCCAGGACGGCATCCACGTCGAGTTCCCGCATTTCCCCGTCATAATCGGGCTTCGCTTCAATTTCCCGGTGAATCAGATGAACCGACACAGAGGGCACCATCTCCTCGGAAGCCTCGGATAGATCCAGCTCTCCGGTAAATGGAATACTCTCTTCCAGCCACTGAACCGGCGCGTCTTCCCCTTCTCCCTGGTAAATGACGAAGACCATCAGCTCCCCATCCAGCACCATTTTGCCGTCTAACGGCCTGGTGGTAATACCGCGGAGCTTCATCTCACTCCACAGAATGTGATCGATGTTCGGTTTATTTCCGGACAGCTGTAAATTCTCCTTGATCCGGTATGTATCCTTGCGGCGCACCGCGATCGCAGCCACATCCACATTGCGGCGCAGAACCTCTACCTGAGGCGTTCCATTTAAATCGCTGACGCCTCCCATCATGGCCGGCGCTCCTGCGCCAGACATACCGGTGTCCAATTCTACGGCAGCCTCCACGTCATAGAGAGTCTCCACCTTTACTTCCAGCGTGACGATAGCCTTAATGCTTAGCTTTCTGGAATTAATCATGCCGGCATTTAAATCTTCCAGATCCCAGCCCAGCTGGACATAGTCCTTCTCTTCCAACCCCGGCACATTGATGGGTTCCTCAAAGGAAATGGAACCGCCCAGAGCCTGCAGTCCTCCCTCTGACTTCCTGTATAGGACATTAAAATCCATTTTCCCGCGCACCAGGACCCGTTCTCCCTGGTTTTTCACGGATTCGATGACGATTTCACCGGAATCGAGAATGACCTGATCCACATCGTCCATAGTATCCGGAACGATAAAATCATCGTCGAGGGTTATCTGTGACGTGGCGTTTCCTTTCCAACGGTTCATATGTATGTTTTTCTTCACCAGCTCCAACATAAAAAAGCACCTGCCTTACCTTCTATATTCCTTTAAGAAAGTTTATGCAGGTGCATGTTCCAATATTACGTTAATATTCATCCAGAAAATGATGGCGCTCCCCATTCTTCACATATCCGATGCAGGCGTCTAAGTTGACGTTGGTTACGCTCTTGAAAATGTTGTTTTCGATGTTGGGATTGATCTTTCGGAATTCCTCAATCAGTTCCTTCATCTCCTGACGCTTCGAGGAGTGAACGATATCGCCGCCGGCCATCCCGTCTGACACGGCACTTTCGGCTCTCATGGCCCGTTCCTTTGCGATGGCCTCCGTGAACCGGCAGGCACACTGCAGAAAATGCAGGCCGTTCTCTTCCTTCCAGTCGATAATTGCCCGCTCCTTCACAAAATACAGCGGTCTCAGAAGCTCCATCCCTTCAAAATTCGTGCTGTGGAGCTTCGGCATCATGGTGTTGACCTGCCCGCCGTACAGCATGCTCATAAGCACCGTCTCGATCACATCGTCAAAATGATGCCCCAGCGCGATCTTATTGCATCCCAGCTCCTTCGCATGGGCGTAGAGGAATCCGCGCCGCATACGCGCACAGAGGTAGCAGGGGGATTCATCCACATCTACCACCACGTCGAAGATGTCGGAATCGAATATCTCGATGGGAATCTCCATCAGGGCTGCATTTTCCTCGATCAGCTGCCGGTTCGCCGGATGGTATCCCGGATCCATCACCAGAAAATGAAGCCCGAATTTCATCTTTCCATGGCGGAGAATCTCCTGCATGCACTTTGCCAGCAGCATGGAGTCCTTGCCGCCGGAAATACAGACAGCAATGTTGTCTCCCTCCTCGATCATCTTATATTCATTCAGCGCATCCACAAAGGGGCGCCATATTTCCTTGCGGTAATTCTTGATAATGCTGCGTTCGATCTGCTGGCAGCGTGTCTTTGGTTCCTTCATCTGATCGGCCTGCTCCTGTCTGCTTTTCTGATTTTCTGCTTTTCTGCTTTTCTGCTTTTTCGCTTTTCTGCTTTTTCGCTTTTCTGCTTTTTCGCTTTTCTCTATTCTGCGTTCTCTTTTTCCCTGACACTCGCCAGTTCTTCCTGAAGGGACGCGATTGTCTCCTCCATCTGCCGGATCCGCTCTTCCATCTTGCAGTAGTGATCCATGGTCACAAGATTCTTTTCCTTTTTGGGAATCGGCACGCCGTCGATCTTGACAGCCCGGGCCGGGACGCCAACTGCCGTCACGTTATCCTGAAGCGGCTTTAACAATACGGCGTTTGCCGCAATGGTACAGTTATCCCCCACCTCGAAGGACCCTAATATCTTGGCTCCTGCCCCTACAGTCACGTTGCTTCCCAGGGTCGGGTGGCGTTTCCCCTTGTTTAAGCCGACGCCGCCTAACGTAACGCCCTGGTATATCGTACAATTATCTCCGACTACCGTTGTCTCGCCGATCACCACGCCGCAGCCATGGTCAATTAATATCCCGTGGCCCAGCTGCGCCCCGGGATGAATCTCTATCAGTGTGAAAAACCGGGCGATCTGTGAAATCAGCCTGGCGGCAAAAAACATCTTATGCTTATAAAACCAGTGTGCAAACCGGTGCCAGATCAGCGCATGAACGCCCTGATAAAGAAGAAGCACCTCTAAGGCGTTCCTCGCCGCCGGGTCACGTTCCTGAACAGCTTTTACATCAAGCCATATATCCTTTAATATCATACGATCCGTCCCCTTTTCTTTCCATTTACCTTCCATTTAATTCCTAGTGAAACAGTATACCATAGTATATCATATGATGTGGAAAGAAAAAAGGACAATTTCCAGAAATTTAAAGTTCCTCTTCCCAGTCAACATCAAGTATTGCAAACATTTTCTCCTGCAATTCTATACTTTTAAAGATAGTAAAAAGGCGTCAAACAGTCATTTGACTGTTTGGCGCCTCTCTTCTCAGACATGCCGCATTTCCTCCTGCCTGGCTACTGGAACACCACCGGCAGCTCGGAAAGCTCCGTCTTGATAACAATGAAGGGGAATGAGGGTTCCGTCCCCCCGCTTTCACCTTTTTCCGGTCCCAGCAGATCCGTATCCAGTACGATGGAGTTCTCCGTCAGATACAGCTCATTCACAGTGATGCTGTAGCCGCCGGTGTCCTGTTTTCCGTATCCAACCACTATGTATAAGTTCTGGTCGTCGCTGTAGGTCAGCTTGAACGGCGTCTTCTGCTTTTCGGCAATAATCTGCTTTAGCTCCTGTGGAATATCTGCTTCCGCTGTCACGGAAAATTCCAGGTCCCGTACTTTGTTTCCGTCATCCTTGCTCATGCTGCACCCGCTCAGTGTCCGTACAACCAGAACCCACATGCAAAGGCACATGAACAGCATCCATTTTCTGTTCAATAAACTCTTCATAGCACTCTCCCCGTTTATGTTGATTATTACTATCTTATTCGTCCATGCCGGGGAATATGCAGATTTTCCAAAATCCGTCTGCAAAAGGTAATTCCTTCCGTCTTTTCTAAAATTTTCATCGAAATACCTGTTTATCTTCCGGACCAATGGAAATACTCATAAACAGAACGACAGGAGACGGACAACCGCCAAGGGCCAGGACCGTTTCCACAAATTATTGACATAGATGTATTAACAGGAGGAGACCATGATGAATCATTTATCAGATAAATATAAAGAAAAACCTGTGCTGCGCGGCGACTTATACTATGCCGACTTATCACCGGTAATTGGTTCGGAGCAGGGCGGACTGCGCCCCGTACTGATCGTACAGAATAACACAGGAAACCGTCACAGCCCCACCGTGATCGTCGCGGCCATTACCAGCAGGACAACCAAAGCCAAGCTTCCCACTCACGTGCCGGTAACCAGAGAGGAAAGCGGTTTAAAATGCGATTCCACAATCCTTCTCGAACAGGTAAGAACCATCGACCGCTGCCGCTTAAAAGAGTACATAGGACAGCTCTCACCCGGACAGATGGAACTGGCGGACACCGCCCTTCTCACCAGCTTCGGGCTAAAAAGAGAGACCGCTGTCCGGGACCGTACTCCTGTGACGGTCCGGACAACGGTCCCCTCCCGCATGTATTCCATGCAGTCATGATAGCTTATTGGTCTGAATCTTTGCTGCACATGGCCAGCCTGTGCTGGTATTTCTCTTTCGTAGCCAGGCCTCCCCGGATGTGACGCTCGGATTTGTTGATGTCGAGAATCACTCTAGCCCGGGCTGCCAGGGAAGGATTGATGTGCTCTAAACGGTCTGTTACATCCTTATGTACCGTAGATTTGGAGATACCAAATTTCTTCGCCGTCTGCCTTACCGTAGCATGATAGTCTATGATGTAGTTGGCTATGGCAACTGCACGCTCTTCAATATATTCCTTCAAGAAAATCCCCCTGCTTAGGACGTTTTTACAATCTTATGCGGGGGGAATATTGAATATGCCATGCCATCTTTCTTAATTCAGAATTAAGCATCCAAACAGCGTTTTCCCCACACTGTATTTGACATTCCACCCACTTACAGTTAGACTGTAACAGAGACACTTCTTTATAAATGAAAACTTACTGCACACGTTTACGCGTTTGGATAGAAGGCAGCATGATGACTAAACCATACAACATTTTTATCGAGGGAATTCCAGGCAGCGGCAAATCGACTCTGTTAGACACCCTGTCCCGGCACTTTACAGACTACCGCGTATATCGTGAGGGCGACATCTCCCCTGTCGAGCTGGCCTGGTGCGCTTATATGAGCGAAGATGCATACCGGCAGTCCCTCCTCGATCTGGCGGATATGCGCGGCGAGGTAGAACGGAACACCATAAAAGAAGGGGTTCAATACATCGTTCCCTATACGAAAATAAAAACCGGCAATTACCACTTTTACGAATACATGGAGAAATTTGAGGTCTACGGCGGGAGAAAGGATCCATCCGAATTCCGGGAAATCATCCTGCGGAGATTCCGGGCTTTCCACTCAAACGGCAATGTATTTGAATGTTCGTTTTTTCAGAATATCATCGAGGAACTCATGCTGTATGCAATGTTCAGCGATCAGCAGATTGTAGATTTTTACGTAGAGCTGGCGGCACTGCTGGATTTATCCGCGTTTAAGCTGATTCGTCTCGTTTCGCCGGACATCAGGCAGTGCATCCAGACCATCAAAGAAGAGCGGGTCAATCCGGAAGGCGAAGAAGTCTGGTATCTCATGATGATCGATTATTTAAACCGTTCCCCCTATGGAGCAGCGCATCAGATTCAGGACTTTGAAGGCATGGTCAGCCATTTTAAACGCAGAATCGCGCTGGAAGGCGAAATAATGAAGCTTCTGCCGGCAGGATGCTGCTTTGATATCGAAAGCAAACACTATGATACGGCGGATTTGCTGCGCATTTTCAACGATTCGCCGGATAACCAGGGAAAAGAAAAGGGCGGAAAACGATGAAGGCACTGTTTATTATCGATGTCCAGAAAGGATACATAGAAAAATATGAAGACGGCCTGGTATCAAACATCAACCGCCGGATACAGTTTGCCGCGGAAAACGGGGAGCTGGTTGTCTACATCAAAAATGTCAGGAAATTGAGAAGCGGAAGCACGGCCTACGATTTTGCCGACGGCCTTACCGTATGCTCTCCACACCTTATCTTAAAAGAAAAAGCAAGCGTATTTTCTGATCCGGGTCTGCTGGAGCTGCTTCATCAGCACTCTGTTACAGAAATTGAAATCATTGGAATAGATGGCTGCTGCTGTGTGGCCTCCAGTGCCGTAGATGCCTGTAAATCAGGCTTTCACGTAACTCTCCCCTGCGAATTCATCGGCGTACGAAATATGGAAAAGTTTGAAGAAAGAAAAAAGAAGCTGGAAGAATATGGGATTGCCATTCTCTAATGAAACAGATCTCTGCCGCATTACAAATCCATATTCCACCTCCCTTACTCTGGGAAACGAGAAAAACGCAGGGTTCCCCGCGGACTGCCCTGCGCGTCTACTCTCCCGCAGATTATTATTTTAGAACAAACAACCGGAAAAGTGAAATAGATAGATTCCTGGAACGGCCCCGACTGTCCCCTTCCGAAATGTCTCACAGTTACATTATATATTTACCAGCTTCGAAGCGGCTCCGTTTGTAACCATATTCTCAATTTACAGGAATCCTTTCTGTAATACAATGGGGTGTGTAGAATTTTGTCGAATCTTTGCGAATTTTGTCGAATGTGTTTTTACTCCTTTGCCGCTCACTCTGCACGAAAAGAAATGTGATCCGTTCTCCCGCTGCGGCGTTTTTCATCCACATCAATCCACTCATCCAGGGTGAGCGGTATATAATCCGAAAACATACAGAAGCAGTTGATCATCTGACACGGAACGGAAAGCGGCGGGCCGCCGTGGCAGTCCGGCCGTTTGGCGCGCCTGGTCTCATCCTGATACCGGTTCACCAGCGCTTCGTCAAAGGTATCATGCACGTGGCCGTACAGCATATAGGTCCTGGGCCGCCCAACCTCGTCCTTCCGGTACTGGCCGTTGTAACAGATCATGGGGTAATGGCTTAAGATCACCTTTCTCTTATTATCCCGGAGTTCCGCATAAGGCTTCACCCACTCCAGGCGGCTTCTGTCAAACTGTCTGTCCGTCAGATACGAATCGTGATTCCCTTCAATCAGGCAGATCCGGCCTCTCAGCTGACGCAGAATCCCGTTGGTTTCCTCACCGGTACCGAGGGACATATCTCCCAGCACGACCACCTCATCCTTGTCCCGTATCCTGCTGTTCCACTGACGAATCATATGGGCGTTCATCTCAGCAGCATTTAAAAATCCCCGGTGATCCATCTGGTAATTTAAGTTTTCATGATAAAAATGCAGATCGGATATATAATACCGCATAACTACGCCCTCCTTCCTGTTCCTGCTTATTTAAGTAAATTATACCCGATCTGCTGCCATTTCACAACCCGCACCAAAGTGTGTTTGAAAATTCACTCCAGAAAAAAAGGAGATGGCCCGGCTGCGTTTCTCAACGCCTCCGGACCATCTCCTCAAACTGCCGTGCTTTCTCCAGGAAGTCTTCCCGACGCAGTTTTCCCCCGGCCATCAGCCAGGTATAGTCATAGTAATTAGGCAGAATCTCCAGTCCCATCATTTCCTTGGCAAACGCGTGGGCCGCGATCTCGCTGCACCGCAGGATTCCCGCCTCACGCCTGCGCCCGAAGAGCTTTACAAGCTGCACCGGTTCCAAATAGTCGGAGACAAATCCATGGCTGTAGTAAGGCTGTGTTCTGTCATCCTTTATCTCACCGCTGTGATACTCCAGATAATGGAAGTATTCATGGGCCAGATGGACGGCCAGCGCCTCCTCTTCTCCGATCACATAATCGCAGCTGTGCTTCGCCAGCTCTGCGATGGACTGCTTATACATCAGGACCTTTGCGCTTCCGTCCTTCCCATATTCACTCTGGGCCCGGAAGGAGACGCCGTAGTTTTCCCCGCTGGCCTCCTGATAAATAATCTCGATTCCCGCTTCCTCATACAGCGCGAAGATGCCGCCCGCGCCCTTTACTTTTTCGGCGGCTTCCCGCCCAAGGTGCAGAGGTTCTTCCACGTAATAGCGGTACTTATCTTCCGGTATCCTTCCAAACAGCAGGTCGTTGCTGAGTTCAAACATGCCCAGGACTTCATCCGATATCATTTTCAGGCTCCTTTCTTTGCTGTGTCATCCGGACTCCTACTTATATGCGACTGCAATCAGCTCTTCGCCATCCTCCAGCCCTTCGATCTCCACATCCAGGATGGAATTTAACTGTTCTGCGCTCTGCATTCCCGTCAAATCCAGCATCTTCTCCCGATAGAAGATGAATACCTTTGGGATGGTGGCGTTGGCGTCGGAGAAGGTGGTATTGGCATCCAGAAATTCCGCGAACACGTCACCCTTTCTGGCCTTGGCAAATTTTAAGTAAGCCGCCTTTTCCTTCTTAAGCCTTACCACGCCTTCCCGGTCGATGACACAGAGGCGGCGGCTCTTCTGGCTGAATACGCCGAGGAATTTCTTCTTTAGCACAGACTCATAGACGTTCCAGCGGCCCGATGAGGCCACACAGCTGGTGTCTTCCGGCGGCGTTCCCAGCGCTTCCGCCGAGATCTCCCTAAGCTGCTCCGGCTTTAGATCCGCGGCCGCCAGGTCCTTCTGCCGCAGCTCCGTAGCGCCTGTCGCTATGGCCCGCAGAATATTCTTCTGCGCGTCCACCTCGATGGTCACATCCACGGTTGCCTCATTGGCGCCGGATTTCACGATCTTCTCAATGATATCGCAGCGCATTTTCTTGATATCGTCATCTGTGGGATTGGCGATGGTTCTCTCCATCTGTTCCCGGACCATGGCCAGCGCCACGCCGATGGTGGAGATATATGGTGCGTTCTTTGCTATTTTCCACTTTACATTCATGCGTTCTGCCAGAGAATGGACGATTACCGCGCCAGAGCCGCCGCCGCCCACCAGGGTTACAAACCGGGTATCCAGCTCATACTCATCGATCAGCTCTTCCACGACCGCCGCCAGCTTATCCATGGCAAGATCCATGGTCTGTCTGGCCGCCTCTTCTCCGGTGCATCCCAGATACGTTCCCAGCGCGTCCCAGGCGGCTTTCGTCGTCTGTGCACTGCCGCTCGCGTAGTCGCCCTCCGGAATGCAGCCCAGCAGATTGGCAGCTCCGGCCAGCGTCAGGGAATACTCCCTCCCGGCCGGGTTCTTCACCAGCACATACTCCTTCGGATCGTCCTTTCTGGGGCTGACAAACAGCACCTCCGATCCGTCCAGTTCGCCGTCCTTCTGAAAACATTCGTACTCTTTCCCGGCGATATGAGCCGAACGCGGGCCGATATCCGCTATTTTTCCGCCGTTTACGCGCACCATGGAGCCGCCCGCCACGCCCAGTGTCCGGACGTCAAGCGACTGCAGATACGTCTTATGGCCGCCCACCTGGGCGTATTTGATCATGACTTTTCCATTCTTAATTACCGAGATATCCACGCTGGTTCCGCCTGCCTCGAAAAAGATTCCGTCTGAAATCTTTTCATACATCAGCGCTCCCGCCACGCCGGCCGCCAGACCGGAAAGCATGGTGAGAATCGGACGTTTCCGCACCTCATTGATGCTCATGACACCGCCGTCGCAGCGCATGATCATCAGTCCGGACTGAATCTTCGTATCCACTACGGCCCGCTCCGTCATGTTGGCGGTCTCCATCATCTTCGGAATCAGGGATGCGTTGACCACAGCCGTCCTGGTCCTCATCTTCAGACCGTAGAGCTGGGATATCTCATGGCCGCCGGTACAGTAAAGGCCCTGATTTTCGGCATTTTCCTGTACCCGCAGTTCATTTTCAGGATTATCCACGCTGTAAGCCTCGGAAGCGACTATGACCTCCGCACCCGCGCCGCGCACCTCGTCGATGGCGGCCTGAATGGTTGAATCGTTCACTGATTTAGAGTCGATAAACGTATGGCTCGTCTTTAAGAATTTACCCGGAGCCAGTTCGATGTCACCTACATTTGTCTCATTCCTGGCGCCTCTTGAATCCATGCCGGTTCCCATGCCGATGATGCCAACATTTGCTACGTCTCCCTCCAGCAGCGCGTTGGTGGCCTGTGTCGTGCCATGGGCGATGAAAACCACATCCTCCGGTGCAATTCCAAGCTCCTCCATCAGCTGGCTGATGAGCGCCACTACGCCTGCTGCCACGCCTTCCTCATGGGTGGTCGGAATCTTCTTCTTCGCAATCACTTCATACGTACTGCTGTCGATGACGACCGCGTCCGTGAAGGTTCCTCCCACATCAATTCCTATCCTTACTTTCTTACTCATAATTGTCAAACTCTCCTCTTCCTCAAAAGCACGCCCTGGTACAGCGCTGCAGATGTGCAGGCGTATGCCGGAACACGCCTGCACGGTGCGGGCATTATAATACGATAAAGCTTGCAACGATCAGGCCCGCAAGTGTGGAAACTGCGATCCAAAGAATCGTCTTCTTTAAATAATCATTGACATCCGTCTTCGTAAAATCAGAGATCCATACGTTGTGTGAGTTGGTCGGATCACAGACTGCCTGAACGTTGGAGTCCAGTCTCAGTGCAACCATGGCTGCAACCGGGTTCATGCCGCAGGAAGCCAGCAGAGCCACGATACCGGAGCCGAGTCCCCATACGTTTAACGGTCCGCGGTAGATAGCTAACGGGGACAGAAGGCCGAATACCAGTACAAACATAATCGCGCTTGACGGGATAATTGCTTTGATTACCGGCTCTAAGACAGCGGCGACCTCAGGAGCCATAACTGCTTTTAAAACCATACCGATACCAATCATCAGGCCGCAGGCGCCTGCCGTCTCCTGGATTCCTTCTACGAAGGAGCTGGATACGACGTGAACGGCATTTTTCGGTGTTGCAAGAATCAGAGTTGCCACGATGCCGATTAAAATAGCGGCTACTAAGGGAAGCTTAAATGCGAATACGAGCACAACAGGGATCAGCGGGGAAATCAGTGCGATCGAGCGGACATTTTTATCACCGCCCATATCGGAAGCCGGCATTGCCCATGCCTTTCTCTTCTTGCCGCCGGATTTCACCATCACGTATACCATGATGACGGCTACTACGATCAGCGGAGCCGCACAGAGGAAGGAATACTGTGTAACGGTCTCCAGCGGAAGTCCCAAAGTATCAATGTAAACGCCCAGCGTTCCAACGGAAAATGTAACGCCGATGCCGTTGCCCAGCAGCAGGATCGTTCCTGCAACCAGCGGGCTTAAGCCAGCGCTGATCATGATCGGAACAATGATGGTTCCAACCAGGATGAACATACCCAGACCGTTGGAAGCCGCGAAAATAACAGAAGTTACGATTAAAAATGCATATGCGATCGGAAGCGGTTTATCTCCCGCCATCTCGGCTGCCTTCCGGATAATGGTATTGGTAATGCCCACGCGGCTCAGTACCTTTCCGAAGAAACCGCCGAAGAACAGTCCGGCAATCGCCGTACTCATACGCATGGCGCCTGCTTCCAGAACGTCCTTTGCAATGCTGAACTCCCCGCCCATAAACGGAATTCCTGCAATCAGTGCTATGCCTACGGCCATGATCGGCAGAGCCAGAATAGTCGGCAGCTTTCTTGTCATCATCAAGACTACCATTAAAACGAATAACCCCAGTATTCCAATAACCTGAATTGTCATCTAAAAAATCCTCCTCATTCATTACTTTTTCAACATGTTATTTTATTTTCCATTACTTTTCTTACAGATCCAGATATGCGCCCTGTTCCCTCAATCGTTTTTGCAGCTCATTTCTGCTGACTTTGGAGACGTCTCCATCCCCTTTGGCAGCCAGGGCCGCCGCCACTCCTGCCGCGTGTCCCAATGCTCCGGCTGTCGGCGTCGTCCGAATAGCCGCCTGCGCCTCAAAGGAAGCGGAAATGCACCGCCCTGCTGCCAGTAAGTTCTTAATCTCCTCGCAGTACAGCGTCTCATAAGGAATGCTGTAGTACGTTCCCTTTTCCGAGAGGAAGCGGCTGTCCGTCCCCACGCCCTTGGGATTGTGAATGTCGATGGGATACGCGGAATGGGCGATGACGCTGTCAAAGGTTCTCCTCTCCAGAATATCTTCCGCTGTCAGAGTATATTTACCGGAAAGCTGTCTGGATCCCCTCACCCCCACCCGGGGGCCAGTAAATTCCAGAACCGCATTCTGAAAGCCCGGAACGTGTCTGCGAAGGAACCGGTCCAGCTGTCTGCACTGGCGTCTTCCCGTCACCTCCGCGTCGCTTAAGCTGGCCGCATTCACGGCGTCGTGATCGATAATTCTTGTGGTGTTCACGATGTACTCACCCGGACGGTCTGTCTCGAAACAGAGAACATCCTCCCGCCGGATCTCCAGTTCCCCTCTCTCCCGGGCCTCCCGGAATTCATCCTGGAACCCGCAGAATGAAAAACGGCTTACGGTGTCCATAAGCTCCTCATTCCCCTGATGGCGGGAGAAATCGGCGATATGCGTTCTGATATGCTGCTTGATCGCTTCCGTGTCCACATTCAAATACTTCATGTTCATGGTCATGGGCTGGGCAGCGCCGTCGGATTCTCTTCCCTTTGTCATGGGCGCCCCCGCAAACGCGGCCACATCGCCGTCGCCGGTTCCGTCTATGTATACCCTGGCCGATACGCTGTGGATTCCGTCCTTATTGCACACGGTGAGGGACTCGATCTTCCCCTCCCCGCATACCGCGGCTCCGATAAACGTATGGAACAGAACCGTGCAGCCTGCCTCCGCCGTCATCTCATCGAGCACCACCTTGAGGCCTTCCGAGTTGAATGGTGTCAGGTAGCTGATGTACTGCATCGTGTCGTAAATATGGCCTGGGGAATATCCGTCGGTTTTCAGCCGCTCTACGATCTCCTCCATAATGCCGCGGATCACCTGCTTCTCGCCTGCGTGAAACGTCATCATGGGTCCGACGCCGCATCCGGTCAGCGCCCCGCCCAGATACGCGCCCTCTTCAAGAATCAGGACATCCGCTCCCAGACGGCCGGCCGCGATGGCAGCCACAGTGCCGGAGACCCCTCCGCCTGCAACAATCACATCGTACTGTTTGTCATAGCCAAACTCCTTCATACTTTCTCCTTTCCTGTAATCATAACAGCAGTTCTGAAAGTGATTTCCATTACAAATCACTTTTTTCATTTACCTCCGGTGTATTTTGTGCATTTATGTCATTTTATAATTGATTCCGCCATTATTTTTATGATTTTATACTATCATCATTTTCATCAGCTGTCAATATATTTGATTTATATTTTCATTCTCAATCATTATTTGCAAATATTTTGCAAATATGGTATACTATGAGCACTTAGCGAGGTCCTTTCGAGCTTAGTGCGAGTCATACCTGACCACTTAACGAGGTCCCTCACGAGTTTAGTGGGAACGGTATACTGTAATAACGAAAAAAGGAGGATTTTATGGTATCGACCGTTATTTCTAAAATCATCTCCATGCAGCCCAACTTCACTGTGAGCGAGAACGTGATCAGCCAGTACGTTATAGGTCACGCCGAACAGATTCTTACCACGACAATCACCGCTCTGGCGGATGAAACCGGCACTTCAGAGGCCAGCATCAACCGTTTCTGCAAAAAGCTGGGATATAAAGGATTCAATGGATTAAAGATCGCATTGGCCCAGGAAAGCTTCTACAATAACATGGTTCAGGAGACGCCCTCCTCCGGCGGGAACTTTATCGCCTCCGTCACCTCCGACTATCGGAGCATGTTAAATAACACGGCGGCCCTCCTGGACGAAAGCACGGTATTTAAAGCCGCGGATATGATCAAAAATGCAAAAAATATAAACTTATACGCCCTGGCCAACACCACATTCGCCGCCAGGGAATTTCGTTACAAGCTGGAGCTTGCAGGTATTCGTGCCAAAGAGTACACCGATCCCTTAAGCATCAGTCTCCAGGTCACCAATACTTCGCCCGGTGACTTATCCATCTTCATTGCGCGCAGCATTATGATGAAGGATATCTATCAGGCGGCCAGCGCATCCATTGACCGCGGCGGGAAGAACCTGACCATCACGAGTGTAGATTCCCCGAAGCTGAGCGATATCGCGGATTACAAATTCATCGTATCGGACAAGCTGATCGCAAATAACACCACGGCGCTTTCCGATAATCTGATGTATCTCTATGTAACGGATATCATCTACAGCGCCCTCCTAAAGAGTGACAAGGCGCTGAGACAGAAGAAGCTGAGCAGCGACGCGCTGATTAACAACAGCCAGACGATGGATTCTTATGTGTTTGAATACTAGGGCCTCGTCATATATCGAAAAAGGTTTCCGGAGCCTGTCACTCCGGAAACCTTTTTTCTATTTCACTTACTATCCCATTTTTCTCTCTAAAGCGCCTTCATAAACTCATATGTAAATTCCACCGCCCGGCAGGTCAGCTCTTCGCATCTGTGAGGCGGATCATCTGGTGAAAATCCGCCCGGACGCAGATTGAAGCATGTCAGGGATCCGAATGCGTCGGTAAATGCTTCCGCAAACCGGTAACAGGCGGAAACAATCCGCTCCTCCTCCCAGCCAAGCCCATTTAAATAAACTCCGGCAAACATGAGACTGCCTTCCACCAGGCCGCACTGCGCCCGATAACCGCCTGCACCGTGAAGGCCGACGGCGGCGCTCAGCGTCTGGGACTCATACGTCACTCCGAACAGCTCGCCCAGGCAGATCAGCATGGTCCTGGCACAGTTGACATCGCAGTCCCAGTATAATTCATGGACCTTTTTCTCAATAAACGCATTCATAACGCAATCTCCTCCGTCTGCTTTGTACCATCTCTCATTTTCCATTTCTCTCCTTACGCCGCCCGATAAAATGTCTTCCATTTCCCGCTCCGGTACCGTCCCACAAAACAGATCACACGAACGCCCCAGTCCAGGATCATGGCGCACCACACGCCGACGGCTCCCATCCCGAGGCCGACGGCCAGCAAATAACCGGCTCCCAGCCTCACGATCACCATGGACAGGATGGAGATGCACATGGGGAATTTGACATCGTTTGCCGCCCGCAGAACATTCGTCAGGGTAAATGACGCCGGCCACAGAATGATGGCACATCCATCATGGATCAGCACCAGCGCTGCCGCCAGCTTAAGGGTTTCCTCCGAAAGGCCGTACAGCTTCATGGTGAGCGGCATGGTGAGAATCACGCCCAGGCAGCAGAGTCCGCTGATGAGATACGTGAGCTTCATCATTTTCTTAGTGTAATATTCCGCCTGCTCAAAATCGCCAGCACCCACACAACGGCCGATCACTGTGATCATGGCCAGATTCATAGCCTGTCCCGGAAGCACTCCCATTCCATCCAGGTTGTTGGCGACCGCGTTGGCGGCGATCTGTGTCGTGCCAAACAGAGCGATGATGCTGACGACCAGTACGCGTCCCAGCTGGAAGATGCTGTTCTCGATTCCGCCCGGAATCCCGATATGAAGGATCTTTCCAATCATTCCGCTGTTCCAGCGAAGCCGTCCGAAGCTGACATGAATCTCCAGCCCCGTATTATGCAGTCGGATAACCAGAATGACACACGCCGTCATACGGCTGATCAGTGAAGCCAGCGCCGCACCTGCCACGCCCCAGTGGAATCCGAATATAAACAGAATATCTCCCGCCACATTGATAATATTCATGACGATGGACGCCTGCATGGAAATCCTGGAATTTCCCATAGAGCGAAACAGCGCCGCGCAGGAATTATAAATCGCCAGAAACGGATAGGAAAGCGCCGACAGTATCAGATAGATCAGCGCGTTGTTCATCACGTCATCCGCAATCCCTCCATACAAAAGCCTCAAAAGACCGTGCCGGAACAAAATCGCCCCCACCATGATCACAATGGAGATAAGCCCCGTGATCATCATCAGTTGATCCGCCGCCTCACACGCCCGTTTCCGGTTTTTCTGTCCCAGAAACTGTGAAGACACCACCGCGCCGCCGGTGGAAACTGCTGCGAACACATTGATCAGCAGGTTGTTGATCATATCCACCAGGGATACGCCCGATGTGGCCGCCTCGCCTGCGCTGGACACCATCATCGTGTCCACCATGCCCACGGTTACCGCCAGAATCTGCTCCACAATGAGCGGTGCTATCAGGCGTTTCAAATCGCTGTTTGTAAATAAGTACTGTTTCTCCCGGCCTGTCATACTCTCTTCCCCTGTCTTCCTGATGTAATCTTCTTTCTCTTATCTCTTATCTTTTATGCAGAACCGCCATGGCCGCGTAATGCAGCACCTCAAACTTCGGCGGCACAATCCGGTTCAGCAGTTCTCTGTGTTCCTGATCGAAGCGTTCTGTCTCCTCAGGGGTAAGGGAGGCGCCGATTCCCCGGCAGGCCCTGATTCTCCCATTCCAGCTCTCTCTCGTAAAGGGAACGGACACATCGAACATCGTCTGCTCACCGATGGTGAAATACTCCTCATAATTTTCGGGAATTTCGATCGGATGCCGTCTTTCCCTGCAACCGGTCCATTTCGGATTGTATTTTAGGACCAGTTCTTCGTGATTAAAGTAGAAAAAGCACTGACAGGCGGTCACCACATCGAAAACGCCGTCCGGAAATCCGGCTTTCTCAGCCGGAATACACTGGAACTGTATATTCATGCCTCTCTCTTCCTCCAGTTTCTTCGCCTGCCCGATCTGATTCTCCGAGATGTCGATACCGGTAAAATCCGCTCCGTACCGATACAGGTTCCGCGGAAGAACTCCCGTGCCCGGCCCCAGTCAAACACTTTTCCATGATCGATTTCCGTATTCCTCATCTCATTTCCTCCATTTCTGATGGGCGTGCCTCTGCTGCCGGGCCTGCCTCTGTTCCTGGTCCTGCCTCTTCCACTACGTCTACTTATCAGGCTACTCCATACATGATTTTCAGTCAAGAAGCATTTTAACGAATCTTCCTTGCTTCCTGCTTCGTAATATGGTAAATTAGCAGCACATGGCCTCCATAGCCATGGATAATCCTGTTACGAAAGGAGGCGCGGGCTATGAAACTCTGTATTGATACTGCTCCATGCAAAGTCTGAATTACGGACGTACTTTCATGGAGATGAACAATCGGTTCGTCCGGACAGACTTTGCATTTTAACGTAGAACCTAAAATACGCTAAAAGGAGCAAAGTCATGAATAAAAAATTACATACTCTCTTCGAAGGGCTTCACACCTTCCTGATCCTGTGGGTGACCCAGTCATTTTCTGCACTGGGCAGTTCCATGACCAGTTACGCGCTCGTCGTCTGGTCCTACCAGCAGAAGGGTTCTGCGCTGACCACTGCGCTGCTCTCCATCTGTTCCTATGCGCCCTATGTGCTTCTCTCCATCTTCGCGGGGGCCTTAAGCGACCGATGGAACAAGAAACACACCATGCTGGTCTGCGACAGCTTCGCGGCGGCGACCACACTGCTGATACTCATCCTGCTGAAGACGGAGAATCTGGCGCTGTGGCACCTGTACATACTGAACGCGTTAAACGGACTGATGAACACGCTTCAGCAGCCCGCATCCGATGTGGCGGTCAGCCTTCTGACTCCGCGGGAACAGTACCAGCGCGTATCCGGTCTAAGAGCCTTTTCCAATTCACTGGTAACGGTTCTCACACCGGTACTGGCCACCATGGTATTTTCCTTTGCAGGAATCGACGCAGTGCTGGTCTTCGACCTGATCACGTTCTCCGCCGCATTCATTACGCTGGCATGTTTTATTACGATCCCACAGGCGGAGGCGGACGGAAACAGGGAAGAATCTGTGCTGGTTTCCGCGAAAGAAGGCCTCAAATCCCTGAAAAGGAACCGGGGTATTCTGAATCTTATCCTGTTTCTGGCGGCCATCAACTTAACCGCGTCCATGTACAACGCCGCACTGCCCGCCATGATTCTTTCCAGAAACGGAGGAAGCAGGATCGCACTCGGTATGGTAAACGCCTGCACGGGCATGGCCAATCTGGCCGGAAGTCTGCTGGTCTCTTTCTGCCATCCACCCAAAAGCAGGGTCCGTGTTATCTGCAATTCCCTGCTGATCGCCATGTGCACGGAAAACTTCTTTCTGGCCTTCGGCAGACAGCCCTGGGTCTGGTGCGCAGGCGCTATTCTGGCCTGGATCTGCATTCCGTTTATGAATGCGAACATGGATGTGCTGTTCCGTTCACGGATCCCGCTGACCATGCAGGGACGCGTCTACTCCGCCCGCAATACGCTGCAGTTCTTCACCATACCGGTGGGATACTTACTCGGCGGACTGCTGGTGGACCAGGTGTTTGAACCGCTTATGGCATCGCAGCAGCCAGGAAACCTTCTGGCGGTGATGTTCGGAACCGGAAAAGGCTCCGGAGCGGCGGCGTTGTTTTGCCTGCTGGGTATTCTGGGCGTGGCTACCTGTCTCGTCTTTCGAAGAGATCGACATATATGGGAACTGGAAAATGATATTCCACAACCCTGAAAACTCGGGGGCTGACAGAGCGTACTATCTCTGGCAGCCCCCTTCTGCCCGGTACTGGCTCGGCCACATCCCCGTATTTTTCTTAAATACCTTGCTGAAATAGACCGGGTCCGGGTAACCGGACATCTCTCCGATCACTGCCACGTCAAGATCCGGCTGGCGTATCAGCAGCTGTTTCGCATAATTGATGCGAAGGGCAGTCAGATACCGGACCGGAGACTCATCGTGGTATTTCTTAAACAGATGGCTTAAATAATCCGGGGCAAATCCCAGCTTATCTGAGATATCTCCCATGGAAATCTGTTTCTGGAAATTCTCTTTCAGATACTTCTCCACACATCCCGCAATCTCCTCTTTCCCCATGGTTTTTAAGTGCTCCGGCACACTGGCCTGAAACGTATCATTTTCACTGTCCAGCTCAATGAGCAGCTTTGTAAGTGCCTGCTCTAACTGTTCCTGTCTGATGGGCTTCAAAAGAAATCCCTTCACCTGGTATTCGATGGCCTCCTGGGCCAGGGTAAACTCGTTGTATCCGCTGATAATCAGAATTTTGATGGACGGATACGAGGCGTGCAGGACACGCGACAATTCCAGACCGTTCATAAAGGGCATCTTAATATCGGTGATGACCAGATCCACATGGTTGGTTTTTATAAATTCCAGGGCGCTGTCCCCATCCTCGAAAGCGCCTTTGACACAAAACGGCAGGGACATGGAATTAATTTTCTTCACCAGATTTTCCAGAATAAGAAGTTCGTCCTCTGCGACCACTACATCATACTGTTTTCTATTAGCTGTTTCTGACATTTGCAATGCTTCCTCCCATCGTGATGCAGGCTCCTCCCTCCGGGTCGTTCTCTACCGTAAGGATGGCAGACGGACCGTACTGGAGCAGAAGCCGCAGATATACATTTTGAAGTCCCATTCCCCCTATTTTCAGGCGGGTGATGTCCTTGGAATCCCGAATGGATTCCAGGGTGTGAGTCAGTTTCCTAAGTTCTTCCCCGGTAAAGCCCACACCGTTGTCCGTGATCCTAATCAGCCACTTTCCGGCGGCTGCGTCCAAATATCCCCGCACAGTTATGTGCCATGGCGGCTTTTTCATGAACGCATATTTCAGAGAATTCTCTATGATGGGCTGAAGACTTAACTTGGGAATCTGGATCTCCCCCATCCGCTCATCTAAGGTAAAATCACAGGTCAGCCGCCCCCTGTACCGGACGTTCATACAGGCTAAATACTTCTGTGTATACAAAAACTCATCGCTGACCGGCACACGGATCTCGCTTCCCGTCGATGTATACCGCAGATAGTCACAGAGATTTTCCGTCAGCGTGATGATCTCCTGGTTCATGTTTTCCTCCGCCATAACACTGATATTGGCCAGATTATTATAGAGAAAATGAGGCTTCATCATGGACTGGGTGGCGATCTCCTTGGCACGGATCTCATTTTCCTGTGATTTCAGCATCTCCATGGTGGAGGCGTTCATCTTGTTGTACATATCCCGGAAGGAAGTGATCAGCGTCTGTATCTCCTCGTAATGGCTCTGAGGCAGGGAGACGGTGTCGATGGTATGGGAAAAGACATCATCCAGCACCAGCGTCTCAAAGGTTTCCGTCAGTTCTCCCACAGGCTGCAGGATTCTCCGGGAAATGGAGAGGCAGACGGCCATGGTGAGGAGAAGCCCGGCAACCAGCACAGCCAGGAACAGAAATGTCGGTGCGGCCAGGGACCTGGTTATGACGCTGTCCGGTTCGAAGACGTATATCTGCCATCCTACAGTTTTCACAGTCTGACGATGCAACGCATTCTTGCTTCCGTTCTCATCTCTGACATGAACCGTCCGGCCTGCGGGAATATCCTGTTTTTCCGCCAGTACTGCGGTTAAATGGGCCATCTCTTCTCCACGCTCGTCCACAGGATAGATGAGTTCCCCGTTCCTGTCCATAATCAGAAGGCTGAGAGACGGGTTTGCCGCGGTAAGGCGGTCGATAAAGCTGAAAAAGGTGTCACATTTCTGCAAGACCTCCACCGCTCCCTCCATTTGATGGACATCGTCAAAATAAAGTCTGGTCAGGGAAATGTAATATGGTTCATAGGGAATCGCCGCTGTCGGTATGAAATGGGAGATTGGCTGTGGAGTGCTCATGATCTTGTATCCGTTTTCCGCCAATACATCGCTGTACCAGCTTTTTTCCTCCAGATTGATCTTCTTGTTGTACGTATAAAAACCGGTACCTACGGAAAAACCATTTTTATGATAGAGATTGATCTGGGCGACCGTCTGCTGCGGGCCGATCATGGCAGATATGGAATTATAGATGGCCTGTACCTGGGTATAGGTTTGCTGAGTCCCCAGCTGATCCACGTGAATTCCCCGGATCCCGGGCAGAATGTCTTTGGAATAGATCGTGTTTAGGGACACCGTGGACATCTTCTCGATCTCCTGTTCCATATTGGAACAGGCAGAATCACAGACATTCTGGAGATTCAGATATTCGCTGGCTCTTAAATTTTTTGTATAATAAATATAAAATGCGGTCAGCATTGCGGTAAAGGTCACAAAGATTACCAGGAAATAATACCGCGGCAGCGATTTTTGCAGGGACGGTGCTTTACATTTCATAACTCCTCCTGTGGTGTCAAAAAAGTACAAGGGGCAAAACTTTTTTGTGCATGTTGTTTTATTTCTAGTTATTGTACTATAGAACATAGTAAAAAGCTACTAAAAAACTTTTTAAAAATTAGATGGAGGATTGCTATGAAGAAAAAAATTGCACTACTGTTAACGATGGCCCTTGGGGTATCCTGCCTGGCCGGCTGCGGCAGTCATACGGCGGAAAAGAGTACGGACCAGACATCATCGGCGGCCGGAACAGCAGCCGCTTCCGGCAAAAATAAAAACGTGACGCTATCATTTGGAACCCATCAGTCCGGTATCCCATCCTGCGGAGTCCTTCAGGATCTTGCGGGCCAGTTTGAGGAGGAAACCGGTATCAAAATCGACTTCCAGGTATCTCCGGACGCCCAGTGGCGCGACCTTTTAAAAGTAAAACTGGACTCCGGAGAGGCACCGGATATCTTCTGCGTGGATGCCGATCCTCTAAGCCTTTACTCCCGTGTCCGCCCGGACGAGACCTGCGTGGATTTAAGCGGCGAGGAATGGGTGGACCGCATGGCAGATTACGCGAAAGAGTGCGTATCCTATGACGATAAAATCTATGCCATCCGTTTTGCAGAGCCAAAGCTGAATTTCTGTAATTATAACAAAAAGATATTCGCCGATCTGGGGCTGGAGATTCCTGCCACCTACGAAGCGTTTAAAACAGTCTGCCAGAAAATTCAGGATTCCGGAACCATCCCGATTTACGAAGCGACGCAGAGCGCATGGCATCAGTGCGTACCGCTCTACGGCAGCGGACCTTACTTTGAAAAGCTGGAACCCGGCTTATACGACGCGTTAAACAATAACGAAAAAGACATCAAAGACGTGACTATGATGAAAACCATCTTAGACCAGATGAAAGAATTTGCAGACCTGGGATATTACGGTGAAGATTACTTAAGCAATACCGTAGACGCGGCAAAGGACGAGATTGGAACAGGAAAAGCGGCCATGTATCTGGCGGCTCCCGGCTTTGCCTTACAGGTGGAAGAAGCGTATCCGGAGATGAAGGATCAGATTGGTATCTTCCTGATGCCGTTCGGAGACAATGACGTGCTGGCAAACAATGCCTCCAGCGCCGCCTACTTTATCAATAAGAAGAGCGAAAACGTCGAGTATGCCCTGGAATTTTTCCGTTTCCTCGCCAGACCGGAGAATTTACAGTACAGACAGGACAACAATCCAGAGGAAATGGGACTCTGCTGGCCGGAGATCACACCTTCTTACCCGGATGAATTCAACAAATATATCGATTCCCTGGAAAGAGGAACCATCATGCAGGTAGGCGTAAAATATATTGATCCCCAGTTTATGGATACGGGAAAAGATATCGAAGCCATGTATACAGGAGCCATGACATCGGATCAGGTGATGGAAAGCATCTCCAGAAGACGGGCAGAGCAGGCAGAACTGCAGAAAGACCCGGCCTGGGAATAAATCGGAGGGCCTATGAAGACAAATAAACTATATCCAACCTGGTTTACCCTTGGCGCACTCGTCTTCTATCTCGGTCTGTTTTTTCTGCCGGGCATTATGGGAATCGGGTATTCCTTTACGGACTGGAACGCGTACAGCAGCGAAGTAAACTTCGTAGGCTGGAAAAATTACTTAAAGGTTTTTGAGGGAGGTACGAATTACGGGATGTTTATCAAAAATACCTTTGTATTTACTGCGATAAGCTCCATCACCAAGACCACGCTCGGAATTGCCCTGGCCATCCTGCTCACCAGCAGGATGGTAAAGATGAAAAGCATGCACCGGATGCTGGTGTTTCTTCCTCAGGTCATGTCCTTTCTGATCATCGGCCTGGTATTTAAGAACATACTCCATCCCAGCCGCGGCTTTATCAATATCACGTTAAAAGCCATTGGGCTCGATTTTCTGGCCCAGAACTGGCTGGGAGACTTAAATTTTGCATTTAAATCTATTTTTGCCGTTGATGCCTGGAAAGGTACGGGATACGTAATGATGGTGGTCATCGCCGGGCTGAATTCCATATCCTCTACTTATTACGAGGCGGCGGAGCTGGATGGCGCCGGTTTCTGGAGTAAATTCCGGTATGTGACGCTTCCGCTCCTTAAAAATGTAATTATCAGCGTGACCGTATTAAACATCACCTATGGCTTTCGCGTATTTGACTTAATCTACAGCCTGACCAACGGCGGCCCCGGCAATTCTACAGGCGTCATCAACACGGCGGTATACAGCGAATTTTCCAAGGGCAATTACGCCATGGGCACCACGCTTTCCAGCCTTCTCTTTATATTTGTCATGATGATTTCCTATTTCATCTTAAAAGCAGTGGGCAACAAGGAGGTGGAACAATGAAAAAGAGACTCTGTACCGTACTGGCCAATCTGGCGGCATGGACCGCCAGCCTGATTGTCCTGGTACCCATGCTTGTAGTTCTGGTAAATTCCTTCAAATCACAGAAAGAATCCATGGTCATGACGCTGACTCTGCCGGAAAAGTTCATGTTTGAGAACTATACCACCGTGATCGAACGCGGAAAACTGCTTTCATCCTTCTTTAACAGCGCCCTGTATGCAGCCTTCAGCGTACTGCTGATTCTGTCTGTTGTCTCCGCCGCCTCCTATGTGCTGTCGCGGAACCGCAGTCGGCTGCATCGGGTTATTTACTATCTCATTGTGCTGGGAATCGCCATGCCGGTAAACAATGTGGCGCTCATGAAGATCATGAAGGCCACCGCGCTTATTAACACCCGGTACGGGCTTATCTTCCTCTATGTGGCCATGAATATTCCGCTGGCGCTGTTTCTTATGTTCGGCTTCGTGGAAACGCTTCCACGAGAGATAGACGAGGCGGCTGTCATCGACGGAGCCGGTCCCATGAGGCTGTTTTCCAGCGTCATCTTTCCGCTGATGAAACCAACCATCGTCACTGTGGGAATCTTGAATTTCATGGCGATCTGGAATGACTTCTCCATGCCGCTGTACTTTATGAACAATTCAGGGAAATGGCCCATGACACTGGCTGTATACAATTTCTTCGGCCAGTTTGAGCAGAGCTGGAACCTGGTGAGTGCAGACATCACTCTGACCGCCCTGCCGGTCCTCATCATCTTTGTGTTTGGCCAGAAGTATATTGTAGGCGGGGTCTCAGCAGGGGCCGTCAAAGGCTGAAAAAAGGATGAAAAAGTACTTGAAAGGAGTATTCTGTGAAAAAAAACATTCTATACTTACATACCCATGACAGCGGCCGCTATTTAGAGCCGTTCGGCACAGCTGTAAAAACGCCGAATCTGATGAAGCTTGCGCAGGAAGGAACGCTGTTCCGTCAGGCCTACTGCGCCGCTCCCACCTGTTCTCCCAGCCGGGTTGGACTGCTCTCAGGACAGTCTCCTCACAGCACCAATATGCTGGGGCTGGCACAGAGAGGATTTCAGATGGATTGCTACGATACGCATCTGTCAAATTTCCTCCGAAATCAGGGCTACCATACCTGCCTGTTCGGTGTTCAGCATGAGGCGTCAAATCCTTCCATGCTGGGATATGACTACTGGTTTGACGAGGACTGCCATCACTCGGAGTTTATCCGCAGAGACACCGCCGCCAGCACTCGCGCGGCTGACTATCTGCTGAATTATCAGGAAGACAAACCGTTTTTTATGTCCGTGGGATTTATCAATACTCACCGGCGGTATCCGGAGGCGCCCGCTGATTTTGTGAATCCGGATTACGTGAAGCCTCCGATGACCATACCGGACACAAAAGAGAATCGGAAGGACATGGCCGACTTTATGTATTCCGCAAAAATTGCCGATGATTCGGTCGGTGTTGTGCTGGATGCACTGAAGCGCTCCGGTCGTGAAGAGGATACCATTATCATCTTCACGACTGACCATGGAATCGCATTTCCATTTATGAAATGCAACTGTTACGATACCGGGATCGGCGTGACGCTGATCATGAAATTCGCAGGAAACCAGGCGGCGGGAAAGATCAGCGATTCTCTGATCTCCCAGATCGATGTTTATCCCACGATCTGTGATATGCTTGAGATAAGAAAACCGGACTACCTACAGGGGCGTTCCTTTGCCGGGCTGTTTACGGATCCGGAGCAGGAGATCAACAGCGAGATATTTGCGGAAGTCACCTATCACGCGGCCTATGAGCCCATGCGCTGTATCCGCACCAGCCGCTATAAACTGATCCGGTATTTTGACTACCACAACGGATACGTTCCGGCCAATATAGACGCCTCGCCCAGCAAGGATGACATGATAGATGCCGGACTGCTGCGTCAGACCCATGAACGTGAGATGCTGTTCGACCTGGCCCTGGATCCGCTGGAGCGGAAGAACCTGGTGAACAGCAATGACTGCAAAGACGTATATGATGATCTGCGGCTGCGCCTGGAAAACTGGATGGAACGGACCGGTGATCCGCTTCTCCGTGTCGGATACCGGGTGCCGAAGCCGGAAGGCGCATGGGTGAACCGGCTCTCCGACCTGGATCCGGGATGTACCTTAAGGGAGGAATAGAGAGTCCGGCAAGCCGGACTCCCGCGGCGGGGCTATCTGCTTCTGGCCTCCTCCGCCCTTTCATTCATGTTGGCGATGCCGGTATCAATGTCTTCCTCCCCGATCATGATGGCGTCGTGCTCATCCTCAATTACCTTGCGCACCGCCGCCATCTTCGCATCTACCGGACGGTCGAACACAAAATTCGTCACGGAAAGTGCCGCCTTTCCGTCTTCCGGAAATCCCTCGATGGAAGCCAGACGGCTCACCACGTCCGGGGTAGTGATGGCGGAGAATACACTGTTATTGGCCAGAACCTCGGCCCCCGCCTCGCTGGTGGCAAACCGGACAAATTCCCATGCCTGGTCCGGCACATCGGATTTCGCATTGACGGCGATCGGGGTGACCGAGCCAACAGTGCTTCCTGCCGGAGTTCCCGCCGGATGCGGAATTCTCGCCACTCCCCAGTTAAAATCAAAGATCCCCGCTTTACGGTCCTGAACCAGCGTTGCGATAAACCAGGTTCCCATGGGAACCATGGCGCACTGCTGCTGTTCAAATACACTGGTGTAGTGGATATTGCTTACTTTCAGGCTTGCATAGTTCTGTATGACGCCAGCGTTCTGCATTCTGATCGCCTGCTCATAATACGGCTTTAAGAAAGAGTAATCCCCGCTCATCAGCGTATGTCTCCCGTCCTGCACCGCCCAGTTGGAGACCAGTGCCATCCACGTATGATGGTGCGTTCCGTAGACTGCCTCTCCATCTTTGATAAATGTCATCTTTTCCGCCAGTTTCTCATACTCTTCCCAGGTCATATCATCCCCAGGATACGATACCCCCGCCGCGTCAAATAAGTCTTTATTATAGAACAGAACATACCAGTCCTGGCGAAACGGCAGCGTATACTGCTTTCCATCCATCTGAAGCTGTTCCGCCGCTCCGTTGTAAATACTTAAATCCACGCCGTCTCTGGCAAGATAGCTGGTCAGATCGAGAATCTGTCCCTTATCTCTCATAGATATCTGTGTGTCCGCATCCTTGATCATAATTACATCCGGGTCAGATTCATTTCCCGCCAGCAGTACAGTCAGCTTATTATTGTATTCATCCGACCGGATATCGACCAGTTCTACATCGATGTCCGGATTTTTCTCCATAAATGCATCCGCCATAGCCTGAAACTGAGGAGAGTTGGCGTTATCCCAGACAGACACCGTTATTTTTACACGTCCCTCCTTCACTCCATCCGCCGCGCTTCTTCCCTCTGCAACGATGTCGCTGTCAGCCTCCATGTTTCTGCCAAGGCTGCATCCCACGGCGCCTGCGGCCACGAATGCCAACAGAAAAAGGGCTGACGCAATCCTGCTGATTTTCATAAAATTCCTCCCCAAAACTTACATAAGTGATTTTTTTACCACCAGATTCTCGTATTCCTTCGGCGTATACCCTGTTATCTTCTTGAAAACCGAGCTGAAGTAATACTGTGTATCAAAGCCCAGCATATCGGAGATCTCATACATCATGTACTGGTACGATTCGATCAATTCTTTCGCCTTCTCTATCTTCATTTCCGTCACATAATCGGAGAAATTCTTCCCCATCTGCTTCTTAAACGTACTGCTCAAATGCCCCTGGCTGACATTCAGCGCTGCTGCTGCCTGGCTCAGCGTAATCTTCTCCTGATAATGCTCCTTTACGTATTCAAGAGCCAGTTCCACCAGCTTATCCCTGCGCGCCTCCTGATGATCTTCCAGCACCCTGACCACCTGGTCCCGGAAGCCCTCAAGCCAGGTGAGCACCGTACTTAAGTTGGCCATTCGGTTTAACTGGCCTACAATGTCCACCGCATAAGGAAAGTCCTGTTCGCCCCAGTTTTCAATCAGAGAGGTGATAAAATAATAGAGATTATTGCACGCGTTCACCGCCTGCTGTCTGGAAGGCCTGCACTCGGAAAATAGCTGGATCATCTGATTCATAATGGTTTTAAAGGCTTCGCAGTCATTCTGTCGAATCGACTCCGTAACGTCCTTCTTCAGAAAATTAATGTTGAAATTGCTGCTGTGGCTTATGTTATCCTCGCACATGGCCGAGTAGAACACCGCTCCGCCGGAATTGTCGTAAAAAGTCAGATTCATGGCGCTCATCGCCTGATACAGAAGATCCTGGATCTCATCCACGCCGTTTCCAGGCAGGCTCACCGCAATGGATATGGGCACTTCAAAGTAATCCTTCATGACCTGACGGAATTTTACGCTCATGACGCCGGCTTTCTTCTTAAAATCATCGGTTCCTTCCGTCGAAAGCACCAGGACAAATCCGCTCTGCTCCCGCCGCAGAACGCAGCTGTTGTCAAAGAATCCCTTTACCATGCCATTTATAATATCTTCCGCGAAGCCCATGACCTTTTTCTGGTCTGCCCTCGTAAACGCCTCAGAAAATCCCTCGAATCCATAATTAAAATTAATCAGCATCAGCGCCGGCCTGGGATACCGATCCCGGATCAGGCCGGAAAGCTCGTCCTCCGCCTCCACGTCCGTGTCATAGATGAGAACCCGCCGGAAATAGTTTAAAATCCGCTCGTCTACGGTTAACGATTCTTCCGCAAGGTATGTCATGCAGTAATTCATGTTGCACCGCTCTATGGCACACTCCAGGGCCTGAATCAAGCTGTCCTCACTGAGTTCCAGCTTTACCAGATAGTCGATCGCCCCCAGATGAAGCGCCTCTTTTGCCAGGGAAAACTCTTCTAAATTCGTAAGAAGAATGAAACTTGCCGCACAGCCGTTTTTCATGGCTGTCTTCATAAAGGTGATTCCGTCCATGGCCGGCATTTTGATGTCCGTAATCACGATATCCGGCCGGAGCGTATCCAGAAGGGCCAGAGCCTGCTGCCCGTTTGATGCCTTTCCCACGATCCGGCACTGATATTCCTCCCAGTTCAGAAGTGAAGCTATACCCGCCAGAATTAACGGTTCATCATCTACAATCATAATCCGGTACATATGCGCTCTCCCCCCTTAAATTTATGCCTTCCAGACTGGTATTCCCTATTAATATTCCAGAGGAATTGTGACGGTAATCTGTGTATACTCTCCCTCCCGGCTCTCCACAGAAAGTCCATACGCTTCCCCATAGATCAGTTTCAGCCGTCTGTCCACATTCGGCATCCCGATACTGCTCATCTGGTCGCCTTTTAACTTTTCTGAATGGTTCAGCAGTTCCGGTATCTTTTCTTCCGGGATCCCGATTCCATCGTCCCGCACATTAATGCAGAGACATTTATCCCTCTCATATGCGGAGATCTGAATGGTTCCGTTCTTTCCTCCCGGTTCGATTCCGCTGAAAATCGCATTCTCCACCAGCGGCTGCAGCGTCAGCTTCACGATTCGCGCATCGTATAGCGTCTCCTCCCGGATATCAATCTCCAGGTCAAACATTTCCACATATTTTAATTTCTCGATGGTTACGTAGTCGCGGACAAAATCCAGTTCCTCTCTCAATGTAACGCGCTCGTCCACTCCCTTTGCCATATTCTTAAGCAGCTTCGACAGCGCGGTTACCGCCTTCACGATACCGCTGTTTTTCTGGATCACGGCAATCCATTTGATCGAATCCAGGGTATTGTAGAGGAAGTGCGGGTTAATCTGCGCCTGCAGCATCCGGATTTCCAGACTGCTCTTCTCTTTTTCATCCTCTAATCGTTTGTCCATCAGCTGTTCGATCTGACTGCTCATGGAGTTCACGGCCTTTCCGATGAGTCCGATTTCGTCCTGGCTTTCTAAAGATTCTTCCTGACTAAAATCCCCCTTTGCAATCCTGCCCACATGGTTTACCAGCCGGTCAATCGGCTTTCTTACTGCGTTGGTAAACAGAAATGACATGGAAATTCCCAGAAGCACACAGGAAAAGAAGATCAGACCGACAGTCTGCATAAGCATAAGGCTGTCATTTTTCAGGACCGCCATATCCATGATTTCAATCACTACAACTCCGCTCTGGGAATCTTTGTTAAAAGACACCAGACACGGTTCCCCATTCATCCGGTATCGCTCGATTCCGCGGCTCTCCTCTCTTCTTATGATCGAATCGATCAAATGGCCGCTCTCCTCCTGCAGGTTCACAGGCTCCCGCAGCGTGGCAATCCGCTCTCCGCGATACGTGGTCACAAGCATTGTATTTCCGTTATCATCTTCCTTCAGACGGTCGAGATAGAGACGGGGAGACAGAAACAGCGCGGACCAGTCACTGTCTTTGTACCCGGAATTCTTGCAGATAATGGGAATCGCCATCCCTACTTCCTTGTAAAACGGGGACTCCACCAGATCCAGTCTGTAGCTGTACATATCCTTTTTCAGTTCCCGGTCAAACCAGGGGGAATTCCGGATTCTTCTCCCGTCATCGACACTGCTCAGGGCCGTTCCGGCTGAAATGTGAACATCACTGTCATCAAATATGGACAGCCTGGTAATGTAATCCCCATATCCTGTAACGGCACAGAAATTGGCGGCCAGCTTTGCATAATCCAGCCCTTTTCGCTTTTCTTCTACGGTATTCAACTGTCCCAGGGAGCTTAAATCAAACATCTCCCGCTCCGCACAATTGAGTACCAGGTTCACCATCTGCTCGTAGATCTCCTCATAGTATCTGGAGATGCTTTCCACGTGGTAGCCCACGGAATTCTGTGCCAGCTGGATGGTTTTTTTGTTCGCCGTCATATAATTTGTAACACTGAATATGATGCCGATGACGCAAATAATGCAGATGTTATATACCATGATCTTAAATTTTACTGTTCTGTTTTGTAATAACCTCTTCAACATTCTGCTCCATTTTCATCTGTTGTGTTTTTTACTTTACAATATCCTCATAGGTAATTGTCTCCCAGGATCTCCCTCTTTTCACTTCCAGCCCGCTGATCCTGTCTGCAATATACTCTCTGGCTTTTTTCTCCCGAAGCAGGTATTCCACATAATCCTGCTCTGTATCGTAGCTGCCAAAGGGAACATATTCCTTTGATTCTACCGCAATCACCGCGCTCATACCGTCTCTGTATTCTATGGCCGGTGTAACCTCTCCCGCTTCCACTTCTTTCACAGCCTGCACCACCCGGTCCAGAAGCAGATTTTCTTTGCCCAGTTCGAGGGTATCCACAGCCAGCTTCTCCATATTTGCAGAAACTCCGGTTTCCTCAGCCAGAAGTACTGGCAGACCGTCTGTAATCCCATGAACCGCAATCCACTGCTCCACCGCCGCTTTCTGTTCCTCACCGGTGTCTTCAAAGATCACCAGGCTGAGTTGAGCTCTAAAATTCTTTTTTTCTTCCATTTGTTTCACAACAGGATAATATTTTTTTAGTTCTTCTTCCCCGATTATAACGATCTTCTGCTCTACGAATTCCTCCAGGGCCTGCTCCAGCTGGCTCTGGCGATAGGAATAGTACTGGCTCATGGTCAACTCCAGCGGCCCATACAGAACCTTTCCCTCTTCCTTTATCTGCTTTCGCTGTTCATTTTCCTCCTGATACTGTTTCAAAAATGCTTCGTATCCGATCTCATCGATTATGCCGTTTTCCTTTGCCAGAATCTGAATTCCCTTATGATGAACGGCTTCCCCGTCTGTAAGCTCCCGTACCCGGTCCATCGGGGAGACGCCGTCCGTCTTCTTCTCCCAAAAGCCGGGAGCATTTACATCGATACCTTCTTTCACCCCATATTCTCTGGCTGTTCTGGCAATATTGTCGTAAGCCAGCAGAGCGTACTCTTCCTTCGATATCTCATAGTCCCCTGCTTCCATAAAGCAGGAATAGCCTTGCCGGGCGCAGCCGGCAAGACATTCCAGAATCAGGAACCATACGAAAAACAACAATGCTGCTTTCTTTTTCACGGTTCACCTCATATTAACTTTCCCATACCCCATCCGGTCCTACACGATAACCATCAGGAGTTGTAGTATTTTGATATAACGAGCCTTTGGTCCCATCGGAAACAGGATTAAAGTAATACCATTTACCGTCAATCAGCTGCCAGCCGGTCAACATAATTCCATCTTTGTCAAGATAATAGAGTTTTCCATCCTGATCTGAGAAAAATCCAGTGATCAGATTTCCGTTCTCATCAAAACGATACCAGTTCATACTACCATTACATTCGAGATAATACCATCCATTTTTTGCATAATCTCCGTTGCCCAGAATGCATTTTCTATAGCCAATTCCCTGAACCCAGCTGTTTACTGTAACTGCCTGGCTGGAAGCAGACGAAGAATTTTTGTGTGGCTTATCGGGGGTATCTGGGGTATCTGGGGTATCCGGGGTATCCGGATTATCCGGGTTGTCTGGGTTGTCCGGGTTATCCGGGTTGTCTGGATTATCCGGATTAACCGGGTTGTCTGGGTTGTCCGGATTATCCGGGTTGTCTGGGTTGTCCGGATTGTCCGGGTTATCCGGGTTATCCGGGTTGTCTGGGTTGTCCGGATTGTCCGGGTTATCCGGGTTATCCGGGTTGTCTGGGTTGTCCGGATTGTCCGGGTTATCCGGGTCATCTGCTTTCATGGTAACGCCTGCTGAAACGCTGCAGTACAGCCCTTCCACATGTCCCCTTACCAGGAACCTCCCTTTTCTGCCCAGCAGCGTCGGGCTGACAGCTTCCCAAACAACCGGTGCCTGCGCCTCCGTCCCATCCGCATAGTGAATCGTAATCGTATTCGGAAGATCCAGTGTTTCTCCTACAGCGGCATCTAAATTTACCGTTTCCAGCTCTGTCACATACTGGTTTGATACGTAAAGCTTCGGTGCCTTTTCTTTTCCGGCCTCTTTACTGGCAAATTCCAGACCGGAGTTAGAGCCATTGGCATCAGCCTCCGGATTCTCTTCAATATCAAGAATAAAGGAAATCTTTCCGCCTTCCATAAAATCAATCGCATCGGATACGTCAATCGTAATGTAGCTTCCTACCTGGTCACGTTTTATTATGACATGTTCTTTTACCAGTTCCGCCTTATATCCGCTGGCCTGTGTGATGGAATCATACGTTGCCGTATCTTCAACCCAGCCTGGAGCGTTGGTATAGATGTTTAAATAGGTTTCTGTAACCTCTGCTTTATCATCCATCTTATTAAAATACAATTTCAGCGTCATCTCCGTTAAGTCTGAAGTCTCCATGGATCCAAAATCAAACTGTACCACTCCGATGCGTTTAAAAGACCCTGTATAGTTCTTAATACGAATCACTTCATTATCACCGAATTTGCTGTCTGACGGGCTTACCTGAATATAAGTATCGCCGTTTGTATCAATCACGCCGTCCATATATTCCAGTGGATCTGCCGGCGTAATCGTTATGGAAGCCGGGATCGTCGTTCCTGCAATATAACCCTTTACCACATATGGATCGCTGCCCTGATACAGTTCCCTGCTGACAGTCTCCCATACCACAGGCGCCTCCGCTGCATTTGCTGCTCGGCTGTAGCTTCTGCTTCCCTCCAGCTTTATAGTATATGGAAGCGCCGGATATTTGCCCGCCGGACTCTTCATTTCAGCCGGCTTTGCAGCGGCTTCGATAATTGTCACATTTGCGGCGGCTTTCTGCTCCAGCCCCTCGCAGGTTCCATAAACAGTGAACGATCCAGCTTTCTGGTACTTTTCTTCCTCTGTCTCTTCCCATTCGACTCTGGCCGTTCCCTTGCTGCCGTCTGTATAGCTGACCGTAATGCTCTCAGGAAGTACCGGCATAAATCCCACATATCCGGTTATGCGGGCCGCCTCGGCATCAACCACTCCGGCGCCGGTTACGATAACCCTGATACTGCATCCTGCCTCAAATCCACTTACTTTTCCTTTCACGGTAAAGGTTCCCGGTTTCGCATACTGACTTTCATTCACGGACTCCCATGAAACGGGAACCTGTGCCTCAGAACTGTTAATATAAGTCACCTTTACAGTTTCCGGCAGAACCGGTGCTACCCCTGCCTGGGTCGTGACATCCTCTGCGAATGCCGCTGTAATAATTGTATCCGATACGGTCACATATGCGATAACCGGCAGGTTTCTTCCCTCGATATAACCGCACACGGTAAACTGGCCCTCTTTCTGATAATTCCCGGCCGGAATCTCATCCCATGCCACCGCCGCTTTGGCAGTCGTATCATCACTGTAGGTCACGTTCACAGTTTCTGGTAAAACAGGCGCTGTTCCCACTGGAACTTTGACAAAGACACTTTCCACCGATTTTACAGATTCATTGTCGAATACAAGCTGTGGTTTATAATCCGTTTCTCTGGAGTGAATGTTTGTATAATTCTTTGATCCTATTTCTACGCCTTCAAAGATGATCGAAAGTCTCTGAGTTCCGGATTCCAGTAATGTTTCCATATAATCCGTGATGTCCAGTTCCTTCCAGCTTCCTCCATCCGCGATACTGGAAGTGAAATCCAGTATCTTTTCGCCTTTATCAGGCATGGTATTCCACGTCACTTCCTCCTCTTCCCAGTCATCACCTATCCGGGATACGGTAAAGGGCACGTTGTTCGCTTCTGTACTGTCAATATGGAATTTTAAGAGAATCTTCTTGTAATTCTCTGGTACAGAAGTCAAATCAAAGGACATCAATACATTTCTGCTGTACCCGCTGCTGTCCAGCTTCACAGTCATGGATTCTTCCGTTCCGCTGTGAGTACCATCATCCCGCACTCTGGCATCTTTATCCGCGATAACGGACTTAGCATTCTTTTCATATACATGAATGGTACACTCTGCCTTCGCCTCCGGATTATTTAAGCTGACTGCGGTAACAACTGTATCTCCCATTGCCAGGGCTGTTACCTTACCCGCCGCTGACACGCTTACTACCTCAGGGTCGGCCACGGACCAGCCAATGCTGTCGTCAAGAACATCTTCCGGCAGTACGGATGCATTTAACTGAGCGATGTCTTCTGTAACCATATAAAGCTCTGTCTTATCCAGAATTACTTTTTCTGCTTTATTTCCATCCTCATCCACAGGCCCCGGGTCATTATTAAATTCGTGAGCGCCAATATCCGGTAAATCCATGATTTTATTACCGAAAATATCCTCTGTCGCATCTGATTCCGGTATTACCACGCCTGCATCTACTGCCGGTGAATTTTCCTGCAGTTTAAAGATCGCCATACGTTCCCTGAGCCCGGCAATAAAATCATCGCCCTGCCCCATATTCTCATAAGTGAGCCCATACTCTTCACTGCTGTATTTTGTGCTCAGCTGAGGAGAAGAAAGTCTCGGGTTCACAAACAGGTTATCTTCCAGAACTGCGTCAGAAGGACCGTTTACGCTTATAATAGAAGCTGGATAGATAATATTATTGGTCATAGCGCCCTTTGACACACTTATGGAGCTGGTACCGAACTTCGGAACGCTGCCGTGAGCCATAATAATATTATTTTTAAAGTAACCCACTGATCCGGTCTGGAAAATGGAGGTTGTGGTCCCTTTTCCAATGTACATGGTATTGTTATAGACCTTCGTCTTACCGGTCTGACAGTGGAACAGTTCCTGGCTGGGCTTTCCATCGTTGGCGCTGATATTATATCGGAAATGATAGGAAGCATTGTCATACATGGTCAGAAGCAGGCCGCCCTTGTTATGGTGACTGTAATTATATTCGTAGATAATATCCTTACATCCGATATCATAGTCAAACGCCTCACCATCGTTATAGCCGTACTCTCCGCCGAATACTTCATTATAGCGGAAAATGGAATCGTCACACTGCCACAGCCACGCGCCTGCATAGTTAGCGGTATCGTAGTTGCAATGGTTTTTCACCACGTTGTTCTCTACCATACCGTTTTCGCCAACCTCTGCGAGTACGATGCCGTCACCGAAAATCTCTTCGATGTAGTTACCACGGAAGGTAATATTGCGGAATGTCTTTGTATTGCGGAATCCTACGCCCTCCGCGCCTGTATTCTGGCCGCTGGAACGAATTCCTTCCTTGGCTACATTTTTTACATAGTTATTTTCAATCAAAACCTCGTCAAATCCGATATCGGAAGCCATCTCACCTTCCGGCTTCTGACCATCAATCCAGACGTCGGCGCCGATTACGAGAATTCCGCCGGTCATCTTGGAGTTGGCTACTTCTGCTGTCACATCGTGAACGTAGCAGTTCTGAACCGTCACATTCGACACCACGCCGGTCTGCCCTGTGGTAAACACCAGGATTCCAACATGATTGTAACTATCGTCAGCGCTGTTTGTCACTTCTATTCCATCAATCACCCAGTTGCTTTGATCACTCAACAGGACGGTTGGACTATACACAAAGTCTTTTCTGACTTTATACTGTGAATCATAAGGAACCGATCCGTCACCGTTAATAATCGGATATCCGTGGCCGCCATACTTACCCAGTGTCACTGGAGCGTTCTCGCTTCCCTCTCCCTTCGGATACAGATAGCCGTTCCAGATACATCCAGCCTTTAACAGAACGGAGTCTCCAGGGAGAAATGTGGTATTGTTGACCTGATCGAGACTCTTCCACGCGCTCTCCTCTGTAAGTCCGTCATTACTGTCATTTCCATTTACAGCATCTACATAATAGGTCAGCCCGGAAATTACTGCAAAATCCTGAGGGCTGTATGTAACAAACCGATAGTCCTCATCAAGGCCGACCAGTAACTGTATCTGATCTTTATCAGCCGCCTCAACCTCTTCAAAGGCAACCACAGCTTTGCCGTCTTTTGCCTCAGCGGAACGGACGGTTACCGTCTCTTCCTTCTTTCCATTTACAACTGCACTTAAAGAAATCCGATCCCGGATATCACCGGACAGTTCTTTCGACGCCGCTGTAAATTCGAGGGAATCTCTTCCTGTCATGGTAATGTCGGATATCATTGCGACATCCTCTTCTTCCAGATACTTGATAACCGGACACCATTTTACACGGTCATTGTTGAACTCTTTATTTCCATTAGCCCGGAAATGGATGGCATCGCCTTCCCTGACCTGTAAATAAAACGGCTGGAAATTGACAGCCTTCTTATTGTACTCCGTCGATATCGTCCCTGTATCCGGCCAGATTAATTTTCCGTTCTGCTGTATGGACAGCAGAACTCCATCTCTGTCATTCCGGTCTGTTTCCATGGATATAGAGCCGTCATCCTCAGAGATTTGAACGAGGCCGTCCGCAGGCGCTTTCCATTCCAGAATCGCGTCGTCCCCCTTATTTCCCGGCATCATACCATCATTAAATATTCTCAGCCACTTCTCCTTATTATCCATCCACCGCGGTGTAGCTGCGTCATACTTCTGAAGTTCTGATATTTCCCCGCTGTCCTTGTCTCCATACTTGTAGTACCAGACCGGTCCCTGCGTATTGCTGAAATCATCTGACAGCGAAAATTCCGTTTTCTCAAGCAGAAGCTTCAGGGCATTTGACATTGTTGCATTTGACTCCGTCGCCTTTTTATCTGGTTCCCGGTCTGAACTCCCGGAATCCGCATTGGATGAAGTAGCCTTAGATGTATGCATATGGCCGCTTCCCGATCCGGCCGCATTGGAAGATGTGGCCTTTCCTGTCCCGGTTCCTCCGCCGCCATTTACGGCAGCGAAGCTGTAAGAAATACCGCTTCCAAAATTGCCTGCTGCCATAACAAATGACAGATAAAGCGCCAGTCCCCTTTTCCAGTTTTTTTTCATAATGTCTCCTCCATTTTCTGCTGGAAAACCGGCGGCAGGCGCATTTATCCGCTCAGCAATATCCCTGGTCTTCCCGCATATTTCCTTGTTATTATGATGGTTTCAATATAACATCGGGAATCTGAAAAGCAAATAAAGTTTCATACTGCCTTTTTACAAAATCTTCAGATCGTAACCAGGGATATTTGTATTATTTTCATATTTTTGCACTATCTTAAGGTTTTTATCATTAAATCATCAGATGGCCTTCCAGCCCCTCATAATCCACGGCAACCGTGCGCCCGTCCTTCATCAGGAGTGTAACCGGGCCGTAGCCTCCGCACTGTTCCTCATCGGTAAAGGTAATTGTTCTGATCGGAAACAGTTCATCCTCCGCCCATTCTCTGTCATCAGTCCTGCTTAGCACGGCGCTGATCATCACATAAGGCTCGTACCCATACATTTTTTCTCTGCGCAGCTTTCCATAAGCCAAAATGCTGTTCTCCGCGGCCGGATTAACGCCTCTTCTCTCCTTTATCTCAACCGATTCCCATGCCGTATAGGCAACCAGCGCAAGCTGCCGGCCATCCTGTTTTAGAATCACTGCCTCCGCGCCATCGCAGGAGCGCCTGATCACCTGTGTTTTCTCTCCATCCTGGTACTCCGGAAAACCGTAGGCCCCCATGGTCAGTGTAAATGGTTTGTTGGGGATGCGCATTTTGTCCACACGGATGTGGCCGTATGCCACCGGAAAATCCGCCAGATCGATGGAGGCGCCGCCCTGAAAGTTATGGTAAAAATCAAAGTACTGTTTCCGGTAGAGAACCCCGTCATTTACACCGCCGTACATGATGATATTCGGCACCAGCGCCTCCTTTGCCCCATCATAAAAGAGGCTGTACTGCATGGCCTCCGCCCCCTGGCCGTCAAAAGCCTCCCACGGATAATGGCTGTGAAATGCGAGGCGTATGTAATATCTGATGTACTCATCTCCAGGTTTAAAAAGCCCCTTCGCTGTCCGAAACTCACAGGCCCCGTTCCCGCCCAGATGCGCAGAGACAATTCCCGGGCCATTCATGACCGTTTCTGCATAACCGGTTGCATCTCCCAGCTGCTCCCAATCCCCATTTTCCTCGACTGCGGACCAGAACGGATGCTCCTCCGGATACGTCAGCGCCACAAATGGATTTGCAATCCAAAACGGACTTTCCGCGCAGCTGTAATCCTGTACCATAGGGAGAAACTGTCCGTAAAATCCCAGCGACGGCACTCCATTTACAAATACATCCTCCCTTGTAATAAACTGAAGCAGCGCGCCGGAATTGATTCTTCTTGCCAGTCCCGGATTGACGTTGGTATGATTGAGAAGATACGCGGAGGCAAAAGGGGAAGAAGCCGCATTGCGGTAAAGGCCGCTTCTCGCCCAAAGCGTCACATGACCTTCTTTATCGAACATGGACAGAAATGAATCCGTAAGCGCATTGGCATACTGCTCTATTTTCCCTGCGATCCACGGCTCTTCTGCATATCCATACCAACGGTTCCAGATCGGCCCATACACCTGGAATGCCCAGGGAGTATAGTAATCAAAGCGATGGCCGTCGCGATACCAGCCGTCTCCGGCATAGTACGACAGAATCGTCTGCGCATGGTCTCTCATCACGCCTCGGTCGATCTCATATCCCTCCTGATGCAGAAATCCCAGAATGAGCATGTTGAAAAGCCGCCAGTTATGCGCCCCCGTCTTCCCATAGGCAAATTCCCGAATATAGGACGCAATTCTGTCTTTCTCCTCCGCCTTATATGTATCCCAGATGACCCCCTTGCACTGATCCAGCCCTATTACGAGTGAGGCACATTCGCAGGTATGCTGAAAGGTGTCCTCCCCCTCCCTTGCCATGGCGAGAAGTTCCTGTAAACCGTACAGATAATTGGGATTCCCAGGCGTCACCGCCTCCAGTATCCGCGTTTTATAATACTCTCTCACCGATACGCCGCAAATTACAGCCTCCGGCCGGTTATACAGCAGCGGCGCCGCGATCAGAAAGCTCCTGGCAAGCCCCTCAAACCGTTCCGCACTGGCCTTTGTCGGCGAACTGTTCTTATTCGGATAACTCACCTCAAATTCCACTCTTCGGCTTACCGGCTGTCCCTCCATACTTTCAATTCCGGAAAAAATCCCTTCCAGAAGAAACTCGCACGCTTCCAGCCAGTGTTCCTTCGTCATGCCTGTATACGGGCTTTTCCCGTAATCAGGATTTTTTACTTCAAATTTCATAAATGTTACCTCCTGTACTAGTACTGCTTGCTTTTTTTATTCCTTATCATATAATAAATATCATGCAGGTTCTTTGCTCATTTTTGTCTTTTTATTGCGCTATGTGATTTTTTATCGCTGCGAGCACTTGGCGCGCCGCAGGCGCAGGATTGGAGGCTGGAAAGCTATGACATTTTTTACAGAACAGGACACGAATCGAAATAAATCCATACCATTATCACCAGAATGTGGTACATTGAAAAACGATGGCTGCCGCCGGATTCATTTTCCAGAGATTATCCGGAGCCACCATATGATCTCTGCGAAGCCAATCAATGACGTCTACCACATGCACGATTCCTACGAATTGCTGCTGTTTTTAGGCGGCTGTACGGACTGCTACATCGAGCACCACCGGTATCGGTTACAGCGTGGGGATTTGCTGATCATCAACAGCCAGGAGATTCACCGCGCTGTCTCCTATGAGGGCACCCCCTATGAGCGGATTGCTACCCATTTTTCTCCTGAGCTGGTTCGGAATTACTGCACGAAGCAGACCGATCTGCTCTCCTGTTTTGAGAAGCGGAAAAATGCGGACAGAAATTTACTCTCCCTGCCGCCCCAGTCCCTCGAACGCTATCTCTATCTGACGGATCACCTGCACACCGCCGTGGCCTCTGCAAGCTTCGGCCATGATGTCCTGGCCTCCACCTATCTCCTGCAGCTCCTGGTCCTGGCCAACACCTGCTTTTACGAGTCCACATTGATTCCCGAAAACATCATGCCCCAGCTTTCCAGCCAGATCATGAGATACATCGACGAGCATCTGACAGAAGACTTATCCATCCAGGCTCTGGCGGACCACCTTTACATGAACCGCTCCCATATGAGCCGCAAATTCCGGGAACAGGCGGGCTGTTCCATACAGGAATACCTGATTCTAAAACGGATTTCCCTCGCCAAAACGCTTCTAAAGCAGGGAAAAAGTGTCACTGACACCTGTGAATTATCCGGTTTTCATGACTACTCCAACTTTATCCGTACCTTTAAAAAATACGCCCAGGTATCGCCCGGACATTATCGAGTGACAAATATGGAATCATAATATAATAATAAAAATAATTTTCTACAAAACTAAAAAGCACCAGACAGACCGCCCTGTTCCAGGCGAATCCATCTGGTGCTTTTCTTTATTCTTTTCTTGTTTTTATTTTATTCCTATTTTTAATCCTATTCTTTTACCGTAAATTCCCGGAACTGCCTTTTCGGCGCTCCGCACACCGGACACCGGTCTATCTCGTCAACCGCTGTCATTACACACCCGCATACCGGGCATACATACAGCGTATCCATGGAAAACTCCTCCAGCTTCTCCGCCTTTGCAATCAGTTCCGCATGGGAGCGTTCCATCTTTGCAGCGTCAGCAAACGCCTGCCTGGCCAGCATTCCGCCGATTCCCGCCGCGTAATCCGATACCATAGGATACAATCTCTCAAACTCAAAATTCTCGCTCTTTCTAAATCCGTTCAGCGCCTCCATAAACGGCACCGGCTGCTCGAGAATCGCAAAAAAGCTGCGTGCATGGCGATACTCCGAATCAGCCAGAGCCCTCATCAGATTCGCCACCTTTTCGTACCCGCGTTTCTGCGCGCGGTCCGCAAAAGTCAAATACCGCAGATGAGCATACAGCTCCCCCTTCACCGCCTCCTCCAGCTTTTCTTTCAGAACCGGCTCCTGCTGCTCTCTTTTATAATACATCTCCGTCAAATCCACAATTCTATGGCAGAGACGGCCTTCCTCCATGAAAAACCTCACGATGTGGTAATCCACATCCGAAGCCTTGATTTCCTCTGAGACATCCTCGATCATCGCTCCGCCGCCACCGCTGCAGATCAATGGAATCCCGTCCACCACATCCTCGAATCTGGAATGCACATGGCCGCAGGCAAAGTACTTCACCTTTTCCCTGTAAGGCGCATACACAGCTCTCAGCCGTTCAAACTCCGCCTCGGAGACAGAATTTCGGATAAAATGGTTGGGCAGCGGTATATGAAATGCGATCACCACGTTCCTGCACTCTTCCATAGCCAGCACCCGTCCAAGCAGTTCCAGCCCCTCAGCCTCGAAGGTGCGCATGGCATTGTCCAGCACCACCACGGTAAAAGAATCGCCAATCAACGCATAATTCTGCAGTCCAAAATATTCGGTATACACTCCGGTGTCGTGGTTCCCTCTTAAAATATACGTGTCCTTTCCCGCCACAGAATTGGTGATTTCAGAAATCGTCTCATAAAACCGCCTTTTCCCAGTCGGTACCATATCGCCGGCAATCAGAATAAAATCATCCCGGGAAGCCAGTTCCAGCGCGTTGACATAGACACGCATCATCGTGGTTCCCAGCCCCTCGCAGCCCGGATCACCGATCAGGGAGAAGGAGGAGACGTCGCCGATTGGCAGAATTGGCGCAGTTACTTTTTGTATAAAATTCATATATATAGTCCTCTCTGTTGTTTTATGATATTGTCACGGCATGATTTGCACTGTACGATTGGCGCTGTACAATTGGCGCTGTACGACGGGCATCTGGCCCCAGTGCTTCCGCCTGAACACCATTTTACAGGACTTTTCGAAAGAAATCAATTCATGTATGCTAACTGCAGCAATTTCCTGAAACAGAGTTTATTTCCATTATCCCATCCTGCCCATCATATCCATCAGCATGTTGTCCACTTTTCAAAGGCCGGTCTTCTTCAGTTCAATTCCACAGTATTCACAAATATCAATTAAAGCTGCAAATACCCATGGATTTCTGGCTCTAATTTTCTTCATACGACCATTTGACAGCACATACGGAATAAAAAAATTCAGAATAACATCAATCTCATAATCTTCTGGTCTCAACAGGTCCATGTTAAGTATCATATCCCGTTTCCAATCCATGACAATCAGAACGCGCGGGCAGAGAGGGCGGTCATACTCCTGATCCCTTACCTCCGTCTGAAGATAGGCCAGTTCAATTGCCAGTTCCTGGTTTGTCTGACGTTGTTCTTTCAATTTCTGCCTTAACTCCTGATCTTCCAGTTCTATCTCCGGATATTCCCGTTCACACGGAGGCTGTCCTTTTCCCCTGAATTTAAGTTCCAACTCCTTTATTACCTTTTTCTGCGCTTCCGGCACCTCATCCCGATCACCGGCATACCACGTAATACAGGACTGATCCATCATGGTATCATAAATCGAAGGGCCATCTTTTCCGTCCGCTTTTGCCACCATGTCAAAATCAGCCAGTCCGTCCATCCCCTCGTACATACTCACACCGTAACAACTCCCCAATCTGCCCATAACGCTCATAAACACAGGTTCTTCTATTCCCTGCAGCTTTATGGCAATCAGATCAGCGCTGTCCAAATACTTCCATGGCTCTAACTCTTTTAAATTCAAGGTTACATCGTATAACTCTTTCCACTGGTCAAGGCTGGCTTCTTTTCTCATAAAATCTTCTTTGTACTTTTACTTTAAATATTCCGGCAGTTCGTCATGCTGGCTGTTTACAAAACCTGTCTGTTCTTAAATTATACATTTTCTTGCCTAATAAGGCAAAAAGAGTATGCATATATTTAAAAAACTATTTACACGTACTCTTTCTTTATATAACGCTATCCTTAATTCTGCCTGAGGCTTTCTCTTTCTCTTTCTTATACCGGCGGCTCCAGCACTTTCACCGCGGAGCTCGTTCCCAGTCTGTCGCACCCGGCGTTTAAAAAATCAATGAAATCCTGGCGGCTGTGCATTCCCCCCGCTGCCTTGATCTTTACGTCCGGTCCGATTTCCTCCTTAAACAGGAAAATATCCGCCAGCACCGCCCCTTCCGTTCCAAATCCAGTAGAAGTCTTAATGTAATCGGCTCCCGACTCGGTGACCACGCGGCACAGTTCCCGCTTCTCCTCTTCCGTCAAATAACAGGTCTCAATAATGACCTTCAGAATCCGGCCCTCCGACGCTGTCCGTATGGCTTTCAGTTCAGCGAGTATCTGGCCATACTCTTTGTTTTTTACGTCTCCCAGATTGATTACCGTATCAATCTCGTCCGCGCCATCCTTAACAGCCAGAAGCGTCTCGCTCACCTTCACTTCCTTCGTGCTGTACCCCAGTGGAAACCCAATTACCGTACAAATTCTGAAGTCTTTTCCATAGCTTTCCCTGACCCGCCTTATATAGGACGGCGGAATACACACGGAAGCCGTCCGGTACTGTACGGCCTCATCGCATAATTTCTTGATCTCCTCCCAGGATGCGTACGCTTTTAACAGCGTATGATCTACGTGAGAGTATATTTCACTGTTGTTCATACTGATCTCCTGCCTCTATTCCATACTTATCCTTAAAAATCCGTTTTCTCTCAAACCGGGGCACTGCCTGCAGCGCATTGGCCGGATATCCGACAGCAATCACCGCAAACGGAACCACGCTCTCCGGAATACATGCAATTTCTCTTAATGCGCGCATCCGCTCATCCCTCGGATAGACGCCCAGCCATACGGCGCCGAGTCCTGATTCCACGGCCTGCAGCAGGATATTTTCTGCACAGGCGCTCATATCCTGTATCCACCAGGGACTGTCGCTCCCCACTCGTGCTAAATCCGCAAGGAGCAGCAGTAGGCAGTCCGCACCGTCTGCCGGCCGGTAATAGGGATTGATCCGTGCGATCTGCTCCTTCACCAAAGGGTCCCGGATCAGAATAAATTCCCAGGGCTGTTCATTCCGCGCCGACGGCGCCTGCATGGCCGCCTGAAAAAGCACAAGCAGCGCCTCCTCCGGCACTTCTTTCTTCAAAAAGCACCGGCAGGAACACCGCCTTAAGCATACATTCTCCAATGCCTCTCACTCCTTTGTCACAGCCCGCGTCTCTTCGTCCAGATACACATGGTAAAACGGCATTTCCGGGCATACTACTGTAATACAGACCGGCTCATCCCCCTCAGCGACCGGCATAAAATGTGCTTTTCCAGGCGGCACAAGCACCTCTGTACCGGGAGTTACCCTAAGTACCCGGAAACTCCCGGCACAGACAGCGCCATCCCTCGTATCTGCCACAGGAAACAGGGCGTTCCCGGAGAGAAATACGAATTTTTCATAGTCATCATGGTATTCCAGCTTCTGAAACACCGGATCCCGGTGCCACGTCTTCATTGTCCCGGTCGTAATCCGGTTCGTCTGAAAGCAGGCCGGAATCGAACTTCCCTTCCAGTAAAAATAGTCTTCCTGATATACGCTTCCCTCTTCCGGCATCTGCACAATCAGACCATAATCATTATCCGCCCTGATATCCTCAATTACCACCGTTTTCACGTTTCAGTCCTCTCCTTTTCAGCCCGCTGATATACCATTCGTCCGTCGATAAACTTCGCCTCTATATCCCTGTCATCCGACATCAGGATCAACCGCTCGGTCCTCTCATAGCTGCTTCTCTCACAGTAGTCACGGATCCTGGAATCATCCATGACCACAGCATCAAAGCAGTATCCTTCTTCGAAGCTTCCTACTCTGTCCCACAGGCCCTCTCCCCCATGGGTGGCCAGGAAAAATGCTTCAGCCAGTGACAGGACATTCTTCTTTGCATGAGGATCGTTTCCCCGCTCCGTAAATGCCCACCGTGCCTTCGACACGTGAATGGCATCGGTAATCGCACGCAGCAGAGAAAGTGTATTACTGCCCGCCATATCGCTTCCAAGCCCCACCCGGATGCCCTCCGCCAGATAGCGTTTTACAGGGGCAATCCCTCCGGAGCTGCTGATATTGGACTGGGGGCAGTGAGCGACAATCAGCTTTTCCCGCTTCTTCATCAGAGCAATCTCCTCCTCTGAAGAATAGACACAGTGAGCCATTACCGTCGGAACTGCGTCTCCAAACATATGATACGTGTCGTAGCCCTCCCCATAAAATGATATCTCCGGTTTCAGCTTACGTACCCATTCCATCTCGTCCAGCCCCTCGGACAGGTGAGACTGAACCGGAATTCCCTTCTCCACAGCCAGTTCTCCCAGTCCGCTCAGTAGTTCATCCGTACACGTCGGAATATAGCGGGGTGTAATCATGGGACGGCATTTCTTATACTGCTTCTTTTCCGCACAGTCACTCAGCCACCGTTTCGTCTCTTCCAGGCTCTCCCCCGTGGTCTCCAGCAGGCCGGGAATCGAATTCCGGTCCATATTTACCTTGCCCACATAAGCGGCGATTCCCTTTTCCTCCAGCAGATCCATCAGGATCTCCGTGCTCTGCCGGTGAAGAGTCCCGAACATAACGCACCGGGTCGTCGTGGTTTTTAAAAGGTCATCGGTCAGACGCTCATACGCTTTCTTTGCATATTCGCAGTCCTCATACCGTTTCTCATCCGGAAAGGCGTACTTCTCGAACCACATATCCCAGTCCGGATTTTCCAGATTCATCCCGATTCCCCGAAACGCGTACTGAGGCGCATGCATGTGCAGATCGCACATTCCCGGGAAAATGATTTTGCCCGTATAATCACAGACTCTTATTCCCTTCAGCTCATCCGGCAGTTCCTTCCATATCCCTTTCACCCTTTCATTTTCGCATACCAGAAAGCTCTCCTCTGCGAATACGAATTTGTCCGGTAACGGCGTATAGGCAATCGTTCCTTTTAAAGCAAATATCGTATGATTCATCTCTGTCCCCCGGTTCTAAATCGTCTTTTTAAATTCCGCCAGAAGCGTCTGCACCTCATCCATATGCGGGGCCGACTTCACCGCGCCCGCCTTTGTGGCCGTCAGAGCGCCCGCGCAGGAGGCAAACAGCACGGCCTCGTCCAGAGGCATTTCCACCGACAGGGCATAGATAAATGCGCCGGCGAACACATCCCCCGCCGTTGTTGTGTCCACAACCGTCACCTTCGGCGCCGGAAATGTCTGTATCCGGTCAGGCGTCACCAGAACCGAACCCATCTCCCCCAAAGTAATCAGGGCATTTTTGACGCCCTGTGCCAGAAACCATTTACCGGCTTCTATGGCGGACTCATAATCCGTCACTTCGATTCCCGTATAAAGGGTAGCCTCATGCTCGTTGGGTTTAATCCAGGTCAGATACGGATACAACTCCGGATTAAACTTCGTCACGGGCGATGGGTCTAAAAATACGGCTACATTCTTTTCATACGCTTTTTTAATGGCATACTCCACCATATCCAGATTCGTTTCAAACACAAAACTGGCCATAAACGCATCGTCAAACTCCTGATCGGCCATATCGATATCTTCCTTCGTATAGTGGCCGTGAGCTCCCGGAAAGACCATGATGGCGTTATTGCCATCCTTATCGATCATGATGGGAGCCAGTCCCGTCTTCTCTCCGTCCACCATCCGGACATAATCCAGAGAGAGTCCGTACCCTGCGAATTCCCTGCAGGCCGTTTCCCCGCCCTCATCCCTGCCCAGCTTCTGAATCAAAACCACATTTCCGCCAAGGATCGAGCAGGCGCAGGCGTGATTGGAGCCTTTGCCGCCGCCCTCTGTAAAATAGTAATTTCCCGTTACCGTCTCACCCTTGTCCGGAATTCTGTCCCCAATCAAAAAATAATCCGTATGATAGCTTCCCAGCGTTATTAATTTCTTTGGCTTCATTTCCGCTCCTTTGTCAAATCATGCCCATTTTTGTCAGTTCTTCCCTGATATAGTTCTTCTGCTCCTCCGTGGTCTGCGACATCGGCTGCCTCGGATATCCCATCGGCAGTCCAATCAGTTCGCCGGCATACCGGTATCCGGAATCCATCGGAGCGTGCTTTAAGATCGTCCGTACTTTCTGTACCCGGAACTGAAGCGCCCTTGCCCCCTCGATATCACCTTTAAAATACGCGTCGCACAACTCCTCGATCAGTTCCGGGAACATGATGGACACCCAGGATATAATCCCGCATCCGCCCAGAGCCAGTGTTGCAAAAATTGTCGAATCACTGCCCGCGATGCATTCAAAATGGCGTTCTTTCGGAATCAGCTCCATGACACTCTGCAGATGAAGAATGTCCTGAACACTGTTTTTATAGCCTCTCACATTTTCATTTTCCTCCACCAGCCTTTTTACAAGCCTGGGTGAAAGAATGTTGTTGGTCTGAGGCGCGTTGTATACGTAAACCGGCAGTTTTGTCCTGCGGATCAGATTCGTATAATACTCGTAAATGGCATCTTCCTCATACGTGAAGGTATGAGGCTGCGCTATGCTGACCGCGTCCGCTCCCGCCTCCTCAAATGCTCTTATGGCTGTCAGAGCGTCCTCCGGCCGGTTCAGACAGATATTACCCATAACCGGAACCTGACCGTTTACGGTTTTCACAGTTTCACGGAGCATATCAATCTGCTCATCCACGCTGGTCACCATGCATTCCGTCAGCCCGCTCACAAAAATCGCATGAATCTTATGATCCAGCTGAAACTGCACCTGAGCCTTCAAAAGCTCATAGTCAATATTTCCCTCTTTGTCCATCGGAGCGATGGGTTCCGTCATCGCTCCGTAAAATAAATAATCGTTCATCTTCGTTTCCTTTTCTCAAAGTTTACTTCGTCGTTCTCTCCAGAATCTCCGGAACTTCGAATTCCCCGTTCACGATCTGAGCGGTCTTATCTTCAATTTTCTTAATTACATCTTCCGGAACGGCCGCATCGTATGGTGCCATGCCAATCGCCTCTTCCTTCAGTCCCATTCTCATGATTCCGCCCTTAAAGGTACCATCTGAAACGCTCTTCGCCGCCGCTAAATAGGCCTTGTCCGCATGGTCTAAGGCACTGGACAAAACGGTTCCGGGTGCCACTGCACTCTGATCCACGGAAGAACCGATTGCATACACGCCCTTTTCCTGTGCCGCCTGAATCGCTCCAAGCCCGGTCTTATCCGCAACATGGAAGATGACGTCGGCTCCGTTTTCAATCTGTCCCAGAGCCGCTTCTTTTCCTTTTGCTATATCATCCCAGCTGCCTGCAAATACGTCAAACACCTGAATATCCGGATTTACCTCCTTCGCGCCCAGCTTGTACGCCTCCGCGATTCGGATCATCGGAGGTAAGTCAGAACCGATGATGACTCCGATCTTGCCCGTCTTTGACATGGACGCTGCCAGCATACCGGACAGATATCCCGTCTCGTGCTCATTCAAGGAGATGGACGCCACGTTGTCCGCTTCCACAGTTCCTGTATAGACTGCGTATTTTGTATCCGGATAATCCCCCGCAATCTTTGTTACAGACTCGCCGTACTCCATGCTGTGTGCAAAGATTAGGTTGTACCCCTTGTTGGAAAAATCTCTCAATGCCGGTTCCGCATCGGGAAGAGACACATTTTCTGAGAAATTAATCTCCGCTCCCATTTCACTTTCAATTGTTTTCATGCCATTATAGGCAGCCGCGTTCCATCCGGCGTCATTGACCGATCCGGTTACAATGAGAGCCGCTTTGAATTGTCCGTCCCCGGTTTTGGCGCTGTCCCCAGCTTTTGCGTCGTCCGTCTTCGTGGTGTCTCCGTTCTCTGTCTCTGTCTTATCCGCTTCCTTCTTTTCCGCTTCCTTCTCGCCAGCTTCCGCCTGTGCCGTCGTCTGTGCCGCCGTCTGTGCCGCCGTTGTATCGCCTGCCGGCTGTTTTGCATTTCCGCCTGCGCATCCCCCCAGGAGCGCTGCTGTCAGTGCCGCTGCCATTACCAAACTCAGTTTCCTTTTCATTTCTTCTCCTCCTTGTAGTTAGAAAGACATTTATACTTTCAGCGATTCGCTGATAGTTTTTTCTGATAAGTTTTGTTAATAGGTTTTGTTAATTGACTTGTTCCGTCATCCTTCCTTGCTGTATGCTTTTCCCAATGCGGCTGGTCCTTTGCTCCTACCCACGACTCCGGCCAGTGCCACCACGGTCAGCACATAGGGAAGCATGACCAGGAACTGATACGGAATCTGGAAGCCAAGTGACTGGAGCCTCAGCTGAAGAGCGTCCGCAAATGCAAAGATAACGGAAGCAAACAGGACTCCCTTCGGATTCCATTTACCGAAGATAACGGCCGCCAAAGCGATAAAACCTCTACCTGCGGAAATATTGTCCATAAACATATTGAGCTGTCCGATGGTCAGACACGTCCCGGCCAGTCCGGTCAGCAGCCCACAGATGCACACCGCAGAATACCGCACGCCGTTCACGCTGACACCCACGGTATCCACTGCCTTCGGGTTCTCCCCCACCGCCCGGATCTTCAGGCCAAAGCTGGTCTTATACAGTATAATGGAAGACACCGGTACAAGAATAAATGCCGCATATACCAGAATATTGTGCCGAAACAGGATCTCCCCCAGAAATGGAATATTTTTCAGCACCGGAATCTCCAGCACCGGCAGGCTCTTTGCCTGGGGCGGAATCGGAAGCACACCGAACATAACCCGGTAAAAGAAGCTGGTAAGCCCCGCGGCTGCCATATTTAAGGCGATTCCGCTGATCATCTGGTTAATCTGCAGGGTAACGCTCAAGAATGCCGCGACCAGGCCGACAAGCAGGCCGGAAGCCGCTCCAAACAGGACGCCCAAAGCCGCGCTGTTAAAATAGTAGGAGCCCAGAAAAGCGCAGAATGCGCTGATCAGCATAATTCCCTCCAGCCCGATGTTTAAGATGCCCGCACGTTCCGAATACGTCTCCCCCAGCGCCGACAGAAGAATCGGGACCATCATGCGGACCGTGGCAGTCAGGAGCCCCACAATAAATGTCATGCTTAAGATATTCATTCTGTCACCCCCCTGTCTTCCTTTTTCGATGTGAAAATACGGGGTATCGGAACGTGTTTCACTTCGCTGATCAGAACGAAGAACACGATCAATCCCTGAATCACACTGATTAAAGAGGTTGGAATGGCAGCGCTTCTCTGCATCTCATTAGCCCCCACCGTCATTGCTGCAAAGAAGAATCCCGACACGAATACAGCCAGCGGATTCAGATTGCCGAGCAGAGCCACAACAACCGCCGTAAAACCATAGCCCGGAGAAAATGAATTTAAAAGCCTGTGGTGCAGCCCAGATATCTCCATCATCCCGGCCAAACCGGACAGACCACCGCTGATGATCATCGTAGTGATCAGTGTCAGGGGAACATTGACCCCCGATGCCCTTGCCACGGTTAAGCTGCTCCCCAGCAGTCTCACCTTATAACCAAATGTACTCTTTTGAATAACAAAATACATGATGACAATCAGTATGAGCGTAAGGATCAGGCCCGCATGCAGCCTGGTCGCCTTCACCAGAATCGGAAGCTGCGCTCCTGCTCCCAGCTCCGCCGTCTGCGGATTGACCCCCGCCGGATCCTTTAACGGCCCTGTCACAAAATAGCTGACCACCCAGGTTGCTATGTAATTAAACATAATTGTGGTAATGATTTCGTCGACTCCCAGCTTCGCCTTCATCATGCCCGGGATGCTGGCCCAGATACCGCCTGCTAAAACCGAGGCAAGCATGGTAACAGGAAGCAGAATGATCATAGGAAGATTCCCCAGCACGACGCCGATCCACGCGGTGGCCAGTGCCCCCATCATGATCTGTCCTTCCGCACCCACATTAAAAATCCCCGCTTTAAACGACAGCGCCACACCAAGACCTGCCAGCCACAATGGAGACGCTTTCACCAGCACCTCCGTAAAATTATAAAAGCTTCCAAATGCCCCGGTCAGAAGCGATTTATATGCCATGACAGGATTTGCCCCTGCATACAGAATCAAAACTGCACCAACCAGCAGTGCCGCCGCAATCGCTGCCACCGGTTTCAGTAACTGCGCCAAAATTTTTCTCTTATCGTTCTGTTTTATCTTCATTTTTCCGTTCTCCATCATGTACACCGGCAATCATCAGGCCAATTTTCTCCACATCGTATTCCTCACGATTCATCACTCCCATGATTCTGCCCTGATGCATGACTGCCAGCCTGTCGCTGAGTGAAAGACATTCCTCCAGTTCCGTGGAAATCATCAGGATGGCAACACCGGAATCCCTCGATTCCAGCAGCTTCCTGTGAACAAATTCGACTGCCGAAATGTCAAGGCCTCTGGTAGGCTGTGCGGCAATCAGGATCTTCGGCTCTCTCGATACCTCTCTGGCCAGCACCACCTTCTGCTGGTTGCCGCCGGAGAGACTCCCCGCCGGCGCGGCATAGCCGGTGGCCTTCACATTGTATTTTTCAATCATTTCCCCGGTATATTGATTGACCTTATCGTAATCGATCCATCCGCACCTGCTGAACTTCTTATCTCCATGGGTCTCCAGAATCATGTTGTCGGAAAGGCTCATATCCAGCGCCATTCCCTCCTTGTGGCGGTCCTGGGGAATATGGCCCATGCCCTCACGGATTCGATCCCGGACGGAAGTCCGGCTCATATCCCGGTTAAAGAACTCCACTTTCCCCTCCGTAATTTTACGAAGTCCGGTCACCGCTTCGACTACCTCAGACTGACCGTTCCCATCCACCCCGGCAACTGCAACGATTTCTCCTTCGTGTACAGTCAGGTTAATCTTGTCCAAAAGACGTTTTCCATCCTTTGCCGTCATGGAAAGGCCGCTGATCTTCAACGCTTCTCTTCCGGGTGCGTATTTCTTTCTCGGGAGGTCGACGGCAATCGGATGCCCCACCATGAGCTGTGCCAGCTCCTCATTGCTCTTATCCCTGGCCGGTACAGTCACAATTGTCTTTCCGTTTCTTAAAATCGTGATATTGTGGGCCAGATCCCTGGCCTCCATCAGCTTATGCGTAATAAAAATAACCGTTTTTCCCTGTTCCGCCAGTGTCCTGATGACAGTCCCCAGATGCTCTGCTTCCTGCGGGGCAAGTACGGCGGTCGGTTCATCCAGAATCAGGACATTGGCCCCGCGGTACAGTGCCTTGATGATCTCCACCCTCTGCTGGCTTCCAACCGGAAGGTCGCACACCTTTGCCTTTGGATCCACATTCAGTCCGTACGTTTCGGATAATCTGCGTATTTCCTCCGACGCTTCTTCCAGATCGAGAAACGGCTCTCGCCGTGAACGTCTCCCCAGAACCAGATTCTCCACAACGCTCAGCTCCGGTATCAGCATAAAATGCTGGTGAACCATGCCGATGCCGAGATGAATCGCTTCCTTCGGAGAATGGATTTCCACCTGCCTGCCGTCGAAGAAGATTTCCCCTGAAGTGGGCTGATACAGGCCGTAAATGATATTCATCAGAGTCGATTTGCCGGCTCCGTTCTCCCCCAGCAGAGCCCGGATCTCACCCTTGCCCACGCTTAAGTTGATATGATCATTTGCGACTACATTTCCGAACTTTTTGGTTATATTTTGTAATTTTAAAAGCTCCTCCACGTCGTCCTCCCTAATAATGTTATTATTTTTTAACATTTTCTGCCTTTTGGTTAGTTTTATGATAACTTTTTTTACATTTAAAGTCAATATTCGAAAAAATGTTTGTGAATACTCACATTTTGTTACTGTATAATTGTTAATTTTGACGTTTTTGGTAGGATAAATAGGGTTTTGTAGGGAATCCGTTTACATTTCGATACAAAAATGTTAATATCGAGTTAAGAAATGTTAGAGTTAAAAATATTAAATTTGGCGAAGTTAGAGTCGTTGAAGTTGGAATTGGCAAGGTTTGAATTGGTAAAGATTAGAATTGGTAAAGATTAGAATTGGTAAAAATTAGAATCGGCAAAATAAGGGAGGTCAATCATGAATAAAAAAGAGACCCGTTTAAATAATTTCATACACTTTTTAAAGATAAGAAACAGCATCACCGTAAAGGAGATGGCGAATCATCTAAATGTATCCGAAATGACTGTTCGCCGGGATATCAAAGAACTGACAGCAGACCATACAATTAATTTTGAGAACGGAAAAATCATGTTTAATCCCCAGAGCAGTCTGTCGGAGGCTTCCCCTTCCTATTCTCTGGAATCAGAAAAAGAAAAACGCAACCTGCAAAAAGAGCTGATTGGCAAATTTGCGGCGACTCTGGTGGAACCCAATGACACTGTCATCATAGACAGCGGCTCCACCACCGAGCATCTGGCCCATTACATTCCGGGCGGCATGCCCATGACAGCCCTGTGCTACAGCATGAATATCTTAAACGAGCTGATCACCAAAGAAGACATCAGCCTGATCTTTCCCGGCGGCTTCTACCACCCCAACGCCCAGATGTTCGAATCCCAGCAGGGAATCGAGCTGATCAATCAGATCCGCGCCAATAAGGTATTCCTCTCCGCCGCAGGCATTCACCGGGAACTCGGTATTACATGTATGCATAACTATGAGATATCTACAATGCAGGCAGTTATTAAATCCTCTGTCACCAAGATCCTGCTGGCCGATTCCAGCAAATTTGACCAGATCCGGCCAGCGTATTTTGCCTCGCTGGAATGTATTGATATTATTGTGACGGATCATTATCTGGGGGAGGAATGGCAGGAGTATATTCGGGGGGTGGGGATTGAGTTGTATTTGGTGTAGAATTGAAGAAAGGCAAAAGCGGAGACAGTGATAGACCCAACTCAATGACTGTCTCCGCTTTCTTTATGCCACTTTCACAAATCACAGACAAATGCTTTAATATTATTTATTCTCTTCCTGATTTCCATGCTCAGTGTCACATCACAACCGGCCACCGTTTCCTTCATCTGTTCTATGCTGCGGAAAGAGGCCAGCGGAATTGCTGTAAATGGCAGTTCATTAAAATAGGAAATACACGCCTGAACGGGGGTGATTCCGCACGCTTGCAAGGCTTTCAATTCCTCTGCGATTTTGTAATTTGCTTCATTCTCATAAATTGCAGCTACATTTTCCTGAATCGTATCTCCCTTCAGTAATTTACTGAAGTATCCTTTTGCCACCGACATATAGGCCATTGCACTGAGTTGTTTCTCTTTATGATAATTATAATTTTCCTGGTCCATCCAGACCAGCGTCGGGTCTCCCAGTCCGGCCGGATTGACATTCGCAAGACTCCACATCAGCTGATTGCAGACAAAACCAGACAGACCCTGGTTCTCTGCCGCTCTCTGTGCTTCCTCAAGTCTGTCCAGTTTCCAGTTAGAGCAGCCGTAATACCGGATGTAACCTTTATCCTTTGCCTTTTCCAGAATATCAAGAATTTCGCAGACAGAGATATTTTCATCGTCCCGATGCAGGAAATACAGATCAATCGTATCCGTGTCAAGGCATCTAAGGCTCTCTTCTATGTCTGTCATGATTGCCTTCCGGCTTACCCGCGGTACATCCATGGAATCCAGCCTGGGATGGGCCCCTTTGGTGGATATCACAAAGTGGTTTCGCCTCCCGCTCTGCTTCATCCATTTTCCAATCATCCGCTCGCTTCTTGCACGCTCTCCCGGCAGCCAGTCGCCGTATACGTGAGCGGTATCCAGAAAATTGCCGCCTAGATCAGTAAATTCATCCAACTGTTCAAAACATTCTTTTTCGCCTACGGACGCACCGAATTGTACGGTGCCAAGGCATAAACCGGATACCAGTAAATCGGTTCCGGTTAGCTGCTTGTAATTCATTTTGTCATCCTTTCAGTTTGGTCAGACGATATTCCACATCCTTCGCATATCTGCGAATCCGCTGCGGATGAAGCCTGGAGTATAAATAGTATGGATACGAGGTTCCTTCCTCCCATGTCTCAATCTTTGCGGCTATCTGCTCCAGTTCGTCCAGGACAGTTTCTCCGGCTGCGATGTCATTGTCTTCCCCAGTAATTTCTGCGTATCTCGTCAAATACATAGAACGCGTTGTGATATCGCAAAACTCTGCAAAGAGTATCATCGCATCTATGGTATTAGTCATATCTTCGGCAAACTCCTCGGTCACTCCCAGCGTTTCCGCCTGTAAAATGCCATGGAGCGCTTTAGTCTCCTCAATTGCCTGCCTCTTCTCTTCAAAAATTACTTTCATATTTTCAGCAGTTACGGCTACGCGCCCGGAAGCGCCTTCATCCCAGTCATCACGCGAGTGTATTACCGTCATAATCTCAAACGCCTTATCCATTGTATAGGGGGGCTGATCGCTCTCTAAGTACTGATGTCCTCTAATATAACCGGCCTTGGAAAATGCATTCCAGGAAGCTTTCATAAAATCTCTCAGCCGCTCGTAAGCTAACGGGTTAGAGGGTCTTACCGGAATCTGGCTGCAGGAAGCACATTTCATCGGGGAATACAGTCCTTCTGCCGTCCATACGCGGTAAATCTCATCCAAATCTATATCCAGATTATTCGACAGCATGGCCCCGGCGTATAAATTCACCAGACTTGGAGTCGCATGAACCGATGCATCGTGAATCAATTCCCAGTCTGTTCGGAACCATACGCCCTCCGCACCTTTTTCGTAACAGACTTCCAGTCTCTCCTTAATATCCTCAACCAGACTCATAGGCGCTATACCCATGCCAAAATACTGTCCCCACGTGTCAAACTCAATGTATTCCCGCAGATTTCCCGTATGGCCGATTTCCGGATTCGTGGGAAAAGTCGGGTAATAATCGTGAGGCTGCGCCTTCAATGCAATAATAATTTCATCGGAAATCGCTTCACAGGCCTGTATCATCAGGCTCTGCTGCTCTGCCGTATAGGCGAAATCCCGGACAATCAGACTCTTGCCTGCTTTGTGAATCGGCTCATACATGGCTCTTAAGATGTTAACGTACCAGTCAAGAGCCGGCGTATTCTGACAGCGCTCACATGTGCATCGGTTGGCCGCAATGGAGACGGCGCTCTCTCTTGTCCCGGGGCTGACGATAATACCGGCAATGCCGGGATACACCGAAAACAGCTCGGTAAATTTCACCTTTAGAAACTCTGTCCAGAACGGATGATTGGGGCAAATCGTCCCGTCGGCCCCCCGCAGCTCCGGCTTGATTTCAAATAATGCATCAACGACATCCAACTCCTTTATTTCCAGATAAAATTCTATATCCAGCTTCTGTGCCTTCTTAATTACCTGATTGATATAATCCCGCTGGTATAAGACGCCCTGCCTTCTTACCGGCCAGTTATCCCACATCGTATCATTATCAAAATACGCTTCCGGGAAAACAAGCTGTTCTACCAGATCGTTTTGATGAAAGATTAAAGCGTTCATACCATGTTTTACCATAAAATCCATAGCCAGGTCAACCTGTGCCTGCTGCCACATTCTGGAACTGTGTATTTCATATCCTCTGAATTTAAAATTTCTCATATTTTTTCCCTTACCCCTTTAATCCTGTCGTAGCGATTCCTTCTACAAAATATTTCTGTGCAGCTATATAAAGCAGTACCGGCGGAAGCATGGCCACCAGCGACATTGCCATCAATCGGTTCCAGTGCACCGTATCGGATATGTCGAGCGCACTTCTGAGCGCCAGCGAAAGCGGATACTTTTTTATATCATTGATATAGATGAGTGGGTTGAAAAAGTCATTCCAGCGCCATACAAACTGAAATATAATCACAGAAAACATAGCAGGCTTTGACAGCGGCAGAATAATCTTTCCAAAAATCTGGAATGCATTGCAGCCATCGATTTTTGCGGACTCATCCAATTCCCTCGGAATTCCTCTTATAAACTGAATCATCATATAAATAAAAAACGGGTATGTTGCAAACAAAGCCGGTATAATAAACGTTTTATACGAATCCAGCCAGTTCAGCTTTTTAAAAATCAAATACCGCGGCACCAGCAGGGTCTGTTCCGGCAAAAGAAGCGTGGACAGCATAACCGCAAACAAAAGCTTTTCACACGGAAATTTAAACCTTGCAAAGCCAAACGCCACTACGGTGCTCGACATCACAGTGCAGGCTACGGTAGGAACCACCAGCAGAAATGTATTTAGAAAGTATCTCGTATAGGTGATCCTCCCGTTCCCTCTCCAGCCCTCCGGATAGGCACTGAAATCCCATTTTGACGGAAAAATACTCAGCGACGTAAATATTTCCTGATTTTCCTTAATTAGGAACCGGCCATCCACAGGAGCGGGTATATCATTACTGTTGCCAATGCAATCAAAAAGGCATAGAGCAACCCCCTCTTTATACTTCGTATCATTCGTTATCCCCTCCATCCTGATAGAATACCCAGTATTTGGAAAACCAGAATATAGCTGCTGTAAACACCATAATAATCAAAAACATAATCCAGGAAAGCGCCGAGGCATATCCCATTTTCAGAAAAGAAAAAGCATTTTCATAAACCATCATGCTGTATAGATACGTCGCCTTTAACGGCCCCCCATTTGTTATTAAAAACGGCGCTGAAAACTCCTGAAATGCATTGATCATCTGCATTACAATGTTAAACAGTACAATCGGCGTAATCATGGGAATCGTAATCTTCACAAACATGCGCGGCCGGCTGGCACCGTCAACGGTTGCCGCTTCATAAAGATCCTGAGGCACCTGTTTTAAAGCCGCCAGGAACAGAATCATGGAAGATCCAAACTGCCACACAGACAGCAGGCTTACGGTAGGGAGCGCCAGGTTCGGACTGCCAAGCCAGTCGACGGCACCGATCCCGATTCTGCCCAGCAGCAGATTCACAAATCCCGTCCTGCTGAAAAGGAAACGCCACAAAATAGCGATTCCCACACTGCCTCCCAGTATAGAAGGCAGGTAGAATATTGTCTTAAAGAATCCAATCCCCTTTACTTTCATATTTAAGAGCATGGCAATAAATAGGGCAAACGCAAGCTTGAGAGGAACTGAGATTCCCACATAGACCAGAGTCGTCTTCAATGACCGCTTAAAATCCCTGTTAAAATTAAATATATCCTTATAATTATCCAATCCCACCCATACCGGCTCCTTCAACATGGAGAGATTTGTAAAGGAATAGCACAATGAAGTGATAAACGGAACAGCCTGGAAAATTAAAAATCCCAGAATCCACGGCATGAGAAATACAAATGCTATTAGATTTTTTGATCTCCATACATTCTTTATGTAAACTTTCAGCTTTTTTGCAGCGTTTCTCATGCCGTTTTTCCTCCATATGTTTCTGCTTCATTTGTTACTAATTCATCTGTTACTATTTTTGCTGTGCTGTTACTGTCTCATCTGCTCCAAAACATGTTCAATATCTTGGTACATGGCCGGTCCTGCCTGTTCCGGTGTAATCTGTCTATAGCCAACCTGATGTGAGTAATCACTGATCACAGCCGCAACCTCTGCATTCAAAGTGGGACCGTTCTCCGGGCTTGTTTTTGCCTCCAGCGCCTGAGCCAGCATAATTGATACCTGGGGAGAGATCGCTCCCTTCTTCTCCAGCATATCCCTTGCTTCAGAATTCGCAGGAATACCTCTCGTATCTCCTGTAATGGCAATCGCTTCAGGATCGTTTACAAACCAGTTAATAAATGCGGCCGCCTCTTCCTTATTTTCACAATTCTCCGGTATTGCCAGCATCATGGTCGGCGCCACAGTAATAGCAGAATCTTTGGCCCCGTCTTCCACCACCCAGCGCATGGTTCCGATCTCAAAAGGTGAGGCCGCAATAATTGAAGGTAAATTAGAAGCGCTCAGTACGGACATGCCCCATTTTCCTTCCAGCCATCCGGGAATCTGGTCTGCAAAGACCGTTTCATACAACACGCTCTCTTCAAATGGCGGCATTGTTCCCGTTTCCACCAGTTTTAAGACCATATCCATCGCCTCTGTCATATCTTCCGGAGTGCAGATCAGTTCGTAATTATCATTGATCAGGTTTTCACCGTATTTTTGTTTTACAATATCCCTCGTAATGTATACAAGAACATCATTGGTAAGAAAAAGAAGATGCGCGTCGCTGTCCTGCTCATTTACCTTTTTTCCCGCTTCCAGTAAATCTTCCCAGGTCCAGTCATCACTTGCAGTCAGTCCGTACTTTTCAAAAAATTCAGTGTTATAAAGCACACCTCTGCCATTAATACCGCACGGAACCCCAATCAGGTAATCGCCCTGTCCACAGAAATCCCGAATAAAGTTTTGGTCAAATTTACTTAAATCAATCTGATCTGAGATTTCATTGATATTCACAAACGGTTTATCCTGAGCAACAAGATCACCTATCCACTTGTAATCGACAGAACAGATGTCAGGCTGTGTATTACTCGACAATTGCGTAAGCAGCTTTTCATAATAGGAATCAAATCCCATATACTCATATTCAATTGTAATTCCCGGATTCTGTTCCATATAAGTTTCAATTGCCTGAATCGTCGCCTCATGCCTGGTATCCCCGCCCCACCAGGAAAAACGCAGTGTTACATCTTTCTTTGCTTCTGCCTCCTGTGCAGCCTCCTTTGCTGCCTCCTGTGGCACTGTCTCCTTTGTTTCTTCCTTTGATATCGAGCCGTTTTCCGCTGCCGGCGGAACATTTTCCGCCTTTTTACCGGAACAGCCTCCCATCATGGCGGAAATCAGCGCCAGCACACAGATTGTACCCATAACTCTTTTTCTTCTCATGTTTCCTCCTCCTTCGTGTTATTGCCTGTCTGTTTACGCTTTTATGGTATCACAGTTACGCTTACTGCAACAGGATTCTGCGTTTCTAAAAGGTATCATTTTATTCGATTTTCTATAAATATTCCCATGATTTGGCAATTGACAAAATTTCATAAAAATTTACAATTAATATATGTACATTTACCTGTGTAACTCTGCGAAAGAATGGGGGGCTTACTATGTATCAGCTCGTAATCGTTGATGACGAACCGCGTATTTTAAATGGCCTGTGTAAATACTATGACTGGCATCAGATGGGTTTTGAAATATCCGGGCGTTTTCGAAATGGGAAAGAGGTTCTGGACCATATGAAAAATCATCCTGTTGATGTGATCTTGAGCGATATTTCCATGCCGGTTATGGATGGAATATCTCTGGCAAAAAATTTATACGAACAGAATTCTCCTGTGATACTGGTGTTTTTGAGCGGTTATGCAGAATTCGAGTATGCCCGGCAAGCCCTCACCTACAAAGTATACGAATATATCCTAAAACCCATTAAAGCAGAAGAGCTTCATTCTGTCTTCCGGCGAATCAGTGAACTCCTGAACCAGTCCGGAAATCATTCAGATACCGGAAATTACTACGACAAACTCATACAAAAAGCCCGGCTTTACATGGAAGAGAATCTCTCTGTTGTGACCTTAAAACAGACTGCTCTTCATATAGGTCTCAGTTCCAGCTATTTATCCAGCATTTATAAACAGCAGACCGGCAATTCCTTCTCTGACGATATCCTGAATATGAAAATGCAAATAGCCAGACAGTTGTTAAATGACGGTGATTTAAAAACGTATGAAATTGCAGAAAAACTAGGCTATGACAACCCCAAAAATTTTACACGTGCATTCCGTTCTTACTATGGATTTTCTCCTCGTGACTACAAAAAGAATGGCGGTGAATAACTGATGAAAAAAAGCAAGAAGACAATCCATATCAAGTATCAATTTATTAAAAAGAATTTTATTGTCCTGTTTTGTTCCTTTGTACTCCCTACCTTACTGCTTGGAATGATATTGGTATTCTTATCCTGGCAGAAGACAACAAATGAAATTCAGAAACGGACCGAGAACACGCTGTCTCTTGCCTCCGGTTACTTAGATGGGCTTCATAACAACAATCAGACGGTTGGGCTATACTTGGAAAACAGCAGTCTGATTCTGGGGCTTAACCGGATGATGAGTTTTAAAGACATTAGCTATACAGAATCTGTTATCCTAAAACAGTTTTCTTTATTTATTAACTCTGTCACAAATTCCTCACAAAACATAGATTCCCTGTATATTTATATTCCAAATAAGCTAAACCGCGCCTACACATCTGGAAGGCAGTTTGTATTTTTGAATACGCTTTCCGATACAGAATGGGTTGACCGCTTAACGGAATTGGAACAGGATATGGCTATTGAGCTGAGACAGAAAAAAGAGTATTCATTTGAATCTCCCAGGGAAATTCTGTCTGTCTACAATCGTTTCCGCATGTATGCCGGCGGCTGGGTGATGAACTATTCTCTGTCTAATATTACCGATTACTATGACTCTCTGCTGTCGTTTCCAGATCAATCGATTTACTTACTGGATCAGGAAGGAAATCTTCTGCTTCAATGTGATAACAGTGATAACGGCGGGAATGGCAATAATGGAAATGACAAAATTTCTTCAGAGACCCTCCAGGCACTGAATGATCCAGGACAGGATCACATTCGGATTCACAACATTCCATATACGATTAAAACTGAGGAATATGAACCATATCACATTAAAATTATTACTCTGCTTCCACAGTCCACGTTCTATATGACTGCATTGGAAAATGCTTACCATATGATCCTTTTGCTGATGCTCATTCTTATTATGATTATAATTATGGCCTACATACTGTCCCTTAACAGCTACCATCAACTCCATCAGGTAGTGGAATGGTTTGACCAGGCCGAACACCATCAAGCCCTGATTCCGCCAGGAAAAAAGGATATGTACTCCCAGATCCTGCAAAATATTATCCGTATATTTCTGGAAAACGACTACCTTCAGGTACAGCTTTCCGAGCGTAAATACCGCCAGAAAGCCGCAGAACTTCAAGCGCTTCAATACCAAATCAACCCTCATTTCCTATTCAACACGCTGCAGACGATTCATTACGAAATTCTGGATGTTACCAACGGCCAGCCATCAAAAGCCAATCTCATGATCGAATGGCTCTCTGACCTTCTCCGCTTCGCCTTGGGATCCCCCGATTCAAAGGTTACTCTGCAGCAGGAAATTGACAACTGCATGAAATATGTCCAGATACAGCAGGAACGCTATGATAATACATTCATCATAGACTGGAGAATCCCTCCCAGCCTCATGTCCCTGGAAGTCCCCCGGCTGATCCTTCAGCCTATGATTGAAAATTCCATTGTGCATGGGCTGAAATATAAGGAAAATGGAAAGATTCGGATTCAGGCGATACAGAAGAAAGCGTATGTTGTGTTTATGATTGTGGATAATGGGAGCGGAATGGCTCCGAATCATTTGAAGAAGCTTTCAGATGAATTGAAGAATACGCGTTCGGGGTGTGCTTCGGAACATATCGGGCTTCAGAATTGTAATGACAGGCTTGTGCTGGCTTATTCGGAGAAGAGCAGGGTGCATGTGTGGGGTTGGGATGGGAAGGGGATGGGGGTTTGGTTTCGGGTAATGGGGTAGAAAAATAGGTAGATCGCATTTGTATATAATACAATATTGTTTTCATGATAGTACTCTGTCAGTAGAAATCCTATTCCTGCCATGTATATTCCATCTACGTTTAAAATATCACCAGAAAATTAATACAGAGAATGTACACATAAGATAAGTAAAGCAGAAAAATGGTATAGACCTATCATTGCTAACTTCTCTGTATTAATTTTTCTGATACTAATATTCATGTGTATTAATTATGTAGAACTATACAACTATCATTTTTTCCTCTAACTCTACTAAAATAAATCCACTATGATATCGTATCAGAATGGTATTTCATCAAATCCAACGCCATTAACTCATCATGCATAGAACAAACAGATTGACATGCCTCTTGATGCCCTTAAGTAGATGAAGCCCAACAAAGCAAGGCCCAATCTCTATCCACAAAAAATCTATCCCTACACAAAACTGGGATTTTATTTCGAGACAATTTTTACCACAATTTCAAAGCTTCCTTCCAACTTCACTATCCCTGATCACCCCGTCCATAATCGGTTCCTGCTTCGTCCTATCCCGCAGGAATAAAACCGTCAGCAAATCATTCATTTGTTTCAATAAAAACTTTTCACAGTGACAGCAGCTATTACACAGATTTTTACATTGATACAGACGATTATCATACTGATCCCACCATGCCTTATCATATCGAAACTCGCTCAAATTTTTCATGAACTCTGCCAGTATCTTCTTGTGTCCATCAGTATGAAGAATCTTCTGAAAAGTTCCCAAAGTCATTTCCTTCTTTACTGCGTTCTTAAGCAGACCATTACCGCTGCCGAATACCCTGACAGTCTCATTTGGAAAATGTTTTTTCAGGCCTTCATAGAAGCATTCCTTTACTTGAAGTTCTACTGCCTTGCAAAACAAAATTGCACAGCATGATGTGTCCATATCCACAAGTTCATATTGATCTATTAATTTTTTAAACATGGAATACAACTTAATCCCCCACTCTATGTATTCCCGAACTTGTAGATTAAGTTTCTGAAAGGACTCACGAGTAAATCCATAGCCATTCAATTGCTTATCTGTAAGTTCACTTAATGAAAGGCCTCCACCTCTCAGTTCGCTCAAATATATTTCCGGACTGAATGAATACTCGGTCTCTCCATCCTTATTTTCTTCTATATCGATAGGAACTGACTCAGACGACGGCAGCTGATTATAAAACCGAAGCACTCTGTTACGCCGTTCTTGACCGTTCTCCCCCTCTGACCCATAAACGGCACTTCCCAATTCCCGCAGTGCATAAAGATCAATCTGGCTTTTTGCCTGGCTAATATATACGGATTTCTTCCAAGCTCTTTCATCTCCGATCATGTATAACCGGTACTTTGCACGCGTTACTGCCACATTTACTATATTAGAATTAACCCAGTTAATTGCACCTTCTGAATCTTTTCCACTGTCACAACCTAATAAAAAGATAACTTCATTTGCCTCTTTTCCCTGAAATGTATGAACCGTCCCAATACATCGGTACATCCATTTTTTAACGCAGGCACGTTTCTGGTATAAAACGGTGGTATGATCATGGTAAAGACTGTTTTCAATATATTTTATCATTCCTGTTTTAACTGTGGTGAAAGGCGTAATAATAAACAGGCTGGGATTATCTGATTTAGAAAATGCAATCTCCAAAATCTCCAATACTCTTTTTCCCTGCGCTTCTACAAAGTGATTTTTCTTTCCCTTTTCCTTCCCTGTCACATTAATCCACTTAGAACCGGTATAACAGAATGTAGCTTCTTTTTTCTTGGACGGCGCCTTGGTCTTCTGTCTCATGGTATTATTATAAGAAATGTGATTTGATATCTCATACATGGGTGAAATACATCGCCTATGGACTACCAGAGGGCAGCCTAACCATTCTGGTTCGTTTTCTTCATTGTCCATATAGGTACCATACGCGTTCATGCGATCAACAAACTGTTGAACAGAGAGCTGTTTTGATTTATAGGGTTTATAGACATCGTCCTGGTAAGCTTTTTTCAACAACTGCAAATCATCTAAAACTACCGGTTCCACTTGCTTGGGATCTCCCACAATAATCGCCCGTCTACTCCTGTACAATGCCCCAACAGCCATTTGAGGCGGTGCCTGACCTGCCTCATCTACAATCAGCGTTCCTATAGCTCCAGGTGTTTTGATATCCCGAAGGAAATTACCTACTGAAGCGAATGTAGTAGAGATTACCGGCACCAATAAGAACAATGACTGCAATAAGGAAGCAAAACATGCCTCTCGGTCTACTGGGTGAAATGATACTTTTTCTTTATCCACCCTGCTCTCCTGCCAGAGCAAAGCCAAATTTCTGTAATTTCGCAAACAGTATCTGGATTGAAGTATAAACGCCTTCGTCAACTGAAGCGCATAGTAAAACAATTTTTCCCTCTCCCGATTATAATGATCCGTAAACCAGGGATTGGCAGTTTGAGCATTAGTACTCGCCTGTTCCTCATTGCTTAGAAGCGCCTTCATAAATATCTCATTTAATACAGTAAACTTGTCAACATCAACGGCATCTTTAAGCCGCTGTTCCAGCGCATCTTTATAGTCTTCCCTGGCTTTTTTTACAGAATTATCCCACATTTCAATACTCGCCACATTATCTTTTATCTGAGACTGAACGCTGCTTATACTCTGTAAAAGATCCGCTTTTTCAAGTTTTGCTTTTTCCAGATCATCATACAATCCTTCTTTTTCCAGTCTGATATTCTCAAAAATACGCGTCTGTTCCTCAAACACTGATTTAAAATTCTCTAATTCCTGCTTCGTATTCTGGGCTTCTGCGGCATATTTTTCAGCCAATTCTTCCTTTACCTTTGCATTGCGCCTGAAAAACAATTTTTCCCCCAGTGAAATACTATCTCTGACTGCAATGGAACTTTTCAGCTTCTCTTCATATCGGCAATCAATATCTTTGAAGTTATTCTGTGCTTCCTCCAGTTTCGTACTGGCAAGCTTAAAATCATGCTCCTTATCTGACAGTTCACTTTGCTGCTCCTTTATTTGCGTTTCCAACTGTTCCAGTCTTTGATTACAGTCTTTTAACAGTGCTTCCTTGTCTACATTCTCCTGACGAAGTTTTTGGATACATTCCTTCCCTTCCGCGCAGAAGACCCTGGTTTGTTTTTCCTCGTCACAATTTTTAACCAGTTCCCTTTGCAGTTTATCTACCTTTTCTTTTTGATCAAAAAACATTTTCTTGGCCTTTTGATAGGATTCCTGCCTATCGGCACTCTGTGTGGAATTATAAAAATCTACATCCAGGTTATACATTACTTTCTGATAGAATTGATGTATGTTAGACTTCTTTCCCAAAGCAGCTGAAATCAGCCCCCACGCACCCCCATGCTCAAGCAGACTGCTTGCGTACTCTGAAAAATAAATGTCGTTGTATTCTCCGTTTCTTATTGCATCTCTTCGATAAAGAGTCTCACTGACCTCACTTTCCTTAACCTTAAATAGCCGCAAAACTTCCTGCAGCTTTTCTGTAAACAGATCACTGTCTTTTTCCTCCGAAGCCAGAGCACCTGTAATCCCCTCTTCCAGTGGAAGCTCCTTCGTAATATTTTCTACCGCCGTATTATTACAGGAAGTAACAAGAATACTGTAATCATTAATCTTATCGTTCCTAAGCCTGTAATACTTGGAATAGAAATCTGAGTACCCATGATTCTTCTTTTCACCATACAAAAATGAGCATTCTTCAAACGCATCATCCGGATTCTCGTATTCTGAGAGAAGAAGTGCCTTTTGGATAATGTTATGAACAATAATTTCTTTTAAAAGCGTAGTTTTTCCAGTTCCAGGAGGACCATTTACAGAAAATACCGGTCCGTTTTTTTCATCTCCACTTACTGCCAAATTTACTGCAGTTTGCTGCATCAGGGCGGGCATAAATCTGGAAGGCCATTTCCCAGTCGGTGCATTTCTGACATCAAGAATATCGGCGAAAATTTCAAGCATTTTTTCGCCGTTCTCATCTCCTGATTCAGGATGCTCCAAGTCAATGCGCTCTTTTAATGCCAGAAGCTGTTTCTCCGGATAAGCATCGGCGCAGGCACCAACTATATAGTCGATCAGTGCCTCCTGCATTGGATCTCCCGAATCAATTTCCCCTGACTTCAGTTTTGATAATATCAGTTTCAGATCATTTGCAAAATATGTCCTTCCGAGCCCTGAATAATCTTCTTCCTCATATTTATCCCTGGTTTCCTCGTCTATATAAGCTTGAAAACATAAGATACAGGAACATTCCTGGTCATCAGCGATGCTCTCTTTCAAGTATTTTTTATAAACTTCCTGATATATGGAAAAAATATGTTCTGACGTTACTGGATTGGGGCTTTGCTGATCACCGCTGTTTCCTATCCTGTAACTGCCGTTTTCCTGCAAATCAGAATCGGCTGGCTCTGCCTCGTCGGGAAAGTCCACATCATTTTCCATGGCCCCCTTTTGAATCGCCCCGGATATACTTTTTAAATAATCCTCAAAGACTGCCTCATCCTCTCTAAAATCCTCATCAGATAAAGAATATGCCATAGATTTATCTGCCTGCTTCTTAATACGGTTCATCGCCCAGATAATAGTAGACAGCGCAAAAGACTTTTCTATATAATTGCCGAAAGGATCCAACTGCAGTCCAAACCATGCTATTTCATCCTGACTTATTTCAGGACGATTATCATTTTCCTGCAAAACCTGAGCTATTTTCTGGATACAGCTTTCACGCCTGCTCTTCCCTGCGTAGATCGTTATATTTCCCCAATAAGACATACCGTGACGCTTTGATTCCGATCTAACCTGTTCTAATAAGTCACATTCTCTGCCAGCAGACATCATCAATTTTAGTGTCTTAGGACATTCTTTATCATTTTTTCCATTTAAATATGCCTGAGGGTTGCCTGCCGTTTTCAGCGCTTCTCTATTCTTCTGTTTTTCTTCATATGTGAGTGACGGCAAAGCATCCTGACTTAAAAACTCAAGTGTATACCAATAGTCCAGGATGGACTCTGCAGTCTTTTGTTTTATAGAACGGTCTGTCTTTTTCATCTGTCTATCCTCTTTTTTCATGGCAATTTCTTTAGAATTATCACAACTTATTACGTTTTCGCTAAGATCAATATCATTATCTTGCAAGACTGAAGTACCCGCTACACATTAAGTAACCCAAAAGCTCAATAAGTTAAATTACTCCCCACTCCTCTAATTTTTTAGTAATTTCAACATTTATTTCAGCAATTTCGGGATTGTTCATATCGCTCACCAAATACAAAAAATCGGCGGTATTTGCTGCTATATCTTGAATAATTTTCAAATCCTGATTCAAATTACCCAAATTCTGAATCCTCAGACTGCTCAGAGTATCCTCCAGCTGCTGCTGTTGATCCTGCCAATATTTCACATAATTTGCAACTACAGTTGGGTTATAGATTTCTTTTGAAACCACTACGGGAAATATTTTATTCTTATATTTGCGATCTCGCATAACCTCTAAAACTTCGTACATACAATTTCTTGACCTCAAGTAGGCGTCTGAAATAAGCAAAATAATATAGTCCATATTTTCTATATTATTCATATAATCTCTAATACTATCCCATTTCTTAATATCTATTGTATCCCTATGAATATGAATATTCGTGACATTGTTCAAATAGGCAAAAATATCCGCAGCTATTTTATCATCTTGCCAACAATATGATAAAAACATCTCTACTTTGCGTTTTTCCATCGTGCGCTTCCCTTCCTCATATGTTTGATACATAACTGTCTCAACACATTGAATTTCTCTCAAAAGGACTTCCCATAGGTCATAAGCAATGCTTTCCTGATATACCTTTTTTCCATGTAACGCTATTAACCTTGCTAATTCGCTGTTTTTCCCAGCCAATATCTCTCTATCCTTTTCTGAAAGCTCCCTACATTTTCCATTCAATCCTGCAAGATATGTTTTTGCATTCATTTGAAACGGAGATACATTTTTAGGAAAATATTCTTTTAACTTTTCCATCATCTCAATTCCCGCTCGGTCAAAATCACCAGAAAAATAGACTCGGCATTTTGAGTTTCTTTCGATGCATATCCGAACATACTCCAGCACCGCAGCTCGGAAACAGCCTGAAGTACATATAATAATCGGAAATCTGTCTCTTATTAGCTGCTTTGGAATATTGTTAGCCTTCACATATTCTATCAGGCAGTCAACTAAATAATGAAAAACCGATGGATTTTCAATCAAAAAAAGGTTAGACTTAATCTCAAAGTCTCCCATATCCTCAACATTGCCGAGATTAACTGTCTCTTTCTTCATAGATTCATAAATATCTAAAGTAAATCTGTGAAAAAGTGAACTGGTTGTATCATCACTTAAATGATACAAACGATACATCATCCGCTTTCGCATAAAAGCCGGAACATGTTCCAGAGGGTCTGACGCTCCATTTTCACGATATCTTTGGGAGTAAACATTTTCCAAAGCTCGAAAAAAAAGCCGGCCTGCCAACGTTTTTTTCTCATCTAATGAGTGTTTACCCGCGACAAAAGTTGCTAACATGGATATATATATTTTATCAGACTTTTTCACATTCTCCTGCTCCAGGCGTTCCAAATCCATCAGCAGATACCAAAGAGCTTCCAAACAGATTTTAAGAGAGGTGAGTGCAGCATTATAGTCTTTCATCCCCGCCTGTAAAATCCGATATCCCGAACCAGGTTCCTTTTTCCAGAGACGATATAACCAATCATACGTCAACTCACAGAACGCTTTGTCCACGATATTGATATTCTCTTCATTTTGAAGCTTCTCAACCACATTGGTAAACAAGGTTTCCCACTCTGTATCTGCCTTTACTAAACTTTCCTTTTTGGTCAACAATGGTTCGTGATACAGTATTTCGTATAAGGATGGGACGGTTAACATAAAACGTTTCCCAAGTTCCTCCTCTATCACGTTCATCTCCATGCACAGGTGATCGCCTCCCCCCAGCAGGCCCCTGATCCTCGGTCCAAAAAACGTCTGTAATCGTTGAGCCTCGGCCTGACTGGAGATGACAAGTTTAATTTTTCCTCTGCCACTGCCATAACTTCTATACTTGTTAAAAACCGCGTTCAGCATACGTTTTAAATTTGGATCGCTGTAATACTCCTCTGCCGTTATCTTCCTCTTGTGCTCCATATCTGCTGCTAATTCTCCACATATAATTTTTGTTTACCATTCCACCGATAGTGGAGTAACGTTATTATATCAATGTCTTTAGGCCGATGGATTTCATAAATTGCCAGACTTGGCACGGTATCGTAACATCCCCACAGAACCTGTGATGTCATTATGTAGTCAAAATCCATATCTGTCAAAAGATCAAACATATCACGCATATTAGAATCATCCACACCGGCAAATGCCTCATCCAACGCCAAAATCTTCGGGGCATCATCCTCAGCCTTACTATATCGAGAATTTGCTGCCGCAAACAACGGTATATACATTGCCATTGCTTTCTCTCCACCACTCAGCACATTAAATCTACTGTTGGTCAGTTCCCTGTAATTCGACTGATCTCCCTTGCGAAAATCTAATCGGAAGGTAAACCAGGTCCGATAGTCTAGCATTTCATTGATATATTTTCGCAGAGAACCCTGTTCCTCTTTTGCCGACTCCTTTGCTAATAGAATCCGCTTTCTGAAATGTTCAATCATTTGGTTAATCTCGCTGTCATCCAGTCGTTCTGTATCACTTAAAAGCAGTTTGACAAGAGTTTCTGTATCCAATTCTGATTCACTTCGTGATGGCAACGGAACCCATTTTAAAGATAATCTCAGACCGCTGGAGGTGTTTCGCTGTTTCATCAGCCCATCCATTTTATCAATCCAATCAAACGCCTGATGTATTTTTAACTGAATTGATTTACCCACACTACCAATAATAATCTCTGAATACAGTTTTTTATCCTGTTCTGTCAGAAGAAGCTTTTGTTCCGCTTCCTTTTCCCGCAGTTCCTTTAACAATTCTCTGGGAGTCATAGGATTCATTCGATCTCGATTGGAACGGATAATGGCCCGTCCATTCTCCAAGGATTCCCGCTCCAGCGCATACTCACGCAGATTCACATTAGCCTTGTTGAATTCTGTAATCAGGTCGCTTATCACCGTCTCCTTTACCATGTTCCCCCAGACTACTTTATATTCCGTCACAAGCTGCTCCGCCAAACGCATAATGTCCCGACGCTCAGTCAGATTATAGGTATCCATATTTTCTACAAATCCCAGTCCCAGATTCATTTCTGTCTGCCACTGTACAATAGCAGCCTCCAGATTCTCAGTTATCTCTGCCAAATGTTCTTGTCTCGCGTCCAGTTGAGCACCTAAGGAACCTTGCGATTTGTCATTTTCCCTCAATTCCTCATGCAGTTTTGAGACCTCTTTTGCTAAATCATTTTTTGTTTGTTTGCATTTATCAATTTTATCAAATATATCTCTTAGCCCTTTAGCCTCTATCAACTCTTCAAGCTGGCTTATCTGGCTTTCCAGCAGCACTTGTGATTTTCGTACTCCGCTCAACTCCAGTTGATTATCGCTAATTTGCTCATTCGCCTCATCGATATACCCCTGATAGTTCTCACAATCATTCTGCAGACTCCTGTAATGCACATACTCGGTCTTCATCTGTGACAGACTGGTCTTGTAATCATTCGCACAATTCATCGCCTCCGAAAGCGTACTTAAAGTTTTAAGCCTTGTCCAGGCAGATGTTATCTCGGTCAATTCAACTTTTCGTTCCTTCCAGTCTGCCTCTTTTTTATGGTATATAATCTCTGCTTCCTTTTCCTGTTTAATCGCCGCCTGGAAAAGATGCCACTTACTTGTCAAATGATCCAGACATAATTGAATTTCCCCATCATCTGGGAAACTTTCTTTTTCCGCTGTTAGAATATCCTGCTTTTCGTGCTCCTGGTATATTTTTTCCTGAATAGCATCCTGTTTATTTTCCAGTTCCAAAACCTGTTGTTCCAGTTGGTCAATCATCCGTCTTTTTGCCTTTTGTCGATTCTCACTTCCGATATATTCCGCCTGCTCTTTGGTAGAATTCCGTCCAGCCAAAGCTCCCAGCCGGAATCCCTCTCTCCCGATCTGATTGAATGCCGCCGATGTCATAGAGTCCTGCATATAATCCATTTCACCACTCCAGGTAAAACTGGACAATACTAAGGCAATATCTTCTTTTGTCAAACCACTTTCATCAGAAGGACACGGTGCCAACACATCACTTAGGGTCACCACTCCAGGATTTTCACAGGGTTCAATCCAAATTTCCTCATCTTTTTCATGAGCAAAATAGCCCATTCGCCCTCCTGGCAAAATCCAGGCATCCAGTATACCCGCCTGCTCCAGAGTAGTCTCAAGCTGTGCCTTCTCTGCTTCCATCAATTCAGCGGAAAAATCACAGACCGTATAAAGAGGTGCGCCCATCCGCTCCGCCCTCTCACCACGGCACTTGTTTCTCGAAAGTGACCGCAACGGCTCTGGCTCTTTATGGCTTCTCCACGAATCTAGTTCTGCTTGCAAAAGCTCCCTTTTTTCTTCAAATTCTCTAAACTGTTGTTCTAAAACAAGTACCTTGTTTGTCAACTGCTGATATTGATCTAGAAACAAATTGTACACCGACGATCTTACAGTTTCATAATTGCGGTTATCCTTGCCCAGTTCAGATAGCGCTGTTAGAATATAACCTACATTCTCATTACTGACTTCTAATTGCGAAAGGCCCTGACGCCAGCCAATGATACACTCCTTCAGCTGCATTTTTCCAGCACTAAATTTCTCTTCCGCAGACAAATATTCTTCTTCCGCTAGGCTTTTCTTTTTATAGAATTCCCCCCATCGCTCCTTTTCCTTTGCCATATCCAAACTAGCTTCCCGTTCTCTTTCGCCAATCAAAACTGCAGCCTTTAACTTTACTTGATGTGCCAGCAAGTCCTGATTCCAATTGTCCGCACAGCGTGCGTAATCATCGCCCACCTGCTGCCACTGCCGATGGTATATATCATGTTCATAAAACTCCATAACTCTCGCATAGCTCTCTAATTCTTCCAGCAAACTGTCTTGATTCTGGAATAACTCATCCCTTAGTACTTTCTTTTCCGCTATTTCGTTTTGCCATGCCTCTACCCGCCTTTCATTATCGGCCATCCGCTTTTTGACTGCCACATATCGTTCATTCAATTTCTTATAATCCGTATGTAAACGTTCCAGTTCTATAGGTTTTTCCAATCCCTCGCTTTGCTGGAGATAATCTAATTCCGACTGTATTTTCTCAATTTCAAGTTCTGCTTTCAATATCTGAGTCTTAAGCGCGATACCACAAGCAATCGTATTGTCTAAATTTTTTTTGCAATCATCCAATTCTTTCTTGCGTTCATTAAAACTGTGATTTAACACCTTCAAATCCAAGGACACATGATACAGCAAAACTTTATTGTAATTATCGTACTGCTTCTCCAGGCCTTCAAGTTCCTGTATCTGAATTTGCAGTTCTTCCAGCCGTTCTGAAATTTGATCCATATCTTCCAGGACATCCGAAAGGTCACCCAACTCGTCTTCCGTCAACGCTGGAAGCGAATTTGTCAGAATACTGTAAATTGATGATGGGCGAAACTCTTTTGAAAGCTTTGGGCTCCTGATCTCCAGAAGAAGCTTTAATAAATCTTTGTAAGAATCATTGTTGTCTTTAAACCCAAATATGTGTTTTTTCACAAGTTCACGATAAGTTGTTTGTTCCTGAACTACAATTCCCCCAGCCCCTATGACCTCCGTCAAGGCTTTTCTTGTGAGTGGCACCTTTTTCTTTGTTTCCAGCCAATTCGGATAATCATATAAATGGAGATCTTGATTGATCCGTCGTCCATCTTCCAGCAAAAATCCCCAAAAAACCATTTGCGCCGCCCCTCTTCTGGCGCGCAGGGCAATTCCGATGGTTTTATAGCTCTGTTTATCTTCGTGATAAAATTCAATCCAGAGATAGCCAGTTCGATCCATATGGCCAGTCTCGCTGTCGCCCAAAAGATAATATTCCATGCGGCGATCCCTTGAACCAAACGAATCCAGGCGCTCCGGGCGCTTGTCTCCATCCAGAACCAGCGGGATAAAGCTTTGCATTGTAACAGATTTTCCCGACCCATTTGCTCCTCTGAACAGCAATCTACCCTGTTCCAGTTCAAAAACCTCTTCATCATAAAGCCAGAAATTCAGAATCCCCATACGATTCATCCGCCATCGTTTCATATTCTACTCCTCGATCTCCACTTCTCCATATTGAGTGTAATACCTTCCTCCAACCGGATTCAACAAAAAGAACATGTCATCCTGCCAACTACCGAATTCCCACTGTTCCATATGTTCGCACACTGCCTCTGCCAACTGTGACGATTTCATACTCCGGTATTCTTTCGTCCAGCGATATCCATTTTCATACTGTAATTCAAGCAGAATCTGTTCAATACTACCTCTGGTCAGTCGAATTTTACCCGATGACACCGACTCTGTTTTCACTTCACCCAACTCATACATGGTTCTGATCTTTCCACAAAATAGCAGGACAAGATCTGATATAGCCGATAGTGTGGGGAAAAGCTCCATATCACTCACCAATTCCGGATAGAAAAACAGGAGACCTTCTTTATATTTGGTTCCACCCCAACCAAACATCTTATCGAGCTGTCCGATTAAATGATTTTTTTGTCCATGAAAATAAAATAAGTCTTGTTCCCATAAATCCAGCCCCACGAATGGTTCGAGCAAATACCTCCGGTACATTAGCTGTCGTTTCTTTTTATCCTCTTCCTCAGGCAAATCGCTCAATTCCTCCATAGACTGATAAGATGGCAGTTCTCTACGAAATGTCCTCAAAACATAGCTGGCGCAAGGGGCGCATTCATACAGCACATCATGATTTTCTGCATCAGACGCCCAATCGGACTCCTGACCGTCAATGCTACGCAAAACATTCAAACTTTTCAGTTTTTTTAGAGCCCTGGCCATGGATAACCGATGGAAATAATTCTTCCAATCGACATTTAGGCCCTGCTCATTCATAAATTCCTTTATTTCCTTGACCATAGTAGTCAATATGAATTGATCCCCAGCTGATTTATCTTCCAGGTACCATAGACCATAGGTAAAAAGCGCATAATCGATGGGTTCCTTGAACCCTTCAAACCCCATCCAACTCTTCGCCTCAACCGGAACTTTTTCCAGTTTGATCAGCTTTCTATTCATAATAACGGAATATCCCGGATAGTTGGCAAACCAATTCCGTATTTCCAGATACTGCTCCCTAGCCCAGTGATAGAGCTGCGGATCCTTATCACGTTCTATCCAAGGACGGTTCAATAACGCATTCATACAGATTTTGCGCCGTTCTTCCATATCGGTATGATCTTCAAAGCCGCGTTGCTCTATTCCATCAGCCATCCAAATCACCAGTCATCCCTCTCAGTAAATTTTGCCACGTTTCTTGATTCTCAATTTCAAACACAAAGGAGTAATCTAAAAGGCCTAATGTTCCGTCATCGCAATCTAATGTAACATAATGCTTCTCTTCCGGCATATAAAGTGTTACCTTAATCCCCTCGGACGTATAAAAAGCCTGTCCCTCCGATGAGATACACCTCCCAATCCAATTTAAAAGTTGAATCCTTGCAACTGCTGTAATACATTGGAGTTCTGAGACTTTAACGCTTCCTTTTTTTGTCATCTCAATTAAGAAAGCCAATTCCTGCTTCTGGTATGCAACAAGTTCTTGTCTCAACGCTTCCTTCTTTAAATGATTATCGGCAATCGTCTCACTCTCTCCACTTCCCTTTCCACCGCGTTTTCGACTTCTGCTCCTAATTACGCGCTCAATAGCAGCCTCATCCCACATAGAAATATCCTGACTATCGGAGCTGCGGTTGTCCTCCCCCTGTAAATGGCGAGTCGGAAATATTCCAAACGCATAGGCTGCTAATTTATGAGCCTCCTTCACATCCTCCAGATGGTAGAACCATTTTCCCAGAAAATCCAGGTCCTGACGTCGGCTCACAATTGACCGTTGCTTTTCCTGTATTCGAAGTGTACTCCTTACGATTTTTTTAATCGCATCTTTTGAAGCTTGCTCCAAAAGGAACATCTCACTTTGTGTATGATCGTCTCCGCAGAACCATCGGCATAATTGACGCCATCTGCGCTCCAGGTTTTGTTGGTATTCCTCTCTCGTAAAAAATTCCTCCACTTTTGGAATTAACCATTCGCCTTCCAATACACACTTAAAAAATCGAGTTTGCATGTCACGATTAATTAACTTTAAATTTCCTTCTATTCGATAAGATCTGCGCTGCAATGCCTGAACAAAATCCTGAAGATACAAGGTGATCGAATCTTTATACATTAAAAAAGAAGATGTCATCATCAAATCTTCGGCTGTCCCGGTATGCAGGCTGGCAATGTAATCCATTGATGTTTGATTCAACTTTTGAAATGAGTCATATAATGAATTCCAGACTTCCAGAGCAGCTTTGGGTTCATAATCTCCTTTATGCTCATAAATATCCAAAATAGTGTCTGCAATCTTGTCAAACAAAGTCGGCTCTAGTGAGCCCCCATATCCCTTCACCCCTTCGAGACGTTCAAGGAAGCGCTCAAGTTCAATAGAATAGGGAGTAATCAGATACTGATATTTTTTTCGCAGATACTCCTCAACGGTTCTCGCTCTAGTACCATCATGTCGATAAGTAAGGTTTTTCCACGAAACCAACTGATCCAAATCCAACTGGCACTGCTCCAGCGTATAATTTTTCAAAATATTCCATTCCATAACTCCAGAATATATCTGCTCAGGGCTGAGCCAATAACTCAATCGCTCATACTGCAAATAAAGATAACGCATAATCGCCCGATAGCGCGTGACATTATCAGCATTTATATATTTTAATTCAGAAATATTTCCCAGTGACTTTATAGTGGGTTTTTCCTTCATACCAATCCTCTTGTCATATTTGATATATTTTCACAAAAATTATGTTCGTCATTTATTGACATAATATCACATTTTTCTATATATGCCAAACCGCCTATTGATTTTCGGGTAATTTTCACGATATAATGTGAATATTAAAATGAAGGGGTGTATAGTATGGAAATAAAATCATCCGACGTAATCCACCTAGAAAATGTGTCAAAACACATAGCAACCGCTCCACTACCACTGAGCAGCAAGACCCTCCTTACAATAGCACAAAGTTTAAGCAACGCACTGAACCTCTGTATTAAATACATTGACAAAGAACCTGTATCAAAGTCCCTGCCTACCTGTCCAACTTGTCTTTCAGCCAATACAGCAGTCCACGAAAAGCCGAAGTCGTCGTTATATTGTCCCGAATGTTGCAAAACTTTCCCCGATTCAACCGGACTAAAATTCTGTCCAACCTGTATACCCCCAAGCAAGTTAATATCAATTGCTACCTCAAAAACTCGTTATAGATGCAAGGACTGTAATGTAACATTCAAGGAAGGGGTGGGTGTTCCCACTGATTTTAATAAATACATCTATTTTTGCCATTTGATCTATAACACAGATCTTTGCTATAACGATATAATCCGCAAATTAAAAATTTCCAGTGATACTTACTATCGTTGGAAAAAACGATTAGCTATTTATTATCCAGATACCCGAGCATATTTATATGGTAAAAGGTGCAAAAAGTAGGTTTATTTCATACCAGACCTATATTTTGCAAAAAGAAAAAGCTCATAGGCTTTTTGTGATACGATATGAAAATAAAAAATTTATATTTTTAACCTCCACTAAAAATCGAGATATTGTGTTGAAAGAACAGATTGTAAATTATAGCTATTTCAACAGTGTTGAGTTGGTTTATGTCTGCCAATATAGTAAAGTGCTTATTACAAAACTTATATTCATAAAACAAGGTGTATCAAATGGAACCCTTTACTAGGGAGTGTAAAATAGAGTGTGTAAGTTCAAAATGAACTTCACACTCTGTTTTCTTGTCAAGATGTGATAAACTAATCAAAGAAAGGTGATATAGTACAATGGCAAGAAGAAAAAGAGATCCAAAGAAAGAGGCATTAGTTAAGGAGATTTTAGACCAGTATCAACCAGAGAGTGTAGGGGAAATGCAGAATGCCCTTAAAGATATCTTTGGCCCCATGTTTGAAGCAATGCTGCAGGGGGAAATGAATGAGCACCTGGGTTATGAAAGTAATGCCCGTGAAGAGAAGGGGGGAACAAACCGAAGAAACGGCTATTCTTCCAAAACATTAAAAACTTCATATGGAGATGTTCCCATCGCGGTTCCACGCGACCGGGAGGCAAGTTTCGATCCGAAGGTAATTCCTAAGCGCTCGACCAATGTTTCCGGTATAGAAGACAAAGTATTGTCTATGTATGCAAAGGGGATGAGTCAGCGCGATATCGCGGCTACCATTGAAGATATCTATGGTTTTGAGATATCTCATGAAACCATATCTGATATCACTGACTGCGTGCTGGAACGGCAGCAAGAATGGCAGAACCGTCCACTGAAAGCGTGCTATCCTTTTGTTTTCGTAGATTGTATGTATGTCACACTCAGGAAAGACTATGAAACAAAAAAATATGCTGTTTACACTATGTTAGGTTATGATATTGACGGGAAAAAGGACATCCTGGGATTGTGGCTAAATGAGACAGAAAGCAAGCACAGCTGGATGCAGATCTTTGATGAAATAAAGAGTCGTGGAGTGGAGGATATATTTTTCCTTTCCATGGATGGTGTAAGCGGTTTAGAGAGCGGAGCAAAGGCAATCTTTAAAGATGTGACGGTCCAGCGCTGCATGGTACATCTAATCCGTAATTCCGTGAAATACATACCCAGCAAGGACTACAAGGCATTTACCAGCCAGTTGAAAAAAGTTTATGGAGCCCCCAGTGTAAAAGCAGCCCGAGCTGAATTTGAGAAGTTAAAGCAAGTATGGAGCGCATATCCAGGAGCCATTGACGTATGGGAAAGAAACTTTGCCCATGTAGAGCAATTGTATGATTACGGAAGTGCGGTCAGAAAAATAATGTATACCACCAATGCTGTGGAAAGTATCCATTCAAGCTTTCGAAAGGTGACAAAACAGGGAGCCTTTCCGAATGAGAATGCAATACTGAAGCTGCTGTATCTACGAATTACAGAGTTATACAAAAAATGGGAAGGAGGCCATGTGCAAAACTGGGCACTGGTAAGAAACCAACTGGATATAGATCCTAAGATTCAGGCAAGAATCAGAAAATACGAAAATGCATAAGTTGTAAGGGTCCAAAATCCATCCATGAAATATAGATGGCTTGATTTTGATACCCAAAATTGGAAGGACTATTTAAATAGTCACAAAACAGGTCTTAAGACCAAGAAAATACCGGTGAGACGCCACCGGTATTTTAAAAATTTAAAATTTACACATTTTACTTGACAAACCCCTTTACTATATAGTTCCATTTGACACACCTTATTAAGAATCCACTATAAATAAAAATCCGATTAGACCTACTACTACTTTGTTCTTTTCCTCATTCTCTCAACCACTATCCGATCAGCTGCCAGCCAGTCAATCTCATTTAATTCATCTTGACTAACCCATTTTGAAGCCTCATGCTCTTTTAACATTAGCTGTCCATCTAAAATTCTACATTTATAGCAATGCATAGTAAGATGAAATTGGGGATAATCATACTCAACCGTGTCAATATATGTATCTATCTCTATTTCTATATCTAATTCTTCTTTAATTTCACGTTTTAATGCACTTTCTAGTGTTTCACCGAGCTCAACTTTACCCCCAGGAAATTCCCAACCGTCTTTAAATTCACCATATCCACGTTGTGTAACTAATACTTTATCTTTTTCCACAATTATGGCTGCTACTACTTCAATAATCTTCATACTATCACATTTACCTCACAAATACATTTCTACCAACTCTTCATAACTAATAGCTATCCCGACATGGCTCAACAGTTCTTTTCTTTCTTCATATAATTTCAATAATAAAGGTTCAAAATTTTTTCCGTAATGAAGTAAATTATGGCAATTACTGCATAAAGATACTATATTTTCTTCCACATCTAAAGATACATCAAACTGATCAGAGTACTCCAATGGCACCAAATGATGAGGTTCAACATAATTAATATTCATATTTCTGCGAATAAAGGAAGGATGTGTCTCATCAATTTCACACATGAACTTTGCATGTTTTAAAGCATTCATTGCAGTACTCCTACTTCGTTTCTGCACTTCGATTTTATTTATAACAGAAGGCTCAGACTTACTCTTAGGCATTCCTCTATATGCAAAATCATATTGATCGATTTGTCTGATATTCTTTAACGAATCGATCAGCTCTTCATCTTTTATGATATTTACCTTCTCTATTTCAGGATCTTTTTTGTAAACAACTTTTTTATCCACCAGTTTCAAAGGAAATACCCAGACTTTTCTATTATTCTTTTCTTCATCCTGCTGACTTGTTTGATATGGCTTGTCAGCTAATTTCACAATCCCTTTATAAGTATATTTTGTTTTCTCATATACCTCAAAAAGGTGAAGTTCAATACCATTAACATCGGACTCATACAGTTTTATATTATTGTTACCATTTAACGTCTGGTCCCCATATTTCCCCATTCCGGTATAATGGAGTATACCATTTTTCCACTCATCTTTATAAAAAGGCTTTGTCATATCAGATATCAGTACTAACGTGCCTGTCTTTGTGGAAGGTCGCATCCCTCCCATAATAGCGCAACCAAAGACTTTAGAAATCTCTCTATTTGACACTACTTCTCCAATAACTAATCCAGGATTAAACTTCATATTTTTTCCCCTAACCTTCATATTAAACCTAGTTCCTATAGATCATAAAAGACTCCATTATAATCCTTATCGCTTTTCTCCCGCAAAATACCTCACCGACCTCCACTCCACCGCATCCATCACATGTCTTACAAACGCCTCATTCCCCACAGCCTCTTCCATACCTTCCACAAGTCCAATCACCCCATTATCAACTTTCCTAAAACAATTTGGATGTTTATCTAACATATATTTAACAGGATTCATAACCGCCATTTTCACCCACTCCTTCTTCCCCCACGTCATAAACCCGGCCGATGACTGGTCCTTGATCATATCCACCTTATAACCGCCCCGCTCATAATACGCCTGAAAGCTGTAATAAATATCATCTTCATCCGCAACCATCTTAAACTTCCCATCACGGCAAAACGACAGAAGCAGCGGCATCTTATACGATTTCTGCATCCTCGTTGTCTCTACCATATTAATAAATTCCGCCCCTTTTCCATTAAATAGCTTCTTTTCATCCTCGGTAAGCAAATCTCGCTCTGCAAGAAAATTCAGATAATTGGGAACTGGCGCATATTTCATATTTCTTTTCAGCGCTTCCTGAACATCAGTGTCCATATAGGTAAATAAATCGACCCTGGTCGGCACCGGGCGCTGGAATTCACAGGATACAAGCTGGCGAACCTTCTCGAACTGTTCATTTACCTTGTCTTTGATCGACATTTCCTGTTCTGCCTGTCTCTTAAACAAGTCAACAATTTGAAAATCCAGATCAATCATGCAGTCATCCGGCATCTCGTAATCCGTCAGTGAATAACTTCTTGCAATTTGTTTCTGATACTTCTCCCCACTCAGTAAAAACGGGAGCAAATTTGCTTTTTTATAATTACCGATAAAGTCCAGAACCGTTAAATAGCTTTTTCCTTCCGCAGTTCTGAGCCCGCGACCCAACTGCTGCAAAAATACGGTAGGCGACTGTGTCGGCCGCAAAAACAGCACCATATCAATGTTTTTTACATCCAGCCCTTCATTAAACATGTCAACCGAGAAGATAATCTGCAGCCTGCCATCCCTAAGCTTTTCCAGCGCTTCCCTTCTGTCAAGATTATACTCCCCGTCGGTTCCACTGTACACAGCGGCCGCCTTTACTCCTCTGTTCTGGAAAAACTCCGCCATATATTCTGCATGTTTTTTCGTAGAGCAGAATGCAAGGGCACGCTTACAATTATACTTGGAATAATTATGGTAAACCAGATCACCCCTTTGAGGAATCATCAGTTCCTTTTCCAGTTCTTCCTCATCGTACTTGCCATGCACATATGAAATGTTATCATAATTAACCGTGCAGTCATAAATCCCGTAATAACGAAACGGCACCAGCCAGCCTTTATTCACAGCCGCCTTCAAGCGGACATCGTAAACCACGTTAAAATCGCATATCTCATAAATATTTTTATCATCCAGGCGATCCGGTGTTGCAGTAAGTCCCAAAAGAAATTCGGGTGTAAAATATCGGATAATCCGCTTGTAGGTATCTGCCGCTGCGTGATGGAACTCATCTACAACAATATAGTCAAAATAATCTTTCGGAAACCATTTATCACATAAATACTCAGATTTTCCCAAAGTCTGCACCGTTGCAAATAAAACCTCACAGTCTTCGTCCTTCTTATCCCCATAGAAGAAGCCGTACTTCCCGCTGCCCCTTACTTTCCGAAACGCCTCTTCCGCCTGAATCAGGATTTCTTCTCTGTGTGCCACAAACAGCACTCTTTTATAATTTTTTGAATCAAACGCTGCAAGAATAGTCTTCCCCACGCCCGTTGGTATTACCGTAATCCCCTTATCCCAGCCTTCTTTACGGCTTTTCTCCAAATGATACAGCGCTTCGATCTGTGCCCCTCTGGGCTGGATGGTCTCCGGCTCTTCCCTGCCGCCTGCTGCATCATACACCTCCAGATCCTTCTGCACATTTGGCTTCTTCCATTTCCGGGAATACTCCTTTAACGCATCATCTGTTATTTCATAAGCATAATTCTTATACAGGTCTTCAAACGTATTGTAAAAATGTTTAAAATCCTCCGGATGTATTTTACTGTCAAAACAGTAATTCCATTCGATCCCCGTTGTTAATGCGCTGAATGATACATTGGAAGAACCAATATATATTTCACCCTTATCTTCATAATGGAATATGTATGCTTTGGGATGAAAGGACTTATTCGTTACATTATAAAATCGTACCGATACAGTATCCCCCAGTTCTCTTCTCAGCATATATAAAGCGGCCGGCTGGGTTATATTTAAGTAATTACCTGTCAAAATTCGTACCCTGGCTCCGCGTTCCACAGCGGCTTTTATGTCCTTCACAAGCAGCTTTACGCCTGATTCCATTAAAAAAGAAACTATAATATCAATTCTCTTAGCTTTATAAAAACACGGTTTCAAACGGGAATACAAATAATTCCCATCACCCGTTATTGCATTTCCCTGAAACTCAATATCAGAAGTTACTCCTTCTTTGTTCTTAAAAGTAAGTTCAGCCATTTTTCTTCACTTCTTCCCGGTCGTACATCTGATGTCCGCCACATTTTCTCTATTTTAAAGGTATCCAGCCTTTTCAGCAGTAATTCTATCTTCTCTTCTGTCATATCATTAAAATACCGTCCATTGCGAAACCCTTCATACTCTCCATATTTAAAAGAAGTATACAAAATACCCGCAGGTTTCAGCGCCCGATCGATTCGTTTCATTACCGCCTCTAAATCAGTTATATTTAAATGCAGCATCGACGCACAGGCCCAGATGCCGTCATATAAATTTTCTGCCTCCAACTCCTGAAATTTACAGCATCTCACTTCCTTGCCAATGCATTCAGAGGCCAGCCGGCATAATTCTTCCGATCCATCTATCGCTTCCACATCATATCCCTTAAGTAAAAACACCCTGCTATCCCGTCCAGAGCCGCATCCAAGATCTAATATACTGGCCTTCGGTGGAAGGCATTTGAGAAAAATATTCTGATGTTCCGTAAAAGCTGCATTTTTAGTTCCGGAACAAAAAGCTTCTGCGTTGACATTATAATAATTCAACGTAATATCCACATATTCCTTCTCTTTTGTCTTATTTGTTTCCATAATCAGCTTCCGCGCCTCTATTTCTAATTATAATTTTCATACTTTTCTAACTGGCAAATGGAGTTCTGCATCTTCGCCCCATTTGTTGTCATTATACCGCCTCTGTTCCAGAGAAGCAAACAAATTCCCTTAGTACGCCTCCAGCCCAAGTCCCCTCATAAACTCTACCATCTTCCGAAATCTCTCCTCATTTTCTGCCCCAAACGTCATATCATAATCACCATTCTCCGTCATCAGGATCACCTCATCATCAAAATTCCCATAAAAACTCATCCGGAGCCACTGATGCAGTTCGTATTTTCTTTTCTTATATTTCTCCCGTATCTTTTCTTCCTGTTCTTCCGTTATCGAGTAAATATTTTCATCTGCATAAGTCATTCCCCAGCTTCCTGCCTGAAACAGCGCCATCGCATTTAAAAAGTCAGTAAGCGTACTGCTTTCCAGTACCATTTCATCATTATAATTTCTACAGTAAACCGCCGGATTGTCCTCGCCCAAGTCCTCCTTACGAATACACCAGTCACCTCTCTTCTTCAAAAATATTGCCTGCACGTACTCTGCCCCCGGTCTCACACAATTCTCACAATCTGCTCATACAATACTGCAAATTTGTTCCCAACATTTCTGTTCTCATGATAATGGCCAAATATCCATTTTTCAAACTCACACCGGTTCATTATCATTTCAAAATATTCCGTCAGTGTATTGCACTCGCACCGTTCCCCGCAGATTTCCTTTTGAACGGAAGATGCACAGCAATGGCTGACAATGATATCCACCTTCCAGCCGCACTGGTCCAGACTGCGAAGCCCCTCTTCCAATTCACTCTTTTCCGGCATTTCTTCTTCCCACCAGGACAAATGGTTAATTCGGTATGGTTCAAAGCCATGGTCCAATACCTTCTTTTTTTGTTTAAAATCCGGATCATCCAGTTCCAGAATTCCACCTGAGATGTCATGACTTCTGGCTCCTCCAAATGTAAAGAATCGAATTCCGTCAATATCAAATATCTGTCCGCGCATTAAATGTATAATGTCCGGCGTAATAAATTGTACCTTGCCGCCTTTCCATCGTTCCACCGGATATGTATTCAAAAGATCGTAATTTTCATGATTTCCATCTACCCACAGCGTAGTAAATGGCTTCCCCGACAGCCACTTTCTCCAGTACTTTTGTTCCCCGGATTCATCCCAGAGACCAAAATCACCACAAACAATCACGAAATCATCCTTTGTCATCTCTTTTTGCTCTATAAATATATCCGTACGAAAGCGGCGGTAATCTCCGTGACAATCGCCTGTTATAAAAATCATATACAGTCCCCCCCTTCCGATTTCGTATCAGTTTATTTTTTCATTGCTCCAATTTAATTACATTCCGGTTTCAATAACAATCCCCAGCCAATCAACCGTTAATCCTTCTTTATTTTTGACACAACCGCTCTTGCAAACATACGTTCCCTCACTATGTTTATAGAATACCATATCCCTTACTGAAAATCCAGAAAAAAACTTTCCTTATTTAAAGAGCCTCCAAATTACTCCTAAGAAAAAAAACCAGCGTCCTTCTCCGCTATTTTCTGGATTTGGACACCGTTTTCTCTTCACTCTTCCCTATTCTCCAAAACCGTAATCACCCCCTCTATCTTCTGTCTCACCTTGCGTACCTCGCCTTTCTGCCACGTCTTCAAAACTGGAATATATCTTTTATCTCCGATCTCTTTTATCTTATCCAGCATCGCAAAAACCACCTGTCGGTTGACTATTTTCAACTCCTCAAACATATCCAGACGCAACACCTTCGATTCAACAACCTCCTTAAAACAGCAAACCCATTCACTTGTATACGTTTCGCATTCAATTTCCCAGCCCTTATCTGTAAATACCAGCATGGGAAGATGGTCGCTGTACTCGATCCTCAAATACCTTTTTACAATCATATAGTCTACCCGTTTTTCGATTTCCTCCATCGTCAGATCATGATAGTAACCGTATGAGGGGCATTCGTCCAACTTATACTCCAGCACTTTTTTGTCTTTTGATCCCTTCAATACCTTAACCAGCATGCTTCGCCCCGCCGTGGCAATCATTTCATCCGCAGCTCTCAATATCACCCGGATTTCATCCGGCTGAAGTTTTGTAATCTCTCCGGTATTCAACTCATATCGAATCCTCTGTCTTCTGGCCAAAATAAACCTCGCATTCCTTTGCCAATATACTGCACCTCAAACCGCTTATATCTTACAACTTATATCTTACAACTTACATCTTACATTTTATTTCTACTTCTTCCCCCTGCCACAACACTGCCTGTATTTCTTCCCGCTTCCGCAGGGACAGGGGCCATCCAGATCAGGAGTCTCCTCTTTAAACGTCATACTGGCAGGATTCCAGTCAATCTTTGCCAATGAACCGCATTCTCCCCGCGCCTTCATCTCTGCATTTGTAAAACCGCGGTTATTCCATTTACGCACCTGATCTTCCCAATTTCGGAAAATCTGTTCAAACTCTTTTAAATCTCCGTCAAAGGAAAACGTGCAGTCGTATCTTTCCAATATCTCCGGAACCGCAAATAATCCGCCTACCTCTTCCACAACTTCCACAGAAAGTTCTTCCAGAAGCTTCTCCAGTGTCTCGGTATCGTATATTTTCTTACCCAGATATCCTTTTAACAGATGATATTCTTTAGAACGCTTATCAACATAATTATCCCGATAAAAGATAATATCCTTTTCGGTGGGCTCATAATAAAGCTTGTTTCTCACTGAATCAATACGCTTCTTGTAATCCTCGTCATCACCCAATTCTGAAGCGTAAAGGTAATCTTCATTTGTCTCAAACACTCCGGATTCTTTCTGTATTCTGCGCAGCTGCTCTTTCTGCAGTTCTATCAGCTTATCCGTCTCCGGCAGTTCTGCTATGCCGGCTCTTTTCTCTTCTGATGCTTTCTCTATTGACGCTTTTTTCTTCCGGTTCTTTTTCTTCTGATCCTTTTTCTTCTGATCCTTTTTCCTCTGATCCTTTTTCTTCTGATCCTTTTTCCTCTGATCCTTTTTCTTCTGCCTCAGCCCCGCTCTCCTCCGCTGCACTGTGTTTTTCAATTACCGTAAACAACCAGTTCTTATCAAATACTCCATATAATCTTAAAAGCGTATAGATATAGCGGCGGAACACCTCACAGCAGCCCATGCGGACGATCAACTCCCGATCCTTAAAAATCTCCTTAAGCTTTTCCACAATCTCAACTGGAACCACAGGAATTGTACCCTGTTTGTCATTGTCAATATAGTAAAATACCCAGCCTCTTCCCAACAGGCTGAATCCATTTGCCGCATCTGCTATATCTTCTTCCCCTTCAGCCAGTGTCATCAGCATCTTTACATCATCTATACTCATCACCTCAATCCGGCAAGGCAGCTCCTCTATAATTCTTTTTTCCAGCATTTGCAGCTGTTTCTTTCGTCCCTTTCCATTTCCCAGCTTCAGATTATACTCTTCTGCTATTGTATCCTGAAGAGACTTTGGGCACCTCAAAAGGGACGTTCCGAGATGGGGATCCGGTTCGCCCTTTATGAAAAATGAATCTATTAACGGATCTTCTATAAGATCGAATAATCCATCTAATTCCATGTCTAAATCGTCATAAAAATATTCGCTCATCGTTCCTCCCTGTATTCGTTAATTCAACAAATATATTCAAATCAATCATCCTGTAATCACAATCATTATATCAAACTTATACAATACGGTAAATTAATCAGACAAAAAAGACATACTGATTTTTCATACATTGAAAATATCAGCATGTCTTTCCGTCATCTTAACTCCCTAAACCTCATCAATTCTTCCATCCATATAAGAAACCTGTACCTTTCCATACTCCGCCGCCACCTTTGGCGGATTATCCAGGAACAGGCTGTCCGGTACTTCCACAAACTTTGCAGTCCCATCCAGAAGACTCCCATAGCACCCCGCCGCATCCTCCAGCGCCTCTGCGTACAGTGTCTGGCCAAATCCCCGGAAATCATGATGTGCATTATAGAAGTGCTCATACTGCCCCCTCATGGAGATCAGGCGCTCCAGGCCTTCCCTGGCAACCCGGATTTCATCTCTGGGATTCTTTCCAAATCCCCTGCCCAACAATAAATTACAGTTGCACGCATCCCCCAGCAACAGCGTCTTCGTCAGGTCATCAATAAAAACCATCTCTCCTGCCGTATGGCCTGGGCAGTGATAAGCAGTCACCCTGCGTCCGCCGAGATCAAACACCTGGCCATCAGTCATTTCATTTAGCTTTGGCATCTTCTCCCACGGCCGGATATCCGTCTCCACATCATAATCGTAATTCTTATTCTCTCTCCGCCTGATCGTTCCCGCATAATCCTTTCGAAACTCCACACTCGGCGCCGCCTGGCCGCTCCAGTCCATATCGGCTACATGAATCCACACCTCATCAAAGAATCCGGCTCCGCCTGTATGATCCCCATGATTGTGAGTCAGTACCACATCATACGGTTTATCCGTGATTTTCTCTTCAATTATCCACTTCAGGTCCCCAATTCCAGTCCCTGTATCCACAACGAGAGCCCTCTTTTCCCCCACAATAACAAATACACTCACACAGTCAAACTCGTCGATCTCGTAAATCCCATCCTCTATCTCATAAAATGGAAGCTTTCTGCTTAACATATAAAACCACCCCTTTCCTTCACACCCTTCTCTCACGCCTTTTTCTTACTCTTTGCCTCATAACAGTCAATCGCCACTGCCAGCAGAAGTATAATTCCCTTTACCACACTCTGGAAATTAGAATTAACACCCATCAGTACCAGCCCGTTATCCAGCACACCGATAATAATAACACCAATGACCGCTCCTGATATTTTACCCTCGCCGCCTGCAATACTGATTCCGCCCAGACAGGCTGCGGTCATACAGTCAAATGGATAGGAGCTTCCGGCTCCGGGCTGTGAAGCATTGGTTCTGGCTACCATAATAAGTGCCGCAATACTTGCCGCAAATCCTGCAAACGCATATACCATAATAGTCAGCTTATCCACATTAATCCCCGCCAGTCTGGCCGCCTCTTTATTCCCTCCCAGTGCGTAGATCATACGGCCCAGATACGTCTTATTCATCACAATCCAGCCAAAAAGAATAAACAGCACAAATATGATAACAGGAATTGGAATCGGCCCTATATATCCCTGGCCCAGCATCAAAAACGGCTTCGGCATACCGGTAATCGGATAGCCGCCCGTGATCAGATAGGCAACCCCCTGCAGAATCAGCATCGTGGAAAGCGTAACAATAATTGGCATAATTTTTAACTTAATGGCTACAATTCCATTAACCGTACCAAACGCAATTCCAGTCAGTATCCCGATCAGCGCTGTCACCGGAATCGGCAGTTTTAATTTAACCAACAGAAACCCTACTACCATCCCCACGACTGCCATCTGTCCGCCAACCGATAAATCCATTCCACCGCCGATCATAACCATGGTGACGCCAATTACCACGATTCCAAACATGGATACCTGACGCAGAATATTAATTAAATTGGACGCTGACAGAAAATTGGGAGCTGCCACAGAAAAGAAGGCGCATACCACCACCAAAAAGATATAGATGCCGTATTTCTTATATAAATCTATCCAGCTTGTCTTAGTTTTTTCCATTTTCTTCTCCTCCTGAAGCTAAATCCAATATATAATTCTGGTCAAATTTCTCTTTCGGCAATTCACCCGTCTTACGGCCCTCGTAGATGACCACGATCCGGTCGGACATACCGAGAAGCTCCGGCATATCGGAAGATACCATAATGATAGAGTGTCCGGCTTCCGCCAGCTCGTTCATCAGCTTGTAAATCTCATGCTTGGCTCCCACGTCGATTCCCCTCGTCGGTTCATCGAAAATAATAATCTTACTGCCCCCTGCCAGTGTCTTCGCAATAACCACCTTCTGCTGGTTTCCTCCCGATAAGTTGCCGACCAGCTGATCCAGATTTGGAGTCTTGATCTTGAATTTATCCTGATATTCCTCCGCTGCCTTAGCCTCACGCTTCTTATCTATAAAAAGGCCATTGGAATACCCCTTTAAATTGTTGGCCACCGTATTCCATTTGATTGACATTCTTAAAAATACGCCGTGATTCTTCCGGTCCTCTGGGATATAACCGATTCCACACCGTATCGCATCCTGGCAGGATTTTATCTTTTCTTCCTTTCCATTGACAATGATACGGCCCTCCTCTTTCGGATTTGCCCCGTAGATGACTCTCATAAGCTCCGTCCGCCCTGCACCTACCAGACCGGCAAACCCCAGAATTTCCCCTCTCCTAAGGCTAAAGGATATATCTGTGTCCCCGTTTCCGGTCAAATGCTCCACCCGCAGTACTTCTTCCCCAATTTCACATTTCTTATCAGGATAACTCTCGTTCAGCTCCCTGCCTGCCATCATGGAAATCAGCTGCTTCCTGTCGATCCCCGCGATGTCCTTTGTATCCACAAAACAGCCATCCCTCATGACCGTGACACGATCCGCGATCTCAAAGAGTTCTTCCAGCCGGTGAGAGATGTAAATAACGGTAACTCCCTGGCTCTTTAAGTCCTTAATGATGCGGAACAGCGTCTCCACCTCGCTGACTGTAAGAGGCGCTGTGGGTTCGTCCATAATCAGAATCTTTACCTGTTTGCTGACGGCCTTCGCGATCTCCACCAGCTGCTGGTGGGCCGGGGACAGATTTTTCACCGGTTTTGAGACATCAATGTCCACATTTAACCGGTCAAACAGTTCCCTGGCCCTCTTCTCCCTATCTTTAATATCTACGAATAATCCCGGCTTTGTCTTCTCACCGAGAAATACGTTCTCCGCCGCGCTGATTCCTGGAACCAGTGTGAATTCCTGGTAGATAACCTCGATTCCCTGCTCCTTTGCAAGCTTTGGAGTCATGGAAGCAAACTCTTTTCCGCATACACAGACACTTCCCTCATCCGGGGTGATGGCCCCCGACAGGGTCTTGATCAGCGTGGATTTTCCTGCTCCATTTTCTCCGATCAGAGCATGAACCTCGCCCTCTCTTACATCTATGGAAAAATGGTTAATCGCAATCACACCAGGATAAGTCTTTACGATGTTTCTGACGCTTAATATAGTATTCTCCGGCATTTGACCACTCCTCTCTTCCTCTGCCACAATCGCTCTTTCAGTAATTACAAAGGAGTTCCGTTTCCAGAACTCCTTACGTCTCCTACTCCGCTGTGTAAAATTCTGAAACGTTGGAAGAAGTGATCTGCTGTGTTGGGAAATCAATAGGATCAGGGAATGTCTCGCCTGCCAGCAGCTTCTCGCTGTATTCAGCCATGATCGGCCCCATTTCCTCGAATTTAATGGTTCCATGCATCGGATCGTTTTCTGCAATTCCCTTTAACGCCTGATTTGTTCCATCACAGGAGAAAATACCGAAGTTGTCCCCGCTCTTACCAGCTGCTTTAGCAGCCTCCGAGGACTCCACCGCCGCCGCGTCGCCATAGGCAGCGATACAGTTGAGTTCCGGATATTTCTGAAGCATGGTCTCCGTCGTCGTGGTGCCGGAGCCAACCACGTCTTTTCCGATGTCAACAACCTCCAGAATCTCTGCATCGGGGGCGGCGGCCTTTAGCCCGTCCTGAATCCCGTTTCCGCGATTCTGCATATCCGTGTTCTGGAAGGTGGTATAAACGACTACTTTTCCTTTTCCATCCAGTGTGCTGTTGATCCATTCCCCAGCCATAGTTCCGATCTCTTTGCCGATCGTATATTGGTCCGTATTCAAACAAACGTCAAATACTTCCGTCTGCACACCGCATTCAATGATTTTTACTCCGGCCTCCTGTGCCTTTCTTAAAGCATCGTCACACGATTCATCGGATACCATGGCGACAATCACATCACACTTTCCGGTGACCATATTTTCAATAGAAGTAACTGCTGTCGCAGAATCATTGTCAAAGCTGACCGCTACATAGTCCCAGCCTCTGGCCTCGCATTCCTTCTTTAAACCGTCGTCTATGTTAATAAAAAATTCGGTCTGAAGAGTTGGCGCCAGAAGACCAATTTTAGCCTTCTCTGACACGGCCTTTGAGCCTTCACTTTCCATGCCATTCGCTCCGCTCGTTCCCGCATCGGTCGTCTTTGCCGCGGTGGTTGTCTCCGCTTTTCCCTCAACCGGTGAATTCATGGTACAGCCGCTGAGCGCTGCCGTTAAAAGCATGGTACCACAAAGTAATGCTGCTAACTGTTTTTTCATTTTTGCTTCCTCCCTGAGATTTTTGATGTCTTAATGATACCCTGCCGTACCCAAACTCTCAATGAGGGGATTTTCAGATTTAAGGGGACTATTTTCAGTTGTTTGCAGTTTTTACTGCCAATAGAATAGAAATGATGATAATCAGGCCCTCCAGAATCGTCTCAAAGCTGCTCTGGATTCCCAGAATCACGATAATATGCATGAACATGACGGCGCTCAGAGTTCCCAACCACGCACCAAATACCTTTCCTCTGCCATTTAAAAAGCTGATTCCTCCCATACAGGCTGCCGCGATGACCGGATAGAGATAATGACTGCCGTTAGATGAGCTGCCCGATGAAGTGATAAACAGCAGAATCATAGCCGCAATTCCATAAAAAACCGAGGCCGCCATACTGATTATCATCCGGATAGCCGTATGATTCAGTCCGCTCTCCCTGACAGCTGCCGGATTTTCTCCCAGCATCCGAAGATATTTTCCATAATAGGTCCGTTTGAGAAAAAAACACAAAAAAAGACTGGAAACCGCGGACAGAACAGAGAGAGACAGCCAGAAGGCATGGCTCGCATACACATCCTTTCGGTTGAAAATAACCATGTGGTCACCGGTAAACAGACCTGATAAATTACTCACTATGATCTGAAGTGCCAGGGTGATGATGACCGGATTGACGCGCAGACCGGCTACCAGAAATCCTTTTAAAGCTCCCAGTCCCAGATGGAACACGAGCACCGCAGCCATCGCCGGCGCGAGAGGCATCCCTGTGCGCAGCAAACAGGCACCGATACAGGTCGATGCCGATATTTCAGCGGCAAATGACAAATCCAGCACGCCGCTTATCATCTGAATCATAAGGCCAAATGTCATGAAAATCATGGTCAAAAGCTGCCGTGTGACGGACCAGTACACATTACTGGACATACCGGCCGCCCACATAATAAAAAACACGGCCCATACCACGATATTCAGAACATTCACCCGTATAACCTTTCGTATCTTCATACCTTATCCACCGTCCATACTCTGTCGGAAAATCCGGAACAGAATGCCGCCTCATTTTCCAGCAGTATCACGGCAGTCCCCCTCTCCGCCATCTCGATCAGCCGCTTTTTAATCCAGTCCCGCTCCCATAGATCCGCTGCCGTAATACAGTTATGAACGATCAAAACACGCGGATTAAAAAGCTTCCACCGGTAAAAAACCAGCTTCCACCCATTTTTTTCAAGATCAATATCATCTAAGGCTTCTCCATCCTCAAACAGAAAGTTATCTCTTAAGATATACGAGGAAGCTTTGCGGTAAAATCCCAGCCTGCCGCTGATCTTCCGGTAAGAAGGCATCAGGATGTTGTCCTCTTTGGTCAGATTTCTCATTACTCCCATGCGGGATATCTCACAGCTTATCATTCCCACTCTGTTTTTGACCAGATCAGCCATTGTACGGGACGAAACCTTTTTTCCGTCAATAATGAACTCCAAACCGCTGTCTGAAGACCGCTGGCACTGATCCCAAAGGTTGTCTATAGGCGCGGCCTCACGGGAAACCAATACAATCTCTCCCTTACAGGCCTCTATGGAAACCGTGCGTTCTCCTGCCTTCAATCCGTTAATACGTATGGAAGCTACACCTTTCGTCTTCTCCTTCTGGCTTCCCTCCCCGGCATTTGTTCCGCGGAGAATGATATCCGATGCCTGCGGAAACTGCTCTGGATCGTAAATCTTCTTTGTGATCTTCCTGTGTTTGAAAATAACAAGGCGGTCTGCCACACAGTAAAACGCCTCGGGATTATTATCTGAAATCAGAATTCCGATGCCTTCCTTCTTAAGTCTTTCAATCAGAGAAGTGAGACGCACCATCTCTTTTTGGGAAAATGCCCCCGACGTATCGGAAAGCACAAGCAGCCTCCCCCCCTGAGACACGCTTCTGATTATTCCGATGATAATCTTATCTGCATTGCTTAAGGTCTCCGGAGCCGTGTCCGGATCAAGCTCTATATTATATTTTTCAAAATAGTATTCCGTCTGGCTTCGGATCGCACACTCATTGATTACAACCTTTTTTAAGCTGTTCCTTCTGAGGAGAAAGATATTTTCACCAATATTTAAAGTATTCATATACGGTGTAATCCTGCTGATCACAAATACCTTATTTTTCTCCAGTGTTTTCCGGTCTGCCTGGTTCAGTTCCGTTCCCTTAATCCTAATGCTTCCGGAAATCTGTTTTCCCAATCCCTGCAAAAACTCCACAAGGACTTCCTTCTGATGCACCGCACTGACAAGGCAGAAGCACTCTGATTCCCGCAGGATCAAATCCACATCATACAGCCTGTTACTGCTGTCTGCCCCCTCGACAATCACTTTTTTTAATAACAACAGTTCTCTCTTCATATCAAAGACTTATCTGTCATAATCGGCAGAATGATTTCCACATCCGTACCTATTCCTTTCGTACTGTATAGATTCAGCCCATAATCCTCCCCGAAAATCAGCTTAATTCTCTGGCTGACATTGGTAAGCGCGATTCCATTGCCCCGTTCTCCCGGAGATTTACCCTCCTGATCCGTTTCTTTCCTGGAGTTTTTAAGTGAATCCCGCATCCGCTCCAGTTCCTCTCTCCCGATTCCCACTCCATCATCCGATACAATAATAATCACATTCTTTTCCGTCATCTCTACCCGGATCGTAACCTTTCCCTTATCCGGTTTCGTCTCCAGCCCATGGAAAATAGCATTCTCCACAATCGGCTGCAGGGACAGTTTGGGAATCAGGCAGGAATATGCCTCTCTGTCCTCCGGCGCGGCCAAAATCTCAAAAGAGAATTTATCATCAAACCGATAGCTCTGAATCAGAAAGTAGTTTTCGATATTATTGAATTCCTCCCGGAGTGTCACAATATTCTCCTTCTTGCTGATACTATAGCGGAAAAAGGATGCCAGTGCCTTGGCCATTCTGGCAATACTGTCACAGTCATAGAGAAGTGCCTCACTCCGGATGCACTCCAGCGTATTATACAAAAAATGGGGGTTGATCTGACTCTGGAGCGCGGAAAGCTTAGCCTGCTTGTCCACCATGCGGACCGAATATTCATCCTGAAGTTTTTCCTCCAGCTCAGACAACTGGCGTTCCCGTTCAGCTTCCACCTTTTTTATCCTGTTTTTTAAATAAAGGCAGTACAGCCCCAGCAGCATACAGGCTGCTGACGCCAGCACTGCCGTCGTCACGGCAATCTTCATCCTGCTTCTCCATCTCTTAATAATAAAGCTTACGGTATTCCATAGGCTTGATTCCGACTGTCTTCACAAACTGCTGGCTGAAAAATTTTGAATCCTTATAACCCACGGCCTCCGCCACCTCGTAAACAGGCATATTCGTATCCCTAAGAAGCTTTTTAGCCTCCTCCATCCGGACATCCGTCACATAGGCGGTAAATGTCTTTCCCGTCTCTTTCTTAAACAGTTCGGAGAAGTAATTCATATTGAACCCACCCTGCTCTGCAATTTCTTCCAGAGAAAGCTTCTGGCTGTAATTCTTTTTGATATACTCTGCCGCGGTTAAGACTGGTCTCCGCTCTTTCTCACGGCTTGCCTCCACACACGCCATAAGATCGGCGGTTATCTGTTCTGCCACATATTCCGTTAAGGCCGGTACAGAATCACAGTTTTCAGCGCCCTCTTTCCAACGTTCCTTCAGTTCCCCATTATCTGCCGGACTTTTAAATGGATTAAGCTCCAGATAACACTGAAACAGGAGCCCCGCCAGTTGATAATACTCACTTGCAAACGCCCTGCGCTTTCTGGCCTCGTGGAACGCCAGCCCGATCATATACTTCACCTCGTCGTATCTTGCGGTTTCCACGGCTCCGGCCAGCTTCTCCTCCAGCTCCCCGCAGATTTCCTCCGCACAGACTGTGGAATCCCGTTCTATGGACCGCTCGTCAAACTGTCTCCCGGCTCCGCCCAGAATCCGGCACGCCACGGCTTCCCTGGCTGTCTCCACTGCCACATGAAGTCTGCCGAATTCCCCGCATTCCGTGCTCAGTCCCATCGTCAGCTCGTAGTGTTCAAATCCGCTTAAGTAGTCCATCTGTGACTGAAACAGTCTGTCAATCCGCTCTTCCACCTCGTCTCTGCATTCAGCCGTATAATTGATGACAGCCGTAACGGCAGAATTTTTCTGATAGGTAATGGCAATATCGCGAACACACCCCTGAAACGCCTGTTCCACCAGTACTCCCGTCTTTTTTAAGATCAGGTTTATCTGCTGCTCATTCTTCTCCGCACGGTTGTCGCCGTCCAGTTTACAGCAGATAACCCGAAACAGACCGTCTCCGAAATTCAGGCCGTAATTCTTATTGACCTCCTCCAGATTCATCTCCCCGTCCCCGGATATGGAATTTAAAAACTCTCTGTGAAGGATATATCGGCTATCGTGAAGTTTTTTTACCATCGTATCCACGCTGCGGCTCTCTTTCTCCCTGTTTATCTCCGTGTCCGCAATCTTCTTCAAGATCTGGTTTAGCTCCACCTCGTCAATCGGCTTCAAAAGATAGTCCTCCACACCATATTTTATAGCCTGCTGGGCGTATTCGAAGTATTTATATCCGCTGATTACAATAAAATGGACACTGCGTCCCTCATCAATCACCTTCTTTATCAGTTCCAGGCCGCTTAAAACCGGCATACGGATATCCGTAATCACAATATCCGGGGCACACTCACATATCTTCTCATATGCGGTCATCCCATCCTGCACAAGCCCGGCAAACTCCAGATTCAGCTTATCCCAATCAATTAACTTTTTAACTAAAAAGCCTACCTTATATTCATCGTCTGCAATTAATACTTTAAGCATGTATTTCTTCATCCCCCGTATCTCTCATCTGCTGGTTTTATTCCGTCCTGCCACCATTTACTGACTGCCCGCCGCTTCTTTCGCCGCCCCTCTCAGAATCTCCATAAACTCCTCCTTCGCCCCAATCACCTCGCTGATGCTTCCATCCGCCATAATCTCCTCAGACAGCCCCGCCTTTCTCTCCTGCATTTCCAGGATCTTCTCCTCCAGAGTGTCCTTCATAATCAGCTTATACACCGTAACCACCTGCTGCTGCCCGATTCTATGGGCGCGGTCTGTGGCCTGGTTCTGGGCCGCCTGGTTCCACCACGGATCGAAATGGATCACAATACTGGCGGCAGTTAAGTTAAGCCCCGTTCCTCCAGCCTTTAAGGAGATTAAAAAGACAGGCGGTCCATCCCCGTTAAAGGACTTCACCAGTTCATTCCGCTTCTCCTTGGAGGTCGATCCCGTCAGGATGTAATAACCGATCCCTGCTTCATCGAGCCGTCTCCGGATAATATCCAGCATGGACGTAAACTGAGAAAACAGAAGAACCTTGTTTCCTGCTTCCACCGCATTATTCACCAGCTCCACACAGGTGTCCACCTTGGCCGCTCCGCCGTTATAGTTCTCATACACCAGCGACGGATCACAGCACAGCTGGCGCAAATGAGTCAGCTCCGCCAATATCTGCAGCTTTCCGACCCGGTACTCCTCCTGGCTCTGCCTCGAAAGGGAATCCAGCAGCTTCTGCACTCTGGCCTCATAGATCTCCCTCTGCGCCGTCTCCATGCGGGAATACACCACCTCTTCCAGCTTGTCCGGCAGTTCCTTTAAGACCTCTTTCTTCAGACGCCTCAGGATAAACGGCCTTATCATCCGCCGCAGCCGTTCCGCAGCCACCTCATCCTGTCTCGCTGCCACGGGCTGCTCATACTTCTCCTTAAAATGCTTATAGCCCCCTAAAAATCCGGGCATCAGAAAATCAAAGATACTCCACAGCTCACTCAGTGAATTTTCTATAGGCGTCCCGGTCAGCGCAAACCTCCGGGCACAGCCAAGGGCCTTCACCGCTTTCGCTGTCTGTGTTCCATGATTCTTAATATTCTGCGCCTCATCGACGAAAACAGTATCAAACAGAGCCTCCTGATACGCCTCCACATCCCGTTTTAATAAATCATAAGATGTAAGCAGAATATCCACCCTGCTCTTCCGTATCTTTTCCTTCCTGCTCCCGGCCCCTCCCACAACCGTCTCCACGGTCAGTCCGGGCGCGAACCGGTGTATCTCACTCTCCCAGTTATAGACAAGGGAAGCCGGGCAGATGATGAGACTGCGTCGTGGCGCATCCCCCTCATAATTTTCCTTCACCGCCACCAGATACGCGATCGCCTGTACAGTCTTCCCAAGCCCCATGTCGTCGGCCAGAATTCCGCCGAATCCCATCGCCCCCAGAGTCATGAGCCATCGGAATCCAAACTTCTGATACGGTCTTAGCTCCGCATTCAATCCGGCGGGGACCTCGTAGTCGCTGTCCTCCACATTTTTCATGGACCGCAGAAAGGCCTTATAGGATGAACTGCGCTTAACTTCTACGATCCCTTCATTCTCCCGCAGAACCTGGTCCAAATAGAAGGATCGGTATTCCGGTACCCGGATATGGCCTTCCTCCAGTTCCTCCACACTCAGTTCCAGCCCTTCGGCCAGTTCTGCCACTGCCGACAGTCCATTATCCTCCAGTTCCAGAAAATCCCCATTCTTTAAGCGGTAATATTTTCTCCTCCTCCGGTAGCTTGACAGCAGTCCCTCCAACTCTCCCGGCTCTAACCGCTCAGTCTGGAGTGTAATATCCAGCAGTCCGCTGTTCCTGGTAATTCCCATGGTTATTTTAGGTGACTTTAAGACCCTCAGCCTTTTTAAGGACTCAGAAATATATACCTCAGCTATCTGCTGAAACTGTGCAATTCCGGTGCTGAGCAGACGATACTGCGCCTCTTCGTCCTCTTCCGGAATATACAGCAGATTTTTCTCCTCGTCTGCATATTGGAAATAACTGCCTGCCAGTTTTGCCGCATACTGCTCCTTTTTCATATCACGATATAAATCCTTGACCTCCAGTCCCTCAATCAGATTATAACGCGCCTCTCCATACTGGCTGTAAACAGAAGCAATCAGAGTCCGTTCCACATAATCCAGATATAGGAGTATTTCACACGGCTTAGGCATATAACGTTCCAGGGAATCCGGCTTTTTAAGGACTGAATACTCCTCCAGCGAAGGCAGTACCGAGGTACAGAGCACCGGCATATCTTCTTCATTTACATAATATTCCTGTTTTTTATACGGCTCCATCAAGCCGCAGATACCGCCCATATGCGTTCCGAACTCCTCACTGCATAAATATATGGTATCTTCTGTAAGAACACACAGCCCGCTTTTACTTACAAACGCTTCCCCTCTGGGAACGGAAAGAAGACAGCCGCCACTGCTCCGTTCCGCAACAGAAAATCCAAGTACAGGATCCTTTTCCACTATCTGTATCCGGGTCAGATTGGAGAATCTGGATTGAAGCGCAATGACTCCCGGACCCACTGCCTGCAAAAAGCGCACCATCTTATCACCTGACAGAACCATATTCCGTGCAGAAGCTGCTGTGGGCAGGTAACTGCGCCGCATCACATACAATTCTGTAATAAAGTCCTGCTCCTGATTCACACAGTCTTCCAGAAAGTCCACCAGTCTGCGGCTCTCCTCTGTAAATGCGCTTTTTACATGGTAAAATGCCAGTTTCTGTCCATAGTGTACATACTTTTCTTCTTTCAGAGCGTTTACCATAGCGGTAATATCCTTTAATACATACAGATGATCGGAACCGATTTTAAACTCAACCATCCAGCCCTCTGCATCCCGGTGCAGAATAGGAACCAGCCTTATATTTCCATTTACCTCCGGCTGGAAATAGCAGGCATTTTCCCGAATAGTGCTGGCAAATATCAGTTTTTTAACCGCGGTATCTGTCGGCGGCTGCTTCAGTCTGGCGGCGGCCGGTGCTCTGTCTGTGTCTGCTGCCCCAGATGCTCTGTCTGCTGCCTCGGTTGCTTCCTCTCCCCCCTCATCACGTTCCATCATCTCCAGCGCGACTGCGACACAGTGCTTGCACATCCCGTCATAAGACTGGTAGGCCGGACATTCACAGTAGTACTGTGTAAATGTATGGCTCTTCAGACTGTATGTCATTTCCACCTGGTAGCGGTTATCATAAGATCCCTCTACCCATGCACTTGCCTCCAGCTTACCATCGGTTATCTGAAAATCCAGATCTTCCACCATTCCTCTTTGGTACAACTGATTTCCTTTCGTAAATGACTGAGGACTGGCTTCCGCTCTGATTGCCTTAATCTGTATCATACTGTATCTCTACCCCGTTTTCTCTCTGTCTGAAACTTTCTTCCCTACTGCTGCCCTGATTCTATATTCCTGCCCATATCTGGGTCTCGGACCGGACCGGACGCCCCGGACTTTTCAGCGCTTCATTGATCAGAATCAGCGCATAGGCGTCCTGAAGCCCTTCCGCCAGAGGATAGCACTCCAGCCCCTCTTCGATATACCGCCTCATTCCCATCATGAGAACGGCAATGGCGGTCTCGTCCTGAGGCAGAACCTGTTTCAGCCCCATGTGTACAAATGGATTTACATAAAGTTGCTCCTCTCCCAGAGAAATCCGGATGATGCCGCTGCCGGACGCGTTCCGTTCCACGCTCATCGTCTGTTCCATCGGCAGGAAGCGCCTTCCCGAAGGCTGTACCTCTTCCTTCACATACCGCACTGTCCAGTCATTTAATTCTCCCGTCATACCCTGAACGTTCAAATGCCTGCTCCGGATATAAGAATGGTACTGCACACTGCTGAAATCGTAAAAAGCCGTTTTCCCGTCCTCAAATTCAAATGTAATCCGCCTTCTCGTCCGCTCCGACATGCGGCCGTCTGTGATGGCCCCATCTCTGGAGTCTGTTTCCATCAGCGTAAACGGGTATTCCTTCCCGTAAATGGTCATATTCTGAAGTCCTGTCCCCAGCATACGGCGGATGACGCTGGCGCCATGGTAATCGTGAACAGCAGACAGCGTCATCATGGACGCCTCTCCTAAAAATCCGCGCCTGACCACTTCCGCAGCTGCGGCAAAGGAAGGGTAGAGAAAATACTGCTCCGCCACCTGTATTCTCGCGTCTTCCTCCATCTTCATACGCCAGAGTTCCTTTAGCTCATCCAGTTCCAACGCCGCCGGAGTCTCACAGAGCACCGGAAAGCCCTTCCCGGCCCATTGCTTTGTTACCGGAAAGATCGACGTCTTGTTCACCGCCACCACCACGAAATCCGGCTTCATGGCCTCACAGACGGCCTCCGATGTCACGGCTGGAACACCGTACTGTTTTCTCATGTGCCCGGCCTTCTCCTCCGTCCTGCAGAGCATCGCCTCCATGGTAAACAGCTCCGGATACGCACAGGCAATTCTCCAATAAAACAGAGAACGCCAGCCGGAACCGATCACCACAAAGCGAAGCGGCTTTTTCTCCAGTGCAGTCCTGTCAATCGTCATTTTCATAGGAATCTCCTTTCCGGTTATCACACCTTCAGACTTTCCAGGAACAGCCGGTCCAGTACGTCCCAGCTCTCTCTCCTGTCGTCCGTCTTTTTGTCCAGCAGCGTTTTATAGTAGTCCAGCTGTCCTTCAATAAAATGGTTCAAAACTTCGATCCGTTCTCCTGCTCCGCTTTCCGGCGTCAGCGCCTTGATCTCCAGCAGCTTCTCAATGGCTGCCAGGACTTTTGCCAGGTCACCGCAGCCGCGGACCGCTTCCATCAGCTCCGAAAAAAGCACCGGCGGCGGGCACGCGTGTTCCTCAATCCACTTACACGCCAGGACCGGACGGATCACATAGAAATATTTCTTATATTTCACAGTGTCCCCCTGCAGAAACTCCAGGAAGTTGCTCTTCGCCGTTCCGTAATAATGGTACATGGCCGCCTTTTCGGAAAAGTACACGGATGCCGCCTGGTGTATCTGCCGCCATTCCTCTGTCGTGCGATAGACAACCGGCGAGTTCGCCCATTCAAACAGTGTGGAATTCGATCGATGATACTGGCGCAGTGCCTTCTGCAAATCCCAGCCATTGATATCGAGCGTTTCGTCCAGCTCCCACTCAATCACGTCGCGGGCGGGTTCCAGCTTTAAGTAATCCTGTGGACGGCGCACATAGATAAACCGAACGTCGTAATCGCTGTCTGGGGATGCAAATCCCCAGGAACGGCTTCCGGATTCCACCGCGTGAAGAATCCGCACGTGTTCCTTTTCCTCTATCTCCTGAAGCTTCTGTTCCACCAGTTCCTCCAGCGTTCCCTCAAAATCCTTATATCTCATCTCTTACCACCCTTTCGTTGACGCTCATGACGAACTCCTGCACGCGCTCATAATCCGGTTCTTCCGGAAGTGATGTGTTGGCAGCAGCCTCATGCAGCCGCTTTTCGTAGTCTGCAAGAATCTCATAAAATTCCGTCCGGTAGGTGCCGTCTTCCTTCTGAAATTCTCCCCGCCGGATTTTCATCAGAAGCTCATGCTCGTCCTTCCGATACGTAATAATATCTTCCTTCTCCAGAATATCAATCGCCATCATAAACAGGCGGATCAAATGCATGGCATGCTTGTTTAAATGGTTGTCGTCCTTCTTCCGGTTCCGTTTTCCAATCTTATCATACTCTTTTACGATGTTATTCATCTCACCCCATATGTTCCGGTAATCCCGAAGCGGATAGTGAGAAACGAAAGCATCCAGAAATATCTCCGTGTCCATCTCTGGATTTTCCGCCTCATCGATATAAATGTTCAGAGATCCGTAATCGGTAATCCGGTAGCGTTCCTGAAACTCATACATGGCGTTCTTCACGGAATTGTAGATGTGTCTTTCCCGTTCCTCCGAAGCCATCCGGTCCCGCGCCAGCGCGTTCTGGAGCCGTCTCAGCTGCTGGTCCGCGTATCCCCCGAAGGACTGGATCGCCCTCCTTGAAAGGAACAAACGGCGGTTTTCCAGAAGCTCCCTCCCGATGGGAGACAGGTATAAGTAGTGCTCTTCATTCAGCCCCAGCAGCTCACAGGTGTTGGGATTGCACTCCAGCAAAAGCCGTATGATCTTGTTAAACGCATAGATTACCGTGTCCGTATTCTTATCTGTATACTGGTCATAAGAGGTCATTCCAATCAAATCGGATCTCCTGTTTAATGTCACTCCCCGGACATCAATATCACTGTTTTCCTGATTCGTTCCATAGGCATAACTGCCCGCCAGCCCCAACAGGATAATATGTTTTCCCAGATGGGGATCCGTTTTCAAAAAGCCGTACTGCGGTTGTGTCAGAAGCTGCTGTGTTAAATGCTGCTCTGTTTCACTCATGGGGGTTCCCCCTTTCCTGCAAATATAATACTTATAGTATAACTGCTCCCCGGAAAAATGCCAACAAGCGTTTAAAAATACCCGATTTTTCCATATCCAGGAACCATCGGGTACTTTGCAGCCATATCTATTCACTTTTCTTCAAGAGCCATTCAAGCACATTTCTTTTTTTAATTCCTTCATAATCCACATTGTTGAACAATTCATCCAACGTTAAGAGATACTTGGGATAATTGTCCTGGATTGTTCTGAGGGGTGCAAGTTTCCTTTCCAGAGTCGATTCCTCCAATGTGGTCGCCGCCACCTGATAATAGATGGTTTCCTCCGGACTTATCGCCACAAAATCCACTTCGCCGTCACTCAGCTGTCCGACATAAACCCGGTACCCGCGGCGCAGCAGCTCCAGATAAACAATATTTTCCAGGATATGCCCCACGTCGCTGTCCTTTCCCCGCACAAGGACATTTCGCAGACCGATATCGACCGTATAGTATTTGCTTTGCTGTGTTAAATACTGCTTCCCCTTTATATTGTAACGCCCCGCTTCGTATAAAAGCAGGCTGTCGGTCAGACCGCGAAGATATTTGTCCACAGTTTTCTGATCCACTTTTGTCCCCTGCGATTTCAGCGTATTGGCTATCTTTGTGGGGGATACCAGATTCCCAATGTTATGCAGCATAAATTTTGCTACATTCTCCAAACTGGTAACATCGGATATATTAAGCCTGGCGACCACATCTTTCAAGAGAACTGTGTGATAGATATCCATCAGATACTCTTTTGCATCCCTTTGTTCCAGTCCCAGCCTCGTAACATACGGAAATGAACTAAATTCCAGATACCTGGCAAACTTCTGCTGCATGGAAAGGCCGGTCTCGGTCAGCGCACCACAGAATTCAGAAAAGGAAAGAGGCAGCATCAACAAAAGTTAGGATTTAATTCCTAACTTTTCTCCTTTTCATTCCATTCAAGGATTATTTTCCTAATTTTTTAAAAAAGCGGAAACCGCCTTCTTCAATCCGGCCGCTTCCGCTTTTTCACACATTACCTTCTGTTTTTCCAATCACATCTCAATACTATTTCCTACCGCTTCTTCCCACAGCACTTCTTATATTTCTTCCCGCTTCCGCACGGACACGGATCGTTAGGATAGATTTTCTGAACGTTCCTGCGCGGTTGTGCGGCCTGGCTGAAGCCTCTGGTCACCATCTCATGAGGCGTATACCCACGGTTCAGCACCATACGCGTACTGTTCCACACGTCCATGATCTGGCTGGTGAACTTCTCCAGTTCCTCCTGCCCGCGGAATATGACTCCATAAGTCTCAAGCTCGTCTACCACGGTCTGTAAATCGGAGCCGACACTGATTGCAGACTGGACATCCCGTAAAATATACGGAATCCGCTCGTCTCCCACGCCCAATCCTTTTGTTAAGAATTCTCCAAATTGCTGCAGCTCCCTGCTCATCAGGAATCCGCCGTTGTCCGCCATCCACTCGATTTCCCGCAGATTCGGAATGTAGTAAGGGACGTTCCGCTGTCTGCTGTACAGTTCGTCATACGACTTCTGCTCGGCCAGCACACAGTCCACGAACCGGCCTTCGATCAGCTCCACCTGGGGACGGGCTGCATACAGTATCCTGTACGCGTCTGTCAGTTCCTCTTCTGTCAGTTTTTTCGCTTCATACTTATTGAATATCTCCAGAACCAGGGAGACCGGAGTCACCGCGTACAGCGCGTTAGCGGCGCACAGATAATCTCCGATGCGGCTGATCCGCCCCCTTACCGCCTGAAACGCTTCCGTATTGATGGCTTCATACGCCTGCTTCACATCGTCGGCCACCGTATAGAGTTCAGGGCTCATCTCCATTGTCACATAGCCCCCGGCATAGAGATAATCCATATTTTCCTGTTCAAAATAGGAAATATGGCCTTCTCCCTGCAGAACCTGTTCAAACAGCCTGATCTCTGCATCTCTCGCACAGACAAAGTAGTCGCTCATCACCTCCGGACAGAGCATATATTCCGCCGTCTTACGGATCAGTTCTTCCTTTTTAAGCTTCGAATATCCGCTTAAGCCGTGGCGCTTTGCCAGCTCTGTGATGGTCTCCTTGTCGTAAAACCGGAAGATGTCGGCCAGCGTTACACCTTCCTGCTCTGGCATGCCGCCATCAGGGAAAGCCAGCTGTTTAAGCGCTTCATTGACCAGATCCGCATCATACTCGCGCATTCCCTGGCTCTCGGCCCACTCTTTATAATCAAATCCGTTTTCTTCGTTATACGCGGCCAGCCTCTGCGGGTCCGCCAGCGTATCCAGAAGCTGATAGTATCCGCAGATTCCGCCGCAGTCCTCCGGTATGACGTCGCCCTTATACTTCGTCACCCGTGCATACGGCTCCGTATCTTCCTCCAGAAACTTTTCCACCTCGACGGTATGTTCCCAGTTATCTCCCAGATCGTATGTATATGTAAATTTCTTCGTATCAGCCACCAGTTCATCGATAACCGTACCGCTGGAGATGGTTCCGGGCATGTCAAAGTCTTCCTCCATCCTGTCATCTCTCACCCGAATTCCCATTGTACGGAACTCAAACTCATAGAGATGGTAATCCGACCAGCAAAACACGGCCTGAATAATCTGGTGCAGCTGCTCAAACGATATCCCCTGAGGAACCAGAACCCTTCTCCAGATTGGTGGTTTACTCCCTTTTATAACAATCTTGAACTGATAAGCTCCCATGAAAATTTCCTCCTGCTTTAAATAAAGAGTCCTGCGCCTCGCTTCATATATAAAAAACGGCGCCATGACAATTTACCACAAATCTACTGCTCCTGTCCAGTCTATTTGCATATTTTTCTTCGAACCGCCCGCTCCCAGACACACAAAAACAGGCAGCCGACTGCATAACAGGCCAGATCCTTCACGTCAAACACCGAACCGAGCACGATTCTGGCGAATCTGCTGCCGGACAGCCCCAACAGCGTCACAAGGTCAAAATACTGAAGCACCTCCACGCATGCCGCGAATAAAAATACGTAAAACGGCATCAGCCGCACCTTTACCGGTACAAAGATCCTGACGAAACAGTATACCACAAGAACCACCAGCATGTCCCCCACATAGGGTCGTATCACTCTGTCGTGAACATACAGGGCAATCAGCGTTTCCACCGCCATCAGCACCAGAAACGCAGCTCCGTACAGCAGACGCAGCTTCTTATCTCTCTCTGTCATTTCCCTCATCGCGAAAGCCCCTTTCCTCTTCATACGATTATCATAGCGGAGAACACGCATGATTGCAACAAAAAAGAATACCGCAGCAGTTCTACGCTTCCAACCGTTTCGGCCAGTCGCTTCCCTGCTGCGGTACTGTGATTTTTATCTTATTTCCATTCTCTGCAACCGGGGAATCATCCGATGATCTCCATCTCCTTGGAATCCCGATTCAAGCTTACGGCGCCGTCCGCCGTAATCAGCATCAGATCCTCGATCCTTACCCCCAGCTCGCCCGGAAGATAGATTCCCGGTTCACAGGAAAAGATCATGCCCTCCTGCACAACGTCCTGGTTCGCGGAAGAGACATCTCCTGCGTCATGCACCTCGATTCCGATGCAGTGGCCGAGACGGTGTGTAAAGTACGGGCCGTACCCTGCCTCCGTGATGATGTCCCTTGCCACCTTATCAATCTCACAGAACTTCATGCCCGGCTTCATGGCCGCCTGTGCGGCTAAATTAGCCTTCTTGACGATCTCGTACACTTCCCTGCCCTTTTCACTGGCGCTCTTATAGAAAAACGTTCTGGTCATGTCGGAGCAGTAGCTGTTCTTCTTGCATCCCACATCGAAGAGCACGCAGTCGCCGTCTTTTAAAACGGTTCCATCCGGCTTATGATGGCCGATGGCGGCATTGGCCCCAAAGCTTACCAGCGGGCCGAAGGAAGGCCCTTCTGTCCCCAGCTCCTTGTAGATCGCGCACATTCCGGCAGCAACCTCCAGCTCCGTCACGCCCTCCTTTATGAGACCGCGGAAACGGCCCATGGCCTCGTCATTTAACCGGGAGGCCAGAATCATCTTTTCTTTCTCTTCCCCGTCCTTGATCCGGCGGGCTCCATCCACACATTCGGATGCATTTTTATAGGAGGAACCGGCTCCCAGTTCCATCAGCTCCAGAAGGAATCTGGCCGCCATCTTCTTATCGATCCCCAGCGGCTTCTCATGGTCTGTACAGTCCGCTATCATCCGGCAGGCCGGGTCTGTATCGGAAAACCACACCTTTTCGATTCCGATATCACCGTCCACGGTAAACAGTTTATTGATAAACAGCTTATTGTTTCCATTTTTATTTAAATACAATGCCAGCAAACGTTCATTGGGCAGAATCCATCTGCCAGTCAGATAAAAGACCGACGGCGGATCGCTGATAATCATCTGCTCCAGCCCCATCTCTTCCATATTATGTAAGACGCAGCTTACTCTCTCTTCAAACATATTCCTGCCTCCTTTGTTCCCTTAAACTCCGTAGAATACAGGCGCTCCTGGTCCTAACGGCAGACCGATGATCATCCAGACAGCTAAAAGCAGCGACCAGAAGAATAAGAATGCCATAGAGTACGGAAGCATGGAGGAAACCAGCGTTCCCCACCCGGTATCCTTGTCGTATTTCTTCATAATCGTCAGGATATACGGAATCCATGCGATAACGGGGGCGATGATATTGGTTGTGCTGTCACCGATCCGGTAAGCCACCTGAGTCAGCTCCGGAGATAATCCCATCTTCATAAACATCGGCACGAATACCGGGGCAAAGATCGCATATTTCGCGGAGGCGGAAGCCATAAACAGGTTGACAAAGCCTGCAACCAGGATAAAGCAGACCACGAGAACTACGGAGTTGACATTTAAGCTCTTTAACAGTTCCGCGCCCTTAAAGGACAGAACACGGCCGATATTGGTATAGCTGAAGTAATTGGTAAACTGGGCCGCTACAAACGCCATGGCCACAAAACCGGATATGGAAGCGATGGCCTTATTAAAGGAAGACACCACATCCTTATCGGATTTGAAGGTACCGCACAGTTTTCCATATACAAAAGAAGGAATGAAAAACAGCAGGGTGAACAGCGGAATGATCGCGTTCATCAGGGTGGAACCGTCGATTAAGCTGCCGGTCTCCGGGTTTCTCATAAAGGAATTTTTCGGAATACAGCAGATGATGTAGAATGCCGCGATTCCTACGAATACCCAGTTAGCGGCCTTCAATGCCTTCTCTTCCTTAGCGGAAATGCTGTCGGACGCCTCGATTAAAGTTCCGTCTCCATTTTCCTTATACGGCCCAAGGCGCGGGATGATCACACGCTCGGTGATATAGGTTCCCACAATGGTAATCAGAATGGTCGATACAATCATAAAGAACCAGTTGCCCAGCGGTGTAACCGTATAGGACGGATCCAGTGTCTGAGCCGCCGCGGTGGAGAAACCGGATAATGTGGCATCCGCGGAACCGATCAGTAAGTTTGCGGAGAAGCCGCCGGATACACCGGCAAATCCGGCTGCGATACCTGCCAGAGGGTGCTTTTTGTATGCCTTGAAAATCATGGCTGCCAACGGGATAAAGACAACGTAACCGGCATTTTCGGCCACATTTGTCATAACGCCGATAAAGACGACCATCGGAGTCACCAGCGCGGCCGGTGTCACCTTGACTACCTTGCGGATCAGGCCGTTTAAATAGCCGGAGCTTTCCGCCACACCGATTCCCAGCATGATAACGATGGTAAAGCCCAGCGGCGCATAGCTGGTAAAGTTGGTTACCGCGGAGGTCAGCATATACTGAAGCCCCTTAACGCTGAACAGGCTGACGATGGATACTGTGGCCTCCTCCACCGTGCCGCTGCCTGAATTGTACATATCACCTGCGGCGCTCCACCCAAGGGCTGAACCGATACCGGAGACGATGACTACTACCACTGCCAGGTAAAAGAATATGGTGAGCGGTGTCGGGAGTTTGTTCCCTGCGGCTTCGATCTTATCCAGAAAGCGCAGGATCCAGGAACGTTTTTTTGTCTTGGTTGTGTTTTTCATACTTTCTCCTTTATACATTATATTATTTACTGCCTATTTCGCAGTATTTGACGCGATCAGCGCGGCATCCCACACACCGGAAAACGGCGGGGAATAACACAAATCCATAAATCCCATCTCATCCACGGTCAGTCCGGCGTAGATGGCGATGGCGTAATAATTGGCCCTTGGAACCACGATTCCCTGTCCGTACGTCTCTGCCCCCAGGATCTTTCTCGTATCGGCGTCGTAGATCAGCTTGATATTCAGCTTCTCCGTGCCGTAATAGGAAGCGTAACTGTTGCCCGTAATCATATGGGCCTTGTAATGAAGCCCTCTTGCCTTCGCCTCCTTCTCGGATAAACCGACCTTGGCCGCATCGATGCCGAACAGCCGCAGCGCGGAGCTTCCGATCAGCTTAAATGGCTTCGGCTGCACACCGCCTAAAATGTCGCCGATGATTCTGCCCTGTTTGTTGGCATTGGTTCCTAAAGGCGCATACAGATAGTCGCCGGTGACTGCGGACTTCATAATGCTGCAGTCGCCTGCCGCGTAAACGTCCGGGATACTCGTCTCCATCCGCTCATTCACGCAGATTGCCCCGTTTCCGGCCTTCTCCACATTGGTGATAAAGGATGTGGCCGGTGCGATTCCCGCGCTGTTGATCACCATATCCGCCGGGATCTCCTCGGTCTCTTCCCCTCGCCGCAGCACAGCCCGCACGATGCGGCCGTCTTCCTCCACCAGACTCTGCACCATGGTTCCCACGCGCACGGTCACACCGTTTTCTGCAAGCTCGGCTTCCAGCGCCTCGCTGATCTCGGTGTCAAAGGCCGGAAGCACGTGCTCAGCCAATTCCACGACCGTAACCTCTTTGCCGTAATGTCTGCACGCCTCGGACAGCTCCAGCCCGATAAATCCGGCTCCGACGATGACTACATGGCGCTGTTTCTCATCGAATAACGCCTGTTTCACCCTGGTTCCATCCGCCACGTCGCGGATCTCGAATAAATTGCTGTAAGAACGGTCAAACGGCGGAAAATGGCGCACCCCCGCTCCGCTTCCGATCACCAGCTTGTCATAGATATCGTCAAACACCTCTCCAGTCTGCAGATTCTTCACTGTCACGGTCTTGGCATCCGTATCCACGGCCGTCACCTCATGGTAAATCTTTACCGGGATCCCGCTCTTCGCAAATTCTTCCGCCGTTCTGGCGATCAGTTCCTTCCCCTGTTTGATATGATCGGAAATATAAAACGGAATTCCGCAGGCGCCAAAGGATACCTCTCCGCCTTTCTCATAAACCACGATCTCGACCGCGTCGCCCAGAAGCCTTTTTAACTTGGAGGCCGCCGACATTCCGGCGGCAACTCCCCCGATAATCACTGTTTTCACTCTCTCACCCTTCTTTCTACGATAATCGCATTTGTCATACAGCCAGTTACATTAATGAGTGTTCTCGGCACATCGCCGATGGGATCGACGGCAATCATCGGTCCGAGGCCGTTCACCGCGCCGGTGATACCGCTGCCCATCACGGCTCCGAATTCCGCCATGGTGGCCGTACCCGGAACACCGGTAATTCCATAGGAAACCAGTACGATAACCACCACCAGGCCGAACACCAGCGCCGGTGTCATGGTAAGTCCGCTTAAGCCTGCGGCAAATACCGCTGCCATCGCCGGGAACATGGCGCCGCATCCCTGCATTCCTGAAGAGATGGCGTAGGCGGATACCTCGTCGGTAATCTCCTTTTTAAGTCCCAGCCCAGCCGTAAGCGCTTCCTGCGCATCGGGGAGGCAGGCGGAACCGGAACGGGTAACCAGCGCCTTTTTCATCGCCGCCTTTCCCGCCCGGAAAAATGCCGCCGGGCTCATACCGGAAACTGCGCACAGTATCAGCTGTACTGCCAGCATGGCCAGAGAGGCCGCACAGAGAACTGCCAGCATCTTCACCAGCATGAGGAGAAACGCCGGGCCATACGCCGCCGTAAACGCCGCCATGACAGCGGCCGCCCCCATGGGCTTGTAGGCGATAACGGCCTTGCACACACTCGTAATTACAGAGAAAGCGGCATCTGTAACGTCCAGAAACGGCTTTACCGTATCCATATATTTACCGGACATTCTCCGGGCTGCAATGCCAATCAATACGGCAAACACAAAGATTCCCACCACATTGCCGGTAAGAAAATCGAAACCGATTCCCGATGGAATCAGATGCGCAATCGAGTCGGTGATCTTCTGTCCCTCCCCGATTTCCCAGGAAAAGACTGCAGTATCTGCTCCCGGCGCCGCGCCCACTTTAAAGCAGAGGCCAAGGCAGGCCCCAATCAGAGCGCTGACCGCAAGCATCAGCGTATTGACCCATTTTTTCCATTTTATTAGCGGCGTCTCTGTCTTTACAAGAGGCGTGTGGATAACAAGACGTACCCCTGCGACAAAGATGGCCGGAGCGATCAAAAGCTGAAACAGGGAAACATATCCGTTCCCCACCAGGGAGAACCAGCGGCCCAGATCCGCGGCATATACTCCTGTGCGGCCGGACAGTCCCCATACGATCAGCCCGTATACGGTTCCAATCCCTGTTCCGATCAGCACACGGGCCGCAAATGTAAACTTTTTCTTTGGCAGGCGGCTGATTCCGAACAGCAGACCGAAAAACACGATCACTCCCGCCAGGCTCTCCACCCTCGTTAATCCTAAAAACTCTATTATATTCATGAAATGCATATGGAGACTTGTGTCTTTAGACATGAGAGGAATTATACCCCTCCTGACTCTATCACGAGCTCCTTCTCCTTTTTAGTTTTTCAAACATTTGTTTGCTTTTTACTCATATATATGGTAAAATATACTCAAAGTATAAACCTGTTATGAGGTAAAAATCTATGAAAACTATTACTATTACTGCTAAAATCAAACTATACCCTACATCAGTGCAGATGGTTATTTTGAATAAGACCTTGTCTGTTATCCGGGATGTACTGAACTTTGTCTCTGCATTCGTTTTTGGACAGGAAGGTATCCGCTATCTCGAATTAGACCATGCCTTATATTACCCTGTCAGACAGCAGTTCGGACTACGCTCTCAGATGACTCAGAGTGCGTTTAGGACGGTCCTTGCAAAATATCAATCCATGAAAAGCAATGGACACCCATTTTCGAAAGTATCTTTTCGAAACTTCGAGTATGATCTGGTCTGGAACCGGGATTACTCCATATCGGGTCAGTCTGTCAGCTTAAATACCCTTTCCGGCAGGTTACATATTCCCTTTGAATTAAAAGGGATGGAACACTGGTTTTGTGCCGGCGGACGCTTTGGCACAGCCAAACTAATTCGAAAAAACAGGAAATATTATCTGCATATTCCGGTCACTCTGGAAGTAGAGAACAGGAATATCTTAAACCATATCGTTGGAATTGATCTGGGTGTCAACCATTTGGCAGTTTCCTTTGATGATGAAGGGAACACCAGGTTCTTTTCCGGCCGCGCAGTCAAGGAAAAGCGCGCGAAAACACTTGCCCTGCGAAAGCGCCTGCAGACATGTGGAACAAAATCAGCAAAGCGAAAGCTTAAAAAGCTCCGTGAGAAAGAAACCCGTTACGTAACCGCGGTAAATCATGCGGTTACGAAGGCACTTATCTCACAGTATGGAGCCGGAACGCTTTTTATTATAGAGGATTTAACCGGGATACGCACTATCACAGAACATGTCCGTTTAAAATCCCGGTATACAATGGTCTCCTGGGCATTCTATCAGTTCCGGGAGATGCTGGAATACAAAGCCGCGCTGTCGCAGTCAGAAGTCCTTGCGGTGGATCCGAAGTACACCAGCCAGAGTTGTCCGGTCTGCGGAAATACGACAAGGGCTAACCGTAACAGAAAAAAACATGAATTTTGCTGTACTGTATGCGGTTACCGAAGTAATGACGACCGAACCGGAGCCATAAACATCTACCATAAAGGGTGTAATACTCTGTTCGCAGAGGCCTGTCAGGCATAACCAAAACAGGCGGGCTGCCGTCAATCAGCCTATTGTAGCCAGTGTTTGAGGTAGGAGACATGAACCACATGTCGTACTACGCGTAGTTGAGTTACAAGCCCGTGCCCGGGCCCGGGCCCGCCCTGCTTCATCGGGCATTGGACATGAGTAATTGACGAATCGTTCCTTTCTGTCAGCATTCCGTCATAATACGGATTATTTCCTTATCTGTCTCTCTCATTCCATCTTTTCCGAGACGGCCCACATTGGTGATTGTATTTTCCACTCCCTTGGACACGATGCCGTCACCGCCTTTAAACTGCTGACCATTGATATACATATAGTATCCCATGATTCCGGCGTCCACCGCGGCCGCGATCTTACCCGCACAGGACGGCTTGGCGCCGTCGCAGATAATGCCCGACACAATGGCAAGGCCGTTGACGAGGGTGTGGGCGATGGTCTTATAATCGGCCTCCAGCAGGAATGCGATTCCGCATCCGGCCCCGCATCCCGCGCTGACCGCTCCGCAGTAGGCGGACAGACGGCCGATTCCCGTCTTCTGGTGGATCGTGATTAAATTCGAGAGCACCAGGGCGCGGTAGAGTTCTTCCTCGCTGGAGCCCAGTTCTTTCGCATACTCAATCACAGGCAGGGATGCGGTCATACCCTGATTCCCGCTTCCGGAATTGATAATAACGGGAAGCTCGCATCCGCTCATACGGGCGTCCGATCCGGCCGCAGCCGCAGCCCTTGCCCGGACGCGGATATCGTCACCGTAGGCCATCAACAGGACACTGCCAATATTGGCGCCCCAGTCGTTCTGGAGGCCGTCCTCCGAGATCGCGCTGTTATAGGCAATCTGGCGTCCTATAACGTCTCTCACCTCCTCCAAGTCCACCGTTTTGGCAAAATCGTAGATATCTTCTACATTTAAGAGGCTCCGGTCCGCCATCTGCGCCTCCCTGGCAGCCACGGCTCCCACTTTGTAAAGGACCTCTCCATCCTTCTCGATCAGCACAATATTTGTATGATACCCGGCAATCCGCACTTTCACGCAGGAACCGCCGCCGGATACCGTCACTGCCATGTCGAGGATTTCATCCGTCTCCAGCGGCCTCACAGATATCTCCGCATTCTGTAAATACGCTTTTATCTCTGCCTTCTGTTCCTCAGTCACGCCTGAGATAACTTCCAGAATTCTGGAGGCATCCCCTGCTGCAATGCCGGCCGCCGCCGCGGCTTCAATGCCCTTTAAGCCGCCTGTGTTGGGAACAATAACACTCTTTACATTTTTCACTATATTGCCGCTGGCTTCCACCACACAGCGTTCTGGAAGGCAGCCCAGCACCTCTCTGGCTTTCGCCGCACAATAGGCCAGAGCAATCGGCTCCGTACACCCCATGGCAGGCACGAGTTCCTCTTTTAGAATCTGTACATAGGTCGAATATTGAATTCCGGTACGTTCCATGATTTCCCTCCGATTGGTTTATGTATTTTTTATAATTTTATAAGAAAATTTTATCTTATTCTGACCGATATGTCAATGAATTTAATAATATTTTTTTATTGTAATAATAATTTATTTTCTCTTTCATCAAAACAATGGGAAAACACAAAAAAAAAGCCTGAACTTTCGTCATTCAGACTTCTTTTCCATAGATCTTCCTAATCCATACATCTCTCTATCCATACATCTTGCTATTTAATTGTGCGGTTCCGGCCTTAAGATTTCTTTTGCAGCTTGGACTGATAGCGGTACACACTCGCCTCAGAGCAGCACAGATACTCCGCCACCGCGCCCACCGCGCCCTTTAACTGAAACAGACCCGCCTGGCTTAACTCGCCGATGATCTCAATCTTCTCCTGCTGCGTCAGCCGCTCCCTGACCTTCGGTTCAGAAGATCCAACCACGGAGATCACGGCCTTCTTCATCATATCGCCGATCACGTCCTCAGAGAAATTCTCCACAGGCCCGGAGCAGACGATATCCGAATGAGGGCCCTGTCCCATCAGTCCCATGCCGCTCAGCTGCCGGATACTCTCCATGGCCTGCTCATACGGCGTCATATCGATGTTGATACAGAGCTGTCCGACCAGCTTCCCTTCCTCTCTGATAAAATACGTCGAGGCGCGAAGCCTCTTATCAGGCGCCGCCTTCCCCTCGTAATTCACCACGTAATCCTTTTCCTTCCACTCCTCATTGGCCAGTACGGACAGCGTAAAATCCGTAATCGGAGCCCCGATCGTCCGGCCGCTGACATGGCCGTTGGCGATCGCGATAATATCGTGATTTGGTTTGCGGCAGTCCCTTAAGACGACCTCCGCGTTTTCTCCCAGCACCTCTCCCAGAAAATCAACCAGTTTTTTATAATAATCCAGTATATCCAATTCCATATTTCCTTTCCCCGTCAATCAAAACTCTTTTTTCATTATAACAGAGGTAATTCTGTTCCGCAACCGATTCCACCATTCGCAGGAGTGAACTGTAACTATATATACGAATCCGCCTTAGTAAAAATAGAATCCCACTTCCTGCTGCGCAAAGAAAATGCCGCAGGCAGACGGCATAACCATCTCCTGCGGCATTTTCATCTATGTAAACTGTTCGTAATAATTTGGCGAAGCCGGTCACATCAAGCGCGCTTTTCTTTATGACCATGGCTTCTTCTATGTTCAATCCCTCTCGGGCTTTCTGATACCTATCATACACGGCAAATGTGTCCAAAATTTGTTGTATGCCTAAAGCCTTTCTAAAAAGTATGAAAAACTCTTTAACATTTTCATAAGTGCTTCTAATCCGGCGACTTTACACATCTTTTACAAAACCTATACTAAATCCTGATATCTTCTGCTTCCATTCCTTAGTATACTCCAGATGTCAGATAAAAGTCAAAACCCCCGCCGCAGGCGGCAGGATTTTTGACTCTCGCGGCAGTCGCCAAATGGACGCGCAAGCGTGACCGTTTAGCTCATTGCTCGCAGAAATAAATGTAAGAAATCATATCAGAAAAAGAGGAGAGGCAATTATGAAAAAGAATATGGTAAAAACACTTGCACTTGCCGGAATGGCAGTTTTAACAATGGGAGCCCTGGCTGGCTGCGGCAGCAACACAACCGAGTCAACCGCGGCGCCAACCACCGCACAGTCAGAGGCTGAAGCGACCACAGCAGGTACTTCCTCCGCTGAGACAACCACCGCGGCTCCTGCGGCTTCCGCAGACTTAAAGGGTTCCATCAGCATGGTAGGTTCCACCTCCATGGAAAAATTTGCAACCGCGCTCAGCGAAATCTTCATGGAAAAGTATCCGAACGTAACGGTTCAGGCCGAATTCGTCGGCTCCGGCGCCGGAGTGGAAGCAGTGAATAACGGCTCCGCAGATATCGGCAACTCTTCCCGTGATTTAAAAGACGAAGAGAAAGCTAACGGCATCGCCGAAAACATCGTAGCCATCGACGGCATTGCAGTCGTTGTCGATCCGGCCAATGCCGTGGAAAACTTGACGAAGGATCAGCTGACCTCCATCTATAACGGTACAATCACCAACTGGAAAGACGCAGGCGGCGCAGACCAGCCGATCGTAGTCATCGGCCGCGAGTCCGGTTCCGGTACAAGAAGTGCTTTTGAGGAAATCCTCGATGTCGCTGACGCCTGCAAATACAGCAATGAGTTAGACAGCACCGGCGCAGTTATGGCAAAGGTTGCTTCCACACCAGGCTCCATCGGATACGTTTCCTTAGACGTTCTGGACGACACGGTTAAGACCTTAAAGCTGGACGGCACAGAGGCCACTGCGGATAATATCAAGGCCGGCACCTACTTCTTAAGCCGCCCGTTCGTTATGGCAACCAAAGGAGAAATCTCCGAGCAGAACGACCTGGTAAAAGCATTATTTGACTACATCTACTCCGATGAAGGCACCGAATTAGTGAAATCCGTTGGTTTAATCCCGACAAACTAAAAGCCTGACGGCTGAATCAGACATCATAAAAAGGGACGTAGAAGGCGATCAGACACTACGTTCCTTTTATCCGCATAATGAAAGGAGCCATCTTATGCACCCGAAATCTTACTCCATCTTTGCCGGACGCGGCAGCAAATCCGCGGTGGAACATGCGGCGCAGATTATCTTTACCGTCTGTGGTTTCTTTGCCGTCCTGGCGGTCGCTTCCATCACGATTTACATGATTGTAAGCGGTACCCCCGCTCTCTTTAAAGTGGGAATCGTCGATATCCTGTTCGGCACCGTCTGGAAACCGGAAGCCGCAGTCCCCGCCTTCGGTATCCTCTATGTTATCCTGACTTCCATTGCCGGAACCGCTCTCGCCATTTTAATCGGAGTTCCCATCGGTGTTATGACGGCCGTTTTCCTCGCCGAAGTGGCGCCGCCAAAGCTGGCCGGAATCGTTCGCCCGGCGGTGGAACTGCTGGCCGGAATCCCCTCCGTCATCTACGGCCTTCTGGGAATTCTGATCCTGAATCCGCTCATGTATAAGCTGGAACTTAAGATTTTCGAGGGCTCCACGACCCACCAGTTCACGGGAGGCGCCAATTTGATCTCCGCCGTCCTGGTTCTGGCCCTGATGATTCTCCCCACAGTCATCAACATCAGTGAATCCGCTCTCCGCTCTGTTCCCAGAGAGCTGCGAAGCGCCTCCCTGGCCCTTGGTGCCACAAAGATTCAGACAATCTTCCAGGTCGTGCTCCCTGCGGCGAAATCAGGTATTATTACTGCCATCGTTCTGGGCACCGGCCGCGCCATCGGTGAAGCTATGGCGATCAGCCTCGTATCGGGAAGTTCGGTTAATTTCCCCCTTCCTTTCAACTCCGTCCGTTTCCTGACGACGGCGATTGTTTCGGAAATGTCCTACTCGGCGGGCCTTCACAAACAGGTGCTCTTCACCATCGGCCTCGTCCTGTTCGCTTTTATAATGATCATCAATATTTCTCTGACCAGGCTGTTAAAGAAAGGAGATGTACAGCATGACTAACGAAATCGCAGTTCCTCTTCACAAGGATACCGTCATAAAAAACAGCATCTGCCGCAGGCAGACGCGGGTTTCTGACTCCATACTCACGTTTTTGATCTATCTGAGTGCATCCATATCCATCCTGATTCTGGTCGGTATCATGGGATACGTGTTCTTTCGGGGAATCTCACAGATCAACTGGGAATTCCTAAGCACTGTTCCCAGCACGATAAAGGGCACCTTCGGAATCCTTGGAAATATCGTCAATACCTTATATATCGTCGTTATCACGCTGCTCATCGCCACCCCGCTGGGTGTGGGAGCCGCCATTTACTTAAATGAATACGCAAAGGGAGGCCGTGCCGTCCGCCTCATCGAATTCACCACGGAGACGCTCTCCGGTATCCCTTCTATCATTTTCGGTTTGTTTGGCTACGTATTCTTCGGTACGACACTGGGTTTAGGCTATTCCATTTTAACCGGAGCCCTGACGCTCTCCATCATGGTCCTGCCGCTGATCACCAGAACCACACAGGAAACGCTTAAGACAGTTCCCGACAGCTACCGCTCCGGCGCACTGGGAATCGGCGCCACCAAATGGTATATGATCCGTACCATTCTGCTCCCCAGCGCCATGCCCGGCATCGTAACCGGCGTCATTCTGGCCATCGGCCGTATCGTGGGCGAATCCGCCGCCCTCTTATTCACCGCGGGAAGCGGCTACTTACTGGCAAAGGACTTTTTCGGAAAAATCTTTGAATCCGGCGGTACACTGACGATCCAGCTCTACCTTTCCATGCAGAAAGCCAAGTACGACCAGGCCTTCGGCATCGCGGTGGTTTTGCTCCTCATTGTCCTCGCCATCAACGGCCTTGCCAAATATTTATCCCACAAATTCAACACGGAGGTTAGAGAATAGTGAATACCAGTACAGTAAAAATAGCAACCGACGGCCTGGACTTATATTACGGCACCAATCACGCCTTAAAAAATGTCTCTATGGAGCTGTATACCAATAAGATTACCGCCTTCATCGGCCCCTCTGGCTGCGGAAAGTCCACATTTTTAAAGACTTTAAACCGTATGAACGACCTTGTGCCCAATGTGAAAATCGAAGGTGAGGTTCTGCTGGACAACGAAAATATCTACGACCAGAGAGTCGATACCACCCTTCTCCGCAAAAAGGTAGGCATGGTATTCCAGCAGCCGAACCCATTTCCCATGAGTATTTACGACAACGTGGCCTACGGTCCCAGAATCCATGGAATTCACAGCAAATCGGAGCTGGACGATATCGTGGAAAAGAGTTTAAAGGGCGCGGCCCTCTGGGATGAGGTGTCCGACCGCTTGAAGAAATCCGCCCTTGGCTTATCCGGCGGACAGCAGCAGCGTCTCTGTATCGCCAGAGCCCTGGCCGTGGAGCCGGAGGTACTTCTGATGGACGAACCGACCTCCGCCCTCGATCCTATTTCCACACTGAAAATTGAGGACCTGATGGATGAGCTGAAGAGCAGGTACACGGTGGCGATCGTGACCCATAACATGCAGCAGGCCACCCGCATTGCCGATTATACCGCATTTTTCCTGGTTGGCGAGGTGGTTGAATACGCCACCACCACGGAGCTGTTCTCCTCTCCAAAGGATTCCAGGACTGAGGACTATATCACCGGACGTTTCGGCTGATCCGTTTTAACTTATGTAAACTTAATTCAGAAAGGATTTACTTAAAATGACGACAAGAATCAATTATGACCACGAGCTGACGCTGTTAAACGATGACATCAAGCAGATGGGATACATGGTGGAGTCTTCGATCGAACAGTGTTTTATCGCATTTGAGGATCAGGATTTCGAAAAAGCGGAGGGAATTATCCGGGGCGACCGCACCATCAATGATTTAGAGCGCTCCATTGAGGCCCGCTGCCTCTCCCTGATTCTCCGCCAGCAGCCGGTAGCCGGCGATCTGCGGGTCGTATCCAGCGCCTTAAAGGTAGTCACGGATTTAGAACGAATCGGTGACCATGCCTCCGATATCGCGGAACTTATCCTGCGCATCCGTGGGGAGCACATCTACCATGTGGTGCGTCACATTCCGGGAATGGCCATGGCCGCCCGCGAGATGGTGCGAAGCGCCATAGACGCCTTCATCTCCCAGGACATCACCGCCGCTAAGACCATCGAAAAGCAGGACGATATCGTGGATGAACTGTTCACCAAGGTAAAAAACGATGTAATCGATCTCCTGAAGCAGTCCGCCGAGCACGCCGACCAGTGCATCGATCTTCTGATGATCGCAAAATACTTAGAACGCATCGGCGATCACGCCGTTAATGTCTGCGAATGGACGGAATTTGCGAAGACGGGCGCTTTGAAGAACGTTCGGATTCTGTAGGGTGGATTAGAAGAAGGTGCCGCTAGTGGCTTTAAAATTATTGAAAGCCACTGGCGGCACCTTTTATGAGTTATAGGCGTTTGATAAATGCCTCCCACATGTGTCCGCCGTCAGTCACTGGTATAGTATCCCATAAGGAATTTCGCACACGGTTCATCCTGATAATTGTATACATAAAGATAATTGCCGGACGTCCGGGTATAGAAGCATTCCTCGATAGTCGAGACAGCCCCGAACGCGTTTCTGGATTCCAGCGTCTTCACCAAAACGCCATCCCGGTATATGTAATCGCTGGAGCTCGATGTTCCCCCCGAATCATTGACAGATAAATAGGCCATATGATCGTTCACGATAATCGGAAACATCATAATCTCCCTGCCGCCGGGCAGCTTACTCTTATCGAACTCGAAGAGACATTTTCCCCTCATATCATAATAATAGTTACGGCTGCCTTTCTCGATCACGGCTATATTTTCCTGGAATTCAGTGCCAATTATGGAGACCGCGTCCGAAGTCACATCCAATTTCATCGCAATCTCCGGATTGTGCTCCATGAATTCCTTCACATCGTAGTAGAGCTCCTCGCAGCCCTCTCCTTCCCATATTTTCTCATCCGACTGCACGCCTGTTTCTGTGATTGTTCCATTTTTATCCGCGTAGTCGTAGGTATAATGCCACTCACCCGACACGCCCGATTCTACCCATACCGCGTGTTCCAGCCCATAGCCATCTTTTGTGATAAAGATATCGCTGTACACCGGTTCGCAGACCCAGCGTTCTTCTGCGATGGAATAGAGACCGTAATTGCCGGTCAGAGTATCCTGCATGGTGAGCAGGCCGCGGCCGTCCCACACCATAAAAGGAGAAACCGCCTGACCACTTACATGACGGATAAATTTCATCAGATTCATGGAACGGTCGAACACGGCGATTCCATTTTCACCGTAAAGGTAATCCCCGTCTGCAAGTATGACTTCGCCCTTTGAAAGAGGAATTTCCGCCTTAAATACCTCGCCCTCCTCTTCAAAGCCCTGGGGAAGCGGCTTCTTCACGTCCCGGATACCTACGTAGCCCAGTGTATTGATCAGCGCCTGACCGTCATCCGACGTAAGCCATTCAAAGAGGCGGTATGCGTTTGAGTCCTTCGGTTCATCTTTCCGGACTGCTGCATAAAAATCGCTGACATAGGGATAGCTTCCATCCCGTATGGTATTACCGGAAGGCATCACGCCGTCGACCGCCATAAACTTCAGTTCCGGCTTCTGATACATATTTTTTGCATAATAGTATACGGAATAACCGAGGGCTTCTCCCGTGTTATCGTAGGCAGAGACCTTTTCGATCAGCTCTCCCATCTCTGAAACCACATAGTCCTGCGGCGCTTCCTCCATGGCGGTTCCCTTCATCACCAGCTTCTCCATGAGATTCTGGCTGCCGGAATCCTCAGGCCTTTGAAACGCCCGTATGACCTGGCTGCTGCCTCCCACCGCCTTCCAGTTTTTAATTTTACCGGAATAGATATCGATCACCTGCCGCCCGGTCAGGGATTTTACAGAATTCCCCTGATTCGCCATAAAGACCAGCGCGTCCCGGCCGATCGGTTTGATAATCAGGTTGTCGACCTCCTCCAGCCGTTTCTTCACGCTCTCGCCAGGCTCATAGGCGATGACGAGATCCGTTCCCCGACCCCAAATCAGGTTTAAATACGCCTGGGTCGTCTTGTCATGCCGGATAAAGCGTTCCGCCTCCTGCTCCGTGGCTCCCGTTGCAAGGCGGTAAATGGCCTGTGACAGTGGTATCGTCGCGGTGGAACCGTCAATCTTCGGAAATTCCTCTCTTCCCATCTTTGGACACGTCACCATCTCGGAGGGGGCGTTCTCTTCGGCTTCCTTTACCGCGGTCAGATTGCCGGTTTCCGACTCATTCAGCACGCGGTCATCGAAGGCGTCCGCCTCGACAGATGGCTGATACCACGATTTCCCTGAAAAATACGTATTCAGATCATCACTCTTAAACTTGCGTCCGTGCCTTGCGTAAATCTCATTCCTGGCAATGCGGAGTTCTTCCCTGGTGAGGGATGAAAGCTCCTCCTGCGTATAGATATGAGTCTGTGCATCCGGAAGAATATAATCATCGTCCCAGCTCCCTACCGGATAGGCTGGGACCTCTTCGGCGGTCTGGCTCTCCGTCTCCTGTTTCGTACTTTCCTCTTCACTGACACCGGACGTCACCGTCTCCGGGGCCGTCCCAGCCGGTTCCTGCTTACTTCCGCAGCCCACAGTTCCCAAACCAATGAGGAAGGCCAGTGCCACGGGCAGCAAATGAACTTTTTTCTTCATATCACACCTCGTTCGCGTAAACTATCATTTCCCTGCTTTTCTCCATCATACCATAAAGTCATTTTACCGTCATGATTTTGCAGAATGTTCTGGAATTTGTAAGAAATATCACGTAACAGTTCAGACGGCGAGAAAAAAGAGGCCGCGGTATCCTGAAATACCGCAGCCTCTCTTCTTACAATCTTATCTCATTCTCTTACAGCATCGCAGTTCCTCTGCAGTACGTCTGTGCCACATCGTAATTGTCTTCCAGCACGACGAAATCGGCGTCGAAACCTGCCACCAGTTTTCCCTTCCTGTCATCCACGCCGAGACATCTGGCCGGATTAATGGTACATGAATTAAGGGCCTGATCAAAGGGAAGAAGCGCGTCCTCAACCAGAATGCGGAGACCGCGGTTCATGTACAGCGTGCTTCCTGCGATCGTATCGGTGCCCTTTAAATAGGCAAGTCCACTCTCACTGATCTCGATATCGTGACCGCCCAGCTGATAGCTTCCGCCCGGAGGGCAGTGCTTTGCACGCAGGGAATCCGTCACCATGATGACGAAATCGCGGCCCTTTGCCGTAAAGTAATTGTTCAGCGCAGCCAGATGGGAATGGCAGCCGTCACAGATAATCTCTCCATAGATATCTCTTACCCGGAATGCGGTTCCTACAAGGCCCGGCTTCCTGTGATGGTAAGGCGTCATGCCGTTGTATACATGCGTCATGGAGGTAGCGCCATTGGCTATGCCCATCAGCGCCTGCTCGTAGGTTGCAGAGGAATGGCCCATGCTGACCACGACTCCGGTCTCCTTACAGTATTTTGTCAGAGCAAAATCCACGTCATGCTCCGGCGCCAGCGTAATGTATTTAATCAGCCCTTTCGCAGCCTCCTGATACCTCCGGAACTGGTCAACGGCCGCCTGTGCGATCGCCTCCGGCGGCTGGGCTCCCTTATAATCCATGTCGAGATACGGTCCTTCAAAATGAATTCCCAGGATCTCCGTGCCCTCATAGCCTTCTTCCACGACCGAGGCCACATTAGCCACAGCCTTCTCCAGGACATCCGGCATCTGTGTTACCGTGGTTGGAAGAATGGAGGTCACTCCTTCCTCCGGTATATGTTTCATCCAGTTTCGTAAGCCCTCCGGCTCTCCGTCATTGGTATCATATCCATAAGCTCCATGGGTATGCACATCGATAAACCCAGGAACAATCCTTTTGGTTCCATAATCCTGATCCACGGATCTTTCGCCATATTCGCGGACAGCAGTGATCTTTCCTTCTGCGACCTCGAGCTGAGCTGGTATAAACTGGCCTGCGATCCAGACCTTTTTACTTTGTATTATCATGACCATACACCCTCTCTTTCTTATCGCCGGCAGTCATCTGTCCGGCTATCCTTAGTATAACCAGTTCCCATCTCTATTTCAAGACCATTTTGAAAATAATTTTCAAAATTAAATTGGAAATAAAAAATGCGGTCCAGCGACCAGGAATATTCTTTCCGGTGCCGGACCGCGTACTCAAAGACTCTTTTATGTGGCTTCTTACATTCTTCTTATATCCTTACTTATATGATTACATCTCTTCTTCGTCGTCTTCCTCAACCGGATTTTGCTCCACCGGCCACCGGATTATAATGCGGAATAAGTCCGCCTCTACCTCTACATTCATCTTCCCATTCTGCAGCTCCACGAAACTCTTGGCAATCGCCATGCCCAGGCCGGAGCCTTCCGTGTTGCGCGACTGGTCGCCGCGGACGAAACGTTCCGTTATCTCTTCCGGATTAAAAGTAAGCTCGTTGGCTGACACGTTCTTCATGGTGATGACCACTCCGCCGTCGTCCCGTTTCATATCAATATACGCTCTGGTATTCGGCATACCGTATTTCATGATATTGGTCAGAAGATTGTCAAAGATCCGGTACGTCTTCTGGCTGTCCAGCGGCAGGACGATCTTCTCGTCCGGCAGATTCCACCGGAAATCAATGGTGGACTCCTCAATCTTATCGCTCAGTTCCAGACTCACCTCTTTTAACAGGCTTACAATGTCCACATCCACCAGATTGAGCGTCACATTATTGCTGTTGGCCTTGCTGATTTCAAACAGGTCCTCGATCAGGGATTTCAGCCGCATGGACTTCTGTTCCAGCACATCAATATAGGCTTTTCGCTGTTCCGGCACCGCATTGTCATCCTTTAGCAGGTTTACATAAGTAATAATCGCTGTCAGCGGCGTCTTTAAGTCATGGGACATATTAGTGATCAGATCCGTCTTCATCTTCTGGCTCTTAACTTCTTCATCCACAGCCACTTTAAAGCCGCTCTGTATCTTCTGGATCTCCGTCTTAAACGGTTCAAACACGCCGAGATCTTCCGAAATCGTCACATCTAAATTTCCTTCTGCGATCTGATTCGTTGCCTTTAACAGGATTCTGTATTTCCGGGTTAAATCCCGATAGTATTTGCGCAGCACCAGGAACAGCACGATCGAATAGATGATCAGCGCCCCGATTCCAAAGAACCATAAGCTGCATAATACTGCCAGAATAACAAAGTTCACACCGACGATCTTGAAGATCGTCCTGTCTGAGTTATCCTGCAGGTTGATACTTCCCAGGAAGTTGTAAATTCTGCGGCAGAGCCCTGCGCACCAGCCATAGAACAGCCCGCATAAGGTTCTTTCCCTGATGTAGCGCCTGAATCCGATATGGAACACATCTCTCATACACAAAACGGCCCAGTAAATGATCGCAAACGGGATACACCACCAGAACACATTCCACAGCTTCACCATAATATCCGCTGCCTTCGGCAGGAAATTCGCACGGATCAGACCGGAATACAGGCTTCCATGGTTCGTCACAGCCACCAGGCTGGTCAGACTGTAGCCGAAGCCTATGCCTCCTGCACCCACACCGAGGACAATCCCCAGCGGCGCACGCAGCACCTTGCTGTCATCTGCCCGCGTCACATCGAAGCAGGATATTAGGAATGCGGCTAATGCCACAAAGATTCCCAGTCCTGCAAATACCTGAGCGACTCTTCCTGAGTTATAATAGGATCCCCAGGATGAACTTCTGGCCAGAGAATACTCCGCCAGCTGCTGTTCCGTCATGGCGTAGGCGAAGCTAATATTCTTCGGATTTGACAGTTTGAACTGCGGTTTACTGCTGTACTGTTCCCAGTAGTACTCTTCCATGGGATCGACTTCCCCAAACTTCTGGAGAATGTTTAACAGATACGAGGTATCCTGCCCGCCCAGCTGCATCACCTCCATGCGGCCATGCTCATCGTAATGCATCACAACCCGGAACACGTAGCTGTCATCGGTTAAGATGTTCCTGTCCTTTGCATAATTCATCAGAATGCTTCCGTTTTCGTCCAGTACCTGGAAATCAATGGCATTCCTGATACTTCCGAAATACCGGTTCCAGCTCTCATACTCCATCATACAGTTCTGGCGGAGATTGCGTAAGTATTCCTGCCGCTCCTCGGCCATATAGCTTTTTTCCTCGTCTGTGAGGTTCCCGTAAACCTCATCTTCCAGATAAGATTCGGTATCCTCTCCCGCTGCCAGCGCCTTGTCCTTCGGAATCTGACTGGCCGCCTCCGGTGCCGGTGCCGTCTCATCTCCCGGATTCCCTGCACCTTCCGACACCGCAGCCATCTGCTCTGCGTATCCGTCCAGACTTCCGTTTTTCAGCTCATAGGCTCCTTCCGGGAAGAAATGCTCGAACGGCGAAATCACCACACCGTTGGCATACTGATACTGTTCTAAATCCAGCACGTAGTTGCCAAAGACGAGGTGGCGTAAAAACGCCTGGTCCTCATATGCGGGTTCCTCATGGCGCCCCGCCTCTTTTTCAAAAAACGGGTACAATCCCGTCATGATAACAGCCGCCGCCACTACGATAAGAAAGGACAGCAGCGCGCTGATTCTATGCCTGTTTTTCAATTTTATATCCAACTCCCCACACCACCTTTAAATATTTGGGTTCCTTCGGGTTAATTTCAATCTTTTCCCTGATTTTTCTCACGTGTACCATGATGGTGTCCGTGTTGATCGCCCGCTCATTCCAGACGCGTTCGTATATCTCTTCCGCGGAGAAGACCCTTCCGGGATTCTTCATCAGGAGAGCGAGAATCTTAAATTCGATTGGCGTCAGCTTTGCAGGCTTTTCGTCCACCGTGACCTCCACGGTATCCTCGTTCAGCTCCAGTCCGCCGATGATATAAATGTTGCTCTTTTCCTTCTGTTCCTTTGCCTCCAGCATATCCAGATACTTTCTGTACCGTCTCAGCTGGGAATTAACTCTTGCAAGCAGCTCCATCGGAGTAAATGGTTTCGATATATAGTCGTCGGCACCGATATTCAGTCCCATGATCTTATCGACCTCCTCCGTCTTCGCGGAAAGGATAATAACCGGAAAGTCGTATTTTTCTCTCAGCTTGACAGTCATGGTAATGCCATCCATTCTCGGCATCATCACATCCACGATAGCCAGATGTATTTCTTCCTGATCCAGAATCTTAAGGCCCTCGATTCCATCGGCCGCCTGGAATACTTCATAGCCCTGGCTCTTTAAATAAATCTCGACTCCTTCTCTAATCTCCTTATCATCTTCTACCAGCAGAATGTGATTTGTTTCCATGGTATCTCTCCTCGCTTTCGGATATTTTATGGTTCATACAGATTCAAACTATAGTATATCATGAAGGCCAGATTCCTAAAAGACCCGCCTGACGTTTTATCATGATTGGCACTGCATAAAAGAACACTGTCTGCTTCCTGTATTATGCCACAAACACGCATATATCTTCCCTTCCTGCCTGCATTACTAGGATATATGGGCAATCTTAAAATGAACGACGTGTAAAACGAAAGAAATTCTAAATCTTTTATTTAAAAATGTACGCAGCCCCTTAAACCGCTTGCAGCCTCTGGTTGCGCAGGAAAAATATGCCGGTTGACAGATAGTTGGTAGTGTTTTTTTATCATTTCTGTTACACTCAGAAGTATCAAAAAGTGCTTCAAAGGGAAACGGAGGGATTCCACATGTCACTGGCAGAAAAAATACAGGAGTTAAGAACGTCTCATAATATGTCGCAGGAATGTCTGGCCGAGCTTCTGGGTGTCAGCCGCCAGGCCGTATCAAAATGGGAGACCGGCCAGTCAAAGCCGGGAACCGACCATCTCATCCATCTGGCGGAGCTCTTTCAGATTTCGCCAAAAGATCTGGCAGCTCCTGACATGACGGTAAATCTTCTTCCTGATCTAAAAGAAGAAGTAAACCGTATGCGCGGGCAGGCAGCAAAATTCAAATGGTTTATAACCGGCTGTCTTCTGCTGTTTCTCGCGGCATTTTCGGCGGCGCTCTATACACGGTTTCAAGGCTTTAGCGACATCACGGTATTTCTGTGTGCGGCGGCATCTGCAGTTTTTATTCTCTCCGCATTTCTGCCGGTCCTCATCACAATCCTTGCATTTATCTGCCGTGACTGCAAAAAACGCGGAATCCGGCCGGCTTTCTATGTTTTTATCTCCTTAAGCGCCGCCGGACTTCTTTACTACTTCTTAAACCGGGACCGTCTTGCAGTAAAAAAGGATTAACACTGCCGCCGGATAACCGGACACGGAACCAAAAGAAACCGCCTGTCACACCAGCACTGTGACAGACGGTTTTTTACTGCATAAAACCATATACTATATTCTGTTATTTGACCAGCCCGGCCATCGTCGGAAGCGCCATGCTGACAGCAGGAATATACGTTACCAGCACAAGGCCCACCAGGATAGAGGCATAATACATGACCATGTAAGGCATAACCCTGGCAAGTGACGTCTTTCCAACCTTAATCGCCACAAACAGCGTATTGCCTACAGGCGGCGTAATATTTCCAATACAGAGGTTGTAGACCAGGATCAGTCCGAAATGAACCGGATGCATGCCAAAGGTCTTGACGATCGGAAGAAAAAGCGGCGTAAAGATCAGGATTGCCGGAGTTACGTCCATAAAGGTACCAGCGATCAACAGGATCACATTCATAATCAGCAGGATGATTATCGGGCTGTTGGTAAGGCCCAGAAGTCCTGCGGAAATCGCCTGCGGAATCTGGGTAAATGCCATAACCCATCCGAGAATATTCGATACGCCGATGAGGAATACGATCATACCGCTCATCTTTGCGCTGTCCACCAGAATCTTCCAAAAGCTCTTCCATGTAATATTGCGGTAGCAGATGCCCAGCACCAGCGCGTAGACAACGGCGATGGCCGAGCCTTCCGTGGCGGTGAACACGCCTGCGATAATGCCTCCGATCACCACAACAATCAGGGAAAGCGCCGGGATGGCTTTTAAGGTAGCCGCACCCAGGTTCTTCCAGTCAAATTTTCCCGGAGTTCCCTTATATCCTTTTTTCCGTGCAATGATAACTGCCACAACAACACAGCAGACCGCCCATAGAATTCCGGGTATGTAGCCCGCCAGGAACAGGGCCGCCACAGAGGTTCCGCCTGAAACCAGTGAATATGTGATAAGAGCATTTGACGGCGGGATCAAAAGCCCCGAGGGAGCGGAAGCACCGTTGGTAGCCGCACACACCGCGCGCTCATAGCCCTGTTTGTCCTCGCCTTCCTGAACCATGCTTCCAACCGCTGCAGCCGCTGCCGATGCGGAACCGGAGATGGCTCCGAACAGGGCGTTGGCGCCGACGTTGGTCACCAGAAGAGCTCCGGGCAGTTTTCCCAGGATTGCCAGCACAAAATCCACCAGCCGCTTGGCAATTCCCCCCTGATTCATCAGGTTGCCCGCCAGGACAAAGAACGGAATCGCGGTCAGACTGAATTTACTCATACCCACAAAGGTTCTCTGCGCCGCGGTCAGCACGGATACATCCATAGTCACCATCTGAAGGATCGCCGCCAGCGCGGAAATACCGATTGCATAGGAGATCGGAACTCCTGCAACCAGAAATACCGCCAGAACGAAAATAATAATTGCTAAAGATTGGATTGCCATAGCTTATGCTTCCCCCTTTTCCAGATTTTCTACCAGGGTATCTTCCTCGCTGGTCGGCAGCACAGGAATGTTTCCCTTCACGATATCGTAGATGTTCATAGCAGTATAAATCATGTTAAGAACTCCGCTTAAAGGGAGTACAATATAGAAGATACCGATGGCCACACCCAGAGAGGAGGTCATCTGCCCCATGGCAAGGCTGGTGATCTGCATACCGCCGTACACCAGGATTACCGCTGAAAATACGAACGCCACGATCTCAGCGAAAACAGAAAATCCTTTTTTCATCGCCTGCGGCATGCGCTCCACCACGACAGGGATATTCATATGGCCCCTCTCACTCGTGATCAGACTGGCTCCCAGCAGGGACATCCAGGCAAATAAGTAGGAGACCAGCTCCTCCGACCATGTGGACGGATTTTTCAGGATATATCTTGTAAATACCTGCCAGCAGGTCAGGATAACCATAGCCAGAAAACTGATGCCCGCAAGGCCGTTTAATAGTTTTGTCAATTGTTTTCTCAACTGCTTCATCTCGTTTCCCCCTAATTCGTTTCCGCAGGATACTCTGCATTATACATCTGGATCGCATCATAGATCGGCTGCAGTGCCGGGTTGTTTTTCAGCACGGTGTCGTGAAGCGGCAGACACGCCTCCACAAATGGTTTCTGATCCGGATAGATGAAATTCACATTCTGCTCGTTCTGCGCGCGGTCCTTGGCATTGGCTACAGCCTTTATCCATTCCTCCCGCTCAACCTGATTTACCAGCTTAAAGCCTTCCTCGAATACTGCCCGGTCTTCATCGGACAAGCTTTCCATAAAGGCGTTGTTGCCGATCAGAATGTCCGGCACCATCTGGTGCATATCGTAGGAGTAATATTTACAAACATCGCCGTGTCCGTTATCCGTTAAAGCCATCTCGTTATTCTCCGCCCCGTCGATAATTCCCGACTGAAGCGCCGTGTAGACATCTCCGAATCCCATAGGCGTCGCGGAGCCGCCCAGCAGTTTCATCATCTCGATGTTGGTAGGCGACTGCTGCACGCGGATTTTTAATCCCCTCAAATCCGCAGGACTCTCAATCGGTCTGTCAATGGTGTAAAAATTTCTCGTTCCCGCATCCAGCCACGTCACCGCAGTAAATCCTGCTTTTTTTGTAGATTCATAGATTGGTCCCGTCACTTCCGGATCATCCATCACGTGGTGATACGCCTCCGGACTTGCAAACAGATACGGCAGATTAAAGATCTCATAATTCTTGCTGAATGTTTCCAGAATGGCATTGCTGGCCACGCAGAAATCAATCGCTCCCGTCTGTGTCAGCTGTACCATATCGGTCTGGGATCCCAGAAGCTCGCTGGGATAAACCTCCACCACATACTTGTCGCCCAGCTTGCCACTTATGTAATCCTGAAAAGCCGTAAGCGCAATATGAGTGGGGTGATTGGTAGACTGGTTGTGGCCGATTCTGATCGTCCTCTTTTCCTGATTTCCCGCGCATCCGGTCACCGCCAGACACGTAAGAGCTGCGCAGCATACAAGAGCCAGTAACTTTTTCAACTCTTTCCTCATTGATAAATCCCTCCTGTTTTTTTACAGAGTACTCTCGGAAACTCCTTGTGCTCAGATTTGTGAGATAATTTTTCGTCAGATGTGTGCATATGGCGGAAAATCAGCCACAAAGATGAGTGCAAAGGAGTTTCCGAGAGTGCTCTTACACTGGCAAACTGCCTCATCAGCAGGTTCCGCAAGAAACATACCATATTAAAAAACGTTTGAAAATACGTTACGGCAATGCTTAACATGACCTTAACTTAAAAAGTAAAATCTTGTCATAAGAACGGTTCTTAAGTTAATATTTTCCACCTGTCCGGCCAGTACCGCCGACGTTTTACAAACCGCGCCCCTTATCGGTCCGAATCATTTCTGCACACCAAAAACGGACCGGAAATCACCCTGCTGATTCCGGTCCGCTGAATTTTAATACAAATATATAGGATCTTAACTTATTTGCTGCCTTTTATCCGGCTGCCCGGACAGTTTTGACCTCATGCGCCCCGGCACATCTCTCCAAATTCCGCAATATGTTTCCGAAACTCCTCTTCATACCGCTTAAACAGATATTCAGTTCTATGAAATCCAGTCCCAAATGGCTGCACAGCCGGGCACACTCCTCCAGAGTGTCCGTCTCCATTAAAAACGGCATACCATACTCCATATCCGCTCCTCCCGCCGTTGTACCGGCCTCCCTATTCAAATGTCTGTATCACTTCAATCTCACCTACAATATGACGGTTAAATTCCGCAAGCTCCTCCGCTGGTATCCAGTATTCCATGTGATAGGACGCGCCAGCCTGATGCGGCTCAAAACGGGATATGTATTCATCTTCAACCGCAAACCTTGTAACATACCCTTTAAAACCCGAGTTCGCATCCTTCGTATTCCATCTTCCCGCGATTTCCCCCGCATAGCGGGCGTTAAGCACAGGATAGAAAATCGGCTGCTCCGGCAGTCTGGGCGGAAAGCTTTTCCAGCCCGCCTGTTTAATCAGTTCCAATTCCTTTTCGCCCACAGGCCTGAATAATTCCATACTCTTTTACCTATCCTCTCTGATCTGGATGTCTCTCTAAGTCATTCTTATAACAAAACAAACCGATGTATCCGGAATGGTGAAACATCCAGACACGCTTCATTGGAAAACTGATGATTATTGCGTCGGTATCAAAAAACAGTTCCGAGAATATACGCTGATGGCAGCTCACAAGCTTTTCCATTTTCTCCGCCTGTAGACGGAATGGTCCAAACCCGTCTTTATAACAGATATCCGTGATGACATACAGTTCCCCGTCCGGCTCGCACAGCCCGGCTAAACGTAAATACAATTCTTCGTCACTTAACTCTTCGTAATCCGGAACCGGTATCATGGCCGTTCCAGGGACATTGATATCATCTACTCCAAATTTCATTCGGCAGACCGCCCCATCCAGTTCCTCCCGAAATCGCTCCCTCACTTCATGCCAGGTCTCTATCTGATACAGCATCCCGCAGCTTTGTCTTTCACTCTCTTTCACTTCTTTCTTCGCTTTTGCCTTCATTGCTTCTCTGTTCAAGACATCTTCTACCTCTATTTCCTTACAGTAGAACCGGATATCGCCCTCCTCGAAGTCAAAAATATAGAAATTGCGCCGGTCACCGAAGGCGTGATCCCCGCTGCATTCGATCTCAAATCCGCTGATTAACGTCGACTGTGCCAGAAAGAAGGAAGTGACATCACGAAAAAGAAGTGTCACGCAGTATTCCTGATCCTGCGACTCCATAACCAGCCGGAGATTCTGTATTTCCCACCACTCCTCATAATCGTAATCGCCATAAAGATACAGCGAATGAATTTTACTCAAGCAGCTCCAGCCATAAAACTCCGGCTTGAGCCCCAGTAATTTTTCTATGCCCTTTATTTTATGAAATGTTTCTCCAAAAGTCATGAGTAAATGCGGTGCCTCCTCTCCATGCTGCATTCCTCTGCTATGCTGTCCATTTCTCACCCTATTTCAACCAGTTTACCATGGATGACAGAAGGTTTCAACACATCGTTCAGAAACCAGTTTGGGAATTTTTATCTATTTATGCGGCAGTAATATTCGATTCTATCTAAGTAAGACTACATGAAATAAAGAGCCCGGAGAAATATTCTGTCTTCTCCAGGCTCATTTAATCCGCTTAATAAATCTTTTTAATGTTACACCTCACCCACGTCCCGGACGCCCTCCATATATCGTTTTAACCTTTCTGAATCAGAATATTTGTTTCCACAATTCTGCTGAATCTCAACTGCAACCTCATGTGCGGTGCCATCATTGATTACATACTCCAAATTGATATTTTTCCTATCCTTCATACAATAATCTGATCCTTTCTTGTTCTAACTTAATACGAGTTCTAATTAATATAAGTTATATTCACTACATGATATGTTGGTATTTTACACTAAACTGGCAGTTTTTTGAACATACCGAAAGTACCATTTCATAATCTGCTGGAATTTTCAGCAGTATAATTTAGGTATTTTTTACCACATAATAGTGTTTTTCTATTGTCATCATAATCAAATCGTGGTATACTAAAAACACATTCTATATGGAAATTCATTTCCATTAAAACACTCATGTATATCTGGCGCATCTGCCGGCAATTCCATGATAATACCTGTAAGAAACAGTTTATTTTAGAAAGGGATGGTGGTGTGGCCAGACAGGATTTTTATATAAAAAAACTGCTGCAGGACCAGGCCCGTTTTGCGGACCTGTATAATGCTGAGATCTTTCACGGAAAGCAGATTCTGAAAGCAGAACTGTTGTCGCCGGTTTCTTTGGAATCCGGAATCGTCATAACAGACCGCAATGGCAGACGGCAAACGATACAAAGACGTCGTGATATTGCAATGAAAGCCTCCTTAGGAGCCTGCTTTATCGCAGCGTGCTGCGAGGCTCAGGGAGAGGTACACTACGGTATGCCTGTCCGGGTTCTGACTTATGATGCGCTGGATTATACGGAACAGCTTACGGACATCCAAAAAGAACACAGGAAAAAGAAAGATCTTACAAAAAGTCCGGAGTTTTTATCCGGTATCACCCGCCAGGATAAACTCGTCCCCATACTCACACTGGTCCTCTACTGCGGAAAAAATCCATGGGATGGCCCCAAAAGTCTCATCGATATGCTGGATTTAAGCGGACCCGGAGAGTGTATTCCGGATCTTCTCGCCGCCCTCCCCGACTACCGCATCAATCTCGTCGATATCCGAAACATCAAAAACCTGGAGCATTACAAAACAGGTTTACAACAGGTCTTTGGTATGTTAAAATATAGTACAGACAAGAGTAATTTTTACAACTATATCGCGTCAAACCATGGCCAGATATGCCAACTGGACGATGACGCCCTGACGGCAGTCATGGGCCTTTTGGGAGAAAACCGACGGCTGATGAGGCTCTTGGCCGCTCCCGGACGAGAGGAGGAGTATACCATGTGTAAGGCAATCGATGATCTGATTGCAGATGGAAAAATGGAGGGCGAAAAAGAAGGCGAACTCCGTATGGCCAGCCTTATCTCCATCCTTTTAAAAGAGAACCGCCTGGATTTAATCGCGCAGATCACGGGGAATGAATCGCTGCGCAGACAGCTGTTCCAACATTACCATCTGTAAAAGAAAGGAGCTGCGGCCACATATCTCCGGCCGCAGCTCCTTTCGGAAATGCTTTTTATGTACACATCATTCTTTCCGTATCTCTTTAAGTCTCCGATGTCTTCCTCACATTCGTCTCCAACAGCCGGTTAAACCCAAGCCAGCCATTGTTATCTCCAGCGCCCTTTAACACCTCGATCATGGTCTCCATCTTCGCATCGGTATTATCCGCGAAGTTTAATGCCAGCGCTTCCAAAAGAGCCGGTTTCTTCGGTGAACCGTATTCCAGTTCTCCGTGGTGTGCCAGAATACAGTGCTTCAGCTCTGTGGCCGCCTTCACCGGGAAATCCGGAATTGTACGAATCCGCTCAGATACCATCTCCGTACCGATGATGATATGGCCCAGAAGCTGGCCGTCATCCGTGTAATCATTTTCCGGGAAAACAGAAAGTTCCTTCGTCTTACCCAGATCGTGAAACATGGCAGCCGTGAGCAGCAAGTCGCGGTTGATCAGCGGATAGTAGCCTGCGTAATAGTCGCACAGCTTGACAACACTCAATGTATGTTCCAGAAGGCCGCCCACAAATCCGTGATGGACGCTCTTGGCCGCAGAGTGGAACTGAAACGCCTTTGCAAAAGCCTTGTCTTCCACGAAGAAGCTTTCAGCCAGTTTTCGATAATATGGTGTCCGGATGGATTTGATAAATCCGGTCAGTTCCTCATACATCTCACCGATGTTTTTGGAGGACACAGGGAGATAGTCTCCCGGTATGTATTCGCTTTCTTCTGCTATTCTGACACGCTTCACATTCAGCTGGTTGGAATTCTGGAACATGGTCACATCCGCGTCAATATAGACGTAGTCCATGGTCTCGAAATTCCCTACTCCCGGCGAATTTAAGTCCCAGATCTTTGCATCGATGGTACCGGTCTTATCCTGTAAAATTAAATTTCCGTATTCTTTGCCGGCTTTGGTCAGGGCAATCTGCTTGTTCTTGCATAAGTATACATCCGATATATGCAGCCCTTCCCGAAATGTTTCTATATATCTCATTGCTCTCCTCCATATCCTTTTATGAGTGCTCTTTATAAGCGCCACAGAAGCCAGTACTGCTTTGCATCAGCCACTGTTCCGCAGACAACGGCACAGTGGCTGATGCAAAGCAGTACTGGAAAACTTATCTGGCTCCTATGGTTATCTGATATTCAATCTCTTTATATTCATCTCTGCCGCTTCTGAGTACTGTTACCGGCAGAACCTCTCCCGGTGTCGCCGCTTCCAGCTTCACCTGGAAATCCTTCATGGTTACGATACTCTCACCGCCCATGACCGTGATAATATCTCCGCACTGAATGCCTGCGTTATAAGCAGGACTGTCTGCATTCACATCCACCACATAGACACCGAGCGGCATGCCGCTCTCGTTCATGATCGCGCTGACTTCCTGTCCCTTGATGCCAAAGTATGGGAATGCATTGCCGTTGCTCATCTTCTCCAGAATGCTCTTATAGTCAGAGATTGCCATGGCAACGGTCATATCTTCGCTGCCCTCGCTCTTATATTCATCTGTCACCCAGCCGATGATCTGACCGGCCGTGTTCATGAGAAATGTTCCGGTTCCTGCATTGCTCTTTAAATCGGAGTATATGATACGGGTCATTCCATCCGTCATCTGAACATTCTTCGCGATATAGGATACAGCGCCATAGCCGGTAGAATGCACCATGCCGGCCGGTCCGCCGATTGCGATGACCAGATCGCCCTGTTTCACGGAATAAGAATTCCCCAGTTCAATCGCTTTGACCTCTTCTAAAAGCGCCCTTCCCAGTTCTGCAGTCGGAACGCTTACAATTGCCATGCCCGACAGCTTATCAGTCTGCCTGATCGTTCCCTGAACCTCCGTTCCGTCTGAAAATGCCACACGGATAGAATCTGCCGCCTCTACTGCGCCTTCCGGTGTCAGCACCAAAAGTTCTTCATTGGCTGAAGAGATAACTGCCCCGGCAAAAAGGCCTGAATTCTCGACCGGATTATTAAACCAGTCTGTCTGTGTCTTAACGGAATGGACCGTCACGATTCCTTTATCCGCTTTTAATGAAACGGCTCTCAAATTCCCGTACAGGGTATTCAAATCATCTATGCTGAACGGATACTTTTTCATCGCTGACTCCAAAAGATCCTCAATAGGCTCGGACTCCTTTGTCGTAGCCTGAGTAGTCTCGGTCTCTTCCACCGCTGTCGTATCCGGGTCATCTTTCGGGATTGTTACCGGAGTAGTCTCCCTTGTGGTTTCTTTACCAAGGTATTTTTCCGCCACTGGCATGGAAACAACAAAAGTAACTGCAGCAACGATTCCGAAAAGGGCCGCAGTTAATAAAAGGGCAATCGCCCTTCTCATGATCTCTCTCTTTGTTCTGGGCTGTTTCACAATTTTCTCGCTGATAAAACGGCGCGGTTCCGTCTTTTTATCATCTGGCCCGCTTTTATCCGGCATACACACCCTCCTTTGCAGAAGACCTAAGCCTATTATACGTTTCTTCTCTGTTTTATGCAAGGAAAAGATAAGAAACGCTGTGAACTGTACCAATCTGGTTACAATTGATGGTATAGAATCTGGAATTTGAGGGACACTGTTGGTATCACATGAAAATTTATCCAAGGAGGACTTTACAATGAACGATTTAAAAAACAGCGAGACCGTCAAGAATCTGATGCGCGCGTTTGCAGGTGAGAGCCAGGCAAGAAACCGCTATACCTTTGCAGCCAGCCAGGCGAAAAAAGAGGGACTTCCGGTTATCCAGGCCGTATTTTCCTATACAGCAGGCCAGGAGAAAGAGCATGCAGAAATTTTTTATAATTATCTCAAGGACTTAAAGGGCGAGACCATTTTTATCGACGGCGGCTATCCTGTGGATTTATATGATCAGACCGTTGATTTATTAAAGGCCGCACGCCACAATGAGTTTGAGGAATATCAGGACGTTTATAAGAATTTCGCAGAGGTGGCGAAGCAGGAGGGCTTCCTCCAGATCAGTTCTTCCTTCTCCCTGATTTCTGAGATCGAGAAAGTGCATGGAGACCGCTTCCAGATGTTTGCCGATTACATGGAGCAGAACAGACTCTTTGTATCCGACGTGGAAACCGGTTGGCTCTGCTTAAACTGCGGCCACATCCAGCACGGCTTTGAGGCCCCGAAGGCCTGTCCGGTCTGCCATCATGAACAGGGATATTTCGTCCGCGTGGAACTCTCACCATTTCTCAAGTAAAATCCCCGTCGTAAACGGGAGTATAACTTCCTGAAGCGGGATTTTCTGACTCACGGTTTCACTGGTATATTTCTCGTTGCTGTATCAAAACTAAGGGATTTATTTGATTGCAGGCCGTACTGTGTTTATGATATACTGTAATCACTACCGCCCATATGGGCGTCTGCCAGAAATTAGTCTGCCATCGTCTGATATTAGTTAGAAACAGAGAAAGGGAATCATGAATCAGAAAGCATTAAGAACGTTAGAATACGATAAAATTATAGCTCAGCTGGTAGAGTACGCTTCCTGTGAATCGGGAAAAGAACTCTGCCGCAAGCTGGTACCTTCCATCGATTACGATGAGATCGTCACCGCTCAGAGGGAAACTACTGACGCGGTGACCAGGGTACGCCAGAAAGGCGGCATTTCATTCGGAGGCGTCAAAGATATCCGCGCCTCCTTAAAACGGCTGGAGGTGGGGAGTTCACTCGGTATCGTGGAACTACTCTCCGTCAGCGCCTTACTTACTACCGCGGCCCGTGCCAAATCATATGGACGTCATGAGGATGACCAGCTTCCGGGGGATTCGCTGGAACAGCTTTTTTCCGTACTGGAACCTCTGACTCCGGTAAATACGGAGATCAAGCGCTGCATCCTTTCCGAGGAAGAGGTCAGCGACGACGCCAGCCCAGGTCTTCACCACGTCCGGCGCTCCATGAAGAACATTCATGATAAGATTCACACACAGCTGAATTCTATCCTGAATTCCAACAGAACTTACTTACAGGACGCAGTCATCACCATGCGTGACGGAAGATACTGTCTCCCCGTCAAATCCGAACACAAATCCAATGTCCCAGGCATGGTTCACGACCAGTCTGCCACCGGTTCCACTCTTTTCATCGAACCCATGGCAATCTTAAAGCTGAACAACGACCTGCGCGCTCTGGAAATACAGGAACAGAAGGAAATCGAGATGGTACTGGCCGATTTAAGCAATCAGCTGGTCCCGTATCAGGACGAATTGCTGGTCGATTTCCAGGTTCTCACAAAACTGGACTTCATCTTTGCAAAAGCGGCGCTCTCCCGGCACTATCAGGCCAGCGAGCCGCGTTTTAATAAGAAGGGCGTCATCCACATCAAGGATGGCCGCCATCCGCTTTTAGATCCGTCAAGGGTCGTTCCCATCACCGTGCATCTGGGAAGGGATTTCGATCTGCTGGTCGTCACAGGCCCCAACACGGGCGGTAAAACCGTCTCCTTAAAGACCGTCGGATTATTTACACTAATCGGACAGGCAGGCCTCCATATACCGGCTTTCGACGGCTCGGAGCTTTCCGTTTTTGATGAAGTATTTGCAGATATCGGAGATGAACAGAGTATTGAGCAAAGCCTCAGCACCTTCTCCGCCCACATGACCAATATCGTACAGATTCTCGGTCAGGCCGACAGCCGCTCGCTCTGCCTCTTCGACGAGCTGGGAGCCGGAACGGATCCGACCGAGGGCGCGGCGCTTGCCATCGCTATCCTGTCATTTTTACACAACATGAAATGCCGTACCATGGCGACCACTCACTACAGCGAACTGAAGGTCTTTGCCCTGACCACACCGGGCGTTGAAAACGCCTGCTGTGAATTCAATGTGGAGACGCTGCAGCCCACCTACCGTCTTCTGATCGGTGTCCCGGGCAAGAGCAACGCCTTCGCCATCTCATCGAAGCTGGGACTTCCCGATTACATTATCGAGGATGCGAAGACCCACTTAGAGGCCAAGGATGAAACCTTCGAAGACCTGCTTACCCATCTGGAACAGAATCGGGTTACCATCGAAAAGGAACGCATCCAGATTGAGTCATACAAGATGGAGGTAGAGCAGCTGAAGGCCAGGCTGACGCAGAAGGAAGAGCGTCTTGACGAGCGGCGTGACAAGATGATCCACGATGCCAGAGAAGAGGCTCAGCGGATTCTGCGTGACGCCAAAGATACCGCCGATCAGACGATCCGCCAGATCAACAAGCTGGCTTCCGAATCGGGTGTCGGAAAAGAGCTGGAAGCAGAGCGGGCCCGTATCCGCGGCAAATTAAAGGAAGTGGATTCCTCACTGTCCTTAAAGAACCAGGCAAAAGAGCCGCAAAAATCTATCGATCCGAAAAAGCTGAAACTCGGCGACGGCGTGCGCGTTCTCAGTATGAATTTAAATGGAACGGTGAGTTCTCTTCCGGGTCCCAAAGGGGATCTGTATGTACAGATGGGGATTCTCCGCTCTCTCGTCAATATAAGCGATCTGGAGCTGTTAAATGAGCAGTCCGTCTCAGGCCCGACTCTTGGAAGCGGCAACGGCAGGAAAAAGACAGGAAGCGGAAGCAGTTCTACCCGTATGTCCAAGTCTCTGTCCATCTCACCGGAGGTAAATTTGATCGGAATGACTACCGACGAAGCCATTCCGGAACTGGATAAGTACTTAGACGATGCCTACCTGGCACACCTGCCTCAGGTTCGTGTCGTACATGGGCGAGGCACCGGAGCGCTCAAGAATGCGGTCCATAAGCACTTGAAAAAACTGAAATACGTCAAAGATTTCCGGCTGGGTGTATTCGGCGAAGGGGATTCCGGCGTAACGATCGTCACTTTTAAATAGGAATCTATTGCTGTTCCCGGCCCCGCCGTCCGTTGCTTCCCGGTCTGTCCCGGCCCCGGCTGGCTCATGCGGCCTTTCCAGTTCCGGTTTCGGGTATAAGCACTTCTAAACGTGCAGAATTTTTCTAAAAACCAGAGGAAATCCCCAAACTCGCTGCGCTCAAACAGGTGGGGATTTTCTCTGAACGAAAAATTTTGCGCGTTAAGAATTGCTAATACCCTGCAAAGTCACAGGAAAGGCCGCATGAGCCAGCCGGGGCCGGGACAGACCGGGAAGCAACGGACGGTGGGGCCGGGAACAGCAACGGGAATCTTGAATACAACGCAAGGAGGATTTGGCTATGGCAGAAAAACAGAGAATATTGATCGTAGACGATGATAATAACATCGCCGAATTGATTTCTCTTTATTTGACGAAAGAATGTTTTGAAACGATGATTGTAAACGACGGTGAGGAGGCACTCCGGGTATTTCCGGAGTTTAAACCGAATCTGGTTCTCCTCGATCTGATGCTTCCGGGCATGGATGGCTATCAGGTATGCCGGGAAATGCGGGCTCAGTCCCCGGTTCCCATCATCATGCTGTCCGCAAAAGGCGAGGTCTTCGACAAGGTGCTGGGCCTGGAGCTGGGCGCCGATGATTATATGATCAAGCCCTTCGACTCGAAGGAACTGGTGGCCAGAGTCAAGGCGGTGCTTCGCCGTTACCAGCAGGCCGCAGTGCCGGCGGCCGCCCAGACCGACCAGCAGGGCGATTACGTGGAGTATCCTGATCTGATTGTAAACCTGACGAACTATTCCGTCATCTATATGGGCCACTCCATCGAGATGCCGCCGAAGGAGCTGGAGCTGCTTTACTTCCTCGCTTCCTCACCAAACCAGGTATTTACCAGAGAGCAGCTATTAGACCACATCTGGGGATACGAATACATCGGAGATACCAGAACCGTGGATGTACATATCAAACGTCTGCGGGAAAAGATTAAGGATCACGCCAACTGGGCATTGACCACAGTGTGGGGAATTGGTTATAAATTTGAGGTAAAACGGTAGGGTATTTGAAGTAAAACAGTAAGATACTTGATGTATAGCAGCAAAATACTTCATGGGAGGATGCCAGGATACGGCCTCCTCCCATTCTCACTTATTCCAGTCCCCGGCTTCCAATCGCCTTCATCCTTCGCACTCCCATATCTTCACAAGACCACTCCTGATACCAGTAGCCTTTCGGATGCACCTTTGTCCTATAGCGTTTATGGGGCATAGGAAGAGTATCTGCAGCCTTCATCATGGCCGCCGCAAGCTCCGTCAGGAGTTCGTTTTTCACGCCCTGCATATCCGGCTCTTCCCAGAGATTGTAAAGCTCAAAGGGATCCTTTTTTCTGTTATAGAGATACCCCGATCCCATCATATCCACCTGGATGTGATACGTCCCCTTCCACAGCGCCCGCACCTGCCCGCACTGGGTCCAGGTGTTGAGACAGTCGAAACGGTCCCACTCCGGCGATACCGCATCTTCGGCCGGCAGCGTCAGTCCATCGTGCTCGTTCCAATACTGTCCGGAAAATCCGCTCTCCGCATAAGCAGTATCGAATTCCCGCTCCGGGATGTCCCTGTTTTTCAGAATCGGAAGGAAGCTTTTGCCCTGGCAGCCCAGCGGAGCCTCCAGTCCGAGCATATCGCACAGGGTTGGTAAAATATCAACAAGACTTACGAAACACGAACCACGCCTTCCCTGAGGGACAATATCAGGCCCTTTGAAGATCATGGGAATATGAGTCAGCACATCCGGCAGATCCGGCCCCTTCCGTATTAATCCATACTCACCGACGAAATCTCCATGGTCCGACACGTAAATGACGATGGTATTCTCCTCCAGTCCGCGCTCTCTCAGCCCCTCAATCAGACGTTTTACCTGATCGTCAATCAAACGCAGCATTCCGTGGTAATTGGAACGGGCGCGGAGAATCCTTTCCTCAACCGATTCCCCCAGCACCTTCTCCCACACATTCCGGATCCATGGATAGCGATCCCCTTTCTCCTCCAGATTCTCTGTCGTACTGTGGAGAGGCGGAAGCTGCTCGGGAGGGAACATGTTAAAATAAGGTTCGGGCACCTGATACGGGTTATGAGGCTCCGCAAATGAGACCCAGGCGAAGAACGGCTCGTGATCCAGGCTGTCTATGAACTGAAACGCTGACGATACATTTCGATAGGGATGCTGAACCTCGACGCCTCCGGGAGAGGGAACGTGCATCTCCATATGATGCGTGGAGTTTAAGAAATCGGCAAATTCACATTCAGCGGGAGTCGTATTGATTTCCCCTTCATTACCAAGATGGCCCGTACACTCATGGAAGTCGAAATCCTCTGAACTGCGGTGAGAATGATTTTTTCCACAGAGAGCCGTCACATACCCATTCTTCTTCAATACATCCAGCAGGTCCTCTGTATACAGGGCATCCTGGAGGTTATGATTGGTTCTCACCTGATGGCATTCGCTGTACCGCCCCGTCATCATGCTGACTCTTGCCGGCATACAGGTGGGATTGGGCGTATAAGCATTTTCAAAATCCACGCCGCCCTTCGCCCACTCATCCAAAAATGGCATCGTGTCCAGCTCGTATCCACAGCCCTTACGCAGATCAGCCCTCTGCTGGTCCGTCATGATAATAATAACATTCTTCTTTTTTTCCATTCCAAACCTATCCTTTCACGGCGCCAATCATGACGCCTTTCACGAAATATTTCTGTACAAATGGATAGAGAAGCAGCATCGGAATGCTGGATACTACGATCACCGAATACTTAATTGCCTCCGCCATCTTAATCTTTTCCGCCATCCCGACGTCATTTGTCCCCATCTGTTCTGTCTGGCCCAGCAGAAGAATATTTCTTAATACAATCTGCAGCGGGTGCAGGCTCGAATCCTTTAAGTAAATCAGCGCGTCAAAATAGGAATTCCAGATTGCAACGGCATAATACAGCACAAGAACAGCCAGAATCGCCTTACTAAGCGGAAGCACGATCCGAAGCAGCATCGAGATGTTGCCGCAGCCATCGAGACGGGCCGATTCATATAGTTCTTCCGGAATGCTGTTTTCAAAGAAGGTCTTGGCCACAATCAGGTTATACGTAGAGAGTGCATTGGGAATCAGAATCGCCCAGATGGTATTATACATTCCCAAGTCCTTCACCAGAAGATAGGTGGGAACCATTCCTCCGCTGAAATACATGGTAAACAGCACCGCCATCATGATAAAATTCCGGCCCCTTAAGTTTTTCCTGGAAAGGGGATAAGCCGCCAGGACCGTCAGCGTCACACTGATTATGGTTCCAAGCGCCGTGTAAAACATGGTATTGCGAAATCCCCTCCAGATGTCTTTATTTTCAAACACCATGGTGTACGCCTTCGTCGTCAGCCCTTTCGGCCAGAGCAGCACCTCTCCCCGGATGACCAGATCCGGATCGGAAAAGGAGGCCGCCACCACAAAGATCAGCGGAACCATGACAATCACAATGATAATACAGCCGAGAACCGCCGCAATCACATCAAAGGTCCTGTCACTCCTGACGATCTCACCATACTTTCCTTTCATCTTCATCGTTCCCCTCCCTACCACAAGCTGGTTTTTGTTGTCTTCTTACTGATAAAATTTGCACCTGCCAAAAGGGCAAAATTAATGATAGAATTGAACATTCCTACCGCAGTGCTGTAGCTGAACTGCCCTTTCTGAATACCGTTTTTATAAATAAACGTTGATATTACCTCGCTGGAGGAGATGGTGACGTCGCGCTGCATCAGAAGTACCTTCTCAAACCCCACACTCATCAGATTCCCGATTCTCATGATGAATAAAATCAGAATGGTTCCCATGATACACGGAATCGAGATATGTATAATCTTCTGCATCCTCGTAGCCCCGTCAATCGAGGCCGCCTCATAGAGCTGGGGGTCGATAGCACTCAGCGCGGCAATATAGATGATCGCGTTAAAGCCCATATTCTGCCATACATTGGAAAACACGTAGAGCGGCTGGAAGGCCGACGGCCTCGACATAAAATCCACCGGCTTCGCCCCAAAGAACGCGGTAATCTGGTTAAACAGGCCGTATTCTTTATTGGAAAACAGGCTCAGCATGCTGACAATTACAACGATGGAAAGAAAATTAGGCATGTACGTGATATTCTGAACCGCCTTTTTTAATTTTGTGCTCTTTATTTCGTTGATTAAAAGAGCCAGAAAGATCGGTACCGGAAAGCCGACGAGCATGGTAAACACACTGAGAGAGAGCGTATTTACCAGGACGTCCTTAAAATAATAGGACTGAAAGAACTGTTTGAAATAGGTTAGCCCCACCCAGGGACTCTTCGTAATTCCCAGCGTCGGGTTGAATCTGCGAAACGCGATCTGAAGCCCATACATGGGGATGTATTTGAATACAATATACCAGATGATGGGAATCGCCACCAGCGCGTAGAGGCCGGCATTCTTGCGGATATCCAGCCAAAGCTTTTTCTGTTTTTGTTTCATGGTATTACCTCCAGCTTTCTCTTCATACCGGACAGGCCGGAAGCCCTGCCTCCGGCTTCCGGCCCTCCTTCTTACTTCGTGGCATCCAGCGCTTTCTGATAGATTCCCTCCAGTTCGCGGATTCCGATCTGTTCCAGTGTAGCGCAGTACTCATCCCATTTGTCAAAGCCCCACTCACCGATGACGAATTTGGCTACCGCCTCTTTTTTATAGTTAATGATATCCTGTTCTATGGCGTTCAGCCGGTCCATATCTTCCATGGAAACCGTCGGCTTTGCATATACCTTCTCAGGCATGTAGTCCACCAGAATGGCGGCTGCCTCCTTGGTCCGTTCGCTGGCCACTACATTGTCGGTATTATCCGTAATCATACACGGGAAACCGCCGCCCGGCACGAGGTTGATCTTGCCAAGAGCCGTCATAAACCCATCCGGGCTGTTTAGGATCTCATCTTTGAAATGCGGCACATGGTTCGAATCGTAATCAAAGGTCTCCCCCTCTATGCCGTAACGGAAAAACATCTCCCCCTCGGCTCCATAGAAATAATCCACCCAACGGACAGCCGCTTCCGGATTGGAACACGTATTGCTGAGCGCGAAGCTGCCGAGCATACTGATACTGCCGGTGGCGTCCGTCCACATCTGATCCCCATTCGGACCGATCAGTGGTTTGTAGCCCACATAATCTTCCTCGCAGTTCACGAATACGTCCGAATACGGCATATACATGGCTCCGTACATCTCTCCGGCCAGATTGCTTCTCCATGCCGCTCTGTCGTTCTTATAATAATCCTGCCATAACAGCTTTTCCTCATAGAGATCGTTTAAGTAAATCAGGTATTCTTTAAAGGCATCGTCGCACAGCCAGTTATGTACCGTTCCGTTTTCGTCGATATTATAAGTATCTTTCATCTGGAACTGAAGGCCGAAGCTGCCCGCCAGCGGGTAGATCGAATCGGGTTCGCGAATTCCCAGCGGGATTTCATCCGCCTGGCCATTTCCATTGGGATCTCCGTCACGGAATGCGATCAGGACATCTTTAAATTCCTCCAGATTCGTCGGAATATCTTTTCCAAGCTTATCGAGCCACGCCTTGTTGATCCACTGTTTAAATCCCATGCTGCCCGTCGCGCTTATATCGATGGCAGGAATTGTATACATATGACCGTCCGCCGCAGTTACCGCCTGCTTGATCTGAGGGTATTCCTCATAAATCTTCGACAGGTTGGGAGCGTATTTCTCAATCAGATCGTCAAGCACCATCAGCTGTCCGCTCCCCACCCCATAGGTGGCAATCTGGTCAATCTTGATATCGCTTTTCAGGAAAATGTCCGGCAGCTCATTGGAGGCAAAGAGAAGCTGCTTGTTCTCTTCAAATCCATCGGCCGGTACTTCCTGATAGTCCATATGGATGTTTGTTAAATCCTCATATTTGTTCAGAGTGAGGACCTCGTTCCAGGGAGCGTGGTTCTGATCCCGGCAGCCGTACACCGTCATGGTAATCTTCTCATTTACGATGGGAAAGCCCTCCATATTCAGATTCGCAGCCTCTTCTCCGCCTGCTTCCTCTGTCACCGCTCCCGTCGTCCTGCCCTCTGTTTCTGCCTTTTTTCCGTTTTCAGCAGATTTCCCACAGCCTGTCATCAGCCCTGCTGCCAGGATACCGCCAAGTAATAATACCGCTGCTTTCTTCATACCTTCTTCTCCTTTCGCTTTCTAGTACTGCATTGCGTAATTAATTGTGAATAAAATGCCTGATATCTGCGTCAGAGGGTGTTTTATCACAGTTAATTACGCAATGCAGTACTAGCACTTCCTGATAGAAAAATTTTACCATGTAAAAGGATTGGAATATGGTCTGTTTTCTTTTCTATTTTTACTTTCCTGTCCACAATTTTTACTGTTTCGCCAGATACTCCTTCGGCGTCTTCCCCACGTATTCCTTAAAGACTTTCAGAAAATATCCATAGTTTCTGAAACCGCACCGGGACACCACCTCTTTTAACGGAACCCCATCCCGGATCAGGCGTTTTGCCTCCTCCAGCCGTATCGTATTCAGATAATCGGTTACGGTCTGTCCCGTCTCGTCATGGAAGATACGGCTTAGATAGGAACTGCTCACGCCGATCCCATCGGCGATCATCCGCAGGCTGATGGGGCTCTTATAATGTTCCTTCTGATAGGCAATCGCATTTCGCACCATGGCAGAATAGCCTCGTTTTTTCTCCTCCTTCTCGCTAATCTCTCTCAGCACATTCCGGTAAAGGCCGGATACACTGGATACCAGCGCTTCCCTGCTCTTCACACGGGCATACTGAAACAGCATGAATTCTCTGGGGAGAAAGTCCAGTTCAATCTCATATTCCACCGATATCTTTTCGATCAGCTCCAGAAGCTCTTTCGTCACCATAATGCAGAGTCCGGCATGATCGGCAGGAATCCCGCCGTATATCTCTTCTATCAGCTGCGCCGCCGAGGCTGCGTCGTGTTCTACCGCAACGGCCAGAAGGCGTTTATGCTGGCCGATGGTCAGGGAAAGAGAGGCCTCGCTTTCCCGTTCCGGCCCCGCCTCCTCCAGCTTATGCAGCAGGAAGCTCTTCAGGGAATTGTCGTTAAAGAACAGCGGACACCGGGTAAAATCAAGGCGCAAATGGAAGATGCGGCGTACACTGTCCTGAATCAGGGCCATGATACACTCCAGCTTATTTCTTATCTCCGCCTCTGAGATAACACCATAAAACCGGGTCAGCAGGACAATGCAGTCCGGCTTTCTTAAGCAGGCCAGAGACTTTACGCCCTCCAGTCGGGCCGCCTCCGCCGCCTTTGCGACGCCCTCCAGCAGACCGCCGTCATCAAGCATGGCCGTCCGGTCCATATCCTTGATCCGGATGATAACCGCAGCCTTTCTGCTGTTATCGGAGGTGAAGGGGTTGACCCCTTCCCCGAAGATCCATTCCCGCGTCTGTCTTCTTAATTCCGCCTTAATCTCCCAGGAGGAGAGTCCCTTTAGGCGGGTCGCTATGTTTTTTAAGGTGAGCACCAGAAACTCTTCCGACAGGCGGCTCTTCAGAATATAGTCATACGCGCCGTTTTTCAGAATTTCACGGACGTAATCATAATCATCATAGCTGCTCATGGCGATGATGGCGGTTCCCGGATATTTGCGGGAAATGATCTCCGAAAGAACGATCCCGTTCTTTCCCGGCATGGAGACATCCATGAGTACGAGATCAATCTCCCGCTCCGCCAACACGGCAAGCGCCTCGTCCCCGCTTCCCGCTTCCCCGGACAGCACAAACTCCCCGGTCTCCCAGAATTTCATCTCCCGGATGCAGGTTCTGAAGACCGTCTCATCGTCAACCAGTAAAATCTTCAAGGCCATCTTTTTCACCTCCCGCTGGCAAACGCAGTTCCACGCACGTAAACATCCCCTCGCAGCTGTCTATGGTTCCGCCATATCCGTCGCCATAGATCAATTGAATCCGGTTAAACACGTTGGTAATACCAATTCTGCGAAATCCCGGTTTTCCTTTACTGGCCATATGTTGTTTCAGCTCTCCCAGCTTGTCCTCACTGATTCCCCTTCCATTGTCCATCACCTTCAAAATCACAAACCCCGCCGCTCGCGGCGGGGTTTGTGACCCTCGCGGCAGTCGCCAAATGGACGCGCCAGCGTGTCCGTTTGGCTCGTTGCTCGCGGGAATAACGGTATCCTGCTGCCTGTATATCTTCACATTGATCACTCCGTCTCCATCCATCGCCGCAATGCCATGAATCAGGGCATTTTCCACCACTGGCTGCAGCAGAAGCTTGGGCACGGGATAGCTCCACAGTTCCTCCTCCACGTCCCACAAAACGGTAAACGGCCTGCGGTACTTGAAACGCTCAATTGTCAGGTAATTTTCTATGTAATCCTTTTCCTCCCACAGTGTAATAAATTCATTGTGGTTGGAGAGAACACTCCGCAGCAACTCCGACAGCGACGCAGCCACCGCCTCAATCTCCTTCTCATCCCTGCTGTGAGCCACATACTGGATGCTGTCGATGGAATTATAGAGAAAATGCGGTTCAATCTGGGATGCCAGCACATCCTGCTGGGCCTCTCTCTTCAGCTTTTCTTTCTGCCGCACCTCGGCCATCAGCGCCTCGATCCGGTCCATCATCACGTTGAAGGTATCCGCCAGAGCGCCAATCTCATCCCTGGCCGGAATTTTCATGCGCACGCCCAGATTCCCGGAACGGACAGCCTCCATTCCGCCGGAAAGGCATTTCAAATCGGCACAGATCCGCTTCGATAGATAGGCCGCCGCCAGGAGTGCCGCCGCAGAAGCCGCCGCGCCGATCAGGAGAAATTTCGTCTTCAGTTCCTGTGCATCTTTCAGCAGCACATCTTGCGGAATCAGGCTTATAAGCGTCATGTGGCTGGTGTCGGACACATAGCGGATATAGTAATAGGGATTGCCCTTCCATTTTACGTAGCCGGCAGAGGGCGCCTTCTGACGGACCTCTTCCACCGGTCCCTGTCTCTCCTCCTCTCCGCTGTTGGTGTAGAACAGCTGTCCATCCGGCAGATACAGATAGAGGGCGACCGACCGCAGGAAGTCAATGGTGTATACGCTGGTGATAAATTCGTAATTCAGCTTTACAACAATAACTCCCCTCGTGTTCCCCTGGCAGTACGTAACAGGATGGCTGAGGAGCAGGCTTTGGCCTTCCGCATCATAGATAAGCTCCATGGAATCGCTGGACAGCGCCCGCTTCATTGCAGGAGTATCCAGCTCCCGCTTCATTACAATCCCCGATCCCGCCTGATAGATGAGTCCGTCCCCGGTAATCAGAAGAATATCCTCTATGTATTCCTTCTGCGAGAGAAAACCGGCCAGGAAGCTCTTAATCTGTTTTTTCTGCTGATACCCTTTATAGGATGCCTCCTCTCCTGCCCTGACCAGATTGGGGGAAATAAATTCCTGCGCCAGCGCAACAGACAGTACGATTTTCTTCGACTCGGACAGCATACTGTTAAATTCCCGGTCCGCAAAGGAAATATACTGTTCCGTATACCGCTCTGTCGTGGATTTAATGGTATTGATCTCCGCATAGAACGAGATGATCAGCGAGGCGACCGCGGTGCCTACCGCAATCAACAGGCTGACCGTCATGATTTTTGTTTGTATGGAATGCAGACTCATATGTATCCTCCCTCCTAGTTATGAGCACTTAGCGGGCGTCCTTTGGCCGCTTACGTGCGATACATGTCATCTCCACTTAGCGAGGTTTCTCACGAGCTTAGTGGAGTGGCTTTACCCCTGTGATCGCGGCTCACAGGTATAAGCCGCAAAAAGCTTTTGCACGCCGATAACGGGACGTGCAAAAGCTTCCGTTCTTCTATTTCTTAAATCTCTCCATAAACATCGGCATATAGATTCCCCCCTGGACGCTCCTGGCGATAAAGTGGCAGTATCGGCCGCTCACCGTATCGTACCAGTCGGAAAATGGAACCCGGCTCTCTGTGTCCCTTACATAGGCAGCCACCGGCGCGGTCAGCGCCTGAAACATCTCCTTGTCTCCCGCCATGGAAGCGCACCAGAGTATCCAGTCACTCTTCGTATAGCTGCTCCTGCTGTCCAGCGGAGTCCCATACTCCCCGCATTTTTCGACATACCATGCCAGGTCGCCGGATATAATATCACCGGAGAACAACGGATCACCGAAAAAGCGGTCCCAGACGAGATTGTATTTTAAGCTCCAGGAATCCGTGTCTCCGAACGTAAGCGCCGTGTGGCCTTTTCCACTGGCCGTTGTCTCCCAGACCGCAGCCATGGCAGCCGCCCGGCACCGGTATCTCATCGACTCACTGTCCTCTCCCAGAAGCTCCAGGATTCTGGCGTATGCCTTGATTCCCATGATCGCCTTGACGGCCAGATTCGTATTATGAGCCAGATGGCCGGCAAAATCATCGGTACAGAGCTGTTCTCCCGGGTCCGCTCCGTAGGTGAGCAGATACTCCGTCCACGTCTTAAGAAGCCCCTGATACGGCTTTGCAAACTCCGCATTTTTGTCTATTTCACAGCAGGCAGCCGTCATGATCAGCATATTTCCGCATTCCTCTACGGGCATCTGAAACTTCAGATCGTAGACATCACACGGCGGATACTGGTAATAGGGCGGAAATACGGCTCCGTTGGCCTGAAGGTACTGCTTTCCCTTTTTCTCCGGATTCAGTCCGTAGACCTGTCCCCACGCATACGGATAGCGGCCCACATCATGCGGCGCGAAGTCATACTCCCACACGTCACAGGAGGCAAAGCGGAACACCGGCCGCAGCATCCCTTTTATGTAATCCGTGCTGTACATGAGGAACAGCGGCACTGACGGATAGCTGACATCGGCGGTACCGATGCATCCGTTGGAATCATTTTCCTTGGACAGAAAAATCAGATTTCCGTCCTCGTCCTCAATCAGCTTATGGGCCGCCACCGCCTGGCGGTAGCTGAGACAGCACAGGAGCTCATAGTCCTCTCCGCCCATCTCCCTTGCCCGCTCGGTCAGGCTGCGGTCCAGAGCCTCGCTCTTTTTCAGCACATCCTCCCGCTCATCAAGGCTGGCTCCGATGGCGTCGATAATCGTGGGATATTTCTTTGTCCAATAAGCCTTTCTCCACTGGCCGAAATAGTTGATGGAGACAAGGTCGTCGTAGGCCGCCACGATTCCGCCGCTCTCCGACTCCGTTCCCAGTTCGACGATTCCATCCAGCCGCTCCTTTTCGCTGTCATAAGCAAATCGGGCCTCCGGGCCACGGCCGGCCAGATATAAGTATCCCCAGTCAATGGTCGTGTGGTCTCCGCTGTGCCCCAGTGGGGTCTGGAATGCCTTTCCCATGACGCCATATCGGAATTTCTCTGTCTGCTGCACATCGCCGTTTACCGGTCCGTCCGTAAATTTCACAAGATCGGAGGAAAAGGCAAATACCACGCGGACGCCGGCCGGCTTCTTCCGGGAAACGGTGACATCAAGATACGTGCACGGACGCGATACCAGCAGCAGATCGTCAAGCAGCAGCGGGGAGGTAAACCGTACCTGCATGGTGATCCATTCATTTTCAAACTGATATTCCGTGGACGTCGGTGTGATGGACAGCCCGGTCTGGCCGATCGTCTGACTGAATTCCGGATCACCCATAAAACAGTAAGGCGTTCCGTCAATCACGACGTAACCGCGGACCGCCTGGCGTGCTCCGCTCCAGTGGGAGGTATCGCAGTTATTTAAATGGTCGCCTCCCGACCAGATGCTGAAATATGGATCGTGTACAATCAGCGGTACACTCGCTGCTCTCTCTATTTTCATAATTAAAGTTCCCCTTTCGCTATATGGTTGCGGTATGTCTGATGATTCTGTCTTCTACCCAGTGGTCCCGGTAGTAGGTATTGCTCTCAAAACGGTCTCCGACCGCCTCCATTCTGGAATACATCTGCCTCTTTAAGTCCTCCAGCCGGCCGCGGTATTCCGGATCTCCGGCCAGATTATTCCTTTCATACGGATCATTCTCCAGATCGAATAAAAACTCCTGTTGGTCGGAGCGGTATACGGCATACTTATACCTCCGGGTCCTAAATGCCCTCCATTCCTGCCCGTCGCCCCAGGCCGCGGTAGGCCCGGTACACATCATAAGCGCGCCGTCGTCTCTGACCTCCTCTCCCTTTACCGCCATGCTGAAATCCTTTCCCTCCGCCCCCAAAGGAACGGGAAGGTCCATGAGCGACAGAAGGGTCGGCATAATATCCACCGTGTTCATGACACAGTCTCTCCTGACATGTTCCTCCAGATGTCCCGGCCACCGGATCAGCATCGGCACCCGGACTGCCTCCTCATAGAAAATATTCTTCGCCCTCCTGCCATGGGCCCCAAACAGCTCTCCGTGATCGGAGGTAAAGACGATGATGGAGTTCTCTTCCAGGCCAATGCGGCTGACCGCCTCCTTCAGACGGCCGATGTTGTCATCTAAATTGGCAGTCATGGCATAGTATACCCTCATCCATTCAGGGAGGCACTTCCTCTCCTCTTCGCTTAAGCGGGCCCACTGGTCGGCGTGCGGATCGTTTTCCGGAAGGTAATTGGGCGGATAATCGAAATCCGTATGTGCAAACCGCCTTAAGCACTCCTCGGGCACATTATCCGGTTCCCACGGATCGTGGGGCGTGCCGATGGATAAAAACAGCGCAAAGGGGGAGTCCCCACGGGCCAGCCGCTCCAGCTGCTCTATGGCCATGTCGGTCTGGGCGTCCGGCTCGTATTTGTCGTAGTAAATCTTTTCCGGACTGTCCAGATGATAGTAGGCCGTCCCCACGGAATACTCATGGCGGAAATTATAGGCTGCAAAATACCCGTTAAAGCCCAGCCGGTCCCTGCCCTTTGGAATATAGGAGTTTTTCGGATCGTAATGGTTGCCCAGCTCCGACGCATACATATGCCATTTTCCGATGTATGCGGTCTCATAGCCATTTTCATTTAACACGTCCGCAAAGGTGTGATGGTTCGGATTCATCCGGATCTCATTGATCACCATCCCCGTACTCGTCGTATATTTTCCCGTAAACAGTGAGGCGCGGTACGGCGCGCACACCGGATGGCCGCTGACCATCCGGCACATATCCGTGCTCTTCGCACACAGCGCGTCAATGTTAGGAGTCTGGGCTCTTAAGTCTCCTGCATAGCCCAGGCTGGAGTAACGAAGCTGATCTGCAAAAATGTATATCAGATTTGGCTTTTTACTTTCTCTGCTCATTGGAACCTCTTTCCTGTGTCATTTTTCAGTTCTGACTCTATTTTAACAGGATTTTTTATGGAATCCAGAACACTATTTTTACTACTTTCTCTACTATTTTGCTTCCTCCGGCGAACTGCTCTATTTCACTTCCTTCGCCATATAGGCATCGAGTCCATCCTGCTTTAACTGCAGCGCTTCGTCAATTCCCATTGACTTGATGGTCACACGGAAATTATTGAAATTATCCAGCGGCTCCGCGCCCGTGATAAATTTAAGTGTCATCTCATCGATATAGGTATTGACCGGAGTCATAATTTCACCCAGTCTCTGCTGCTCATCCTCCTCCAGCTGGTATGGCGGAAGCTGAAGGCTGCTGTCGATCTTATCATCATCCGACCATTTCATACGGATTGCCAGAGCTCCCTCACTCTTTAAGAGGTTCGCATGACACTCGACATCGGGGTAGTTGATCTTCGGCGCAAAATGTACCTTGTAAATAAAACTGGCTTCCTCTGTTCCAAACTTTGGATTGTTCAGCATGGTGTCGTTATACACCCGCTTGTCTCCCTGCCAATTCCAGTTGACACCTTCCACGCCCCAGTTGTAGAGATTGGCGCCCTCCTCCGTGTAGCCGTAATTTAAAAATTTCATGGCGGCTTCTACGTTCTGACAGTCCTTGCTGATGACCACCGTGGACTCGTGCTCCCGCGTTCTCGGCCATACATTGTATTCCTCCCAGTGGAGCTGCTGTCCCTCTTCCAGCCTGATATACGGAGCCGACACGACTTCAAAGCCCTGCCTCTCGCCGCGGTTAAAGGTGGCAACGGTTGGAGCAAGATAGGTACCGATCTGATCCGTGTCAAACAGCGTATTGGCCTCCGCGTCCTTGATGCTGCTGAAATCCTTGGAGATATAACCGCTTGAATACCACTTGTTAATCAGGGTCAGATAATCCTTAAATCCGTCCTCCAGAGGCGCACACTTGACGACGCCGTCTTTCTGGAAGAAGTTATTATCTTTATTGTAATAAACATCAAACAGACCTTCCAGCTGTACCTCATATCCAAACTTATCCAGGAGGTAAGGAGTCATTCCCTTCGCCTTGATCTTTTCAAACATGGCCTCGTAATCCGCCACCGTTTTCGGTATATCACAGTCCAGCTCGCTCAATAAGTCCTTCTTGAAGACCCATCTGCGGAAAGGCGGGTCGGCAACGGGCTTGCAGTTGTTGAAGCTCACGATATGGCCGTTGTTATCGGTGGACTCCCTGTAAAACTCTTCATTTTCCGTCAATACCTTATAGTAGTCCGGCGCATACTGAGGAACCAGCTCTGTCAGATCTTTAAACACCCCGTCTCTCATTCCCTGAAATTCACCGCCCGCATAACGATCCGCATAGGCGATGATATCGGGAAGCTTATCTCCCAGGAACAGCAGGTTAAATTCTTCCTGTTCCTGTCCGATCGCCGGATGGATAAACTCAATGTTGATCCCCAGACGTTTCATGGCCTCCTGATACGCCACATTGTCATTGTCACCGGTCACGTATTTTGACGCGCTGCTGCCAAATGGAACCCAGTAAGTCAGGGTAACCGGCTCACTGCTGTCCCCGTCTTTTCCCGCTTCCGTGGTCTCCGTACTCTTCGTCCCCTCTGTTCCTTCGTTTTTCGCTTTTTCAGTTGATGCCGCGGTACCTGCGCTCTGTGCATTTCCACATGCGGTAAGACCTAACAGAGCAGCCGCCAGTGTCAAACATACGATTTGTTTCTTTCTCATTTTTGATTACCTCCCAATCAATAATTTTAACTTTTTTACTCTTTTACAGACCCCATCATCACACCCGACATAAAGTATTTCTGCGCAAACGGATAGATAAACAGAATCGGGACCGTCGCAACCACAATCGTGGAATATTTTACGATTTCCTCCAGGAACATCGCATCCGTATCCATCATGCTGTTTCCGCCGGATGAATTGGCGATCAGAATCTCCCGCATGACAAGCTGCAGGGGAAATTTGCTCTTATCTCTCAGATAAATCATGGCATTAAACCAGGAACTCCAGTGCGCCACCGCATAGAACAGCACCATAACCGCCATCGTCGCCTTGGACAGCGGCAGGATGATCTTAAACAGAATCACGAAGTCGTTGGCGCCATCCAGCCTGGCGGACTCCTCAAGGCTGACCGGGATCGACTGAAATGACGTCTTCATAACGATTAAGTTCCATGTGGAAATGGCACCGGGAAGAACTAACGCCCAGATCGTATTATAAAGGCCCAGCCCCTTCACCAGCAGGAAATTCGGTATGAGTCCCGCATTAAAATACATGGTAAATACGATCAGCAGCGTGAGCGGCTGTTTCAGCATGAACCCTTTTCTGGACAGCGCATACGCCCCCAGAATGGTGAGAAACATGTTAATGGCCGTTCCCACCAGCACATACACAATTGTATTGAAGTAGCTCGGCAGTATATTGGGGTTCTCGATCACCACCCGGTACCCCTCCAGGGAGAATCCCAACGGCTTCAGGATCACCCCCGTGTGCCTCATCAGCTCGATGGGATCACTGAAGGACGCCATGACCACGTGCCACATGGGGTAAAGGCAGATCAGCCCCATGAGTCCCATCAGGACATATACCATAGAAATAAAGATTCTGTCTCCCGGAGATTTCTGTTTCTTCATTCCTCTCTCCTTTCCGGAAGCCCGCCCTACCACAGGCTTTCTCCTGTCGCTTTTCTGCTCAGACGATTCGCCAGCACGAGAATCAATAGGTTGACCGCCGAGTTAAACAGCCCCACCGCCGTACCATAGCTGTAATTGGTCAGTTCCAGGCCCTGGCGGTAAATATAGGTGGAAATAATATCCGCCGTGTCGTATGTAAGCGGGTTGTAAAGGAGAAATACCTTTTCAAACCCCATTGTCAGGATATTTCCGACTCTCATAATCAGCTGTACGATAATAATCGGCACCAGTCCGGGAAATGATACGTAAAGCATTCGCTGGAACCGGCTGGCCCCATCGATGGTGGCGGCCTCATATAAGCCGGGATCAATGGTGGAAAGAGTGGCCAGATAGATGATGCTTCCCCAGCCCGCCTCCTGCCAGATCCCACTTAAGACATACATCGGCCGGAACAGCTTTGCATTTGCCATCAGATTGCTTCGCTCTACACCGAAGAGGGCAAGGAAGTCATTAAAGATTCCATCCGAACGGCTGAACGTCAGGAGCAGGCTGCACATGACGACAAGCGATATGAAGTGAGGCATATAGCTGACCGTTTGCACCAGCTTCTTGTAGGGGCGGCACTGTATCTCATTAATAAGAAGCGCCAGGATAATCGGCACCGGAAAGGCCAGAATAATCTGCAGTATATTCAGAAGCAGCGTATTCCGGATCAGTCTCCACGCGTACGGCCCGGTAAAGAAATCAATAAAATACTTCATGCCTACCCATTTGCTCCCGGAAATTCCAAGCGCGGGCTTAAAATTCTGGAATGCAATGACGATTTTGCTCATGGGACCGTAGCAGAATACCGCATAGTAGATGACTACCGGAAGGAGCATCAGATAGATATAGCGGTATCGGATAAAGTCCTTTTTCAGCCTTACGGCAAATGCTTCCTCCTGCTTTCGTTTCTTTTCCCTCCTCATAATACTCCCCCTCTCATTTCCTGATCTCTCACGTTTCACTCCTCCTTTCTGCCCACAGTATAGAGGATTGCCTTCTTCCTTTCAATTTGTGATTCCGTTTCCATATGTAGCCCTGTACCAGCAAGGATATGTGCTTTTTAAGCAGTATGTCATATTCTCATCTTTTCCCTGTACTGTCCCGGCGTCACGCCCTCATATCCCTTAAACTTTCTGACAAAATTAGCAACATCGATATATCCGATCTCCGCCACGATCTCCTTGATCTGTTTATTGCTGTTCACCAGCAGTTCCCTGGCCCGGTCCATCCGGATCATGGTGACATACTGAATAAAAGAGCAGCCTGTCTCCTGCTTGAAAAACCGGCTGAGGTAATTGGAGGATACGCCGAATTCGTCTGCGACGCTCTCTAATCCCATGCTGCTGTCGCCGTAATGGCAGTTGACATAATCAAGTATTTCTGATTTGCGCTCATTGTTTCTGCTGTCCTTAAATTCGGCAAACTGGCGGCACATCTCGATCGTAAGGCCGGCCATCTTTTCGCGGAATTCCGGCAGACTCTTAAAGGTGATCAGCTTCTTTAAATCCACATTCTTCAGTTCAAAGCCCTTTAGCTGGTCCAGCGTCTTGATCGTAATATTGATGATATCGAAGCAGAGGCACTGTGTGATGACAAACGATTTCAGCGGTTCGATCTCCCCGATCATATTGTCCAGCGCCTTTAAAGCCGCCTCCTCGTTAGCCTGTTTCAGACACTGGATAAACAGGGCCTGTTCCAGAATGGGATACTGGATATTCTGTTCCTCGTAACCGATCTCCTCAAACAGAATTACCTTTTGATTTCCCAGCATATGGTAATCCGAAGCGATGGCCGCGGACTCCAAGAAAGAGCGGTTTATATCCATGACATCTTCGTAGATTCTTCCCATATAAAAGGGGATGGAAATCTCATAACGGGTCTCCAGTTCACGGCATAGGTGGTCCGCCACGGACAGACGGATATCCACATTTTTCTCACCCGCGGTCCGCTCCCCGCAGTTGACAATCACCGCGCTTCCGTTGTCCTTCAGCATGTCGAGGCCGTAGACGTGGATAAATGGCTGCATAAAACCGGCCAGAACCGTCATAATACGAAGATTTTTATCTTCCTCGAAGCTGTCCTCCACGGGAATCGGAAGCAGGATCACGAAATTATAGCGGTAGCTTAAGTTAATATTCGCCGATTTCAGCGTCGCCTCCATTTCCTCCGAGGTCTTAAACTTGCCTTTTAGAATCCGCCTCAGACAGGAGGCCACCACCATGGGCCTCTGACGGTTTAAAAGTGCGCTCAGCTCTTCATTTTTATTTTGGACATCGGTCCATTTATTTGTGATGATCTCAAATTCATTAATTCCTTCCTGCTCCTGATCTGCCATGGTGTCCTGATCCACAATTTTCTGGACCAGCTTCTGAATCGGCTTGTAGTTGCTCCGTGACAGCACGAGGGATAGCAGAATTCCACCTATAAACAGGACGGCAATCAGGAAAATATACCAGGAGGCAAACTCACTGCCCGACTGATAGAATTTCTTACTGTCCGTGATCGACACCACCGACAGCCCGGAATTTGCCGAAATCTCCCTCATAATGATGAAGGAACCTCCATCCACCCGTTCTTCTACCAGCTTCCCTCCGGTTCTTCTGTACTTTATGGCCAGATTGTCAAGCGACTCCCGGCTTAACCCGGAACAGTTCTCCTGCCCGCATTGAAACAGCGTTAAATACCGTTCATTGAAAATATAGATGGCAGAATCCGCCGTATAATACGTTTTTATCAGCTCATTTAGAGAATCGGAGCCAAACCCAAAGCCAATCGTGGCAATCGGAATATTATTCATATACGGAATCGGGTACAGAAAATAAACGATGGACGATTCTTCCCCCGCCTGCTTCTCCTCCCCAATCTTGAGAGAACGGTCATCCTTAACCGAATTTATGGTTCCGAAAAACGAAGCCTCGTTTAAGTCTCCGTACTGGTTCATGTCCTTTTCAAATTCGGAGTAAGGAATCTTCCCATCCATTGTGTAAACAGATTTATCCCCTCTTAAATAGAGAATTGGCTTCACATCATTTTCCGTGTCCCCCACGATTTCTGAATATGTCATCAGCTGAGAGGCCACCAGTCCCTCATCGATCTCCGCCCGCTCGTACCTGACATCATTTAACTGTTCCTCTATCTCACTCCCTGAGAAATGATACGCGGCGCTGTTCATCTTTTCCGTCACATAATCCAGCTTCTGGAGTACCTGCGACAACATGGCCGAATTGGATTTCTCCAGTTCTTTCCTCTCCGTCATGCGGTTTCCATAATAAAAAAACGCCCCCAACACCAGAAGCGGAATCACCCCAATAAAAATATAGGAATAAAACAGTCTCTTTCTCCAGCTCATTTTTTTCATAGTTCCCCTCCTATCCCCCCACAGCCCAATATCAGGCCAATACCGACGGAATCATATGTTCAAGCATCTTCTCTTCCAGATGCGCTGCCTCTGCCTGATATTCCGGCCAGCTTACCCGGTTATCAAACTCATGAGGATCTTTCATCAAATCGATCAATTCTCTTTTCTTTCCATTTTGACGCTGCAAATGGATGTATTTTCTCAGGCAGTCGGTTTCATCGTAGGCACATATGATTTTTCCCCATAGCCCGTGATTGCCCAGCATCTCCCCGTGGTCTGCCGTAAACAGGATGACCGCGTTGTCTCCATATCTCTCCCTGACCGCGTCCTCTAAGCCAGAATGGCCGGAATCACATGTTCGATCATCTTTTCCCGAAGCGCCGCCAGGGCTTCCTGGTATTCGGGCAGTGCGATCCGGTTTTCAAACTCGTTCGGATCTTCCCGCAGATCCAGCAGCTCTCTTCCGTGTTCCCTGCCCTTCTGTACGTGGACATACTTATATCTCCCGTCCGTGACAGCCAGATACCCCTCTCCCTCCGCAAAGGTATAATCCCGTTCCCAATCCGGATCGCTGAGCGGTCTGCCGTCGCAGACCGGTATCACGGCCCCCGCCGCCTCCAGGCACGTCGGCAGGAAGTCCACGGAGTTCACGAGCCGCCGGTCCGCCGTCCCCGTCTTTTGGCCCGGGTACTTTACCAGAAGCGGAATATGCCACACCTCGTCGTACGCGCAGTTATGTTTTCCCCACAATCCATGATCTCCCAGCATCTCCCCGTGGTCAGTGGAAAACAGGATCAGGGCATTGTCCCCGTATTTCGCTTTGACGGCTTTTATAATCTCTCCGACCTGGTCGTCGATCAGCTTTACATTTCCGCAGTAGCTTCTTCTGAGCCGGTCCCAGTATTCATCGGTATAATTTTTGCACGCATGGCCGTCAGCATGGCCGCAGCCATCGATGTTGCTGTTTGGGCCTCCAAAGTAGCTGTCGTGATGAATACGGTCTTCCCCGTCCAGTTCTCCTTCCCGCTTAATAAGCGGCGGCAGCCCGGCCATGTCCACCTGACTCAAATACTCCTCCGGCGCATCGAAGGTATAATGGGGGCCGCTGAAGGATATCCAGGCAAACAGAGGCTTTTCCTCCTCATAGCTGTGAATATACTCCACCGCCTTTCTGCCGGTCCAGGCATCCGGATGCCAGTCTGCCGGTCCAGGGAACGGGAAGACCTTCCTGTAGTCCGGATTCCACACCGCATCCCGGTATGCTTTCAAATATCCGGCCTGATCCAGCTCTTTGCTGTAATCATCGCAGAACCAGACGGATACCTGTTTGTCATCCTCCAGTTCCAGATGATCGATCCCCAGACTCTCGTAATATGCTTTGAACTCCTCATACGGCAGAGTCCGGTCCGCCCGCGTCTCCGAGTAGGGAACCGGTGCAAAATGACATTTTCCAAACACGGAAGTGCGGTAGCCGCTTTCCCTCAGCGACTGGAACAGGTTGCTGATTCCCGTATCCAGCGCGCACTTGCGGAAATTGCTGTAGGCGCCGCTGTTGTGCGGATAACGGCCTGTAAGGATCGAGCATCTGGACGGCAGGCACCAGGGGCTGACGGTATAGCAGTTCTCATAGTTTGTGCCCTCTTCCGCCAGACTGTCGATATGCGGCGTGGTAATTGCTTTCCCTCCGTAACATCCCAACGTCTTCCGGTTCAGTTCATCACAGGTAATCATCACGATCGCCGGTCTGTCTTGTCTTTCGCTTTTCTCCATCTCTGCATTTTTTTCCATATCCATCGTTACCATTCCTCCAGTCATCTGACCAATTGTATTACTGTTATCTTAACAAGGAAGAATTGCGCTTACAATTTGTAACTCCCTGTCAATATGTAGGATGCCGGTCCGTGGATATGTAGTTTAATTTCAATATGTATTCTTTGTTCCCCGCCTCCTTTGCTGTTTTGTTTCTGCAGCAAGGGATTCACTGTCGGATATCTGTGCGGCAGCTCAGGATTCCAGGGATATGGGCTCCTTTTTAGCAAGACAATTTTAAGAATACCATACTATTATTTGAAAAAGTTATTTCAAATAAAATCTTTCCGTATTTTTCCTCTTTCCCCCATATCTTTCCGTTATCCACACTCTTCATTCCCTTTTTTACGTTTTCCACATACCAGTTCACACAATTTTCAGATATTAACAATTAATCCACAGACATTTCCACATTATTGTGGATAACTTTGTCCGCCATGTCGATAAGTGGCTGAAACATTTTTTTCCATCCTTTGCAACTTTTTACTTCTCTTTCACGTCTAATTCTCTGTAATAAAAAAAACATCATATGGAGGAATATTATGAAGAAGAAATTATTAATCATCGCAGCTGTCCTGGTATTCGCATTATCTGCGGCCGCATGCTCATCGAAAAAGGAAGCTGCTGCCCCGACTACATCTGCAAAGACGGAAACTTCCGCCAGCACAACCACCAGGGACGAATCCGGTGCTGCCGATTCCGGCTCCGATTCCACAGGAGATTCCCAGAACAGCGAAGGTACTGTAACCGGAGTTGTAGAGGAAAACAAAGGCTTTATGATTACCATTGTTGCGGAAGAAGGCGAGGAAGCGTACGTCTTCCCACTGGATGAAACACAGAGTGAAGAGTACAAAGATATCAAGTCAGGAGATAAAATAACCGTGAGCTATACCAACGGACTGCCCACCCCGGACAACCTCGATACCGTTGTCACCGATATTCAGCCTGCAAAATAAACGGATTTTCCAGAACAGAGTTAATGCTCCGCCAACCGGTTTTACTGCCGGAAGGGCGGAGCATTCGTTTTATTCCATGAAAAGTAAATTAATAACAGTCTTTCTCCCCGTCCTGTTAAAATCCGTAGTGACTTAATGGCCAAAAAGTATTATACTTAATTTATCATATCGAACGATACCTAAAGATCAATAAAAATGGAGAATCACAATGACTCATTCCCTTTATTACAAGTTTATTCTCGGCTACCTGGTATTCGGCCTTTTAGGTTTTGCCTCAATTGCCACCCTGTCTTCCCGAATGACGGAGCGCTACCTGATCCGCGAACAGGCTGATTCGCTGTACGATGAAGCCAATCAGATCGCCTCCACCTACAGCGGTATGTATCATGGAAAAGACATGGATCTGATCTCATCCTACCCTCAGCTGGTGGGATCCGCCCATTACCTTCACGCCCAGATCTGGATCATCGACCGCCAGGGAAAGATTGTGGTGGACAGCGACCAGTCAGAGCGGACCGGCCGGGTCATCGACCGCTTCGATCCCACGGCGGCCGGCAACAAGTCGTATACCATCGGCACATTCTATGACCAGTTCACCTATGATGTACTGAGTGTCCACGCCCCCATTACCGGGAATTACACGACTTACGGCTATGTGGTCATCCATATGCCGCTCTCTGTTCTGCAGAATACGAGAGATGGCATTTTGAATATTGTATACATTACACTCGCCGTGGTATTCGGCCTCTCCCTGATCATCCTTCTCGTCTTTACAAAGACGGTATACTTCCCGCTGAAAAAGATCACGGCGGGCGCCAACGAATACGCTCAGGGGAATTTAACGTACCACATTGATGTGAATACCAGAGACGAGATGGGATATTTAGCGGCCACCTTAAACTATATGTCGGATGAGCTGAACAAGATGGAGGAATACCAGAAGACATTTATCGCCAATGTGTCTCATGATTTCCGCTCCCCGCTGACATCCATCAAAGGGTACTTGGAGGCCATTCTGGATGGCACCATCCCTCCTGAGATGTATGAAAAGTATTTAACACGGGTGATTACAGAGACCGAGCGGTTAAACAAGCTGACGCAGGGAATGCTGACGCTGAACACGCTGGACAGCAAGGGCTATTTAAACCGGACGAATTTCGACATCAACCGGGTAATCAAGGATACGGCGGCATCCTTTGAGGGAACGTGTGAGGAGAAGAATATCAACTTCGACCTGACCTTCTCCAACAATATTCAGATGGTTTACGCCGATCTCGGAAAGATTCAGCAGGTCATGTACAACCTGATCGACAATGCCATCAAATTCAGCCACCATGATTCCACCATCTACATCCAGGCTTCCGGGAAATACGAAAAGATCTTTATCTCCGTAAAGGACACCGGAATCGGTATCCCGAAGGACAGCATAAAGAAAATATGGGAACGTTTTTACAAATCTGATTTATCACGCGGAAAAGATAAGAAGGGAACCGGCCTTGGCCTGGCGATCGTAAAGGAGATCATCCAGTCTCACGGTGAAAACATTGATGTAGTCAGCACAGAGGGCGTTGGAACAGAATTTATATTCAGCCTTCCGAAATCTACTATTCTTTAATAAAACAGAAAAAAAGGAGGGCTGAATGACTCAGCCTTCCTTTCTGTTTATCTTACCTGTTCTTATCCTGTACACGCTGTCATACTTACTCTTTCCAATGCAGATGGTGCAGCTGCCCCCGCATGGTCATCTTCTCAAAACCGTTCTGTCTAAGCGCCTCATACAGCACAATCGACACCGAGTTTGACAGGTTCAGCGAACGTATGTCTCCCCACATGGGAATCCTCACACACTGCTCCTGATTCTCCAGGAGAATATCCTCCGGAATTCCAGCGCTCTCTTTCCCGAACATCAGGAAACAGTCCGGCTCATACTCCACATCTGAATAAACATGAAGCCCCTTCGTCGTAGCCATATAAATCTTTGCTCCCGGATTCCTGTCCAGGAAATCCTGGTAATCACAGTAAACCGTCACATCCAGCTTATCCCAGTAGTCCAGTCCGGCCCTCTTGATCAGCTTGTCATTCAGTTTAAATCCCAGCGGCTCGATGAGATGAAGCTTCGTCCCCGTGGCCACACAGGTTCTTCCGATATTGCCGGTATTGGCCGGCATCTCTGGTTCCAGTAATACAACGTTCATAATGATTCTATGCCTTTCCGTCCAGTCTCTTTACAAAGCGTTCCATACGTCCCAGCGCCTCTTTTAAGCTCTTTAAGGAGTATGCATAGGAAACACGCAGATATCCCTCGCCGCAGTCGCCGAACGCCGTTCCGGGAACGACGGCCACCTTCTCCTCCTGGAGAAGCCTTGTAGCGAACTCATCGGAGGTCATGCCGAAACGCTTAATGCTGGGGAATGCGTAAAATGCGCCGTTTGGCTCAAAGCATTCCAGTCCCATCTCCTTAAACGCGTTCATGAGAAAACGGCGTCTCTGGTCGTATGACTCTCTCATCATCTGCACGTCCTTGTCCCCGTCCCGCAGAGCCGCGATGGCAGCATACTGGCTGGTGGTCGGCGCGCACATGATGGCGAACTGGTGAATCTTCAACATCTGTTCCAGAATAACAGCCGGTGCAGCCAGATAGCCGAGACGCCAGCCCGTCATGGCATAAGCCTTTGAAAATCCGTTAATCAGCACAGTACGCTCTTTAAGGCCCGGGAAGGAGGCGATGGTGGTATGCTCCATTCCATACGTCAGCTCCCCGTATATCTCATCTGTCAGTACAAAAAGATCCTTCTCGATGACGATCTCCGCGATAACAGCCAGCTCCTCCGCTGTCATTACCGCGCCGGTTGGATTGTTCGGGAACGGCAGAACGAGAATCTTAGACTTCGGGGTGATATACGAAAGCAGTTTTTCCTTTGTCAGCTTAAAGTTATCCTTTTCCTCCAGCGGAATCGGAACCGGCACACCGCCCGCCAGAATGGTGCACGGCACATAGGAGACGAAACAGGGCTGCGGAATCAGCACTTCGTCGCCCGGATCCAGCATAGCGCGCAGAGCCACGTCAATGGCTTCGCTGCCGCCCACCGTCACCAACACCTCATGGTCCGGATCGTATGTAACATCAAAGCGTCTCTTTAAGTAGCTGCTGATCTCAACCTTCAATTCCCTCAAACCGGCGTTGGACGTATAGAATGTGCGCCCTTTCTCCAGAGAATAGATTCCCTCTTCCCTGATATGCCACGGAGTCTCGAAGTCCGGTTCACCGACGCCCAGGGAGATCGCGTCTTTCATTTCACTTACAATGTCAAAAAATTTACGGATTCCTGATGGCGGAATTTCTACGATTTTTTCAGATAATGGGTTTCTCACGGGGTAATCAACATCCTTTCATCCTGCGTCTCTTCAGCGAGTACGGTGCCATGATCCTTGTATTTTTTAAGTACAAAGTGAGTTGCTGTGCTTAATACGGAATCCATCGGGGAGAGCTTCTCCGAGACAAACTGCGCTACCTGTCTCATGGTCCTTCCCTCGATAAACACGGTAAAGTCATACGCGCCTGACATCAGATAAACCGCTTCCACCTCGCTGTACTGATAGATGCGCTCCGCAATCTTGTCGAATCCCATGCCTCTCTGCGGTGTTACCTTAACTTCGATTAAGGCAACCACTTTTTCATCACTGGTATTGTCCCAGTTAATCAGGGTATGGTAACCGCAGATGATATGCTCTTTTTCCATCTCGGCGATCTCATTGGCGACCGCGGCCTCACTTTCCCCTAAAAGAACCGCCAGATCCTTCAAGTCGATTCTGCTGTTTTTTTCAATAACCGCCAATATCTTCTCTCTCATAACCTTACCTCCTGATTAAAATGATTTATTATAATGATTGCTTATAATACTTTATGAATCTCATCCTCCGCGGGCCGGTCTAAGTAACCGGAGCTTTCTCCGTGGCGGATAATTCTTCCGATTCCTTCCGTCACCCGTCCAATCACCGCGGCGTGGATTCCTTCCCGTTCCAGGGCCAGAACCATCTCACCGCCGTTGTCTGTGACAAAGAGCAGGCAGCCATCTGAATAAAGCCGATACGGGTTTAAATCGTACCGCTCGCAGACCTCAATTGTCTCCTGTTTGACAGGAATCTGGCGCAGTGAAAATTCGATGCCCGTCATGTATGCCCCGGATAAATTCCAGAGGGCGGAAAGTATTCCGCCCTCCCCTGCCGGTTCACACTCCGTGGCTCCCAATGCTTTCCACCGTTCCAGATTCCCACTCAGTATTCCATCTTCATTTTCCATAATCCGATCTAAGTAGCCTTTTGTAAACCACTGAAGCAGCTCTTCGCGCTTCTGCCTCACGATCGCAATCGTACCGGCATATCCCGCGTACCCTGCCACCACCAGATTCTGTCCCGGCCGCATAAGGCCGGTGTTATCTCTTTCAATTTTTCTCATACCGGACTCCCGTTACCCGGCAGGAGCCGGATCAACTGCTTCAGGTACTGGTACAGGGGCTGCCGCTGCTTCTGGCGCCGGAGATGAATCTGGAGCCGGAGACGGACTCTGCGTCCCTGCTTCCGGCAGAGTCACGCCCGGTCCTCCGTCCTCGCCTTCCACCGGTGCCGGCGGCGTCTCTGGTGTCGGTGTCTCCACCGGCACTGTCGTCTCCTCCGGAAGCGGTACCGTCACAGCAGGAGCTGCCGGACCGACCTTCACAATCGCCTTGGACGCATTATATGTGTCTGTATGCAGAATCTCCTTGCTCTGCTCTACTCCGTCAATATAGACGTATTTCCACAGTCTGGACTTATAGCCCCTGTGAGCAGACTGCACCTGTTTTCTGGCGCCCGGCGCCATGGTCGGATCCACCTCTTCCTTTGGCGGTCCCGGATCCACCGTTCCAAGGGTCTCGGACACAAACTTAAATGTCCGGTTGGCAGGTCTCGTCTCTTTCCCATAGATGGTAAAGGTCAGCGTTTTCCCTGACGTATAGCCCTCCACGTAAATCGGAGTGCCGTAGTTATTTGTAATCTTCAAATCCTTATAAGTACCGGCGATAGCCGCGTCTTCCGAGGGTTTTACATACGTAACGATCATCGAGTGGTTCTGTCTCTGCGTAATCTCCAGTTCTGCGCGGAGAGACGCGTTGTAAAGCGTCGTGGAAATCTGGCATACGCCGCCTCCCACACTGTCAACCACCTGACCGTTTTCATAAGCGGCCGCAGTGGCATAGCCGTTGGCTGTCGTAAACGGATGCATGCATTCGTAACCGGACAGCGTCTCGCCCGGCATCAGCACATGGCCATTGATCTTGCCCGCTCCCACCCGTAGATTGGTGGCACGGGAATTACCGCTGCTGGAGAAATCCGTGGAAAAGGTTCCCAACACATCCTGAATCGTTGAAAGCGCTTCCGTTGTAATGTTGGGCTGAGCCTCCGTCACTGCTGCAGTCACTGTCACCGGTTCCTTAAGGCCTCCGGAGATCGCCTCATCGAGGGCTGCTTTCGTCGCCCCTGCATCCACACTCTTTCCAACCACGGCGGGAGTTACGACAAACGCCCCATTCTCTCTCGTGATCGACGCATCCTTTGGCTCTGCTACGACAGAAGCACATTTTTCCTCTACGAATGCCGCCACCTTACCATCGTCAAAAGCTGTCTCCAATGGAATAACGACATGGTTATGTTCGATGTCTTTCAAGTTTAAATAACGGTGGATTAAATTCCCTCCTGTTACGGATGCCGCGGCCTGGTTTACTGCGTCGGTATTGGACCAGTGAAAGCCCAGTTCCTTCGCCGTAGTATCCACGGACTCTCCATCCACTACCAGCGTAATCTTCTGATTCTCCATCTCGCCCACAAGGCTCTGGATCTTTTCGCTGGCTTCCTCTTCTGTCATTCCCCCCAGACTGTATTCTCCTACATAGAGACCCTCCGGAAGGGTATCAGCCCGCGACGGTGCCGGAAAGGCCAATGTAAGTCCCACCGCCAGCGCCATGGCCGCAAGGCCTGTTGCCAAGTTTTCGTTTTTCATAATCATTCCTCAATTTTCAAGTTACTGCCTGCTGCTTCCTTCTCCTAGCGGACCAGCATCATCGGCAGTACCATAGCTACGATCAGCAGAATTACCACTGCGATAAGGACTATGGAAACTACCTTCCTGTTTTTTTTATCGTTAAAGTTAATCATGATATTCACCTCTCTTATATTCTTCCGTACTGTGCTATGATTTTATCCGTAATTCTGGAGATTTCATTGCGGGTTAAGTGGTCAATTTGCACAGTTAAGCCTATTTTATGATATTTTATTAAATCCTGCAAGTGTTCTTTTTGCCTTTTTGAGGCTGGCTGCTCCTTTTTTACCCTATAAATAAGATTTTCTTCGGAAAATACGTCCGGGCGCTCCTTTCCGTACCTCTTTTTCATCGCCTGATAAAGCTGGTGCGCCGCCATGGCGTCGGCCATGGCGCGGTGCGTTTCCTTCTGTTCCACCCCAAACCACCCGCAGGCCGCCTTTAAATTCTTCTTCTCATCCTCCGGCATAAACAGCCGGGCAAGTGTCAGCGTATCGATGCCGGCCCGGGCAAATTCTTCTCCCTGATTGACCGCCGCCCTCTTTAAGAAACTGTAATCGAAAATAATCCGGTGCCCCAGAAGCGGCAGTTCCCCTGCAAAGTTCAAAAAGCCGGGAAGCACCGCATCGATTCCCCGTGCATCTGCGACATCCCGGTCACGGATTCCCGTCAGTGACTTCGTCCTCGCCTCCAGCAGACGGTACGGGTTTACAAACGACTCAAAATCCGCCGTTATCTCGCCCGCCTCGACCCGCACAGCCCCTATTTCTATAATTTTATCCCGTTTCGGATCCAGCCCTGTCGTCTCCAAATCCACTGCCACATAGGAATTTACCATCTTATCCCCCTACTGATCCGCACTGGGACAGTACTCCCGAAGGAAGCATTCCTTACACTTCGGGCTTCGCGCAAAACAGATACTCCGTCCCAGCGTGATAATCTGGATATTCCAGAGAATCCAGTGCTCTTTCGGCAGTACCTTCATAAGCTCCATCTCGATCTTCTCCGGATCCTCCGCCTTCGCAAATCCCAGCTTTCTGGATATCCGCTTTACATGAGTATCCACCACGATACTCGGCTCATTGTAAATATTTCCCCGGATGACGTTCGCCGTCTTCCTGCCCACGCCCGCCAGGCTGGTCAGTTCCTCCATGGTTCCCGGCACCTCGCCGCCAAACCGCGTAACCAGATCCCGGCAGCAGGAGATAATATTCTTCGCCTTCATGTGGTAAAAGCCGATGGAGTGGATATCATTCTCCAGCTCCTTTAAATCCGCATTCGCAAATTTCTCTATGGAATCATACTTTTTAAATAAATCCGCCGTCACGATATTTACTCTGGCGTCCGTGCACTGCGCACTCATAATAACCGCAATCAACAGCTGCCACGGGGTCTCGTGGTTCAAATAGCAGACGTATTCCGTTCCGTATTCCTGGTCAAGGGCCGCCAGCACATGATCCACACGCGCCTTAAGTTCCGCTTTTGTCTCTCTCTTTGCCATATTCATCTCCTTTTTGCATCAATACACGGTCAGTTAAAGAAATCCTCAATTACATAAGCCGCCGCATTATAGCTCAGTGGATCCCGTTTCCTATAGTCAAACAGCACCGCGGTCTTCCCCGCAAATACCTCAAGATGAGCCATTTTAATCAGCTGTCTCGCCTCAAAGCCCTCGTATCCGTCGCTTAAATAGCGGTGCTTCACCGCCTCTTCTGCGAAGAATTCCCGCACCTGCTCCTTGAACGGAGTCTGATCTTCAGCGAAATCCGGGCGGCTCTTTAAATTCTCCCTGAGATACAGGTCATATACCATGAGCCGTCTGTACACTGCCGCTTTCCCCGGAATGTGTTCCGCCACAAAGCCGTCTAAAATCTCATATCTTGCCATACGGCTGTGGCTGGCCCCCGTCAGCGTGTGCGTCTCATAATACTCCGCCAGATCAGAGAACAAGTCAAAGGTTGTATTAAATTCCTTCACCAGTTCCTTCATGGTGACGGTAAACTGTCCGCTGTTCTTATAGACCTCCACCATCTCTTCCACGCCCTTTAGTTTAAGCAGGCTCCCATAATCGAGCCATTTCGTGCCCAGCACCTCGTAGGGCTGCTTAGCGCTGTAGACCAGGCCGTAGGCTTTTGCATTTTCAGCCATAAAAGAACCCTTCAGGACCTTTAAAAAGCCCAGCTGCAGCTGATCCGGCTTCATCTCATAGACCTCGTTAAAGGAATTCCGGAAGCTCTCATAGCCCTCGTAAGGCAGACCCGCGATCAGATCGAGGTGGCAGTGGATATTGCCAAACCCGTGTATGCGTTCCACCACCGATTTGAGGCGGTTTAAATCCGTCTTCCGCCTGATCTCGCGGATGGTATCCGGATTCGTACTCTGTACGCCGATTTCCAGCTGAATTAATCCGGGACGCATCCCCGCCATCAGCTCCAGTTCCTCCTCATCGAGCAGATCCGCGGATATCTCAAAATGGAAGTTTGTCACCCCATTATCATGCTCTGTAATGTGGCGCCAGATCTCCATGGTATGCTTCTTGCTGCAGTTAAAGGTTCTGTCCACAAACTTCACCTGGGGAACCCTGCGCTCCAAAAAGAAATCCAGTTCCCGTTTCACCAGCTCCATGCTTCGGAACCTGACCGACTTGTCCAGAGAGGATAAACAGTAGCTGCAGGAAAACGGGCACCCCCTGCTGCTCTCATAATAAACAATCTTATGCTCAAAATCATCTAAATCTTCATACGGAAATGGAATAGCGCTCATGTCCACCGCTTTTTTCAGGGGCCGGATAACCGGCTCCCCCTTCTCATTCCGGCAGGCCACTCCGTCGATCGAAGAAAAATCCCTCCTGCCGTCCGCGTAAAGCTTAAGCACCTCCAGAAAGGTTTCCTCCCCTTCTCCCATCATAATACCGGTAACTCCCGGCTCCCTCCGAAGGACATCTGCCGCATCATAAGAAACCTCAGGACCTCCCAGCCAGATCTCCACTTCGGGGAGAACTAACGGAAGGTCCCGCACCAGCTCCATAACCCAGGATATATTCCAGATATAGCAGGAGAAGCCGACCATATCCGGCTTTCTTAAGTAGATGTCCTTTAAGATATCCCCCATCTGGTTGTTGATCGTATACTCTCCCAGCTCCACCGAGATTTCCCGCTTCCTTAAGGCGTCAGAGGGATCGCGCTCCATCTGTCTCTCCGCATAGGCCTTCAGGCTGTAAATCCCGGGGTTGGAATGAATATATTTGGCATTCAGCGCCGCTAGCAAAAACTTCATAGTTAATCTAAACCTCGATTTCTATCTTCCGGCCTGTCGGCTGATACTGGTAATACCGCACCCCCGCCGCGTTCAGCATGCGCTTGGAGGCATTGACCGCCGGCGTCCCGTCGTACTTATCACTGCCGTAGACGATCGTCTTTATTCCCGACTGGATGATGGCCTTTGCACATTCATTGCACGGAAACAGTGTGACATACAGCTTGGATCCCTCCAGACTGCCGCCTCTGTAGTTTAAGATGGCATTTAACTCGCTGTGGGTGGAGTAAAAATATTTTGCGTTATACGGATCGTCCTTCTCGTGTTCCTTTCCCCAGGGAAATTCATCGTCGGAGCATCCCTTCGGAAATCCATTGTATCCCATGGACAGGATCTTGTTGTCCTGGCTTACGATACACGCTCCCACCTGTGTGCTGGGGTCCTTGGAACGCTTTCCGGATAAAATGGCAACTCCCATAAAATATTCATCCCATGTAATATAATCTTCTCTCTTCTCAGTCACTGACATGATCTCCTCCTTGTAATGAGCACTTAGCGGACGTCTTTTGGCCGCTTACGTGCGATACATGTCACTGGCACTTAGTGAGGTCTTTTCGAGCTTAGTGCAGTGACTTTAATCATATGGTATCCCGCCGCCTTCTTCAGACGGTTCATAATCGCCTGTCCCAGATGGTCGGCCGAAAAACTCTCTGAATAGATGTAATCCGCCTCCAGATCATCAAATTCCCTTAAAACAGCGTATAAATTATGGGCAATGGTCTCCTCCCTGGCGCGCAGCCCCAGGCTTCTCACCATGCCATCCGGGTACAGCTCCATGGTCTCGTCCGTGCAGATAATTCCCACGCGGTACCCCGCCTCCAGCTTCTTCCCGGCCAGATGGTTGATGGTGCGGACCACATCGGCGGGCGTCCCCTCAACCAAGGTCAAATCAGCCTTCGGCGCATAGTGCTTATACTTCATCCCAGGCGCCTTGGGCTTCACATCGGCGTTCATCGGGCCGTCACCGGTAATCGCCGGATCGAGGCCGATCTCCATGCCCAGCACCTCGCCGGCCATCTCCTGTGTGATGGCTCCCGGGCGCAGAATCACCGGATACTCCCCGGACACATCGATAATCGTGGATTCCACACCGATTCCCACAGGTCCGCCATCCACGATCATGTCGATCTTTCCGTTCATGTCCTGCCATACGTGATCCGCCGTCGTAGGGCTGGGCCGTCCAGACGTATTGGCGCTGGGGGCCGCTACCGGTACACCGGCAAGACGTATGAGCGTCATGGCCACCGGATCGCTGGGCATGCGGACCGCCACGGTATCCAGACCTCCTGTCGTGCCGTATGGAACGGCGTCACTCTTAGGAAATATCAAGGTCAGCGGCCCCGGCCAGAATGCCTCCATCAGCTTCCCCGCCGCCGCCGGAATCTCCGCCACCAGGGGCTTCAAATCAGAAAAATCCGCGATATGTGCAATCAGCGGATTGTCCGAAGGTCTTCCTTTTGCTGCGTAAATCTTCTTTGCCGCTTCCTCATCGAGGGCATTTGCCCCGAGCCCATACACGGTCTCTGTGGGAAATGCCACCAGACCGCCCTCCCTTAAAATCTCCGCTGCTCTCTCCAGCTTTCCCGCATCTATCCTGTGCGTATCTTCTATTATAATTCGTTCCGTAACCATCTTTCTACGCTCTCTTTTCTCCAGTACTGCGCTGCGTAATTAACGGTGAATAGCGGGTGCTATATTCACTGTTAATTGCGCAATGCAGTACTGGCTTCTCTCAGACAGGGGCTTTCCCCCTGCATACTTACTGCTTATCATAGCACAACCCTAAGTCGCATGCAACTTTTTACTTGACTTTACAGCTTTGGTTCAAATTTACTTTTTACTGCAATTCATCCTTGTAATACTTGCGGAATCTCTGTAATAATGATACCATAAAAGGGATATTATACCGGGAGGACAATGAAATGGCACTCATCATACCAGAAAACTATGACCCCCATCTCACCGTACGTGAGACGCAGGAGGCCATCAAATACATACGTGACACCTTTCAGAAGGAATTTGGAAGGGAAATGAACCTGGAGAGAATCTCCGCCCCCCTCTTCGTGGAGAAGAGCAGCGGTTTGAACGACAACCTAAACGGCGTAGAGCGCCCCGTCCAGTTTGACATAGCTGGAATTCCGGGCGAAACCGTCGAAGTCGTACACTCTCTTGCAAAATGGAAACGAATGGCTCTTCACGAATACGGCTTTCTGCCGGGCGAGGGCCTCTATACAAACATGAACGCGATACGGCGCGACGAGGACCTGGATAATCTTCATTCCTGCTATGTAGACCAGTGGGACTGGGAAAAGGTCATTACGAAAGAGGACCGCACCATCAAAACATTAAAAGAGACGGTCCGCACTATTTTCAAGATTATCAAGCACATGCAGCATGAGGTCTGGTATAAGTACCCGAACGCTGTCAACCATCTTCCAAAGGAGATCACCTTCATCACGTCCCAGGAGCTTGAGGACCGTTATCCCGACAAGACTCCGAAGGAGCGGGAGAATTTAATCACCAAAGAGTACGGCTGCGTCTTTTTAATGCAGATCGGTGATAAGCTGGCCAGCGGCGAGCCCCACGACGGGAGAGCCCCTGACTACGATGACTGGCAGTTAAACGGAGATATTCTCTTCTGGTTCGAGAACTTAAACTGCGCCCTGGAGATCTCCAGCATGGGCATCCGTGTAGATGAGAAATCCCTGGAAGATCAGCTCCAGAAGGCGGGCTGCGAGGACCGCCGTTCTCTGCCCTACCACCGCATGCTCTTAGAGGGACAGCTGCCTTACACCATCGGCGGCGGTATCGGCCAGTCCCGTCTGTGCATGCTTCTCCTAAACCGCGCCCATGTAGGCGAGGTACAGGCAAGCATCTGGCCAAACGACATGATCGAGGAGTGCCGGCAGCATAAGATATTCCTGCTGTAACCGGATACATACGCTTTCACTCCCTGCCAAACAGGAAGAGCGGGCGACAAGGAAGGAAATTGGCTCACGGATATAATGGAGTCTCCTTCCGGTTGCCGGCCCTTCTTTTTTTTGGAGCCATATTTCCAGGCTCTAAAACAGGGCTTGTGTCAAAAAACCTCTCCGCTGAATATTATGATATTGTAAGTAAATATTTTAGGGGCGTAATTTTATCATGAATCTACAGGGACAAGATTTAGAAGTATTGAAAGAAGAGGTATTAAGATCTCTTGAAGGAAAATCCGACTATGAGAAACTCGAACTGTTACGAAAAAATTTTAATATTGATTGGGACATGCCCAGATGTGGAGAGCGCAGATCGTGCAAAACGTGGTATGCTCAGGTTTTCACTTATTGCAGTACAAGCGAGTTAGAGGAAGAACTGAATTTTTTCTTATTCCTGATCAACCTTTTTGGCCGTATCTTCGGTTTTTGCTTCAACCATGAGAGTACCGTATATTTGGGCTGTATCTGCCCATGTGGAAATAAACAGACCATCTTGTATTATACAATTGCATTTAGAGACTGATCCTTTTCCGTCATTGGACAGACATTTAAAGCGGGTTCAAACTATCTGAACCCGCTCTTTTCCATGACCAATTTCAATTACCATTATCTTCCGTTCAAATACTCCATAATCCCCATATGTATCGTCCAGGCCAGCCGGTCCTGATACTCCTCGGAATTCAGCATGGCCGACTCATTCCAGTTCGACAGGAAACCGCACTCCACAATGACAATCGGTGTCTTCACATGGAGCAGGAGGAAATAGTTGTCGTTGGCCTTGGCTACTCTCGTATTCTTGTCACCCAGGACGAAGTCAAACCGCTTCTGCAGCGTCTCCGCCAGCTTCTTTCCTTTCTCTGATCCCTTGTAGTAGAACACCTGGCCGCCTGAGATTCCCTCCTGATGATAGCTGTTCTGATGGATGCTCACCGTCAGCGCCGGACTCGTCTCATTGATAATCTGACAGCGCCGGTTCATGTCCGCCATCTTTTTCTTGCTGTCCTTTTCCGTATAGAGCCCCTGGTCGTCTTCACGTGTCAGGACCACCTGGACATCGGAGGATTCCAGATAGGCCTTCACCTTCCTGGCAATCTTTAGATTAATGTCCTTCTCGAGGCTGCCATCCACTCCGATCTTCCCGGGGTCATTGCCTCCATGGCCCGCATCGATCACCACAACCGGCCGCTCTTTCCCGGAGATTACGTTGACTCCCGCCGCCATCCGGCCTGCCTGGCGGGATACGACATAGACCATAACCAGCAGCAGTACCGCCAGATACGGTTCCAATTTTGATAGTTTCACTTTGCCTGCCTGATTCGTATTCTTATTGAATTATATCTCCCGGCAAAATAAAAAAGAACCAACTTTATTCCACTTCCAGCGAATTATAGTCTTTTGTGGCATCCCTGACGATCGATTCTAAGTACTGGCTTAAGATACTGGGGTATCCATTCTCCCCCCACAGCTTGTATCCGGCCTTTTCCGTAGCCTTATCCTTTATCTCCACGGCCTTTCCCGCATAGCAGGCAGCGTTGATCTCCGCGTATACCTTTGCCATCTGATCCTTCTGGTGCTTCGTGAGGCCGTCAAAATTATTCATGCGTTCAAATTCATCCTGAGCCTGATTGTAGAATACCCGGTTCAGGAACTCTTCCGAGTACGCTTTAAAATTCAGCAGGTTCTTATCCGTACTCCCCTGCTCCTTCGCCCAGGCTTCCATATCGAGGGGCACTGTATGATACTTAAAGCTTCCGTCATCACCGTAATCCAGCATTCCATACTGGCACGGCGGTGTCGCCAGCGAGCTGGTGACGATCTCATAGATCCCGTAGTCCTCATCTTCACGCATAAAATGCTGCACATGGAGATGGCCGCTTAAAAATAAAGGCACATCCCAGCTGTCCAGCTGGTCGATCAGCTGCTCGCTGTGCTCGATGGTACAGTCCTCCACATAGACCTCGCTCTCATCCAGCAGATTATGGTGCCCCACAGGTATCACATTCATGCCCAGGTCCCAGGCATCCTCCATCTGATCTTCAATCCAGTCGTACGTCTCCTCCTGAATCATGCCGCCGACCTGATTATATGGCGTATACTGACACGTATCCAGCATCAGCGCCCGGTTATAGTCATCAATCTGATATACATAGCTGAGCGACGCAGAATCGCGGCTCACCGCTTCATCATATCCGAAATCCTGGTAAATCTCCGCGAAGTCCTCCGGGCCGATATGCGCCGTTCCCAGAGCCTGCGCTCCTGTAAACTGCGCCGCCGCGGTGTTGTTGATATCGTGATTCCCCGGGATCACAATGACGGGGATCCCCGCGTCCTCGATCTCCTTCAGCTTCCTGGCGAAATCGAGATGGCTGTCCCTCTCCCCGTTCAGTGTTAAGTCCCCTGACAGGATCACGAGATCCGGATCCTCTTTCTTCACCGCTTCAATGAACGCATCTGTGATCTCCCATATGTAGTTTACGACTTTTCCGTCCCCATGTTCCACCTTATACTTGAATCCGTCTCCAAAATCCGTCAGTCCGCGGGAGAGATAATGGATGTCTGAAGCCAGAAGAATCCGGCAGCCTTCCTCAAATTTCTGCTCCGGAGGTTTTGCAGTGGGGTCATCCACTTCGTGGGGAAATTCCTCAATGGTAGGAGGCACCGTCGTCTCGGCCGGTGTCTGAGGAATCTCCTCACTTTCCGTCTCTGTCGTACTCTCCGGTTCCGTCACCGTCTCCGACACCGGGCTTTTTAAGGAACACCCGGTCATAATCGTACAGATCAGCGCCGCATACAATGCTGTTCTCTTTTTCATAACTCTGAACCTTCCTGTCTCTTTGCGATGTTCTACTCCTGATCCATCCGTATCTCATCCCACAGTTCGGCGGGCTCGAAGCCAAGCTTCCAGCAGGCAACTCCAGCCAGATCATACTTCCTGATCAGGTCCATCTTAAGCCCTATGGAACGTTCTTCCTCCATCCAGACTTTTTTCGTCCCCTCCTCAGTTTTCAGTTCCCCATAATATTGTCCCAGCTCCTCCTGCCAGTACAGTTCCACGTTGTTCTCCACGGCCCATTCTTTGGCTTTGGCGATGCCAAGAGCCACTGATGATGTCTTTCCATCCGCAGCCTCAGTCCAGACTCTCGTATACAGCGGAATGGCATTGATCAGCTTTTCCTTCGGAACCTGTTTTAACGTATTGGCAATGCCATCATTCACATAGCCGACCGAAGCTACCGAACCCGGCTCGCCGCCGGCGTAATGCTCGTCGTATCCCATAACGATGACATAATCGGCCACAATTCCCTGTTCCTTCCGGTTATAGAACTCATTGCCGGCATAGGGAACGTAATTATCCACGGACAGCACGATCCCCTCTTTCCTGCAGGATACAGAGAGTTCTCTGATAAACTGGATATAGTGAACTCCGGCTTCCTTCTTAATTCCCTCGAAATCCAGATTCAGCCCGTCCAAATCATACTTCTCCACCTCGGCCATCAGCTTCTCAATCAGCTTCTGCCGCGTGGAGGTCTTCGAAAGCAGAACCTCCGTCTGCACGTTGCCGCTGAAATTATTGATAAGGGCCCACACCTGGAGCCCCATGTCATGGGCTTTCTGTACATACGAAGCATCTGCATAGGAATTGAATCCGCCTTCGTTGTCGGTCAGCTCATACCAGGTCGGAGAAATAACATTCAGTCCCTTTGTATTGGCGATCAGATTATCAAAGGAGGCGTTCCCCTCCGGTTTCGTAACCTGGTGCCATGCCATGCATACCGGCTCATCGAGAGAAATATTCTTATAGACCGGAGCCACAAATGTGCTCACCGGCGCCTCGCTCCGGCTCTCGCCCAGACGCTTATGCTCCACGTACCCGATATAGCCGTCCGGAGTCCGCACCTTATCCCACTTCTCCATGGTCTCCAGCACGGTCACCTCAGACCCTTTCTCAACCCTGGTAACGATCGGGCTCTTGATTCCGCCCTTTTCCCGGACATTCCCCTTGCCGTCCGCCACGGCCTTCGTCTCCTCCGACCAATCGTTATTTACGAAAACGCGCTTGTAATCGGCCAGATCGAAGACGTCAAGCCGAATATCCGTATAGTTGGCAATGAGTCCCAGCGACAGATAGACGCCCTCATCATTCACCCAGATCAAAGGCTTTCCCGTGCTTCCCTTTGTCGAATGATCCGCATAGACAATGGACTCCGGAAGCGCGTAAACCAACAGCTTTTCATGATTATCCCAGTAAAATCTTTCGTTGAGTTTTTCATTTACCCATTCGATCGGAAGATACGTCTGTTCTTCTATATAGATTCCTTTTGCTTCCTGAAGCTCATTATTCAGAAACACCGCCACATTGTCACCGCTTACACCCAGCAGCTTTCCGATGTCGGCCTGTTCCTTTGATGGTGTATATCGTTCAACCAGCCGGATGCCAAAAAAACCGGCAATTACCAGAACAATCAGTCCCAGTGCCACTAGAAATGGCACCACTCTCCTTTTCATTTGCATTCCTCCTGTAATGGATGTAAGTCATAAAAACCCCTTTGGAATATACTATACCACACTTCAACGGGAAATTGCTTACATTTTCATTACATTGCAAAAATTCCCCTGTCCCGCCCTGGCGCGCCGTTTCCCTGGCTGATGGCTGAAGATGGTATCCGCGCGCCCCATGTTTGATTCATTTGTGGTAGACCCTGTCAAACCGGATCTCGGTCAGTCTTCCCGTCTTGTCATCTGAGACAAAATCGGCCATATAAAAGGAATTGTCCTCCCTCGCCTCAAAAATACGGTTCCAGTCCGGCTCGGTGCATACCTCGCCGTCTATTACGATGGGAATTCCCCGTTCACGGTAACGTTTCAGGCCTGCTATGTAACTGTCTTTTCCATTTTCATTCATACCGCCCTCCGTGTGCAGAAGCGGCAGGTTAAGCTTCCACAAGGCTTCTGTTCGTGACACATCCTCCTCCTGCCGCTATAAAATCTGCTGATAAAATTCCATGACAGTTTCTGTGACAGTAAAGGCATCTACTGAAACCGGAACCCGCCGGATTGAAAGTCCAAGCTCCTTTTCCATATTTTTTCTGGTCTCCTCGCTTCCAAACACTGCAAGAGTCTCCCAGCCCGTACCGGCCCTCTTCCATGCTCCGGCGGTTTCCAGAAATGCTCCTGTCTGCCACTCACTTAAGCCTGCGAGAAGAAATTGCCTGTCACATCTGAAAAATTCCTCCTGATTTCCTCCGGCAGCGGCCCCATAATCCACAATTACCTCCTGATAACGGAGTTTTTTGCACAATACCAGGGTCTCTGTCCCCGCATTCCGATAGTAATCCACGTCCAGAATGCGGAAGCTTCCGCGGCAGCTGCTGTTCTTTTTTCCAAGACAGCTCTCCTCCAGCCGTTCAAACGCCCCATGGTCATTCCACTCGAGCACCGCACAGCGCCTGCGGCAGATACCGGTCAAGTACCCGGCCATCGTGACCGCAGTGTGGGTCACCCCCACAGCCGGTCCTGCCCCGATCAGCCCAATCAGACGCTGTTCTGCGAATGCCGCGCCTTTTCGGGACGCCTTTGTACGAATGAAATGTTTTTTATGACTCGTTCTCATGTGCTTTCCCCCTGGCTTTTCCGGCTGCAGTCCGCAGAAAATCGACTGTTTTCCGCAGCTCCCCACATACATGGTTCCATGAAGAAACCAGCAGACTTCTCCGTCTCCCCGCCGCGTACTCTCCTACATCCAGCGCGAGTTTCAGCGATTCCAGCACCTGGCAGTAAAATCCTCTCGTGCCTTCATACGCTCTAAACGGGTCTGCAAAATACGGCGCCCGGAAGCAGCGGCTCCGTTCGATCGCCTCCGGCGGCTTTACCCTCGCAGATTCTGCCAGGTGATTATAGACCGCCGCATAAGGTATCCGGCATTCCGACACGCGCTTCAGAGCAGACGATGCCGCTTCCCGGCTCCACTCCCGGCCGTCGCAGACCAGGATCAGCGCGTCCGGTTCCGCAGCCAGAGCCGCCTCCACCTCATGCCCATAGTCGGCAATCATAAGGCCGCAGGAGGGCATGGAAAGCTTGACACTCGGTCCGTAGGCCGGCTTCCACACAAAGCCATGGTACTGCATCAGGCCGCAGCGGTCTCTCAAAGCACCCGTAAAGGTACCGAGCTCCGCTCCCATGCCGGATCCGTTTCTTTCTTCATACAGATTGGGATAACCAAGATTTCTAAGACAGACTGACAGGCCGACGGCTATATGAGTCGTTCCGGCCCCCGCTTTGCTTCCCGCAAGCGCGATCATAAGAGGTGATGGTTGTAGACAGGCGTTTGCAGCGGCTCCCCTTTGCTCCAGCTGCTTTAACCGTTTGTTCAGTTCTGATGCCGAGGAAAAACGCCGTTCCCGCTTTTCTTCCAGGCAGGTCCGGATGATGGCGGCAAGCTCCGGCTTCATCGCAGGCACCGGTTCATAGGGCACCGCTGGAAATGCACCGGTATAAAGATAATGGAGGATCACACCAATGGCATATAAGTCTGTCCGTTCATCCAGCTTTCCGTTTTTTTCGTACTGCTCCGGCGCGGCGCATCCGACGGTTCCATACCGGTCCGCGGCCGCATTCGCCTCATCCGTAAAGGCAGCATGGTCAAAGTCGATCAGCTTCACGCTTCCATGGCACACCAATAGATTCCTCGGCTGTAAATCCAAATATAACAGGGGGGTTGTTCCTGCGAGATGCAGGTAATTCATGATGTCAGTAAGCTGGATTCCATAATGGATGACCAGCCTCTGCGGCAGATAACCCTGGCTCTTTACCAGGTCATAGAGAGATTCTCCTTCCAGATACTCTTCGATTAAATAACTGTAATTCTCGTCTTCTTCTACATCGTATACAATGGGGATTCCCGGATGGCGCAGCTCCTTCAGAATTAATGCTTCACGCCTGAACTGATCATATTCCAAAAAACTCTTCGGCACGCGCTTGATTGCGCGGTATTCGGAAAGTCCAAGATGAACCGCCAGAAAAACGGTTCCAAGACGGCCGGTCCCAAGGATACGGTATAGCTGATATTTTCCAAACAAAACGGTGTTTAATTTTACCACCTCCTCTTTGCCTGTCCAATATCGCCTCTTAAAGCCTATTCTAATCTATCATACCCAATTTTTCAACCATTTTTCATAAATCCCTTAAATTTATATAAATTTTTTCACATAGTAATTGCCTTTTGGTTATATTATATAGTATAGTTATGTTGAGGAAGTATGTAAACAATCATTCAACATTTTTAAAAGAACAGGAAGTGATCCTATGAAGATAGAACGTATTAATGAAAATCAGATTCGCTGTACACTGACCAGTTTCGATTTAAGTGTCCGAAACTTGAATTTGGGCGAACTGGCTTACGGCAGTGAAAAGGCCCGCAGTCTGTTCCGCGAGATGATTCAGAAAGCATCTAACGAAGTGGGATTTGAAGCCGAAGACATTCCTCTCATGGTGGAAGCGATTCCGCTGTCCAACGAAAGCGTCATGCTCGTCATCACCAAGATTGAAGACCCCGAGGAGCTGGATACCCGTTTTGCCAAGTTCTCCCCTATGACCGACGATGATCAGGACTCCATGTTAAACGATCTGGCGAGCGAGCTCTTAGAAGGTGCTGACGGTCTCCTGGGACTTTTAAGCGCAGACAAGAAAGATAAGGAAGAAGCTCCCGCTCCAAAAGAGGAGGCAGCAGCCAGGACCATGAGGATTTACTGTTTCCAGAGCCTGGACCAGATATCGGAGGCGGCCCGTGCCGTTGGACAGGTCTATGATGGAGAGAATACATTATATAAGAAACCGGAAGTGAGACAGTATTACCTCGTCGTAAAGAATACATCGGAGAGCTCACTCGACTTCAGCCGTGTCTGTAATATTCTTGCAGAATACGGTACCAAGATCCGGCAGGATTACGCTTCTGAAGCGTACTACAGGGAACATTACGAGGTGCTGATTGAAGGCCATGCCCTTCAGTCTCTTGCAAAGCTCTGACCCGTCCCCTTTGATTCATAGTACTTCATCACACAAAGAATAACCCGGAGGCACATCGTGTCTCCGGGTTTTCTTTTATTCAGCCTCCAACGCCTCCTGGAAGAAGCCGGCTATGAGATCCAGTGTCACATCGGTTTCCCTGCACGGAATCAGAATCCAGTCGTGGCACATGCCTGCCGCCTTCCGATAGACGAACTCCGTACCGCTTACCTTCTCCATCTTCTCTGTGAGCAGTTCGCAGTCAGGCGTCAGTATCTCCTCCTCGCCGGAAAACATCAGAACCGGTCCCAATCCATCCATGGTCCCGTAGATGGGGGATACGAACGGGTCCTCTATATCGAGGCCCCCGCAGTAGCGTTTTCCGGTCTCCATCAGCTCTTCCACCGGGAGTATATGCTCCGTCTTTCTGGCGATCTTGATCTTCGGGTTCGTCAGGCTGATATCCAGCCAGGGAGACACCACCGCTGTTCGTAACGGCATGGGGCAGCCGCCCCGATCGCGCAGCTCCTGTAAAAATGCCAGGGCCAGTCCGCCTCCGGAAGAGTCCCCAAACAGGAAAAACAGATCGTCCGGATATTCACTCACCAGCCTCTCATAGGCTTCCATGAGAATGATCCGGACATCCACCGCCGTATATTCCGGACAGAGGGGATACTGGAAAACAGATACCTTCATGTGATCGAGAATCGCGAAACGCTCCGCGATTCTCCGGTGGTGTTTCCCCGGTTCCAGGGAATACGCACCGCCCGGAAGCATCAGGATATGACCCCTTCCCGGGTAGCTCCCATTGATGGTAACGCCCTTAAATCCCCTGATATCCCAGTTTTTCACCCGCACCTTCTTCGTAAAGCGTACTATGTCCAAAGCCCCCGTGTTTCTGGGTGGATTATGAAGATTTTCCGCCATATTTCTGTCCGCCTTACAAAGCCGTGCCAGAAATCCCGCCATCGATGCCTTAAAACTCATGTTCTTCGTCTCCTTCGTAAACGCGCGTCCGTCACGCTTCCGACGCGCTGCACACCTTGTTCAACTTTCTCAGCTCATAGACAACAAACAGGCTCACAATCACCGCTGATGCAACGTCTGCGATTGGTCCCGCATAAAGGATTCCGTCCAGGCTGAAGGTCAGCGGAAGAATCAGGATCAGCGGAATCAGCAGAAGCAGCTGGCGCAGCATGGACAGGACCGAGGCCTTGAGCGGCTGTCCCGTAGACTGGAAATAGCTGGTGGATACAACCTGAAATCCAGCCGTAAAGATACCCAGCATGTATATCTTCAGGCACTTAATTGCAAACTGTGTAAATTCTATATCCTGTGTTCCAAAAAGACTCAGAATCTGACCGGGGAATATCTGACAGGCCAGCCAGCCAAGTATGGAGACCACGGTTGCCGCTGATATTGCCAGTAAGTACGTTTTTCTCACACGCTTCGGCTGGTTCGCCCCCTTGTTAAAGCCGAGAATTGGCTGGGATCCGATACCGATACCGATACAGATGGAAATCAGGATCATGCTGATCTTGTTGACGATACCCATAGCGCTTAAGGCCACGTCACCGCCGACTGTCGTCTGGTTTCCATAATACACCAGTGAATTATTCATGACAACCTGTAAAATAGTGGATGCCACCTGAGTGATTCCACTGGAAATTCCCAATGGAAGAGCCCGGACACAGATTTCACGGTCGAGGCGGAAGGTCTTCCTGCGCAGGCGCATATTTTTCCCCTTTTTAAGGAAATAAACGACCAGAACGACTGCGGAAATAATCTGCGAAGTGATCGTTGCTACTGCCGCGCCGCTGACTCCCCAGTGGAAAACGAAGATGTAGATCGGATCAAGGATCGTATTTAAAACAGCTCCCACCAGGAGGGCATACATGGAAAGCGCCGGACTGCCATCCGTTCTGGACATATTGCTCAAGACAACGGAAAGCATGTTAAACGGAGTACCGATCAGGATGATAGAGGTGTACTGTCTCGCATACTCCATTGTATTGACCGTAGCGCCGAAGATCTTCAGCATCGGTGTCATGAACAGGAATCCCAGCGCCATGACAACCGCACTGGATATCAGGGTCAGGATAAAGACTGTTCCCAGCGTCTTTTCTGCATCCTCTTCCCTCCTCTCACCCAGCTTGATAGCCGCGTACGCACTGCCGCCGGCCCCCAGAAGAGTGGACAAGGCTAAAACGATCGTTACAATCGGGAAGGCGATGGTTGTCGCCGCATTGCCGAGATAACCGATTCCCTGTCCGATAAATATCTGGTCTACAATATTATAAATGGAGTTTACCAGCATCGAAATGATGGCGGGCAGCGCAAACTGCCCAAGAAGCGCTCCAATTGGGCGGTATCCCAGTGGATTGCCCTTTTTTTCTACTTTAGTCTGTTCCATAAAATTAAATCATTCCTTTCCTTTGTTCGCGATAATATGCCTGTATGAATTATCCGCCATGCGGATCAAAAATGCCTCAGCCGAGTCGCGTTCCTCTTCTGTAAATCCCTCCAGCATAACCTCCGTCAGAGAATCCACGCTGTTTCTGGTTATATCCACGACCGTTCTCGCCTTTTCGGTCGCGTAAATATGGCGGACACGCTTGTCCTCACCATCGGTTTCCGTCCGCACGTACGCCTCTTCTTCCAGCTTCTTCACCGCCCTGGTCGCAGTCGCCTTGTCGAAGCTTCCGTTGGAAGCCAGCTCCTGCAGGCTGATTCCGGGATTTTTAAAAATCTGCAATAAAAAAAACTGTTGTCCACAGCCTATTTGATAAGAGGATAATTCATTTGCAAAATAAATGTTGCTTAACCTCTGGAGAATCGAGATATACTTCCCGATTTCCCGGTGCTTGTTCAAGTCTTCCACCCCCATATTCCGCCTGGTTCTCTTTCTACCGGACGGAGTTATTTCGCTTTCAGCGCTGCTGTATATGGTAACATAAAATAGTTGCGTATGCAACTATTTTTTTCAGCGTTGTTTCTTCATCCTTGTTTTTAAATAACTGATGTCATTCAGCCAAATAAAAAAACAGGCGGGTACTGGCTGCCTCCGCCTGTTTTCAATGATCATAGCTGATTTTTCAACTGATAACAGCTAAGCTTCCTCAGCCATCTCCACAGAAAAATAATGCATGTTCCAAACTGCCAGGGATAAGATTAAGATCATCAGGCCCGCCTGCAATGCTTATACGCAGCAGCGTACGGCTTTGCAAAGATCCGATGTCCACAGCCCCTACTTCCGATAAAGCGTCCGTTCTCTGCAACCAGCATCCCCCTTAGATAAACCTGTTCCGGGCGCCCTGTTATTTCAAAGCCTTCAAACGTCTCATAGTCAATGCCTTCCAGATTATCCTTCTGCGTTATAATTCCGTGATAATCCGGATCATATATCACGAGATCCGCATCAAATCCGGGAGCAATCTGTCCTTTATTTACAAGTCCTGCGTTTTTTGCCGGGGTGCTGGCAATCAGATCCACAAACCGCTGTTTAGATATACGCCCTTTGGCCACTCCCTGACTCCATAGCACTGAAATCCGGTTTTGAACGCCAGGGATTCCATTTGGTATTTTTGTGAAATCCTCCAGTCCCTCTTTTTTCTTTTCAAAGCCTCCGGCCAAAGCACAGTGGTCCGAGCTGACTGCATTCAGCCAGCCTCTGTCTATTCCTTCCCACAATGCCTCCTGATGCTCTTTTGTTCTAAGGGGCGGCGCACAGACGTATTTTGCGCCTTCAAAATCCGGCAGAGCAAGATAAGAGGTATCCAGCACCAGATAATGGGTACATGTTTCCCCAAACACAGACTGTCCTCCGGCATAGGCCTCCCTGACCGCTTCCATAGCTCCTTTTGTAGATACGTGAACAATAAAAAGAGGAACATCCGCCACTTGCGCCATGGCAATTGCATGACGAACCGCATCTTCTTCCGTAACCGGCGGTCTGGAGTAGGAATGGTTGACCGGTGCAAGATGCCCTTCCGCCTTTAATCGCTCCGTATAAAATGATATCATATCCGGATTTTCCGCATGAACCATCATGGTAATTCCGTGGCGTTTACTCTCATTCATCACCTTAAGGATTGAAATGTCTTCCATGAAGAAGGGAGTTCCTTTGTATGCCATAAACATCTTCACACAGGATACACCATGTTTGGGAAGCTCTTTTATCTGATCCGGCGTATCCGGCTGCATATCCATCACCATGGAATGAAAACCAAAATCCACGCAGGATATGCCGGTGGCCTTAGCCGCATGTTTTTCAACTGCTGTTCCCAGAGAATCACCTTTCTCCTGAGGAACAAAGTCAACAATGGTTGTCGTCCCTCCGACTGCTGCCGCCTCTGTTGTTTCAAACAGTCTTCCCCCGAAAGAGCCAAAATGAGTATGCTCATCCACGCCTCCTGGGAAAATGTACTTGCCGGATGCATCAATCATATCATCGGCCAATTGATCCAGGTTCTTCCCAACGGCCACTATGGTTTCCCCATCAATCAGAATGTCTCCCTTAAATTCGGATTCCGCAGTCAAAACTGTACCATTTTTTATCAGCTTCATAGCATGTCCTTATGAAATCGAACGATTTGCTCTTTTCCTGCTTCCATGGAAGACTGAATAAGATCTTCACTGTCGTCAGAATTCATACGTCGGAAAATCAGTTCCACCAGCATTGGCACATTCGTCCCTGAAATAACATTCAGCCTCTCATCCGAAACAGCGTAAGTAACTGCCGATTTAAACGGAGAACCGCCGGTAATATCCGTCATAATTACTATTTTTTCACAGTCCTTCAGATTATCCAGCTTTTCCCTGTAGTCATCCTCCAGAGCTTCCTGTGATTCTCCCTGCAGAAAATCAATATACTCATAGTTTTCCGGTTTTCCAACTACCAGCTCCAGCATGCTGGTAATACCCGACGCGAAATTTCCGTGCCCTGCAACAATGATTCCTATCATAATTTCTCCTCATCTCTGCTGTTTTCACGCAGTTTCCGAGCTGTCTTCACACCTTCCATGAACTGTCCAGCCCGTTCCGGGTCAATTGGATTTCTCATGTTTCCATTTTTTACCCATGTTCCCACACTGACGCCATCGTAATACTGCAGAATCTCGCTGATATTATCCCCAGTTGCGCCGGAACTTAAGAAAATAGGAATTTTGCTGCCCAGACGTTTTCGTACACTCTTAATAATTTCAATACTCTCTTCGCAGCTCTGTCCCCCCAAAAAGAGCCCGTCTGCAAATGCATTCATCACTGTGTCCCATGCATTGTCAACAATGCTCTTTCCCGCCAGCTGTTCATAGTGAACTTCCTGTACATCCGCGTAAACCGGAATATGGGACCCGATTCTTTTCTTAAACTGGCAGATGTCCACGCACTGTGCTTCCAGCATACCGGCATACCCGACTTCCACTCCGGTATAGGTGTGCTCCACCCGGATAAAATCTGAGCCTGCCGCAGCTGCCACTGCCAACGAAGCTACGCCATCCCAGTTGACCAGAATCCCCTGTATCATATCCGGGTATTTTCTTCTGCACTCCATTGCCAGAGCGGTCATATAAGCAACCGTCTCCGGGAGTGCCTGCTGCCGGACAGGCGCATCGTTCCGGTTCTGAATAATATATCCGTCAAAACCATTGGCCTGAATCATCTCAATTTCTTTTAATGACACAGCCACAATCTCTTCAAACGGCATTCCATCATGCCGAAAACTTCCCGGAAACGGCTCTGGCTGTATCATGGCCAGTGCCACTGGAAATTCTTTACCACACATCATACCGCTCTCACACCTCCTCTAAAAAACGCGCATATTCCATCGCCTCATGAAAGAAGGCAGAAGACGGAATAATCCCCTTCTCGGTAATTAATGACCGGATGTACTCCGGAGCAATTTCCAATAGCTTAATCCCTCTAAAATCTACCCTTTCCTTCGCCTCCGTATCCCACGCTCCTGCCAATCGGGGACCGTAGTCAAACGGCATGGGCGACAACCTGTTATATCCATAGACAGGCCGTGTATCCACCTTAATCATCGGAGTCAGTACATAAAGAGGTATCCCGATCTGACGGCACAGAATGGCCAGTATATCCGACCCTACTGTGTTAAAAACCGTACCATCAGGATAAACGGTTTCCGCCCCCATAAATGCTGCCTGACACTTTTTTAAAGCTACCAGCATCGTTGTATCAGGAATAAAATGAACCTCGTGCCCCGCTTCTACCGCGGTTTTTACGAAAGGCCTCCCCCCATCAAGCGCCCGGCTCTCCGGTATATAGATGGTACGTTTTCTTCCCAGTTCCGCAACAAAACGATCCACTGTACTGGAATAGTCAAAAATCATAATCGTATCCAAGTTTTCCGCAATATGAACACCATAAGAGATCAGTGTGTCCATATCCTTTGCGGCCTCCGCTCCGTAAGCGTTAATCCGATTTGCAATACGCTCCCGTATCTCCCGTTCCCCTGCGTTCTCAAGGTCATCCAGGCCTTTTATATAATAGCATATCGCGTTATAAATCGCCCGGCTCTGCTGCCCTCTTGTTTCCATAAAGAAGCGGGCTATTTCTCTCACCTTATAGAGAACGCTTTTTCCATTCTCCGACTCGTCCTCAGCAGTCAAAAGCATAATTTCCCCTATCATACGAATATGATTATTAGCACCGAGGACGCGGCTGTTTACGATATCGTCAAACAGTTTGGACGACTGGTTATTCAACAGTTGTCGCACTTCTTCTTTATTCATGATACTCCCTCTTCCCTATTTATATTGTAGCCAGCTACTCAGCCGTGCCTCCTCCTGCCTTCGAAAAACAGGAAAGCAAGCGCTCTGCGTTCTTGCAGAACATGCACTCCTTCAGTTCTTCAGGAAGCTTAAGTAAATCAAAGGTATGAACCGAACATACCGTCAGTTTATCCGGATAGTGGCTTCCAAAGAGAAAACGTTCCTTCGGTATCTGACTGAAAGCCTTTCTCAAAATAGGAAATTCGTACATACAGGAGGTTTCCACCATCAGATTCTCATATTGGGGAACCAGCTCCACGCAGCCATAGCCAAAGTCCGTGGTTCCCATATGAAGAAGAACCATCGTCATATCGGGATGGCGTTTGGCATAATACGCCCATTGCGCCGGCATGGTACGGCAGCCCCAGCCCGTGAATACATTCACAGGCATGTGGTTTGCCGCCGCTATTTCGATAATCGTGTCAAGAACCGGCATAGTCTCCGGATAGTAACAGTGTTCCATGGAATCCAGCTCGATGGTTTTAAAGTATCCGGAAGCCGCAATTCGTTCCATCTCTTCAACACAGCCGCGTTCCTTCGGATTAATCACTGCAGACCCAATGATCCGATCCGGATTGGCTTTTACCAGCTCTGCCACTGCGCTGTTCTGCTCTCTCGTGGAAAATCCGGCAAGCGCGGATACCACACGTTTATCAATCTGGTTTTCCTCCATGTCCTGAAGCAATGCAGCCGTATCATATTGATTTGTATCCCGATCCCATTTTATATGGGAATGATAATCAATAATCATCTTTTACTCCTTAACTATCCTAAAATTCCAACCGCATATCCGGCAATACCTACCAGCATGGTAACCAGCATCAGAACTACCGGATTCATTTTCTTCTTGTCCATCAGCCACAGCATCAGAAGCGTATACAAAAGCGGAAGAATGCCCGGAACGATCCCATCAAGAGTGGACTGAAGGCTTACCACCGTCTCTCCGGCTTTGTAAGTCCACGGAACGTTAATCGTTACAAACTTGTACACAAAACCACCAATAACTGCGTAAGCAGCAATTCCTGCCAGTCTCGTCATCTTGTCGATCAGACCGGAACTCTGCATGGCACCGACAAATTCAACACCCTTCTCGTAACCTTTAAAAATGCCAAAGTAACGGAGAAGCTGACCTACACCTGCCATAACAAGGACAAAGAGCAGCGGCCCCACCATACTGCTGTATCCGCTGGCAATCACCATGGATACTGCCAGGCCTGCAATAATAGGGCGCAGTGTTCCATGGTAAAGGGAGTCACCGATTCCCGCCAATGGCCCCATGAGCGCTGCCTTTATGGCGTTGATGCTGACCGGATCAATATCATGCTCATTTGCGTTGCGCTCCTCCATAGCTGCCGTTACACCGATGACGAAATGGGAAAGTCTCGCCTCTGTCAGGAAAAGCTCTGTATGACGCCTGTATGCTTCTTTCTTATCTTCTTCATTCTTATATACCTTTTCAATCACCGGCATCATGGAAAACGCAAAGCCCGGCGCCTCCTGCTTTTCGTAGTTAAAGCCGCTTACGAATGCCTGGGAATAGATATACATCTTCAGCAGATCTTTTTTGTTAAGTTTTGTTAAATCGGTATTTACAGTCTGATTTCCTGCCATTATGCTACCTCCCTGTCCATTTCGCGATAATAGGCCACAGCCACACATACAACTGCAATCAGTGTGATTCCAATCGGATTAATATTCAAAAAGCTGGAGAAGAAAAATCCAATCAGGAAATAGTACCAGATATGTTTCACATTAATACACTTCAGCAGCAATGCAAGTCCGACAGCACCAATCATTCCGCCGCCTACAGCCAGACCGTCGATAATAACCTTTGGAATTGCATTGATAATTGCCTGGACCGGTCCTGCGCCTAAATAGATTGCCAGGAAAACAGGTACAGAGAACAGTACGAAATTGAATACATTCGGCAGAATAAGGCAGTTCATGGTAATCCCCGTTCTGCTCCCCCGCTCGACAGCGGCCTCAAGCCTGTGCTGAGTCCATACACAGAGCACCATATTTCTGAAGTACATGCCCATCTGCCCTAAAATTGCAAGCGGCAGCGCGGTTGCCAGTGCGACCTCGGTACTGCCTGAAATACAGGCAAATGCAGTTGCAATAATCGTGCTGAATGTCTCCTCCGGCGGAAGCGCCGTACCGACAAATACCTGCCCCAAAAACATCAGCTCAATCGTACAGCCTACCATCAGACCCATCTTCAAATCCCCCATGATCAGTCCGATAATCGGTCCTATTACAATTGGTCTGTATGTAAAGAACTGTGTACAATACTTATCAAAAAATGTCAGCCATGTAACCAGCGCTACAAGGACAGCTTTCACTAACAAACTCATACGTTTCTCCCTTCTCCTATTTGGAAATGAGTGCAAGTCCGTCTATGGACTTATCATTTGGTACCGCCCTCACATCAAGTCTTATATTTTTTTCTGCAATCGCCGTTAAATTTGCTATATCCTCAGGCTCTACGTAAATATAAGGCAAAAGGCGTTTTCTCCCCACCGTTGAACGGGCATTGCTGATATTCCCCACATTAACACTCTCAATATAAAAGCCCCGTTCAAATAAATCTAATGCCGTTTTCGGGTTCCTTACGATCAGCAGTACTTTTGTATCCGACTGATCTGTCTTTAAAAGCTCAGCCGCTTTTTCAACTGATACAATTGTCAGTTTGATTTTCGCAGGAACTGCCAGCTTCAAAAGCATCTGCTGAGTCGGGTCCTTTGCCGCCATATCGTCGGCCACAAGGATCTCTCCAGCTTTCGAGTCCGATATCCACGCTGTCACAATCTGTCCGTGAATCAGCCGGTCATCAATTCTCATGTGTGATACAACCATGATGCTGCTCCTTCCTTTTCCATAACTTCTCGGCGTTCCTGTAAAATACTAACTCCAACTCCGATTCGTTAAGCCCCAAATGATACAACTTCTCGATTTCAATATTGGTCGGTTTATATGGCCAGTCGGTTCCAAACAGAATTCGTTCCGGTCCCAGAACCTCCACTGCTTTTCTAAGTATGTCAATTTCCATATTCGCTGACGTCTCTACCCAGAAGTTATCCAGATCCCGGATTGCCTCTATACAGCTGTATCCAAACTCCCGGCCGCAGACATGGGTAAATACAAACCGCATATCCGGCCTTCGCTTCGCATGTTCGATCCAGACAAACGGTGTACACAAAGGGCTTGCGCCTCCATGAATCTGAATATGAACTCCATATTTTCCGATCTCATCAATTACAGGACCCAGACTCGGGCAGTTCTCCACTGCGTAGCCGTGCTTCCATGACATGAACTTTACTCCGTTCATCTTCATGTCTCCCAGCGTCCGGTGAATCTCTAAAAACGCATCCGGAGCCTTGGGATCAATATCCGCGTAACCTTCAACAATACCCGGATACTGGCACATGGCTTCATAAACAAGGTCGTTCTGCGGCCTCATACCGTTTCCTGATAAAGAACAGATACCCACTTTTGTGATTCCAAACTCCCCCAGCTCCTTTACCAGCTGATCCGCGTTGTTCGCGTCTCCTGATCTGGTCTTCCCCAGATGTGAATGGAAATCATACCTTTTCACCCGTATTTCCCTCCCCTCTTACATTGGTAATATGAATATAGTATTTGTAAGAATCCGACAAGTAGGAATTCTCCGAAAATTCCACCGGTCTTCCGTTCATGTCATATGTAACCCGTTCCTTGTAGACCAGAGGCTTGCTTTCCTCCAAAAACAGCTCCCTTCGAATCTCAGAAGTCGCCATCTTTGCTTCCAGGGTCTCATCCGCGCTGCCAAGTACAATTCCATGCTGTTCTAAGTACTCATACAGCGACGTCGTAGAATCAAAGTCCTCTCCCCTGAGTGCAAATCCCAGACGGCCGCTGACATACGTCTCGTTCAGAGCAATAATACGCCCATTAAGCAGCCTGAGCCGCTTTAGGAAGTAAACCTTTTCCCCAGTTTCCACCTGAAGCATCTCTGCAATCTTAACGCTCGCCTCCACTTCCTTGCAGTGCAGAATGATAGAACCCGGTTTATCCCCCTTGACCTTAGCATCACCGCTGAAGCTGTTGAATACAGACATATCACGTTCCTTTTTCTGCGGGCATACAATCGTTCCACGCCCTTTCCGCTTAATCAGATAGCCATCATGTTCCAAATCTGATATCGCTCTGCGAACTGTAATCCTGCTCACTTCAAACATCTCCTGCATTTCTTTCTCTGACGGAATGATCTCATTCTCTTTATAAAAGCCCTCTGCTATCCTTTCTTTTATATAAGAGTACAACTGCTGGTGAATCGGTACCTTAGAATCCTTATCAAGCCTGATGGATTGTTCCATATGCTCCTCCTTGTCTGTGATGTTATAATAACATGTTATAACATGTTTGTCAACATCTTTATCTATTTCGTATATTTTTTATGATATCATTTTATCATATATGGAAAATAATTACAAATGCGTTAAACTTATCATAACAGGCAACCCACCCCACTATCTTGTTATAACGTATAAATGTTTTTTTGCAAAATAAAAAGCACCGGCCATCTCAAAGAAAACGGCCGGTGCTCCTATAAAGTTTTTCTATCTATCAGCAAGAACTTCATTAATCTGATTAACCAGTGTTTCACAGTCAATTCCATGAACCATACATGCTTCTTCTAAAGACTCACCCTGAGAAGCCGGGCAGCCAAGACAGTGCATGCCAGCGCGCATTAAAATCGGTGCAATGCAATCATCCATCTGGATCAGAGCGCCAATTAACATATCTTTACTAATCTGCATCGTGTATTCCTCCTTTAAAAATGTACATACTGTTTCTATAATATAATACTTTTCTTCCGAAATAGCAAGGGATTGTCCAGCCATTTTTGTAAAAATTTTATCATGACTAGGACTTGACGTGTATACAGTATTCAACTATAATATATTCATACAAAAGTTGTATGAATTATAACTTTTGGCAGCACTCGTTCATTATTTTTACTTATAAATAAGCAATCAACGGAGGTACAACATTATGAGACCAGAGTGGAGAGATTTTAGCGGCGGCGTCTGGGAAAGAGAAATCAATGTCAGAGACTTTATACAGAAGAACTACACCCCCTATGACGGCGATGACACCTTCCTCGCAGGTCCGACCCAGGCTACAAAGGATTTGTGGGCCCAGGTTATGGATTTGACCGCAAAAGAAAGAGAAGCTGGCGGTGTGCTGGATATGGATACGAAAATTGTTTCCACCATCACCTCCCACGGCCCAGGCTACCTGGATAAAGATAAGGAGCAAATTGTAGGTTTTCAGACAGATAAGCCATTTAAGCGTTCCTTACAGCCATACGGCGGTATCCGAATGGCCGAGAAGGCATGCGTGGACAACGGCTATACCATTGATCCGGAAATCAAGGAATTTTTTACCGTTCACAGAAAGACACATAATGCAGGCGTATTCGACGCTTATACCGACGAGATGCGCGCCTGCCGTTCCAACCACATCATCACCGGCCTTCCGGATGCGTATGGCCGCGGCCGTATCATCGGTGACTACCGCCGTATCGCTTTATACGGCATCGACCGCCTGATCGAGAACAAGGAAGAGCAGAAATCTACCACACGTACCATCATGTACTCCGACGTAATCCGTGAGCGCGAGGAGCTGTCTGAGCAGCTGCGCGCACTGGGTGAGTTAAAGAAGCTGGGCGCTATCTACGGTTTCGATATCTCCAAACCGGCGGCTAATGTTAAGGAAGCGATCCAGTGGACATACCTGGGCTATTTAGCGGCTGTCAAGGAGCAGAACGGAGCGGCGATGTCCCTGGGACGTACCTCCACCTTCATCGATATCTACGCACAGAGAGATTTGGCAGAAGGCACCTTCACAGAAGAAGAGATTCAGGAATTTGTGGATCATTTTGTTATGAAGCTTCGTCTCGTAAAATTTGCCCGTACACCGGAATACAACGAACTGTTCTCCGGAGACCCGACCTGGGTGACAGAGTCCATCGGCGGTGTCGGCATCGACGGACGCCACATGGTCACAAAAATGTCCTACCGTTATTTACACACCTTACAGAACTTAGGAACCGCTCCGGAGCCGAACTTAACGGTTCTCTGGTCCACCAGACTTCCGGAAAACTTCAAGAGATTCTGTGCCAAGACCTCCATCGAATCCTCATCCATCCAGTATGAGAACGATGACCTGATGAGAGTCACACACGGTGACGATTACGCCATCGCCTGCTGTGTTTCTTCCATGCGTGTCGGCAAGGAAATGCAGTTCTTCGGCGCCCGCGCCAACTTAGCGAAGTGCCTGTTATACGCGATTAATGGCGGTATCGATGAGGTAACGAAGAAGCAGGTAGGTCCGAAGTACCGTCCGATCACTTCCGAATATCTCGATTACGATGAGGTAATGGAGGCATACAGAGACATGATGAGATGGCTGGCCCGCGTTTACGTCAACACCTTAAATATCATTCACTATATGCATGACAAATACTCCTACGAGCGCGTACAGATGGCGCTCCATGACAAGAAGGTAACCCGCTGGTTTGCAACCGGTATCGCCGGCTTATCCGTAGTGGCCGACTCCTTATCCGCCATCAAATACGCAAAGGTCAAGACCGTGCGTGATGAAAACGGCATCGTCGTGGATTATATCGTAGAAGGTGATTTCCCGAAATACGGCAACAATGACGACCGCGTTGACCAGCTGGCCAGCGAGCTTGTACACACCTTCATGAACTACGTAAAGGGCAATCACACCTACCGCGGTGGTATCCCGACCACATCGATCTTAACCATCACCTCCAACGTCGTATACGGCAAGAACACCGGCGCGACACCGGATGGCAGAAAGGCGGGCGAGGCATTTGCGCCAGGCGCCAACCCGATGCACCACCGCGACAGCCACGGAGCCGTTGCTTCTCTGGCTTCCGTTGCAAAGCTTCCATTTAAGGATGCGCAGGATGGTATTTCCAATACCTTCTCCATCGTGCCCGGCGCGCTCGGCAAGGAAGATCAGATCTTTACCGGCGATCTGGAAGTGGATTTAGACAACATTTAACTGAAAACCTGTTAAGGAAGGAAGTGCTTTTATGGCAGCCCCTGACGAAAAAAAGATTGACGATATCGTCGCCATGCTGGATGCGTTTGTATCCGGCGGCGGCGGTCATATGAACATCCGCACGGCCTCAGACGGAACGGTCAGCGCGGATACCACCACCTCAAAGACCGTCACCACCATGAATTCCTTAGACTGTGCCGCCGGCAATCTGGCCTGCAACGTGCCCACCCTGTTCGAGGGTATGGACACCGATGAGGAGGACCCGGAAAACAGTGCGACGGATTTCTCAGACAACTATTAAATACACCATTACAGGAGGAAAAAAACATGGCAAATACAAACATCAGTGACTCTCAGATCGACAACTTAGTATCCCTGTTAGACGGCTATGTACAGGAAGGCGGACACCACTTAAACGTCAACGTGTTCACCCGTGAAACCTTACTGGACGCTCAGAAGCATCCGGAAAACTATCCGCAGCTGACCGTGCGTGTATCCGGCTATGCGGTTAACTTCATTAAGCTTACAAAGGAACAGCAGGACGAGGTTATCTCCCGTACGTTCCACGACGCGATTTAGAACCAGAGGACACATTACGCTCCCTGTTTCAGTTCCGTCAGACTGCTATATATCTTCCATCAGAAAGGCAGGCGCTCTCCGCATGATGACAGGTCAGATACATTCTATTGAAAGCTTCGGCACCGTTGACGGGCCGGGCATCCGCATGGTAGTCTTTACGAAAGGCTGTCCCATGCGCTGCCAGTACTGTCACAACCCTGACACCTGGTCGTCAGGCGGGGGCACCTCCATGACGGTCTCTGAGATCCTGGGCCAGTATGAGGCTTCCCGCCCATTCTACCGCGGCGGAGGCATCACGGTAACCGGCGGAGAACCCCTGCTTCAGATGGAATTTGTGACGGAATTATTTGAGGAGGCACGTCGGCGGGATATCCATACGTGTCTTGACACCTCCGGCGTCACCTTCCGGGACGCAGATACGGCATACTTAGAGCAGCTGGACCGCTTACTCGCCTCCACCTGCCTCGTTATGCTCGACTTAAAGCAGATTGACGACGAAAAGCACCGTCTGCTTACAGGCCGCCCGAACCGAAATATTCTGCATTTTGCAGAGTATCTCGATCAAAAACAGATCCCCATGTGGATTCGCCACGTAGTGGTACCGGGGATCACGGACAACGAAAAAGACTTATACCATCTGGGCCGTTTTATCGGAACACTGAAATACGTGAAGGCCCTGGATGTCCTTCCTTACCACGATATGGGCAAGGTAAAATATAAGAATCTCGGCATGATTTATCCTTTGGAGGATGTGCCGCCGATGTCAAAAGAAGGCGCCGTAGCTGCAAAGAAAATCATACTTCACGGCATTAAGGATGTGCGGACTGGAGCACCAGATCTTTTCTGCTCCTAATTTTGAACAAAAACTACATCATTTTCCACTTGAATAATTTACATTTATAGTATAGAATATAGGCAAATGTATAGAATATAAGGAGGTAATTTATTATGGCATATGTTATTAGTGATGCATGCGTAAGCTGCGGAACATGTGAAGGCGAATGTCCAGTAAACGCGATTGCTGAGGGCGACGGACAGTACGTTATCGACGCTGATACCTGTATCAGCTGCGGAACTTGTGCTGGTGTATGTCCTACAGGCGCTATTTCTGAGGAATAATTAAATACATAAAGGAGCATGATCGATACCAATCCGGTATTTGGCCATGCTCCTTTTTGTTTTGCAGATTTATATTTCGATATGCAGAGAAAATCCGCCCCGTTCCGCCGTCTCCCGGAACCATCTTCCCGATTTCTTTACCGTAAGCCGGCAATTGTCCTTTCTATCCACTCTTATCATGCCATACCGGTTCTTATATGCATTCTTCCAGGACCAGCAGTCAAAGGGCGCCCATAAGTGGTATCCGAAGCAGTTACAGCCCTCCACGATGGCCTTATGAAGCCAGATTAAATGATCCCGTATGAATACAATTCTGTAATCGTCCTCCACGACGCCATCCACTCCAATGAACTGCTCTTCGTTCTGCACGCCCATACCATTTTCCGATAAGTACCAGGGAATATTGCCGTAATTGTCGCGCAGTTGGATAGCGATTTCATAGACGGCAGGCTCATATATCTCCCATCCTCTGGAAAAATTCATCTTCTGTCCTTTATAAGTATATTCCTCAAAATACTTTTCCGGCATGAGAGGACCAGTAAACGGACTGCTCCTTCTCGTGACCCGCCTCGGATGGTAGTAATTCACTCCGAGAAAATCTACCGTATTGGCGCGGATCACCTCTAAGTCCTCCGCCCGGGCTTCCGGACAGATTCCCTCCTTCTTTAAAAGCTCCACCAGGGCGTTTGGAAACTCTCCTTTTAAAGAAGGATCCAGAAAGGATTTGTTGAACAGCAGGTCTGCAATTTCCGCACTTCTTCTGTCTTCTGCATTCTCCGGCTCTTTGCAGTAGGAAGGCGTTAGATTCAGTACAATACCGATCTGTCCCTCCCCTCCTCTCTTCCGAAACTCCTTAACCGCCATACTGCTGGCAAGCTGAAGATGGTACGATACCAGGGCCGCCCTTTTCGCATCACAGACAGCCGGATAATGATTCTTATAAAGATAGCCGCCCTCCGTTATAACAATCGGTTCGTTAAAGGTAAGCCACCGTTTCACCCTGTCTCCGAACAATTCAAAGCATTTTGCCGCGTATGCCGCAAATGCCTCCGCCGTTTCCCTGTTCTCAAAGCCGCCCTTCTCCACCCAGTACATGGGCAGATCAAAGTGATGGAGACAGAGAATCGGCTCGATCCCGCGGCTTAACAGCTCGTCAATTACCGAATTGTAAAACTCCACGCCCGCCTCATTTATGGTTCCCTCACGGTCTTTTATGAGCCGGCTCCACTGAATTGAGGTGCGGTAGGAGTTCATGCCGATCTCCTTCATAAGTCCGGCATAATCTTTATATTTGTGATAGAAATCCGAAGTCACGGCTGGTCCCACACCGTCGTAAAATAACTCCGGGGCCTGTTTAAACCAGTAATCCCATTCCATCTCCGCTTTTCCGTCTCCCGGAAAGCTGCCCTCCGACTGAGGCCCGGAACAGGCCGCGCCCCATAGAAAATCTTTACTGAACTGATACTCCATTGAAACCTCCTGCAATACTGTATTATCACCTATATAAATGGCAGTACAAAGCCCCATACAGGTTCGCCTTATTCCCAAACCGGCAGGGGACGATCTCCGGCATCAGAAATCCGAACTCCGCCTCCTCCGCCAGCCGTTCCATCCGCTTATAGATTTCGAGAATGACAAAGGGCGCCTCGCTGATACCGCCGCCCAGCACGATCAGCTCTGTGTCCAGCGTAAACTGGATCTGGAACAGTCCGACAGCCATGGCCTCGTAAAATTCCTCCACCAGCCGGACCGCATCGCCGTCCCCAGCTTCGGCCAGACGGAAGAGTTCCCTGCCATCGGCACTTCTTCCCGTCAGCGCCTCGTATCTTTTTGCCTGATTCACCATCGTACAGGAACTCCACGTCCGCCTCTGTTCCCCTTCCCGGTTCACCAGATAGTTGCCAAACTCGCCTGCATTATTGGACTTTCCCCGGTATACACGTCCATCCAGAACGATGGAACCGCCGATTCCGGTGCCGCACACCACAGAGACCATATTCCGCCTGCCGGCCGCCGCCCCCTTCCACAGTTCACCGAGCGCGGCGCAGTTGCCGTCATTTTCAATAGAGACCGGAAGCCCGTTTAAGCGGCGGCTGACCGCTTCGGTAAATGGGAAACCATGGATATACGGGATCGCACTGATCCCCCCTACCACGCCCGTGCGGATGTCCACGGCTCCGGGAGAACTGACAGCAATCCCCGCAATGCGTGAATCTGCCGCTTTAAGTTCCGCCTGCACCGTCTCATACACCCGCCCCATCTCCTCAAGCATTCTCTCCATGCCTTCCTTCGGCGTCGGAAAGGAACCCGTACTGTCAAATTTCCCTTCTTTATCCGAAACGGCAAATTTGACAGAAGTCCCTCCCAGATCAAAAATCAGGTAAAGATCCATTTTATCTTCGCTCCCTCAAATAATCTCCATACCACACTATGATCTCCTGAATCCTTCCAAGCTCCGATTCCCGGCTCACACTGCGGTACAGCTCCTTATAATGGTACAGCCACACCTCCAGACGCTCTGAAAGCGCCCAGCTATCCGGCATAACGTCATACTCCGCGCCGTAATCCCATTTTGTGATTACCTTTCCCAGCTCGTTAAACAGGCCGATTCCTTCAACTGCTATGACATATTTCTTCACCATTTTCCGGCTTCTCCTGTCCATGTGGGGCAGAAGTCCGTACAGCTCTCCTGTAATTTCTTCGAGACGCCGGTTCTTTTCACCGACTCCATCCATGGATTCCATGTGTTCCTGTAAATACTGCCTGTGGTCGGCGTCATATTCCGGCGCGGCGCCTGTCTTAAGCTCCTTAAACCGGACCGCCATCTCCCATGTGAAGCCATGAAGCTCCTGGGTCTTTGCCAGCATACCCACCAGCTGCCCGGTGGAATCATCGTATTCCAGGATTGAAATCTGGCGGTTCATCTCTTCCCATGCAGGGGGCTGTACATTCCAGGAGCACGCGGCCCCGTAAATCATCCCCGGTATGCTGAATTCCGGATGATTGATATGCAGGAAATCTCCCCAATCCGTATTCAGCACTCCGACCGCCTCGTATTTCCGGGCGTAATCACACATGATTTTTATATTGCAGTACGCGTTCTCATACAAAGGAATCAGATGGTTCCAGCCGCATACACCCGGGCAGAGATACTGGACCGCTCCGGCCGCATCGAGCGCCCTCGTCTCATCCTCCCTCTGGTTTTTCGCGTATCCCCAGTTTAAGCAGATGGTCTCCGCTGGAAGCTCCTTTAGAAGCTCCGGCTCTCCGGCAATGACGTCGCCCCAGAACATGGGCCGCTTTCCGCAGGAAATCACGCATTCACACAAATCCTTTACGTAATTAATATAGAGCCTGTGAACTCCCAGCCTCTCTTTCAGACCGCTGCTCCTTCCTTTTCCCAGATCAAAGGTCTCATCGGCACAGATATTGAATTGACCAGAAGAGAACAGGGCCGCGAATTCTCTGATCTTTCCTTTGATGAACTCCAGGCTTTCCGGCGACGACACGTTGATCGTATGGTGGTGCATCCGTCCCCTCAGCGAGAACGGCATGGATTCTGAGCCTTCCAGCTCACACAGATGGCTGTAATGCTTCGAGCCCAGGATTTTGTACAGGTGCCCGAAGGTGGACAGGGAAGGGACCAGCTCGATCCCGCGGTCGAGACAGTACCGGTCCAGCTCCAGTATATCTTCTGCGGTCAGCGGCGTGTCATCTCTCCATATTTCGCTGAAATCACGAAACAGGAATGTGTGCTCAATATAGAGCTGCATCTGGTTCAGCTTATAACGCGCCATCCGGTCGGCCAGCTTTTTCAGCCAGTCAAGCTTTGGCACTCTTCCTCTTGTGACATCGTGGTAAAAGCCGCGGTTCCTAATGTCCGGCCTGTCGTGAATACTCATTGCCGGAAGTACGGCGCCCTGCTGCCCTGCCATCTGCAGGATCGTCTGCATTCCATGCCACAGCCCTTTCTCACCGCCGGTGAGAATGATCCCTTCCGGCCGTATTTCCAGAGTATACCCCTGTCCCAGTACGTCCTCCGGCCCCAGCGCCTCCTCCCGGCGCAGAATGATATCTCCGTCTCTTCCTTTTCCCCTGGTCAGAGCTGGCCGATAGCCGGTCTCTTCCTCCAACGCATCTAAAAATAGCATTGCCTGCTTTGTCAGAAGCGGTCCGCAGGACTCATCCAGCACCAGATAGCTTCCATAGCCTATCGTAAACTCTCCATCTCTTCTTTCAGCCTTTTTCGGCTGCGGTATTAAAATCATCGGTTTTCTCCCCTTATTCCTGTCCCTCAAACGCTTCCCTGTACTGTTCCTTAAGAAGCGGGATCCCGTACGCTCTCCCCGTCTCCTCCAGCCGCTTTTCATACGCTTCCAGGCGGCCTCTGCAGTGCTCCGGCCCGCCTTCCCGCATCACAGTCCACATGGGATCACGGTCTGAATCTGACTGCTTCATCATCCGCTCCGTCCAGTCTAAAAGCAGCCGTGCCCCGCGGCCGCAAAGCTCCGGACGCTCTTCCGCCAGATTATGCAGCTGATGGGGATCGCAGTCCAGATCAAACACCATCTCCTCCGGCAGGAGATGGTATCCTCCGTGGATGGTGCGGATATAGATATAGTGGTCAAACCGGACGCTTCGCTGACATACGTGGGCGCACTGAGTCAGCACCGCCGCGGTTCTCCCGCACTCATTTCCGCCCAACAGCGGTTCCTTGAAGGAGACGCCGTCGTACCGGTAGTCCCCAAAAGTCTCCGTGCCTAAAAGCGCCTTCACCGTGGGGAGCAGATCCGTATTGTCATAAAAGCCCTTGATACGTCGTCCGCCTTCGGCCCCCGGCCATTTGATGATTAGCGGAATATGGCATACCGGCTCATCGGCCATGCCGTGTTCTCCATAGACCCCGAATTCTCCCAAATCCTCTCCGTGGTCCGCGGTAATGATAATGGCCAGATCGTCTCCGTAATGCCCGTGCTCCTTAAGCCACGCCACGATCAGTCCAATATTGTCATCAGTGAACCGCACACTGTCATCATAAAGGTCAATAAAATGCTTCGCATCCCCCCTTGTCTTCAAGCTGCCGGGATGCTTCGGCCAACGGCTGAAAGTCTCATCATTCCACATATTGATTTCATTGGCGCCGTGAGGGCCGATGTGCCGCAGATGTTCCTCAAAAATTTCATCCGTAATCCAGTCGTCCGGAAGAGGCTCATCCTGAAATCTGCTCTTCACCCCCTCCGGAGTGCGGTACGGCGTATGCGGATCCCAGTAATGGACGTGAAGAAACCAGTCCTCCATCTCCCGGTTCCTTTCTAACCAATTAAGGATTGCCGGTGTGACCATGTCAGCCGACTCCCCGCCCCGGAGTCCCGGATTATAATACTCATCCAGGCCGGAGAGAAACCACCAGGCCGAGTGGCGCTCTGCAAAGCTGGAAAATGAGACTGTGTGAAGTCCGGCCCTCTTAAACTGCATGAAAAGCCCATTCTCCGACGCCAGATCCGTAAAGCTCCGCGACTCGCCCTGAAGCCGTAAATCCGCCGCCGTACCACCGTGTCCCACAATGCCGTTATGTATTCCGTAAAGCCCGGTCACCATCGACGCTCTGGAGGGAAGGCAGGGGGCATTGGGACAGTAGTACCGGTCAAAGCACACGCCTTCTTTCGCAATCCCATCCATAACAGGCGTAGTATCCCTCCCGTAGCCATAGCAGCCCATATGATCGGCCCTGAGTGTATCAATGTCAAACAGAATTACTTTCATTGCTTAAAACACCACCTTATACGTCTTAATCTCATACGGCTTAATGACAAAGGAAAAGCCATCCTCGTCAATCATAAGGCCGCCTGCCTCTTCAACAGGTTCCTCCAGCAGGTTGCATTCCGTCACTGTCACCGGTGCACAGGAAAGGTTCACTTTCGCGTTCACCCTTTTATTCCGGCTCTCGTAGAGACGCAGGATGATGCCGTCTCCATCCTCGCTCTTCTTCACGGTCTCCAGGACCACGGAATCCCCCTTTACACCTGCAAATCCATAGGATTCCCCGGGCATTCCGCCGTTTACCGCCGAAAGCGGCTGGTTTAAATCCGCAGCTTCCTTCTGGGTATCCGCCTCCCTCCACGTTCCCTGATGAGGATACAGCGAATACGTAAATACGTGCTCCTCGTTGTCCGTGTCAGGATTCGGTTCGATGCCCGATTTGATCAGCGTCAGCTCTATACAGCCCTCACGGACAGAATGGCCGTACTTGCAGTCATTTAACAGACTGACCCCATATCCGCTCTCCGATACGTCCATCCACTTATGGCCGCAGCTCTCAAAACGGGCTCTGTCCCAGCTCGTATTGGTATGGGTCTTTCGCACCACGTTGCCGAACTGGATGTCAAACGCCGCCTCGTCCGTATGGACATCTACCGGGAAGCCAGCCTTTAACAGGTACTGGTGCTCCTTCCAGTCCACCCAGGTGTTAAAATCAATTCTGGGGCTGTGGGCATAGAATCGGATGTCCTGTATCATGCGGGAATGCATGAAGCTTCGATTCACTGTGATCTGCAGACACAGCGGCCCCTCTGACGTAACTGCAATCGACGCCGGCTCATCCAAATCCCAGTATTTCTCCGTATAGAACACATCGATATCCCAGTTATCATAATAAATCGGCTTATCCTCGTAAATCCTCAGACGGTTCCCCGCCTCGCCCGCCTTCCATACCTGACGGTCCTCCGAAAGGTCAAGAAGACTCGTAAAGCTTCCATCCGCCGCCATATCCACTTTTGCAAACGGCGTAGTAATCACGAAGCCATCCGCGGTCTTTAAGACGGAAAACGGCGTATCCACGACGCCCCCGGCCGCCTCACCAGCCGTACCGCCGTCCGCTTCCCGCACCGCGCCATACACGGAATATCCCTTGGAGGGAATCTCCCCCGTCAGTGAATACCGAAGGCCGCCGATCTCTTGGCTGGGAAGCGGCTCCCCTTTATCTGTCAATGATGTCACCCCATCCGGAAGAACCGTCAGGCTGCTGCGTGTAAATCCCAGCGTATTGAATACGGTCACGCCGTTTCCGACACCCGCCACGGCTTCCTTCCGCTCTTTGAGCAGACGGCCGCCTTCCTCCGCAAGCTGCTCATACTCACGCTTCGTCACCTCATAGACTTCCTTAATTGATGATCCCGGGAGAATATCGTGGAACTGGTTTAGCAGCACCATTTTCCACAGCCTCTCCAAATCCTCCGCCGGATAGGCCGCCCCCCTTTTCTCTGCCAGTACGGACAACAGCTCTAAGTCCATGAGAAGCAGCTCGCTCTTTCTGTTTGACCGCTTATTCCTGGCCATGGACGTATACGTTCCCCTGTGATACTCAAAGTAAAATTCTCCGGTCCACGTGTGGAGCCGCCTGCTGTCCTTCACCCGCTCGGAAAGCTCCGTAAAGTAAGTGAGGGAACTCTCCTGGCGCACCTTTGGTATGCCGCGGATTCCCTTTTCCATCCTCCTGCCCGTCTCCAGCATCTCCCTGGTTGGGCCGCCGCCTCCGTCGCCGTAGCCGAAAGCAATCAGAATGTCATTGTTCATCTCCTTATTCTGATAGCGCTGCCAGCCGCCCATAATCGCGTCCGGATGCAGAATTCCGTTATAGGTGGTAAAGAAGCGATCCACGCTCTGCCCGACTCCCAAGGTCGAGATGAGATGGGTCAAAACCTTCGTCCCGTCGATTCCTTCCCACAAAAGCGTGTCGTCCGGCACCTTGTTAAACTGGTTCCAGGAGAGCTTCGTCGTCATAAAATAGTCGATCCCGCATTTCTTCATGATCTGGGGCAGGGCGCCGGAATAACCGAATACATCCGGAAGCCACAGCACCCGGCTGTCCACGCCGAATTCCTCTTGAAAGAACCGTTTGCCGTATAAAAACTGGCGCACCAGACTCTCTCCGCTGGTTAAGTTGCAGTCGGCCTCCAGCCACATGCCGCCTTCCGGCTCCCAGCGGCCTTCTGCCGCCCTTCTCTTAATCTCCTCATAAAGCTCCGGGTACCGTTCCTTCACAAATGTATAGAGGACCGGCTGGCTCGACATGAACCGGTATTCGGGATATTCGTCCATCAGCTCCAATACCGTGGCGAAGCTGCGGGCCGCCTTCTCCCGGGACTGGGCAACTGTCCACCACCACGCCACGTCGATGTGGGTATGCCCGATGCAGGTGGCAATCACCGTATCGTCGCCCGCCAGGTCCTCATACAGCGCCTTTGCGATATAGGCCCGCGCCGCCTCCACCGAACGGTAGAAATCGTTGGAGTAGACGTCCCGTAAGTCCAGAAGGCTGATCGTGTCATTTAACACAGTCAGGATATCAATGGCCGTCTTTCCCTCCTGATCCATCCGGTCCATGGCCCATAACGGCATCTGGATATCATAATAAAGATCCTTAACCGGTTCTGACACTTCCTCCACATCCGCCATCAGACGAAATTCCGGATGAAGGGTGCCTGAATACGCCTGCAAATCAACCGTCACCGTCTCTCCCGCCGTCGCCGCACGAGAAAGCAGGACCTCCCTGTGGTTCATATCGGCGCCCTGTACCACCTCTCCGTTCAGGAACACGAGAAACTGCGGATTCTTGGCGTCATCCCACTCCTCAATCTGGGTACGGATGCGAAGCCATAAGCCCTTCCCGTCATACTCTTCCGGTACCGTAAATACGGTTCGGAACCAGTAATGGCGGTCCGGCCCGTACCAGTGCATCAGGCGGCTGTCAAACGGTTCCCAGCCTTCCTCCGCCAGGTCGGCCTCCTCCGGCCGTAAAAAGAAGCCTTCCTTCACCTTCCAGTCGGACAGCTGATATTTCCGGACAACCATTAATTTTTTTAGTTTATTGGCGATTACCTCCGCCCTCTCCCTTGCAAAAATCATATGTCAATTCCTTTCTGAGCCCCGTATTCTCATCTCGGACGGGGTGGTATGGTAATATTGGTTGAATTGCTGGTAAAAATAATTCATATTCGTGTAGCCCACAGAGGCCGCGATCACCGCGATCTTCTCATCACTGTTTACGATCTGCTCCCTGGCCATACAGAGCCGGTAGCACATCAGGTATTCCGAAAACTTCATTCCTGTTTCCTTGATAAATATCTGTCCCAGATACGTGGAATTCATGCGAAACTTATCGGCTATGATCTTCAGCGAAATATGGCCGCCGTACTCAGCCGCCACCATCAGGACAATCTTATGGATCAGAGGCGACATGGCCTCATATTCTATCTTCAGGATGGGATCACCGTTCTTCTGCTCCGCTTCCGGCAGCGTGCCGTGAAGCTGTTCCATGATGACCTTGCGGATACACGCTTCCAGCTCCTCTGCTCCCACCGGCTTCAGTAAGTAATCCAGCGCTCCGCAGCGAAGGGCCTCCCTCACATAGTGAAAGTCATCGTATCCGCTCATCATGATGTAATTCGAATGAATGCCAAGGCCGCTTAAGCACTCGATCAGCTCATATCCCATGTCATTGCCGATTCTGACATCTACCAGACAAATATCCGGATTCCAGTCTATGATGTGTGACATGACCTCCAGAGATGTTTTTGCAGTCCAGATCCGCCCCACGCCTAATTTCTCCCAGTCCAGAAGGCGCTTTACGCCCTCCAGTACATTGGGCTCATCATCTACAATCAGAATCGTATACATGCGGCCTACTCCTTTCCCGGCAGCGCCGGAAGGAAAATATCGATTTTCAATCCGCCTGCCGCCTGATTTTCAATATTCATCGAGAACGCTTCCCCATAGAAATAGCTGAGCCTCATATAGACGTTGCGCAGCCCGATATCCGCCCCGGGGTCGTCCCCGCCTTCCACCATATTCTTCCTGATCTCCAAAAGGCGGTCCTCCAAAATCCCCCGGCCGTTATCCGACATGGTAACCAGGATTCCCTCCTCTTTCTTAACCGCCTCCAGCATCAACAGATTAAATTCGCTCTCCTGGTCCATACCGTGGTTGAAGAAATTTTCCGCCAGAGGCTGAAGCCAGAAGGCGATGGTATCCACGTCCTTTGCCTCCTCCTCAATATCCACCCGGTACACAAAGGTATCCGCGAAGCGGAGGGACATGAGCTTTAAATACATCTCCAGGACCTCCACTTCCTTTTGCAGAGAAATCACCTCCGGACAGCGGATCAGAGTCCGGTAGAGTCTTCCCAGTCCCTCGATAGCCTCCGCCGTCTCCCTGTCCTTTAGTACCAGCGCTCTGGCCCTTATACTTTCCAGGGTATTATATAGGAAATGCGGATTAATCTGATGGCGCAGCGCCCTCATCGCCGTCTCCTGCTGCTTCAGCTTCAGCAAATACTCCTTACGGATATATCCGTCCAGTTTGACGCTCACCTCCGACAACGCGTCGGCAATCAGCGTGTATTCATTGTAGTGGCCACCCCGCTTCATGACCATGGTTCCCACCTCTACAAAAGAACCGTGTTCCATGGTCTTGAGCATATCCATGATATGGGAGAGAAACCGGGCCTCGCTCTGTAGATTGAAAAAGGCAACCACGACAGCACCGGCTGCCAGCACAAGGACGGTCACGGCCAGCGTCGCGGCTCCCGCCCCGTTCGCCCGCCAGAGAGAGACGATGTCCACTGCCGAAATGTACTCACTGTCCCCGGATGAGTTGACGAATTCAAAATGGAAAACCGGAAGCCTTCCTTTCCATAGAAACCAGCCCTGAAACGCCTCCTTTTCGGAAGCCGTCAGAATCCACTCCCGTTCCCGTTCTCCCTTTACATTTTCATAGGATATCATCTTTCCCTTGATCAGGGCCCAGTCATACGCCTGGCTGCTTCCCTTGTAAATATCCTTCGATGAGCCGTAAAATGTCAGTGTTCCGAGACTCTTCATGACGGAATCCGGACTCCTCACTTCAAAGGATTCCAGCACCGTATCCCTGTCCGTCCTGTCGATCAGCTGCCATTCCCCTCTCAATCCATACGTTACCCTCATATTCCCGGAGAGATTATCCAGCCATATGATTTTTAATCCCTCCGGCGACCGGACCGTAACCGCGTTTACTTTCAGCTGGCTGTTGACAAACAGCTTCCGCATGTCACCGGGCAGCCAGGCGATCTGCGTGTTGGAACGCGCGCTGTTCTCCTCCCTGAGTCTCGTATAATCCTGCTCGCTGGTGCTCTCAAACAGAGTCTTTGTATCCTCCATCAGACTCGGCTTTGCATAAATGCCGTTCACATAATTTTCTAACTGTTCCGACCTGTCTCTTTTCTGCTGCTCCAGGGTCATAAAACTGGATTGTACCTCCTGCCACCGGTTATCCGCCCATATGGTTGTAAAAAAGCAGAGCGCGAAAATCAGGCAAAACAGGGATATAAAAATAATAGAACAGACCGTGCCTGTAAAACGCCTTCTGTATACACTGATTTTCAAGAATGAACCTGATGTCTTTTTCATAAGCTTTTCCCTCTGTCCGTTCGTTTTCTTTTCTGCCAATTATTAATTATACAGTCGTTTTCTTCGATTCACAAGCAGATGCCATTAGCCGCATCCGGTCTGTTCTATATTTTGTTCTGCATTTACTTATCAGTTGTAAAACTCGTTGATCTGCTTCTGTGCCTCCTGGATGATCGTATCAAACCCTGCGGCCTTTAATTCCTGGATCACGGCCGGAACCGCTGTCTCCGGGTCGGAAGCGCCGGTTAACAAGTCGTATTTGTACTTCTGCCATACGGTCAGACAGTTGGACATCTCATTCTGGATATTGGTCAGATCGAGGGAGAAACCTAAGCAGGAAGAGGAAACCGCTTCCTCGTTCTGTTTCTTTACCTGATCCCATTGATCCGGGTCCGCATCCTCCGTAATGGACATGTTGAAGAAGGTTCCCTGCGTATAGGCGGCAAGCGGCCATGTATCCGTCTGCTTCTCAATTACGCCGTCGCCCACATATTTGAAGGTTTTATCCGGCACACCATATGCCAGCATATCGCGTAATTTGGAGTCGGTATTCACGAGCTGCAGGAATTTCAGGCACTCATCCTTATATTTGGAGTTTATGGAAACGGCGTTCATGGAGCCCTGGATGGTATCGGTAGAATAGAGCGGGCCGAATACCTTAAACGCATCATACTTCTCCACACCGTTTAATACCTGCCATGTGGCAACCGCACTGGGCCAGCCCTGTGCGGAAGAAAATGGAAGCTTCTTCTGCGGCTCGGTCAGAACATTCGCATCCGGATTGATGATGCCATCCATATACCATTGATGAAGCAGCTTTAAATTCTCCATGATATCCGGCTGGTCCAGAGTACAGATCACGGTTCTTGTCTGGTCATCTACCTTTACGCCGAGAGGCTGCAGGCCGGAGGTCAGGCCGTCATATTCGTTAAAGAATCCATTAAAGGGGCTTCCCTGTGACATCTGAAGCGGATAGAAGCCCTTGCCCTCTCCCTCCTTCATATCGCGGAACGGCTTATCTAAGTCCTGCATCGTCTTGATCTGATCCAGATCAATGTTGTACTTCTGCACGTACTGATCATCAAAATACCAGAACTGTGCCATGGAGGAATCCTTATAGGTGGGAACGGAATAAACCTTTCCTCCAATGGTCACGCCCTTCCAGAGCTGCTCCGGAATCATTTCATAAAGCTCCGGCGCCACCGACTGGAGCTTGTCGGATATATCTTCGAACGCACCCATTTTCACAAAACGGCTGTAATTCGTATTGTTTACAAACATCATGTCAAAATACTCACCCGAGTTGATGATGGTGTTCATCTTCTTCTCGTAATCGCCCCATCCGGCCACCTTCAAATCCAGCTTTACATGGATCTTCTCCTCCAGATACTCGTTAATCGCGGCAATATCCTGATCAAAATCACTGGGCGTGGTTCCCCCCACGGTCCAATATACCAGAGTCGGAATGTCGCCCCCGGCTGGATCGGCCGCAGCCGTATCCTTCGCAGACGCACCATCTTTTTCCTCCGTGTCTCCCGCGGGAGTCCCCGTCTCTTTCGTATCTGTCTTAGCCGCGCATCCGGTTATGGTGCCGACGGCCAGCAGAGCGGCCAAACCGGCCGCAGCCGCTTTTTTCCATACATCTGTTTTCTTCATAAACAATCCTCTTCTTTCCTGATTATTCTATTATCAACGGGAAACCCGACTGATAAGCAGTTATTAAAATACGGGCGTGATCACCCTTTGACGGCTCCGACCGTCAGTCCGGAGATAAAGTATTTCTGGAAAAACGGGTATGCACATGCGATTGGCAGTACAATAATGACCACAATCGCCATACGGGCCGCTTCCTTTGGCATATTTGCAACCATATCCGCCATACTCGCGCCCATGGTTGCGGCGTTCTGCGCCAGCATGTTGATATTGGTCATGATGGCATTTAAAAGCGCCTGCAGGGAGTAGAGACGCTGGTTGTCGATGTACAGCATGGACTGATACCAGTCATTCCAGTAGGCGAAGCACAGGAACAGCCCAATGGTTGCGATAACCGGCAGGGAGATTGGAAGCACAATCTGAAAGAAAATCTTAAACTGGGTGGCCCCATCCATCTTGGCCGATTCGATCAGTTCCTCCGGTATGGTTGTCTTAAAGAACGTCCTGCATATGACGACATTAAAGGAAGATACCGACAGAGGCAGAATCAGCGCCCACAGAGTATTCTTTAAATGCAGGAACTGGGAGACAATAAAGTATGTAGAGACCAGACCTCCGTTAAATACCATGGGAATGAAGACCAGCATGGTGAGAAATCCGTTCAGCTTGTAGTCCGGCCTGGATAACACGTATCCCATCAAGGTGGTGAGAAGCGTTCCCAGGGCGGTTCCCACGATAGTAACAAACAGGGATACTCCCAACGCCCTGATGATCAGGGCACCCTGCTTCAGCAGATAGCCATAGCCATCCAGCGAAATGATCTTAGGAATCAGCCGGTAGCCGTAATCGGTGATAGACTGCTCCGCGGAGAAGGAGATTGAGACCACCAGCACCGCCGGTATTACACAAATCAGGGCCAGAATCAGAAACATGATATTTAACAAAATATTAGCCCTCGTGGATATCCTGTTGAAGCTCTGCACGTCTGCCGCTTCCTTATTTTTTTTGGACATATTCTTCCTCCTGTCTAATAAATGAGTGATAGTAGTTTTTCAGACACGTTTTAGATCATGGCGCTCTCCCGGTCAACCTTGCGCACTACGGCATTGGCCAGAAGAATGGTGATGCATCCGGCAACGGACTGGACGAATGCGGCCGCCGAGGCCATTCCCGTGGTCGATGACATGAGCTGTTTGTATACAAAGACATCCAGTGTATACGTTACATTGTACAGGGAATTGGAGTCTCTGGGCACCTGATAGAACAGGCCGAAATCCGAATAAAAGATACGGCCCACCGCCATGATGAACATCATGATAATGACAGTCCGCATGAGCGGAAGCGTCACCCATTTCATCTGCTGCCATACGCTGGCCCCGTCAATACAGGCGGCCTCGTAATACGTCTTGTCAATTCCGGTAATGGTAGCCAGATACACGACCATACTGTAGCCCAGATTTTTCCAGAGATACATAAATATTAAAAAGCCCGGCCACAGCTTGGGAACCATGTACCATTGTTTGGGATCCTGGCCGAGGCCTTCCATCAGATTGTTTAACATCCCTTTGTCAAAGCTTAAGAAGGCCCATACCAGAGCGGTTACCACCACCCATGACAAGAAATACGGCAGAAACATGGCCGTCTGAAATACCTTCGCCATGCGCTGGTTGTGAATCTGCCCGATTAAAAGCGCCATGGTTACAGGAACCACAATGTTTAAGATAATGAAGGTGATATTATAGAGAATGGTGTTTCTGAGTATCATCCAGATATCGCCGGACGAAAACAGGAACTTGAAGTTGTCCAGTCCGCACCACGCGCTGGTAAGAATGCTGTGTAGAAATCCCCCGTTGATGGTATACTTTTTAAACGCAATAATAATACCAAACATGGGCAAAAACGAGAAGAGCAGGTACCAGACCGCGGTTGGAAATGCCAGTATGGTCAATTCCGTGTCATCCCTGTTCCACTTCCGCTTTTTCCCCGGCTTCTTTTTCAAATCTGCCATAAAATATGCCTCCTTTTTCTTTTTCATTGTTCTTTTTCATATCTAAAAAATATTATAATCTATGCATTTTTACTTTTCTATCTATGATTTCTTATATAGTATCCTGTAAATGTTAGGTATATCCGAAATTTTATTGTTTTGTTTTTGTGCATTATGCACAATCGCTTTCCTTCTAATTCCTCTCTGTCACAGTTTTTTATCTCACTTTTTTGCAGGTATATCTAACGTTTATGAGATAGACAACCTTCTCCGTATTTTTTATACTGAACTCAGAAATGAAACCGACGCGGTACCCAAAGAGAGAGGAAGAACCCATTATGAATGTACAGCAAGAAATACAGCAAAAAATGAAAGACAATATTCTGCTGATCACCACGGACCAGCAGCGTTTCGATACCATTAACGCCTGGGGAAACCAGAGTATCTTCACACCGCACTTAAATTATATGGCAGCCATGGGGACCAGTTTTACCGGCTGTTACGCCTCATGCCCGATCTGTGTCCCCTCCAGAACCACCATCATGACGGGCATCGAGGGATACGAAAGCGGCGTTGTATCCAACGCGGACCACAGAGCATTTATGGAAGCGCGGACAGCAAAGCGGCTGACGCTTCCCGCCATGCTTACGGACGCCGGTTATCAGACATGTGCAAAAGGAAAGATGCATTTTGAGCCGGCCAGGGCCTGCTACGGCTTCGAGCATATGACCCTGCCGCTGGACTACATGCGCGCCTGTGACAAAAGAGGCGACCGGGTAAGGCCCAAGGTCCACGGCATAGGTGAATGCCTCATGGAGCCTGTGATTTCCACGGTGGAGGTCAGGGACAGCATGACCTCCTGGATCGGGGATGAAGCCATTGATTTTATCGAGACCAGAGATCCCCTGCGCCCGTTCTTTCTGTGGACCAGCTTCACAAAGCCGCATCCACCGTTCGATCCCTGCCGTGATTTCTGGGAACTGTACCAGCAGATTTCCATGCCGGAACCGGTATACGGAGACTGGTCCCACTCCCTCGAAGGCACTCCCCAGGGCTTTCTGGCCGGTTCCTATGAAAATACGGATATGCATCTCTTCGGTCCCGAACAGATTGCGGCCAGCCGCAGGGCATACTATGCCTGCATCACCCAGGTGGATTACCAGCTTGGCCGGCTGTTCGGTGCGTTGAGAGAACACGGTCTCTTTGAAAATACCTGGATTCTCTTTACCTCCGACCACGGAGAGATGCTGGGCGACCATTACATGTCCCAGAAGAACCTCTTTTTTGAGGGCTCCGCCCATGTGCCGTTCATCCTTGTTCCTCCAGCCGGGCGCGGCATCCCCCATAACAACCAGGTGGCTGGCGTCATCACGCTGGCCGATGTATTTCCTACCATACTGGCTATGGCCGGACTCACACCTCCGGAGGATGGAAGCGGAGAAAACCTGCTGCCATTTCTCAGTGGAAGGGGACAGAAAGAAAAGAGATTCTATGGAGACAGCCTTCATACGAATTTCTGTGTGATGGAAGACCGGAATAAGCTGATCTATACGAGAATTGGCAGCAGTATGCTGCTGTTTGATTTAGAAAAGGATCCCATGGAACGCCATAATCTGGCGGACGATCCCAAATACAGGGAAGTCAGAGAGCGGTTGTGGAGCTTATTAATCAGCCACGTAAAGAAAACCGCTCCCCAGGTATTAAAACCGGGAAGCGGCACAGACAATTCCGATACTTTTATATCCATTCCCGCCCCCCGTTTTCCCGGAGACATGCCCGGACGGTGGCTGGGATTCCATTACCATGATTATACGGTAGATACGTTTCATTGAACAGGTACTGAGCAGGAGCGGTGACACCAGTTTTCCATTGCAACCGGAAATAAAATCACATATAATGTAAAGAAGATTAAAAATGCAATGAATGAAACGAGGTATGATTCATGAAAAAACCATTGATTGGTCTTACGCCCTCCCACAACACAGACAACAACGACATACAGATGCGCCCCACCTACATAAAGGCTCTGACGGCCGCCGGCGCCATTCCTGTCGTACTTCCGCTGACTTCGTCTGAGGACGACTTAAGGCAGCTTGTGGACACGCTGGACGGCTTTCTCTTCACCGGAGGCCCCGACGTCCACCCCTTCCTGTTCGGAGAAGAAACTTTAGACCGCTGCGGCAGTGTTTCCGCCGAGAGGGATCAGATGGAACTGGCTCTCCTCCCCCTGGTGATGGAGACCGGCAAGCCTGTTCTCGGCATCTGCCGCGGGATACAGCTTTTAAACATCGGCCTGGGCGGCACCATCTGGCAGGATATTCCCAGCCAGGTAAAGAGTGATTTTCCGTTGGCCCACACCCAGCCCTTCGCCTACGCGCTCCCCTCCCACACCGTGACCTTGCAGCCCGACAGCCGTCTGGCCAGGATCGCGGAAGCGGAGACACTGTCCGTCAACAGCATGCATCACCAGGCAGTCAGGGATGTTGCCCCCAGCCTCGTCGCCTCGGCCCGTTCCTCCGACCAACTGGTGGAGGCAGTGGAGATGCCGGATTACCCGTTCTTCATCGGCGTCCAGTGGCATCCGGAGTATCTATGGGAGAAAAATGAAGCCGCCGCCAGACTCTTTTCCGAGTTTATCAAGGCGGCGGCTGGTACTGCATTGCGTAATTAACCGTGCTGCAGTACCGGAACTTAGCGCATCTTCCCAGCGGCTGCGATCAGCACCACGCTGAGCAGGATACACAGACATCCCGCGATCTTTCTCGCGGTGAACAGTTCGCCGAGGACCAGCACTCCAAGGATCACGCTGGTGATCGGCTCCAGTGTGGACAGTATGGCTGCCGTAGAGGCGCCCGTATACCGGATTCCCAGCTGGAATAAGCTGATCGCTCCCACGGAGGCACAGATGGAGACCAGGAATGCAAACAGCCACGCCTGGCCGGTTAAGTGAAGCGCCAGCTGGCCTGTCACGCCTCCGTAGATTCCCGATAAGGCGGCGCCGAACAGGCATAAGTAGAACGACAGCTTAAAATAGTGCATGTTCTTGATCCCCGACTTGTCCATAACTACCATATGAATGCTGTAAAACAGTCCTGAAAGCAGCGCCAGAAAGATTCCGGTGCCGCTTCCCGTGGCCGCAGAAAAATTTTCCAGAAACAACACGGTGCCGGCCGCTCCGCAGAGCAGAGCCAGCACCTTTTTTATCGTGATCCCCTCCCGGAAGATGAGGACGCAGCCCGCGGTAACCAGTACGGGATAGATAAAATGAAGCGTGGTGGCCATTCCCACCGGTATGTATGAGTATGACATATAGAGCGTCACCGTCGTTGCGAATGCCCCGAAGACGCCGCAGACAGCCACCGGCATTCTCCAGGCAGGTTCCACTTTAAGCGGGATGCCCTTTATTTTTAAGATCAGGAACAGGATCGGCAGGGACAGCAGACAGCGCAGAAACGTCATCGTGATCCCGTTGGCCCCGCCGTCATAAGAAATCCTGGCCAGAATGGGCGTAAATCCGAATATAACGGCAGAGGCTGCCGTAAATATAATTCCTTTATATACCTGGTTCTTCATCATAGTTTTTTTCCTTTCCGGTGCAGAGCCGTCTGATCGCAACCATTCAGACGGCAGGATAAACTTGTAAACTTACAGAATTTTTAAAAGCTGCTTTCGTCAATAACTTTAGCTGAGATTTCGGGGTTTTCGTTCTGCCGAAATCTCTCTCAACCTCATGAGGAACCACAATTCTTAGTAATTCTGTAAGTTTTCTAGAAGCAGAGCTTCAGACATTCTTCCGTAATGTCGCCGCAGAACACCTCATAGCTCTGTGTCTTTAAAAAATGTTCCACTTTTTCCGGCGATGAGGCCCAGTTGGAGACAATACGGCAGAGCAGCGACAAATTCTTGTCTCCGTCCCGCTTCGTCTTAATCATCACCAGCACTTTTATAATATCCTGTTCCCACAGAATAGGCGTTTTTAAGATGCAGACGTAACAGCCCGCGTTCTTTAAGATTCTCCCCAGATCCTGGATATGGGCGATCCCGTTGCCCACCTCGTTGGCCCGGAAAGCATTCTTCCAGTCCAGCTCCGTGGCGATCAGGCCGCGCCCAGCCAGACAACGGTACAGGTTCTCCATGACCTCATCCCGGTTCCGCCCCTCCAGTCCGAACATGCCGAATTCCGGTTTTAAATACTGCTCGATCTGTACCTGCTCCAGCTTATATTCCGCGATCGCACTGCAGACCTCGCTGGTGGAATCGCCGTCCTGTATCTCATAATACGGCAGATTCCCCGGCAGCCGGTAGTCGCTCACATAGATCAGATACTGAAGCTGGTTCAAATAGCCGTTATTGTGGTATTTATCTATCCATATCAACTCATAGCCGTCCTTCGGGAGGCTTTCCGAAAGCTCGTTATAATAGATCAGCGCCTCCGAGAGCCCTAAGTCCCCACAGAAGCCGATCTTAAACCTCCTTCGCTTCTCATGGGTGCTGATAATCATGTTAAACGCCGGCACCAGATACGCGAACTCATTATTGTCCATCTGCACTCCAAACAGCTTTTCTATGATACCGCTGGCAGAGTGAGCCACCTTGGTGGCAAACAGATAGCGGCGCAGATTCTCAAACAGAAGTGGATTTCTGACGATCAGATGCGTTCTGAGCCTTAAGACCATGGGCTCAATGCTGGTATATAAAAAATCCAGGAACACAGGATCATCGGTAAAATCCAGTTCAAAATTGTCCTTCACCTCCCGCAGAATTTCCGCCACGCACTGCTTTAATGTGGCGTGTTCCTCGGAGCCTACAGGACCGCTGTCCGGCATTTTCTTACTCAGGATATGGAGAGCAAAATACTCCCGCTCTTTCTCAGAAATCGATATGGAATAGAGTTCTTCCAGCTGGTCCGCGACCTCCCCTGCCGCGTACCGCTCCCTCACATAATTCATCGTCATGGTACCGCAAGACAGCTCCCCGATGCCGCATCCGGCCCTCATGCGCAGCACACTGACATACATATGACTGGCCAGATCCACGGCCAGAAACGGTGACAGCCTGATCTTATTGGCCCGGCACGCCTCCCAGACGATCCGGACCAGTGTCTCTCTCTGGGCATCCCAGTCATACTTTCCGCCATCCGCCCGCCGCTGAACCATAACCTGAAGCTTGTCATCGTACCGGAAGAAATATTCCGCAATACAGAGGCGTTTATCCAGTTCATCACCGGCGACACCGATTCCCCGCCGCAGATTCACGTCGATCTCCAGACGGAACTTGGCAAGAAGGGTGCGGGCGCGGTTCAAGTCCTGGGTAAGGGTCGAACGGCTGATGTAAAACGTGTCCATCAGCTCCTCCGCCTTATAGTACGGCTTTCCGATCAGCAGCTTGTTGATGATATAGATGACTCTCTGAAAATTATACCGGAACACTTCGCCCTTATTTTTCCGCAGATTGGCCCGGAGCGCCTTCGACAGCCCATCCATGTCGGAGCCGTCTCCCACCAGCAGGCGGTAGCCGTAGGACCGTTTCGATTCGATCTCCACGCCGTACTCCTTTAAGAAGCTCTGAAGCTCCTTTAAGTCGTACTTTACCGTGCGCACAGAAACCCCGGCTGCTTCTGCGAGAGCAGCCGAGGTTACGTACGTTTTCCTGCCTAACATCGTTTTTATTATGATGACATATCTGGTTCTTGCCTCAACCATGAGCTTCTGACCTTTCCGGGTTCGCCAGGATTAAAGGATGTGAAGAAGAGAACCTATCACACCTACTGCGATTGTAATCAATAAGATTGTAGTTGATTTGCAGCCTTTTTTCAAGAGGCCAAACATCGCCAGGGTGTAAAGCAACGGAAGCAGCAATGGGAAAATCTGATCTAAGTATCCCTGAAGCTCAAACGCCGTCTCCCCGATGGTAAAGGTAAGCGGGGTTTTCATCGCAACCATGGAGGCACTCATGGCGCCGATTACCATAAGGCCAACGATTGACGCGCCCTTGGAAATCATCTTTAAGATGCCTGCGCTCTTCGAGTTGCTCATTAAGCCTGCGCCGAACTGATAGCCCAGCACTGTGCCGTAGTAGCGGATCAGGAGATGCGGAACGTTGAAAATGATTAAGAACAGAACCGCACCCAGAACGCTTCCCTGCTGTGCCAGAGATAAACCGATACCTGCGGCGATGATTCTCAGTGTGCCCCAGAAGAAGGAATCGCCGATTCCGGCTAACGGGCCCATGAGTCCTACCTTTACGTTATTGATGATATCCTTGTCAAAGTCCTTGTTCTCACTGGCTTCCTTCTCCATGGCTGCTGTAACGCCGCTGATTACGGATACCATATGAGGTGTGGTATTAAAGATCGCCATGTGGCGCTTTAAGGCTTCCGCCTGTCCCTCTTTTGTCTTATAGAAACGTTTAATCGCCGGCCACATACCCACGGAGAAGCCCAGGGCCTGCTGCCTTTCGTAGTTGTAGGAGGCCTCCAGCAGGAATGAATTCCAGAACAGGCCATTTACCATTTTTTTGTCTTCGGCAGACATTTTTTGCTTACTCATCGAACAAATCCTCCTCTTCCTCTGAACTTACGGCTGCAGCCGCTGCTGTCCCATTTCCAGACACGCCCTTTTCATAGCAGATCACAAAGGCCAGCACGACGCCCATGATGGTAACCGCCATAATCGGCAGATTCAAATAGGATATCAGAATGAAACCAAATACGAAGTAAATTGCATTGCGTTTCTCCATCATCGGAAGAAGGAGAAGTGCGAAACCGACTGCCGGAAGGAGTCCGCCCGCTACGGAGAGACCATTTAAGATTACCTGCGGAATATTGTTTACAAACGCCTCAACCGCCGGTGAACCGAAGAGCAGTGCCACAAAACCTACTGCGAAATACATGAAACACTGAAGCAGAAGACCGCCGATGTTTAATGCGTACAACTTTTTGATGTCTCCCGCCTCCGCTAACTTCATGGCGAGATCCATAAACCAGCTTCGGATAATGAACACGATAACCTTTAATGACTGGGCCAGAATCGCGATAGGAAGTGCCAGAGCCAGAGCGATATCGGCTCCCTGTCCGGACTGGATCGCAAACGCCGTTCCAAGTCCCGCGCCGACTAATACATCCGGCGGAACCGCGGCTCCGATCTGAATAGCGCCCATAAATACCAGTTCCAGAGTGGCTCCGACCATGACACCGGTCTGTAAGTCTCCCAGCAGTGCACCGATCACCGGTGAGACCACGATCGGCCGGATCACCATAGGTGTACCGCCTAATTTTTCCAGGAACCACAATACTGCCATTGCGAGTCCAACTAAAATTGCTGCCTGCATAATTTCATTTCCCCCTTTTTAAAATTTCTTACGTAAGTCCGCATACTTTGCCATTGCCGTGGACGGTACTTCCTGAACCTCGATGGTATATCCCGCAGAAGCTATCTCATCTAAGTTCCTTAAGTCCTCCTCATCCACATAAACGGCCTTGGAAAACAGTTTCTTACCGTCCGCCATCTGAATTCCGCCTAAGTTGACGACTGGCTTCTCCTCCAGCTTCTTTAAAAGGCCGTTGGCATCGGCCGGACTACCGCAGATTGCAAATACTTTCATGTCCTTCAGTTTCGGGTTATTGATCAGCTTCGCCGCTTCCTCCACGCTTCTGGTGGCCAGCTTCACACCTTCCGGGCAGCACATCTTGATAACGCCCTTCCGAAACTCGTCTGCCGCGGCCGCGTCGCTGGCGATTACAATGGCGTTATAGCTGAGCGCCGATTTCCAGCTGTAGGCTACCTGGCCGTGCAGAAGTCTGTCATCAATTCTTAATTTTACTATCATATCGGATATCTCCCTTGTTATGAGCATTTGGCGGACGTATTTTGTCCGCCTACGTGCGATACATGTCATCTCCACTCAGCGTGCCCCGCTTTATCGGGCATGGTGAGGTCTTTTCGAACCTAGTGGAGTGGCGTCTATTTAGAAATCAAAGTCATCTGATGAATCAGCGGCTTCTTCCATCTCCACAACCATAAGCTGTTCTCTGGCCAGCGCCACTGTATTCTTCAGCTGATCCGCCGTAATGGGGCTGTCCCCGTCCAGCAGAGTTACAAGTTCCAATACCAGCGGCAGATTCGCCCCAGTGACAATCAGGCTGTTCTTCAGCCGTTTTCCCATAATTTTCTGGTTCACGCTACCAAAAAATGCATCAGTGATTACCAGAACCTGATCTCCCTCTCCGAGAGATTCCGCATAGTCGTCTATCTGTTTTTCCAGAGGTGTTTCCGTGACAAATGCGTTAATACAGGTGATGTCTTCCCGCTTCCCCATAATCAGGGACAGCGCGCTTTCCAGGCCATCCGCAAATCTTGCGTGAGCCGCGATGAGCATTCGTTTCATTTCTTTTCCTCCTCGTTATGAGCACTTAGCGCCTGTATTTTAGGCGCTTACGTGCGATACATGTCACTGGCACTTAGCGAGGTCTTTCACGAGCTTAGTGCAGTGACTTATAAAGTTTTTGTGATATACTGGCTGACTACCGCGTTGACGCCTCTGTGCAAGTCTCTTCCGCGGTCATCCGCCATCCGGTAAGCAAGCACCTGGAACACGGTCACGTACTCCAGACCGAAGAACCAGCGGCTGGCCGGGCTGATGGATAAGTCCCGTTCTTCCATGGGTTCTTCTCCTACCAGGGCGCAGAAACCGATCTGCTCCTTGATGAAGCGGGCGATTGCCTTTGCCTTCTCGTCGTCCTCTCCCCGGTGATATAAGATAAGGAAGAGAGTGGTGTCATCAAAAGAGTTCTGAGGGCCATGGATAAATTCTTCCAACTCGAAGCTTCTTGTCATCATGGGAACCATCTCCATAACCTTAATATCCCCTTCATTGACGATTGGATACAGGTCTCCGGTTCCGGCCAGCATCATTTTGTTTCTTCTTAACAGTGAGAATTTATTGGCCTGATACCACGTTTCCGTCGCCGCTTCCACAGCCGGCAGATTCTGGATCATCGCATCAAAGTCCTTTAAATATCCCGCTTCTGCTTCCGCCGTCACCTCTCCATTATAGACGCCTGCCGCAAGTCCCAGCAACCAGCAGACGGCGGCTGAGGTGGAAAATCCGATGGTGCGGTACATAAATTCCTCCTGTCCGCATCCCATATCCAGGTGGAAACCGGCCATCTTTGCGATGGACGCTTTTGCATCCGCGGTGATCGCCATACACGGCCTGTCCGCATTTTTAATCTTCTCCAGGGCCTGGTAAACAAGCTTTGTCTCCCCTCCCTGGGAAATTACCACATATACCGTCGAATCCGTATCACCTGCCTCCCGGCTCAGTTCCGTAACGGCTTCATAATTTACAAATAAATTCGGATACTTGAAATCCGTCTCTATTCCGCACTGATTTTTAATAAACAGCTTCGCTGTGTGGGCACTGTTGTAAGAGGACCCGCTGGCGATAAACACGAGGCGGCGAACCTTTTTGATCCCGCTCTCAGACAGATAATCCGCAATATTTTTCGCGCGTTCTGGATAACTGTCCCTGATTCCCTTCAGACATTTTGGAATCCTTTCAATACAATCTAATACAGTTGTCATATCCTGCACCTCCCTGACAAGTCACAGTATAGTCCTTTATAAAAAAGTTTTCAAATTGTATTTTTGCACTATATAAAGTGCAAAAACAGGCATACTTCCGAAGTACTGTTCTTTTTTCAGCCAAACTCCCTTCGCATAGTGTGCGCAAAAGCGGCCTGACCATTCGAGTCACGCCGCTTTCATACATGTATTACCATTATTCTGTTTTTCATCTCAGTATCTTCCTTATCGTAAGCTTTATCATTTTGTTGTTTACTTGTTTTATCTGTGGATCCTACACTGCCGCGTTAAAGCTTCTTTCCATTTCTCCCAAACTTCTTTTTCCGGTTAAAAAACGGAATCTTTGAAGCCGCGGCCTCGGCACGCCCTTTGTTATCTTTCTGATACGAACGGAGAAGCTCGTCCAGCTGTTTGAAACGCTCTTCTTCCTTCTCATCCTTCACTCTCATCAAATATTCCAGCTCTTTTACCACCTTGTCATTTACGATACTGCTGACATCCTGGCTCAGCTGTTCATTGTTGACCTCCAGGGCCCGTCCAATGATGTGATTCATGATTTCCTGGAACTGCTCCATCTTCTCCTGAGCAATGATTACCTGCGCTGTGCTATGTACTTCAGCAAGTCCCGTCTCTCCGTCTCCGCTGTCTGTGACTACCGCGCTCTCTTTTAATGCCCGTGTCACCGATTCCTCCAGAAGCTCGTCCGGTATCACCGGATCTTTTCCGTCTTCCATGATTTTATCAAGCGCTGTCTTGATGGCTTTTAACTGGTATCCTTTTTCCTTCAGTTCCTTGATCTGCTGGAATAAACGGATGTGTGCTTCGGTGTAATACCGGTGTCCCATCTCATTTCTTGGAATCGCAAGCTCAAGCTCGTCCTCCCAGTAGCGAAGTACGTGGGACTCTACATCCACCTTTTTAGATGCGTCCGATATTAAGTAATGTATCTCAGCCATAGCTATATCCTCTCCTTTGGTTCGTATAGTTTCATAACTTACTATTTATATCTTATGCGGCGGTGAGAGGGATTATGAATGGTTTTCGAAAATTTATTCAACACCTTTATAATTAATTCTTATCAATTGCTTCATGATATGAACGGTAGCCTGTATGATAACTCCGTTGACTGCCATGGATATGAGAGTTGCCCAGCCCAGGCAGCCCCCTAAGATAAAGCCGAATGCTGCTAACAGGACATCCAGTGTTATTCTTGTATTCCTGAGTGAATACCGGTATTTGTCCATAAAATACATCATCATGGCATCGATTCCGGCTTCTCCCAGCCTGGCGGATATATAGATCCCGATTCCCATACCCATAAATAAAAATCCGCCGGCTGCGCTGAGCAGCCTGCCCCAGAGGGGCACATGGGCCCCAGCGGGGAAACCGGCTGCAAAGAAGTTAACAAACGCTCCCACCAGAATACTGTTTAGAATGGAGCCAATTCCTATCCGTTTTCTGTCCAGAAAAAACAGGATTATGATAATACCAGTCATTAGAAGTTGGGAGGCCTGTCCCAGTGAAATATGAAATACATTACATAAGCCAGCCTGAAATAAGGAGAGCGGGTCTAGTCCAAAGCCCGCAGCAACCAGCAGATTGATACTGAGTCCCATAACAGCAGAGCCCAAAATTACCAGAACAATACGTACTAACATTTTATCCTTCATAAGTCCTCTTACATCAGACTGCGAAAAATCGTCTCGATTTCCTCTTTGTCCGGTTTGTAAATATTATGGCGCAGACTGGCATCTAAAAACGTCTTATCTGCCAGCAGGGAGATATCCTCCATTTTAACACCAAGCTCCGACAATTTCCTTTTCGTCCCTACCGCCTCAGACAGTTTTTCGATTCTTTCAATCAAATAATCCGCCCTCTCCCCGGTTGTCATATCGCGGCTCTCTATCGGGAAAACAGCTTCGCATAACGCGGCATAGCGTTCTTCAGCTTCCGGAGCCTTCCTATTGGCGCGTGATCCTTCCGGCATCAGGATCGCATTACACAGTCCGTGCGGCAGGTCATAAACCGCGCTTAACTGATGGGACATGGAATGAATGAGTCCGCAGCCAGCGTTTCCAAATGCCAGCCCTGCTAAAAACTGTGCAACCGCCATCCCCTCTCTGGACTTACGATCCGGAGAAATCACCGCAGGTTCCAGATGCTCAAAGATCAGACGCACCGCAGCCGCAGCCAGTTCCGATGTAATCAAAGCTCCATCTATGGAACAGTAGGCTTCCACCGCATGGGTCAATGCATCCATCCCGGTTCCTGCGGTGAGAGACGCAGGCATATTCATCATCAGTTCATAATCATCCACAGCCAGAACGGGAAGCACATTCCGGTCGGAATTTCCATATTTCCGGTTCTGCGCTTCATCGACTACTACATAGTCGCTGGTACATTCGCTCCCCGTTCCCGCCGTTGTCGTAACCGCAATCAGCGGGTATGCTCTGCTGCTTTTATCTGCCCCTGTATAGTCCTCAATTTTTCCGCTGCCCGCCGCTACAACGGAAATTGCCTTAGCGCAGTCGTGAGCAGAACCGCCGCCGACGGAAATGAGAAAATCACATTGATTTCGTATAAATGCATCCGAGCCCTGATTTACATTGTTTGTTGTAGGGTTTGGCTTAAAATCAGTAAATAACGCATAGCCTGTATCTGCTGCTTCCAGCGCATGAATGACATTTTTTACGATAGCCGTGTCAGACAGATCGCGGCCTGTTACCAGAAGTGCCTTTGTAAGCTTTCTGCTACGGATTTCATCCTGAATCCCCTGTACGCTTCCAAAACCAAACAGCGCACGTTCCGGTGACTGATATTTGAATACACCCATTCTCAACACTCTTCCTTTACTTTTTTATAGTTTCCGGCCATTATACAGGCCAGTATGACAGCAAGAATTCCTCCTGTGAGCTTTGCCGCCATCATTGGGGCAATCATGCGCGGATCGATCGACTGGGTGTAGGCATAATGCGCCGTGATAATACAGATCGCATTCGTATACCACGCTGCCGATATTATGACCCCCCGTCTGTCCATATCCTTTATCAGCATAAAGGCTGATAACACATTTACACAGGATATGGGAATGGCTGCTGCCGCCACATCATTGATATGCAGAAGTCTTCCAGCTGCCGCAAGAGGACGTCTCAACAGATAAATAAAGAGATATGCCAGGGGGATACTGCCAAGCTGTACAATACTCATATCGGCCACAATACCCATAGCATTTTCAATCGGTTCCAATCCATTGATGAGTGGGGTGTGAGTAATATACGTAAATGCTGCCGCTCCCAGGCTGAGAATCGTAATGATCCTGAGAATCCTGGCAAAAAGCATAAATCCGCGGATAACGCGATCTTTAAGGATCAGGAAGCCGGCAATCACCAATCCGGATATCAACGCTACCGGTATTGTATTTCGAATCAGCAGGACAGCGTCAAGGCCCATTGACAGACCACCGGCCACAGCCCCGGCCGGGACTGTGATCAGTCCGATCATAATTCCTGTTGCAAAATCTCCCTGCTGGTCTTTATTGATTAACCCCAGCGCCACCGGTATCGTATAGACCAGGGTGGCCCCCAGAGTAGAAGACACGATAAGGCCGGAATAGAGTCCAACGCCCTGGTCATCAGCCATAGACATGGCCAATGGATAACCGCCCATATTATTAGCCAGAATACATCCGAACATAGCCGGGTCGATTCCGAAGGACCGGAACAGGGGCGCCACAACTATTGCACAGCTTTTTCCCAGCAGAGGAGCAAGACAGATAATCCCCACCATGCTGAGTGCAGTCGGCCCCATACATAGAAAACCTTCCTCGAACTTTTCTCCAAGCTTTAATTTATTTCCGCATACGCAGTCGGCCGCGCCGATCAGGGCCCCCACCGCTATTAATAAATTCAGCATTTTTCTCAGTCACATCCCCTGCATCTGACTGCAGATCCGCTTCACCCGTCTGTCAGCTTCATATTGGACACGCTCCCGGTCTATCGTCAGGAATTCGCCTTCCTTATACACCACGCGTCCGTCTATGACGGTCATATATATATCAGACGCCTGTGCAGAATAAACAACATTAGCCAGAATGTCATGTTTCGGAATCAGATGGGGCTTGTCCAGATCCAAAATGATAAAATCAGCTTTCTTTCCTGTCTCTATCACTCCACAGTCCGCTCTCCCCTGCGCCTCCGCTCCGTTAACCGTTGCCATCTCAAGCACGGTCTGAGGCGGCAGCAGCGTTGGATCCAGGAAGGCACCTTTGGCCGCCAGCGATGCCAGATGAATCTCCTCCATCACATTTAAATTGTTATTGCTTGCCGCTCCATCTGTTGCAACTACCACCCGGATACCCTCATCCAGGTAGCTGCTGATCGGAGCGACTCCGCTTCCCAGCTTTAGATTAGAAGAGATACAGTGGGACACTGTCGCTTTTCTCTCCCTCATGATCTCCTTATCCCGCTCCTCGAGCCAGACACAGTGAGCGGCCAACACGGGATTTTCAAACATTCCGCGCTCATAAAAATACTGGACCGGTGTTAAACCTCCATGACGAAGCTTACACTCCTCATGTTCTTTCTTTGTTTCCGAAATATGAGTATGGACTGTAAGGCCCTGTTCCTTTGCAAAAGCGGCCACTGCCTGTACCAGGTTATCTGTGGAGGTATACTCTGCATGCAGTCCCATATCTATCCGTATCCGTCCATCCTTTTTGTCTCTGTATTCATTCAGCAGGGATACCGTATTTCTCCAGCCTTTTAAGCTTTCCGGTCTTTCATGGGGATCTGAGGAAGAAAGACCATGGCAGATATTTGCCTTCATCCCTGCATCGTAAAGGGCACGGGCAATATCCTGTACATGGAAGTACATATCCGAAATTGATACGCATCCGCCTGCCATTAATTCCATCGCACCTAAGAGCGCCCCGTAATAGCAGTCTTCCTCTGTCATGTTCCCTTCAAAAGGAAACATTTTTTTCGTCAGCCAGTCATTTAATGAGAGCCCTTCTCCCAGTCCGCGCGTCAGAGTCATCGGCACATGGCAGTGCGTGTTGTAGAAGCCTGGCATCAACAGTTTATTTTTTCCATCAATGACCATTTCCGGGTCTTTTTCCACCACGTCCACGCCAATAGAATCAAACCGGCCGTCTTTCACAACGACATTCCTGTGCTCCAGGGGCTCCATATTACTGTTTAGAACCGTAATATCCTTTATCAGCATACCTTTCCCCCTCACTCAGCGTCGATCCGGATTAATGCCTCCAGGGCAATTAATATTTCATGTTCAACCGCCAGCGCTACCATTTCCTCATCCGGCTGATATCCCTCTACGCCAACTAACTCGAAGGCCGGTGCGTCCGCTGCAAGAATAGCGCCTGCTTTTATCCCATGAAGGCTGGCCACCACCAGAAGTCCCGCCACCTCATTTTCCATGGCGATCACTCCAGCCTTCTGATATAATTTGACCCTGGATTCCAGGAGTCCCGGATAAAACAAAGCCTGAGTCAAGACAATGCCGCTATGGGCCTGTAACTGCAAATTGCTGGAGCTTTCCTCCAATGCCTTCACCACATCCATATCCGCAACTGCCGGATAGGAAAGCGGAAGCATTTTCTCCGTCACGCCGTCTTCACGGCAGGCTGCCTTCACGATTACCAGACTCCCTGCGGTAACTTCCTTCTGCATTCCACCGCAGGTACCTACGCGTATTATGACCTTTGCTCCCGCACGGCAGAGGCTTTCAAATCCGATTACAGCCCCTCCTTCTCCCACGCCATGGGAAGTTACCGTTACGGGAACGCCTTTATAGGTACCGCTGTACGTATGGTATTCTCTGTTTTTTGCAAGGCATTTCACATTTTCCAGCTTCTCAGAGATTTTCTTAGCTCTGGCCGGATCACCACAGGTCAGTACTCTGGGGTTGATATCACCCTCACAAACTGCAATACACGGTAAAACATCTCTCTTTTTTTCTTCCATCTTCTTACCTCTGTTTTTTTCTGATTTTTTTACTTCCAAAAATCGACAATGCTGTCACCGTCGCAATATAAGGAATTGTCAATGTCAGCTGAGAAGGAATAACATTCTGCAGCGATACTCCGATTGCCTGACAGAACCCGAAAAAGAGGCTGGAGGCGATAATGAATACCGGCTGATTCTGGCCCATACTCGCTGACGCCATGGCTATGTATCCTCTTCCTGAGCTCATATTTTCCGAAAAGAGCGTAACCTGCCCCATACTAAGCACAGCTCCGCCGAGACCACACAGGGCACCCGACACCAGAACCGCAATCATCTGAGTCTTTAAAGTTTTAATTCCCAGACTTCCTGCCGCTTCCTCATTTTTCCCAATACTCTGTACATGAAACCCCTGCACCGTCCTGTATAGATAGATAAACATAAATATCGCCAGAATATAGGACAGATAATCGATAAAGGTCAGCTGCTCGAGCACGCGTCCAAGAAATGGAATATCCTTTATCACAGGTATGTTTAATTTAGGCAGTGCCTTTAACTGGGGACTTGAGAAGCTTCCCTTAACCCCTAAGATCGTATACAGCAGTACGCTGGTCAGGCCGCTGACCAGGAGATTCACCGACGTACCAATTACCATATCAGCCGCCTTATACTTTACCTGCAGAATGGAAACAAGAGAGGCCACCGCCGCTCCGGATGCCACACCACAAAGCACTGCCATGTACACGTTTCCTGTATAATAATTAGCCACAATAGCTACGAAGGAGCCAATTAAAATCTGGCCTTCCAAAGCAATATTAAATACTCCTACCTGACTGCAGATTGCAGAGCCTAACGCAGCAAGCAGTACGGGAGTTGTGGAACGTATTGTCGAATTAATGATAACCGCCAACAGATTTAAATTCATGCCGCAGCGCCCCCTCCTTCGCTATGATCCATTTTCAGTTTCCGTTTCTTAATAAATTTAATTCCTATCTTTGCCGAAACAAACAGTGTAATCGTACTTTGAATCACAGTCGCCATCTGCAGCGGAATACTGGAGGATCGCTGGATCGCCTGTCCCCCAACCTGAAGTCCGGAAAGAAAAATCGAGGATACCAGGATTCCTACCGGATGCAGGTCTGCAATCAGTGCGGCCATCAGGCCCGTCCATGCGTAACTGGCGCTCGTAAACATCCCATCCGTATACCGGTATTTATATCCGAATATCTCGCACATCCCGGCCACAGCAGCGATCGCTCCGCTTAAGGCCATCGTCTTAAGCATGACTTTCTTTTCGAATACACCGCCATACTTTGCAAAATGAGGGTTTAATCCGGTCATCTTTGACTCATAGCCCAAAACAGTCTTCCGTTCCATATAAAAAAACAGAATTGTAATAACCGCCGCGACAACTATTCCCAAATTCAGGGTGTTCGAGGAGCTAAACTGCAGAAAATGGGTGCTTTCAGGAATTGTTTTTGTTACAAGCGACAATCCATCTCCCGATTTATCCTTAAACGGATAGCTCACCAGATAGGAGGCGATGTAATTGGCTACATAGTTTAACATGAGTGTACATATTACGATAGAGCTTTGAAATTTCATATTCAGAACAGCCACAAGAGTAGCGTAAAGACCTCCTGCAATGATTCCGGCGAGGATTGAAAGCGGCAGCAGCAAAAAGCCGGGAAGAGGCACGTAAATCGCTGTAACTGTCGCGGCAAAGGCTCCGGTAATCATCTGCCCTTCCACACCAATATTAATGTATCCTGCCCGCCATGCCGCTGCGGTTGCAATTCCACAAATAATAATTGGTGTAGCTCTGGTTAATGTCTGTGTCAAATAATAGGGGTTGAAAAACGATTTTTCAAACATATTCATATAGATTTCAATTGGATTTTCATAAGATACCAATATGAATACAGCTCCCACCAGAAGACCCAGAAGTGTAGCCGCAACAGGCTGGGCCATAACTTTTCCAAACTGTTTTCCATAGTTTTTTAATTTATCCATTATGCCCTCCCATCATTAAAAATCCGACCTCCTCCGTGGAAACTTCTTCCCGGTTGAACTCTCCTCTGATTTTTCCATCATAAATAACGTAAACACGGTCAGATAAAGCCAGTATTTCAGACAGCTCCGAGGAAACGAGCAGCACCGCGTCTTTCCTGTTTCTTTTTTCCACGATTCTGTCATGAATAAATTCCCTGGCTCCTATGTCGACGCCTCTGGTCGGTTCTGCTGCAATTAAGAATTTTGAGTGATGCTCAATCTCCCTGGCCACAATCAGTTTCTGTATGTTCCCTCCCGACAGCGATCCGGCTTTATTCTGAATATTGTCATACTTTACACCATACTTCTCCAGCAGCTGCAGCGTAAATTCCTGATTTTGTTTCTTGTCCAGTATTCCCTTACGTGAAAATTTCTTCTGATACTCAAATCCCATGATTGCAGTTTCTTCCAAAGACGCTTTCTTAGCGCATCCATATTCATAACGGTCTTCCGGAATATGAGCGCAGCCTGCCTCCCGGATCTCCCGTACACCCAGGCTGGATATCTCTTTTCCCTCCAGCGTAATCTTCCCTTTCGTCAGATTAGTAAGCCCGGTAAGACACTGGATCAGCTCTGTCTGTCCATTGCCGGATACGCCGGCCAGCCCCACAATCTCGCCCTCCTTCACATGCAGGCTCAGCCCCTTTAAGACCGTAACGCCATCGTTTTCACAGTATGCATCCTCTATCTCCAAAACGGTTTTCCCGGGTTCCTGCTTCTCGATCTTACGCTGCGGGATTCCTTTCCCTACCATGAGATAGGACAGCTCTTTTATATCCGTTTCACTGATTTTCCGTTCCCCTATGTAGTTACCTTTTCTCATAATAACTGCCCGGTCCGCCACATCCATGACTTCCTGCAGCTTATGTGTAATAATAATAATGCTTTTTCCACGGCTTGCCAGATGTTTCAGAGTCTTCAAAAGCTCATCAATTTCCTGCGGAACCAAAACTGCTGTGGGTTCATCGAAAATAATAATGTCCGCATCCTGATACAGCACCTTTAATATTTCAATCCTCTGCCGCATTCCCACAGAGCACTCCTCTACTTTCAAATCCGGATTAATTGAAAGCCCATATTCCTCACTTAGGTTTTTAACGATTTCACTCGCTTTTTTTCTGTCAAAAAACAAGTTTTTCTTCGGCTCTTTGCCATACACGATATTTTCCGCAACCGTATAGCTGTCAAACAGCATAAAATGCTGCTGCACCATGCCAATGCCGCAGGCAATGGCATCCTGCACGGAATGAATACTTACCTTCTTTCCATCCAGAAATATTTCTCCCGAATCAGCGTGGCCCAGTCCATACAGGATCTTCATGACCGTGGTCTTCCCGGCGCCGTTTTCTCCTATTACTGCCAGAATCTCACCCTTATTCATCCCAAAGCTGATATGATTATTCGCAATCGTCTTGCCATATGTTTTTGTTATATCTTTTAATTCCAGGAACATATTAAGTCCTCCTGTTATGGAAGAAGATACTGCAAAACACAGGATCTCTGTCTTTCGCAGCATCTCCTCTGACATCTAAGCCTATTGGTTATAGCTCTCTTCTTCCGGAACTACTGATAGATCAATCTCTTTGTTCTTAATTTTTTCAGCAGTCTCTTTTAATGTTGCCACATCCTCGTCAGTCAGTTTTTCATTTCTCGGATTTTCACTCTCATGGGTAACGAAAACAGCACCGATCGCACCCTCGGCAACACCTAATGACTCATCCTCTGTCGTCCACTTATCTGAGTAATACTGATCAAGCAAATACTGCATGGTTGCATAAGTATCCTTGATCTGGCTGGTAACAATCCATGGATTGTCAGGGGAAGTCAGATCCACATCCTGACCTGAAGTATAGAATTCTTTTTCTTTTGCGGCCTCAAACACGCCTTTATCTCCTCCTGCCGCCGCGGAATTGATAAACTGGCATCCCTGCTCATACTGCTGGATTGCATACTCTTTGGATTTCGCCGGATCATTATAGCTGCCGACGTAATTGAAGATAAATTTGGCATCCGGTTTTTCGGATTTTACACCTTCCATATATCCCCATCTCCATTTCCAGCTGCCAGGTCCCTGATTCACATGTACTGCGCCGAATTGGCTGGCCGTATCATCCGTTACCATGCCGGCAATCTTTCCGATTAAATACGCACCTTCCTGTTCTCTATAGGAAATACATTTTACATTTTCTACATCTACCTGGGAATCAATAAGCGCATAGTCCGCCTTATCCGGAAATTCAGTTGCAACCTTGGTAATTGCATCGCCTGCCTGCCAGCTGCCTCCGATAATTAAATCGGCGCCCTCTTCCACCATAGCTCTGCAGTTGTCTTCATATGCAGCCGCATCGGCACACTCAGCCACAACCGCTTCAAATCCATATTTCTCCGCACTCGCTTTCAGACCTTCAATCATGTTTAATACGAATACCTGTGTACCTGCCACATCGCAGATCAACGCGACTTTTTTCTTTTCACCATTCTTCTCCGGAGCCGCTTCACTCTGTGCCGAATCCTTTTTTTCCGCCGCATTTGTATTGCCTGTCGTTTCAGAAGCACCACAGCCCGTCAGCACGACCATAGCAGCGCAAAGCCCCACTGCCAACATTTTTGTTATACTCTTTTTCATCATTCATCCTCCTGTGATTCCATATGCGCCAAAATGCTGCTCAGATATTTTTTGAACTCCTTTGCTGACTGAGCGGCCACATAATCAACCTCTTCCCCATCAACCCGATTATTGTTTACACCCGCTGCCATATTGGATATCAGTGATATAGCCAGTGTCTTCAATCCACAATGTGCCGCAGTAAGTGCTTCTGTGACAGTTGACATCCCTGCCGCATCCGCGCCGGCCATTCTTAAGAAACGAATTTCAGCCGGTGTCTCAAAGTGAGGTCCCGTCTGATATGCGTAGACCCCTTCCTGAATCCTCAGACTGCACTCCTTTGCCAGACTCTTTGCCAGAGTTCTTAAACCTTCATCATAGGCATTGCATACATCAAAAAACCTCGGCCCGATCCGGTCATCATTCGGTCCCCTCAGCGGAGAGGCGCCTGCCAGATTGATATGGTCCCTGATAATCATCAGATCCCCCGGCTTGTATCCCGTATTGATTCCTCCAGCCGCATTCGTCAGAATCATATTCTCAACTCCCAAAAGCTTAAAAAGACGAACCGGAGCCACCAGCTGTTCATAATCATATCCTTCATAATAGTGGAAACGACCGGACATACAGACTACCTTTCTGCCGTATAATTCTCCCAGAATCAGTTTTCCCGCGTGAGATTTTACCGTGCTGACCAGGAAGTCAGGAATATCCTCATAAGGAATCTCAACGGGGTTTTTTATATCAGAAGCCAGGCTTCCTAATGCCGAACCGAGAATCAAAGCTGTCTGTGGTTTGAAATCAATCTTACTCTTTACGTAATCTGCACTTTTTTCAAAGTATTCCAGATTAAAGTTGTATTTCATCTCGATATTATTCATACTTCTCCTTTTTAATTAAGATACGTATTCCTTCTATTACCGTTCTTATGGCCGGTGATAAATCCCGTACAGTCTCACAGGGGAGTCCGGCCTGCTCCCTCTCTTTGTTCCAGATTACATGCAAAACTGCACCCGCACGGATCCTTCTGATCTGGGAAACTATGAACACGGCTGCACATTCCATCTCTGATCCGAGCGCTCCTGCACGAATCCATGCATCATAATGTTCTTTTAAGTCCCTTCCAACAGGCATTTCAGCCGGCATATGCTGCCCATAATAGGAGTCCTTACTCTGCACCACTCCCTTGTGGGCTTTTACCCCAATCACAGCTGCAGCCTCACTCAAAGCAGAGGTCACATCAAAATCAGGGACCGCCGGAAATTCTCCATATACATATTCTTTCGTTGTGCCTTCCTGTCTGATCGCACCCGTTGGGAGTATAATCTCACCGCTGCCAACCTCCTGCTGCATCCCGCCGCAAGTCCCTAACCGTATGACCGTATCAACTCCAATCATGGCCAGCTCCTCGACCGCGATCGCAGCCGAAGGGCCTCCCATTCCAGTTGAAATAACCAGTACTTTTTCGCCTTCCAGATAGCCTTCGTAGCTCGTATATTCTCTATGTACCGATAACGGTCTGGGATTTTCCAGATAGCCTGCGATTACCTTCACCCTACCGGGATCTCCAGGCAGAATCGCATACCTTGCACCGACCTCCGGCCCTAAATCAATGCTGCTGCAATATCCCCTCTTTATCATAGCGTTTTTCCTTTCTCCGCGTAGGCCTTCAGCTGATAGGGAGAGAACACTCCTAAATCCGTAACGACACCGTTGCAGAGTTTAGGCGGTGTAATATCAAAAGCAGGGTAATATGCCTTCACCCCTTCTTTTGTGACCTTTGTTCCCATAGCCTCCATTACAAGTTCCGGATCTCTGTATTCAATCTTCACCGTGTCAATAGTCTCATGACGCAGATTCGGTGTTCCTGTTACGAAATACGGGATGTTATGATAACTGGCGGCCAGCGCAATCTGGAATGTTCCCACCTTATTAACCACATATCCGTCCATGGTGATAACGTCGGCAGCAGAAGTAAATACATCTACTTTTTTTTCCTTCATGATAAACCCCGGCATATTATCCGTTATAACCGATACATCGACCCCCATATCATACGCTACACTGGCGGTAAGCCTTGCCCCCTGAAAATATGGCCGCGTCTCCGCGCAGATCATTTTGATGTCATTATTACGCTTGTGGCATTCCTTGATCAGAGTACCGATGATTGTCTCCGCAAAACACTGGGTCAAAATGGTTCCATTTTTCGGAATCAAATCTGCTAAATAGCTGCCGATCTTTTCATACTTTAAATAATTGTTGTTAATATAAGAGAATGCATATTCTCTTAAGGGTTCGACAAGTTCTTTTGCACAGCCGCCGTCTTTTGCGTGCTTTCTTACAAGCATCATGGCTCCATCTACAATCTGTACCATTTTAGCCACCGTCGTCGGCCTTGCATGGGATAGGGTATAGGCTGCCCTGTCCATATATTGCACAAGCTCATCTCCCGATTTCTCCCCTGCCTCATATGCGGCCAGTGCCATACCCATGGCCGCCGCTGTATATGGCCCGCCGCTCTGTGTCACCATATCAGCGATCGCCTGTGCAACCTCCTCGTGTTTACTGCAGATTACATATTCCGTCTTTACGGGGTAAATTCTCCTGTCCAGAATTTTCACCTTACCATCTTCATACCACGCTACATTTTCATACCGCAGAAGAAAACCCATCTGCTCATCTGCTCTTCTCATGCTATCCTCCTTATTTTCCTTTCATGACATTCACATATTTTTCATCAATAATCTGTACCTCTCCATTATTTAAGGCAAGGCTGTATATCTTAGCCGCGTCCTCCGTGTAGACTGCCCTGATATGAGCCTGTTCCAAATTCTCTCCCACAGCCAGAACTCCATGGTTGGCCATCAGGCATGCATTTCTGCCATTCAGCTTCTTAACCGCTTCCACGCCAACCTCTACAGTTCCAGGTATGGCAAAGTCCGCAACTTCTACCTCACCGCCTAAAAATGGGACCATCTCAATTAAGATCACCGGTATGCTCTGATTATTTACGGCAAACGAAGTGGCATACGGTGAATGTGTATGTATCACAGATGATATCTCCGGCTTCTGCCTGTAAACCTCGGCATGCAGCCTCCATTCTGATGAGGGTTTTCTTTCCCCTTCCAGCACCTCTCCATCCAGAGTCATTCGTACCAGATCCTCCTCCGTCATAGTTTCATATGGGAGCGAACCTGGTGTGATAAACATCTCACCCGACGCATGATCATAATAGCTGATATTTCCGCTGGTCCCTGCAAACAGGGCTTCACGATAAGACTGCTTTGTTACTTCAAGAAGTTTTTTTCTTATTTCCAAGTGATTATGTCCCCCTTTTCTTGGTTTTATGTTGTTTTATGTTTTATATAAACAAGATACCACACAATTCCAATTTATGCAACTATTAATTATTAGTTTCTTCTATTTTTTTTGTGATTGTAAGTTGTTTTTTGTATCTATTCAACACATTTACTGATAGTCCAACACGTTCTTTCCACAAATACCTCTTTTTTTTCTTATCTATTTTCCAATTCTTAAACATAATATACAATCCTCCAAAACAAAAAAGGTGCTGTTTCATGGAGAACAATCCATAAAACAGCACCTTTTTTGTTTTCTATTCTTCTTAACACCTCGTGAAATAATCCTATTTACCGCATTCGACCAAATGTATACTGCATTCTTTTAAATGATTCTTCCAATCCTTCGTCAGCTCTTTATCCGTAACCAGCACATCAACGCTGTCCAGGGTACCCATCCTGGCAAATGCCGAACGGTCGAATTTTGTGTGGTCTGCAATTAGAAATTTCTTATCCGCACAGTTTAAAATACTTCTATGAAATTCAGCTATCATATCACCTGAATCATAAATTCCATAAGCAGTATCCAGGCTGGTACAGGATATAAACGCCTTGTCAAAACAGTATCTCTTTAAATACTGGATCGTCTCAATTCCAAAGAACGCCTGGCTTTTTTCATCAAAGTCTCCGCCCGGTATACATAACTTTATATTGTTATGCTGAGACAACAGCTCCATAGCCGGAAGAGAATTGGTCATCACCGTCAAAGGGATGTTGGAAATAAAATTACAGAGTTCAAACACAGTAGTTGTATGGTCTAAAAATATACAATCATTCGGCTGTATAAACGCTGCTGCATACATTGCCATCTGTCTTTTTTCTTCCCGCATGATCGACGACTTTATCTTCTGTGAAACGGTTATATTCTTCTTAAAAACAAGGGAGGCTCCTCCGTACGTTTTAATCAGAAAACCTTCATTGCTCAAAACTTCAAAGTCGCGGCGGATCGTCTCTGTACTCACAGAAAAGGCGTCTGCCATCTCGGCAACCGTTACATTCTTTCTCTCGAGTAAAATTTCCTTAATTCGCTCTCTGCGTTCAATAGATAACATCTTGTTCCCCATTTCCCATTATCTGATTGGATACTATGAACCGGATCGTACAAACATATTCTTAAATGCGCCGGGTTCCCGAAATTTATTCCGGTTCAGAACCAGATCAATTCCCATCTCTAGAATCCGTCTTTCTGCCTCTGCCCTTTTCCCCTGGCCCAGACTGACGATATCCTCTGCCTTAGCGCTGCCAACAACCCTACGAATTAATTCCAGACCTGCATATCCCGCTGTATCCTCTAATATACCCATATAATACCATTTATTCAGAATCTTTTCAAATGCATCTTTCTGAACCTGCTCATGATCCATTCCTTTCACCACAAACAACTCTGGTATCTTTGAAACTGTATTCTCTGCCCATATTACACCAGCCGGTTTTTGGTTCTGTCTGGCATTTTCCCTTGCAAGCAGCAAATGTGCAATCAAATTTCCTATATCATATCCCATCGGGCCGTAAAATGCAAATTCCGAGTCAAATATTTTCATTCCCAGCTCATTTACAAAGATGGATCCTGTATGCAGATCACCGTGCAGCAGTGCCTGTGCCTCGGTCATATAGCGGTATTTCAGCTTTCCGGCTTCCTGATGCAGTGTCTCATTCTGGTAAATATTGGTTTTAACAAACAACTCATTTTCCGGTTCCACTGAATTTTTTCCCGAAAGGTTAAACATAGCTTCATCAAAAACAAGACGTTCGCTTATCTCACACAGTTCCGGATTGGTAAATCTCTTAACCTGATACTTTTTTTGAATATGATCCTTACCGACATCCGATGTCCTAACCCAGGTTTCCGCCAAAAACGAACTGATCTGTTCTGCAAAATCGGGGAAAATCCTGTCTTCTTCAATCAGCGCCTTTCTCAACACAGTATAGTCCTTCAAATCTTCCATAAACATACAGTCCATGGTCTCATCGTAGAGATAGACCTTCGGAGCACAGCCGGGCAATATCTCGTTTTCGGCCTCCAGAGCTGCAGCCTCTCTTCGGTTCCTTTTTCGGCTGATACTTCTTTCCGATGAAAGGCGGGTTGACAATCCCGCCTGTTTTAAGATAACGCTTTTCTCACCATCGCTGATCCGGTAAATATAATTCATATTCCCGTCCCCAATCTCCTTACAGCGCACGTTTGCTCCATGACTGCAAAAAAATCCTTTAGCACATGCGTATTCGGCCGCACTCTTTTCATCCAGTGCAAAGTACTCCCCCTTTTCCATGCAGTTCACTCCTGTCCTGAATCCATGTAAAGCAGATGAATAAGCATTTCTCTGTCTATGTGACATACCTGGCTGATATTCATCTCCTCCTCCGTGTGCTCCAAACGGTTGTTAATATCAATAACCAGCATGCCAAATGTCAGCTTCCCCTTTAAATCCACCTCTCCATATCGCTTTTTCTTCTCACAAAGCCATGGAAGTACTGCCGCTGCCACCGCCGCCATCTCCTGCATGGGGAGATTCCTTTTTCTCTCCCCCATGGGGGCTTCTGCGTTCACATCACACCACCGTTTTTTCAACAGCCTGTTGAATTGATGCATGACCGGCTCTGTCTCATATCTTCTGCTGTCAACCTCACTCAAAGACATATAGCAGAAAGTTCCCGCATCAACCGGACACATGGTAAAATTTAATCCCTGTTCCAACACATACTGCGCCGCTTCCGGGTCGAGATATGTCTGCACATCCTTTACAATCTGCAGGCTGGCATGTCTTTGTGTCCCTCCGCACCAGATCAGCTCTTTTATTAATTTTCCTGCTTCCGGGTAGCGTTCAAGAAGTATTGCCATATTTGTCAGAGCGCCTGCACAGAGGACTTTGGCCTCTCCGCCGGCTTCTCTCAATTTTTCGTATAAAAAATCTGCAGCATCCAGCCTGGATACCGCACAGACTTTGCTGGTATCAACCTGCAGGCCATTAATCGGCTCGGAAATATCACTTGCCGACACAGGCAGCTGATAATCTCTTCTCCACGGACGATCCGCACCAAGTGCGACCGGCACCTCCCAGCCCAGCAGTTCATTGAGGCCGGATATGCTTCTGTGTGAACTTTCCAGTGACGTCTCCCCAAAACACAATGATATTCCTTTTACCTCAACATGATTCAGACGGTTCAGGGCAAACAGTATGCCTGCAGTTTCTTCTGTAATGTTTATGTCAACCAATATGAGTTCTTTATTCATTTCTGCCTCCTGTCTTTTTCCCGATGTATCTATTGACGCTCATACTTTTGTTCATACATTCGTTCATACTTTTGAAAGCACTCCATAAAGAATGACGAAAAGCCTTCCCGATCCACCGAATCTACAAAGAACAGATTCTTACGGTCAAGCGGAAGTTTCAGCGTATCCTCGTAGTCTATCACTGTCATTGCCACACATAAATCACTCTTGCTTTCTGCTCTGCAGTAATATCTTCCATAAGTAAATAATTCCGGATGTTCGATAAACGCCAGAGCGCAGTTGTCGTGCATAGACTGGCCGGTCAATCCATTTACTACATTTTCTCCAATCTTTGAACAGGTTTCGTAATAGGCGTCAACCATAAGACTGGCCGCCTTGCCAACCGGTGAGCGAAACTGCTTCATGTGCTCCATTTCCTCAACGGTTATAAGCGCATCCCCGGTTAAGTCTCCCGGACACATATAAAAAGGAATACCAGACTCCATGACAATTTCCGCGGCCTGTGCATCATAAAAAATATTGACACTGGACATAGGGCTTAACGTCCCCTCTCTGATATAACCGCCCATATTAACAAAGCATTTAATATACCGGGACGCATCCGGATATTTCGTCAACAGAATTGCAGCGTCAGTCAGAGGGCCCAAAAGGCAGTATACGACGGGCTTCCCATACTCTTTTATCGTCTGATAGACAAAATCCCATGCCTTTTCTTTTCTCAGCGCTGTTTTTGTATCTTCAAAATCGAATTCATAGCCCCCCAGACCATTTGCCCCATGAACCACCATTCCTCCGGATTCATTTTTCTCATCATACTTCCTGTTGCAAAGCAATGGCCTCTGGGCTCCCGCCGCGACCGGAATATCTTCCCGCCCGCACAGTTTAAGAACGTTCAGTGTATTCCTGAGAGTGTTTTCTAAGTGATTGTTTCCATGGGTAGCCGTCACTCCCAGAATCTCCAGGGAATCACTGACACAGGCCATCATGAGAGTAGTTGCATCGTCAATGCCGGTATCTACATCAAAGATAATTGGGATTCGTTTCATCTTTTTTCTCCTTTTTTCTTTTTATATTACGCCTGTCGGCACTGGTGTTCAATAATCGGTTCGTTGAAGATACCGCCAGATTCAACCGGGGGTTGAATAATTCGTGAAGATAGATTATATTGAAAAGAGAGACAACCCGGCCGGGTCGGAAAGAAGAGGTTTATGAATGGAATTAGGAAAAAACATTGCAAAGTACAGAAAAGAGAGAAATTTGACTCAAACCAGACTTGCAGACATGCTGGGAGTATCGTTTCAGGCGGTATCAAAATGGGAGAACGGAAATTCTATGCCCGACATTCTGCTGCTGCCTAAACTGGCCGCTGTTCTCAATGTCAGCTGTGATATCTTAATAGGACATTACCCCGCAGTCTTTTCTTCTCCCTATGATGAACTTTATCAGTCTCCGGAATATTATTGGGGGACACAGCCGACAACGCTCAGCATGAAGGTACTTTCTTTCTATCCTCCCATGAGTTCCCCCTCTCTTCTCGATATCGGCTGCCGTGAGGGGCAGAATGTACTTTTCTTTGGCAGAAACGGTTACCGGGCTACCGGTGTCGATGTCTCGGAGGCAGGCATAAAAAAAGCTCAGCTGCTGGCTGAGAATTGGCACGTAAGGGCAGAGTTCATCTGCGCATCCATTGAGAATTACCTTCCCCGTCACAATTTTGATATTGTGTTCTGCGATGATATGCTTCATTTGCTTCCTCCTGACAGCAGGCTGCAGCTGCTGAAGGAGTGTAAGAAATTTACACAGCCAGGTGGAATTCATGTGATGAATGTTCCGGTTGAAAAACCATTTTTAACATATAAGTATGGTATTCAAAAGGCTTATCCATGGCACTCCGGGGAACTGTTCACCATCTATTCCGATTGGGAGATTCTGGAGGGCGGCGAGACAGGCAAGATGCCCATGGGACATGGAGGGGAAGAACGGATTTATAATTACCTGGTGGCCAGGAAAAGGGAGGGGAAAGGGATATAGTTTTTATCTGAGAAAATGGATTGGCGGAGGATGGGATGGGGGGAGTCCGCAGGAGCCAGGCATACGAATCAGGAAGGTTCTCCAACTATGCTGGCATAGATACAGACTTGGCAGAACCTTCCTGATTCGTATGCCTGGGGGGCGTTCGGCCCATACCTCTTTTTCTATCCTGCTCATTGCTTGGCCATGTTTGCGAATTTCGTAAACTCTGGTCTCCACACTAAATTAACCGTTCCAATGGGACCATTTCTCTGCTTCGCAATAATAACTTCTGCAATATTCGGCATATCCGTATCTTTATTATAATAATCATCTCGATAAAGAAACATAACCACATCCGCATCCTGCTCGATTGCTCCTGACTCTCGTAAGTCCGACAGCATCGGACGGTGATCCTGCCTCGTCTCACACGCTCGGCTTAACTGCGATAATGCGATTACCGGCGCGCTTAATTCTCGCGCCAGCGCTTTTAAGGATCTTGAAATCTCTGATATCTCCTGCTGACGGTTGTCTCCGCCGCCTTTTCCACTTCCACTCATCAACTGCAGGTAGTCAATAATCACCACGCTTAATCCATATTCCAGCTTCATCTTTCGGCATCTGGAACGCAGTTCCATGATAGAAATACCCGGCGTATCATCTATGATCAGTTTGGAATTGCCGATGACACCGATTCCTTCTACTACCGCATCCCAGTCGGAGTCGGACAGCGTTCCGGTTCGAAGCTTCTGGGAATCTACGTTGGATTCCATCGCTAACATACGGTTTACCAGCTGCTCCTTTGACATCTCCAGACTGAATACCATACACGGCAGACCTTTTTTTACCGCAATATGATCAACCAGGTTTAGTACGAACGCCGTTTTTCCCATGGAAGGACGGGCCGCAATCAGAATAAAGTCGGAGGGCTGCAGGCCCGATGTCTTGTAATCCAAATCGATAAAGCCTGTCGGGATTCCCGTTACGGTTCCCTGGTTTTTGGAGGCTTCCTCGATTTTTTCGAGAACGTTCATCGCAACCTGACGGATAGGGACGAAATCACCGGAATTACGGCTCTGCAATAAGTCGAATACCGTTTTCTCCGTCGTCGCCAGGATTGTCTCCAGCGGCTCTTTTCCTGCGTAACACGTGTTGGCAATGTCTTCGTTGACCTTGATCAGTCTCCGCAGGACCGCTTTCTCACGTACAATGTTCGCATACGATTTGACGTTGGCCGATGTTGGCACCGTCGTGATGATGTCCCGCACGAAGTCGAGACTGCTTACCTCGGGCGGGACATCCTTTTCCTTTAACCGGTTCTGAAGCGTGATTAAGTCTACCGGCCTGTTTTCATTGAAAAGCTCTACCATGGCCTCAAACATGACTCCATACTGGTGCTGGTAGAAATCATCGGCCGTTATGATCTCGGAAGCCGCTATAATCGCTTCCCTGTCCATCAGCATGGAGCCGATTACCGACTGCTCCGCCTCCACACTGTGAGGAAGTACCCGCTTGATCAGGGCGTCATCCATGTCTTAAGCCTCCTAGCTCTCTACTACTTTAACAGCAAGCTTCCCGGTCACTTCCTTGTGCAGCTTGATCGGAACCTCATGTACTCCAAATGTCTTAAGCGGCTCCGGAAGAACCAGTTTCTTCTTGTCGATATCTAAGGACAGCTGGCTCGCGATGGCTGATGCAATCTCCTTTGAAGATACGGAACCAAACGCCTTTCCGCCTTCTCCCGCCTTGATGGAAACGGTGATGGAAGACTTCCCAAGCTTTTCTGCAAGCTCCCTTGCCGCTGCCAGCTGCTCTGCTGCCAGTCTGGCCTCATTGGCCTTCTGAAGCTTTAAATCATTTAAGTTCTTCGGAGTTGCTTCGATTCCCAGCTTTTTCGGGAGAATAAAGTTTCTCGCGTATCCGTCATTGACCTTGACAATCTGTCCCTTTTTTCCAAGTGTTTTTACATCCTCTAATAATACTACTTCCATTATGATATATCTCCCTTCTCTAACATGTCTCTGATGACTTCCTTGACACGGTTTCTCGCTTCCTCAAGACTCATGTCCTTCAGCTGCGCTCCCGCGATGGTCCGGTGGCCTCCGCCGCCCAGCTTCTCCATCATGACCTGGACATTCACCTCGTCGATGGAACGGGCGCTTAAGTAAATCGTATTGTTGTAGAACGTCATAACGATAGACGCCTTCATTCCGGCTATGTCAAGCAGCTCGTTCGCCGCCTGGGCGCCCACAACCGTCGGGCTTTCAATGCCCTCGGACGGGCATGTGCTGATCGCAAAACAGCCCTCAAATATCTCCGCCTCCCTGACCGCCTCCGCCTTGGCCTTATAATCGTCAAGATCGTCGCGGAACAGTTTGCGGACACGCACAACATCGGCGCCGTTTCTCCGCAGGAACGCGGCGGCCTCGAAGGTGCGGACACCTGTCTGGTTCGTAAAATTGTTGGTATCGATCACGATACCGGCATACATCGCGTCGGCCTCGGCCGATTTGATACGGATTCCGTCGGCGATATACTGCAGAACTTCCGCAACCATCTCACACGCGGAAGACGCGTACGGCTCTACGTAAGAAAGCACCGCATTGTCGATGATCTCACTGCTCTGACGGTGATGATCCAGAACCACAATGGTCTTGACCAGCTTAAGAAGCTCCGGTGCATCGGTGATGCTGGGGCGGTTTACATCCACCACCACGAGGATGGTGTTATTGTCCACTAAGTCGGCAGCCCTGGCGCCGGTCATGAAAATATCGTCCGGATAATCGCTGTTGCCGGTAAAACGGTCCATCATCGGCTTCACCGAGGAAGTCACTTCGTTGATAATAATGTTGGCCTTCTTGTTCATGGCCGTGGCAATCCGGTAGATGCCGACTGCCGCGCCGAAGGAGTCCACGTCCGTCAGACGGTGCCCCATGATCAGAAGGCGGTCCTTCGTCTCCATCAGCTCACGGAGGGCGTGGGCCTTTACACGGGCTTTCACACGGGTGGTCTTCTCCACCTGCTGCGCCTTGCCGCCGAAGTACTGAATCCGCTCCCCATCCTTTACCACAGCCTGGTCGCCTCCGCGTCCCAGAGCCATATCGATGGCGATACGGGCGTAGTCGTAGCTCTGGCTGTAACTTTCCCCGTTCATACCGAGGCCGATACTTAAGGTTACCGCCATCTCATTGCCGATGTTGACCGTCTTCACATCCTCCAGGATAGAAAAACGGTTATCCTTCAGCTCCTGAATATAGCACTGTTTGATCGCAATGAAATACTTATCCTTTTCCAGCTTCTTCACGATGCCGTTCATGGCGGTGATGTACTTGGTGATCTTCCGGTCTATCAGTGCGGTTAAAAGAGAGCGGCGCACCTCTTCCACACTCTCCAGCGCCTCCTCGTAGTTGTCGAGATAGATGAGGCCGGCCACCATCTTCTGGTCGTTGACCATCTGCTTATAAGTAAGAATCTCCGTCTCATCGAATAAATAGACCGCGATCAGCACCTGACCCGCGTCCTCTGTACCGATGGCATCCGCTATGTCCTCGATGGAATCCTTCATGTAAACGGCCTTCAGCTGAACCTGATACTTACGGTCACCGCACGTGCAGTGGAGCACCACAGAGCCCTCCTCTAAATCCAGGACCTCCTTTGTGATCTCCGGAAAAATCGATGATAAGTATTTCCTCGTATTTTTAAATGGCTTTTCCTCGCCCAACACTTCTGCCAAAGCAGTATTCCCCCAGAGCAATCGGCCGCTCTCATCCGCGATTCCGTACGGAAGCTCCAGGTCGGTAAGCAGCTGTTTCTGCATCCAGGAATATTCCGCAGAAAATTCCACCAGGCCATTTAGCAGTCGTTTCTTTCTGTAGGTGTAGATCCACAGAGCGATTCCGATATACAGCAGCGTAAACACAGCCATAATAATCCCGGCCGTCACGCTGACCGCTCCGATTATCGCATTCATGATAATCAGCATCGCCGATAGATATAACGGCCACTGCATATAAGCCCTCAGCTGCCCCTTTACTTTTATTTTTTCTTTCATATTTGTCTCCTTAGAATATAGGTTCCGCAGGCAGAGCGGGGCGCGCCTCCATGCGGAACATTTTCACATTATAGGACGTATTGTCCCGTAACATGAAAAAAGGGTTCTTTTTTCGCTATTTTAATATTATAACATAGCCTCTCTGGTTCGTCTATGATAATGGGGCAAAAAATCAGGGACTGCCCCCGCCGGAGTTCCCGCTTATGAATAAGTAAGAACCCGGTGTGCCAGTCCCATTCTGCCTGCTTTTTCCTGTTAAAACCGTCAGTACTTACTCAGAATTGCGGCGACCTCCTCCGGCTTTACATGACCGTAGGAATCGCTGTCCACCATCAGGTTCGGAGCGGTTTTGCACTCCTTTAGACATTCCTTCATCATGATCTTAAATGCACCGGACTCCCTCGCCTCCACCGCCTTCAGCACCGCCTCAAAAACTTCAGCGGAACCCTTACTGCCGCAGCGCGCTCCCGTACAGACCGTGATGCAGTGTCCATAAGGCGCCTTCTTAAAGCTGGGATACAGTTTGATCAGCTGTAAGAGAAGCGTCTGCTTCACGCCCAGTGCATCTGCCATCGCGCTGGTCTTCTCCGAAGGAATATATCCGTACAGTTCCTGTACCTCCCGAAGCATCTCCACGATATTATCCTGGCTCTTCGCATCCTTCTGGCCGCCGTAGTAGTCCACGATTTCCTGCCACTGGCGTTCCTTCTGCTCTTCTTCCTCCATCTGCATTCTGAATTCGTTTCTGTCCATGTCATTCACCAGCCCTTTCCCTCCTGTCCGGCATTACGCTCCCATCATACCAGATTTCGTTCTATATTTCTATCCTTTCCTATTTCTGCCTGACTATTCCTGTCACACAGGGTAACAGTCAGCTTACGCTGAGGGAATTTAGAAAATGAAAGGGCTGTGAAAATATGGAATTAAATCAACTCCATTTTTTCACAGCCACTTTCTGTCTTGTCTCTATTCTACCAGTTTCCCATTTTCATCCACCAGATATCCGTCCGGTGTCCTGGTATTCCGGTACATTTTTCCTCTGGTTCCGTCAGGTTCTTCATTAAAGTAGTAGTAAACTCCGTCAATGAGATACCATCCGGTCACCATCCGTCCTAAGGTGTTGTCGGAAACCGGATTTAAATAATAGGTATCCCCGTTTCCTTCCGTATACCATCCGGTCATCATGTATCCGTTTTCGTCAAACCGGAACCAGTCAAAGGCAGACTGCCCGGCCATGATATTGGCATAGGGATTAAATACGGCAGCCCAGACATTTGCATAGCTTCCGTTGGCTCCGTAAAGATTCCAGCCTCCAGCCACCTTCTGCCAGGTTCCTTCTGTCACATATTCCGGAACACGAATTCCTTCTATCAGCTTCGTAGCGCCTCTGTAATTCACCGGCAGGCTGCTTTTCGATTCCCCGGTTCCGCTGGAGCCGGAGCTTCCTCCGTTATTTTCCGGTTTCTCCGGCTCTGCGGGCTGATCCGGTTCTTTATCCAGGACCTTGACGGTCCAGCCTACGGTAGTAGTCCTCTGATTGCCGGATTCGATGGTATTGGTCACCCTGCACTGATACTCATACGTTCCGGGAATCTCGGTGGAGGGCAGATAGCTGTTGCCCGCAGCTCCCTCTATGGCATTCCACTGACCGTCTCCATTCTTCACATACCACTGGTAGCTTAACGTTCCTCCGTCCGTCACCCATGCGGTGACGCCCATTTTAGCTGCCTTTTCACCCTTTGCATACTCCCTTTTGCCGGCGTCAGAGCTGACAGTTGGATACTGTGCCCCTCCTTCCTCCCTGCCCAGCACCTGAACGCATGCAATCTTACTCATAACCTCTGCTGTCTGGTTTCCTGTTGCCTCGGGCTTGAAATTGATAATCTTACAGAAATAGTACGTAATCCCCGGCTTATCCATATGGGGAATGATCGTTTTATCATTGTTATACATCGGGAGCCAAGAGGCGCCTGTCATGCTCTTTACATCGTTTTTAAACCACTGATATTCCACCTTTCCGCCGTCTTCCGATTTTGCATCAACCGTAAGAGTGATAAAGTTTCCGCTTCCCATTTCGCAGGTCTGCATCTCCTCATCCAAATCCTTTAAGAGGATCGGCGGTTTCGCATCGGTTACTGGCCCTGAAACCTCAATGAACCAGGTTGCATCGATGGTACTGTGATCGCCGGACAAAATGGTATTGGTCACGGCGCATTTATAACGAAACAGTCCGCTGTCTTTTGTGGAAGGCTTATAGCTCTTCTCGACAGCTCCTTCTATGAGCTTCCACTGACCGTCTGCCATCTCATACCACTGATAGCTTAATGTTCCTCCGTCCGTCACCCATGCATCCACTATCATGGCCTTCGGCTCTTCTCCCTTTGTATACTTTACCTCATTCGCATTGGAGCCGAGACTGGGGCGCTGTGCCTTTGCTTCTTCAACTACAATGGTAACTGCCTGCGTGGACACAGAGACTTCTTTCTCCTGTGTGGCCTTCTCGTTGGTATTGGTCACAACACACCAGTAATAGGCAGTTCCCGGTTCCTCGCTGGACGGCAGATAGTTGGAGCTTTTCGCACCGTCAATGGCTTCTGCTCCGCTCTGATCCGCCTTAAGGCTCCTGTACCACTGGTAGCTGATTTTCCCTCCATCCTTCGGATTCATTACGCCGATATATAACTCATCAGCCTTTTGATACTGCTGGTATGTAACGGTTTTGGCTTCCAGATCCAAAGTAATCACCGGCTCATCGGCCTTTTCCGGCGGCGGATTTACCACGATCGTGGCAGTCTTACTGTTTATTTTGACCTCCTTCATGACACCGCTGAAGAATTTCTGGCTTGTCACCTGGCAGCGGTAGTATACAGTTCCTACTTCGTTTGTAGGAACAGGAAGGATATTCTGGGTTTTTCCGCTTAACATCTCCCAGTTTTCTTTATCCGTACTCTGATACCACTGGCAGGTGAGCGTGCTGAAATTTTCACTCATGGCGTCGACCCGCAGCGACAGAGAATCCAACTGGATACATTCCCTCGGCTTCTCGTCCAGATCAACAATAAAGTAAGGCTTATCCACCGCCATAGTATGGACATTTACCATAGTGCTGACAGCCTGGGCCGTCTTATTCACCGTGGCCTTCTCGTTGGTATTGGTGATGACGCACCAGTGGAAAATCTGGCCTGCCTTCTCCGTGGATGGCGTATAGGCAGGTTCCGTGGCTCCTTCAATCGGGGTGCCTGTGTCGTAATTGGCATTTATATTGCTATACCACTGATAGGATAAGGTGCCTCCGTCCTGGGACTCGGCCTTTATCCTTAATTCCTCGGCCTCATCTCCCACCCAATAATCGCTTTTTCCGGTGGTATCCAGGGTAATCTTCGGCTCCTCGGCATTCTCCACGGGTTCTTTTGGCTCCTCAATGATCACAATGACTCCGTAGGTTGCTTTGCTGGCCGTTTTCTTTCCTGTAGCCTGTAGATTTTCATTGGTAACCTCACAATCGTATAAGTGGATTCCTATCTCGCTGGAAGAAGGCGTGCAGGATGGCTTGTTACTGTCCGGTATAAATTCAACAGAGTTGTTTCCCCTGTCGCCGGTTTCATCACAGACCGTCCTCCTCCACCGATAGTTGATGGTTCCCCCGTCTGTTGGCTCTGCCACTTCAATGATTAAGGGTTCTGCAGTCTGATTGAGTTCATATCTGACAACGCTTTTCTTTTCTAAATTCTTTATAATAACCGGCGCCTCGGCATCCCAAAGCGGCTCGATCGTCCCGCCTTCTCCCTCTGGAAGAAGCGGCGCATCTGTGTCTGTTCCGTCAAAGGCGATGAGGGACGGAAGCTCAGCTCCCACGGTAAGCTCTGTTTCCCCAGGCTGATTCCAGACATTCTTCGAAGCTGCTAAAAGCCGGAAAAACGTCATTAAGGAATCGTTGCCTGAAGCGGCGGAAAGAGTCTGGCCGTTGGCCGCCTTTTGAAGGTCTGACCAGCCCTCCTCTTTGAGCATTGCCTCCTCGCCCTCTTTTCCCAAAACCATATCCTGGCGGGCAGAGCAGTCTGTTATCATACCGGAGCTTCCCACATACCCGGCCAACCGGCCAAAGCTTTGCGCATTCTCCCCCAAAGCTGTAATTTTCACATTCAGCGCACAGCATTTTTCTATGTAGGCCCTGTAGGAAGCCACATAGCCTGCGATACCGCCGACGCCCGGGTTTTGATAACCAAAACCGCCATTCGCCGGCCCCGTAACCGTGCCTGTGGCGTAGCAGCGCTGTACAGCTCCCTCCTGCATCTGGCCCACCACGCCGCCGGCATGGCCGATTGCCATTGCTGATTCACTGGGCCATATCGACACGTCGCCGGTGGTATAGCAGTCCATAATCCACCCGTTGTCCTTTGCCGTTCCCACCAGACCGCCGGCGCTGACATTGACAGCGCCATCGTCCAAATCCTGATCAACGGTAATCTCGCAGGCAGAGTAGCACTGCTTCACATAGGAAGAGCCCTCTAAGACTCCCACCAGACTGCCTACATTACAGCCAGCGTCGCGATAAGACTTGGAATAGGCAGCAGTAACCGTAACGGTTCCCTCCACGCCCAACTGTTGTATTGTACTGCCTCCTGCCACATGGCGGAACAGGCCCACTGCATCCTGCCCCTGCATGGAATCCGGATCGGCCGTAATGGCCAGCCCCCGGATCACATGGCCGTTTCCGTTAAAGCTTCCTTTAAAATAGCTTTTCACGCTCTCACTCGAGTTTTCTGCTCCGGTTCCGATCATGATATTCCCGGCATTGTCAAGATCTTCTAACAGCTCATACTTTGTCTCCCTGCTGGCCTGATTGGTATCCGGATCATTGACTAACTCCGTCAGTCTCTCAAGCTCCTCCAGGCTGCTGATGGTGTAGGTTTTTCCTGCTTCCAATTCAGTCACGGTGTCGTCCAGGGGGATTTCCGCCTGTCTTTTAGACGCCGCAGACGGGGTGGCCGCATTGCTGTCCGTCGCCTTCCGGCCAGCGAACTCTGCACTTAGTCCCTGATCCTTAGAAAACTGGGCGTCCTCCCACGCGAAGCTTGGCGCTCCCGACATGGAAAAGACCATGGAAAGCGTGAGAAATACAGATAAAATCCGCTTTCCGTTCTTCATTTTTCTCATTTCATTTCCTCCTTATTTTATTTCTGCGGGCAGCAAGCCAGGCAGACACGCCGGCGCACCCATTTGGCGACTGCCAAAGGAGTCAAATCCCACATTTCTCTACCGTGAATTATAGCACGAACCATGACGGCGTTTTGGACACCGTGCTAAAAATCACGTTTTCGGAGATAAAAATCACCTGTCTGTTTCGGCTCCAAAAGAGGAGAAGCATACGCTCTTTATGGCCGTTCTCCTGCATATTTGGGGAAATGAAAAGGCTGTGAAAAAATGGAATGAAATCAACTCCATTTTTTCACAGCCCTTTAAACGTTTATATCCCGTAAAACCATGATCAGCCCTTCACCGTCAGACTTCCGTCAGTACCATCTGCACAGCCGGATAATCGCCCATAATCATCGGGATGGATATCCCGGCATTCATCAGCGCGCTGCCGCTGTAGATACGGCCATCTTCCTCCAGACGATACCGTTTCTCCGGGTCTAGGCCGCGGAGCTTAAACCAGAGATCGGGGGCATTAGCCCTCACATGAGTGATCACCAGATTAAGCAGCGTCCTCGTCTTATCGCCGGATACAAACTGCCACGCAGTGAAACCGGAATCTCCCTGCGGGCTGGCGAGACGGTAGTAATCCCCGTTGTGAATGAGGTCATAATACTTTTTATAGTCTTCCACCTGCGCCTTCACTGCTTCTTTTTCATCCTCTGTCAGGAGATTTAAATCCATCTCATAACCGAAGCTGCCGGCCATGGCCACCACGCCGCGCGTCGCAAGCGGTGTCCTTCGTCCCGTCTGATGGTTCGGTATGGCCGATACGTGGGAGCCGACGGCCGAAATCGGATAGAAGAACGAAGTTCCGTACTGAATCTCCAGCCGCTCGATGCCATCCGTATCGTCGCTGCACCAGATCTGCGGCGAGTAATACAGGATAGCCGGATCGAAACGGCCGCCTCCGCCGCTGCATCCCTCGAAAAGGATATTGGGAAATGACGACGTAAAGCGCTCCATCAGGTCATAGATGCCAAGCACGTAGCGGTGGTAAACCTCGCCCTGGCGTTCTTTGGGGAGAACGGCACTGCAGACATCGCAGATACTGCGGTTCATATCCCATTTTACATACTCGACATTGGCGCTCTTTAGGACCGCAGCAATCGAATCGAATACGTAGTCCCTGACCTCGCTCCTGGACATGTCAAGCACCAGCTGGTTCCTGCTTCTGCACGGTTTTCTGCCCGGTATCGTCAAAGCCCAGTCCGGATGCTCCCGGTACAGGCGGCTGTCCTCATTTACCATTTCCGGCTCGATCCAGATGCCGAATTTCATGCCCAGACCGTTGATGCCTGTAACCAGATCCGTCAGTCCGCCCTTCAGCTTATCCGTATTGACGAACCAGTCTCCCAGGCCCGCGTTGTCGCTGTCCCGGCTGCCAAACCAGCCGTCATCCAGCACCAGCATCTCGATGCCCAGCTCCGATGCCTGTCTGGCAATGGAGAGAATCTTCTCTTCATTAAAATCAAAGTAGGTGGCCTCCCAGTTGTTGATAAGGACCGGCCTCCTGGCAAACTTATATTTTCCCCGGCACAGATTGTGGCGGATAATGGAATGGAAATTGGCAGACATACGGCCCAGGCCGCTTCCGCTGTAGGTCATCATGAGCTGAGGCGTGTCGAAGGCCTCTCCCGGCTCCAGCCGGTACTCAAAGAATTCCGGATTTATTCCGCATACGGCCCGCACGGAATCCATCTGGTCCATCTCGATCTCCATGGAAAAGTTGCCGCTGTAAATCAGGGACAGGCCGTAACAGCCCCCGTGTTCCTCCGTCGCGTCAGGCGAGCACAGAATCACACCGGGATTGTGCTGATGGCTGGAGGTGCCTCTCCGGCTTCCCACCTCCATCGTCCCATGCATCAGCGGAAGGCGCTCCAGCCTTCGCTCCATGGCGTGCCGCCCGTGGAAATGAATCGCTTCCCAGGAGCCGTTCGGCAGTTCCAGACAGGCAGACATCATCTTCTCCAGCCTGACCGTCTCCTTTCCTCCATTGGTGATTCTGGCGGAGCGGGCGATCACATCGCGGTCCGCAAACACGACATAGTACAGCTCCAGTTTCAGGGAAGACGCCGCGTCCTCCAGGAATATCACCAGCGTTTCCGCCGTTTCATCCTCATCGAACAGGCACGGCAGCCCCGGAATCTTATGGGCCCCCTCCCGGATCTCCCAGGAGACATAGCGGAAGTCGGCAGCCCGCGTTCCGTCCGCCTGACACACGCCCACACAGTTGTTCCGGTAATCGCCCACTCCATAGGAGGGAAATTCCTGAGGCAGCGTATCCAGGGAAAATGTTCTGTCCTCCCCCGCCTCGTAAGGATTTCCGGAAAATCCCACGTCTTTTCTGTGCAGCAGGTAATCCATGGTACAGTCCTCTACCCTTGCGCCATAGTAGAGATGAAGCAGAATCCCGTAATCGCCTGCCTTCATCTGATAAGTCGTCCGTTTCGTCTGAAGCGTAAATACCTGTTCCGCCTGATTCATAATGATAGCCATAACCTGATCTCCTTATAATTTTATATAAAAGTATTTTTCTGACACTCTTTGAGATGCGGCTGAAACAGCCTCAAGTAAAACCACGCGTTGCCGTAAGCTGTCAGTGAAAATCCGCACATGAGCCAGATCAGAAGGTAGACGGGAAAAAGCTTCGCATCCACCATGGTAAAATACATCGGCAGGCATGTGAGGGCAGCCGTGGCAATCAGGTATCCCGGCTTGTGAAAGGCAAAATAGAATGCATGGCCGGCCAGCTTACCCAGGGTGTTGGAAAATGCGGCAATGACCGGAAATATGTAAAGCAGCAGCACTCCCGTGATCAGCCCGATACCGATAAAGCCATAGGAAAGGAGAAGGGCTTCCACTGCGGCCAAAACCGCCCAGATGGCCGTCGCCTGCATGAAGTTCTGCCTAAAGCTGTGAAAAAATGCCTTCCAGACCGTGACATCTTTATCCTTATGGAGTTTCAGCGCCGTGTAATACATGGCCGTGGTCGAGGCCCCGATCGTCACAATGGGGAGACTCGTCACAAGCCAGAGGATATTCAACGCGATCATATTTCCCAGGAATCCGAATATCTGCCCGAAAATACTGTCTTCACTCAATACATTCATCGTTTCACACATCCCTTTCTCTCTCAGCCGTTATCCTATAGATTTCTATCCTACAGCTTTCCGCCTGAAGTTGCAATACCTTCAATAAACTGTTTCTGGAATATTAAGTAGATCACAATCATCGGCACACAGGCCAGCAGGGAAGCCGCCATCAGCTGCGGATAATTGTTCGTATACTGCCCCTGCATCTTCGCCAGCGCGGCGGACAGCGGCATCACCGTCTTGTTGCAGATCATGGGCCACATCAGATCCTTGTAGGCAAACACCGCGGTAAAGATACCGAGGGCCACCATGCCGGAGCGGGTCAGGGGCGCCATGATGTATAAAAATGTCTGACCGATATTGCAGCCGTCCAGACGTGCCGCCTCTTCCAGATCCTTCGGAAGTCCCAGATACGCCTGCCTCAGCAGAAATGTTCCGAACGCGGTCACAAGCCCCGGGAAAATCAGGGCAAACACGGTGTCCAAAAGGCCCATCTTACTCACCATTAAATACTGCGGAATGATGAAAATCTGTCCGGGCACCATCATCTGAAACAGGACCAGGGAAAACATGAAATTCTTTCCCTTAAAATTCAGCCGTGCAAACGCATAGGCCGCCATGGTCGCCGTGAGTACCGCGGCCGCGACTCGGCCCACGATCAGCAGGATGGTATTGATATACAGCTGAAGGAAATTCATATTATCGATAACCGTCTTAAAATTATCCGTCTGCCATACGGCCGGGAAGATGACGAACGGATTGACAGAAGTTGCCTCTGTTGATGTCTTAAATGCGGTGAGCGCCATCCAGATAAACGGCACGAGCATCGTAATGCTTACCAGGATCAAAACAACGTGAATGGATATGGCTGCCGCCTTTTTCTTTTTTTCCATGTTTCGTCTCCCCCTCTCTAATTATAATAAACCCATTTTTTCTGCGCCTTCATCTGGAATACCGTGATGATCATGATGATGGCCAGAAGTACAACGACAATGGTGGAACCAAGGCCCTTGTTATTCTGTACGAAAGAATACTGATAGAATAAGTAGACCAGGGACTGGGTCTTGGAGAGCGCCGGATTGTTTCTGTCCATAACCATAAAGATTAAGTCAAATACCTGAAGCGCGCCGATCACTCTGGTCACTGTCACGAAGAAAATAGTCGGTGACAGAAGCGGAACGGTGATATGGAAAAACTGGTAGATCCCGCTTGCACCGTCGATATTGGACGCCTCATAGTAATCCTTCGGGATCTCCTGAAGCCCCGATAAGAACAGGACCATGTTGTAGCCGATGATGGACCACACGCCGATGACGCCGATGGAATAGACTGCGATATTCGGGTTGGAGATCCAGTTAATATTTGTTCCGAACATATTGTTTAAAAGCCCGAACTCCGAGTTAAAGAGCCATCTCCACACCATGGCAATCGCCGCGGGGGCCGCAACCATGGGGAGGAAGAAGATCGTACGGTAAGCGGCCCGCCCCTTCATCTTCCGGTTCAGCAGCACGGCCAGAACCAGCGCGATGATGATGGAAAACGGCACTTCCACGATGGCGTATTTGAATGTATTAAGCAGCGACTGCCATACCTCCGGGTCTGTTAAGACCCTTTGGTAATTGGCCAGGCCGATGAAGATGTTGCCCTTTCCGAAGTCGCCGGTCTTGAAGAAGCTCTCATAGATCGTCTTGATAATCGGATAGATATTCAGTACAATCAGTCCGACCATGGTCGGCAGGATAAACGCCCAGCCCCATAAAAACTCGTTCTTTTCCCGGCTGGTGATCTTTCTTTTTATTTTCAATTCTGTTTCCTTTGCCACAGAAATCCCTCCTTCTCGTACCAGAGCGTGTTTGAAAATTCATATCCGAATTCTTCAAACACGCTCCAGGCCTTACTCGTCTGCCAGCATCTGATCCATTTTTTCTGAAATTGTCCCGCATACGGCAGCCATATCCTGATTACCGGACCATGCCTCTTTTAACTCGGTCGTCATCATGTTCCACCATACAAGAGTGCTTCTGGAATGCGGACGAAATACGATATCACCGTTCATCATATCCAGATAAGGCTGTAAATTGAACTTATCCGTGTTATTTACCCATTCATCGGATACGCCTTCATAGGCCGCCATGGTAACCCCCAGCTGCGCCTGCTTTAACTGCATATCCTTCGTTCCAAGGAACTCAATCAGCTTCCATGCCGCCTCCGGATTCTTTGTGTTGGCGCTGGCCGCCCATCCTAAACCATTATATAAAGAAACACGTTTTCCTGTCTCAGCATCCTTTGGAAGAACCGCTACGTCGCAGTGCTCTGCTATGTATTCGTTGTCCTTAAATGCAGCTACCATCCAGGAACCCTGGGACAACATTGCAATCTTGCCGGAACCGAGAAGTACATCGGTGCCCGTCTCAGACATAACCGCTGCCGGAGGCATTGCGTCTTTTACCAGCTTATCCACGTATTCCATAGCTTTAATGGTGTTTGGATCATCAAAACCAGACTTCTTCATATCATCAGAAATGACATTTCCGCTCATGGAGTAGATCACGTTCATCCAGCCGTCCTGCTCATTGGAAGGATTCATGGCGATTCCGTACTGGCTTCCGTCAGCCTTAGTCAGCTTCACCGCCGCATCGTATAAATCATCCCAGGTCCAGGTATCATCCGGATAGGCGATTCCGGCCTCATCGAACATATCCTTGTTATACCATAAGGCAATGGTGTCGATATCCTTCGGTATCGCGTAGGTCTTTCCGTCGTACTGGTACATTTCCTTAATGTCGGACGGGAATTTATCCATCTCCAGCTTTTCGCTGGATGCTACTTTATCGGTGAGATCCAGAAGAATGTCGTTGGACATATACTTTGTCGCCTCATTGGAGTGCATCCAGAATACGTCAGGCATGTCGCCGCCTGAGGCTCCCGCCTCTAAAAGTGTCCAGTAGCTGTCCCATGTGATTACCTGTAAATCGGTCTCGACTCCGGTCTCCTTCGTGAAATCGGCGAGGATCTGATCCAGTCCCGGCTTCTGTCCGTTATCCCAAATTGCTACATTTAATTTTCCGCCTGCGTCCGCAGCCGGTGTATTTCCCGCTTCTTTGCTGCCGCCTGATGAAGAATTTCCGCCGCCGCATGCCGTTAAAGATACCGCCATCGTCACCGCCATGGTAAGTGCTATACCTTTTTTCCACAATTTGATCACTTTTATTTCCTCCTTGCAATCCTGATTCATTCTGAGTTTTCGTTATTATTACCATCTGATCTTCTTCATCGGCCAATGAATTTTTCTTTTATTTGTGCACATTTTGTAGTTATGTCTTCGTTTCTGTGACTATATATTAGCACATTGCCACTCTCACCGTAAATGGAAATACCTTGATACAAATATACCAAAATGCTTTCTTGTGCGAAATATCTTGAAGTCACCACGCATTTTGGTATATAATATTTATAATTAATCCCCAGAAATAGATAGAGCGGAGGTGCTTTTTTGTCTAATTTTTCATTTGCCCTGTTTACCGATAAGAATTTCGTCGACTGCACCCTGTTTCAATACGGATGGGAGAAATGCGATCCACACCACTCCTTCGGGCCGGCGGCGCGCAACCATTATCTGTTTCACTATATCATTTCCGGAAAGGGGCTCTTCGTCTCTACCGACAGCAGCAAAAAGGATACGGAATACCATCTTCACGCCGGTCAGGGCTTCTTAATCTCGCCCGGCCAGACCAATACGTACATTGCCGATTCCCTGGACCCGTGGGAATACGCGTGGGTGGAATTCGACGGCTTAAAGGCGCCGGAGATCATCGCCCTGTCGGGCCTGTCCTTCGATCTGCCGGTTTACAACAGCAACAATCCGGCCATGGAACAGGTCTTAAAAGACGAGATGATCTATATTGCCGGCCATACGACCGAATCTTCCTTTCATTTGATCGGCCACCTTTATCTGGCTCTCGACGCGCTGATCAAGTCCTCCAACCGCCGTATGACGGCTGTGGGCGGCCAGCTGAAGGATTTTTATGCCCGGGAGGCGGTCTCCTTTGTGGAACACAACTACCAGAACGATATCACGGTGGAGGACATTGCCGCCTTCTGCAACTTAAACCGCAGCTATTTCGGCAAGATCTTTAAGGATGTCCTCTCTGTTACGCCGCAGGAATTCCTGATCCGTTTCCGGATGGCAAAGGCCTGCGAGTACATGGAGACGACCAATCTTCCCATTGGAGAGATCAGCGCACGGGTCGGTTACCCCAGCCAGCTGCATTTTTCCAGGGCCTTTAAAAAAACGTATGGCCAACCTCCACGGGAATGGAGATTGGCCAATCAGCATAAGTAAATTCACAGTAACAGTTCATGTTGTATTTTATTTCAGGATTTCCCCGGTTTGGGCTCCCCCCTCTTCCCCTACCAGATTATACGCCTCCTGCTTATAATGGTAGGAATCCTTCATCAGCCCCCTGTCGCGGAATGTGCGGAAGGACCGTGATATCAGAAAAATGGTTTCCACGGACTCCGCCAGCTCCTCCTGGGCCTCCTGAATGGGAATATAGAGGTCCGGCAGCTCTCTGTGGTTCCCGATCTGAATCAAAAAGATTCTCTCAACGCCCAGCGCCTGAAAGGCCCGGAATAAGGTCAGCGTCTTCTCTTTATATTCTTCCTTTGTCATCCCATTGTCCGCATCCGTGCAGCCCTGGCACCAGACCATCCCAATCGAATGAACAGCGATCTTCTGAGATTCCACAAAGCTTACGCACGCCAGAAACCGCGCCGCTGCGTCCTTAAAATACGGAGTACCCGGCTGCCATTCCCGTATGCTGGAACCTCCCTTGGAACATGACACTGCAATAACCGGCCGTCCCGTCTTTCGATAACACGCATTTACAAACGCCGCAGCCATGGAGCCTGTCTTCATGCCTGGCTCCCAGACTCCTCCCTCACGGTTCTCATTTACTCCAAATGGTTCCACAAGCGGCACCAGTCTGTCCGGCTCCGTCACCGCCCGGTATTCCCAGGCCGCCCCGGGCAGCACCTTCGGAGCCAGCTGATCGTCGCCGCGTCCGGCCATATTGCTCTGTCCCATAAATAACAGAATATCTGCTTCCATCATAAGTCCTCTCCTGTTCCAATTGTCTACAGAACCTTCCGGGCCTCTCTCTCGCACCGGTAACGGTTTAACATATCCACAATCTGCACTCTCGTATACGGCTTAATGATAAAGCCGAACGCACGAATCTTCCACGCTTCCAGCGAGAACCCCGGTATTCCGGATAAGAGCACTACCTCCGGCGGATCCGGAAGCTGATATATCTTGGATGCCAGCGTGATCCCGCTGATATCCGGCATCACCACGTCAGAAAATACGATATCCACCGGATTCTCCTTCACATATTGAATTGCCGCAATCGCTTCGCCGAAGCTGCCGCATAGCTCGACGTCCTCCATCTCCCTTAATATTCTGGTAATTTTCTCCAGAAGTTCCTCTGAATTGTCTACTGCAATTGCCCTGATGCTCATAACCCCTCCTGATTTTCATCTAAAAAGAAGCCCCGGAATATCGCTATTCCAACAGCCTCCGGTAATCGAAATCATTTCCTTTGTTAAGAAATACGATACCATAAAAATGAAAAGAAGTCTATCTTTATGATAAATTATCCTTCCAGTACCAATAATAAGAGGAAATTATGATTTATAAATGATAAAATAGAAAAACAACCAGGAGGACGGAGATCACTTAAAATGGAATGGAACGAAAAATTACAAAGAATCATCGATTATGTGGAAGACCATCTGCAGCGGCGGGAAGAACCCATTGATGAAAACGTGGTATCGGACATTGCGGGCTGCTCCTTTGGTTTCTTTCAGAAGGTCTTTTCCTATATGAATGGAATCAGTTTTTCCGAGTACATCCGCTCCAGAAAACTGACGTTGGCCGGCTATGACTTAAAAAGCACGGATTTAAAGGTGGTTGATATCAGCTATAAGTACGGCTATGCCTCGCCGACCTCCTTTACGAAAGCCTTCCAGCAGTTTCACGGCATAACGCCCAAAGAAGCAAGGGATGGCCGTTCGGAATTAAAAATAGCGCCGAAGATGCAGATATCAAACAGACAGCAGTATTCGTGGCATATCGATCAGAAAGAGTCTTTCCGGCTTATAGGTATAAGCAAAACATTTTCCTGTAAAAACGGAGAGCACTACCTCCAGATCCCCAAATTCTGGAGCGAATGCCATGTGCGGGGCGATACGGCGAAACTGATTTCGCTGGACCGCGGTAATCCGAAAGGAATCTTCGGTCTGTTTACTGATTTTTGTGAACAGCACGAGGAGACAGTCTATTCCATCATGGTAATATCCGATCAGGAAGCGCCTCCGGGATTTGACGAGATCGTCATTCCCCCAGCCGCATGGGCCGTCTTCGACTGCCACGGTAAAATACCGCAGTCCATACACCATGGCTGGAAGTATCTTAACGAGGAGTGGCTTATAAAGTACCCCTTTAAACATGCGGCCTGCCCCGAGTTAGAATGGTACAGTGAAGGAGATCAGACCAGCGATACGTATAAGGCCCAGATATGGATACCCATTATAGAAGAACGATGAAAATGCAAAAAGGAGCAGCGTTATGAGCGAAAAATATACATTTGATGATTTTTTATCCACTGTCGATGGAGATAACCGGGAGTTTGTAAGGGAACTGCATGAGGAGCTGACGAAACTCGGCTGCAAAACAGAGATAAAGCAGGCAAAAAGCGGCTATGTCGTCTCCTGCCTTCAGAATAAAAAGACGATCCTCAACTACGTATTCCGCAGAAAGGGACTGATGGTCCGCATCTATCCAAACCATCTGGCGGACTACATGGAGGTGTTCGATACCATCTCCGATGAGCTGGCAAAGGCCATCCGGGACACGCCTGTGTGCAAACGCCTGTTGGACCCATCCGCATGCAACTCCAAATGCGCCATGGGCTACGACTTTGTCTTTAGAGGCCAGCGGCAGCAAAAATGCCGCAGCAGTGCATTCTTCATTTTACTTAGCAGCGATAACAGGGCTTTCGTAAAAGCGCTGTTGTTGAACGAAGCTAATGCATCTGTACAAGTATGACTCACACCAGCTTAAAAATACGTAATTTCTAACCGGAAAGGAATAACAATTATGAGAAATATGGAACCGCCGTTTCGAATCGAGAAAAAAGACAGTTTCCGCGTTGTCGGCCCTGCCATGCGCACAACAAATCAAAAAGGGCAGGGAAGGAAAATGATTCCCGCACACTGGGCGGACTTCAAAGCGAAAGGGCTTGAGAAAGACTTATTATCACGGGCGAATCGGGAACCTTACGGTCTGTTCGGCATTAATATCTATAACACCGATGAAGCCGATCCGCGGATATTCGATTATCTTATAGCGGTATCCAGCGATACGGAGGCGGGGGATGCATTTTCGTCTTATGAAGTACCGGCCAGGACCTGGGCCATCTTCCCCTGTACCCTTGAAACGATCGGAAAGACGGAAGCGCAGGCCATCACAAAATGGCTGCCTTTATTTAAATATAGACCGTTAAATAAAGGCTACATAACCGGCCGGATGAAATCAAATGCACCGGATCTCGAGTATTATGGGGAGAATGGCCTTGTGGAGGTCTGGATTGCGGTGGAGAAAAAATAAAGAGTCCGGCAAGCCGGACTCTTTCATCGTAATGCGGCATCCACATCCGCAGCTTATCTATGCAACGACTTCTCCCGCAGACTTCTTTGTATCTGCGGTCTCTGTATTTTCTGAAGTCACATCTTTTCCGATCAGCTTCTTAATCCCCTCAAAGGCTACAATCACACCCAGAATCAGAAGAAGTACTGCAAATACCAGCTGCAGGGCATTGCCAAAGACAAACTGGCCGGAAAGTGCAGTCACCAGTTCCGTGATCTTTAAAGCCAGAGCCGTAAATGTGACGCCGAGCATGATCACCATCGGCCCCCAGAGCATGGCGCCCTGGCGTTTCGTCTTCTTTAAAAATACGGCGCAGGCAATCAGGGCCAGTGCGGAAAGCAGCTGGTTCGCCGAACCGAACAGCGGCCAGATGCTGGCGTAACCGGCACGGGAAAGCGCATAGCAGAGCACCAGTGTCAGGATGGTGGCAAAATACTTATTGGTCAGAACCTTGTTAAGCGGTGACTGATTCTCCGGTGCGATGCTGTCATCCGTGAAGAATTCCTGGAACGCGATACGTCCCACACGCGCTACGGAATCGAGACTCGTCAGCGCAAACGCCGAAATCGCCAAAGTGATTAACGTATAGCAGACGGACTCCGGAAGCCCCAGGCTTGTCAAAAAGATGGAAATAGCCTGTGCAAACAGCTGCGGCGGCGTTCCTGCCGGAAGTCCTTCCTGTGTGGCGACGAATCCGGCCGCAATCAGCGCCGTAATGGCGAGAAGGCTTTCCAAAAGCATGGCTCCAAAGGATACCGGAAGCATGTTTTTTTCATTTTTAATCTGCTTGGAAGCCGTTCCTGAGGCAACCAGAGAATGAAAGCCCGATACAGCGCCGCAGGCAATGGTGACGAACAGCGCCGGGAATAAGTAGGAGACGCTCCCGTTGGCCGCGGTCAGCTTGAAGGCTGTAAAGGAAGGCAGATTCATAGACGGATTGTATACACAGATGCCGAGCACCGATCCCACGATCATGGCGATCAGCAGATAGCTGTTTAAGTAGTCACGAGGCTGTAAAAGCGCCCATACCGGTGTCACACAGGCAATGATCACGTAGATAAATACGAAAATCAGCCATGCACTCTGCGGCACATAGATGGGGAATGCCAGCCCCAGGCCTACGGCCAGTACGAGAAGCGCGATTGCAAACAGTGTGTTAAGCATCTTGGGGAATCTCGTATATTTCAAATAAAAGCCCAGTCCCACGGCAAATGCGATGAAGAGCAGCGAGGTCGTCGCAACCGCGCCGTTGGCAGTCACCGTGGCTTTGTTGGCGTCAAAACCATTGAAGGTACCCGCCACGATATCGGCAAATGCCGCTACCACCAGAATGGAGAACAGCCAGGTAAACAGCAGAAACAGCCGTTTTCCAAGTTTTCCGATATAGAGTTCGATGATATAGCCGATGGAACGGCCCTTATTTTTCACGGAGGCATACATGGAGGCAAAATCCTGTACTGCGCCGAAGAACACGCCGCCCAGCAGAATCCAGAGCATAACAGGAAGCCATCCGAACATCGCCGCCTGAATCGGTCCGTTGATCGGCCCCGCGCCGGCAATTGATGCAAACTGGTGGCCAAATACCACGTTGGTATCGGCCGGAACGTAATCCACACCGTCCTCCATCTCATAGGCGGGCGTTTTGGAATCCGGATTGATGCCCCATTTCTTTGCAAGATACCTCCCGTAGATCAGGTACGCGCCGCCCAGCACTACGACGGCAAGAATCATCATTGTTAAGCCATTCATACTCTGTCTCTCCTTTTTCTTCAACCAGACCAATTCCTCCTGTGTCTGGCCAGAAGTTCCGGAGTAAAAAAGAAACGCCCCTTCCGCTGTTCGCTTATTACCGCCTGTCGGGCGGCAGTCATGCGGCGCGTAAGCCCCGTCTTCATCCGCAGCGTTTCTTCCAGTCGGGAAGGCGCCTGGGGACAAATTTTCACTTTTTCATTCCAAACCTCTGATGAAATGGAGTTTATCACTTTACAGTATAGAAATCAATAATAAGTTTATACTTTTTTTATATTTTATTTACATATCTTTTATAACTTACAGTTATATAAATTCAGGGCATTGACTACCGTTACCATACCACGGAGAGATCGCTCCTTGTTTTTATCTGCACAGTCTCATGCTCTCTTAAATACTGAAGGGCCATCTGCGGCACCTCGGAGCCGATCCGTTTCACCACCCGGCATTTGCGGTAGAAATCATAGCCGCCCGTCCCGCTGGCGCGGTAATCGCTCATACAGAGCGTAAGCTTCCGTCCGCCAATGGGGGCCCCGTCATACAGAAGCTTCGTCACACGGTCTCCCACCGGTCTGCGCAGATCGAACTCACAGGAAATCCCGGCGAAGAAGTCGTAATTGTAGTGCTCGACCTTAGGCTTTAAAAATACGTCCGAAACCCGCACTTCTCCGTTTTCCACGGTGAAATATTCCGCACACCGTTCCAGTGCCTTCTTCATCACCGTTTCGTCCACTTCCAGAACCACCAGTGTGTTGGCAAACGGGTACACAGACACGATATCCCGTGTCGTCACACGTTTCTCCAGACCCATCGGTGTGTTCCCCAGCCCCACACAGGAGATATCCGCTCCCGAATATTCCAGCTGGAGCTGGTTAAAGAAATCGGCTACCCTGGAACCCTGAAGCGCCATCGCAAGCTTGGACTGCCGGGGAATATCCTCCTCCAGGCTGCCCGCCTTCTCGTCAAGCCACTGCTGAACCCTCTGCTCCAGCGGAAGCAGGGACCGGTACGGTTCCTCATCATGAATCTCTCCCGCCGGATTGATCGAGGCCGAGACGGACACTTCTCCAGCCTCACAGGCGATTTCCAGCTTTGCATAGCAGACCGCATTTGCCGGAAGCTGCAGCGTTGTGGTCCCGTTTATCTTCCTGGCAGGCACCATCATGTGCTGATGAGCGGTCAGCAGCACGTCGAAATCCAGCTCCCGAAGGATCCGGCATCCCACATTTTCCCCGCTCTCACTCAGCAGGTCTCCGGTTTCCAGATCACATTCATAGCCGCCGTGATAGATGCACACCGTCACATCCGAGATCGCCTTTAAGCGCTCCAGTTCCCGTTCTGCCGCTGAAAAGGCGTCGGTCACTTCCAAATCCCTCATATGCCCCGGCTGTTCCCACACATTGACAAAATCGGTTACCACACCGGTTACTCCCATCCGCAGACCATTTTCCATGGTAAACACCTGGCTGGATATCACTCCCAGGCGGCCTTTCCGGTCCCGGACATTGGCACAGATGCAGCGCGCGTTTAAGGCATTTAAATGATGCTCCAGATACTCATATCCGAAGTTAAAATCATGATTTCCAAGAGTCACCGCGTCGTAACCGCCGGCGTTAAAGACATCCGCAATGGCATGTTCCGCCTCCAGGCCTTCCTTCCTGCCCGCGGACAGGTAAATGGCCATGGGGGACCCCTGTAGCGTGTCGCCCCCGTCCAGGACCAGCGTATTCCCGTCCTTCTGATAATTGGCGATGCAGTTTAACAGTCCGGCCGGCTTCTCGCTCCGTTCCGTGTATGCAGAAGGGAAAAGATATCCGTGGACATCTGATGTATAATAAATTTTTGCTGTCTTTCTCATATTTATCCCCTCGTCAGTTTTACCCTGATTCTCGTGGAAATGTATTCCACAATCAGAACCAGCACAATCAGTCCCACCAGAATGGCTCCCGCCTCGTTCCAGCGATAGGAATTCATGGCGAAGATCAGTGGTGCGCCGATACCGCCCGCGCCTACCAGACCCAGCACAGTGGCATCTCTTAAGTTAATATCAAAACGGTAAATGACCGTCGATGCAAAATTCGGAATCAGCTGAGGCAGAATTCCATACCTGATCTTCTGCATCGTATTGCAGCCGCAGGCGTCCAGCGACTCCAGAATTCTGATGTCCAGATCCTCGATTGCCTCAATATACATCTTGGACACCATACCGATGGAACACACGGACATGGTCAATAGTCCCGTAAATGCCCCAGGCCCGCTGACACGGATAAACATCAGTCCATAGACAAACGCCGGCACGGTACGGATTGCCATGATGGCCATCCGGCTCAGCCTGGCGATGGGCGCCGGCATCAGATTCGATGCGGACAGAAACGAAAACGGGATCGCCAGTACCGCGCCCACCAGTGTACCCAAAAATGCGATGCAGACGGTCTCCAGAAGAAGGTAGGGCACGCCCTGCATGGTAAAGTTAAAGAGCAGCTTTGGATCGGGATGAAAGATTCCCTTTAAAATGTTTAAGGCGATCTGCCCGCCGTTTGCTCCGCCTCCCGTGAATTCCACTGCGGAACCGGACCATGCGATCAGGGCCACCACGATCACCGATACCACAATCTGGTATACCGTGCTGCGCGGACGATCTTTATATGCTTGTTCAATCTGTTTGTTCATTTTCCGCTCTCCCCTCTATACCAGTTTTTTCCGGCAGTAACGGCTCACCGATTCGATGATGAATACCGTAAGAAACAACATCACCAGGATCATGCCGACGCTGGAATACTCTCTCCAGCCCAGCTTTTCATTCAGGATCAGTCCCAGGCCGCCCGCGCCCACGTAACCGAGGATCGCGGCGTACCGGACATTTCCCTCAAAGCAGAACAGGCCGTTGGAGATGTAGGATGGGAGCACCTGCGGAATAATTGCGCTGACAAATGCACGGACCCGCGTAGCCCCGATGGCTTCCACCGCCTCGAAGGCGCCCATATCCACCGTCTCGATCTCCTCATACAGGATTTTCCCCATATAGGCGAATGTGAAGATGGCAATCGCCGTGGTTCCTGCCAGAGTGCCCAGTCCGAATACATAGGTAGCGATCAGAGCGGTTACCAGCGTAGGAAGCGTTCTCACAATACTCAGGAACAGCCTCATGACACTGATCACCAGCCTGCTCTTAATCACATTGGTGGAAGCCGCCATGGCAAACGGTACCACCAGCACCGCGCCGGCCACCGTGCCTAAAAGTGACATTTTGATGGTATCAAAAAGCGGTTTCCAGATCTGTGACATATAGGAGACCCTCGGCGGGATCATCATGCCCAGTATGACGAAAAACTGATTTCCCCTCTCGGCCAGAACCCTCAAGTCAAATCCGGTTATCTTCACGGAGATGGCCGTCATAATCAGCAGGATAACCGCAACGAGAGGCAGACGCGAAGCCGGTTTTTCAATTGTCTTACCATTGGAAATCGTCATTTTCTTCGGCGGAAAGACCTTGTCGTATAAACTCATCCGGCCACCTCCTGCTCCAGCTTCCCTTCGTAGATATTGTTCAGGATCTCTTCATTGACATCGGATACGGGGCCGTCATAGACGATCTGGCCCGCACGGATGCCGACCACGCGGCTGGCGTACGTGAGTGCCAGTTCCACGTGGTGAATGTTAAGAAGAATGGTGATATTCATCTCCTTGTTGATCCTCTGGAAGTCCTCCATAACCTGCTTGGCCGTTACCGGGTCTAAGGATGCCACCGGCTCATCCGCCAGGATGATCTGCGGATTCTGCGCCAGGGTTCTCGCCAGGGCCACTCTCTGCTGCTGCCCGCCGGAGAGCTGGTCCGCGCGCACAAACGCCTTGTCCAGAATCCCCACCTTATCCAGAGCCTCCAGGGCCGCCAGCCTGTCCTCCTTCGGATAGATCCCGAAGAGCGCCCGGATAAAGGACAGATCCGGCACCTTTGCCATCAGCACATTATTGATGACCTTTGTCCGGGTCACTAAGTTAAACGACTGGAAGATCATGCCGATCTTTCTGCGGAAACGGCGGAGTTCCTTACCTTTCAGCTGCATCACATCGGTTCCGTCCACAGTAAGCTTCCCCTCGGTGATGTCGTGCATCCGGTTAATGGTCCGCAGAAGCGTGGATTTCCCGGCGCCGGAAAGGCCAATGATCGCCACAAATTCTCCCTGCTCGATCTTTAAATTGACATCCTTCAGTGCGTTAAAACCATTGGGGTACGTCTTTCCTACTTTATCAAATTCAATCATGCTCCTACCTCGACTTTAGTATTTTCTCATGGAAACCCAAAAGGAGGCGCCGTAAACCATATTTCTTTACGGTGCCTCCTTAATAATCGTGCTTATCGCTTATTTGGCATTTAATTCCTGAATCATCTTCTGTGCTGCGCGCTCATTATCGTAATCGGAAGACTGTGCAGGCTCATATCCCATATGGCTGTAAATGGCGATTACCTTCTTGCCCTCTTCTGTCTTTCCAATGTTGATAAAGGCATTCTGAATGGCTGTCTTAAAGGCGTCATCCATAATCTTGGAAGTCTTGCTTACGCTGACTGTATCATTATAGATTGGAGGAGTTACACCGATCACATTCGTCTCTTCCCAGATCGATCCGCTTCTTCCATACTCGGAATTCCACTTTTCTTCATAGTCTCTGCGGGCATCTGCGTATGTACAGAGGACATCCACCTGTCCGGAAGCCAGTCTTGCAAATGCGCTGCCGTAAGAATCGGACTGAACCGCATGTCCAAGATCCAGAATGTTCTTCTCAAAGTTCTCCTGAAGCCATAAAGACGGATAGATGTATCCGGCCGGTGATGAGGAAGACATCACGCTCCAGTTTGCGCTGCTTAAATCATCAAAGGTCAGCGCTTCTCCGCTGTTAACCTTCTTTGCCAGCTCCTGCCCTTTTTCAGATGGTCCTGCGATCATCAGCGCACGGTAGGAAGTAACCTGCTGGTCTGTCGGCTCCGTCGCCTTACCGTCATTCCAGTCCTTGGCGCTGTCGGAATTCTTGCTCAGTCCGTCACGGGTTGCTGTCAGGATTACATCGGCACCATCGTCGTAAAGCACATAGGTACCGCCTGGAATCAATCCAATGTCCGCCGTTCCAGCGGAGAGTGCCTCGCCTACCGCCTCATAGCTGGTACCTACTGTGATAACCACCTCGCCGATATCATACCCTTCCTTAGCGAGTTCTGCCTTTAACATATCCTTTAATGGTTCTGTTGCCGTTACAATCTCTTCCGGTTCTCTGGAAGGAACGAAGTATACGTTCAGTTTGTCAATCTTCTTGTTTTCCGCAGCGGCCGTCTGTTCTTCAGTCGCTTTCTCCGATGCTCCGGAAGCGGTCGTCTCCACAGCAGCCTTCGTGTCCGCTGCGGTATCCTTCTGTCCGCCGGATCCTGAACATCCGCTGACCATTGCTGCACACAGTGCAATTGCCATCATTACAGAAACTGATTTTTTCATAACGCTCTCCTTTACCTGATCCATCTTCTCTGGGGTTACCGTTATGCGCTGTCGCCAACCTCTAGCTTGGTGGGAAGATAAATTGTCATGTTGTCGCTGCGTCCGCCCTGGATCTGTTCCAGGAGAAGTTTGATCGCTGTCTGCCAGACAATCTCCGGAAACATACGAACCTTGGTGTACGTCGGCCACTGGGATTCCAGTGTCTCGATATCCTTGTAGATCACCACGGCCACATCCTTGGGTACCCGGAGCCCCGCATCAAAAAATGCCTCCAGCACCCCTTCGGCCACCTCGTCGCTGCCTAAAAGCACCGCTTCCGGCAAATGCCCCGACGCTGCCGCCTGTCTTGCAAGCTCGTATCCGCCCTCCCGGCTGAACTCCCCGATAAAGAAGTGATTCTCATCGTAACAGCCCCGCTCCCGGAAGGTCTCTCTCAAGCCCTCCAGTCTCCGGTAACCGATGCGCAAGTCTCCCTCTTCATAAAGTCCGCCTATGTATCCGACACTCCGGTACTGCTTTCTGTCCAGAAGATAGTAAAGCATCTCCCGAATTCCCTTTGTAAAGTCCATGACGATACAGTCGTATTCGTAGTCTTTGGGATCCGAATTAATAAACACGATGGCAAAGCTCTGCATCCGCAGACTCTCCATCTCCGACTCGGAGAAGACACCAAAGGCGATGATTCCGTCGTAATGTGACGGTGCCGCCTTGTCCATACGTACAAACTTCACGTCGGTCTTTTCCGCCATGGTCTTTGCAATGCAGTCCAGAGAAGAAATCCGGATATTCGGCCTGTCCTTCCTGATGATGTGCCAATCCGCAACTCCTATGACAATTTCCTTTTCTTTCTGCGCATGCCGCATTCTGGGTGGGACATAGTTTAATTCGTGGGCAATTTTAAATATCTTCTTTCTTACTTCAGGACTTACCACAATGGTGTCATCCTGATTCAGCACACGTGATACCGTCGTACTCGAGACGCTCGCCAGCTGAGAAATTTCTTTAATTGTAGCCATGTTTTATATCCTCACCTTTCAATTTTATTATAGTTCCATTATCTTCCAGAGTCAATGAAAATAGTAAATATTTACTGAAATTTTACTAAGAAATAAAGCGTCCTTTACAAATCGAAAAGGGAGACCGTTTACCGGCCTCCCCTCACTGTACGTGGCAGTCTCACAGTTAGTCTAAAAACTGATCGCCATATCCATAATGTTCCACCACATAGTCAATATCCTTATCGCCTCTGCCGCTTAAGCACACCAGGATCGAACCCTGTCTCATCTCCTTCGCCCTGCGCATCGCGTATGCCACGGCGTGGGAGCTCTCAATCGCGGGGATGATTCCCTCGTAGCGGGACAGCTTGAAGAAAGCTTTCATGGCCTGCTCGTCGCTGACTGTCTCGTATTTCACACGGCCCAGGTCATGTAAAAATGCGTGCTCCGGTCCTACCGACGGGTAGTCCAGACCACTGGCAATGGAATATACCGGCGCCGGTTCTCCGTTCTCATCCTTCAGCATGATGCTCTCAAAGCCATGCATGATGCCCTTTTCTCCAAATTTCATGGAAGCCGCGTGGTCGCCTAACTTCTCGCCTCTGCCTAAAGGCTCCACGCCGGTGATGTCCACAGGATCATCCAGGAACGGAATGAACATACCGATGGAGTTGCTTCCGCCGCCGACACAGGCGCACACCTCGTCCGGGAACATCCCTGTCATCTCATAAAACTGGTCTCTCGCCTCGTATCCCACGACTGACTGGAAATCACGCACCATCAACGGGAATGGATGCGGGCCCAGCGCGGAACCGATACAGTAGATCGAGTCCTTATAATTCTTCGCATACGATTCGAAAGCGGAATCAACTGCTTCCTTTAAGGTCTTGAGACCGTGTGTCACAGGCACCACCTTGGCGCCCAGAATCTTCATTCTCGTCACATTGGGAGCCTGCTTCGCAATGTCGACTTCCCCCATATGAATCTCGCACTCCAGGCCAAAGAAAGCCGCAGCCGTGGCTAAAGCCACGCCGTGCTGGCCAGCTCCTGTCTCCGCGATCAGACGCTTCTTTCCCATGAACTTCGCCAGAAGTCCCTCGCCCATGCAATGGTTTAACTTATGAGCCCCTGTGTGGTTTAAGTCCTCTCTCTTTAAATAGATCTGGCAGTTGCCGATGCTTTTGGAGAGACGTTCGCAGTGGTAGACCGGCGTCGGCCTGCCCTGGAACTCCTTCCTGATTCTCCGCAGTTCGTTGATAAACTGGGAGGAGTGGCAGATCGTCTGGTATGCGTCTGCAATCTCCTCAAAAGCCGGGATCAGTTCATCCGTTAAATAAGCGCCTCCATAAGGGCCAAAACGCCCGTCTTTGTCCGGGTAGTTCTTCAAATATGTCCTGTAATCCATATCCTTCTCCTTTATAACTGTTTTTGTTAGCCGCTAAGTGTTTACAGTATAGCATAAATAGGGGGCGCTTGAAAGACTTGCGGCGTTACTATTCCATTATTTCTTCTTATCCAAATTTAATTTTGCAAACGCATCCGCAAACGCTGAGTTGATCGGCGCCTCCGCCTCCTTCTTCTGCTGGTTTAAATATTTGGCCACGTCCTTTTTCGATACGCCTGCGCCTTCCTTGGCCCGGCGGTCCTTGAAGGATGACAGTTTTTCCTTATAACCACATTTGCATACAAAGATCTGACTGTCTCCTTTTCCGCGCAGCTCCATCTTCTTATGGCAGACCGGGCAGCGTGCGTTGCTGGTTCTGGCTACGGTTTCCCTGTGGCCGCACTCCCTGTCCTGACACACCAGCATCTCGCTGTTCTTCCCTTTTACGAGAAGCATCCGTTTGCCGCAGACAGGGCATTTTGTATTTGTCACATTATCGTGGCGGAACTGGCCCTCTCCGCTTTTAATCTGGGAGATCAATTCATTGGAATAGGAGCGGATATCCTTCATAAAGGCGGCACGCTTCAGCTTTCCATCCGCAATTTTCGACAGCCGCATCTCCCAGTCAGCAGTCAGTTCCGGTTTTCTCAAATCCTCCGGAACCAGGGTGAGAAGCTGTTTCGCCTTAGAGGTCAGGCAGATGTCCTTCCCCCGTTTCTCCAGCAAGAAGCTGGAAAACAGTTTCTCAATAATATCTGCTCTGGTGGCGACGGTACCCAGACCGCCTGTCTCTCCCAGCGTCTTCGCCATAGCTTTATCCTTCGATTCCATATAGGCGGTGGGATTTTCCATAGCAGAAAGCAGTGTCGCCTCGTTAAATGGAGCCGGCGGCTTCGTCTTTCCTTCCGTCATTGTGACGGAAAGCTTCGGAATCCTGTCCCCTCTCTTTACATCCGGAAGTTTCTGCGCGCGTATCTCCTGCCGCTCCGAATCCTCCCCGTCATCCTCGTCGTCCTCCTGCCCCTCATAGACCTCCCGCCATCCGGCGCTCTTTACAATCCTGCCCTTTGCGGCAAAATTTTCACCGGCCAGTTCTACCGTAAGCTCCGTCTGCTCGTACTCGAAAGGCGGATAGAGAACGGCGATGAATCTTCGCACCACGAGGTCATAGATTTTGCGTTCCTCCACAGTCATATGGTCCAGCTGTACGAACTGCTCCGTCGGTATGATGGCATGGTGGTCCGATACCTTCTTATCATCCACAAAAGACGGCTTAGCCACAATCTTCTGATTCATCAGGCGCCCGGCCAGTTTCCGGTACGGGCCCACGCCGCAGGCCTCCAGGCGCTCCTTGATTGACGGTACGATATCCGAGCTCAAGTATCTGGAATCCGTTCTGGGATACGTCAGGACCTTGTGATTTTCGTAAAGCCGCTGCATGATATTGAGCGTTTCCTTGGCCGAATAATTGAACTTCCGGTTTGCCTCCCGCTGAAGCTCTGTCAGATCATAGAGCTGCGGTGCATACGTCTTCTTCGGAATACGCTTTACCTCGGTTACAAGCCCCTGGCCGCTGCCAGCCTCGATCTTCTTCATAATTCCTTCCACCCGTTCCTTATCAAAGGAGCGGAAGCTCTTTGACTTTTCGTCGCGCCACGTCAGTATGAGCGGTGGTGTCTGGCTCTTTGCCGCGATTCCGTAATAGGGCTTCGGCACAAAATTCTTAATCTCCTCCTCCCGGCTGGCGATAATTGCAAGGGTCGGAGTCTGAACACGGCCGCAGGACAGCTGCGCATTGTACTTGCAGGTCAGAGCTCTGGTAGCATTGATTCCCACCAGCCAGTCTGCTTCCGCCCGGCACATGGCGGCATCATAGAGATTGTCGTATTCATGGCCGTTTTTCAGCTTCGCAAATCCGTCCTTAATGGCCTTGTCCGTGACAGACGAAATCCAGAGTCGCTTGATCGGCTTCCGGCATCCGGTTTTCTCCAGGATCAGCCTGGCCACCAGTTCCCCCTCCCGGCCTGCATCTGTGGCGATAATGATCTCGCCCACATCCTTCCTCTGAAGCTGCGCCTTGACCGCACTGAACTGTTTTCCCGTCTGTTTGATCACTTCCAGCTTAAACTGCTCCGGCATCATGGGAAGGTCTTCCATCTTCCACGTCTTATACTTCGGGTCGTAATCTTCCGGGTCCGCCAGCGTCACCAGATGCCCCAGCCCCCAGGTTACAATATATTGATCGCCCTCCAGCGCGCCGTTTTGATTCCTTCCGCAGCGAAGGACCCTGGCAATATCACGCGCCACCGACGGTTTTTCTGCTATTACTAAAGATTTCATTTTGTTTATTTCCTTCCTGACCCCGTTTACTGCCGGTTGTCCACTTTTTGCATGCTGTTTAATATCTCTGTGATGGATTCACTTCTGCCATCGCTGTAAAGAGCAATCAGAAACATGAGGTGAGATCCGATCTCCCTGCAATAGATATCCTCGTTAACATCGGCCGACAAGGATAGCTTTATATAGGAGTATCCGCCCAGCATTACACTCTCCGTTATGGTGGAAGGAGTCCCGCCGGCCATGATCTGCCGGCTCATCTCCTCTAAACAGGTTTTCGGAGTGTAGCCGTAATAATCAGAAGATGGGGACTCGGTATCCTCATAACATATCATCAAATGGGCCAGGCTTTTCCCCTGCTCCATACTGAAATTGCTTCTGGAATCCACAACAAAATCTAAATAATTCTGACTTCTGTCCCAATCCCGAATGGACCATTCAGCGTGGCCTCCCGGAAAGGTGATTTGATAATCAGCCCATTCGTTTGTAAATATACTTCCGCTTTCGTTTAAATATGCAGCTGGAGAAAGGGCAGATTCCTCTACACCGGGTTCTTTTGTCTGACTGCATGCACCGGAAGCATCAAAATCATAACTGGTTCCATGGAATACCTTCCGGGTATTTCGCAGCATATGCCCATCCGGTTCCAGATAATACCATAGGCATTGATCCCACAGCCAGCCGGTATCCATATAGCCATCCCGATTTAAATAGTACCATTCTCCCTGCACCTCAACCCATGAATTGATCGTCGGCTCACCATTGTCCTGCAGATATTGAACTCCCTGTTCTGTCCTGTTCCAGTCTCCATTCGCCAGCACAGCGCTTGCTTCACTTGCTGTCAGAGCCCCGGTAAACAGCGTACATAGAAGAATTCGCTTCCACTTCATGCATTTACCTCCTAAAAGAATTCCGCTTTATTCCTGTGCCATCTGGAGTCTCAACGTCTCACTGTGCCGGACAGCCAGTTCTCGTACCAGTATAACATAAATTCCAGACAATTTCAGCCCTTTAAAAATGATGGAAAACAGCTTGTCCCAGGCCGCCTGTCCATGTTATACTACTATCACAAAACCGATGATAGCCTTTATAAGAAGCTATCGCCACAGGAATCCGGTTTCTGTCCGCATTCCTTTCTGCCCAATTCATCTGGCATTCTACGTCCGTTCGGACTTAAGAATCCCCATTTACCAAAAATCAATGTAAATAACACCAAAAAATAAGCAGGGCTATTGTCTGTTTTTGAAAAAAACATTATAATGGAGATAGGTTCTTATATAGCTGGAAACGGAGGCTATATGAGCAATACGAATGATGCAGGCGGCTCCAAAGATATACCGGACAACTTTCCGGCGGAAGATCTTGTCTTAAAGAGCGCTATGCAGTTTTTCGGAGATGAACTGCTGTCATACTTAAAAATCACTGCGGAACCGGTAACAGTCGGCCAAACGGAATTTGTCCATCTGGAAGCGAAGCAGCTATATGAAGACTTTAACTTCATTAAGCCTGACCAAAGCTGGATTCATCTGGAGTTTGAGAGCGACAGTATCAAGGAGGAGGATCTGCGCCGCTTTCGCAGTTATGAAGCAGTCACCGCGTATATCTGTCACGTCGATATCACGACTTACGTGATCTGTTCATCAACCGTAAAGGAAATCTTGTCAGAATTAAAGACCGGACACAACACCTACCGGATCATCCCGATTCGTCTGAAAGACAAAGACGCGGATGAATTACTTGCCAGGCTGTTTGAAAAGCAGAAAAGCGGAGAAAAGCTGGAACATTCTGATCTTGTCCCCCTGCTGCTCACCACATTGATGTCTGGTACCACGAATCAAAAAGACCGGATTATTCTGGCAAATCAGCTGATCACTAAATCCGGCGCTATATCAGAGACAGATTTAAAAAAGATGCAGGCAGTCCTGTATACACTTGCAAACAAGTTTCTGTCAAAAGACGATTTAAACCAGGTAAAGGAGGTGCTATTCATGACACCATTAGGTGAAATGCTGGTGAAAGATGGATTTGAAAAGGGCATAGAAAGAGGCGCCGGCGCTCTGATTTCCATTTGTCGGGAAACAGGATTTTCCTATGATGATACCCGTAAAAAGCTGATTGAAAAGCTGGAACTGGACTCCCCCGCCGCAGTCAGATATATGGAAGAATTCTGGAGCCGGACCTCTGTCTGATTCCTTAAAAGGCCGCCTTGATATCACGACTGCATAAAATAATCTCACCGAAAAAAACAGCGGCAGAAAGAACCACTAAGGCTCTCTCTGCCGCCAAAAGTCATACGCTTTTGCATAGATCCGGACACTTCTCTGACCTATATCCGATACTTCTCATACTCCAACTCACAGGGATTTCCCTTGCAGAACAGGATCTCGCCCTTTGTCAGATTAATAATCATGGAGAATTTTATCGCTGGCCTATACGCCGGGAGTCGCCCAGCCCTGCGTGGAGATCCACCGTAATCCTGAGGAGAGTTATGAACTCACCGGCCGCGGAAACTTAGTAGCCGTCGTCACAGACGGAACCGCGGTACTTGGCCTCGGTGATATCGGCCCAGAAGCCGCCATGCCTGTCATGGAGGGTAAATGCATCCTGTTCCGGGAATTTGCCGGAGTCAATGCATTTCCCATCTGTCTGGCTGCAAAGGACGTGGATGAGATCATCCGGACCGTGGAATGCATGGCCCCCACCTTTGGCGGCATCAATCTGGAGGACATTTCCGCCCCCAGGTGTTTCGAAATTGAACGAAGACTGAAAGAGCGGCTTTCCATCCCTGTCTTCCACGACGATCAGCATGGGACGGCCATCGTCGTGCTGGCAGGTCTCATCAACGCATTAAAGCTGACCGGAAAGAAGAAAGAGACTGCTCGGGTCGTGATCAGCGGCGCCGGGTCTGCCGGAATCTCCATCTGCCGCCTCCTCATGTCTCACGGCTTCCGTGACATCGTGATGACGGACAAATGCGGGGCGCTGGCCCCCGGAGAGTCCTTTATGAATCCGGCCCAGCAGGAGATGGCCGCTGTCACCAATCCGCGCCAGGAACGCGGTCCGCTGGAGACAATTATCAAAGACAAAGATATCTTCGTCGGAGTATCGGCCCCCGGGATTGCAACATCGGCCATGATCTCCACCATGGCACCGGATTCTATCGTATTTGCCATGGCTAACCCGGTTCCCGAAATTATGCCGGACGAGGCGAAAGCCGGCGGCGCCCGTGTTGTTGCCACCGGACGCTCCGATTTTCCGAATCAGATCAACAACCTTTTAGCCTTCCCGGGAATCTTTCGCGGAGCGCTGGACGTCAGTGCTTCCGATATCAACGAGGATATGAAAATAGCTGCCGCAGCGGCTATCGCCGGTCTGGTAACCGATGAAGAGCTGTCTCGTGACTGTATTATTCCGAATCCACTGGATAAAAGAGTCAGCGCTGCCGTCGCCAGAGCCGTAGGAGAAGCGGCGGTCCGCAGCGAAGTCGCACGCAAAGTGAGGAACTGATTGTATGAAACTGGAAATAGGCTTCGGCACCACCCCACAGATTGTGGAGCTGCCTGATAAAAACGTAGACGGAATTCTCTATCCCAATGAAGTAACCGTCACCACCACCGGGGCGGAGGAAGTGAATCGTTCACTCTCCCATCCGATCGGAACACGTTCCCTGGAGGAGATTGTAAAAGGAAAGGAAAGAATTGTCATTGTAACAAGCGATATCACACGCCCCATGCCCTCTCACGTCGTTCTCCCGCAGCTGTTGGAACGCGTGTATGCAGCCGGGGTTAAACCGGAATCGATAACCATCGTATTTGCCCTCGGCAGCCACCGGACACAGACAGAGGAAGAAAAGCTCCATCTCGTCGGGGAATCCGTCTACCGCCAGGTGCGCTGTGTCGATTCCTCGGAATTTGATTTCGTTCACATGGGCACCACTCCCGGCGGCACTCCCGTAGACATCTGCCGTCCTGTGGCAGAGGCGGACTGCCGTATCTGTCTGGGCAACATCGAATACCACTATTTCGCCGGATATTCCGGCGGAGCAAAGGCTATCATGCCGGGAGTCTCCACAAGGGCGGCGATCCAGGCCAACCACTCCCGCATGGTCAGACCCGATGCGTGCGCCGGCAAGCTGGAAGGCAATTCCCTCCGGAAGGACTTGGAGGACGCTCTTGTCTGCTGTCCGGTTGACTTTATTGTCAATGTGGTTCTGGATGAGACCAAGCAGATCGTCTACTCCGTCTGCGGAGATATCATCACGGCCCACAGGGCTGGCTGCCGTTTTCTGGACCGTTTTTACCGGAAAGAGATCAGCCGCAAGGCGGACATCGTCCTGGTATCCCAGGGAGGCGCTCCAAAGGATCTGAATCTCTATCAGACCCAGAAAGCCCTGGAAAATGGTAAATACGCGGTTAAAGAGAACGGAATCATCGTCCTGGTCGGCTCCTGCCGGGAGGGTATGGGCGAACGGGTCTTTGAGGAATGGATGCTCCGCGCGGACCGGCCTTCCGACTTAATTAAGCGCATCGAGACCGATTTCCAGCTGGGCGGGCATAAGGCCGCGGCGATCGCCATGGTTCTGGAACATGCGAAGGTATTTCTCGTCTCTCACATGGAGGAAGAATTTGTCAGAAATATATTTATGACACCGTTCTCGTCCGTTCAGGAGGCTGTCGATCAGGCCTTTGAGGAATTAGGGGCGGAGGCTTCCGTACTCGTTATGCCGTTTGGAGGATCTACGCTTCCGGTGGTTGGGGATACGTAAGTATTTACTGCTGGCCACCTTTGCCGTAACAATTATATAAATGCACAAAAACGCATAACTATGATGTTTATGCGTTTTTGTGTTTAGAGCCGAATGCCCTCTACAAATAGTTCTTTATATCGCACTGCTCAACCACCCGCTTTCCCAGCAGTGTGATTGCCTGCACCGGACACTGGTTGATACAGCGGTAACACATCGTACACCGTTTTCCCGGCACAGCCGTTTTATCCTTTACCTGAATATTTTCCATAGGGCACAGGCTGGCACACATTCCGCAGCCAATACACCGACCTGCGTCTATCTTCATCTTATCAGTATATTCCTTTGTCTTATAAAAGAAATACAGCCTCTGCCCAAACAATCCGGCCAGATGCCAGAGAACCCCAAGGCCTTCCCGGGGCGGTTCCCCGCATTTTAAAGCGGCAGCGGCCTTCTTTATTTTGCTGCCGGCATTCACTACCAGCTCCCTGTTTTTCTCCAATGGCCTTTTTAAAGCTCTCTCATCGCCAATGCTGTCAGGCATCTTCACATGCACACCGCCTGTAATAACGGCGCCGTATCTCTTCAGCAGCCTGGCCATAATTCCTGCTCCATCCCCGCTGAACAGCCCCATAGTGGCAATGATAAAGACTTTTTTGCCCTTCCAGATCTCATGATTGGAAATCACGTAATCCTTTAAAATCTTAGGTATGCTGCTGAATTGTACCGGGTAGCCCAGAACAATCTCGTCCTGATGCCCTATTTCCAGCGCCGCATTTTCATTCTCGATGGAAAATGCCTCAGCCTGCGGTTCATATTCCTCCAAAAATTTCTCCACACAGTATCTCGAGTTACCCGTTCCGCTAAAATAGATCCCAACCATCCTTTTTCTCCTGATCCCGATCGTTCAACCGTTTCTGTACGTTTCCAGCATATCACAAATCCACTCCCCTATCCAGAAGGGATTAAAAAGCGTAGTGCCGGGCGGCTCTAGCACCTGACCACAATATAGTTTGATTTTCCACTCGAATCCGCAATATCTGATAACATAAAATCTTTCATACATGCTACAATTTGACCGTGATAAAAAAGTGCCTAAACAACGGGCCGGCGTTTACGGTTCACTCGTCAGTCCGTTGGTATAAGTCACCGTATTCATTGTTTTTCGATACTTCAAGGGAGACATGGTCATATACGTTTTGAACACCTTCTCAAAATACGTGATACTCTCGTATCCAAGCTTACGGGCAATCTGCTGCACGCTCAAATCCGTCTCCTCCAGCAGCCTCTTCGCCTCCCTGATGCGGTGAATATTCAAATACTCACTAATGCCGTATCCCGTAATTTCCTTAAAGGTGCGGCTCAAATAATATTTGCTGATATAAAACTGGTCGGCCAGCAGATCCAGCGTTATCGTTTCATCAAAGTGCTCCGAGATATAGTCGGCCACCGCGTAGATATTCTGGTATTTGGAAGGCGCGCTCACATCCGTATGTTCAATGGCCGGAGTATGATTTTCACGCATAAAACGAATAAAGTACTGGATAATTTCCGTCTCGATCATGGCCCTGTAATTTCGTTTTCTGCTGTCAAATTCATCCTGAAGCCTGGTATAGAGGTCGATAAACTCCCTCTGCTGCCTTTCGTTCAGCGGAAATACCCCATAGTGCTGGTGAAAAAACTTAACCAGGTTCAGATTCGGGAACAGCCGGTCAAATTCCTTCATTTTATCCCGCTCCACATAGAGGATAATGCGGTCATGGCCGATTTCCTGTTCGCTGTTCGCCGTGGTCATATGAATCGAGTTTTCATCCACCAGAATCAGCGATCCGCCTTTTACCAGATAAGAACGGTTGTCAAAGAAGAAACGCCGTTCCCCTTCCAGCAGATAGAAGATCTCATACTGGTTGTGGAAATGCTTTCCATGCATATTAAAATGACCCTTGCGTATCATTCGTTCCAGTTCGATGCCATCGGTCCTGGCGTAATAGATGACGGCTTCCATGCCTCGTCCCTCCTGTCTGCAGCATTTGGAACCATTATATAATAAAACCCGTTAATTTTCTATAAGAAAGGAGTCTCCTACTCATGCAGGAACTGAAAAAAGAAGAAATCACCCGAAAACTTGACCTGGTCGTAAATAAGCTCTTAACGCTCGGCGGCCCTGAAAATGAAACAGAACTGGAGAACGGGGGCGAAAGCATCGGCTTCTTCCGCCGTGATTTCGGAATCAGCGAATGGGACTGGCCGCAGGGCGTCGGCCTATACGGTCTCTACAAGATCATGATGGTTGAAAAAAAGGATGAATACCGCGAGTTCTTATGCAGCTGGTTTAAAAGCAACATGGCCGAGGGCCTTCCGTCCCGCAACATCAACACCACCACTCCGCTGCTGACGCTGGTACAGCTAAACGAAATCTGCCCCGATCCGGAATTTGAGTCTCTCTGCTTAAGCTGGGCCGACTGGCTGATGCGCTGCCTCCCCCGCACGGAGGAAGGCGGCTTCCAGCACGTGACCAGCGCCAACGGCGACCGCCTGGGCGTCCGTTTAAATGAAAATGAAATGTGGATCGACACCCTGTTCATGACCGTTCTCTTCTTAAACCGAATGGGCCAGAAATACAACCGCCAGGACTGGATCAGTGAGTCCATCCACCAGGTACTCTTACATATTAAATACTTATACGACAAGAAAACCGGTCTTTTCTACCACGGCTGGACGTTCAATACGCGCGATAATTTCGGAGGCGTCTTCTGGTGCCGCGGCAACAGCTGGTTTACCGCAGGGATTCTGGAGTATCTGGAGATGTTTAAGGGCAGCCTGGATGCGGGCGTCCGGGAATTCATTGTAAACACTTATAAGAGCCAGGTCCGTACGTTAAAAAAGCTGCAGAGTCAGTCAGGATTATGGCATACCGTACTCGATGATCCGGCCAGCTACGAGGAGGTCTCCGGCTCCGCCGCCATCACTGCGGGGATCTTAAAGGGAATCAAGCTCGGTATCCTCGATGATTCCTATCTGGACTGTGCCTGGAAGGGCGTCCGGGCCGTCATGAATAATATCGATGAGGAAGGCACCGTACTGAACGTGTCAGGCGGCACCGGGATGGGGGCTGACAGGGAACATTACAAAAAGATATTGATTGCGCCGATGGCTTATGGACAATCACTTACGATTTTGGCTTTGATTCAGGCGTTAGACAATTTAAAATGATATTTTCACATTCCCCATCGCCCTCTTATACTCACTCGGCGTGCATCCGCAGCAGGAACGGAAGACCTGGCTGAAGTAGTGAGGATTATCACCGAAGCCGGTGGCTTCGCACAGCTCGTAGACCTTGATGTCGGGCCTTTCTGCGATCAGTTTTTTAGCGCGGTCCATACGTAAGTCCATGACGTACCGTGTAAATGCAATTCCGGTTTCTTTCTTGAAGAGCTTGCCGAAATAGTCCGGGTGGATGAAGAGAACCGTTCCGGCTACTGCGGCGATGGAGAGTCCCTCGTCGCTTATATGATCGTGTACATACAGCATGGCCTTTTGCACGGTACTGCTGAAGCTGGCCTGGTTCCTCTCTGACCTGTCGGTCTCCCACTGCGTTAAAAGCTGGCGAAGCATGGCCGCCAGACCGTTAAAGTCGGTGCGGGCACTCGTCATTAAAAGCCTGACGATTCCGGTTTCCCGAACGTGTTCATTCGTGTATTTGGCCAGAAGAAGATAGAGTCTGGCACAGTAGGTCCTTGTTTCTTCCGGAGACTTGTTTAAGCGCCGCAGGTCGTATATCACATCTTCCATCTCTGTCAGAGCCAGCTCCGCATTTCCGTCCTTTACGGCTTCTTCCAGCGCGTCAAAGCAGGGCTCCCCTTCTGCGGATTTCGTATCTTCTTCGGATAAGATGCAGAACTTGTCGTAGTAGAAACGGTATGAGGAGATTCTGGTCAGAAGGCTGTAGCGGTCTGCAAGGCAATCCCTGGGGGTGACCGGAATCCAGGATACAGAAAATGGGTATTCGTTTTTTTCACTCCACTCCCGGATCCCCGACAAGAGAAGGCCAAAATCAATTGTTTCCTGATTTACCGCAAATACAACGTGGCCCATAAACAGCGTGACGACTGCCCTGCTGTCCCGGCGGGGTCCCAGGACTATCTGTTTTATGTTTTCCAGGAGTATATTGAGACCTCCCAGATTTTCTTCCTCCCTCTCGCAGGGAATACACTCCGCCAAGATATAACCGGAGCCCAGAAGCCGGTCAAGACGGCCGTTGTCCGGCCCCCCCAGCAAGCCATTTTCCAGCTGCTGGGCATTGGCATCCCGGATCGTCTGTTTTACAGTCCCGCGCAGCATCTCATCCTGCTGCCGGGCTTCCTTTTTTTCTTCTATCTCATGAAAAATCCTGGTGATTGTATCACTTAAATCCAACTGGGAAATGGGCTTTAACAGATAATCAGAAACACCGTAATGGATAGCCTCCTTCGCATAGGCGAAAGAATCATAGCCGGACAGAACCACTGTCGGTATGTCCGGGTACACTTTTCTCATCTGAGAGATAAATTCCAGGCCGTCCATTTCCGGCATGCGGATGTCTGTAATGATCAGGTCAAACCGGTACTGCTCCATTAATTCCAGAGCCTGCAGGCCCGTCATGGCGGGCACAGGCTCAATATCCAGAGAAAGCCAGATCGGCAGTCTCATAATTCCATTTACTATGATGCGTTCATCGTCTACAATCAGTGCCCGGTATTTCAACTGCTTTCACCTCCTGGCTGGCATATACACAGCGTAATCCATGTTCCCCGCCCTTTTTTTGAATAAATCCTTAACCCGCTGCCGGTTCCTCCCAGCATCTGAATCCGATCCTCTATATTTAACAGGCCGATTCCCGTATTGTCAGGCACCCGCCGCTCTCTGATCTGTGCCAGTATCTGTTCCGGAATCCCCGGCCCGTTATCCCAAATGCAGAGAATCAGGCGGTTTCCCTTCCTTCTGGCCCTGATTTCGATCAGACACGGCTTCATGGTAACCTCAGCCGCGTATTTCACCGAATTTTCCAGAATCGGCTGAAGAGAGAGTTTGGGAATCTTCATATCCATACACTCTTCCGGAATGGTGAACGCCACTTCCAACCGTTCCTCCAGCCGTATTTTCTGAATCGTTACATAGCACGATAAAAGTGTCAGTTCTTCCCTCAGCGGTATCAGGTACTGCTGCTGTTTCGTCGCTTCACGGAAGAGAGTCGCCAGAGACTGAACCATACTGGATATCTCAGGCCGCCCGCTGTCCATGGCCAGCCAGTTAATGGCATCCAGCGTATTATAAAGGAAATGGGGATTAATCTGCGCCTGAAGGACCTTGATCTGGTACTCCTTCTCCTTGATTGTCCTTAAGTAATTGTCTTCCACCAGCCGTCCGATCTCTCCCGTCATAAGGTTGAAGTTAGCCGCCAGTTCCTCGAATTCCATTATATCCGTATCCAAAAGGTCTCTGTCAATCTGTACCGAAAAATCCCCTTCCTCCACCGCTTTCATTTTCCTGCTCAAAAATGCGATAGGAGCCGTTATGTGATGAACCACACGGGCCGTCGCCAAAAATGACGCAATTAATATGAATAAAATAGCCGCTGTAAAGAATATCATCAGCGTGTTCGTCGATGTCATCATCTCTTTGTATCTCTCATACCCCAGATACGTAATCCCGGGAAATTCAGACTCCCCCTCGGTCCTGAAATACCGTCCGGAGCCTCCATTTTTTTCTTTTCTCACAGAATCCAGCAGCTCCGGGCTGTCAAAGATTCGCTTGTCTCCCGCGTAAATGGGATTTTCATGGTAAAAAATTACGATATTGCCCTTCGCAAGGCTTCCCTGCCTGCTCTCCGCCATCATCTTATCCAGATTCACACGGATCAGTATCATGCCCAGCGGGCGGTGTCCCCCAAACGGGGTGTCATAGAGTTCCCGGCCATAGAGCAATTCCTGGCCATTCCCCCGTTCCAGCCACACCGGCTCCGTTCTGGAAGAGCGTTCCTCCATGAGAAGCCTGATTTTCTCCTGCTCCTCCTCTGTCAGGTTGTAGTCCAGGCTTCCCGTCGCGTACTGGCGTTCCTCTAAGTCTGTTACAATAATGGAGACTGCGTCATTTGCCACCAGCGATCCGGTAATCAGGCGGTAATACAAATCATCTACCAGTGCGTAGCGGTCCTCCCTCTCCTGGTTTACCGCCCGCAGCGCCTCCTTCACCGTCTTGTCATTCATGATGTTAAAAGCGATGTTTTCGACAAAATGAAGGGTGTTTTCTATATTCGAAAAGGAGGCTTCAAATACATTAGAAGTCTCCGTCTCCATATCCTGGCGGTAGATGCGCTGTGACAGAATCACGCCGGCCCCCGCGATCAGAAAAAATATAATAATATCAATCCACACGAGCTGCATCATCTTATGATGCAGCCCTCTTTCCTTCTCCTTTATGACTTCCTCCCTCTGACACGGCATCCCATCTGCGCAATCATAACCGAGTGAACCGCCGATGATCCGTCAAATAAATCTTTTTTCTCTTCCGGTATCTCTCCCCCGCTTACCACATGAAGAAACAGCTCCAGCTCCTCCCTCAGAGAGACCAGAATATACTCCGGAGGCCGTTCCTCCGGGGATCCGTAGGAGATACCGCCGTCGGTTCGGGCAAACAGCTCACAGATCGCCCTCGCGCTCTTCTCATCCTCAAACAGCGGAAACTGCGTTTCCCCCGCATCGCTGATCACACGGACTTCGGCGCGCTTAAAATCGATCACCGCTCCCGCTTTCGTACCGTTAATACGGATAAAATGGTTTCCCACCCGGAACCCCGAGCCATACTGAAGCGTTGCGAATGCATTTCCGTTAAAGCTGGCGGTCAGCAGGAGCACATCGTCCTCATCTCCGAACTCCGCCCCGCGGTGCCCCAAATTTCCTCCCACCGCGTACATCTCCGTAGGCACTCCCATGATCCACTGCATAATATCAATCTCGTGAATATGATGGAATAGATGGCCTCCGGATTTATCCTGCATCTTCTTCCAGCTCACTTCCGCCTTTTTCCGCTCCCATCCGGTACGTTCGATATGCATGGTGAGTATATCACCGAAAAAGCCATCCTGAATCATCGCCTTAACTCTGGCAATTCCCTGATAAAAATGCATGATGTGGCCCACCATCAGCGTAACCTCCGCCTTCCGGCACGCTTCCACCATCTCTGCGGCATCCTCTGCGTTCAGTGCAAACGGCTTCTCACAGAAAATGTGTTTTCCCGCACCGGCCGCCGCCAGTACATGCTGATGATGCAGATAGTTCGGCGTGGCAATGATCACGGCGTCGATATCCGCATTTTCCATGATCTCATCGACAGAGGAAGCCCGCGGGCAGCCCAGCTCCCGGCTTAACCGCTCCGAACTCTTTCCGGGACTGTAAACCGCTGCCAGATGGACGTCCTCCCTCTCCTTTATGGCTCTGGCAAATTCCGCCCCGAAATAGCCGCAGCCCAAAACACCTATTCGTATCATCTATTTTATCTCTCCTTAATTTATAATACCACTTCCCGCCCGGTCGTGAGGCTCTCACCTGCGGCCTCCAGAAAACGGACCACCTCTGTCATCTCCTGCCTCGTAACGGGACTCTGTCCGGTATCGAACATCCGGATAATCTGTTCCACCAGACACTCATAATACCCTCTCTTGTCCTGGGATACATCGATAAACACACTGCCGGATTCATGGAATATGGTTCCTCCGAAGTTGCCGTTTCCACATCGGTTTCCCCGGATATTTCCGATTCTCCCATCCTTCCAGACTCCGGTGATGATATCATGCTCACTGGTATGGATGACGGAAACCTTGCTGCATCCCGTCCCCATAGTCCTGTAAAGCATGTCCGCCATGTGGACCCCATACCAGAAATACCCCGGCTGCGTAGCGGTAAACGGCATGGGGCCGAAGAAATCGGCTCCAATCACAGAATGCCATTCACACTGCTTCAGTGCGGCTGTAAGTCCGTCTGCAAAGCGGAGAGAGGAAGTGGATAATACCGGTACTCCATACTGTTCCGCCAGCTTGAACATCTCTCTGCAGTCTGCCGTATTTAACGCAAACGGTTTATCGACATAGATTGGCTTCCCAAAGCAGACCATCTCCTGAAACTGCGGGAGCCGCTTTCTTGCGTCGACCTGTTCCAGAAAGACCGCGTCTGAATTTTTCATCACCTCTGCGATGGATGAATATAATTTTACTCCCCAATTGTCGGCAACTTCCCTGGTAAAATTCCCCATCCGATCCCGGCTCATATCAAAATCCTGTGATACAGGGCCCGGATACGCTGCGGTCACTGGATGACCTCCAATATGAAACGGCTCCCTCTCCCCATTCAGGATTCTTGAAAACTGAACCGCATGGGAAGAATCCAGCCCTATGATTCCCAGTTTCATACTATCTCGCCTCCAGTCTGACCGGCAGCCCCACGGCCATGGACTCTCTGGCCCCGTCCAGTACCTTTACACAGTTTAAGGCTGCGCTTCCGTCCAGCAGGGTCTCACAGCCGGGAGCTGTGTTCCCGGTTCTGACCGCCTCATCAAAACACATCAGTTCCTTATAAAATATAGAGCGCATCCAGGAAGAGGTCTTCATTCCCGGCTTACCAAATCCCCTTCCCGCGTCCGTTCTGTTTTTTCGATACCCACTCCTGCGTTCCTCATCCTCCGCCTCATTTTCCTGCATGGGATACAGTGTCTCTCCCCGGTCATTTTCCAGGCGGACAAAGGAATTTTTAAAATCCATCAGAATTCCACCCGTCTTTCCCTGAAGCTTTACAAAGTGATCTCCCAGGCGGAATGCGGAACCGATCGTCAGGGATGCAAAACCGCCTCCCTGAAGCTCCATATTCAGAAATATGGCATCCTCCTCATCGCCGCAGCCTTCTCCATGATGGACCAGATTCTTCCCTTTTGCATATACCGAAGCCGGAAGACCGCCCAACTGGCAGATTAAATCCACCTCATGCATATGGTGGTACAGATGACCTCCGGAGATTTCCTTCATCTGTTTCCAGCCTATGGTTTTCTGAGGGCCCGCCCAGTCCGTATGAACGGCCTCAATCATAAGCAGCTCTCCGATCTCTCCCGCGGCCAGCAGCGCCTTCGCCGTCTGGACACCCCTGATAAAATTGGTTGTATGCGCGGCAAAAAAATGTACCCCTGCCTTCTCCGCCGCATCAAGCATCTCTTTCGTATCTTTTAAACTCAATGCCACAGGTTTTTCACAGAACACATGCTTTCCGGCCTCTGCCGCAAGGATGGCAGGAGTCACATGGCTGTTATTGGGAGTCGTGATGATTACGGCCTCCACTTCCCTGTTGCTGCACAATTCCTCGATTGTCGGGGCCGCATAAGCCCCCGTGTCCCGCACAAACGCCTTCGAGCGCTCATAATCCAGATCAAAGGCCGCTGCCAGCCGCGCCCCCGGCAGTCCCGCAAGATTATCCGCGTGGATTCCACCCGCATATCCGCATCCGATGATTCCATATCCAGCCATTTTCTTCTCCTCTCTCCAGCCTTTATTTGTCTGCCCCCGCGGTAAGCCCCCCTACAATGCTCTTCTGTATAATCGAGAAAAACACAATCGACGGAATGACGACCAAAACTGACGCCGCCATCATGTCTCCCCACTGAAGCGTCTCCATACCACCCTTCAGGGAGTAAAGGCCCACGGAAACGGTCTGCTTATCCCCACTGCTTATAATCAGAAGGGAGTATAAGAATTCATTCCACGCGTTGATAAATGCAAATATAGCCGTAGCCACCAGCCCGGGCGCCACCAGCGGAAGCGCGATGTGGAGAAACACCCCCGGCCTTCGGAGTCCGTCTATCAGGGCCGCCTCCTCGATATCCTTTGGCACCGTCCGAAAGTAGCTGACCAGCAGGTAGGTGCAGAAGGGGACGGTAAATGACATATAAGCCATTAATAATCCCGGCAGCGTATTGGCAAGCCCCAGATTCGACACCAGGATAAAGTAAGGGATTGCCAGCAAAATTGGTGGAAACATATAGGTCATCACAATCACTCTCGTCAGAATCTTCTGTCTCCTGCCTCCAAACCGCGTAATTGCATAGGCGGCCAGAGAGGAGATCGTCATGCCCAGCACCGTGGACAGCGACGAGTAGAGAAGACTGTTCCTCACGTATATCAGAAAGTCCGTCTTATGAAGCAGATCCTTAAACCAATACAGCGAAAACCGTTCCGGCAGAAGGGCCGCCGTGTTGCTGACAATCTCAAACTGTCCCTTAAAAGAGGCAAATATCACGATAACGAGCGGTCCCCCCGCCAGCAGTACTGCGGCGGTAAGAATTACATAGGACAGTATGGTCCATCCGTTTTTATGCAGTCTCGCTCTCATCACGCCACCTCCTCTTCCCAGTGGTCCAATATCTTAAAATAGATCAGACAGGCCGCCGTCAAAAACAGCAGCAGCAGAATGGTCACAGCCGAAGACCTTCCCAGGGAATACAGGGTCCACCCCATGCGGTAAGCAAAGATCGGCACCGTTTCCGTGGATGTTCCCGGACCGCCTCCCGTCAGGAGGAATATCAGGTCAAAGCTGTTAAAAATCCAGATTGTTCTTAAAATAATGAGCAGTCCCACTACGACTCTCACAAACGGCAGCGTAATAAAACGAAATCTCTGAAACGGGCTGGCGCCGTCAATCTGGGCCGCTTCGTATAAATCCCTGGAAATCGTCTGCAGGCTCGCCAGAATATTAATGGCAAACAGGGGGACTCCAAACCACACATTGATCAGGCTCACTGTCAGCATGGCGATCTTCGGGTTGGCCAGAAACTGAATCGGCTGTGCGATCAAATTCCAATGCAGCAGCTTGGCATTGACAATCCCGTATAGATCATTCAAGAGATAGGACCATGTAAAGGTAACGATAATCATGGGAAATGCCCACGGGATCAGCACCAGCGTCCGGAACATCCCTTTGAGCCGGTTGATTTTATGAAGTGACAGAGCCACTATAAATCCGAAAAACAGCTGCAGAGACAGTGAAATCACGGTGTATACAAGGGTATTCCACAGCGCGTGGTAAAACTCCGGATTCTGCAGAACCGACACGTAATTGTTAAACCCGACGAACTTAACCGCTTTTCCCAGCAGGCTCTTATTGGTAAAACTGTAATACACACTGATACATATCGGATATGCCAGCAGCAGTATGGTCACGAGAAATGCCGGAGTAATGAAAACCCCGCACATGTGGCGGTCCACAAAATCCGCTATCCGGTCCCCGACACTCTTTCCGGCGTTTTGCCGATCCCGGTATTGCCTCATAAAATTCCTCCTGTAATGCTATTATTCCATCAATATCTCAATCGCCGCGTTCAGCTTGTCATTCGCTTTCTTCGCAGCTTCTTCCGCTGGAGTCCCGTTCAGTACGATATCCTGCAGACATTCCTCAATAATACCCTGGCTGGTCAGCGCCGAGGCCGCAGGCGTAAGGCCATAGTCCATACCGATAAAGGTTCCCTTTTCAATCCCTTCCTGGATGTACTCGATCTCTGTCTTGAATTTCTGGATAGTCTCATCATCATAGAATTCTGCTGAGTTCGCAGCTTCCGCCGTCGCCGGCAGCTGTCCGCCTGGAATCAGATGCAGGAAATCAATATAGCGTTCCTTTTCAAAATGGAACTTGATGAAGTCATATACCGTTTCCGGGTACTTCGTCTGATTCCATCCCATCAGACCAATGACAAATGTGGTAGCTCCAAGATTTTCCCCATCCGGTCCCGTAAACGGAACCGCTGCTATCTTATCCAGAAGCTCCGGTGAATTCTGTTTGACTCCATTGATATGGAAGCCCGATCCAAATGCAAACGTCGATTTTCCCTGGAAGAATACGTCATTCTGCTCGGAGAGCCCATAGTTTACGGAGCCTTCCGGAGAGCCTGCCTTATAGAGGTCCGCCATCAGCTGAATTGCCTTTACCACCTTCGGATCGGTTAAATTCCCCTTATTATCTTCTGTAATTAACGGAGCTCCCTCCGCCTTTGCAAAGCAGCTGAGAAGCTGTGCGCACATCTGGTCATTTTTAGACATGGCAATGGTAAATCCATATCTGTTCGGGGGATCCGCCACCGCGGTCACCGTGCTTAACAGCTCGTCCCAGTTTTTCGGCACAGGCAGATTTTTTTCCTCCAATACGTCCTTGCGGTACCACATGACATAGGAATGAAGGTAATAGGGAATCCCCAGAACCGTGTCCCCATCCGTAAAGTTCTCCAGTGGTTTTCCAAGGAAATAGTCCTCTCCCAGCGCATCGATCAGAGGATTCATAGGCAGCACCGCCCCCGCCTGATTAATTGCAAATAAGTTGTCCGGATTTACGCTGCTGACATCCGGAAGCGCTCCGGCCGCCAGCCCCGCCGTCCATTTCTGAGTAAATACATTCCACGGATACACCTCTACATTGATGGTCACATTTGGATGTTCCTTCATGTACTCGGCTACCATTTCGTCAATATAGTCTTTACGTGCTCCCTCTGTAAATGTATGCCAGTATGTAATCGTCTTTTTCGTTCCATCATCGGTAATGGCTGCCATGGGGTCTGCGGTCTCACTCTCCTGTACCTCCTGCCCCTTGCCTGCGTCCGCACGTTCCGCCGCTGTATTTCCTGCTGCCTTACCTTCCGCCGCTGTACTTTCCGCCACACTTTCCGCCGCCGGAGCCCCGGTCGCTTTCTGCCCGTTTCCGCTGCTGCACCCCGTCATTACTGTTGTGGCCGCAAGTGCTGCCGCCACAATCAGAGCTAATCTTTTTTTCATAATCGCCTTTATCCTTTCTTTTCATTTGGGAAGCTTCCTCATCTGTTTCTATTTTAACAGACGCTCTTTATCAAGTTAATTCAAAAATCAGACATAAATGGTAAAATATCCGAAATAAAAAAGCGGAACCTCCGGTATCTCTCCGGAAATTCCACTCTTCTCGCCTGGCCCACAGCTTCCTCAATTATCCATTGGCGAAAGCACAGATAAAAAGCCCTGAATTGTCTTGTCATACAGGCAGAACTGGTTCCTGCCATTTTTCTTTGCTGAATAGAGCGCCTGATCGGCGCAGTGGAACAGCACTTCGTAATCTACTCCATTCTCCGGACAACGCGCCACTCCCATGCTGACAGATATCTGGAAGCCCTGGAAGGAATCCGTCAGGGAACGGAAGATGCGCTCAATCTGCGGCATCACATTGTCACGGTATTCCACGAAAATCAGGAATTCATCGCCTCCGACTCTGGCTGCGACATCATCCCTTCGGATATTCTGCCGCATCTTCTGGGAAATGTACTTTAACACCTCGTCCCCGAAGATATGACCGTGCTGGTCATTGGCAAACTTAAAGTAATCCACATCAATCAGGATCATGGCATACTCTTTGCTCTCGCGCTGGACTATCATATTCTCAATCATTTCCTTGGCCGCCTTGTGATTATAGAGGCCGGTAAGAGAATCCTGGGAGGCCAGGCGCTTTAAATTAGTGAGTTCCATCTGTTCCTCGTGGATATCGATGAATTTACCGATCGTCCCGGAATATAAGGTATCCTCGTCGGAATCCCAGATCGTGCGCGCCACTACCTTGAACCACCTCGGTTTTCCCTCGATGACAACCTGATAGCTCCCACTGAACACCGGCTCTCCCGGGGTGGTCGCACGAAGCTGTTTCTTTAAGTCTGCAAAATCACTTCTATTAAATACCCTTGCAAGTTCTTCATTATGCTCCGGATGGGCGATCAACTCCGGAATCCCCAGATACTTTGCTCCCCACTCAGATACTTCCAAAAGGTCCGAATGGATATTGTATTCAAACTGAACCTCCTGCGACATGGAGGCGAAGAAACGGTACTTAATACGCTCCTGCTCCAGAAGCATCAGCGTCCGGTTCGACGCACGCAGTTCATTATGGGACTTCAGCTCGTACGCAATTCCCTCCATCTCAATATCTGACATCCCGTCCAGGGAGTGTAAATCAAGCTCCTTCAGAATGCGGTCCCCCACCTCCACGAGACATTCCAGTAAGAGCGGGTTAAATGCCCCGCACTCCCCGTTTAAGATCATTTCCATTGCCTTTTCGTGGCTGTAGGCCGACTTGTATACACGTTCGCTGGTGAGCGCATCATAGACGTCTGCCACTGAGACAACCTGGGCCGCGATGGGGATTTCATCCCCCTTAAGCCCGTCCGGATACCCATTTCCGTCATACCGCTCGTGGTGCCAGCGGCAGATATCATGAGCCACCTGAATCAGCTTTTCCGTCTGACGGTTCGGCGCATTTTTCAGGATCTGCGCTCCTACAGCAGAATGGGTCTTTATGACCTCGAATTCCTCCGGTGTCAGACGGCCGGGTTTATTCAGAATCTCCTCAGGGATGGAGATCTTTCCGATATCATGCAAAGCCGACGCATTGACGATCAGAGCGATATCCGACAGCGACAGGTGGATCTCATCGGTCTTCTCCAGCAGCTTCTTTAAGAGCATCTCCGTGATCACACGGATATGCAGCACATGGAGCCCGCTCTCTCCGTTACGGAACTCGACGATGTTGCTCAGAATCTCGACCATCAGGAAATTATTCTTCTCCTTATCGATGATCTGCTCCGTCACCATACCTTCCAGAATCTTCTGCTTCGTATAGAGCATGAGCATGTTGCTCACACGGCGCAGCACCGTCTTCTCATCAAATGGGCGGCTGATATAATCGGCCGCTCCCAGGTCATAAGCGTGTTCAATATAACTGGAGGACGTCTCCGCCGAAATCGTAATGACCGGAATGCTCTGAATCCAGCCATTTCTGTTCATAATCGCCAGAACCTCGAATCCATCCATCTCCGGCATCACGATGTCCAGAAGAATCAGCGAAAGATCGGCGTGGTACTGGTTTAGCAGGGAAACTGCCTCCACGCCGTTGGACGCTTCCATAATATCATACTCGACAGACAGTATGTCCGCCAAAAGGGAGCGGTTGATCTCCGCATCGTCCACTATTAAAATTTTATTCTTCATTTATCTTTTTTCCTCGCGTATCTGGCGCAATTAATCGTTCTTCAGCATTTGAATCGCCTGAACCGTCTGACTGTAATCGTCTTTCACCCGTTCAAAAAGAGGTCCCGCCTCTTCGCTCCAGCCGCCGGCCCGCAGAGACTCAGTCAGCGCGCTGCTGGACTCGGCAAGCCTGGTGATCGACAGATTCAGGCAGATCCCCTTCAACGTATGGGCCGCTCGGAAAGCCACCTCATAATCACTCTCCTCCACTGCCTTAACCAGTCCGGCAAAGCTTTCATCACTGGAAAACTTCAGCAAAAAACGGGCGACTCTTTCTTCATTCGCCAGACGGCGAAGAACTTCCTCATAATCGGCGCCCATCGCCTCGTAACATTCCCTTACCGTCATCGAAATATCCTCCTGATCCTGTAACCTTAAGTCTTTCTATCTGTTATGATAAAACGCTTCTCATCATTTGTCAATGAAGGAACCTTCATTCCTCATTTATTTACTGATTTCACAGATAACATCGGATAAAACCAAAAAGCTCCCGGGAAGTATCCGCTTCCCGGGAGTCCATGTTCCTATCTCTTAATCAGGGCGCCAGACGCCGTCTTCTCCGATCCGGTATCCGACCGTTACCACAGTGTCTTTAGCCATACTGCCATCGCTGTTTAAATAATACCAGTTTCCATTCCACTGAACCCATTGGTCTGCGGCCATCACTCCCCCGCTTTGCAGGAAGTACCACAATCCCCGGTCCAGGACCCAGACATCAGCCGCCATGGCGCCATCTGCTCCCAAATAATACCAGTGGTTCTGATCGAGTACCCAGCCGACTGTCATGTATCCCAGATCGTCGAAATAATACCATTTCTCATTGATACGAGCCCAATCCGATTTCACGAAACCGCCGTCCAGTGTCTCAAACCACCAGCCATTCTCATTCTGTTTCCAGCTTCCCCTTACCGTATCCGGCAGAACCGACTTGACTGCCGGACTTCCGCTGCCATTATTACCGCCTCCGATGTCATTACCGCCATCGTCATTGCCTCCATTACCGTCGTCATTACCGCCATCGTCATTGCCTCCATTACCGTCGTCATTGCCGCCGTTGTCATCATCTCCGGAGCCGTCGTCCTCCGCCTTTACTGTAACGGTAAATTTTGCGGTCTTTCCTTTATAGGATATTGTAATCGTTTTAATTCCAGCCGTCGCTGAGTCGAATCCAGCCAGTTCATACTCCGTGACAGCAGCCTTCGTTCCGTCCTCGTAGACAGCGGTTACCACCAACCCGGAAGCGTCAAACGCCTCATGAATCCGGTACTCTGTTTTTTTCGGCTGAGCCGTAATTTCGATTCCGGTTAAATCGGCCTCTTTGGGATTGGCAATTACAAATGTACTGAAGCTTCTCACGAAAAAGTGCAGGAAGCCGCCGCTGATCTCCGGATCAATCACTTCAATACTGCCATCATCCAATACGTGATAGATGATGAGATCAGCCTTATCGATCCCCTCCGGGATCTTTAAGGTCATATAAAGCGGGATATCCGGCTGAAGCTCTTCTCCATTCACCAGAAGCTTGATTTCCATTGCCGCCGCTGCTTTGGTCTCCGGGATGTCTTCCGGAAGCTTCGTTCCCGTAATCCGGGAAACGATCGAAAGATTCCCCTGGCCAAGCGGAGCATTCAGGAGCGCTCCGGCCACCTCCGCACCTTCCGTCAGCTTCGAATCTCCCTCGGCTCGTATCGCGATACCGGGATATGCATTTTTAAGCAGTGCCTCGAGTTCTCCCATACGGACGGCCATCTCTTTTGTCAGAACCGTATGTTCCGCTCCCATCACATCAAGGAACACTTCCTTAGCCGCATCGGCGGCCGCGGCCTTTTCCTCTTCCGTCACATAGGCCACGTTCTCTTTGTTTAATATCTCCCTGGCCCCGGCCACCGATTGCTCCAGAACCGCGTTCTTTAATATATCTTCGCGGTTTGTTACCGTAACCGTCACACCGGTTGTAAACGTCCTGTCTTCCCCGTCTTTATCCGTTCCCTCATGACTGACCGATATCTTTCTGGTTCCGGTTTTGGTCAGCTCATCTGCATCATAATCGTAATCTGTAATGGTTTCTTTATAATAGACGGCGTTGCTCCCGCTGGCCTTCATGGTCCGTTTTACTTCCATACCCTCCGGATCAAAGACACTCCCCGTCTCATAGACCGTCTTCTTCGGCTGCTTTGTCACCGTAATTCCCGTCTCGTAATAGTCCAGTTCCTCATCATAGACGGTTACCGCCACGCGGTCCTCCAGATACCGTTCCTCTCCCTCGCTGTCGGTCCAGGTATAGCGTATCGCCACCTTCGTGTCACCCGGCTCTGTAAAATCACCGATGGCGTCGTATTCCCCATCATCCAGAATTCTGACCTCCGCCGGTGCCGCATTGCTCGCCGTGGCTTTCATGAGAAGGCGCACTTCCATGCCATCCGGCTGGAACGCTTCTCCGGTTCCATATACAGTCTGTTCCGGCGGTTTTACCACCTTAATGCTCTGAGGTTCCATGGTATCCCGGTCGTAAACGTTAATATCAAAGGCGGCTTCCAGCGTCATACCGTCTTCCGTCACATAAGTAACCGTTACCGGAACGGTTCCCGTCTCCGACGTATCCGGCATACTTACCGCAAACTCGGCCGCGTCAAGCACGCACACCCGCTCTCCTTCACAATAGGCTCCGACCGTCAGTCCTTCGAAATCAGGTTCTTCCCCTCTCTCATAGACAGTTTTTACAGGCGGTGTATCGATCCTGATTCCGTCAATCACACAATCTCTCGTAACAGTGACAGTATAATCCGCAAAGCTGGTACCGTCCGCCGATGCGACTCCAATCTCTATGACATTAACACCTGGCTTTAACGGAATCACCGGATCCGTCACGTACTGGTTATTAACCTTGATTGTCACCTCATTGCTCGCCTGAACCGTCTCATACTGCAGTGTCACACGGCGCACGTCTGACGGCACTTCTCCTTCGTATTCCATTGTATTAAAATCAAATTCAGGAGTTAAAGTGACGCCCTCCATGGCAAGACTCGTTAAATAGGCCAGTCCGGATGCATCCTTTTTCACCAGATTCAGCTGATAGCTCTCCTCTGTCTCCCCATCCTCGGCCAGAACGGTTATGCGGAACGAATCACCAGATCCGGATACCGGCACGGTAACCGCGTCCTTTGTAGCATCCTGATCTCCAACCATAATCTTTCTGGCGAAAATGCTGCTGGCTGCCGGCTGTACCTTCACCTCACTGCTGCCGGAAGGGATTTCCAGCTCATAGATATTGTCGCCCTTCCACTCCGCCTCTTTTCCATCCACACGGATTCCTGAGATGCCCGCGTCATCGTAATCCATGGCAGGCCCGGTACAAACCTTAAAATAGTCGATTAGTAAGTCTCCAACGTTTGATCCGCTGGAGAAAAACTCAAAACGGTCAATATTTTTTCCCTGTGTCCGCAGCGGCTGGTCGGCCAGCTTTGGGACATTCATGTCATTTACATAAAAATCAAAGGTGTTGGTATCCAGGTTAATGACATTCCTGATAATATCCCATTCGTTCTTTGTATACCCCTGAACATTTACTGTGTTCGAAGAGCCCTTCTTATTATGGGTGATAATATTTCCTTTCGAAAGCGCAAAGGTACCGATTGCATTGGAACTGCCCGTTGGATCTCCCGTTTTGAAATCTGCTTTGTTAAAGGAATACATACCAAACTGATTGGCAGATGCAGACTCCGTTGTCCGCTTCACTCTTGCCTCCACCGTAATGATTCCGCTTAGATCATACTCCTTTTTTGTATAAGCATAGAGGCTGTAGGTGCCGGTTTTCGCCATCTCCAGATATTTGTTTCCATTCCCCTCTGCCTTAATCTGCAAAGATGCCTTAGACGCATCTACAGCGGAGATATCGGAAACCTTCCATATATTGTTTCCGCTGCTGCTGTTTGTAAATGCTCCCGCATCATACTGATCGAATAAGTCTGCAATGAGATACGTCGTTTTTCCGATCTCCTTGGAAAGAATCAGATTCACTTCCGTTGCGGCGGCTGGCATTACCTTTACCTCTTCAGCGGCAGCCGTTGTGTAGCCCTCTTTCGAAGCCGTTACCACATATCCGGTTCCGATCTTCACATCCGTCATCTCGTAGCAGCCGTCGTTTCCAGTTTCAGCAGTAAATACCAGATCTCCCAGCGATGCGGTCACGGTAACGCCCTGCAGAGGCCCGGATGAGTTTGATACGCACCCTTTTACACTGCCCGCGTCAGACAGGCTCTCCCCCAGCTTCAGCTGGACTCTCGTCACCGCCTTCTCCTCCACCGTGATATTCGGTGTCTCTCCATCCAGATAAATCTCTTTGGATATCACCGCCGTATACGATCCCGGCTTCACCCCCGTTATGGCGAAGAATCCCTGCTCATCTGTCAATGCGGCGTAATCCGTATCCATTAACTTTACGGCGGCTCCCTTCATGATATTTCCGTAGGGGTCTTCCACATATCCGTTTAGGATTCCGCTGCCCGCTTCCCCCTGATACTCGAAGATTCCCATATCCGGTTCCCCGTTAAACAGGGGAGCTCCGGCAAAGTCACTCCCCGGGTTCGCCGAAATAGACAGAAGCGGGTCATCCTCTATCTGGGTTCCTGCATTCAGAAGAGGCGATTCCGGTTTCAGACGCAGCTTGAGAAGCTCCGCCGCCCCATCATCTTCGTCTCCTGTCAGACCGCCTTCAAACATCGGATCACCGCATACCGCGCGGGTCTCCTGCTCCGGCGCCTGTACTCCTTTTCCATAATAGCAGTTGCTGTCATAAGAGGTAGAAGGCCCCTCGCCGATTCCAACGCTGGTTGTGGTCTTAGCAGTATTGTAGAATATATTATTGTTGATATAGTGCATATTGCCCGATTTATTTAAATAAACACCATTGCCCCCTGATGACTCAATAAACGGCAGATTAGACTTCTCAATTGTATTATAAAGGATGTTATTGTAGACATAATTGACACCCTTGTCCCCATGTGGATTGATATACCGTTTCTGTGCATCCTTAATTACATTGTAGCGGACCACGGAGGTTCCAAAGATAAAACCGCAGAGAAGGATCCCGTCTCCCGTGTCATGGATGTAGTTGTACTGAATCAGGATATTGGTGGACGCCTTATCGGGATCTATGGCATTGGAATCCGCCCCCCCGGCTTTTACCCTGGTCTTGTAGACTTCATTCCTCTGTACGGTTACACCATCCGCGTAGTACATCTCTATGCCGCACGTCCCGGCTTCCTTGGATATATTTCCCTCCACAACGGCGCCCTGCACGCTGGTCAGATAGATGGTGTTGCAGGCATAGTCGGAATTTTCCTGGCTTAAATAGTTGTCGCGTATGGTGACGTCCGTATGCGGCTTCCAGTTTTCACAGTAATAATTATTTGCGGCATTGCCCTTTCCCTCTTCTCTCGACGCCCAGTGTTCTCCGCCGGTATCGGCGCCCTTCCACTGCTTGACAATAATGCCGCCGAAGGAATTGTTATTCACTACATTCCGCTCAACCGTAATATCGTGAAAAACCGTCGGCTGGTCTGTGGCCGGTTCCATCACCTCAAACAGGATTCCGCCCGTTCGCTTCGACTTATCCCATCCCTGTTTTCCCAGAATTCCCGGCTTTCCATTGTTGTCGCCGCTGATCCAGGCACATACGCCGGTCACATCATGAACGTATAAATCGTGCAAATAGTAATTGTATAAGTCGCCTCCGTCCTGACCGGCAATGCGGATTCCCCTGACATCCTTTAACTTATTCCCATTCTGGTCGTTCATGGCGCCGGTGAATCCGGCTGCCGTATTGGTAATCTCCAGATCTGAAATCTCCCAGTACTGCTGATTATAGAGCGATACCACTTCGGGAACCGCCGCATTTCCGGCCAGCTTCGGTTTCTCCCCAGCCCCATAGGCGCCGATAACGATCGGATTTCCAGCCTCACCGGACCCCTTCGGGAAAAGAGTTTCCTCTTCCCATACGCTTCCGGCCTTCAGCAATATCCGGTCTCCCGGCTGAAAGGTTCTGTTATTCACCATTTCAAGGCTCTTCCACGGCTTGTCTTCCGAGGTTCCCTCATTTTCATCATTTCCGGCCTTAGAATCGAGATAATAGGAAATACCTGTCCCCGCTTCTTCTCCATAGTCCCTGGATACAAGAGCCCTTCCTCCTGTAACCAGGCGTTCACCATAAGCCTTCATCTCCCTGTTTCCCGCCAGATCCACGACCTCACTGCCATCGTATGCGGCCATCTTACCTGCCGCCGCTGCCGGAACCGGGAACAGCGTACTGAATGCCACGGCTCCCGATACTATACATGCTGTCATTCTGGTCTTCCATCGTGATAAGCTGTACAATTTGTTATCCCCCTTTTATTTTATTTATCCCTTAATCCCATCCATGGCAATCCCATCCACCAGATACCTCTGGAAAATAATAAAGAACACCACAATTGGAATCAGTGAAACCACTGACATTGCAAACAAACCGCCATAGTTATTGTAAGAGTTCGGGTCTAAATACATATTGAGCGCAAGCGGAATCGTATATTTCGTTGATGAGCTCATGAAGATCAGCGGCTGGAAGAAATCCTGCCAGATCCAGTAAAATGCAAAAATAGAAGAAGTGATAATGGCCGGCCGCACAATCGGAATCAGCACCCTGACCAGAGTCTGAATCTTGCCGCATCCATCAATTTCCGCCGCCTCATCCAGCTCTTTCGGAATCCCCTGGAAGAACTGAACCATCAGGAAGATAAAAAACGCTCCTCCGAAGCACCACGGCAGGATCAGGGCCACCCGCGTATCGATTAAATGGATTTTCTTCAAAATAATATACTGCGGAACCACCATAACCTGTGCCGGTATCATCATGGTCATCATCACACATCCAAACCAGAAATTGGAGAACCGAAATTTCAGTCTGGAAAATGTATAGGCTGCCAGCAGTGAGGAGAGCACGCATGTGATGGTCCCCACAACCGTTACCACCATGGAGTTCATGAAAAACGTGCTGAAAGCCACGCCGCCGATTCCCGCAAATCCGCTGGCATAGTTCTTTGCCGCATCCCAGACTTCAGGGAGCAGGGAATAGGTATTAGTAAACATTGTTTCGTTGCTCTTAAAGGAGCTGGCCAGCAGCCACAGGAGCGGGTAGATCATAAAGAATCCCAGTATACACGCCCCGGCGTGAAAAATCACTGAACTCAACTGTCTTTTTCTCTTCATTCCCATGATTTATTCCCTCCCGGCTTCATAGTAAACCCAGCTTTTCTGAGTCTTAAACAGGATTACGGTAAATACGGAGACAATCGCCACCAGCACCCACGCCAGCGCACAGCTGTATCCCATATCAAAATACGTAAACGCACGGCGGTACAGGTACAGGACGTACGATAAGGTGCTGTCCAACGGTCCTCCATCCGTGATGACGTAGCTCTCGGTAAACACACGGAAACCATTAATAATCTGAAGAATCAGATTGAAGAAAATGGTCGGCGTCAGCATCGGAATCGTAATCTTCCAGAAGGTCACGAAGCCGTTCGCGCCGTCCACCTTTGCAGATTCATAGAGCGAGCCCGGAATCTGCTTCAGCGCGGATAAAAAGATCAGCATGGAAGAACCAAACTGCCAGACCCCCATAAGAATAATAACGTACAGCGCCGTCTTCGGATTACCTATGAGGGACGTCTTCTGCGCGATGCCAAAGACACCCAGCAGCGTCATGATAACGCCCTTGTTTCCGAAAATCTGTTTCCATACCACCGACACTGCGATGCTGCCGCCGATGATGGATGGAATATAGTAAAGCGTCCGGTAGAGTCCCAGTCCCTTGTGCTTCTTGTTTAACAGCATTGCCACAAACAGCGCAAACGCCAGACGCAGAGGCACTAAGAGCAGCACGTATAAAAAGGTCACTTTTAACGCCTTATAAAAGGTCTTATCCTGTGTAAACGCCCGCACATAATTGGCGGCCCCGATAAACTGCGGATCGTTCAGAAGATTGAAATCCGTAAAAGAATAGTAGATGGAGATACACATGGGAATCAGCCACATCCCGATGAAGCCCAACAGCCAGGGGGCAAGCAGCAGATACGCCACTTTATTGTCTTTATATCTTTTCTTTATCAAAATAGTCACCTCAGTCTTTTAAAAAGGGACTGTCACAATGTCTTGTGCAATCCCTTTGTCTTCATTTCCTGAAACGTGTCTGAAAATGTTTTCTTCCACGCCTTAGTTATTTCTCACCAGTATGGCATTTGCCTCCTCACGGAAGGTCTTAGCAGCCTCTTCTGCTGAAACCTGGCCGTAGAATGCGCTGTAAGCCGCGTTCTTAAAAGCTTCGTTGATCTCGGACATACCGATCGGGTCCGGAGCAGGCGTCTCGCCGCAGATATCGGCAGTGATATCTAAATAGTTGAACATTTCTTCCTGCTGCGGAGATAATTTGCCGGTGGATTTCATGTGTTCTCTGACCGCGGATGATGCCGGAGTTCCTCTTTCCCCCATCATGATATCGTTGGCTTCCTCAGAGTTTACAAACCAGTTGATGAACTCAGCCGCCTCTTTTTTATGCGCTGATGTCTCGGAAATGGTCAGGAACATACCTGGTTTATTCCAGAGGCCTTTATATTCGGTGTTATCAGATAATGGCAGAGAAGTAATCTTCAGCTTATCGTTTACGGATGCCACCTTATTGGCATAGTTGTTCCACTCGATCATGGTAGCGCCTTCGCCCGTCACCACAGGGCCTGCTTCCTGTCCCAGCGTCTGGATTGCCGCATACTCATCCGGATTCGGAACTGCGCCTGCTGCCATCAGCTCCGACCACATATTCAAATAGTCGATACAAACCTGGTCATCGTCATAACCGAGGGATTTCTGATCATCACTGAATAGAGAAGCGCCATGCTGTCTCACCCAGTAATTAAACAGGTTGGTATCATCCACAGGGCCAGTCGCAGAACCCAGCTTTCCTGTCTTATCTTTCACGGTCTTGCATAAGTCAATAAAATCACTCCAGGTCCAATCCATGGAAGGAACCGCCACACCGGCCTCCTCCAGCACTAAAGGATTATACCCCATTGCGAGAAGAGAGCTGGAATACACGAGTCCGACTGTCTTTCCGCCGATCTCACCGGACTTCATCAGGTTTTCATCGATACTGGAGGTATCGATGGTGCCGTCTTCTATATATGGTGTCAGATCCGCGATGGAACTGTTCTTTGCATAGGTACTGATATAGAGATAGTCCATCTGAACGATATCCGGCATGGCTCCTGCTGCCGCCTGAGTCGCCAGCTTGTCAAAGTATCCATCCCAGCCGGAGGGAACCGCTTCAAATTTTACATTCGGGTGAAGCTCCGTATACTTATCCAGAAGCTGCTGTGTCAGTTCGTGTCTTGTCTGCCCGCCCCACCAGGTAAACTTAAGTGTTACATCTTCACCATCGGAGGAAGCTGCTGCGGTCGTGCCGCCAGTGGATGTGCCTCCAGTGGCTGCTGCCTGCGTCGTATCAGCCGCGCTGCCTTTCGTCTTATCCGGGCTTTTGCATCCCGTTGCCGACAGTACCATCATTCCAGCAAGCCCCAGCGCCAGTAAACGTTTCATTTTTCTCATAACCATTTCTCCTTGATCTGTATTTTTAACTCTCAAAGTTTCGGTGCGCACCTTGTTTATGCTGTTATTCTACATGATTTGAAACAAATAAAAAATGGAAAAAGCCGTCATCCCAATTGAAAAAAGCCGACTTTCTTCCATGCGGAAAAGCCGGCTTTTTTCAAATTACGCCTGTTTTTGTATATAATCCTTGTACTCAGAAGGGGACATTCCCACTAATTTTCGGAAGGTCTTGGAAAAATACTGGCCATCCGCCGGGTATCCCACTTCTTCCGCGATCTGAGAAAGCTTGATCTCCGGAAAATACCAGATCAGCCGTTTCGCCAGTTCAATTCTGACATTTAAGATATAAGAAGAATACTTCTGTTTCATACACTTGGAAAAGACACGCCCGAAATAATCCTGATTCATGTACAGGACTTCCTTCGTCAGCCACTGGATGCTCAGTTCCTGGCTGCTGATGTTCTGATAGATTCCCAGCAGAATATCGCGCATACGCCGCTCTTCCTTATCTCCGCCCGGATGAAGCCCCTGCTTCTCACTGATATAGTCGGCCAGAAGCTTCAAAAGCTCCCTGTCGTCTTCCCCCTTCAGCCACCGTTCATTGTCCTCATCCTCATAGAGCATGTCAAGCACATACCGGATTGCCGCTTCCTTTCTCCCGGCCAGATCGCCTCTGAGCCGCATCTTTACGAATCCCAGATACAGCTCAAACAGGATGGCATCATAGGATTTCGCAGCCCTCAAAGCCCGGTAATTAATCAGCATCAATTCCTCCCGGTTGATATCCTTATAAAATCCATGCCACAAAGCGTCCGTGTCCGCGTCGATCTTTCCCATCTTTAAGAGTCCTGAGACCTCCTCATAGAGGCCCTGTATCTGATCCCAGCTTCCGCGGCCGGAAACCGCTGTCTGAAGCGGGCTGGAATCAAACTTCTCATACTCCTTTTTCACCTTCACAATGACAGGCTGAATCTCATCAAATACACGCCCTTCCAGCAGAAGCAGCACATCGTTGCGGATAGACGTCACCAGAAGCACGTAACTGCTTCCCAGCAGCTCCGTAATAATGTTCGTCACCACAAACTGTTCCAGATAGTCAAACCATTTTTCCTTATGAAACGCCAGAAGAAAGACCTCTCTCCGGAAGTTCCCGCAGTCCCCCAGATACGCCTCGAAGTCCTTATGGATATCTTCCCGGTTCAGCAGCACATTGCGGAACATCTGCTCCCTGGCTCTCGGAGCCAGCCGCTTGACCTGGGTCCGCATATCATCCTCTTTTCTCTTCTTCTCTTCCCGGACCTTAAGCTCCTCCGTTACCTTGCCGATCACTTCCACAATCTTCGCCTCATCGCAGGGCTTCAGTATATAGTGGCGCACGCCCAGCTCCATGGCTCTGCTGGTATACTCATACTCTCCGTAGCCGGAAAGCACAATGAATACAATATCCGGAAAATCCTCCCTCGTCTTCCGGATCAGTTCAATTCCATTCATGACAGGCATCTTAATGTCCGTAATCACGATATCCGGCATCTGGTTCTGGATCTCCTCATATCCCTCGACACCGTTCCATGCGGTTCCCGCCAGACTTATCCCGTACTTTTCCCACTGGATAAAATCTGCCATTCCCTCTCTCTCCACATCCTCATCGTCCACGATCAGAAGCTTATACACATCTATTTCCCTCCATATTTCGGAATTTCAATCCTCACAACGGTTCCCTTTCCGGGCTGGCTGGTTATCTCAAATACTGCGTCAGAAAAGATCAGGTTCAGCCGTTCCCTGATATTTTTAAGTCCAATCCCATTTCCCTTGGGCACCATGGTGAAATTCCTGACGGCCTCCAGTTCTTCCTCCGTCATACCCGGCCCGTCATCCTCCACCTCCAGGGTCATGGTCTGCTCCTCTACATTTTCCTTTACCCGCACCAGAATCCTGCATTTATTTAAGGAATTGTCCACGCCATGGTTGATCGAATTCTCCACCAGCGGCTGCAGAATCATCCGCGGCACGTGGTACGCCTCCAAATCACCCTCTGCCTCCACAAGAAACTCGGCCCTTCTCCGGTACCGGACCTTCTGAATATCAATATAATGCCTTGCCAGCTCCAGCTCCTCCAAAACCGTAGCCAGCTGTTCCTTCTTAAATGCCGCCCGCAGCAAATCTCCCAGCGAGATCAGCATCTCAGACGCCTCCTCATTCTTCCCCGACCGTATCATCCAGTTAATGGAATTCAAAGTATTATAGAGAAAATGAGGATTTATCTGCGCCTGAAGCGCCCGGTACTGCGTATCCTTCAGCAATATCTGCTTCTCATAGTTTTCATGAATCAGGACCATGATCTTATCCAGCATAATCTGGAACTCCTGGGTCAGGATTCCCGCCTCGTCGCCTCGCTTCTCTCCCTCCAGATACTCCTTCGCCTTCTGAAACTCACCCGCTTCCACTATCTGAATCGAATCCGTCAGTCTGTTAAGCGGTCTGGTAATGGCCGTGGAAAGCCGTTTCAGGATCAGCATCGCCGCCACAAACAGCACGAGAAATCCGCCGATCAGACAGTATCGGACCATGGTGTTCATAAAATAAATCGAGCTGTACGGAAACATGTTCACATACGTCCATCCCGTCTCCGCCGATGTAAGCTGACAGAGAAAATACTTTCTCCCCTCCAGATTTATGATCTCATAATCGCTCTCCGGCAGCACCTGCCTGATCTTCTCATACAGACCGTCCTCGCTCTGATAGATCAGGCCGGAGTCGCTGGTCACGCACAGGCTGGAAACATCGGTTTTCAGCTGATTTAAATGCTTCTCGATCAGCACCCGGATATCCGATACAAAGATCAGGCTTCCCAGATAGTCGAGACTGGCATCGATGTGCTTGCGTATATCCCTGCCGGAGACGAGATAGGGAAATTCCTCCGTAGGATTCTCATAAACATAGGCTCCTTTTGCCTTGTCAAACTTCTCCAGCAGGCTGTCGTAAATTCCCACCGGCAGTTCCACATACCGTTTCCCCACCTCATATCTGGTCAGGAATTTATCCGTATAGATAAATTCCGAAACCAGTTCCGCAGACAGCGCCTCTGTGGTCAGCCGGCTTCGCATCTTCGACATCTGAAATGAATATTCCGCCTTGTTCTTCGCACTTTTTATGACCGACAGCTGATTTTGAATCTCGTAGTCCATTGCCAGATCGAAGGACAGCTCCTCCACCTTTTTCAGCTCTCCGTCCACCCGCTCCGTGAAGAAATTCAGTTCCTCCAGCGACTTCTGGTAAAGCTGGCCGTCATAGATACTCAAGGTAACCTGCATGGCAAGCAGCGTGATACCGCACAGAATTCCGAATATGGCCGCATAGACCACCATCATCTTTCTGGCAAGGCTTGTATTCCTAAACCGTTCCACCCACTGATCCCAACGCTTTCTCATCACTTTCCCGCTCCTTCATCGCCTGGTAAAGTTCCTGATCCGTCATATGGTTCTCCATGTTGGTGATGAGAACCACCCGTTTATCTTCCTCCGAATAGGTAACCTCCCTCTGCCACTCATAGAAATGAGGGCCGTCCCCTAAATTCCTGATATATCCCATCAGCCGTCTCAGGCAGTACGCAGTCTCCTTGACATCGCAGAGACAGTCATTTTCGTAAAAGCCCTTCCATTTTCCGTGTTCCCGCGCTCTCATGGACCAGTCCGCCGCCTCATACCAGTCCGCTGCCCTGCCAAACAGATAAAACGCCCGCAGATACTGTTTACCGGCATACGCCTCATAACCGTCACAGAAGGACACAGCGCCTCTCAGACAGTACGTATGTAGTTTCACCTGCAGGAGAAGGGAATCCTCCAGAAGCGGCCCCGCCTGCTCTGCCATCCGGCTGCATGCTTCCAGAAGCGGTTCAAATGCATTTCTCCCATTTACAACCGTTTTCCGGTACTGTTCCATCTGTTCTTCCAGACTCTCTCCCGGGGCAAACCAGTTAAGCTCCGGCTCCGGTCTCTGCCCCCCATCCGCCATAATGCGGCAGACAAAATCCCTAGTCACGTAATTATAAAACTGGTCGCCCGCCCGCTCGTCCTCCTCTTTCCCATACCGAACCGTACACTTAAAATACGCTTCAAAGAGATCCGGGAGAGCCGCCAAAAGGTCCTTCCCGTCAATCCGCTGTCCATAGGCGTAGTAAGACTCCATATAACGCCTCCTGTGTTCCGCTGCGGTGAGCGAATTTCCTCTCCACAGATTCCCAATAAAGTCCAGAGGATACACGTGGGGCTTTACATTAGAACAGTTGACAACCCACAGGCTCTTTATTCCACAATCATACGCTATTTTCAATTCTTTTTCCACAAATTCCATAGAATTTGGCAGCATGGTAATATGATTCGCCGCCTGCAGATCATAAAAAGAGACGTGATAATACGTTCCATGGTTCCCATCCCTTAAATCTGCGGGAGGCAGCGCCGGCACTCTGGGATTGTGGTTGCCCTGTCTTCTCGATACCATTTTCCCGTAACCATTATCAGCCCAGATGGTAATCACATCCTCCGGCAGAATCAGGAATCCCTGCTGATACAGTTCCATCGTCTCCCCATAGAGATTCGTGCAGAATACAGGATTCTTCACATACTTCTTTACCAGCTCGTACTGGCGCACCATCAGGCTGCTGATTAGGTCTCCCCGCTTCTTCGGGGTATCATACTGGGGATCATCGTCCCAGAAAGGCCGGTCTCCCTGCCCCCGGAATCCGATATTCCAGATAACGCGGTAATCCTTCTGCCTCCGGATTCCGTCCTCCCACAGGCTGTAAAAAAGCTCCGGATATTCCGCAAAGGAAGGCGTCTTATCCGGATAGACCCGTGCAAACATCTCGGCTCCCAGCGGTTCCGCGTGATGATGAGTGATCCAGAGCCCCATATCGGCCGCCAGTCCCACATAAATCTTGGAATTCGCATCAGTACCCGGTATCACTAAATTTCCTCCGAGACGCAAAAGCGCCTCAAATGCCATCTCCCACGGATACTCCCTGCTCACTCCGCCATCCCAGCGGCTGATCAGTACCTCGTCGTTCAGAAACCAGCCTCTGTATCTCACCGGATATGGAGACGACGCAATTGTTCCCACCGGGATCTCCACATACTCCCGCTTTTCGAATTTCTGATCATTCCAGAACCAGAACGGCAGAATCCCCATGTACGCCTCGCTCAAATGCAGCAGTGCATACACAAATCCCAGTTCATCCCCCGCGCAGATTACCATCCGTTTTTCCTCAACCAGTATCCTGTACTGTTCCGGATCCATGGATTCCTCGCAGAGCCTGATCCCGCCCCCATAAGCAGAATCCCCGTCAATCACCATATCCAGATCCCGGTAAAACCGCTCCACCGCTCGTCTCACCGTACCTCTGTCCTTCATCGTTCCAAGATCCGCCGTAACGCTTTTATCCAATAAAAATGTTCCCATCATATCCTCCTTTACCGTGAAAAATTCTATCGTATCTCCACTCCATTATAGGAAAATATACAATGGGCGTAAATGGAAAAAAACCGTAAACACACTTGGAAATTTCCGACTTATTTCTAATACCATGTACAGTTTAGTGATCTGAATATACAAAATAAGGCTGCCTGGTTATAGGCAGCCTCATCATTATTCTCTAACCGGTTAAATCTGACGAATATCTAATGAAACAGTTCTTCTACTTCTTCGGTTTTTCTCAGTCTTAGTGATTCTGCCTGATTTGAAGGTTCCATTTTTACACCTTGTACATGGTCACTGGAATCCAGCATCCAACCATCACCAGATGTTTTAAACTTGTACAAATAATTCATACCATAAGCATCCTGTTTAATAACATATACAATTGATTCTTCTGGATTTATATACGTGATAGGAACAGTATCACCACCGCGTACATTTACTTGTTTTCTTGTTACTAATAATTTTTTTTCAAAATATTCCTTTTCTGGAGGGTTCAAAATCCTATAGTCACTCAAGTCAATATCAAAGCTATCTGCTATCACTGCATCTCGCTTAGCTATTAGTTTTTTGTTGGCAGTCCGCTTATTTTGATAATAAAAATCAGCCGTGTCTGAGTATCCATCATCTGGAACATCTGCTATATAACTTATTTCGCCATAGGCCCATTTACTATAGGCTGTTGCAATTGGTCTCGTTAATGTATAGCCTGATCCAAGACTACTCTGTCCTGATTTCGAACCATCCCATGCACTAATAACTTCACCTGTATCCTCGTTAATACTTTCAGTTGATAAATAGATCGTATCCACGAAATTATCAGGTGCATTAGTCTTAACCATAGCACTAAATTTTAGACTGTTTCCCGACGGAGCAATATTAACAGTTACTGACGGATCATATGCAAATGCCGTTCCCGTCATAGCGATACTCATTACCAATACCATTAATAATGCCGACAATCTTTTCAGTGTTGTTTTCATATTAACCTCCCTTGTAGAAATTATGGTAGTGTCAAGTCTGACACTACCATAATTTAGGTATCTTTATTCAATCAACATCTTTACAGGGGCTTCGGTAATTCAAAACTTATTGACCTGAAGCAATCGTAATAGTTCCATTAGGTGAAATATGGGCTGAAACTGTAATCGCATATTCGCCAAGAACATAATAGGTAACAAAACCGTCCTGACCTTCTGTGCGTTTTTCCCAAGACACATAGTCATAAGAGCCAGATCTCTATGCGACTTTCACATCCGCCATTTCACTTACATTATCAACCGTTGAATACATACCTGTAAATGTAGCTCTGTAAACACCCAAGAGAACGCCATTTCGATCCCTAAATGTCGAATCATAACTCTTTGTGGCAGTCCGATCCGGATTTACTCTTGATTCTGGCTCCTGAACTTCTTCGATAGTAATTTCGTATCCATCTTTAGTAACTATTATCAGTTTTTCAGTAACCTCTGTCCTTTCAGCTGCAAAGCTTGCAGCACAAGCCAAAATTGACATCGACAATACAGTATAAAAGAAAGTAATAACTTTACCTAATCTCTTCATATTTTCCCTCCTCCGATGTTATAAGCACATTTTTTGTTACGATAAGTTGAATGCGGTGATGATTGTCAACGAGCTCACAATAAGTCTCTATAGCCCCTGTAAGTAGAGAATTATTTTTATAGTCAGGCGAATATAAATCATCAATCAATGCATCCGCCACACTAACTTTCCCTTCTTCAATTCCATTCAAAAAAGTAGTATATTTTTCATGTTCTGCCATATTTATAACCGCACTGTTGACACCTAACACCAGTGCGGAAAACGCTGTTAATCCAATTACCCCTTTGGCAATTCTTTTCCTGGCCTTTAACCATATAACATGGTTAAAGCTGTTTCTAATATCCTCGGGATCTCCCATAGCTTGGATTACCATCTTTTCAATCCGCTTAATATCATAACCTCTATCTAAAAAATCAGAATAGAGGGTTTCCATATGAACAGATAATTCATCTTCGATTTTCTTTTTATATTTGCCTCTGCATTTAATCCCAGTCGTAACCTCTTCTATATACTCTTTAATACCCTCAGTCATATACTTTTCCTCTATTAATTACGCAAAAAATACTATTCGAGTACTGGTTCCATTCATCAATCAACTGCCTGAGTTTGTTTTGACCAGAATCCGTTATATGGTAGACTTTCTTTTTCCTTTTTGAATCGTCCCCTATCCAATATGCCTCTAAATATCCATCCTCCTCCAAATTGTGTAAAATAGGATATAACGACCCTTGTGCAACTGAAAGAGTATACTCAGACATTTCTTCCATTTTCTTAATAATTTCATATCCATGCATATCTTTTGTTGACAAAAGTTTCAAAACCAGCATGGGGGTAGTTCCTTTTAGCAGTTCTTTATTATATCTCACTATTACATCTCCTTATATTTACCATTATGTCTGATTACAATATATCATTATACGATGTATATGTCAATACTACTTTTACTCTTTTATATTAAATTCTTTCTCTCCCACTTCTCGGCCGTTTTGCAGATCATAGATTTGCCATTATGTCAGTGGGGATATATGCCGCTACTGCCATAATGGCAATTCCATATTAAAAATCCCCTCACATTCACATGCGAAGGGATTTCATTCTTTATTCTATGCAATCTGAGTAAACTGCTTCCTCTTATCTGCACACCCTCATTATATAAGGGTTTATTCCATTGTATAAGGCATAAGAGCGATGTGTCTTGCTCTCTTGATTGCAACGGTAAGTGCTCTCTGATGCTTTGCACAGTTACCTGTAATACGTCTCGGAAGAATTTTTCCTCTTTCAGAGACATATCTTTTTAATTTATTTACATCTTTATAATCGATGGTGCCGTTCTTCTCACCACAGAATACACATACTTTTTTTCTTCTGCGCATGCCGCCTCTTCTGAACTTGGCGCCATCAGCTTTATCATTCTTATTATATGCCATTGGTACTACCTCCTGTTAGATTTTGTTGTTTCTATCCCTGCAAGTTTAGTTGAATGGAAGTCCTTCGTCTTCGACTCCATCCGGGATATTCATAAATCCATCACCGATTGCGGAAGACGGTGCCGGTCTGGATGTTGGCTGATAGCCGCCGCCATCACCGGAAGCCGCGCCCTTGCTGTCGGCGAATTCCTGATCGTCTACAATGATATCGGTCGTGTAAACTTTGATACCGTCCTTATTCGTGTAACTGCCAGTCTGGATCCTTCCGGAAATCAACACTCTCATGCCCTGGCGGAAATACTTCTCGGCAAACTCACCTGCTCTGTCAAATGCGACACAGTTGATGAAATCTGCGGTCTGCTCGTTGCCGTCCTGGTTTCTGCGGCCTCTTCTGTCAACAGCAAGAGTATATCTTGCGATGGCCATGGCGCGCTCGCCCTGGGAATATCTTACTTCTGGATCACGGGTCAATCTACCCATCAGGATTACTCTGTTCATACGATCACACTTTCTTTATCTATTATGCCTCTTGTCTTACGCATAAATATCTGATAACTGGTTCCATAATACGAATGCGTGATTCTAACTCATTCGGTGTTGTGGAATCGCCATCAAACTGGATGAAGTAGTAGAATCCCTCTTTCATCTTCTGAATTTCGTAAGCTAATCTCTTCTTACCCCATTCGTCGATGTTGGTTACAGTACCGCCAAAACGAGTGATATAATTTGTAATCTTCTCGATGGCTGCTGCTCTCTCCTCATCTTCGAGCTTTACGTTAAGAACAACGGCTAACTCATACTTGTTCATGCTTGTTTACCTCCTTGTGGTCTCTGGCCCCTGCTTTCAGTTTCAGGAGCAAGGAATTTAATGTGTCACGGATTAATATTTTAGCAGAAATTGGCGGAAAAAGCAAGTACTTTTTCCTGTTTTCCTACGATTTTACGACATTTCCGGGACTTCTTACCGCTTTTCCGCCCCATCCGCTCCTTTCAGCCCTCTGACGTTCTTCTCCACCAGCTTTCTGGGAACCATAATCATGTGGCCGCAGCCCATACATTTCAAACGAAAGTCCGCGCCGACCCGCAAAATTTCCCATTCACAGCTGCCGCAGGGATGCTGTTTCTTCAGTTTTACAATGTCTCCGACTTCAAAATTCATCTCGCTCTCCCGTTATCAGTGTCCTTATTTTAAGATCTCGTCAATCGCCTTTAACTCATCTGCCGAAAACTCCAGATGATCGAGACACTGAACGCTGTTTTCCAGCTGTCTCACACTGCTGGCCCCGATCAGTACGGAAGTCACAGCCTTCTCCCGAAGCACCCATGCCAGCGCCATCTGAGCCAGCGATTGATTCCTGTTCACCGCGATCTCATTCAGCCTGCGGATCTGATCCAGCTTCTCCTCGGATAAATAGCGGTCATTAATCGTAGTCCCCACTCTGGAAGCTCTTGACCCCTGCGGGATACCATTTAAATACTTATCGGTCAATGCGCCCTGCGCCAGAGGACTGTAGCAGATACAGCCCACGCCGTGCTCCCACATAGCTTTAAACAATCCGTCTTCCGGAGTTCTCTCGAACATGTTGTAACGCGGCTGCTCGATGAGACAGTGTACGCCCATATCCTTCAACAGAAGGACCGCTTTCTCCGCCTCCTGCTTCGAATAGTTGGACAGGCCCACGTAAAGCGCCTTGCCCTGTCTTACGATATCCGCCAGCGTTCCCATCGTCTCCTCCAGCGGTGTCTCCGGATCCGGTCTGTGGTGATAGAAAATATCCACATACTCCAGCCCCATCCGCTTTAAGCTCTGATCGAGACTGGCCATTAAATACTTCCTGGATCCCCAGTTTCCGTACGGTCCCGGCCACATATCGTATCCGGCCTTCGTGGAAATGATCATCTCATCCCGGTAGGTTCCAAGGCCGTGTCTCAAAATCTCCCCAAAATTCTCTTCCGCCTTTCCAGGCGCCGGAAATCCGTAGTTATTCGCCAAATCAAAATGTGTCACACCCAAATCAAACGCCCTACAGAGAATAGCTTCCTGATCCTCAATGGGCTTTTCCAGACCGAAATTCTGCCATAACCCGAGTGATACCCTTGGAAGTTTTACACCGCTTCTTCCACAGCGCTTATAGTCCATCTTCTCATATCTGTCTTCTGCTGCCTGATACATAGTTTTACGCTCCTTTATTCTGTCATTTTTTCTCTGCCTGTACAGCGCGCTCACATGCCCGCCGCGTCTCCCAGCACCTCACCCAGCTGCCCGCTGATCACCAGATCAGCACGGCTGTCCATGGGGGTAACCGTCTTATTAATCAGAACCATCCGGTTTCCTCTATAATAATCGATCAGTCCCGCGGCTGGATAAACCGTAAGCGATGTGCCTCCAACGATCAGCATGTCCGCCCTGGTGATATATGCCACCGACCGGCTAAGCACCTCCTGATCCAGACTCTCCTCATAGAGCACCACGTCCGGTTTAATTGTCCCACCGCAGCTGCACCGCGGAATTCCATCCGGTTCATCCATATTTAAAATGTCTTCCAGGCTGTAAAACTTCCCGCACCGGGTACAGTAATTCCTGTGTACCGATCCGTGAAGCTCGAGGACTTCCTTACTGCCCGCCGCCTGATGAAGACCGTCAATATTCTGAGTGATAACAGCCTTTAACTTTCCTTCCGCCTCCAGCTTTGCCAAAGCCAGGTGTGCCCGGTTCGGTTCTGCTTTCGGAAACAGCATTCTGTTTTTATAAAACCGGTAAAATTCCTGGGGATTCTGCCTGTAAAAGCTGTGGCTGATAATCGTCTCCGGCGGAAACTGATACTGCTGGTGATACAGCCCGTCCACACCCCTGAAATCCGGAATCCCGCTCTCCGTCGAAATACCGGCTCCGCCAAAAAATACGATTCGGCTGCTCTCCGAAATCCACTGCTTCAGCTGTTCCTGTGCTTCCATCTCTCCCGTTCTCCCTCCTGTCCTTTCAATCAGGCCGCCACTGCACTCTGCCATGCAATGCCGGTCCGGTACTGGAACTCAGACGGGGTGCCGCAGACTGGATTCTTCCAAATCCGCCTGCGGCACCCCGGATCGCTTCAGAGTATGTTTGAAAATACCTCATTTCAATCCACGCCCGCCACTGCCGTTAAGCTTCTTTTAAAGCTTCGAATATCCGTAACCGTTTACAAGGGCATCCAGCCTGATTCCCTTCTTGCAGTATGGGCATTCCCGGAAATCATACGTCTGATAATCAGGGATATCACGCTCCCGGAATACAGAGTTCACAGGCATCCCATCCAGTTCCCCGATCGCACTGAAGATCGCCGATATTCCCTGGAGCTTTCCTCCGTAATACTGAATACACTCGACTCCCTTGTTGATCGTCTTTCCCGTTGTCACGGAAGCCATCAGAAGAATCACATTCTTACCGGTTATCATGGGCTGAATATTGTCACGGAAAATCATCTGGCTGTTACTGTTATACTCCGGAGTCACAACGTAAATTGTCTGATGCGCATTCCTTGACATAACGCCTGCCTTTGTCAGTTCCTCCGCCAGATAGGCGCCTACCACATCCATGCCATCCAGGCATACGATGGTATCCACAAACGTATTATACAGGTAAAGCCCCACTAAATCACGGGCGACCTCTTGTGCCTCACTAACACGTGTCTTCAGCGTTGTCATATCAATGTAGTAGTTGATATGGGAATGGTTGGTTGCGAAATGTCCCGGCACAACCTTGAGCGGTACGTTACATCCTGGAGCCTGAAGCTTAATATATCTGTTTTCCATAGAAACCTCCCCTGCTGCTGTTTTCTTTATTATACTACAGAAACAGGACTGGTTACAAGGAAAATCTATTAGTTTTGCACAAAGCGGTACTATACCACCTCATCGAAATAAACACCGTTTAACGGCCTGATTCTTTCCGCCATACTCCGGCGGTTTTCCGGCATCTGCGGCATTTTGTATCCAAAGAGCCAGGCTGTCATCTCCGCAATTCCCAGCGACAGATGCGGCTTCACAAGAGTCCCTTCCGTCATCCGAGTCACCCTGGAACCATTCTTATCCAGCTTCCAGCGGAAAATGCCGTCGTTCTGGCGTATCTGCCCGTCCGAAACCTCGATCATAAGTTCCATCTCACTGACTTCTGAGTCCTCTTTTAACCGGATCACGGAGACAAACTGCTCCAGATTGATGATTCGTCCCATCATAAGAGGCTTTGGCGGGGCGATCTCCTTCACATAGTCCGGATGCACCAGAAGCTCCCTCTGTTCCATCTCTCCGCCTCCATAATAGGCGGAAATACCGGCCAGCCGCTCCCTTTCGTCCCTCGTTCTTAAGAGTACCAGATCCCCGTCGGCGCTTCTCACCTCCCGGCATAGAGTCCGGTAATACTCCTCATCACGCATCGTATAGACCTCATAATGCTTTTCGAGGCATTTGCCCGCAAATCTGGCCGCCTCCTCGCATTCCTCCGTCCGCTGTTCTATGAGGGCCCGTCCGCTCAGACGCATCATGCCCTTTTCACTCAAAGTAAGCTGCGGCTGATCAAAGATATAGGTAAACTCAAACGGCAGATAAATAGCCGGATCCACCGGATGCAGAAAGCAAAATCCCATCTTTTCCATATACATATCGGCAAATATCCTGGACAGCAGGCGGCTCATATACCCCTGGTGACGCCATGCCGCCGCGGTAGCCACCCCGGCGATATAGTCGATCCTCCAAATACGGTCCTTAACCACCACATCAAACGGATTCCGGTGGAGCATGGCCACGATCTCATTGTCCTCCTCCGCCACGAGAATCTTGTTCCGGCGAGCCTTCTCCGCATAGTAAAAATCCACGAACGACTGGGAATCTTCCACAAAGATCTCTTCCCACAGCTTCCGGCTCCTGCTTTTCTCTTCCTGTCTTAAATAATGTATCATCCTTTAAAGTCCTTCTGTTCTATGCTGTATTTTCTGGCAAAGTCAATGGGATTATAGGACATCTTCGCTCTGCGCAGGCCTTCCATTCCCACGTCGTCCTCCCGGTTGACAAGCATCATTTCCTCCGGAAATGCCCTGACCAGAAACTCTCTGTTAATAAACTGGTAAAGTCCATTGATCTCCGGATTGGCCTTCTCAATGTGAATTACCGCCATTTTTTCAAATTCATTATAGCTTCCTATCGTAAATGCTTCCAGCTTACCATCGATATAGACGCCGGCCATCCGGACGCATAACTGGGAACAGTTCTTCAAGATATCGTGAATTCCGTTTACCTCATAATCCAGCTGGGTACCGAACTCCGCGGCCTCCACCTTGTTTTCCCACCATCTGTCCAGGAACTCCCACACATCGTCCCGGTCAGAACAGCATAAAGTCCGGTACTCATACCGCCCTTCATACTCTCTCAAAAATGCATTCAGATGATTCTTTTTCTTATGCAGCTTCTTGCCGGCCAATGACCGCATGGCTGCAGCATCATACAAATAATCCTTTAAATCTTCCTGCTCCTTCACCTCAAACTTCTCAGGATCCAGTTTTAAATAGTTCACACCGTCCTCATCCGCCAGATAAATCCGAAATGGCTTTTTTAACACGGTATTAAAATATTCCACCATCTCATAAAAGTAATGGGACAGCTCCTCTTCCTTGCACATCGGCATGGCGCTGAAAGTAATGCCATCCTTTTCCATCAAAAACTGTACTGCTTTCTCATCGCTGATCGCGCATTGGATATGGTAAAAATCCCTCCAGATAAAACTGTCCAGAAACACACTGTCACACGTCTTATTGGGCCGCAATGCGAAAAACGGCGTCACTCTCTCGATATCCTTTGCCTCTACCGGCTTAAACTGTAGGTTCATAATAATTCCCTTCTGCATTAATATTGTCTTTTGTCTTATAATCTGATTTAACTCTTCTTAACAAAATCCGTATTGCACTTCGGACAGTGAATGCTGATTCTCCCTTTTCCTCTGGGAATGCGAATCTTCTGTCCACAGCTGGGACATTTATAGATATGGTATTCCTTCTTTTCCCGGATTCTAAACTTAAATTTGCGAAACTTTTCCGTTACAGAATAGCGAAGTCCTTCAAACACCTGCTCTTCCTTATACCTTTTCCCGATATTCCTCGAAAACATCCGGAAATAGCAGAGAATCAGGCACGCAAACGCCAGAATATCCACCCATGGTTTCCTTATAAAAATTCCAAGCAGCAGAAAGAAAAGTGAAACACCGATTAAAAACTGTCCAAGGCGATCCGCCCCATAGCGGCCCACCATAAATCCTGCAAACTTTTCCCTCCATTTATTCATCATATATTTAAACGCCTCTTTTCCTCATAATGACTTAACTATAATGAAGTCCCTGCAAAAAGTCAATCTCGTCAATTGATGTTTCACAATCTTTTTAGATTTTCCTGGACATCATGCTATTGTATACCCATTTTTCCCCCTCTGTTTCGTCTGATAAAGCGCCGCATCCGCTTTCTGATACAGCGTATCAAAATCATTTCCATCAATAGGGGCAATAGAAACTCCAATACTTGCGGACATCTCCCAGCTCTTCCCGCCTTCTGTGCATGTAACCCTCAGTGCATTCGACAACTCCTTCGCCTTATCCTCAACCCATTCAGAGTCAGGCGCCGGAATAAACGCTGCAAATTCATCTCCGCCCACTCTCCCCAGCACATCATTTACCCGGAAATGCGTTCTGATGATAGAAGTAAACTCTCTGATACAGTAATCTCCAAATGCGTGCCCGCACGAATCATTGGCCTGCTTAAAATTATCAACATCAAACAGAAAGAAGGCATAGACCTCAGCCGCCGGTTTGGACAACAGGGCGGTAATTTCCCTTTCCGTTTCCATCTTAGTTAAGAAACCAGTCATCTCATCAAAAGAGGCCCTAATTTCCTTTTCCTTCTCTGCATTAATATTTTTCCGGTACGTAAACATATGGATACATTCATCTTCCTGAGAAAAGAAGATATAAGCATCGATCCGCATCCAAAAATACCGGCTCCCATCCTGAGTAATCTTAAAATCATATCTTAAATGATTATTCCCCATTTCATACTGCCGGATAACATTTTCCGGAGTAAATGTGGAGACGTATCCCTCCCGGTACTCCTCCTTAATCTGTTTTTCCGCAATCACTTTTAGTCCCTGGTCATAAGGCAGATCCCCCGCACCCAGACTGCCGAAATACTGTTCTGTCAATTTATTCGCATATCTGTTTCTCGTTATATTCAGTTCGTAGATATTATCATACAGCTGCTCTGTAGCCCTCTTAAACGCATCCTGCCGTTCTTCCATCAGCTGAGTAATCTGCCTGTTGAAATTGCGGAGCACCGTTGTTATTACTACCAGGACAGTAATAATAATCGCTATAATAATAACCCCTGTCTGGTACAGCCGATCCTTTATTTCACTCACGATAGCGCCGTTATTCTGTTCCACTACCAGATGCCATGACAGTTCCGGAATATACCTTGAAACCACATAGCTCCTTCCCTGGCCGCCCACCGCAGTATCCGACCATAGTTCCAGATTGGCAGAATCCTCCTTCCAGCCCAGCACCTGACTGCGGATACTCTCCTGCTCAAACGTCTGAAACCAGTCGATCCTGCTGTATCCCGTATGTTCAGAAGAGATCTCAATCACACCGTTCTCATCGATCAGACATGCATTCAAATGATATTTTTCTTCATAGCTCTTCAAAAACTCTTTTAAATAACTCACCCGCATACCGACTCCCACCACACCCAGGAAATCACGATCAGGCCCATAGATCTTACAGTTTACAAACACCGTTATTGCATTGTCCGCTCCGTTTACCTCATCATTATCCACGTTCATGGAGTACTCAAGATCATCTTTCAGCATATCAAAATACCATACGTTCTCCGGATCTCCTTCCGTGAGTATTCTGTCAATCCCATTGAAATTATAATAGCGGTTCGTCAGGGCCGATACCAGAAAGACTGAATCAAAGTCATACTTCTCCCGATAAGTCTCCAAATAGTTCTTGATCGTCCATGCATACTGTTCGTCCTCTAAATGAGCTTCCTCGCCCTCCAAATGGGCCGCCAGAAGGCTGTCATGGGCCATGGTAAGGGAAATATTAACAGGCCTTGTAAACAGGGCTGTAAGCTGATAATAAATGCCCTCCGTCGTCAGAGAAGCCACCTGTTCGATGTTATTAAGCGAAGCCTCATAATTTGCCTGATAACTAAAAAAAGCCGTCACCAGAAAACCACATACCAGGATCACACTGACCAGCAAATTTGTCTTTAAAAGCTCCCGATTCTTTTCCAAAATGAGCCTCCTTTACTTTTTTAATCCTGTGTTGTTTTATTTTTGATATTTGTCTTATTTTTAATACTTGTCTTATTTTTAATACTTACTTTTGACACTTTAAATCTGATTTTTAGTATATCACATAATGCGCCGTCTAAATAGTTACCACTCCTGCCTCTTACAGAAATGGTTCTGTTCTTACTTAATTCAATTCAGATTCGTCATCTGCAGACACAAAAAAATCCTGGAAAGTAAATTCCAGGATTCTTTGAGAGGCGACAACCAGATTTGAACTGGTGATCAGGGTGTTGCAGACCCACGCCTTACCACTTGGCTATGTCGCCGTAGATATTGTAAAAAGTTGAAGTTCTGATGAATTTCAACTTAAGTGACCCCAACGAGATTCGAACTCGTGTTACCGCCGTGAAAGGGCGATGTCTTAACCGCTTGACCATGGGGCCTAAGCTTTGCATTTCGTTCTCCTCATTTACCGTTTGAGTATCACGAACTCCCCGAGTAGGACTTGAACCTACGACAGCGCGGTTAACAGCCGCGTGCTCTACCGACTGAGCTATCGAGGATTATTATACCATGAGGTATCCTCTATTTCAAGGCATATACCCTCAAAACCACACATTGTACATATCTTTCATCCGTTCTTACTTCCTCTGCCATTTCTGACAACCTAAACCAACTTGGTTAAGCCCTCGACCTATTAGTGACAGTCAGCTCCACATGTTGCCATGCTTCCACCTCTGCCCTATCTACCTCGTCGTCTTCAAGGGGTCTTACTCTTGCGATGGGATATCTCATCTTGAGGGGGGCTTCACGCTTAGATGCCTTCAGCGTTTATCCCTTCCCGACTTGGCTACCCGGCCATGGGTTTGATACCCAACCGGTACACCAGAGGTCAGTCCATCCCGGTCCTCTCGTACTAAGGACAGCTCCTCTCAAATATCCTACGCCCACGCCGGATAGGGACCGAACTGTCTCACGACGTTCTGAACCCAGCTCGCGTACCGCTTTAATGGGCGAACAGCCCAACCCTTGGGACCTACTTCAGCCCCAGGATGCGATGAGCCGACATCGAGGTGCCAAACCACTCCGTCGATGTGAACTCTTGGGAGTGATAAGCCTGTTATCCCCAGGGTAGCTTTTATCCGTTGAGCGATGGCAATCCCACTTTATACCACCGGATCACTAAGTCCTACTTTCGTACCTGCTCGACCCGTCAGTCTCGCAGTCAAGCTCCCTTATGCCTTTGCACTCTTCGAATGGTTTCCGTCCATTCTGAGGGAACCTTTGAGCGCCTCCGATACTCTTTCGGAGGCGACCGCCCCAGTCAAACTCCCCACCTGACATTGTCCCCCGGCCAGGTCATGGCCGCAGGTTAGAAACCCAATATCGCAAGGGTGGTATCCCAACAATGGCTCCGGTAAGACTGGCGTCCTGCCTTCACTGCCTCCCACCTATCCTGTACATGCGACACCGAATCCCAGTATCAAGCTGGAGTAAAGCTCCATGGGGTCTTTCCGTCCTGGCGCAGGTAACCAGCATCTTCACTGGTACTTCAATTTCACCGGGTGCATTGTCGAGACAGCGCTCAAATCATTACGCCTTTCGTGCGGGTCGGAACTTACCCGACAAGGAATTTCGCTACCTTAGGACCGTTATAGTTACGGCCGCCGTTTACTGGGGCTTAAATTCAAAGCTTCGGATTGCTCCTAACCTCTCCTCTTAACCTTCCAGCACCGGGCAGGCGTCAGCCCATATACCTCACCTTTCGGTTTTGCATAGACCTGTGTTTTTGCTAAACAGTTGCTTGAGCCTATTCTCTGCGGCCCACTCTCGTGGGCACCCCTTATCCCGAAGTTACGGGGTCATTTTGCCGAGTTCCTTAACAATGCTTCTCCCGCCGGCCTTAGGATTCTCTCCTCATCCACCTGTGTCGGTTTACGGTACGGGCACGTATTACACAATAGCGGCTTTTCTTGACAGCCCCTATACCAACTTCCCTACTTTTGTTCGGTACGCTTAACGCTTTCCTGTTGTTAAACGGATTTTCCAGTCTAACCAGTCCGGCGCTTGCCCCGGTCTTTTCATTCCCGGGTTTGGCTTCGGTTCTGTGTCCCCACAGTTCTGATAATACGCGGTACAGGAATTTCAACCTGTTGTCCATCGACTACGTCTTTCGACCTCGCCTTAGGCCCCGACTTACCCAGAGCAGATCAGCTTTACTCTGGAAACCTTAGATATTCGGCCTGGAGGATTCCCACCTCCATCTCGCTACTCATTCCGGCATTCTCTCTTCTTAACACTCCACGCCTCCTTACGGTAACGCTTCTCCGCAGTTAAGAATGCTCCTCTACCAATTGACTTACGTCAATTCCTAAGCTTCGGTGTTGTGTTTCAGCCCCGGACATTTTCGGCGCAGGACCTCTCGACTAGTGAGCTATTACGCACTCTTTGAATGTGTGGCTGCTTCTGAGCCAACATCCTAGTTGTCTTTGAAATCCCACATCCTTTTCCACTTAACACACACTTTGGGACCTTAGCTGTAGGTCTGGGCTCTTTCCCTTTTGACTACCCAACTTATCTCGTGCAGTCTGACTCCCGTACATCATTTATGCGGCATTCGGAGTTTGATATCTCTTGGTAAGCTTTGACGCCCCCTTAAGAATTCAGTGCTCTACCTCCGCTAAACTAATACGAGGCTAGCCCTAAAGCTATTTCGAGGAGAACCAGCTATCTCCGGGTTCGATTGGAATTTCTCCCCTACCCACACCTCATCGCCACCCTTTTCAACGGATGTGCGTTCGGTCCTCCATTTCCTTTTACGGAAACTTCAACCTGGACATGGGTAGATCACCCGGTTTCGGGTCTGCCTGAACTGACTTATTCGCCCTATTAAGACTTGGTTTCCCTTCGGCTCCACACCTTCAGTGCTTAACCTTGCCAGTCCCGGCAACTCGCCGGACCGTTCTACAAAAAGTACGCGGTTCCACCTAAAATGTGGTTCCACAGCTTGTAAACACAGGGTTTCAGGTTCTTTTTCACTCCCCTCCCGGGGTCCTTTTCACCTTTCCTTCACAGTACTATGCGCTATCGGTCACTAAGGAGTATTTAGCCTTGGGGGGTGGTCCCCCCGAATTCCCACAAGGTTTCTCGTGTCTCGTGGTACTTTGGAATCTGCTCGCTCTCTTCTGGTTTCACATACGGGGCTTTCACCCTCTGTGGCCGGTCTTTCCAGG
>NZ_CP096603.1:17500-452500 GCF_051132295.1 Hungatella sp. SB206 | reverse complement strand
AGCGCCACTCCGTCCTCTTCCATGATCTCGATTCGCTCATACAGGGCCAGCATGCTCTTGCCGGTTATGCTGCAGTCAATTTCATTGGCATAACGGCAGGCGTACTGAGCGAACTCGTCAATATCCATCTCTTCCCCGTGACTTCCTGGACCATCATCATTGCGGTAAGACATGGCTTCCTCGCCGTCTTCGTCTTCTTCCACATAGTAATCGTCATTTTCATCATAGGACTCCTCCGGTTCCATCTCCTCGTAAACCGGCTTTTTACGGTTGCGGAACAGACCTTTTTTCTTTTTCGACGCCGCTTCCTCATCCGGGAAATCATCGTAAGCTTCCTCTTCATAAGAATCCGTCTCATATGACTGTGCATCTCTGATATCCTGATCGTAAGAATTCTCTTCATAAGGTTCATCGGCGTAAACAGGCTGACGGCGCGGTTCAGGAATAACCTCCTGGACTGGTGGAGCCGGCTGGCGTCTGACCGGAGCATCATTTCGTTCCGGATAGAGAGGTCTCACTGCAGCTTTGGGAGCAGCAGCCCTCTTAACAGGCTCTTCATTTCTTGCCGCCGGACGCGGCTCCTGCGCCGGAGATATGGTTTGAGTATACTCCTCGCCAGGTTCATAGCCTTCTCCGCTTCCTATGCATTCAAACTTGCTGGCAAGACGCGGATGGTTTCTGTGAAGATTCTCCATCTGTTTGGGATTATCGATCAAAACAACGATCATGCCGCTGTTATCGTGATTCATCAGTTCATATAATTCTTCTAAGGCTTCCGGAGTCAAATCTCCTGCCTCTTCTATAACAAGATCTTTTCCGGCCAGTTTAGATGCGGATGCGAGCACACCTCTTTTGGAAAGCTTCTCTCCTGTAATCTTGGCGACCGGATTTTTTATGCCGGATTCATTATGAATTTGTTTTAATGCCTCTACAGCAATTTTAAGTCCTTTTTCGGGAGTCCTGGCTTCAATCATTAAATGATTTAATACAGGAGGTTCTTCCTCTTCATCTTCAAGGTCTTCTATCTCAAGAACATCTTCTTCTGTACGCCGTTTGTTCAAAACAGTGACATTTGCGGTATGGTCTTCCTGTGTGCTGTATTCAGAATCCCCCTGAACGTAAGCGGAATTATCGCCTTCTGATTCATCATAGGATGTCTCTGGTTCATCATAGGCAGTCTCTCCATAGACCGGATCATCACCAGTTGATTCATCGACTGCGGAATCGCTGTATGCAGTCTCACCGGAAATTGATTCACTGGAAACCGATTCACCGGAAACTGATTCACCAGTAACCTCGTCGCCGTATGCAGCGTCACCATAAGCAGTGTCGCCATAGGCAGTCTTGCCATATGCCGGATCGTCATAGTCAGACGATCCGTAAGCTACGTCATCAGCCAAGTTCCCGCCGTAGGCTGATTCTTCAGAAGCATTTTCTCCATAAGCTGCTTCCCCATAGGAGTTATCTCCAAAAGCTGCGCCTTCATGGTTGTTTTCACCATAGGCAGAATCTCCGTATGTGTTTTCAACATAAGCGGTCTCTCCATAGGTACTCTGGCCATGGGAGGCGTCTCCATATGCATGTTCCCCATAGCCTGGCTCTCGATATGCGTTTTCTCCATAAGCTGCCTCTCCATACGCATTCTCTCCGTATGCCGGCTCGCCATAGGAATTCTCCCCATATCCTGGCTTTCCATAGGTATCTCCGCCATAAGCCTGTCCGCCATAAGAAGTGTCGTCATAGGAGCCGTCTTCATAGGAGGCATCACCATAAGAAGATTCCCCATAGGAAGATTCTCCATATCCAGAATTTCCATAGGTATAGTCTTCCTCTATCACTGGCTCTGCAGGGACTTCATCAGCCATCTCCGGCATACGCATCATTCCGCGCGGTCTTGGCATTGCAGAGGCAAGGCGCTCTGCATTCCCAGCCATATGGACTACGGCATCCGCTGCACCGTATGCAGCACCAGCCATTCCGTCTGCTGCCCCGGCAAATGCACCTCCTGCATATGCGGTTCCTGCTGCCGCGGTCTCTCCGGCCGCTATGGAAGCGCCATCATATTCAGAGTTCCTCATAACCGGGCGGTTAATCCGCCTGATATCATCAAGCACCCGTGTGTTGTCATGTCTCCTGGGGCGCTGCTTTGCCGGCGGTTCCTCGTAAGACATGCGGGACATCTCCCGGGCCAGCCCTTCCTGAACCTCGGCCTCCTGCATCCTGGCCTGTAAATCTCCATAATAGGGTTCCTCCGGCATATCCATCCCCGGATTTCCATCATCATAGTATTCTTCATCCTGCTCCGGAACATTCATCTGGCCTCCGCCGAGTCCGTATTCCTGTTCTACAGCACGAAGCTTTGCCTCATATTTATCACGGTTTTCCACCAGATCCATCTGATAGCTCGTAAGCGGCGCATACTGAAGCTTCAATTCCATGGCCTTTTCTACATACTTTCCAAGACCAAACATCAGCATGATCTTATCGCATGTCTCCACGCATCTGTCAGCCATACCTGCTATGCTGTAAAGCTCAGCCAGCTCATACAGCCATTTCTCATCAATTTCCTGACTTGTATAAGATTCAAGAGAATGGATTAACTGCTGGGCAGGCGCACCTTTTGCTTTCAAAATTAAATAACGTAGAAGCTGCTGTCTCGGGTCATCTCCGGCCAGATCGCTGAATTCCCTGTAATATGCCTCAGCCTCATCAATATTGCCCTCTTTTAATGCGAGTTCTGCCAGCTTATAGAGCAGACGTTTCCCAATGGGGGCACGTTCAAACGCCAGAAGAAGAATCTCTCTGGCCTCTTCATAGTCCTCATTTTTTTCGTAAACCATGGCTACCATAGACAGCAGGTTCGTGTTCCGCACACGTCTCCAGTCAATGGTATCGGCAATCTTCATGGCCGTCTCATAATCACTCTTGCCGACAAGCTTCTTTATCTGTTCAACTTTAATATTAAACTCGTACTTATCCATTCTTTTGCATCTCCTAACAAGGTTAATGAGTTACAGTTCGACCCGGCCTTCCAGGGCCCGTAACAATGTCACTTCATCTATGTATTCCAGATCTCCGCCGACGGGCACGCCGCTGGCAATACGGGTTACCCGTACGCCTGTAGGCTTTATCAGCTTGCTTAAATACATCGCCGTAGTTTCCCCTTCGAGACTGGAATTGGTAGCGATGATAACTTCTTCCACATCACCCTGAAGCCGCTGCATCAGCTCCTTCAGTTTGATATCATTCGGGCCGATTCCCAGCATGGGAGAGATCGCTCCATGAAGCACATGGTAAACACCGTCATACTTCCCCGTTTTTTCGTAAGCCGCCAAATCCCTTGTATCCTCAACAACCATGATGACTTTATGGTTGCGTTTGTCACTTTTGCAGATCGGGCACAGCTCCTGGTCTGTTAGAGTGAAACACTCCTTGCAGTAATGGACATTATGCTTCGCCTCAGTAATGGATGAGGCGAGGCTCGTTACTGATTCCTCCGGCATATTGATAATGTGAAATGCCAGACGCTGTGCGGATTTGCTTCCTATTCCGGGAAGCTTGGAAAGCTCTTCTATTAATTTCGTTATCTGACTGCTGTAATAATCCATGATTAGAAAGGAAAGCCTCCGCCCATACCGCCGAGGCCGCCGGTCAGCTTGGACATGGCCGCACTGCTCTCTTCCTCCATCTGGCGGAACGCCTCGTTGGTCGCAGCCACAATCAGATCTTCCAGCATCTCAATATCATCCGGATCCACCACTTCTTCAGTAAGCTTCACCGCAGTCACTTCCTTCTTTCCAGATACGGTAACGGATACTGCTCCGCCGCCTGCTGTCGCCGTATACTCTTTTGTCTCCAGCTCCTTCGTCGTCTCTTCCATCTGACGCTGCATTTTCTGAGCCTGCTTCATTAAATTATTCATATTGCCAGGCATTCCGCCTGAAAAACCGCCACGCTTTGCCATGGTGTATGTCCTCCTGTTAATCTTCTATTATAATATCCATGTGAATGTTTTCTTTTAATTCTTCGTCACTGACGTAAATGGTATCGAGGCGTTCTCCGCCGCCCCGCAGTCTTGCCCTAAAATAAATTGATTTCTGATAATGTTCTTCCACATACCGTTCGATGTCTCCCAGAGTCGTCGGACGGCTGCCAATAATAAAATTGCTCTGGTCTGTGAACACAACGCAGAGACAGCTTTCTCCCGCCGGTTCCACCACCGTATCCCGGAAACTGGCCCGGATCGGACCTCCCAGGTCTTTTACAATCTTTCCCCACTCGTTGCGGACCAGATTTAAGTCTTCCAACTGCCCCTTGGGGAGCGCAACGCGTTCCGCGGGTGTCATCGGTTCTGACGAGGCGCCGTTTCCGCCCGTTCTTCCATTGTCTCCGGCCGGTACGGAATCCATACTGCTACCACCTGAAGGTATGGCGCCAGTTACAAAGACGCCTTCTTCCAGCTGTTTTTCAATGCTGCTGATTCTCTGAATGACGGAATCCAGGTTTTCTTCCATCTCGGGGCGGGTCAGTTTAATGAGAGCCACCTCGATCAGCACCCGCTTCTGGGATGCGTAGCGAAGCTGGTTCGAGAGATCGGAAAATACTCTGATAAACCGCAAAAGCGTCTCTCCATCGACAAGGCCGGCTTCTTCCATCAGAAGATTCATATTCTCCGCTGACATATCCAGCATATTTTCCGCGTCATCCACAGACTTTACAATGAGAAGGTTTCTCAGATACCAGATAAAGTCTGTTACAAACTGCCCCAGCTCGCGTCCCTGGATTACCATCTCCTCCAGACTCTTAATACAGTCCTTCGTCCGATTCTCCACGACAGCGCGAAATAACTGACTGAATACCGTAATGTCTACGGCGCCGAGGACATCCAACACATTGTCATATGTCAGAATCTCTCCATAATGGAAGGCCACACACTGGTCCAGAAGGCTCAGCGCATCACGCATGGCCCCATCCGCCGCTTTGGCAATATAGGCCAGCGCCTTGTCCTCCACTGAAATATGCTCAGCTTCGGTCAGCTTCTGCAAATGAGACACAATGGTATCAACCGTAATCCGCTTAAAATCATACCGCTGACACCGTGACATGACCGTGACAGGTATTTTCTGCACTTCGGTGGTCGCCAGAATAAAGATGACATAAGACGGAGGTTCCTCCAGCGTCTTTAAAAGGGCGTTGAAGGCTCCTGTAGAAAGCATATGAACCTCATCAATAATATAAACCCGGTATTTTCCTTCCGTAGGGGGATACTGGACCTCGTCCCTGATCTCACGGATATTCTCGACGCCGTTGTTGGAAGCGGCGTCGATCTCCACCACGTTTAAGGAGGAGCCGGCCGCGATATTCTTACACGTCTGGCACTCTCCGCAGGGACTGCCGTCCACCGGATTCTCACAGTTAACCGCTTTCGCAAATATCTTTGCAATACTGGTCTTACCGGTACCTCTGGTACCGCAGAACAGATACGCATGTCCGATACGGTCGGATACTATCTGGTTTTTCAAAGTCTGTACTACATGGTCCTGGCCTCTGACATCCGCAAAGGAAGCAGGACGCCATTTCCGGTATAATGCCGTATACGACATGCTCTATGGCTCCTTACTCATCGCCGAAGCTGATACCTATCATCTTGGCTTCCTTAATGATAGAACTCTCAGGATCGACCGTCTTTAATTTACCAGCAACTTCTTCCAGCGGCACCTTCACGATCTCATCGTTGATCACTGCCACCATATTGCCGTATTCCTTATTCTTAATCAGATACGCGGCCTCCGCGCCCAGACGTGTTGAAAGAACCCTGTCGTATGGACATGGTTCACCGCCTCTCTGCATGTGGCCGGGAACAGTCACACGGACTTCCTGTCCCGTGCGTTCTGTAATCTGAGCGCCGATCTCATAAGCGACCGACGGATAGATCACTCCGTTTTTCTTTTTTTCTTTCAATTCTTTCTTGGTAAGAGCGGCGTCCTCCTTGGAAATGGCACCTTCCGCCACTGCCAGGATAGAGAAACGTTTTCCCCTCTTCGTCCTGCTCTTTAACGCTTCCACTACAATATCCAGATCATAAGGGATCTCGGGAAGTAAAATAATGTCCGCTCCCCCTGCGATTCCTGCATACAGGGTAAGCCAGCCTACTTTATGGCCCATGACCTCCACAATAAATACACGGCCGTGAGATGCCGCCGTGGTGTGGATGCAGTCAATGGCGTTGGTCGCCACATTGATGGCGCTCTGAAAACCAAAGGTCACATCGGTTCCGTATAAGTCGTTATCAATTGTCTTCGGCAGATGAATGATATTCAGCCCTTCCTCGCGAAGAAGATTTGCCGTCTTCTGACTGCCGTTTCCTCCCAGAACAACGAGACATTCCAGTTTCAGCTTTTTATAGGTGTGCTTCATCGCTTCTACCTTGTCGAGTCCGTTCTCATCCGGTGTACGCATCAGTTTGAACGGCTGTCGCGAGGTGCCAAGGATTGTCCCGCCTTCCGTCAGAATTCCTGAAAACTCCGACTGCTGCATAACACGGTAATCTGCATAAATCAGGCCCTTGTATCCGTCTTCAAAACCAATTATCTCCACATCGTCATACATTCTGTACAGCGCCTTCGCCACACCGCGCATTGTCGCGTTTAAGCTCTGGCAGTCGCCGCCGCTTGTAAGCATTCCAACTCTCATCATCAAAGCACACCCCTTCTTAGATTCATGTTTAGGAAATAGATACTATATACCCATTTTGTACATAATTATAATACAAAGGGAAGGGTGGGGCAAGGGAAAACTTTGTTCTATCGGGAAATGTAAGAAAATTACCAGTTAAATGGTAATGATTGTACATATAACAAAGAGTCCGGTAAGCCGGACTCGTGCGCCGGAGCGCGGTCGCCTCTGCGGCCATATTTCCTTAGCGCGGAGCGCGCATCCCCCCGGAGGGTTTTGTTTCACAGGCGAATTTCCTATGAAACAATAAGACACCGGATTTTGCTTCCCCGGTGTCTTATTGTCTTCTATTCGCTGTATTTTATTTATATTTTTAATCCGTGCGTCTCACTTTGTATCGTTACCACAGGCGTTACCCTGACAGTTAACTCAGTCCAGGCTGCCTCACGGCACACAGGAGGTTCCACTTAGTGCTGCTGCATTCCTGCCCTGACACGGTTCATGAATTCCTGTTGCGTAAGACCCAAACGTCATCGCCACTTATCAGGGGCAGCCCTGCAATAGACGATCCGAGGTGAGACATCACCCCTGCTAGAGCGGATTGCAGGTACAGGGCACCGCTATCTCCCCGGCTGCACGGAAACTTTATGACATGTGTTGGTCTGTATGCGAACTTTCCATATATATACATAATTAACGCACACGTATACATCTTTTCATGTATAGCCAATTTAGTATACATGGAATCCGGCTATTTGTCAAGGAGTCGTCTCTTCCTGTTTTTGTTTTTTTATGGCTGCTTTCTTTTCCCTGAGAGCCTTAAAAAAATCCTTCATAAGCCGCGAACACTCTTCCTCTAAAACGCCGTTCTCCATCTCAACCTGATGGTTAAAACCGTCCTCATGAAGCAAATCGAGCACAGAGCCGGCACACCCGGCCTTCGGATTCATGCAGCCGATTACGATTTTGGGTATTCTGGCCTGAACGATTGCCCCGGCGCACATGGGACATGGTTCCAGGGTCACATACATGGTACAGTCTTCCAGCCGCCAGTCCCCCATCTTCTTACATGCTTTTTTTATGGCAATGATCTCCGCGTGAGACAGAACATTCTTATCAATCGTTCTCCGGTTATATCCCCTCGCAATAATCTTGTCCTCATAGACGATGACGCATCCGATGGGTACTTCTCCGATCGCCCCCGCTTTCCGGGCCTGTCCTATAGCAGCACGCATATATTTTTCATCAGCATTCATGCCGGTCCCTCTTTTCATTCCTTCCAAAAATATGGTATACTTACTTTTAAGTGCACTGATAACCAATGCAATGCATTTTAGTATATCACGAAAAGTACACCATGAAAATAAGGAAGCGAAAATTATGAAAATTTGCGGTCTGCAAAAAACAACTCTCCTGGATTTCCCCGGTCATGTCGCTGCCACCATATTTTTAGGCGGCTGCAACTTCCGCTGTCCTTTCTGCCACAACAGCGGACTCCTGGGAAATGATGCCGAAGAAGCCATGAGTGAGGCTTCTCTCTTCACCTTCCTGAAGCGGCGCACATCTGTCTTAGAGGGGGTCTGCATCACGGGCGGAGAGCCAACACTCTCCGACGATCTGGAAGATTTTATCCGCAGGATCAGGCAGATGGGTTACTTAATCAAACTGGATACCAACGGCTATAAGCCCGCCGTCTTAAAGGATCTCGCCGGGAAAGGGCTTCTCGATTATATCGCAATGGATATCAAGGCCGGCCGGGAAAATTACCCGCGCGTGGCAGGCATTCCCGGCATTCAGATGGAAAAAATAGAGGAAAGTGCGGCATTTCTGATAAATGGCTTCATCCCGTATGAGTTCCGCACCACCGTCGTGAAGGAACTTCATGACAGCCAGGATTTTCTGGATATCGGACGGTGGCTTGAGGGCTGCCGGCACTACTACCTCCAAAACTATGTGGACTCCGGTGAAGTCCTTTGTTCCGGCTTCAGTTCGTGTACCAAGGAAGAGCTTCTGGCTTTTGCAGAAATTCTCCATCCATATATGGCTGACGTTTCTCTGCGCGGAATCGATTATTGACAGATGGCTGACGGTATCAGCTTCCAATCTTGACATCGGTATACCAGTATCCGAAACGTCCGTCTTCTATTGGCTGATTCTTTGACAGAACAAAATTGGGGAAACCAAACATCGATGCCATATACCGCTCATTACTGTAATAATGCCCCGGGACCCCCAGCAGATAGCGTGGAGTCCCCTCCGGGTTAAACAGTTTTGCCAAAATTAAGTAGCGGTAATTATAATATCCGTGAAGCAGGAAACTGTTATTTCCGTATACCCATATCTCTCTGGGCAGAAGGCCGATATCCTGTGGCTTAATAGTCAGGATTTCACAGCCCTTTTCATAGTCAAAATCCAGGATTTTTGTGTGATCCCGTCTCAAATTCTCCCATACCCGTTCGCTGGAATCTTCGTCCTCTTCCTCAGTCTTTAACAACCGTTCCAGTTCCATTGGATTGCCCGGAACAGGCTGAGGTTTCTGAGCCTTTTGGAGCTCCGGTGCCTTGGGTTCTTCATCCACCGTATGCGCCAGCCCGGCTCCCGATACTTCATCCGTTCTGTGGGATTCTGCATTTTCCGGTATTGTTTCCGGCGCTGGTTTTGATGTTGTTAACGGCGATGGTTTTGATGCTGAGAACGCTGCTGATTTTGATGTATAACTATCCGGATTTTCGCCTCTTACTGCGGCCGGTTCTTCGGGCTCTCCTGATTCCTGTATAGGTTCCGCCATACAAGATTTCGCTGTGTAATTTTCTGAGGCGCTCATTTTGAGAGAATCATGTGTGTCTCCCGCCTGGCGCATATCAGAACTGTACCACATACTTTCTACCGGACGATTAACCGGATATCCGCGCATTCCTTTTGGCGCGGCGGCTTCTGAAGAGCTTTGAACAGCGTCTTTTGAGGTCATTTCCGAAATGTCATCGTTTCCGTCTGTCGAATACGTTTCTGATATTTCCTGCATGGATTCCTCTGTATGGGAACTGGAAATATTCTGCGTACCGGTCATTGTGCCGGAGATAACAGAATTTTGTGTATTCTCCATGGCATATGCGCCTGGGATGCCGTATATGTCGCTTGCAGAATGGATTCCGGACGTTTCGTATGTGTCCTGACCGCCATACATGTCTGGGCCTTGCTGCGCATATTCCGATGCGTGCTGTGATGTATATCCCGATATCTGATCCGGGCCATTTTCCGGTACTGCCATCTCTGCTTCCCGAAGTTCTGGCGCATATACTTCTGATTTTATTGACTCCGGCGCGCTCAGCTCTGGTTCATTCATCCTCATTTCTTCGGCTAAACGCTCTGAATTTTCCATTTTTTCAAGCTGCTGCGGATACGACCCGCTTTCCGGTCTGGAGACAAAGGAACCTGATGTATCGGCCCGGTAGCAGATCGTCTCTCCCTGGATATCTTCCAGAAATTCACTCCGGGTTCCGGTCTCTTCCACATTATACAGCATCTCTTCCGGATCAGTATCACACTGCCCTTCAGCCATAAACGGAGCCTGATTTTTTTCTTCTATATAATAAGATTCCTCCGTATCCGACTCCATGATACCTGTGTGAAGTGTGGTAACCGTCTCGATATCCGGCATCAGTTCAGCGGCATATTCTACAGCCGGGATACCGGAGAAACCGGTGTAGCTGCGCGCAGAATTACCCTGTTTTCGATAAGATCCCTCATCCGCGTGTGCCATTTTCATGGGTTCCTGCTGCTGTCGATACGGTTCCCGAATTGGAGTATCCTTATCTGCAGCCGGTTCCTCCGTGCTGTGAAGATCACTCACCGGCTCTTCCACCGGCACCATTTCCGGCTTCGCCGGCTCATTCATGGATTCTATGTAAGAAGCTTTTGCTCTGGACCATTCCATCCTGGCTTCCTGCTGCCTGATCCATGCTTCCGCCGTCTGCTCCGTCGTATCTGCGGACTGTTCCACCTGTTTTCTGATGCTCTCCGCAAATGCTTTCGACTGCTCTCTGGCGCTCTCTGTAAATGCCTTTAACTGCTCCCGGGACATTTTATCCTGCTTCTCAATTTCCTTTGTTTCCTGGACAGCTTCTACCGGGAACTCTTCCTCAATTTCCTTCATTGCCTTTTTAATCTGCGCTTCCTGCGCCGTTTCTTCTCTTTCCTTTTTCTCGGGAAGCGTGTTGGAAAGTTCTACTTCAGCGGCGTGGGCCACCGCGTCCTCCCAGATCGTCGTGTAAGAGCGCCACGTATTTTCCACATCATGGACCGTCAGACCGTAACACTGATCCATGGGAATTCCGGAGTGTTCCACATCGCTTACCGAAACGACCGTACGGAATTCCCCGGAACCTCCGCGGATAAAAATATTTCCCAGCAAGATTTCCTTTTCACCGGCCAGCAGATAGACGCCGATATCATTGCCGCCCACATAAACCTTCTTAACATTCACCGTAATCTTACACTGGCTGCCCCGCGTTTCTATTTTCGCGAACCCAATGTTTTTTCCTTTGATTCCGCCTTCATAGGCATAGATATATGAGATTAGTCTCCGATAATTGGACATGATATCACCCCTTTTATAAATATTTTATGCAATTAGCCATTGAAACTATGCCATAAAAATGTTATCCTAATGCTATAAATGAAATAAAATTTTTTTTCAAGAACATGGAGGGCTATAAAAATGAGACTTTACCGCGCAAAGGATTACAATGACATGAGCCGCAAAGCGGCACACATTATTTCCGCTCAGGTTACCATGAAACCAGACTGCGTACTGGGACTCGCTACCGGATCCACACCGATCGGGACCTACAAGCAGTTGATCGAATGGTACAACAACGGTGATCTGGATTTTGCTGAAGTAAAGACTGCCAATCTGGACGAATATAAGGGACTGACAAGAGATAACGATCAGAGCTACTACTATTTCATGCACGAGAATCTGTTCAAACATGTCAACATCAAGGAAGAGAACACCAACATCCCTGATGGTACAGAGCCTGACGCCGCAAAAGAGTGTGCGCGTTACGAAAAAGTAGTCCATGAGTTAGGCGGCGTAGACCTCCAGCTTTTAGGCCTCGGCCATAATGGCCATATTGGTTTTAACGAGCCGGCCGACGAATATCCGAAGGAAACTCATATCGTAGACTTACAGGAAAGCACCATCGAAGCAAATAAGCGCTTCTTCGCCTCCATTGACGACGTTCCGCGCCAGGCTTATACCATGGGTATCGGAACCATCATGAGCGCGAAAAAAATACTGCTGGTAGTAAGCGGCGAAGACAAGGCTGCCATCTTACGTGAAGTCATCTGCGGACCAGTGACTCCTCGCGTTCCAGCTTCCATCTTACAGCTGCATCCGGACGTAACAATCGTAGCTGATGATGCTGCCCTTGCAAAACTCGGTGACTGCTGCAAATAAAAACAGCGGTACTGTCTGAACGGTACATAAATGAAAAGCCCCTCTCGGTTTCATACCGGAGGAGCTTTTCATTTAATCCCATCATTACGTTTAATTCCCATTACGTGCGGCATTTACTGACATATACTCCATGGAATTTCGTCGTTTTTTGAGTCACAGAATACCTGCCAGAGTCTTATCTGTCATCGTTCTGACACCTCGGCGAATTATTATAACAAACCTAAGGTTGAAAGAACCGTTTAGAATTATGTAAATCATGTAAGGACATCATATTACAGTGCCCCGTACTTATCATATACCTCTCTTAAGGTTCTTCCTTCTAAAAGCTCTTTTCGCGATATGTTCTCCATAGCAGCCTTCTGTTTTGCCAAATCCAGAACATCTTCCTCAACCTCTTTTGGAATCACCACAACTCCATCAAAATCTGCAAAAATCAAATCACCTGGATTCACCAGAACATCACCACAGCGCACCGGAACATCATAATCCACCACCAACCCCCGTCCTTTACTGTCCAGCGGACGGATTCCCGCATAAAATACGGGAAATCCCATTTTTTTGATGCGGATGCAGTCGCGGATCTGGCTGTCACAGACACAGCCAACCGCCTTCCTCATCATAGCCGCTGTCGACATCAATTCCCCCCAGGGTGCGTTTGTCCCTCCGCTGTCTGTAGAGTGAACCGCTACATCATTCTCTCCCAAGCTGTCCATGGCTTCAATCTCTCTTCCATATGGATTATCCTGGACCACATAATCAGTCTCAAGCCACCGGAAAGTCCTGGCCCGCCCTACAAACACACAGCAAGTCTCGTCCAGCGGCCGCAGCCGCTGATGCATAGCCTGATGCCGGTATCCCAATTGATCCAGAATATCACACACTACCGGCACATATAAGTTATCCTTTATCCATTTATACTTTTCATGATCTGTCATTTCTGCATCTCCCTTTTCCTGTCACCTTAAGAATTCACGCTTTCGTACATTAGTGATCTTACCATTCCAACATCTCCAATGGTTTTAAAATCCGACACCTTTCTTCCATTCCACTCTGAACGCAGAAATATCGGAATACGTTCGGATTTTCTCCGTTCAGCTCCATGACATCATAATGGTGGGGCACAACATACTGCGGATTAACTGCCTGGGTAAGCAGAACGGCCTGTTCCGCTGTCAGATTCCCAAACTTTCCATTAATACAGGGCAAAAGAACATCTGCATGAGGACATGCTCTCAGCAGCAAATCGCAGAATGAAGTGTCTGAGGTATGATAGACGCTTTTCCCATTTTCAAATCGAATTCGGTATCCAGTTGTATCAAGAACGCCTTCATCAGTACCCAGTGCAAAAACGCCTTGTATATCAATCCCGCTTACAGCTAATCCATCCCCCTGATCCACGATTCGGATCTGCTGCGGGTTAATTCCTAAAATCTCCAGTTTTTTAGCGGCATGACGCGGCGCCACGAATATAGTCTCCTCTTTATGGGAATAGGCCCGGATTGTAGCCGGATCCAAATGATCCAGGTGGTCGTGTGTCACAATATAGATATCCGCTTTTAAATCATAAGGCGATACCGGCGCCGGATAAGTTCTGGTAAATAATGGAGAATCCTCCCCGACGCAGTCACTTAAATATGGGTCAATGACCACGGATACTCCTCCGCTTTTTAAATAGAATCCGGATTGACCAAGAAACCATAAGGCGGATTTTTCGACAGACTCATATTCCTGCCAAACCATTATTCTCCCCCCCCCTTTACCATTCATAAATCCGATATTTTTCGATGGCCTTTTCATTCACTGTGATTCCGAGCCCCGGCCCCTGCGGGACATCCATCATACCATTTTCATCCATCTGTACCGGATTATCAATAATTTCCCGAAGCATGGGACTGGAACTCACATTATATTCCAAAAACAGACTCCTTGGGAGCACCGCATTGACATGGAGACTCGCCGCAGTCAGCAAGTCCGTAAGCCATGCGTGGGGACAAACATCAATTCCCGCTGCTTCTGCCTCCCATATAATCTTTCTGATCTGGGTAAAACCTCCACATCGTGAAATGTCGGGCTGCGCAACATCTATCTTCCCTTCCTGAATGAGTCTTCTGAATCCCCAGCCAGTTGCTTCCTGCTCCCCTGCGGCCAGTCTCGTCTTCACCCCTGCCTCTTTCACCTTTCGATAGCCTTCATAGTTCTCCGGATGCAGAAAGTCCTCCAGCCAGTAAATGCGATACGGCTCCAGTCTCCGCAGCAGCTCCACCGCATCATAAGCACTGCGGCTGGTCTTCCAGCCTGCATCCACCAACAGCTCCACACGGTCTCCCACGGCTTCTCTTGCCGCCTTCACAAGCTCTATATCACGGCTGACATCCTGACCAAAAACTCCCCAGCCAAATTTAATTGCGGTAAAGCCCTTTGACATATAGTAATCGCAGGCTCTCTTTATATCAGCCGGTGTTGGCCGGAATAAAGTAGACGCATACGCTCTCACCTGCTTTCTGTAACCGCCTCCCAACAGCTGATATACCGGTCTTCCCACTGCCTTTCCCATGATATCATAACAGGCAATATCGACCCCTGACATTACCTGGATGGCTACGCCGCGCCGGCCATAGTAGGCGGTCCCCAGGTAAAGCTTATTCCATATCTTCTCCATCTCAAAGGGATCTTCTCCTATAAGCATTTCCCGAATTCCTTCCATCATATCGGACCCCGTCCTCGGCGCGCCGATCAGGGAACTGGCCACATGAGGAGCCGTCTCCACATCAGACCAGCCGGTTATTCCCTCATCCGTACTGATCTTTATCAGAAAACAGTATGCGACACCGGTTGCTTCCTCGCTTCCTGCCGGATTCAAGTATTTATCCGGAGATTCCAGTATGATGCCTTCCACATCTGTAATCTTCACAAGCTACCTCCTCACGTAAATGTCAACGTCACCTTAAGCGCTTCATCTTTTCCCTTTTCCGCCAGTTCGAAAGCCTTTTTCCAATTATCAAATGGAATTCGATGTGTAATCATGTCCTTTAGTCCCAGCTCCCGCTTATCCAGCAGTTCCAGCGCCCTGTCCAGATAATTCTCATCGTTGCAGGAGCCGCATAAATTCAGCTCCTTGACATGAACCCGGAACAGATCAATTGCCGGCATTGGCATAACTGCGGAAAATACGGATAATGTTCCTCTCGCCTTCAAACAGGTGATAGCCGTGTTTACAGCCTGTCTGGTTCCCACACAGAGTACCGCGCTATCTACACCTTCGCCATTTGTCAACTGATATACTTTTTCTGATACGTCTGCCGTTTCACGTTCATGAATCGTCTCTGCATTTCCAGCCATAGCCAAACGGAATGAATGACGCCCTGTAAGAATGACTCTGCCCGGATTGTATACCCTCAACAGTCTCGTCATAATAATTCCGAAAGGTCCGTCGCCAATAATCAGTACAGTCCCGTCCTTTTTTACATTTGCCCGTTCCAATGCTTCGATACATACGCTGACCGGCTCCATCAGGCTTGCCACATCATAGTCCATAGTATTGGGAATCTTCCTTGCGCGGTCGGCTCTGATACAAAAATATTCTGCAAAAACTCCTTCCAGATTGATTCCCAGATGCTTCATATTGCCACACAGATGCGGCAGCCCTCTTAAGCAGTTTGAACAGGTGCCGCAAGGCATAACCGGATGAGCCGCTATGCGGTCACCTATATTAAATCCAGTTACGTTCTTTCCGACTGCCACCACCACCCCGGCGCCCTCGTGTCCCATAATCATTGGAAAACGAATTCCAAAGGAGTTGTGTTTGATATCGTTTAAATCAGATGTACAGATCGTCGCCGCCTCTGTTTTAACCAGTAATTCGTCCGGGTCAGGCTGGCGAACCGAACATTCTTTTTGTGCCAGCCGTCCTTGTGCTTCCAGAACAAGCGCTTTCATCCCATTCCCCCCTTATTTGATTCCCAAAATCTCCAGGGAATCCCTGTTTATAATTGATTCAATCAATTGTTCTGATACCGGAGGCAGCCCGGTTCCCTTAACGATAGTATTAACACCTCGAAATCCCCGGATCGAATCCCCTGTCGTCGTTGCGGGGAAATCAGAACCGAAAAAGACCTTATTTCCGGCACCATATTCTTCTACCAGCCGCATTGCGTTATAAAACTGCCACGGCCTGTAATACAACGCTGAAACATCCGCAAATAAATTTGGTTGATGCCGAATGGCGGCAATGCATTCTCCCACCCATGGATGGCCAAGATGCGCCATCACTATCTTAAGATCTGGAAAGTCGCATGCCACCTGGTCCATCAAAACAGGATTTCCATAAGAAAGCGGTACTCCAGAGGAAAATGTCGTTGCCATGTGGGTCATAATGGGAAGATGATGCTTTTCACAATATTCATAGATCTTGTAATACTCCGGAGCATGCGGGTGCAGCCCCTGATAAACCGGACCGATCTTAACCCCTCTGCAGTGATACTTCTCATAGTCCTCTTCCAGCATCCGCATGAAATCAGTCTCTGTCGGATCAATCGATGTAAAAAACAGATACTTTTCAGGATTCTTCGAAACAAATTCGGCTGCTGCTCGATTATCCGCGCGCCAGCCCGTCTTTTTTCCCCTCAATCCAAATACCACAACACGGTCTGCCTCCTCGGTTCCCTTTAAATACTCTTCTTCTGAGTAATTCCAGGACTCCCGCGGAATGTTACACCTATCCAAGTCGCTGAAAAATGGCTCCATAAAGTCATCCGGGTACCGCACATAGTGCGTATGTAAATCTACAATCATCTGTTTTCCGCCTTTCCATTTAAAAATAATTTATGGAAGTACCTGAAAGCCTTTCACAAAGCCTCTGGTCCTCATCGGTACAAATGCCTCCGCATGGCTGCAGCCGCACTGACGCCCTCGAAAACCAGAGATTTTTCCAGCCCATTCCTTGATTCCATAGTCATTTCCAAATGCCGATTTAAATGCCTCATCCTGACTCTGATGAAGCTTTGCAAGTCGCATTTTCTCCGCCATCACGTCATCAATATCCACCCAGTGACTCGGCTCAAACTCAAAGCCGTCCGCCGGTTCCACTAAGAATACAGCCGGAAATCCTTCCACAGGCGGCGCAGCCGTCTTAATCATAGGAAATGCCATCTGCATGGCACACTGCCGCACAAGCCGGTTCACTCTCATATGATCCAAATTGTAATCGACCAAATAATGTGTAAAAATCACGTCCGCCTTTGTCCTCCGAAGGGCATCGATTAAAGCCAGCCTGACCTCTTTTCCGTCAAATAAGAATTCATCCTCAAAGCCCAGGCACTGGTAACTCCCCCCTGCCTCATTTGCCAGTGCCTCCATCTCCTTTTTACGGCACTCCGAGGCCTCCTTACTGCTCATCTCCGGGTGTTTAACCATCCCCATTTCGCCTCCGGTAAGACAGATAAAGTGCAGTCTGTCCCCTCTGGCCTTCATTTTCAGCATAGTTCCCAGACACATCAGCTCATCATCCTGATGCGCCATAACAGAAACAACATTCATCACATTCTCCTCTTTTCTATCCTTTTACACTTCCCGCCATGACCCCCTTGATAAAGGATTTCTGCATCATCAAAAATAGCAGAATCATCGGAAGACAGGTCAGAAGCGCCCCTGCAAATACAAGATCAAAATTACCAATTCTTGACTGGGCGAATACATAAAGCCTTTGCTGCAGCGTCTGCCTTACCGGATTATTAATCACAATCAGAGGAACCTGAAGATCATTCCACACATAGACCCCTCGCAGAACGAGCACAATTCCCGTAACAGTCTTGAGCAGCGGCATATACACATATGCATAAACCTGAAAATAGCTGCATCCGTCAATTCGTGCTGATTCCATCAGTTCTTTGGGCAGAGACCTCATGAACCCGGTATATAAAAATACAATAAATGGCATAAACATGGCTGAATATATCAGAGCCAGTCCCAAAAAATTATCAGAAAGATGAAGTGTCCTCAAAAGTGTTACAAGCGGTACCATAGCCACCTGAAACGGCAGTGCAATCAGAGCGACAAACAGCACATAAAGCCGGTTAAAGAACTTATGGTCCGCAATATAGATCCCGTAGGCCGTCATAGACCCTAACAGGATAAAAATCAGACACGATATCGCAAGCACTGCGAAGCTGTTAAAAAAAGCGGCCGGATAATTCATTTTAGAAAAAGCCGAGATGATATTATCCAGTGTAAAAATATCCAGATTGATGGTGAATGGCTGCAGTGAAATATAGGAACGCTCCTTAAATGCATTATTCACAACATACCAGAACGGCAGAAGGTAAAAGATCATAATGGCCATCATAATTCCATTGGTAACTGCCGCCTTCAATCGCCGTTTTCCCCTGACGCTTAAGTTCATCTTTCAACCTCCTTTCGTTCAGTCAGACGGCTTTCTGTTCAGAACAAACAATTCTGCTACCGCAAATACCACCGTGATTAAAGTCAGCATAACGGCCATCGCCATCGCCTTCCCCTGTGACATTGCCTTAAACGCATACTGGTATGACATCAGCGCCATGGTCTGTGATGCATATCCCGGCCCTCCCTGTGTCAGAACGTACGGCAGATCAAACAAGGTCAGAATTGCAATTGTAGACACGATGATATTGATGGTCACAGACTGCACAATCAGAGGCAGAGTGATTCTCCAAAGCTTCTGCCACCAGTTGATTCCATCCACAGCCGCCGCTTCGTAAAGTTCCTCGGGGACCGTAGAAAGGCCCCCAAGATAGATTAAAACATAGAATCCTACGGCAAACCACACAATCGCCGCGCTCAGCGCCGGCATTACCGTCTGCTTCTGCCCCAGCCAGTCCTGAATCAGGTTTTCCATCCCCATCTTTTCCAGAAGGTACACAAGCGGCCCCGTAGCCGGATTATAAATCGTTCTCCATATAAACCCCACGACTACCATGGAGACAATATTGGGAAGAAACAGGACCACTTTATAGAAATTAGCCGCCCTCCCAATATCATAAATAATCACAGCAAAAAGGATGGCCATAATATTTAAAACCGGTACATACAAAACAATTAAATAGAATGTATTGGAAAAGAGTGTCTTAAACTCCGAAGAAGCAATTACATTCCGGTAATTCTCCAGTCCCATCAAGTGGTACTCCTCTGACACTCCATTCCAGTCAGTAAAACTGTACTTAAACGAAAGAATAATCGGATATACCAAAAATACAGTAACTAACAGGACTGCCGGCAGAACGAACAGCGCCGCATTGATATATTTACTGTCCCATCCGCTCCATCGTTTCTGTTTACCGTTGTCTCTTTTTTTCAAAGCCGGCATCCTCCTCTCGCTAAAATCTGTGTTTTATTTCGCTGTATACAAATCCTGTAAAATCTTGGCGGCCTCCTCCGGTGATATCTCATCTGTCGCCACCTGTTGAAAGGTCTGCGGAAGACGTGCATAAACGGATGGCGGCAAAATTTCAAACCAGTAAGCCCCTGTTACTTCAATCTCCATAAGCCTGTCCACATATTCCTTTACCTCGTCCGTCATTTTCACCTTGTCCTGGTTATATTCAATCAGAGACGGGATACTGCCTCTTGACTGCTGGTACGTATAAAAACCCTCTTCATTTGCAATATAATTGACGAATTTAATAGCAGCCTCTTTATTCGGCCCGTCAGCGACTGCAAATCCTGTTTCCGTTCCAAGAACAACTGCCTGTTTCTGGCCTTCCATGTTCCACGGCGGCACCATCATCCCCACATCAAATGGGCTTTCCATGAAAGAACCTGCCATCCAGATCCCCTGAAAACACATAGCTGCTTTTTCCTGTTTAAAGGAATCGAGGAGAGTGGAAACCATCGCACTGACCGAACCGGTTAGCAGATATCCATTATCATTCAAAATCTTAACCCGTTCGAAAATCCTGGCCTGCTCAGGTGTATCAAACTGGAAGGTACCGGCTGCAATCTCTTTTATGTAGTCAGGATTTTGAGATGCCACTTCCACCGCATTTCCTGTGCTCCAGGCTGTATTGGATATAGCGCCATCCCCCATGGCAACCGCAAGCGGCGCGTATCCTTTATCCTTTAAGGTCTGGCAGACTTCAAGAAATTCATTCCAGTTCTCTGGTTCTTTCGTGATTCCGGCATCCTCAAAAATATTCTTGTTGTAATAAATCAGTGTCGAAGACAGGCCCCCTGCCACTCCAAACAATTTTCCGCTTTCCGAGGTAAAAACCGGTTTTAGACTTTCAACCATATTTTTTGCCGCATCAATCTCCGCCAGATCAATGATCAGGCCATTTTCTGCTAAATCTGCGCCAAACGAGCCTGCATTGATTGACATCACATCGGGAAGCGTGCCGGCCGCTGCCTTAGGCTGTAAATACTCCTCTACCTCACCGGGCATTGGCGTATATTCAACCTTAATTCCGTATTTCTGAGTAAAATCACTGGCAATCTGTTCCGCCGCATCTAACCAGTCATTCGACATCAAAGCAACAGTAATGGTCGTATCAGACTCCGGCGCCTCTTTTTTGCTCTCTGCTGCCGCCGTTGTTTTTTCGCTGCCTCCCTGATCACTACCTCCTTTCGTCTGCTGGCACCCAGTCATCATAACCATGGACAGGACTGCCGCTGCCGCCAACATCTTCACTATCTTGTAATTTCTCATAAAATCCTCCTTCTCCTGCGTAATTTCCAATGTTTCTGCAAAAAATGTGATCCGTTCTGTATACCTATATTTTATCTGGAATTAATTTCGTTTAACAGGTAAGAAAATTATAAAAAGGTTTAAATTCTTTTACAGTTTTATTCAATTCACCCCTTTATATTTACTCACAAAATATTTAATGTTACAATATAGTAAGTTATATAGGGCGAGGAGACATACTTTATGAAAAAATGGTACTTAAATCTTAGTATTACATACAAACTGCTTATAATATTTTACTTTTTCCTGGCATTATTATCCATGTCTTTTTACTACTATAATAACAGGATCGCCGCAGCCAACCTCTTGGAAAATGTTGGAAACGCTAATCTTTATCTTCTGGAACAAATTAACTCTAATGTCCTGTTTCTGCGGCGCGAAATAGAAGACATGACGACACAGCTTATGATTCAGCCACAGGTTCAGGCATACATACAGCCCTATGACTCTGCCACAAGCGAAACGCAAAAAATGTATATTGACTCCAGTCTGAAAAACGCAGTCAATCTTATCACCTCCAAGGATTATGTGTCTTCGCTCTCCGTCTGCGGTTTTCAAAATAACTCCATTCCATTTATTAGAAGTATTGACAGTCGTTTTTCCCTTCCTGATTATGAAGAACTGTTCCATACAGAATTTTTTCAGGCTGCAAAAGCTGCAAAAGGGAAACCGGTATGGCTGGAAAACTCAGATGAAACCTACCTCTTTGCAGCTAATAACAAATATAATCGAATTTTTATGATTCGGATGATAAGAGAATACAATACCTACGAAAATCTGGGTTTGATCGTGGTAGGTATCAGTGAACCTGCACTGCGTCGAGAATACACCCGGGGAATTGATATGGACGAGGGCGGTATCGCCATATTCAATATGGCAGGAAGCCTCATATCAGGAACTGGTAACAACAATTTATCGCAACTTCCTCATAATAAACTGTTGCAGTACCAAGCGGAGAAAAAAGGAGTGGAAATCTACGAATCATCGAAAAACACGCTTCTTTTAAGCCATATAACAGATGAGAAAACAGGATGGACCTATCTCTATGGAGTACCAACAGCTTTGCTTACAAAAAGCATTCATAATTCTGCCAATTACCTCATTCCGTTCTGCTTCACAGCACTTTTACTCTCCCTACCTCTGGTACTGTTTGCATCTCTCCTGATCATACGGCCCATACGAAAACTACTGTCCGCTATGCATTCGTTTGAAAACGGTAATTTTGACTCTTCCATATCCTTTCATTACAAGGATGAGATCGGCCAACTCGGCAATGGATACAACGAGATGGTAAAAAGTCTGGCAGAGTTGATCGACAGAGTTTATGTCCTTCAAATCAAAGAACAGGAAGCAGAGTTAAATGCTCTGCAGAGCCAAATTAATCCTCATTTTCTCTATAATACTCTGGATTCCATCTACTGGAAAACACTTGCAAAAGGGGAAACTGAAATTGCTGAGATGGTATGGACCCTTTCCAATCTGTTCAGAACCAGCTTAAGTAAAGGAAACCGGTATGTAACCGTATTTCACGAGTTTCAGTTTCTTGAACAGTATTTAAGACTGCAGCAGTTAAGATATGGCAGTAAGATTGCGTATCAGATTGACTTGGCAGAAAATGCAAAGACTCTTTTTATTCCGAAACTCATCCTCCAGCCTATCGTCGAAAACGCGATTTACCACGGCCTGGAGCCAAAAGGTGAACAGGGTCAGGTAATAGTTTCCGGTTTCTTACAAGCGGACAAACTGCATTTTCGGATCAGTGACAATGGGGTAGGAATGGATGCGGAAGTTCTCACAGCCCTCCGAGGCGGAACAAATCAATCCACAACAATGGGAGGCTATGCCCTGCACAATGTAAGGGATCGTCTTCGCATCATCTATCGGAACAATTTTACCATGACAATAACCAGCAATAAGGGTATGGGGACCACTGTCACCCTGATTTTGCCCGCCTTACAGGAGGGAGAGTATGCTTAAACTATTAATAGCAGACGATGAAGCCGACACCAGCAATGCGATTCGGCGCACGATTCCCTGGAAAGAGTACGACATCCTGCTCTGTTCAGAAGCCTCCAACGGAAAAGAAGCCATCGAAATCATTGAGGCTGAACACCCGGATATTGCTCTTCTGGATGTACGCATGCCTCTTTTAGACGGATTAGGGGTTGTAAAATATATTCATGATAAACAGTTAAACATTCGAATGATTATCCTGAGCGGATATGATGAATTTTCCTATGCCCAGACGGCGCTTAAGTATGGTGTTTCCGATTATCTGCTAAAGCCCTGCCGTATGGAGGATATTTTAAGCAGCATTAACAGGTGCAAGAAATTGTATCTCCAGGATCTGGAACATCAGAATCTTCTACGAGGAATTGGACAATCCTTTTTTGAAGATATTGGAGAACCGGCACCGGATCTACCTGCGTTTACAGACGCGCAATACCTCCAGTTTGAAACTCAAAAGAAGAGACTTCTGGAATTTATAGGTTCTGGAGATTCACAAAAATCCCAGGAGTTGTTGCAGGATATATTCCGATCGATCGAGGCATACCCCCGAAATAAAAATATTATCATCAATCATTTTCTTTCCTTGATGTTGGATGTTATGAAACTATGTAAGGACTGTTCGCTAACTATTCCCTCCGAATTGCATACACTGATCGACTACAAACAGATGGCTTGTTTCACAACACTTAAAGATCTGGAAAAGACCGCCGACACCGCGATATCTCAAATCACTGAAAGCATTCGCGCAAAATCTGAAAAAAGCGTTTCTGTCCGCGCTGCTGTTGACTATATTCATCAGCATTACAGTGAAACCATCGACTTAAATGTCCTGGCTAGACATATCCACATTACTCCCGCCTATCTGAGTCTGATTTTCAAAGTACAGACTGGCGTTAATTTTCTGGATTATTTGACGCAGTACAGAATCGAACAGGCCTGCCGTCTTTTGAAAGAAACAGATCTAAAAAATTATGAGATTGCTTATGAGACAGGCTTTCGCGATGAAAAGTACTTTTCGACTGTATTCAAAAAAGCAAATGGGATGACTCCTTCGAAATATCGGAAAATATATTCTTGACTCTTCCTCTCTTCCATGGTATGCTGAAACAAATATTTCGAAAAAAGGAGGTGGACGCTATGCATTGCATCACAATCGAGGCTACAACATTATGGTCAAATATTGACAATGTCGCTGTCATTACGTATAAAAATGACGATTCCGTGTATCAGTGCGCCCATTTTTATGATAACAACAGCGTCTGCCCTTCAAATTCATCGATTCTCCGGCTGTCCTAACAACTGGTTTTCATGATGGTTTATTTACCCGAAGGCGTTTACGCTTTTGGGTATTTTTATGTGATGGAATCATGTTCCTGTCACAAAAAAATCTGCCCTTTTCGGAAAATGGGTTCTATTATTCCATTTTTAGAAAGGTAGTTTTATCATGAATAAATTTAGGACATTTCTTGCCGGACATGGCTGCGGGCCCCGCGCCATTGTCTCCACTATTTTGATGTGTACAAAACAAATTTTTGACGGCGGCATCCTGTGTATCACAGGCGGATACCTTGTTTCTGCCGTACAGTTTGTCATGCTTATTTTTATCTGGACCGCTTTGGACCGGGAAGGTGCCGATTTAGGCGGCATGGCGTTAAATCAACTGATAACATACACTCTGATGTCGACCGTATTGCATCAGGAATTAAATATTGTTTCACCGGCTACCGCCTCGCTGTGGGAAGGTTCTGTCATTGGACGGTTTACCAGGCCGGTTCCCGTTCCCATAAGCTTTATCGCTGAGACGATCGGGCGATGGTGGATTCCGAACTTTCTGTTTTTCGGCCTCCCTCTGCTGATTATCGCCCCGTTTCTGGGCGTAAATCCGGCGCCGGCGGATTTGACATCCGGAGCTTTAGCGCTCATCAGTCTGGCACTTTCAGCTTCTCTGGGATTTGCCATGGACTTATTATTTGCCGCCTTTGCCATGTTCCTGAAAAATGGCTGCTGGGTGGCAAACAATATACGAGAGGCGGCATTTTCCCTCCTGTCGGGGGAAATGATCCCCTTCGCCCTGTTTCCCTGGGGACTGGATAAGGTCTTTTCCTTCCTCCCCTTTGGCTCCATCGCCCATGCGCCGCTCACGATCTATACCGGTACGGCCGCTGCTCCCTTAAGTACCATCGGGCTGCAGCTCGTCTGGAATATCGTTCTGTGGATTGCTGCGGCCAGGGTGTTCAAGAAAAGCAAAGAAAGGATGATCTCTTTTGGTGGATAATTTAAAAATACTTTTTCGCCTCTACAGGCAATACACAAAAATGGACCTTTTATGGTTCCTTCGGGACACTCGCTACTGTCTGCTTCAGATCGTTTCAGATACCATATGCGCTTGCTGCACCATCGCCGGCGTATTCCTGCTGTCCGAAAAATCCGGGGGCTTCGGCGGTATGAATCAGGCGGAGATCCTCTTTATGATGGGCTTCTCCACTCTCGTTGACGGAATTTATATGATGTTTTTTATTGGAAATAATACAGCCATGATAAGCCGTATTATCGGGCGAGGTCAACTGGATCACGTCATGATACAGCCAGTTCCCATATGGGCGGAGCTGCTGGCCCAGGGATTCTCCCCGCTTTCAGGAAGCAGCATGCTTATATGCGGGATTGGACTGACCACATATGCTGTCAGCCGGCTGCCCATATCCGTCACGATGCCATGGCTTATGCTGCTGCTTATTTATGCAGTAAGCGCTACAGCTCTGATTATCTCCTTTATGACCCTGCTGTCCTGCGCCGCATTTTACGCACCTGCAGCTGCCGAGGAGATCGCCCAGGTGGGCAAGGATTTATTTACATCTCTGAAGACTTATCCGTTAGGTACGATGAGCCATTCAGTAAGACGGCTGTTCCTGACCGTACTCCCAGTGGGACTGGCGGCCTGGTTTCCATCGGCGCTGCTTTTAAAGGCAGGCTACGGCGAATTTGACCTTCCCATGCTCCTGCAGGCATGTTATCTGCCGACAGCGGCGTTTGCATTGTCACTACTCACAATTTATGTATTTAAGAAAGGAATGAAATATTATGCAGTCAATGGTTCACCACGATACTCCGGCTTTGGTCATAGATAATGTTACAAAACAATACTCCCAATGGCAGAGAAGCGGTCACGCCCGGGATATCTTAAAAAATATGCTTCACCCACAGAAACGCATCATCACCGCTCTCGACCATCTTTCCTTTGAAGTGGCTCCGGGCGAGTTTGTCGCCTACGCCGGGGCCAACGGAGCCGGCAAGAGCACAACCATCAAGATTCTCTCCGGCATCTTGAGTCCTTCTGAGGGCACGGTATCCGTATCCGGTTTAAGCCCGGTCACTGACAGAATTGAGCTGATGCGCCATATCGGTGTACTGTTTGGACAGAGAACAGAGCTGTGGTGGGATCATCCCATCATTACCAGCTTTGAATGGAAAAAAGAGGTGTGGGGCATCCCGGAGGATATATATAAAAAGAACCTTTCCCTGGTGACAGAACTGCTCGACCTGGAAGACATCCTGCGCACCTTTGCCAGGGAACTGAGCCTGGGCCAGCGTATGCGGGCAGACATTGGAATGCTGCTGCTGCACGATCCTTCCGTCATATTTCTGGATGAGCCGACTCTCGGCCTCGACGTGCTGGCCAAACAGCAGATGATACATTTTTTAAAGGAAATTAACCGGGAATGCGGAACCACCATTGTCGTCACAAGCCATGACATGGATGATCTGGAGGAAATGGCGCAGCGGATTATTCTGCTCAACAAGGGGCAGATTGCATTTGACGGAAATTTTGACAAGCTCAGAAATACGGCCGGCGCCTGCTCACGCATTGTTGTCACCATGAAGAATCCAGGCTCTAAAAAGCAGTCTTTAACATCTGATAAAGCATTAACCGCTCCCACAATACCGGGGCTGCAGCTACTTTCTTCCAATGAGGGCATATACGAATATGAGTTTAACCGCAGCCAGACGGGAATCCATGAGGTTCTGGGTAATCTTGCGGAATTTCAGGGAATCGAAGATGTGGAAATCAGAAGAGCTCCTATTGAGGATGTGATAGCAAGACTGTATTTAAGCTGGAAAAAATCGTAGAAAGCAGAGAATAAAAGAAGTAGTCCACCTCCTTTCTACATAGAATGGAGGTGGTGCGGGTGAAATTTGATTTTAAGGACTTAATGACTTTTGGACTGTTCATCCTGGCATTGCTGACGTTCGTTTTTACGTTCTGTCGATAGTGCTTATTTAAAGCATAGAAAAACCACCCTCTACTTTGACAGGTCAGATGGTGGCATTTCTATGAATGTAACTTATTAACCGGGTCAACCACTTTGTGGGCGGTTGTTCCTTCTACATCTTTATTATAATCAATTTAAACCATGATTTCAAGCTTTTCCGAATCTCATTCTGGATTTTTCAGGCGGATTTTCAGCCATTTTTCTGAATCTTATTCTGAATTTCTCGTTCAGCACGTTACATTCAGTTCTTACCATTCACAATAAACGGAAGTCTTTCATAAATGAAGTTCCATTCTGCGGACTCTTCACCCCAAAGCAGGCGCATACTGACGCGCCTACATCCGAGAGCGTCTTTCTGGTGCCTGTTTCACGGCCGCTCATCCCCCTTTTATAAATGAGTAAAGGCACGCATTCCCTCGTATGACGGCTATGACCGATATCGGGATCATTGCCATGATCCGCCATGACCACCAGGATATCTTCTGCTGTCATTTCTTTCAGCACTGCGCCGATTCCCTGGTCTGCGATCTCAAGTATCTCCCGGTAAGCCGCCGAAGACTGTGAATGGCCTGCAAGATCAGTCTCCTGTACATTTGTACAGATAAAACCTTCTTCCATGTTCTTTACTGCCTGGACAGTAAGCCGCATCACCTCCCCTGTCGGCACACAGGAGATACTCACACCGCCGTCATTTGCCACAATATCTGCCACCTTACCGATAAGTGTGCAGTCAAATCCTGCGTTTGTCAGTATTGTAGGGGCCTGTACATTTTTATCCACTCCATAGCCCATATGCCTGCACTGATAGCCATGCTCATAGGATCTCGATTTTGCGGAGGCGATGCCGATATATTTTCCATACTTTATTTCTTCCGCATTCCACAAGTCATCCATTGTATTGCCAGTTCCGCCAAACACAATGACACGCCCCACGGTTACCACTTCACGGACCAGGCGGGCAATCTCCATTTCTTTATCAAACGACATAAAATCAAGCGGTGCAGTCACATTGTAACACATTCCCGGATCTGCCTCCAGATTGTCTGCCACAGTAGCATACTGATCGACCACCAGATATTTCAGTCCCTGCTTCTCGATCACGCGGACCTCATGACCGTTCTGTATCAAATGCCTTTTGACCTCTTCCGCCTTCTCCAAAAACGGATGAGCCTCCGGCTTTTTCGGCAGCGTTCCCATGATCTCCTGATGGCCCATAAATGTATCCGCGCCATAATGTATCAATTCGCACCGTCCGAAATTGGCAGCGGGGCTGAATTTCATATTCCTGCTTTCCCTTCCATATGCATTCATCAGCCCCATCCGTTCCAAAACCGGCAGCTTCATATCGGGACAGTCCTTTAAAATACTTTCCAGTGTATTGGCCGTTTCATCCCCCGGCCTCACGATATGGGCATCTCTCATGGCCCCTATTCCAAATCCATCCAGTACAATAACGATAAATCGCTTTCTCATTTTTCTCTGCCCGCGCTGTCATAGATTCCCTCAATCCTCGGCGCGCCCTTTCTAAGTCCGGTGACTAAAACGACGTCTGATCGGGTTACAAATATCTGATACCGGAATGCCATCACCACAGTTTGGCCGACAGGGCACTCTTTCGATAATCCAAAATGGTAATCAATGCTGTCATCCGAAGGCGGAATTACTTCCACGTGTCTTGCGCTTAGGAGATTTTCTCCCACTAACGCATTTTTCATATGGGAACGCCTGTAATGGCCGCCTCCAAAACAGTATCCGCGGCCTTCAAAATTATGTGATATTTCACTTATGTAAACCACGCATGGTTTCTCTGGCTGCTCATGAGCGGCATGCATGGGCGTCGTCCCGGAGAATCCGTGTCCCGGTTCGCCGCAATTCCCTCCGTCCTGCTTCATCCGTTCAATTGTCCGACAGCAGGTTGCAGATGGTGTATTGATGATACGGCAAATTATTCCCTGCGCCTCCAAAATGGCCGCCGCCTTTTTTACAGTCTGTAAATTAGCCGTAGGTATAATGTCATCCAGTTCTTCGTCATACAAGTAACAGGGAAAGGAAGTCACACCTGCGATTCTCACATGAGGGCTTGAACCAACGATACGGCTCACCAGTCCCTTCAAGGTATTCAGCTTAAAACCGGCAGTCTGGCCGGAATAGATCATATCTCCATCCCCATATACCCGCAAAAGAATCTCCTGGATTACCCCCAATTCCGACGCAGCCTGATCAATCTGCCGGATCTTCTCCTCAGAGTAGACCGTGATTACCTCCGGGCGGCAGGAGACAATCTGTCTCACTAAAGCCGTCGGTATCTGAACCAGATGTCCCACATTTCCGATGGGAATCCCATGCTCCATCATCACGGCAGCCTCTTTATAGTCAACTGCCACCGCGCCGGAGTATCCCAGGCGCATGAGTTCTCTGGCCAGATAGGGATTCCGTCCCAACTGTTTTAGCATAAAATAGAGTTTTACGTCATTTCGTTTGGAACACGCCAACATTTCGGCCGCATTTTGCAGAAAGGTATCCACATCGACGAGATAAGAATCCGGCGCTATTACTCCCTTTTGATGAAGGCTGAATGCCAGGCGTACCAGTTCGGAATTCCGTTTTACTGTTTGCTCCAGGAACATTTACACCACTCTTTCTACAGATTCTCTTATGATTCTCAAAATAGTGTCGGCTCCGGCTCTCATAGGATTAATACGTATCATCCGATGTTCCAGTTCCGGATCTGCCTTCCGAAACGTGCCGGATATCCGATAAAACATGGGTACCATCTCATATTTGGATTCCGCACCCACGGGATTGGGCGCAGCACCATATTTCTCAGCTTCCTCCAACACCTGTCCAGCGATATCTTCCCTGAACTCCACTAAAAGGACTTTAGACTGGGCGTTTGCCAGAAATGCCTGCTTTACCGCCGGTATTTCACCGCTGTTTAAGCGTCTGACACATTCCTCATTGACCTGCGCCTGAAGAGCCAGTGCTACCGGCGCATAAACCAGTCCATGCAGAACGTCGAGCGCTTCATGGCCCTGTACCTGCATACCGCCGGAATAGCTCTCTTTAACCAGCCTTTCAATCAATTCTTGTTTTCCAACGATTACGCCTACACCTTCAGGACCCAGCAGTTTAAATGCAGAAAAACAGGAAAGATCCGCTCCGCACTGTACACCAATCTCTTTTACCTTCATGGCCGCATAATTGTCGTCGGTCAGCACAGGGATGTTCGCAGTCTCTTTTATTACACGTACCACCTCATGCATATTGTAACGGTCTTCCGGCAGCTGTCTCGTATACTGAACCAGCGCTCCCCTGATATCCGGATTCTCTATCAGAACCCGGCGAAGCTCTTCCAGTTTATTAAAATCGGCTTCCACTGCGTCAATTCCCATCATTTCGAGAGAAGTCGCCGTAGTATTATAGACAGGCGCCCTGTGTACCAGGATACGGTCGCCAGACCTCATCATGGAATGGAGTCCAAAACGAATTGCGGCACTTCCCGCCCCCCGTACCAGAATACACGCCTCCGCGCCAAATACATTGGCAATCACCTTTTCGGCCTTCCAGGTAGTCACGGGTTTATTAAGGCCCATGACAACACCCAAATCTCCCCTTGTCAGCAATTCATGCCCCTCAAATACTTTTGTCATGCAGTCCACCACAAAAAATTGAAGCCTGACTGCTTCTTCCATGGACATGCTCTGTAACGGATATGTCTGCATCATTTCTCCTTTCTGCCTGTACTGCATTACGCTGATCGCAGATGCTATGTGACCTTAATTGTGCAATGCAGTATCCGGTTTCTCAATTACACATGACTTCTTTCGCAAGCCTTACAATTACCGGAACCACCGTTTTCGATATGGAAGGAGTAAATCCAAATGCTTTCTTTCCCGATTCCAGTGCCTTTCTAATGGCATTTTCATCCGCATCGGCTACTGTCATACACGTTCCATAGCCCAGAATGGCAATGGCCATCGCAAGCGCACCTCCGCCTCCAGTCATACATGCTCCCAGATATAAATCGGCCTTCCCGCCCTTTACATCCATAGCCGCAGCCACATCGTCCTTGATGACGACTTCACCTTCATCTCCCATGGCCGTGACTGCCAGTTCTTTTATCTCTTCTTTTCCCATCTGTCCGCCAATTACTATCTTCATGCTGACTGCTCCTTTCACGCGTCACTGTATAATATTAAACGCTGTACAAACCTACAACTGCCAGTACATTGACCAGAACTCCTACTGCGATTACGGCAATTGGCCCTACCGCCATCCGCACAATCGGTTTCTTAAAATACTCATTCATGACAAAGAAACCGCCGACTACCAAAAAGCCAAATCCAGGTGCCATGCCCTCCGCTGCCGACATGGAGCCCACCAGTATGGCCACCTCCAGTAACTTGGTCATCGCAACACGGATACTGTCAGCTGATTTTTTTATACTTGGAACCTTATCAAACAGTTTTGCAACTACTGCCAGAGACAATGCCTCCAGAGACATTACCACTGCACCAAATACCGCTGCCAGTACTCCATTCGGTGCCAAAAGACCTACTGTTGCTGTAAATCCAAATCCATCCGTCACGAAAGTACCTGTTGTCAGAGAAGTCAATGCCTTTAATGGAATAAAGGATAATGCTCTCGCGAAGCTGATGCTGACTGCTGAAGAAATATTTCCATCCTTTAACGCAACCAGAGACTGTGGACCTTCCATCAGGAGGTGCATATTGCAGGCAAGTCCATAGATTGCGCCCATAATGGCAATCCAGATAATGTTCTTTCTGATATTCTTTACACGATCTCCAAAAATAGAAGCCAGATTTCCTGTTGATTCGGATTTATCCCTTACTGCAAATACAATAATAAGAACAAGGCCGGTTAGCAGGGCAACACCATCAGCAATATCTCCTTTTCCTATAAATACCATGATCTGCCGAAGCATCACAGATACAACCAGCGATGCAAGACCCTTTTTCCAACCGTAATCCATAGTAATCACAACACATGGGAATGCAATAAACGCAGAAATAACCGGGCCTGAAATATTCTGCCATGCATCAAATACATTAACCGGCAGAGCCTGCATCATATTGACAAACCCCTGGAGACCTGCCAGCAGCAGCACTCCGTACAGACCGCCTACCAGAACGGAAAGACCCGCACCAATCAGACTCTCTTTGTCCAGATACCATTTTTCAATATTCTTTGCTGGGAAGAAAATGCCGATAACATCGGTTCCCAGCCATAGAGAATGGACAAGTATAATGGGTGACATAATAGAATACGGTATTCCAAATCCAATGACCAGACCGAAACTTAAGGCAAACGTCGTCGTTGCAAATTCCAGCCTTGTCATACGTCCCTCTCGGTATTCCGGAACAACCGGTCTTACCGCATCATTAAAAACCGCAATACCCCTGTTAGCTAAAAGTGCCCCAAAAGCGCCGGCTAAAAATATAACTATATAACGCATATTTTTCCCTCCTAAAATTTATAGTTTTCAAAACTCCCATATGTAAATGCATTTCTTGCCTTTTTATTTTGCGTTTACTTCTCTCTTTTATTATACAATTCTTCCTATCCTTCTTTTCCTGTCCCCATCTTTTTCTCCTTCTCTTTTACATTTTATTTACTGAAGTATCTCATCCCCGTCAGCATACGCTTTACGTTAGTGCATTACTGTCTTACAACCTTCCAAACCATCACATAAACAGGTTACATAGATGAACCGTTAAAAAATCCTTTTCCGTATCTGGAAATTCCAAATCAGTCTGATTCAGCATGTTTGTCAGAAAATCCAATGCACTGCCATAAACTGGCTCCTGCTTCACTGTCTCTAAAATCTGGCCGTCCAGCGGCTTTTCCTCCTTTCCCTCTAATATCCTCTGCCCGGCCATGGCCAGATGCGTAATAAACATAGCAGCCCTGTCACTGTCTGCCTCCGGTTTTTGATTAATCAGCAGCTTCACCACTGTTTTCGAATAATCAGAAATGCTCTGTGTTATGACACCGTTGCTTAAAAGAATCTCGAGACGCTGATTTAAGGATTCCTCCAGATTCATAATACTCCTCCTTCTTAATATACAATATTTTGTACATTGATATAAAATATTTCTGCTATACTCTTTTTGACGGCTATATGCCAATCAATTGCGTTACGGCTATTCGTACACCTGAACGCTGAATTATTTGCTACCACCATCAAAGGCAAACTCGCAGTTTGGCTGTTGGTTATATGGTATAAATATCACGTTGTTACTTATATTGTATAGATACCGCGGCTGTAATCCTCGCGATATCTATACTACGGCTAACCAGTTGCATTACCAATAAAACAATATCCTGACATACTGATGCAGGATATTCGTATCCACTGAAATTATTTCTTTTACATCAGAAAAATGGCTCCCGCCTCTTCTCTCTGACCTCAGAAAGAATTCCCAGTACGCGTTCCACACTTATATATTTTTTAAGCAGTGCCTTCAATGCTTCGTCACCTGTTTTTATCACCAGGACAGCAGTCGAAAAAGAATTATTATAGTCTGTTTCAGCCAATGAAACCACTTTGAGCCTGTCGTGATGATTTTCCAACACGTCGTCATAGTTCCATACACCAGCATCTATGGTACCATCTATCAGAGCGCCAATCGTCTGCTGTGTCCTGATCGGTATCAATGTTATCTTTTTTCCCTTGACGATATTATCCGTAATCCTGCTTTGGTCAAGGGACTTGCTGTCGTATGCAACCTTCATTCCATCACAGATACCATCTTTTGATTCATCAGCCAATAAGAGCACGTGTTTTGAAAGAAAACTACCCTGTCCGAAATCAAAGGCTATCTCTATCTTCTTGCCGCTGCTTATGGATTGTTCCGCTGCATAGCGGGAACAAATGGCAAACTGATAGGTTCCCGACTCCACAAGTTCAATTCTTCCAACTGCACCCCTCGCATAAGCCATATTAAAGTTAAGTTCATCCAGTTCCGAGTAAATAGCTGTAGCAAATCCCTCATAAGTTAAAGAATATGGCAGCGGCATGATACCCAACAGCTCTTTTCTCATACAGTTTTCCTGTAATTTGCGGTAATTCAGCTTCTCTATATAGGTTCCCTGATGCCCATGATGCTCAAGCACCACTGCACCACACTCTTTTAGATATGTAAACGCATTCTGAACAGTCCCCCTGGACACTCCAAACTTTTCCTGATACTCGGAGATAGGCTGTATTCTGTCACCCGTATTCTTGGACAGTAAGTCCAACGCCAGCAGACTTTTGGCTAATCCTGTTTTTTGATATAAAATGCTCTTTCCAACTTCATATCCCATCTAAATACCTGCTTTTTTGTTGTCATCTACAATATTCAATATTTTGTACATTCATACAATATCACATTCGCCAAACAATGTCAACAATAATCCCATTACATCTTTGTTTTTTCACAGCATATCCACTAATTTTGTTTAGTTAATTGGAATTATATTAAACTGATCATCTTCCTCAGAAGGCCGTTACTGAATTTGGGGTTAAAGATTCTTCCAAATATAGCCAAAATAATCATTCAGAACACAAAGCATTCTGCGTAAAACCAGAATATTTAAGACTGGGTCATTATCTCTTCCCTATGCTTCAAACATAATACATTAATCGTATTAAATAATCGGTAAAACGCAGCATTATAAAAAACCATGCATAAATTATTAAAAAGCTATAGTGGCAGGGGCTGATGGTTAATAACGATAATTTTATTAAAAACCAACCTCATCAAGATGGACTGAAAAAATTAACTCCAGATAACTAATAAAAGCTTCTATCTTTATTGGGTTTTATGAAATAATGGCAGACTGTTCGATCTTAAATTCTATAAACTATTCAGAAATGGGCATAGAATTGGGCATAACTATTGCTGAATATAATAATTCCAACCTAACTCAAATATTTATTTTCACTATAAACAAACTCATTCTTTTTCGTCTTTATACACACCATTTTTTAAAAAACAGCTTCTGGTAAACACCATTCCTCTTATCGTGGCCAGAATACACTCCTGCTCTTTAACAGAAAGCTTTCCAGACTCTTCAAGGATTAATTCCGGACGGTTCTTCTCCTGATCTCTTTCTATGGACTGCAATCCTACACCCTCCGCCTTTGGCTTTTGACTTGATAAATCTTTTTTATGTTTTATAAATACATGCTATCATGTTTCAATCACATTGTCAAGACGTTTATCCGTCTTATCAATACATTTATGTCTTGACAAATCATTTTTACCGTGTTAAGATTAGTTATCAGGATTTTTAGTACATTGTTTATACATGATTAATTACTGTTACTGACCTCTATTACGGTACTCACATTGTATTTTCAACACATGCGTTACTGTATACATAAACTACCATGGTTGATAAGCTTCCCATTTGTGTTTAACCTGTACCTCCAAAGTAATCGTAATCACATGCGCCTGACATGTAACATGTATTCCCGTTTAACAAAATCTACGAGAATTCCCCCAGCCTCCATAGGTGGGAGATGAATCGAAAAAAAACTTAGCGGCAGTGGCGGGCAGATATCCCCCACTGACATGAGGTCAAAACAATCCGGGCAACCGAATAAAATGGTAGCATAGCTACCATGTCATTCTGGGTTTTGTATTCTGGACTCAGAATGTGGATTGAAATTTTTGAATCGTTGGAAATTGCACTGTACATTATTCATATCACAGATAAAGTCTGAACGAAACCAATAAGTACAGGATTCACAGAATTTTATGAAGTGTTTTATTAATCTAAATTAAATGGCGGATTGGCGCATGTCCTACCATCTTATCGATTATGGCGCAGCGCCTACGCGGAATGGAGTATCAAATGGGAATAGGTGCCCGTCTCAAACAGGCCCGCAGTTCAAAAGGGTATACACAGAATTCTCTTGCTGATGCAATTGGTGTCTCCCGCGGTGTCATCACAAACATTGAACACGAAAAAGCAGAACCACAAATGCTCGTCATTCGGGGAATCTGTTACGAACTGGGAATTAACAGCTCGTGGCTTCTTCAGGGTGAAGGCCCCATGGAATCAGAAAAAGACGCGGAAAGAAGTGCTCATCTTCTTGCCGAGATCTATCATTTATCTACCTTACTTTCAAAAGAAGAACAGGATTATGTCCTTGATATGATTAAGACCTTTCAGAAACACAAAGAAAGTCTCCGTAACAACAACGATATGCCAAAAGAAACGGAGCCACAGTAATCTGCATTATTTTTATTTCTTATTTATCTTTGCATACTATCTCTTATTCACTACAGTTTTTAAGAAAAGCAGAGCTGCCGGCCGGCAGCTCTACTATAAAAGCTATATTCCTTTTTATATTAATTCCTAAGGCCATACTCTTGCCCAACTGTTACAGGCAGCTGCAGCTCTGTTACAAAACGTGTAGTATCGTTTGTCATTCCCGCATCCACTAACGTAATTTCAATAGAATTTCCGGCCAGTTCATAGCCTCTAACTTTCATTTCAGACAAAAGTTTTTCATAGTAGACTGATGACTGCGTATGCGTCCCACAATACCTAAGTATTAGGTATCTTCCGCCCGGAATATCCACTGCCTCTCCGTCATAGACATCTCCAGGTTCCAGCACAACAAATATGGAGCAAAACTCATCGAATTTATGTGACATCACATGACGCATTGAAATGGACACGCCCACCTTCCCCAAAAACATGGCAGCCTCCAATTGCGTCTGCCGTTCCAGCTGGCGGATAGAATATTCCAGATCATCCGTGGCCGGAATTTCCGTCCGCAGCATAGCCAGCTTTCTGTCCGGCAGAGTAACCTCCTCCACCTGGTTATATATGGTATACAGTGCATCATGAAGCTGTGAGAGACGTTCACTGATCTTGTGCTCTATGCGTTCCAATTCTCTGCGTTTTACAAGAACCTCCTGCTGCTGCTCTTTCAGAATCTCCATCATCTGACCGATATCCTTATTTTCAAAAAAACGCATAATTTTAGCCAGGGGCATATCAAGTGCTCTTAGATACTTAATTGTATTAAGGCGCTCAAACTGCCCGGTAGAATAGTAACGGTATCCTGTCATGGGGTCCGTATACTCCGGACGGATCAATCCTATTTCATCGTAATAACGCAGCGTTTTCGCATTAATACCGAACAGCTTCGCCATCTCGCCGATAGTAAATAATTTATTCATGGGACTGCCCCTTTACTCCATACATTTTCTCAATCATAGCATACCGTTTTTTCAATGTCCAGCCTCTTAGCTGTCGCCCTCATCGTTCATAATCTATTTCGTTACAGTACACTCCCCACCAGGGGCACCGCAGTCCGGTTTGGCCGGGCAGGCTTCCTCAGCCTTTCCTGTGACTTTGCAGAGTATTAGAAGTTCTTAACGCGCAAAATTTTTCGTTCAGGTGAAATTCCCACTTGTCTGAGCGCAGCGAGTTTGAAATTTCACCTTGTTTTTAGAAAAATTCTGCACGTTTAGAATTTCTTATGCCCGAAACCGGAACTGGAAAGGCTGAGGAAGCCTGCCCGGCCAAACCGGACTGCGGTGCCCCTGGTGGAGAGTGAACTGTAACTCTATTTCTCCATTTTTTTGCCTAATACATAAGTAACTCCAAAGGCAACCGTTACTGCAAGGCCCATGACTACAATAGCCCAAATCAAATTAGCTGAAGTACCATCAGGATTGATATACGCCGGTATAGAGATAAAACCTGGCGTAGAGATTACATACTGGGTCATCCCCACCAATCCGGCCAATAGTCCGCCGATTCCGCCTCCAACCATGGCGCCGATTAAAGGATACTTCTTAGTAAACAACACTCCGTAGACCCCTGGCTCAGTAATTCCACACAGCGCAGTAATCCCTGCGCCAGTAGCCACACTTCTGTCATTAATGTCCTTTGCAATCAGCGCAGCCGCCAGACAGGCTCCCCCTACGGCAACATTAGCCGGAGCCATGCCGGTACAGATCAGCGGATCAGATCCAACCTCTGCCAACAGAGCAAATACAATAGGATAAGTCGCATTATTCATACCAAAGAAAACCATCAACGGCGTCGTTATACCGATAATCATAACAGCAACCGGCGGAGCCGCACGATAGATGGCAAATACACCGTTTGCCAGCCATGTTCCCATCAGATTACCAATAGGGCCTAACACAATTAAAGTCACAGGCACTGTGATCAGCATAGTAATCAGCGGTACAAAGATAGTTCGCAGATACACGGGAACTACCTTAGAAAGGAAGCGGTATACGACTGCCATAAAAAGCACGCCCAATATAACCGGAAATACTGTAGAATTATAACTAATCTGCTGAATAGGAATACCAAGGAAATTAAGCCCCTCTGCATTGTTAATAGTGGAGAACAGCAGTATTGCCCCCAAAAAGGCCCCTAGAAAGCCATTGGACTTCAGTCGGTTTGCTGCAGAAAAGCCTATGAAGACTGGCAGGAAGTAAAATGTCGCCTGGTTAATCGCATAGATAACTGTATAAGTCCCCGACTCTGTGGATACTCCAAAGAATGCGGTCAGCAGCGTCAATACGGCCCCGGTAAGACCGCCAGCTATTAACACGGGAATAACAGGAGAAAAGGTTCCACCAATAAAAGACATAATGGTATTCATTACATTTCCCTTTTTCGCTTCCGTATCCTGCTTTAATGCAGCGGCGTCTGTAACTTCTCCGTCAGTCTTAAGCCCCTCATGTTTAATAAATTCTGCATACAAATTTGGAACATCCTGACCGATGACAAACTGATATTCACCATTTTGTACTACCAGGTTCAGAACTCCCAGTATTTTTCCTGCTTCCTCTCTGTCTAATTTGCTTCCGTCTAAAAGCTGTACGCGCAAACGAGTCATACAGTGACTAATGCGGGAGATGTTATTTTCACCACCGCACACCGCGATGATCGAGTTACAGATTTCCGCATAATTCTTTTTAACCATGTTGGTACCCCCTCTTATTGTTTATTCTGCCTTATTTTTAGCAAAATTACGCCACTGTGACATATCCGTTCCCCATTCCTGACCGTTAGAGTGTATTAATGTGGAATACCAGTCAAACGAGTCCTTTTTAATCCGTTTCATATCCCTTAAGTCATCGTCGGTCCTGTTTACAAAGACCAGACCATAACGCTTTGCCATGCCGTTTCCAGTGCTGAGAAGATCGGTAAAGGACCATGGATTAAATCCGAATACCTCTACCCCATCCTGTATCGCCAGACCTACATTATAAACATACTCTCTAAGATAATCAATACGGGCCTGATCATGGATCTTACCATCTTCTCCCAGCTCTTCATGAGCACCATAGCCCGCTTCCGTTATAACCATCGGCAGGTGGTAGTGATCCCACAGGTAACGCAGTGAATAGCGCATGCAGACTGGATCAATATGCCAGTCCCAATCCGTCACTTCTACGTAAGGATTTCTGGCCAGCGCATATTCACCTGGCAAGTTAGGATATACGAATTCCCCTTTGATACCGGATTTATTAAGACCGATTTCCTGCTTATAGCTGTCATCGGGGGCCATTCCCACATCAGATCGGTAGCAGTTAACCGCGATAAAATCGATTTTCGCCTGGGCTATTAATTCCATATCGCCAGGCCGAATATCCGGATCGATATCATTAACCTTCCAGTAATTTTTTACAAAACTGCTGTACTCGCGGAATACATATAAGTCATCCCAGATTTTCTGCGTCAGTTCCTCCGCATTCATGGCACCTATCTGATCCTCCGGCCGGCAGGAATAAGGATAAATCGGCACGTATCCAGGTACTGGACCGATTTTTCCATCTTCAACCAGCTCATGGCAGGCGACAACGGCTTTGGAGTGACACAAATTCATAATGTGGTTTATCTGCCACTTTTCCTTAAACCAGTCTGTGCAGCCCTTGGATACACCTAACCAGTCACCATAGACAATCTGCATATTCTGTTCATTAATAGAAAGCCAGTATTTTACACGGTCCCCGAAGTTCTCAAAGCAGACACGGCAATAGTAATCGAATTCATCAATAATAGCCCGATTATGCCATCCACCATACTTTTCATCTACCCAGCATGGCATATCATAGTGATACAATGTGATAATCGGAGTAATCCCTGCCTCCAGCAATTCATTGATCAGGTTATTATAAAATGCGATTCCCATAGGATTTACCTCACGGTCAGCCGCTGGAATTACACGGGACCAGGAAATCGAAAAACGGTAGCTGGTAAAGCCACACTCCTTCATCAACGCTACATCCTCTTTATAATGGTGGTAGTGATCAGATGCTACCGAGTTATCTGCATAAGGTTTCTTGGTTTGAGAATTCAAATCAATAATCGCGGGAGTACGGCCATCTTCAGCGGTTGCCCCCTCTACCTGCCATGCTGCGCTGGATGCTCCCCATAAGAATCCTTCCGGAAATACCGGGTTCTTTGAATACTTCATAAAATATGTCTCCTTTCAAAATTCGATTTTTGCTTTTTACGTTTGGTTCATATAAACAGTGTACCAAAGAAGCGAAAACGATGGGGTTCAACATTTGAATCCACATTTTGTGAAAAACACTACATTTATGGAAAGTCGAATAAGAATTTATTGTGAATATCGATGACAGAATAAAAAACCTGTGATATGATTTGGCTATGAATACAGATAAAATCCAAAACAAATTCAGTTTAAGTTATTTTAATTTAATGACGTCTTTATTGGCAGTCCTAAATTCCAATGAAGATGATGATACGAACCTGGTGTTGGCAAGATATTTACTGGAACATTTTCATGAATTGAAAAACCTGAGTATCTATGATGTGGCGGAGGAATGCTATGTTTCCCGAAGCAGTATTCAACGATTTGCCAAACTGATCGGTTACGAAAGCTTTACTGCCATGAAACAGAATGCACCAATTACCCGACAGCACATGGATGCCTTTGTTCAGTATGCCTGCCATCCGGAATTCGACCAGTATCTTCGTATTTCCATGGATGATATGATGCAGGATATCAATGAGATGTTCCTGGCCCAGAATCTCGAAGTGCTGGTAAAACGCATCCACGACAGTGAACAGGTCGTTATCCTGGCTGCGGATCTGTCTAGTTATCCAGCGAAGGTACTGCAGCAGGGACTGGCTGCGATCGGTAAACTGATTCGTATTGTTACAGATGCCTATCCTGATACTGCTCTCCTGCAAAATCTAAAGCCTGAAGACCTGGTTATTGTTACCTCAACCACCGGCAATTACGCCATAGCTACGCTCTCCGACCTGCAGAACGTCCACGCCTGCAAAGTGCTGATTACCCTTAATCATTCCGAAAAATTTGAGTCCTGCTATGACAATGTGATTTATCTCAGTCACAAATTTCATTCCAGTGACCGCATTACCGAGGGCATTCAAAATGTATACACCCGATACGGCGTAAGTTATTTCTTTGACCTGTTGTTTAATCTCTATATTGAGAAAGTTAATACTCTGCCCTCTTCCCATCCCCACTCTATTTTGATAAAATAGATCCAGAATAATAAAAATAAAAGAAAGAAGGTACTAATATTATGAAAGATCCAAATTGCGCATACTGTATGCAGGGAGAACTGGTCGCAAAATTTGGTTATCCTGTCTGCGAGATGGAAACCGGCGTTTTATATTTATTCAAGGAACAGAGCAAACGCGGCAGAGTTATTCTCGCGTATAAAGAACACGTCAGTGAATTGATCGATATCAGCGATGATGAACGCAGCGCATTTTTTGCTGACGTTGCCAAGGTCTCCAAGGCTGTACACAAGGTATTTAATCCTGACAAAGTGAACTATGGTGCTTACGGAGATACTGGCTGCCATCTTCATATGCACATCGTGCCCAAATACAATGGCGGGGATGAATGGGGCGGAACATTTGCCATGAATCCAGACAAGGTGTATTTAACTGATGAAGAGTATGAAGACATGGCTGTTGCGATTCGCGCCGCATTATAATTGATAAACCAAAAAGGAAGTGTGGAATCCATGTTAGATGACATCAGAAAGCAGGCGGCCGATGCCGCTGCAGAATTATTGGAAGCCGCTCATTTAAAAGAACACGATCTTGTCGTTATCGGTTGTTCTTCCAGTGAAATTGCAGAATACTGCATCGGCTCTCACTCCAGCGAGGAGATCGGCGAAGCAGTATACACCGCTATTTATCAGATCATGTCTTCTCACGGCATTGACATAGCTGCCCAGTGCTGTGAACACCTAAACCGGGCTCTGGTCCTGGAAGCAGAAGCTGCCGCACGCTATGGATATGAACCAGTGAATGTAGTTCCTCAATTAAAGGCCGGCGGCTCTTTTGCCACTGCGGCGTACCATACTTTACAGCATCCGGTGGCAGTGGAACATATCCAGGCAGCCGCCGGCATTGATATCGGAGATACTCTGATCGGCATGCATTTAAAAGCCGTTGCGGTTCCCGTGCGCATCGCCACCAAATACGTAGGTGCCGCCCGCGTTGTCTGCGCGCGAACCAGGCCTAAATTTATTGGCGGAGAGCGGGCCCATTACAATCCTGAACTAATGTAAGATACCGCAAGGCTAAGAAAATAACAGCCGTTTATTGAAAGCGAGGCAGCATATGGATACTGAATTTATAAACTTGACGACAGAGAACCTTGCCAATGAGCATTTATGCTGTATTATCCGCAGTAAAAAACCCCATCCCGGTGTTGAGGCAAAGCGCCAATGGCTTTCAGACCGGCTGAATGAAGGTCATGTTTTTAGAAAGTTAGATGCAAAGGCTACAGTTTTTATCGAATATGCGCCTCTTGAAACAGCATGGGTTCCTATAAATGGGGACAACTATCTGTATCTTTATTGCTTATGGGTTACTGGCAGTTACAAAGGAAAAGGATATGGGAAAGTTCTGATGGAATATTGTCTGGCTGATGCCAAGGAAAAAGGAAAATCCGGTATTTGCATGTTAGGGGCGAAAAAACAAAAATCCTGGCTTTCCAACCAGGCATTTGCAAAAAAATTCGGCTTCGAAGTTGTCGATACTACCGACAATGGATACGAGCTGCTTGCTCTTTCTTTGGATGGGACAACTCCAAGATTTGCACCAAATGTCAAAACCCCTGGAATCGAAAGTAAAGAACTGACCATTTATTATGATTTGCAATGTCCCTATATTCATCAAAATATCGAGATGATTAAGCAGCATTGTGAAGAGAGTAAGATTCCCGTATCTTTTATTCAAGTAGATACGCTCCAAAAAGCAAAGGAACTTCCTTGTGTATTCAATAACTGGGGTGTGTTTTATAATGGTAATTTTGAAACAGTAAACCTGCTGGATATCAACTATTTAATGAGAATACTAAAAAAATAACAAATGATCCAGTATGTCAAAAAGGATCCCGCCACATTGTCTGACAAGTGGCGGAACCCTTTCCGATATTTCTTGAATATTTAATTCTTTGTAGATTTCTGATTTTCTGTTATTTCCAATTACTCTTCCATGGTTGCGTACATGAAGTACCAGTAACCATATGGAGAATGCCATGTTCCCTTTAACTTCGGATTCTGCAGATAGAAATCACTTGAATAAACAAGCGGAGAAACAGCTGCATCTTCCATGATCAGGTTCTCTGCAGCATGAAGCTTCTCATAGTGTTCTGCCTTATCAGCAGTAGAACGCGCTTCTTCAAGCAGCTTGTCAACTTCCGGATTGGAATACTTTCCATCGTTGTTTCCGCTTGTGCTTGCAAGTAAGTTCAGCATATTAGAAGGATCATCATAGTCGTATACCCAGCCTCCGCGGCAGATTTCAAAATCACCGGCACGGCGAGTTGGTGTGAAGGTAGACCACTCTACAATCTTAATGTCCATGGTTATGCCAAGGTCTTTCCAGGCACTCTGCAAATATTCGGCAACCGGTTTGTTATATCCTGCATCATTGGTCATATATTCAATGATCGGGAAGCCTTCTCCATTCGGATATCCTGCTTCAGCAAGGAGTTCCTTTGCTTTTGCCAGATCAGCCTCATAGTCGCTTACATTAAAGAAATCCCCGCCGTTATTCGCACGTGTTACTTCTTCAAAGGAGGAACCAGCTTCTACATCAGAGATGCCAGGGCCTACGAAGTTGGTCGCCGGGGCAACGGTACCGATCATCAGTGTATTAGCTACATACTCACGGTCAACAGCAAGGCTCAGGGCCATACGCACTTTTGCATTATCAAATGGCGCCTTCTGTGTGTTAAAGATCGTATAAGAGGTAGCAAGACGAGGATCCAGATGGTAATCCGGGCTATCCTGCAGACTTGGAATCTCCTCAGTCGGAATATCCTTAATCATCTGTACTTCGCCAGTCTGATAAGCACTGTAAGCCGCGTTGGAATCTTCCATCAGAACGAACTTTAAGGAATTTAAGGTAACTTTGTCAGCATTCCAGTAATTTTCATTTTTTGCAAAAGTCATATGAGATCCTGGCACCCACTCGATCATCTTTAACGGTCCGTTGGATACATAGGTCTCAGGAGCCAGAGCCCACTGATCACCATTAGCATCTACGACATCCTTTTTAACAGGAGCCATGCTTGCGTGGGTGATGATTTTGTCAAAGTAAACACAAGGGCTGGCTAATTCTACAACCAGAGTCTTTGCGTCAGGTGCGGACACTGCCAAAGCGTCGATGTCTCCAGCCGCAGCTTCTTCATAACCCTTTACCATAGACAGCATGTCTGCCGCATACGGAGCCGCCGTCATCGGATCGGCCAGACGCTTCCATGAATAAACAAAGTCTTCCGCTGTAAAATCGGAGCCATCGCTCCACTTTAATCCATCACGAAGATGGAATGTATAAGTAAGTCCGTCATCGCTCACATCAAAGGATTCCGCCTGTCCAGGAACAATATCATTGTTCTCATCAAAGGTAAGAAGCGTCTCAAATGCGTGCAGAATGATATTAGATGCATCAATTGCCGTGTTTAACGCCGGATCTACAGTCTCCGGATCAGGTCCAACCTGAACTGCAAGATCAAGTCCGCCGGTGGTTGTGGTTGTGGTCGATGTATTATTACCTGTTGTTTCCTTTGCCGCATTGCCGGATCCGCCGCACGCGGTCAGAACCATACCGGAAGCCAGAACAGCAGCTAATACAAGTGCCATTTTTTTCATGTTACTTTCCCTCCATATCTTTTCTCTTTGTCTGTCTGTGACAGACAGCGCAGATTATAGCATACCATACATTTAAGTTTCTTGCAATCCGTAAAATCCTTTCATTTTTTGGAAGATTCGTGGAAATATTAAAAAATAGAGCAATTAAAAAGCCGGGAAACTGAATTTCTCTGCTTCCCGGCTTTTTCCTACAATTAACGGTATGCCGTCTGTACTGCTTTTAAAAGTACCTTTGGATCCTTTACATATGGTGTAACAGGACAGATCGTCTTGTCCACGTCCATCAAAGTATATACAGCGATTCTGGCTGCACGCACGGAGTACTCTTCTGTAAATACCATGTCATCCGGAATCTCTACGAACTGACTGATCATGGCGAAGTTAGTAGAGCCCTCCGGTACCACGTTCGGACGGTCGGTCATCTTACGCGGCTGGAACTGGGCATCTACATAAGGCATCATACATGGAATAACATTGACCACATCGGCCATGATCTCATCGATATGGTCCTCCATATGCAGATGATGAAGAAGTTCTGTCAGCATTTCTTCCCCCGTACAGTCCTTCATCGGTTTCTTCACATAATCGCCCACATGATCCGTATACAGGCCATAACCCCAGAATATCGTCTCATCCATTGGCTGATTAATAAAGTGTGGCTGCGCTGCTATAACTATGCTCATCAGCCAATTAGAGTCTTTAAATGTCATCAGGGCGCCGCTTCCCGGTACGTTGCCGGTTAAATCCTCGATCATTTTTAACAGCTTATTACCACGGCTTGTCACAGTAAAGCTCTCCCAGTTTGTCTCATGTACGTCTCCAAAGAACGGTTCCGGATTTCCCAGTCCTGGCTTTTTCATCGTCACCTTGCTCCAGAGTTCACCCGAAATAGGCTTTAATTCCGGTTCCGGAGCAGGTGTATGGAGATCACCCAAAGTTGCACTGTCTGTCATACACGCATTAGTCATAATACAGATATCACCCGCTTGGATTTCAACAGTTTTCTCTTCTCCGTTATCATCCAGATGCAGTGTTTTTGCAGTAATTCCGTCTCCATCTGCAAAATCAATATCTGTCACCGTACAGTTTTCGATAAAATTAACACCCTTATCTCTCAAATATGTTTCCAGTGGCTTAATTACACTGTCATACTGGTTTAACGGGGTTCTCGTCACGCCTTCCAGCGTCTCAATTCTCGAAAACTCCAGAATCATCCGGCGCATATAACGGCGGAATTCAAACAGACTGCTCCATTTCTGGAAAGCAAAGGTCGTCTGCCACATATACCAGAAATTCGTAGTAAAGAAATGAGGCATGTCCGCAAACCACTGCTCGATTGTCATATCATCCAGTTTATCTTCCGGTGTGTTCATCAGTTTCAGCAAGGCCATTCGCTCTTCCTGAGTGAATCCCATGCTTCTCACATCAAGAATGTTTCCATCCTTATCCACCAGCCGGGCCTTTGCATGTGTAGGATGAGCGTGATCGAAATTCAATATCTCCTCAGTCACACTTCTGTCAGGATTATTGAGTGATGGGATTGAGCCAAATAACTCCCAGAAATTCTCATACGTCTCTTCGTTTAACATTCTGCCGCCGCGGCATACAAATCCGCCTTCCGGAGTACCGATTCCATCATTGCTGCCGCCGAGAATATGCATTCCCTCATAGATTGTGATCTGCTCTGCCGGGAACTTACAGTCACGGATTAAATACGCCGCGCCTGCCATGCTTCCGAGTCCGCCGCCAACAAAATAGGCGTTCTTTCCCTCATAGCTGCGGTTCTCCATAACCTGATCCGATACGTTATCTACTTTCTCTTCCTGTTTCTTTTTAGAATTATCATACGCTTTTTTTGCCGCTACACCGGCTGCCGCTGCTGCCGCGCCCCAGACAATCGCTTTTCCCAGTCCATTTTTTTTCTTCATATCCGTTTCCTTTCTTACCTCGTCAATCGGTTACTGTTCATAGCCTAATATTAGCATACTTCATCTGGCCTGTCACCATACATGAAATTTTTAATGTCAAAAAAAACGACACCGTCAATACGGTGTCGCAAAACCAGACATTTTTTCTATTTTGTCTATCGATAAATCGATTCTCATCTTCTACAATAGAGTCAGATTACCGCATTCAATTACAGAGTCATATTAGTCAGGGGGGATTGTCATGTATGCAAACATGCAGGAACATCTAAGAGAATCCGTGTTCAAAACGGCGCTCTTCCATTTTTTAAGAAACAGCAAAAAATCACCGGAACGGACGGCCCGCAACATCGAGGAACTTTTAAACAAGTTCAATACTTCCCCGTGTGAGTGCCGCATGAAATACGATGAACTGCTCCAGCTGATTAAGACTTCCTCAATGGAAGATTGCATTAGTTATATCATGGATAAGATTTCTTAAATAATACCCTGGCTTCGGATATAACCGATCCGCTCTGTATCCTTGGCCAGGCTCCTTAAGTGTTCCGCCACAACTTCCGGTTTTATTCTCATTCCACTCTGGGTCCAGGAAACGATGACTCCGCAAATACCATACGCATAAAACTCGGCATCGAACTCCCGTTCCATATCATTTAAATGATTATTCTCATCCAATCTGGCAATGGCCTCTGAAAACAGGGCTTTGGCCATCTCAAATAAATAACTCTCAAATGTGTGTTCCTGCTCTTTCAGTGTATTTACATAAAACCACTTTTCTTTTTCCATAATCTGAAGCATCTCCAGAATTTTCTGATCCCAGTTATCGAAGGTAATATCCTCTGTGATCTTAGAAAAGTTCTCGTTATAATAGATCCAGCTGAGCAGTTCATATTTATCCTGAAAATGATAATAAAACGTCTGACGGTTCAATCCGCATACTGCGGTAATATCCGCGATCGATATCTTATCAAACGGCTTTTCCCTGCAAACCTGTTTCAGCGCTGCGGCAATCGCTTTTTTTGTAATGAGTGAATCTGACATATTACCCCCTGTTACGTGTAAAATAGTTGCTTAAATCTGCAAACTGTTTCAGTGTCAGCGCCTCACCGCGTATCTGAGGAGTGACACCCAGACTCTCTATGGCATCTGCGATCTCATCTTTGGCAAAAGGCAGTTCCGGCGAATTATTCAGCCCATTCTGCAGCGTTTTACGCCTTTGATTAAAGGACGCACGTATGAGCTTAAACATCAGCCTCGGATCATCCACTTCTACCGGTGGTTCTTTATGCCTTGTCAGCCTGATTACTGCTGATCCAACCCCCGGTCTCGGAATAAAACAGTTGGGCGGCACATTTGCCACAATATAGGCGTCAGCATAGTACTGCACCGCCAGCGACAACGCTCCATAGTCCTTAGATCCCGGCCCTACCTGCATACGTTCCGCCACTTCTTTCTGAACCATGACGGTAATATTGTCGATGGGAACCCCTCCTTCGAAGAGCCCCATAATAATTGGTGTCGTAATATAATATGGAAGATTGGCAACCACCTTAATCGGCCGTCCACCATTATATTCCTCTGTCAGTTTATTTATGTCAACCTTTAAGATATCGTCGTTGATTATGGTGATGTTCTCATACTCCTTCAGTGTCTCCTGAAGAATTGGAATCAGATTCTTATCGATCTCCACCGCTACAACGCTTCTGGCATGTTCCGCCAGATACTGCGTCATAGTCCCGATTCCCGGTCCAATCTCCAGCACGCAGTCGTCCTCCGTCACACCCGCAGCCGCTATAATCTTCTCCAGCACATGGGTATCGATCAGGAAATTCTGGCCGAATTTTTTCTGAAATGCAAATTCATATTTCTGTATGATCTCTATCGTCTTTTGGGGGTTTCCCAGTGTCGCCATTCGCGCCCTCCATTAAAGCCTGTACATTGTTTTCGCGTTTCTGTTTGTGATTTCTATTACCTCGTCCACCGATATCTCTTTTAAGCGGGCCACTTCCTCCACCACATATGGGAGATTCAGCGATGAGTTGCGTTTACCACGGTTTGGAACAGGCGATAGGTAGGGGCAGTCTGTCTCTAAAACCATCTGCTCCATCGGCATATATTCCACTACTTCCTTCAGCTTCTTTGCGTTTTTGAAGGTTACGACTCCGCCGATTCCCAGATAGAAACCCATATTTAAGTATTCCCGCGCCATCTCCTTCGTATAGGAGAAGCAGTGAATCACTCCGCCGAGATTCTCTGCATGAAATGACTTCATAATATCCAGCGTATCTTTCGCAGCATCGCGGCTGTGAATTACCACTGGAAGCTTTACTTCCCGAGCCAGCTCCAGCTGACGAAGAAACCACTTTTTCTGAACCTCCCGCCCCGGCTCATCCCAGTAATAATCGAGACCAATCTCACCGACAGCCACGATTTTCGGCAGAGCGGAATTTTCTTTCAGCCAGGCAATACCATCCTCATTCAGTTCGTCGACCTCATTGGGATGGACGCCTATAGCGCCATAGACAAACGGATACTTCTTTGTCAGTTCAATCGTATTTTGTGAGCTAGCAAGGCTGGCCCCAATATTAGTAACCGCTTCCACTCCATATGCCTGCATGGAAGCAAGGAGTTCCTCCCGGTCCTCGTCAAACTGCTCATCGTCATAATGAGCATGTGTATCAAATATCATCATTTTCTTCCCTCATATCTCTAAACCCAGTTCCGCCCGCGCTGACACAACGAGCCTGTCACCTGACAACCAGGAGCTGAATCAGATATAATACCATTATATGGACCGGATAAAACCAATAAAAAAAATATTTTAAATTTATCCGTCCTCTCGTACCATTATACATGCTGATTGGAATAAATGCCAGCACTGCCGCTCCAAAAAAGCTGATGCTTTCCAGCCCCGCCATAAGTCCGCCCGCAAGCACCTGATACCGTTTATTTCTCCGGAATTCATATAGAATAACAATCATCAGTATACCGCTGATATCATAATCGCATCTCAGCAGATAAGCCGCCGCACATCCAGCCGCCATTACTAACATTTTCTTAACCGCGTCATACTCCCAGCGCCGGTATCCAACCAGGACCACCAGGCCAATAAAAAGTGTGATATAAACGTTCTGATATGCCGGATAAAACCAGGTACCAAAGAATGCCAGATCAAATGGAATCTCCGAGATCAGACTGAACAGAAGCAGACGGCTCCCGTATTTTTTCACATTATGTGTGTGGAGAAATCCTTCCACCAGCAGGAAGCAGAAAATCGGAAAGGCAGCTCTTCCAATGATGCGCAGCCCAATATCCAGGTAATAGAGGCGGCTAAGCAACTCATTTCCTTCCATCACTACCATGTTCATATTAAGATATGGTTCCACAATTCCCGCTCCGATATGATCAATAAGCATGGTAACAATCGCAACCATCTTAAGTGTATTTCCCGAAATTCCACCTGACTGTTCGCCGGCTCCATATTTTGCTGAAGTCTGCTCCATCCATACTCCTTTCATAGACTACTGGGGCCGGATTCCCGGAACCCAGCCCCAACTTTCTACTCTATTAACAGATTTCTGCTCCCGCAGGCATCGTTTTTTCCGGTACCATAAGGGATAAATTGCCTTCCGCGTCCTCTGCACACAAAAGCATGCCCTCAGACAGTACTCCCGCCAGCTTCGCAGGCTTTAAGTTTACGACTACCATAACCTTCTTGCCTACCATCTCTTCCGGAGTATAGTGCGCTTTAATTCCGCTCACAATCTGCTTTACCTGGCTTCCGATACGAACCTGGGAACAAAGAAGCTTCTTCGACTTTGCCACTGCCTCACAAGCGATTATTTCACCTACATGAAACTGCAGCTTCGCAAAGTCATCATAGGTAATCTCCGGCTTTGCCTCAATATCGATAACCTCATGAGCGTCCGCTCCCGTCTCTTCACCAGCGCCTTCCTGTGCGGTTCCAACAGCCGAGGCAGCCTGCATGGCCTCTACTTTCTCCATTACCTCTTTGATATCCATACGGGCAAAGAGGATTTCCGGTTTATCTGTCACATGATTTCCACATGGGTAAAATCCAAACTGATCCATCTGCTCCAGACTGCGTTTCTCAGTATGAAGCTGCTCCAGAATCTTTGCGGAAGTATCCGGCATAAAGGATTCCAGCAGAGATGCTCCAATAGTAATGGCCTCTGTCAGATTATAGAGCACGGTCTCTAAACGGCCCTTTTTCGCTTCATCTTTCGCCAGAACCCAGGGTGTCGTCTCATCAATATATTTATTGCTTCTCCTGAATATGTTAAAGATTTCCGTAATGGCATCCGCCACACGAAGCTTCTCCATCTTTTCGCGGGCCTTTTTCACTTCGTCCAGCACGACTGCTTTTAAATCGTCGTCTACCGCCTCCGTATCGCCTGCATTGTTGACCACGCCGCCAAAGTATTTATTAGACATGGAAATTGTACGGTTGACCAGATTTCCAAGGATATTAGCCAGATCAGAATTCATACGCTCTACCATCAGCTCCCAGGAGATCACGCCATCATTGTCAAATGGCATCTCATGAAGAACAAAATACCTTACGGCATCCACGCCGAAGAAATCTACCAGAGTGTCTGCATAGAGGACATTTCCTTTGGATTTACTCATCTTACCGTCGCCCTGAAGCAGCCACGGATGGCCAAATACCTGCTTCGGAAGCGGCAGGTCAAGAGCCATTAAGAAGATCGGCCAGTAAATAGTGTGGAAGCGAATGATATCCTTTCCAATCAGATGAAGGTCTGCTGGCCAGAATTTCGCAAACTGCGCACTGCTGTTTCCATCACAGTCATATCCAATTCCAGTTATATAGTTAGTCAGAGCGTCAAGCCATACATAGGTTACGTGCTTCGGGTCGAAGGTCACCGGAATTCCCCAGCTAAATGTCGTTCTGGATACACAAAGATCCTGAAGTCCTGGAAGGAGGAAATTGTTCATCATCTCATTCTTCCTGGATACTGGCTGAATAAACTCCGGATGCTCATTGATATGATTAATCAGGCGGTCTGCGTACTTACTCATACGGAAGAAATACGCATCTTCCTTCGCCGGCTTAACTTCACGGCCACAGTCCGGACATTTGCCGTCAACCAACTGGGATTCCGTAAAAAAAGATTCACACGGAGTACAGTAAAGTCCCTCATAATAGCCTTTATAAATATCCCCCTGATCATACAGCTTTTTGAAAATTTTCTGTACCTGGGCCTCATGATCCTTATCCGTTGTACGAATAAACTTATCATAGGAAGTGTTCATCAGATCCCAGATCGTCTTGATCTGCCCTGCGGCATGATCTACGAATTCCTGTGGTGTTATACCTGCTGCCTCGGCTTTTTCCTCTATCTTCTGACCATGCTCATCTGTTCCTGTCTGGAAAAATACATCATACCCTTCGGCTCTCTTAAACCGGGCAATCGCATCCGCAAGCACTGCCTCATACGTATTACCGATGTGTGGTTTTCCCGACGCATAGGCAATGGCAGTGGTAATATAATATGGTTCTTTCTTACAATCTTTACACATTGTTTTTCCCTCCTGTACATTTTATAACTAACTGCATTTCATTACTGAAAAGAATAAAGTATCCGGCAAGCGTTTTTATTTCATGGGACCTGTTTTTTTGTGAAATAAAAAACCGCCTGTAAATATCCTTTCAGGACACTTAAAGACGGAATATTTCCCGTGTTACCACTTTAATTTATCCGTCTCTCACGACACGGACCTCTTAGGCTGCGCTCCCGTCTAAAACGGGGATTACAGTCTGACACGATAACGGGTGTGACCGTCAAAGCTTAAAGGCGGTAACCGCCACTTCGGCTCTGCTGCTCCAAGACCATGTTGGGAAGGACCTCAAGCTCCCTTTTCAGCTCCCGGGAGTCTCTGCACATGAAGCGCTCTTCTTACTCTTCTTTTCTCTGCATTCCTATATAAACTGGATTTGTAACTCTTAGTGTAATAGTTTCCATCCGGTTTGTCAAGCGGGAAACTGGTTATAAATCCCGATAAAACTGAAAAACACGTTGTTTTTCGTCAAACTTTAACTCATGAGTTCTCTTTTTCTCCATATAATTATAATAGTGAATATTGGAGGAATAATTATGACAAACAAACATGTAAAACAGGCTCGCCGTCTGCTGGCCATTCTTCTCTCGGCCTCCATGCTGGCGGCCTGCGCGGGACCAAAGACACCAGCACCGTCTGAAACGTCTTCCGCCCAGTACGAACAGTACAAATCGGAAAATGTGAGCGTCCAGAATCAATTTGACGCCCTCACTCAGACTATTTTCAAAGAAGAACTTAAGAATTCTGGCCTTGATCTTCATTACACGCTGGCTGATCCAGCTTCACGCGGCATCACAGAAGTTCCTGATACTTTTGGAGAATTTTCTCTGGGCAACATGAAGAAAAACTACGGTGAAATGCAGGATTTGAAGAAAGCGCTTGGCTCCATCGATATAAAAAAGCTGACTAAGGAGCAGAAACTCACCTACAAGATTCTCTCCTCTTATCTTGAGACGGAACTATCTTCGGAAGGCCTGGAACTCTATGCACAGCCCTTAACCAGCACGATCGGCATTCAGGCACAGCTCCCTATCCTTTTGGCCGAATACACCTTTTACAGTAAAAAGGACGTAGATCACTACCTGGCCCTGCTGTCCACGATTGATACATATTATGGACAGATTCTGGAATTTGAGAAGGAAAAATCGGAGGCAGGACTTTTCATGTGTGACACCGCCGCCGACCATGTTCTTCAGTCCTGTGAGGCCTACTTAATTCAACCGGACCACAGTTTCCTGGCGGAGACCTTTAACGAACGGGTTGACGCTCTTACCGATGCATCACCGGAAGAAAAGGCTGCATATAAAGAGCAAAACCTTGCGGTATTAAAAGATCATTTTATCCCCGCCTATAAGAACCTCATTGACGGGATCACTTCGCTGATGGGAACAGGGACTAATGAAAAAGGATTGAGTGAATTTCCACAGGGAAAGGAATATTTTGAATATCTTGTAAAATCCAACACGGCAACCTCCTATGACAGCGTTGAAAAGCTTCAGAAGGCAATTGAGAAACAGTTAAATTCTGATCTAAAGGCATTGGGAGAAATCGTGCAGACTCATCCCGAGCTGGTCGATGCCCTGGATACCTATGCATTCCAGTATACAAAGCCAGATGAAATTCTGGAGGCCTTAAAAGGGCAGATTTCCAAAGATTTTCCCACGCTTCCCGAATGCAGCTATAAGGTCAAATACGTTCCAAAAGCGCTGGAGGGTTCCTTAAGTCCTGCATTTTACCTTGTGCCTCCGCTGGACCGTTACCAGGATAATGTCATTTACATTAACGGCGGCACCAGATTTCAGAATGAAGATTTATTTCCGACACTGGCTCATGAAGGCTATCCGGGCCATCTATATCAAAATGTTTACTTTATCAGCAATAACACCTGTGATCTTCGGAAGATTCTGTCCTTCTCCAGCTATTCGGAAGGCTGGGCCACATATGTAGAGTATTATTCCTACACGCTTGACAATGGACTCGATCCGAGCATGGGGCAGCTTCTGGCCCACAATGCCGCCATCTCTCTCGGCCTGTATGCACTGCTCGATATCTGCATTAATTACGATGGCTGGGATAAAGGACAGGTAAAAGAATATCTCAGTAAATTTTATAATATCGGTGACAGTGATGTCGCAGATACCATCTATTACAGCCTGGTGGAGAATCCTACCAACTATATGGAGTATTACGTGGGATACATGGAAATTATGGAAATGAGAAATACAGCGGAAAAGATTTTGAAAGATCAATTTGATTTAAAAGCATTCCACACCTTCCTCCTCGACATCGGTCCGGCCCAGTTCAGCATTATACAGCCATATTTTCGGTTGTGGCTGGCGGAACAGATGGATCAGTAGGATCAGAAAATGAGTTTAATGGGTATTTATTTGGCCACTTATCCAACCCTATTTATTGAACATTTGACCAACTGACCATTCCATCCATCATGCATTTTCTAATTTCTTATTATGATTTATGCAGTATATAATTTGTACTGAATAAAGGTGCCGCTTAATCACTAAGTAAATGTGATTAAGCGGCACCTTTATCTATCTGCCATATTACTATTTTATAATTTCACACATGACCAGTATCTTCGATATGATAATAATTATTGCAGGCCTCTTTACAGCTTTTTATAATCTCTGTTATATTCCAGGTAATCATTATCGCCATGCTCAATGTGTCCGCTGGAATAATTCTTTCCATCCACAAGAAGCTTCAGCTTGTCCAGTTCAAAATTTTCCGTAAATGTATTCCCAATGGCTGTCAGCATTAATAATTCTCCTGATGTCCCGCTGGATGGTATTTTTGAAAGATCAAGGGTACCGATGCCATCTTTTGTGTCAAAATTAAGGACCTCAGTCCCTTCTTCTAAAACACCATATTCAATCAGCTTATCAACCAGCGACTGCGCTGTCAGTTCATCTACTGCGTCCATCGCCTGATTTAATCCTGTCGCATCTTCGTTAGAACTGTATACAGATATGATCTCCATCGGTTCCACGTTCGGATCCGGTACTTTATCGCTGGCCCCGCCGGTCGATGCCTCAACCATAGGCTCTGTTGCTGATTCTGACTGTTTTACGGGAGTTGGTGTACATGCCGCCAAAGATAATACCAGCATAGCTCCTACAAAACACATGATGAATTTTTTCATGATTAATTATAGCCTCCTTCTAGTTCTCCTCAAGGCTCCGAAACCAGGTATTTAACTTGGTCAGAGCTTTAATAAAAGCTTCTACTTCATCTCCGCTCAGCTGACCGATAACGCCATCGATCATATCCTTATGGAATCTGGCATGATGCTCGTAAGCAGCCCTTCCTTTTTCTGAAAGAAATATATAGACAACGCGGCGGTCCTCTTTTCCTCTCTGACGAGTCACATAGCCTTTCTTAACCAGACTGTTCATCGCAATCGTCAGTGTCCCGACTGTCACAGAAAGCTCTTTTGCTATAGTTGACATATTCTTCGGTTCTTCGATCCCAATGGCTTCTATGACATGCATATCATTATTCGTCAAGTCCTTAAACTCAGATGTAATAATGGCCTGTTGTTCTATGTCCATAATATCGCGAAACAATCTTACCAATACTTCGTTCAGAGTCCCGTAAGTATCCACGTCTATCCCTTTCATACGTTCCTGCCAATAAAAGCTTCCTCATGATTATACATGATAATGAAACCTAAGGCAACCACCTGAATTCTTATGAAATTCTTAAAAAACTGTTTAATTACTGGATTTTATGCCAAAAATCGGCTCAAAATAATGCTGGCCGCTACTCCTGCCGCTGTAGCCACCAAAGCACCTCCCATAGTATACCTTGTTTTTTTGATTTTTACGGTGCCAAAATAGATACTGAGGCAGTAAAACACAGTTTCTGTACAGCTCATTAAAATTGAAGTCAGCATGCCAACATAGGAGTCTGTGCCGTATTCCTTAAAAATATCAAGCACAAGTCCTGTCGCTGCGGAGTTTGATACCAATCGCACCAAAATCACAGGTACCACTGGTGCCGGAAGGCAAAGCCAGCTTGCAGGATTCTTCAAAAGTTCCCCCAGAAAATCCAAAAAGCCCGAAGCGCGCAGTACTCCCACCGCAGTCATCAATCCGATCAGCGTTGGCATAATCCCTGCAACTGTTTTCATCCCATCTTTTGCACCATTGATAAAATCATCAAAAACCGGACGTTTCGAAAGAATTCCAAATCCAACAATATAAAAAAGAATCAGCGGAACCATTGCCTCCGATAAAAATAAAATAAAGCTCATTGAAACTCCTCAATTCTGTCTATTACTACATTCTATTCAAAAATCCCCTTTTCATTCAGGGCAATCCAGTATAAAATAGAGTCAATGGCAGTTGTACCAAAAGTAACGCGCTCAATCGCCAGAATGGGCTTTTACCCCATGCGAAAGTCCCAATAAATATATGAAAAATTTGATAAAAAGAAAGGATTCTCCAATATGAGCATATTATTTTTACAGTATCCCCCATGCAGCACCTGCAAACGCGCCCGAAAATGGCTGGATGACAATGGAATCTCCTATGAAGCCCGCCATATCAAAGAGCAGAACCCCACCGCGGCAGAACTGGAAACCTGGTACAAGAAAAGCGGGCTCCCTCTGAAAAAGTTTTTTAACACAAGTGGAAATCTTTACAAAGAACAGAATTTAAAAGATCGTATACCAGAAATGACTGAGGCTGAGCAGTTGGAATTGTTGGCTACAGATGGCATGCTTGTAAAACGGCCGATTGTTGTGGGGGAAGAATTTGTTTTGGTTGGGTTTAAGGACGTGGAGTGGGAAGATAAGCTAAAATAATATCTATCACATAAAAAGTATAGTATAATAAAAAGGGATTATTCAGAAGTTGGCTCAACTTCTGAATAATCCCTTTTTATTATACAAAACCCTAACAAGCTGTTTATGTAATATAATATCAACCTTTAACATTTGAGAAATTATGTACTATACATAACAAATGAATTTATTGCGTTAACAAAACACCATCTGTTTGTGTTGTTAACATTTCACGTTCTCCGCCTGCAACTACTAAATGCATACCACGTAAACGGTAATAGCAGTCCACCGGCTGTCCAATGATTTTAAAAGATAAAGACTTCATTGCCAAATCCTCATCTGGATAATCTTCTTTAGTAAATGTAAAAGTATAATGTTCAACATTTGCCCATCTCTTCTCGCTTGCAATCCATCGATCAAGAAAAAGCCCAAATGTTGTCTCATCTACATCTATATGAGCTAATGTTTGCATAAATACTCCAATGGCACCTTCTCCCTCATTTGATATTCTTAATGTACCAGTAGATATTACAGACCCTCTTGGTTGAGGTTTTACAACTGTCTGCTCATTTACACCATTCAATAACAACACGCTCTGATCTACTCCGAAAGCAAAAGTTGGTATAGAACATAATACACACAACAACACTCCTATACATATACTCCTAACAATTTTTTTCATACCTTCTCCTAACTAAAAATTTAAATATTTTAATATTTCAGTAAACTCATTTTCATCAAGTATTCCAGATAAATAGTAATAGGCACCATCATAATTTATAGTTGCACTATATTCAATTTCTTTTTTAGATAAAATATTCTTTTCTATCTTTATGTTTTCTTTTAACCAGGTATTATATACTTCCTTATGTGTCTCTCTGTCCGAAGCTATACTATTAGATGCTGTTACAGGATATTTCGCCTGTGTAAAATAGAACTTTTTTCCATTATACTTAAACTCTAAGGTTGCATTGCCTTCATTTAATTCTATTTTTACAAATTCCATTTCAAAAGGAATATACACCATTCTTAAAGGGGTGATTCCTAACAATTCCTTTATTTCATTGTAAGCCTCATCAATTCCATCCCCCTCCATCAAGATATATTGATCATTATTCCATACAATATGACTCTTTGCTCCTTCCCTCTCCCTCATCCTATAGTTATAAGCCTTCTTCGCCGATGTCCCCACAGAAGTCCCACCAATTATCAAAACCACTAACAGCGCAACAAACGCAGGCCTATGCATATATCTTCCTGCGTTGGTCAGACTGTTTTTTAGTTTTACCTGCCTTTTAACAGCAGGTTTGATTCCTCTTTTATCCATCTCAGCCAATATTTTCTGAAATTCACCAGGCGGTGCTTCAAGTAGATCAGAATCTGGTGCTATTTCCGGGTGCTCCTGCATAAAATCAAGCAACCGTGCATCCATTCTTACTTGTCGTGTTAAAAAATATTTTATTCGCTTGAAAACAGAACATTTTTTTCCATGATTCCTATCTTGGTCCACGCACACACCTCATAATTACAGGTTATCCTGAAGTTCCCACACGCTTTGGGGTTGACATTTTGTTGCTAACGTTTACTATAATAGTATATCGATATTGGGAGGCAACGTCTTATGAAAAAAATCATTTTAACCGGCGGCGGAACAGCCGGACATGTTACCCCGAACCTTGCTCTGATTCCATCTCTGAAAGAACATGGCTATGAGATCCGTTACATTGGATCCTATCAGGGAATCGAACGGAAACTCATCGAAGGAGCGGGTATTCCCTATGATGGTATCTCCTCCGGTAAACTCCGCAGATATTTTGACATCAAAAATTTCTCCGACCCATTCCGCGTTGTGAAAGGCTATGGCGAGGCCCTGAAGCTGATAAAACTCCACCGGCCCGATGTCGTCTTCTCCAAAGGCGGTTTTGTTGCCGTTCCCGTTGTTCTTGCGGCAAAGCATTATAAAATTCCGGTTATCATCCATGAATCCGATATGACCCCCGGACTGGCTAATAAAATCTGTATTCCATCAGCGGCAAAGATCTGCTGTAATTTCCCGGAGACTCTGGGATACCTTCCAAAAGAAAAGGCATGCCTTACCGGTTCTCCGATACGTAAAGAACTGTTACGGGGCGATCGGCTTACCGGACTAAAATACACCGGTTTGTCTGCCAACCGCCCTATCATTCTTATTATCGGCGGTAGTCTCGGTTCTGTTACCGTTAACCGCTCTGTACGCCATATACTTCCAAAACTGCTTGAGACCTTCCAGGTAATACATATCTGCGGCAAGGGCAATCTGGATGAAAGCCAGAAAACCACCAAAGGATATGTACAGTACGAGTACGTTGACGCACCATTGAAACATTTATTCGCTGCAGCGGATCTAATGATATCAAGAGCAGGTGCCAATTCTATCTGTGAAATTCTGGCACTCCATAAGCCTAATATCCTGATTCCACTTTCTGCTGCTGCCAGCCGCGGTGACCAGATCCTAAATGCACGGTCATTCGAAAAACAGGGCTTCAGCTGCGTCCTGGAAGAAGAGAATCTTTCTGACGATTCCCTGTTCCAGGCCATTACCCAAACATATAATGACCGTCAAACCTATATCAGCCGCATGGAACAAAGTGAATTGCATAATGCCGTCGATACAATCGTGGATATGATCGAATCTCTGGCTTCAAACTAAACATTATTAAATTTTTAAATATCGTATTTTGGTCCGAGAATCTTTTTCAGACACATTCTTGTCCTGTAAATCCGGGAGCGGCATACCGTTCCCGGTATCTCCAGCATCTCACAAATCTCTGGTATAGTTCTCTGTTCAAGGAAATACAGAACGGCCATCTCTTTCCATTCCTGTCTCATATTGGCGATTTCCGTGGTAATTCTCTGTATTGCTTCCTCACTGATAATAATATCAATGGGATCCGTTACCACGTACGTGGTCAGCATCTCAATACATCTTACCGAATTCTCCTCATCAAGACTGACCTTTTCATAGCGTCCATTCTTTCTGAGGCAGTCAATCGCTTTTCCTTTCAGGATTTTCACCAACATCGCTTTCTTGCGTGTTGGCGACCATGTTAAGGAATACTTCCTAAAATAAGCTATGAAAGTTTCCTGAACTACATCTTCAAGTTCCATATTGGGAACATTCAGCGCTCTCGCAATCCGGCGGAGCGTTCCCTGATACTCTTCGTAAATCGACTGTAACAGCATATCTTCATCTTGTTGCATGCTCATCTCCTATGCCCCCTTTGATTACAGGGTGCTCCTTATGGCAGCTCCTGTTTCTGTTAATTCTTCCGGGCTCACCTCTCCCGGTACCCACGAAACCATAACAGGCCCTTTCTCATAACGAGGAATAATGTGCACATGAAAATGAAATACAGTCTGTCCTGCTTCCACCCCGTTATTCTGGACTACGTTAAACCCGGCGCAATTCAAAGATTTTTTCATCGCCGTTCCTATCTTTGCTGCCAGTGGAAGGACCTTGGCCGCAACATCCTCATCTAACTCGCAGATGTCGCTGTAATGCTGCTTTGGTAGAATTAATGCATGTCCCTTCGATGCCGGGCCCAAATCCAGAATTACACGAAACGTCTCGTCTTCGTAAATGGTTTCTGACGGTATCTCGCCATTAGCAATTTTGCAGAAAATACAATTGTCATCCCTCACACTCTCACCTCCTTCCATTTTATCCCCATATCTCGGTATTGCGTTTTTTCCTGGGCCTGCGATATAAAAGGATCCCCATTACAATGCCTATTAATAAACCTGCAATATGCGCGGCATTATCAACACCTGTGCTGGTAAAGCCAAAATACAGGGAACATACAATCATCACAACCAGCTGTCTGGTACTCAAGTCTTCCAACCGGCCACGATTTATGATGACGGCGTATAAAAGTCCGCCTATCACACCAAATATAGCTCCCGAAGCGCCGGCTGATACGACGTTTCGGTACTCACCTAAATTCACGGCCATGGATACGATATTCGCCCCCACTCCGCAGATCAGGTAGAAAAACAGATATTTTATATGACCCAGGGCTCTTTCCAGGTTATCACCCAGGATAAAAAGAATCAACATATTGTTCATAATATGGCTGATTCCAAAGTGCATAAATACAGAGGTAATTAACCGGTAATATTCACCTTTTTCTATTACCAGCGGCGCATACATGGCGCCGTGTGCCACCATGAATGATGTATTCTCCGAAGAACCTGTCGCCTCCAGAAAAAGGAAGTACAGCACGTTTAGCGCGATAAGGCCGGTATTCACATATGCTTTTTTTCGTCCGTACAAATCTTCCATTGTGCTCTCCTTATAATCTTACGACCATTCTAGCACAATTTGCCGCTTTATGTAAATATAAATCCAATATTTGCGATATAAACTTCTTCTCCAGGCAAAAGTACCGCGGTTTCGTTCATCTCCAGCAGCCTTCCTCCTACCGTAGTTCCGTTTGTCGAATTTAAATCCGTAATCCTGTACTCCTCCCCTTCTCTGTCTATTCTCGCATGGAGACGGCTGACTGTATCACGGGCTAATACATAGTCTGCCAGTCCTTCCTGTTTACCAATAATAAACGGAACGTAGGAAATGATAATGTCAGGGATTCCCGGTTCTGTACTGCGGAGGCATCTGGAATTTAAAGGCCGTTCCGGTTCAGTCAATAGGGCCGTAGTACACTCCTCATTCTTTAAATTCATCTCATAATTACCTGTAACCGGAATTTCATGACTGTTCTCAGGTTCTTCCTGAAACACCATCTGCCACTCATGGCGACTTTCTTCCTCATCATATCTGTTTTTGTCCTCTCGTTCAACAAAATCCCGTTCTTTCTGATCCCCCTCAAGTAATTCCGGAATGACGATACGCACAAATAAAAAAATTATTGTCAGCACATCCAGCGCGACCAGAAGCAGCCAGTATTGTTTTATACCTCTTTCTCCATATAAAAACCAGCAAAAAACAGGTCCGCCTGCAGCAATAACGGCAAAGGTTAAAATATTGCGGAACAGAGCTCTCGTTTCCACCAGACTTTCTTCTCTCTTTTTACTGCCATCCTGTAATATAGTTTTGTTCTCAAGCACCTTTTTTCCGCGCTCTTTCCACTCCGGTTCTCTTCGCACCGCTTTTTTATTCCTGCCCACCGGTCGTATCAGCTCCGCCTCTCCATCGGTTTCCATCGCATCCGTCTGCCAGTCATTATCTTTCATCTCCGGTTCTTTCCCCCACTCGTTTCTCATGTCATCAGACTTATCCCGGCCTGTCAGCCTCAGAAGGTCCCCCATTCCATAGTTCTCCTTCAAGCTCTCCTGATAAAGGCCGTATGCCATTACTACACACTCCTTATCCTGATGATTCACCTTTCCAAGAAGGTATTGCAGAAGAGCCGTCATCTCTTCCGGAAATATCCCCTGACGTCCTGGAATAAGACAGAGATACACCGTAAAATTTTCCGGCTCCACATAGATATAATCCGGCTCTAACAAAATCTGGCCTTCCTGCAGTAAATATGTCTCCATCCGCTCCAGAGTCCTGACGATCCCCGTAATCAGGCATCGGAGCTCCTCTGCCCCCAGGCTCTGGTATTCCAGAAGCCGCGTCAGAGGCTGTCTCGATGTAATCTCATAGTAGTAAGATCTTATGTTATCCACCTGCTTCACATGAAATTTCAAAAGTCCATCGATACAGTTGGAGGCCATCATCCGTATCTCATAGCTGTCGTAAAAAGTTTCTTCCGGGATAATAATCAGATAATTATGCTTCAGTTCTCTTTTATATGTGATTTCCATATCATTCCTCCTGGTTTAAAAGACTGCACATCCGCAGGAAATTCTCCGGATCATATTCATTCTGGTGGATTGAAAGGGACCAGGTTCCCCCTTCTCCAGAGGCGCTGACGCTCCGTCCCATCAGTGCCGTTCTTTTTTCCTCTATAATGAATTTATAGCCGCTCCAGGAGAATGGTCTTCCTGCCAGGCGCTCTGCATAGGCTGCCGCCTCCTCCGACGTAATCTCCTCTCCATGACGTAAATACTCTGAAGCTCCCTGCAGGGCCATCGCTCCCACAGTCTCATCCCGCAGCCTGTACGCTGCCTGAACAGAAAACAAAACTGCCCACAGAACAAGCGCCATAACGAAGGCTGCCTCTATGGTATAACTTCCTGCCAGTCTTTTTTTCATGAAATCACCATCCAGATCCATCCGGGAATGAGGAACGGTAAAAATGGCACCGTCATTCTGTGTATATTTATTCCATGTTTTTTTCCATGCAGGAATAGAAACAGGCAAAATATACCGCCCCATAATATTCCGTATAAAAGCAGCCGCACATTATCATAAAAGCTTAAGTAAAGCCCGCTGACCACGAAAAACAAGCCATCGCCAATTCCGATCGCACCTGCGGTCAGCCTGCCTGCTGCAAAAAGCACCACCCCCACCAGGCCCCCGCTCAGGGCCTGTAAAACAGGCTCCCCACCAGTCAGCCTGATGGCACATGCAACTGCCCCATAGCCCAGATACAGCCATACACTTACACTTTTATTCCGCAAATCCTGCCAGGCCGCAGCCGCTAAAAATGTCATAAATATTATATGTACCCGGTTTATATCTTCCATTGAGTCTCCTCCTTTCCCGTCCTTCTCTATTTTGCGCAATAAGAACATGGCCCCAGATATTCCACCTCCGACAACGGCACTGCGCGCACATAAGCGACAATAGATGAGCAATTCCTGTCGCCATGATAGCTCTCCCCGCTTGGCATGATATATACAGAACTTCCCGGTCCCGCAAGGCCGCCGCATCTGGCACACGGTTTATACTTCCTTCCATCAGAATTTCTCACAGTTCCTGCATCTGCAAAAGAGATAACGCTGATATGATTGTAAAGATAGTGGCAATTCCTGTTTCTATGGTACCGGGTACTGCTCTTGCCGATATAGACCAGTTCATCTTCCATATCCTGTCCGGTATCCCCTTTCCCCTTACCGCCGTCTCTGCCAATCCATGCTCTTCTGCAGCTTCTGGCCGTCATTGGCACACTCTTTATGCAAAACACAGGAAATGGAAGAACCATCTGGTAGCTGAGAATTAAGTCTATGGTTTCTCCGTCCTCCAGAATCCGGGAGCCGGTCAGGGAAAACTGACCTGCCTTCTCCGTATGAATCCGGCTTCTTATCCTTCCTTCTGCATATAAGCGAAAGCCTGTCTTCGTCATATCCTCAATGAGTTCCTCCGGAATTCCGCTTTTCTTATAGTCTTCGCTTTCCAGCGTGGAATCGGACAGCACCCCCGCATACTGGCTGATTTCCGCGCACACCTGTTCCAGCTCCGTCTGTATTTTTCTGTTCTCATTCATCAGTACCATCGGAATCATCAGGAGCATCATGGCAAACAGGAACAGCGGCAGTGCCAGCGCGGCTTCTACCGTTATGCTTCCGCACACACGAAGCCGGTCTCCCAGCTGCCGGTACCAGACATGCCGGGGGGAGGCGAAAGATAATACCCTCTTTACAGGGAGGCCGTAAATCTCAAGGGGGATTCGTACCTGGAGAGTAACTGATCTTTTTTTATTAAAATCCTTTGATAAGGGCCGCTGTAAAAAGGGCATTATCCTTCGCCTCCTGTTCTAATACGCTTTGTCCGTATGCACTTCCATGGTATAGCGTGGATCCCCACCCAGCCAAAACAGATGCTTTCCAGTGCCAGTGCCAACAATCTCAGCCTGGTACACGCACCGTTCCATGGTAAAATCCGGCTGTTTTCTGGAGAGATTTATCTGGACTACGTCCATCACCCGATAATATAGACGCTCTGCCGGTTCTATAAACAGCAGCATCTTTAAGTAATCCTCATAGCGTTTTCCCTCCCCCGTCTCCTGTCCTGCTTCCACTTTTCCCTGTTCTCCCAGGGTCAGAAGTCCGTCTAAATTCAGTTTCCACGTCTCCCTCGTCTTTATAAGCGGAACTCTGTCTCCGGCCAGAAGAGCCTTTAGATCTGCCGCCGCTTCCCCCAGAGCCCATACTGTCATAACAAAGAATGCTACAATCCCTGTAAGCGGTGCGGTCCCGGTAATACCGGTAATTGCCGCAGCCAGCGCACGCGCCTCCTCTCTCTTCTGGCTGTCTGACAAGATATGTATAAGATTAAGTCCTTCCCGCACTGCCAGAATTTTCGCCGCGGCGAATTTCAGATTTTCTTCATCTGTTGATTTGCCTCCCAGCACATATTCCTGCTCATAACGCACCTCCTTCTGGTCAGCCGACAAAAAACAGGTGAAAAATCTGCCTATATATTCATCTGTCAATATGCGTTCCAGAAAATTATCTTTCAAAATGTCTTCTGTATGCATTGCCGATGGAAGTCCCCTTGTCTGAATCACACCTTTAGAAACCTCCTGCCCTTCAGGAAGGACTAACATCAACAGATCCAGTCCCGCCATCTGCTGAATCTGTTCCAGAAGATTCTGCTTTTCCGGTTCCTTCAGCCCCGCCCGAAAGGAGAGCTCCGGTATCTTCACTCTATCCCAGACAGCCTCAACAGATCCCCATAATGCATCCTCATCCGGCCCATCTCCCTCGTCCTCGTCATCCCATTCATCAATAATTTCTTCGACCTCATAAGACCGCTCCACCGCACGGTCGATCAGCCCTGCATTTCCTTCTGTCCCGGGGAGCATGGCTTCTATCTCCCTCCGCTTCTCTCCGTTCTCAGAAATGTATGACTCATAGCTGGCCAGTTCCTCCTCCATGGCCCTCCGTATACCTTCGCTTAAATCATCCCTCTGCTGCTCTGTGTCCGCCCTCGTTTTCTCCAGATGTGCAGCCAGTTCGTCAGCTTTCTTTTCGTAGGTCTTTATCAGCCCCGGAAGGCGCCTCGCCTCTTTTTTTAACTGCTTTGCGGCGGTCCGAAAACCGGATCCTTCCCAGCCGGACAGCCTGGCGGCGGCCTTTTTACGATACTCTTCCTGGTTCTCCAGCGATTTCCATATGGCTTCAAGCGCACGTTCCATGCGTGCCGCCTCCCTCGCGTGGCCGCTGTACGCCTCTGAAACGGTCTGCAGGGATTCCGCCTCTTTCAGTTCCTTCCATAGAGTTTCCGCTTCGGATTCCTCCGCTACAGTATCCCAGATTCCATACCGCATGTAATCCTGTATCTCCTGCTTAAGGTTGGCTCCGTGCTCATCAGTAATATGGGAAATCCCTTTGACCGAGGCGGACTGAATGACAGCCGGATACCAGCCATGGGTTTCCATATAAGGCTCCATATGCTTCAGCCACGTACTGCCTGGTTCGTCCTCATCTTCGTATTCCAGCAGGAAAAGCCGGTACTGCTCCCATGCCGCCCGGTGATAGCCGCTGAATACAGAATCCATGGCGGAATCTGCCGCCATCTTCAGATACCAGCCTGCCCCTGCGGTCCTGGCGGACTCGACGAGCCCGCACACCAGACTGCAGACGCACAGCATAACCAGACTTAAGAATACGGTTATCTGCCCGCTTTTGCGCATATTAATATACCTCTTTCGACTGACTGTTGATTTCTTTGAATACATTGTTCAGCAGGGTTGTAATCTGTTTCTTAAAGATGATTACAAGACCGATCAGCACGACGATAAAATCCAGTACCTGCCCCGGAATGCTTGAAAATACTTTTCACATCTTTCACATCACTCCGATGTGTAAATTATTTTTCTTTTTAATTTAGTAAAAAAGCAGGCTCTTGGATATCCTCTTGTCCAAAAGTCTGCTCTCTTACTTTATGTAAAATTACCTATTTGCTTTCTTTCAACTTCTGATTTTCCTCTTCTAGTAATTCTATCTGCAGCTCTAGCTCTTTAATTCGTCTCTTGTATAAAATCATTTGTCTTTTCAGCTGTTTATTAACTTCCTCAGTTGCTCTATCAAAAATTGCCTTTTTAGGATTATAACATTCTCCCTGCTTCAATTGTGCCTCTTCTACCATTTGTTTGGCCTGCAAATTTCTATAAAAATAGCTCCTATCCACCCCTGCATATTTTGCCAATGCAGTAATTGATATCCGCTCCTTTCTTCGAAGCATCGCATCAATCTCTCTCTGAATAATTTCTAAATTCTCTTTTTCTTGCTGTTTCTTGAGCCCTACGATTTTATCATACTTCATTTAACATCACTCACACCTTCCTGTTGTATTCGCAAAAAATCTAACTCTGATTTTAGCTTTTGATTTTCTGCTTTCAACTTTATAATTTCGATTCTCATAGCTAACAATTTTTCCTTATACTCATCAAGGAGTTCCACTTCGTCTATGTTCATTTTATAGCTTTGATTTTGAATATCAACAGCTTTATGTACTTCTTCTTTGATTTTTGGATTTCTGTAAAAAAACGAGTTAGATAAGCCTGTTCTTTTGCATAATCCGGAAACTGTAATCCTTTCGCCCTCATTACGCATTCTTTGAATTTCATCCATTGCCAGTTTTACTTTTTGCCTGCTTTTTTCCTGGCTCATTTCGATGATTTTATTTGCTTTCATCCTTAATCACAACCTTTATAGTTTTTTTAACAATGCAATTTCCTTTCGATCCAACCGTTTCTTCAGCGTGTCCACCTCTTTTTGAAGTATACTGCACTTTTGAAGAAGCTGCTCATTTTCAACCTTTAACCTTTGATTCTCTGACTGACAGCTGTTAAAATCTTTCTTCAATTCTTGAAAATTATGACCTGCAACATTTCTTTCTTCAGATGACTGCTGTACATCTATCCGCCGTGGCTGTTTAATAGCTTCCTCCAGTTTCTGACGGACTTGCTCATTCTTATAAAAAAATCCTCTTGATAAACCTGTCCAACGAACCAATTCTGTTACAGAAATCGGCAGTCCTCTGGCACCCATATCATCTATTGCCCGAATCGCCTTTTTTATTTTCTGTTCACTCTCAGCTTTATTAACGGCTATCATCTTATCATATTTCATATCCATCCCACTCCTTTACCACATCCATTAAAATCATATCGATTTTCTCTCTGACTGCCCTCGTTTCATCCGCCATTATCTTGTTCCCAATCTTTCGGTAATGATGTACACTTTGTAATGTTTTATGCCCCAAAAGCCTTGCGATCATCCAGTCGTCGATATGCATCTCTGTCAGCTTTTTCCCATAACAATGTCGGAATGTATGTGTTCCAAAATTCAGCAGCTCTCCATTCTCATCCCGAATATCATTTTTCCTAATCATCTGCATGACTCGATGTTGAAGCATGCTATACTGAAATGGTCTCGATAGATCCTCTTTTTTTACAAAAATATATTTTGTCTTTCCATAATGTTCCTCGGTATAATCAATTGACTTTATAATAAGCTGTGCTATTTCATCACTAATTGCTTTTTCAAATGTGATTGATTTTACCTGCTCGATTCGTATAAAATATCGATTTTCTCTTATGCTCAAACAGTCCGTTTTTAGTGTAAGCGTATCCGAAATTCGTGTTCCCAGCAGCTGATGAAGGATTAATGCCCTCGCTATTTGTTCATCCATCTGAAAAATGTTTTCATTCAGCTTCTTTACGGTTTCATCCGAATAAAACTTAAATAGATATCTTGGTGTGCTAGGAAAATCAGTACTTATAAATAGGTTTTTGATATCTTGCCTATCATAATGATTTCCCACATCTTCAATCACTCTTCGTAAGCCATATAAATCAGAGCGATAATTTTTCCTCTCTTTTGCCTCTGTCTGAAGATAGGTCAAATAGTTTTCCATAATATCCCGTGTCAAATCTAGTAATGATTTAATCTTGGGATACCTTAATGCCAGATATCTGCAAAACCTTTTAGTCGCTACCATTTCAGCCGTAATACTTCCTATTGCCATATATTTCAAATGCATAAAAACTACTGTTTTAACTTCTTTTCGGATTGTTATTTGACTGATTCCTTTAAAATTTATAGTCTTTACATTCTTTATCGGATTGCTGCGAAGAGGAAATTCAAACTTATCCAATTCCCACACATCTCTATCCTGTTCTAAGTACTCCTCATCCTTCTGAGAATACCTCAGAATCTTCTTCATATGCTTTACTATGCCAGGTGTTTCTGTTGCTACAATTTCATAAACGCTTCGATACTTCTTACTTGTAAGGGCATATCCCTGCTCCATCATCCAGCTCTTTAGCTGCAAAATAATCTTATTCTCATCCTCATATCTTAATGTTTTAATATTCTTTTTTATAAGAAAATGCCGGATATTATTAAAATATAATATTTCGGACGCCAAACTACTTGGAGCAAGTTCCTTTCCCCTTTCCCATACAAAATCTTCCAGGAGCTTTCTTACTGCTTCTGATGGAAGTCCTTCCAGGTCGAAGTAACGTTCTTTCCGGACCCTCATTTTCTTTTTCTGTTCTTCTGTCGCATTCTTATAGCAGTCTAATTCATAGATATGTATCTTATTTTCCAGTTTTTTCACCCCGCTTCTTTGGAATAATCCCAGTTGCAAGAAGATTTTCTGTCTGATTGAAATATTCCATATTCGCCTGTTCGATCCGTTTAGGCATATAGTCTATATACTGCTTTGTCATATTTTCATTGTTATGCCCTAAGTAATCCCGAATCGTCTGAATGGACACTCCATCATCATAGAAACTACTTGCCAATGTATGCCTGTAATCATGCGTTTTGAATGTTTCGCCCGAAATATATATTCCATACTTCTTACAACTTGCTTTGAATCCCTTAACAAATGTGCCAATCCTATATGCCCCACCATCCTTTGAGTTGAAAAGGAAATCAGTGGATTTGATATGATGCTTTTTTATATAAATTTTCATAATTCGATAAAGCACCAATGAAATTGGTATCATTTTTTCCGCTTTCATTTTAATTTGATAAACCTTAATCCATGCATCTTCTCCATCCCAATAATATGCGTCTCCTTTTAATGTACATACCTCACTGATCCGTAATCCTGTTGCCCATAAATTTAGGAAAATAAGCCTTTGTACTTCTGGGAAAAACTTTAGCTTTTTTAATATTTCCATATACTCATCTTCTTGAACACTTCGATCATGGTGATATGGGTAGACTTTCTGGCTGTAATAGTTTTGATCAAAAATTTGCCCCTTGATATGTCCTTTAACATTTAAGTATGCAAAAAATCGGTGAATATCAAATATCTGCCTGTTTACTGTTTCTGCCTTAATTTCCTGTTCCTGCAGGAGCTTGAAGTACTCTGCTATCTGTTCTTCCGTAATTTCACATATGGATTCTATTGTATTAAAGTAAACTAGAAATTTTTTAATGTAACACAATTGACTTCGTATATTTCCTAGTGCCAAATCACTGATACCTACTTGATATTTCATATACTCTTGTAGCAATTCCCTGTTTCTCTCATTCGTCACTTCGTAAAAACTGAGTCGCTGAACAGGATTACTTGGGTTTACACGCTCTGGTGCAAAATTGAACCTTTCCATATACCAGACATTTGCATACCAGTGAATTTCTTTTCCACTCATAAATAGTATTTTGCGACTGTTATCCACAATCTGCATACTGTTCTTCACATTTACAACTTTCCTGGCTACAATTGTTTCCAATTTCTTTATTTGCTCCAGTTCAAGACGCTCGATATCATCAATTCCTTCCTCTATGCAAAACTCATACATCCACCTTAAAGGAAGTAGATAACGCACTCTGCGATCCTTGCTGTCTTTTATATTCCTCAAGGCATAGCATAAAATCTGAAAAATTTGCCTTTTTAAATTTTCTGACGCCTTTTGGCTAAAATCCCATACCAGTTCGCTTTTATCCTGGATATAATCAAAATCTGACCCTATGTCCTGATCTGGTATGTAGGGAAGAAAAATCACTTGCCCTTCATACTTGAGCTGTTCTTTGTTTCTTCCAGAAAGTGTTTCCATTTCTTTTCGGATGTCAAACTGTTTGATCCGATCCAATGTCTTCAAATATTCAAGGCTTTTAGAGAAAGTTTTTGTCCTACGTAACTCACTTTCATACAGTTCTCTGGTTCTATAATCAATTTCCCTTACATGATGAATTCCCTGCCGTATCAAAAAATTCCTAACATTTCCTTTCAAGCGTTCTTGCACTGTATTGCACCGCTCAATTTCATCCAGCAATTCTTTATACTCATTCCGGATAAGTGCCTTCTGCAAATTTCTCAAGAATCCAGTTCGCTCAAACACCTGTTTCTTTGTAAAGCTCCCCGTTTCATGCAAAAAGATTTTATAATTACGGAAATCCTGTTCTTCTATAAGAAAAACATCATATATTCCTACACCTTTTAGATAAGACTCTGCACACTCCCAGTATGTACTCGGTACATTTATATCCGTTGTCAACTGGTTATGAAGATAATCCGCTTTATCCTGTGATTCCGTATTCAATAATCTTAATGCAGGCACATGCTTCTCCTCCTTCCCTAAAGTAATTTGTCGATTTCATAAATGGACTGATGTTTTCTATAAAATTCATCGCTGACATCAATCAACTCCTGATCCGATATATTTAAATATCTCATCGTTGTTTCTATATTTCGATGCCCAAGTGCCTGACTAATAAGTTCCAACTTCCATCCAGCCTTCCGGCGAGCATTTGCAAAATAATGCCGCAGCATATGTGGTGTTACTTTAATCCCAGTCTTCTTCTGCAGCCGTTCCATCAATGCATAGACGCCTGAGTCCTGCATCGGTTTTCCAGCATAATCTCCCGAAATGTTAATAATCAAGTACTCCTGCTGGAAAATAAGGTCTTTATATTCCTCTATATAAAACTGCAGAATTTCAAAGGTGGCATCGCTGATTTTTGCCTTCCGGTATTCTGCATTCTTAGCCCTGGCTCCATTTTCATTATCTTCTCTAAAATTGACATACAGTAAGTGTCTCTCATAATCAATATCTGTCGCATACCGGACTCCCAAAAGCTCCCCGATGCGAAATCCCGTTTCTGCTAATAATAAAAGCAGGATTTGATCGCGACAATTGGCACATGCCTTTAATAAAATCACGATCTTATCCTGCTCTATGGTCTTCCCTATATGTCCTTTTTCCTGTAGATATCCATGAAATGTATTCCGGTATAATGTCCTTTTTACTCCCACTGAATTATGTACAATAATTCTCATATCAGAGAGGACTTTTAATTGCTTTATAGATTCATCCTGCTGTCCAGAAAATCTATAAAATCGGAACACCTCTTTTAAATACGCATTACAGGTCTCATTATATGGTTTCTTTTTGTAACTATCTCCACTATGCAATCCTGCCTGTAACCATATCAAATAGTCTGTAAAGTGTTCCTGCTGCTTATCATATGGCATCTCCCATACATCATCTAACTGGATGCCAGTCTCATCTATATAATTCAGATAGTATGAAATGGCTCCTGCACTTCTTCTGATAGTATTAGGTGACAATTTTGATCTTTTTTTATGCATTAGATACTTGGAGGGCAGTAACACTATATCCTGGCTCTCCTGCTCACGAATGAAATAATATTTTTCGTGATTATCTATCTGGGAATCCACAATATACCTTGCCATATTACTTTACTCCTTTCCTCTAACGCTATACACAGTATACCGTGTTACTCTTCTCATAGCTATCACACAATGTAACAATCTTTCCTTTTCAAACGAAGCATTATCAATAAACAACGTCAATCGATTTGATAACTCCCTGCTATTCCAAATGCAATACCTGCAGTTAACAAAAATCCAATAATTCCAACTGCCGCAACAATCAATATCCCAATCATGATCGTTCTACCTCCTCAACAATCTCTATAACATCTGGCATTCTGCCATCGTAACCGCTTCATCTTCCATAGCAAAATATTCATCTGCCACATTGCGTTCCACCGCCAAAATCTCTCCAGCCTCCTTCTCTCCCAGCTGGATCGGCGCCAAATACTTAATAATTCTCCCACATAATTTCTGGTCCGGACAAATATCCAGCATCCCCATACAGGTATTCACAATAAGGCGATCCAACACATCGGTAATCACTATTTTTTTAGCATCATATCCTCTCGCACCGATAAAATTTGCCAAGTTCTCCGGGGTCAGTGCCAACATATATTCTTTTCTGGCTCCCCCACCATATGGATACTCATAGGCATATCCCATCGTTTCTGTGTTCATGATCCGTTCTACCATATTCTTTTCTTCTGCTCTCATAAAATCTTCTCTCCTATTTTTTAACTGCCAAACTCAATTTTCCCTTCCAATGGCGAATATGCATCGACACCATAGCTTTCCTGAAGGATCTGAAATCTTGCGAGCTGCATGGATGATCTGGACAGCCTGCCCCGGTTTACAATCAAAAGAACATCTACCTGTTCTTTCTGGACCGCTTCTATAAAATGACGAAATCCATTTCGATTCCAAAGCGGAGTTGTCCCCACATCACTGGAACTTCCAACCAGTTCAAATCCCATCTGCTCTCCATAATCAATCAGCTGTTTAAACTGACTTTTTAATGCACCATTTCTATCTTCCGGTGCATCAATCGCACAATAGATCCACGCACGTTTTCCCTGACCCATTCCTGCCTCCTGCTCCTTTTCCAAACACCCTTTATGTTCTTCTCTGTACTGTTACACCAAAACTCACGAGAATTGCCTCATCTACTTTACGCATCATGGCTCCACTCAGACTTCCTACATACCCTCTTAATCTTATCCGGTCAATCGTCCTTACCTGCTCCAATAAAATAACAGAATCATTATGGAGTCCTCTTACATGATTTCCCAATTCGATATGTGTAGGTATCCAGTGCTTATTAGGCCGACTTGTAATTGCTGCCACAATGACGGTTGGACTGTAACAATTACCAACATCATTCTGAATAATCAAAACCGGCCGGATTCCCCCCTGTTCAGAGCCTATTACCGGCATCAGGTCTGCATAATATATATCTCCTTTTTTTATCGTAACACTTCCCCTCCTTCCATCTACTCTGGACTACGAATGTTCCTACTCTTTATGAAAAGTCTCTATCTCTATGTAATTCTGCCATCATATGGCAAATGCCTTTTTTCCATCTTACGCTGATGACCTCGCCTGCCAAAAGTTCATCCGCTCGGATTCCCTTTCCCAGCTCCTTCTTGGCTGCTTCTTTCTGCCCTTGCAAAAGTATGGATTTTACCTGGTCAGAATTCAGAAATAAATATCCTTTCGATGTCATAAAATGAAAATTGCTGTCAGGATATAATTCCATAAATTCTTTGACACGCATATACATCTTCCTCCTTATCATTTTGTGATTTAGAACACAAGGATAGCGGCAGCCTTATCCAGTTGATCTATCTTTCCTTTTCCGCTGGATAAATATAAAGCTGCCGCCATAGTTTCTGTTAAAAATCACTTGTTCTTCATTTTCAAAAGTTCCTATTCGACACAACTTCCCGGAACCAGATATCGGAAATACTGATATTCCTGTTACAACCGATATCTTTGGGCGGCAACACTGACCAGCCATGGCTTAAGGCTGTCATGGGATTGTTCCCCTCCGAGGGTCTCTCCGAGCCGCCCTCATTGCGTGTTCCCGTTTTGCGGGGCTGTGACTGGACGGAAGTATCATTATAGGCTGTTCAGGTCATTGCAGGCAGTCTGCCAAAACTGCTTTAAGGACAAATTTTTTTCGCTCTGCACCTTTGATGTCATCTTATTGACAGACACTCTGACTATCTGCAGGTGGTCGTGGCGGATTTTCCTTTGTGCTTTTCCTTTTGGGCTGAACAACTAAGGTATCTGTATTGCCGGATATGACTGTTTCACACAGTTTTTGCCAAAGAACAGAAAGAGAAATCAGTCCCCTTCACTTCCTTCCACGCTGGCAGAGAAGTTTGAGAACCAAAAACAGAAAAATAATTAAAATAATTTTCTCAGTTTCTCTAAAATCTTCTGTCTCCGTTTGTTTATCGCCTTCTGTGACAATCCAAGTACCGAAGCTACCTCCCGTTCCGTCCGTTCCTCAAAATAGAGTTCCTGAATCAACCACTGTTCTTCTTTCGAGAGTTCTAAAAGGAATTTATGTAACTGTTCACACTCTATTTTTTTCAGAATCTGATCCTCCACACTTCTGTTTTCTTCTGGAAATTGCACAGCCATTTCCTGCAGGCGTTCATAGGAATCCTCTCTGCTAGGAATGGTCATTTTCTCTCCTGTTTTAGGATCTACGATATTTCTTGCTCTTTTTAAGTCATATTCCTGATACTGCATTTTTCTTTCACTTGTTCTCAATACAGCGATTACTTCCTCGCTGGCTTCCGGATACATTTTTCTAAAATCCGGTATCTTATACGGTTTTGCCATGTTCCTGTCCTCCTTAGTTTTCGTTGGGTGGTGAAAACGAAGGACAAGTGGCGGACTACGACATAGGTTTCTGGCAATCCTCAAGCAAGAGCTTTTCTCCATACGCTGCTCCTTAGAAAAAAAGAAGCCAACGGGAGGATCCCGCTGGCTTTTAACAAATTAGAAATTGGATGCAGCGCACAAAACACTATAAAAAAGACCCCATACATTTCTGTATGAGATCTTCTCGCTCAGCACACTGACCATCCAGTGTACTGACTATAACATGAGAGAAGTCGGACTTTCAGTAGGACTCTTGTCGGACTTTAGTCGGACTATTTAATTGATATGAAGCGTTCTCGGTTTGCTTCCGTCACTTTCAATCAGATGTTCTTCCTTCAATTGCCGAAGATAACCATGCACAGTTGATGGGGAACGATACCCTAAACCTTTTCCGATATCCCGTACAGTAGGCGGATATCCATACCTTTTTATGTATTGCTCAACAAAATACAAAACTTCCATTTTCTTTTTGTTGCTCATAAAACCACCTCTCCTCTATTCATAAAGTAACGGTTCTTCCAAAGCCTGTTTGATTTGAGGAAGAGCACTCCCCCAAAGAGATAGACCGAATATTTTAATTGCTTCCTTTTTTCTATCATAATATGTGCTTCTTTCCATCCGAAGCGTTTCCAGTAATTCAGGCTCTGTATATCGGAACCGGCTTAAATAACACTTAAACACAATGTCAAAATAAAGCTGTGGTGAATATGGAAAATCACGCATTTTAACCATGGCCGAGTCTACCAGTTCCACAAGCCACTTGGTCTGGAACAGGCTTTTTACTGTTTCTTCAAACTTTTCCCTCTCTACAGTAGGAGCAAAATCATTCAGATATAGAAGCCCCTCCTCCAGTTCTCTACCATAACAATATTCTGCTTCTTCACGAAGCATTGCAGCACGGTCACAGGCCGTCCAGCATACATTTCGATAAATAGATAATAACAATTTTGACCTTTCATATAAATTTTGTTCATCCAGATGCTGCATCACACACAGCATCTGAATACTGTTTTTTGCCAATGAGTTTTTCCGTCCCATAAGCCCCTCCTATCTTACCGGTTCATAACTCCCGGCATAATCAAACCATGATCTCGATATTCCGGCATCTTCAGATCCTTCATCAAGGCCGCTGGATAGATAGCCCTTTTTCCAAATCGCCGCCGAGTTTCCTCAATCGCCAGAAATAATTTTTCTTCTTTCTCAAGCCGGATTGGATCCGAAAACAAACAGATTTGCTCCGGTTCTTTTGCTGATACCAAGTTGATTGCACGAACAGTTACCGAACGCACAGGTTCCTTCCAATCATAATTTCTCTGAAATAGTTCCCTCGCCAGTTTTGCAATTTCCAAAGGCACTATCGTCGGAAGGGAAAGTTGACCTTGATACTGCCTTGTAAATAATTCCTGATTGCGAATCGCTATCTGAACCCCCTGTGCTTTCAATCCATGAATCCTTAATCGATGTCCTATGTCCTGGCATAATTCCAGAATAACCTTCCAGACCTCCTCTTCTGTTTTAAGATCTGCTGTACAAGTAATTCCATGCCCCACACTTTTCATCGGAGACACAAAGTCCTTCTCCATTACCGGACTATCATCCAGACCATTTGCATATGACCACAGCATCAGCCCATTTTTACCAAGAAGCTGGTTCACATAATCATGATCCATTTCTGCCAGATCTCCTATCGTATAAATTCCAACTTGCTCCAGCTTCTTTGTAGTTGAGCGGCCACAGAATAATAATTCCGATACCCGAAGCGGCCAAACCTTTTGTTTCCATTCTGATTCTTCAATGCTAGTTATGGCATCCGGCTTCTTCATATCACTTCCCAGTTTTGCAAATATTTTATTGAATGAAATTCCTATACTAACAGTCAATCCCAGTTCATTCTTCATCCTGCAGCGAATCTGGTCTGCAATTTCTTTTCCAGAACCATAAAGAACCTGACTTGCTGTCACATCCAAAAAGCACTCGTCCATTCCGTAAGGCTCTACCAGGTCTGTATATTCCTGATAAATCTCTCTTGCCATGTTGGAATATTTTAAATACTGTTCATACTGGGGTGGAACCAAAATCAAATCCGGACAAAGTCGTTTTGCCTCCCAGTTAACCATCCCTGTTTTTATTCCTGCTTGTTTCGCTTTCTCTGATTTTGCAAGAACAATTCCATGACGGTTTTCTGTGGACCCGCACACTGCTACTGCTTTTCCCTGTAGCTCTGGGTTCAGCATCATTTCTACAGAAGCATAAAAACAGTTCATATCACTATGAAGGATTGTCCGATTCATATTCTGTACCCTCTTCCAATTTTTTCTAGCAATTATTAGCACACTTATTCTTGACAGCTTGCACACTCACTATTATAATGTGCATATAGTCACTGATACTTGCTAATCCTTGCTAATTCAAATATTAGCAACTACATGCACACTTGTCAATAGCACAGTTAGCAAGTTTACGCACACTAAAACGAATGGAGGTCTGACATGAAATCTTTTGGTGCTAAAGTTAAAGAACAACGTGGAAATCTTGGATTAAGTCAGAAACAATTAGCAGAAAAAGCCGGAATGGGTATCCGAACAATTACTTCTTATGAATTAGGAGAAAGAAAACCATACCAGGCACAGCTTTATAAGCTGGCAAAGGCACTGGAGGTATCAACCGAGTATCTGCAAAACGATAACATAGAGGATCCATCTTATGGTTTAGACCGCATGGAATATGTAGAAGATATGAGAAAAAAAAGCGGAACCAGAGAGGCATTGGATCTACAAAAAATGCTGGCTGAGAACACAGCTCTTTTTGCAGGAGGCACTCTAAGCGAAGAAGCAAAAGATGCTTATTTTCAGGCAGTTGCCGAAGCATACTATGACTGTAAAAAAGCAGCCAGAAAAACCTTTGGCAAAAAGAAAAATCCACAATAATCTTCTCCCGTAATATAGTCCGAAAGGAGGGAGCTGTTTTGACTATTCAATCCATATCTGAAGAAGTCAGACGGATCCAGAAAAAATATGGTGAATCGGATCCATTCCGTCTGGCACAGGCAATGAAAATTATCGTGGTATTAAAACCGATGGGAAGATATAAGGGGTGCTGCAAAGGATTTTATGTTCAGCACCGCAGAATCAAACATATCACAATCAACAGCGATTTGCCGGAAGTGATTCAACGGGTCATACTGGCTCATGAAATTGCTCATTCCGTGCTTCATGCAAACATAACAGCTGCATTTCATGAATTTACACTATTTGACGATACAGATCGGCAGGAATATGAAGCAAATCTCTTTGCTGCCGAACTGCTGTTATCTGATGACTGCGTATTAAATGCATTAAACGAAGACCAGTTTTTCTTTCAGGCAGCCAAAGCTCTTTATGTACCAGCAGAATTACTGGACTTTAAATTTCGTGTCATGAAACGTAAAGGTTATAAACTGGAGTCTCCCATCGTATCACATGGGAATTTTCTGAAAACAATTGAATAGGAGGACTACTGATGAACGAAGATACTATCCGCGATATATACTATGTAGAACATAAATGGAACCCCCATTTTTTCTATCTCTCCCCAAAATCATTTTGCCAGGATCTTGAAAAAAATGGCCCCGATCTATACCTTGACTTGTTCCATGCCATGTATCAGGAAGAGTCTGATTATATTTGTCCATATACGGAAAACGATTTTTCCCTTAGAAAAGAACTTTGCAACAATGGGACAACTATCATCTATCAGCTTATTACTCCATCTCCTGTCCTCTCCCCTCTTACCCGGTGTGTCTATTTCTGCTGTCAATTAGATAAGCAGCAATATTTTTACTATACCTCTGAGCTAGCACATACCGGTGATTATCTGCTATGCGGATGGACAAAGGATGAAGCGCATCTCATTTTCCATTCCGATGCATCTACACTTGAGGAAGAACTGGAAGAAGTTAAAAAACTTTTTAAGGAGGTAGAACTATATGATCGGTGTTCAGACAGACTGCAAAGTTTATGTAAACGTAAGAGCAGCCTTCCTTCCAGACGGAAAGATGCTTCCAGAAGAACTTACCTGGGAAGACGGAACACCTTATACAATTGACCGCATTTTGAATGTGAAACCCTCTGTCGCAAGGAAAGCTGGAGGTCAGGGCGACTGTTATACAATTTTGGTAAACGGAAAGCAAAGCCATCTCTTTTTTGAACGCAGTACAAATTTAACGGGAGCTTATATAGGCCGGTGGTTTGTAGAACGAAAATCTTAACCAAAACCCTTATATAAAAAAGATAGCTGTCATTTTACGATATAATGTCAACTATCTTTTTTATATGGCATCATTTTATATTAACGCATTCCAGACGCACACTCTCCCATATTAATGTCCAGCACCCCTCTGGGCGGCTGGATCAGGGCGTCCTCATACTGGCACTTCCACTGAATCTCCCGGCACATCTGGCCATTCGCCACGCCGTCTATGGTTTCCCCATCCTGAATGGGGTTATCATGCTCCAATATGTACGATGCCACATTGTAGGCGTGGTTTACCACCCAGTTGGGGTCCATGTCGTGGAAGTGGTACTGGAGGTCGGGCAGGAACAGGGTGCTCATGCCCACCGTGTCGATGAGCATATCTTCGGTGCCCTCAATGTTAAAGAAGCGGACATTGACGCCAAAGCGGATGAACCGATCCGAGCCTTCAATCTGGTGAGAACGCACATCCTCCGCCAGAAACAGTTTGCCGCAGTTCTGGAAATAGAATGCCTCACAGGTGGGGTATAGCTCCGCCAGAGCCTCCAAAAAGTCGGCATCCAGATTGGCACGCTCCAGCGCCGGAAGCGCCGCAGCCAGCATATCGGTGGCTACCACCTGATATTTGCACTCCCGGAAGATCCGCTCCCGGTCCTCCTGGCAATCCCACATCTGGCTCATCAGGAAGGCATCAAAGCCTTTGCCCTTGAACTTGTCGCATTTCATCACCATCAGCTGCACCGGGCATTTTCCGTCCTTGAACTCTGCAATATGCTCCTGTGCGGCAAAGCCGGCCATTTTCTTATCATAACAGAAACACTCGGTTGATCCGATGTGCTTCTCCATTACGGCAGTCATTTTTTCTTTATCCGGCATTTCTACCGGCTCTTTGAACAGCATCTGAATGAGATAGGGGCCTCCGGGCTGGGGACCTTTTTTGTCGTCCAGGTTTTGCTGGAAAACTTTATTGCTCATTTGGTTTCCTCCTTAATAATCCAGCAGGATGGGCACCTGCTGTTCCTCGGCAAACCGCATGGCTCGCCAGAACATGGAGAAGGCAAACTTGGCAAGGGATTGGGTGTCATACGGGGTGTGTTCCGGGATGTCCGCCTTGCTGTACCGTCCATCTGCGTCTATGGTTCCATCTACCGGGTATCCCTCAGTGTCGGCCCAGCCAAGGATGGTATCCTCATCGGCCTGCCACGCCAGCTGGTTCAGCTTCTCCAGTTCCTTCCGCAGTCCGCCCAGAGTGGCGATCACCGCCTGATCATCGGTGAGCAGAAGCGCCTGAAATAAGAAGGAATCCGCCAGAGGCAGCCACCAGGTAGCCCCACTGAACAGGGACCACACCCGCTCCTCGTCCGATGCAAGGCGGGCAATCAGGGGATGCTCCCCGAAGTCCCAGTCTTTCTCCACAGTAGGTGGCACCGGTTCCTCATATGTATGGCAGGCAGCCACCAGCAGCATGGCGCCGAACGCATCCCAATCCGGCTTGTCGGTGTAATATGGCTTCTCATTGTCCTCCGGCCAGGGGGTGTAGGGCGGTTGGTCCGGCTGGGAAATAGCTGCCAGAATCTGATCCCGCCAGTTCTCCACCGTTTCCTGAACCTCAGCCGGGGACAGCTCCTCCTCGTTGTCAGCAGGTTCTCCATCCGGGGTGATGCGGTTGAAAGTATATCCGTTTTCCTCCGCCCACTGTTGGACGATGGTTTTCCAGTTGTGAGAATAGTACCGTGTCAGTGTTCCGGCGTAGATGTCAAGTCCCATAAGTTTTTCTCCTTTTTTGTCTATATCATTTCATACAGCAGGGCAGCGTCGCCCTGCACCAGCTCCAGATGGGAACGCAGCGTTTCCAGTCCGCTTTGTACCGCCTCGGTGGGGAGGTTCCAGTCTGGGGCAATTTCGGCGGCCAGTTCCTGGAGATTCTGCTCCCGCTGAGCTGCCAGCAGTTTAGACGCCAGCTCTCCCGCCAGCAGAGCGCAATCCGGGGTATCCTCCGTCTGGGGAGCAGGAATAGATGCTCATGGCCCCGTAATCGGTGTGCAGAACAAGTCCGCTCCCAGTAAAGGCAAAATTCACCTGCCGCACCACAAAGGGGTCATCAATAGTGGCCAGCAGCTGGCCGCTGCCGATATCCCACAGCTCTATGGGGGAACTGCCACGATCCTGCTGAACAGCCATCAGGCTGCCCCTTGTCCGCACCATACAGGTGTCTGAAAAACTCAGCCCCTGCCGGACAGAAAACGGGAAAGGATTGTCTATCTCCTCTCCGGTCTGGGTCAGATAGAACTTACCGCCCACCGAGAAACACTGGTCATCCGGGGAGAAGAAGGGATGCCAGCCCTCATTGGGAATCACTACTTTTTGGGCAGATTTCAGATCGACCAGCACATACTCACCCTCGGTGACACGGTAGGCCGCTTTGCTTTGCCGGGGAGAGAGCATCCCAAAGCAGTAATAGGCAAAATTCGGATTCTTAGACTTCTTGCATTTTACCGTTTCCCGCCACACCTCTGTGTTGCTGCCAAAGTCAAAGACGATGATCTCCTCGCCCGTGTACCACAGGGCCAGGTCGCCGCTGGCATCCAGCATGGTCTTCATGCTGTTTTTCTTGTTGGCAAAAGGCGTGACCTCATGGGTGCGGAGTGAGAACTGCTGGAGAAGATAGCTGTTGTTCAGCAGCAGGGTATCATTGGGGCAGAGAACCTGCTCATAGGTCATCCGCTTGGCACCCAAAGAGACCGTTTCAAGAATCTCCCCGTTGCCATCGAAGTGATAAAGGATCTCGTCCTCAAAATCTCCGGCCATCCTCGTCAGGAAGAAGTCATCCCGTGTGAGAGCGGTAGCTAAGGGCATAAAACCGTTGCTATCCTTTCCGACAAACCGATGGCATCGCGCTTCTTCAACGGCGGCGTCCGGATTCTGATAGACAAATCCTTTCCGCATCTGGCCCATCATGGCGCTGGCCGCCTTGCTCTTGACCTGGAAGGCGGAGTCGCACAGAATCTCCTTGACCTTCCCGCTATTCAAGCAGGTTCGGATGGTATGTCCGTCAATTTCAATCCGCCACTGCTTATTTGTGGCGGGGTTGAGGAATGTTTTTTCAATCATGGTTTTGATTGTTCCTCCTTTCGGATCAGGATGCTTTTTCCCTCGGCGTTGATGCCATACAGGTCATCCAGATGGATGTGAAATCCATCCTCACGAATGGTTTCTGCCATACCCAGAGCGGCTTTCGCCAATAGGAGCAGCCCAGCCCGGTTTCCCGTTAATTCCAATTCATTTCCATCGGCATGAGTGGCAAAGGAGAGGTGGGCTTCCGGCTCCACTGGAAGGATGGGCAGTTGTTCATCATTGAATTGAATGGTCAGTGTTTTGGGGTTCATCACTTGTATCCCACCTTTTGAAAACTCCTCAATCAAAATCCATCCAAAGCAGGTGCTTTCCACAGTGGAGGCACTGGAACAGATAGCATTGCAGATGCCCGCCATTGACGGATTCCCGAATCATTTCTTTCTGCTCATCGTCCCACATGGGGTCGTCCAGCACCTCCTCCAGCACGCCCAGCGCCCGCAGTTCTCTGGCACCCACATAGCCCAAAAAGGCACAATAGTCGCCGCAGTGAGCGCGCCAGTATTCCTGCTGCCAGCCGGAATAGCCGGGAGTGCGGTGGATCAGCTCGTCCAGCTTCTCCGGATCGTCTACACCATCATCCAGAGAGAAATCATCTTGAAAACTACCATCATATTTCCGGGCCGCTTCGCCGTTGGCGATGCACTCTGGGCACAGATATGCAATATCCTCCACAGAAAAGAACGGATTTGTATAGAAAATATGGGTCATCTTGCCGCAGCAGTCACAGACAACGCCGTCTGCGGATTCCTCAAAAGCGCCGGTTGCCAACGGATTCGGATGATACCGGAAGGTGGGTAGGCCCAGCCGGGTCTGCCGCTCCTTCTCGTTCTGCTTTTCCTCTGGTGTTTTGGGCTTGGGGATGGCGTAATGATTGCCCCAGTTTTCCGCATAGTCCTTCAAGACTCCCAGCCGCTTGAGGGTCTTCTTGTCGGAACGATTTCCAATTTGGCAGAGCAGTTCGTAGGCGTCCTTCTTAAAGTCCAGGAGGTCATACACATCCACCAGCACTTCCTTGGCCTGCTGCTCCTCACTCTGCTCCAGTTCCTCCTTAAAAGTATAGAGAGCGCGGACACTGTCTGGATTTCCTTCTGTCTCCCGAAACTGCTTTTGTAGTTCAATATATTGCTTTAGGTATTCGTTCATGGTCACAACCTCCCATCAATCCCACCAGAAATACCAGACGGTGGATTGCCACAAGACATCTGCCAAGGAGCCAATGCTTCCATCCTCATTCTGATCCAGATCTGGGCAGAAGCCATATTGCTCCACAGCCACCTCCATAGCTCTTTCCTTGGAGATCGGAGTTGAAAGTTCAAACTCCAATTCATCGTGGCTCATGGCGGCAGGGATGGCACCATGCTGCTCGAACCAGTATTTTGCCACTGCCATCAGGTCCGGTGTGTCGGGACACTCATTCCAATTTCCAAAGGGCAGATAGGCGAATATCTCCCAGGGGTTCTTTACCGGAATTTTAGCCAGAATGAGCGGATATGTCATTCCGGTATCATCGTTCCAATAGTTTGCGAAGCGGTCGTTGGGTTCTCCGCCCTCCATCTCGCCCAGGACTTCCTCATCCCAGTCCATATCGTCATCCTCGGCTTCTTCCTTGCGCTGGCCGGTCAATTCCTCCAGAACCGCCTTGCCGTCTTTTACAGGGGCAGTCAGTATCTTCTTCCGGTACTCCTCCACGGTTTTGAGGTCAAATTCATAGCAGTCCGCATCATGCTCCGGGTCGGCGTTCATTACCAGGCATTCCAACAGCGTTTCATCATCCGCCTGGATAAGCACGGGAACAAAGCCCTCCCGTACCCCCAGCCGCTGGGCGTAGCTGTATGCCGACATGATGGGGTCATCATCTGCCATGGATGGGAAATAGGTACACTCGCAGTCCAGATACTCCATGATGGCCTGAGCCACCTCGGAAGGCTCCAGCGTATCCTCGTCGAAGTCCTGTCCCTGCCAGTTGGCGAAGCGTTCCTCAATCACTTGAGCCATAGCCTCATAGTAGTCCTCGTCAAAGGAGATGAACAGGTAGGCTTCATCTTGGAACTCATCGGAGTGATACCGCTCTGGGCCGAAGAAGCGGAGGGCGTTGTCGTCAACATCGGCAGGATAGTAGGGACTGTCGCCCTCTCCGTAGTAGTAGCCTGCAAAGGCACGGCCTTGCTGATTGAATAGCACAGAGAACAGACAGCCGTCCAGCTCATCCCGGATAAACTCCCGCAGATCCACGCTGACAGGGTCGGCTTTGACCTGTTTGGCCACTTCGCTGTATTCTTTAAGGAAGTCCTCGCCCATCAGGTCGTGCTCCATGCACCAGCGCAAGTAGATGGCCATGTGGTTGTAGGCATTGATGGGGGCAATAGGCAGTTCCTTCTCCTCAATGCTCTCAAGGTGATAGGAGGCATCGTCCATCTCGCCGTCAAAATCATCGTTAGAAAGGGTGCCTCTGGTGATGGCATCCTGGCGATCCGGCTCCACCATAAAGCTGATGCCGTCCATTTTGTCCAGCAAGGCATCCGCGTCATGGGCCATCTTATATTCCAATTCATCCCGGTAGAGGGGAAGCACCTGATAGAAGTTGACCTCCTCGCCGCTCGGCAGGATGCAGACCTCGCTGCCATCTTCAGTGTCCTGGGGACCGGTCAGAATGGCGGCGCACAGCTTTGTATCTTTTGCAAAGTCATCCTCATTGTCCATGGTATGGCCGAAGCCCAGCCAGGTATCACTGGCAATGGGCAGGCGAGCCAGCACTTTCAGCAGGCGGATGGGCCAGTACCACTTTTCGTCTTTCATGGACTCCTGATCCAGCTTCCAGTCCGCAGGCAGGGCGATAGCCAACTCCGCCCGCTCCAGCTTGTATTCCGCCAGCTTCTCCGGCACATTCATCCGGTGAGCGCCCATACCCATGGTGACCAGGGTGTAATAGTCCCGCTCCTCAGTGGGCGGCACCATGCAGATGTCCACATGGATGTCGGGAGAAACCAGCTCGTGGAACACATTCTCGATCTCACCGAAATACTGCTGGATGTGCCCCTCGACGGCCTCCATCTCCTCCTCAGTGTAGACTTCGGGATTACTGAATTCTTCCTCATCCTGCGTGTCATCATTGTCTGAGTGGTCGCAGCTGTCATCCTCCGGATCTCCCTTTATAGGCTCGTAACCAATCTTCAGGGTCATCTGTTCCTCTGGCAGAGAGACACCGGGGCTGCGGGTGATGGTGTGCTTATCGTCCGCAGAAAAACCGATAGTCTCGCCGTCTTGTAGCGTCACATCACACGCCAACACATAGGAGGCAAGGCTTGCCAAAAAGTCCCGCAGTTCCTCCGGCTCGGCGTCGGTGTTTAGCACCTCCATCTCTTCCTTGCCAAACACATCCATGCCGTAGGTGTAGCCGTTCAAGCCACCCTCTCTCCGGTACAGGCCAAACCAGACCCAGTTGAAGATGGGTAGTTCGTCCTCTTTCATCATATCGGCAAGGCCCTCATAGAAACGAGGCTCAAATACCACACCGCTGGTATATATGCCGGTGGCGTATTTCTGCTTGCAGCACACTGCCAGCGCCTTGGTGAACAGCTTACCCCGTTCCAGCAGTTTTTCCTCCTCGCCCAACACAGCCACCATGATATGGGCCTTGTGCGCTTTGGCCGCTTCTATAGCTTCTGGCCACATATAGTTGTTTTCAGCGTTAATTTCCGCTTCATTGTCGGGGATATGGCCGTGGAAGAGTGTCGCAATCAGCATCATGTTGCCGATCCGCATTACCACAGCGTCATCACTGTTCTCATCATCTTCGTCGCCATCATCCGGCTCCTCATCTACGATGCCCCATTCTTCCCGCAGATCCCGGATCAACTGCTCCTTGTCCCACTCTGCTTTGGAGAGGAGCACAGACCCGGCAAAGGAGCCTTTACAGTCAGTTTCCTCCTCGTCAGCGTCATCATCTTCGTTAAGATCCTCTACATCTTCATCCAGATCATATAGGGATTCATGCTCCAGTCCGCGGATAAATTCCTCAAAGCTGTCTGCCAGATGGGTAATCTTGTAGTCGTTTTCCTGATCCACATGGACTACCGCAGGCTCTCCCTGGGGGCCGCAAGCCCGGTAGTCCAGGAAGATCATATCGTGTCCGGCGCTGGGACAGTCGCAGATGGCCACTCCGATGGCAGGATACTCCCACTCATCGATCATAAACTGGCTGCCCAATTCCCCGCAGAGGGAGTAGCTTTTTTCCCGTCCGATGCCGAAAATGCCGGTGATGGCCACATGGTCTTCTGCCCAACAGGTAGGCTCATCGCAGGGATAGCAGGTATTCACCGGAATGCCGCCGTTGTGTTGCTTCATCAGCCAGATGTAGGCGGCGGGCAGCTTGTAGCCCAGCTCCTCCTCCACACTGGCGATCAGCTCATCGGAAGGCGGCTCACTGATATATTCTTTCAGTGCATACCAATTATCATCCCAGAAGTTGGTGAGGTCGAAATCCTCAAAGGGGGTATCACCGGGCACGAATTTGGCCTTCTTGTTCCGGCTGCGCTGGCGTTTCCGGATCTCCTCCTTACACTCCTGAATCACCGCCGGGGCATCTGCGTCCTCCGGGTCCAGCTCTGCCCACCGCTGGGCGTAGGGAATGGCCTTTTCCTCCTGCCCATAGAGATACTGATAGCCGTAGGCCATCCGCATATTCCACTCTGACTTGTCCTGGCCTTCCTCCCGGACAGACTCCAGCACCTCAATGGCCCTCAGGAGGGCTTTGTCTCCCTTGGATTTCAAAGTACCCTCGTCATGGTTCCCGATGATGGCGTAGTTCTCCAGTGCCCGCGCCAGGGCGTAGGCGGTGCGGTAGTTCCGCCAGTCCTCCGGGATGGCATTCAATGCCTGAATACAGCGGGTGTACTCGTCCTCATCGTTCCACTGCTCCAACTGAGCGAAGAATGCTTCGGCGTTTTGTTGGGTATAAGGAATATAGTCCATGCCCGTCAGCGTCTCGTCCAACTCGTCATCCTGATTCTCAGTTTCTGGCCCATCATCTTGTTGCTTTAGGGGCACAGAACCTGCTTCACGGCGGAAGGTGTGGAAGATGGCCCATGGGATGTCCGTGCCTTCAAAGAACTCTTTCGCCATGTTCAGTGCCTCTCGGATGTCCCAGGCGATGAAGTCCACATAGCCGCAGTAGAGGCCGGTGGCCCCACCGGTAAGGGTGAGAACCTCCGGTCCGTCACCGGTGGTGAACAATTCCTCCAGCTTGTCCCGGAAGTCGAAGATCTTCTGACTGCCTTCCTCCTCCCGCAGGGTATCCAAGGGATAGCAGAAGAAGCCCGCCACCGCGCCATCGGCGTGGAGATCGTCCATGAAGTCATTGTCGACATTCAGATAGCCGTTGATGAGTGGCACACAGTTGGTGGAACCGGCCATCACATCCAGCCGCCAGTCGGCGTCCGGGTCCTGGTTGGGTTCCATTTTGTAGCCAAGGTAGCTCTCCAGATAGGCTTCCGGATCGGTGGAGAGTTCCAGCCCCCGCTCCTTCAGAGCGTCGGGAAGCTGGGACATAAGAATGGACGGCTCCGCCTTGGGTTCCACCAACACATCAAAGTTGTCTATGTATCTCATGTGTGGGATCTCGCCCAGCACCTGATCGGTGAGGGTGGTGAGCATCCACCAGGCCCGGCCTTCCTCCTCCCGGAGCATGGGCAGCAGCTTTTCGCAGTAGGCGGAGATGGCGAAGCTGTTTTCACCCTGCTCCTCCAGCCAGATCTGCACATCCTCCCCGGAGATGTCCCAGCCATCCTCGGTACGCAGGCCGATGTTTCGGATGGGCTGGCGGCCCACCAGGATGTTCCAGTGCTCCAGCACCTCTTTGGGGGCGTGCTTCTGGAAGTAGACCAGCTCAAACAGCTTGACCTTGTCCCCCTCCGGGGTGAGAATCAGCTCATGCTTTTCGCCATTGAAGCCCATTTCGAAGGAAATTTCATCAAAAACCAGATTCAGGGTTTCCTGCATTTGGGCCACGATCTCCGCACCACGGGTGTGATCCTTGTCCTCGTCCATCATCTGGCGCAATTCTGCTTCCATTTCGGCAAAGGTTTCCCACCAGTTCTCTGTCCGCTCTCGGAAGCACTCCGAGAACTGCGGCAGGGAAATGCCCTTCCCGCACCAGTCGATCAGTTCCTCAATGTCCTGTCTGGTGTTGAGCTTAGGATCATCACCGGGATGCAGTTCCAGAGCTTTTTCAAAATACCGCAGAGCGCGGCCCTCCTGATCCAGATAATAATAGGCATACCCCATGCGGAAATTCCAGGAATTAGTGTCTCCCAGTTCCTCCTCGTGGGACTTCATCAATTCCAGTGCCCTGTGAAGCAGCTTTCTTCCCTCCGGCTCGCTGGGGTCCGCCAGGTTGTTGTAGGCTCGCGCCAGCTCCATATCGATTTCCGGGGTACGCTCCTCGGCGGGGATGGCCTCCAGCGCGTCAATGATCTTCTGGTGTTTGCTCTCCTCATGCCACTTCTGGCACTGCTTCAAAATATCCATATCAGGCTCCTCCTCGTCCTCATCCGGTTTCCAGTCTTTGATCTGCTGGAACACGCCATTCTCATCCCGCTCAAAGGCGCAGGGAGCGGGCATATGCAGCAGCGGAATGATGTCGGAATCGTCGTTGCAGATCGTATTCAGCTTGTAGATCCCTGCGTTGTTGGGGTCGTCCATGTACGCCTCGCTCTCGTCACCAGCGGTGAAGCGCCAGCCGCTGTCCCAGCCGCCGTCCGGCTCCTCCCGGTAGCAGTAGCCAACCTTGCAGCCCTCCACCGTGATGCGGTTGGTGGCGATGCAGCCATCGGCACCTTCCCAGTCGGGAAGCAGACGTTTCACATCTTCCGCCTTTACATGGTAGTTCCGGTTACGGCCGGAGACTTCGTACAGCTCTTTCCGCAGCATCTCCACCTGATAAGCCATATCCGTGATCTCATCCTCGCCCATCATCTCACTGATGTCATAGGACAGAGGATCTTGGACAAAGTCCGCCAGGACCTTGTCCATGGCCTCGTGTTCCTCCAACGTGGCGGTGATGCGGATACGGCGGGCGGGGGTGTTGCACTCGTCCAGATCGTGGAGGTTCACACTGCCGCTGACGCTGCACTCCAGCAGGATGGCGGCCAGGTCGGTGACCACATCAATGGCGAAGTGGAAGTCCATCTCCACGCCATTGGAGTGGGTGAACTCCAGATACTCCACAGTCTGGCGGAAGTCCCAGTTCTGCTTGTCCAGACCGATCTTGGCGAAAATCTCGCTGAGGGGGATCTCCTCCTTTTTCTGATCCTCTAAAAATGCCACAAGGTTCAGACTGTCATCGGAACCGCCAATAAAGTTGCCCCAGTATTTTTTGATATACATTTGTCGTGCCTCCTGTTCTGAAGCCAGTCGCTCAATGAGCTGATTCAAGTGTTCCAACCATGCAGGAGCGATCTCACCGCTGTCCTCGTTCTTCCAAAGATCCACAATCTCACGGATGCCGTCCTCGTCCGGCACTTCGTTTTTGATGTCGGTGAGCTGACACAGCAGGAAGGCAAGGGCTTCTTTGGATGCTGTGAAACCGGTAACTTTATCCCATATAGCTTCTTCATGATCGTAGTCCAGCTTGCCGTTATCCTTCCATTGGAAATACAGCTCCGCCAGAGCCATCGCAGTATTGTCAAAGAGGAAGTCGATTTGTGAGAAGTCAGATCCCAGCATGACCTCCTCTTTCATCAGTTCGATCATCTCGCCCAGATCCATTACCGGATGCTCCGGTACATATTCATTTTTAAGGATGTCCAGTACATCCAGCCCTTCGTCACGCTCTAATGCTTTTATGCCCCATGCTCCCATGTCGGCACCTCTCTTTCTTTATTTTGTATCAAGCTTCTATTGTCAATCATAGTTCTCCAGCCGAATGATAGGCCGATAAAAGTCATAATCTCCGTTTAGTTCATTGTCCTCCTGCACTTCCGGCTTACAGTGGGGCGAACAGGGCAGGAAACCGAGAAATGGGCCCAGCCCACCGCAGATATTACATCCGCCATCGCCGCCGCAGGTGGTAAGCCTATCAGCCTGCACCACTTCCCGCATATAGGGATCGTAGGCGATGGACAGGCCGAAGAAGTTGGGTTCCTCCATGTCATAGGGCCGGTTCTCATCCTCATCCATGTCCTCAAACCAGTGCAGATGCATGGAGTAGTCTAACCCATCTCCCCATGGGAACAGGGTCCGACATCCGCCGCCACACAGGTAGGCCCACTCGTCCACCGTGGGCAGCGAAAGCCCCTGCTTTTCCAGCCTGGCAAGAAGCGCATTGTAGTCTGTGCGGTTATAAATCCAGGTCTGAAATCCATCTTCTGTCCGTTCTATGCGAGCCGACTGATGCAAGGTAAGACTGCTGCTGTCACTCCAGGCAAAATCCCGGAACTCCTTCAGCCAGTCAGGATGGGCGGTCAGTCTGGAATCATCTATCTTGACTGGCTCCCAGCAGAGTTCCTCCAACTCCCGGCCCACCAGCATGGGGCCAATGGCCGCCTGCCGAACGGGAGCCATGCTTTCCCGGATCATCTCCTCCGGGTTCTGCGGTTCCATCTCCCACTCCTGGAACAGATAGTCCAATTCCTCCCGGCTCTCCTGATTCAGTCCCACGGCAAACTGCTCCCAGCCCAGGGTGACGGTATCTCCGGGGACAAAGACGAACTCCCGGCCATCTTTCTCGAAGATGCCGGTGGTGCAGCTCTGGCCCCAACGGTCAAAGGTATGTAGACCGAGAAAGGTCATATCATAACGAGCAGCCAGGCTTTCCATCAGCGCCTGCTTCTCGGTGTTTTCCATTTGATTGAATTGGGTGCGAAATAGTTTTTCGTTCATGGAAAGTCCTCCTTCAATCCTTTTTGCGTGTTCCAGCAGATAGCTCCGACCATCCTGCTTGGCCCGTTCCAAGTATTGTGGAAGCAGGTCGGAATGGATGGCATCCAGTGAGACCAGAACGGCGATCCGCTGGTATTCCTGAAGCTCAGGAGAGTAACAGTTGCGCTCCCAAAACAGCGGAGCGAACTGTTCCACACAGTCAGGACGCAGAGCGGGCATCGCCAAAAGCGCCCGACGGCTCACATATTCATTGGGGTCCTTTGCGAAATCCAGAATTATGTCCCTGACTTTCTGACTACATGAGCATTCCGGCAGATAGGCGGCAAACTGCCACTTGGCCTCACTCTCATTGGAGGCTGAGGCCCTGCGGCAGAGGCACTCAAACCATTGGGGATGGGAAGTGGTTTCCTGTATAAATCCCTCCGCTTCGTTGTCCCTGGCAATTAAATAGACCATCTCATCCATCAGGACGCTGTCTGCCATTTCTACATTCATTTGGGTCAACACATGGCAAAAGGCATCAAATATATCATTCCACGCAGGGTAATCAACCTCCCACACACCGCCAATCTCCTCGGTGGTTTTTCCGGGATAAGTGATTTCCTGCCACTGATGAAATTTTCTTGCCTGCTCCAGCAGGCACTCCCTGATGTCCTTTGCCATACGCTTACCTCACGATTCTTTGCACCATTTCTCCACTTTGTCATTCTGAGATGCCCGTTCTACACTGCGAACCGCCTCTGTCAACAGCGCAGGAAGTTGATCCCTATCTGCCGTTTCATACTGCTTGACCGGATGCACCCAATCAAAATCCCGAATGACAAGAATGATATATCTGTCCTGATACCAGCCCATATCCAACAAAAATCCGTTTGGATATTCCACTTGCAGTATATCTTCTTTTTGTGTGTCATCCAGAAAGGTGACCGTTCCGGTGCCAAAATCCACCTTGCGCCACGCTTGAACCATCATTTATCCTCCTACAGCTTATCCCAATTTTCCTGCAAATCGCCCTGCATCAAGTGCTGGGCAATGGCTTGGTTCAGTTCCTTGCGGCAATAATAATCTTCCTGCTCCATGCCGCGAACGCATTCCTCCATCAACGCCTCCGGAGAAACTCCTTCTCGTTTGCCATAAAGGTGGCCGAAGGCATAGCACACTGACTTGAGAAAGCCGAAAATATAGTCATGATTTCCACGCATACTGGGTAGGTCGTTGAAGGAACCCATGCCTCCGTATGCCCGAAGGTGGTGGGCGACCTCCCGCCGCTGGGTCCAGTCCTCAATATCCCGCTCCAGCCAGTCGATCCAGTTTTCAAATTCAGGGTGATCAGCCAACAAAATTAGGCGCAGGCAAGACAGAGCCTCGGTATAAATATCTGTCTGTTTCATCAGATTCCTCCTAACTATTCTCCGAAATGTTCCAGATACAATTCCCGCACGGAATAGGGGCCTACAAGAGTCGTTTCCTGTCTGCCATCCCAGGAATACACATGAATTTTGCCTTCATCTCCAATGTATTGCTGATCTTCAAAGGGTGCGGGAAAGGGAAAACTCTCTACCACGCTCCAGTCGATCTCGGATTTCAACGCATCAAACTCCTCGCGCTTGAGCCTTTTGAAATTAAACACCAATGCTGACCCGATTCCATCGAACAGCAGGTCAGCATATTCTCTGGTGGTGATGCTCGCGCTCACATTGGCGGCATCAATATTGACATCCAGAACCTTGTTTCCGCAGTTTGTCCAGATTTTATCAGGAGAGAACCAGGTGGCGCGTTCCTCAGCGTCTGCAAAGTCCTCACGGGGATACCATCCGTTTGCGCTGTCCGGCTTGACGCCTTCCCGAAGCGGCCCGTTGTACGGGGAAAGCGGATAATATCGGTGCCGCACCGGATCAAATCGGTGAAACGAAATTTTCAGCAGATACCTATGCTTTTCGCTGCGCATGAGCTTATGGGGCTTCACGATATGTTCTTCGATCAAACTCCAAATGTACTCATCCACACGGATGGATACACGGGGGCGGCCGAATAGTATGATTTTGTTGGTGTCTGTATCCACATTGATCCAGACGCGATTGATCTCAACCATTGTCATTCCTCGCTTTTCAAAACGCTCCGCTATAAAATCGGCTTTCCCAGATAGCCTCAAATTCCGCTTTCTCTATGACGCAGGCGTGGAATTCCTCGCCCCAGACATGGGCGTTCAGTTCATCCACGGTGGGGATCGGCGTGATCTCGATAGCGCCTTCGTAAAGAGCAGGGATATTGCGGGTGCGGCCATCCGCAAAGATGTCAATGGAGCGGAGAGCCAGCCGCTCATTTCCTGTATCCACTTCATAGAGGATCACCAATGGTTCTCCCTCCGGTGCGTCCTCCCAAAAGAGCTTGATATATTCAATCATCTCGATACCCTCATCGTATCATTTGAAATAGTAATACCAATTCCCGCCAAATTCCCGGTCACATTCCTCCTGGGAGGCAAAGGTGCAGTCCTTGATTCCCTCAATGGGGTAATGACGCTTTATCAGCTGCTCTCTGTGATAGGAATTGATCTGTTCCGTCAGGCCGCTCCGCCGCGCCGTCTCTAATTGCGAGTCGGTGGCAAAGATGTAGGACACAAAGTAGTTGTCCGGCTGGATGTACCAACCAAACTCAATGGCCTGCTGGATGTCAGCGAAGTGATTTTTCACATCCTCCATGCAGGCTTCTATTACTTTTCGCCATGCAAACTCCTGCTCCTTATTTTTCATGTTCCACCTCACCTATACCCAGATAAGTCCGCATCGCTTTTACATCATCACAGGCCGCCCGGATCATTTTGGACAGCAGCATCAAATCGTCGATGTACTGGGAGTACACGCAGAACACATCCTCGTCGGAGTCGAAGTGAAACAGATCCACGCCGCTGTTACTTTCCTCGAACTCCTGGATCACGCCCCGGACAAGCTGTTCCCAGTCCTTGCTGCTGCCGATCAGTCCCAGTCGTCGGAATTCCTCTGTCCGGAATCCGTCGCTGATCTTTAGCAGAAGGGAGATCGCATAGGGGTGGTGGGGAATGAGAAAGAATGGCGCGATCTGCTCTGGTTTCACCCAAATTTTGAAGGGCGGGCGCAGATCAGGTATCCAGGGCAAGATTTCCCATTCGTCCTCTGGCCGGTTTCCGTATTGGCAAAGGTCTTTCATAGTGTTCTCCTCATTCGATGTCGCTTAGTTCTTCTTTCAAATCCAGTGGAGCACCGTCCAGAGATGTGATCTGTGACAGTTCTGTTTCTGTCAGATTTTTCAGGAAAATGCAGTATTCGTCCGGGTGGCCTCCCACAAACTCCATTTTAGGCATCCCGATCTGCTGTGGGTCGGTGATCCACAGGCAAGGCTCTCCCGTTGCCCAAAAGTGAGTCAGAGTAAGAATTTGGCCGTTGTAAATTACTTTCTGTTCCATTCTCATTTCTCCTACATTTTCTTCAGCAGCTTCACGATCCGCTCCCGATTCTTTGCGGTTTTCATAAAGGTTGGAAGATGATCGGCCTGGGTCTTTTTCGCTCTTCCCGGCGGCTTTTCCCGCAAATCGGCACTGAGATAGTCGATCAGATAGGCAAGGTGCTCCCGGTTGAGGGCCCAGACTGGCTTACCCTGGAAGGAGGTCAAAAACCAAAGTTCCAGGCCAAAATAGGGTTCTCGTCCGTTCTGAATATCAGCAATGTAGGAGAAAGCCTCCGCTGTTTTATGGACTTCTCCCGACATGATTGCCCCGCAATAGGGACAGGCCACATGGAGAACGGAAAAGTGCTGTTTTGCTGTATCTTCAATATCCACTCGGTAGTACCTGCCGCAGTTTTTGCATTGGTTATGAACATCATAGCGGTAAATCGTCCAGTCACAGATTTCCTGATGACCGCAGCTCAGGCATCGGAAATAGGCGTTGTCATCATCCGCTGTCACCACACCTGCGCCGTGGCACTTGGGGCATTTCACCTGGATGCCGGTGGCGAGGGCGCTGTAGGCACTATATGTAAAGTAGGGTTCATCAACAATTCGGCTCATGCGCCCACACACTCCTTTCATCCGTCTTTCTCTAAATAAAATCCCCATACGCAGTTGGAGAACTCTCCAGCAGCAAAGCGGTGGATCTGCCCGTCAATCTCTACCTGCCAGACCTCGAAGGTATGGTTTTGGTGATAGATCGGGTCTTGGACTTTTACTCGCTTCCCAGTGGGTTGCCAGTCGTAGTCAAAGATGTTCACACCGAACAATTTGCATTGACCGTCCGAGCCAAAGGTTTCATATTCCCAAGCCATGTGATGCCTCACAATCCTGTTCGCTGCCAGCCGTCCAGCCGCTCCTGCACCGCATCGATCATCCAGCCCTCGCCCACGCGCTTCATGAGGAAACGACGGTCAAAGCCGGTGTTTTTCTCTCTGGTGTAAATGTAGAGCTTGTTTTTGGTAATCTGCTCTGCGTCAAGGAATTCTTCCCCGTTGTAGGTGCCCTGGGCGCTGTATGAGAGGCCCAGAGGTCGATAGCCCGGACGGGGCTTTTCGCTCACATACTTCTCCCAAATTGCCAGCACGCGGGGCACAGCATCAGCATCTTCAAACCCAGCCTGCTCCATGTATTTCTCCCATTCTGTCATCTCGGCAAAGAAAGCGGACAAGATTCTGCGACATTCTTCCGCCGCCTGCCCATCCAGTTGGACGGGCTTTTTGGCCTTTTCCCGTTGGAGCTGGGAGAAGTGTTCCATCTGCTTCTTGGTGAATTGCACATGGGATACCGGCTCAATGCGGTTGTTGCCGGCGCTGGCCAACAGGCCCTCATAGGTAACGGCGGTATGGTCGATCTGGATGTGGGAGAGCTTGGGGATGGAAGCCGCCTGGAGCAGACCGGCATCATCCAGCCCGGTCCGGTTAAGGGTCAAAAGGTCCAGCTTGCAGCCTTGCAAGGAGGACAGGCCGCTGCCGTGAATGGCGGCGTTGCCGTCCAACAGCAGATAGCGCAGCTTGGGCATAGCAGAAAAAACGGGAAAGCAGGCGTCGGTGAGCGCACCGTCCTCCACGCCGAAGTTGGCCATGCTTTTATGCCCGGCAAAGGGGGCAAGCAGTTCATCGGTCACCGGATAGCCTTTCACATGAAAGCCCACCAGGGTGTAACCGGCCAGCTGCTCCATGATCTCTGCGGTCAGCTCCGGGACTTCAAATTGCTTTTCCCCATCTAAGGTCAGGACACCGCTCTCCCAGTTCACTGTCCGCGCCCGTTTCGGTAATTCCATAGTGCGCCTCCTTATTCCTGCTCCTTGTAGCTGGCTTCAATGTCGATGAAGCGCACATACACGGCGCAGACTTCGCCCTTGGCGTCGTAGCCGAAGTAGACGGGATAGTAACCATCACCCCAGCCGGAGGAGAAGATGGGCAGGTTGCAGTCCGTGTCCGGCACTGTCCAGTTGAGCCAGTCGCCGCAGTCCCCCTGATATTTGGGGTAGGCTTGGGCGTTTTCCTCCAGTAAGTCGCAGAACAGGTCGTTGTAGGGGTCAATGTCCGGGGCTTCCTCCAGCCGCTTAGCCCAGTATGTCTTGAAGGCCGCCTGGGTCTGGATGTCCGCAACGCAGCCCATCCCGGCGTCTACGCCAAAGCCAAAATAATCGTCCTCATCCAGTCCCTCGTCCAGATCTTCTTTGCCCGTCATACCCAACTCATAGCGGACAGGCTTCTCCCGACTGACCTCCACCTTGACACAGGCGTAGCGGTCGCCGTATTTTTCACTGGGCACCACGCAGATCTTTACGGGATAAGTCCCGGCGGGGATCGTCTGGATTAAGGGCGGTGTATCCTCCAGCTCCACCAGAGGATCGCAGGCGAAGATCGTCCCGGTAGGGAAGTGGACGGCACCAATGTCCAGCACATTCACGCCCATGTTCCCAATCACTTTTTCTGTGAAATGAGCGTCCAGGTCCGTTTTGCAGACCAGTTTATCCTTGATTGATTCGTATTTATTTAGCCATTCGGTAGTCGGCATAGTGGTTTCCTCCTGTTGATTCGGTTTAAGCATCGGTCAGCTCTCTACAATGCGAACCTGTTTTCCTCCAATTTCTATTTCCAGCTCTACGCCATAGTCCTCTGCCCAAGCAGGGCACTTGCTGAGCAGGGCCAGGATGTGCTCATCCGGCTCCCGGCCAAGGGTCACACGCAGAATTACGGGCCGATCCCCATATTCCTTTTGAAATTCCTCGCTCTGGGTGTGGTTCAGATAGCCCTCCATCTTGTCCAGCAGGGCCTTCTGCGTTTCCGGGGAGCCGTCAATAAAGCCATTGCAGACCAAAACCATTAGAACTTCTCCGGTTTTGGTTTCTGCCAGAATGTCGATCTTATCCAGTTCGCCAAACATTTTTTCAATGGACATCGTTTTCACCAATCCCTTTCCCGGATGGCCTCCTCGGTGTCAATGGGGATGCCAAACCACTCCAGAATGTAGGCCACGGTTGCCGCGATACATTCCCGTGCCACCGTTTCGATCTCGCTGTCGTTCTCGTCAAACTCCTCCTGGAGATCATTGATGCCGCAGACCGCCTCGTCCAGCGTTTCCTGCACCACTTCGGTATCGGTTTCGCCGCCTTCCAACAGGTCGATGACCTTCTGAAGCTCGTCCTTTACCTTGTCTACCAGAAAAGCAGGATAGTAATCGTCCTGATACATCTCGTCCAGCAGTTTATAATTCGGATCAAATGTTTTCATCGTGATTCCTCCTTTCTCATTCAAACATCAAACCGTATGATTCGGTCAAGCTTCCGTCGTCCTCGTGGAATATACACTGATACACGGGCTCACGCTGGGTTGCTTTGCGGAACCGCTCCAGAACCGGAGCCAGCGGCTCACCGGTAGGGATACCGAGCGCATCAGACACCCGCCGCAAGCTATCCATATCTTCCAAGTTTGTGTTACGCTGTCTCTGCCCATATTCCTCCAGTGTTTTGGAATCTACATACTGCTTTGCGTCACAGCAGTCGTGCCAGCAGATACAGCTCACAATCAGGGAAAAGAGAGCGTCCATGCTCTCGGCCAGACGGCCTGCCTCACCTTCGCTGCTGTAATATCCAATGGAGCCATCTTCCAACAGGTGGTATTCTCCGCCGGAGCCATCTCTGGCAAACGCCATGCCGGGCATTGAAAAGGTGCATCGGCCTTCCGCGTCATCCCGCGGGGATAACTCATCCAGCAGGAAGAAGTCGAACAGCGAATCAAATTCCTCTGCCAAATCAGGGTTTTCATGCAGTATTTTCAAATAGTCCATTGTCGTTTTCCTCCGTTTACGGTTTTTAGGTTATCTCGTGCAGCCTTTCCAGCCACAGTGTTTCGTCTATCATCTCATCGTTCTGGTAAAAATGGTCTTTGTCGCGGGCCAGATGATCGGCAAGCGGAGCCGCATCCATAGGAGTGCAGACTGTGAAACTGTCCCGATCCGCCCCCTTGATCTCCCGGTTGAGGTAATACACCCGCTTGGCATCGCGGGAATACCAGTGCCCAAGTAGTTCCCAGGAAGTCAGCTCTGCCTTTGGAAGCTGTTTGCCGTAGGCATAGATCCGTTTCTCATCCCTGGCAAAATAGGTATCGCCCAACGAGCGGAAAGAGGAAACTTCCGCGCCCTTGATGATTTTCACCCTGCCGTCCCCGTTATGAAAGTAGACCTGCCGGCTGTCCTTTGCATATCCCTGGGGCGCACCTGAATCGTTCTGGCCATTGTCTAATACCTGGAAGGCTGCCAGATCTACATCTGGAATTCTCCCGCTGGTGGTGTAGACGGCTGCTTTGTCAATCGCGTAGGCATAGTTTAACACCCGAAACGATGCCGGGACTGCTCCACGCAGGCGAATCCCGCCGAGAAAGCAGGCCGTAGAGGATTTGCCCCAGTAACGCCAGCAGCAGAAGTCTTTGGGCGCAACACCCTTCAACAAGCCGTTTTCATATAGGCCAGAGAAATAGACGGCTCCATCCCGAAGGAAAAATTCGTTGTCCACCGGCTCTGTGTTGGTGATTGGTTGCAGCGTTTCTTCGTGCTCGGCTGTGATGCTCAGTTCAATCTCATCGTCGCTGTAAATCAAGTAGAGCCCATGAGGAGCCTTTCTATCGAAATGCAGTTCAATGTCATGGTATTTGAGGATCAAAGGTTTCCCATCGCTTTTCATGGTGGAAACGGCATCAGGATTCCCGAAGATTTCTATGACCTCATCCTGCGATATTCCGAATTTCAGCGGTAAAATGTCCCGCGGATTCTGTAATATTTGATTGCGCCAAATAGTAAAGTCCTGTTTCATGTTTTTAGTAGCACTGGAGGACCAGCCATATCCGATCAAAGCGGCGGGCTGCCAGGTCCTCTTTGGTGATGTAGAAATAGATGTGCCCGCAGTTTCCGAACATCAGCTCGAAGTCGCCATACTCCACGATATCCAGCTGGAACAGCAGCATCCAGCGGTCACGGGCCGTTTCTTCCGCCCGCTGACGAACCTCCTTTGGAATCTTAACCCAGCCATTGCCCAGATAGTATCCTTGGTTAACCAAATCACATTCGGCAAACATGCTGTTCTGGATCACATAGGGCCAGCCCAGCAGCTGGGAGCGGTCATCCGGGTCCTCTGGGTCCTCGCCGGTCAGTTCCTCCCATGCATCGTTGAAAGCCTCGTCATCCTTCTCATCCGGGAACACCTCATGGAAGTCCTGCCAGGAAGGATAGGAGTATTTTGCGTCCATCTTGATCTTGACCATAGGAAATTTGAAATCTTCCTCCATATCAACAGGAAAGTTTGCAGCGGACAGTGCCGAAAGATCCTCAAACCAATAGACGCGGGCGCAGCCCTTGTCCTTGGGGTCATAGCCCCAGCACTGGGTATCCGTTTCATAGAAGAAGGAGAGCAGGCCGTGATCGGGCAGAAGATGCTCTTTGTCAAACTGGGCCAGCTCCTCAAAGTTGAACTGTGCCAGGAAAGTGAGGGGACGATCCTTCACCACATGGTCATAGCTCTCGCCCTCATAAGTAGGCCAAACGAAGTCCGGGGGCACATCCGGCTTCCCACCGAAGCGGGTGGCGCCCAGCTTATATTTTTCTTTCTTAGCAATTTTCAACACAATGCTGTTTTTGCCCAACGACTCCAGTTTTTCTTTCATGTTCATAACATTTTCTCCTTATTGTTTCGTCATACCTTTCCATCCAGTGCCTCAACTGTTTTCATGGCAGCGGAATCAAAGTTGCACTGCCGCAGTTCCCGTTCGATCAGGGCAAACACATCAGGAAAGCACTCAATCTCGTCCTGATACTCATATTTCGCATACAGTTTCCCGTACTCCGAGATCCAAACCTCTGCCGGGTAGTAGTAGCCGATGTGACCGATGGGCTGGCACTTCTGACCGGCAGCCTGTTCGATTTCCGCCAGCTCACAGCCGGACATATCCCGGAAATAGGCTTCTTCCAAATGGTTTTTGATCTCGTTGACCAGGTAAGGGAACAAAGCAAACTCAAAGTCAGCCGCCCATTTCAGCTTTTTCTGCGCCAAGTACCACTCGCAGCACAGGCCGAAATACTTGCGGTAAAATCGTTGGGTGGTCTTCATCATCGGGACGCCATGATCGGCGTAATACTTCTCCGCAATGGAAATATCCACACTGCGGCCTTCGTACCATCCGGCGTACTCCATCAGCTGCTTAACCTTGCTGCCCAGATCGCCAGAGATAGGGATGCGTTCTTTCGTCATGGTAGTATCCTCCTGTCTTTCGTCACCACAGCCGGTCGATCTGGGTATATATCTTATTCGGTTCTCTGTCCATAAAACTGGTCAATGAGTCGGTGGGTTCTGCAAGCGGCATCACATTCAAAATGTCCAGCACATAATACCAGATCCCGGTGTCCCAGTCTCGGAACCGCCCATTGCAGACAGCCCAACCATAATCACCAGGAATCAAATCCAGTGCCAGCTCATTGAGAGGCTGTTTTTGCCCGGTCTTATCATAGGTATATCGCTCCGGCATCGCACCAATATGCCAATCATAGCGGTAACGCACCTGGATTCCGGACTCCAGCTGAATCAGTTCAAAAGGGTGAAGCCGCATTGTGCCATTAGGCTTCCATTCCATTAGCCTGCGACAGTCCTTATCGATCTGAAATCCATCGGGCCTCTGTAAGATAGATACAAAGTGTGTAGGCAGGCCAAAGGAATAGTAAGAGAAGAAGTCTTTAGGCAGCCGCATCGCTCTGGGATACTGGTTTCGTTGTGCGGCGGCGTTTCCGCCCCGACAGTCTTTATACCATTGCAGGCGGATCTGCTGGATCAGAAGTGTGGGCAGATATTTTTCTCTTTTTCGTTCCTCAGCTCTCATGTGTGATACAGAAAATCTCCTTCTTCAAATCAAAGTAGACCACCATCAGTTCGTCGGTGATTTCCGGATTGAAGGACAGATCCAGAATGAAAACTTGCTGGTTCATCTCGCTATCCACCAGGCTGCCAAACCGTTTGAGCCGCAAAAAGTCCACCATCTCAGTAAAGGACAGCTTGGCCAGGTCGGTTCCTGGAAAAAGATCCGCCGCAATATCAGGGCCTACCTCGTCCCGGTGGAACTCCATGAAAAATGTCACAACGCTATGGTAGCAGCTGTCCTCGTCCGCCAGCGCCCCTTTGATAGCGGCTTTGGCCTTTTCCGCCAGTTTCTCCGCCTCATCCAGCATTTCTCCCACCGCATCCATAGCGGCAGGATCAGCAGTCAGTTCTTCCTCTACATCGAAAAGAAAGGGAAGTCCCGATTCCTCGGGAAAGGTGAAGATCTCCTCGCCGGGCGTATATGGTAAATCAATGCGTTTACAATTCAGTTTCATCATGGTATCCTCCTTACCCCTCAATGCAGGCAGCTTTGAGATGGGTGATGTAAGTTCTGTTTTCTTCTGTCATCGGTTTGCTCCTTATTCCTCAAACTCACCCTCGATCATCCCGTTCAGATACCGGCCTGGGTCTGCGATGAAGTCGTCCCATTTGGCCAGAGGGTGGAATTCCTCATGCTCGATGTCCAGATACCACAGCTTTTTGTCCCTGGGGCTCCACAGCAGCAGGTAGTCGCTGTAATTATCCATGGCCGCCATGAGGGAGAGCAGCTTTTTTCGTTTCCAGGTCATCTCCTGCACATCCATGTAGGCGTACAGCTCCGCCCATTTCACCCATTCCTGCTCCTGGAACTCCAGCCGCAGGGGGCCGGTTTTTAGATATTCCACCAGCTTGGCGGGCAGCTTATAGGGCATGAGCTGCCGGACCTTTTCCTGTTCGTTGTGCCATTCCTCCGGTTCCAAGGCTTTTAAGTAGTCGGCCAGCTCCTGATTTTTGTTCTGCACCGCCACGGTGTAAGGCCGGTCGCCGTATTTGTCAGCAATGGTGATGTCGGCTCCTTGCTCAATGAGCCAACGCACCATGGGGAGATTTTTGTGTCGGACAGCTTCAGTGACAGCGGTGGAGGCGTTCGGAAACACCATGTCCGGCTTGTGGTAATTGATGTCTGCCCCTTTTTCCAGAAGCAGTCGGGCAAGTTTGGTATTGCCTTCGGACACAGCGGCCCGGAATGCCTCGCCGCCAAACTTGTCCACTGTGATCCCGGCTTGCTCCAGCACCTGGATATTCTCCGGGCGCTTGCCCCAGCGCACTTCCTGGAAGGCCCGCTCTTTCTGCTTCGGGCTGAGTTTTGCGGCCTGTCCAGCAAAGAGCGCCACCACCTCTGACCCACAACAGCGGACAGCGGTGAGCAGCAAGGGCTGTTCCTCTGCCAGACCGGAATCAGCTCCATGCTCCAGTAGGAAGTGAATCATGGGCACATCATTCCGAAAAACCGCGATTTCCAATGGCATTAGCTTGATGTATTCGCTGAGTTGGATGGGAACATCTAAATCCAGACCGTCTTGGAGCAGCGCCTCCAGCTTGGGAGTGTCATGATCACAGATGGCGGCAGCCGTTTCCGGGAGAGTCTCCCAGCGGCCAATATATGCAATTTGGTACATAAGACACCTGCTTTCGTTGTTGTTTCAATTATTATTCATCTCCGAACCGCTCAGCAGCGTCTTTGTAAACAGTAATACTTTCTTCCACTCTCACTTTTTCGCTGCGAATACGGAAGTAGTCCCGTAGAATGCGCTTCAGTTCCGGGTTTTCCACCTTGCGGGGCAGCAGACTGATGAACATTTCGTCGTAGCTTCCATACAGAACACCGCCCCGGTTGTAAGTCTGCCATGTCACCGTAGGTTTGCGTCCTTCTGGGTCTTTAGCCAGATCAAAGAACCACCGCTCATCCAGATCCACATAGCGTTCAATCATAAACCTTGTGTCATAGGTTCCATAGCTATAATAACCCCAAAAAATCAGAGCGATCATTCCATCCGGGCCCAGGCGTTCATAGGTCCAGCCTTCCGGATAACAGCGGTAATGGAGCATTCCCAGCGCATGGAACAAATAGCCTTTTTGCGGCGTATCCAGAAGGGGCGAATAGGTCTCATACACCTGCTCCTTGGGCTGGGTGATGATTGCCTTCATAAAGACCGGCATCAGCCAGCTGCCGCCGTAGCGTTCATTCAGCTCATCAGCCAATGCTTGCAGTCGCTCATCCGGGTTGCGGATCAGGGCGGCGGTCAGCACTACAGCGGGAATTTTCTCTTTTTCCTTGGGTGTGGCATCCCAAATGCGAAGCCCGTCCGTAATCCACCAGGAGGTACAATCATCACGAGAATAAACAGGCGTGCGTTTCAGCTGGGCGATCCGCTGGGTGTTTTCCGCCAGGAAGCGGTAGACCTCCAGCATTTTAGGCGAGGCTTTCCCCAACATCAAATGGAAACAGAAGTTCAGTTGTTCTATATCCAGTGGCTTTGTGTCCCCCTCGTCCAGCAGCTGGGAGAGAGTCTTCAGAATAACCGGGGCGATCTGCTCCGATACACAGTCGGAGCAGGCATCTGACATGATATTGCTGCCCATCCATTTGCCCTTGACCAGTTTGGCCCACAGTGGGGCAGCAGGGGCATACTCCAGCTGCGCCAAGGCCTTCTGAGCAGCCGTTTTGCACTTGCCCTTTTCTGTATTCACAAGCTGGAACAGCAGTTCGCCGTTTGCTTCATCCTTGCCCAGCTCCAAAATGGCCTGTTCTCGCTTTACGCCCTTGGGAGGCAGTTGTTCCAAAGTCATCATTCGTTTTCTCCTATCCCACAATGGTGGTTTCCTTGACGGCCAGATTGTCGTAATCCATGGCGATCAGCTTCTCAGCGGCCTGTGGGGTACACATAAACCAGGTGCTCACGCCCCAGGCGTCCATCCTTGTGACGGTGAAAAAGTCGGTTTCTGCGGGAGTCGGATTTCTGGCGTCAATGTAGTGGTCGGCGTAGAGATAGACCAAATCCGCCTCCCGCTCCGGCAGCCACTTGGCCCGGCGCGCACGGGGTTTGCCGTTTTTCAGTGTCTTTTCTCTGGGGTTCTCGAACCATTCCAGCTCCTTGAGTTTCAGGCCAGTGAAGGCATCCATCAGCCGCTGGGCGATCTCCCAGTGGGTAAACACGCCGCAGTTCCAGGAGCCCATCAGCCATGTCTGTATAGAATCCCCCACCTTGCTGCCGGGGGCAGGAGGTCCATAGACGCTCTCATTCGCCCACATGACTTCCATCTTTTCGCACTGATCCGGTCGGGGGCAGGGCTGTTTGTTGCCGTAGCGGTACATGATATTTACATAGCCATAGTCTTCGCCGGTTCGGTCATGGCCGACGGCTTCTATTTTATAAGCAGTGATCGACATTGTAGTTCCACCTCCTGAGCCAGTACAAAGTCATTGGGGGTTAATCTGCTTCAAGTTGTTCTTGCACCTCTTTGGGCAGGTCATTCCACAAAATATCGTATGTAAAATCCCGAATCTCCGGGTAACACTCCCGTGCGGTCTTTTCCGCAATATCTCTATTCAGGTAGTGCATCTCTTGGTGGAAAAACCAGTTGAGTTTTTCCATCAGCCGATAGAGTCGGATCTGTTCTTCTTGGGTCATGGGATTGCTCCTCCTATTTCAATTTCAGCACAAATCCCCAGATACTCACCACAATCAGGAGGACACCCAGCAGAAAGAAAACCACACGCCGGTATCCTCTGCTGTGTCGATGAGCATCCCGCGTACCAGTGGGGTCGCAGAGCCAGTTCCAGTTGCGGATCGCCCCAATTAAAATCACGGCCCCGATGAGCACCCAGGCAATGTACCAATGCTCTTGCAAAAATGCTGTGATCTGTCCACTGTTCATTTACAGATACCCCCCTTTACATCATCGGGAGTTTCCTTTCGGATGATTTCCTCCCGCTCTTTTAAATCCAGCTCCAGAGCTTTTTCCTCCTCCAGATATTCCTCGCAGTCCCGAACCAGCTTTTGGGCGGCTGGGTCATCCGGGGCCAGGGCCAGCCAGCATTTTGCGTATTCATAGGCGGTGGCTGCGGAGCGGTATGCCATCAGGCAGGAATAGCCCATCCGGGAGTTCCAGTAAGGGTCGTTCTCTCCCTGGGTGCGGACGGACTCCAGCAGATCAATGGCGTGTCGGATGAGATCCTCGTCCACTTCACCGTCGGTCCCATGCACTCCATGATCTCCCAGAACCGCCAGATTGCTGTAAGCCCGACTCAGCTTGACGGTCAGCAAATAGCCCCGCTCCTGTTCCGGGATAGCTTCGATGGCCTGGATGCACTGGGAATACTCGTCCTTGCTATTCCACTGTTCGAGTTGCTCCAGCAGCTTTATTTCTTCTGTCCGATTCATCGTTTCACCGCCTTTTCTGTGTTATCCCTTGCCTTTTTTGAAGTGTCCACTGCCTCGCCAGGTGTTGACCACACAGGTGAAGATCTGGCCACAGTGCTTGCACCTAATCATGTGAGCCATAATTTCGTCTGCCCATCCATCCTCAGTCTTTACCTTCTCCAGCGAGCAGGTGGAGTCCTCTGCTATCAGTTCAAATTCGCCTTGTCCCACCAACTGCTGAATATAAGCAATACAGGCCAGGTAGTCCTTGGGGGCATCAAATTTTCTCCATATTTGAATGTTTCGGCAGTGCTCGCACATAATGGGCACCTCCTTCCATAAACGGTTGTAGTCAGCCCTGTATATCAGCGTCAACAGGGCCTTTTTTCAGTGTCCCATCCACAGTGACCACATGGCCCCAGAACATATCGTCGTCCTCATACCAGACGGTAAAACGCCCACCAGGAGATACTGTAAACTCGGTGAGCAGGATGCGCCGGGCGAACTCATCCTCGGTGATGGGGTCTTTCTCCGGGTTTCGGTCAGTCTGGTCATTGTCGGCCAGCCATTCGTTGGCCTGAGCAGTGAGTTTCTGGGCAGCCATAGTTCGCAGAGATTTATCCCAGACTTCCTGATCTGCCAGCAGTTTTTTCATCACATTGGTGACGCGGGTCCAGGACGCTTTCTTTTCAATCTCCACATCCAACGAGATCTGGACTTCTTTTCCCATCCACTTACAGGTCCCATCGAATGTGCTCATCTCACGATCCAGCGTGAGGGTTCCCAGCACTTCATCTTTCAGAAGAATGGGTTTTGTATATTCCGCCCAGATTTCCTCCAGTGCCGGACAGGACACACCTTCCTCCAACACTTCCGTGACATACCACTGGGGTTCACTGAGGGCATCACCTTTCCAGCCGCGGGCTTTGATCCGGTATATCTGGCCCTTGGCGAACCGCTTGGAATAGTCACCGGCATCCCGTTCCTTGTCCGTCAGCGGCCAGCTCAGGTAGCATCGACCGGAGATCACCTGTCCAGTCTGGACATCTGCCATTGCGAGGACATGGGTATGCGCCGCCCAGAAGGTATCCAGAAAAGTTTTATCCGCGCTGATACCGTCCTGAATCAGTACCAGCTTTTCCTCATCTTCCGGGGCGTACAGAGCAATAAAGTCCTTAACCGTTCTCTTTTTCATGGCGTTCTCCCTTTCAGGTCTGCTGGTGCTGCATGGACACGATATGGCAGTCCGGGCAGAACTCCACATAGAGCGTGCCCTCCGCACAGTCAAACACCGTATCCCACTGGATTTGGGCCAGATACTTCATGGGCTTGCCGCAGTGAGGACAGGTCGTATATTCCGCGTCCTGCACCCAGTTGGCAAAGCCGCCGATGGTGTTCACATCCTGACAGGCCGCGCCGTAAAACAAGGGTACCGGCGTCTTGCCCAGCACAAAGGGATTTTCAGTGAGGGCCTTGTAGTCCTCGGGCCGAACATAGCACTTCGTCTTCTCCGCACCATCAAAGAGTTCGGAGGGAAAGACCTCCACGCCGCCGTCCAGAGTAAAGCGGTTGAAGGCGGGGCCTTTCAAAAATCCCACACAGTTGGGGCAGCAGGTGGCGGTCAGGATGCCGTCCAGCCCCAGGAATTTCAGCCGCTCATCCCGGCCATCCAGCACCAAAATATCCACCATGTGTCCGCCGCAGTGGGGACAGGTGTCCTCCCGTGCTCGGCCAATGCGGATGGGAGATTTCTCGCCAGTGGTTCCCTTGACCATAGGATAGCAGGTGTCGAAGTTGAGTTGGATTCTCTGGCCCTCCTTGTCGAAGGTCCAGCCTCCGATCTGCGCATAGCTGGATGAGTCTACATAGAGACCCTTGCGCCAGGGCCGGGGATTTCGCTCCAGCTCCAGCAGAGTCTCCATTGCCTTGTCATCTCCTTGCATAGCAAGGCAACTCATCAGGTCGGCGGCATTCCGAGAGTATTCTGCTTTTAGCAGGGCAGCAACTAAAGCGTCCCGCACATCCTCTGGCGCGTGGTAGTAGAGCTCACAGGGCCAAAACACCTCTGCGGCCAGTGCCACCTGCTGAATCTCCGGGGTGATGGCATCATGGTAGCCAAGCAGCTGCCAAAAGTCGGTGAACTCCGGGTCCTCCATATCAGCCAGCTTCTGGATGTTCTGGATCAGGTTTTTCTGTTTCTGCGTGATTTGTTCCGGCGTCCAGGCAAGAGCAGCTTGCCGTTCTTGCTCGCACTTACATTTCCAACACAATCCCTCATAACCCAAGGGGGTTCCACAGCTGGGGCAGGTATATTTCAGACTCATGTTCTCATACTCCTTTCAGGCAATAAAAAAGCCCCACGCCGCACTGTCATAAAGACAGGCTGACGCAGGACATGAAGAAGCCGCGTTGAAGGAGCCGCATCCACCAGCAGATGTAGTTTCTTCAACAACCAAAATATTTTTTTCGTATCTTAAAGCAGCAAATTGCTGTCCAATATATTGTTTCATCGCAGCACCCTTTTTGTTCACATAGCATTGTTTTTTATTATACCACATATTGTTTTATTCGGGAATATTTTTCTTACCCTAAGTTGTTTTATATTCACCAAAAATTGATACGCATTAACCTCACACCCACCTTCCTTTTTTATAGATAACTGTCTAATTTTTTCTCTGATTATTATATTTCTTCAAGTGATACCTTCTCTTCATATGTCATATTGCCATATCCCATATGCCACCAAGAAAACAAACTGATCCCTTGGTGGCGTATCTTCTAGCTGCTGTCTATCAGCGTATATAAAAGACTGCTTTTTCCTCCGTTTTCACGCCACCTCTGTTCCTTTTTTATAAGCCCAGCCTTTACCAGATCCTGAATCGCCCGCTCTACAGTTCTCCGTGATAGGTTTAATTCCTTTGCGATAGTACCAATCGCAGGATAGCATTGTCCGTCTGTATTACTCCGGTCTTTCAAATACATATACACAGCTTTAGCCCGATGGGGCAGATCTGAAGAATAAATTTTAGAAAAATAAGCCATCTGTTCTCCTCTCTGCTAATCGGTTCTAAGAGGTGGTCTTCGAGTAGCTGCCTTATGCTGTTTTTCCTTCGCTGTCTCTCCATGAGCCTTTCCTCCTAAAAAAGAAGCCTCCTCCAACTTTCCGCTTTCAACAGATCCCCTCCATAAATCTTCCTCATCAAAATCAGACCGCCTTACTATTTCCTCCTCCAATTCCAATCGGTCAGCATATACAACTTCTCTTGCTGCCTGTTCCGGGACTTCATAAACCTCCTCAAACCGGATACCCCATTTTAAAAACAAAGGAAGTCTTGTTTTCATAGGGCATACCCCCGTCTTAGCAAGAATGAAATTCCCTTTTGGCAATGTCTTTAACTCCTCCGGCGCCATTAATGGTCTGCTCATCATCTGCAGGCTCTGGCTGGGGTCATTTTTTCCTTTGGATATAGAACCAGACAACACCGTTCTGTTTCCCAATGCTTTGGATAAGATTTCTGCGCTCTCTGAGTTTGGTGCAAAACCTCCAAACAAAATATCCTGGCAGTTATCGATGATAATACTGGAACCTTCTTTTCCATAATTCTTTTCCAACTGCGCAAAGCTCTGAATGATAGGAACCATGCTGATCCGTCTGGAACGGCCTGCAGAAAACATCATCTCCATGGATTCAATTTTCGGTATGGTTCCGATTTCATCCGCAAACATCATGACTCTGTTGGGCAGCTTTCCTCCATGTTCATCTGCAATCGTCAACATTTCCCGGTAAAGCTGCTGTAAAAACAGGGATACCATAAAATACTTCGTGTTATCTTCTTCCGGCAGCACAATAAAAATTGCTGACTTTTCCCTACAGAATGTTTCCGTGTCCAAGGTACTCTCAAAGCACAGGATCTGTTCCATTTCAGAATCCAGAAACGCATTCAATCTGGACATGGTTGTGGATAGCACAGAGGCCATTGCCTGATCCGCAGAATTTAAAGCTGCTCCTGCAAACCACTTCGCCTTGTGAGTAGGTGGTAGCTTATCCATAAGTAACTGGAACAGGCTCCGGTTCTTCACGGGGGATGGCGCCAGAAGATCCTGAATCAGCTTGAACACAGAAATGATATGGCGTTTCTCTGGCGGGCAATACTCTGCAATCAACAGAATCACAGAAGTCAGCAAACCTTCTGCTGCATCATAGAAAAAAGCATTTTGTCCATAACTGCTGGCAGAAGCCCCTTCAGAGCAGATGATTGTTTTAGCTGTAATTTTTGCATACTTCTCTGCTCTTGCCTTTGCTGCCAGATTTTCAGGATTCTTTAAATACTCATCCATGTATTTATTAACCAGCGTCAGGATATTGTTGCCATCAGAACGGGTGGGATTTCGTAAATCCAGAATGGAAATCCGATAGCCATAATATTCCTTGGCTATACCTGCATAATTACGAAACAGATCGCCCTTCGTGTCTGTGGTGAGAAAACTCATTCCAGAAGCACAGGCATATTCGATATTGGGGTATAAGAAGTTTGCGGTCTTACCCACTCCTGCTGCCCCGATCATGAGACAGTGAATATCTCCACTGTCTACCAGTGCTGTGATGGAATTTCCTTTCTTTTTGTATCCAACTACCAGCCCCTGCTCTTTTGGTAGACGCTTTCCTGCTCTCCATTGCTCCGGTTCATATGGTACATGAGCATACGTTTCCCGTATTTCCTTTTCCGTTGCAAACCGTGCAGTTCCATACTGCCCGTCTCCTACCGTTCTCGATTTAATTCCGTTTAAGGTATAATGATTTGATATCATTACCAGACTGCCGATTACAGCGAACATCCCCAAACCTATACAAATAAATATAATGACTCCCTGTATCCTACTCCCCTCCTCTCACATCATCTGTATAACTGTCTGCTGTCTGTTCATATATTCCGGCGGTGGCTTCTTCAGTTCTTGAAGATCCTCATTCCAATCCTTAAGATTTGAAAAAAGCGAGAATACCATATGGTATCCCCGCTCAGGCAGGTTTTTCTTTATCCGTTCCCTTGCCTGGATTCCCGCCTTATCATGATCCAGACATAAAGCAATTTGGGAGATGTGCGGTGCATCATTCAAAAGCTGCATCAACGCATGTTCTGCCACCCCACAGAGTGCCACATAACTATGATCCATCCACCCCTTTTGATACATGGAAATAAAAGACAGCATATCAATCGGTGCCTCAAATACATACACGGTATTGCTCTTCCCAACCCAACGAAAACTGTACCTTGGATCGCATCCTTCTACATTCCCCTTAAATGGTTGTCCCTTCTGACAGGTTCCCCTTTTATGTGCATGGCGTGGAATTCCATCTGAATCAAAACCCACAAACACAACATTATGATATTTGACATCTTCATAAATCATGTGTTTTCCTGCAAATACAGATACTACTTTAGGATCCACACACCTTGTCTTTATCAGATACGCAAAAGCACGGTGCATGGTCTGGTTCGCTTCTGGAAGTACGAATGGCTTTTTCGGTTCTGGTTGCTGATTCACGCTTTCCTGGTATGCAACTCCCTGTTCTCCGCTAAGCAGCATTGTAACTGCGTCCGGAAAGCTCTGGTTATAAAACATCCGCACAAAGTCAATGGCACAGCCTCCCTTTTCTGTCGCGTGATCATACCATCGATTTCCCCTCACTGTAATACTGTGATCACTGGCCAGGCGCTTTTCTCTTCCAGAACGAAGCAGCTTTTCCCCCTGCCTGGAAAGAAAATCTTCCAGATCCACCGCATTGGCCCTCTGTTTCTGTTCTTCCGTAAAATAAACAAATTCTCCCATGCCATCCTCCTTCGTCAATAAATACCTTGTGCCGGCTCCTGATCATCCCTATGATGTCCTTGAGCCTGCTTTTTCTCTGACAGTTTCCTGCGTCGTTTCCGGTCAATCTGATACCGCTTCATTTCCATTGGTCTCTGTACTTCTTCGCAAAACAGCTTTTCCAGATGATGAAGCAGTCTGGTTGCTGCCAGAAACAAGGACGGATCCTGATATGCATCCAGATGTTCCAGTAAAAAACTGGCATACAGATTTCCTTGTTCTGCCGATGCTGTCAGATATTCCACTGCCTTTTCCCGATCACGGGAAACATCTCTGCCACAGAGATATAACTTTCCCAACGCATACTGAGCATACTGGTTTCCTTTTTCCGCACATAGTCCCAGGTAATGTACTGCTGTTTCCACATTTTTCGTTACATGTTCTCCTGAAAGATATAACTTCCCTAACTGATAAAAGGCCCATTCATTTTTCTGCTCCGCTGCCTGTTGAAGCCATTTCATTGCCACTTCCACTTGGGGAGAAAACTCTTCCCCCTTGAGATATAGCATTCCAAGCCGATACTGCGCATACGGATTTCCTTTTTCCGCTGACAGACTGAGCCACTTCACAGCCGCTTCCACATCCTTCGGTATTTCCTCCCCCAAAAGCAACAAACATCCCATCCGATATGCAGCATATTCATTTCCAAGTTCTGCTGCAGAGCGGAACCATTTCATGGCCTGATCCATATCTTTATTAAAATACACACCATCCTGGTATAATTTCCCCAACACATACTGGGCAGCTGAGTGCTCTGCATTTGCTGCTTTTGTAAGCCATTCCACTGCCTGGCCGCTGTCTCCACTTCCCGTTTCCAGCCAGAGTTTTCCGAGTGCATACTGAGCATTGGTATTTCCAAGCTTGGCAGACTTTTCCCAATATTCAGCTGCTCTCTTATCATCCGCTTCGGTTCCCGTTCCTGTGTGGAGCATCTGACCAATTCGGTACTGCAGTTTATCATCATGACTTTTTTCTTCCAATATCACGAAACCGGAATACGCATCCTGAAATCCTCTCTCTGCTAGTTTGGGATCCGGCTCTGTACCAAGACCATCCCGATACATCTTTGCCAGTTCCAGACTGGCATAAGGATTTCCCTGTTCTGCCGAACTCCTGTATAAAGAGAATGCCCGCATATCATTTTGCTCCACCCCCCGTCCCCGTCGGTAAAGCCCAGCCAGAGAATACTGGGCATACTTATGGTCCATTGCAGCCGCCTGAGAAAACCAGTGTGCCGCCTTTTCATAATTTTGTTCTGCTCCCAAACCAGAAGCATACATTTTCCCAATACGATATTGCAGATATGGTTTCTCCTTTTTCTTTACGGATTCTTCTCTTACAAGAAATGCTTCCAATGCTTTCTCATACCATTTCTGTGCCAGCCCCACATCCGCATCCCGTCCCAAGCCATCCGCAAACATCCGGCCAAGGTCGTGCATGGCAAACCCATTCCCCTGCTCTGCTTCCTGAAGGAACTTCTGATATGCCTTTTCAAAATCCTGTAATGTAGAATCGCTGCCATACAAATAATTCCTAGCCTGTATATATCCATCTGTCCACCAGTTGGAACTGGATTTTTCTTTTCTGCCATTAGGAAAAAGCTCTTGCTTGAGTTCCTCCTCCGCATAGTCCGAATCTAGTTCCCCTGTCAGCTCTGCTACCGGATCTGGTTCTTGTATAAAAAAATCGTCCTTTGGTTCTGAGTATCCATCTTCATTCTCTTCAAACAAAAAATGATGACTGCCAAGCCTCAATGCTTCTGCAATCACCATATTTTTGATACTTTTTAATTTAGGCTGTTTTGATAAAGGCGGTAATTCTTCCGTCTGTTTTCGGTAGGTCTTCACAATCTCATCCTGCCATAGCCCCCATTCCCGGTACAGGGCAGACACCCGGTCATCTTTCTCCAACTCATCTACGATATGATCAACCAGATCCTTCACATCTCTCTTCAGGTAGCCATAAACCTTTTTCCCGCCTGTATTCTGCAGCCGTTTAGAAAGCTGCATCATACTGGTTTCAATTTCCGAACTCTTAAGCGTCCCCGCCCGTATTTCATCTATCCATGTTTTCATTACAACTTCCGACCGTTCCTTTAAATCCATACGAGACTGTGCCTGCTCCTCATAAATATTTGCAAAATCTTGACGGAAAATATCATGTGCCAGCTCAGAACGCATGGCCTCAATCGACTGCTTTGTCAGATACCCTTCTCCATCTTTTACTGAGTACACCAATAGATGAACATGAGGATGATGGCTTTCATTATGAAATGCAGCGTACCATTTCAGATTGGCGCTGTCAATTTTCATATGCTTACACAGCATTGCCCGTTTGGAACGCAGCAATGCCATCCACTGAACAGCACTGTCGTACCCTAACCGGGCTGCGTCCTCGCGCCGAAGGGAAATCACATGTGTCCACACAATTCCCTTGTGATCTGCCACCTGATTCTGCACCTGTCCAAGAACCACCGGTTCTCCCTCATCTGTAAACAGGCCATGCTCCCCAATCTTTTCTACACGGGGACGATGCGCCAGATAATCCACATAATTTTTTCGCGTCGCTGCTATATCAAGATTTTGTTCCAATGCACAGGAAATAAATTCCGAGGCATTTTCGATTGTTGGTTTTCTTTGATAATCTTCATACTCCAGCATTTCTTTTGTCGCCGGAAAATCCTGCAGGAGCTGATGCACTAACTTCTTTTGACTCACCGTTGCTGGGAGGTGCTTTTTACTTGTATCAATTTTCTCTACCCCTTTCCGCGTTCCAATGTAATGGACATAATTTTCTTTCTGAGATGGTTTTGCATCTTTTAAATATCGGGAAGTAAAAATAAGTTTTGCCATGTTACTCCTTTTTAGAAAGCAAAAAGGAACCTATGGCTTATCACACACCATGGCTCCTTTTACTTTTTATCACATCTTCTTCCGTTACATAGTTTCAACATTTGAACATATCATGTACATTGCTTGATCCAGTCAGAAAGAAAGTCCATCTGCTCTTTCGTATGAAACCAGTGCTCCCCGTTTTCCATAACTGTAAGTGTTGCTCCGATTCTATCTGCAAACTCAGCTATTGTTTCATACGATGTCAGGTTATCCTTTTCTCCATACAGAATGTGCGTTGGAACAGTCCAGGTAACAGGATGCTCCCTCACATAACAAAGATAAGCCCAGGAAAGTGTTTCTCCAAAGGATGTCGGGATTTCTTTCTGTTTCTGCAAGTCATCTTCGGTCACATTCGCCCACTGCATCATATTCCGAATCAATCTCTCCATGTCTACAACCGGAGAAATAAAGTATGCCTTCTCTATTTTGCTGTCTGCCAAAGCACTCATAGCAAAGAAAGCACCAATGCTGTTCGCAATCACTGTTACCGTTTCATATGTTCCGCATAGGTTGTCAAACAATCCGGGAAACTCTTTTTTCGCTTCCCAAGGTGACTGTGAGGAATAGTCAAAACCAATTACATCATATTCTTCAAAGAGCGCTTTATAATACTCTGCCTCTTTCGGATTTCCACCTTTACCATGTATATACAAAATTGCCTTGTCCATTTATTTGTTTTCCCTTCACAATACCTATTTTTTCTTTTTGGATTTGGGCAGCGGCAGTTCATCATACATCGCGTGGAACAGTCCTGTCAAAAATTCTTTCTGATCAACCTCCTCTACCAGCAGCATCTCTTTTGCTCCCTCATAAGGTACTTCATATACCGAATCTGTCATATAGGCAATTGCTGACTTTGTAGGTTTTACAAGCAGTCTGTCATCATAAATACCTCCTATAATCTTGCCACGATAATAAATAATAAATTCTCCCATCATAGCACGGTATGTAATTTCATCCAACTCGGACAGCTGCTCTAAAATAAATTGTAAATAATTTTTGCTTGATGCCATCGTTTACCTCAAACCAAATTTTGTGTAAGAATACATTACATTCTTAATGTCCTCGATGTTTCTCTTTTTTCTTTTTTTGTTTTAAATCAAACATTTTTTTCTCTTCTGCCAATTTGTCTTCCCGGCTTTTAGACTTACGCTGCTGTTTCCTTTGTTCCTGCTGCAGCTTTAGTGCTTGCTGAGATTTTGTTCCAACGCCCCTATCCAACATTTGTTTATGAATTTCACGCTGGAGCTTCTTTGGGTTTTTTGTTAGTTCCTTTTCAGTAACCTCCACAGATGGACTAAATCGCAAACGATCATATTCCTTTAGCACAAACTCCCAAATCTCATAGTCCTTTGGTTCAGTTCCAAATGTTACTTTGGAAACGGAAAGTTTCCCATTTTCAACTCTCTCAAAAATACCTACCCAAAATGGTTCCTCAAAAAACACTGTCAGCTTGCCTGTCCTTATACTCATGGCAATCCCTCCTTAATGATTGAAATGAGCAAAGAATGGACAACCCGGAGGGGCAGGTTACTTACCCTGATATGCAGGACGGCCGGGCTACCTACCGGCTCTGGTATGCATCACTGCATACGTTGCGTTTTTATCTTTACTTTTATAATCAAGCCTCCTCGGCCAGATTAACACATATAATTTTTCTGTTTCTAATTAAAACCAACTCGCCTTTTCATCTCTAAATTTAGGCGTATCACTATCCTCATAAGGATTATAACTGTTTAAGTTACATCCAAACTCCTTTAATGATTTTATTTTATTATCTGCTGTCCATACAATCAAGGACATTCCGTCAAATTCCTCTATATTCCCATTATTCATTTCATTTTTAAAATACCACTCTACAACCGTCTGGTTATCTTTATGAAAGAACTGCTTGATCTTCCACTCCATCACCTTGCCACGTGTATTCCATTCATTAAACCAATGTTTTACAACTTGACGGTTATTATATTTTGGACTCCAGCTTTCAGTATAAATCACGTCTTCCGCAAAAATGTCATCCATACCAAGATCCTGTTGTGTAAGCCACATTTTGAACCATAGTTGAATGATTTGTTCTCTCTCATTCAAAATTCTACACCTCGATTCGTTTCTTATATATTATAATCGATGAGCTGTTGCATCGTAAAGGACAAATCTATATTTTATCTCTTCTGAAAATTCATCACACAACCAGAGGGAAGTACATATAAATTTTCTTTCCATCTTTTCTTTTCCAACAATATCTACACATCCCGCTTTTGATAATGATACGCATCTTCAAACTTCACAGTTCCATTGATCCGCCTCACTTCATCAACACATTTTGCGTGCAGCCTGTTTAAAGATTCTTCATCCACATCATGAGTGTAGGCAATTACCTGTGAGAGCTTGGACAATTCCACTGCTATCTTAAAGTCCATTCTGGCCAGACGGTTCTCACTATCCTGAATGGTTCCCGTAAGCACAGAAGCCAACGACTGCAAAAAATAATTTTCTGCTTTTCCTGCAAGAAGATACCCTATATAGAATTTAAGCGCTTCTGCTACAAATTCATTCCGGGAACGCACATTGGCTGTCTCTAACAGACCATCTGCCTGGTTTAAGATTTCCTTTTCGACATAAATTCCCGCACGTACTTTCGTATGTTCGCTTCCCATCGTTTCCTCCTAACCCTGGTATTCACAAAATCTCTCTCATTTCCTCCAAAATTCTGCCACTTTCAAAAATCCAGCACCATTCTTACGACCGCCTTCCCCAAAAGTATTCAAACCAGATTTTCCGAACGGCTTTGCCGGTCGGTGTTTTCCAGGGGTGGGCTGCCAAAAGCAGCATACCCCCTTTAACCTGCACACGTTTCGACCCAGCCAACCACTCAAGAATCCCGTATTCCCCCGTGTTCTTGCTGTTTCCATAACCTTCTCTCACATTTGCCCAACACCGCTTAAAATCCTCGTATGGGTACCACGATGCCACCTAGCTGTCCAAAGCCCGACACAGGGGCACACAGGGGGCTACACGGGGATGTCATGGATGACTGGGGATTCCGTTTCCTTTTTTCTGGTTATCATACGATTTCTGATTCTTCCAGCTGGGACTCCTCCCGTCTCGCAGTCCGATCAGCTCTCCGGGTACGTTCTCTGGCGGATATTTCTCTTGCCACCTTGTCATCAATATATTCACGGGTAGCCTGTGGGACATATTTTTCATACAGTTTCTGTACTGTATCATTTAATTCCCCCTGAAGATCGGTATCCCTTTTTTCCATATGGAACTTTAACGCATCCAATTTTTCTGTGTTAAAACTGACATTGATCGTAGTATTTCTCATTTCAAATCTCCTTTTTCTTTCAGAAAGCAAATCAGGCGGCTGCTCACACAGCCGCCCGATCTCGTTTCATCAGGTTCTTAAATAATGGATTAGTTCAATGGCATCTGCAAGACCTGCCTTATAATACCTCAGACGCTCCTGTTCCGGTATATCCATTTTAGCCATAAGTTGGTCGTCCAACCATTGTCGGTCATCCTCTGAAAGGCTATTGAGAATTCGATCCATGCGGAGGACATGCTCCTTGGTCTCTGTGCAATAAGCGGGAACCTTGTCCTCTTCACTTTTCCTCTTCAACTCCAGAACTCGTTCTTCGATTACCTGATTTAACTGATCCATAATCTCATCCATCGGTTACTTCCCTCCTTTCAGCCACACACAATACCGAACTTTTTTCTAAAAGTCGATATCACATATCCATAAACTGTCCAGGCAAATCTGCACAAATTTCATTTTTAGCTGTCTCATTCCGGAATAGTTGCCAGCCTTCCAAAAGCATACAGATGGCTGTTCCAGTAAGGAGAAGTAAGGTCCGCATAGCCAATAGGCGAACCACAATGCAGCATCCTAGAGCCTCCAACATAAATCCCCACATGGCTGACCGCCCCTGCAGATGCATAAGTTCCCGTAAAAAACACCAGATCTCCGGGTCTAGCTTCCTCTCTTGACACAATCGCACACTGGTCATAAATCCCCTGAGCTGTTGTTCTAGAAAGATGATACACCCCGGATCTCGTGTAGACCCAACAGATATATCCACTGCAGTCGAAACTGGTATCTGGAGAACTACCGCCCCATACATAGGGATAACCAATATAACGGGTTGCCTCTGCCATCAGCGCGGAAAAACTCCCATCTCCCATAGCCTGTCCGGGAGGAAGACCATTTCCACCCGGTACACTCACACCGTATTTTGCCAGCATATAGATGCGCTGTACATTCGTTTTATCTTCCAGAGAAACCTCCTGGTTTAATTCTGCAGCAAGATTTCCATAGACCATATTCAGGCTTTGGATTGGAATTGCAACCGTATAGGTTTCTCCCTCTTCATCCTCTCTCTCCTCATACTCTACAAAACAATCTGCGAATGCCCGGTAGTCCCCCTCATCCATCCGAGGGTGCTCCTTACCAAAAAACAGGGCATAAAAAATCGCTTTTACCTGGTAGGGATCTACTTCTTCGGCTTCTGCCATACCATTGATTTCATTTAACACCCCATCCAGTTTTTCAAAACTGTCCTGCATATTTTCGATGTACATCCGATACTCTGCTGGCACCTTTGAGGACAAATACCCCCCATGAAAGGACTGCTGGACAGCAGAAATGTTATGGTCTGCAGTCCCAGAAAGCGTGCACAGGATCATGGTGACAATTAAAATAACAGGGGTTACTAATGCTGCAATAACAGAAAAAAACACAGTCCGCCCATTCCGGTCAGAGAGGGTAAGCGCTACCAGTTTTGCTGTCACAGCGGCAGCTGAGACGGCCATAAAATCACTCCTTCCACACTTTTTATCGAGATATTCATCTGACGCATCAGGATTTATTTCATTCCATCATAGCCCCCCATATGAAACAGGCTCTGCTGATAGAAGCATCCCTCTCTTTCCTGTTTCTGTACAAGCTGATAAGCATGTTCGATTGCGTCCTCCAGAAACTGGGTTTCAAACCCTGCCGTTTCGTACCCTTGCCAGATTACATTGGCATAATGGTCAGAGGGAATTCCAAATGAATGCCCTGGTGTCATCACATAAACCATGGCCGGAACAGTTTTTCCATCCAGTTCAACCTCCAGCATCTGCTTCCCATACAAATTGGGATACCCTTCATAAAGATCCAGCGATGCCTCATCTCTGTTTTGGATCTCCCAGATCAGCACCGGCACAGTACTCCCTGCTTTAGGTTCTACGGTTGCCACAGCTCCCCTGCGGCCTCCCCGAAATAACAGTTCATAATCTTTTAACTCACTCTTTCCTACTACCTTCGCAGTCGGACAACGAAATGCCATCTGCTCCAGATTCAGATTGCTCCCATAGGCAATATAAAGTCTTTGTTTTCCTTTCAATTTGCTTCCTCCTGTCACATTCGCATACAAAAAGCCGGGGATTCCTGTGCTTCCCCAGCTGATTCTAATTCCTCAATTGGATGAATGATTTCCTGTCTCTGGATCCGTTCTGCCAATTCCTTCTCCCGCTTCTGTCGCATTCTTTCCTTTTGTGCTTCCGCCTGAGCCGGATCCTTCCAGGCAATACAGCCCGGCAGATTTGCCAGCAGATGCTGACGAGCTGTGGCGAATTCTTCTCCATTTAATCCTAGCCGTAAAAGCCAAGTGCGGAATGTATACTTCTCATTGCTGGTCTGAGTTTTTCTTCTGCTGGCACAGGACTGATTCAGCGCTTGGGCGCCAATCGCCAGACAAAACTGGATATAGGCCTTAATCTTGCCTGCATGAAGCGTCCCATTGAACAGACGAAATTCCACAGTTCCTTTCTGAAAAACAGAATGAAGGTTCAGACAATGATAGCGGCTATCATCATAATGCGCATCCCTCCGGCTCTCTCCGTTGTACCAGATCCGCTCTACAGCTTCCATACTTCTAGGTTTTCTCCGGTTTAACTCATCCAAAAATCGTGTATCCACCGGCTGACACCAACGATGCTGCCTTTCCACAGACACTCCAAGCGCTTTATAGATCAAGTCTTCCTTGGATGCCATGATATTGGTGATATTACGGAGAGTTCTGGCATCAAACGGCTCTGCATTGATATGCACATGGATTCCGCAGCTCTTGTTTGTCAGGGCACCATGCTCTTTCAGTTTCCGAATAATTTCCTGAATGGTAACAATGTCTTCATAGCGGCAGATTGGACTTACCATCTCTGTCCGGTATTCCACATCAGCATTTACCCTGCTTCCATTTACCTTCCGTTCTGCGTGAATACTGCTATCGCTCATAAATTTCCACTGCCGCCCCTCCGTGTCAATGGCTGCATAGGTATCGTAATAGGTTCCCAGATATTTGACTCTAGTTCCAAAATACTCTGCCGTTACCTCAGCCGCTTTCGCACGGGTAATGCCGGTCATCTCAATCTCAATGCCAAATTTCTGCTCCTTTAACTCCATTCATAGTCTCCCCTTTTAACGTCCTCCTGCCTTTCCGAACAGTCTGGCTTTGTGTTCCGGGGCATTTACCATTAAGTTATACCGCTCATTTCCACATTTATACAGGCAAACTCCCCTTTGTGGATACCGGATCAGGTTATACTCACTATCCTCCAGCTGCAGGGTATCCGTATAAAACTTGGCATCAATGCTCCCCGCATTGAACAGAAACTGATGCGTCGGGATGGAAAACAGCGGCTTGGTATACTCTCTCACGCCATCCAGATTAAAATCCTCTAGGTTCTGGCTTGCTATGATAACTGCAGAATCTTTTTTTCGCACACGCTTCATAAAATTTCTAACATACTCTACTGCAGTCAGGTTGGAAAGGAACAGATAAAACTCATCCAGGCTGGCTGCCGTATTGCCTTGTGTCAAAAGAACATCGCTCATAAACGAAAGCACATTAAAAAGCAATGCATTTTTAAGGCTCCTGCTGGCCTGTAACAGTCCTTTTACCCCAAAAGTAATGAAGCCATCATCGGTGATATTGGTATGTCCATTAAAGAACTTGCTCTCAGCTCCCACACACATAGAATTCAGCCCAAGAAGAATACTCTGAAGCATTTCTGCTGTATAAAGCTGTCTTCTGTTTTCGTCAAATCCCTGATATTCTTCCTCAATGAACGCATAAAGATCGGAGAGAACCGGGTAATCCTCCGCAACCAGGCATTCAAAATCACTTTCGTCTGTAATCCCCCATCTGGTATATAACTTCTGCAGCATGATCTCAATCACATCAATTTCCCTGTCGGAAAAATCCTTGTAGCTTCGGAAAAAGTCCTTTAAGAAACTGATATGCTGGGATAATCTGGATCGGATGCGAAAGGTCTGAGGTGCATCCAGATCCTCCGGGCTTCCCGCTTCGTCCCAGGTTTTCGGTTCCAGAGGGTTGATAATGAACTCCCCGCTCATTAAGTCGATAAAACACCCTCCCAGATTATTGGTCAGATCTTCATACTCCATTTCCGGATCCAGAGCGCAGATATGCATTCCGGACTCCCTTAAATTCGTCAGCAGCAATTTAAGCAGATAGCTTTTTCCCTGTCCGCTGTTTCCCAGAATCAGGATATTGGCATTCGTCTTATCATCTGCTCTCCGGTTAAAATCCACCAGTACATTACTCCCAAATTTATCTCTCCCAATATAGAACCCGTGAGGATCCGTCTTTCCTGAATAGTTAAAGGGATACAGATTCGCCACACTGCTGGCCGGAAGCACTCTCTCAAACTGATCCTTAAACAGGTTATAACCGCTTGGCATTACACACCGGAACCCCTGCTGCTGACGGAGGATCAGTCGGTCTACATTCAATTTTGACCGGATCAGTTCCGTTAGTACTTCTGTCTGAAGAAGCTTCAAATGCTCCAGATCATGGGCACACAACTCCAGATATACTGCCGTATGGAGGAGGGGTTCTCGGTTGCGGTGCATCTGGGCTACGATGGTAGTTACATCTTGTAAATTACTTTCAGCCAGAACGGTCTGCTGTAAATCACTGGTATTGCTCCGATCCATCCGGTTTTTGTTGGCTGCATTGCTGATGATCTTCCGCTCCTCAACGGGTGTCACATGACGAGTATAGATCCGCAAGGTTACACCGTCTTTCTCCCCTAAATGGGAGAGAATTGCCTGCTCTTCCGTAGCAGTCGGGTACTCCCGCAGTGCCCAGACACAACGATAGGTGTTACCACAAATAAAATGATCTGTTTCAAATTTAATGACAGACGGGGCGATCATATCCAGAAATTCCTGGATACGCACATTATCTTCCCTGTCATCAACTGCTGTTCTTCCTTTTTTCAAGTCATCTCCTCCTCACTCTAAATCTCTGGTATGATCCACCGCTCCCCGTCAAAGTCTTCAAACTTCTCTGTGGTCACGTTCTGCTCATAGTAAACAGCCAGGATACGTTTGATATCCTCTTTATCTGCCCGTTTAACAGAAAAACTCTGTTCCTTCAGGGATTTTTCAATCCTGGAAAGGTACGGAAAAATATCCGATTCCTTTTCATCTTTTAACCGCAGCATAATCAGAAATTCACGGGCTGTCGCCATCTGCACCTGAATCCGGTCCAGATGGGTCTGATCCTGTTCCAAAAGACGGCGTATGACTGGATTCTCTTCCTGCTCCATCTGACTTTTCAGAAACCGCTTGTTGTCTTCAAAGCTTTCCCTGCTGTTTAGACACAGCATCTCAATCTCTGCCACTCCTTTTAGCACAGTCATAAGAGCATAGATTCTTGCCCCGACACTAGATTCGGACAAAACAGAAATATTCGTTGGTTTTACAATAAAATACACCAGCTCCCCCTGTCCGTAGGTCACCAGACTGTAGTCTGTAATCTCCTTTGCACCAATGAACTGCCGTGTGGAGAGGCGCTTCTCTGCCTCTTTTTTCGCTTTTCTTTTCTCCCTGCTCATTCATACCTCCACTCAAAAAATTGCTGACGCATAAAAAAATACGCACAGGCATACCGGACAAAATCCAGAATGCTGGTATCTTCAAATCGGATCGTCAGAAATCCATATACCCCTGTCAGAACACAAGGGAACATAAATCCCGCCTGCGTAGCTACTAAAATGGAGACCAATCCGCAAATACCAAGAATCCCAATGTCCCGAAGCTGCCATAACCAAAGTGTTGCTTTTGATTTCAAATGGTCCGGATAAATATACAACCGATCACCTCCAAATAATAACCGCCGGCATGATGAAGCTCTGCCGGCGGTATGTTCGATCCTTCCTCTTATTCAGTTTCCTCAAGTTCTGCCTTTCCCTCTGTCTCCTGCATCTCTCCAGATACTACATGTTCTTCCTGCGAAAGTACATCTTCAATCAGTCAGATCACAAATTCTTTCTGGCTCTGTCCTGTCTTTTTGAGGTATTTTTTTAACCTCTGAAAAAACTCCTCTGATACCTGAAATGCCAGTGTCCTGATTCCGTTTGCCATCTCTCTTTCTCCCTTCTCAAAGTGGTCTTTTAGAATCCGTTCCATATACTCGTTCAGCTTGATTCCCCATTCTTCCTGTTCTTCCCTCACTTTCTTATGCAGGGATTCTGGAATCATGGCGCATAAATTTTTCTTACGCTCTTCCATTTGACTCTCCTTTCCTCGTTTTTACAAGCCAAGTATATCCATAAAGAGATGAGATAGCTATGACGATACCCAACAAAGATTGCCTGAAAACGGAAGCAGAACTACCAATCTTATGGTTCTTTCTCCTCCTTCATCTTCCGCAAAAAATAAGCGATACCACGGAGAACAAAATCCACACACGGTATCGCTACGCTATTTCCAAGAGCTTTGTAACGGGCACTGTCCGAGGCACCAGGGATATCTGTCCAGTGATCCGGAAAACCCTGCAACCGTTCACACTCCAAAGGCGTCAGCCTCCGGATCAATTTCCGGTTCTCAACAATACATTTATCTTCGCTGACATATTGATTATTGATCCCCTTATGATCTGTATATCCAATGGTTCCTACCGTATTCTGATACGGCTCACACACCAAATCCGTAGCATCCTTATGCTGTCTGGCACTCTGAGTCGCTGTTACCCGATTTTGCAGAAATTCATCACTTCTTTGGCGGCTGAACACTGCATGACGGTCTGCACTAGTAAGAGTATAGGAAATATCCGGCTGGCATCCCAGACCATTTCCTCCATTTTGTACTTCCCGATCAATGATATTTCCGGCAATACAATAACTCTCCGGCATATCTGAGACCAGTGGGACATTGTTTCCTCCTGTTCCATACCGGGCTGACATGGTAGGGGCCACCTCATGCGGACCTGTATATCTGGCATCAATCCCGTGATTCTCAAACAGAATCTGCTGATTGTTCCCGCCGGTTTCTGCCTCCTCTGTAAGAGCTGGATCCGGAATTTCCTCTGTCCCAGCACTCCCCTGCTGGATGCCCATCACCAGAGGCGGATGACCACTCATCCCTGCCCGCAGGGTTGCTGTTATATCGACCGAAACATCCATACGCTCTCCTCCTTGGTCATTGAGGCACAGACACTCTTCTTTTTTTTCTGCACTTTCAAACTTCCTCATCCCCTCTGCCACAAAGGTCTGCATCTGCATATTGGTCGTTGCCATCAAAGCTCCGGATATTCCGTTGAGGTTGATCGTTTCTTCCCTCTGATTAATATGGAACGCAAAAATATCCACCTGTTTTTCCTCTGCTACTCTACTCCCGCCTGAATCCGCAGAGCTGTTTCCAGCTGCGGTGGTAACTCCTTTCCCCTGACCTTGGCCCTCCGCAGGATCCCTAAGCAGGCGTTCCTGCTCAAATAATATCTTTGGTGCGGTGAGTCCTCCAAAATCTGCGACAAGGAAGATTCTACGGCGGCGCTGGGCGACTCCCCAGTATTGAGCATCCAAGACTCTCCAAGCCAAGCTGAATTGATCTCCCAAAATGGCAGCCCCAGCAGATTCCCAGCGCCCGGTGTCAGGTCGAGGCACATGACAGGTACTGTCCTTGATATGGACAATCTCCTCGATGACCGCCCGGAAATCTTCTCCATTTGCGGAGCTGAATGCTCCAGGGACATTTTCCCAAACGAGGTATCGAGGTCGAATAAAGTCATCTGATACCCCTCGTCTTTCATCCTCTGCTCTCATCTCCTTTACTATGCGTACCTGGTCCATAAACAGGCCGGAGCGCTCCCCTGCCAATCCTTTCCGTAATCCGGCTACTGACAAATCCTGACAGGGGCTGCCTCCACAGATTACATCCACAGGCGGCAATTTTGCTCCATCCAGTTTTGTAATGTCCCCTACATGGATCATATCTGGAAACCGGAGTTTGGTTACCCTCATGGGAAACGGTTCTATCTCACTGGCCCATACCGGCACACCTCCACAGTGAACTGCCGCCAGAGGGAATCCTCCAATCCCATCAAATAGGCTCCCCAGTGTCATCATCCGCCCATCTCCATTCCCTTTTGTATCGGTACTTCACACAGTTCCCATCCAATTTCCTGTTCGCTGACCCGTCTAAGCGGAATCCGGAGCTGCCTTGCTGCACGGATTTCCTGCTCCATTCCTGAAGACAGTTCACTTCCACACGCCCAGATTTCCTCACAAACCTTCAAAATCCGAAGCCCCATATCTGTTCCCAGCTTTCTCTCTTCTGGGACTCCATCATCCAGCATCTGCGGATATAGCAGATGAGAGGCAATTGGCGTAACCCCCTGGTTCATGGCATAACGACAGGCTGCCTTTGCAAATGCTACATTCCGCTCAACATCTCCAGAATACGGAGATGCAATATACACCAGTTTGTTGTGTTCCATCCTTCACCGTCCTCTCTACTTGGAAACCACTTGCACAACCGTCCTTGTTAGGTTCATAGCTCCCTGCGCTGCATAGACTGCTCCCATCACATTTGCTTTGGTTCCTGTTTCCAACCCAAACTGCCCCGCAATCCGCGGAATCTCACCTGCCGATAACATAAGCCCCAGACCAAGCAGTGCCTGATCCTTAACGACCATCAGACCTGCGATCAGGACCGTCGCCTGTAAAAATGCGGTCAGGCACAGACCGATTACCTGCTTGCACCAGCCAACAAATCCATCAATATATCCCCTTGGCACACTGAATAAATAAAGGCTCCCTACTGCAATCTGAATCAGCAGGATCCCGCCCCGTTTTAAGTTCGCAAAGAACACTTTGATTACCGCATAACCCATGAGAATCAGGAGAAAAATCATAAAAATCGGGCTACTAATCATTCCGATTCCACCAAAAACACCTGATGCGGCAGCCTCCTGCCAGGTGGCGGCATCCTGAAGAGACTGCACAATCCCTGCCGCAACTGTCCCAATATCTTCTCCCAATCCTGTAATACCAGCTGTAAAACTTCCCTGAAGGGAAACACTGAGTTTATACAGTTCCACTGGAACAGTAGTAAACAGGCTGGCTGCCAGGAATCCCTTGATTACGTTCAGTGCCGTGTCGCGTATGCTGCCCCTGCCATTCTGATATTCAATTCCACATTCAAAGGCTGCCACTACGATTCCCGTCACATAAAGTGCCCATGCCAGATAAGAAAAAAGAAGCACGACAGACTGCACCCAGCTCATTTCAAACAGTTCAGCCCCCATGCTTCCCATCTGCATGAAAAAATCTCCCAGAAATCCAACAATCTGACCATACAGCCAGTCAATGATCTGTCCCAGAACCGTATCTGCAACAAAATCCCAGATAAACAAGTTTTAACCACCTCCCCTTAACACATCTTCTGTCCCATTTGCATAGCTTCCTCCGGTTCTTGAAACACTTCCAAATAAGTCTTTATCGCCTCGCTGAGTACTTTATAATCTTCTTTCCCGGGCTGATATACATACCAGCTGGTCTCTTTTCCATAGGACCAAATGTGGGGATTTACCCCATCACGAAAATTAGGGTTCGTCGTGTTTTTCAGGCCCCACACATCTCTAAATTTCACAACCATGCTGTCGATCATTCCTTCATTCCGATTCAAAAGGGTCACTTTCAATCGGTCATAATGATCCGCAACCATGCCTGTCTGAAAGTTGATTTTGACACGGATCTGATCCGTCAGCCTTCCATAACAACAATTCCCAACAAACCTTGGTTCTGAAAAGCTCGCTCCCGTTCCAAACATTTTTTTTAGTTCCCTTTCAAAAAATGTCATGCTTTCCTCCTCCGACCTATGTGGGTTCTCACGTTCTTCCCCTTCTTTCTTTCCTGCCATTTTTCCCGGTTCCACCTTCTGGCAAACGCTTCCTGTCCATAATGCAACTGTTTCTCCCTCTCTTGTAAGCAGTTCATCCATCCTTCCAATCAGTTTTTCCATATGCGCCTGCCAGTGCTTCCAATCCCGTTCCTGAAACCAGCCGCACCACAAAACTCCCGACTTCTCCTGCTCTTTTGCACATTTACGGCTGTAAAAAAGAGTTTCCGACAGATATTCCCTTACCCACTGAAGGGATTCTTTCGATGCTGTAAAAGAAGACAGGGAGGAAAACTTCTTATCCCCCCTGATTCCATCCAGTGCAGAAAAATCCTTCTCCTGGAATTTTACAATTAGTTCTGCCACTGCCATTGGGCTTGTATGAGACACCCCTTCTGACACTTCCGGAGGGGCATTCCAAGAATCTGCCTTCAGCCAGGCAAGCATCTGCCGGAGTTCTACATCCCCTTGTTCCGGAAGATGTTTCCGTATGAGACTGATGGCATCCAGTCCAGCATCGGACTCAAACGCAGTAATTCCCCAACATCCCATGATATACCTCCTAAATTCCAAGAATCTGCCAGATATAAAGCGGTGCAGTTAGGGTAAATACCAGACAGGCAAACAGAATTGCAGGTGCTGCCCATTCAAACTGTCCGTGCTTCCGATAATCAAAGTATGCCGTTCCCAGTTTTCCAAAAAAGAACACGGCAAGGATCAAATCTATAGCGGGAAATACAACATGATCGACAACTGTTTTAATCTGTTGGGATGCCGTCTGCCAAGTTCCCTCAATCGCACCGGCTACATCGCCCGATGCATATACCGGAACGCAGAACAAAACTACCAGTACGAATACCATGCACATAACTGCTGAAATTTTCTTTGTTCTCATTTATTTTTCCTTTCTACTAAGATTGTGTGAGTTTCAGCCCCATTCTTTGCTGTCTTTCAAGAAGAGGAGCCAATTCGATAATATCCGGATGTTCCTGAAACTTTAGATCTCCCCGAAAGCCAACTTTTAAACTGCTAAACCGCTTTGCCTCCTCCTGCAAAGAAGTAGGTGCATCTAGTGGAAGTTCCTGATTCCACCGAACCCATTCCCCATTTTGAAAACGTGGCTGCAATCTCAAAATCACATAGGATTCCGGAACAAATACAGGATAATACCTTAATACTCCTCCAACTCCATAGTAAGGCTTCCCTTCCATCATCACCGTCTTTTGCATTAATTCCAGTGTATCCTCTAAAGATGTACAAAACCAGCATTCCTTATCACCCATCCTTCGTATCCTGCCATCCCTCAGAATATCTTCCAAATGGTCACGGGTTGTGTAATGATACAAAAATCCCCTTGGTTTCTCCGTCTGTTGATATGACATACTTCCTCCTACTCTGGTTTCTGTGGTGCGATATGCCAGTCACTCCACAAGTTCCCATCAATGATAATAGAATCATTCAGATTCATGGAGAGCATTCCAGCCGGTGTCCAGCAATCCAGCAGCCAAGTATATGGCGTATAACTTCCATCCGGATACCAAATTGGTGTAAAATGCGTTCTCCTCTCATAGGTACTGTAACCATTTTTCTTAAACTCATGGGTCATATCATAGCCGCCATTCATCCGTTCCAAAAGCCTCCAAAACCTCTCATACTGAAATTCCGGAAAATAAGTCACCGCATTCTGCGCAGATGTCACTGCAGAACTCTGATTGGTGCTGACATGTGTCGTTACCTTCTCTTGGAATCCATAACCGGATTTCATCGTCCTTCCCGTAGCGGTAGGAGACTTTTCATCGGTTGTAATTCTCATATCTGCAGTCAGGCTTGCGGAGTATCGATCCAGGTCAAACTCCCACCAGCCATGGTCACACCAGTACCCGTCATCATCCTCATCTCCGCTGTGCCATACCCAATGTTCCTGCCACCATGGTCTCCACACGCTCCAGGATGCGGAGGTTACTTCTGCATTAGAAGGAATCACAGGCCTTGTAAATCCGTCATTCCGGTCATCCGCATTGGGATCTGGCGGTGGATTTTCATCCAGATCCACGACATTGATATGAAGAGTCCCTTTACTGGTTCCTCCTCCACCTCGCACACGGACGGTCATCGTCATGGCCTGGGGTTCTTCCGGTGTTGTCCAACGGATCCAAGCCAACTGGCTGTCGCCGGATGGATAATATACCTCCCCTACCTCATAGCTTCTTCCTCCTACAGAAAATGTTACGGATACCGGATGATCCGGATCACTCTGCCCGCCGCTTACCTCTACTGCCGTAATCACTTCCGTATTCGTCCGATATTCATAATCATAGGTCGTGATTTCCGGTTCTTCTGGAGGCACATCCCGGAACCGTACAATACCAAGACCCAAGGAACTCTTTATTTCACTGTTGGAACGGACTCCCGATGTCGGACCTCCCCAGGCCGGATATCCCAGATCCGGTGTTTCCAAAAACATGGACAGCGGCAGGTTCTGAAATGCCACGGTTGGAAGAACAGCTCGAAGCCCTCCGCTTAACATCTCATCATAGAGTGCTGCCTCTGTTGCCGTGACCGCAATCAGAGTTCCCTGAAATTTTAGAAAACTGATTGGCTCCAATAAAAGCCGGTACTCTCCTCCCACCAGTGTATCAAAGTCCATTCCGGTTAGTCCGGCAATGCTGCGCACCACCTGTTCATCTGTAAAATAGCTTTTGATCTGCTCAATATTGGCTTGCCCCAAGCTTTTCGAGCTGATGATTCTTGGTAGGGGCTGTGCCGGATTCACAAACTCATACGGATTGGTGTCGATCATTAGGGCACTTCCTTTGGTATATGACATTTTACTGACTTTCCCAAAGGAGTAGGTAATGTTGGGATGCTTATTTGTTAAGTCAATCGGTCTTGTTACCGGATCATGGCTCTCTGCCCGGATTACGGTAACCCGCACTCCTTCATTTCCCGGTGACCAGGAATTCTGGCTGGTCCCCTGTCCCATACTTCCGCCACCTCCATCCAGGTTCCCGTCCCCTACCGCATAAACCTGGATGGAGAGTATCAAAGACAGTAAGATTGAGACTGTAAAAAACACATATTTCTTCTGTTTCAAGTATCCTCCTTTCCAACCACGGGAAGCCTTGTCTCCTTCCCTAGTTTCTGGGAAAAGAAAAAACACCACATTGATGCGGTGCTTCCTCTTTCTGTCTTAATCCATAATGCCAATCTTATTCCCGTTTTCATACATATCTTCTGCTGCAGTTCCAGAGCCTCCTCCTCCATGGTTTTCTACCCAGCCGAATCCTGGAACATAGATCTGGTTCCCGGAAGTATCTCCTGCCTGCGGCTGTTCCGGATCTGCTACCGGTTCGGAAGGTTTTTCTACCGCTTCATGATCCACGGGAACCGGAGGGGTATCCTGCTTTGTACCATCCGGTTTTTGCGTTGGATCTGTCAGGATCTCCTTGCTTGGCGGTTCTGGTTTGGTTGGTTTCGGTTGGATACTCTGCGTTGTCTGATCAGTCTGTGGCGCCCGACTGTCCACCGCCTGAGTGTCTGTTTCCTGATTTTCTCCGATTCCCGGATGAATCACAAGGCTCTCTTCTTCTCTGGATACTACTTTACTTTCCTCTTCCTTCTTTTCAAAATCTCCAGGATCTACAATCAATTCTGTTTCCGTTTCCCCTGTTCCTGGCAGAGCATCTTCACCGGACGGTTTCGGACCAAACTGCATTCCAATGGCAGCGATCAGGCCGATTCCTATGAGCACGCCGCCCAAAATTGCCAGATTCTTTTTCATCTTCTCTGTCAGTTTCATAATTCTGCTCCTCCTTTATCCTGTTTTCTGTTTTGTTATGCACAACATACTATACAATCCTCTCAAAGTCCAGGTCATTCCCTAGAACACCTCTGTATATCCAGCCTGTACCTTCAATGTGATCCACATGGATGGAAGAATCCGGCCGCCAAACCGAACCGGAACCTCCAGTCTAACAATAGCATCTGCCTCAAACCGCTGCGCATGGGCTGGATCCGATGGGGTCAGAGGTGCATTCCGAAGCATCACTTGCAGGCTGTCTATGGCAAACTCCATTGCAGTTCCAGTATCCGCATACTTTACATGCCTGCCGCCAGACAATTGGGTCCCTATGGTTTCATCCAGATAATCATAAATGTCCCCTTCATTCAGATCTTCTTCCCAGCTTCCCTCTCCAAAGGGAACATAGCTGCCAGAATATCCCTCCCTGACTCCATGATACACACCTGCATAATTATCATTGACTGTGGAAATGACAGCATCCTCCACGGCTTCCCGCACACCTGCCGCAATAACTTGAAACCGGAAATACTCACTAATCCCACACATCAGAATAATCAGCGAAAGAACAATCCCCATGGTCATGGGAAATGAGGAGGCTCGCCTGTCTCTCAGTATCTCTTTCATCCGTTTCCGCAATCCCTCCACCTCATTTCCAGTAAACTTCTGATTTTCCAGCTGCCTGTGCGCGAAGCGTAACCGGAAAAGAAGCAAACTCGCCAAACAGACCGATATTTGTATCCATCGTCAGGGTAACGGTAACCTCTTCATTTAACTGGATTCTTCCATGACTGGACCATAAAATGTCCGGATGAAGCCCTGTTTTTTCTGACAGCACAGCGGCACGGCGGCTTGTCTCTGCACCTACGCGCCCGCTTACCTCTGCTTCACGCACCAGTTCTGTAGCGAAGGTATCCAGCTGCTGTTTCTGAATAAAAACCGGAAGCACACGCATGGCAAGGGCAAGCACCATGACCGCACACAAAACCAACACGATCACATCCACATATCCTTCGCCCCGTCTTTCTGACAGTGCTCTCCATAAACGATGACTCCTCATCCTCTCCTCCTTCCTGTCTAAAACATTCCTCCGAGGCTCTCCAATGCCACATAGCAGATAATCGCCAAGTAAGTCAGCAGAAAACATACCAGCATGACAAAGGAAAAAACACGGATCTTAGGAGGGATTTTCTGTGCCTGTGCTTTTAATCTCTGCAGTTCGATCTGCTTAAAATCATGAGCCAGCATCTGAAAATACACTGTGCTGTCATCCCCTCGAAGGACACCAATCAATCCACGTACCACATCGGACAGCATGGGCGAGTTCAGTCTTGCCTCGAATCGTGTCAGCGCCGCTTCATAATTGGAGGAACGCATATCCGCCAGAAGAATATCTAACTCTCCAGTCAGCGCTGGTCCCGCATTCCCCTTGAACCGCTCCAACATACCGATCACATTACGGCTTGCTTTCAGTTCCTGTTCCATAGTCGCCACCATTCTCGGAAGCTCCCCCTCTATCTCTTCCCGCTTTGCCTTTAAGGTTTCATCCGCTTTCTGATTTTCCTTAAAGTAAAGAAGTAAGGCCAGCACAACCACGACAGGAACTAGAAGCGGAAAAAGGAACATGCAGGGAATCGCCCCTAAAAGAACTGCGCCTGATTTTACCAGAGCATACGCCTGATACACTTCCGGGGTCATATTCATTCCACTGGCTTTTAACACATTCTGCATCCTGCTTCTCTTATATGCATCCATCCGGATGAAACCAGACAGTCGCACTGCCAGGATCATAAAATAAGTTTCCAATGTCTTTGCCGCTTTCCGCTCCTGTTTTACCGTACCCAGCATGGCCTTCGCCGCACCCATGGTAGGTAACTTTAGAACAGACGCAGTTAAAAAGAAAAGTCCCAGAGCTAAAAACAGCCCGAATAAAAATAACAAGCCTTCCATAGCTACCTCCTGTATTCAATGGGACGGGTCAGTTTCACTACAAAGCCAGCGGATATAAAAATAGCCGCCGCAGTAGCAGCCAGAATACACTGTCCCAGTACCGTATGCATCAGTACATCATACCAGTCCTGATTCAGCAGATACATAAGAGGAATATTGCCTACTACAAACACAACCATGATCATAAACTCTTTTCTTGGTTCTGCGATCATGTATTCCAGTTCTGCGTTCACGTTCCGCATATCTGACAGCTTTGATACGATGGGCGGCAGTGTAGTCTTTAAGCTCCGGTCATGCTGGCAGTCACTGACCGCATCGCACCACTCCCGAAACACCTCATTATCAATCCTTCCCCGCAAAATCCGAAGGGCGGCCTGAACATCCGGATTTACCATTTTAATCTGGATGAGAAAATCCTGAAATACTCTGGACACTGGAGGATTTAAATATGCTGTATTCTCCTCCACCGCCGTCACAATATCTTCTGTCCTCAGATATGCTGTGGTAATGACCGAAAGCGCCGTTTCCAGTTCTGCAGACACATCCCTTTTATAATGATTGGCAGTCAGTTTCACATACCAGAATGGCAGAAATAAAAAACCCACTGCCATCACCGGAGCCAGGAAAAAATTCCCTAACAAAATGGCAATGGATCCCCCAGCGCAAAACAGTGCCAGAGCAACTGCGCAGATGATGGAAAACCGGTTCCCCCTGCCCGTCATTTGAAGGATGTTCTGTGCTTCCTTCAGTTCCCTGCGCAAAATCCCTGATTTTTTTCTTCCTGATGATTCCCTGATGTCTTCCCGCAGACTTCGTTTTGGATTCAATAAAAATCCAAACAGGCTGTCCGTAAACTCCACTGGCTTCATTCCCAGCAGTAAAAATACACCCACGATCATTCCCGCACACGCCAATAGCTGAATCGCCGTCATTCGTTCTCCCCCTCTCTATCCTTTTTTACATTCAAAAGTCCTGCCAGCGTTTCCTGCGGCATTCCATTCTCCATCAGCCGTCTTGCCAGACTGTCCGAGATTGGGTTGATTTGTCTATGGTGCCCCACAATTACAAACTTTCCATCCTCCACCCTGTTTTCCGTAATCTGATATTGAAACAGCGGACGGTATCGTCTGGTTCCATCTGCCAGAATCTCACACTCCATGATTTCCATTAAACGGCGTTCCTTGTTTTCCAGCTGTTTGCAAAATGCGATGATCGGATAGGCTTCCGTTACAAATCCCATCAAAGTCTCATCGCTCATATCCACAGCACGTTTACACAGGGAAACCATGCGGCGGTAGGTTGCCTCACAGCTCATGGAATGGATGGTTGTCACAACCGCAACACCGGTTCTGGCTGCCTCCTGTGCCGCATTCGCTTCTGGTCCACGCATTTCTCCTACCACAATAATATCCGGATTAAAGCGTAGCGCCATATCAAGAAGTGCAATCTGATCTACTCTCTGCCTCTCATTCTCGCTGTCACGGGTCAAGGTATGAATCACGGAATTGACTACCCTCCCATCCTTTCTGCGTACCAGCGCCAGCTCCCTTGAACCATTCTCAATACTGTAAATACGCTTACCGTCCGGAATTGTGGTCAAAAGCCAGCCTAACAGTGTGGTTTTTCCGGAGCTTGTGGCTCCCGCCACACACACAGAGATTCCATACCGGATGCACTCCGATAAAAAATCCAGCATCTGACTGGTTGCCGTTCCTCCCTTTATAAAGTCCTGTTTCTTCATACTCTGGGGATTCACAATTCGGATCGAAGCTGCCACCCCGACATCCTCATCAACAAGAGGTGTCTTCAGTACAGCAATACGGATATTTTTACTTAAATGTCCCAGAACGCTTGGACTCGCATCATCCAGCACCATTCCAGACACATGCAGCATACGCCGAATGACATTGATGGCATGTTCGGGGCTTTCAAAATGCTCGTTCAGTTTTTCTGTCACTCCACCAGAATACTGGATCTCCACATCATCCCAGGCATTTACATCGATCTCCTCGATTCCTTCCCCGTAGATGTACTTTGTGAGAAAACCGAACTCTGCCATTTCTGAATAAATCGCATCAATCAGCTCATCCGTGGTTTTTCCCGGTACTTGTATACGGTTATCCTGAATATACTTCCCGGCAAATCGGCGGATCTGTGCTTTTATTTCTTCGTTTCCATCTCCGGTTACCAGATTACTGTATTCTTTGGAAAGATACGCCTGTATCTCCTGCAGCACGGACTGAAAGTCACGCCCTTCATCCTCCGATGCAAAAAACAGGTCATGGGTACGGAGAGAACGGCCTCCCGTTTTTTGAGTACACAAAGGAGCCTCTATGTCATCCTCTTCTGACCAGATATCCTCCTTTCCATTCATCTGTCCTTCACAAGCCTGTTCCGACAGGCTATCATTTTGGAAGTTTTCTTCTGTCCCCTCCCTTCCATCCAAGCCATCCAAAGAAGCCTCCGTTTCCATGATCTCCTCCGGAAGATGTCCAGAATCCTGTCGTGTTTCTTCCCGAACAGCTTCGGGAAAACCCGCAGAAAACGCGGGTTTGCTGCGTCTTTCCCCTAACATCCGAACACCTCCTTTATGATTGCTTCCATGGTTTTTCTAAACCCCTTACTGTCCTTTAGTACCAGTTCTTTCAGAAGGTTCCCTTCCAGAGCCTGTGCCTTTACTTCCTCGGAATGAGGGATCTGGAATGCCACATTGCCGAGCACCCGTTCAATGTGTTCGCTGGCCTCATTGGGATATACATTGCTCGCCACTTTATACTGCTTTTCTGCATCCCACTGACTGTCCTTAAGAAGCGGAAGCTGGCTGGAAAGATAACTGATGGATTTCAGATCACAGTTTACCAGCCGCAGCACTGCATCTGCCTCCATCAAGGCAATGGCCGAAAGAATGTCATTGGCAATACAGCTTCCACAATCAACGATGATATAGGGAGCGATCTTTCTCAAACACTGCAGTAATTCCTCTGCCTGTGTCCGCTCGTAAGGTGGATATGTGTATTCATTTTCCCCCTTCCTCATTCCAAGGATCGTTAGATGGCGTATTTTTTTATGAGTAATACAGTTATGGCGTACCAACGATTCCGACACATGGGTTGCTGCCAGAACACTCCCCAGAGAATGCTCCTCTTCCAGGTCTCCAGGAGGACAGATACAGGGAAGCATCGGTGTATTCATATCACACAGAAGGAGAGCTACATCCTTCTTCTGCATGGCAAGACGCGCCGCCAGCTTCACTGCTGTCGTGGTTTTACCAGATCCAGGACTTCCCCAGACTGCCAGCATTTGATTCTCATTTTCCGGTTCCCAGTCAGGAGAGCTGTCCCCGGCTCCCCTGCTGAAAATACTGTTTTTCAGAAAATTCAAGGCTTACTCCACCCCGCTTTCCTCTGTTTCGCCCTGTCTGGTTTCCTCCTGCTCCTCTGCTTTGGTTTCCTCTGGCTCCTTATCAGAATGATCCAGTGCCTCGTTTTCTTCCGCTTCTCCTTCCATATCTTCTGGAGGATACAGTTCCGTTAATATCTGGTTTTGCGCTTCCAAAAACTGCCCTGCACTCTTTTCATCCCCGCGATACACCAGAGATAAATGCAGTTTTCCATCTGCCTCCAGTTCTGCCAGAACCATTGACTGCTCTGGTGTTACCAGCAAGGTAACGGTTCCAGGCAGCTCACGATCCGCTCCATCTTCCAGTTCTTCTCCCGTATTTGCGTCATATCCACTGTTTGCAGTCACAGCAATGACCTCCACATACTGAAGTTCCGCAGGAATTACTGTTTTTCCCTGCTTTCTATAATCTGGAGCTATGACTGACACAATATCGCCGCTCTTTAGCTTTCCGGACAATCCATTGGCAAATGCCTTAACCGTAACAGAGATTGCTTGCTTTTCTCCTGTCAGATGATAGAGATAGGCATTTTCTGCCGCCGGCTCTTCTGCAATCTTGGATGTCAGGATGTAATCTCCTGGCGCCAAATCTGCAGATGCAAATGCCCCAACTACAGTATCCGAATGCTTTACTACATCATCCGGCAGGTTATAACTGCCAACCTCTATGGTCTTTACCATGTCAGAAGTAATTTCTTCTCCCACTGAAATTGGTTTTACTACACGGACAATTTCCGTCTTTTCACTCATAGCCTTATTAAACAATGGTGTAACTGCAAAGCAGATGATCAAAGACAGCACGATGCAAAGCACACCAAGTACAGTCCTGTTTTTCAAAAATCGCATTTCATCTCCTCCAACTCTTTTCCTTATTTTGATTCCTTTTTAACCAGTGTTCCACTGACTGCTGTCTTCCTATTTTCTGTTGTGGTATACGATGGCCGCAACCATTGTAAGCGGCACTGCAACACAAACCATGATCCATAATTTCTTCTTCATATCATCCATCCTCCTAATCTCATACAATAAACAGCTGCCGCTCCTCCTGCCAGAAACGGTCCCACAGGAAATGCTTCTTTATCTCGTTTTCCCTTGAACCGATTCCACAGGCAGACCATACAACCATACATCACAAATCCTGTCAGTCCTAAACAGGAAGCAGTCAGGCTTGCCGGAAGTCCCAGTACCAAGCCGGTTGCTCCTGCCAGCTTGATATCACCGCCGCCCATTCCACCTTCCCTCTTGCAAAATAATGCAACTATGAGGTATGGCACTGCCCCTAAAGCTCCAAGCAGCTGTCCGGGGGCAAAGTTCAGAAAGGAAAGCAGGGCAATCCCTGCCTGGAATCGGTCCGGAATAATCCGGTACCGAAGATCCCAGGCAGAAACCGCAATAAGCAGCGAGAAAAAAAGCACTGCCTGTACCGCCTGAAGCAGCGATATCCTGATCTCCATATCAACCGCTATAGTCAAACATTTCCTGCACCCTGCGTACCAGTGTAGGAAGTACGGTATCATTAAACAGTGCATAAAGACCTGCCAGAAGCAGTGCTCCCAGCACAACTGCGATCAGGATCTTAATGGCTGTGTCCACATATCCCTCACCGGATGTATCCTGAAGCTTGTTTTTTACATTCCACATATGCATAACCATTGCATTTCGATAATTTACCAGCTGTCTTTTAATATTCTTCATTTGATCTCCTCCATTGATTTTCTGTTTTTGTTCTCTGTACCCCTTAAATCAGACCATGTTCTGCCCTGGATTTTGAGGGGGTGCTGTCTGTAAGGTAGATGCCTGTGCCATGGACAGTGCCTCTCCATACGCTCCCAATACCGCCTGTTTCAGCTCGTTGCGGAATTCCTCCGTCACAGGAAAACAGATATCCTTGTATCCATCCTGTGTTTTCCGGCTGGGCATAGACATAAAGAGCCCATCCTTACCTCCCTCGACGATTTTGATTCCCCGGACGGCAAAACACCCGGCGATTGTGGCGGATGCATAGGCTCTGATTCCGCCCTGTACTCCTGGTGGATACATAGATGTAATCCGAACGTCTAAATCTGGCATACTGATTCTTCCTCCTTTGTTTCTTTCTGCTCATAAACCGTTCCTTTCTGGATCTATTTCAGTCAAACAGGCAGCCAAAACTGCCTGCTAAAACTGCATGGTGTGTATGAATTCCTCCACCGGTTGCGGCTCTGTAAAATCAATTCTCTTAAAGTCATAGCGATCCACATAAAAAAAGGAACTCCCTGTTTCATCGTAGAGTTCCAGCACATCACTAATGGACAGCCCATGACCTGTATAACCGGACGGCGGATGATACCGGAATTTATCATAGAGTTCTTCCAGGTCATTGGTGTCAGATGCCCCTTCATAGACTTTGATATAAGAATCCGGCTTGGGGGAGCCATATTGCTGCTCCATCTGGGAAAGTGCAAGGAACTTCATATGCACATCCACATCTCCTCTCAGTTGCCAGATGCGTACATCTTTTAACCCCTTTGCCGATTCCATATCTTCCTGGCTATTTGCCAACCGGTCGTAGATCCCGTCCTGCCACTGAATTTTTTGGATATTCCTCTGCTTACGCAGGAAGCTTTCTAATGCTTCATTCTGAAACATGGGATCCACTACTGCACATCCTTCCGTCACACGACCTACCCGGTTCCCATAATACCGGATCACTCCATTTTCAATCTGAATCTGCTTCATTTCCCTTCCCTCATTTCTAAATCATCTCCATCCCCCCGTCCTTCTGTGCCTGTTGAAACTGTTCCAGACTCTGCACATCGGGAAAGATCATCCTTCCCTCTAACATTTCCAGTACGGCAAAATCATCCCTGTCGCAGATCAAAATCCGATACTGGTAGTCCTTCTGCATCATTACATAGCTCCATACTTCCTCTGGATTTGCCAGCCATACCCCTGACGCATAGCGTCCATCCGGCAGAAAACTGTATCCAGAATATTCTGGGGAATGTCCATGTAAATCCAGCGCCCCAAATGGACGGATCTGGGAGAGCTGGAGCCGTTCCTTTTCCCCCAACAGTTCTGGCCGCAGCACACCAACCACATCCCTGTTCCAGCAGTGCCATGCCTCCCCAGTAGATAAGGAAACCAGATGGGCAATGGAATGTCTGGGATTTTCTGTTTTCTGGATATTCGTACAGAAAAAAAGCTGCCCCGTGTAATGCTCTGGTAATACCTTTGAGGGAAGAACCACCACCCGGTTCTGGATAGATGCCTCCTTTTCTGTCTGCATACAATCCTTTTCTGTGAATTCCTGCATGATCTTACCCCTCCTTTTTCTGCAGCAGTCTGCTCAGTTCTCCGATCAGATCCAGTCGGAGGCTGTCCGGCATAAACTGAAATGCAGTACGGACATATGCCTCCACTGCCTCCGGAGACTGATCTCCCACCTCGATAACCTCTACCTTCCGGACTGTAATTTTTCCACCCGCCATTCCCAGACAAACAATATCCCCATACTCCAGCTTTGCCGCTTCCCTCATAGATTTTGGAATCAGGACACGTCCCTTTCCATCCACTAAACGATACATCGGTTTACTCATCTGGTCCTTTTCTCCTTTCCCATCAATGCCTCCACTTCATTGGGTTCAATCCCCAGCTCATCGAACACCTTCAGATAGGGTTTGCAAACCGTCTGTACCGGAGCCTCAATACCAATCAGAATCACTCCGGGGACTGTTTCTATCATCAAATCACAATCAAGCGGAATCCCAGCCGTCAATAACAGTTCACTAGGCACAGAAAGGACACCGTTTTCCTTTTTTTGCACCATTGTTTTTCTCTTGTTTTCTGTTCTCATAGCACCTCTCTTTCCGGACAGATTTCTTCCCGGATCTCATAATGATCCGTTTCTCCATCTCCCCACATTCCAAATAGATCCAGCTGTCTTGGTTTTGACCGCTCCCTCTCACCAGGATCATAATTGGTAATAATGACCTCTGGAAACTCACAACCGCCCTCATACCTCTGGGCCAGGTTATTGATGCGGGTAACGGCTGTAATAAAATATCCTGCATACAGTTCCCGGATGAAATCGCAGTCATTGTAGCTGACCATCCACTTCCCCCTGCTCCCTGTCAGAGTGTCTCGGAGCCGTTTGTGATCCTCTTTTCGGAATACCACTGCATAATGACCTTCCGTCTCATAATAGGGCGGATCGCAATAAAAAAAGGCACTATCCCGGTCATACTGCCGAATCAGTGCCTCAAAGTCTTTATTTTCTATTACGGTATCTGCCAGCCTGCGGGATGCCTGCCAAATGGTGTCAAAGCAGTTCCTCACATCAAACGGACGGCAGCCAAAGGACGTGCAGCCACTTCCATAGCTGTACCGGATCAGTTTAAAAAATGCAGCCGCCCGTTTTACATCGGTTACCTCTGCATTTTCCAGCAGGATTTTTTTCACTTCCTCATAATCCGGCGGCATCAGATGCTTCTCTGCCAGCTCCAGCTCCTCAATTAAAAATCGGGTATCCGGTTCCTGCTTTTCAATAAAATTACGGATTACTGTAAATTCATCCCTGCTGTTTAACGGAAGAAATCCGAGTTCCTTAAGGAATGCCCCCGTGCGGTTCTTGACGCAATAAAACAGGTTTGCCAAGTTAGAGTTATAATCATTATAAATCTCCATACACCGGTCATCTGGTGGTTTTCCAAACAGTACCCAACCACCTCCGCCGAACACCTCAATGTACCGGTCATAACTTGCAGGAAACATCGTGTAAATCAGGCTGCGGAGTGCTTTCTTTCCGCCAACCCATGAAATAAAACTGTTGATTCTGCATCCCTCCTAACATCCGCAATACTCGTGAAACATATAACTGAGTCCTACGCAAATACCGGTGACATCCCAGGTTCAAAATCCAACTCCTCTGCCTGTTCTACTGCTTTTTCCAGTCTTTGGGCCTCCCTATCAAATCGGTAAACAAAATTCCCCAGCCTTTCCTGTGGATCCACGGCTTCCGCATTTACTGCCTCTACCATCGCATTCAGTTCTTTTACGCTCATATTCTCTGTTTCTTTTAGAATAATCGTTTCATGAATCGATGACGGAATCACGATTAAATCTGATCCCAGCTTTTCTGCAATAAGAGACATTACTTCTTCATCACACATATAAACCGCCCCATTGACCTGATTTGAATTCGTCAGAACATACATCATTGCATTGGGATCCACATCCTCTAAATGTTCCAAACTACCGGCCTTTACATCTCCCGGTTCGTCAAAATACATTTTTGCCAGCATATCCTGTAAATCCAAAAAACAAGGAGGATTGCTCTGCTTCATGTTTTCCCAGGCATCCTGCTTTAATTGCTCCTCGCTGACTCCCAGCCACTTCAGCCTGTCATAATTGATAATGGCACTTCCGTCCTTTTCTCCGTCCACCAACACATGAAATCCATAAAGCAGGGCCAGATCCTCACGTATTTCATGAGGACAATCTGCAAGAAAATCAACATTTTCCTGTGCATTTCGGACATAGACGGTCAGCCCCTTCTTTATGGTTTCATAATCCCATTCTTTACTGGAAATGCCATCTATGGTTATTGCCGTTTCCTGACACTTCTGATAATCCCGAGCAATGTTCTGCCACACATCTTCAAGCTTCTTTCCGTTCTCAAGTTCCTGATAATAGGATTCCAGATATAAAAGCGGGACGGAGGTGTAGCTTGGGCTGCCTGACAGATATACTCCCTGTAATTTGATGTTGTTATTTTTTAAAACCTCTCTGATTTCCACTTTTCTCGCCTGAAAAGATTCCGGAAAAAATCGTTTTAAATTCTCTTTCGTTGATTTCAAAAACTCTTCATAGGTCATTTTCTATTCTCCTCTACACCTTATTCATATCGTTTTCCATCTCATAAGCCGTCAGACGAGTACCTTCCTTGCATACTATTCAAAAAATACAGCTCTCCTTCCATGGTATTAAACTATCGAAAGATATAAAATTCTCTATCATAATGCTCCAAAAACAATTCCTCCTTTCTGAATATCAGATTCCTGCTCTTCTCCTTTCAAACCTTCCTCTGTGGTCAGAAAGAATTCATCTCCACTGTTCCAAAAGCTAACATACAGTTCTCCTTCCGGAATTTTGATTCCCCGCTGTTCAAAGCCCTCTCCCCACCCATCACTTTCCTGACCTTCCCAATACGCTTTTACTGCTTCAATCTCTCTTTCTGAAAGCTGATTATGACTTTCTACTTCCAGAACTCCCCATAGCTCCCCACGCCAGACTTCCACGGTGGGCTTCATACTATAAATATTTTCTTCTAATTCTGGAATATCCAAGTAGACCTCCAGTCCTCTGTCTCCTTCTTCCGGAAGGCACTCCTTTGCAACCTGTTCCAAAATTTCCGTCTCATAGCTGCACAACTCAGCTGGAAATACCTCCTCACTGCATTCCTCCAACTCTCCCCAGTCATCCTTTGCATACATGGTAGCTGTCAAAGGACTAAATATCCGAAGTACAAAACGCTCCGTTGTTTTTTCACTGATGTTGTCCGATTTTACTTCTGTCAATGCTTCTTTCCTCCTCTCGCAAAACTCTGCTTCCATGCCTGCGAATCACACAGGCCGTCATAATCCATTCAAATGCTCGGTCGCTTACCAACTCTGGATCTGTAAGTTCTGATAAACGAATATGGCTGCTTCCCTGATACAGATCCCTTGCCATATGAAATAATACATAGCCGTCCAGATCTACACCATGAATACGGATTTCTGTAAAATGTATCCCATCTCTATCAACATTTCCCAGTGCTCTGCTCCACAAAAATCGATCTGCGGAAAGAAGATAGACTGCAGAACAGGCAGCTGATTCTTCCATAGTTCTGCTGCACTTCTCTCCCATAGCCAAGAACCGCTCTCTATGCCCATTTTGAAAAAAGCACAGATTTCTCCTTCCTGTCAGACGGCACACACGGCTTACAAAGGCGCTGACAGCTACTTCCTCTGCCAACACCTCCAGAAGCTCATAAAACGGGATACAATCGGTAACACGGCTTTCACACGGGCTTCTCTGATTTTCCAGACAACCAGAAAGGCGGCTGATAACCATTCCGCTCCTCCTTGGACGAAACCCTGGTATATGCTGCATTTCCTTTTCCAGTCCAGCATAACGGGTATCACTCATAAATCGAATCATTGTATTCTACCTCCTCAATATCTCAATTCCTTCTACCCTAATGTCATTCCTCCATATCCTTGTTCTTTTGATTCTAATAATGTTTCAACTGCCTCCTCCCTTGTACGAAACATTCTCCACGGTGAAACCCGATGATAAAGTCCAGTATGACTTTGTACTCCAAAATACCTCCCGTCATAACTCTCTACCGTATATTCGCAGGTACTTTTTTGTTTTGTTTGTGATCATCACGCAGGTATCTCCCTTATTCCATCCATAAGGAAAACCCGAATCTTCTTTTAGATTTTTTTCATCCATTTTCTTCAATTACCACACTCTCCTTTTCTTTGAACTTTTTAACGCCAAAAAGCCAACCATGTTCTAGCAAATAAAACATGATTGGCTTATCTGTTTCTGATACAAATACAGATTTCCTCTATCAATTTATCTTTATATCAGAAAGTATATGAATCCATTTGATATTATCGTGTAATTATAACAAGGAGCCTTTTTGTTTCTGCTCTAAGTGAACCCGAAAAATGAATATTCTCGCATAGAAATCCATATATATTTTTTCCCATAATCAACTTTGATTTCACACTGAGCAACTTCTCCTTTTCATCAATCTGTCAGTTGTCCTCTCCACGCTCCTGGTAAATAGATGATGTTTCGACAGTGTTTCCAAACTCTTAACTTCTAAAACTCTCACAGCCTTTCATCTTAATTCTCTACAAATGGCTACATTAAAATCACTTTATCTCCCAAATTCGATTTTTCTACATAACAGATGAATCCAGACTCCTCTTTACAAATGAAATTATACTTCTGTTTTCTTTCTTTTGAATTCTTCCACCATCTTCTTAATTCATTTTATCTTTTAATCTATTTAAAAAAATGGGAAAAGCACAACTTTCGTACTATCTCCCATTTTAATTTTATATCATATCAAAACCTATTTATTATGGCTAATTGAAAAAATAATCAGTCGTTATCGTCCATAAGCATTTTCATTAATTCCTCTTTTGTCGATACTCCCATAATTTCCATCATTAACTGTAAATTGTTCATAGCCTTACCTGTTGCCTTAGCCTTAGCAACTCTACTTCTTGCATCCTGAATTGATTTTAAAGTTTGCTCATCTAAATCGCTATTATTAAGAATCATCTGTTTTCTTTCATCTTTTGTAGGATAATGGCTAAAATGTAATTTAAAATCATTATTCTTTACTTGTTCAAACTCTTTGCAAAGAACTTTCATCTCTTCACCATATCCCATTACTTTTACCCAGCCTTTACTTCTAGTAATAGCAGTAAATAAAGCATTTCTATCACTTCTAGGAATCAATGAGTTAATACATCTTTGGGCATTAACAATATACACCATAAATGTCTCATTTCCTTTTGCTCTAAAAACACTAGTATATACGATAGAATCTTTTCTAAAAAAGTCTTCTGGGCTTAATGATCCAGCCATATGAATAGATAAATTGCCTTCATAATTGTCCTCCATATTGACCATAGTCATAATACTGGCTCTGTTAGTCAGACTCCCAATTGCATCCATATCAATAATCATAATATCAGAAGGTAATAACATTTCTTTATTAATATCATTTCGTAATGATTGGATAAGTGCTTTCTTCAATTCAGTAAAATCCTCATAAGCCAAAAATTCTATAATTTCATTACGATCTACCTTCAATAATTCAGGACTTGTTCTTGTTGTCCTATAAAGTGTTACTTCTTCACCATCCCTAATCTCTTTTGAACTTTCATATCCTATTGCTTCCCATACGTTGGGAGAACTTGGCATTTGCAATGGTAAATCGTATCCTTCTCTATACATTCCCATACCTATTGCATGCGCTGTAACAATAACAGGGCTTTGATTCCTATAACAAACAGTTAAAGGCGTATCGTTTTGAATTTCTTCACCAAAGATTTCTTTAGGTGTTGGCATCGTTTCCTCATTTAACTGTTGTAATTCATCATAAGCATACACAAGTCGTTTTTCTTCTCCAAGAACTTTTAAACATAATGACAAGAAATTTTTATCGAAATCTTGTGCCTCATCTACCAGAATGCAATCATACATCTTTTCCATTTTGGGAATAGTTTTTATCACCTCTTCACACGCCTTTGAAAAAGCTCTATTTTTACCATATTTAGTTTTAGCCTGTGTAAAATTAAGCGGTTCTAATCCATGATGTACACACACATCATAATATACCCCAACAGAGGATGCCGATCCCCATGCCTGCATCACTTTAATTTTATCTGTATCATACATTTCTCCATCATTCTTATCCGCATAAAATTTACTAATATATCTTACAAGCTGATTTTTTAACGCTCGAGTTGAATATGTTATTACTATTGTCCAATCTCTATGCGCCATATATATTTCCACAGCTTTTCTTGCCAACACAATAGTTTTCCCAGAACCCGCCATGCCTCTTATTCTCTGAATTCCTGTTGTATCTCCTAATATTGCATCCATTTGAGCATGATCATACTTTTCAATTAAAGCATTAGCTTCATTAATTTTATAGGCCTTTGTACCAATTTTAGCCCCTACTCGTTCAACCCTATAATTAAGACCGTATGCTTCCTGAATCGCAGAAAGAATTGCGTTGTAGTCAAAATCAGAAAATTCTTCTTGTCGCTTATTGGCGGCAATAAATTCCCTGACATCTTCTACGCTAAATGCTATAGGACAATCATCTATTGGTGTTATTTGTTCCATTGAATAAGTTATCGAAAAAAATTCAAACTTCAATTTTTTTCCATTTCTCAAATGGGGCAAACGTTGAAATTTTTCCTTTACTCTATAATATATATCATTCTGTATCTCATCATAATTGGGTACCGTATTTTTCAATACATTAAATATGAAAACACCTATCTTTGTTATCAATGCCATATCCACCGATGTTTTCTCATTGGTAACTCTATTAAAGTATATCGGATACCCCAAATACGCCTCCCCTTCAACACGAGGATATCGTGTTTGAAAATCATGAACAATAGGTTCTAAAATTTCTTTTGTTATCTCATCTAAGTCTCTACATGTTACATTTAACATAATATCCGCTTCCTTATCAATGATTGTAATAGTCTTCTAATGTATCCATTGTTTCTGATAAAGCTTCCTCTTTGATTTCAAGAAGTGCCTCCTCTGAATCTCTGTTAGAAAGTACATCATATGAAAATGATTTGAAAGAAATTCCACTCTCTTCTAAATTTCTCAAGTCCCTCTGTATCTGAATAGCAAGATTTCCTTTCACTCGTACTTCCGCAATCCATAAGACAAGTTCATCATCTATTTTTTTCATTTCTATCGGAAAAGTTTCCGCACTAATCTTTATATCATATATTGCTGTTTCCCCATCGTCATCATAATGAAGGGTTATCTCCTCAATTGATAGATCATCAATATCAATATCCGGCTCTATAATATCTTCAAAATCTGTGCTTACCTCTCCCCATTCTATTCCTTTTAAATTATTAATAATTTCTCCTTCAATCTGTTCTTTAAATTTGGTACGAATTTGTCCCTGTACATATGACTGATACTCCAACTCTAAAGTTGTTTTTATGTCACAAATCTTATAATAATCAGAAAATAATTCATAAAATCTTGGCAACGTCATAAATTCGATTTTATCACTACCCGTTATCGCAATGTACTCTTTGCGTAATTCTTCTCTCATACAAACAGCTTCTTTATTGGATTGTTCACCTTTTAATACCCACCAATCTTCTTTTATATCATTTGTTAAAAATACAATTACCTTTCCTTCCCTTTCCTTACCAATATCAATGATTTCTTTCCAAACAAATAAATCCCCATATTTTCTTATCCTTCCCTCAAAATTATCTTTTTTACTATCTTTTTTTGCTTCTTTGTCTTTTTCTTCCTCATCCTTATACCCTGGTGGCATTTTATACCTAAATCTAAATTCTCCTTCTTTAACGTATTCCATTAATTGAACAATGGTAGGCTCTGATTTAATTTTTCCCTGACTGCTCCAATAATGCAATATTTGCTCAACATTTGCTATTTGAACAGATTTATTCTGCTTCTCTGAAGATAAAGAATTCTCATATGTTGAGATAGCCGTAATAATTTTATTTAAAAAAGTTCCAATCCCTGTCTCCAGTGAATCACAATTAGGAAACTCATATTTTCGGCTTTCAGAAATACTCCCATTTATTTTATTTTTTAATTCATTTACTTGTTTTTTCAAATCTCTTGTAAATGAATCATATTTTCTATCAATCTTTGCCTGCTCTTCATCTTTATGGACCAAATACTCCTTATAAACCCTACTAGGTATTACAACTTTTTCTTTTACTTTACTAAACAACTCCACTATATTTTGGCTCGCATTAAATGAACATTTATATAAATACAAAAGGATATTAGTATCGAGAATAATTACTAATTTATCAATGTTTGTTCCTATTTCACTTTTCTCCATAATGTAACACTTTCTCCTGTATAAATATGCATAATTTTAATCATTTTTAATCCAAAAATATTTTTCTTTTTTTATTATAAACCATATGCCTTGTTGACTCAACATTCTAATTACAAATGTTATTTTTTTTATTATATAATTATATCTTGTATCCGTCTCTTCGATATCTTTTAACAAAAAGGTAATAACTTATCGTATAGTCTCAAGCCTAAAACGACAATATGTGTACAAATTCCATATATTAGCTTGTACTGGATACTCTTTTCTGTACTTAAATATTACCTTATACTTTATGTTATGCCTAATACACCACCAATGAATATCTTTCATTTTCATCAAATTACCTGTGTTTATGCTCTCGCCTAACATGTTAATCTTATAATCATCCATCTCTGTTTCAGCAAATAAATAGAACCATACATTAAAATACCTAATTCCATACACCTTACTATTACCACTGTACTTCATATACACTCCCGTCTATACCGTTACTCTATTTCCGCTATTTTTACTATATTTACATAATACATAGTGTGAATTAGGGGGTAAATATTTCGACCAGAATCAATACAATCTCAATTACTCCCACGCCATCCTCTTCCTTCAGGAATGCAGCCAGCTCTTTCTTTATCCTTTCCATACCACTCACCTCCCTTCTCAATAAAAAGCCAGAAATGCAGGCACTACCATCATAACCATGACAACTCCAAGCATTAGAAACAGCGGCAGCAGCAGCTTTGTCCCGGCCTCTTCTCCCAATTTTTTCGCCAGGTTTTTCCGCTGTTCGAACGCAGTCACCATCTCCAGCTCCAATGCGGCTTTAAGATTCTTACTGCCGGTTTTCCGGTTCTGTTCCAGCAGTGCCGCCAGCTTAACGTAGGGCTGCAGGCCGCACCTTCGCCCAAATTCACCGTATGCCCTGCTCTCAGCCATTCCGCTCTTTAGCTGGGAAATCGTATGACACATCTCTTCATAGGCAGGCCTCGGCTTCCGTGTTCCTCCCTGGACCGTGTTTTCATATCCCACGGCAATCCGTTCCCAGGCAGTCCGTATCGTCATCCCCGCGCTGATAAATACCATGAATTTTGATACAATTTCAGAATAGTCCAGAAGCAAAAGCTGCTCCCGCTGTTTTTTTGCATTCTGCTCCTTCATCTTCTCCCGCGCCGCCCACAAAAAGGCAAGAAGAACTCCCAAAAAAGGAATCACCGTATAGTCTGTATCACGCTCCCGGTAATAGCTCAGCTTTTTTCCGTCCACTTCCTCCGGAAGAAGAAGCTCTCTCTCTGTCTTCTGCCTGGTATCCAGGCGGCGGCACGCTTCCATGACCTTTTCCTTAAGCTGCTCATCCCCGTTTAAGACCGGCGGCATCACGGTCACCCGTATGTCGTATTCCTGCGTATGGGCTCCATCCGTTAAGACTGCTTTTAACCAAACCGTCTCCCCTTCCTCCGAAACACCGCTGTTTACCACGGTACCAAAGGAGTCCACCAGTTCTGCGTTCTCGGATTCCCAGCGGACCGTTAAACCGTAGGGCTCTAACACACGCACTAAATCCAAATCACCGCGAACCGCCTCCAGTGATTCGTTTCCGCCCAGAATCCGGTCTGTCAGTTCCGGGAGTACCGTATCATACAGTGTTTTGGCCTCCTCGTCTGAATACTGCCGGTCTCTCACCGGTATCGTAACCGGTATTTCCCGCCCTTCCTCCCCCAACTCCCGAACCATAACCTCATACAGGAGTTCCCCTTCTCCGTGGGACGCCCGTTGCAAGGAAGATACGGGCACCCATTTGCCTCCCTGAAAAATCAGTAATACTGCATACAGTATGATTCCAGCCGCTGCACAGGCCACAGAAAACTTTGGAACCGGAAATTTCACGGATTTCCCCATTGCTACACCTCGATTCTCAAAATTCTTCCCGCCAAGGCATACGCTGCCGCGTAGAGCACCAGGCACCCCGTCATGATTCCTCTCCCTGCACCAGTCTGATACATCATATCGAAGAATCCAGGTGAGCTGACATCGACGTACAGCACCAGGAAAAAAGGAATCAGATTCATAATCTTCTGTTCAAACTGTTTGGCAGCCGTCATTGTTGTGATCTCCTCCTGAATCTGTATCTTGTCACGAATCACACCCGAAGTGTGGTTAATAATCGAGACCAGTTCTCCCCCGCTGCGTTTTGCCGCGGCAAATACCTCGGCGAAATTCCTTACATCGTCCAGTCCGCTTCTGTCGCCGAATTCCCTCAACACCTGTTCAACCGGGCGGTTCATGCGGATCTGTCCCTCCATATGGCTGAATTCTAAAGTCATCATGCCGGAAGGTCCATACATGACCACCAGTTCCTTCACACTGGCTGAAAATGCATTCTCCACCGAGTATCCGGCGCTCAGAAAGGAGGATAGAATCAGAATCCCTTCTTTAAATTCCAGATTCAGCTTTTTTAAACGCTGTTCTTTTAGATCTCGCTTCTTGATCAGGGGATAACACAGTCCGAACGGACTCAATAGAATAAATACCGGCAGACTCCGGTAAAATACATAGGACACGGCCGCCGCAAAACCGGCTCCTGCCGCCGCATATTGGAACCATTCCCCGGCGGACAGCCGGTACCTGTCATAACACAATGCCTGCTGCCCGCAGTTTTTCCGTGTGCTTAAGCGCTCCGGTTTTCTTAAGGCATCCGGAGACGGCCGCGTCCGGACCTTTTCGTTCATCCGTCTTTTCCTCAAACTCATACAGGGAATGAAGCCTGATTTCCCCTTCTTCATAACAATCCACCTCCACAATTGAAAGCACCCGTCTGCTCCTGTCTCTCAGTCTCCCCAAATGCACGAGAATATCAAGAGCCGAAGCCAGCTGACTGCGGATCGCCGGCAGAGGCAGTTCGGCCCCCATTAACATCATCGTCTCCAGCCTGGACAGCATGTCCTTCGGGCTGTTGCCGTGTCCCGTACTCAAGCTGCCGTCATGCCCCGTATTCATGGCCATAACCATGTCCAGCGCCTCCTTTCCCCGGACCTCCCCCACAATGATTCTGTCCGGATTCATACGGAGCGCCGCGCGAATCAGATCTGCGATCGTGACGGCGCCCTCCCCCTCTGCGTTTGGCCCTCTGGCCTCCAGTCTTACCAGATTCGGAACGGCACGGATCTGCAGTTCCGCGGAATCTTCAACCGTAACCAATCGTTCTTCTGCCGGAATGCAGGCGGTAAGCGCATTTAAAAACGTGCTTTTCCCGGAATTCGTTCCTCCGCTGATAAAAATGTTATACCCCGCCGTCACCATTTTCTTTAAAAATACAGCCGCCTCCTCGCTGACCGAGCCAAACCTGATTAATTTCTCCATCGTAATCGGCTCCGGAAACTTTCTGATCGTCACCGCAGGACCATCTAATGCAATGGGCGGCAGGACGATGTGTACACGGGATCCATCCGGCAGTCTGGCATCTGCTACCGGCCGGGAGACATTCACGGTACGGTTGACGCGGCTGACAATCTGCTGAATCATGTCCTCCAGCTGCTCCGTGCTCTCAAAGCCTTTGTTCCACGCCTCCACACGCCCCTTCCGTTCGATGAAGATATGATCCGGTCCGTTCACCATAATCTCAGTCACCTCACGGTCATCCACCAGCTCCTGCAGCACTCCCAGCCTGCGGAAGGAATCAAACAGGCTGCTGCGCAGGTCCACCCGCTCTTTTAATGGCAGGTATCTGGCCTGCCCGTATTCCAGAATCCGTTCGTCAATCAGCTCATACAGTTCTTCGTCACTGGTATGGTTCTGTCCCTCCAGAACCGTCATCAGTTCCTGCCTCAGTTCCTTTCATAATTCCTGATCCATCGCTTATGCCCCCTGTCACCTGACTGCCGTTTTCTCTCGTTCTTTTCCTGTTGTTCCGTTACTACGATTACCTCCCCTTCAACAGCTGCCTCGTATAATCCCCTAACTCTCCCCACAGCAGCTGCTCCAGATAGTTTTCCTTTCTTCCAAAACTGCTGTGATACGGAAGCTTAATCTTCTGAATCCGCTCCTTAAGCGCCTCATGCCCTGAACGGACTAAGTACTCTTCGAATTCCTCCACCTTTGCCACAGACATGCAGTCATCCTTCACCGGCATAAAGACCGTACTGCATACTTCCAGCACGGAAGCGGCCTTTTTCCCAAACTGTCCTAAATCCACCACCACGATATCGTAGGCGCTCTCCTTTGCAATCCGCGTCAGCAGATCTGCCATATCCTCGGCCGTAATCTGGCACAAATCCTCCGGATACCGCACCGGCGGTATGTAATCCAGATCCCCCCAGGAGTAGATAACCGAGCTAAGCCGTACCCAGCTGTAATTTCCCTGTCCGTAAAAATACAGCAGGTCGGACAAATCCGCCTTATGCTCTTCCCCAAACAGCTTTTCCAGTCCGGAGCAGTCTTCTAAGTTTACATAAAGCACCCGTGATTTTCTGGACAGAAGCTGGCCCGCAGTCAGCGCAAAGGAGGTCTTTAAGCAGCGGTTGACAGGGGAGTACACACCGATGATATCACCGACATTCCCAATCGCAGTAAGCGCAGGCTGAATCGCCCCCACACAGTAACATGCCATTACCTCCCGCATGATATTATCGGTAGCCTGATACTTATAGACGCTCGGGTACTGTCCATCGACCGGCACCGTCTCCCCGTCAGCCAGCGTCACCACCCTGGCCGCTCCCAGGCGGTCAATCTCCTCCTTAGGCACAGTACTGTTAATCAGCAGCAATTCAATCTCATGCTCCATGGCATAATTTTTAAGCCTTTCCAGCGTCGTAAACGCCATGACGGTAAAAGGCACCTTTTCCTTCTGGTTTACAAAATCTGCAAACCGGTCGGCATAAAATGGGTCCACGTCGTAGACCGCCATAATCCTGTTTGTCACACCTTCGCTCCTATCCCGGTATCATGATGAATGCCATGGTCCCAAAGAGCAGACAGACTCCCAGAGGGATTACCGCCTCCGCCCCGTCCCTGGCAAAATCATAATAGGCCGTTATTTTTTTTGTATGGTAAATGCGCCTGATATAGGCTGTGAGATGGCTAAATCGCTCGTGAAAGCTGCCTTTCACCATCATCTTCAGAAAAGACCAGAAGGCCCCGATAAGAAATCCCAGGCCGATCGCCGCGGCTCCTGCGGTAAAGCCTGAGTAGCCGCAGATCAGCGCGGCCAGCTTGATATCTCCCGCTCCAATCATGCGGAAGAAAAACAGTGGAAAGAACAGTGCGGTCACCGCCAGCATACGCGCCAGAAACAGCCCGCCCTCTTTTAAATACACCGCCGTCTCCGGAGGCGCTCCAGACTCCACCATGGCAAGAAGTATCCCACAGACCATGGAAATGGCTACCCACCAGTTGGGAATCCGGTGCTCCCGCACATCGTAATAGGCGCCGGCGGCCAACACCAACAGCAAAATCAAATTTTGAGCGATAAAATCCCCCTCTTTCTCTCTTTATATTTTATCAAAACTGGGAATTGTGCCGGAATATCGGCGCTGCAGTCATAAAAAGAATTCTATGACCCTGTGAATCATATCTGCCCTCTGAATGGGGGTAAGAATGTTTCTTAATTATGCACAATCCGAAGCTAAAAGTCAACCTGTTTTCCACAAAAATACTGTATACATTTATTTGCTTTACATAACTGTGAAGCCTAGATAGAATGGACTTTTTTTCCATCTCACCCCCGGCTTTTTTCCACTTCATTTTGTTGACGTTCTCTCCCTAAAATGGTAAAATACAGTTAGTTTATTTTTTTAAACCAAAGGAGGAATTTACATGTTGGAAGCCGGCGATTTTAACAAGCTTTTTCGCGACTGCATGCCGCTGTTTATTGCTCTTGGCGACGAGGTCCGACTTTCCATCATCGGGGTGCTTGCCAGCACCGGTCTCTATGACGATCATGAGACGAACATCGCCGCTTCGCTGGAGGGATACCGCCCCGACGGAGCCCACGGCATGAATGTAAAGGAGATTACGGAGCAGACCAACTTATCACGCCCCGCCATTTCCCATCATTTAAAGATTTTAAAAGACGCCGGACTGGTGAATGTTCGCCGGGAAGGCACTTCCAACTACTATTATCTGACAATCGCAGACAGCACAAAAGAACTCCGCAGACTGGGGACTTATCTCCAGGAACTGCTTTCTTCTGCCAAAGAGCGGCCTTCGCCAATGAATGCAGGCAATTTATGAATATTTTGGTATTTTCCAGATATACTATTTTCTATAGTAGAACTGTTGACTTATTAAAATCTGGAGATGAAATACGATGAAAAACATGATATTCAGAAAACGGCTGGTCCGTTCCGAGGAAGAAAAAAATTTACGCCGGGAGATCGAGCGTTCTAAAACAGCCATTGATTCGGCAAGAAACCATTTTGAACAGGTAGTCGATCCCACGCTGATTGACTGCTATATCTATGAACTAAACGCGGCACAGCTGCGTTATCAGTTCCTTCTGCGCCGCTTCAAGAGCCGGGAGGTATAAACTTTTATCACTGGAGGATAAATATATGAGCAAGTGGTATGAAAAAGGGGTATTTTATCATATGTATCCCTTAGGGTTAACGGGGGCGCCGAAAGAGAATTCCGGAGCCGACGTTACAGACCGTTTTGAGGAAATGGATCAATGGATTCCTCATATTCGGTCACTTGGCTGTAACGCCATTTACATCGGGCCACTGTTTGAGTCCTCCTCACACGGGTATGACACGCGGGACTACCGCACGGTAGACCGCCGTCTGGGAACCAATGAAAGCTTCAAAAACTTCGTTTCCCTGTGTCATGAATCGGACATCAAAGTGGTGGTTGACGGAGTTTTCAACCACACAGGCCGGGAGTTCTTCGCATTTCTGGACATTGCCGCAAACCGGGAGAGTTCTCCTTACCGTGACTGGTATAAGGGCGTGAACTTCGGCTGGAACAGTCCGCTGGGAGATTCCTTTGGCTATGAGGCCTGGCAGGGCCATTACGAACTGCCCTGTCTGAATCTGTGGAATCCCGATGTAAAACAGTATTTATTTGATACGATCCGGTTCTGGGTCGATACCTTCGATATCGACGGAATCCGCCTCGACTGTGCCAATGTGCTTGACTTTGGCTTCATGAAGGAGTTAAGGAGCCAGACCTCCGCCATGAAGGATGATTTCTGGCTGATGGGCGAGGTGATTCACGGCGATTACAGCAGATGGGTGAATGATGAGATGCTTCATTCCGTCACCAATTATGAGCTGCACAAAAGCATTTATTCCGGTCACAACGACCACAATTACTTCGAAATAGCCCATAATGTCAGGCGTCTCGAGGCCATCGGCGGCAGGCTCTACACCTTTGTAGACAACCACGACGAGGACCGGATTGCCAGCAAACTAAACGATCCGGAGCATTTATATCCTGTCTATACACTCCTGTTCACGCTTCCCGGAATTCCTTCCATCTATTATGGAGGAGAATGGGGGATTGAAGGCAGGCGGACAAAGACGAGCGATGATGCGCTCCGGCCTCGTATCACCATCGCAGACGAGGAAAAACTTCACTGCGGCCTGACAGATCTCATTGCCAGACTGGGAACCATTCATGATGAGAATCCTGAATTCCACGGGGGACGGTATCAGGAGCTCCTTCTCACCAACAGGCAGTACGCATTTGCACGGTTCCATCAGGGACATGCCGTCATTACCGCGGTAAACAACGACGGAGCCGATGTATCCGTCGCCATACCATGCCCGGTAAGCGGCACCACAGCGGTAAATCTTCTCGACGGGGAGGAGTATCCCGTTACAGATCAGAAAATCACGGTAACTCTGCCGGCAAACCGGGGGGTTATTCTAAAGATTACGGAGGGCTAAACTTATGGCAGGAAGCAAAAAGGAAATTGGGACAGGATTTATCACGGAAGTGGACCGTTATCTCTTCAACAACGGCAGACATTATGAGATCTTTGAGAAAATGGGCGCGCATCCGAAAAAATATAAGGGCAAAAACGGCATGTATTTTGCCGTCTGGGCACCTCATGCGGAGCAGATCGGTGTCGTCGGCGACTTTAACAGCTGGGACCCGGAGGCAAATGCGATGACGCCTCTGGCCGATTCAGGCATCTGGGAGGCATTTGTCCCTGGCATCGCTGCAGGAGAGCTATACAAATACGCCATCACAACGAAAAGCGGCAAAATCTTATTCAAGGCAGATCCCTATGCATTCAGCGCGGAATACCGCCCCGGCACCGCTTCCGTTACCACCGATCTCTCGGACTTCCAGTGGGGAGACGACGCCTGGATAGATAAACGCGGAAGTGCCGATCCTATGAACGCCCCGATGAGCATTTACGAGGTTCACCTCGGATCCTGGCGCAGGAAAAACAGACCGGAAAAAGACGGCTGCTATACATATGTGGAAGCTGCAAAGGAGCTGGCCGATTACGTGACCGACATGGGATACACCCACGTGGAGTTAATGGGAATCGCAGAGCATCCCTACGACGGCTCCTGGGGGTATCAGGTCACCGGCTATTTCGCCCCTACCTCCCGCTACGGAACGCCTCAGGAATTCATGTACTTTATCAATTACATGCACAGAAAAGGAATCGGCGTCATCCTGGACTGGGTTCCGGCCCATTTTCCGCGGGATGCGCACGGTCTCTCTGAGTTTGACGGGGAAGCACTCTATGAATACGCCGATCCCAGAAAAGGGGAGCACCCGGACTGGGGAACCAAGGTATTTGATTACAGCAAGTATGAAGTAGACAATTTCCTCATTGCCAACGCCATTTACTGGGTGGAAAAATACCACGTAGACGGACTCCGGGTGGATGCCGTCGCCTCCATGCTCTATCTGGATTACGGCCGGGAGAACGGCAGCTGGATTCCCAACCGTTACGGCAGCAATGAAAATCTGGAAGCCATTGAATTTTTCAAGCATTTAAACAGTGTGATGGCAGACCGCGGGAACGGCGCCATTGTCATCGCGGAAGAGTCCACCGCATGGCCGAAAGTCACCGGGAAGCCGGAGGATGAGGGTCTTGGCTTTACCTTTAAGTGGAATATGGGATGGATGCACGATTTCCTGGAGTACATGAAGCTGGACCCGTATTTCCGCAAATACAACCACCACAAGATGACGTTCGGGCTCACCTATTTTACCAGTGAAAAATATATTTTGGTGCTGTCCCATGACGAAGTCGTCCATCTGAAGTGCTCCATGATCAACAAGATGCCGGGCCTTTTAGAGGATAAGTTTGCCAACTTAAAAGCGGGCTACACCTTTATGCTTGGTCACCCGGGCAAGAAGCTGCTCTTTATGGGGCAGGATTTCGGCCAGTTCCACGAGTGGGATGAAAAGGCTGCGCTGGACTGGTACCTGACCGACGAGCCGCAGAATGCCGGCTTACAGAGCTACGTGAAGGATTTACTGCAGCTCTACCGCAAATATCCGGCGCTCTATGAACTGGATTACGACTGGGACGGTTTCCAGTGGATCAATGCCAACGACGGAGACCGCAGCATCTTCAGTTTCGTCCGTTACAGCCGCGATCACAAACGGAGCCTCTTATTTGTCATCAATTTCACTCCGGTGGAACGGCCTGACTACCGTGTAGGCGTGCCGAAACGCGGAACCTATACCCTGGTGCTGGATAACAGCCACGGCCTCTACAAACGGGGCGACAAGGCCCCTGCATTCCGCTCCGTAAAAAAGGAGTGCGACGGCCAGGATTATTCCATCGCTTATTCGCTTCCTGCATACGGAACCGCAGTTTTCCGTTTTTGATAATATTTTTAGTTTTATGTAAATTGTGTGCAAAATATTCAGAACTTTTTACCGGAATATCTGTACTTTTTATGGAATTTGTAGTAAAATAAAAGAACCAAAACTACTACATAGTTTAGACTCAAGGATGGAAGGAGAGGTTATATATGGCAGCAGAATTGATTGCAACAACAGCAACAAAAAAAGTATATCGTGACGGAGACAAGGCGATTAAGGTTTTCAACGCAGATTTCCCGAAGGCGGAAGTATTAAATGAAGCGCTGATTACCGCGCGTGTAGAAGAAACCGGCGGAATTGACGTACCAAAGGTATTGGAAGTCGGTGTATTTGAAGGTAAGTGGTCCATTACGTTTGACTTCATTGAAGGCAAAACCCTCCAGCAGCTTATGGACGAGAACCCTGACAAGCTTCCAGAGTACATGGAACAGATGGTTGATCTTCATCTGAATATTCTTTCCAAACACTGTCCTCTGTTAAACAAGCTGAAGGATAAGATGTCCAGACAGATTCTTGAGACTGAAGAGTTAAGTGATATTACACGTTATGACATGCGCACCAAGCTGGACAGCATGCCGAAGCATACCAAGTTATGCCACGGTGATTTTAACCCGACCAATATCGTCGTAAGAGAAGACGGCTCCATGTGTGTTCTCGACTGGGTACATGCAACTCAGGGTAACGCCAGTGCAGATGTTGCCAGAACCTACCTTCTGTTCTGCTTACAGGATCAGAAAAAAGCGGATATGTACATGGATATTTTCTGCAAGAAGACCGGTACTGCAAAGAAGTACGTACAGACATGGCTGCCGATCGTAGCTGCGGCTCAGCTGTCAAAGAAACGTCCGGAAGAGATTGAATTACTTCAGAAATGGGCGAATGTCTGCGATTATCAGTAAAATGGAACTCCTCCGGGAATACCACCGGAGGAGTTTTTTATTTCACTGATACGTATGCCCTGTTATGTTACTCAATTCTTTGTCAATCGAAGTTTCTGATAGCGGCTTCTTAAATTTTCTGAATTAATATATTCAATTTTATGTTCTCCTATCAATTCACGTATAGCCTTACCGACTGTGTCGGTAACTTTTGTATACCCCATAGCTTCTGCAAGTTCCGAAGATGAAAGCGGACTTCTCTGGCTTAATGTTGCCAGAATTAGATCTTTAATTTCGCTAATGTTCCTGCGTTTTTTCACGCGCCGTTCCGGCTTTTGAGAGGACGCAGGCAGAAATTTGTCCTGGACAGCAAGAATTACAGTAAAATACGTCCTTTCCATATCCGTTTCAAATACTGGCGGCTTTGAACCATTTTGCTGCATTGCACGCAAAATCGTTGGTATCCCCGTATTTCTCCCCTCAATAAGCTTTAATTCTTTCAAAAAATCACCAATTCTGCGGTTTCGGTAGCGACGGGAAATCATATGCCTGTTTCGGATATCTTCATCACTGATCGTCCTGTCCGGGCCCGGCAAACTGGTAATCTCCATTTTTTCAGGAGTAATCGTTACCGTAATGGGTTCGCCAATCTGATAGGATTTGTGATAGACCGCATTCGATAAAACCTCCTCCACCGCCGCATAAGGGTAATTATAAATACGTTCTGCTTCGGCGCGGCCAGGAACCTTTGTAACTTTTTCTTTTATAATATAATTTTGGACATAGCTAAGGGCATCACGCAATTGGCGGTCAAGCGGCCCGGAAAATACTTTTTCAGTCATACCAATCCCTGTCGGATCAGGCTTATCAACAACTTCAATACGTGCATAAGGAAAAAACTCATCCGGCCGCTCATAAAAAAACATAAGCCCAACGTTTAATGGCTTGCGCAATTCACTCGGACCACCAACCAAACGCATATCTAAGGCAAGTTCCGTAACAGGACGCTTAAGCGAAGTTTCGTACAAATCGCTTCCTACTGCATAAAGATACTCTGCAATCAGACTGGACTTTAAATCTGCTACATTCGCTTTAAAATTAGCGCGATCATCAAAAGGAACATTATTGGCCAAAAGAAACAGTTCTTTTTCTTCCAGATTATTTGCCTTAATTGTATTGGAAAGTTTACGAATATAATATGCTTTGTCAGTCCTGACAGCCTTTTCTGCCGGGAATGAGGTTGGGCACTTATATGGACGTGATTCCCCGCCCGGCACCCAAAGAACCAAAATATCCGCACCTTCATAAATAGTCTGCTCAACAATCGGAACATATCGCGGCTCAATCAGATTGCACTTTTGCAGTAATTCTTTATTAATGCGGTCTATGGAATCCGGAGTAAGCCCGCTGACCGGAAACTTCGGCATGCCCTCCTCTTCCTCCACTCCAATAATAATATATCCGCCGCCCCAGTTATCAATGTCGTTAGCAAATGCACAGATGGAATGTAGAATTGGTTCCGGATTCCAATTCCGTTTATACTCAACCCGGGCATTCTCAACAACTCTGCGGTTGATCAATTCCGTTATATTAATTGGCAAGGCCATGCTGATTCCCCCTTTAATACCCCTTTATGATACCCCTTTATGATACCCCTTTATCATACCCTTTTATTATAAGGAGTATGCATGGAAAATTCAAGGTACTATCTGTTCAATTTTTAACTGCCACCGTCGTCTCTCACCTTCAGCACAAACAGCCTCGCAAGATAATCCCCCTGCCGCACTCCCGCCGTCTTAATGCCGCTGGCCTGATCCGACAGAATCAGTCCGTAATTCATGAGTTCATCGCCGTAGCATGTGTATGGAAACTCCGCCATTCCCTGTTCCCGTATCTCATACTCCCCCTCTTCCAGAAGCCCCAAAAGCCTCATCCTGCAAAATCCTGCATTTACCGGCTGCAGAACTCTGAAGTAAGCCGCCAGCGCCTCCCGTTTGTCCGGAGAGACCACGATCCAGCCAGCCTCGCTGCGTTCATTCTCAAAGGGACTGATTAACCGGTAAAAGGTCCCTTCCGCAATCAGTCTGCGGTTTGCCTTCATAAATGCACTCTGGTTCTTCATCTGTTCAAGCTCCGCCTCACAGATTGCCGTTACATCCATCTCATACCCAAAGGTACCGAAATACGCACAGACTGCCCGTGTCTCCATCGGAACACGGCGGTGTGTCTGGTGGTTCGGAGCCGCGGAGACGTGGCTGCCCATGGAGCTTAATGGGTAAACGTAAGAAGTACCGTACTGAATTTTTATTCGCTCCACTCCATCCGTGTCGTCTGAGGTCCATGCCTGCGGCGCATAATAGAGCATTCCGGGGTCGAACCGCGCGCCGCCGCTGGCACACGATTCAAACAGAACGTGAGGGAATTTGCGAATCAGCCGCTCATACAGACGGTAGACGCCCAGAATCTGCCGGTGCATGACGGTTCCCTGAAAGGCGGCATCCCTCCCTGAAGACCACGCCTCAGTGATGCTGCGGTTCATATCCCATTTGATATAGCTTAAATGCCCCCGCCCGATGATGTCCTCCATCAATCCGCCGATATAATCAATCACCTCGTCCTTCGAAAAGTCCAGAACCAGCTGGTGGCGGCCGACACAGCGCGGCCTGTCCTCGCTGCCCAGCACCCAGTCCGGATGCGCCTCATACAGGCGGCTGTCCCGATTGACCATCTCCGGCTCAAACCAGAGACCAAAGGAAAGCCCCATGGCCCGTATTTTCTCCGACAGCCCTTCGATACCGTCCGGCAGCTTCTTCCGGTCCGCATACCAGTCCCCAAGCGAAGAAGTGTCATCGTCACGGCGGCCAAACCACCCGTCATCCAGGACAAACAGCTCCACACCGGCCTCCCTGGCCTTTTCCGCCAGGTTCAAAAGCTTCTCTTCCTGAAACTTCATATAGGTGGCTTCCCAGTTATTGATTAAAATAGGGCGCTCCCGGTCTCTCCACCACCCCCTCGCCAGTCTGGTCCGGAACAGCTGGTGGAACACCTGGCTCATTCCGTTTAAGCCCCTGTCAGAATAGACCAGCACCGCCTCCGGGGTCTGGAAGCTCTCCCCTGCTGCCAGCGGCCAGGAAAATCCCTCCGGATGGATACCAACCATGATTCTCGTTGTCCCCATGGTGTCAACCTCGGCACTGGCAAGAAAATTACCGCTGTATACAAGGGCGGCCGCGATGACTTCCCCCGCCGACTCCCCCGCATCCGGCCTCAGCAGAGCCAGATATGGGTTAAACTGATGGCTGCTGTGGCCTCTCATGCTGTGAACCGACTGTATCCCCTGGTGCAGCGGATGGAAGTCGGGATAACGCTCCCGCCCCCAGGCACCCGCCAGATCGAGCATCGTATAGCGGCTGTCCGGCAGATCGAGGCTCAGACTCATGGCCTGCTCCAGCCGGATTCCCTGGCACCCCTCCAGACATTCAAACCGGGCATTTCTGGCAACCACCGGAAAATCACTGTAAATAGTATAACTCAGCACCAGCCGCACGCGGATCAGGCTGTCCTCTAAATACAGCTCCAGAGAACAGGCTTCCCCGTCATCCTCCACATACGTGGCCGGCAGTCCCTCAAGCGGCTTTTTTCCTGCAAAGATGCGGTGCCCTGCATAGGTAAATCCGGTTATCCTGCTTCCATTTCCGCAGGCAATGCGGTAAGCCGGATAACGCATATCCCCCGTTCCGTACACCGGATACTCCTGCCGCACATGCTCCCTGGAAAATGTATTATCGCCCTCAAAAGGACACGGCGCCATATCTCTCACCGCATATTCCAGCATATGGCCATAGTCTTCCCTGTCGCGAATCCTTTTTCCATAGTACAGCTGCCCGACAGAGCGGTCAGGCAGAAGTTTCATAATATAACTGATTTCCCGGTTATAAAGGTGGAACTCTTCCGTTCTCTCGTGAAAAACAATAGCCATATCCTGCAATCCCCCTCTTTCGTCACTCTGTCACAGACAGGACAGCGCATGTTCCAAATCCGCCTTCAATACGTCTGCGCCTTCCAGTCCGCAGTGAATTCGCAGCACATTCTGATCTGCTCCCAAAAACTGGCACGCCTCCTCATCCTGTCTCGCGTGCGGCATACAGACAAGACTCTCAAAACCGCCCCAGGAAACGCCGATCTTAAACAGCTTAAGCCGCTTTGCCACTTCCTTGGCCTGCTCTGCGCTGCCTTCTATCTCAAAACTCAACAGCCCCGTATTTCCGCTCTGCTGCCGCTTCATCAGCTCATACTGCGGATGGGATAAAAGTCCCGGATAATAGACCTTTCTCACCTTCGGATGGTTCTCTAAAAACGCCGCTATATCCATGGCTGTCGCCTGATGGCGTTCCACACGCACCTCCATCGTCCGCAGACCGCGTATGATCAGCCATGCCTCCATCGGACCGATGATTCCTCCAAAGAGCTCCCTCTGCTGTCTCAGGCGCGCCATAAGCTCCTCGTCCTTCACGGCGAGAACACCTCCAATAATATCGCTGTGTCCGCCCATATACTTGGAGGTGGTGTGCATCACAATATCAGCCCCCAACTCCAGCGGCTTCTGGTAAATCGGCGTACAGAAGCTGTTGTCAATATAGACGTAAGCGTGGTGTTTCCTCGCTGTCCCAGACACCGCCTGAATGTCCTGAAGGGACAGTACGACAGAAGAAGGGCTCTCCAGGATAATCAGATCCGTCTGATCCGTAACGGCATTTTCAAATTCCTCCGGCTCATCCCCTTTTACATAGGTGACGCTCATATCCAGGTGTTCCCTGCAGTATTCATTGAGAAATGTCTTTAATGGTCCATACGCATTCCGGATACAGACCACATGGCTCTTTGTTTTACAGACAGTGAGAACCGCCGTCGTAGCCGCCGCCATGCCAGAGGCAAACGCCAGTGCGCCGGTCCCGTGCTCCAGAGCCGCCACCTTGTCCTCCAGAATCCGCACCGTCGGATTCTGCACTCTCCCATAACAGTATGTATGTTTGTCCGTCTTGTCACTGTCATAGTAATCATCAATGGTCTCAAATACATTGAGTGAATTCATAAAAATCGGAGGAACAACGGCATTATAATAATGCTCATATTCCTCCCCATAATGGGCTGTCACCAGCTTATCACTTTTTAAATACTCCGATTGATCTGTCATTTCATATCCCCTTTCCAACACCTATATGCTATGTGATAGGTTTACGCAGGAGAGCACGAATTTCCTTCTTTGCCGCCCCCTGAAGCCTTATCCGATTTCCCTTACCGCTGTTGTCTGATATCTCTGTAAACTGCCTCTAAAAGCTTGTCATTGATGGACTGGGCCTTCCTTACATTCTTTTCACAGATAGCCTCATAAAGTTCCTCATGGAGCGGAATACTCTCCAGAAACGGGTCCTCCATATTAAGAGGGAACTCCCAGAACTTCTCCATCACATTGTTTAAGGACAGGATCAGCTGATACATCACCTGGTTATGGCAGAGCCGGTAGATGGTATAGTGGAATTTCTTGTCCTCCGCCGTCTGCTGCAGGCCTCTCCGGTATTTGCTCATCAGTATATCCTTAATTTCTCCCAGCTCCTTTAACTCCTCGTCGGTGATGGTGTGAATCAGCATCCGCAGAATCTCCCGTTCCATTATCTTGCGCACTTCCAGCGCTTCCAGAAGACGTTCCTTTTCCTGTGTGAAATCAATGACCTGTACACCGTCGGCATCCACCAAACCACCCACATAGGCGCCTTTCCCATTCTGAATCTCCAGAATCCCCCTGGCTTCCAATGTCTTCATGGCCTCCCTCAGGGAAGTCCTGCTGACCCCCATCATGGCCAGCAGGTTCTCCTGCGAGGGAAGTTTGTCCCCCGGATTTAAATCATGTTCTCTGATATAATCCAGAATAAACCGTATGATCTCGGACTGGAGGGAAGTCCTCTTTATCTTATTAACCATCGTGCTCTCTCTCTTAAAATAATATTTTTTTAACCATATCATAATAAACAGAGACTGTCAATCAACACCCTTTGCACCAGTGCCTTCCGGCGTATTTACCCCGAAAGGTACTAGTTCAAAAGATGGCAGGAAACGTAATGTCCCGCCTCGATTTCCCTAAGCTGCGGTGTCACGCTGCGGCATTGTTCCGTGGCGTATTTACACCGTTTCTCAAATCTGCATCCCTCCTTGCAGTTGATCGGACTTCCCACCTCGCCTTCCAGCGGAATCAGTGTCTTCGAGCGCTCAAATTCGGGATCTGGTACGGGAATTGCCGACAGCAGTGCCTTCGTATATGGGTGCTGCGGATTCCGGTACAGCTCCGCGCTGGATGCCAGCTCCACGATATGTCCCATGTACATGACGCCCACCCGGTCGGATATGTGTTTCACCATGGATAAATCATGGGCAATAAAGAGGTACGTCAGCCCCAGCTCCTTCTGGAGGCGCACCAGCAAATTGACCACCTGAGCCTGGATCGACACATCCAGAGCCGAAATGGGTTCATCACAGACGATAAACTTCGGGTCCACGGCCAGCGCCCTGGCAATGCCGATTCTCTGACGCTGTCCGCCGGAAAATTCGTGAGGGAAGCGGTTCGCATGCTCCTTGTTGAGCCCCACCAGGCTTAACAGCTCATGCACCCGCTCCATCCGCGCCTTACCCGGATATAAATCATGGTTCTTCATGCCCTCCGCCACGATGTCGCCCACCGTCATTCGCGGGTCTAAGGAGGCGTAAGGATCCTGGAAAATGATCTGGGCGTTCTTTTTAAACCATTTTATCTCATCCTTCGTCTTTAACTGGCTCACATCTCTTCCGTCAAACTCGATAGTCCCTGAAGTGGCCGGATACAGCTTTACGACGGTTCGTCCGCAGGTCGTCTTGCCGCATCCCGACTCCCCCACCAGCCCCAGGGTCTCCCCGGCGCAGATGTCGAATGACACGTCATCCACCGCCTTTAAAATCCCCTTTTTCCGCACCTGAAAATACTTCTTTAAATGTTCCACATGGACCATGGGTTTCTGATTATCTTTATCCATCCCTGTCATGATTCAAAAACCCTCCTTATATAATCGTAACGATCACTCGCACGCTCTGCGCACGAGTCACCGTGGCAATCAAATGCCTCCCTGGCCATCGGATGATGGAGCCAGCAGGCTGCCTTATGGGTATCTGACACCTCCGTATATTCCGGCGGCGCCTGACGGCAGATTTCCATGCAGTACTTGCACCTTGTGGCAAATCCGCAGCCCTTCGGCGGCGATATGAGATCCGGCGGTGTCCCCGGAATTACCTCCAGCTGCGCCTTGTTCTCCACATTCAGCCTGGGTACCGCGTTTAACAGGGCATTGGTGTACGGGTGCTGCGGCGCATTGAAAATGTCGAAGACATTGCCATATTCCACAATGCATCCCGCATACATAACCGCGATCGTATCCGCCATACCGGCCACAACTCCCAGATCGTGGGTAATCATGATAACCGATGTATTGTTTGCTTTCTGTATCTCCTTCAGCAGTCCGATGATCTGCGCCTGAATCGTAACATCCAGCGCCGTAGTCGGTTCATCCGCAATCATCAGCTTCGGATTGCAGGCCAGCGCGATGGCGATCACCACTCTCTGACGCATTCCGCCTGAAAATTCATAAGGATACTGATGCACTCTCTCATCCGGATTGGGAATATCCACCTTTTTAAGCAGCTCCACGGCCCTCTGCATGGCTTCCCGTTTTCCCACCTTCTGGTGTTCCACGATGCTCTCCATAATCTGCCGCCCGATCTTCATGGTCGGATCCAGAGATGTCATGGGATCCTGGAAGATCATGGCCGCATCCTTGCCTCTGTAATCCTGCCACTGTTTTTCCGTAAACCTTAAAATATCCGTGCCTTCAAATAAAATGCTGCTCTCCTTCTTTACCTCTCCCGGGGGTGAGGCGATCAGCCCCATAACCGCCTTGGAAGTCACCGTTTTACCGCTTCCGGACTCTCCGACGATTGCCATGGTCTTTCCAGCGTCCAGCGTAAAATCCACGCCCCGGACCGCCTGTACCTCCCCGGCATATGTATGAAATGAAACCTTTAAATTCTTAACCTCAAGTAATGGTTGACTCATAGGTGATGCCTGCCTTTCCTCTATTATTCACAAACAGTGCTACTGGCGCAGTTTCGGATCAAATGCATCCCTGAGTCCATCGCCCAGCAGGTTAAATGCCAGCATGGTCACAGAGATTGCCAGCGCCGGGAAAATCAGCTCATGAGGATAGTAGGACATCTGCTGCTGGCCCAATGCGGCCATAGCACCCCAGCTTGTCAGCGGCGGCTGGATTCCCATACCTACGAAGCTTAAAAACGCTTCCGCAAAGATAAAGGATGGTATGGAAAAGGTTGTATTGATAATAATCAGGCTCAATGTATTGGGAAGCAGGTGCGTTACGATGATCTGAAGAGGAGGCGTTCCCAGCGCCCGGGCTGCCAGAACGTATTCGCTCTCCTTCAGTTCCAGCACCTGTCCCCTCACGATTCGCGCCAGATTCGTCCAGCTTGTGATACACAGTGCGATCAGCAGGGAGGTCATGCCCTTTCCCAGCACCACGGACATGATAATAACCACCACCATGTACGGCACTCCCACCAGGATTTCCACGATTCTCATCATGATATCGTCCACAAGACCGCCGCAGTATCCGCTGATGCCGCCATATAAAACGCCGATGACGAGTGACACGATTGCGCCCACGATACCAATCGTTAAGGAGATTCTTCCCCCCATCCAGATTCTCGCGAAGATATCCCGTCCCAGATCATCCAGTCCGAACCAGTGCTGCAAGGAGGGCGTCTGATTCGTAAACTCAATATTCTGCTCATCAAACGGGTGGGGATAAATATACGGCCCTATGGCGCACATCACCAGAATTAACAAGAGCACCACCAGGCTAATCATAGCTACTTTATTCTGTTTTAATCTCCGGACCGCGTCCTGCCAGTAAGAAATACTGGGGCGCACCACGGACTCTGATTTCTGTTCATCCACCCCGACACGCCGGAATAGATCCTTTGTTACTGTCATTTCATTTCCCTGTTCCATGGCTCTCCTCCTTACTTTCCTTCAATGATGCCCTTACGGACTCTCGGGTCAACGATTGCATATAAAATATCCATCACGACAATCGAAAGAATGAAGATGAAGGAAAAGAATATGGTCGTAGCCAGAACCATCGGGTAATCGCGGCCATTGACGCTGTCCACGTAGTAACGGCCCAGACCCGGTATGGAGAAAATTCTCTCGATCACGAAGGACCCCGTCACGATTCCCGCCACCTGCGGCGCCACGATCGAAATAATCGGAGTGATACTGTTGCGGAGCACGTGGCGTGTAATGATTTTCCAGTTGGACAGCCCCTTGGCCTTGGCCAGCAGGATATAGTCAGAGCTCAGCACATCCAGCACCGAGGACCGCATAAACCGCGAATACGTAGCCAGGCCGCCGATCGATGCCGCCAGCGTCGGCAGCGCCGTATAACGGAAAATTTCGGGAATCTTCATCCCCGGAGACACCCAGCCGACAATTGGAAAATAATCTCCGCCGCCGTATTTCTGGAGCAGGGCGGCAAAAACGAAGCTTGGGATGGATACCCCCACGATGGCGATAAATATCGTAATGAAATCGATCCACGTCCCCCGGTGAAAGGCCGCCAGAATTCCCAGAAGCAGACCTAGAACCAGCCCTAACACCACGGCCTGAATCCCCAGCCTTGCAGAAGCCGGAAAACGGTCCTTAATAATCTGATTCGCAGTAAGACCCGGAGTCTTATAAGACTCTCCCAATTCTCCGTGAAGAAGATTCTTCAAATAAATAACATACCGTTCCCCCATCGGCTTATCCAGCCCCCAGCGGGCCTTTAGGTTCTCCACCACAGCCTCGGGAAGCACCTTGGTGTCCGCCTGCATCGGATCGCCCGGTATGACGCTGACCAGGAAGAAGGTTATTGTCAGAATTACCCAGAGTGTAACAATCATATAACCTATCTTCTTCAAAATATACTTTACCATCTTGAACCTCCCATCCTGTTTCTGACTCATGCGTTTCGTCGTAATCCATCTGCCGTAATCCATCTGCCGTAATCCATTGATTCATGCCGTGCAGTAATAGTCAGGCGCACAATGCGGGGCAGTAAATACCTGCCCCGCATTGTCAAAGTCCATGTTCCTGTCTCTTAATCCTATTCTACATATGCACTTTTCAGTTCGATTGCCGGGCCGCCGGCTCCATTAATATAGAAGCCCTTCACGCTGCTCTTTGCCACATTCTTGTCGTATGTAAAGGTAATCGGCGCCAGACCACAGTGTTCCACTGTGATAATCTTTTCTGCCTCTGCAAATTTCTCGCCGCGCACCTTCATATCGGATTCCGTTTTGCACGCCTCCACCAGCTCATCATACTTCGCATCGGAGAAGAATGCCGGGTTGTTGCCGTCGCCAGTCATATAGCACTGCATAAATGTCATCGGATCATTATAGTCAGCACCCCATCCGGTCTGGCATACCTGATACAGCCCCTTGGATACCTGGTTATTAAAGGATGAGTTGTCGGATGCCGTATCGATCTTAACAATCACGCCAAGCTTTGTCTGCCACTGGTTCTGGTAATACTCTGCCTGAACCTTCGTATCATTATCAGAGTTCTTCTGAAGGAACGTCACAGTAATCTGCTCTCCCTCTTTCCCGATCTCCTTTAAGCCTTCCTCCAGCAGAGCCTTCGGATCCTGAGCCAGAAAATCCTTCATCGGCTCCGGATAGATATCGCGGAACAGTTCTTCGCCGATACTTAAACCGTAAGGAATCATGCCGTAAGCGGCCTGGTCCTTCTTCATAACATTTTTAACGAGAGATTCCCTGTCCAGCGCTATGGAAAATGCCATACGGATCTTCTCATTTGTAAAGATACCATTGGGATCTTCATTATTAAAGCAGATATAGCTGTATCTCGGCTGCGGTCCCTCTAAGAGCTGAACCTCGCCGCCGTCGATTTTTGCCTTTAACGTATCTGCATACTCGCTGCGGACCTTTCTTAAGATATCAAGCTGACCCTGATTAAACATCTGCTCTCTCGTATTCTCGTCCTGTGCCAGTACCATGTTGACAGTTTCCAGCTTTACATTTGCCGCATCCCAGTAATTCGGGTTCTTCTTCAGCACGATCCTGGAACCGCGGACCCACTCTGATGCATAGAATGGACCTGAGCTGCTGAGTTCTTCTGCCGTCGCACCGTAGGAAGAGTTCTTCTCGCCCTGCGTCTTGGATTCCGGAACCGGAGTCACATTGGCAAATGTCATCAGCTGTAAGAAATATGGAAGCGGTTCTATCAGGGTGATTTCCAGCGTCTTGTCATCAACCGCCTTCGCCGCTACATCTTCCTTGCTCCCCTTACCCGTATTGAAATCCTCTCCGCCTTTGATGCAGTAGAAGATTCCAGCATTGTGGCAGTTGACTTCCGGATCAAAAATTCTTCGAATGGAGTTTACATAATCCTGAGCTGTTACGGCGGTACCGTCGGAATACTGATTGTCTCTCAGCTTAAAAGTCCATACCAGTCCGTCATCGGAGGTCTCCCAGCTCTCTGCGCCCCCAGGCGTTACTTTTCCGTCCATCAGACGGATCAGCGTCTCCTGAATCTCCAGCACAATTGCATTCTTCTGCTCGTCATCGGAACGGCCCGGATCCAGCGTATCCGGATCACTGAACATTGGAATAGTCACCACCTGTTCCACAGCACCCGCAGGCGCTTCTTCTGCCTTTGTTTCGCCTCCGGCCTTTGTCTCACTGCCCGCTGCAGTCGTCTGTGCACCGGTCGTATCCGGTGTAGATGTCTTGGAACTGCCGCACGCGGTTAAGGATGCCGCCATCAATGTTGCCAGACATAAAGCTAACCATCTTTTTTTCATAAAATCCTCTCCTTCTCTAAAACATTTTAAGCAATTAACAGATTCTGTTATTTCATTGCTTTACTACAAATTTTCAAAGCTCTTTATATCTCTCACTGCGTATAAATTCATCCAGGGCAACGCTTTCCCCCTCATGAACTCTGGAATATTCAGCCGCCAACGCAATGATATGACTCTGTATCGACACATCGACGCCGGTTCTTAACTGTCCCTTCGTCTCGCCTTCCTCTACCGCCGCCAGGAAATCGTGGATCAGACGGTTATCGCCTCCCGCGTGGCCGGATAAATCGCCTGCCGTCGCATTGATATCGTAAACCTCCGTCTCTTTTCCAAAATTCGTGACCTTCACAATTCCCGTATGTAAATCACCGATGATATCGCCCATGGTACCCATGACCTTGATATCGCGGCCGCCTCCGCTGGTAAATGCACTCATGGTAAAGTTGACCGTCACACCGCCCTCAAATTCCATATTGACCACCTGATGGTCCACCACGTTGTTATCGCAGTGATAGACACAGCGGCCGTAAGGACCGGTCTTAATCTGGTCATAGATGGCCTCCTCGGTCAGTGTCTGGGAGAGTACGCAGCACGGCCACGCATCGTCACCGGTCAGATTCCTTTCGACAACATTGCGTATACCTGTGCCTTTATCCGTAATATAGATTTTTTCCGCATCATACGGACAGTTCTCTTTCACCTCGCAGCCGTCGAGACAGCGCTTGGCACAGCCTTCCGGGGCCATGGATTCCTTAAATAAATAGGTGGAACCATAGGATGAAACCCGTTCGCACTTCTTTCCCAGAAGCCATACGAAGATATCCATGTCATGACAGCATTTTGCAAGAATCATCGGGCTCGTCTCCACAGAGTCGCGCCAGTTGCCCCTCACAAAGCTGTGAGCCTGGTGCCAGTATTTGACGTTCTCAAGTCCCTGGACACTGACCACGTCTCCGATCTGTCCGGACTCGATCACCTCTTTTATCTTCGAATAAAATGGAGTATAACGGAGCACATGTCCCACAGCTACCATACGTCCATATTCGTGGGCCGTTTTCTGCAGAAGAAGACACTCCTCCAGGCTGGGGGAAATGGGCTTTTCGCAGAGAATGTGATATCCCTTCTTAATCGCCTCCACCGCCTGGGCCACATGCTGTTTGTCCTGGGTCGCTATCACCAGGATATCGGCGAGTTTCGGCTGTTTCAACAAGTCTTCCACCGTTTCAAAACAATTTTCAGGCGCTACCCCATACTCTTCCCGGGCCGCCTCTCTCTTTCCGGCAACCGGGTCCGCCACCGCCACTACCTTCATCTCCTCCGGCGCTACAAGCTGATAATGGGCATAGATATCATTTCCCCGGTTGCCCAGTCCTGCAATTGCCGCTGTTACTGGTCTCTTCATATTGATGTCCTCCTTAATATGAGCGCCTGACGGATCTTTACAAATCCCACAGGTGCGATACATGCCATCTCCGCTCCTTCTGCCTCTATACCGGGTACGTAAAAAGGAAAGTAAGAGGATGGCTGATTGACATAATTCATAAGGCTTCATTTCTCCGTCCCTCCAAAGCCGGGCGGAAATCATAAATGACATTTGACCTGTAAGCTATATGCTATATGCTGTATGATAGGTTAAAAACTTAAAAATAAAAACGACTTCCTCGTTCTCATCTGCTTACATTAAAAATAGCATATTACTCAATATTTGTCAATATATCTATTCTTTTTTAGAACATTTGACGAACCCCTCCCTTATGGAGCCAGCACACAGCGGACTTTTTCACAGCCTGGCCGGAAAAGGGAGAGCGGGCGGCAGGGAGGGAAAGGTGAATGATGCAGAGGTCGGTGGGACTTAGGGCGAACAGCCGCCGGAGCAGGGGCAAAATCGCGTTTTCAGGACGCGATTTTGCGGGCACTGAGAGCGAACGCATCAGGCGTTCGGTCGAATTGCCCGGGACCCCTGCGGAGGGGGCTGTTCGCCCTTAGTCCCACTCCCTCGGAATCCCTGAATCTTTCCCTCCCTGCCGCCCGCTCTCCCTTTTCCTCAATCCCCCACGCAAAAAGTCCGCGTATCTCCTCCTCCCTCCTCACTCCCCCTGAGCCGTATACATCTGAAAATACTCCCCATCCGCACGCATCAACTCCTCATGGGTCCCTTTCTCCACCACTTCTCCCTGTTTGATCACCAGGATCAGATCCGCATTTCTTATGGTCGATAACCGGTGTGCAATCACGAAACACGTCTTCCCCTCCATCAGCTTCCGCATGGCTTCCTGGATCTGGATCTCCGTCCTGGTATCCACGTTGGAGGTTGCCTCGTCGAGAATCAGCATCCTCGCCTCCAGCAGCATAGCACGCGCTATGGTCAGCAGCTGCTTCTGCCCCTTTGATATATTCGTCCCGTCATCTGTCAGAATCGTATCATAGCCTTCCGGAAGGCGCTTGATAAACGAGTGGATCCTGGCCGCCTTCGCCGCCGCCACAACCTCCTCCATCGTAGCCCCCTCTTTTCCGTATGCCAGATTCTCATAGATGCTTCCGTGGAACAGCCACGTATCCTGCAGCACCATGGCGTATGATTTCCTGAGACTCTTTCTCGTCACCTCCCGGATCTCATGGCCATCCACCCGGATTTCCCCGGAATTCGGATCATAAAAACGCATCAGGAGGTTGATCAGTGTCGTTTTCCCCGCACCCGTGGGGCCCACTACCGCAATAAGCCTGCCCGGATCCGCCTTCAGGGAAAGGTCGTGCAAAATAATCCGGTCCTTTTCATATCCGAAATCAACATGGGACAGCTCGACCTCTCCCCGGACTTCCTCCCCCTCGCCTCCCAGCTCTGCGGCGCCGGGCGCATCTGCCGTCTCCGGTATCTCATCCATCAGCACAAACACCCGCTCCGCCGCGGCCAATGCAGACTGCAGGTCGCTCATAATGTTGGCAGCCTCATTGATCGGGCCGGAAAACTTTCTTGAATATAGTACGAAAGAAGAGATCTGCCCTACCGTCATGTAGCCGACGAGATAGAGGAGCGCGCCGAATACACTGATTAAGGACAATGAGAGATTATTGATAAAATTCACCATAGGCCCTACCACACTGCCGTAGTATTCCGCCCTGTAATACGTCTCCACGGCGTCCTTATTCCTCTCCGCAAATTTCCGAATGACATTTTCCTCCTGGCAGTAGGCCTTTAAAGTCTTCTGTCCGGTTACCATCTCCTCCACAAAGCCGTTTAAATTCCCCAGACTCGCCGATCTCGCACGGAAGAGCGGACGTGTCTTACCCGTTATGAACTTCGTAATACAGGCAGACAGCGGCACCGTAAACGCAAATACCAGCACCAGTCTCGGCGATATTACCACCATCATGTAAAGGGCGCCTCCCACCGTGATCACCGTGGTTAAAATCTGTATCAGATCGCTGGACAGCGACTCATTAACCGTGTCGATGTCATAGGAAATACGGCTGATGATATCTCCCGTCTGGTGAAGGTCGTAATACCCCGCGGGCAGAGCCAGCATCTTGTCAAATACGTCCTTTCTCATCCGGTATACCACTTTCCGGCTGATGGTAATCATCAGAACCGAAAGCGCATAGGACAGCACCGAGGAAATCACGTAAAATGCCGCCATCCATCCGGCATAATGGAAAACTCTCGAAAATTCCACCTTCCCCATGCCCGGCTCGATGGCGTCAATGGCATAGCCCGAAAGCATGGGCCCCACCAAAGCCAGCAAATTGCTTCCCACCGTCATGATAAAAGCCAGGAGCAGGAGCCATTTATACTGAATCATATAGCGTCCGAGACGGAGAATCGTGTGCTTTCTCTGAACCAGAGAGCGCCCCTGCGGCTCATTATATGCGGCCTCCAGCCGTTTTTCACTTCTGCTGCGTGCAGCCATGATCCCTCCCCCTTATATTCCCATCTGGGATTTTCCAATTTCCCGGTAAATTTCACACGTCTCCATCAGCTCCTGATGCGTCCCGTAACCGATCATCTGTCCATCCTCCAGCACCATAATGTGATCCGAGTTCATAATGGAACTGACTCTCTGGGCGATAATCACGCAGGTTGTCTCCGCAAAATGTTCCCTCAGCTCCTTCCGAAGCGCCGCGTCCGTCTTATAATCCAGCGCACTGGAGGAATCGTCCAGAATCAGAATATCCGGTTTGGCTGCCAGCGCCCGGGCAATCAGAATTCTCTGCTTCTGCCCGCCGCTTAAATTGGCCCCCTTGATATCCAGCTGCGCTGAAATACCGCCTTTTTCCTCCACAAACTCACTGGCCCGGCCGTAAAGAACCGCTTCCATGACCGCTTCCTCACTTAGCTCCCTGCCCATATTGATGTTTTCCATAATGGTATCTTCAAATATCGTATCATTCTGAAATACGGTTCCGAAACGCTTTCTCAGCTCATGAAGCCCCATGGTGCGCACATCTTTTCCATCAATACGAACCGCGCCCTGATCGGCATCGTAAAAACGCATCAGCAGGTTCACGATCGTCGTCTTTCCCGCTCCCGTGGCGCCTATAATCCCCAGCGTCTCGCCCCGCTTCAGCCGGAAACAGATGTCCTCCAGGTTATTTTCAACCTTATTATAGGAAAAGGATACGTGATCAAATTCCACGTGGACTGCACCATTCTCCTCGCCAGTCCCCGCTTTTTTCTCCGTTCCTGTCTCGGTCTCCCACGCAGATTCCTCCTCAGCTTCCATCTCCTGGAGAACCAGCTCCTGATCCGCATCCAGGACCTTCACAATACGCGAGGCCGAAGCCGCAGCCTTCGAAATCATGATAAACAGCCTGGAAATGGACATCAGCGCATTCAGAATGATCGTAAAATACGTCATGAACGCCAATATTTTTCCGACCTCCGAAGTCCCCTGGTTCACCCGGCAGGCTCCGGCCAGAATAACAGCCACAAGCCCCAGATTTAAAAGCACATTCATCACAGGATTGGTGATGCTGGTGGTCACGGTAGCCTTCCGCTCCCAGTCCACCACCTCCCGGTTCGCCCGGTCAAAACGCTCCCGCTCATACGATTCCTTAGACAGCGCCTTAATCACACGGATACCCGCAATATCTTCCCGGATCAGCCGCACAAACCGATCCACCCGCTCCTGCAGAACGGAGAACATGGGAATCGTCTTCCTTGAGACCACCACCACGACAATCGTAAGAAGCGGAAGAACCGCCAGCAGGATACACGCCAGTACCGGATCCAGCGCCATGGTCATGGTAATGCCGCCGATTAAGAGGATCGGCGCCCGTACTCCCAGCCGCTGGACTCTTCCGAGCATCTGATGAACGTTGTACGTATCGCTGGTCAGCCTGGATATCAGAGACGGTCTGGTGAAACGGTCGATCTGAGTGTTGGATAAGCGGCTCACCTTCTCGAATAAATCTCCCCGGATCGTCCGGGTGGCGCTGCTGGCCACCCGGGATGCCATCCGGTTCGCCGCAACGCTGAACACCACCGCCAGAATCGAACAGAAAATCATGAAAATTCCCCACAAAAATATTTCCGGCCTCTGGTTTGCCGGAATCACCGTATCGATCATATAAGCCAGTGTCCATGGAAGAAATAAATCCATCAGCGTACCGGTAAACTTAATCAAAAAGCCAATCGCCATACGCAGATAATACGGTTTTAAATAATACGAAAAAATCTTCTTCATACTTCTACCTCGCCAATGCCTCCATTATACAGGATTCATCCGAAGCGTGCAAGAATCCGATCACTTTCCTATTGCAGAATAAAGAGTCCGGAGAGCGGACTCTCGCGCCGGAGCGCGGCGGCTTCAGCGGCCATACTTCCTTAGCACGGAGGGCACATCATGCCCGGAGGGCTTTTTTGTGTAATAGGAGCACTTTCCAATTACACGAAAAACCGCCGTCCCACGGCCATACCAGCCGCAGGACAACGGTTCTCCTGCACCTCTTCTTACTGTTCGCTTTCCTGCTTCGGCGGACGGTTCACTGCCAGAGGCAGATTAATTCCCATCGGATTTAAGATAATACCGATGGCATCGCCTGCCAGCACCTGGGAAACCTTCTCAGCCTGTACGATTACCGGCCGCAGCTGGTCTTCCCGGTTAAACTTCTGAAATTCCAGAATATCTGTAAATGCCGCCTGATAGACATCTCCGTTTTTCATCTTTACCAACGGGATTCCATTGCCCTCTTTCTTTATGGCAAGAATGAAAGTCCCCTTCCGAAAATGCATCTCGATCTCTTCCTGCAGTTCCATGAGCCTGGAATTCATCTCCGGTCCCGGCTGCCTTCTCGCCTCCTGCATATAATAAAGAGCAGTTAAATGCAGCGCCGGATTCTCCACCCAGACCTTGTCCTCCTCGCCGGGCTCGTCTCCTCTCCGTCTGACGAACTCCTCCAGCTGGATGAGCTCCTCTTTCCCGGAATCTTCCACGAAAATAGCGTTCACTCCCATTGTATACAGATTCGTATAGAATAAAAGCAGCTGTTTATTATCCAGTTTAACGATGCTCACCGGGATCTTTTCCCCAGCCAGGCTCTTTGCCTTGGCTTCCGCCTCCTCCGGCTTAAAAAACACCAGAACCTCATCGTCAAATGTCTCCGGATCACACACAACATACGGCAGCTTCGTACATGCAGAAACCACCACATACAGGGCCTTCGTGTCTCTCAAACGCCCCAGCACCGCCTGCTTGTCTGTCTGTGCGCCATTCTTTCCTTCGTTATCCATGGGTATTTCTCCTTCTTTCTGATCAATCCTATCGTTCCGCTTCGCCATGATCCGGCTTAAGCCTCATCCTTCTTTGTCATCGCTTCCCGTTCCTTCTTAAGCTCTTCATACAGAGCGTAAAAAGTCCAGCCGCAGTTCGTCTCCGTGACCACTGCCTTTAACTCAACCTTTGGCACACCGGCCCGGCGCAGTCCCGCGAGCAGCTCGTCGATCCGCCGGTTCGTAAAATTCTTCATAACCAGCATCTCTTCCTCCAGCTCCGGAAGCACAGTTCCCTCTTCCGTCTCCCGCTCGTCAAATCCATCGAAACCAGCCAGATAACCAACCGTCTGCCCGGTCTGTTCCGGTGTAATATTCTTTATCCGGATGCCCATACGGATCAGAACACCCTTTAATTTTGCCGCTTTCGACGCGTTGCCAGCCTCTTTCTCTCTCTCCGGCTGATAATACAGAACCATCTCTTTCGCCGCCACGCCTCTTCCTCCTGTTCCTAAAGCAGATGTTTTCTTAATTCTTCCCCGCTCAGAGGGCTTAAATACGCGGGCGCAATATCAAATACCGTTTTACAGCCCGCCGCGCCTTCCTTACTCAGACGGTAAGCCGCTCTCGCATACGCCACGATGACAGAGGCGGTGAACTCAGGGTTCGAATCCAGCTTCAGGCTGTACTCGATCACATGGCTGTGCTCATTCTCCCATCCCGTCTTTCCGGTGCGTATCACAAAGCCGCCGTGAGGTATTCCCTTGTGATCTCTCATAAGCTCTTCCTCACTGATAAACCGGACCGTCGTATCATAATCGGCGAAATAGTTGGGCATCGTCACGATCTCTTCCTCGATCCGCTTTAAATCAGCCCCTTCTTCCGCTACCACAAAGCACTCTCTCGTATGCTTCTGTCTCGTAGTCAGCTCCGGATTCTCTCCATCTCTCACAGCCTTCAGCGCTGCCTCAACCGGCACCGTATACTGTCTGGCGTCCTTCACGCCTTCCACGCGGCGGATCGCATCAGAATGCCCCTGACTGACTCCACGGCCCCAGAAGGTATAATCGCTGCCCTCCGGCAGAACGGCATTGCCATACAGACGATTCAGGGAAAACATTCCCGGGTCCCAGCCCACAGAGATAATTCCCACGTGGCCGCCCTCCTTCGCCGCCGCGTCCACCGCCTCAAAATGCTCCGGTATCCTGGCGTGCGTATCAAAACTGTCAACGACATTAAAACACTTTGCAAACTCCGGCGTCTGAACCGGCAGATCTGTAGCACTCCCGCCGCATAAGATCATCACATCGATCTCGTCCTTCATGGACTCCGCCTCCTGGACAGAACAAACCTTCACCCCAGGCGTCAGAATGTTCAAAGACTCTTTATCTCTCCTCGTAAAGACTGCCGCCAATTCCATATCCGGGTTATGCTTAACCGCACATTCCACGCCCTTACCGAGATTCCCATATCCTAATATACCAATTTTGATTGTCATATTCGTACTTCCTCTCTTTGTCATGAACTATCTAAAAGCTACCCCCATTATAACCCGCCTGTCCCCCATATGTAAATTGCTTTTTTTCCCTCAGCTGGCGATCCCCCAGCGTCCGCGGTCCCTCACACAAAACAAAGCCGCATGGTGTCCAACCGGCACCCCATGCGGCTCCTAACTTTCAACCTTCACTTCTCTGCTACCAATCCCAACTTTAACATCAGGCCAGTGCGGCCTCTTCCTCCGGCATCTCTAATGCGGTCGTCTCATACTTGTCCAGGATTACTCTCTGAATCGTGTCACGGGTATTCGAATTAATCGGGTGTGCGATGTCGCGGTATTCTCCGTCTGCCGCCTTCCGGCTCGGCATGGCGATAAACAACCCTTTTTCTCCCTCAATTACTTTGATATCATGGATTACAAATTCATTATCCAGTGTAATTGATACGATGGCCTTCATCTTTCCTTCTTTTTCGATACGTCTTACCCTAACATCTGTAATCTGCATGTCAAAACCCCTTCCCGTCACATTACCTATAATGTGTATCTTTCGTTTTTCTCTACGACAATTTTAATATTGTCCGGTGTACCTATGTAAGTCGTATTGGCGCGGATTGTATCCCGGCTTTCTACTATGCAGTTCTCAATAACCGTATTGTCCCCAATATACACATCATTTAAAATGATGGAATTCTTAATCACACAGTTATTGCCGATATAGGCTTTTTTAAACAGAACGGAATTCTCAACTACCCCATTAACAATGCTTCCGCTGGATACCAGGCTGTTCTTCACTACTGCGCCAGGATTATACTTTGCCGGCGGCAGATCGTCGATCTTGGAGTATACATCCGGATACTGACGGAAAAAGTAATCTCTGACTTCCGGTTTTAAGAAATCCATGTTTGTTCTGTAGTAGGATTCTACGGAAGCGATATTTCTCCAGTAGGAATCCATCTTGTACGCATAGATTCTCTTTAAATTCTTATATCTCACCAGAATATCATTGACAAAGTCGTAGCGATCTTCCATCGCGCAGCGCTCGATCAGCTCAATCAGCTGACGTCTTCTGATCACATAGATGCCGCACGATACGGTATTGGAGGAAGCCACCATGGGTTTCTCCTCAAAATCGGTAATTCTGCCATCCTCGTTGGTTCCCACCAGACCGAAACGGGTTACGTCCTCTCCCTCAGGAAGGTCCGTGCAGACTACGGTGATATCGGCCTTTTTCTCAATATGATACTCGAGCACTTTGCCGTAATCCAGTTTATAGATACCATCACCGGCCGAGATGACCACGTACGGTTCATGGCTGTTCTTTAAGAAGGTAAGATTCTGATATAATGCGTCGGCAGTTCCACGGTACCAGTCGCTGCTTTCCGCTGTAATGGTTGGCGTGAATACGAATAAACCGCCCTGTTTTCTTCCGAAATCCCACCATTTGGAAGAACTTAAGTGCAGATGAAGAGACCTGGAATTATACTGGGTCAACACTGCCACGTTCTGAATATGGGAATTCGTCATATTGCTCAGTGCAAAATCTATGCTGCGGTAGCTGCCTGCGATCGGCATGGCTGCAATCGCCCTCTTGTTGGACAATTCCCGCATTCTCTTACTGTTACCGCCTGCTAATACAATTCCTATTGCTCTCATCGCATACCACCTGCCTTTATGATGTAATCTCCGCTTGCCAGTAATCCGTCGGGATAGTCCTCTACGATCGTCTCCCCTACAACGGCGGTGTTCTTTCCAACCTTTACATTATCCGGGATAATAGAGTTCTCACCCACGGTAACCAGGTCAAACTGGTATACCTTCGGGTCATACTTGCTCGGTGCGTATTCACCCACGCCGAGTGCGACGTTTGATCCAATCTTGACATTCTCAGCGATGACAGCCTTATCGACAACGGAACCGGCGCCAATCACGCTCTCACGCATGATGATGGAATCCCGGATCACGGCGCCCTTCGCCACGGTAACACCTGCACCGATTACGGAATTATGGACTTCTCCGAATATCTCGGAGCCCTCTCCGATGATGCTTCTCTCAATCACTGCATCCTCCGATACATACTGAGGCGGAATGATATCACTCTTGGTATAAATCTTCCAGTATTCCTCATATAAATTGAACTCAGGAATAATGTCGATTAACTCCATGTTGGCTTCCCAGTAAGAACCTAAAGTACCTACGTCCTTCCAGTAGCCATTGTACTCATAAGCAAATATCCTCTGTCCGGCTGCATGGCAGTACGGAATGATATGCTTGCCAAAGTCACAGCCCGGTTCCTCTGACATCTTAATCAGGGCTTCTTTCAGTACTTTCCAGCTGAATATGTAAATACCCATGGAGGCCAGGTTGCTTCTCGGGTTCGCCGGCTTCTCCTCAAACTCCGTGATACGGTTGTTCTCATCAGTAATTACAATTCCGAAACGGCTGGCTTCCTCAATCGGTACCGGCATGGCAGCAATGGTGATATCTGCATTATTCGCTTTGTGATACTCAAGCATAACCTCATAATCCATCTTATAGATGTGGTCTCCTGAGAGGATTAACACATAGTCCGGGTTATACGTCTCCATAAACTCCAGATTCTGGTAGATCGCATTGGCTGTACCGGTATACCAGTCGCTGCCTTTGCTCTTCTCATAAGGTGGGAGAACGGTTACTCCACCCACATTACGGTCCAAATCCCACGGAATACCGATCCCGATATGGGTGTTCAAACGTAATGGCTGATACTGTGTCAAAACTCCGACCGTATCAACTCCCGAATTGATGCAGTTGCTGAGCGGGAAATCAATAATACGGTATTTCCCGCCAAACGATACTGCTGGTTTGGCTACCTTCTGTGTCAGTACACCTAAACGGCTTCCCTGGCCGCCTGCCAAAAGCATGGCAATCATTTCTTTTTTAATCACGTTATCACCTCTTGCTGTTAGAATTTTATTGTACTAGCATTATACCACACATTTGAAAAATAGTGAACAAATTTTTGAAATATTATTATACTTTTTTGTGCATTTTCCGACATTTTTCCGTAAATATGGTTTTCTTTTACATTTCATGCCAGATATAGTGTTTTTACACAGTCTCCCCCTTGAATCGCAGCCCAAAATACAGTATAATCTTAATAAGTATGCGATCATATCAAAAGGAGAAATCATTATGGATTTAGTGACAGTAAGGCAAATATATAAGGACAGGGAGCAGTATTTAAACAAAGAGATTTCCATCGGCGGCTGGGTCAGAAGCCTTAGAGATTCCAAGGCTTTCGGCTTCATCGTCCTAAGCGACGGTACCTATTTTGAGACACTTCAGGTGGTCTACCACGACACCATGGAGAACTTTTCAGAAATATCCAAACTGAGCGTTGGAACCGCCCTGATTATAAAAGGTACCCTGGTTGCTACACCGGAAGCCAAGCAGCCATTCGAGATTCAGGCGACAGAAATCGTCATCGAAGGTGCTTCTTCGCCAGATTACCCATTACAGAAAAAACGACACAGTTTTGAGTATTTGAGGACCATTTCCCATTTACGTCCCCGCACCAACACCTTCCAGGCGGTATTTCGTGTCCGCTCCTTAATCGCCTATGCGATCCACCAGTTCTTCCAGGAGCGTGATTTTGTGTATGTACACACCCCGCTCATCACGGGAAGCGACTGTGAAGGCGCCGGCGAGATGTTCCAGGTGACGACGCTTGACTTAAACGACATTCCGAAGACCGACGAGGGAAAAGTGGATTTCAGCCAGGACTTCTTCTGCAAACCGACCAACTTAACCGTAAGCGGCCAGTTAAACGCAGAGACGTATGCCATGGCCTTCCGCAATGTCTATACCTTCGGACCTACCTTCCGTGCGGAGAATTCCAACACGACCCGCCACGCCGCCGAGTTCTGGATGATCGAACCGGAGATGGCATTCGCCGATTTAAACGACGACATGGAGCTGGCAGAGTCCATGTTAAAATACGTGATCCGCTACGTACTGGAGCATGCTCCGGAAGAGATGAACTTCTTCAGCCAGTTCGTGGATAAGGGCCTTTTAGACCGTCTCCACAACGTATTAAATTCCGAATTCGCCCATGTTACCTACACCGAGGCCATAGAGCTTTTAGAGAAGCACAACGACGAGTTCGATTACAAGGTATTCTGGGGCTGTGATCTGCAGACCGAGCACGAGCGCTATTTAACAGAGCAGCTCTTTAAAAAACCGGTCTTCGTAACCGACTATCCGAAGGAAATCAAGGCCTTCTACATGAAGATGAACCCGGATAACAAGACCGTGGCAGCCGTTGACTGCCTCGTTCCGGGAATCGGCGAGATCATCGGCGGAAGCCAGAGAGAGGATGATTACAACAAACTCACGGCCCGCATGGACGAGCTGGGGTTAAAGAAAGAAGATTACCAGTTCTATCTCGATTTAAGAAAATACGGTTCCACCCGCCATGCAGGCTTCGGTCTGGGATTCGAACGCTGTGTTATGTATTTAACCGGCATGTCCAATATCCGCGACGTTGTTCCGTTCCCAAGAACCGTAAACAACTGTGAACTCTAGAATTCTACCACAAATTCCCTACCATCCCGGTAGGGAATTTATGGTATCTTTAATGGTAAAGCCGTGTGAGAAAAACGGCGCCGGACACAACTGAGGAACTATGAGGTGATGACTATGAAATTCGTACATATAGCAGACGTTCACTGGGGCATGAGCCCGGACAGCGATAAGCCCTGGAGCAAGGAACGCTCCCAGGATATCAAAGATACCTTCGCGAAAGCCGTCGCACAGGCGGGACAGCTGGAAGCCGACTGCCTGTTTATTTCCGGCGATTTATTCCACCGCCAGCCGCTGGCAAGGGATTTAAAAGAAGTTAATTATCTGTTTTCTACGATACCCGGTGTTCACGTCGTCATCATCGCTGGCAACCACGACCGCATCCGGAATAATTCCGCACTCTTAAGCTTTACCTGGGCGCCCAACGTGACTTACTTAATGGATGAGGAACTGCGATGCGTCTATTTCGAGGAGATCAACACGGAGGTCTATGGCTTCTCCTACCATACCACAGACATTCCGGAGAACCGCCTGGATCATCTAAAGGTGCCTAACAACGGCAGAATCCACGTCCTTCTGGGCCACGGCGGCGATGCCAACCATATCCCCTTCGACAAGGGCGCCATGGGCGCGCTGGATTTCTCCTATATTGCCATGGGACACATCCACAAACCGGAGGTATTGATCGAGAACCGCATGGCATTTTCCGGATCGCCGGAGCCCCTCGACAAGACGGAGGCCGGCCAGCACGGCATGTTTATGGGCGAGATCAACGAGGTAACCCGCATGGTGACCTCCTTAAAGTTTGTTCCGCTGGCCAGGATTCAGTACATCTCCCTGGCGGTCAATGTGACGACGGCCACCACCAACACGGAGCTGGCCATGAAGATTACCCAGGAGATTCAGAACCGGGGACCGGAAAATATATTCCGATTCCGCATCCGGGGCATGCGTGATCCCGACATTTCCTTCGATTTGGACATGCTGTCCACACGGTTTAAGATAATGGAAATCATTGATGAGTCCGAGCCGCAGTACGATTTCTCGGCGCTGTTCGCAGAGCATCCCAGCGATATGATCGGCTTCTATATACAGGCCCTTCAGAAACCGGAGATGAGCCAGGTGGAAAAGAAGGCGCTGTATTACGGAATCAACGCGCTGCTGCGCACCACGGATGAAAGGAGCTGACCGAATGAAAATTCTGGATATCTATATTAACGGTTTTGGAAAATTTCACGGACGGAACCTTTCCTTCGAGGACGGCTTAAACATCGTCTACGGCAAGAATGAAGCCGGTAAATCTACCATCCACACCTTTATCAGGGGCATGCTGTTCGGCATTGAGAAACAACGCGGGCGGGCCTCCAGAAACGATATCTACTCCAAGTTTGAGCCCTGGGAAAACAGCGGCACCTACGAGGGGCAGCTGAGGCTGGAGCACAAGGACCACATTTACCGCATCGAACGGACATTTCAGAAGAATAAGAAGGAATTTAAGGTGGTAGACGAGACGGCGGGACGGGAGATCGAACCGACGAAGGCATTTCTCGACGACCTCTTAAGCGGTTTAAGCGAGACCGCATACAACAACACGGTCAGCATCGGCCAGTTAAAAAGCGCAACCGATGAGGGCATGGTGTCTGAACTTAAGAATTACATTGCCAATCTTAACACCACCGGCAATATCGCACTCAATATCACAAAGGCGACCTCATTTTTAAAGAGCCAGCACAAGGAGCTGGAATCTCAGATGGTTCCCGAGGCGGCCCGCACCTACACCTCTCTGCTCAGCGAGATCCGCAACACCGAGAAGGAGATCGCCTCGCCCGAATATGAGAATCAGATTCAGGCCTACCAGCGCATGCGCGTGGAGGTAAAGGATACGCTGGAAGTGAAGCAGAAAGAAAAGGAAGAGCTGATCCAGAAGGTGGCCAGAGGCAAACAGGTTCTGGCCAATAACCAGTTTACCGATCAGGATTCCATCACGGCCTACTCCATCAAGACACAGGGCACCTTTGACGAGTACACGGAGGCGAAGGAGGTCTGCGGCAAAAAGTCGAAGAAGATTCTTTCGGTGCTCTCTCTCGTCATCGCCACCCTGCTGCTGTGCGGCGCCGGCGCCGTCTATTATCTGGGCGGTGACAACTATGTGACTGCCGTTTACGGGATCGACTCCCTGGTCTGCATCGCGGCGGCGGTGGGCGCGGCCATTATCTTTTATCTGATTGGCCTCATCCTGTATCTGCGGCTGCGGCACAGGCAGAAGGACATGGAGTTGAGTGCCAAGGTCCTGCAGGAGATCTTCTCCAGGCATTTAGGCGACACTGCCATCTCCATGGACGCCATGCGGGCATTTCAGGCGAGAATGGCTGAATTTACGCGGCTCAGTTCCGCCATTGCCAAGTCGGAAACCGCCATTGAACAGAAGGCCGCCGAGATCACGGAGCTGCAGGGCAGGCAGGAGAACTGCGGGGAAGTCATTGAGAAACAGCAGAAGACCCAGTGGGAGTTAGAGAAGAAGCTGGAACATCTGTCCGCCTGCAAAACTCAGGCCGAGGGCCTGAAGCACATTCTGGCTGAAAATGACAGAATCCGCGAGGAACTGTCCGCCATTGACCTGGCTCTGGAGACTATGACGACGCTTTCCTCTTCGATCCGCGATTCCTTTGGCCTCTATTTAAATAAGACCGCCTCAGATCTGATCGCAGGAATCACGGGAGGGATCTATACCAGCTTAAGCGTGGATGAGAACCTGAATGTGTTCTTAAACACAAAAACCAAACTGGTTCCGTTAGAACAGGTCAGCAGCGGAACGATGGACCAGGTATATCTGGCCCTGAGGCTCGCAGCCGCCAGGCTGATTATTGGGGACCACGGGGAGATGCCCCTGATCTTCGATGACAGCTTTGTTCTCTATGATGACGACAGGTTAAAGACTGCGCTGAAATGGCTTGTGAAGGCCTGTGAAGGACAGATTATTATCTTTACGTGCCATCAGAGAGAGGCGCAGATGCTGACGGCGAATTTGATTCCTTATCATTTAGTTGAGATTTGATTTTAAGACATGAATATGCTGCAGGGCAGCCGGATTACCGGCTGCCCTGCGGCTTTTCTTTATGACTTTGCTATGTCCAGAGCGGTATCCAGCGCCGTCTTCTCCGGAATTCTTATTTGTATAGAAGGAAATTCTTTCTTAAGGAGGTCCGTCAGTTCAGGAGCTATGATTTTATTCTTTAACAGAACACTGCCCCAGAGCCAGAGCTCTACCGGCGCCTCTTTCTGGTATCTGTCTAAATCGGCTTTATAATAGACATCCTTTACCAGGGCAAACAGTTCATCCCGGCATTCCCGCAGTATTTTCAGGCCTGTCTCATCTCCCAGCTCATAAGCCTTCTCTGCCAGCGGGGCAAAGGAGGCGATCTGCGTCTTTTCCATTAACATGTCGTTGACAAAGGTATTGATCTCATCCAGCGTTTTCAGGCCGCTCTGCGCTTCAAAAAGTTCGTACAGAATGGGACAGCTGGTTCTGCCGTCGATGTGGTTGGCCGCCTCTTTTATGACCTTCATTCCCATATTATGGCCGCTCCCCTCATCGCTCAGCACATGGCCCCAGCCGCCGCAGCGGGTGATCGCTCCTGACTCTCCCCTGGCATATGCGATCGAACCGGTGCCGCAGACCAGCACGATAGCCGGCCCCGTCGACACATGCAGAAATACCTCACAGTCGTTATATACCAGAATGCTTTCCGGCCGAAACCCCATTTCCAGGAAAGACCTGCGGCACTCTTCTTCCTGCCTTGGAGAATCGATTCCACTGGCCGCCACACAGATTTTTACGCAGTCCTCCGCCTTGATCTGTGCCTCCTCCAGAATCGGCAGAATAAAGCTCCGATACTTTGCATTGCACTTCTCATATCCGTCTGTATTCATGGTGCCTCCGGCTCCGTAGAATTCCCCCGCCCGGCCATCCACATACTCTATTTTCATGCGGGCAACGGTTCCGCCTATATCTAATCCGGCATAATATTTCATAGCTTCCTCCTAGATTACGCTTTTGTGTTTAAAACCCCGTAGAAATCAGGGAATTTAGGCTTATCACAATCTATATTTTTGCGTTCTGACCCGAATACGCTCATTACCTGAAACGCCGGGAGCGTCTCAAATATGCTGAGATACGGATTCTTATTACCTGACAGCTTAAGCACATGGCTGCCTTCTTCCCAGTCTAATACCGTAATAATAAAGTTTACACAGCCTTTTTCCCTGGTGTAGTGATCCAGTGCAGCCATCCGTTCCGCATTCTTTTCGCCGGCAGGAAGATAAAGATGACACATTCCCGGAGCAATCGTGTTATTGACTCCATGTAAGTATTCCTCAAATTCATAGGCCATCGCCGGTATATATAGGGTCTCCAAAAGCTTCAGCGCTCCTTCCTGTGCCGCGTAGTAGCCGGCGTCCTCCGACAGAATGGTAACGTGTGGGATTACAGCAAGTAAGTCGGCCTGATTCCGGCAGAAATCTATACTCTTCTCTATATTTGAGGGCGCTGCGTCTATAGCCTGATTCAATTCCTCCAGAAAACGTTCAGAAGCCTCCTGGTCTCCCAGGTTCCAGATTCTGCCCAGAGCCAGGCCCAGGAAATAGAGGGTTAAAACCGTGGAGGTCATTCCTTTCGTCTTCGGTCCCACCGTCTCCTCTCCGCAGGCGATAAACTGGTGAACATCACCTTCTTTTGCCACAGGGGACTGTTCATCGGCAGTTACCGTCAGAATGCGAAAGCCGCGTGCCTTCCATTTCTTTACTGCATCTATGGTGGAGGTACTCTTCCCGGACTGAGAGACAGCAATCAGCAGCGTCTCTTCCGGATTTAAAAGTCTTAAAAGGCCGTCCAGACGGGACGGCACCACCGCTGCCGCCTCCAGCCCCAGCATCTTCCCATAGAAATCTGCCGCAGCCATAGATGCGATATAGGAACTTCCGGAGCCGAGAATTACGATCCGTTTTATCGGCTGCTGCAGTTTTTCAACCGCTCCCTGAAAAAGTGACTCTCTGTCATCCGTTATTTTTCGCCATACTTCAGGCTGTTCTTTTATATATTCCAACATTCTTCTTGCCATATTGACTCTCCTGTTTTTTATTATTATAGTTCACGGTCCTCTTTAAAACGCCGAAAAGCGTTTGACTGTCTGTTATTCTAATGCTATGATTCTAGTATCATGATCCTGCAGAAGGGAGCTTTGCCGTGAACCAGTACATGCCGAAATATCTGAAAACCAAAAACCGTATGATGATTTTTGATTTGTTCCGCAATCAGAACATTATGAGCCGCGCGGAACTGGTCCGCATCACTGGAATCAGCTTTCCCACCGTCTTAAAGATAGTTGACAAGCTTCTGGAGCTGGGAATTCTCATCGAGCTGGAAGAGACGACTCAAAGCCCCGGCGCCGGACGGCGCGGCCATCTTCTTCGTTTTAATCCGCGGGCATACTACGCCATCGGACTCGAATTTGAAGGGCAGATCGTACATATGGGTCTGGTCGATATGCTGGGAACCTGCCAGTACTGCCGGTCAATCCATCTTCCGGTCCAGAACCACACGCTGGAGCTCTCCAAATTGACAAGAGAGATCAGCAAGCTGATGGCGCTGGCCGCGGGCGAGCAGATTCCCGTACTGGGAATCGGAATCGGCTTTCCCGCTATGGTGAATCCACAGACAAACAGCATTATTCATATGTCCTATATGAACATCGACCACGAAGTAACGTTTGCAGAAGCATTTCCGGAGTTTACGGATGCTCTCCCTGTTCCGTTTTTCCTGGATAACGATGTGAACTTCGCCTGTCTCGGCGAGGCATTTTTACGCCGCAGATGTCCGGAATATCAGAACCTTGTTTATTTTACTCTGGGTACCGGATGTGGTGTCAGCTATATGATGAATGGGGAACTGTGGTACGGCGCCACCCATAAGTCTGGAGAGATCGGCAACATGCCGGTCACCTCCTTCCAGATACCGGGGGCGGATGTCCCGAAGCCCAAACCATTTGAACAGCTGATCAATCTGGAGGCCATCTACCAGCGTTTTCAGATTAATTTGCAGCAGAATCCCGGATTTCCGGAGACTATGAGGGATGAAATTATCAATTATCTCTGCCCTTATCTGAGCTATACACTGACCAATCTGACGTACTTACTCGATATCCAGCACTGTGTCCTGACAGGGATCATTCCACTGGCGCTGGGAGACCCCCTGCTGCAGAGAATACAGGAGGCCATCCGCACCACCCTGGTGCACAATACCCTTCAGATTGAACCGTCGATCAGCCGCGACACCGGCATTATCGGCGCCGCAGTCACTGTCTTTAATAAACGCCTGGAGGTCCTTTTCGAGGAATAAAGCGGAATACTTCTATATCCGCTTATAGGCCTCCGCCAGAATAAACCATGTCACATGAGGAATCCATTGTTCCGCCCAACGCCAGTTGTCCTTTACACTGCCGCCGGGTTCACGGATAAATGCGATTCCTTCTTCATTGTCCTCCGCACTCGTAATACCATTGCAGATGCCGCCGGGGCAGTTCATGAAATCATACCTGTCGTTAAAGAAGTACTGGATGTTATTTCGTCCATACCCTTCCATCATACAGGAATCAAACGGGTTTAACCCCATAATCCAGTTGATCTGCTGATCAGCGAAGAGCTCCAGCGCATCTTTTAATTCCATATCCCGGGTTACAGCAAGGAGTGCTCTGGCCGCTGCCGAAAGCGAGGCTATTCTCGCATTTTCGCCCTGCCACCACGGCTCCACCGCAGTATGATGAGGGAAGAAAAACTGGATCCTTTCTATTCCCTTCTCGTCTTTATACAGAAATCTCGGATAACCAAACGGGTTGCTCACCGATGTGGACACAAAAAGCATGTGGCGCATAAGCATCTCTGCCATCTTTATCGCATCATTCGACTTTTCCTCGTCCATTTCGACGGCTGCATACTCGATCAGCGCCATAACAGGCAGTCCCTCATCGGCCGCATGGTAATACGGTTCGCCATCTTTCACAGTTAAATAAGCCTTCTGCCCCTCTTCCATCACCATCCGTTTATAGATTCGTTCCGCCATGGCTCCGGCTTCCATCAGATATTCGTACTCTTCACTCGCCCGAAAAAGTTCCGTCAAAGCCAAAAGAGAACAGTATTCATCAATCAGATTCCAGGCTCCGTCATTGGTATAGCGCTCATTGTTCTCATATAAGTAGTGCCATGCGTCCTTGGCCGCCAGCAGATACTCATCTCTTGTATAATCGGTGCCCGGATAGTAATGCCTTGAGGCCGCCGCAAGAGCGGCTATAGCCGTTCCGCCGCCGGAACGCAGACTGACCTCATAATTGGTGTCATTCACCACCTCTTCATCCGCTGTCGCCGCCTTCTCACTGAACTGGGAACTGGAGCCGTGATGCTCAAAACCGATTTTACGGTTTCCCCGAACATGAGCCAGGGCATTGGCGCGGCTGATGGAACGGAAGAATCCACCGGAAGGCGTACGCAGACGCATCAGAAAATCGGCGCCAAAGCTCCCTTCGTCCAGCATTCTGCGCTTCAGCATGGTATACTGCTCATTTCCGGACGCTGTCAGTTCCTCGGCCGCCTTAAAGAAGGTATATGCACTGAATGACGCCTGCTGCGGATTATGTACGGTTCCATGGGATAAATGAGACAGATGGATGCCGTAATCCCCCGTAGCATCATACCAGCCGCCGTGGGCATCCACCCGCCCCGCCCTCTCTCCGTCGAAGCTGAGACTGCGGTCTTCATGGAGCCACTCCCCACTGGAACGCTGTGCCTTAAAGTAATAGCAGGCCGCATTGATCAGCCTCATTGTGATGAGTGACTGCCGGATTTCAAAACTCTCGCTTACCACCGTGCCGAATGACGTCTCCAGACAGATGCAAAAGACGCCCTCGCCCTTCCAATCCGAAAAATCCAGAGTCCAGTAGTAGCCGGTATTCCACTGCGCGACTTCCCCGCACTCCGCCGGAACGCCCACAAACACGGTCTCCCCGCCTTCCCGGCGCACACAGAAATGAACCGGCCGGTCTTCTCTCTTTCCCTGATATACCGCGGTCTTTCTGCCGCCGGCATCATACCCCAAATGATTAACAAGCACTTCCATATAATTGATCCTCCAAATTTAGTTCCGCCCGCGGCGGGATGTTTTTACTGATATGCCGGCAGATCATCCTTTCACCGCCCCCGCCGTAAGACCTTTGATAACCTGTTCCTGGGATATTACATAAAGAATGAGCAGCGGCACGATTGTCACGATAATCGCTGCCATCATACTTCCATAATCAGTTCCGAACATATTGCTGACCATGGACAGAATCACGCAGACCGGCTGCTTGGAACGCTGTGACAAATAGACCATGGATGTCAGCAAGTCGTTATAGGACCAGATGAATACCATGATTCCGACTGTCGAAAACATCGGTTTGGACAGCGGCATGGTAATACGGGAAAAGACATAAATGGGTGTGGCGCCGTCCATAATGGCGGCCTCATCCAGTTCATCAGGCAGCGAACGCATAAATCCGGTCAGCAATGTAATGGAAAAGCAGAGATTTCCCGCAATCTGAGGGATAATGGCCGCCGCATGAGTTCCTCTGATCGGAAGCTTGCTGATCGTTACAAAGTTGGGAATCATGGTTGCAAAGGATGGAACCAGGAGGCAGGCAATGAGGACTGCATCCGCGTATCTCGTCCATTGAAAACGGAATCTTCCCAGCGCAAACGCCGCTAATCCGGCCACAAGCACCACTCCGACTACCACGGAACCGGAAATAATAAAGCTGTTCAGAAACGCTCTGGACATGCTTAAATCCGGATAACTCATGATCGTCTTGTAATTGGTGAACTGAATGGCGGAAGGCAGTGCCACGCCATTTTTTACGATTTCTTCTGACGTCTTAAAGGAGTTGACGAACACCCACAGCAGAGGGATAATTGTCGTCAGCGCCCAGGAAATCAAAATCACGTATTTTAAAACAGCTGCTGCCAGCTCTTTTCCGCGCCCTTTTCTGTCGTCATTCATTTTCCTCACCTCCCGAAAGCAGCTTTCTGAGTACGCTGGTCACCGCCACGCCAAGCACGATCATGACAATCGCAATGGAACTGGCATAGCCGCCGTTCCCGCGCGCAAACGCCTTCTGATACATATAGGTGCTGAGCAGCTGGCTGGAATCCAGTGGTCCTCCATTGGTGACCATGAAAATGATATCGAACACTTTAAAACAGCCGGAAATTACCAGAACAATCGATGAGGTGAGCACGCTTCTCAGCATGGGAATGGTTATGTAGGCGGCCTTCTGCAGGGGCCTTATTCCATCGAGCATAGCCGATTCATATATATCAGCTGGAATGTTGGCAATTCCCGTTAAGAATATGACGAAATAGAAGCCCACATACTGCCACACAACCGGAATCAGGGCTAAGTATATCGATGACTTCTCATTGATCCATACCTGTTTCTCTCCGCCAAACAAAACAACAAAATAGTTGAGCAGACCGTATTCATATTTATAAATAAGAGTAAACATAAGGCCGATCGCCGTAGCTGAAATAACGATAGGGAAAAAATAAATCGTGCGGAAGAACTTAAAACAGTGTCTGATTCCATCGACCATGATCGCCAGGATAAGGGCAAATCCGATCTGGAATATAAGTACTCCTGCCATCAGAATCACAGTGTTGCGAAGAGCCACCCGAATCACGGGATCAGCAATTAATTCCTTATAATTATCGAGTCCAATAAAGGTCTGTTCCGTGGAAAAATTATACCATGCGGTGAAGCTGTAAAAGATGGTTTTTCCCAGCGGATATATCATGAAACACAGCAGCAGCACCACGGCAGGAATCAAGAATACGATCGCTGTCCTTTGTCTTTTCGCCTTCATGAAGCATTTCCCCTCTCTTTTCTGTCAGGGCGGCAAAAGCTCTCACTTCTGCCGCCGCAATCCCTCTTTCCTGTTATCTGTTTACTGCTTCCTGAATTTTTCTTGCTTCTGCCAGGAGATCCAGGCTGCTCTTCTTGCCTTCTACCAGATACGGGGTGCCGTCGTCTGCGATTGCCATCCAGGCCTCGCGGCTTACCTGGGAATCGATTGCCGTATCGGTATAGGTTGCTTTGTTTAACATAAGAACCGCGCTCTTCATCAGCTCAGAGGCGCCCTCCGGTGCCTGGCACTCTACCGCTGAGCTTCCGCCTACTGCGATAAAACGCTGCATGATCTCCGGTGAAGTCAGGTATTTTAAGAGCTTTAAGGACTCTTCACTGCGTTCTGACGCTTCCCTGCTTAAAAACCATCCGGAGCCAAAGCCGGCAAGCGCACAGCTTTCTCCGCCCTTTCCTCCAGGAAGAGCCGGCATGGAAATCAGCCGCATATCCGGATTGTCTTCCAGGGCACTGACACACCAGGAGCCGTTAAACATCATGGCTGCCTTGCCCTCCTTAAACATCAGACGGATGTCGTCTTCTGAAATAGTCATGGTATCCTTCGGAAATGCTTCCTTCTGATACAGGTCAGCGATACAGTCGAGCGCCGGAGCCCAGCTGTCATCAAAGTAATTCTTATGGCCTTCCGCTCCAGCCTGGGCTAAAATAGCCAGCTCCAGAACGTAGGATGGTTTCGCCATAGAGGCTGCAAACGCCGGAATTCCATTCTGGGCAAATACCTCGACCGCTTTCATAATATTATCGTACGATGTCGGCTCTTCGAGGCTGTACTGGTCAAACAGCTTTTTATTATAGAAAAGTCCTTCATAATAGCCGAGATAGGGAAGGCTGTACTGCTTACCGTCGTATTTCTGGCCATCCAGCGCGGACTGCTTGAAATTCTTAGACCAGTCCTGGTCTGCTTCCATAGATGGTCCAATATCCACAAAGAGTCCGGAATCCACCAGGGGCTTTCCATCCGCCCCCGTATAGAACAGACATAGATCAGCGGGAGTTCGGGCAGCGATATCTGCCTGCATCTTTGTACGGAACACATCGTTCGCTCCCGCGGTAGGCGCAGACTCATCTACAATCTCAATGCCCGGGTTGGCCTGCATATATTCGTCGATCACTTCCGACCACACCGGAGCCCACTGATCGGATCCGGTAAAGAACGTGAATACACGGATCTTCTCTTTTGCGCCGGATTCTGCCTTCTTTCCGGACTCTGCCTTCTTTCCGGAGTCCTGGCCTGCATCGGCCTGTTTCGTGCTCTCATTTCCCCCCTGGTTTGCTGATGGTGACTGGCCACAGCCTGCAAGGGATGAGATCATCATTGCTGAGCCTGCGAGTAACGCTAACATCTTTTTTGTTTTTTTCATGATTCCTCTCCTTCTGATTCATATCATTTTATTTTTTAAGCAGTTTGACTGCTAAAAAGACAGACTCTTCTGTTTCCCTCTGCTCCAGACTGCAAAAAACAGAGTTGCCGCTCCTATGGTAATTGCTGAGCAGGCCATCATGGAACCAGCCCCCCACAGCTCGAAGGCCGCGCCTCCGATATATCCGAAAATCAGTTTGCTGAATACGGTACTCATGGTGGCGTTCAACACCTGGCCGCTGGCCCGTAAATCCGGCGGTACTCTTCTGTTAATGTAATTCAGCAGGCAGTATGTAATTCCAGTATAACTGAAGCCGTGAAGCAGATTCGTAACAATAATTAACACCGGGTCCGTCAGATAATAAAGAAGGGACCACCGGACGCAGGTCAGGACGCCTGCCAGAATCAAGAGCCTTGCGACTCCCATCTTTTTGACCAGACGGTGCATAAACATGAGGCACGGCGCCTCGGCTGCCGAACAGGCAAACATCATCCAGCCGACCAGCCTGCTGTTCCCCCCAATTTGAATAAAATGGAGTGAGTAAAAGCTGTAAAAAAAACTGTTGCCGAGTCCATAAATCAAATTGAACGCGATCAAAACCACGAGGGTGCGGTTGGATAATATCTCCCGAACCGAGGATTTCTTTTTTTCGTTTCGAAACCCTTTCACCGGAGGTATCGTCAGAGAAAAGAGCAGGCACAGCCCCATGGCCGCCGCTACGATCCAGAATATGGCCGAATACTCATCCCTTAAGAAGTAGCCAATCAAAACCACCGTCACCGCGTATCCAATGGTTCCTCCCATACGGATCCAGCCATAATCCCATTTGCTGTTCACTAGAGATTCCAGTGTGATATTGTCGTTAAGCGGTACAATCGGCACGAAGCACGCTCCAAAGACTGCCACAAGCAGTACCACCGGCCAGTAGCTTCTCGTGAGATAAAAGCCCAGGGCCGAAAGAATTGAGGCCAGATAGAGGAAACAGACCACCCGGTTCTTTACCCTGGCCCGGTCACTTAAGATTCCCCACAGAGTCTGTGCCGCCAGAAGTGCAACCGTAGAGATCGAGATGATACTCCCAATCTGCGTCGCAGTAAATCCGATCTGTGCCAGATACAGGTTTAGATACGTATTGTAGATGGCCTGCCCTGAAAAATACACCAGATATACGCAAAACAGCCCTGTCGGAAAACTTCCATCCTTACTTTCTCGTCCCATTGTGCAACCCCAATTTAATTTCTTAACTTTGTTTAGTTATTTTTGATGAACTCAGTATATCATAGCCTTTATCCAAAATCAAGTTGGTTATTATAGTCGTTTTATATAATGTTTTGCTTACCATTTTGTTTATTATGCACATCAACTAAGATCATTACTGATTATAATACAGTTTTTGCGAAAAGGAGGGCTGATGCCATTTATTCGTCAAGAGGTTCTCAATTACTAAATATAATTAAATATTTATCTGTAATATTGTAATTACATATTGACAATATAATTATTTACCCATACAATGGTGATAAACAACTGTGAAAAGGAGATTTCGCTATGATTAACTTTGACGAGGCGGTAATCCGGGAAAATTATCAATTCATTTATGCTCAGAGAGACCGGATTGAAGCCATTGCAGACCAGATCTGCGCAGATGAATTCGATCTGCTGTTCTTTACCTCTTCCGGAGGCTCCATGGCTATGATGCAGCCATTCCAGCATTATATTAACCATTACTCGCCGGTTCCGACTGACGGTATGCTTTCCGCTGACCTGGTTCTTACCGGCTGCAACCGTATTACCAGCCACTCGGTAGCATTTCTCACCTCCAAGTCCGGGGACACACCGGATACACTGAAGGCGGCCCAGTTCCTAAAAGAACGAGGTGTCCGTCTGGTCTCCGTCATCGGAATCCCCGATTCACCTCTGGAGGCGATATCCGACTATTCCTTTATCTATAAGGACGGAAGGCCCCAGGAGCTGGTCTTTTATCTTTTAATCGGCAAAATACTTGAGATAAAAGGCTATTTTCCTGATTATAAAAGTTTTGCAGACGAACTGGGCAGTCTGGGCAGCGCTCTGGCTCAGGTCCGCATTCAGGCCGATGAAGCCTGTATCAGCTATGCGAAAAAGTACTGCCGGGAACCCTATAACATCTGGATTGGCTCCGGAGACTTATGGCCCACCGCGTACTCCTATTCCATGTGTGTTCTGGAGGAATCCCAGTGGATACGCACGAAATCCGTCAGTTCACCGGAATTCTTCCACGGTACCCTGGAGCTTTTGGAGGAAGATGTATGTGTAACCCTGCTCCTGACAGAAGGGGTGACAAGGCCTCTCGACGAAAAGGTAAAAGCATTTGCTCAAAAGCACACGAATAAACTGACCTGCTTTGACTGCCGTGATTATGCACTTGCGGGTATCAGCGATCGTTACCGCCCGCTTCTTTCCCCCGTGATCATGGCCGCGGTTCTGCAGCGAATCAGTAAGAATATTGAGGTAATCACAGACCATTCCCTGGACATCCGCCGTTATTACAGAAAGGGTGAGTACTCATGAGACTTTTGGGGCTCGGTGACAATGTCATCGACTACTATACAAATACCGGCGCCGTATATCCGGGCGGTAATGCTTTCAATGCTGCGGTTCACGCCTCCATACTCGGTGCAGAAGCCGCCTACATGGGCAATCTGGCCGATGACGCCATGTCTGAAGTCATCATCGATGCGCTGAACCATTTTCATGTGGACTTCTCAAGATGCAAAAAAGTCCCAGGGACCATCACCAAATGCTGCCGCTACCGCGTCACAGACGGGGAACGCACCTATCTGGGCATCACAGCCGGAGACCAATGGTCCGGACCGCTGCTGCTTCAGGAAGAGGATATGGAATACTTAAGATCATTTTCTCTGATTCACAGTTCCTGTAATGCAAAAATGGAAGAAGAGATGTCCCGGCTCAGCGGTCTTCCAGCCTTATTCACCTACGATTTTGGTGAAAAGGAAAAATACAGAACCGATTCCTATTACGATAAGATCTGCTGCGGGCTGGACCTGGCCCTGTTTTCATGCCCTCCAATGGAGAAATCGGAGATACGATCATTCTGTGAACCGCTCCACAAGAGAAACACAGGACTCGTCCTGATCACCATGGGAAGCTCTGGTCAGTGCGTATCTGACGGTACTTCTCTGGTATACGGAAAAGCGGAATATATTGATCCGGTTGATACAATGGGAGCCGGGGACTCCTTTCTCACCGCCTTCGTCATGGCTCTGTATGAACATGGCTGGACAAAAGGCCGTATTCCTGCCCCCGCCACGATCGGGCTGGCTCTGGAAAAGGCCACCGCCTACTCCACTGCCAACTGCATGAAAAAGGGAAGCTTCGGTTATGTAACGTATGCCGGACACCCATTGTAAAAAATGGCTTTTCCTGTTATACTAGACGGAAAATGTAATGTTTTACAGGATCTGCGGGGTGAAAAATTGGACTATATTAAGATTAACAAATACAGCTCTGTTCCGCTTTACGAACAGATACGTCAATGCATCATAGAGGCGATACAGAAGGGAATCCTAAAGCCTGGCCAGAAGCTTCCTACGGAGGAAGGCATCTGCAAGGCCTGCGGAGTTTCCAGGCCCGTCGTGCGCCAGGCCTATAACGAACTGGTAAACAGCGGAAGAATTGAACGAAAACGTGGCTGCGGCTCCTTTGTGAAGGGTCCGGATAACCGCGGAATCTTTATGAATCAGCTTATGAGCTTCGATGAGGAGATGAAACTGATCGGTAAGGTTCCCTCCACCAGACTCCTGAGCATGGAAAAAATACAGTTTGATGAAGATCTGTATCAAAAATTGGAACTCGCGCCGTCTGATGTATGCCTGAGACTGGAAAGACTCCGCTATTCGGATGGTATCCCCTTTGTCTATACGGTCAATTACCTCTCTTTAAATCGTTTTCCAAAGCTGGACCGTTTCGACTTTTCGAACGCCTCCCTGTATCAGACTTTAAAGGCGCAGTACGATGTGCTGCCAGTCCATTCCAGACGGTCTATTACGGCCCGCAGCGCTTCGCCCCGGCTGGCTGACTCCCTGGAGGTTCCGGAAGGCACCGCGCTGCTGGTGATTGAAAATATTGTCTATGACCAGTATGACTGCCCCATAGAGCTGAGTATAGAATCAATCTCAGGGGAAACTCACCAGTTTAGTTTTGACGTGTTCCGCAATTCGTAATTGATCGGCAGGGATGGAGGCGGCCGAAAAGGACCTGAGAAATCGAGTGCCTGACAGCCGGATAACCTGACGTAAATAAAAAAACTGCTTTACTGGAATGACCGTAATGGGATAACCCATGGCCTTTCTCAGAAAGCAGTTTTTTCATAAAAGTCAGATTTTTAGAGGACCTGAATCGAGAAGTCCTTCAGGAGTTCTCGATAAATGTCATCGGTACCCTTGTTTTTGTATCCTTCCGGCCTTAGAGATGCCCCGGCCGAAACCATGAGCCGAAACCCACAATTCTGTAAATTTACATTTTTATCCTCTTTCCGCTCTCCCCCTCCTCGCGCAAACCACCATTCCAATCACAATCCCAGCCACCGCCGGGCTGATCCATTCCAGATTCAGGCTGTGCAAAGGCAGTCTATTTAACACGCGTCCCAGAGGCGTTATACCGATTTGATACAGGGACATAGCGATGCTCGTCACTCCGGTCAGGGCAGTGGAGCAGACGTAAACCGGCTGCCACCGTTTCCCGTCACGGAAGAGAAATGAGAGGAGAATCAATACGATAGCCGCTGGGTAGATCGCATTTAACACCGGGACGGATATCTCCAGAATCCGGTTAAGCCCGGCATTGGCGATAATCAGGCTGACCGCGGCGAAGACAAAGGCCCATGCACGATATCCGATTTGCGGCAGAATCGTACAGAAATACCGGCTGCAGCAGCTGATCAGTCCGATACAGGTATTCAGGCAGGCGATAAAGAAAATAGCCGCCAGCATAATCAGCCCCGTCTTCCCAAACAGGAAACGTACCATCTGATTCAGAGTCTGCGCACCATTCTCAGAATAACCGAATGCGCCTCCCGTAACCGCGCCGATGTGAGCCAGCGCGGCGTACACCAAAAGCAGGATGCCTCCGGCAATCACTCCGGCCCTGATCGTTTCTTTTATGATGGCGCTCTCCGACTTCATCCCCAGAGCGCGGATATTGAGGGAGATAATAATTCCAAAATTCAGTGCCGCGATCGTATCCATCGTCAGATACCCTTCCAGAAATCCCTTTACAAACGGATGATTCTGATAAGCCTCAGACGTTCCGCCGTAACCGGACGCCGGCTTTAAGATGCAGCCAATGAACAGAATCGCAATCAGAGTCAGCAGACACGGGGTCAGCACTTTTCCCAGCCTGTCCGTCAGTTTATCGGGCTTTAAGGCCACCAGGAACGCGATGGTAAAGAACAGGCACGAATACAGCAGCTGGGCCGTCCCCGCAGGGATACGTCCGTCCAGGAATGGTATTACGGCCATCTCAAACGACGTACTGGCCGTTCGCGGGATCGCCAGGCACGGACCGATCGATAAATAGATCAGGAGCGTAAAGACAGCTGCAAATGCAGGATGGACCCGCCCCGCCAGGCTGGTAAGGCCGCCGGCCTTCGCCACCGCAATCACGCCGAGAATCGGAAAGCCAATGGCGGTCACGGCAAAGCCAACCATGGCAGTCCAGGTATTCGTCCCTGCCATAGCACCCAAAAAGGGCGGAAAAATAAGATTTCCCGCCCCAAAAAACATGGAGAATAATGTCAGTCCTACCAGACATAAGTTACGTTTTGACAGTCTATCCATCGATCTCCTACCTGTCACCCGCGCGGTAACGGTCAAGGAGACGGTTGATTCTCGACGTCGGATTCAGAAGCTCGCTTAAAGAAGCGTCGTGATTCAGATTATCGATAATCAGCGCAATATATTTGCTCATATCTACATTGATATAATACGGTCTGGACAGCAGATCCGGTGTCTGATATACCAGGTTCGTCGTCAGGATTCTGTCGATAGTTCCATTCTCGTAGTATTCATCAAACTTAGCAAGGCCATTGGTGAATAAACCGAAGGTCGAGCAGATGAAGACCTTTCTCGCCTTACGGCGTTTCAGCTCCTTCGCCACCTCCTGCATGCTCTCGCCGGAAGATATCATATCGTCCACGATAATCACATCTTTTCCTTCCACGCTGCTTCCCAGGAACTCGTGAGCCACGATCGGATTGCGGCCACCCACAATCTGTGTATAGTCACGGCGCTTATAGAACATCCCCATATCAAGTCCCAGCACGTTGGCAAAGTATACAGCGCGGCCCATGCCGCCCTCATCCGGGCTGATCACCATCATATGGTCACTGTCGATCTGCAGTTCCTTCTCTTCTCTCAGAAGATACTTGATAAACTGGTAGATCGGCTGAACCGTCTCAAATCCCTTTAACGGAATCGCGTTCTGCACTCTCGGATCGTGAGCGTCAAAGGTGATGATATTCTCAACACCCATGTTGGTCAGTTCCTGAAGTGCCAGCGCGCAGTCGAGGGACTCTCTGCTGGATCTCTTGTGCTGTCTGCTCTCATATAAAAACGGCATGATCACATTAATACGGCGGGCTTTACCGGCCGCAGCCGCGATAATTCGCTTTAAATCCTGGAAATGGTCATCAGGGGACATGTGGTTCGTCATCCCGCAAAGGGAATAGGTCAGGCTGTAATTGCATACATCCACCATGATGTATAAATCGTCTCCACGAACTGACTCAGAAAGCGTTCCCTTCGCCTCTCCTGTACCGAAACGCGGTGTGCTGGCCCCAATGATATAGGACTCTCTCTGATATCCGGAAAATGCAATCGTAGACTTGTGCTCGCTCTCCCGCTCCCGTCTCCAGTCCACCAGATAATCGTTCACTTTGGCTCCCAGCTCCGTACAGCTCTTAAGCGGAATTAATCCCAGCGGGCCCACCGGAATCGTCTCAATCGTCTTCTCTTCGTATAACATTTCTTCTCCTCCAACGTATCCATTTGTCTTACAACGGTTCTTTTATATCATTATGCGCCGAAATAGTCAAGTTAATTAGCGCGTTTTGCTTTCTTTCGCAGGCGAATATCGTCGCCGTAGAGCGGAATAATGGTATATTTGCTGATCAGGCGGGAGGTCACACGCTCCGTGTAGCGGTCCCTCAGCTCATTCAGCGGATGATTCGTGGAAATAATCGTAGACTTCGATGAATTCAGCCGCTCATTGATGCAGTAAAACAGCTGCGACGAGGTGAAGCTGTTGTTCAGCTCCGTCCCCAGGTCATCGATGATGAGCAGATCGCAGTCCAGAATGTACTGGTACATGCCCTTCATCTCTTCCTCCGCCTGATACTCAAAGCGGTTCTTCGAAAATACCTCGAACAGATCATTGGCCGACAAGTAGATGACCGAGTAGTACCGGTCGATCAGCTCTCTGGCGATGCAGTTGGTCAAAAATGTCTTTCCAACCCCCGTAGGACCAGTAAATAACATATTCCCATGCTCTGTCGTAAAACTGTCCACAAACCGGTGGCATGTATCGACCACCTGCTTCATATACTGTCTCACCGTTCTTCCCAGGACGGGAAGCACCGACGAATCATCAAAATATTCAAAAGAAAAGGTAGAAAAATTCTCAAGCGTTACAATCTCTTCAATGTTGGACTGGGCGTATAAGTATTTCATCTCGGCCTGCCGGAAGCAGTGGCATTTCCTGCCCTCCGAGTAGCCTGTATCCATGCAGTCCGTGCACTTATAATGCATCTCCATATAGTCAGGCGGAAATCCGTAGGCACGAAGCAGGACACCCTTCTGCTCCCTCAAATCCGCTATTTCCGCCCTCAGTTCCTTTAATGCCCCCTGGTCGCCGTCCAGCAGCCTCCTGGCGCTCTTTACCGCGCAGGAGCTTATGGAGTCGTCCAGTTCTTTTATGGCTGGTATCTTATTATATACTTCTGCTATTCTGGATTCCTGTTCATGGCGGTTTAGCAGCTGCTGCTGCTGATAGGTACGCATGATGGCATCAAACTGAGAATTGCTGAGCGACATGGCTCCCTCCTTACTTTTCTGTTAACTGCTGCAGCACCAGTGCATCGTAGTCGATCTCTCTCTGGGGAAAGTTCTGAAACTGGTTGGTGCTTCTTCCGCGGCCATTGCCGCCTCCCCTGTAATCCTGGGAGCCGCTTCCGTTACTGCTTCCCTTTCCCTTCGCGCGCTCCGCATGCTGTTCATCCAGCCGCCGGATATCCTCCAGAGAGCGCACACCGGCCTTTTTCCAGCCCGAAAGGATCTTGTCCGCATATTTGAAGCTGGGCGAGTGTGTGGCCGCCAGAGTGCGGTTACAGGCCTCCAGAACGAGTTCCCTGGTAAATCCGTAGGTCTTGAACCAGCGGTCAATCATCTCACGCTCTGAATCGCCCGGCTTTCTGTCGTTCAAACCGAACGCCTTCATCACCGCGAAGGAGTCCCTGGTAAATGACGACGCGTACGCCTTGGCGTCCTCCACGGTCTTAAGCCCGGACTCGTGCCAGTTGATCGCCACCGTCTCGATATAGCGGATACTGGTGTGCCCGCCCTGTACACAGTACTCCACCACGTATTCCAGGAGCTCGGCAGTCATGTGCAGACCGTCATAGAGATAGGCAAACACCTCACACTCCCGCTGGGTAAAGACTTTATTCATATATTTCTGGGCGATATAGAGAAGCTGGGAAAAATCCTCATCTCCCGCCAGGCCGCTGATCTGTTCCGGAGAATAGACAGGCCGCGGCTCCGCCTTTTTGACCTGAGCCGGTTCCGGTGCTTTCGGAGCCATCGGTCCCTTCTCCGGCGTATCCGCTTCCACACACGTAACGGTGCCGGCTGCATTCCCTTTTACCGGGCCGTCCACATACCCGTAAGAAGAATTCACGCCTGCATACGCCTCCGTAAACACTCCGTTTAAGGCAGACGCCCCATTTTCCGCAATCACGCCCCCGGCACAAGCCATCTCGCCAGCAGCCGGACACTTATCCACAGACAGGCCATCGGCAGAAACTTTATCCACAGATTCCTCCAGGACACCTGCCTTTTTCCAGTAAGCAAGCGCACGTGCCACATCCGATTCCGTGTGGTTGACCGCATCCGCAATCATAGAGACCGTCACCGCTTCGCCCTCATGGCGGAGCAGGAAAAGATACTCCTTGATATACTCTCCATTGGCCGAAGCCATATATGTATCAATAAACTCGTTGGGAACCAACGTCGCATTCACTCTAAAACTGCTTTTAAAATCCACCGCCATAACCTCACTTTTCGTCCTGCACTGCGCTTTTGAACTGTCTCACCAAGTGCTCATAGTATACCATTCCCACTAAGCTCGTGGGATACCTCACTAAGTGGTCAGGTATGACTCGCACTAAGTTCGTGGACTACCTCACTAAGTGCTCATAGTATACCATAAGTCAGTTTAAAAAGAAATAGGGGGAGTTATCCACCAAAGTAATTGTGGATAATGTGGATAATGTGGAAAGCAAGTATACATAATCTTAAAAATTATGGAGAATTATGTCGAATCCCTGATAAATTCGTTCTTTCTAAAATTGTGAGTCAATAATTTATGTTAATTAAAAAATCCACATAGCTTCTTTACATAAAATGTTGAAAACTATGTGGATAATGTGGATAACTACTTCCCTAACAGCTTTTCTCCCACTTTTACAATGTCTCCGGCCCCCATAGTTATCAACAAATCACCGTGTATACAGTTTTCCAAAATAAATGTTTCTATTTCGTCAAAGGACGGAATATAATGGGCTTTTACCCCTTTTGCCTCGATTCTGTCGACAATATCTTTGGAACTGATGCCTAAATTGTCGGTTTCGCGGGCCGCGTAGATGTCTGCGAGGATTACTTCGTCAGCCATGGACAGGGCCTCTGCAAATTCGTCAAGAAACGCCCTGGTACGCGTGTAGGTGTGGGGCTGGAATACGACCCACAGCTTCTGGTGCGGATAATTAAGCGCAGTCGCCAGGGATGCGCTGATTTCCTGCGGATGATGGGCGTAATCATCGATAATAGTGACGCCTCCCAGCTCTCCCTTCTTCTCAAAACGGCGGTTTGTTCCTGTGAAATTCCATAGTCCCTTCCTGATCATCTCCAGAGATATCCCCAGTTCCGTACACACAGCCACGGCGGCTAGGGAGTTATACACATTATGCTCACCGGGAACACCCAAGGCCACGGTATCCACAATTTCCCCGTCCACACTCAGATCAAAGACCGGCCTCGCCAGTTCGTCGAAACGAATATGCTCTGCGCGGTACTTACTGCCCTCTTCTTTTCCAAATGTAATGACACGGCAGGATAACCCCTCCGTAATCTTTCTATAATCCGTTATATCGCTGTTGATAACCAGAATGCCGTCCTCCGGAAGCTTCTCGGCAAACAGGCGGAAGGAATGGCGGATATCGTCCAAATCCTTGAAGAAATCGAGATGGTCTGCCTCCACGTTTAAAATCACCTCGATGGTCGGGAAAAAGGACAGGAAGCTGTTGGTATATTCGCAGGCTTCCGTCACGAAAAGCTCCGGTCCGCCCACCCGGATGTTGCCTCCAATGGAATTTAAGATGCCGCCTACGGAGATCGTGGGATCCGCATCAGCAGCCAGAAGAATCTCTGTGATCATGGACGTGGTCGTAGTCTTCCCATGAGTTCCGGAAACAGCAACCGCATTCTCGTAATTTTTCATCATCTGACCCAGCAGCTCCGCGCGGCTCAGCATGGGAAGTCCTTTATCTCTGGCTGCGGCAAATTCCGGATTGTCTGGATGAACAGCCGCCGTGTAGACGACTACGTCGATCCCGTCAACAATATTATCCGCTCTCTGTCCACAAGCAATTCTGGCGCCCTTTGCAGCTAAATGATCCGTAAGCTCCGATTCATGAGAGTCGGACCCCGAAACAGTAAATCCCTCATCAATCAGTATTTCGGCCAGACCGCTCATGCTGATGCCGCCAATCCCTATAAAATGTATATTCTCCGGTTTATGAAAATCAATCTGATACATCGTTTCTTCCATCCTTACTATGTTTTTAATTTTATTCCACTTACTTTTACTGCTTTTCTGTGGTAAAGTCAACTCTTTCTTATTATTATATCGAAAAAGCGGCAGAAAAGCTACGTTTTCGGGAGATAAACGAAAAAATACCCGCAGTTTCTGTTGTCTGCGGGTATTTTTAAGAATATATTCAGGTTATGTACTGTCCTACTTTTTCGTTTCCTCTCCGTAATTCCCATAGTACTTGCCATAATACTTACCGTAGTAGTTTCCATAGTAGGAATCGCGGTCTAAGTCCACCTTGTTTAAGACAACACCGAGAATGCGGCATTCGCCCTTTTCCAGCTGTTCCTTTACGTGCTGAACCATCTTATAGCTGATTGCGCCGCTCTCTACGACGATAATGGTACCGTCCACGTGTCTGGCGATCAGAGCCGCGTCAATAACGCTGCCCAGCGGCGGAGCATCGATGATTACGTAGTCGTACTCCTCCCGCGCCATCCCGATCAGATCTGCAAATAAATCGCCGCTTAAAAGCTCTGTCGGATTCGGTGAAACCGGACCGGCAAAGATCATATCCATGTTGTTAATATCCGTGTTGCAGATTACATCGTCAATGGTCTTCTGTCCAGATAAATAATGGGTCAGGCCGAACTTATTGCCCTCCGCCTTATAACGGCCCACAAGCACGGATTTACGAATGTCAGCGTCGATAAACAGGACGCGGTTGTCCGCTTCCGCGAAAGAAACCGCCAGCTGGAACGAAAGAGATGATTTTCCTTCGTTGGGTGTGGAACTGGTCAGCGTGATAACTCTAGTGTCATGACCGGAGAACAGGATGTTGGTACGCAGCGTTTTAAACGCCTCGTTTGCCCTGAAATCCAGCTTATCGTGTTTACGCAATAAAACCTTCTGCATCCTGTTTACCTCCCGCTCTTCTTCCGTTTGGATTTCTTCTTTTTCGCGCCTGTCTCACCCTCAAATACCGGGATCGTAGCCAGTGTATTGAGTCCTAAGTACTTCTCTACATCCTCAGGCGTCTTAATCGCATCATTCATCACAAACAGCACGAGTATAATCGCGCCTGCCAGGAACACGCCTGCCAGACCACCGATCATGGTATTCTTCGTAATGCTTGGTTTTGTCTTCTGTGTTGGCAGATACGCCTCCTCTACAATGTTCGGCGGCGCGGAATCCATAATTTCAGCCATACGGGCAGATGCTACCGATGCAAACTCATCGGCAATGGATTTGGCCATGTAGGGATCTGTGTCCTCCACCGAGATAGTGAGGATACGGGTATCGGTAGGGTTATCCACCTTAATTTTTTTCACTAACTGCTCATGGCTTAAATTTAAGTCCAGGTTGGTAATAACCTGCCCCGTAACGGGCCGGCTGGTCACCAGGACCTTGTAATCCTTAGTCAGCTGGGTTCCCAGCTGTAAATCCGTGAGGGATGTCAGCGTAGTCGTCTTATTCACGATATAGAGCATCGTAGAGGACGTATAGACGGGCTTCATTACCATCGCGGTAAAAAGTCCGAAACCGACGGCACCCACAATGCCGGTCAGAAGGATAATCCACAGTTTCCGTTTGATTACGTAAAATAGTTCCTTCAAATCAATTTCAATCTCGTCATCCTGATTGGTTCCCATAATTTTCTCCTAAATCAAAATAATTTATCCTCCAGTACCGCCATCGGATTTCCGCATAAAATCCCTTCAGCAACAGGCCCCGGACAGTTATCATGAATCCACGCCGCTGCCTTTTTTATCTGCGGTTTTCGATAATGAGTGCCGTGGGAATCTGTTCCCAGAAAATGGATCCGCCCCGACTTGCAGAGCTTTCGAACCACCGCGCTGGCAGAATCAAACACTCCGCCAAACAGGCTGGCTCCATTTACCTGAAGGCAAATGCCCAGATCCCTTAATTCATCGAGCCGGTCCGTCTGCTTATACAGGCAGCGGTAACGCTCCATGTGAGCCAGGATCGGCGTATAGCCGCCGGATGCCAGCCTTCGCAGTCCCTTGTACAGCTCTTCATAACGAACGGACGGTAAAAACTCCACCAGAATGTAATGCCCGCCCGCCATAGTCCAAGCGCGGCCTTCGTCAAGGCACTCCAGAAGGCTTTCGGAATACATCAGCTCATTACCGAGATGCAGCCTCATTTCGGCCCCGTACGGGGTCTCCTTTAAGCGCACTTTCAGCTGTTCGAAGCCCTCCTGCAGTTTAGAGGCGTATCCGGCCTCGCAGTCTGCAGAAAAATGGGAGGTGCATATGATATGGCGCACGCCCTCCTCATATTCCAGCTTCATGGCCTCCAGGCTCTCTTCCATCGTCTGTGACCCATCGTCCACTCCGGGAATTAAATGGCAGTGAATGTCGTATAAATCCATCCTTCTTACCGTTCCCTTTCTCTTTGTGTGATCATTAATGGTTGCTTAGTGTTTTATTTGTTGTCTTGTTATTTACTGTCTTTACTATTTGTTGACTTTGTCATTTGCTGTCTTTCCAGGTATGGACCGCGACCAGGACAATGACTCCGAGAAGGACTCCTATCACTCCCGTAATCATTCCGGTTCTGCACAACCCGTTACCGTATATTTTGAAAAACAGTTCCATGTAATCCGGGGTCACCTTGGGCAGGTTCTGACCGATTATGACCATGCCGGCACCAAAGGCCGCCACAGTTATCAGTCCGCCGCCCATAAGGCCTTTCCCGCCCAGTATAACACCACGGTGTTTATAATGGTTCAAGCCGATGATAAGGGCCTGTGAAAGAATGGCAAGCAGCAGTGAAAGCGGCAGTGCTATTTTTGCAAAAGCAAAAAATTCCGTTTTCATATCTATCCACCATGCTGCAAATGGCCATTTAAGCAGAGAGGAGTACTTCTGATCCAGACGATTCATCAATTCATCCAGCCCAGTCTGGGCCTGCTCCGTCATTGTAACCGATCTGCCTTCCAGGTATGATCTGATATCTGCCTCCAGCTGGTCTGTCAGCACGGAAGTATCCGCCTGATAGGCGCCCTGGCTCAGATCACTCTCCACCTGCTGCCTTGCTGCCAGTACAACGCGCTCATACGTAATCGCGCCATCCATAACGTTATCCGGGATGTCCAGAAGTGCAAACGAGATAGAAGTATCACGCCGCAGTTCCTCAAAGATCGTGCGGTAATATCCCGTATCCGCAAGTTTATTCAAAACAGCACTGTCCTGAAACGCCCCGATCCAGACGCTTACTGCCGAAAAGCAAACGGCGGACAGCACACCTATTTCCGCTGCCAATATAAATCTAAAAAATTTCCTCAGCTTTCTGTTATGATGGTGTACAAAAAGCTTTTTTAAGAATGAAATGACTGTAATAATCGCTATGACCACAGCCAATATGATAATGATGTACCATAGTATTTGATAAGGAATATGGATGCGCGCCATCAAGGCGTCAGTATCCTTTGATAAATACTCGTAAGACTGAGGCGGCGCCTTGTCCACAAGCTCCAGAATCGAGATTACCTCCGGGGTTGGCGGAATTACCTCCTGCGGCTCCTCAGAGCCTGAACCGTCCGGATTATCCGTTCCGTCCCCACCATTCTGCCCATCACCGACAGTTTCTCCGGATGGTTCTCCGCTTTCCGTACTCTCTCCCGGCTGATTTCCAGCCTCTGCATTTCCGTCTGTTGCCTGACCATCCGGATTCTTACTTCCGTTATTTCCTGTTTCTCCGCCCTTCGGACTTTCGGCCGGTGCCGTCTCTGGAGGCGCGGTCTGCCCGATCTGCTCTAAATATCCGCTGTCGACACCAGTCTGTACATTGGAATATATCTCAGATATCACGGATTGTGCCTGCTCCGCTGTCAGATCCACATCATCCTGCTGCAAATAACTTATGGCAGAATTTATATATTCCTGACGAACTTTGTAGATAACACCGTCCTGCTCGAACTGGCCGTTGATAACAGAAACGATCGACTGCTCATTGCCGTTGATACTTCCGGCATAGGCAGGCGTACAGAAAAACATGACCATTAGAAATGTAGGGAACAGCAGTGATAACAGGCTGCAGCGCTTTGCAGTCCTTGTTCTATTTTTCATAATTTGCTCCACATTGGTTTTGTTGCCTGGGTTGAAAAATGGTTGTTTATATTATTTTGTAAGGTACACTGAAAAATAGGGCGGTTCCTTTGGGAGCCACCCTATAAATGGTTGGAAATTGATTATTTTAAAGAAATATGATAAGTAACAGCTACGCCATTTACCGTCACGGTAATTGTAGCTTTTGATGCTGCTTTATAGTTCTCTGGGGTTACGTATTTATTTGCTAATTCTTCAATCTTGTCTTCGTCTAACATATCTACCGGATAGGTATTAGTAGGTAATTTCACACCATCAATCTTTACTGTCGCATTACCTTCAGCCTCAGATACAACTGTGCTAACTACCTCAGTTACCGCAGAAACTACAGCCTTTTTATCTTCACTGTCCGGAGTTAAAACTAAATCTTTAGCAGCTTTTACTGAAACCTCAACCTTTACTGCATTCTCTCCATCTTCTACAGCTGGCTCTACTTTAGCATCAACTACTCCGCCGGAACTCTCTTTAATTGTATCTGCTACATCAGCAACTTTATCAACAGCATCTTTTGCATCATCAACCGGAGTGGTTGTACTTCCACCGCCGCCATTAGAGCTGCTTCCGCCACCGCCACCATTCAGTGACTGGTTACCATTTCCGCCAAATGTAGCTGATGCTGGTACGCTAGGCTGTCCATTAGTAGTTCCATAAAGGCCAAAGTTATAAGTCGTATTACCGATCTTCATATCACCGATAAATAAGTCACCGCTTGTCCCCATGTAGTAAACCTGATTGTCAACCTTGATGAGGCCAACCTGCATAACGCCATTGTATGCCAGGAAATACCATTTTCCGTCAGCATCCTGGAACCAGCCCTTCTGCATAATTCCGTTGTTGTCGAAATGATACCATCTTCCATCAGCGTCTCTAAACCATGTTCCTGTCTGGAATGTACCATTATCATTCTGGTATCTCCAGTTGCTTCCCTCCTGTAACCATGCAGCAGACGCTGTCATGACTGAACCTACGGAGAGAGCTGTTGCTAATGCCATAACAGCAAGCTTCTTCATTCTCATAATTGCATTCTCCTTTCAAAATCCTTTTCCTAAAATTATTTTTCCGGAATATGTAACCCGTTGAGACTATATTAACTCACCTTTCCATATTTTGCAAGCTTTTTCAGCCTAAAACATGTCTATATAATCTGTTTTCAACGTATTTTACGAACAATATTATTGGATTGTACTTATAAATAAACAGGATCACTAACTTTTAGCGATCCTGCTGTTTTACACCAATATTATAGATAATTACCTTGTCTATTAATTTATTATGGATCATAGACATTTAGCTTTGCATTAGTATTTATTTTCTCAGGTTTATTAAATCTTGTATAAACTGATAATATGAAACCTATATTATATAGAAGAAACCATCACCTCCACAAATATGGTGATTGGAAGGAGCTAAATATATGTCACTTATTTCTCTTCTATTATATGGTTCTATATGTTTTGTAGTCTGTTGCCTCTTTACATTAGTCTTACTCCTTTATTGTATGATCCACGTTTCGACAGCTTATGACAAACTATCTGATGATGAGCAACAATTCAAATTTTTACAGAACCAAGACACTTTGTGATGGTATATCTGTAAATCCTATAAATTCCTGTTAGCAGACAGAAACAACTACAGCCAATCACTGTGCCGATACTATTCATAAGAATATCATCTACCTGAAAATATCCTCTTTGGGTGATCAGTTGAGTCGTTTCGATCATTAGGCTGCAGAAGGCCCCGGCCATAAGACTGAGTACCAAATTGCGCATAGGTCTAAAAAGAGTAGCTGGCAAAAAACCAAAAGGTATGAATAAGAGTACATTTTCTATAACATACGCATTATTTCTGGAACCGCCTAATGTTTCAAATAAGGTAAGACTGATCGCTGTCCGTGAGCCTGGTTCGCGCTCGAATAAAGTGATATGGACTAATGCTAATAGATAGATTAGAAATATAAATTTATAGAAATAATGGGAGCTCTTATTACTTTTAAATAAGATAATTTTTGTAATAAAGAACAATATTAAGCCCAATAGTATAGCATATGGAAGATATTCCAGTTCTTTTCCAATGTCCTTTATTATATAGTTCCACATAATTTTATCAAGTAAATCTATCATGTTGGTTACCTTTCAAGAAGTAGTACACTTGTTTTATTAATTAGTTAACAAATTTCTTATGCCTACTTTTATATTGGGTTATAATATTGGTACTTAATATTTGTTTCAAAGTAATATTGTATCGAAATATTTTTAACTTTGTTATCATAAACCAAGAATGTATTTCAAATTATTTGTCTACATATTTTTCAACTACTATAACATAAATATATATTCTTTACACTAATTATATTCTTAATTATTAATGTTAAAGTTTTTAACTTTCACATATGATACTATTTAAAAATGCTTTATTAACTAAATGGACCACATTAATTTTTGTAATAAAATCTCCTTGCCATATTTGATTGTAAAGTTTTATCCAATAATTATACTTACTAAAACCTATCACAACCACTCTTCACCCATACTATCTTCTGGTAAATTAATAAAATTTCTTCCATTATAGTTTAATAATACCTCCCTCTTTCTTTTTAATGATACTTCAGTATAAATTTGTGTTGTAACAATACTGCTATGTCCCAAAATCTCTTGAACCGCTCTTATATCAGCTCCGTTGTTTAGTAATTGGGTTGCAAAACTATGTCTTAAATAATGAGGGGTTGCATCAGAATTTATATGTGCCAATTCCCGGTACTTATAAAAGAGATTTTCTATGCTGTAGATGCTTAATCGTTTTCCGTATTTATTGTAAGCGCCAAAATTTCGGGCGGTGGTTCCTATGTAGGCAGTAGTTCTTTACTTCCAAATCAAAAAGTACCCCAGCTACACACGGCAGCTGAGGCACCCTAATAGTTCGCTTATAATTTAACCATTTTGAAGTTCCTCGGTACCCCGGGTATCCAGAAGCGCTTTCACTTCTGGGTTCCACGGCGCGAGTCGTTCCAGTTCCTCGTCTGGCATCCGGTCATTCGGCTGCTTTTCCAGCAGTAGTTTCAGATATTGGTAGACATTTACTCCGTTTGCCTTCGCATTCTCTACCATTGTGTAGATGATTGCACTCGTCTCTGCTCCTGCCTGCGTATCGCTGAACAGCCATCCCTTGCGCCCTACGACAAACGGACGGATCGCATTCCCGCTCAGGTTGTTTGAAAAGCTGCATCTTCCATCTTCCAGATAGGTCGTCAAATATGGTTCCCTGTTCCGGATATACGTAACCGCTTTTTCCATCCGAGAGCCTCTGAACGGTGTCTGCTGTTTCAGCCACGCCAAAAATCCATCCACGACAGGCTTCTCTTTTTCAAGACGGACCTTTCGGATGGCCTCATAGTCCCCAGCATGTTTCTGCCGGATCTTATCCTCCAGTTCAAAGAGCCTGTTGACATACATGACACCCTGGACGGATGGCTGTGTATAATCGAGCTCCTTTCCCTTTGGGATTGCATCAATCAGATATCTGCGCACGTGAGCCCAGCAGGCGATCCGTTTTGCACCCGGTACTTTGTTGTAGCCGCTGTACCCGTCGCACATCAGGTATCCAAGGAACCCTTCCAGGAATTCCTTCGCATTGTCCCCGGCCCGTGTCGGCGAATACCTGTAGATGATGATTGGCGGCTCTCCGTCTTCTCCACTGCGGAACAGCCACATGTAGGAAGTTGTCTGTGCACGCCGGCCCGGCTCGTTCAGTACCTGCACAGGCGTTTCGTCCGCCATCGCAAATGACCTGGCAAGCAGTTTCTTACGCAGGTACGCATACATGAGGCGGAAGAAATCCTGTGCATTTGCAATCAGCCAGTTCGCGAACGTGGTACGACTGATATCCGCACCACACTGTTTCCAGTCCTGCTCCTGGCGGTACAGGGGCATTCCATTGAAGTACTTCTGGTACATAATCCATGCAACGGCAGATGTACTCGCCATCCCATGAATCCTATGCGCATGCCCGTCCTTGCCCTTTTTGATCTGCGGGAGCTCCGCCTCCTTCCGACATTTCGGACAGCCGTAGTTCATGCTGTAATACTCGATGACCTTTACCTTCGCCGGAATAAAGTCCAGCTCCCTGCGCACGAATTCCGTTCCAATCTTTTCCAGCGGGGTGCCACATTCGCGGCAGACCTTTTAGGCGGTCTGCATGGGTGACACGTTTCTTTCGGGGCTTCGTTTCCGGCGCTTCCCGGGAGAGGAGTTCTTCTTCGGCAAGGGCGGCTGCAGGGTCGTTAGCTGCCTCTGTTTCCGGTTCATCAAACAGGTTCAGCTGCCCGGGAACCCCGTATTTCCCTTTTTCACTGGATGCACCAAAGAGACGTTTGGTCAGATAGTCAATCTGCTCCTTCAGGTTGTCGCACTCCTGGCACAGAGCAGCCTCTCGTGTATTGGCTGCCTCGATTGTCTGCTGCAGTGCTTTGATCAGCTTATTCAGTTCTGAAATGGTGTCCTTCAGCTCTCGCAGCTGGATGTCCCGTACACTGTCTGCCATCACGTTTCCCCTTGTTTTTGATACCTTAATGTTAGCACAAAACGGGTGATTTTAACAGCATTACCAACGCCAAAACGTGTTGAAAATACGTGGTTTCCAGGCTTCTGGCCATGCCGTTTTCCTGGTTGGAAACCAAAGCTTTTCAGGACATCCGGATTGCTTTTGGCTGGTCGATATCAATCCCCGACATCAGCCAGTCGAACTCCTTCCACGTGAGGCTGCGAACCTCGGACTTATCTCTGGGCCAACGGTAGTGTCCCTGGGCGGTCAGCCGTTTGTAGATCAGGACAATGCCATCTGGCTCTTTCATGATTGCTTTGATCCGGTCACACCTGCGGCCACAGAACAGGAAAAGAGCATGGCTGATGTCCATGGAGAACTGCTCCTGTATGATTGCACAGAGCCCATCGATCGACTTGCGCATGTCGGTCCTTCCACAGGCAATGTAGACTGCGTCTACTCCAGAGATGTCGGCTAACATGGCTGCCCTTTCAGCAGACGGAATACCGCTGCAAGCAGGCCAGGATCCACTGAATTGCTGAGCTTTACGGTAATTCCGCCTGTCATAAGTTCGATTGTATGTCGTCTGTCAGGGTTCTCCACAGCTCCCGGCACATCAGTGCGGGATGTGGCAGTCTCCGGATCCGGACAGATGTTGACTCGAACGACATCCTGGCGGGATGTGAAGTCCAGGGCATATGTGCCACCGGACAGTGCCGCCAATTCCAGAATGTCACAGGCCTCCTTCCGGAGTCTGGTGACAGCATTGTAAAAGCTGCTCACGGGAATGTTGTGCTGTTCGCACCATGCATTATCTGGCATGCCGCTCTGGCGGCATTCGGTAATAAGTCGAAGCCATTCCGAACCGGAACGGCGCGGATTGTATTTGGCCATGGTCGCCCTCCCAAATGAAAGTGTAGTGAAAAACTACCTGATTACCATTATAAGGAAAGCAGATTTAATTTACAATCCGCCCAATATTTAGGCGCTTACCAGCAGAATGCAGAAAATAGTTTTATCACAGCCATCCATTAGGATGGCTTGCATTCGTGGGAGTACTTATTATCTATCGTTTACGAAGCCGCGATTAAAAAATATCCTATTTTAGGAAAAATATACTCCTTACTTAGAGATTTTCACCGTATTGCATTTTCACAACAAAGCAGCGAACTGGATTCATGGATTACGAAAGCGGAACAATTACAAATTGATGAAGTGAATACCTATATAAATGGTTTGAGAAATGATATCACAGCAGATAAAAATGGTATAGATTTCAAATATAACAATGGATTGGCAGAAGGAAGTGTATATAAAATAAAATAAAATTAACTAAGCGTATCATGTACGGGAGAAACAGCTTTTTACTATTAAAAGCAAAGCTGCTTCTCAATGAATTTTATCATCAAATCAACTAAGCCTGGAAAGAACCCACTTGGCGCTTACGTTTTACTGGGCACGCTGTAAGAGTTATCATCTTCTAATGGAGATTTTAATTTGCGGCGACTGCGCCGCCACGGAATCAATTAATGTGCTGTCTCACACTAGATATGCTGGCAGAAACCAACAACTTCTTCTCCACAGCGAAAATACTAAACGTCCCACCGGCCATCATGGATTTCAAATGGCGGATGCTCAAGTACTATCAACTGGTAAGCGGTGAAGCACCAATCCTTACAAGAAGTGACTACACGGGGCGGATGGAATGGTGATACGGATTGTGTTGATGAGTGATGCGGATTTTCCTATCACATCTCTCTTTCCGTGTGGGCATCCAGCACACATGTGTGCATTCACGCAACTGTGTGCTATGCTCAAACACCGAACAATCCTGGCTCCAAGTTTAATCCCCTCCATGTAGGTTGTTTCCCTCTGTTTCCTTCTATTTCCCTTATTCATGTTTCCACTGAAGAAAAAAGTGCGGAGGGGGTGTTGGGGGCGTTTGGGGAATTCAACTGCATATTCGTATAGACACGCATAACCTACCATTAAAAACTCGCTTCAAAGTACCATTATAAAGTGCCGTGGTTAGCGGTTTGCTTGATGGGATTTCCACCCATCGGATTATTCGCCCTTAGCCTAACGCACTGCCTGACACCTTTTATTCTTATGTACCTCTGTTGAATGCACAACTACCTTTAATCTTCTATCCGAAGAAAATAAGATGGTTGGGATTTTTCCCTAGTGTTGCACTTCCATTAAATGTAACTTTATCAAAACCTTCTTTATATTTCTTTTAATTATTCTTTTCTTGAAGATGCAGAACGTAGCATAGGAAATGCTTTTTCCATTCTTCACTAGAGATAAGAATTTATCTCTTTCAGGAGTTCTAATAGAAGGATGCCTTAGTTGATGATTCTGCTCAACTGCATTATCTATATCAACATCAAAAAAATTAAAATCAATTCCCTCAATTACTTCTTTTCCTTTTTCACTTTGAACCAGTAGCAAAGAAACGCCGTTTTTTTCTTCATCACTAAATTCAGTTCCCCAAGAATCACCAAGAGTAATGTCAGAAACTCTATCCTTGGTAGCAAATTGACATTCGTAGCAGTTTTCTGTGTAATTATTTGCGGAGAGGAATGTCATTAAATAATCATCTTGACCCTCATTGCATACCTTGGAACCATCTATTATTAACCCAAAATCATTGCTGCTTCTAAATTTTATATCTTGTAATTGGTTGATATCATTATCGTTTTCAGCTAAATACTTAGCCAAAATCATAGAAGATGGCGTTCCATGGCAAATTAAATCTACTGTATAGAGGTTGTCTTGCTTTTTGATGAAATTCTTCAGTGCCGCAACCTGGCAGGGTAAACCGATAAATAGTACTTTATCAGTTTTTAATCTCTCCTCCACCTTTTTATAAATACCGGTAGGATTGCTCTTTACATATTTAGATCCAACAAATTTCTTTGCTACTTCTGTATCTTTAGTAATATCAAAAACAAAATCTCCATCTTTGAAAAGACAAGAAGCAACATATCCACCATTTTTAATAAAGCCCTTGATGATAGAAGATGCAGCTCCACCAGAAGAAGCTTTGTATCTTATAGCTTCTGCTGCCCATCCTTGTTTCCATTCGATTGGATTTGTTTTTTCTACTTTGGTAACATTTGGGCATGTCTTTTCACATAACTTGCAATTAATGCAAAGAGACTCAGCTATAATCGCATTAAAACATGATACATCATCCTTTACAGATATACATTGTTTTGGGCAACGATCAACACACGCCATACAACCATTGCATTTGTTTAATTCACATACTGTTTTCATATAAAATCCTTATATTTAAATACCTAGTTTCTTTTCTTTAATCTTTTGATTATTTCAATAACGGTTTTTCTTTTTACAATAGCTATTACAATAATTAGTGCGATAATGGAATATCTGATAATTGTATAATTATAAGTAAACAATATAGCTATCATAGCAATCAGAACAAAGATAGATATTAGAACAATGTTTTTTATATCATAGATTGTCTCTATCTCTTTTTCCTTAATAATTTTTCGATAAACAGCATAATGCGCAATAGCAAACATAATATAACATGCTAAAGTTGTGTATCCTGCTGCGTGATAACCGAAAATCCTTATGAAAACATAATTTAGTACTATGTTTGCAACTGCACCCACGCAAGAAGCCATCATAGTAAATTTTGTTTTTTCATAATAAAACTCTATGTTCCCAAAAAGAGGATACAAAAACATAAAGAAAACAGATGCTGCAACAGGAGGAATAATCCATATTGCATCATAATATTGTTTTGGCGCCAATATAGAAATAACTTCTGGGCCAAAGGCCATTACCAAAATACAACCTACTGCTACAATTATTAAAATCAAGTTAGTGATAGATTTTATGGAAATATAGTTTTTTTTCTTAATAGATTGATATGTAAAAGGCGTAAAAGAATTATTCATTGCAGAAGTTACAAGTATCATCAAAGTTGACACTGTGTATGCAACCCCATAAATTGCCGCCTCTGAAGTCCCTACCATGTTATTTATCATTATTCTGTCAACTTGCTGAAGAACCGTCATTGATAAATAATGTGGTATTAATGGTGCATTGAACAGGAATGCATATTTCCAGTATTTTTTGTCATAAAACCTTCTGCCTTTGTACATTATCAAAATATAAAAGAATAGCCCAAAAATGACTTGTACAAAAACCATGGACAAGATTCTTGCTTCCGCTTTATAGATTGTGGATAGGACTGTCACAATACCAAGTAAAGGATTAGCTAATGACATTTCTAACGTAACAAGTACTAGGGCCTTATATTTATACTCATTTCTTTGTATGTTAGACCAAAATCCAAAGGCGGGTACAAACAGTAATTCTAAAAACATTGCAAGAATAAGAAATGAAGGGAGTTCAAATACCGAATTCCAAAAATTCATTCCAATTAGATAAACTAAGAAACAGGCAAAAGTTATCGTTGTAGACAGCCCTAGCAACGATGAAGCAAAACGTTTAGAATCATCTTCATACTTGACAAGTCCTTTTATAAAAATGCCATATGAAAGATTGAATGTTGCAAATATCGATATGATACCGTACCAAGAATTATAGATTGTAAATAAACCATATTGTTCTGTTGTTAATAATCTGGTAAATATTGGCGCACTAATTAGGGATATTCCCTTCTGTAAAACATTACAAATAGTAAAGAATAAGGCAGCTTTTACCGGAGCTGACATGTTTTCCAATTTTTGTTTTAATTTAAACATAGCTCCTCCTAATCTATTTCTTGATTCTTAAAACCGTTTTTAAACCGTTTTTAATTTTTGTAATTCCACCCGTAAAAGCTCTTTTTAACAAGGTAGTGTAATAAATACACGCCTTCTTTATTTTCGAATACTCATTATTTGAAAGACTTAATTTTGAACTTAATATCTCATTCATGTCTTCAGTATACCAATTATGTTCCGGTCTGTTTCGTAATCCCGCATAAGTTACTTCAGTGTATAAATTAGGTATAACTCCTAGTGACAAGAAATGGCTTGAGTTCATGCAAAATAAACTACCACAGCATCCAATTGCTTCAAAATTTATTGGAGCAGATATATCATCAAAAATTAATTGTCCCCCATTATCGCTATAGCATTTTCTTAATAAGCCTGTTTCCAAATTTAAGACTCCAGACCAATCACCTGCGTAGCAAAACTCTTTTCTTTTTTCATTAAAATTTTTAACTGTAAAATCAAACAAAGGTGAATTAAAAGAACTTCCTTGCTCAATGTATTCCTGTTCGCTATGCTCTGTCAAAAATTCGATTTTATTATTAAGATTTATTTCTTTTCTAGTTGCAACCAACTGTGGTAAAGCTCCAAGTTCCTTGTTACAGATATCTTTTATTTCGTTTAAATAAGGTTCATAAGTATCTGTTAGATTTAATTGTACTAGGAAAGAACATCCATGTATTTTAACCTTTTTGACATTACTAAAAAATTCCGCTAATTTATTTAGCTTTTTTAACTCAGTATAATGAAACGAAAAGGCAAAATGCATTCTAGATAAATACCCTTCTGGAAAAGAACAAATTCTATCAAACGCCTTTGTTATAGTTCCATTAGTAGTGATATTAACATAATGGCCTTCCTTCAATAACTCATATGCTAACTCAACTATTTGATCACCAAGAAGTGTTTCCCCTGCACCACATATTGAAAAATAACAAGCCCCTCCTAGTCTCTCTTTTGAAAGAGCTTTTCCTATATGTTCAGCTGAGTACTTTAATTTGGGTATTTTGTTGTACCTATGATCTCTTTGAATAATATAACAGTAGCTGCATTTAAAATTGCATGCTGTCACTGGTAATAAACACTCAAAAAATCTCTTTATTGGTTCCATTAATTGTTTCTCCATTTTTCCAATAAGTCTTCTATGTCATTATAATTAAAAGGTTTATAACTTTTATCATTGATATTGAGTACTTGATTAATAGCCTCATCTATTTTAGAAAAATCTTCTAAATACTCAACGTTGCCGTATTTTGATAGCATTATGCTAATAGATTTTACTTTATGGTTAAAATTTGCTAAAGCTACACAAGGAGTATTGGTAATATAAGAAAAAATTACGCCGTGCAGTCTATCTGTAATAACTAACTTTGAGTTACTGAATTTATTCCAAACGTTAAGTAGTGCTGGCATTCTTTCCTTTGCGTTTACTCTTATCCCGGTGCAAGTATCAATTGCGATAACCCTAGTAAATAATTTTTCAGCTTCAGTTAAAATATGCGTCTTGTCTTTACCACTAATTTTTCCTTCTTTATCGTTTCTAAGACACACTAAGCAACAATCTTCTCTATTATTTTTTTCACTAATATCAAGTGACAATACAATATCTGGACAATACTTTATTTTGCACGAATCTGATAAGTATTCTTTACTTGCAAATTCAAAAGATTCTCTATCTCGTGTGAAAAATGTAACATCTTTGCATTCACTTAATAAAACTTTTGATCTATTTAATGACTTAATACCAGTTTCATCTTTCGTGAAATAAATAGTTTGCGGCATGATAATAATTTTGTTTTCTTTAAAATATTTCAAACAAAAATCATGCACATTATTTATATAACAATATGCATTTCCCCAGTTTCCACCACCTTGAATCAAAATCAAATCATCTTTGTTAATGATTTTACGGTATTCTTTAATGCCATTCAAAAATTGCTCTTCTTCAATTTCAATGCAATTGATAGCTTGTTTTTTACATATTACAAACGTCGCATAAGTAATAGCATGGTCTCCTAGATTATCGTGTGCAGGAGTACCTATTAACCATACATTTTTTGTATTGCTAGATGTTACCTCTGGAATAGATTTAACACACTTAAACGCAGATATTTTCTGCTTAAGATACGAGGGAATCATTTTTTTAGTTTGACAATATAATTTTTCTGAACATTTGTATAAACTCGTTGTATTAAGTAGTTTAACCTTTAATTTAAGACCTCTGCCTAAATCTAAATTTGGAGTAAGTGCGTATATTTCTTTTATTCCCTTTGTGGTTTCTAATTCCCAATCTGTATGGTTCTTTTGCCTATAGTCTCCATAGTAAAAATTCAAAAAGGAAAAAGCACGTTCGATATATTTTTTACAACACAGTTCAAAAGCACGAGAATTTTTATCACGAAAGTAAAATACTCTCTCATAATATGATATAAGCGCATCATATTTATTTTTTAGTAACTTATCAAAATTACTGATATTGGCAATACTATTCTCTCTAAAGTAATAATAATAAAGGCAATCTGGTATAACGTATACGCTGTTGGCTTTATCAAAAAGCTTATATGTTGTGGCCATATCTTCATAGTTTCTACCAACAGGAAACCTTACCCCATCAAACAAAGCACTGTTATATATTTTGTTCCATGCGTAATCTCTAATCTTCCAATTAATCAATTCTAAAATTGCTTCTTCTTTGGTTAGCTTTCTTTCGTTGCTGCTGAAATCACTGACCGCCAATGTACTGTCGCTAACATTATAAAATTCACAGCAAACTATATCGCTATTGTTTTTCTGCAAAGCTTTAGTTAAGGTCTCTACCATTCTGATAGACACCCAGTCATCGCTATCAACAAATACAAAATACTCTCCGGTAGCAATATTAACTCCCGCATTTCTTGCAGATGAAAGGCCTCCATTTTCTTTATGTATGCAAACTATTCTTTCATCTAATTCTTTATATTTATCACAAATTTTCCCAGAGCTGTCCGTTGATCCATCATCGACTAGGATTATTTCTAAACCTTTATAGCTTTGATTTACAACTGTCTCTAAGCATCGTTCTAGATACTGTTCGACGTTGTAAACTGGAATTATTATGCTTACTTTTTTCATCTTATCCACCTTAATATCCAAGGACAATATCGCAATATCGTTATTTTCATTTTCGTCTTAAAAGAACTATGATCTTTTAAAAATTCATAGTTTTCTAAAAACACTTTATAGTATACTTCATAATTTGGATCAGAAATTTTGCTTTGACTTTTATAGTCAATCATCATCCCAAATAATCCGAATACAGAATAATATCTAGCCTCTGTCTGCAATAAAGAAAAATTATCATTAATTTCATTAACTATCGATTGACTGTGTTTCCAAAAATTAAAGGTGTTAGCAATACTGTACTTTTTAGTGATACTATTATTTCTTACTATATAATGGTAAGTGCAAATACCAGTATGCACGACAACACGTCCAGATATGCATTCCAGCACTATGGCAGCGTCTTCGTTATTTTCTCCAACAGGAAATCTAAGTGTACTAAATATTTCTCTTTTATATAGTTTACTCCACACACTGATTCCTATTTCTCTAGATAGCAATATTTCTCTAATGGCATCGATGTCCAAGTATACTTTTTCTGTGTTTGGTGTTCTTATATTTATTTTATGTTGTGTATTTGTATCCTCACGAATAATTCCACAAGTTGCTATATCAGCATTGTTATTATTAAGAGCCTCAATTAAACTCTCATACATATTCCGTTCAATGTAGTCATCGCTATCTACAAATCCTATAAAATCTCCAGTTGCAATATCTAAACCATTGTTCCTTGCTGAAGATAATCCTCCATTTTTTTTATGAATCACTTTAATTCTGGAATCGATTAATTTATATTCCTCGCATATTTTTCCGCATTTATCTGGAGAACCATCATCCACCAAAATAACTTCAAGATTTTTATATGTTTGTCCTAAAATACTATCAATACAGCGTTTGAGATAGTCTTCAACATTATATATTGGAACAATAATTGATATCAGTTGATGTTGAGAATATGACATTAACTTTCCCTCTTTCAAGAATATTACTAAAGAGTAGTATTCTGATTTTTTTTATTTAAAGTAAATCAAGGCTATTAATAACATCCAGAATTCTTAAGATAAGTATATGTGTTTGTTTCTTGTTCCTTTATTATTTTTTTCAAATAAACCGAATCTTTTTGCTTCGAGTAAACACTTGAAATGTCATTTATACTATTTAGCAAATGTTCATTTATTGATAGCCTGTCAACCAAATCCATTAATTTATTTCGATTACTATCTCTAACAATTACAGCAAATCTATTGGCATATTTAGCAGAAAAAATAGTTCCGTGGAAAGTATCTGTTATAACAAAACTAGAATTCTTTATTATCTTTAGGCATTCAAACGGATCACAAACCACATAATCCTTAATCCAAAATTGTGGTGCACCAATAGCAACAAGTTTTAGATTATTTTCATGACAAAACCTTTTGATTGCATTAATTTCATTTTTTGAATTAATTCTGTTTTTGTATGAATATACAACACAATAGTTATTTTTATTATATTTCTCTTTTGCTTTATTTATTTCAGCATCGAAATTACTTATTAGAACGGGGTCTAAATTAATTTGAATGTCTTTCGATGACATCTTTCGTACAAATTCAAATGTATTTTGATCTCTAACTGAAAAATTCGATATCTTGTTTAATGAGTCTGTTATTCTATTTTTTACCTTACTTGGCAACGTTTCGTAGGTTGTTGCCCCACAACAGGCAGCATAAGTAATCACATTTTTAGCATTAGCTACGTTACCAAATAATTGAGAGGAAAACCCCCAAAATCCAGCATTCTGACAATTAAATACTTCATCGCTTCCTATTACACAAAGATCATATATTTTATCTTCATCTGCTCTATAGAAATAATTATTTCTAAATTTTTCAAATATCTTATTCTGCTGTTTTACTTTCATTTTTTGATAGATCATAGATATTGGATATCTAAAATAGCGATAATACTTCTTGTCATTTTCATACTCCTTATTAAAATTGATTTGATCATTTTCAAGAAGTGCATAGTCATCATCGTATTTTTTTATATCAAGAAAGTGTACAGAATTATGTCCTCCTTTTAATCTTTTCATCAAACCATAAGCTTGCAACAATGATCCCATATTATTAATTTGTTGCATTGAAAGTATTTCTATTTTCATATCATCCATTTCCTTTTTATATAGATGCCAAAACATTCTTATATAAAACTATTTTCTTTAGAATTCAGTTTTGGCGATTTGTTTTTTTTAAGCAATACAAAAGAAAATCTTCATAATTTTCAAAAGGCCTTTTAGTATCTAAATACTTATTAAATTAAATGTCTTAGTATAGTTGCCATTAATCTTCATCATTTTATTAAAGGTTTCACAATCAAAACGACTATCTGAATTCAATTCCTCGAATAGCCAAAAAAATTCATGAAAAACTTCTTTAGGAGGTTTATTATTGAACACCCTATAGTATTCTCTAGCAACCTCTGCTGCTACTGATATTTGCGAGTCTAATCTTTTTGTGTAATATGTTTCTAAATCACATATTATTTGAGCTGGTACCCCTCCTGCTACACAATTTGATGGGATATCTTTGTTTACTAAAGAATTAGCCCCAATGATGCAGTTCTCGCCAATTTGAACACCTTTTAGAATTGTTGTCTTCATACCAATAAAACAATTATTTCCTATTTTTACTTTACCAGCCGAAACCAAGAATATCACCATAGACACCGTTTAATACTGACCAATCATATCCATGTGTTAATATGGTAACACCTTCTGTTATTTTTACATTATTACCAATTTCAATTAGAAATGGTCTTGTATCATCTATAAAGCCTTTTCTAGGAGAATATATTGTTGTATTTTCTCCAATAATACATCCTATCTTTCTTAAATATTCAATATATGTATCAGAGGATGCTTTTTCTCTAAAAATAATTTTCTTAATAATATTTTTTAAGAAACTCATGCCTTTCCTCCAACTTTCTTAAAAATCAATCTATATATCTGAGGGCTTATTAAAAATGCAATACATTGAAATCGTTTTAATGATCCAATATATTGACAAGAAATAATTGATTTAAAATATAATTTACATTCTTTTGAATATAACTTTTTTTCTGGCCAATCTAAATTTCTTTTTATAAATTCATTAAAAACACTTATTACTGAAACAACATAATTTACTTCGCTCTCAACTTTTACTGTAGGATAATTGTTTGATATATAAACCATTTGTTCTAGAGATGCCTCTATTACTGCTTTATTAACTTTTGAGCTACGAGTGATGCTATTTTCTCTATAAAAATAATTGTAGTATGGTTTATTAATATAGCTTATCCTTTTAGCATTACTAAAAAATTTATATGTAGTAAATGAATCCTCGCAAGTTTTTTCAAAAGGAAATCTTATATTATTAATAATTTCTTTTTTTAAAACTTTATCACAAACAGACATATCATAACCTGTATAAGTCATTAGACATGACAGGCCTTCTTCCTTTGTAAGTATACTTTTTGATGGATATCGCCTACAAGCTTCGAGTCTGGATTGGTTATTTTCATTTACACGATTTCTTCTACATATTGATATATCACTATCATCAGACAGCATTTGGCTAATCATATGATGATACATGCCATATTCTATCCAATCATCACTATCTATAAATGATATATATTGACCCCTACAATTATCTAATCCAAAGTTTCTAGCATCTGAAAGTCCCCCGTTTTTTTTATGAATTACTTTCACATTCTTATAATTAGATGCATATTGATCGCAGATTACACCACTGGAGTCTGTTGAACCATCATCTACAAGAATAATCTCCATATTGTCATAATCTTGTTTAAGAATACTGTCCACACAGCGCTTCAAATACATCTCGACATTATACACTGGTACAATAATTGATAATAATTCATTCATTCTATCACCTCTCAAAAATCGACCTATACGGCAAGACTAGGTTACTATTATTTAACCCAACCGTATAATAAAAATATATAAAATATAAAACATAGATAGCCAAAGAAATAATCATCCTTGTTTTATTTTTCGTAGTAATTCTCGATACAATGTTAGGAATAAGTATTATTGATGGAAATCCGAAATACCAGGCAATTCTAACTGCTAGCGGTAAAACTCCAATAAAAGCATTTAGGCAAGTAAAAACTAAATGTAAATTTATATAAACGTTGGTGTCCTTCTTTTTGTCATCATAAATGCAAGCAAAAACCAGTATTGCAACTGCCATAACGGTCCCAACGAATCCTTGTCTTGCTGATGAATAAGAACCTGTAATATACCAACTATATTTTGTTAACAATACCAATTTAGTGAAAAGGCTTGATATTGGTTTGGCCAACAAAAATGAAGTGACGACTATTATTGTTTTTTGAATATTAGTAAACCTAAAATTAATAAAGAAATAAACCGGAATAAAAATTAATGCGGTCATGTGAAACAGAGAAGCCAAAGCAATTAGTATAAAATATATTTTAGGATCTTTAGTAACTAAATACTTTATGCTATACAAAATAATAGCAACTGCAATCATTTGTCTTACGCCATTTAAAAAACAAAAATAATATCCTGAGCAAACAAATAAATACCCACTCATTGTTATATTTTGTGAGTTGTCATAAATAGCAAAAAATACAAAAAAGCAAAATATTATAGATGTAATAATGAAAATACTCGCATAATCATTCGAAAACAAAATTGCAAACTTATTCAATAATGTATATCCGAAATCCCCCCACGCCTCATCCGCATTACCATACAAAACTTTTTTAAAAATTTGAACATAGGTAGACCAATAATCAGCACCTACCATATATCGTACACCAGCAATGAGAGTTAATGGAATCATAGGAATGAGTTTTCTCAAATCCGGATAAGGTATATTAAATCGAATCGAGGCAATTCTAATTTTTTTTGAGTTTTTCTGTTTGTATTTTTTCTTTTCAACCAGTTTCAAAAGAATAACTGTTAAAATTAAACCTATTGTATAAACTAACATATTTTTATCATCCCTGTTTTACTTCATCTATTATGCGCTTGTATAACTCCAATAACCTATTTGATTCATCCTTAATTTCATACCCCGAATTTATTAATTCTTGAATTCTTTCTCCATTTTGGCTTTTCAAAGCTTGTTGTTTTATCCTTTTAATTTCATCAATCCAACAAATTACCCCGTTTGTAATAGGCACATAACTAACTAGCGAAGTAACTCCAACTTCTTTTGTAATTTTATCCGAAAAAATAACGGGAATACCTGCTGCTTGTGCTTCTATACCCACAACCGGAAGTCCTTCGAAAAGAGATGGCAACAAAAAAACATCTAATAATTTAAAGATGCTTGGAATATCATCTCTTACGCCAAGAACAGATATTTTTTCTTCCAACCCTTTATTTTTAATTATTTGAATGATTTCATCAAACAATTCACCCTCTCCGACAAGCAAAAGGTGAGCAGAATCGTCTTCCTTAGAATACGCTTCAAATAAATCTATTAGGAAACGATGATTTTTCTGAGTATTAAATCTTCCAATATGTCCCAAAACAAATTTATTTTTTAGTGTCTTTAATAACTCCGTATCTTTTATCGTAGCTGCATCTGTAAACCTTCTTATATCTACCGCATTGTGAATTATAAAAAACTTTTTTTCACCAAACAAAAATTTTCCAGCTTCTTCGCCGCACGCAAAAAAATAATTAGCATAATGTAAACTATTCTTAAGTAAAACATTTTTTATAAATCCTTTAAAAGTTTTTTCTGTACTTGTGTTATGGCTATGAACAATTCTCACTTTTACACCATTCTTCTTCGCTTCACAAAGTGTAAACAATGAAGTACTAGCCATATGACTATGAACAATATTATAATCATTATGCTGTTCAAAAAAAGACTTAAGGTCTTTTAGATATTTTTTAAAATCCCCGTCCTCTCTAAAAGTCAGCCTATATATATTGCCACCTAATGAAACAATTTCTTTGTCATAGAAAAATTCTTCACTATAATGCACCAAAAAATCGAATTGTATTTGGGAGCGGTCTATGTTGCGGTACAAGTTCATTATCAATGTTTCAAGTCCCGCAACATGCATATTGGGAACAATATGTAATACCTTTATCATTTAATCACCCTCTAAGAACTTTCATGTAAAATATTTTTCTAACCTCATTTGGCAAACATGAGACAACAAATTGACCTATTCCGCTGATAAAGAAATCTGCAAAAGACATATGTCCTTTTCTGAACTGTGTCCACTTAAATTTTAGTGCAGTCTTTGCATAACTATATCCACCTCTTCTTTCAAAGAAATCCTCGCTCGTTCTTATATAATATAGACTATCTTGTATGTTGTAGCACTTAACGTCGTGCTCAAAAATCATTCTTGCAAACAAATCGTAATCTTCATATAAACGAACATCATGATAATTACCACTTGCTAGAACATTAGATTTTTTAAAAATTACAGTTGGATGAAGAACCGCACATCTTCTTCTCATAAATTTTTTTATTTCATCGTCTTTCTCTGGTACACGATGAACACTTACGACATTATCAATATTGTCAATAAATTCCGATTCAAAAGAACCCACCACACCTAGACTGCTATCACTTTCAAAGATTTTTAATTGCTGTTCAACTCTGTTTTCCACAACGAAATCATCCGAGTCCATTCTTGCAATTAATTCATTAGACGATGCTATGACCCCTTTTGCTAGTGCAGGTCCTAATCCTATGTTATTTTCGTTCACAATAATGTTAAATAATCCCGGATTTGCACTAACAAATCTTTCAATAACCAAATCTAATTCTTTTGTAAGTGGCCCATCCTTAATAAGAATAAACTCATTAGGAGAAATGGTTTGATCTAACATAGACTGAATAGCATATTCCAAGTACTGAGCTTTTTCTTTACAATATACGGACATCAACACACTATAATTCGGATATCCCATACTTTACGCTCCTTTATACCCCTTAGGATTTTTGCGCTGCCAATTCCATGTATCTCTACACATATCTTCTAATGACTGTTCCGCTTTCCACCCTAATTTCTCATATACCTTATCAGCGTTTGCATAAGACTCCGGCAAATCTTCTGGTCTATTTTCACCATATTTATGATTAATCTCTACACCGGTACTTGTTAATATTTTTTTTGCCATTACTCTTTCCTCTCATCTTTCCATTGCATTCATTTCAGTTTCCTCATTCAACAGTTACTGATTTTTCAAGTTTTCTAGGCTTATTAACATCAAGTCCCTCGCTACAGATACATAATAACCAAGTAGTTAAAGAGGAATTACTGATAAGCTTGCTGCAAAATGTTCATCAACCTTTGGAACATAAACTGTGAAATCACACTGTTCCTCAGTTGAGTATTTTCCGTAATTAGTAAGTCCCATAAGGTAAGCACCTCTGGATTTGCATACCACCAAATTACTGATTGACTTCTCAAAGAGTGCATACTGTGTAAGTACTCCTATTACAAGAGTGCCCTTATCAATCCGTGAAATCGTACCGTGCTTCAATTCCCCAGCTGCATAGGCTTCTGAATGTATATAGCTAATCTCTTTCAATTTCAGTGAGCCTTCAAGAGACACTGCATAGTCAATTCCACGACCAATAAAGAAAATGTCCTTTTTATTTTCTATCTTTGAAACAAACCACTGAATACGTTCTTTTTCTTTGAGGATACTTTCAATCTTAGCAGGAATTGTTTCAAGCTCTTCTATGTAGTACTTATTCGTTTCATCAACTAAGCCTTTAACTCTTCCAAATTCAGCAACCAGACAATAACCAGCAATAAGTTGAGCAGAGTATGCCTTAGTAGTTGCAACCGCAATCTCAAGTCCTGTCACTGTATAGAAAACATAATCAGCTTTTCTCGCAATAGAAGAAACAACCACATTAACAATGGCCAGTGTCTTTACTCCTTTTTCCTTAGCCAGTCTCAATGCTACTAAAGTATCAGCTGTATCACCACTTTGAGAAATGACAACCATTAATGTAGACTTCGAAAGCTTTGGATTTCTATATCTAAACTCACTAGCTAGTTCAACTCTTACAGGAATATCTGACAAATCCTCAATGACATATTGAGAAGCAACACCAGCGTGCCATGCAGATCCACAGGCAACGATTGCGATGTTATCTATTCCGCTAATAGTCTCTTTTTCTATGACAAGTTGAATCTTTCCATCCTTCACAATGCTATTCGAAGTATCTTGTACTGCTTTAGTTGCTCGTGGATTTCCTTCATCATGAAGTGCTCATATTCACCTTCTCAGCAGCCCCAGCATCCCTTGTGATTTCAACTTTTTCTTTCTGAATTTCATCACCATTCAAGTTGTAGAAAGTTGCCTCTCCAGCCTTTAATCTTGCAAATTCAAGATTGCCGATATAGACAACATTTCTTGTATATTTAAAAATTGCGGGTACATCCGAAGCTGCAAATGTTTCATTATCCTCAATTCCGATAATCATTGGTGAATCTTTTCTCGCTACCTAAATCTCATCCGGATAGTCTTTAAACATCAATTCCAGAGCATATGCTCCACTGATACTGACCAAAGTTTTTGTAATAGTATCTATAGGTCCAAGCTTATATTTCTTGTAATAGTAATCAACAAGCTTTACCGCAACCGCAGTATCCGTTTGACTGTAGAAGTTATAACCGTGTTTTAATAACTTTTCTTTAAGTTCCTGGTAGTTCTTAATGATACCGTTATGTACGCCAACAACATCACTTTCAACTGTTCCAGATCCACTTCCAGTACAGTTTCCACTTACATGTGGATGCGCTTTGACTAGGCTCTCCGTGTGTTGCCCATCTTGCGTGACCAATTCCACACATACCAGGCATTGCTTTGCCACCATCAACTTTCTCGCTCAAATTCTTGAGTCTACCAATCGACTTAACAACATCTGCTAATTTATCTCCATCACGAACAGCCAATCCAGCTGAGTCGTATCCTCTATATTCCAGTTTTGCCAATCCATCTAACAAGATTGGAGCTGCTTGCTTGTGTCCAACGTATCCAACGATTCCACACATATTTGACTGTTCTCCTTTTATCTAACTACTTATCTATTTCCTCAGTTCAATTCCCATACCTTAGGGAAACTGCTCTTTTCTTTTATCTATTCCCGTAGCCTACCTAACCTACCGGCTCAACCTCTGCGGTCATCTACCATTCAGACCACAGTCTCACAAACCTCTTTCTATTCAATCCGCTTTATTGCTTAATCACTTTGACTAAAGTATTACAATCCCATCTCTATCCAATCCACTTTATTGTCAGCCCTCATCGAGCTTTTCTTCACAATAAAGCATATAGGGTATAGACCAATTCGCATTGCGATCGTCCAATCACTGTAACCACAACCCTCACAAACTCTTGATTTACAAGACTTTCCACACATTTCCCCTCATCTCCATCCCCTGCATCCGAGGCTTACAACACCATACCACTCCTCACTCTATGTCTATCCAAAATGTCGATTTCTCACTCACTAAACTAACTTTGGATAAACCTGTCAGAGTGTGTATTGCTGTGGCTATGCTACGGATTGATATTTTCACTAATTTCGTAGGATAAACACCTCATATTTTCACTTGTGAGTAACTCATTTCCATGATAATCCTGGTTATTTTCCCTCACTGATTTTGTGGCATATATAGGTTAATGGCATAATAACAACAAAACCCGCAATGTTAAACATTGCTTTAATGCCCAACGTTGCGGTTAGCCCTGTTCTTTTTAGCCAGGTATTTCTCAATATCATTAATTTGGGATTGAAATTTTAGTATTAATCTACTCAATTTTTTAGAAATCGTACCCACATTAAACTCTTTACAAATGTAGTGAGCCATAACAAAAAAGTGGACATAGCCTATGTTGGCAACTATATGACTTGGCTGTAATGATTTTGTCTTTTCTTGATTTGTTTCATCTGTTTTTCATAGCAAAATATAGTCATATATTTGGGAGAGACTCTTTAATTATTAGGCAACTACTCGTATTATAGGAGTAGACCTTTCTACAAGTATCATTCAATATACAAGGTAATTTCTTCACTATCATTTTTCTGATGTTATTTAATTCAAGAAATTAGGCTGATAATGGGATACTACTGATAGCTGCTAAAAATTCCTATCTCCAAATAATAATTGTTATTATTTACAGTTCACATCCTAAAACCCATTACTTTTATCTATCTAACCCCTACATCGCCCCACTCTTCCCAAACACCACCCCCACAGTCCTCATCACAATCTTCACATCCAACCCCAAACTCCACTTTGTGATATACTCCTTATCCAACCTCACAACCTCTTCAAAGTCCGTAATATCACTTCTCCCGCTCACCTGCCACATTCCGGTTATTCCGGGCTTTATGGCCAGCCTTACGCGGTGGTGCAGTTCATACTTGTCCCATTCGTCGATGGTCGGCGGCCTCGTACCTACCAGGCTCATATCGCCTTTCAGTACATTCCAGAACTGAGGGAACTCATCGATCGAATATTTTCTGATAAATCCTCCAATCCCTTTGTCACCACCAATAATTCTGGGATCGTGGTCCAGCTTGAACATCATTCCATCTTTCACACGATTCTGTGCCATCAGTTCTTTCTTACGTTTCTCCGCGTCCATATACATGCTGCGGAATTTGTAAAGCTTAAATCTCTTACCGTTTTTACCTACCCTGACTTGTGAAAAAAAGATAGGTCCCGGTGATTTTATGTAAATGCATGGTGCCACAATCAAATACAAAATTCCAGTGATAATACATCCGATCAGGCCGCCGACAATATCCATAGCCCGTTTATAAAATGCCTGTTTCCATGAAGCCATATTAATACTGCTCGTTAAAACGGTATAGCTTCCTAACCGCTCTACCCGCTGTACTTCGCCTTCCAGCTTCGCCATCTCGATTAGTTTCAAGTGAACCGTGATCCCCATCTCGATGAAATGATTAATCAGGTCTCTTGGCAATGGAATTTCTTTTGGCAGATTAAGAAATACCTCATCTACCCATTCTCTGCAGACATACTCTTCAACATTGTCCATAGTTGCTACTACCGGTACATCATTGATCGTCTCACCAACCCGTTCTGCATCAAGAAGACTGATTCCTATAATCTGAAAACCTTCATAATTATTATTACGAATGTTATCAATCACTATATCCATCATATCTTCTGATGTTATAATTAATAACGATCGATTTCCTTTTCCTACAACACCCTTAGTTTTTAAATATTTTTTCCAAAGAATCCTGGCTATGTAGCTGATGACCATATAAATAATGCCGGTCAGGACCAGCGTAATTCTGGAATATCCTTCACCGGTTTGCGTTGCAAACAAATAAAATACCGCAATTAGAATTATTTGGCATACGTGCTTAAATGTAGCTGTAAACTCCTTATAATATCCCCTCTTCAAAACATTTTTGAAGCTCTCGCCAAAGAAAGTGACGCAGACTTGAATTAAGAAGAGTACAAAGGCCATATTTCGATACAATTTATTCTCATATGCCAAATGAACCCCATGACGAATAAAATAAGCGCTTATAAATGCCACTTGCAGACAAACTAAATCCAGAATCATGAAATCCCAGTGTTTCAGCCAGCCGAGGTTAGCCTTTTTATACATTTTTCATCCTCACCCTTTTTTAGTGCCGTATGATCATTTCCCGACAACATGTCGATTTTTGGCACTTCATCATCTGTTCGCGTTAGAAACAGGTGCATAATATACGTTTAAAACTTACTATTATTATACCCTCAAAACAGGTGTTGTCAACCTTAATGAACCATATAATAATTTTATGTACGGTAATTTCTGGAAAGTGAGGCTTATGAATTGGCGGGATATAATCGAATTGCAGCAGGGGAACGAATCAGAAACAGACGGATGATTATGGGATTGACACAGGAGGAGCTTGCGGAAAAAATCGGTCGTGCTTATAAATACTGCCAGGATATTGAACGCGGGACCTGCGGTATGTCCATTGACACAATGCTTAGCATTGCATCCTGTCTCAATATTTCGCTGGATTACTTAATCTACGGAAATAATGAGGATACCAGCGAATTCACAGACCTGGACGTGGAACAGCAGGCAGTCATCGATATTCTGGGAAATTGCAGCATCAAGAAAAAAAGATATGCTTTAGATCTGTTAAAATTGTTTATGAAGGCTTGTGATGAACGCTAAAGGAATAATTTTATTGTTCGATGCCATTTGCATTACGATTAATTAAAAACATGTATTGTTATTTTATAATAATATAGTTTCTTACTTCTATTTAAAACTATCTGGCGTTTGCTGCACCATTTTTTTGACACTTATCCAAATATTATTTAACTTTAGAGACCCAGTTCTTATAATACCAATTATATAGAAGAAACTAATTAAAAATACAGCCTACTGGTTTCCCCTTTTACCTCTTATCTGTTTATCAGGCAAGGGTATTCCACCAGTATGCTGTATTTCATAATTTAAGTTCTTAAATTCTATTTTCTAACTTGCTTTTCTCTTGTATTCTCTGAAAATTCAAAATATTTTTCTTTCTTTGTTCGATCTTTAGGCCTATTTTAGAATTTATTACGCAAGGTTTTTCTTGCCAAACATAATCTGTCTGTATTTATAAAGAACTCCCATTAAAAGATTTCCCAGAACACCGATCGCCAGAACCTCACCAATCCCTACAGTTACCATTGCATACAAAATCATATCTTCCGAGCCATACGCAAAACGTAACACCCATGGAATAACAATTGTGTTTGCCAGGATCGGCGGAAGACAGACCGCCCACTTGTTTTTGCGGAGCATCCAGGAACCCAATGCCCCTACCAGCGTAGCCAGACTCCCAAAAATGATATCCAATGCTGCGGCGCCACACAATAAATTGGACAACAGGCATCCGATAAACAGCCCCGGGACTGCGGCCGGTGTAAAAAATGGCAGGATACAGAGCGCTTCCGAAATTCGGAATTGGATAGGACCAAAACTGATCGGTGCAAATACCATCGTAAGTACGGTGTAGATGGCAGCAATCGCCGCCGCATAAACCATAAAATAGGTTCTGCTTGAAGATTTTTGTAACATATTCATTTCTCCTTTAGTTTTGTTTTAGGTGTGGAAGGTCTCGAACACACCATATATTAGCCGTTTCTGCCTGTTTTCAGGGAAAATCAGCTTTCCTACTATAGCACAAAAACAGGGTAAAAGCAAGCCGTTCCAAATGAGGTTGCTGTTTCTTTATACATTAATACTATACTACATATTTTGCTGCCATTGTAAAGGCCATCTTATCACTCAATAGCTGCTGCTTTTAAAATTCAGTCTTTAATAAGTCTGTTTTGTCAACTAATCGTTTACTTTATACAAATTGTTTACTTTACGCGAATTATTTACTTTACACGAATTGCTTACTTTACACGAATTGTTTACTTTACATGAACTGTTTACTTTACACAAATTGTTTACGTTCCCCCTATCCCTAAACAATTGCTATCTCATTCACCACCGCGTTTTCAGTCGCTCTAGTCGTCCAGCATCCCCAACAAATTAATCAGGTAATTCCGCCCAACGACTCAACAAACGGGCTGTCTCTCACCAGCCCGCATCACCAGATCTTCACCCTCTTTTCCGGCGCCACATACATGCCGTCGCCTTCTTTTAAATCCGGGTAGACCTTATAGAAAGCCTCTGTGGAACTTAAGACCGCATTTACTCTCACTTTTGCCGGAGAATGAACGTCCGTATTAAGCCTGTGGATCATGCTTTCCTCTGTATATTTCGACGCCCAGATGCGGGCATACTGCGTGAAAAGAGAATTCAGGGCTTCCGTATCCTCTCCGGCAATCGAGGTGACACAGGCAAGGGCGCCTAAATCGGCAATATTCTCGTTTAACGTCTGGCGGCCATTTACATAACGCCCTTTCACAGCCTCCTGGCCGTCATAGTACGTTGCTACCTTAAGAGTCAGGTCCTGGAATTTCTTTAAATCGTCCTCTGTCCACCACATATTATAATTTCCATTTTCATCATAGCGGGCGCCGGAGGAATCAAATGCATGGCTGATCTCATGGGCAATCACCATCCCAATCCCGCCTAAATTTGAGGCATCGTCTGCATTTGGATCATAGAACGGAGGCTGCAGGATCGCGGCAGGAAAGACAATTTCGTTATTCAGAGGATTATAATATGCGTTGACGGTCTGAGGTGTCATTCCCCATTGGGTCCGGTCAACCGGTTTCTTTATTTCTTCTTTTTCGTAGGATCTGAGCGATCGGTATACATTTACCATATTGTCAACCAGACTGCCCTGCCCTTCCGGAAGAATGACTGCGTTTTCATAGTAGTCCGGCCAGTGATCCGGATAACCAATTTTGAGGGTCATATGCTCCAGTTTTCGAATTGCTTTTTCTTTTGTCGCTTCTCCCATCCAATCCAATCCGTTTATACGATCTTCATAGGCGGCCAGAATCTGATGGACCAGCGTTTCGACATTCTTCTTATCTTCTTCCGAAAAATGCTTTTCTACATACAACCTGCCGAACTCAAATCCAAATGTATTCTGAACAAGCTCTCCTGCCAGCTTTTTATCTGTTTTCTTTCCCTCAATTCCCTTTTGAGCATTACTCCATGCTATGGTGCTGTCCCGTATTTCCGGTGTCAGGCATGGGCTGAAATCTTTAATCAGGCAGAAAACGGAGTAATTCTTTAACAGCGGCAGGTGACCTTCTGTCAGATAACTGTTCACCTTTTTGGCCTGTCCCGGATCATTTACCACCCAGGAATTAAAACCGGCCGCCCCGGCCGCTTTTAAATATGCTTTTATATCAATATTGGAGTATAGGGCGCTGAGCTCCTTCAGCGATTTTGGATTATACGTTTTTTCAGGGTCATTCTGGTCAGACAGCGGAAGCGTTGCAGACGCTAAATCAGTCTGAAACTTATAAATGGATGAAGCAGCTCTTTCCGCCTCTTTTTCGCTGATTCCTGTAGATTCCATTATATTTTTTATATATTTCCTGTATGCTTCCAATATAACCGACTGTGTACCATCTTCCAACGTCTCTTTTCCCGGCCCTAAGTCGGCGCTCCCCAGATAGCATCCATAATTCCCGGAATCTTTCATATCCTCATAATAAGTCGGGGCAATGAGACTGGAGAATCCCAGTTCATTGTTTATAGTCCCGATTGCTTCTATATACTCCTGAATATCAGCCGCATTGCGGATGCTGTCAAGGTAAGGCTGCAGCGCACCGAATCCGGCATTTCTTCTCCCTTCCATATCAATTGCCGTCAGATATAGACTGGCTATTTTTTGTTCCGGCGATCCTTCGGCAAACTGCTCTCTCTGATTGATAATTTCATTAAGCAGATCACTTAAATTATCATAAGATTTCTGTCCCAATTCGTAAAAATAACTCCAGTTTCCAGAATCCGCAGGGATCTGCTTTTCTGCAAGGATTTTTTGGTTTACATAATTGTAATAATCGTCTTCCGCCCTTACATTGCCCGCCTCCGCCTTTCCAGCGGTTTTGACCGCGTCTTCTGAATCCTGCGAATCTCCTGTCCCCTGTGGTTCTCCTTGATCCTGCGCCCCCACTTCCCTGTTCATGGCATTTTCCTCCGCCATAGCCACGGAGGAGGATTCCCGGTTCTGTAGATCAGCGGCTCCTTGTCTTTGATTTCTGCAGCCGGATAGTATCACCGAGATTACGCATAACATTGTAAGACAACCTAGTATTCTTTTCTTCATTTTCGTTCCTCTTTTTCTGTTTCGCTTTTACTTTTCTTACGCACCTGCTATTACTATGGCTTTTTTTCATCTTTTTCATGCCATATTTCACCAAACTTACGCCGATTCCCCGTTGAATGCCTCTTCCGTATAAGCTATAATAAAACCATCATGATTTTCCTGGCCCAGCCAGCAGGGGAATCTATATCGAAAGAGAGGGAAAGCAATTGAACGAAAACAGCGCTTATGTTCTTCCCAAAGATAAAAGAGTCAAAGAAATCTCAGAAAAACCCATTGAAAATGTATCCGATTATATTTCCAAGATAAAAGAATACATGGAATCCCGCAAAGGTGAAAATTACAGTTACGTTTACCGGGGCGAGCCCCAGATTTATACCACCTCCTGCCGCGCCAACATTTTCCGGAGGGGCGTCATGGATGGCAATCCTTTTTTTGAGAAGAGTCTCTTTGACGCCATGAGACAGAACAGGCTGACGGGCGAGAAACGGTATCTGGACAACGCCATCGACGCCCAGCACGGAGAATTTCCCAGCCGGCTTCTGGATGTGTCCTATAACTGCCTGACAGCCCTGTATTTTGCGGTCACGCCGTACTACCGCAAGGATGTTGATTCGCTGGATCACGAGGATGGGATGGTGTTCGTATTTTTCATCGATGAGATCTTCAGTCCCAGCGCGGAGAATACCAATGCCAATTACGACGCCATCATTAACCGGGACAGGCAGTGGCACCGGGATAAGATTATTTTTGAGAAGAACCATAAATTTATTGACCACACAAAACTGAATAACCGGATCGTGGCACAGCAGGGCGCCTTCATTCTGTTCCAGGGCAACGATGCTGCGGACTTACCCGCGTGGATGACGTATGGCATCCGGATTCCGAAGGAGGCCAAACCGCTGATCCGAAAAGAATTGAAGGAATTTTTCGGCATTCATACCGGGAGTATCTATCCGGAGATTGTGAATCTGGTAGATGAGATCAGCAATAAGAGCCGGAAACTGAACACGGAGAAGTTCTGCTGCGGCAACGAACTTAAGTATGCCGTCAGAATGCTGGAGAAGGAGCTGGATTACTATTTTGACTACATCCTGGATAACCGGAAGGATTTGGATACAGACGGGATTCTGGTCTACGTGGAAAATATGATTAACAGCTACCGGATCGGCCTGCTGGACTTTACCCAGAACCTGGAAGAGGCCATACAGAAGAACTACCTGACAGAAGAAGAACTGCATACTATCGTAAACCGTTACAACCAGTTAATTCTGGAATTTTCCAAAGAGCTAAATCAGCATGGCATTCATAAATTCTCAGGCAGCCAGCTGCTAATCAGTATGGAAAGGACAAAAGACAATGAGCGAAAATCGGATGAGAGCCAGGAGAATCGAAAACTATAAAGAGTACATCAGAAATATTTTGAGCAACCGGGATATCGACTGCGACGAGACCTGGTGGGACAGCGAAGAGGCTCAAAAGGCGCTGAATCTCCTGGTCCGGGCAGAAAAATGGGAAATCTGCAGTTCTGTACAGATGGGCATTGACAGCAGTGAGAATTTTCTGTTTCTGAAATTTACAGAGGACAGCGGCAGCCTGTTGGCGGCTCTGGAGGAGGAAGCCTGCCGCCTGGCAGACATGCCGGAATCAGCGGAAAAGAATATCTATGTCATCTGCATTGTAGACAACATGAAAAGCCGGGTTTTCCTCGAAAGACTTTTTCTTTCGGCGGAAGGTAAGGCCATGAAGAAAAATATCCGGAAAGAGATGAAAGCCTGGAAAGGTACAGTAAATTTTCTCTATATTCTTGACAACAGCTACAATGAGCAGGACATCAAGCTGACCAATGTAAACCGGTTTGAATTTATCCAGATGCCTCCTATGAAATGCCATATCAACTGGGAAAATAAGGACGAGGCAGAAGGTTCTAACCGGGGATATGTGACTTCTGTCCACCTGCACCAGCTGATTGATATCTATAACAGAATCGGCGACAAGCTGTTTAAGCGCAACGTCCGGTACGGTTTAAATGAACAGCTGGGCGTTGACCGCGCGATCAAAGATACGTTAAGAAACAATCCCGGCGAGTTCTGGTTTAAGAATAACGGTATTACCATTCTGGTAGAACGGCCCGATTTTAGACTGGATCGTGTGGAGGAGGTGCTTCTGGAACACATATCTGAATACGGCGACCTTCATTTCTCTGTTATCAACGGCGCCCAGACCATCACCGCATCCGCCCAGTGCCTTTATGAGATGGAATATGATTTAAAGGAATGCATAAATAAAGGGGAAGCAGAGGAAGCGGCAAAGCTGGAAGAAAAGATCAGGCAGTCGAAGAACGCCAAAGTACTGCTGCGCATCATAAATATTCCACACTCCCCGCAGGCCGCCGAGTCCGAAGCGGATTCGACCCGGGAGGTAAATGAGATCAGCGTGGCCCTAAACCGGCAGAAGCCCATTAAGGCGGAGGATATTGCCTTTGCATCGCCATTTGTGGTGAAGCTGGCCGCATTTCTGGAGCGGGAGCAGATGAACGGCAAAAGGTATTTCAGGCTGGTGAAGCGCGGGGAAGGAAATATCGCCAGGCGCACCGTCGACCTCGTCGATTTTGCGAGAGCCCGGAAGGCCTGCGCAGGGTACCCGGGGGACGCCCGCAGCAAGGGCACCAATGTTCTGCTGAGTTCCCGAAATGACACCGGCGGAGAATACAGTTTTCAGGATAAAACGATATTCGTACCCGAATGGCTGGAGGCAGAGGATGAACAGGAAGCGGAGATTTTTGAGAAGTACTATGGCGCGGTGTATTTTGCAGTCAGAGTGGCCGATTTTTATGGAAAAAATGTAAAGAAAATCATCACGGACAATCCGGCAGCGGCAGCTGTACTGCAAAACGGGAAATGGTATTTTACCACATATATGGTCCAGCTCTTTAATGGATACCGCAGCGATTACTCCCAGTTCACAGACTGTTTTGAACTGATTCGGGACAAATTAAAAGACATGATGGAACTCTTCGCCGAACTGTGCGGCGCTGCGGCACAGCTGTCAGGAAACTATCCGGTTCTGGATTCCAATACGTTTAAAAAGGATGAGCTATACTTACTGACCAGGAACGCGGCAGACGTTAGCAGGTTTGCACAGATCGTAAACAATCGCCTGGAGGATGACGAGAAGATCGACCTCGTAAGCTACCGTGAAGCTGCTGCCGGAGACCGGCGGCCATCCGCGGAGCCAGACACACAGGCGCAGAAAGCGCCGGGCGGCGGCAAGGCCAAATTTATCAAATTAAACAACGGGCCGGCCGAACGGGTCAACAGCACCGCCCATGCCATGGTGAAGACGGTACAGTACGTCCTTGACAACTATCCCGGCCATGAGAAGGAGATCCTGACGAACGGCACAGACTGGTTCACGGATGACCGCGCCAGAGCGGAAGAGGGCTACGGTTATCTGAGAAGGTCAGTTGAAGTGACGGGAAGCGACGGAAAGACCTACTGGGTGGGGACCCACTCGAACAGTGTCGTAAAGTATAATCAAATCGACCTGATTTGCAGCCTTCTTCACGTGAAAAAACACAGTATCAGCTGGATCGCCATTGACGGGAAGACGCCGTTGTTTTCATGGTAATGTACATAGGTTAAGACCAATTAAAAGGATGCCCTGGAAGTCAAATTCATTTCTTCCGGGCATCCTCTTTGTTTTACTTATTCTTTGTTTTACTTATTCTTTGTTTTACCTATTCCTGCTGCTTCCCCATCATTCCTGCCGGAACTCCACCGGCACCTGATCCATGGTCTTCCAGGTGGCAAGCGCCTCTTCCGTACTCATTCCTTTGGCAATCGCCTCCTTGCGGACCGCGTTGACCGCCTGGATTTCCTTCATGCGCTCTCCGGTCAGTGTGTAGCCCTTCATGGCCCACAGGGTCAGCGCCCAGGCAATCATCGGAATCACGCAGAACAGCACGAGGACGATCCCCTTCATGCCTTCCATGTAAGGCGTATCACCGCCGGGCAGCGTAGACAGTCCAATGGCTGCGATAGCAATTCCCACCACCGTAGAGCTTAAAGAGGACACCAGCTTATCCACCAGGGAGAACAGTGTACCCATTACGCCGGGGATATACTTACCTGAGCGGTAGGTCTCATAGTCCGAACAATCTGCAACCATGGGGATCGGCATATCCGCTGTCGCATAGTAGGCTCCATATCCGATTCCAAACAGCAGAACGAACAGAACTGTATAAATATTTAAACTGCTGAGAGACAGATTCACTCCCGCCACGCCCGGTTTCCAGAACATGAGCAGTGCAAAGACTCCCACATACATTACCAGCGCAAGCCCCACGTAACGCGTGAGGGACGCCTTCTGCCCGTGCTTCTGGGAGGTGCGCACCGTCAGTACAAAGAACGGCGCGGAGAAAACGTAGCCCGCTATCATCATCGGCAGATACAGCCCGTTATAATTGCCCATCATGGAACCATAGAGCATACAGAGCACTGTACCATTGGTGGCAATGGCCAGCGCCAGCTTGCAGCCGGCCCCTGCAACCATCAGCCTCCGGAGCGGTTTGTTCTCTTTCATGATAGCCACATACTCAGAGATCCTGATCTTCTGCTTCTCCTCACTTCCCAGTCCAAAATACTTCGGCTGGTCTTTCTCCCAGATGCCGATTACTGCAAGCACCGTCAATAAGGCAGAGATAATAACCGAGATCGGAATCATCATGTCGAAAAATGCGGCCGTGGTATAGTCTCCGAACTTCGCCCGGAAAATGGGTGCCAGAAACTGAATCGCTCCCATTCCCAGCATACTGGCCACCATGTTGAAAATCGTAAACATGGGCCGCTGCTTCGGGTCATTGGTCAGCACTGTCTGTCCGGAACGGGTGCAGGAGGTCTGAAACGTATATCCGATTACATAGAGCGCATAGATCACCACATAGGACGTATAGCGCAGCCACATCATCGTATCGGGGATGAGCCTGGTGCCAAAATACAGCAGAAACGCACTGACCGCCATAATTACATTTCCCAGTACCATATAAGGCCTGAATTTGCCGAAGCGTCCATTGGTCTTATCGATCAGAGCGCCGATGATCGGGTCCGTCACCGCGTCAAACAGACGCATGACTGTTACCATGGTCGTGGCAAACATCAGCGCCAGTCCCAGCACCCCATTGCCGTAATAGGCAATGTAGGTGATGGTCAGAATATAGTAAACATTGGTTGCACCGTTATTAAATGGAAACAGGACGAGCTGGTAAGGCTTTGCCCGGTTCATGCCGGCCGCCGTTGTTGATTCGTTGCTCATAAATGGTACCTCCTGCTTTCTTATTTAACACTCTTTAAGAATGAACCGATAATCAGCAGCACGATGGAGATCACAAAGCAGGCAATGGAAACCACGCTGGCATAGAATACGTTCCAGCCGGGCGTATTGCCGGAATTCCAGGAAAATAATCCGGATATCAGCAGGACGCGGTTCAAGATGATCCCGCCGATGACTGCTGAAAAAAGAGCAACGGCAGCCACACCGGACAGTGTCCCGACAAAATCGTAATTTCCCCACCGGTTAGCGGCGTAAACAGCAATCAAGATCAGAAGTATCCCGGCGATTGCCCCCAGTACAAACAGTGGGAAAGAATTGAGCGCATAAGCTTCGTTCATGGTACTGCTGACCACCATGGCGATGAACGCCGCGATGCCAGCTGCTGCGGACAGGATATTGAAATAGAAAGCCGGACCCTGTTTTTTAATAAAAGCTGTCATTTTATGATACCTCTCTTTCTTTGCGTTTGGAGGACACGACGTACAGAGCTCCACTGGCCAGCAGCAGAATTCCAAATGCTGCTATAGCTGCCATATAGGCCATACGCCACCATGTCATGGTCTGCTCGATATGAGTCGTGCTGTTATAACGGTTCATCAGACTGCTCTGGCTGAACGCATATAAGATATTGTGACAGGAATCCTTCACGGCATTCTGCAGCCTCGCATCTCCGGAAAGCAGCTGGGCGCTGACCTTGCTGCCGTCAACCTGAGTGGCAAAGGTGGAACAGTTCTCCAGCGTCGTAGCCCCATAGAAGCCTGAAATACCGCGGGTATCGAAGCAGGTCGTACCGGATGCCAGTACCGCTCCGTAAATGTCGGTGTCGTCATAAATATCGGTGACCGCATATCCCTTGAAGCCCCACTCCTCTTTCAGAATCTCTGTCATCAGTTCGTAGCTGGCGGTGCATTCCACCGGTCCGATCTTGCTGAAGGAAACCATCAGGCCGCGCATACCGGCGTCCTCTTCCTCCGTGTCGTACTTGGTCGCCTCGAAAGCGATCTGATAAGCACGCAGCTCGACCTCACGGGCCCTCTGCTCCAGCATGTAAGGCGCCACGCCGCTTCGGTTTGTTTCCTGATCGTTGAATGCAAAATGCTTGGGTGCTGCAATCAGGCCGTAATCCAGTGCGCCGATGGCAAATTCCATAGCCGCGGAACCAGACAGAACCGGGTCTTCCGAATAGTATTCGCCGTTACGGCCATTATAAGCATGGCGATGAGTATTTAAACCAGGTCCCCACAGAATCGGGATTCCTGTGAACAGCGCTTCCTCTCCAATAAAGGAGCCAACTTCTTTATATAAATCCTGGTTAAAGGAAGCAGCTACGAGTGGTGCGTTGGCAAATACCTCCGGATGCCAGTTTCCGTTGGGATCGCTGGCGGAGATGCTCCAGGGAGCCCCCGTGTCCTTTGAAGCGTTTAAGTTTACAGCCACACCATTTCCTGCGTTCTCGGTCATATACGTTTCCACTGTACCGATGGAGCTGACTCCGGGGATACTCGGACCGCCGAACGTAGCGAGATACTGCGCTTCCTCGAGCGTCATCTTATCAAGCAGCTCCTGCCATTTCACATCGTCAAAATCAGTGCCGTACATCTCATAGAACATCAGATTGCTGTCCTTCCCCCAGGTGATTCCGGAGGTGTCGTCGTCCGTCTGAATGGTATAATAATTTCCGTTAAGCAGGTTAATCAGTTCTTCATTGACCAGTGTCATACCGGTGTAGCTCTTCGGATATGTGCCGGCCCAGTCGGTACGGCTTAAATAAGTAACCTCTCCCGGCTGGAAATAGTTCCAGTCAGCGTAATCCAGCTGGTTTGAAATCTTCTCTCCGGTTTTCGAAACAGAGAAAGCGGTGCTGGAAATAAAATCTTCTGTAATCTTATGTTCGTAAGCCATAGCGCTGTTGCTCTCGCCTGACAGACTTTCCGGATCCGCTCCCTGGCGGGCCATCATATGATTCAGGGCATCATGTGCGCCGTTACCCATGGCAAAGTAATACGTTCCCGGATCCAGGATATAAGTACCAACTGTGCCGTCACCGTTATCATACGTGTTGTCGTAGCTGGCAATATACTATAAATCAACCTCGACGGAGACCACCTGTGATTCGCCTGGCTTCAGGGTATCGGTCTTGCCGAAATTAAGCAGCTGAACCGCTGACTTCTCAACGCCTCCCTCTGTATAAGGAGCCTGTCCGTAAATCTGGACAATGGATTTTCCGGCCATGTCACCGGTATTTGTTACCTTTACATGAAATACGGCGGTTGCATCGCAGACGCCTGTTTCCGGATCTGTGGAGACGTTAAACTCCGGTTCTCCCTCGAATTCCTGGGTAAAATCGGTATAAGAAAGACCATATCCGAAGCCATAGGCTACCTCTTTGTCATAGTCCCACTCCGTGGAAGACGCATAAGCACCGACCGGAGAACCGGCGTTGCCGTTTCCAAATACCGAATCGTAATATCTGGTCTCATAGTAGCGGTAGCCAACATAGATGCCTTCGGCCTCGATCAGGTAGTTGCCTGTGGTGCCGCCGGTCTGTCCAGCGCCGCGGGTGAGCATTTCCGCCCCGTTTTCATACTGGAAATTACCCATGTTCTGCATGGCGGGAGCCGACATATTATAGGTTGCGTAGATATCAGGAAGTGCGCCGGAAGGGCTGGTGCGTCCGCAAAGGATATCTGACACACCCAGCATACCGTAGCAGCCTGGGAATCCAATCCAGAGAATTGAATCTATTTCAGGGTCATTCTTTAAGTCACCGATTTCAACGGCATTGGCGGAGTTGAGCAGCACGATTACATTGTCGCTGCATTTCTTCGCCATCTCGATGGTATCGCGTTCATTGGATGTCAGCTGCAGCGGTTCCTCCGCTCCCAGACCGTCAACCACTCCGCCCGGCAGATAGTCCTTGGACTCCGCGCTTGGACGGCTGATGACTACAATCGCCGCATCGCCGTACTCGGCAAAGCTGGCCGCATAATCGGAATTGACTGCCTTGATCTCCGCTGTGGACGGCTCGCCCGGGTCGTACTCCGCGGAAGGAGTCTCATTTTCGGAGTGAAGATACGTTTCATTCAGTTTATCATATATCGCTGTCATTACCGGATTGACGGTAAAGCCTGCGCCCTCGAACTCAAATTCGTCTCCGCTCCAGGAGTCTAGCGTCGCGCCTCTCGTAACCTCGCCGGTGGCAAAGTTATTATTCAGCGTGTAGGCTATGGTATTCTTAAAATCAGTCTTATTCTGAGTAAGCGCCTGCTCCAGACTGATATAAGGTCCCTGGGCCTTGACACCGAAGCTGGAACCCAGCAGCGATACGTGAGAACGGATTCCAAATAACGTCACCTGGGAATTGCCGGACAGCGGAAGTCCCTGTCCATCTGCGTTGTTGTTCTTAAGCAGTACCGCGCCCTCCGCAGCCTGCTGGCGGTTCAAATCAATGGCTTTCTGAATCAGCGCGTGGGAATTGCCGGTTCCGTCTTCATTGAGAACCTCCGCCGACGGCTGAAACTTATCATATAAAGGGTCATCCTCTGTATTTTCGGAGACGAATTTCTCACTCAAAGTACCGAGAGCAGTATCGATCGTCGCCTTGTAGCTTTCAGCCACAACCCCAATAATAATTGTCAGTGAAAAAATAAATGTAAACAGAGTTGTCAAGCCGCGCCAAAGCGCTCTTTTTTTCATAAACATAACTTTTCCTTCCTTTTCAACTGTATATTTTATTACACCCAATTGGCGCTGGAGGATTTTTTCCTGACCAGCTTATAAGCCGGGTTTGGAACCGCGACTTTATGAAAAACAGCGGTATCCCTGCATTCACCGGCTCTCACCTCCACCGTTACCGTGCCGTTTAGGGGCACACAGAAGTTGAAAACACGGTCTCCTGTCTGTTCCTCCATCAGCTTTCCATCCGCGTACAGCGCAGCCTTTGGCTGATTGGTGTATACCTTCACAGTAGTGACAGATTCCTCCCGGTCCGCCCTTCGCCGTCCCGCAATGTGCACAAACGGTTCTTCACTCCAGTAAGCCTTATAGAGATAGAAGCTGTCCTTTTTGATTTTCCGGTCAAATGTGACCAGCCCCTTGTGGTTCATACCGGCCTCTCCGCCCTGATCTCTGGCATCCGCCGCGAAATCAAACATGTTCCACACATGAGTCGCCCACAGATAGGGGTTGCGTTCAAAGCATTTTAACATGTACTCGTGGTAAATGGTCTGATACTCCTCCGAGTGATCCCCTCTGCGCGGCTTTCCAGAATGCAGGTTCGGCATGGCCTCGCAGCCGTATTCCGAATACCCCAGACAGCGCTTCGGATAACGGAAATGGAAAAACCGCATCCACCAATCATTCAGGAACAGCCCCGGGACGTACCATCCCAGATACAGATTCCACGATACCAGGTCGGTGATATGCGCAGACCGGTTAAAAGGCCCGCACATGGCGTAGCAGGCCAGCGTTGTCAGCCTGGTCGGATCCATCTCATGACAGAGCTCGTTGAGTTCCCGGTGATTATCCAGCATATCCTTTTTATTCTTTGTGGAGATGGTAATCTCGTTGGAGACTCCCCAGCAGACAATACAGGGATGGTTGTAATTCTGGACAATCAGTTCCTTCATCTGGCTTATGGTGTTCGCTCTTCCATTGGCCATATGTTCGGAAATATAAGGGATTTCCGCCCAGACCACCAGGCCGGACTCGTCGCACAGATCGTAGAAATACTGATCGTGCTGATAATGGGCGAGGCGGACCGTATTGGCCCCAATCTCACGGATGAGCTCCATGTCCTTTTGATGGTGCTCCTTCGTGATGGCATTGCCCAGTCCCTTCCAGTCCTGATGGCGGGATACGCCGCGCAGGGGATAGCTGCGGCCGTTTAAGAAAAATCCTTTTTCCGGGTCCACATGGAAGGTGCGGACGCCAAACCGGCAGCGGATCTCATCCACGGTTTTCCCGTGGTACTCCAGGCGCGCGACCGCCGTATAGAGATACGGGTCCTTCAAGCCATCCCATAAGTGCACGGAAGGGATGACCAGTGTGCAGTCCGCTCCGGTTCCGGAGGCGGCTGCCGCGCCGTCTGAATCCAGAAGAACGATGCGGATCTCACAATCATCGTCCGGCAGCGCTGCATCGGATTTATTTCCCCCTGCATCCATCTCGGTAAAGGTCTGGACTCTGACATATCCGTCCAGTTCTTTTACCTGCGGCGTAATACGGATTCCGTTCCCGCCGCGGTCAGCCAGAGCAAAATGTCTCCGGTTCACCACCACCAGATTCACGTCACGGTATATTCCCCCGTAGAATGTGAAATCCGCTTTCTGTGGGTACACACGGTCGTTGACGCCATTGTCCGCTTCCACAGCCAGCCGGTTTGTCTCCCGCAGCAGATCTGTCACATCCACACGGAATGTGGAATAGCCGCCGTCATGGGTGCACACCAGGGTATCGTTGAAGCATACCCTCGCACTGGCGTTCACTCCCCGGAATTCCAGATAGACCCGTTCCTCACCTTTCTGAAACTCCGGCATGTCCAGTTCCCGTTCATACCTGCATGAACCGCGCCAGTAATTATTACCGCCATCCTGCCCATCCACGTTGTTCCAGGTATGCGGCAGATTCACTGACACGGTCCTTCCATCCGGACCGGTAAACTGCCACCTGTCATTCAAATTCTTTGTTTTTCTCATGCCATTTCTCTTTTCTTTGTGCTAATCCTCCATACTATAACAAGTTTTTTTTCGGAGTGTAAGCATTTTTGTATAAGTGGTCGATTTTAGAACCCAAGTGGTTTTCAGCAAAAAAAATCAGGGCTGAGAGGAAATATACTACCTCCTCTCAGTCCTGTCCGCGGCTTTTTTGCCTGCGATCGGAATCAATATCTTCAACGAAAAGATATTTTCCTCCGTATCAATTTTCATGAAACCATTATATTTTTCTACCGTATAACGGATACTCTTCAAGCCGAATCCGTGATACCCGTTCCGGGCCTTTGTGCTGACGGGCAGATCGCCGTCAAACTCCAGCCGCCTGCCGAGCGGATTCATGATATTAATGATCAAAAACTGTTTGCGGACGTACACCAGCACGTCTATCATCCGCATCTCCTGATTCTCCAGCTGCTTTACGCTCTCAATCGCATTGTCAATGGCATTGCCAAACACGGTATATAGGTCTACCGGATCAAAGATATCCATCTGGCGGCCATCCGCAATGCAGTTAATCTTGATGCTGCTGGCCGTACAGAACAGGCTCTTCTCCGTCAGAACCGTATCCAGCACTTCATTGCCGGTCTTCACGATGGAGTCATAGATCTGCACGGAATCTTCCACCTCGCGCAGATATTTGTCCCGTTCCTCCGGACTGGTGATGGCGCGCATGGCGGCAATCTGATGCTTCAAGTCATGGCATTTGCGGTTAATCAGGGTTATGGTCTCCTGGGACAGCTCATACTGCTCCTTCTGCTGATGCCACAGCTGATTTAAGATGTCCAGCTCCTGTTTCATGGCGCTTTTCTTGAACAGCGTGTTCTGAAGGTAGAGAATCAGGACGCAGTAGCACTGAATCAGCAGGATGTTCCATACCCGCACATCAGGATATGGAATGCCGCCCCCTGACCTCAAAAAGCCAAACAGGATTTCAAAAACAATCAGCAAAAACAGCGCCGAGGACAGCTGCCGAGGCCCCACCTGATAGACTCCGTTTTCCGGCATATATCTGACGATTGTGATGCCGGCCATCCCATAGATCACTGCGTAAATCACCACCATGTAGCCGATGGCCGACAGCTGGCCTCCGATCCCCATACTCCTCAGAACAATGAATGCGGACTCATGGGCAATCTGCTGGCTGATGATCGCCCACGCCGCGCAGTACACCGCCGCGCCTGGAGGCGTGGCCGCGCAGATATAAATAAACAGGCAGCTCAGCAGAAAAACGCCCGACATGGATACCACCTCCGGAACGGTCACTGCCGAAAATGCCGTCTTCCACCAGACTGCAGCCACAGCCACAGCGCAGGTCCCCGCCGTCGCCAGGCCCAGTCTCATCCGGAAATTCGGGCGGTGTTTCAGCGGAATTATATAAAGCACGCATGCCGCCCAGAGCGATACAGCCAGTTCCACATACGTCCATATCGTGATATTTATCTTTGTCATGTCCCCATCCCCATGTAATCCGTCAGCTCGGAAAGAAACGCCGTCTTATTCCTCCTGCTGATCTCCAGTTCATCTCCTGCTACGATGACTATATTTTTGCGTATCTCCGAAACGTACTGCAGATTCACCAGATACCAGTGGTTGCACCGCACAAAATGGCTCTCCTTCAGCGTCTCCTCCGCTCCCTGCAGCGTTCCTCTCACCACGAAAATACCGTCCTCCGTGTGGTAATGCAGCATACGGTTCTGCACCTCCACGTAGTGAATCCGGTCCACCTTGAGCCGTTTGATCCCATCCGGAAGATTTAAGAGGATTTCCTCCGGCTGACGTTTTTTCACCCTTGAGACGGCGCGGTCGAGACGCACGGAGAAAGTGTAATAGTTAATCGGCTTCAGCACGTAATCCAGCGCTCCCACATCGTAACCGTTAATCGCATACTGGGCCATATTGGTAATAAAAACCAGAACTACATCCTGATCTTTTTTTCGTATTTCCCGTGCCGTCTCCATTCCATTCATTTTTCCCATCTCTATGTCCAGCAGAATGATATCAAAGCGCGTGCTGTAATTCTCCAGCAGCGCACTTCCGTCGCAGAAGGTCTCTGTCTGAATCTCCCGTTTCTTCTCCGCACTATACTGCCTGATATATTCCTGAATCTGGTCAATATACACTTTTTCATCGTCCACTACAGCAATTTTCAGCATACCCCGTTACCTCCTGACACATACCCCGCCTCTGTTTTCATCCGTTCATTATAGCATGTCCGATTTATTTTGCATAGAAAAAATGGCGGTGCAGCCGGAATGGCCCGCAACAGTTCAGCCTTTATTTCTGGCAGCCGCTGCCAAATGGGGATTTAGGCAAAGTTAGTTTTTTGGCGGGAGGGACGCCGGCAGAGGAAGAAGCGGGAGCGGGGAGCAGCGCGGAACGGACGGCAGGGAGGCGGCAGGGGGACGCCTGGCGGACGAAACCTATCTCCCTACAGAATGAAAAACACAGCCTGAGAGAGAGGGGGAGTGGAGGCGGGGGTAGGGGAGGAACACGCGGGCGGATGCAGGGGCACTACTGCGACTTGATCGAGGTTCGGACGGACTTAGCCAAAAGGCTCGCCGGAACAGGGGGCGACGGAGGGCTTTCCGGGCCCGGAGTCGAGTGCACATGGAGGGGAGGACCTTCAGGGCATCCCTGGAATTTGCGCGGTACCCCTGTTCCGGTGGGGCTTTTGGCTTAGTCCTGCCCACCGAGAGCACTTGAGCTGTAGCGCCCCTGCATCCGCCCGCGTGTTCCTCCCCTACCCCCGCCTCCACTCCCCCTCTCTCTCAGGCGTATCCTTCATCCAGAAAATCCTTTTATAAAATAACCGGCTGAATCTGTTTTCCTTCCAGCGCTTCTTCCAGGGTTCTGACAATCTGATCCGTCCTGGCAATCATGGAATTGGGCTTTTTAATCGCGTTATCCTGGCCGAATGGCACGAAATAAATGTTTTTAATATTAAAAAGCTGGCCGATATTTTTAAAATTAATTCCCAAAGCGTCGTTGGTGGAAATCGAGATAACCAGGGGCTTGGAGTTTCTCAAATGGGCTTTTGCAGCCATGAGGACAGGGGTGTCGGTTATACCGTTGGCCAGCTTTGCCAGGGTGTTCCCTGTACACGGTGCAATGAGAAGAATATCCAGGTAGCCCTGCGGACCAATCGGTTCGGCATCCTCCAGCTTCAGAATGGGGGGATTGCCGGTCAGGTCGGAAATGTGGCTGATAAACTCCGTGGTATCTCCAAAACGGGAATCGGTAGTCTGCACATTTGTGGAGATAATGGGATAGATGGAGGCGCCTTCCGCCATCAGAGCGGTGACTGCCTCTTCCATCTTACTAAAGGTACAGAAAGACCCGGTGATTGCCAGGCCGATTTTTTTTCCTTCTAATTTCATAAAATGCACATGGAGACTCGCGTCTTTAGACATGAGAGGAATTGTGCCCCTCCTGACTCTTACGCAAGCTCCTTCTCCTTTTTTTAGTTTTTCAAACATTTGTTTACTTTTTACTACTATTTGCGGTAAAATGTACTCAGTCCATAATCTGTTATGAGGTACAAAATCTATGAAATCTATTACCATTACTGCTAAAGTCAAACTATATCCTACATCAGAACAGATGATTATTTTGAATAAGACACTGTCCGTTATCCGGGATGTGCTGAACTTTGTCTCTGCTTTCGTTTTTGGACGGGAGGGAATCCGCTATCTCGAATTAGACCATGCCTTATACTACCCTGTCAGACAGCAGTTCGGACTCCGCTCTCAGATGACTCAGAGTGTATTTAAGACCGTCCTTGCGAAATATAAATCCATGAAAAGCAATGGCCACCCTTTCTCGAAAGTATCTTTTCGAAACTTTGAGTATGATCTGGTATGGAACCGGGATTACTCCATATCAGGTCAGTCCGTCAGTTTAAATACCCTTTCCGGCAGGCTGCATATCCCATTTGAATTAAAAGGGATGGAACACTGGTTTTCTGCCGGTGGACGCTTTGGCACTGCTAAACTGATCCGTAAAAACAGGAAATACTATCTGCATATACCGGTTACTCTGGAAGCAGAGAACAGGAATACCTTAAATCATATCGTTGGAATTGATCTCGGTGTGAACCATCTGGCAGTTTCCTTTGACGATGAAGGGATCACCAGATTCTTTTCCGGCCGCACAGTCAAGGAAAAGCGCGCAAAAGTCCTTGCGACAGACCCGAAGTACACCAGCCAGAGCTGTCCGGTCTGCGGGAATACGACAAAGGCTAACCGTAACAGAAGAAAGCATGAATTTTGCTGTACTGTATGCGGTTACCGGAGTAATGACGACCGGACAGGGGCCATCAATATCTACCGTAAAGGATGTAATACTCTGTTCGCAGAGACCTGTCAGGCATAGCCGAAGCAGGCAGGCTGTCGTCAATCAGCCTATTGTAGCCAACGTTTGAGGTAGGAGGCATGAATCACATGCCGTACTACGTGTAGTTGAGTTACAAGCCCGTGTCTTCAGACATGGGTAATTGACATAAACTCCTTTACTATAAGCTTTTCATGACAGCCTTTAACAGAATTTCAGCCGCCGCCTTCGGCGCATAGGCGCCGGGGAGCCCGGGACATAGTCTGGCGTTTATTTCCCGGCTCTTACATGCGGTAAAATCCACGCCGCCAGGGGCAGAGGCAATGTCAATGATGGTGACATCAGGCCTCATAAGGCGGATTTCGGCTTCACGGATGACTGGTGCGGGTATGGTATTGAATATAAAGTGATACTCGCCTATATCCTGTGAGATTTCGGACAGAGGCTTTGTCTTAAGCCCAAGCGCAGTCCCAAAGGCCAGCTGGACCGGATCTCTGTCGGCCACTGTGACATCCGCGGACAATCCCTGTAATTTACAGGCAAGCGTTTTTCCGCAGCGGCCGAAGCCTGTGACGAGACACCGGCTTTGGTGAAGGCAGTCCGGGCTCAAACGGATCGCTTCCGCAATCGCCCCTTCCGCTGTTGCTATGGTATTTTCTAAGGTGATTTCCTCTATCTCCAGAAAGTCAAAGTATGGGATTTTATGCTCTTTGGCGTGGTCTTTTACAAAGTCAGGTATATTTCCGCCGAACAGGGTATTGTCAGGCGTTAAGTGTCTTAAAAGGTCCGTGATCTTTAAGGAATCTTTCTGGTCCGTGGAAAAGATGGTCTTGCCATCCTTTGTAAAGGGTACGGGACACAGAAGGACGCTGCTGGCTTTTATGGCTTCTTCCAGAGAAAGGTTAAGCCTGCCTAAGTCGGCGGATGTAACGGTGGGAAACCCCTGTTGCTTTAACATGCGGCCCAGATAAATCTGTCTTAAATCGCCGCCCAGAATCAAATAATTATTCATGAACTTCACTCTCCATAGTGATTTTATATGAGGAAAAAAACTGGTTTGTGCAAGGAACAGACCGGGAGAGTTTGTCATATTTTACATCAAGGCATTGAATCAAAGGGAAGGTAAGATGATTTTTGAAGGATCTGCAGCAGCAGTTGTGACACCAATGGCCGAAAATGGCGCTATCGATTTTGAAGCAATGGGAAAATTATTGGAATTTCAACTGGAGAATGGAACTGACGCCATTGTAGTAAACGGGACTACCGGCGAATCCTCCACGCTTCAGGATGAAGAGAAATATAAGCTTATTGAATTTACCGTGAAGCGGGTTCATGGAAGGGTGCCTGTAATTGCAGGCGCAGGAAGCAACAATACCGCTCATGCGGTAGAATTGTCAAAAAAAGCTCAGGAGCTTGGCGCGGATGGGCTTTTAGAGGTGACGCCTTACTACAACAAGACCTCGCAAAAGGGACTGATCGCCCATTTTACAGCCGTGGCGGACAGCGTTTCAATTCCGGTAATCCTCTATCATGTGCCCAGCCGTACCGGCATGACCATGGAACCGGAGACCTGCAAAGTGCTATCACAGCATCCGAATATCCAGGCTGTCAAGGAGGCGGGAGGCAATATCTCCCACGTCGCCCGGATCGTCTCTCTGTGCGGGGAAGACCTGGATATTTATTCGGGAAATGACGATCAGACGGTTCCCGTTCTTTCTCTGGGAGGCAAAGGCGTGATCTCTGTCCTGGCCAATATCATGCCGCGGGAAACCCATGAAATGTGCAGACTTTTCTTGAATGGGCAGGAAAAGGAGAGCTTAAAACTGCAGTTAGACCTGCTTGATTTGATGAATGCCCTTTTCCTGGACGTCAATCCGGTGCCTGTTAAGGCGGCCTTAAGCCTGATGGGAATATGTGGGGAAAATTACAGGCTGCCTCTCATCAGAATGAGTGCCGCTGACAAGGCAAAGCTGACGGAAACCATGAAAAGGCATTCCCTGATTTAGAGAAACGCGAAAGGGGGTCCTGAAAGCCGTAATCGTACGGCCAGGACCCCCCTTAATTTTTTCTTTTAGTAGTTATCCAAAAATGCTTCTATCTCCCGCCTGTCCGGCATGGACGGCGCCGTCCCGATCTTCTGCACCGAGAGTGCCGCCGTCGCGCTGGCGAACACGACCGCGTCCTTCCAATCCTTCCCTTCCGACACGGCCGCCAGAAGTCCCCCGCAAAATGCGTCTCCCGCGCCGGTAGTGTCCACGGCCTCTACGGAGAACGCCGAAACAAACTCCCCTTTTCCGGATGCCGATGATAAAAAGGCACCCCGGTCTGCCATGGTAATGATTACCTCGCCGATTCCGCGTTCATGAAACCAGTCCGCCGCCCTCGCTGCGTCCGCTTCCGAACAGACAGGAATCCCGGTGTAATACTCTGCCTCCACCTCGTTGGGCGTGATCACATCGATCCGTTTCCACAGCCCCTCCGGCAGGTCTGCCGCAGGAGCCGGGTTTAAGATCACTCTGGTCCCGCTCTCTGCCGCGTATTCCGCAACCCGCTCCACCGCATCCAGATTCGTCTCCAGCTGCATCAGCACATATTCACAGTCCTGGATCACTTCCTTTAAGGAGTCCACTTCCTGCTCCGTTATGGAAAGCCCCGCTCCTGGTACCACCACAATCTCATTCTGACTGCTGTCCTCTCCCACCAGAATCAGCGCACAGCCCGTGTCCTCCCGGTCGGTCCGGAAAACCCGCCCGGTCTCCATGCCCAGTTTTTTCATTGTATTTAGTGCAATATCGGAAAATGAATCCGTACCCAGCTTTGTCGCCAGCGTGACTTTTGCGCCCGCTTTAAAGGCGGCCACAGCCTGGTTAAAGCCCTTCCCCCCAGGGCCCATTTTAAATCCGTTCCCCTTAACCGTTTCTCCCGGAACAGGCAGATGCGGCGCACGGGCCATGATATCCACGACAAAGCTTCCAAAAACCAGTGTTCTTCTTCCCATATACAACCTCCTGGTTCCCCGAACCAATCACTCCTCCAGCAGTATAACTCCGTTTCCTGCACCGATTCTGTCGGCTCCGGCTTCTATCATGGCCTTCGCCTGCTCACAGATACGGATGCCACCGCTGGCCTTCACCTTTGCTGAATCTCCCACCGTCTCTCTCATCAGACGAACCGCCTCTTCCGTGGCGCCTCCGGTCGAAAATCCGGTTGATGTTTTTACAAATCCAGCCCCTGCTTTCACAGAACGGCGGCAGGTTTCCACGATCTCCTCTCTGGTCAGCAGGCAGGTTTCCAGTATGACTTTCACCACCGCGCCGCCGCTGGCTGCCACGACTGCACGGATATCCTCCTCCACGCGGTCGTAATTTCCATCTTTTACGGCGCCAATATTGACGACCATGTCAACCTCTTCCGCCCCGTCTTCCACGGCTGCCTTTGCCTCGTACGCCTTGGCGCGGGTGCTCATGGCCCCCAGAGGAAAGCCCACGACACAGCATACCTTTACGCCGCTTCCCTTCAGAAGTTCAGCCACCAGCGGAACGTGGCATGTATTGACGCATACCGATGCGAAATGGTATTGAACCGCTTCCCGGCAGTATCTTTTTACCTCTTCTTCTCTCGCGTCGGCGCGCAGTATGGTGTGATCAATCTTTTCTGCAATATTCATGTTGTCCTCCATTTCTATCCTTTGATTCCCCCCTGTGCCACCGCGGTGACAATGTATTTTCTCGCAAAGAAAAACAGTACCACCATGGGGATTACTACAATAAACGCTGCCGCCATCAGCCTCTCATAGCGGATTCCTGCGGACTGCACAAATGAAGTCAGTCCCACGGTCACGGTCCTCATCCTTGACTCATTCGTCACCAGCATGGGCCATAAGAATGAGTTCCAGCTGTCAATACTGCCCAGAAGAATGATAGTAATGATCGCCGGCTTGGCGATTGGAACCATGATTCTCCAGAGAAATTTCCAGTTGGATGCCCCATCCACCCGCGCCGCGTTGTAAAGCGAGCCCGGAATCTCCAGAAAGAAGTTTCTTAATATAAAGATATAGAGTATGTTGGCTGTATACGGTACGATCAGCGCCTTATACGTATCAATCTGATGAAGCTTCACGATGGTAACGTAATTGGTAATGGCAAGAAGCTCAAACGGAACCATCATAAATCCCAGGAACAGGGAAAAAATAATGTCTCTCCCGGGAAACTTAAGCCTAGAAAATGCAAAGGCAGTCAGTATGCTGACCGTGGTCGTCAGGATCACTGATGAGACCGTGACGAACAGCGAGTTTATAATATACCTTGCGAACTCCCCGGAACTCAGCACATACTTGAAATTATCCAGCAAAAATGACGGCGGCCACCAGATCGGAGGCATCTGCGTCACCTGCTCCGGCGTTTTAAACGCAGTAATGATCATCCAGTAAAACGGCAGAACCATCATCACCGCGCCGGCCGACAGGATTACGTAGGAAATGATCTTTACAGCCAGATGTCTATTTTTCATCTCAATTCTCCTTTTTACCTGCTGACCCATTTTTTCTGAATCGTCATCTGCAGCATGGTCATGATAAACACGATCAAAAACAATACCAGTGCGGCCGCGCAGGCGATGGAAACGTTCATCTTATGATAAAAGTTCTCATATATGTAGAACACCACGGTATAAAGGGAGTATCCCGGCCCCGGTTTTCCATTGAACAGCGCAAATACTTCATTAAACACCTTCGAGGTATTGATAATATTGATAATCAGAACCAGCGCGATCGTGGGCGATAAGAGCGGAAGCGTTATGCGGAACAGAATCTTTGCCGGTTTCGCCCCATCCACTTTTGCCGCCGTATAATACTGTTCACCGATGGTCTGGAGACCGGACAGGAACAGGATAATAGTAAATGGCAGCTTCGTCCAGATCCCATAGATAATCAGGGCCGCCAGCGCCATCCTGGGATTCTCCATCCATTTGACCGGCTCGATCCCGATCACTCCAAGCGCGTAATTGATAATGCCGTAATCGTAGTGATACATCCATTTCCATACGATTCCAACGGCAATGGTCGCCGTGACCATCGGCAGAAAATATACGAACTGGAAGAACGCGCTTCCCTTCAGCTTCTGGTTTAAGAGAATGGCTACCGTCAGTGCAATGACTGTGGAAAGCGGTACGACAAATGCCACGTAAAGGAATGTATTTTTCAGTGACAGTAAAAACTCCTTATCCGAGAAAAGCGCTGCGAAATTCCCCATTCCCATGCCGGTGTAGGTGTTGGCCAGATAATCATAGTTCTCCAGAAATGCATTCAGAAAGACCGTGATAATCGGAAAGACCATGAACACACTCACTACAAGAATAAATGGGAGCAGATAGATGAAGGGTTCCGTAAATGTCCTTACCGTGACTTTTTCATCACTTTTTACCTTAACCGATCTTTTCCTCTGTCTCAGAATCATAGATGTGAACCCCCTTCTTTTTCAAACGAACCGATATCTTCCCTCCAATTTCATAGGTCTGTCCGCTTTCCAGCGTACTTCTGAATTCTTTTCCCCCAATTTCCAGAAGATACAGGGTTTCCTTGCCATTTAAAAATACGTTTCTTACGGTTGCAGGCGTCTCATAGACTCCCTCCGCCGCTGCCTCAAACGCCTCGCTCCGGATTCCCAGCTTCACCCTTCTTCCTCTTTCGATGCCATTCATCCCGGCAATGAGAAATCCCGTATTGTCCCCCTGCAATATTACACGGTTCCCATCGACTATGCCCTCGTATAGATTAATCGGCGGATTGCCCAGGAAGTCCGCCACAAACGGATTGCACGGTTCATCGTACAGCTCCTGAGGCAGCCCGTACTGCTGGATCCGCCCCTTTTTCAGGAGCAGAATATGATCTGATATGCTGAGTGCTTCCTCCTGGTCGTGGGTCACGAAAATGGTGGTGATCCCCGTCTCCATCTGAAGCCGCCGGATCTCCTCCCGCATTTCCAGGCGGAGCCTGGCGTCTAAATTGGACAACGGCTCATCGAGAAGCAGAATCTCCGGTTCCTTTGCCAGGGCTCTTGCTATAGCCACGCGCTGCTGCTGTCCTCCCGAAAGCTGGGATGGCTTTCGGGTAAAGTAATCTTCAATCCGAAGCAGTTTGGCAAACTCCGCTGCCCGCTCCAGCCGTTCTTTTTTTGAAACCTTTTTGATCTCCAGCGGAAATGCGATATTCTCCCCCACCGTCATGTGGGGATACAGCGCATAATTCTGAAATACCAGGCCGATATTTCTCTTATCCGGAGACAGAGATGTCACATCCCTGTCTCCGAAATAAATCGATCCCGAAGTAGGCGGCAGAATTCCCGATATTAAATTAAGCAGGGTACTCTTTCCGCATCCGCTTGGCCCCAAAAGCGTGGTCAGTTTCCCATCGCAAAATTCCAAAGATAGATCATCAAGGGCTACCGTTTCCCCAAATCTCTTTCTGATATTCTGTAATTTAATCTCCATGGCTCACCTTTTCATCTGATTGGACTATTTGCGGATTGCTGCTTCTGCCGACTTTTTAGCCTCTGCAAGTGCCGTATCCATGTCGCTTATATCCAGCATAATCTCTTCCAGCGCCTTATCCAGACTCGTGCGAAGCTCATACCAGCCCGCTATGGTCGGCATATATCCGTAGGAATCTCTCTGCTCGTAGACCGCAGCCGCCACCGGATTTACTTTTAAGAAATCCTGGTATACGCTCTCGTTCATGGCAGCAGTAGATGCCGGAAGGGCGCCAAATACCGTTCCGCACTCCGCATTGACTTCCGGGCTCAGTAAGTATTTTAAGAACATCCAACTGGCCAGTTCCTCTTCCGGATTGGTCTTTGCAATGGCAAATACCGGCTCGGAAAGGCTGACAAACTTCTTGGGGCCCTCCTGAGGAAGCGGCGCCGCTCCCAGTTCGAACTTGTCTCCGACCGCGGTGGCAAGATATCCGTAGTTCCCGGATAATGCAACGTAGCATCCGACATCGCCGTTGGCAAATGGATTGGTAAAGTGTTTGTCGTCTCCCACCAGACGGGCAACCTTCTTATTGATCAGATCTTTGTACCAGGTAATTTTCTCTCTGGCTGTCTCAGAATCAAAACCAATGGTTTTATTCTCCAGATCAATCACTTCTCCGCCGGCCTGTGTCAGAACCTCCATGTAACCGTCCACCATAATCTGGAATCCGAAGCCAGGCTTGCCAATCTTGTCGCTGACAGCCGTCGCCACGGCCTCCACCTCGGACCAGGTCTTCGGCGGTTCTATGCCAAGTTCTTCAAACATGGTCTTATTATAGAAAAAGACATTGCCGCCCAGGAACAGAGGCATGGCGTAGCGCTTATTGCCCCACGGCACATACATCTGATTCAGCCCTGAGTTGATATCTTCATCAAAGTTCTCATACCCCACCGTCGAATCATAAATGTAATCGTCCATATTCACCAGCGCTCCCTCATTGATATAGCTGGTCATATTGGCTGCCGCAGAGTGAACCATGCTGGGCAGATCGTCTGCTTTTGCCGCCGCCATAACCTTTGCTTCGTACTGGTCTGCGGGCTGATATTGAAGCTTAACCGTAATATCAGGATTTTTCGCGTGGAATTCGTCCGCTACCTTCTGAAACCACACCTCATACTGATCAGAATACTGATGCCATATGGTTATCTCCACCGGACCCGTAATCTCCGTCGCGATGGCTGCGGCCGTCTCTGCTTCCGTCGCCGCCGTCTCATTCGTTCCCTCGTTCTTCCCCTCGTTCTTTGCCTGGCTTTCTTCTGTCTTTGCCTCTTCTGCCTTTATCTCCTCTGTCTTCTCCGGCGCAGCCACCTTCTGTGGTACACAACCCCCGAGCAGTACCGCCGTAAGTCCCAATGCTGCAATGCGTCTTAGTTTACTCATCCTGTAACCTCCCTGTTCTTCTCCTTTTGTTTTTACCGGTTCCCCTGTTTATTCTTCACCCAGTTCGATGTTCTCCCTGGTATACTGTTTTAAAATCTCCTTCAGTTCCGGATCGTACTGATCCACAAATGGCGTAACATCTGTAAAATGTTCCAGGAAATCCAGATACGTTCTTCCGCCCTCTCTTCCCTTTTTCGTATGCCAGTCATAGATATCATACTCTGTCGGAAGCTTTGCGTACTCCCCTCGCTTGTACTCCTCGATTACGATCGTCTTAATCGTATCGCTGGAGCGCTCTTTCCGGCATTTGCACAGATAACGAATCGCCTGGAACAGGAACAGCGCCCTGCTGCCGCTTAAAGAGTACGGAAACTCCTCTCTCATGGTTTTCAATGTCTGGATTAGAATGGGGGCGGTCGGCTCCCCGAATCCGATGTCTTCCACGCTAATGACGGAAAGACGTCTCCAGAGATAGTTCTCCAACTCCATGCTGGTAACATACATCTCGTATCCGCACCGGATCGCGGTGTCCTCGTCCGCATGGCGGATGCTTTTCTGCAGTGCGGAAATCACCTCATCTGCGTGCAGTCCGTTCCTCGTCATAACATTCTCAAATGGATCGTACTGTGGTTTGTAGCTGTAGCTGTTGTCATGTTTCATTGCTGCTTTCCCCCTTGTAGTGATGTAAATATATATTTAGTAATTGTACACGACCCACGGATCGCCTCCGATGTCTGTGCAAAGTTACTATCTATTTCTCAGCAAACTTTATATTGGTCGGAAGGAGGATCTCACGGCTCCTTTTGTTCTTTCCGCCGTTATGAATCCGTTCCCACAACAGTTCAAACGCCAGCTCCCCCATCTCCCTCATAGGCCGTTCGATGGTAGACAGCTGAAGTCCGAAATCCGGGAATGTACCGATATCATCAAATCCAAAGAGACAGACATCCCTGCCGATCCGGTATCCTGCTTCGTTTAAGTATTTCACGCATCCGATCAGCTCCGAACTGGAAAATGCCACAATTGCCGTGGGACTGTTCTCCATCTCCATCAGGCACTTACAGGCATCATATCCGCTCTCAACGCTCAATTCTCCCTCGATCACCCAGTCCGGACAGACCTCCAGCCCGTGCTTCTTCATGCATTCCAGGAAACCGTCCTGCCTTCTCGCGCCCACTCTGGAAAAATCAGGGCTGGTGACGGCCGCAATCTGCATATGTCCTGCCTGGATCAGCTGTTCTGTGGCCTTATAAATAGCCCCCTTATTGTCAATAAATACCGCGTCGAAATCCCCGCCCTCCGTATCACGGTCGATGAGGACCACGGGAATCCCGGCCCGTTCCACTGCTTCCAGCATCTTTCTGGTGGCGGAGGTCTGATAGAGACTCGGGGTGATCAGAATACCCTTTACACTCTGAGCCTTCAGCTGCTTTAATATCTCCCCCTGCTTTTTCTCATCATCGTCCGTTTTATAAAAGAGAACCGTTATATTCTCCTCATCCGCCTTTCGGGTCACACCGTCGTATACCTTCACGAAGAATGGATTAACCCGCTCCGGCATCACCAGGCCGATCATATCTGAGGCCTGGGTAATCAGGCTTCTCGCCGCCGCATTCGGACAGTAATTCGATTCCCGGATAATTTCCTCAATATTTTTTTTGTTTTTTTCGCTCACGTAACCGGACCCGTTGATCACTCTCGACACCGTAGCCACGGATACACCTGCTTTTTCAGCAATATCCTTAATCGTAAGACTCATTTTGCACTCCATTTCTCCTGCGGCCGCACTATGCGGCCATGATGCAGTAATGTGTAATCGTTTACACATATTTTCAAAAAAAATTAAGGTTATTTGAAAATATGTGAATTATGTAATCCTTTATAATCAGTGGTTTTTGTAAAAGGCAAGTAGTTGTTTAGTATTATAGTGTGTAATCGTTTACACATTTGTATCTTACCATTATTTATACAGATTGTAAAGTATTTCGTGAAAAAAAATGGACATTTTACATAAAAGATTCCCCTTTTAATCTTTTAACTATTTAAACTATCCGGTTCTTAATCAAGGCCGTCAAACAGCTGTCCCTGACAATTTCAAAGGACAGCTGCCACCTTCATAAGACGAGGATATTATTTTAATGTATCAGAATAGCTCACAATTTTGCCATCTCCAGCCCTCCCGGCCAGGTAATCCACGCAAATTCCACTCTCTTCCCGCAGCGAGCGTATTACCGCCTCCCCCTTCTCTGCACCCAGAACATACAATGCTGTCGAAAGCATATCTGCATAAATGGCCCTGTCACAGATTACCGTCACACTGGTAAATTCAGATTCTACCGGTTTACCGGAGGCCGGATCGATCAGGTGGCCATATACTCTGCCATCGCGTTCAATATAATGTTCATACCAGGAAGACGTTGAAACAGCCTGGTCCTTTACTGGCACAATTGCCATCATTTTTTCCGGATCCTCCGGCCCGCGCACACCGATTCTGTATGTATCCCCCATAACATACAAATTTCCCCCGAAATCCACACACGCCTGCCCCACGTGATAATCTTTTAAATAGTGTATGATATAATCGATTGCCAGCCCCTTCCCAATGGCCCCCGGATCTATGGTAATTCCTTCGATATCTATAATTGCGGCTCGTTTATCCGGAAGCAGCCTGATATGATGGTACCCGGTCCTGTTTATAAGGATGGCAAGCTCCTTTTCTGCTGGAATGCGCACCTCCCCTGAACCGATTCCCCATCTCTTAATCACTGCTCCAACCGTGGGATCGAAGGCTCCATTACTCCGTTTCGCCATGCTTAAACTGGTATCCAGAAAATCATACAGAAGTGCGGATACCTCATACGGCTGTCCCGGTCTGTAATCCCGGCACATTACCGACAACTCGGATTCTTCGTCATACATATTCAATGTCTGCTCCACTTGAAGTGCAAGATCGCGGCAGCCGGCCAGAAGTGTGCTGACCTCCGGTCGTTCCTCGATCCGAACCATGCAGTACGTTTCATAAGCATAGAAATTTACTTCCCGCATTTTCGCTTTTTTCATTTCCGGATCTCCCTCTCTGCTCTCCCCTTTTCTCTCTTATCTCTTATCTTTCCGCTCAGCACTTTGACAGTTCTTCCTATATTCATTGGGTGACATACCAGTCTTCTCTTTGAACACCTTAGTAAAATAAGCAAAATTATCGTAGCCTGCCTGCGATGATATAACACTTACCGGCGTTCTGGTCGTAGAGAGCAGTTCTTTTGCCAGATCAATCCGTTTTTGTATCAGATAACTGCTGATGGACAGCCCCATCTCCTTTTTAAACAGGCGGGACAAATAATCTGGATTTAAAAATACCAGACGGCTCAAATCATCCCGCGATAAGTTTTCCTGAAAATGGTGGTCCATATAGTCCCTGATCGTATCTACAATCGTATGGGGGCGCTCTACTACATCTTTATATTCCATTGCCTTGGACAGAAGGTACTCCAGATACTGCATCATATTATGGGAGGAGAGTGCTGCTCTTCCGTAGATCTTATTGTTTTCCTCATTGTCAAACAGCATATGGGCGTATATATTCATAGATCCCAGCCAGGAATACACCATCTGGGTAAGATCCAGTCCCAGCTGCTGCAAATTTCTGGAACTGAGTTTCTGCTGACCGGCCAGAATATCCAGGTAACGCTCCACCGCTTCCTTCAATTCTCCTGTCTGTCCATATTTCATCATATCCCACCAGTTTTTAAGGTCCGGTACCTCATACATCATGCTGACGGGCTCGTATTCCTGAAGGTACAGAACCTTCTTTTTATTTCGCGGCGATTCATACATCATGGTATAGATACAGCTCACATCTTCATAAACAAGATTTGCAGTACTCCACATACCCACTCCGCAGAGCACATTCAGCTCCGCCTTCCCCATTCCCTCCATAAAGAAAGCCATAAAGCGTTCTACGTCGCGCCTTAATACATCCGGATCCGAATTCATCCTGGCTCTCAGCATAAGAAAATACATATGATCTGATATTTTTGCATGAAATTCATATGCCTCCACGCCATCATCTGTATTATCTTCCAGACAATTCGTACACAAAGCATCTACCGCATCCGCCAGCCCTGCATAGGATTCTGCCACGTCACGGACCATCTGTATTACAATTGGAAGAAATACCTTTCCACGTATGTAATCGAGGCCACATTCCTCTATCTTGCAGTTTAACTCTTCCTCATCTGATGAAGCCTCCCTTGCCAGCACACCAGTCCAGAAATACTCCACAACATTCTGACGGTTCTGCTCCCAGTACCGGCTGCTCTCTTTAAACGCCTCATTCTGCCTGCTCTTTAAGGACCGCTCTACCGCCAGGACTACTGCCTTTTCCAGCTGTCCATAGTCTACGGGTTTTAGTATATATTCCAGGCTCTCAAGCTTAATCGCCCTCTGTGCATATTCAAATTTGGCATAGCTGGTGAGAAAGATCGCCTGAATTGGAAATCCCTCCTCCCGAATCCATTCCAACAGGTCAAGCCCCGTCTCCTGAGGCATCTCAATGTCACAGATCATGACATCGATCGGATTGGAAGACAGTACCTTCTTAGCCGCAGGAACCCCCAGAGCTTGGAAAGCCTGGTCGATATGCAGCCGCTCCCAGTCTAAATTACGTTCGATCCCTTCAATTACATGAAGATCATCATCCACAATCAGCAGATTCATCCGGCTCATCCCCCTTTTCTAAAGCCGCTTTTACGGTATATGGAATATGAATATCGACAACAGCGCCCTTTACCGGTCCGTTATAGAAACTGATACTGGCCCGGTCACCATAAGTATAGTACAGACGTTTAATCGTATTCGATATGCCGATATGCCCTGTTTCCTCCTCCATATATTTATTCTGATCCGTCAGCTGCTCCAGTATCTGCGCCGAAAATCCAGGCCCGCTGTCTGTAATACAAATATTTGTATAGGGAATCCCGTTCATTTCCTCTGAAAATACGGTAACCGTAATTTGTAAAACGGAATCTAAGTCAACAGCATACTTTATACAATTCTCTACAAACGTCTGGATCACCAGCGGCGGTATTCTGGCCTCCCTCGTCTCATCCTCCTGCTCCAGATAGTAATCAAACGCGTGCTCAAATCTCAGCTTCTGAATCTCTAAGTAATGGCCGATATGCTCCAGTTCTTCCCAGATACACACAAAATCCCGGCCATTATTAAATAAATACCTCATATATTCGGCTGTCATGACCGACATCCTGCTGGCCTGGGTGTATTTGCCCAAATCAATTGTATTGTATATAAAGTTTAGACAGTTCAAATAAAAATGCGGTTCAATCTGAAGCTTTAAGTACTCCATATACATTAGCTGTTTCTTTATTTCCCCTTCGTACACCTCCTCCTGCAGCATGCTGATCTTCTGCAGCAATTGCCGGAATTCTGCATTGGCCTGCTCCAGTTCCGACAGCTCACTGCTGCTTATCTCCTCCAGCCCTGTCTTGCCCCGGCTTAACCGCTCCAGATTATTAGAAAACTTTTTGATAGGTTTTAACACTTTATTATACAAAAAATAAATACTGCACAGTGTAATGAAAAGCATGGCCAGTGCCAGAAAGACGAGCCCCATCTGCATCAGAAATGTCTTTTGAAACAGACCGTAATCATGAACAGTCAAACGCACAGAAAACGGCAGATTGCTGAACCGCCGTTCGATCGTGATCGTATCCGGCTCCATGGTACGCTCCCCTGCAATGCGCCGGTTATTCTGGTCAAAGAGCAGCGCTGTGGTTTTTCCGTCCTTTACCGCATTTTCCAGCGGCGCGATAAGGTCAGCTGGCCGGATCCAGCATCCAACATAGACTTCCCGGATGCTGTAAAATTTTATAATATAATTGCAGCCGCCGCTTCCCTCGACAAACTGCCAGTACTGGCTCCCGGAGTTGGGGATCAGCATCTCTCCCTCCAGCCTGTGTATGATATCATCCCGGTACTGCTCCCAGACATCCTGTCCCAGTTTATCATTCGCATTGGCACCTACATACTGTTTTCCCTCCGGAAAAAAGGCAAAAAACTGATACTCGCTTCCATACTCCATAGAATACATGCGAAAGGCATCCCGCAGTTTACCAATAAAGTAATTTCGAAAGGCGATGTTATCAGTTGTCTTAATACTGTTGATATAGGAATCCAGCTCGATCTCCGTCTCGCCTTCCCCCAGGATCAGCATGCTCATACGCCGGTTGATGTTTGTGACTGTATTCTCAATCTTATCAATATAGAAGTCCACAAATGTCTCGGCATAGCTCACAATCTGCTTTTTAAAGTAATAGGTGCTGGCCACACTGATACCGATATAAAGGGCAGAAAGAGGCACGAGAATCATCATCAACCGCCTTAAACGGCTGGATATTGAATTCCCGGTCCTCTTTTCTGTCCTCATAGAAAGTCCTCCCCCTGATGCAACGCATCATCTCCTAACATCTTAACCTTTGACAGCTCCCATCGCAATACCCTTGGAAAAGTATTTCTGCAAAAACGGAAACAACATCAAAATCGGAATCATGGCCACAAATGCAATTGCCATTCGGACAGAAACTGTTGGAAGTTTAGCCAGAATATCTGAATTTGAGCCAACCTGACTGGAGTTTAGGTACTGGATATCTGTCACCACTTTATTCAGGAAGTTCTGAATACTATAGAGTTTCTCTCCATTATAACCAGTCAGGTAGTAAAGGCCGTTGGTCCAGTCATTCCAATAGCTGAGGCCCGAAAACAATGCCATGGTTACCGCTATTGGTTTTCCCAGCGGCAGAATAATACTGCCAAATATCTTAAACTGACTCGCCCCGTCAATTTCCGACGCCTCAAACAGTTCCGTGGGAATACTGGTGCTGTAATACGTTCTCATCAGAAGTACATTCATCGTGTGCATCAGAAGATTGGGAACAATCAGGGCAAAAATAGTATTTTTCACGTTAAAAGCAGAGGTATACATCAGATATGTCGGTACCAGTCCGCCGTTAAACAGCAGTGTGAATACCACATAAAAGGTAAAAATCCGTTTCCCCGGCAGATCCTTTAGGGAAAGAGGATATGCCAGCATGGCCGAGATCATCACATTGATACTTGTACCAACCACAGTGACAAACAAGGTAACCGCATACGCCCTGAATATCTTTTTCCCCTTCATAACAATGTATTCATAGGCATACAGACTGAATTTCTCCGGAAAAAAGGAATATCCGTTCAGTACCAATGTATTCTCTTCCGTTACGGAGGAGAGAAACACGAGTACAAAGGGGAGTACCGCCATAACGGTCACGAAAATCATGACGGTATGGGAAATCAGATTAAATATTTTCTGGTCTTTTGATCTCATATCTTCCCCTCCCCCTTAAAATAATGCGCTGTCCCGGTCAATTTTTCTAACGATAAAGTTGCAGATTAAAATCAGCGTAAACCCAACCAGTGACTGGTAGAAGCCCGCGGCTGATGCCATGCCAATATTTCCAAGCTGAAGCAGGCTCCTGTATACATACGTGTCAATTGTATTCGTCACGTCAAACAAGGCACCCGAATTCATCGGAATCTGGTAAAACAGGCCAAAATCGGAGTAAAAAATTCTTCCGATATTCAACAGGACCAGAGTAATTATCGTGGTTTTCATGCATGGCAGTGTTATGTATTTTATCTGCTGCCATTTTGTCGCCCCGTCTAACTGTGCGGCTTCGTAATATCCCGGCGAGATTCCGGCCAGTCCTGCAATAAATACCAGGCAGTTATATCCCACTCCCTTCCAGGCGTTTACCAAAATCAGGATAAAAGGCCAGTACTTTGGCTCCATGTACCAGGAAACAGGAGATTTTCCCATTGGTTTTAATATACTGTTGTTAATCATTCCCTTGTCCGGGCTTAACAGTGCATAGACGATATAACCGATGATAACAACGGACATCAGGTAAGGAAGCAGAACCGCTGACTGATAGATCTTCTTGCAATACTTATTTTTCATATCGTTAATAAAAATCGCAAACGTCAGGCTCAAGCCGGTATTAATTGCAATGAATGCCAAATTGTACAGCAGTGTGTTTCGTGTAATAATAAAAGCATCCGGTGTCTTGAATAAATATGTAAAATTTGAAAGCCCCGCCCATGGGCTGTTCATGATACCCACACGGAAATCCACCTTTTTAAAGGCAATTACCAGCCCGAATATGGGGATATAATTATTGATAAACAGATAGATCAGCCCTGGTGACATCATAATAAATATAGGAATCCATTTTTTCCACCGGAACTTTCTTTTTCTCACTTTTTCATCCATGGTATTTTCCTATTGAGCTGCAAGCCACTTGTCAAACTGCTTCTGTTTCTCCTCGATCAGCTTGTCCAGCCCCGCCTGCTTTAAGGCTTCTTCGTACTGAGGAAGATATTCAGCTGGATCCACAGCGCCGGTTTCCAGGGAAATACGGTATTTCTCCTGTACATTTTTCAGTGCCGTAAGCTCTGTCTCTACAGGCTCTGTATTATAGGCAAAGCCAAATCCTTTCGATTTCTTCCCCTCTTTATTAAACTTTAACATCTGCTCAAATACATCCGGATCATATACGCCTTCCCAACTGCTGGCCATAAACTGATTGGGAAGAGCCCAGGACAGCTGCGCATGATACGTTGCATTATTGGAGTCCACACCTTCCGGCCAGCTGACCACATTCTGTTCTTTGTCGACGTATACCCAGTCTTTCCCTTCTTCACCCCAGTTTAGCAGCTGTGCAACCTCTTCACTTCCATATAAGTAATCCAGAAGCTGCATGGCTTTATCCGGGTTCTGAGAATTAGTGGCGATTCCGTAATCCGCATTGCTGGTAGCTCCCGATAACGCTCTGTGCTCCCCTAAAAACGCATAAGCCATATCTACACCGCCAAACTGTTTGGGAGACATGGGATGCCAGACCATGATTGCGGAAAATGTACTGCCCGCCTTAAATGCAGATTCGAACTGGACCGTAGTAGTTGCCGCATCCTGATTGATGTATCCGGCCTGGTACCATTTATGGAACAGTTCACACTTCTCCTTATAGGCCTCGCTCTGGGTAACCGGTATAATTGTAGTGGTATCCTGCCCGCTGTTATCCAGAACGGCGATTCCGTCAATCAGAGGATCAATCACGCTGAGCTGGCGTGAAATCGGCGGCTGGTCCGCACAGATGTGAACTGGTGTCATAGTCGGCTCTTTCTCCTTAATCATAGCCAGAACCGGCTCCAGATCCTCAAGCAATTTGATGCTCTCTACATCAATGTCATATTTTTCTACCATGTCTTTTCTCATTCCGATTGCCGGAATATTACCCACTTCATTTAAATTAGGGACGCCAAACACAAAACCACCTATGTTGGCAGACTTCGCCTCATCCTCCCAGTATTTCTTAATATTAGTTCCATATTTATCAATAAGATCACTCAAATCTATAATCTGGCCATTATTCATGAAACCAATTGCCGAGGAGGCATCCAGGTAAACGAGATCCAGGGGTTCCCCGCTGGTCAGCATCAGCTGCCTCTGCTGATTTATACTGCCATACGGTGCTACCAAAAGATTCAGCTTCATATTCAGATCTCTGACCAGAATCTCATTTACCTTCTCCATAATTCTCGGAAGGTCCTCCTGCTGCTCCCCCTGAGTCAGCATGGTAACCACATATGGTTCTTCCTTTTCCTCTCCCTTCGTCTGCGCGGTTGTTGCCTCGCCTGCTGCCGGCTGGCTCTCTGCCTGTTTCCCACCGCCGCATCCGGAAAGCAGGCTCACGGTCATCATACTGCTAAGTGTAAAGCTGGCAATTCTCTTCAGGGTTCTTTTTTTCATATCGTTTCCCCTTCCTTTCTTTCGTTGTATATTCAGTATAAACAGGTGGAAGGCCACTATTCTATAACTTTTTTGACTTGATTTTCTACTTTTATGACATTATAACATAATATCGCCCTATATGTCAGAATACTTATAATTCAAGTCAGTTCAGTTATAGAATTTCAATTTTTTCTGGATTATGCTCAATACAAATGAGAAATACTCAAGAAAAAAAAGGAGGATTTTTTAATGAAACAACGGGAAAAAACAGTATCTATTTTAGATCGCCTCTCCTGGAGCGTACAGCCGCCAAAAGGATTAATCAAGGGCTGCTACTATAGGGAAGAAGCCAGATTCTCTTCCTGCTTTAACGGCGATCTCGGACACTTAGGCGTCCTCGAAGTGGTGGCAGATGACGGACGCATCGTCATGGTAGAATTCAATGAGCAGTGCAGCCCCACTTACTATATGAGACATTTTCAAAATATGGACAAGCGTCTGTCTGACTACGGCTTCTTCCAGGCTTCCAAAGAGCGTACCGCAGTCACGGGAGTCGTTCTGGTCAATGGAATCACAAGTGTGGAAAAACAGATGGTAGCCGCAAACCGTCTGACCGGAGACTTTGATCTGGTGGCCGGCGCCTCCAACAGCATTAAGCGTTCCATGCTGCCTCTCGCTGAAAAGATAGCTGCCCGCATGTCGGATCCCAGCTCTGCCAGGTATTACGGTCTGGCGAAAGAACTGGAGCCAGGTGTAACCGGAAGACTTCAGATTGTGGTTGAAGCTGGTAAAATTGTACGGCTCTTTTATGATGAGATATTTGCAGACACGCAGGAAGAGATTTCAGATCCAGAACTCAAGCAGTATTACAGGCAGTCAAAATATCATTGTCCCGACTATATTTCTACCAGCGGCGCAGGATTTAATAACTTATCCGATCTTATTACCATGAGCGTTTTAAAGCATCAGAATTTGCTCGGTTTGATTGACCTCCCCTATACAGAGGGAGACAACAGGGCTCCCGAATGGGACCGGTACTTATCCCTGGCCCGTCCGCTTCAGGAGGAAATGGAAAAAGATGGCGTATGGAAGCCGGCCAATTACATACCCGTACTCGATTCTACGGTTTTATCCGTGCAGACGATGACGGCCGGTGACGGACACCCGCTTCACTTACTGGAATTGGAATATCCGGATTTTACTTATGAACCTGGGCAGTTTGTTATGATCCAGAATCAGGGGGACAGTTTTCACTGGTCTTATCCATACATGATTTACGAAGGAACTGACCGCGGTCTAAAGGTGATCGCTGCAAAGAACTCTTCACTCTTTCCTCTGACTGCCGGCGCAAAGACCGCCATATGGGGAGCCAACGGAATTGGCTGTGCCCCCGGCGCAAACGCCGTGTTTGTGGCAGAACCCGCTACGATTCATTTACTGGCTCCGCTCATCCACGCCTGCACCACACCAACTTTGTTCCTGATTGGTTCCGAATGCGCGGTTCCCAAAGAACTGCTTCCTTCCATTACCCACTTCGTATCCGACGGAGCCCAGGCGCTGAAATATCTGACGGACGGATCCGATGCCGTATATATGGCTCTCAACGTACCGGTGCTCGAATCCATTATGAACTTCGCCGATGATTCCTTAAAGGAGCGTACAATGGTATTTGCCAGTACCCGGATTGGGTGCGGGATCGGCGCCTGTAAGTCATGCTATTTACACAGCCCGGATATCCAGATGGGCATCCCTGTATGCTGCAACGGACCGTATCTGCCATTTAACATGATCGATTTTGAAAAAGACCGGAAATGTTTTCAGACTTTTAAATAGGAGGGACCACAGACTATGAATTTAAATGTAACAATCCCATCTTCCATAGGAGATATCCGCTTAAAAAATCCGCTTATGCCCGCTGCGGCTACGCTGGGAAACTTAATCGAACACGCAAGGTACTTTGATTTGAATGAACTGGGGGCCATGATGCCAAACTCCATGTTCATAGACAGCGGATCACCAACCATGGCAAAAAAAATATGTAAGACCAATAATGGATTTATCAGTGCTCTCTCTAAAAACAACATGAGCATTTTTGAATTCGAAAAAGAGATACTGCCGCATCTTCCCTGCGAGACCACACCGCTTATTATTGACATGAAAGCTATTGATAAATATCAGATGGAAGAACTGGCCGCCTCTATCGAACAGATGGACCGGATTATGGGCATTGAAATCAACTTGAACTGTCCCTACGGACCCGGAACTCCATACTGGAAAAATCCGGATGAATTAAAAGATCTTGTAGCCCGTGTCCGTGCAGCAGCCCCGCGCAAATGGCTGATCGCCAAGGTTCCAGGCGGAGACATTCCTGTAGAGGAAATATCGGTGGCCTGTCAGGAGGGAGGCGCCGATGCCATAACCAGCTACAGCAGCCTAAACGGTTCCTGTATTGATATCCAGACCGGAGCATATCGCTGCGGCGGAGGCGGATCCGGCGGATTCTCCGGCCCGGCCTTTAAACCGGTGGGAATCCTGATGTGCCGCAGAGCGGCCGCAGCCGTAGATATTCCCGTCATTGGAATCGGCGGTATTTCATGTGCAGAGGATGTGATCGAATACATCATGGCAGGGGCCTATGCAGTACAGGTTGGATCTGCCAATCTTTCCAGGCCAGACTTTATGCACCGCCTGTTGAAGGATTTAGAAGTGCTGGCCGGACAAATGGGAATCTCGTCCTTCGAAGAGATTCGTGGTACAGCCAGAATCGAATAATCGTACAGTAAAAGAGAGGAATAAAAAGTCATAAACTGAATGAGTCAGACTTTTTATTTCCCTCTTATTCCGTTTCCATTCTATCTTCCGGTCTGCGCCTTATACTTCCACCCAAACACCCCCAACGCCCCAATCCCCATCACCGTTAGCGCCAGCCACACCAAAAACACACTGTTCCACCCCAGTCCCAGCTGGATAACCAGCCCGGAAAGCACGGAGGACAGACCGGCTGCCACATAGGAGCAGAAATCCAGCAGCCCCGATACGAAGCTGGCCCGGTTGGCCCTTGCAAAGCGAAGCGGAAATACTCCCAGCAGAATCGTATTTACACCGTACATCACGGCGCTGACGCCGCCTAATAAAAGTACCCCGGCAGCCAGCGATTTTCCCATAAAGACGCGAAGCCCGGCCAGGATAAATACCGATAGGACCATCATAATCACCACCAGCGTCTCTTCCTTCAGAAGCCGATTTCTCTGAATCATTCCCACCAGGGTGATGCCCATAAAATTCATCACCGGTATAAACAACAGCAGGAACGAGGCCGTACCGGCGTCCACGCCATAGATATCCTGTATCATGGTCGGTCCCCACAGGCCGATTCCGTCCTTGATCACCCCCTGCGCCAGGCAGGCGAGTATAATCCAGACCAGGCCGGAAACCAGAATAAACTTCCCAAGCCGGTTTCCGATGCCCGAAGAGGAGTCCGTATGTTCCAGAAATGCCGCGGACGGTTTCATCACCCGAACGCTCTGAAAATCCGTAAATCCGGCTTCCACCGCCGTATTTTTTACATACGTCTTCCACAGCAGCGCAAACAGAATCAGGGCGAAGCCAGGTATTACAAATACCCACTTCCAGGATGCCGCCCGGATAATAAAGCCACAGATCCCCCAGCCGGCCAGCGTTCCTCCCACCATGGAGGTGGACAGCCACACCGCAGCTCCCGCGTGCTGTTCCTCGTAAAACCAGTGGGCAATCAGACTGATCATATTGCACCAGATGGCGCTCTGCGCGAATCCGTTCACCGCCCATAAAAGGATGATGATCCATATGTTGTGGACGAATCCGATAGCCACATTCGCAGCTCCCGACACCATCAGCCCAAAAAACACCTGATGCCTGTTGTCCAGATAATCCCCCGCATAACCATTGACCAGCTTCCCCACCGCATAGACCCAGAAAAACACACTCCCGGTCAGGCCGATCACCGCGGCGCCGCTGGCAAATTCCAGCGCCATGGCGTTCATGGCCACGGATAAATTCAGCCGCCCGAAATACGTCAGGAAATAACCGGTCCAGCAGAACAGAAACACTTCCTTCTGCTTTCTCCTTAAACGTTCCCCCATTTCCATGATCAGAATTCCACCGTCATACCATCATATGCCACCACGAATCCGTCCTCGCGGACACAGTCCACGATCTCTTCGTGCATCAGCTTTCCATTGTGAGAGAAATGATTGATCACAAACACCGTGTTCTCTCCGGCGCATCCCTCACGAATCATGCGTGCTTTTGCATTCCGGTTGTCAGGCAGCCCCATGTGATAATTTCCGTCGGGCGCCTCCACATTGGTACAGTCGAAGCTGACAAGGCTGATCATTTTCCCTCTTAAATAATCCCATGTCTCTTCCGGGTAGCTTCCCGAATCATGGCCATAGAAGAGACATTTTCCGTCCTTTTCCAGCAGGTATACGAGGCAGTTTTCATCCTTTGCATGGTTGGCCGCCAGCGGCGTCACCACGTATCCGGAAGGCAGTGTTACCGGTTCGAGGGGCATTACCCGCTTAAAATCCAGCTGTGCGTGAAGCGTAGGGCTGTCGTTCATCTCCATGGCCATCCGGTATGCAGCTTCCACCTTATCATTTCCATAGACCGTGAGAACCGGCGCTCCGGGCTGGTGCGCGTATGGCTCGCCGCGCATCAGCAGCTCCATGGGATAAAAATGATCCTGATGAGAATGGGTAATCAACACCGATTCGACCGCGTCAATTGTCATTCCCTCCCGCAGGACATGGAGATACGTATCGGGCGGAAGATCGATGAGAACCGTATTATCCACAATGGCCTGGGAGCGGGTCCTGATATTCTTGCCTCCCAGCGCCCTCGCCCTCTTACACGCCTCACAGGTACAGAACACGGCCGGCCATCCTTCTGCGGCGGCCGTGCCCAGATATTTAATTTCCATATTAATCTCCTTTCGCACTCAGCCTTTGACCGCGCCTGTGGTCAGGCCCTGAATGATGTATTTCTGAGCAAATACATAGACCACCATCACCGGCAACATGGACAGCAAAAATGACGCGAAGGCCAGATTATAGTCAAAGGAATACGTCGTCTTAAAATTATACTGGAACAGCTGCAGCGTCCAGCTGTCCTTGGATTTGTTTAACAGGAGCAGCGGAAGCATAAAGTCGTTCCAAACGGAAAGCCCGTTCAGAATCATAATCGTGGCGGTCATGGGTTTTACCAGAGGGAATACGATCTGGATATACGTCTGAACCACTCCGGCCCCGTCGATAAACGCACTCTCCTCCAGCTCCCGGGGCACACTGTCCATATACGCCACAAAGAGGAACACGCCGTCGCGCAGCGCAAACACCAGATTTAATACAATCAGCCCCCAGATATTGGACATATGAAAGGAACTGGCTATCTTCACTAACGGAATCATAACTACCTGGAAGGGCACGAAGAGACCGATGACCAGATAGATGTAAGAGAAACGGTAGAATTTGGACCGTCTCATGTTCCGGGAAAGCGCGTAAGACAGCGAGGGAATGACAAGTGCCATTAGGATCAGGGAACAGACTGTAATAATAACGGTATTTCCTAAATAGCGGAAATAGTTCTGTTTTTCAATAATTTCCCGAAAATTCCCCAGATAAAACTGGCTGGGAAAGGAGAAGAAATTGACCGTCGATTCCTCTCTCGTCTTAAATGCAGTAATAATTGTCACATACAAGGGCGCGGCAATCACCAGACAGCCCAAGATCAAAAACAAATATTTGAAGAAACTGGAGGGCCGCAGCTGCTTTTCCTTATTTACACTCATGGTCAGTCCTCCTTCCTCGTCGTCCTGAACTGGAAATACGACACGACACACACCAGCACAAAGATGACGACAGACTGGGTGATCGCATAGCTGAATTTCTGGTTCATAAAGGCATTTTCATAGATTAAGAACGCAATGGACTGGGTAGAACCCGCGGGTCCGCCGCTGGTCATGACCGTAATATAGTCGAAGACCGTCAGTCCTTCTTTTGTCACCAGAATGATACAGACGCTTAAGACCGGCATCAGAAGCGGAAGCGTGATGCGGAAGAAACGCTGCACTCCATTGGCCCCATCGATGGCGGCCGCTTCGTATAAGTCTCCGGATATATTCTGCATCCCGGCGATCAGCAGCACCATGGGGATCGACACGCTCCTCCAGATATGGACGATCAGGATGCCCCACATGGCGGTAGATGAACTGGACAGAATATTCTTACTCAGGAAATCAATATTTAAACTCTTTCCGATCAGCGGGATCACCCGGTAATAGATTTCATTGAAAACAAGGCCTATGGTAACGAGGCTCAGCGTTGCCGGGAAAAAAAAAGCGGCCCGGAAAAAAGTCTGCTGTTTAATCTTCGAACACAGGATAACCGCCAGAATCAGCGCGATGGTGATGACTCCCACCACAAGAATTGCACTGTATTCTACGGTGAAGACCAGCGCACGTTTGAAGACACGGTCTGAAAACAGCCTTGCATAGTTGTTGACACCGACAAATTTATACTCCTTTGCATATCCGTTCCAGTTCGTAAAACTGTAGTAAATTCCGTAGATTACGGAAAATACGAAAAAGACCGTATATAGAATAATTGCCGGCAGTGTAAATGCCATATAAGCGGCGCGTCCCGCCTTAGGCCGTTTTGGTTTGTTTTTCACGGTCCATCACCCTTTCTGAACGATTCTCTTCTAATTAGAAAGAGGGTGAAACCAGCGCCGCCGGACTAAAATGCGTCCTGGCAAGAATCTCACCCTCTCGTAAAACCTTAGTTGTTATAGGTATCCATAATTAACTGATTTAAGTTGTCAAGCCACTGGTCTACATCCTTGGTATCGATCAGTTCCTGGCAGATATTGCCGTACTCTCCACCGAATGACGGCGGCCAGCTGTTGGACGGAACGCTCATGGTCTTACCAGTCTGGACATAATCCTTAAACATGGATTCAAACTCGGTCTTATTAAAGTTGACGCCCTTGATTGCCGACGGAGTTCCATCGTAATCGGAGAACTGCTGTGCATTTTCAGGGCTGGTGCAGTACTCTACGAAACGTTTTGCCGCTTCCGGATACTTTGTTGCTGCGGAAATACTGAATGCCGTATCAATATTGACGCCCAGACGGTCAATGCTGCTTCCATTGAAGGATGGGTAGCGGAACATGGCAAACTGAAGATCCGGGTTGCTCTTTACGATCTCCGGGTATGCGAAGGTTCCGGAGAAAAACATGGCTGCCTTGCCGTTTGCAAAATCTGCGATGGCCTGCTCCTGGCCGGTTCCCAGGTTATCTTCCTGGCCATACTGGCGAAGCTTCACAATGGTCTCTCCCATCTGGCGGAGCTCCTTGGAGTCGGCAGCTGTAGTCCCTCCTGCTGCAATGTCTTCAAACAGTCCTACCGGATCTTCCAGCATGGTTACGCTGGCGCGGTCACAGAACTGGCGAACCGTCCATACATCCTTATCCGGGAATGTAAACGGTGTGATATCGGCTGCTTTTAACGTATCGCAGACCTTGTATAAGTCTTCAATGGTTGCCGGAATCGTTGCATCGGCTTTATCAAATAAATCTTTGTTGTAGTAAACGCCCAGCATGTTTAAGGATACCGGGATCGAATACGATTTGCTGTCGATAAGGCTGATATCCAGAATATCATCCGCCACATTATCAAGCATCTTTTCTCCGGTTAAATCCATCATATATCCGGCCTTTACCTGCTCCCGGAAGGAAGCGTCCAGCGGGAAATGGGTAAATACGTCCGGAACCTGGTCGGAAGCCATTCTCGTCATCAGGACGGTCTCCGCATCCGGAACGTTGGTGTACTCGATCTTGATATCCGGGTTCTGAGCCTCGAATTCCTTGATCAGCGCCGTGTAATAATCGGTTCCCTCGTCCTTCATCTGGAAGAACTCAATGGTTGTCACTTCTCCTGTTGATGCGGCCTCCTTCGTCTCGGCTGCCGTCGTCTCCTCCGTCTTCTCCGTGGACGCGGCCGGCGCCGCCGTGGTCTCTGCCGGTTTGTTGGACGAACCGCATCCGGCCATAGACACTACCATTACCGCCGCCATTGCTGCACTCAATACTTTTTTCATAGATATCCTCCTTACAATGTGAAAAATATGGGTATAAGTCACTTGTATCTTATACCCATATTATAACGTTTATTTTTTTCAATTATATTGCAAAACTGACATCAACAGATATCAATTATGTTACTTTTTCGTTATTATGCATTAATTTTACATTTATATCACACGTCTTTTATCGTATTTTTACATTAGCGTGATTCAGGCCTGTTTCTCTGTGTTCCCGGAGTCCGGCCGAAATATTTCTTAAAATTCTGAATGAAATAGGAAGGGCTGGTGTATCCCACCATAAGCGCCACCTCATTGATATTCATATCCCCGCTTTCCAGGAGTTCTTCCGCCTTTTTCATACGCAGACCAAGCAGGTACTTGGAAAATCCCATTCCGGTCCGCGCCTTGAAGAGACGGCTCAGATAGTTGGGATTCATGAAATACTTTGTCGCTGCCAGCTCATTTAAAGAGATCTCACAGTAATAATTTTCTTCCAGGAATGCCTGGATCTCGTCAATAATGTCCCCTTCATTTATGGACCGGTCCGCCTCTTCGATGCAGCACGCCATGCTGCAGATATAGTCCAGAAGCCCGCCCATGTCCTCAAAATCCCAGAGAGGCCGGTAAATCGTTTCCGTATCCATGGTAAAACAAATGCCCAGCAGCGCCTGGTATGCCTGCTCCAGCTGCAGGACCGTCGTCTTTTCCTGCTGTACCAGTTTCTTGAAGCAGAACTCTTTTGCCTCCTTCATCCGCCTGGCATTCAAATGGTTTCGAATTAAATGTAAGTCTTCCTTTGAGAGCAGTTCCTTTCCCCTGTCATGATCGAAAAGATATAATCCCCGATCCGGGTCCTGGAGCCGCAGACAGCAGGCCCTTCTCGCCTGGGAATATGCCTCCCTTATGGAATCCGGTCCCGTGAGAAGCAGGCTGACTCCGACTGCGGCCTGACGGCCATCCTTCTTTCCCTGTTCCGCCAGCGTATTTAAAGCCCGGAGCTTCTTATCAAACACCGCCATGGCGCGTTCCTCCCCGCAGGAGACGATAATTCCCGCTCCAGAATGCAGAATATCCTCGAAAATCAGGTCCCGGCCAAAAGACAGATCCCGCAGCCGTATCGACAGTTCCTCAAATCCCATTCCATCCACCATGATCTGAGCCGCAAAAAAGCACCCGTTTTTCAGTCCTGTCATCTCCTGGGGCAGCACGTCCTCGGGACGCTCCTCCCCCGATAAATACCGGAGCAGGAGAAAACTTCCTGCGCGTTTCTGTACGTCACGGAGCAGATCCTCCTGCCGTTTCTCCTCTGTGCGCGCCTTCTTTATGGTATCCAGGGTGTGAAACAGATCCTCTCTCCTCAGCGGCTTCAGGAGATAATCCCGCACCCCGTTATGAAGGGCGGCTCTGGCATAATCGAACGTGGCGTATCCGCTCACCAGAACCACATCCACCGATGGAAAACGCTGGCGCACCACCTCGGATAAGGCGATTCCGTTTAGTCCCGGCATCCGGATATCCGCCACCAGCACATCCATGTTTTGCTCCTCCAGCACCTTCAAAACCTCATCGCCATTGTCACAGGAGCAGCATATGGTGCTGTCCCTGTCCCATTCCAGTATTAATTTTTCTACAGCCTTTCTGGCCAAAAGAACATCATCCGCAACTGCAAACTTCATGACTTCCCCCGCTTCCTATGACTTTTTCTCACTCTCAGGGATCCTGATGGTGATCTTTGTTCCCCTGCCTTCCTCACTCTCCAGGATCAAACCGTACTCTTCTCCATAATAATTCTTCAGACGGAAATTCACATTCAGCAGACCGATGGAATCCGTCTCCTCTTTTTCCAGACACAGCGATCCCTGCTCCCGGCATTTTCCCGTCAGCTGTTTAAGACGAGCTTCCGACATCCCGGCGCCGTTGTCCTCCACTGTCAGCGTTACGACGCCTTCCTCCGAGGAAGCCCTGACCCCGATCCGTCCATCTCTCTTATCCTGAGAAAATCCGTGTTCAAAACAGTTCTCAACCAGCGGCTGAAGCAAAAATTTGAGAATCTTCTTCCCTCTGACCTCCTCGGGAACATCAAATACGGTCTCGATCCGCCCCGCCATGCACAGCTTCTGAATATTGGCATACCGCTCGATCTGCGTGATCTCATCCATCACCGTTACCAGACTTCCTCCGCTGATGTTATAACGGAACATATCTCCCAGCCCGGTCGCCAGCTCCGATATCTCCGGCACGTCCTCCAGGATAGCGATGGAATTGATGACATTTAACGTATTATACAGAAAATGGGGATTGATCTGGCTCTCCAGCATCATGATCTGCGCCTTTTTCTGTAGATTCTTTGATTCATACTCCCTTAAAATGCTCTCCTTCAGCCTGACAGTCATGTTATTAAACCCAAGAATCAGCCGGCCTAAATCGTCCTGGCGGTTCAGCTCCTGTGTGATGGGAACCAGTTTCCCGTTTTCCACCTGATGCATGCCTTCCTCCAGTACACGGATCGGCCGTGTCAATTTCACACTCAGCAGGATGCTGACGCCTATAAATACCGCGGTCATAATAACAACAATGATCACATAGGAGGCCATTCCCTGCATCATATGAAGCTTCAGCACCCGCCCCGCAGCCATGCTGACGATGGTTAAATCCAGCGCTTCATTATAAGTCGCCACCATACGCCAGTCTTCCCCGGAAAAATTCAAATTCATCACCTGATTTTTATTGGCGGCAAAGCTCTCCTTCCTCTCAAGAAGCGCCTGCCTCACATGGGAAGCCATGGCAGCCGTCACCCGCTGTCCCTGATAGATTACGTAATCTCCCTGCACCGCCAGGGTATCCATGCTTCCATCCTCGGTAAAGACCATAAAACTCTGCCCGAACTGCTTTAAATCCAGGTTGATAAAGGCGTACCCCACCTGTTCAAACGTATAGGTATCCACCAGGGAGAACCCGTAGGTAATCGTCCTGACACTCTGCTGGTTGATCACGGTCTCGTAGACCGGTGACAGCATATTTTTAATCTTTTCCTCCTTCATGGTCTCGGCAAAGCCTTCGATCCGGCTCATGTAATTCTCATTATATCCGGCGCCGCTGTAGGCGTTATTCTTGTTGGACAGATAAGTGATGCTGGAGACGTAGGGATTGATTTTCGCCGACATCACATTTTTTCTCAGCTCCCGCAGAGTGGTGATGTATTCCGGCCGATCCATGTTAAAATCATTTTTCACATACTGGATAATATCCGGATAGACCAGATACATGGCTGAAGTGGTCTTCAAATGGTTCACAATGGTCTCCAGCCGGTCATCGATCATCTCATTTGCCTGCGTCATGTTCACGATGCTTCTGTCAATCTCCTCCTCCATGCTTCTTCTCAGCACAAGACTGACCAGGATTGTTAATGGAACCAGAATTACGACGAGACAGGCCGCCAGAATCTTTCTTTGAAGCGGAATATGTTTATACCAGTTCATCCCCCCACCTCTCTATACGGATTCCCGGAGGCATACCTCGCAGGGCACGATCACGGTCGGCTCATACGCTTCATTCCCCAGAATATCTGTCAGCATCCTGGCCGCCAGAAATCCCTTGTATTTCTGGTTCTGGCGGATGGTTGACAGCTTTGGTCTGGCGTATTCGCTGCTTAGGAGTCCATCAAATCCAAATACGGAAATCTGTTTCGGAATCTTTATGTGCTGCCCCCGCAGCGCGTTGATGACTCCCAGGGCCATCAAATCGCTGGCGCAGAAGAATCCGTCGATCCTCGGCTCCTTCTCCATAAGCCGGATCGCCTGCTCATGAGCCATGTCGTAACGGAAATCGCCCTTCACAATCCATTCCGGCCTGACCGTAAGCCCCGCCTGGCGAAGCGCCTGCCTATATCCCTCTTCCCGCTCCTTTTCCACGATGGAATGGCCGCTTCCGGTTATCATGGCAATGCGTTTCCGGCCGCGTTTCACCATGTGTTCCACGGCAAGTCTTGAATAATAGGCATTGTTGACGATGACACATCCCTTTCTCTCCCCTGTATACGGAATATCGATGAAGACACAGGGGAAATCCCCTTCAGCCAGCTTCTTAACCGCCGGTTCATCGTAATCCGCATTCATCAGGATCATTCCTCCCGCTCCCCGCTGCCTGCAGTACGTCTCGAAGCATTCCGGGCTGTTCTCCATCATATATACCACGGTCTCGTAACCGTTCTGATTGGCAAATGAATTCACTCCCTGCATAATACCAAAGAAAAAGGAGGAGTTCTCCGTCTGCTCGCTGACCCCTGTCACGACAACAGCCAGCTGCATCGGCTTCTTAGCAGATAACGTCTGTGCCGTCAGATTTTTCACATATCCCATGGCCGCGGCCGTCTGGCTCACGCGCCGTTTCGTCTCCTCGCTGACGTCCTGTCTGCCGTTAAGCGCCCGGCTCGTCTGTGACACCGACAGGCCGCAGGCCTTTGCTACATCCACCAGTTTTACCATACCGCACCTCCTCATGATCCACTGTGATCTCAAACCTTTCGCCTTTCCAGACGAATGAAAATGAAACACTTCGCCAGGATCCCGGCAGATGGGGTTCCATCGCAAGGCGCCCATCCTTTACCGATAAACCGGCGAACCCCAGAACGATACACTGCCAGATTCCGCCCATTGCCGCCGCATGAATTCCCTCTGCGGAGGACAGCCCGCCGTTTAAATCCACTCCGGCGGCCTTCCGGAACAGCCGGAAGCTTTCCTCTGCCATTCCGAGGCGGGCCGCCGTCATGCTGTGCACATTAAAGCTTAAGGACGAATCGTGTACACAACGCGCTTCATAATATTGATAATTTTTAAGAATAATATCCTCCGGAAACAGGTCCGGCATCGAGGACAGCAGCATTACCACATCCGCCTGCTTTAAGACCTGATATCCGCAGAGCTGTTCTACATTAAAGCTTTCCAGAATCTTCTTCCCACCCTTTTTAAACGGCGTCAGGTCCAGTTCCGGCAGATCTAAAAATGCCTCATCCTGCGGAATGATTCCCCTGCCATCCGGCTTTGGAAGCGCCAGCTTCTCCGCCCGGTCCTTCATCCATACTTCTCTGGAGACAGCGCCCGTCTTCTCCTCCAGTGCTTCCAGAAGATCCGTCTTACCTGCCTGCCGGAGCCTTTCCAGGATGCGGAGCGCCTCATTGATATTCCATGAAGCCATATAATTCGTATAGGCATTGTTGGATACGTGTTCACTGTATTCATCGGGTCCGATCACGCCGTGTATATCGTACTGTTTCTTCTCTTCGTTCCACTCCGCGCGGGAAGCCCAGTACAGCGCCGTCTCCAGTATCATCTCATAGCCGCACACTTCCATAAATTCGGTATCGTCCGTGGCTTCAAAATACCGCTGGATCGCATATGCAATATCAGCATTGACATGAATCTCCTGGGTACCGGTATAGATGGGAATCGGCTTTCCCGTCACCACGTCGGGCGCCCCCTCTGACGGTGTAACCTCTCCGTCTGTAATCCAGGCGCTCTCCCATGGGAACAGCGCCCCCTCACATCCGTACTGCGCCGCCTTTTCCTTCGCCTTCGGCAGCGTGAGATAGCGGTAGCGCAGCAGCCGTCTGGCCACCTCCGGCTCCGTGTACAACCAGGAGGTGAAAAGGAACATCTCCGTATCCCAGAACGTATGACATTTATATGCCTCCCCGGACAGCCCCTTCGCACCGATATTCATCCGCTCGTCATGCACTGGCGTCATGATTCGCAGGTGGTAAAGGGCAAATCTGGCCGCACAGGAATCAAACACCTCGTCGCTGTCAATCCGGATATCATGTAAGTCCCAGTACCGTTGCCATTCCTCGCCGCTCTCTTTAAGCGAATGATCGAATCCTGCTTTGGCGGCTTCGGCCGCCAGTGCATTGGCATCATCCACTATGGAAAGGCTCTTGTGTTTCCCACACGCTGTCTCTTTAAAAGGTGTATCTGCAAAAGGGCTTTCGCCGTCCCAATACTCTGCATCTCTGGAGGTATAAAAAGCGGCCGCATTTTCAAGCACGATCTCCTCCCCTTTTTCCGTGGAAATATGGTAGAGCGTTCCAATCCTGCGCCGGTCCATGTCAATGGAAGCGCGGTATGATCCTGCAGTCAGCCTCGGAGCGCAGGCAGCAGCAAAGCGCACCCCTGAATCCCACGCCTGAAACGACAGTTCCTCCCGCTCTCCCGGAACGCAGCGCCTCGTACCTTCCGTAAAATGCTGGGCCCCGCTGTTACTCACCTGTCCGTTGATTCCGGTCCTGATCTCCAGCTTTGCCGGTTCCTCCAAAATCAGAGACAGTCTCTGCATCAGCAGGTGGCGGTTCTTTAGCGACACAAACCGCTCCATCTTTACCTTCACCTTTTTTCCCTGTTCCGTTCTGTATGTAAAGTGCCTCTCAGCCAGCCCGTTATCCAGATGAAGCACGGCACAGTAATCCTCATGATTTCTTCCGCTCAGCTGGAGCAGCTCCCCGTCAATGGTAATCTCCTTTCCCATCACATCCGGAAGATTCGGAAGCTCAGAGACCTCGCCAAAACAGGAATCATACGTCCCTGCAATAAACGTATCGCGTTTCTGCCCGGGAACCGGCTCATCCACCGCGCAGCGTACCCCCAGATACCCGTTTCCCTGGCAGAACAGCGATTCCATCTGGGGCTGCCACGCCCGATCCCACCGGGACACCGACACGCTCCATTCCCCCAATTCTATTTTTTCCATAAAATACCTCACTTTTCCAAAACGTTTGTGGTACAAATATGATTCTATTATTGCAATATTACACTTAAAAGTCAAATATTTTATATAGAATATTTACTTCTTTTTCAAATATGAATGAAAACGTTTGTGGGATTGGTTTTCTCATGCTACAATAGCGTTAAAAGGAGGGGATTTCAATGAAAGAGACTTGGTGGAAAGAGGCGGTTGTCTATCAGATTTATCCGAGAAGCTTTATGGATTCCAATGGAGACGGAATCGGAGACCTGGGAGGAATTATCCGGAAACTGGATTATTTGAAAGAGCTGGGCGTAAACGTAATCTGGCTTTCTCCCATCTACCGTTCTCCCAATGATGATAACGGATATGACATCAGTGACTACTGCGAAATCATGGAAGAGTTTGGCACCATGGAGGAATTTGACCGGCTGCTTAAGGCGATGCACGAGAGAGGATTAAAGCTGATGATGGATCTGGTCGTCAACCATACCTCTGACGAGCATCCCTGGTTCCAGGCTGCATTAAAGGACAAAAACAGCCCCTACCGGGATTATTACTTCTTCCGGGATGGGAAACCGGGCGGTCTGCCGCCTAACAACTGGTGCAGTCATTTCGGATTTTCTGCATGGGAAAAGGAACCGGAAGGTGAACAGTATTTCCTGCATCTGTACACAAAGAAACAGCCTGATCTGAACTGGGATAATCCGTCTGTGCGGGAAGAGGTGTACCGCATCATGCAGTTCTGGACGGATAAAGGAATTGACGGCTTCCGCATGGATGTAATCAACTACATCTCCAAGGTCGCGGAGCTTCCTGATATGCCTGAGGATGGACCCTGTCTGGCCACACCTTACTTTGCCAACGGCCCGCACGTCCACGAATACCTTCAGGAAATGAACCGGCGCATCCTGAGCCAGCGGGATTTCATCACCGTCGGCGAGATGGTCTCGGTCACCACGGACCAGGCACGCCTCTATACTCACGAAGACCGCCATGAGTTAAACATGGTCTTCACCTTCGAGCACATGTATCTCGATGCGGTCGGTGAAGACAAGTGGCAGATCCGCCAATGGAAGCTGTCTGAACTAAAGGCTGTATTCGGGAAATGGCAGACCAGCCTGGCGGACGGCTGCTGGAACAGTCTGTACTTAAATAATCATGATCAGGCACGAATGGTAAGCCGCTTTGGGGACGACGGAAAATACCGCGTGGAAAGCGCCAAGATGCTGGCTACCTTCCTTCATACGCTCCAGGGAACTCCTTATATCTACCAGGGCGAGGAGCTGGGTATGACCAACATCCGGTTCGGCTCCATCGACCAGTACAAGGACATTGACACACTCAACCATTATACCGAGGCTGTCACGGTATTTCACGAGGATCCGGAACGCGTTATGGAAGCGATCTACGCCAAAGGGCGCGACAATGCCCGGACGCCAATGCAGTGGGATGCCTCCCCGAATGCCGGATTCACCGACGCGGTCCCATGGATTCCCGTCAATCCAAACTACACAGAGATAAACGCCGAAGCGGCCATCCGTGACAATGAAAGTATCTATCATTACTATCAGGATCTAATCCGTATCCGCAGAAATCATAAAGTTGTTGTCTATGGAGACTACAATCCGGTATGTGAAGAACATCCGTCCATTTATGCCTATACACGGCGCTATCAGGGGCAGATGCTCCTGGTGGTTCTTAACTTTTTCTCAGATCCGGCTGTCATTGACCTTCCAAAAGCGTGCCTTCCGGAAAACGGGGTCCGGCTGATTGGGAATTATGAAGACGCTCCGGCCTGCGAGGTACATATAAAGCTTCGGGCGTTTGAGGCTGTGGTATTCCTGGGAGGGGATAGGGTTGAGCAGATAATGATATAAGAATATTTCAAAGAATTATAATTTTTTATTTAAAAGGGTACTTGAAAAATACAAGTACCCAGTGTATAATATAAGCAGAAGTAATCAAGGGCTAACAAGAAACCGATGATTGCCGATCAAGCAAACAGTAATTTTAAGTTACCGGGCTATCCTCTCTGCCAAGAGGATAGCTCATTTTCTATTCTGGTGATTATCCAGATATGTAAGTACCGTAAATATCACTATTATTAACGATAATATTTCCATTTATAAAGCAATCCCCATTTACAACCATATGGAGTAAAACAAAATCATAATCCATCCTCTTCCCCACTCTTAACTCTTATTCCTACCTCAGCCCAGCCTGCCTGCGGATCAATCTGCACCCGCAGTGCCTGCAGTCCGGGTATAAGATTAAAGATACGCTCTGTACTGTACGGTAAAATCATCTCCCGGTTTGACTCCATCAGCACCTGCCCGTTCTTCTTACTTATCATTACCCGTTTCCCATTCTCTTCCACTGACACCGCTTCATCGGCGCCGGTCACCAATGGACAGATCAGCGTTCCGTCATCAAACTCCGCCCGAATGCGCAGTTCTTCCCCTGAAACCTGGTAAGTAAAACAATAGCTCTGTTCTCTGCCATACAACGTTCTGTGTTTTTCATCTCTCAGCTTTCCGCTGGCAGTAACCAGTCCGCCTTCTACCGATACCCGGACATCGTCATCATAGAGACTGCTGTAGACAATACCGTCCTTTTCGGCTTCAATTCTCACTGCCAGACACTCCTGTCTGACCCGGCAGGGAACCTGCATATTGTTTGGTTCCTTTAAAGTATACCTGCTCATCCCGGCACACAGCAGAGTTCCCAGTCTCTCATGGTGAAGAAGAGACAGTGTTCCGCCCCCGACATGGCCTCCGGGTAAATACTCCCAGTCACAGGCTGTCACCGTGGCTGTCATGGATCCCTTTGTTGCAGTCCAGCTTTCCGTCTCCGGGTAATACCGGATTCCCTCAATCCGCTGTCTTGGCAGGCGCCGCTCTGCCCGGTCGTCCGCTCCCTTCCGCACTAAATTTCTGTCCAGAATTCCAGCCAATACCTTTGCATGGGTAAACGTATGATGAACACAGGTTGCCTGACCGGCCAGCCTATAATGCGGACCTCCCGCCAGCAATCCATCCACGGTACATTCCTTCAGCAGATTTAGATTTCTTACAGCTGCCAATACAAAATCCGGGTTATCATCTGCCAGAAGCAGGTATCCCAGCGCACAGCCATCTGAAGTGCGGCTCCCCCAGTAGCTCCATTTATAATTTCTTGTCCCAAAACTGTTGTCCCAGGCACCATTTTCAAGCAAAAACGGCAGATGCGCAGCCAGTCCCCTTTCCGCAGCCTCCAGAGCTATCCGGTCTCCGCTCAGATGGCCGTACAGAGCCAGAGACGGCAGCGTCTCCTCAACATTGTACCCGATATCGATGGGGCGGCAGCCTCTTGGACTCATCTTTTCACGAGGCACCCCCTCTCCATACAGCAGATCATGTTCGGTAAATGGAAGCCCGGACGGCTCAGCTAGTTCTTCCGCTTTTCGTTTATAGCGTTCCTCGTGCAGCACCAGCCAGCACTCATATAAGGCCAACGCATTGGATATGGGATAATTGATATTATTATCCTTCAATTCATCAAACCGGTACAGGAATTCTGCCGCCAGCTTCAGGCGCTGTCTCCAGGCGGCTCTCGTTTCGTCTGACAGCAGCGCTTCATGAAACAACAGGCAGTCCGCCAGCTGGATCACATTAAAAACCGTCGTGCCCTTCCAACCGGAGTCAATGTCATTTAAAAAGGAGCCATCCTCCTGTGACACCGTATTTTCCGCCCAAATAAAAAGCCTCTCAGCGGCTTTCACCCATTTTTCATCTCTCTCAAGCGCAGCCATACATAAAAAGGGATACATCGCCTCAAAGCAGCGCCCGTGAATCTTTCCGCACGCGGGGCAGAGAAGGCCGCCGTCGAGCCTTGGATTATTCGTATTCCTGATCTGAAGGCGAAGCATGGCTTCGCACCATTCCTTCAGGAGATCTCTGCATACTTCTGCCATATTATTTCCCCCATTACCAGTATGGATTCCAGTCATACTTTAATCTCACCAGGCCTTCCAGATAATAATAATCCCCCCAGAGATTGCACTCGTCGATCCCATGGTCAATACAGTCGTTGTAAGGCGTCTTTCTCCCATATACTCCGTGCAGAAGAAGTCCATCCGACTCTGAATCAGATTTCGCCGCGCAGGTGTCATAAAGCGCTTTCATCAACCGGCTGGCAATTCCGGTATAGTACGAGGCCTTCTCCTCCGGCAGATATTTCGCCATCTCCAGCATACCGCAGGCCGCGACCGCCGCCGCAGAGGAATCCCGGGGTTCCATACTGCCATCCTGGAAGATAAAATCCCAGTACGGAACGAGACTGTGTGGAAGATGATCCAGGAAATACCCGGTTACCTCCTCAAACAGCCTGACATACTCCGGATTTCCCGTATAGCGATAGCTCAATGCGATGCCGTACACGCCCCAGGCCTGCCCTCTGGCCCATGCGGAGTCGGCGGAATACCCCTGATGTGTGACTCCCTTCAGCGGTTCCCCTGTCTCCGGGTCAAAATAATAGGTATGGTAAGCGGAACTGTCAGGACGGATCAGCACGCTCAGCGCCGTATGTACATGGGCCTCCGCTTTTTCCCTGTAAATTCTGTCTCCGGTTACCTCGCCGGCCCAATACAGCAGCGGCAGATTCAAAAGGCAGTCGATAATCAGCCGGTAATTTCCAGGCTCATCTGTCTTTCCCCATGCCTGCAGGAACTGCCCCTTCTCATGAAAACGCTCCAGAAGCCTGCGGGCCGCCTTAATTGCGGTTTCCTTCGCCTCCTCGCTGCCGGTCAGCTTCCAGGCCGCCACACAGGATGGCGTATACAGAAATCCGAGATCATGGGTGTCCGTCTCAATCTGATGATCGATGCGGTACCGAAAGGATTGGGTCTGCGCAAGCGCCGTCCGTTTCATCTCGGGATCGCCGGTACACTCATATGCCAGCCACAGCTGTCCCGTCCAGAAGCCGTTGGTCCACTGGTTATTTGGTGCTTCCGTGTAAAAGTGATTGGTACTGAAAATATGTTTGAACCCGGTTCCGAATCTGGACATGGAAAAACGGGTCTGGGACACGGCTGTTTCGAGGGCCTCTTCCAGTTCCGCCGGAGCCAGCTTCGGATAGTTCTGTAACTCTTCTTTTTTCATTCTCTTCTCCTGTTCTTCCTGTTTTTATTATAACACAGGAAAAGCCTCATATTTACGCCGGAATCCGGCCGCATCAAAGGGAGCCATTGTGAGTAAATCCCCTGTTTCCCGGCTGTGCGCGGCTAAGCGGTTCGCCATCTCTTCCGCTATCTCATCGTGTTTTCCGTCAAACATCAGATTGGAAGTTTCCTGCACATCCGCCTCCAGATCGTACAGTTCATAGAAGGTTTCATCCTTAAATAAATCCACGATCAGCTTCCATCTCCCCCATATCATACAGCGCTGAAAATTAGACCGGGAGCCATTTCCGTCATACTGGATATAAGCAGAATTTCTGTCCTCCGCCCTGCTCTCTCCACGAAGCAGCGGCATCAGCGATGTGCCGTCCATTTCATTTCCGCTATCCACCTGGAGGTAATCACACAGTGTGGGCAGTACGTCGATGTGGCTCACTACCTGGTCATACAATTTCTCAGAAGGTGTGAACTTCTTCGGGAACTTCATAAACAGCGGCACGCGGGCCGATTCCTCGTACATACACATCTTCTGAAACAGGCCGTGGGAGCCCAGCATCTCTCCGTGGTCGCTGGTAAAGAGAATCAGGCTGTCATCATAGATTCCCTGCCGCTTCAGCTCCTCCAGAACCCGTCCCACGCAGTGATCCAGCATTCGCACCAGCCCCAAATAGACTCTCCATGCCTCCTTCCAGTGCTCCCGCCCGTAGCGGGTCCCCACGATTCCCGTCAGATTATACATCTGAAGCGGGGACTGCCTGGGATAGTACACGCCGATATTATCCGGAAGCGCAAAGTCCTCCGCGCCCACCGCCCTGTACCATGGATCCGGTATCTGAAGCGGTGGATGAGGTGCTAAAAACATGGCGTTTAACAGAAGAGGCTTCGTGGTATCCCGCCGCCGCAGGCCTTCCAGCGCCATTTCCGTAAAATAAGAATCAAAATAATACTGCTCTCCCGGTTCATACCTCCCGGTCTCCGCGTTGGAATAGCTGCTCACCCTCGTAGCCTTTCCGTCCACCATTTCCGGTACCTTTGTACGGAATTTCCCACCTCCCGGCATGGCAACGCCGTGTTCCTTCAAAAATTCTTTATAACTCTTCTCCGTGGAAAACCAGCGCGTACCGGAATCCACACGGTCTTCCAATTTTCCTCCGGTTGTAAACAAATGCTGCTTCCCACTGTGGATACTGTCCCAATCCCGCTCCATCATTGTGTATAAGCTGCTAAATTCCGGCCTGACATCTCCATAAACGGCGTCGGCCGGCTCCCACGGGTTGATCAGAGAACCGTTTCTGTTGGGATAAGTTCCGGTAAAAAACGAACCTCTGGCAGGCACGCAGAGAGGGCAGGCACAGTAGGCCCGGCCAAACGCGGTCCCATCCGCTGCGATTGAGTCAATATTGGGGGTAAATCCCTTTCCCAGCACATCATACCGCAGCTGGTCCGCCATAATTATAATAACGTGTGGCTTCAACTTCCTGCTCTCCTTATTCTGCGCTGTAGCGGGCATAAGCGTCCTTATAAATCTGGATATAGCGTTCCACATTCATATCCTGAAGCTTCTTCTGGAACGAATCCCACTCGTCCTCCACGCCGCCTTCCACGATCCAGCCTGCATACTTCTGGGCTACGTAAGAGTCAATATCTGTCTGCAGCACGCCGATTTCTTCAATCTCGTCCCCAGTGAAGAACACATTGGGATACATCTCGTCGGCCGGTACATTGTACGGAGCATAGAAAGCATCCAGTTCCTTACGCTCTGTTAAGTTAGCGTTTAAGTCCAGCTTGTCAATGATCGGCTGCATCACTGCAAAGGTTCCGTCATTTCCCGGGCTGTAATCATGAATTGCCGTATCGAGAGTGACGCCTTCCGGCAGCTGCATCTGGTGGTAACGGCCTTCTCCGGTCTTCTCCAGAACGTGACCCAGCAAGCCCTGGCAGATCTCCAGGGAACTTTCCGGATCGTAGGACTGATCGATCCAGCGCATCAGAACTTCCGGATGCTCCGCTTTGCTGGTAATTGCGAAGGAACCCTTGGAGATGATCTTTGCATCCACGGTTCTCCAGATCCGCTCGCCGTTGGTATTGATAAGCGGCGCCATGGCTGCGTAGTCATCCTTGTTGGCCGCCGCTGTGGCATTGCCGCTCCAGCCTAAAAACATGCCGACAATCTTGTTGGGATCCTGAATTTTGGCCACATAGACGTTAAAGTCATGTGTGAATGCTTCCTTGTCCACCAGCCCCTTTTCGTACAGGGAATGGAACCAGGAAATGGCCTCTTTATACGGTTCTGTCATCGGCGTATATACAACATCTCCATCGTTGATCACGAAATGATAGATATCATCCAGCTGTCCGAAGGTTCCGAATAAAGACTGGATTCCCTGCTGCCTGTTGTAAGGGTCGCTGGAGCTCATACGGAACGAAAATGGGATTTCATCGTTTGTATTGCCGTTTCCATTGGGATCTCCGTCCTTGAAGGCCTGAAGAACGGTTTCCAGCTCTTCCCTGGTCTCCGGCACTTGAAGGCCAAGATTATCGAGCCAGGTCTTGTTGATGAACAGCTTGTCATGGGTGGTCGGATTTAACTCATTGATGGTCGGCAGCGAGTAGATATTGCCATCCGGCGCCGTAATCTGCTTCCTGTACTGTGGGTTCGCGTCAAGAATCGCCTTTAAGTTGGGCGCATACTCGTCTATCAGATCATTTAACGGGATCAGCATTCCCTGGGACGCATACTTGATGATATCCACATCTTTTAAGATATCCTGTCCGTAAAATGCATCCGGCAGCGTATTACTTGCAAACAGCAGGCTCTTTTTCTCATTCCATCCGTCATCAGAGGACATATTCCAGTTGACGATTACATTCGTATCCGTCTCCAGCTTCTGAAAGAATTCCAGCTCCTTAAAATTTTTATTTTTCTGTGTGCTGGCCGCGATCTCATACGTAATCGGCTGGTTGACGATGGGCAGACCTTCCTTATTTACTTCAAACGCAGCCTGTGTCTCTCCGGCTTCCGCGGCTTTGGTGGCCGCCGGCGCTGCCGTCTCGTTGGCCGCCTTGGGCACACAGGCCGTCAGGGCCGATGCCATAACCGTAACTGTAAGCAGTGTACTCATCAATCTCTTTTTCATTGTTTCCCTCCTGAAAAAATATAGTTTTATGTAATTCTCCTTCCAGGTCAGCCCTTGACGGAGCCAACCATAACACCCTTTGCGAAATGCTTCTGCAGGAACGGATAGATCACCAGAACCGGCAGAGTCGATACAATAATGACGCCGTACTTGATCAGCTCGGCAGCCTTCTGCTGTTCAATGATGCTGTCCACATCACCCAGGCCGGAAGCCTGATTCTGAAGCAGAATATTTCTCAGTGTCAGCTGCAGCGGATACAGCCCCTCATCCCTTAAATAGATCAGGCCGTTCATGAATTCATTCCAGTGCGCGACACCGTAATAGAGGACGAGCACCACCACAATCGTCTTCGACAGCGGAAGCACAATGCTGAAAAAGTACCGGATATGACTGCAGCCATCGATGGAAGCCGCCTCGTACAGTTCCTCCGGTATGCTGTTGCTGATATAATTGATGGCGATAATCAGGTTAAACACGTTGATAGCCGGAAGCAGAACCATAACCCACGGCGTATTGTACAGATGAAGATCGTTCATCCATAAGTAAGTAGGAATCAGTCCCCCCTGAAAGTACATGGTAAACATGACGAACAGCGTGAGCGGCTTCCTGGCAAAAAAGTTCTTTCTGCTTAACGGATACGCCAGCATCATGGTAAGAATCACGTTGATGGTGGTTCCCACCACGGTGTAAAAAATGGTATTGCTGTAGGATCGCCAAATCTTCGTATTTTCAAATATTTTTTCATAGCCGGTCGTGTTAAACCCGACGGGCCAAAATGCCACCTGGCCATTGTTGATCGCCACCGGATCGGAAACCGACGCGATTACGATAAAATATAGTGGATACAGTACACAGACTGCCACCAGGCCGAGTACGAGATAATTAAAGATATCAAACAGGCGGTCGGCCGGCGCCTGCGTCCCAAAGCTTCTGTGCAGCTTCGTTTTTTTCTGTGCCATTTTGTCCTCCTTGTTACGAGCACTTGGCGGCTCGTTACCACAAACTGTTGTCAGTCGTCTTCTTCGCAATGTGATTGACAGTGACCAGAAGTATGATATTGACCAGATTGTTAAACAGGTTGATGGCCGCTGAATAGCTGTACTGTGCATCTATCATACCAACTTTATAGATATAGGTCGATATAATTTCACTGGCTGCCAGATTCTGGGCATTCTGCATTAAATATGCCTTCTGGAATCCCAGATTCATCACCTTTCCCACCTCCAGAATCAGCATCATCACAACCGTAGGCAGGATACCCGGAATATCGATGTGCCAGATCCTCTGCCACTTATTGGCTCCATCCACCTGTGCCGCTTCATATAAGTCGGGGCTGATTCCCGCCAGCGCCGCGATATAGATGATTGCGCTCCACCCCGCGTTCTGCCAGATACCCGAAAGTACAAATGTCAGCTTAAAATACTTCGCATCTCCCAGAAAGAAGATGGGCTCACCTCCGAACAGCTGAATCACCTGGTTGATCAGACCATTTCTCGGTGATAAGAATATGTACAGCATACCGGTCAGGACGACGATTGATATAAAGTGCGGGCAGTACACGATCGACTGCACAAATTTTCGGAACCTCTGGTGCTTCACCTGATTCAGCATAATTGCCAGAAGAACCGGAATCGGGAACCCCAACAGAATCTGTAGAAAGCTGAGTCCCAGCGTGTTCTTAATTAATGGCCAAAACTGGGAAGATGAAAAAAAGCGATCAAAATGTTTGAAGCCGCACCACTGGCTCCCCCAGATTCCGTCCACCGCCCGAAAATCCTTAAAGGCGATCTGCACTCCATACATGGGTACATAATGGAACAGAATAAAATACAAAATAGGAACTGCACATAATAACAGAAGCTGCCAGTCGCGCCTCAGCGCCCTTTTCACTCTGTAAATCCCCGGTTTTCCGGGTGCAGGCCCGACCGCGTGTTTCGTGTCAGTACTCCCCTTCATTCCCTGAAACCTCCTCCATATTTATTTGTCTGACACCAGTATAGCGGCAGTTCCCGCCTCGTTTCAATTCACATTTTTTGCAGACCTTCCAGCCATTTTTCCAGCGGTCATAACCGCATACTGTTTTTGCTTTCTGCATTTGCCATTTTTTGCTTCTTTGCAGAATTTGCACTAGATTCCATGGGGCTTTCCGCCATTTTTTATTTATCTTTTCCTTGTCCTTATTTTCTTTCGCGGTACTTCGCTTGAAAGTGTTGTGCATTTACCATATAATAAATATTGTTAAATATCAGAAACGGGGGCGGTGATATCTTATGCTGAAAACAGGGAAAAAGCGAAAATTCGGGAGGCACTATATCCGCTATCTGATCTCCTATATGACCGTGCTCTTAATCCCTCTCGTCATCCTGACCTTCTTCTATTCATCCCGATTTATGAAGAAATTTTATGATGAGATCTACGAAACCGTAGACTTAGAGCTGCTGCAGATCAGCACTCAGCTCGACAATGAGCTGGAGTCCATGTTAAACATCGTAGGGCAGCTGACGCTGACCGGAACGATACACGATGCCTCCGAGGCGGAAACTCCACTGGCCCTGAGCCCGACCATCACCTATCTGTCGGCCTTAACCTCTGCGAACCCTTTTATCCAGGATATCGTTCTGATTCTGGATGGGAAAGAATACGTGGCCACCAGTTCCACGACCTGCCGGAAGGACTATTACTTCAGCCGCATTTTCCGCGTTCCCGGCATGAGCTCCAGGGAATTTCAGGATCTGCTTCTGAACAGCAAGGCCTCCTTCTGTCTTCCCAGGCAGAAGCTTCTCAACCTGGACTTAGGCCCTGCCGAGGCGAACGTCGTGCTTTTTTCCTACCCGGTCTTTACCGATTATCAGAAACACGAGGGCACAGCTCTCTTTTATGTAAACAACAGCTCCATCGAGGCACTTTTAAGCCAGAAGCTTCAGAGCTATCAGGCGCAGACCTATATCCTGGACCAGAACGGGGCCGTCGTAACCACCTCAGGGGAACACGATCGGATGCGCGGCATTTTAAGCACTTATCTGGGAGATTCCATAGAACTGTCGTCCACGACCAGTATAGATGGGGAAGAATACGTCGTCCGCACACACCGGTCCGAGAAAAATGGGTGGACGTATCTGGCTTTTATTCCGGACAGGCAGACCACATTTTCCCAGGTTTCTTCTATTATGAAAGAATTCCTGCTGGCTATCGTGATTATTCTGCTTATCGCCAGCTTCACCATCTTCTTTTTGCAGAAGGTGAATTACGCGCCCGTCCGCCGTCTGCGGGACAGGGCAAAGCTGATCTCCCCGGACGCAGCTTCCTACAACGAACTGGAAACCATTGCCGGAGCGCTGGATTACTTATCTACTCAGAACAGTTCACTGTCCACTCAGCTGGCCAACAGCCTCACAGCCGTTAAAAATGAACGCTTATACCGCCTCTTAAACGGCGCCTACGCTTCCAGAGAAGACTTCAATCTGGATTGTTCGGAGCTGGACCTCTCCCTGCCAAATGAGAACTTTACCGTCAGTATCGTGATGCTTCATAAACAGTTTGACAACTTGGACGGGCTGGCGCAGGAGATTAAGAAGCAGTTTTCCGTTCCTTATATTTACTATTATCTGCATAATTTCCATCCCAACCAGATCGTGCTGCTCATGAACCAGCCGGATCGTATGCCGGTCCCTGCAAGATTTTTCGGGGATGTGCAGAAATATTTATCCAGGCAGTACGGGCTGCTGACCACCGTCGGAATCGGCACCTGCGTGGACAGTACGGAGTGCATCGCCCAGTCCTACATGGAGGCCGTCAGCGCCCTGGACTACCGTTTCGTAAAGGGCAACGGCACCGGCATTGAGTTTCGGGAGGTCCTGGGGCCGGCGCACGCAACGGTTGTTTACCCTCACAAGGAATTTGAGAGTCTTAGAAATGCACTTTTTTCCCAAAATGAGCAGAACATCAGGGATGCCATTCAGAATATCATTCATTTTATGGAGCAGAGCCAGCTTCCTCTCTATCTGGCCAGAAGCATCTGTTTTGACTTAATCCATCTCGTAAATGAACACTGCCGCGGTCAGAAAAATGCAGCCTCCAACTCTCCGATCGAACTGTCGGGTATGGAGACTGCGCAGGAGATTATACAGATGCTCCGGGCCTGGAGCGAGCATTTGAGCGGGCTCACCACCTCCGCGGCCAAACGGGTCGTTCTGGATGAGGTTATGAAATACTTAGAGGCCAACTGCCTCCGCTGCGATTTTTCCGCTTATGAGGCAGCCGGCCACTTCGAGATGACGCTTCCGGCCTTCAGCAAATACTTTAAAGATCATACCGGTCAGAATGTGATGGATTACACCATTCACCTGCGGATGGAACGGGCAAAAGAACTTTTACGTACCACCGCGCTTCCGCTGAAAGAGATTTCCGAAGCCGTAGGCTATTACAATATCTCCAGCTTTACGAGGCGTTTTAAATTAAACCAGGGGATTACCCCCAGCGAATACCGAAAGGTGTTTGTAAAAGACAGGTCGGAAAGACCATCATGCTAAAATGGAACCCCCTCCATCTGGCACACCAAAAACAGAAGCGGCACCCGAATATAATCTGGGATGCCGCCTCTGTTATTTTTAATTAAACTGTCAGTTATTCCGTTTTCTCCAGAATTCCCATTCCCGCAGCAATCTTCTTTCCAAAGATCAGGACGATCAGTCCTGCCGCACAGGTAATCAGGCCGATTACCAGGAAGAATGGAACCTCAGAACCTTCCTTATAGAAATTCACCGCCAGGGTGTTAAGCGCCGCACCCGTGGACTGTGACATGGACCACACCGTAATCATCTGGGTTGCAAACGCCTGCGGGGCCACGATGGACGCACAGGAATATCCAACCGGGCTGGTAAATGCCTCGCCGAGGATAATAAGCAGATAGAACACTACGATCCAGAGCGGGCTTACCTTATCCGCAGCTCCGTAGAGCATGAAAGGAAGCGTCATGAAGAGCGGTCCGCAGCCCCACAGAATCGTTCCGATACCAATCTTTGCCGGTGCCAGAGGCTGTCTCTTTCCGAGCACACTCCACAAGGAACCGACCACGGCCCCTAAGAAAATGGCAAATACGGCCGGAAGTGTCTGGAAGGACGCCGCCGATATCTCCATTCCAAATATCACACGGTCCACTCTCTGTTCCGTAAAAATGGCAAGAATGGAAGTGGACTGGGTCCATACCAGCATGGCAAAGCAGTTGCAGACGAAGGCGGGGATTAGGTTGGCGACTCTCGTCTTCTCCTCTTTCTGCGTCTTCGGGCTTGTAATAATAATCACAAAGTAAATGATCGGGATAAAAATGGCGGCTGTACTGATTACGTTGGAGAATACCCCGATCGTCAGGATCCCGCTGATAAACAACACAGCAAATACAGCAATGGCGACTACAATCGCAACAATCATTTTTACAATAAAGCTTTTCTTCTTGTCCGCAGGAAGGGGATCATCCGGCTCGTAACCAATCGTTCCGAAAAATTTCTTCTCTGTGATCAGATAGGCTGCGACCCCCAGAGCGGCAAATACGGCACAGACCAGAAATGCTGCATGGTATCCGGTAGCCAGTGCAATGGCACCGGAGATAACAGGCGCTGCCGCGCCGATGTTGGATATCACATAACCAATCGTATAGGCTCCGTCTCTTCGGCTGTCGGACTTGTCGTAAAATTTTCCCATCAGGGCGTCCGCGCTTCTGCCGCAGAGCATGGCGGATACAAGGAGCAGGCACATGGCTCCCACGTATCCCACGATTCCGCCGAATGGCAGGGCGAGACAGACGTACGCCAGTACCGTGACGGCTCTGGAAAAGCACAGCGCGCGCCTCGTTCCCAGGATACGGTCGGCCACATAGCTGCCGACAATACCGAACATGAGGGAACACGCCGAATAAAGGGATATCAGCTGCGCCGCGTTGGCCTGGCTCAGTCCCAGCCCCTCCGGTTTTACAGCATACAGATAATAAATTAAAATGGCGCTCATGCCATAGCTGGCATAAGAATTGCATAACTGCATAAAGCTTAAGGTTCCCACTCCCTTGGGATGGCCTAAAAATGATTTCTGTTTACGTAACTCTTCATTTGAAATCGCCTGACTTGCTGTTTTCATGAGTATTTCTCCCTTTTTTTATTTAAATCGTCTTAAAGTAGACCTGATACGACTCGTGGCAGATACTGCTGAGCGGAACAAATTTAATCTCCTGGTACTGCAGCGAGATCTCTCCCTCCGCCTTCACAAGCTGCTCTAAGGCTCCTTCTCTATCGAATGGTAATTCCAGAAAATTTACCGAATCGGTCAATGCCGCCAGTACATAAGGTCCATACGTGAGGCTGGCGGTATGGGGATCATCCGGCGTCCGCTCCAGATTCACCCAACACGCAAACCGGATCTCTGCCCTCATGCTGCCGCTTCCATCGTATCCAATCTGAATATATCCGGCCTCATCAGACGGGGCCTTCACGGCTGCCCCGTCAATCTCCAGCTGATACGATCCGCCGCACCAGTACGGAACTCTTATTTTCAGCACTGTGCTTTTATTTCCCTGTACCTCCACAGAGATATGGCCCGGGTCCGCCGAATTCGTCGTCTGCCTGATCGTAATACCTGCGGCTTCCAGAACCGACGGAATAAACAGATTAACATAAATTGAGTCTGCATCGTGGTAATAAATACTGTCAATATATTTGAAATGGCTCTCCAGCCCGGTTCCGTGACAGCAGGAATTCTCATCCTCAAAATCCTTATGAAATCCAGGTGCCAGCGGCATAAAGTAGGTGCTGGCCCCCGTCGCTCCGTGTTCACAGGAAGCGGCGATATGGTTGAAGACCGTTCTCTCATAATAATCCATATAGAGGGCCGAGGGCTGGTACTGGTACAGTTCCTTCGTCAGCTTCAGCATATTATAGGAAGCGCAGCTCTCCGCCGTATTCTTGGTCAGAAGACCAGCAACCGTTCCTTCCTCATGGAACATCTCCCCCTCACCGGTACCGCCGATGGTATAGATATGAGCGCCGGTCACCGCTTCCCAGAAGAAACGGGCGATATCCCGGTAATACGTCTCCCCGCCTGCCTCAAATATCTTCATGCAGCCTACCATCTGGGGAATGTGCTGGTTCGCATGAAGTCCATCCAGCGCGTCTACGTTCTTTGCCATGGGGTAAAACAGCCTGTCGTTGTTAAACAGCTTCGCAGCCTCCAAATGCTCCGGCTTTGCTGTGTGTATGTATAATCGGGCCATGGCGTCGTTCATGCCGCCGAACTCACCTGCAATATAGAGACTCCACATACGGTTCAGCTGGGCGTGGGGTACCTTTGACAGCCTCTCGTACACCCAGTCTCCCAGATCTCCGGCAATAGTGAGTGCCTCGTCACAGCCCGCAAATTCGTAGCAGTCCAGGAGTCCGGCGAGAATCTTATGGAGTGTATAATAGGGAGCCCAGATCTCCGGATAGCGCACCAGCTGTTCCAGACGGTCAAACTGTTCTTCTCCATAACCGCTTAAAAAGCCTTTGTGGCAACCCTTTTTCTCGTGCAGGGCAGTCTGACATTCCCGAAGCGCGTGCACCATATACTCTGCTTTTCCCCGGATCACCGGGCTGCCGGTCGCCCGGTAACACAGGGCCAGCCCCGATAAATAGTGGCCCGTGGTATGTCCCCTTAAGTTGCTGTCAGGAGCATCCCATCCGATCATCTCCGGCGCCCCCTTCTTATTCAGTCCCGCAGCATCCCGGAAATTATAAAGCATCTGGTCGTCATTGACCTGAAGCAGAAACTCTAAAAACCACTCCTGCGCCTGATAAAACGGGCTTCCTTCGATTAAATAAACCCGGCCGTCCGAACAGTCTCTGACAATTGGTACAGGATTTACTGTCTCCGCCTCCAGCGTTTCCACAACCTCTATTCCGGCAGTCACAGGAACCGTGGTTCCTGATATAAAGCCGTGTTCCTCCACGAATCCGGTTTTCTCATAGACAGCTTCTCCATGATTGTTCCACTCTACCGCGTGGGAAATGGTCTTGCCGTCTTCCGTCACCACCACCGCCACAGACGGCAGATAGTAAGTCTGTCCCTTTGGAGCCTTTTCCTTGATTGGATATACCTTTGCAATCCTGATCCAGTTTTCCTCCTCCAGCACGCGCACGTCAAAGCAGCGCTCCGCCTCCGCGTCTCCGCACGTGATCACTGCCGTAAGTTTGATCGTCCTGGTGCCCATGCCGAATTTGGGGCGGGTAACCTTTCCTTCCGGAGTGATAATCCTGTCGTGGCCGCTGATCCACCGGATATCGGAACCGTACACTCCCTTTTTCGGAAGTGGCAAATCAAACTCTACGGTCCGGGTATTGCCGATATACAGAGCCTCTCTGTCTTTCTCCACGATTTCTTCTGCCGTCATGATTCCTTTACCTCCTGATATTTCGTTCCGTCGATATCGTATTCATTTCGCACCGTATCCCATGGATACGGAAGCTGCCTCGTCGTATAGAGCTGTGAGAAATATTCGTATGCCCCGGTGTCGTAACGCTTCAGCTCTTCTCTCGTATTGACCGGCCCCCGCACACCGTCCCACGCTCCGTCTTTTCCCTCTTCCATGACGTTAAACCAGATCGTGGTCAGTGTGGCGAAATACTCTTCAAAATTGCTGATTGCATAGCTTCCCGGCCATTTTCCAGCCGCTTTTGTCGCCTCATATACCTCAATGGAACGACAGTACAGCGTCTGATCGGCCAGATTTTTGATACCGATCAGATGAATGGCGTGGGCGAATTCATGAGCCAGAATCAATTCCTGTTTATAACGGGTCTGATGCGGTCCTTCGAGCACTCTTAAGATGTTGGCCTCTGAGATAGACGTGACCGGATTTTTATCGATACCACCGTAGCCCTCGACCGGCCGGTTCATGTACAGGCAGCCCGCGCGGTGCTCCGGTATATCGTATGCGTCTTCATCCAGTGCGTAGATCGCCAGCTCCGCATGAAGCTCCCTCATTCGGTCCGCTGTCTCAGGCAGCTTCTCCAGCAGAATATCAATCATCTGAGCCGCAGCCTCATGAGCATCTGCCTTATATTCCACCCAGGCGGTAAGAGTGTCTGAGTATTTGATATGGGATTCTTCTTTCAGGAATTCCTTTTTCAGGCGTTCCTCTCCCCCAATTTCTCTTGCCAGCGTTACCGTAGTTCGTCTCTTCGCCGGTTCATGCACAGTACCGACATCCCATTCGTCATCGTCTTTCCGTTCGTAAAGCTCCAGTTCTGTTCCATCTCTGTACACATGGAAAACCATGTTTTTTTCTTTGCCGGATACCGGCTCTTTCCCCCAGTAAAATTCAATATGCCTGCTGTCAATCCGCCGCACACGTTCAATGGGAAGCACACATTCTTCTCTCATTGCCGTTCCCCTCCATACCTTCCCGAAACATCAGAGTATAATCAAATCCCGTGTAATATTAGGTGTCAGACACTCCGCTCCGTCACCCGTGATCAGGTAATCATCTTCAATCCGCACGCCGCAGATGCCCTGTACGTAGATTCCCGGCTCCAGCGTATGTACCACATTACTTTCCATCCGATACTCATTTCTCGAAGACAGGAACGGGTTCTCATGAATATCCAGACCGAAGCCGTGTCCCGGTCCATGAGGCAGGTGATACCCCGCGCCATTGATAACCGCTTCCACGGCAAGATCCACGTCCCGTGCGCTGACTCCCTCCCTCAGAGTACTTTCCGCCGCCTCCTTGGCTGCCTTCACCGTGTTATAGATCTTCATCATCTCGCCTGACGGTTTCCCCAGCGAAAAAGTTCTCGTGATATCGGAACAGTACGCCTCATATTTACATCCAAAATCAATCGTAACCATGTCTCCCTGCTGGATCGTTCTGTCCGTTAAGCTGGCGTGTGGATTAGCTCCGTTCACCGGGCCGGAAGCGACAATCGTTTCAAACGCCACATCCAGGCTTCCCCGTCTGCGGAATTCATTTTCCAGAATGTTGCGGATCTCCTTCTCGCTCTGTCCGGGCCTGATCTGATTCAGCAGAGCCAGAAATGACTGTTCCGTAATATCGCAGGCTCTGCGGATCAGAACAAGCTCTTCCTCGTCCTTCACCATCCTGGCATCTGAAATATACGGTTTCATGTTCTGGATAGTTCCATGACAATGGCTTTCCAGCTCCAGGTAGTCTGCGTGCGAGATCTGTCCGATATCAATTCGGATTTCCCTGGCTCCAATCTCATCGAGCAGTCTGCCTGCGGTTTCGTAAAGCTTCTGCCCTGACTTGATTAAGACAATCTCAAATCCTTCTGTCTCCTGTTCCGCCTGACTGGTAAACCGTCCATCTGTGATCAGATAATTTCTGCTTTCACTGAGAATAATTACTGCCACTCCGGCTTCGCCGCTGAACCCGCTCACATATCGGATATCTGTTCCCTGGGTCACAAGCAGGCTGTCTATCCCATCCTGCCGCATGCTGCCGAGGATTTTCTGTACTCTTAAACCATAATTCATCTTGCTTCCTCCAACTATAATTATGAACTTAATTTCATTATTATGAACACATTGTAATCTCACCTCATACTTTTGTCAATGCATGGCGCAGAAATATTTTATTTTTGAGCAATAGTGCTAATTCTGCAACTTTTTATTTAGGAATAATTACAAAAAAAGATGTAAACGCCGGCCATCGCATACCATACGTTTACATCTTCTCATATCTCATTCATTATTTCGTTTTCTGAAAAACCCAATAGGTAACTACCCGTTTATCCCCCAGATTATAGATTCTGTGTGCCGATTTCTCCGGAATATAGATCGAATCGCCCTCTTCCAGGGTATAGACGCTGTCCTCCACCTCAATGGTCAGGACACCCTCGATCACGGTGCACACTTCCGGGAACAGGTGTCTGGAGACGATTCCCTTCTCCTCCGCTCCCGGATTGATCGTTATAAACTCATAGATCTGCTTGTCATACCCAAAATCCAGTGTTTCAATCGTCATCTTATAGCGGGGGTGGTCAAATACTGACCGCTCATTCTTACGGATGACCGTATGGTGCTGCTTCTCCTTCGTCAAAATCTCAATAATATCGGTCCGCAGCGCCTCCGCCACCCTTTGAAGGCTTTCCACCGTAGGGCTGTTTTTTCCAGTCTCCAGATTGCTTAAAAAGCCCACCGAATAGCCGGTATACTCGGAGAGCTCCCGGATGGTAACTCCCTGTTCTTTTCTTAACCTGCTTATTTTTTCGCCTATTCCATCGAGATTAATGTAGTTCATAAAGCTCCTTTAACATCACATTTCCTGTAAACTATCTGTCTGAACTTTATCTTACTACATCATTTAAAAAATGGAAAGTGTTTTTTCACATTTATGAACAAACGTTTTTTGTTCATCACTCTTTATTGAAGTGCCGCAAACTTTTTATCCAGTTCCGCACAGAATGCATCCACATCAAAACTATTTTTCATTGCATAAGCCTGAAGTGTTTCAAATACCGTATTTTGTGCTTCTGTGGTAAATACCTCCATATTGGGTTCCACATACAGACTGTCACCCTGATATGCATTAATTTCATTTAATGCAGTGATGTCGCTGGTATTATCAATCTGACAGCCAACCAGGCCATGTGCGTGCTCTGCAAAGTATTCAGCAGATTCTTTAGAACATAAATAAGTAAAGAAATCTTTTGCCGCTGCAAGAACTTCTGGATCCTCTGTATTATTATAAACACAGTATGAACTTCCCGGCTTCACTACCATAACTGAACCGGATTCTTCATCTGATGTAGGCCATGCAAACGCACCCAGGTTTACATCCGGATTCAAACTCATAATTCCATCAACTGCCCAGGAACCATTCACGGTCATTGCCGCTTTCCCGGTTGCAACCATATTCATAGCATCGTTCCAGCTTGTTCCAAACGGATCATCTCCCCAGTACGGCTTCAGACTGTAGAACCATTCTGCGCAGTCCTTAAATTCCTGATCCTCAGAAAATGGTATCTCCATAGACATTTTCTGCGTAAACCAGTCAATATTATCTCTGCAGCATTGTACATCTGTCAGAACCATATCGTAATACCGCAGGCACCATAACTCTGAAAATGGTGCCGCAATTGGAGTGACCCCATTCTCCAACAGGACCTTACAAACCTCCTGTAATTCTGTCACAGTAGATGGCACCTCTAAGCCATATTTTTCAAATACATCTTTATTATAAAACGTACAGTATGCGTTCTTATCAAAGCATACGCCATATACCTTGCCGTCTACCGAGCTCCGCTCCACGGTTGTTTTGTCATAATTGTCCATGCCCTCCATATCTGTCACATCGGCACAGTATCCGGAATCAACAAATTCAGTAAAAAGTTGATTCCCCAGATCAAATATCATTGGCGCATCTCCACTGGCAATCTTTGTCTTCAGCATTGTATTATACTGATCTGAAGGAAGCAGTTCCACATTGACCTTAATATTGGGATTTGCCTCCTGATATGATTCTACCAGCCAGTTTACCCATTCCTGCTTTCCCTCCTCCTGAAGATGATGCATCCAGGTGAATGTCACGGGCTCCGCGCTTTCTGCCTGTCCGGAAGTCTCTTTCTGCTCAATACTTTGCTTTTCCGTTTCCGGATTCGTCTGTCCCGTTGCCTTGTTTGCTGTGGTATTGCCGCAGCCCGTTGCTGCCATCACTAAACCTAATGCCAGTAATACACAAATTGATGTTTTTTTCATGATCTTCTCCTTCTGTTATCTCCTTTTTTGCAAATAGTTACTTATGATTTTACTGCGCCTGCAGTAATTCCATCAATCAAATACCGCTGCATGAGTATGAAAAACAGCAATACAGGAAGCATACTCATAATCGATGCCGCAAAAGCCATTCCATAGTCCGCAGAAAACTCGCCAAAGAAATAGTACTGCTTTACTGTCAGAGTACGGACCGCGTCTTTCTGTAGTAGAATTAGTGAAATATTAAAATCATTCCAAATCCACATCATATGCAGAGCGGCAACCGTTGAGCTAATTGGCTTCAGCAGTGGAAATACTACTTTAATAAACATCTGGTAGTAATTACAACCATCTAGTGTCGCTGCCTCCTCCAATTCCAACGGGATTGATTTAGCAAATCCAATGTACAAAAATGTTGCATAAGCAACACTGTATCCCACCTCCATCATTACAACCCCGTGAAGTGTATTGAGCAGTCCCAGTGTCTTAAACATCTTATAAACCGGTATCATCAGAATCTGAAACGGAATCATCAGCGATGCCAGATAGACTTTCTCCATGATACCTATAGATTTATGCTTCTTTCCATTTCTTGCTATGGTATATCCGCCTAACGAAGCAAAAAGGACAATCATAATCACTGAGGGAAAGGTAACCAGTATACTGTTGCGAATGGAGCGAAAGAAATTACTTTTTAAAATTCCTTCCACATAATTATTCAGATATAACTGTCCGGGCAGCTGAAGAATTGATTCTGCAATTTCCATAGGCGTTTTAAAGGAAGTCAGCACTGCAATTCCAATGGGAAACAGGAACAGGAAGCAGCAGCATACAGTCAGCAACAAAAATAGGATTTTATAGATATTTTTTTTATAAAAAACAGACTTCATTATTGCTCAACCTCCCTCCTCCTGAAAAATCCTGATACCACATTGCCTATAAAAATAAGGAACACGGCAAAGATCAATGCCACCGCCTGTCCGTAACCCGCCTTATTATAACTGTACAGGTTTTCATAGATATAAATGGAAATTGTTCTGGATGATCCCCCCGGCCCACCGCCGGTAGCAGATAGCGTCATAGCAAATTCCCGAAGCCAGGATGTAAGTGATAAGGTACAGCAGACGGTAAATGCTGAATTTAAAAACGGCAGAGTAATATTTTTGAACTTGTCCCATGCACTGGCTCCATCCATGGTTGCGGCTTCATACAAATCAGCAGGAACACTTTTCAATCCGGAAAGGTAAATCAGCATGTTAATACCACAGGAATTCCAGATTCCCATCAGTGTAATGGCCGGAATAACCCATGTTATATTTCCGAGAAGGCTCTTTATGTGGAAAAGCTGGGAAAATACCTCTTTATATATAAATCCCCAGACAAATGCCGTTAAAATTGAACTGAAGCAAACCGGTATAAAGAAAAGCAATTTCACTACATTTCCAAATTTTCCGCAATTATGGTTCGCAATCATTGCAAGCCCCAGAGATGCCACATTGCTTCCAATAGTTCCCAATACAGCAAACTTCATAGAGTTTAAAATAGGCTGTAATGCTCTGGGATCCTTTATAAAGTTTGTAAAATTTTTAATTCCTACCCAATTATAATCTGGGGAAATCCCATTCCAGTCTGTAAATGCAATATTCACGCCCATAAAAAAGGGCACGACTACCGAAAAACAAAACGCAAGGAATCCCGGCAATAAAAAGATGTACATCGCGGTCTTTTTCTTATTAAAAAATTTCATACACCTCTCCGTTCTATCATACGTCTACAGATACTGTATCAATCCAGCTTTTACAAATATCCGGATGATTTGTTATCACAGAATCACAGCCCCACTCATAGGCATTTCGCAGTTCCTCCATGGAGTTCACAGTCCAGACATTTACTTTAATTCCGTGGTCTTTACAGTTATCCACCACTTCCTTTGTAAGCCCTCCAATTCCCGGATTATAACACTGGAACCCACTTTTTTTGCAGTAATACCCGGCATTTCCGATTCCATCATTTCCCACAAGCGCTCCCGTAACAACATCCGGTGCCAGTTCTTTACTTCGTATTAACGACAAATGATTAAAAGATGAAATCAGTATTCGCCCTCTTAATCCATGCTTTTTTATTATTTCAATAACCTTTTCCTCTAAATTTTCATAGAAAAATACACTGCTTTTAATTTCCACATTTGTTATCAGCTCTGTGCCTTTTACCCAAGAGCAGTATTCCTCAAAAGTGGGGATTTTCGAGATACCATATTCCTTACGGAAATTATCTATTACCTGAAATTCACAGAGTTCCTGATAGGTAAAATCTCTGATCAGCCCATTTCCATCCGTAACTTCATCTATCGACTCATTATGGATTATCACCAGTTCTCCAACCCTTGTAATCTGTACATCCAGTTCTATTCCGTCACAGCCGGTTTTCTCCGCCTCTTTAAACGCCAGCATTGTATTCTGCGGATATTTACCACTGAATCCCCTATGTGCAAACACTTTCATACTTCCCGCCTTCTTTCTCTTATATAATCCTATATGCTCATGCACATATTATAAAGTGTGCCTGCCATGACTGATATTCGCCTTCCATACGTGGAACAGGAATTCCGGCAGTCATCAGGGCTGCGCCTCCATACAATTTACCTGTAAATTCATCCCGGTAGATACCCTCCGGAGCCAGGCCTTTTAGTTTTACATATTGCGTCGGGGGATTTCCATAAGCCTCCATAGTCACAGTATTAAGCAATGCTTCACTCTGATCCGCGCCGGCAAACTCCCAGGCTGCTAATTCAGTCTCTTCAAACGGGTTAGTCAATCGGTAATAGTTTCCATTATGTATTAAATCCCAGTATTTGTGATACTCCTGAATCTGCTGTCTGACACACTGCTTTTCTTCTTCTGTTATTTTATTCAAATCCAATTCATACCCAAAGCTTCCAGCCATGGCCACTATGCCTCTGGTCTTTATAGAGGTAACTCTTCCTGTCTGATGATTTGGCACCGCTGTAACATGAGCACCCACCGCTGCAATTGGATATCCAAAGGAGGTTCCATATTGAATTCGTATCCGGTTGATGGCATCTGTATTGTCGCTACACCAGATCTGAGGCGTATAGTAAAGCATTCCGGCATCAAACCTGCCTCCTCCTCCACTGCATCCTTCAATAAGGATATACGGATATCTGATGAGTAGTTTTTCCAGGAATGCATAGAGCCCCAGCATGTAATGATAAAGAATTTGGCCCTGATTATTATTATCCCTGGTAGCAGAAAATACATCCGTAATACTGCGGTTCATATCCCATTTGACATATTCAATATTGGCGCTGTCAAGTACTTTAAATACCTGCTCCGTTATATAATCCACAACTTCCTTTCTGGAAAAATCCAGAACCAGCTGGCATCGCCCTCTTACCGGCTTTCTCCCTGGAATTATAAAGGCCCAGTCCGGATGTGCCCGGAATAGATCACTGTCCTCAGATACCATTTCCGGCTCTAACCAAATACCAAACTTCAATCCCAAGCTGTTTACTTTTTTCACCAATTCCCCGAGCGTGCCACCCATTTTCTCTTCATTTACATACCAGTCTCCCAAGCTGCTGGCATCATTGTCCCTTTTACCAAACCAGCCATCGTCCAAAACCAGCATTTCCACCCCGAGGGCCGCCGCCTGTTTTGCAATCTCACATATTTTGTCTCCCGTAAAATTAAAGTATGTAGCCTCCCAGTTGTTAAGCAAAACCGGCCTCGGCTTATTTTTATACTTACCACGGCATAGATGTTCACTGTAAACTCTGTGGTAATTTCCCGAAAGTACGGAAAGTCCCCGGCTGCTGAAGCTCAACACCGCCTCGGGTCCGTAAAAAGACTCTCCTGCCCTCAACTCATAGGAAAATAGCTCATCCTGCAGCCCTAAAACGGCTCTAATTTGATTGTACTGGTCTTTTTCCACCTCACCCTTGAAACCGCCGCTATATACAAAGGACAATCCATAACAATTTCCCATGTCCTCGACAGTTGTTTTATCAGCTATAATCATAAATGGATTGTACTGATGGCTAGAGCTTCCCCTCCTGCTGCCAATGACCTGGGCGCCATGGACAATCGGTGACCGCTGCAAATTCCGCTCCATTGCATGTCTTCCGTAAAATTGAATAAAATCATAGTCTCCATAAAGAAAATCCAGGCATACCGTATAGACTTTTTCGAGTCTTAGAGAGGCTTCCCCCAAATTTACAAGCTTAACCGCCCTAGTAATTATATCGTATTCCGGGAGTACGCTATAAAATAATGTGACTCTGACAAAGCTGATTTGATCTTCCATGCATATCTCCAGAGTTTCTGCCTCATCTTCTTCTGCATAAATCGCTGGAAGGCCAGGCAGCCCATATTTTCCTTTCTTAATTTGAAAACCCTGATAACGAAGATCACAGCTATAGGAACCGTCCTGATTCTGAATAATCAGAGCAGGCGTTCGGAAATCCCCCTGTCCCTGACATGGATATTCCATAGGAAGAACATCCAGGGAATAGGTCCGGTCTGTCCCTGAATCATAAGGATTTCCACTAAACCCACGGTCATAATAAGTCAGTAAATACTTCATCGAACCGGATATACGGCTTCCATAGTATAGATGAAGCAGAAAACCATACTCGTCAATCATCATCTGATACGTTGTATTTAAGGTATGAATAGTAAATATTCCGTTGTCCTTTTGATATTCAATTGCCATATTTTTCTCCTTTACTTTTGATTTATTTCCAATATTTACCACCCATTTCTGCATATTCTCAGCAAAAACAGTCATTATGTTGTTTGTTTTTTGTTAATGTAATGATATCATTGCCATTTCACAGAGTAAATGCTTTGGTTTCGTCAAAAACATACCTTAATGTTGTTTTTCTTCTTCCCTATTGATATATGGCGACATTTAGGTATATAATGCATTTTAGAAGGGAGGTATGCCACCATGAGTGATTCACTGTTTTCTGTTTTTCCAAATGAACGTTTTGTTGATCTGGGTTTATATCAATATGGCTGGGAGCAATGTGATCCTCTCCATTCCTATGGACCTTTTGCCAGAAATCACTATTTGTTTCACTATGTCATTTCCGGTACTGGAACCCTTACCTCAACCAATTCAAAAGGGGAAATTATAGACTACCAAATAAAAAGCGGACAGGGCTTTATGATCTATCCCAAACAGATTAATACTTATTATGCAGATAAACAGCAGCCCTGGGAGTATACCTGGCTGGAATTTGACGGATTGCGCGTAAAAGAAACCTTGGAACTGGCAGGTTTGACCATGGATTCACCTGTCTATCGTCCCAAAGCCAGAGATCTGAGCCTGGAAATGAAAAATGAAATGCTGTATATAGTACATAATTCTTTCCGCTCACCTATTCATCTTATAGGCCACCTATATCTTTTTTTAGATTACCTTACCCTGTCCTCATCCAGCAAAAAGACTGTTAAAGGCGGTAAAGTGCGTGATTTCTACATTCAGGAAGCGTTGTCGTTTATAGAACAAAATTTTCAAAATGAAATTACAGTTGAAGATATTGTCGCCTCATGTAACTTAAACCGCAGTTATTTCAGTAAAATATTTCATGATTCAATCGGTAAAAGCCCACAGGAATTTTTAATCAGTTATCGGATGTCAAAGGCCGCAGAACTTTTAAAAGTTACAGAACTTTCGATCCGTGACATCAGCAATGCTGTGGGATACTCAAACCAACTGCATTTCTCCAGAGCTTTTAAAAATGCCTATGGACTTTCTCCACGGCAGTGGCGGAATGAAAATAAGGTAGTTACGCCCCCGGCAAAGCGCTAAAATGCTGGCCTTATGTTTGGATTCTGAATAAAATATTTTTACATGTTTTAATATTTTATCTGGCAGTGTCTGGTACGCAACAAGGTGAATTGGTATTATGGGGGAAAAGCATGCAGATAGTAAAAAGAAGCGCATACCGCGCAAGATTATATTCCCTAAAGGACCTTACTCCTTTGAGTTCCACAACAAACGGCTCTGTTATCCGCCTCATGGGGATAACAGAGCCGTTTGTTGTCAGAAGCATATTTATGGATTATTATAGCATAAGTTCCAGCTCATTTACTGCCGCCTCTACAGCTTCAGCTCTCCAATAATCTTCTTCAGCTCCTCGGCCGAATACACCAGTTTTCCCATCTCCATTAAATCCAGCGGGATATCCAGCACCTTTTCCGCGCCTTCCTGGCCGACTACCGTCGGAATACTTAAGCAGATATCGTGAAGTCCATAAAGCCCGTCTAAGTACACAGATATTGGCATAATAGAATGTTCATTCCGGATCACAGACTCAGCGATTCTGCAGACCGCCATGGCCACACCGTAGTAGGTGGCACCCTTTTTCTCTATAATCTCGTACGCGCTGTCCCGGACGCTCTGGTAAATGCGGTCCATGGACTCCATATGATCGAAATATCCCCTCAGTTCACAAAAATGATTCAACGGGATCCCCGATACGTTTGCCGCGCTCCACACAGCCAGCTCACTGTCGCCGTGCTCCCCGATAATAAATGCATGAATGCTTCTGCTGTCCACGTCGAGATGGCGGCTCAATAGGTATTTCAGCCTGGCCGTATCCAGAACGGTTCCGGAACCGATGACTTTGTGACTGGGATAACCGGAAAGCTTAAGCGCCACATACGTCATAATATCCACCGGATTGGACACAATGAGCAGCGTCGCCTCCTGATTCTTTTCCACGATTTTCGGTATAATACTCTTATAAATCTCCACATTTTTATGGACCAGATCGAGCCGTGTCTCTCCAGGCTTCTGATTGGCTCCCGCTGTGATGATGATCATGGCACAGTCAGCGATATCCTCATAGCCTCCGGCCTTGATCTCCATAGGCTTCGTAAACGGCAGTCCGTGGCTTAAATCCATCGCCTCCCCTTCCGCCTTCTTTTCATTGGCATCAATCAGAACCAGTTCCGAAAAAATCCCCTTCTGTACAAGGGAAAATGCAATAGATGTTCCTACAAATCCACAGCCGATAATGGCTGCCTTCTGAATATTTATCATGATGAACTCCTCCTTTAACCAGGTTTATTTTATGCTGCTGTCCGGCACGGCATGACTGCACCGCCTCATGAACCGGAAAACAGAGTGCCTTTGCATAATTTACTCAATGGTACCGGCCGTGATATTTCCAGCCATTTCCATCTGGTTACAGTATAGCAGAGTTTATCATACACCGCAATAGTAATAATGATAATTAATATTATTTATTTATCTTGCATTTCCTTTATTTACACAAAAAATGGCAGGACTGCGCAAATGATTGCGAAAGCCCTGCCATAAAATTTATCCTGTCAAAACACTTATCTATAAAAACTTTATCGAACAGAAATCTTCATTCCCGCCTTTACCATACGGAATGCCCGCTCCGCCGCTCCGGCGTACAGCTCTTCCGCCCGTTCCAGCGCCTCATCCAGCCCCATGGCCCCGTTGATGGTGGTGATAATGCTGTCAATCCCGTGATCGAATATCATCTCCGCCTTATCGCCCATACCGCCGACGATGGCAATCGCCGGGATTCTCTTCTTCCGGCAGCGATTGCCGATTCCGCTGGGAACCTTTCCAAAGGCAGACTGCCAGTCGATTCTTCCCTCACCGGTTATGACCAGATCCACACCTTCCAGAAGTTCATCAAAATGAATCAGATCCAGCACGGTCTCGATTCCCGACTTCATCTCCGCCTTAAGGAATACACAGAATGCCGCTCCCAGACCGCCGGCAGCGCCGGAACCCGGAATCTGGTCCACATCGGTACCCATTTTCTCCCGGATCAGGGCCGCGTAGTGAATCATTCCCTGCTCCAGTTCATCTAAGATCTCCGGAGAGCCGCCTTTTTGCTTTCCAAACGTATAGGTCGCTCCGTCAGGACCCGTTAAGGGATTATTTACGTCACACATTATGGTGAACCTCGCATCCTTCACTGCACTGTGAAGTCCGCTGATATCAATGTCCGCCACCCGTGCCAGATCGTTTCCGCATCCGGAAAGCTCCTCTCCGTTCTCGTCCAGGAAACGAATTCCCAGCGCACGCATGGCTCCCATGCCTCCGTCGTTGGTCGCACTGCCGCCGATCGCAATCGTAATATCCCGGCATCCGCGGTCAAGAGCAGTTTTAATCAGTTCACCCGTTCCGTAAGTCGTTGTAACCCTTGGATCTCTTTTATCGACAGGCACCATCGGCAGTCCGGATGCCGCCGCCATCTCGATGACAGCCGCACCGTTCCCCGTCTCGCCGTAACGGCTGACCACCTCTTCCATCAGAGGACCGTGTACGTCTACTTCGTGGATTGATCCGTGAAGCACGGATATGACAGCGTCGATCGTACCTTCCCCGCCGTCGGCCACAGGAATCCCCATGGTCTCGCAGTCCGGGAACACATTCTTCGCAGCCGCGTCCAGAAGCGTTATAATCTGTTCAGAAGACAGTGTCCCTTTAAATGAGTCCGATGCAAATAAAAATTTCATTGTCACCTCTCCTGTCATTGTAATTAGTAAAATACTTCAACCTGTCTCCATTATCTGAATACTACGGATAATAAGAAGATCCAAACCATGGAGGCGATGCCAAGTACGAGTGTACATAACGTCTGTGTCTTATATCCTTGTTCCGGCTCCATCTCACCGAAGTTGGTAACTACCCAGAAGTAAGAGTCATTCGCATGGGAAACCGTCATTGCGCCAGCACCGATTGCCATAACCGCCAGCGCCGCACGTACCGGTGACGCGAGTCCCAGAACGCCCATGAGCGGTGCAAGGATACCGGCCGTAGTCGTGATGGCCACGGTCGAGGAACCCTGTGCCGATTTTAAGATAGCCGCAAGGATGAATGGGAAGAAGATGCCGATGCTTTCCAGTACAGACGCGTTGGAGGTGATATAATCAACCATACTGGTAGAGGAAATCACTTTTCCGAGCACGCCGCCCGCCGCTGTTACAAACAGGATCGGTCCTACTGTCTTTAAGGTATCATTGGTTACTCCGTAGAATTTATCCATCTTACCGGCCTGTGCCATCTGAATGACGCCAAATACGGTACCTACAGCCAGAGCGATAATCGGTGTTCCAAGGAATGTTGAGATATCGAATAAAAATCCGGTCCAGTGAGCCATGGAAGCGATTGAGCCGAGTGCCATAAGAACAATCGGCACAACGATCGGAGCCAGAGCGATAAATCCGCCCGGAAGCTTGCCGTATTCCGCAACCAGCTGCTCGTAGGTCTTCGTTACTTCACTGCTGTCCGCCTCGTCTTTTGCCCGAACCTTCCTGCCGATATATTTCGCATAGAAATAGCCGGCAATGAGCGGAGCGATCGATACGAGAACGCCCATTCCCATAACAAGGAGAAGGTTGTTTCCGATTCCCAGCGTGTTAGCCGCCGCAATTGGTCCCGGTGTCGGCGGAATAAATACGTGGGAAATGTAGAGACCTGCGGATAAGGAAACCGTCATCGCCACGCTGGAAGTCATGGTTCTCTTCACCAACGCCTTACGGATCGGGTTCAAAATTACGAATCCGGAATCACAGAATACAGGGATCGACACGACCCAGCCCATCAGAAGCATAGCCAGCTCCGGCCGCTTCTTGCCAACCAGGCGGATTACCATGTCTGCCAGCTTAAATGCCGCTCCGGTCGCTTCCAGGATGCTTCCGATCAAAGCGCCCAGGATAATAACGATACCAATACTGGTAAATGTGCCGGAGAATCCGGCTCCGATAACATTGGCAATGCCCTGTGTCACACTGCCATCCTCCGCCGTCACATTCACGAGCGGAATACCTGCAATCAGTCCCAGGATCAGAGACACCGTCATAATCGAGAGAAACGGATGAATCTTAAACTTGGAGATTGCCACAATCATAACAATAATTGCGATTACAAAAGCGATAATAAGTGGAAAACCAGTCATACCATGCCCTCCTTAATATTTGTGCACTTTGTCCTTTAAAATGCACGAAACACGTTTTACTATGTATATACTATACAATACTTAAGAAGGCACAGTCAATGTTCCTAAGAACATAAAATTATCACAATTTTTGTTTTCCAGCACATCCGCTTACCATTCTATCTCAACCTTTACATCCTGGAAAAACAGCATTGCCATATAAAAAACCGGAGCGTTGCTGATCAGTCTCACGTCGTAGCCGGTAAGCTCCGCCAGCTTTTTCAGCTTGTACGTCAGCGTATTTTTGTGAATATACAGCGCGTCCGCGGCGGACGTCAGCGATCCTTCCGCGGCGAAGTACGCCTCCAGGATATCGATCCATCCGGACAGCTCCTCATATGTGCAGTTTTGAAACAGCTTATGAATGTAGGCGATCTTCATCTGCTTCGAAATATCACCGGCAAACAGCTCCAGTGTCACCTGGTCATACGACCGGATATTGGAGGAGGAGATTCTCGCCGATCGCCACGCGCGGTTTGCCTGGCTGTATGCCGTCGGTATATCCTCAGACTTTCCGTCGATGCCGATGGCCAGCTTGATATGATACCGCTCCAGAACCATACCGGACAGCCTTTCCGCCAGCTCCCGAATCTGAGTGTCCGCGCACTGTTTGACCAGTATGATCTGGCGCCCTGTATTTCTCAGGATCATGTTGGTGGGAATGTACTCCACCACACTGGAGATATCATTCTCAATCTGCTCGATCAGCTTCTGTCCGTCCGCCGTGGATATATATTTCTCCAGCTTTCTGACGCTGACGACCATCACACGCCGCGGCAGGCTGATATCGATTCCCAGGGTGTACCCCCGCTCCGCCAGCGCCTGGGATTTTAACAGGCCGTTTCCCAGAATCCAGTCCTCCAGAAAACGGCTGACAACTCTGGTCTTCAGACGTTTCTCATCCTGTTCCGAATTCTCACGAATCAGGATCTCCACCATCTTCTTAACAATTCTTCCGTAATCCTTTACCTGCTCATAGCCGCCGGTAATACCGATGACCCCGACACACTCTCCCATATGGATAATCGGAAGATTTAACCCAACACGGGTGGAGTTGGTCGCGCATTCTGGAGTTATGTAAAGCTCAGGAAGCTTCTCCCCGATCACTCTCACAGCGCCTTCATGCAGATGGCCGATCCGCGACTTATCCGTACTCGCGATGATTACCCCGTTTTTGTCCATCATATTGATGTTCTGATGGACGATGCCGCCGATATCATTTACTATGGCCTGCGCGCTGTGCCTCGTAAGCTCCAGTCCGTGCATGCCGGACAAATTCTCATTTTCCATAAGCCGCCCCGTTCCGTTGTCACGTTCTGAGTCCGTAGATATCCTCCAGCATTTCCCTTAACTGATCGACCGTCTGCCCCGCATCCCTGCCCGTTTCATCCACGGTAATGTCCGCGTATCTCTCATAATAAGGCACACGCTCCTTGTAGAGATCCCGCAGCGTCATCCCATCCTTCAGCACGACGCCGCGGTCCACCAGATTGCCCAGCCTGGCTTCCACCGCCTCATAGCTGAGCTTTAAATAGACCACCGTGCTGATCTTTTTTAAATGTTCCATGGCTTCTTTCCCATAGATCACGCTGCCGCCCGGCGCTATGATGCTTTTATGTACGGAAAGGCCGGCATTTATCCGGTTTTCCACCTCCATGAAGCCGCCAAGCCCCTCTTCGGCTATGATCTCCTTTAACAGACGGCCTTCCTTTTCCTGTATCACGATGTCCACGTCCACGAAGGAGTAGCCGAGACGTTTGGCAAGAAGAACACCCACCGTGCTCTTTCCCGAAGCCGGCATACCGATCAGTGTGATATTGTCCAGTTTCTGCATTATTTGTGCTTCCTTCCTTTCTTCTTCACCGAATACCCGAAGCTCCCCAGCTTTTTCCCCAGCTCAAAGTACTCGCCATGAGAGTAAGCCACCAGCCCGGTACTGTTTAAGTGGAATTTCCCGTTTTCATCCATGAACTTCTCGTTTACGGAGACGCCCACCACTTCCGCCAGGAACAAATCATGAGTCCCCAGTTTCTTCACTTCCGTCACGCGACACTCCAGATTCACAGGACTCTCCCCGATCCCCGGCGCCTTCACAAATTTTGAGGGCGACGGTGTCAGCTTCATATCTTTATATTTATCTGTGTCCCGTCCGGATTTCACACCGCAGTAATCCGCGGCGTACACCAGATCCTTCGTAACCAGATTCACCACAAATTCCTTCGTCTCCATCAGGATTGCATGGGAATACCGTTCCGGCCGGACGGAGATGGACAGCATGGCCGGAGAAGAACAGATTGTTCCCGCCCACGCGACCGTAATAATATTGGGCTTTTCGCCTTCCCGCCCGCAGCTTACCATAACCGCGGGAACCGGATACAGCATATTGCCCGGTTTAAAGTATTGTCTCGCCATCATAATTCCTTTCTGTACTAGGCCTGAACTGCCAGCATGATTCCCGGAATCAGCTGTTTCTTCCTGGATACCACGCCCGGAAGGCTGACCACGTGATCCTTAACGCCTGCGCCCTCTTCCGAATACGTCCGGAATGCACCTGCGATCAGCTGCTCGGCTCCCTGGCCCTCACAGAGAAGCTCCGTGGACTCGGTCAAAATATTCGTCAGCATGAAGAACATCATATCCATACCGTGCTCCTCTCTGGCCTTCGCCATGTACGGCAGCATGCGGTCCTTTAACTCTTCCAGTTCACCCGCGTTTAAGGAGCTGATCTGTCCCACGCCAAAGGAAACCTTTCCGACCGAGAACTTCTTGAAATCCTGATAAAAAATCTCCACATCGGTCTTTCCCTTCAGATTGCTCCCCGCAGCAAACATGGAAGCAGCGTACGATTCCACTTCCACCCCGGCGATTTCAGCCAGATGGAGCGCCGCCCTCTTATCCACGTCGGTACAGGTCGGTGACCGGAACAGCAGCGTATCGGAAATGATGGCGCTGCACAGCAGACCGGCGATCCACGGTTCGATCTCCACACGGTTTTCCTGATACATCTGATAGACGATGGTCGCGGTACAGCCCACCGGCTGATTGCGGAAAAATACAGGCGCAATGGTTTCCACCGTTCCCAGTCTGTGGTGATCGATGATTTCCAGAATCTCGGCACTCTCCATGCCTTCCACCGCCTGACTCTTCTCGTTGTGATCCACCAGGATGATGCGTTTGCCCTTGGCACCTAACAGGTTCCGGCGTGAAATCATACCGCGGTATCTGCCATTCTTATCGAGAATAGGGAAATCGCGGTGGCGTTTGCTCGCCATCACGTCCTTGATATCATCAATATAATCGTCCATCTCGAACGTAATCAATGCCTCTGTCTTCATAAAATAGCTGATTGGCATGCTCTGATTGACAAGACGGGCAGCCGTAAAGGTATCATACGGTGTCGTCATAACCGTACATCCGTGCTCCTGCGCCAACTTCTTAATCGTCATGGAGACAGCCGCGCCCTCGCACACGATGATACAGGCGGCGTCCATCTCAATCGCGCAGAGCTGGGATTCATACCGGTTCCCAAGAATGACTAAATCGCCCCTGGATATATAATACTCCATCATATCGGGATTAGCCGCCGCGATGAGAACCTTGCCCTCGTTGAAATACGATGTCTCATCCCCCACGATCATGGCCCCTTCCAGAGTCTCCACGATATTGGCGTACTGCGTATTGGCCTTGGATAAAATGCTGCTGTCATAGACGTTCATATAGGATTTTGCAATATCACCGACTGTGATAAGCCCCTCCAGCAGCCCTTCCTCCGTGACAGCCGGAATGGTGACGACGTTCGCCTCCTGCATAATATTCCATGCCTTCTTTAAGGAAAGGTTCTTCTTCACGCCCGCCGTCTCCCTGATCTCGATATCACGGACCTGCGTTTTGACGTTTTCGATAATCTCCGGGGCCTCCACATTAAAATGCTTTAAAACAAACTGTGTCTCTTCATTAACCGCCCCGGCCCGGCCCGGCTGGTAGTTCTCCCCCGTAACGCACCGTTTTAAGTTGGCATAACAGATGGCCGAACAGATGGAATCCGTGTCCGGATTCTTGTGGCCGATAACAATGGTTTTTCTGCTTATTTTCTCTCCCATGAAGCCTCCTTCTATTTTTCATAATCTGTTTACATGAAGTTCATATTTTATTCACATGTATTTTTTATACTAAATGCATAGGAAATCATTTATGCGAATTGATTATATCGTCAAATTGCACATAGATTTTTCATAATTGCCCCGGTTGCTCGTCGACCGGGGTCTCCTCATTTTTATGGGGATTTTTTTGCGTAACAGGAAAGCGCTCCCGGGAAGGTACTTTTACTGCCCGCGTGTTCATTATAGCATAGAATTTCATGAAAATCACAGGAATTCCTCCATCTTCTTCGGATGGATGATGGATTGCAATATAGTATACCATATCCGTAAAAATTGTAAACATCCGGTAACTGTACAAATAAATAAAGAGTCCGGCTCGCCGGACTCTCGCACCGGAGCGCGGTCGCTTCAGTGGCCATATTTCCTTAGCGCGGAGTGCGCATACCCCGGAGGGTTTTAGTTTCATAGGACGAATTTTCTATGAAACTAAAAAGGCCGCTGCAAACGGAGACGGAAGCTCTGGGCTTCCTCATTTGCAGCGGCTTTTCTGACGCGTTAATGGAATGTATTCTATATTACAGATCGTGGTAAACCGGCTCCATCCTGGAAAAGGTGTTAAACGTCCGATATCCCATGTCCTTCAGCACCTGTTTCACCTCAGCGATGTGGTCACCGAGATGCACCGTCTCATGGGTATCGGAGCCAATCGTCAGAATGGTTCCTCCCAGTTCCCGGTAACGTCTCAATATGGCGCGGCTCGGCATCAGATCCTTCAGGCCGTATTTGAAGCTTGACGTATTGACTTCAATGCCCTTTCCGTCTGCGATCACCTGGCGCAGAATCCGGTCCACCATTTCCATGATCCGGTCATCCGGATAGTCTCCGAAGCGGTCGTACCTCTTAATCATGTCTAAATGCCCCAATACTGAATATCCCCTGTACTGCCGGACCACATCGTAGATCGCCTCGTAATAGGCCGTCTGATACTCTTCCTGGCTCTTTCCTTCCTGGAATTCATAGTTCCAGAACTCCCGGTCTCCCACCTGATGGTTGCTCAGGATGACGAACTCGAAGGGATACCGTTCAAAGTCACGGCGAAACAGAGGAATGGTGTGGCTCTGCACCCCGAATTCGATCCCCGCCTTTATGGCGATCCGGTCCCGGTACCTCTCCTTAAGTCTCTCCACTTCCTCGAAATACGCCTCATAGCCGCAGTTTAAATCCGTCTTCACGCCGTAATCCACGTGTTCTGTAAATGCAATCTCGTCGAGCCCAATGGCCACGGCTTTTTTCACCATATCCTCCATGGGACATTCCGAATCATCGCTGTAATACGTATGTGTATGGTAATCCGCCAGCATGTCCTTCTCCTTTTATTCAGTACGGCCGCTAAGAGCAGCCTCTTCCGCCAGATCTTCCTCTGTAATCTCACGATCCTTATAGAAGTATCCGGTAAACAGTTTTCCGTCTGCAATACGTTCTTTCATTGTCATACAAGCTCCTCCCTGGTCAGGTTTCTGACCCACTGATATTTTTTATAATGGCGGTAGACCGCCGGAAGCTTCACAAACTCATCCAGGTTCAGCAGAAAATAAACCGCCAGCACCGGAAGCTTAAAGACAAAGGCCGCCAACAGGCCGATTGGCACGATAATCATCCACATCGTGACCGTGTCGCACAGGAAGCCGAATTTCGTGTCGCCTCCCGCGCAGAAGATTCCCGCCACCACCGTCATATTGGCCGACTTCGCAATCAGATAATACGCGCACATAAACAGCATTCCATGCAGATACGCCTGTGCCTGCGGGCTTAAATTGGCGGCATACCGCATGATCCAGGGACTGAACGCCAGCAGGATGACGCCGGACACGGCTCCTATTACCAGTGACAGGCGGCAGAGCCGTCCGCCGTACTCCCTGGCCCGGACAAGGTTTCCGCTTCCCAGCTCATTTCCCACGATGATTCCGCTTCCGGAGCCGATGCCGATGCAAAGACAGGAGATCAGGTTCTTCACGATTCCGGCGATGGAGTTAGCCGCCACGGCATCACTTCCCAGATGGCCCATAATCACGGTAAACATGGTAAAGCCGCAGCCCCACACCAGTTCATTGGCCATAACAGGGGAGGTATATTTGACAAAATCTTTCCGCAGCACGGCATGAGACTCTTTCAGAAGGCTCCAGCGAATCCGTACCACATCTTTCCTGCAGTTTTCCCACATCGCCAGACCTAACTCCGCCGCCCTGGCAATTACGGTCGCAATGGCCGCGCCGCTGATTCCAAGCTTCGGAAACCCAAACAGTCCAAATATCAAAATACCATTCAGCAGAATATTTAAAACCATGGAGATCGAGCCAAACACCGTGCTCTTAAGCGTCCTGCCGCTGTTTCTCATGATACAGAGATAGATCTGGGAGATTCCCGCCAGCAGGTAAGACCAGCTGACGATCCTTAAGTATACGGCGCCCAGCGCGATCAGCGTCACATCGTTCGTAAAGATGCGCATCAACGCCTGCGGGCAGAGGGCCGCCGCCGCGAAAAACAGGAACGAAATCACGAAGGAGTACTTGAGGACGATCGCCAGAATCTTTTCAACAGACAGCCGGTCATTCTTTCCCCAGTACTGCGCAGCCAGAATCGTCGTCCCGATGGTCAGGGCCGCCCAGAACAGGCTCAGGACAAACTGCACCTGCGCCGCCAGCGATACCGCCGATAAAGAATCCTGGTTCACCATACCGAGCATCATGGCGTCCGAAGCGCTGACCAGCGCCGACATCAGATTCTGAAACGCGATCGGCAGAACCAGAACGAATAAATTTTTGTAAAAGTGTTTGTCATTTTCTCTCATCAGAACTCCCCGTAAGCCGCCATCCACCGTGTGCCGCTAGTACAGCGCTGTGGTCTGGCTTTGATTTATATTTTATAATTATATTACTTGATATACGGGTTCAATATCGGTATAATCGTTATATATTATAACAATCGTATTTTATGGTGAGAACAATGCTGAATAATGATGGAAAGATAAATGTTGATGTTATGCAGGACGCCTCTGAGATCGTCCGCTACGACGAAACAGGCATACCGCTCTACATACAGACAGGAGAATTGTCCCGGTATCCGGACAGGAAGGCACTGTGCCACTGGCACGATGACCTGGAATTTATCAAGATTATCGATGGTGAGATGAACTATTATATCAATGGAAAGAATCTGGTATTGAAAGAACATGACGGGATCATGGTCAACACGAGGCAGATGCATTACGGCTCCTCCATCGACCAGAAGGATTGTTCCTTTCTCTGCATTCTCGTCCATCCCGCGCTGTTCTCGTCAAACAGGCTGATCTTCCGTAAATACCTGCTGCCGATTCTGGAGGACCGGGAAACAGAATATGTATATCTGGATTCCGGCTGCCCCGGCCATGCGTTTATTCTGGACAGTCTAACGGAAATGACGGAACTAAAACGGCAGGGGGAGTATGGGTACGAGCTGGAGATTATCGGACTGTTTTATAGGGTATGGAAGAGTCTTGCCCGGCAGTTTCAGGCCGGTAATCCTGCCGCACCGGGCAGTGAAGATATGGATACGAAGGTTCAGAAAGATATGGTTTCTTTTATTTACCAGCATTATACGGAGCGGCTGACACTGTCGGCCATAGCGGCTTCCGGCGGAGTGTGCCGCAGCAAATGCTGTCAGATATTCAGAAAATACTTATGCCAGTCGCCGATCGATTTTCTGAATTCCTACCGGCTGGAGGTTAGTTCTCATCTCCTTAAGAAGACGGATAGGAGCATTACACAGATCGCAACAGAGTGCGGATTTAACCACTTAAGCTACTATTCTGAGCTGTTTACACGCCATTACGGATGTACGCCCAGACAGTTTCGCAGGCAGTTTCGCGGTCAGCTTCCTGGCCGGCTTCCTGCAGACAGCTGACAAACCGGCTTGGGGGAAGGTAATATCTGTCGGGTTGTCAGCACAGTTCTATGCAGTTAATGTCACACGTGTTTAATAGGCGCTCCAGCCCCCGTCAATTGTCAGCGTCTCACCATTGATGAAGGAAGCGGCGTCTGAAGCGAGGAATACTGCCGCAGTGGCAACTTCGTCCGCAGATCCATTGCGGTGGCGGCCGGAATTACCGGTTACGGCCTTTGTCAAGCCGAGCTTGCTGGGCTCTCTCATACCGCTTCCGATGTTGCTCTCAATGGCACCCGGACACAGCGCGTTGCATCGGATTCCTGCGTCGGAATACATGAAGGCCACGTTCTTCGTCAGACCTACGACGGCAAACTTGGAAGTGGTGTACGCCAGACCGCCGCGGCCGGCGCAGAGACCGCTTAAGGAAGCCGTATTGATGATCGTTCCCTCACGTTTCTCCTTAAGGAAATACTGGACCGCCTTCCTGCATGCATACATGACGCTGTTTAAGTTGATATTCATAATCCGTTCCCATACATCGTCCGGCATTTCCGCAATGGGAAGAAGGTTATCCAAAATTCCGGCGTTGTTGATGACCACGTCCACTTTTCCAAAGGCCTCGACGGTATAGTCAATCATCGCCTCCACTTCCTCTTTGCTGGATACGTTCACCTTAAGAATCTTAAGCTTATCGCCGTACTCCGGTCCCAGCTCTTCTAAAAGCGCCTTCAGGCTCGCTTCATTGATGTCCGCAGCCACTACGGAAGCGCCCTCCGCCAGGTAACGTTCCACCATAGATTTTCCAATTCCGGAACCTCCGCCAGTGATTACAGCTGCTTTCCCCTTTAATGCCCCAATCATACATCTCGTCATACTGAACTACCTCCTCTAAACTGATCTGACCCTGTCAGAATTTTGACTCAGTATAAAATAATTTTAGAAGAGTGTCAATATGGCCTGATTTTTCGTCTATTTTTTGACAAATCCAGTTAAAAGGCGGAACAGTCGATGACTTTTCCATGTTTTCGGCAGAGGACCATAATCCGCATAATAAGAGAAAACTGCATTCTTCCGCCGTAGCAGTCCGTAGATTCATTTTCCTTCAGAAGCCGGTCCCACAGCCGTTCTACGCGGCATTTATACGCCTGATCCAGGCGGTAAACAGATGGATTCTCTTCAAATACCGGCACTGGACGGTGGTAGGGCGGGATGGCAAACAGAAACAGCATGGCGCCCATGTTCATCACACACTCTTCCCCTTCCAGCACACATCCCTCATCTGCCTGGGCCTTCCAGACGTGATATGGATAGAGAATAAATACCATCCCCGGCTCCAGCGGATAAACCCGGTTGTTCAAAACCATGCGCCCTTTCCCTCTCCGTATGGAAAGTACGGTCACGTCCTCCCTGTTCTCGAAGGCCCCCTTCCCGTTTAAACGAAAGGCGCGCGCCTTCAGTCTCTCCGGCAGCAATTCCGGCGAAAAATACTGTTTTCCTCGAAATCCGGAGTCTTCTCTCGTCTCCAGTGAACATTCCATGTTATTTCCCTCCCGCTGCATTATCTGCCGTCAGTACAGCATTGCACAGCGCTGTACTGGAACCATCATGTATGGAAAAACGTCGGTACTCTCCGGGCGTCATGCCATGGCGCTCCGAAAAGATCCGGATGAACGTATGGGAACTGTTATAGCCGCACGCAAACGCGATATCCACCACCGGCATCCGGCTGTTTTCCAGAAGCGATTCCGAATACGTCATTCGAAGCTCTGTCAGAATACCGCTGTGATCCAGACCAAAGTTCTCCTTTAACAGAGGATTTATAAAGCTTTTCTCAAGATACAGGGCCTTTGCCGTATCCTGTGTGGTCAGCGGTTCACGGTAGTGGCCAAACAGATAATTCAGGATCAGCAGCGCGCGCGTATCGATATGGGATGCCTCTTTTCCCGCCTCCGGCAGGACGGCCTTCTGGTACTCCTGGGGCGTCATCCCCTTTACCTGTTTAAAGGACCGGTAAAAGGAGGTCTCCGAATGGTATCCGACGTAACGTGCGATGTACTGCATCGTCAGTCCGCCGAAATGCATCATATCGCAGGCCCGGTCCACCCTTGCCCGGTTTAGGAGGCCTGCAAAGTTCTGACCTGCCACAAGGCTTAGCTGACAGCTGACCTGCCGCACCGTTACTCCATAGACGGCTGCCAGCTTTTCCCTCGTCAGATTCTCGTTGCTGTAGGTGAAAATATGCTGGAGCAGCTTCCAGGCCAGGCTTCGCTCAAACGGCTTCCCCTGTCCCTCCTGCTGCTCAGACTCCCTAGCCGAATAGCGGAGAAACAGCGTAACGATCTCCAGAAACAGGGAATATCCCTGCACAATATCCGCGGCCCCGCTCCCGGAGCCTTCTTCCATCAGTTCTTCCATCAGCGACCTGACATCGTCTGCATCTTCCCCATACAGGCTCACCACCGGAGAGTTTTCCGTCAGGACAGTCATCGTGATCTTCAAGCTGTTCCGATAGGTGACGTAGGAAGCCGAAGCATAGTCAAACGGACAGCAGAGCAGCTCCAGCGCCTGCCCCCACTCCGGTTCAAACTGATAGATATGGTACGTGTGAAGCCAGCCGAAGCTCCCTTTTCCAAGCTCCAGCTTCACGCCATTTACGTGGAGGGTTCCGCTGCCGGAGGCCACATAAAAGAGCAGCGCCCCGCACGTAAAAACGGCTGGGGTCTTCTCTGTAACCACTCGTTTTTCAGGTTTAATCTATAATCCATACCGGGCCTCCTCATTTCCACTTTATCGTCATTCCAGAATGGAGTTTTCCACTTTGTAAGTGTTTTTCCACTTTTTATACATATCATTTTACTTAAAAAGATCTTCTATGTCCATACTTATGTAATTTTTTCCGGCTTTTCCTTCCTGTATGTTAACAATAAAACAAGATTGTTCATAGCCACCTGACGAAAAAATACCCCGACTACATTAAGCAGTCGGGGCAGCTTGGCAATTCTTATGTGATTGAACTGTAGTAAAACAACCTGGTCTTCGGGCCGCCAGCGTGTTGCCCTTCCCCGTAAAAAACCGGGAGAGTAAATAACTTACCTTTTTCTTTAAGTCCTCTATTCCTCTATCCAAACACCATCTGTTCCTACGGAATATCCATCCGGAGTAACTGTATTACGCAGCAGTTTTCCTTTTGTTCCATCGGATTCCTTATTAAAGTAATACCATTTATCTTCTATCAGCCACCAACCGATTGCCATACTTCCCTGAGCTGAGCCGTCGGCTGGAGAAAGATAGTATTGATTTCCATCCAGATCGGTATACCAGCCGGTCTGCATATACCCCTCAGCATCAAAATGATACCAAATACCCTTAACTTCTCTCCAGCTATTTGCGACCCAGGTTTGATCAGTATTTTTAATACGCCATCCTTTTTCTTCTAAAATCCAGTTTACATTCTGGACTGACCCCGGTCCCGAATATCCACCGGAAACATTGCTGCCCGGCCGTCCTGTACCGGCACTGTTTTCGGATGAACTGCTTCCGCCACTCTGACTGCCGGAATTGCCGCTGCCGGAATTGTCATCTGGCTGTTCAGGCTTGATATCCTTAAATACTGCAGTTACTAAGGTATCTTTCCTGCCAACTGTATAATAGGTACTGGCAGACTTTGAATCTGTAATTATTCCATCGCCTGCTAAATTCCACTGGGAAAACAATTTTCCGGACGGAATTACAGCTGTAATCTGTACTACAGAGCCTGACTCATAATCTCCGGAACCAGTTCCGCCGTTTACTGTAATATGATACCTTGTCACCGGTCGATCAGTTACAGTTACAACCGATGTTCCCAGCTGCAATGGATTAGAAACGGAAATCGCCTGAACCGTAAAGCTGTCTGCATTTTCATCTTTTGGTACAGTCAGTAATCCATTGCTGTCAATCGTGGAGGACGAAGCACCGGTCACCTTCCATGTTACATCAGAATTAAAATCACCGGTGCCTTCCACAACTGCTGAAAATTGCTGTACAGATCCTTTTTGAACCGTTGTATTGGAAGGCAGGACCTTCACATTTTTTATGACAGCAGTGGTGTCAATTTTCTTAAAGACAGCAGTCACCACCGTATTGGCGCCGCCCATAGTAAAAATTGTCGATACAGCATGAATATCAGCAATACTCCCGTCTCCACTGGTAATCTGCCACTGGTCAAAACGCTTTCCCGCTGGAACGGAGGCAGTTATACGTGTCGATTCGCCTCTCGTCAACTGACTGTTTCCGGTTCCGCCTGATACAGTCAGTGTAAAAGCGGAAACGCCGCCAGCAATTGTATTCCCTGAACTATCCTTGACAGTTCCAGATTCAATGACAGCACCATCAGGTATGGTAACTGGGCCAGTAATAATAGATGTATTATTAAAAATCATGGATTTTCCCGATGGTATGGTAAGGGAATGATCCAGCGTAACCCTGCCCTTTGTCTTATAATTGCCATTTGATAGAATAGTCAGGCTGTTTTTTGCCTCGGTTTGTGTGGTAATTCCAGGAACCGTACAGATAAATTCTTCAAAGCGTTCCTCTGGTGATGGATTTGCAGCACCGGTGGATGGCAGAGCTCCCGGCCCGATATCACACGCCGAGGAAGTCCCCCCCTTGGCATCAACAACAGGATTACCGGTTATAACAATTTTTTCTACTATACTCGCTTTTTCAAAAATTCCATTGGTAGTTCCGCCGCTGCCAATTCCGGGGGCGCCTTCTCCTCCTCTGGCAGTTACATGGGCATTTCCTGCAATCGTTATGCTGCCGCTGTAGCCATCTGGAGAATCACCATTATTCCTTGGAGCACCGCCGCCAATTCCTGCTCCATGTATACCGCCATATGCTTTTACAACAGCATTCCCTTCTATTACAATGGTTCTGCCGCAGCCTCCTCCATTCTGAGCATAACCGCCGCCGATACCTGCGGCACCAAAATTTCCTTTGGCAGTCACATCCGCCTTGCCGCCAATATAGATATTTCCCCCGTATCCATTTCGACCTCCTCCAATCCCTGCGCATCCAGGATTACTTTCTGCCGATACGGTACCTCCGGTAATCTCAATTGTGAAGTCAATGCCGGACACAACGCCGATTGCCGGCCCCAGACTGGAATTATAAGGGGTATCGCTTAAAGGGTCGCCTTTTTTCGTTTTTGCGGTTACTTTACCGCCGCGGATATAGATTCCATCAAACTCAGAACCCACAGACCCTATTCCAACCGAATTATGTTCCCCTATTGCGTTTACGGTTCCACCATTGATTATAACAGGACCTCCTGAAGAGCCTCCTATCGCAACGCCGACATTGGCATTACTGTCTGCCAAAATGGGGGCTTCGGCATTTATTTCACCGCCATTAATTGTGATTACGCCACAGTCTCCCCCATCTTCCCAGTCACGGTAGGATGAAGAGTCTGATCTTTTCTTGCTTTCCCCGCCAATTGCTGCCGCCCCTCCTTTATCATGAATCGTGGCAGTCAGCTTCCCCGGGCCTTCAATAGTAAGTCTGGAACCTGACGGACAGAAAAGAGCGGCTCGGTTAATCGGACTTTTCAAACTGTTGTTTCCCACCAAATGCAGTGTAACATCAGCTCCCTCCATGTCAAAGGGACGGTTATTACTGCTGGTAATGGAAAGATTTTTTAACGTTATGTCAGCTTCAGCCGACTTTACCATGATCCGGTCGGCTGTAGTCTGCCCCGAAATGGTCAGTGGAGTATTCGTTTTAACAGTCAGTACTCCCCCCTGATAAACGTAATCACTTCCCGGTACGCCACCGGTTACAGTGAGGTCTCCCGAAGCTGCCAGCATATTGATGCCGCCCAGTATTACCTCAATCACAGGTTCCGGGGCACACTGGTATCCATCTTCCATGACAGCCCGAAAAAGATACGTTCCGGTAATTGGCCAGTTTCCCAGACTATCCATGACATAGTCCTGACAGACCCATTCAGTGATTGATACCTTTACCGGATCATCTTCTCCTTCAAGATTACCGGAGACTTCATCAGGAAGAAGTGTTACGATAGTTTTTACGTCTGCCTGCATCTCACTCCCGACTCCCGCCAAGAGAAGTTTCCCGTTTGACAGGTTGCTCTGATCCGTATAGCTCCAATCGGTCAATATTCTGTCCAAACGGTTTATCCTGTTGGAATCTGCCTGCACTGTCACAGATACCTCCGGCAAATCCACACCTGCCGCCAGATTATAGCCTGCCGGAAAGCGAGGCGTAAATAAATAGGTGCCTTCTTCCTCTTTGTCATATACAGGGGAACTATCCCAGTCTACAGGCAGCCGCACGTTCCTTTCATATGGAGTGCTGGGAGAGGCTGTTCTTTGCTTTATTTTTTTTGCATTTCCCGGACTGGCATAGTTTGACGCATCTTCGGAAGATGCCGTCATTATGGTTGCCTTTAAAGTCCCTGGTAAACTCAAATCTTCTCTTCCCGTCCCAGGTATAACAACCTGATTACTAATTGAACCTGGCAGTTCTTCAAGAACAATGATTTCCTTCTTGCCGTTCTCTTCCAGGCTGTCTGCAAGTGCCGCAAAACTGCCGGAGCTTAAAACCACTGCCATGGAAAGCAGAATTGGAAGAACATGATTTCGTACTGACCGCTTTTTCATATTACAGAATTCCTCCTTCGTAAGTCTTTGATAACAATCATATCATTCTTAAATTGTTTTAACAACGACCTTACAGCATAATTTACGCTTCAAAATTGTACGTTCAGAACCTACTTTTCATGTTGTATCTTCTTCTCCTGTTATGACTCTGCTGCCCAATTGTGGCCACCGCGTACACTAACAACAGGAGCTTTAAATCTGTGACAAACACAGACTTAAAGCTCCTGTTATTAGTAATTTCACTAAGTGAAGGATATTTATTCAACTTAATCCAATATCTGTCTGGCCGCCCCATAAATTCCGGCATCATTGCCCAGGGTCGCCAGTACGATTCCACTCTTATTCTTGGAGATCGGAGTATACTTATCGTAATGCTTATAAATGGTATCGATCAGGAACTGTCCTGCCTTTGACACACCGCCGCCCAGTACAAATACCTCAGGGTCCACTACCATGGATATCTGTGCCAGCGCGAGGCCCAGATAGTGGCCTACCACCTCCATCGTCTCCAGTGCCAGCGCATCGCCGGCTTTTGCGGCATCCAGCACATCCTTTGCCGTGATATCGTCGCCGAACTCCCTCATGGCAGACGGGGCATCCGATGCGGCCATCTTTCTTCTGGCCTCCCGCGCGATGCCTGTGGCGCTGGAAATCTGCTCTACACAGCCTACGCCGCCGCAGTTGCAGCTCTCTGTCTCTTCGTCACGGATATGGATGTGGCCGATCTCTCCAGCCAGTCCATGCTTGCCTGCAATAATCTTCTGGCCGATGATAACGCCTCCGCCAACGCCGGTTCCCAGCGTTACCATTACGATATCATCGAATCCTTTTCCGCCGCCCTGCCACATCTCGCCAAGGGCCGCCACGTTGGCGTCATTGCCGCTCTTTACCGGCAGACCGCCCAGGAGTGCGCTAAGCTCTTTTCCCGGATTCACGTTGTGCCAGCCTAAGTTTACGCATACCTCGACAGAGCCGTCCGGCATAACCGGTCCCGGCACGCCCAGTCCTGCGCCTACTACCTCTTCCATTGGAATCTGCTTCTCTTCCAGGGTCTTTAAAATGGAGGCCGCCACATCACCGATGATATACTTTCCGCCCTCTTCTTTTCTGGTGGGGACTTCCCACTTCAGCAGAAGATCGCCTGTAGTCTCAAATAATCCGATCTTTACACTGGTTCCGCCTACATCAATGCCAATACATTTCTTTCCCATTTTTAACTATACTCCTTTTTCCCTTTCGTATTATCCGACTGTGCTGTCACCATTATAAGGATCTGGCAACCTCGGCCACATGATCGGCAGTGAAGCCGAAATGCTCAAACAACTGGTTTGCCGGGCCGCTGGCCCCGAATCCGGTCATGGTTACACAGGTTCCGTCCAGACCAACGTATCTGCCCCATCCGAAGTCGCTTAAGGCTTCTACGGCTACACGTTTCCGAACAGACTTCGGAAGTACGGATTCTTTATATTCCGCGGACTGCTCCTCGAACAAGTCCATACACGGCATGGAAACGACACGGACCTTTCTGTCTGCAAGAAGCTTCTTCGCATTGACAGCCAGCTCTACCTCGGAACCGCTGGCAATAAAAATCAGATCCGGCGTACCTTCACAGTCATCGATCACATAGCCGCCCTTTAACGCCTCTCTGCTACTGCCTTCCATCGGTGTTAAGTTCTGTCTCGTCAGAACCAGCGCCGTAGGTGTCTTTTTGGAGGTCAGCGCGGAATACCATGCGCACTCGGTCTCGGTCTCATCACAGGGACGGAACACATGGAAATTCGGCATGGCGCGAAGCATAGCCATCTGCTCAATCGGCTCATGGGTCGGCCCATCCTCGCCGACGCCAATGCTGTCATGCGTAAATACATAGGTCAGCGGTACTCCCATCAGCGAGGAAAGACGCGCCATGGGCTTTGTATAATCACTGAATACGAAGAAGGTAGCGATAAAGACGCGCAGTCCTCCATGAAGCATCATTCCGTTGCCGATCGCGGTCATTGCCAGCTCACGGACACCGAAGTGCAGGTTGCGTCCGCCGCGGTTCTCCCTGGAGAAGTCGCCCATATCCGACATATTCGTCTTGTTGGAAGGCGCTAAGTCGGCGGAGCCACCCATCAGATTCGGCATACAGGTCTTAATCTTATTTAAAATCTTTCCGGAAATATTTCTTGTGGCATCGGCTTTCTCCGGTTTGCTCCAGAAATCAGCACACGCCTCAATGGCTTTTTCGCCTGCGTTCTCATCGTGATAAGCATTCCACAGCGCTTCCATCTCCGGATATTCTTCGCAGTATGCCGCAAACATTACGTTCCATGCGGCTTCCGTCTCGGCCTTCTCTTCCGCGAGGTGAGCATAGTGCTCATATACCTCGTCCGGCACGTAGAACGGTTCCATAGATGGCCAGCCTAAGTTCTCCTTCATCGCCAGCACATTCTCTTCTCCCAGAGGCTCGCCGTGAGCGCTTGCCTTGCCCTGCTTGGCCGGGCATCCGAAGCCGATCTGCGTCTTAATGGTGATGAAAGACGGATGCTCGGTGTCTTCTTTTGCCTCCTCGATGGCTCGTCCAATTGCTTCCAGATCATTGCCGTCTTCCACGGTGATCGTCTGGAAACCGAACGCTTCCATACGTTTCTGGACATTCTCAGTAAATGCGATATCCGTACTTCCCTCGATGGAAATTTTATTGGAATCATAGAGGACGATCAGTTTGGACAGTCCCAGTGTTCCTGCCAGCGAGAACGCCTCGGAGGAAATCCCCTCCATCATGCATCCGTCGCCGCCCAGCACGAATGTATAGTGATCGACTACCGGATACTCCTCCTTATTAAAGACCTCTGCCAGATGAGTCTCGGCAGCCGCCATACCGACAGCCATAGCCATACCGGCGCCCAGCGGTCCTGTGGTTGCTTCGATACCGACCGTGTGGCCATACTCCGGATGTCCCGGTGTCAGGGAACCCAGCTGTCTGAAATTCATGATATCTTCTTTTGATAAGTCTCCATAACCGAATAAATGGAGCAGGGAATACAGAAGCATGGAGCCGTGGCCGCCGGATAAGATAAAGCGGTCTCTGTTGGCCCAGTTCGGGTCTGCCGGATTGTGGTTCATGTGATTTGCCCATAACTCATAGGCGGCCGAAGCGCAGCCCAGCGGAAGACCGGGATGACCGGATTTCGCTTTCTGTATGGCATCGGCGGAAAGGACGCGAATTGCATTGACTGACATGGTTTCGATCTTACTCATTAGTATTAATCCTCCTGGTCTATTGTAATCTTATCTCTTTCATGTTCTGAGGCCCGGTTACCAGCAGCGTGTTTGGAAATCTGCCGTTTCGGATCTTGGATACGGGAAAATCAAATGTTCCTTCAAACTTCAGTCTTCCGGACATATTATAAACCCTGCAAGAATCTTCATTATACAAAATTACATGCTCTCCGTCAATATCGGCCTGGGTGTACTGATAATGAAACGCCTCCGAAAATACGAGGGTCCCGTCGGGATTGTAGACGTTCATCCGGTCCGGGTTCTCTCCATCCGTGTTATTTACAATGATCCCCACATACTTGTCCGAGTAAAAGACGGATCTGATCTCCTCCTCCACCACAACCTGCTTAAGCAGCTCCGGCGACAGCGCGTTCTTTGTCGAATAAAAGGATACGCTGTTATCTGCAAACGCACAGGAATACGTGTCGTCGAGGAAATGTACCCGCGCCACAAGGGACGACTCATAGGGCTCGTCAAATCCGCCCACCACCCGGTCCGGTACGCTCTTTCCGATTTCCGCAAAATTGTGAAATGCGACACGGCCGTTAAGCGCCCCGTTCTTCAAGTAAGCATACGCGCCTATCAGCTGTGTTCCGTCAGGGGAAAGGCTGATATCCACCGGGTATCCGGTTTCGCCGTTTAACAGCGCCTTAATCTTTACGTCCAGGACATTGCCGTCGTTCTTATAAAAATAGATATAGTTCGAGGTGGAATCTTCCAGAACCGCGGCGACAACGCCGTGGGCCGAGATTGTGGCTTTGATGATCGGAAGCAGTGTGGTTGCCGTCCCTGTAGGACCCGACTTGTCAAATATATAGATGCTGTTGCCCTGCTGGTCAGCCACTGCCGCGTAATTGCCGCTCACACAGGCCGTGGGGGACTTCATCTCAAAGCTCTGCACCCAGATTTCTTTTCCCTGATTATCGATGTAGGAAGCGCCATCCTTGCTGTATTTCAAGACGTTTCCGCCAAAATCCATATAGCCCACGAAACTGCCTTCCTTCATCTCTTTTTCCCACACGACGTCATAGCCCGTATACTGGTAATACCGGAAATACTGAAACAGGCCAATGCCGACCGCAATTAAGATCACACCAATAATCAGGAAAATCCTGAGCCGTTTCAGTTTGACACGTTTTCGGGCCTTCCGGACGATTTCCTCACTGTCTTCTTCCTGAGGGGCAGGTGATGGAACGATCTGCCGTCTCAGCTGTCTTTTTTTAATTTCTCTGTTCATAGAGTCTAAATCACTCATTATGTTTTCTCCTAAAAAATGCCGTAAGTGGTTTGATTGTAGTATACATCATTTCCAGGAGAAACGCATTATTTTTTTCTTTCCGCGAGACCGCAAATTTTAAGGAAGCAGAAGCTGCTGGCCGGATACGATCTTATTTTCGTCCTCCAGTCCATTTAACTCGCAGATTTCCTTTAATTTATTTACATCGTGATATTCTGAAATACAGATCCCATACAGTGTCTCTCCATCCTGAACTACGTGCACTCTCTGGGTACCTCCGGCCGCCGCCTGGGAGGCGCCGCCATTCTCTGCCGGCTTGCTTCCCGTATCACTTCCGCTCTTCTGGCCGTCCCCGGTCTGCCCGCTTGCCGTGTTTCCGGCTGAACTCTGGCCGTCAGAACTGTTCTCCTGAGACGCGCCCTTATTTCCGCCCGGCGTCTGTGCATTCTCCTGGCCGCCGCTTCCGCCCGCTTGATTATTGCCGCCGTTCTGTCCACTTCCGGCCGCCTGGTCATCCCCGCCGTTCTGGCCGCCCGGCTGCGTCTCCGACATGGTTTCCTTTGTCACGGCAGCCGTCGTCGGATAGACTCCGCCCTCCGCTTCTTCCACCACCACATGAGACTCTGGCTTATCCTTCCCCGCCGCATTATCCTTCCCCATCAGGGCAGACTCCACCCGTTCCGGTATGGCCGACGCAATGACGCTCTCCATCTCCTGCATCCGCTCATAATTATTAAACATGACGATTCCGCCTGCCAGAATCACGATGGACATTGCCATGCACATACCACGTAAAAGCCCAAGAGTCTGGTGCCTGTCCGTCACCTCGTCCTTGTGCTCATCCATCCGCTTTCTGAATTCCTGAATAACCTTCTCATCCGATCCGGACTCAATTCTCTTCACATCCTTCCGGAGAACCATATAGTCCTGCATCATCTGGTTTCTTTCATAGTAAATACTGTAGCCGCAAAGCTTATAGAATCCGTCCTCTGACGTTATGTAAACCGATTCATCTCCCTCCGCACCACTGCTCAAATACATCAGCTTATTGGGTCCCTGAAAATACTGGACATGCTGCTTCCAGTAATTGAGAGGACTTAAATCATTTCCGGGCGCTCCGCACAGAAACCAGCCCTGGACGGACCGTTTCGGAAACAGCTGCTCCACACTCTGATACGCCTTTTTCCACGCGAGCTCTGAAAAGACCACTTTCTGGCCCTGTTCCGTCACATCTTCCATTTCCATGGCGCCGTCGATAAAGATATACGGCGTCCCATCATTCATTTCCACGCTTCCGAGCAGTAGGCCGACCCGTAGGTCCTGTCCACCCGCCGGATACAGACGTCTCAAATACGTATTCACGTAGTCTTCCACATACAATTTTACGATCTGGTCACGCTCCCCGATCTGCCGTATATTCTTCGGCAGCTTCGGGAACGGATTGTACAATTCTCCCATAGGCTCACCCCGCTATTCATTTTAATCCAATGAATCATAGCACAGGATGAGCGCAAAACCTGTCAAATGAGGGAAGCGTTTTCCCATAACTTTTCGACAAGATAAATGCTTCTGCTGATGCAGTCCGCCATCCGCATGACGACAGACAGCCGGATGCTCTGAAGCATTAAGGGATCGAAGCTGCCGCAGCTTCCGACAATACCCGTGATAAAAATGTCGCCTACCGCCTTCAGCTCCTTGCTGACTCCAAGCCCGGGCTTCAGCGATCCCTTCCCAAGGGTCACATAACCGATATGCTCGATGTTCCCCACCGAGGCATCCACCGCCACCACCACATGATCCGGATACTGAAATTTAAGGATAGCCTGGTAGGTCTCTAAATTCATGGCATGGACGGGGCGTTCCAGCGTTCCCAGAATCTCCACCCGCTCAAGTCGCTTTTCCTTCAGCTTGTACCCAATTAACGGTCCCAGACTGTCTCCCGTGGAGCGGTCGGTGCCGATACAAAGGAACACAACCCCCGCCGTCTTTCCGTTTTCCTGTTCCGTACATATCAAATCATAAAGCCTCGAAGCAAACTCTTCCGCCTCGAAGGACTGTTTTGTATCATAATAATAAACTTCCCGATTGCCGCGGATTGCGATGCGTTCCCATAGTCTCATAATTTCCTGCCTTGATGTCCTTCTTGTTCTCTGTTCTATTATAAGCCGTGAATTCGGGAATTATTCACAGGGAATAGAATACAAAGCAATTGACCATCGCATTTCTAAAAGCAGCTTTTACTCTGATCTTTTATGTTTCTTGTACTGGCTGAATGACATCCCGGTATATTTGCGAAAACATCTTCCAAAATAGTCTGCATCCGAAAATCCTACCATCTCTGCCAAATTATAAATCATTAATTCCTCATCAGCCTGCTCCAATTTCCGCATAGCCTTTTTCATCCGCAGTTCAAAAAGGTATTCGGAAAAGTTTACTCCTGACTGCTGCTTAAACATCCTGCTCAGGTAACTGGCATTCACATGGAATTGATCCGCAAGCTTTCCAAGCCCCATTTCCATGTCCATATAATTTTCCTCCAAATATTCCATTACATTTCCGATAAGCCCCTGCTCCCTCTTTCCACCCATGGCAATCTCCGGCAGAGTTGCCCTGGATCTTGCTTTTCGGTACAATATTTCCGACAATGCCTTTTCCAGCTCTGCCCCATCAACCGGCTTTAAAATAAAGTCAGAAACCCCTAAACGCAGCCCCTTTCTGGCATACTCAAACTCGTCATAACCGGTGATAACAATAATCTCCGTATCCGGCCATTTCCTGCGCACTTCTCTGGTAAACTCCAGGCCATCTAAGCCCGGCATGGTAATATCCGTCAATATAATATCTACCCTGTTTTCTTCCATAAAATCCAGTGCTCCTGCCGCGTCTCCCCCCTCATACACCAAATCCAGATGAAGTTTTTCCCAGGGTACACAGTACTTAATTAAATCCCTGGCCAGCGTTTCATCATCCAAAATCATGATATTCATTTTTACCTTCTCCTTAACCATTAAAATCAGTTACATGTATCGTAATCTCTGTTCCCCTGTCCGGACAGCTGTGAAGCTCCACACAATCTGTATCTCCAAAATAAAGGCAGATACGTTCTATCGTTTTCTGCAGTCCAAATCCCTGTCCCCCATCAGATTCTCTGTTTCCATTTAAAATATCCCGAATCTGGCTTTCGTACATACCCACACCATCATCAGCAACAGTTACACCTATCGTTCCTGTTATCTCTTTTTTCACCGTTATTTTAAGCGTCCCCCTGTGCCCCAGTGGTCTAAGGCCATGGTAAATGGCATTTTCCACGAGGGGCTGCAGCATCAGCTTTGGCACACTGACTTCCAACAGACTCTCATCAATCTCCCGTTCCACAATAAAAACTGACTCGAAACGAATCCCCTGTACTATTAGATAGTCATTCACTATCATCAGTTCTTCTCTTAAAGAAATAACATCTTTGCCCTTGCTTAACGTTCTCCGATAGAAATTGCTGAATGCTTTTACTACGTAGCAGGCCTGTTCCTTTCGGTCTGTCACGATCAGTGCACTGATATCATTTAGAGTATTATACAGAAAATGAGGATTAATCTGTGCCTGCAGCAGACTCAATTCCATCTTTCGCAAATTTTTCTGCTCTGCCATAATTCGCTCAAGCAGCTTTTCTATCCGATCAGTCATGCAATTATAAGCTTTCTCAAGCTGTCTAAGTTCCAATGTATCCGATTTTAAGTCCACATGAACCAATACATCTTCTCCTGTCCGGTCGATTACCCCAACCATCCTTTTTAACGGCAGTAAAAAGCCTCTGATAATTACATAAATACCAAGAAACAAAACACAACTGTTTATTGCCAGCACAATCAACGTAATCTTTCTGCTTTGTAAATACGCGTCATCCATTCTTACCATGGGTGTGGCACTCGTATACTCCCATGTAAAACCTTCATTTTCCACTGCCAGGCGGGCAATACAGCTTCCCTTTTCATATTTCTGCGGCAGCTTGTCGAAATCCTTTATTACGCTTCCTTGACTGTCCTGAATTTTTATATCCAGATCATATCGATGCAGCGTGTCGTGGAAAGCGCTGCTTAATTTATCCATACTAATCTCGATTACAACTATGCCCATCTCCTGAAAATCTGTTATACTCTGTAAATCAAATACCATAGAAATATGTGATTTTGAATCGGAGAATAATGCTTCAGGAAGTATATCCCATCTGCCCTTATAATCGGCCACCTCGAGAAACAGCTCCGCGTCCTCTTTTAAAATTAAATTTCCAATTGTCTCCCCGCTTCGCTTAACACCATAAAGTTTTCCATTTAAATCGCGGAAAATAACAGCCTCTATCTGGTCCGAAAACTCCGTAATATTATATAAGGTGCGCTCCATTCCAATCTGTGCTTCCAGACTCGGTTCCGTATTCTGGCGGTTTACCATAGCCTGAAAAGCATTCCCCATCATAAGTGCAGCCGCAAATCTGTGAATATATTCAAACTGGCTGTTCATACCATCATTGATTGAGCTTAAGGTCTGCCCTGAAATCCGTTCCATCTCCCGCCTGCTGGCTCCCTCAATCACGCTCCAATAGATAAAGGCGCTTAAGACCGTACAAAATAAAAACAGCGCTCCGGTAAAAACCATCATCTTCATACCAATGGAAGCTCTTTTTACAAATTGCATATTCCCCTCTCTTTCTCCCTTCATGTTTTCCGGAATTCTTTTGTTTAAAAAGATAATTGTTTCCAGGATGGCGCAAAAACGGCCAAAAAAATGGCCGTTTCTTAAAAAAAATATTCTTCCAGTCTCGCACACAGATAATGATAAACAGGCAGATGAAGCTCCTGAATTCTATAAGTTTCAGTCTCAGGAACCTTAATTGTTACCGTACAGAGCGAATCCATCTTACTTTGGATTCCTCCTGTCAGCCCTACCGTCTTTAAACCCAAAAAGTTTGCTGTTTTTACCGCATTTAATACATTTTCTGAATTTCCGGACGTCGATACTGCTACCAATACATCCCCAGTTCTTCCATATCCATACGTCAACTGGGCATATACCATATCCGGGTCTGCATCATTTGCATAAGCCGTCACAATTGCTGACTGAGCCGAAAGGGAAATAGCCGGAAGCGCCCCCTGCAGCTGAGCAAACAGCTTAACAGCCTCTCCGTTATCTTTCCAAGCTTCCGGCACTGCTGCCGGCCGCTTTTTCAAAAATCCTTTCATCAATTCCCCTACGATATGATCGCAGTCCGCACTGCTCCCACCATTTCCACAGAGCAGTAATTTCCCTCCTTTTTGTAGTGCCTTCTCCACTATAGAGACAGTTTCTTCAATTTCAAAACGGCAGCTTCTCAGTGCCGGATATCTGTCATACAGTTCCATTCTTTCCTCCCATAAACAGCAGTAGCCAGTGCTGCATAGTCCCCAATCTCTTCTCCTAAAACAGCCGGCAGAATCCTGCAGTTTTCAAGTGCCCCTGGCAGACACTCCCGTTCCAGCACTTGCCTCATGGACGGCTCTAACAGCACCCGGCATCTTCCATAAATACTTCCCAGTATGATCATCTCCGGATTCAGCGTATCGATGAGAAGAGCCAGAGCTTTTCCCAGCTTTTCTCCGCAGATGCGAAATACCTCTGTCGCAGTCTCATCCCCCCGCTTTGCGCATTCAGCCACGCATCTCGCGGTAATTGTCTTACCCGGCCCCCAATAAACCGTCCCTCGTCCCTGCTGTTCCCGCTCTTTCGCCGCCGCTTCCGCCAAAAGAGCAATTCCGCCGCCGCTGCAAAAACCCTCAAATGATCCCATTTTTCCAAATCCCACAGGTCCATACGGTTCCAGCCGAATATGCCCAACTTCTCCCGCCAGGTCCTGAGCACCTGCATAAAGTCCGCCATTTAAGATCAGCCCTGCACCCATTCCCGTCCCAAACGTGAGAAATATCAGATTTTTCATTCCTTTTCCGGCTCCGAATAACCATTCTGCCAGTGCCCCGGCATTTGCGTCGTTTTGCAGATATGCCGGAATCTTCAGACGCTCTTCCAGAATACTGGTAATGCACACATGATCCCAGCCTGTTAAGTTGGGGGGAGACAGAATAATTCCTTCCCGGCTGTTTAACGGACCGCCGCAGCTGATTCCTACCGAAGTCTTTTCTTCGCTCCATTTCATAACTTCATCCGCAAGAATTTCAATAACCTCCTCCGGCGACCGGTCTTTTGGCGTCTCAATCTTCTTTTTATGAACGATTTCTATACGTCCGTCCAAAAACATTCCGCCAGTTACAGCACATTTTGTTCCTCCTATATCAATTCCTATGTACATGCAGCCCTTCCCCCTTTTCCTGCCTATTCTTTATCTAGAAAAACGCTCGCTCTCATCCACTGCCGGAACGTAATCCCAGGCAGTTTCTGTCTTCTCCATTGCTTCTTTTACGATTTTCTTTTTTCGTATTGATTTATCCAGATAGTCCAGCACTTCCTGCGGATTAAACCGGTTTAAGATCAGCCCTTTAAGTTCTTCCTCAATCTCACTGTACTCCGCTGTTCCAGACAGATTGATCCTTTCCTCCGGATCTGTATCCAGGCAGAACAGCTGCGTCTCCTTCTCATGAATATAAGTATACTTGTAGGCACCCTTTCTGACCATATAGCAGGGCCAAAGAATTGCTTCGCCATGGGATTCACAAAAAACAGGGCGATCTACAGCCAGCGTTTTTGACACCAGGGAAATACCGTCCACCTCCTCCATCCGGGCCGCCCCACTCAGATCTGCCAGCGTAGGTGCTAAATCCACAATAGACACAGGTGTACGAACCCTTTCGCTCCGGCTGTCCGGATAGTGAATCAACAGCGGGATGCGGCTGGACCACTCATAGAAGCATCGCTTTTGAACCATACCTCGCTCCCCCAGCATATCCCCGTGATCACTTGTAAAAATAATAATAGTTTTTTCATACAATCCTGTTTCCTTTAAATCACTTATCAATTCACCGACCTTATCATCTATGTAAGTGACCAGGGCACTGTATGCCCGTCTAACTGCATACAAATTTTCTCTTCCCTTCACAGGAAATATATCCGTTCTGTGAAATCCGGTATTCAGCCACTTGTCCAGAATTGTATCCCCTTCCTGTGCGGCATTCTCGATATCCGGGATGGTGATATCCTTTCCCTCATATAAATCCCAGTACTTTTGGGGCGGGTTGAACGGATCATGGGGATGGTGATACGAGACACAGAGGAAAAATGGATTTTGGGCAGAACTTCCATGGGTATACAGATACTCCCTTGCCTTCATATGGGTCTCTTCATCGTATTGCAACCCCTCATTCCATTTCCGCGGTCCCGCAGTCCGGGCATTGTAATGAATCGCATTTCCCCATGCCTCCGACTGAAGAATATGGTTTTCCTCATCGACATAGTTGGGCAGCCATGAAAATCCTGAAGGATAAATATCAGTAGTCAGTCTTCTGGAAAAGCCATGAAGCTGATCAGCCCCTACAAAATGCATTTTTCCGCACAAAACAGTATCATATCCCGCATTGGACAAATAATGGGCAAATGTAGGCTCCTCACAGGAAAATGCTGATGCATTATCGTAACAGTGCAGCGCTGACGTATACTTCCCTGTCATGAGCGAAGCCCTGGCAGGAGTACAGAGCGGATTCGATGTATAAGCATTTTCATAACAGATACTTGACTGCGCCAGTCCTTCTATATTTGGGCAGATCACTTCCTTATTTCCGTAACAACTCATCATATATGGAGTCATCTGATCCGCCATAATCATTACTATATTATACTTTTCCATTTCATTTCTCCTTCAGCGTGAATGTGCACGATACATAGTCCCAGGCATTTACGCCAATCATAGCTTCGAAGTCGCCCGGTTCACTCCCATAGGTTCCGTCCAATCGGGTAAAACACAGCATCTCCTCAGACACATCAAAGTCCACACGCCTCTTTTCCCCCGGTTCCAGTTCTTCCCTTAAAAATCCCTTTAACTCCTTTGCAGGTCTGGTAACCGAAGATTTTCTATCCCGTATATAAAACTGTGGCACGCAAACACCCGCTCTCTGTCCGGTATTCTGAATCCAGGCGCTGATGGTAAGCTTCTCGCCCGGCAGAAAGCTCTCGCTGCTGGCAGAAATATCAAAAATTTCAAAGGTTGTGTAGCCAAGTCCATATCCAAAGGGATAACGCGCTTTCTTTGCCCCTAATAAATAGCCTTTCATCAGGCCGGAATCCCTCTGACTATAGTAGACCGGCATCTGACCCACGTTATAAGGTATCGTCACCGGAAGCCTCCCGGATGGACTAACCATACCAAACAGGACTTCCGCTACCGCACTCCCGGTCTCCTGTCCCGCATAAAAGCACTGGAGAACAGCGGATGGCTGATCGTACAGTTCCGCACTGCTATATGGCTTTCCTCCCACAGAGACAACAATCAATGGTTTTCCCGTGCTGCTGAGACGGCAAAGCAGTTCTCTCTGTTGTCCCGCCAGTTCCAGTGTATCATTATCTCCGGAGCTATTATTTTTAAAAATTGCTTCCCGGCTGGTCGAAGCGCTTCCCCCTACACACGCCACCACAACATCACACGTATTGGCAAGACGCACCGCCCTGTTTAAACACACTTCCTCTTCTTCCAACGTATATAGCTCGGGTTCTTCTATCATGGTCGCATCAACCTCTGTATCCATCGATATTTCCTGCTTTGTTAACCCACAGCCTTTTTCATAGAATACCTCTGCCCCAAGCTTTGCTGCCGCCTCTTCGATCCCCTGTAAAATACTGACACCTTCAGCCGGCGCTGTACTGTAATAGCTGAAATGTACTGGATGGGCACATGGACCAGTTACGGCAATCTTAAGCGGCACGGACGTCAAAAGCGGAAGAATCCCGTTTTCGTTTTTTAACAGAACAAGACTTTCAGCGGCAGCACGGAAGGCTAATTTTCCGTGTTCCCCGCAGCGCACCAGTTTTCTGGCCTTCTTCGGATCAGTGAACGGTTGTTCAAACAACCCCAGTTCAAATTTCAGTCGAAGTACCCGCATTACCGCCTGGTCCAGGCAGGCAGACAGCTCTGCATTTCCTCTGCACAGTTCCGGAAGAACCATATAGCTCTTCCCATCCGGCAGATCCATGTCCACTCCAGCCCGCAGCGCAGCAACGGCGGCATCCAGTCCGCAGTCTGCAATGCGGTGCACACTCTCCAGCCTGCCGATATCATAATAATCCGAAATGACAACACCATCAAATCCCCATTTATCCCGCAGAATTTCTTTCAGCAACTGATAGCTGGCATGGCATGGAACTCCATTTACTTCCGAATGGGATGGCATGACTCCCCGGGCTTTTCCTTCCATAATCGCTCGTCTGAAGGGAGGCAGAATTTCATCCCAGAGCATCCGCTCTGTAACATGACAAGGCGCAAAATTGCGTCCCCCATCACACTGGCCGTATCCCGCGAAATGCTTGACCGATGCGGCCAAAAAACCTTCCTCAACGCCATCTTCTCCACCCTGCAGACCCGTTACCGCAGCATACCCCATTTCAGAAACGAGATACACGTCTTCGCCGAAGGTCTCCTCCAGCCTTCCCCACCTTAGGTCTCTTCCCAGGTCCAAAACCGGGGTAAACGCCTGATTTCCGCCTCTGGATGCAGCTTCCGAACCGATTGCCCGGTAAACCGATCTCACCAGCTCCAAATCGAAGGTACAGGCCAGGCCAATTGGCTTTGGAAACATGCTGGCCCCCTTCGCTACATGACCGCTTAAACACTCTTCCTGAATCAGTGCCGGTATGGAAAATCTGCTCTCCTCCATAGCCATTTTTTGAATCTGATTAATAACGGCTGCACTGTCCTCAGGACAAAAACTTCTTCCTGGAAGCTGAAATGACCCAATCCCGTCTTTTAACGTCCCTTCCAGCCCATTTATCTGCACCTTCCCCTGAAACACCTCTGCCTCTACAACAGGTATGGACTTAAGCTGCGCTGCTTTTTCTTCCAGAGTCATCCGCTTAATCAGATCTTTTGCCCGCTCCTCGGATGAACAGCTGCTGTCCCGATAGATTTCTTTCACCACACTCACCCCTTTACCGCTCCAGCCAGCATCCCTTTCTGCATCTGCTCACTCAGGAACAGATAGATCAAAAATGTAGGCGCCGTAGCCACTAACATTGCCGCACCAATAGGACCCCAGTCCGTCATATAAATACCCTGAAAGGACATAACGGCCACAGGCAGCGTCTTCATCCCGGCTTCCGTCGTAAATGTCAATGCAAACATCAGCTCATTCCAGGCATTGATAAACGTAAAGATGGCAATGGTTGAGAGCGGTATTTTTAGCAGCGGCAGAATTACCCGAAAGAACACCTGATAGATATTACATCCGTCAATGCAGGCTGCCTCTTCCAATTCGACCGGCAGTGTCTTTAAAAAACCCGTCATTATAAACAGTGCCACCGGCAGTGCAAAAGCGGTATAGGGAATAATCAGGGACCATCTGGTATTTAAAATTCCTATATTTTTAAACAGAATGAATAAGGGTAACAGGGATGCGTGAACCGGAATCATAATCCCCGCCAAAAAAACCATTATCAATGCTTTTCCATATTTAAACCGCATTCTTGTACAGGCATAGGCAGCCATAGTGGCAAAAAGAAGTGTAACAAGCATGGTCATAACAGTCACGATAACGCTGTTAAACAGGTAGATATGTATCTTTAAGTTCTGAAACACTCTCGTATAGTTTTCAAACACAAACGGTGCCGGCAGAGAAAAGGCCGGACGGTTAAATATCTGATTATTATCCTTAAGAGAGAACAAAAAGAGCCATACCAGGGGCATCAGCTGTATGATTAAAAATACATTCAAAATCGCGTACTTAATAATTTTCAAAGCCCTATTCTTCATACTATTCCAGCCTTTCTTCCGCTTTTTTAAACAGCCTGTTGACTACCAGCGCGTAAAACAGACAGATACCAACAATTACCATCGCCATGGCGCTTCCCGGACCATAGTGATACTTTGAAAAAATTGTCTTATACATCGTAATTGTAGGCACCTCGGAAGCATGTACCGGTCCGCCCTCCGTTAATATATAGATTAAGTCAAATGCTTTCATGGATCCTACTACCATGAAGGTAACACTCACCTTTAACATTGGCATGATATTGGGCATCGTAATATTCCACGCCAGCCTAAACCGACCCGCTCCATCAATCTGCGCCGATTCGTAAATCTCCTTTGGCAGCGATTTAATTGCAGAATAAACGATCAGCATATGATATCCCATCCACTGCCATACACTGGGAAGTGTCGCTGCTATCATAACTGTCTTCTTATCAAAAAGCCAGTTACGCTGCAGCTGTTCTAAATGCACAGCTCCCAAAAACTGATTTACCAAACCGATAAGCGGATCATACAGTTTCATCCAAAGCTGCCCAGTTACGGAGGTCATAATGATAACCGGTATAAAGTAAATGGTCCGGTACAGCTTTTCCCCCCTGACACAGTCCGCAATCAGCACTGCTAAGATTACGGCTGTCGGCAGCTGCAAAATCAATGTGCAGGCCAGGAAAACAAAAGAATTTCCGATTGCACTGCGAAAAACCTTGTCATGCAACAATGCCTGATAATTCTTTATCCCTACAAATTTGGCCTCTCCCATACCGTTCCAATCCAGAAGACTAATGACTCCGGAACTGACAATCGTTACCAGAATCACCATGGAAAAAATAAGAAATGTGGGCAATATAAAAATTGCAATTGCTTTTTTATTTGACATCATTTTGTTCATGCAGCTATCCCCTCTTCCAATCCGGATCTTTCGACTCAACAGGCTGTTTTTCTGACTAAGTCAAATTTCCGCCATTAGATGAAACAAAAAGCTGCTGTAAACTTGATTGCAGATTTACAGCAGCTCCTCTTCCAGGTTTCATCCGTTTTTTATTTCCCCAGAATTTCCGCCATTTCCTGAGTATATTCTTCCGGTGATAAATCCCCCATAGTCAGCATCGTGGTCGTATTCTTATAATCCTCCACGTAATCTGCCAGAAGCAGGGTGTCCCAGTTGGCCACGCCCCTGGTCATGCCTCCATATAACTCATTTACGGCAATAATCAATGGATTCAGCTGCGATTCATCTACCTCAACGTCCCACGCCGGTAACCCCGCTCCTGACTGATATAAGTTTTTTGCCGCCTGCTCCGTAATAAACTTCACTGCGTCTGCTGCCACATCAGGATACTTCGTCTCAGAAGAAACCATATATCCGGATAAAGATGCACCCACATATTCTTCTGGATTATTAAGCTCGCCTCCGATCAACGGGAAGGGTTTTGCCACCAGCTGATCCTTCACCTGAGAGCCTTCACCTTCAAATACTCCAATAGACCACGTTCCATTATAGGTCATGGGGATACCACCCGCAGCAAATTTCGTATTGGCCTCTGGCGGAATCATTGTCATGCTGTCCTCAGTCAGTGTCTTATTGGACAAAAACTTCTGTAAATAATCCGCAGCCTTTACGAATCCCTCCTGGTTAATGGTATCCTGCTGCGATACCACATCAAGACAGGTTTTTGCGCCTACGGTGCGGATAGAAAAATCTTCAAACATAGCGGTCAGAGGCCACATGGCCTTACCACCCATAATCATTGGAGCAATTCCCTTCTGTTTAAAGGCATCCACCACATTTACCAGGTCTTCGTACGTATCAGGAATCTCCAAACCATTTTCCTCAAATACAGTTTTATTATAGTACATCAGCATTCCGGAAAAATCTACCGGCAGGCCGTATACGGCATCGTTGTAGGAGAGAACGCTGAGCAGGCCTGGTTTTATCTTATCCTTTGTCCCATCCTCCAGCCAGGAATCCATCTGCAGGGCTTTTCCCGATTTTACAAAATCTTCAGCAAATGAGTATCCCCAGGCAAAAAAGATATCAGGAAGCTCGTCACTGGCGGCCGCCGTACGGATTTTCACTTTATACTGCTCCCCCTGAGTAGCATCCTGTACAATTTTTACATTCGGGTGGGTCTCTTCATAGAGTGCAATCGCATCCAAAAGTGCCTTTGCCGTCAAATCCTCTGCATTAGTCTGAATATGCCACATGGAGAGCGTAACCGGTTCCTCGGTGGATTCAGCCGCTTCTTTTGTCCCCTCACCTGTCTGTGCCTCTTCCCCTGCCGATGTGCTCTCTACAGCGCTCTGCTTGGTCTCCTGTACCGCGCTATTTCCCCCACAGGCCGTCAGCACAGCTGTCATACTGATCGTCAATAGTATACTAAGCCATCTCTTTTTCATTTTCAATACCTCCTAAGTATTTATAGTCAAATTATAGTCATTTTTCCTCCCAATTGAACAGTATATTTTTACCAAAATCCGGATTTTTTTTACCTTTTAGCCTAAATAAACAATTTTATTTTTTCGATTAAACTACGAAAAACAACGCAGGTACATCAGTTACGAACCGATATCCTGCGTTGTTTTGCTAATATTAATTACTCTCTTACTCTATTTTCCCCACGCTTCCACGCGTCACCAGCGTCACCTGGTATTCCACCTTTTTAATCAGCTTCCGCCTTCCTTCGATCCGTTCCTCCAGAATCTCCACCGCTTCCCGCCCCATGGCATCCGTGTGGACATCGACCGTGGTCAGGGCCGGGAACGAAAATTCGCCGGAGCTGTCCCCGTTTATGGAAATCACCGATACGCTGTCCGGCACGGAGATTCCTTCCTCATTCAGCGCCTTGATCACTCCGATAGCAATCGGATCATTGGATACGAAAAATGCATCCGGAACCGCCTTCTTCTCGCCAAGCCAGCGTTTCATCATCTGGTAACCACTCTCCACGCCGTGTTCCCCGACCATGGAACCGGCAAAATGAAGCTGCTTCTGCTCGGCCATGAACTTCTTAAAATAAGAAAACTTGCTGAACTCCTCCGGTGTATCCTCGCTGTCATACCCGCCGATATAGGCAATATCCTTAAGTCCCATGGCTGCCAGATGCCCCATGGCCTTATAAACACAGTCCTTAATACTGTAAGAGATCCAGTCCATGCGGTCCGGGTAGTAATTCACCTTGCCCACAAACACCATACAGCCGGTCCTCACCGCGGCACAGATTGTATCCACCTCTTTCCGGTCGAAATTCCCCACGACCAGCGCTCCGTCGATCTGTCGGTCAAACGAATCCAGGAAGGAATAAGGGACAAATGTAAACCCAATATTCTTCTGATAGCACGTTTCCTCGACGGCACTCCTGATCGAAAAATAGAACGCGTTATCAATCTGGTTCATGAAATGTGTGTCCTTATGAACGATCGCAATGTTCCGGCATCGTTTTAATTTCTTCTCCTGTTTCATCTTATACTGGAGTTCTTCCGCTACGGAAAAGATCTTTTCCTTCGTCTCCTCTGTAATAGAAAGCGTCGGATCTTCCCTCAGCGCTCTGGAAACCGTAGACTTGGCCACGCCGGCCTTCTCCGCAATATCCAATAATGTTGCCACACACATCACCCCTTCCTTCACCTGTTTTAACTATTTTTTATCATAGCAGAATCATCACTATACGTCAATCACGCGATTTCCTCCGGTCCTTCACTTCCCAGTCTGCGCGCCGTTTCCGGATAATCGGCTTCAAACATGGTTACGCCGCATGCGTATGCACGTTCCATCCATTTTTCTTCCCTTAATATAGCGCCGCTCACATAATATCCATGTGCCTTGAGTCCGTCTATCATGTCCGGTGTTATATTATAGATATACGTTAAATAGACCATCGCATCCATGGACTTCATAAGCTCCACAGGGTCCTCCGGGATAAAGGGAACGATCAGGCCGATCTCCACCTCCGGATCCAGCTGCTTCATCCGTTTAAGGACCTGATAATCCGGACCGAATACGAATACTCGCTTCTTCATGCCTGTTTTCTCCAGAACAGGTACCATGGCCTCCAGCAGACGGAAGTTTACTTCCTGCATATCCAGGGGAACTGTCTTAATCTCCAGCGCGAACCACGCTTCTCTTTCGCTGCCCCATCTCATGGCCTCCTCAAAGGTGCAGAGGCCGGGGCAGTTCTCCCGCAGCCTGTCCAGCGTATGCTCGTGGACGTATCCGTGCAAAGCGGTCCGTTTCTCCAGAGCGGTATCGTGATAGACCACGGGCACACCGTCCTTTGTCAGCTGAATATCAATTTCCAGGTAATCCGCGCCCGACAGCAGGCCGTGCTCCATGGCTTCTATGGAATTTTCCGGGTAACGGCAGGCACTGCCTCTGTGCCCGCCAATCAGCACCCGGTCCGCATGTTCTAATAGTTCTCTCATAATACAAGGTTCACCTTCGTCTCAGAGTCAAACACATTTATAAAATCCGCAAACCGCAGATATACACGTTTTTCACCGTCGCCCACCAGTGCCTTCATTCGCCCGAAGGCAGACGTATCATCCACGGATACCCGCACATGACAGCCGTGGACATCCCCGCTTAAGAGCAGTTCCTTGCCTAAGTTCTCCACCATCTGGACCTCCATCGGCAAGGTATTGGCTGCCGGCTCCGCCCCTACCTTGATCTGATGGGAACGAACTCCCAGCTTAACCGGCCTGCCGGTGTGGGGTCTCAGCTTTTCGAGAAGCTGCCCGGATACCTCCCCGGAAGACTCCCCAATGGTAAACATAAGCTTTTCCCCGGCAGTCTCCAGCTTGGCATCGATAAAATTCATGGGCGGATTCCCCATAAAATTAGCCACAAATAAGTTGGCCGGATACTGATAAAGCATCTCAGGAGTATCGTACTGCTGGATTCTTCCGTTGTCAAGAATGGTAATTTTGTCCGCAATCGCCATGGCCTCTTCCTGATCATGGGTCACGATGATTGATGTAACCTTTAACTCCTGCTGAATCTTCTTAATTACTTCGCGGATCTCGATCTTTAATCGGGCATCCAGGTTAGACATCGGCTCATCTAAAAGCAGGATCTTCGGTTCCTTCACGAGGGCGCGGCACATGGCCACTCTCTGCTGCTGGCCGCCGGAGAGCTGGGTCGGCTTCCGGTCCAGAAGATGCTCAATCTGAAGCTTTACCGCCATTTCCCTCGCCTTTTTATGGCGTTCTTCCTTCGATACTCCCTTTTGCTTTAAGGGGAATGCAATGTTATCAATTACCTTTAAATGGGGATACAGGGCATAAGTCTGGAATACCATACCGATATTCCGGTCCTTTGGCGCCTTGTTCGTCACATCCGCATCATCAAACATCACCTGCCCGCTGGTCACATCCAAAAGTCCGGCGATGCAGTTTAAGGTTGTGGATTTCCCGCAGCCCGACGGCCCCAGCAGCGCGACAAATTCTGTGTCCCGGATCTCCAGATCGATACTGTCCAGCGCCACGACGCCCTGGTCAAATTCCTTACGCAGTTTATTGATTGAAATCATAATTATACTCCCTTTCCGCCTCCGATATTGCCTTCCATCAACTGTTTCTGAGATATAACGAAAAATACGAATACCGGCAGCATATATACGATTGCCATTGCCGCAAATACACCGTAATCCGCGATCATCTGCTCACTCCGCGACAGGGAATGGAGGTACGTGGCGATAACCGGCGTCTTGGAATTGAAAATCAGCGTGTTAAACAAAATATAGTTGGACCATGCGCTGAGGAATGAGAAAATCGAGATCGAGGCGATGCCTGGCTTAACCAGATAGATAATAACCTGGAAGAAACCGCTCAGCCTGCTGCATCCGTCCACCAGCGTGGAATTCTCGATATCCCTGGGTATCCCATCAAAAAAGTTTTTAATAATAAAGGTGGACCCCGGAATCCGAAATGCGATGGCGACCAGAATGACGCCCACCATGGTATTGACGATATGCAGTGCGATCAGAACATAGAGCACGGCAATGAGTAAGAGCAGGTTTGGGAACATCCTCAGAATCAGAAGTGAATACTGAATCGTCTTCCTTCCCCGGAACTGAAGTCTCGACAGCGCATACCCGGCCAGACAGCTGATGACCACTTCACTCAGAGTGACTATAATTGTAAAATAAACCGTATTTACAAATGATTTTCCAATGGGCTGAATCGTTGTCTGCTTAAGCTTCATGGGCTTATACAGGAAATCAAAATTGCTTAATGTAAACGCGCCATCCGCATTAAAAAACGCAAGACTGAAGAAGCTGATATACAGATACAGGATCGGTGCACAGAGCAGAACCAGTACCGCTATCGCGATATTCTGTTTCTTTTTCTCCGTCTTGCTTAACGTAACCTTTGCCATTCGTTCTCCCCCCTATCTTTCATTCTGCTTCTGCATGACTTTGTTCATCAGGATCATAAGAACCAGTACCACCAGGATCAGCATCAGGGAAATAGCCGCGCCGTATCCATACTGCTGGTCGTTAAACGCCTTATGGTAGGCTGACAGCGACCAGACCTCGGTCTGGATTCCCGGTCCGCCGTTGGTGATGAGGAGAATCGTCACGTAGTTCGTGAGAAGCCCCAGCGCCTCCCACAGGGCGATAAACTGGATGTGGTAGCGGATATTGGGGATGATAATGCTTTTGATAATCTCCCATTCTCCCGCCCCATCCACATGAGCCGCCTTAAACTGGTTTTCCGGAATGCTCTTGATCGCGCTGGAAAATATAATGGTTCCATACGCAATATTGACGAGAATCGTCGCGCAGAGGACGATCTGCATCGGATACTTGGCAATCCAGTTAATCGGCTGGGAGTCCACAAAGGATAAATAGACCCGGTTGACCATTCCTCCCTCGCCGGCTTCCAACAGCCAGATCCAGAGTACGGAATACACAACAGCCGGTGTGATCATGGGGATCATCAGAATCGCCTTAAATATGCTGGAGTACCGCTCTGTCTTAACGAAATATGTAGTGAGCACGGCGAACAGGAGATTTAAGAAAACCGTCGCCACAATCGCCACCCCGACAAAGATCAGGGTATTTCTTACAATGACCAGCGTATTTGGATCTTTAAATATCTTAATAAAATTTTTGAAATGGTTAAATTCCCACACAAACGAGGAATCGAGATTCGTAAATGACATCACCACAGTCAGTACGGCCGGGATCACATAGAAAATCGTCACCAAAATCAAAAAAGGCGTTAAAAACATATATGCCTGTCCATTTTTATTTTTCATGAGGAACCGCCTTCCTAAATGCTGCTGCGCCGGGATCTTTCACACCCCCTGGCGCAGCAGCGGCAAACCTTACTGTTTTTATTTGAAAATTACATTGTCAACATTCAGTTCGATCTGAGTCTTCAAGTCGGCAACCGCCTGTTCCGGAGTCGTCTGTCCCAGTTCGAGGGAGACAATCTGTGTGAACATCTCGCTCTTTAAGGAAGATAAATTGTTGATTGCCGGAACGGACCTTGCGTAATCTGCCATGTAAGTTACATTCTTAAGGATCGGATTCTCCGTCACTTCCGGGTTCTTATTGGCTTCTTTGATACAGGACAGCGTGTAGATGGTGCCTGCATGTTTTGCTAACAGAGAGTTGGAATCGCCGGCCAGTTCGCGGAAAATATCCTTACAGACATCCGGATATTTTGTATCGGCGCTGATCGCCATCATCTGAGGCGCTACCGTTGCAAATGGGGCATCCGTATATTCGGATTTCGGGAATAGCACAAACGTCTCATTCTTCGCAAACTCTTCCGTCTCCAGTCCTGCCGCCTGCGCCACATACGTCGCGGAGAACATCGGACCGTAGTAGGCGAAGGCTTCTCCCGTACCTACCATCTTATTGATTGTATCCCAACCCAGCTGGTTTAAGTTGGGAGGTGTGATCTTCGTCGTGTTGGCATTTTCGTAGATGCTCTCAAAAAATCTCGTTATTCCGGCCTCGTCAAACACCAGGCTGCCGTTTTCATCGTAATACTGACCGCCAAACGCGTTTAACATATCGAAAAAGTCATTGCCGGCTCCTGGTCTGTGAACCAGACCGTACTTCGCTCCGCCTTTTTCTATCACTTCACTGCAGAGATCCATAAACTGTTCCAGAGTAAATTCCCCGTCCCGGATCTTTTCCGGCAACGCGTCGATTTCGTCCTGGCTCCATCCGATATCCGCCAGGTCCTTGTTGGAGTAATAGATTACACGAAGCGGCAGATCGAAAGGCATGGCGTACGCCTTTCCATCCACCATAGTCGGTGTGAATACGCCGTCTACGAATGCATCACTCATCACATCCGTGATATCCAGAACACATCCGGCCTTTACGAATCCGGCCACATCGGCGTCACAGATGAAGATATCCGGTGCGTCCCCGCTCTTATGTGCAAACACGATGTTGTTATGGTATTCACTGTTGTCGATGGTCTGATAATCCGTCTCAAACTCGATCCGGATATTCTTTCCTTCCTGCTCGTACTTCTTATTTAAATTCTCCGCGGCTCCCAGTACCGCTTCCGGCATTGTGAGGAAATCTCCGTTAAAGCCCAGCTTTAAGGTAATTGTCTCCATCGCCGCAGACGTGCTCTTTTCTCCCGTACTTTCCTCCGTCTTAGCCGCCTCGCTGCCCGCCGCTGCCGTATCGGCTGTGTTCTCCTTCTTCTGACCGCATCCAGCCAGGCTCATCACCATGGTAAGTCCCAGCAATACTGCCGTCAATGCTCTGCCTTTTTTCTTCATAATGTTTTCCCTCCATAATTTTTCTGATTGGTTTTATCGTGCTCTATTAACCGCTTCATGGCCTCCACGGCCAGTTCTGCCACTTTTCCGGTGTCATGGCACTGGATATCCTCAAGTCCCATCTCCCGCCTTGTCTGGTTTCCTATGACGAGGAGCACCGTACCCATGCGAAGCCTGCGGACCTGCCCGACCGTAAACAGCGCCGCGGACTCCATCTCGCTTGCCAGCGCGCCGCACCGGACCCAGGCCTTCCATTTTGAATTTAACGCATCTGCTACCGGCATAGTATCCGGATCATGCTGACCGTAAAAGGAATCCTTACACTGCACGACGCCCAGATGGCAGCGCTGTCCGGCCGCATCTGCCGCTTCCTTAAGAGCCATAACCACCTGATAATCCGCAACTGCCGGATATTCGATGGGGGCGTACTCCCTGCTCGTGCCTTCCATGCGCACAGCTCCTGTGGCGATCACCGCATCTCCCCCCAGCACTTCCGGCTGCATACCTCCCGAGGTTCCAACACGGATAAAGGTACTGGCCCCGCAGTGCGCCAGCTCCTCCAGGGCTATGGCCGCCGACGGCCCGCCGATTCCGGTGGACACCACGCTGACCTTCTCCCCATTTAAATATCCGGTATAAGTAACATACTCCCGGTTTGCCGCCCTTTTCTCCGGACGGTCAAGCAGCCCTGCAATGGTTTCACATCTTCCCGGATCACCGGTCAGTATTACATACCGGCCGATATCTCCCTCCTTGATCTGCAGGTGATACTCCTGCCCTTCTGCATATACGCTTCCCATTGTTTCCTCCTTTTGCCTTTGTCTTTGCTTTTTCTTCCGTTTAGTAAACTTTTCTCTATTCCATTTCTATTAGTTTCCTAGTACCAGTTTGTGCTAAATCACTTTTTTCATCGTATTTATTGATGTTTTATAGTTAGATTATAGCATGTTGACTATTTTTGTCAATAAAATTATAAGTAAATGTTTTGTAAAGTTTATATTATTTTTTAGTATTTTCGTATTTTTTTCAGATTGTATTGATTTTTTGTTTACTAAACATTATAATAAGTTTATCTTACCACAAAATTATATAAGAAGAAAAGAGGGGTGTATTTGAAAACAATCGCGGATTTACATATGCATACCAGCGTCAGCCAGCACGCCTACAGCACTCTGGATGAGATGGCATTGGCCGCAAAGTTTAAAGGTTTTAAAGCCTTTGGCATTACCAATCACGGTCCCGGGATGTTGGACGGCGCCATGGAACTTCACTTCCTGTGTTTACGAAACCTTCCGGACGAGCTTTACGGTATTCGTTTTTACAAGGGCGCCGAAGTGAATATCAAGTCGTATGACGGACAGCTGGACCTGCCTGAATCCATTTTAAAGAATCTGGATATTGTCATTGCTTCCTATCACGCGGAGGCTATTGCCCCCGCCTCACCGGCGGATCACACGCGGGGGCTCATCGAGATCTTGGAAAATCCCGATGTGGACTGTCTGGGGCACATCGGGAATCCGGTCTTTCAATGCGACTATGAGGCCGTCATCAAGGCATGCGCCCATGAGGAAAAGTTAATCGAGATCAACTCCAACTCCTTCATAGTCCGCCCCGGAAGCGATAAGAACTGCAAAACCGTCGCCCGGCTCTGCATGGAATACGGCGTCTCCGTACTGGTCAGCTCCGACGCCCACTCCAAATATGCAGTTGGCAGCCACGACGCGGCCTTAAAGATGTTAAAAAGCATCTCCTTTCCGGAGAAACTGATTGTAAACTCGGACTGGGATCTGCTTCAGAGGCGTCTGCCGTAGCCGGAAGTGAAAAAGCAGCAATAAGAAAGACGCAGTGCAGAACTTCTATCTGCTGCAATAGAAGTTCCGCACCGCGTCTTTCTCTTATTATATATTCGTTATCCCTTTACACTCTTATAAAGCGCTTCCGCCTCACTGATCGTAGCGGCTTTCCCCAGCCGTATAAAATCAGCCAGCTCATCCAGCTTCTCAGGCACCATGAATTCCGTTCCGATATAGGATTCATAATTATCCGTGATAAAGAGCGTCTGCTCCTTCACTTTCACCTCGGCTTCCTTGGCCTCATCCGAAGTACGGCGCAGATCAGCCTCCAGCCGTTCGATCTTCTCCCTGCTTCCACCGGCAATCTCATCGGAAATGATGGTCTTCGTCACCTTCTCAAATGTATTTAACGCCTCTTTCTTCTTGCTTGTGATATCCGCCAGGTCCTGCTCGATCTGAGCGATCTCATCGTCATACTTTTCCAGATCATACACAGCCTCGTCCCGGTCGCGCCGGATCGCGCTGGTAATGACGCGAATCTTCTTATCGTTCGTCCTCATTAAATCGCGGATTTTCCGTCCCTGCTTAAGCGTCTCCTGATGACGCACCTTTGTCTTATTATTAATCAGAATATAGAGTCCTCCGAAGACAACGACAACCACGAAATAGATCCCCGCCAGATAGTAGTTGGACTTCTGCGGAAGCAGCATGTAGATTCCCCACGGAACCGCAAGAAAGCAAATCAGAATCGTCACCAGTAAAATCAGAAATTCTGAGAATCCTCTGGTAAAATACAGGGAATAGTACCATGTGGATTTACAGAAACGCGGCACACGGTTCTGCTGGAACGCCGTCTTCATCTGCAGCTTCAGTTCCCGGTTGTCATCCCGCAGTTCCTTCGTCTCTTCCTCAATCCGTTCCTTTACGCCCTGGCTCTTCGCCTTCTCCCGTTTGCTCCGAACCCGTTTTAACCGGTCCTGTCCTTTTGCTATCTCCTTGTCGTAGGAACCGTTAATTTCTTCCATACGCTTCTTCACAGTCAGACTGATCGCATCCGTCACTGCCTTCTTTTCCGCCTCCAGTTCTTTCTCCAGACGCTTCTCATCCAGGCGTATTTTATCCAGTGAATTTTTGCTCGCAGACAGCTCCTGTACGGCTCTGCATGCCTCTGACAGGAATCCGACCTGGTCTGTTATCGGTTGTGCCATTCGTCGTCGTCCTCCTTCGGTTTTATCCGATTTTATTCCACAAAAAACGCTAACTTGATTCTATCATATTCTATTCATTTTTACAAATTTTTAATCTCAAGTTTTTTCCCTTGCACTGCTTCCCGCCAGGATGATATAATCAACTGCATACACTTTTTATAAAAACCACAGATATACGGGAGGAGGAAGATTCTATGTTTCGCATGTGGGGAAAGATTATAAAAGATACGAGACTCGTCCGGGATACCGTTATCTGCATCTCCGATTACTCGATGTCCAGAACCGCCATGGTATTCCAGGCTCTTGATGATATCTGCTATGAATTTGATTTGGGGAAGCCGATCTGGCTGGACGCCACCATTCACGAGTTTAAGGTTCATGACAAGGCGCGTTTTTATCAGGACAACTTTATCGAACACATTGATTTCGATTTTCTGGAAATCCAGGTCATCGAAGAATAAAGAGGGATTACGATGTTACGGAAAAGTAAATGGCTTTTGGTTCCGGCCGCCGCTCTGGCCGCCGCTTCCCTGATGGTCTCCGGCTGTTTCGGGAAAACCAGTGAACACGAACTGCAGGAAGCGGCAGACGCCATCAATGCCGCGATTGAACACGATCTGGCCCTGGACCGCTATGAATTTACGATCTCCAGAGGTGCACTTTTCGATGAGAAAAGCTATGACGTCCAGAAGACTACGTATATCTGCGTCTCCGTGGACGGCGGCCGTGACTACTATATTACCACCTCCTCCAGTGACAAGAGCTCCACTCTGACCGTAGAGCATGAGCTTCTTGGCGGCGATCACTATTACCGGATATTTGACAAAGAGAAAGACGAGTACCACATCCCCTCAGACGCCGGCAGTGATACGGGCAGTCATCCCGGACTGCTGGAGAAAGGCTGGGTTTACGACACCACCGGCAGCCCTTCCGGAAATGAAGACTATAAAAAGCGCCTGTGGATATACGGGCACCGCATCGCTCCGGAAGACTTCGCAGAAGCTTCCATCGATAAGGATGGCGGCTGGACCACGATTTCGCTTAGCCGCAGCCCTGAACAGCTTAAGGAATCTTCTCTTCCCTCTAAGGTCATGTACGACGAAGCGATGGACTGGTATCAGCGGGAACTGGCTAAAGATGACTTAAAGCAGTATGAAAGAAGTTCTCTGGAGGCAAAGCAGAAGGAACTGGAGGAGACCGGTGCCGGGGCCATCGACCGGAATTATACCGCTGAGACACTGAAAGCCGTCATCGATTCATCGGGACGCCTGCTGACGATCGAATACCGCCTCTCTTACGATTATGGACAGGAAATCGACGGCGAGACAGTCAAGACCATCACGCAGTACAGCAATGCAACTCTCGAACGCTCCAATGACGATTCCATCGTTCTTCCAGAATAAAATCATGACTAAAACAGCGCTGCACATTCTTCTCATAAGAATGTGCAGCGCTGTCTGCTTACTGCTGGGTTCCCAAAGCCGCAGGATCGATTTCCTGATAGCCTTCCAAATCCGGCGCAGTCAATGTAACCGCCTGGCCCGGATTATGATAAACGGCATTGGTATCCATCTCCACGCCAACTGTCTCTCCCTGAACCGTCATATCCATACTCATCTTGATATTCATGCTTGAGAAATAGCCGTCTTTATTCACAACCGCTTCCCCGCTGGCCGATTTGATCTTATAAGCAATATCTTCTGCTCCGGCAATCGCTCCGCTCATACTGCCCATGATATCCTGTACGTAAGAGTCCATCTTTTCCGCATCAGCCGTAAATGTAAGAACCTGGTTATCTCCGTCCTTCTTCGCCTTGATTTCTTTCATATAAGAAGATTCCATATTGGCGCCTTCCGTGCTCTGCTTTACCTGCTCCATAAGCTGGTTTAAATCCATGGCGTACTTGATCTTCTGTCCCATAGTCTCCATGTAGTAATAGCCGCCCTCATAGTACATCTTCATATCAATGTCCTGACCCGCCATCGTGGTCTTTCCGGCTGCCAGATACTTCATATCATCCGTATTCGCGCCTGTCATCTGAATATCCATGGTTGTCGATAAGTCGATGGTCTGATCCCCCTGAGTCATCGTCATGGCAGCCGTTGTCTCGATATCCATTTCCTGCAGTTCCGAAGTCTTCTTAGAAGCTTCATCATAAATCGTCCTGGCGTCTTTTCCGCCGCCGCAACCTGCCAGGGATAATACCATGGCCGCGCTCAAAAGAAGTGCAAAATATTTTTTCATAGTTTCCTCCTTATAATAAGAAATGTAATACAATACAGTATACTATATACATCTTACCAATACCAGAACTATATTCTTAAATAAAGCTGACAATAAGTGGAAGAAAGGGCATTCACCGGCATGGTCCCCCATAGGATTCTAACTTTTTATATATCTTGCTTCAATAATAATAAAAAGCTTTCCTTTCATGGCCAAATCGCCTATAATAGACAGTATCAATTAAAGAGGTAGTCCTATGAGTAACGAACGATTGAATTTTGATAAAAATCTTGAAACACTCCAAAAACTGAATTTCCATCTCCTGTACGCCTCTACCTCCAAATACGAAGGCGACTGGCAGAGTCTTCCCCATACCCATCATTTTACCGAGCTGTTCTATGTCATCAGCGGCCTGGGAAAATTCCTGGTGGAAGACCGGCTGATCACGGTTAAGGAAAATGATATGGTCATCGTCAATCCCAATGTGGAACACACGGAGAAGTCCATGGATTCCAAACCGTTAGAGTATATCGTATTCGGCGTTGAAGGCCTGACCTTCTCTTTCGGCACTCCGGATGTCCCGGAAAACTATGGTTACTATAACTATTCCGCCGAAAAAAAGAACCTGCTGAACTTTTCCCAGCTGATGCTTCGTGAGATCAAGGAAAAAAAGAACGGTTACGAACAGGTATGCCACGACCTTCTGGAAGTTATTCTCATCTACATTACGAGAAATGACCAGTTCGGCATCATCTCCACAGATGCCTCCCGCATGCCCAAGGAATGCGCCAGCGCCAAACGGTATCTGGATGCAAATTACGCACAGCCGATTACCCTGGATTCTCTGGCAGATGCCACCCATATCAACAAGTTTTACTTATCACACACCTTTTCCAAGTATCTGGGAATGTCGCCCATCACCTATCTGATCCAGCGCCGTCTCCAGATAAGCAAGGATCTGCTCACACAGACGGATTATTCAATTGCCGAAATCGCAGCCAGCACGGGATTTGCCTCGCAGTCGTATTTTTCTCAGATATTTAAGAAGTTTACGGGGATAAGTCCGAATCAGTACAGGAAGCAGAATGCAGTGCATCAATAGATGGAAACACAGCGCCGATTCGCCCGGTTGGTCACGGGCGAGCTGGCGCTGTATTCTGGTTTTGTCAGAAAAGCGGTAAGATACTTTTATGAATGACTGACATCCGGCTTTCCTGACAGATAGATGGAAAACATAATTGACATCATTTTGTTTTCTACGGTGTCTGTTCTCGAGGTCATGACTACAGGTGCTTTTGTTCCCATGATGACTGCGGCGGTGTCCATTTTTGCGAAGAAAATAAGCGTTTTAAAGACACAGTTTGCCACCTGTAAATTAGGAAACACCAGAATGTCCGCGTGTCCCGCTACGGGACTTGTAATATTTTTGTGACGAGCCGCCTCTTCTGATACGGCATTGTCCAACGCCAGAGGACCATCGACAATACAGTTTTTTATCTGGCCCCTGTCACACATTTTGCTCAGTATCGCGGCCTCCATTGTATCCGGGATTTTGGGATTTACCACTTCCAGGGCTGATATCAGTGCTACTCTGGGACAGTCATATCCCAGCCGGCGCATTAGTTCCACTGCATTTTCTATGATCGCCTTCTTGTCTTCCAGGCCAGGCTCTATAGCCATGGCGCAGTCTGTCATTAACTGAATTCCATCCCCATCGAGTTTATCGTATACTGTAATTTGTGACAGCAGCTTTCCGGTGTTCAATCCATTTTCCTTATCCAGTACAGCTTTTAAAAATACTGATGTATGAAGGTTCCCTTTCATAATAAGGTCACACTCACCGGATCTCGCCAGGCTCACAACGGTTCTGGCCGCCTCACCGTGATCCTGACAGTTTACTACTATTGCTGTGTCTTCTGAAATGCCGTTTTCCTCCAGAAGCTCTGTGATTTTGCCGCCGTCTCCTACCAATACAAACCGGGCAATGCGGCGTTTTCCCATCTCTTTTACAAGTTCCATGATATCCTGATCTTCAGCCGCGGCTACTCCGATCACTTTCGGATTTTCTCTGTCTAAATACTGTTCAATCTCTCTGATCCGTTTTATCATCATCTGCCTCCCGATCTGTATATGGATATACCTTTTTCGCTTCCCTGCCGGTTAAGTACCGGAGACAACCATCTCCCAGCGCCTCCATCTCATTTTCGCCCGGATAAAGATAGACCGGTGCAATAAACCCAATTCTTTCTTTTATCAGTCCGGTAAAACACTCTGAAAATGCCAGACTGCCGGTAAATGCAATAGCCTCCACTCGGCCGCACAGAACCGCGGCCGCTCCTCCGATCGCTTTTGCTACCTGATACGCCATGGCCCTGTAGACGGCTTCAGCCAGCTCATCCCCCTCTTTGATTCGCTGTTCCACCTCTAAGCAATCCGCGGTTCCCAAGTAACTGACGAGACCGCCGCGCCCGTTGATCTGACGCAGCATCTCCTGACAGGTGTACTGTCCGGAATAGCAAAGCCGGATCAGAGCCCCTACCGGCAAATCGCCAGATCTTTCCGGTGAGAATGGGCCATCGCCATCCAGGGCATTGTTGACATCGATCACGCGGCCTTTTTTATGAGCACCTACCGATATGCCTCCGCCCAGATGAACGACAATCATATCCGTATCTTCATAGGCTTTCCCCATTTTCGCACAGATCTTCCGCGCTGTCGCCTTTTGGTTCAGCGCATGGAAGCTGGATATCCGCTGAATGGCAGCGCTGCCAGAAAACCTGGCTTCACTGCACAGTTCATCCGTCATGGGCGGATCCACAACCAGGGCCGGAATTCCCAATTCTTTTCCCATATCATAGGCAATCTGATTGCAGACCGAACATGGATGAGAGCCATAGAGACCACTTTTCATATCCCCGAGCATCTGTTCTCCGATCTCATAGATCCCCCCTTCCACGGCCCGCATATTACCTCCACGCGTCACCAGGGCATCCAGAGAATCCAATTTGATATCGGCTTCCTCAAGCACTTTTAAAACAGCCTGTTTTCTGTAATCATACTGATCCCAGATGGTCTGATACTGCTCCAGCTCTTTAGTCGTATGCTTAACGGATACCGACAAAAGTACTTCATGATTCTCACGTACGGCAATCTTAGTAGAGGTAGAGCCCCCATTTGTAATAAGAATGCGATAATCCTTCTCCATCTCTCCTCCTCCATTCAGCCTTCTGACGCAAGGAGCTCTCTGTATCTGGCAGCCGTCTCTTTCTGTAAAACTTCCATATCCCCCTCTGTCATCTTCTTAAAACGCCCCTGGAGTGATAAGTAATCCCGGATTGGCCTTAATTCCTTTACCTTTCTGTTCACTGTGATCCGGCCATTTTCGTATTCATACAGAACCCAGGCCCCGGTTTCGATCGCCGTTCGGCATACCTCGATGGATTTTGCAGGCGGGTATGCCCAGCCGGTGGGGCATGGCGTATGTACATGCAGTAACGCCGGGCCATCCACATCTTTGGCCTTCTTTACTTTTTTCATCAGGTCCGGCAGATTTGCAGCGGAACATGCAGCTGCATACGGAATGTGGTGGGCAATCGCAATCTTCAGCAAATCTTTCTTATATGTGGGTTTACCTGCAGGAGTCGTAGTCGTATTAGCACCGTATGGCGTGGCGCTGGACCCCTGTATCCCCGTGTTCATATAGGCTTCATTATCATAGCAGACGTAGAGCACCCGGTCGCCGCGCTCCATGATTCCCGACAGCGACTGAAGACCAATATCTGCGGTAGCGCCGTCTCCGGCAAAGGCCAGTACCGTCGTATGAGTATTTCCCTGCGCGTCGAGTCCGGCCCGCACCCCTGCGGCCGACGCAGCTGTATTTTCCAGGTTGCATTGGTAACCGGCGATTTTCATATTTGTTACATTGTCAATACCGCTGAAAAGCGCTGCACAGCCCGGCGGAATAATGACGACCGTGTCCTCTCCTAAAGTCTGGACAACATTCCGGAAAACAAGCTCTAAGCCGCAGCCGGCACATGCATTTACTCCATGGGATACAAGGCCCTTCGCTTCTGTTTCGATCTTATACATATCTGAGCACCTCCCTGATATCCATTGGATTCTCCTTTATATCAATCCACACCGGAATATTTGAAGCGGCTTCTGCATGCAGAATATCGTCATACATACGCTGTATTGTTGCCGGATTTACATCTCTGCCGCCCAGCCCGCCTATGTAATCCTTCACTATACAGCCTTCGCCCACGGCGCCCACCGTCTCCTGGAAGAGAGGTCCGCCCATGGCGCCCAGACCGGCGCTTCTGTCAAACACGGCAATCCGTTTCGCATTCTGTGTCAGTATCTTCATCTGCTTTGCCGGGAATGGCCGGAAACACGTTACCTTTACCGCCCCGACTTTCTCACCTTTTTCCCGCTGTCCATTGACAAAGTACTTCATAGTTCCCATCATGGAACCCATACCTACCAGAATTGTTTCGGCGTCCTCTGTCCGATATCCCTCCAGCATCTGAAGCTTTCGTCCAAATCTGGCTTCAAACTCTTCCGCCGTCTTTCCGAATACTTCTTCCGCAGCCTCAAATCCCTTCATCATCTGATACTTCATCTCCGTAAACTCTTCCAGAGAGATAAGATCATTGATAAATACCGGATCGGCTGGATCCAGCCAGAAATTCTTTTTCTGGTACGGTCCGATAAATTCTGTCACCTCTTCCTGCTCCGGAACCAGCACCTTCTGCATGGAATGAGACAGGAAAAAGCCATCAAAACATACCATCGCCGGAAGCAGAACCTTCTCGTGTTCCGCAATTCGGTATGCCATCAGCAGCAGATCATAAATCTCCTGCACATTTTCACAATAAAACTGAAGCCAGCCACTGTCTCGTTCCGCCATGCTGTCCTGGTGGTCGCACCAGAGACTCCATGGCGACGCCAGAGCCCTGTTCACCACCGGCATAACCATAGGAACACGCATACCGGATACCGCGTTGCAGATTTCATGCATGAGCGCGAGACCCACCGATGCTGTCGCTGTAGCCGCCCTGACTCCGGTGAGCTGGGCTCCCAGGGCGCAGCTTAAGGCAGAATGCTCCGATTCTACACGGATGTATTTTGCATCCAGCGTTCCCTGTGCAATCAAATCTGACAGCTTTTCCGCAATGGGGCTCTGAGGTGTGATCGGATATGCGGAAACTACTTTTACTCCGGCCATGCTTACAGCCTGTACCGCAGCCGCGTTGCCATCCAACATTTTATACTGAGCCATCTATCTCTCACCTCCCACGGGCACCATTTTAATACATGTTTTCGGGCATTCATTGGCACAGATTCCGCAGCCCTTACAGAAATCCCAGGCAAATACCACACATTCTTCCTGATCTGCCCGAATTGTTATGGCGTCAACAGGGCAATATCTCTGGCAGGTACCGCACTTAATGCAGGCCTCGTAATCCACCGTCGGATACTCCTGACGCCAGGAACCTGTATTCACCGCCCCAAATACGGTGGCAATCGGCCCTTCAGCTCTAAATCTTTCCAGTTTCATCGTAAGCCTCCTTTGCCGCATCCGCATTTGCACTGCCCGCCTTTGTTCCAAAGACAGATTTAACGGCCGCCATCACGGATTCTATTTTTACGATTCCGGTCCTCGCCAAAACACCCAGCATGGCGCTGTTGGGGATGTTTCTCTTTATATTCTTTACTGCAATACGCGTGGCATCCGCATAATAGACCTCTTTGAATCCGAACTTTTCCTTAAACTGTCCTGCGATACCCTCGTCTCCTGTGTTGAGTACCAGAACCGCATTTCCAGAAATACCTGCTCCAATATCTATTTCCCGCGTCAGAAAGCTCGCGTCAGAAACAAGGACAATCTCTGGTTCATAGACAAAACAGTTTAACAGAACCGGTTTGCTGTCTATCATAATGCTGGTATTGACTGGCGCTCCGCGCCGTTCATGTCCATAGGCCGGAACAGTTATCGCATACTCCTCTTCATAGATGGAAACCGCCTCAGACAGAGTCTTCGCTGCAGTCACAATTCCCTGGCCTCCCAGGCCAAAAAACTTGAGTTTAATCACGTATCCCCCTCCGTCCTATAATTTTTCTGCAAGCTCTAAAAGCAGACGTTCAGCCTTATGCGGGTTAAAGATACCACAGGCACAGGGCTTCGATAACTCATTCGCAGCATCCTTTGCAGTCCTTCTGCCAGCTTTTATATCTTCCACCATCTTTGTGACCAGGCCAGCCGATATCATGGCATGGCCGCACATGGTGGTGATCTCCAGAATCTGAGTCTCAGGAAGTTTATCCACATTCCCCCAGATTCCAAGGGAAATATCCACAGAATGACGGTTAATACCAGCCGCTTTTGCACAGCAGTCCACATCGTCCACCAGTCCTGAAACGACAACGGAATATCCGTAATCGGCCTCCTTTAGAGCCTTCATGACTTCAATCAGCTTGTCCCTGGTATCAAATACTCCGTGAACCATGGGAACCTCCGGCTTTAGGTTCGCCTTTATCTCCTCCAAAGTATGCGTTGCAAAGTTACCGCAGCCGATGGCCCCCATATTAACCGGATCAAATTGAGCCATAAGATCCAGGTATTTCTTAAATATCTCAACACTGTTCTGATTATTAATTCCGCGTGCCGGCATGATTAATACCACATAATCGTCCGTCTGCCCGGAGCGGGTCTTTACTCTGTGAAGCGTATGTGTCATAACGCGGCACCCCCTTCCTTAATCCTGTCTTCGTAGCGCGGCCTTCCCAGTCCGAGATTCGTCTTAGCCGATGCCGCATGAAGGTCCAGATTCAGTTCTTTTATAATATCCATGACCGGAAGGGAATCGTCCCTCTCATCTACGCGGCAGATAATACAGAGACTGAATACCGTATCAATGTGATGTGATGCCTCCTTAAGCGCCCGAAGCACCGAGTCTGCATTCTCCAGTCTGCAGGAAAACTCTACGATAGCGCTCATTACAATCTCATCCAGCACAGACGGTTCGATAATTCCCTTTTCCTTGTCTATAATCAGCGAAGTGACCGGATTATTAACCTCAAACTTTTCTGCATAAGGGGCTGCTGCCTGCAGGATTGTCTGCAGATCACGGAACGTCGATCCGACGCCCGGGCGTCCCAGCTCCACCGCAAAAGTAATCATATCAAGGCTATGTACTACGCCTGTCACATCGTTGGTCTTTACTTCCTCCGTCCCTCTTCCCGCATGTTTGAGGGCGGTATTCTCATGTTTTCCAAATGGATCCGAAAATGCCTTTCGGTACGCTCTGGGCGCTTCCAGATGAATGTTATAAATGGCATCCCGAGGACACCCGGTATTTTTAAGGCAGACACCACATTCCACACATGCGTCTAAATCGATAACCGCCTTCCTCATCTCAATCCGTATCGCATCTCTGGGACAGTATGGCACACACTTACCACATCCCACACATTTTTCCTGATTGATATACATGAATCAATTCCTCCTGTACTCTTTATTAATGAATAAAATTCAGCAGAATTCCTGCCAGCACCAGCACGACAGAACCTCCGATTCTGGACGAATAAGAGGAATATGGAAGCAGTTCCATGCGATCTGCCGCCGCCAGGGTAGCCAGATCACCGGTCTGGGCCATATTTGACATGCAAAGTCCCGCTGCAATGGCTGCCTCTACCTCATAGAGCCCCATAAAATGACCAACAAGTCCTGCACCAATGGCCGCGCCGATAACAATCACGAGGACCAGAACCAGATAGATGGGATTCGTCAGCGCTTCAATGGTTTTACCGATATCAATATTGGATATTCCAATTGGAATCAACGCCGCATAGAGCAGATTCTTTGTCCACGTTCTGGACCACTGGATCGTACCGACTTCAAGGTGCTTGGGAAGAAGGCCAAATGCCTTGACCAGGGTTAGAATGATAATTAAGTAAACGTATGTATGAAGCCCGCTGTAGACAAACTTGTTAACGATGAGAGCCGCCATATAAGCAATCATGGCGACGTAGAATCCTGCTCCCAGACCTTCATAGGTAATTGGCGCTCCGTTGATCTCTTTATCTTCTTCCTCCAGTTCTCTCGCCAGCTCCGGATCCGCAATTTTAAGAATCTGGCCGTTTCCCGTCAGTGTGGGCTTCTTTTTTCCTACACGGTTTAATATTCCCCCCAGAATGATTGAAGCCACATTACCAAGTACTACCGCCGGCATTAATACCGAAAGAATGGTTTCCGACTCTCCCCCAAAGTGGCCGGAATATATCTGTGAAAGCGGCAGTGCGCCAGCTCCCACACCTCCGCCCATGATCGGTATTGCCAGATTAAACAAAGCGTTCTTTCCACCGTAACCGGTGACTGCTCCCACCAGAAATGCCAGAAAACACGACATCAAAAGACCGCCTAAAATGGCCGGTAAAAACTTTAATGTGGACTTGATAATAATTTTTCTCGACAGGGATAGGATCGCCCCCGCGATCATGATGGAAATGAAGAATGCAAAGAAATTAATGTTATCCATGAAGTTCTTCATAATATCCTTAAGCCCTGCGGGAAGAATCCCGAAATACATCAGTAAAGCCGGTCCAAATACGCACAGGATTGGGCCCCCACCCATCCAGTCGTGGATAAACTTTACTCTGTCCCCAATTTCGCCAAAAACGATACCGAGAACAAACATCAATGCGAAACACCCCATAAGATCGCCGGGCAGCTTTTCCGTCAGCGTTAATGGAATTACGGTTACAAGGCCGATTACAAACGCCAGCCACCCTAAATTTTTCAATTTCATACGAACCTTCCTTTCTCCTTTTAACTTCTGGTAAACTTCCCCCACTGATAATCTGCCGGATCATAATTCCTATCCGGAAATACATATGTTTATTTTCTTTTTTCCGATCGCCTCCTCGCCATAGTTCTCTATACGAATTTTAAGTTCTTCATACGAACTTTACATCCTTATATTATTCCTTCTCTATTGTTTTGTCAATACTAGATTTATTATATTATTTTCTATCAATTAAACCGTTTGGAAAAATATACCAGTCTAATTCAAATATGTTCCAGACTGTTGGAAGAACCATAAGAGTATTTTGACAAAGAAAAATGCAATTAGCAAAATCTCCTGGTATCGCGCCGCGTAAGAAGGTTGCAACTCGGACTGCATTTTGTTATAACTATAGTAGCGACTTGGGAAAGGATAATAATTGTGGAATATACAACAAACGAACAGAATGAAAAATACATGCTGCAGTCCGTGACAAACGCACTGCGGATCATTGAACTTTTGGGAGAATATAATTTTTTGACGCTGACAGAAATAGCAGAGAAACTGGAGTTGGGAAAAAGTTCGGTATTTCGCCTTGTGGCGACCCTGGAAGCCAGAGGTTTTGTAAAAAAGGATAAGTATGGCCGGTGCCGCCTTGGAATGAAATTCTCATATTTCGGCTCCGTTGTATTGGCCCGCATGGAGATACTGCAGGCTTCCCGCCCGCATTTGGAAGAGCTTCAGAGAAATGTCCGCGAGACCGTGCATCTCGCCATATGGGATGACGACTGGAATATCCGTTTTATTGATAAGATTGACGGAGCGATCGCGTTTCACATGCAGTCATTTGTAGGCCTGCCAAAAACCTGCTACTCCACTGCGACCGGAAAATCCATGCTCGCGTTTATGGGGGACGAATTTATCCGGGACTTTTTAGACCACGTCCCCCTTGCCCCTATGACTCCGCATACCATCACAGAGCCTTCAAAACTTATGGAATCATTAGATGAGATTCGCCGAAGCGGCTACTGTTTAAGTGTTGAGGAAGATGAACTGGGGCTTACCTGTATCGGAGCGCCGGTTATTGACACCAGCCAAAAACCAATTGCCGCCATCAGCATCTCCGGCCCCACCGTGCGTATGACGGAACATCTTTCAGAGTATCCAAAGAAAGTGATGGATACAGCAAGACTGATCTCAGAAAACCTAAGCTAAATCAAAAGGCCCATGGCTGCAATCCTCATCCGATTACAGCCATGGGCCTTTTACTTCAAGATTTATCTATGTTCTTCATCTGCTTCTTCATCTCATACATATTATGATCCGCGCGGGACAACAGATCACCGAATGTCTCCGCACTGTCCGGAGCGGGTATCGCATATCCCCAGGCGATTCCCGCTTCAAACCCATTATCTTTTCCATACGCCTCCACCTGGCCGGCTGACAGGCGGCAGCATTCCTCAATCGAGTTCTCAGGCACTCCCTCAAGCACTGCTGCAAATTCATCACCGCCGATGCGGTAGATCCACGCCTCCTTTAAGGCTCCGGAGATCGCTCTGGCAGAAAAGCGTATGTACTTATCGCCCGTCTCGTGTCCAAACTGGTCATTTACCCTCTTGAGGCAGTTCAAATCGAACATCAGGACCGCCAGCGGCTTTCCGAGCCGCAGCATTCCATCCCATTTCTGATGCCGGCGCTCGAAGGCTTTTCTGTTCAGCACCCGGGTGAGGCCGTCCAGATCATTTTCCGCTCTGAGTGACTGCGTTTTGAGCGTCTCCTCTGTCACATCTTCCACGACTCCGCTCTTCTTCCCGTCATCCTCACGAAAGGTCAGACGGATCCAGCGTTTTCCCTCCGGCCGTTCCAGACAGAATACATTTTCATCCTCTGTCGGCTTCTCGCAGATCTTCTTTAAGAACGCCTGAAATTCATCCTGGCTCCTGCAAAAAGCCCGTTCCTGCTCTTTCGATAATCCCAGCAGCCGGGGAACCTGGTTCGTCATGTAGACCTTATTCCCTTTAGAGCCCATCTCATAGACTCCCACCGGAACCTCCGAGAGCTCCAGAAGCCTGGAATAGCGGGTGAACCACCGGCTGATCAGCACCGCAATCCCTGCGCCTGCACAGAGTGAAATGAGAAATGTGTAGACCAGAATCTCCTGGATTCGGTGCGGATACCGCAGCAGTGCATCTTCATCCATCAGACCAATCAGATACCACTCTTCTCCCGAAAAAGGAGTATTGTTATAATACATGCCCATCTGTTTCAGACACGCATAGATTATCTCATTTCCATTGTGGTTTTCCAATTGGAAAATACCGTTCTCTGCATCTTTTGCCTTAAGTTCCATAGGACTGGCGCCATGCAGAATCCGTTTCTGGAGAGCTCCGTGGGTGACGAGCGGGCGGATCTCTCCGGTCTCTCCGGTCTGTATTCCGACCACATAGCCGTAGGAGTCCACGGCCATCAAATCGGATGGCGGCAGATATTTATACAGGTAGTTCAGCGAGATCTCAACACCGAATACACCGACTGCCCTTCCCCGCTGGTCCACCAGAGGAATCGAATACGTTACCACCTCTTCCCCTCCGTCATAGAGCCGGAAAGACGGACACCAATAGCCCAGCAGTTTTTCATCGCCTGCCAGCCCTATACTGCCGAATGGTTTTTCATAAAACGCACGATTCGCATCCGTCAGCTCCAGCTGGTACCTCCATGCGGCATCTGTCACCACCTGCGTCTCCTGTGCCACGTCCCAGGGGCCGGCCAGAAGATAGGTATTGGAATTGCGCTCATCGACCCGGTTCGGATTGGCATTCCTGAAATAAAGCGCCGGGTAGCTGCCGTTTTCATCGTCTCCCCTGTCTAATATCAAAAATGCACCCGTAGTTTTCGTGTAGTACAGCGCATTCAGCACAGTCGGGGCGGCCGCCTTAAGCAGTTCTTCCTTTTCCAGCAGTTCCCCGTTCTCATCTCTCTCTGCTTCCGCGAAATACCGGCTCAGCTCATCGGTATAGAGTTCAAAATTCGTCCAGACATTCTTCATCTCCCCTTCGATTGTCACCGCACGGTTCTTCACTTTCTCTGAAAAAATCTGGTACGCATTCTCCCGGGACTGCCCGATCACACCGCCCAGACTCAGAAGGGCCGTCATCAACAGACTCTGAATCACAACCGACACCACAAACGTAAGTGCCAGTTTAAAGGCGATCGAATCACTTCTCACCTTTTTATTCATTTACCTCTCCAACCATTTCTCTCATTAAATCCTGATACCATTTATCAAAGTTCTCATCCTCCATAAAGCCGGAAATCACCGTCTGCCTGTCTTCGCCGTTCTCCACTCTGTTATGAAGCTCATTCATATCAAGCTCCACCTTCCGCTCCAGGGAACGGGAAAACCGTTCATTTGCTTCATACGAATTCTCAAACGGCCTTCTGACGTAAAACTTCCCTTCCTGCATCGCCTCAAGGGCCGCTGTCACGCTCTTTTTTACCGCATCCGTATTATCGCTCATCTGTATGAAATTTTCCAGCGCTTCGATAGACAAAAGCGCCTCATTTTCCACCGGAATATATCCGATTGACGCAGTAAATTCAATGTTCCGCTCAGGATCCGTAAACCATTTCAAAAATTCCGCAGCGGCGTACTCGGAAGTCTCGCTGGAACGAAATATTCCCATGTCCGCTCCCCTCTGAGCCATATAGCCGCTCCCTCCCTCAAAGGTCGGATAGGGCCTCACCCCACATTCGATGGGATACTGGTTCTCCCCATCCACGATCACTTCTTTAGGAAAGTATCCGGCGCCGGCCGACGAACCGATGTAGGCCAGCAGACTGCCGCTCTTCAGCCCATCCTGATTATACACACTGCTCTTATACCAGCCGTTTATATGAGGGACGTAATAGGCATTCCACGCCTTCCTCGCGGTCTCCCTGGAATAGACAAATGAGTGATTTTCCCCATCAGCAGGAAATGGATCCGCTCCATCCTGAACCGCGGTCAGTACCGCAAAGTCGTTAAAGCTGTTCATTCCCAGTAATGGCTGCCCGCCTGACCATCTATAATATTCCTCTGCTGCCGAGACAAGCCCTTCCCATGTGTTAAGTACATCATCTGAAAGACCTGTAGCCGAGCGAAACTGCTTCCATCCCGTCTCGTTCACAAATAAAAGCTCTGTCGATTTCGCCACAGGTATCAGTTTATGGCGGCCATCTTTTCCCCAGACACCCTCGCTGAGAAACTCTGCGCGGTACCGCCCCAGCTCCTTGGCACTGTAATGCTCTTCCATTTCCACCAGGGGTGCCAGTTGATCCAGGCGGTATGCGCTGTCCGGATACGCCGTAAACACATTGGGAAGCGGGTCAGATCCAATAATCTCATTGGCGGAGTTAAACAAAGCGTCATCCAGTTCCCCACTCGAACCAAAGCCGTAGGCATCCACGACAATCCCCAGCTCCAGCCCTTTTGTCTCATTAAATTCTGTCACCTTTTCATCAAATTTCGTCTTTGCAAAAGCATTATATGCATGCCAGACCGTAATAACAGTCGGTTTTTTCGGATCCAGCATGCGCCTGCTTTCCCGGGCGCAGCCAGATACTGCGCAAACCAGCGACAGGGACAGCACCGCTATCTTCCATGTTCTTTTCCCTTTCATAGTGTCCGTCTCTCCATTTCTATTCACTTATGCCCGGAAACGCCAGCCAACCTCTGAGAATCTATTGATTCAGCAGGCTGCACCGGATTCATAGGGTTCGATGGTCTGCAGTTACCCTAACGGTTTTGATGTATGTTTATATTATATCATACACTTATTTATTGAACATATTAATTTTTTTGTATAATCTGTGAAAATTATGGATTGGAACATGTTACCCGCCTTAACGATCAAGCAAAATATCGCCAAAATGGATAAAAAAACAGCCCGCACCCCACAACTGCTCACCCAGTCATGGAATACGGGCCTTTTATTCTATTTTACAATCTCTTTAACAGCTCTTCTCTTTCTTTCTCATATCCAGGCTTACCCAGAAGCGCAAACATATTCTTCTTATAGCTCTCCACGCCTGGCTGGTTGAACGGATTGACACCCAGAATATAACCGCTGACACCGCATGCGTACTCGAAGAAATAGAATAACTGTCCTAAGCAGTATTCGTCCTGTTCCGGGATCTTTACCATCAGGTTCGGTACATCACCGTCTGTATGGGCTAAGATCGTGCCGTTCATGGCACTCTTGTTAACGAAATCCACATTTTTGCCTGCTAAGTAGTTCATGCCGTCCGTATCCACTTCTTCCTTCTGAAGCAGGATCTCGGCCGGGGATTCTTCGACATTCAGCACGGTCTCAAACATCACACGGGAGCCGTCCTGGATAAACTGGCCCATGGAATGTAAATCCGTGGTTAAATCCACAGCTGCCGGGAAAATACCTCTGCGGTCTTTTCCTTCGCTCTCACCAAATAACTGTTTCCACCACTCGGAAACGTAATGAAGGCTTGGCTCATAATTGGCCACAATCTCAACGGCCTTGCCTTTTCTATGTAAGATGTTGCGCACGGCTGCATACTGTAATGCGGAGTTGGACTCATATGGAGTCTCAAGAGCCGCCTTTCTTCCTGCTGCAGCACCTTCCATTAATTTATCGATATCAGCGCCTGATACTGCAATCGGAAGCAGACCGACCGCTGTCAGGACTGAGAAACGTCCACCTACGTCATCCGGCACGACAAAGGACTCATAACCCTCTTCCGTCGCCAGATTCTTAAGTGCACCCCTTGACTTGTCCGTCGTAGCGTAAATTCTCTTGTTCGCCTCTTCACGGCCATACTTTTCGATCAGCATCTCCTTGAAGACACGGAATGCAATCGCCGGTTCTGTCGTTGTACCGGACTTGGATATGATATTAACGGAGAAATCCTTTCCTTCCAGCACATCCTTTAAGTCATGGATGTATTTGCTGCTGATGCTGTTGCCTAAGAAATAAATCTCCGGAGTTTTGCGTTTTCCCTTCGGCAATACATTATAGAAACTGTGGGATAAGAACTCAATGGCCGCTCTGGCGCCTAAATAGGAACCGCCAATACCAACTACAAGAAGTACATCAGAATCGTTCTGAATCTTGGCCGCCGCTTTTTTTATTCTCTCAAATTCTTCCTTATCATAGTCTACCGGAAGATCAATCCAACCTAAAAAATCATTCCCTGCGCCGGACTTGTCCATCAGCACATCTCTTGCACACAACGTTGTGGCTTTCATATTTTCCATCTCTTCTGCTGAGACGAAGCCTGCTGCTCTGGAATAATCAAATACTACTTCTTTTCCCATTTCTATCATTCTCCTTTTCCTTTTGTTTCAGGTTATAGAATGCCTGTTCAGGAACAGTATATCATAAATCCCCTCCAATTGCGATACAATTTTCCTTTCTCTCCCAAATGTTCAAGTCAGATATTCATGCAGAATCTCCCCAATAAGCTTCAATTCATCGGGGTTCAAATCCTTCAGCCAGTCCTCCTGCTGTTTTACGGTTCTTCCCCGTTCGCGGCTTGCCGCTATCTGTTCCAGACTCTTCTTTAAATAGTCCACATCGCGGATGGATCCTTCCATTTCTGACGGCCCGCTGCCGCTCCGCGCCATTTCCGACGCCATATTTTGATTTCCGGTGATACCTGACATCTCGTCAGACGCCATTCCCATACCGTTTTCTGTCATAATATTTTCCTGTATAATACCGCCCTGCCTTCCATCTCTCTGTCTTCCGTCGGACCGGCCGCTGTTCTGTCTGCGAGCCTGCGATTCCGCCTTCAACTGATTTTTCATGCGCTCCGTCCTGTTTCTCTGCTTTCCCCGCACGTTTTCCTGTTTCTCCGGCTCTTCTGCCTGTCCTGGTGCAGTACCTGCTGCCACGGGATAGATCGACCGGATATTTTCACGGGTTTCCATATGAGGCCCCGATATCGCCTGTGTTTCATCTCGTTCCTGATCCAATCGGTAGATCAGTGTATTTTCCAGATAATTATCAAGCGCGGTGAACAGCTGTTGTTTCTTATCCCCGACGCCTGCTCCGTGGTCTACAAGGATCGTAAAGAGCCCTGCCAGGATTCCCATGGAGCCGTACAGCACTATGTAATAAGGATCGGTACGATACCAGTATGCGCCAAACGCCGCCGCACCTCCTGCGAGGAAACAAAGAAGCGTCATCTGATTGGAAAATGTGTTCCACCCGTTAAGCGTCATGCCCATAAATCTGAAATCATACATCTGCCTCTCTAAATAAGGCTTTATTTTCGGAATCCCCTGATTCATCTGATAGTTGTTTTCTGTCTTCTGCTTAAATGTGCGAAGATTCTTGTTCTTCGTCAGTGACATGTTGTCCGTTTCTTTAATTAATCTTTTGTAGAGGTTACGTGTCAGCCATCTGGTCACGACCCCAAGGCCGCATACGGCTGCAAGCACGTACAGCGCTTTGCCTGTCTGTAAAAATTCCAGCATAATAATAGCTCCCCTTTCTTCCCGGTTGTTCCGGTGATAGGATTATTATAACCACCGAAACTTCCTTTGGGAAGATGAGAGAGCCTAGAATCGTTCGTCAAATCCCGTCAGGATTCGATTCTCAACTTAACATGAATACCTTTCTGCAATGGCTAAAATCAGGTTTACGGAATGGCGCACCGCCTTTACCTCAAACTCGCTGTAGTCCATGGTTGCGCTGTTATCAGCCTTATCTGAGATCGCCCTGATAATCAAAAATGGGACGTGGTTTAAGTATGCCGCCTGAGCGATCGCCGCACCCTCCATTTCCGTACAGCAGCCTCCAAAATTTTCCGCAATCCAGTCTTTTTTAACCCGATCGGAAATAAACTGATCCCCGGAAACGATCCTTCCGGTAAAAACTCCAATGTCAGGATTCACTTCCTTACAGCACTCCAGAGCCAGATTCCGAAGCGTTTCATCGGCCGGAAACGAGAATTCTTCCATCTGCGGAATCTGCCCCACCGGGTATCCAAACCCCGTCGCATCCATATCATGCTGCGCCGTATCGGTGGAAAGCACCACGTCTCCGATCTCGATCTCATTTCTCAAAGAACCGGCGATTCCCGTGTTGATGACCGCGTCCACTCCGTAATGATCCACCAGAATCTGTGTGCACACCGCCGCGTTCACCTTGCCGATACCGGAACGGACCACCACTGCCTCTTTTCCTCTCAGCGTTCCTTTATAATCCATGCCGGCCATGGTCTTTACTTCCACTTCCTGCATTACCTCTTTTACTTCCGCCACTTCCACATCCATGGCTCCGATAATTCCTAACATACAGCGCCTCCTTTTCGGGTTCCCTTCCGGGTTAATTTGCATATATTGATTATTATAACTGTTTTCGTCCTGTTTGCAAGAGGGTTTCAGTAACCGCTGCTATTGACAATTCCTTCCCTTGTTCGGTATAATTGTAAAAATGCAGGGTCAAAAATAAGGCAGAAAACAAATAAAGCATAGAAGAAATATGGAGGAATGATTCATGATTTATAAAACACACGGCGTATGTTCACAGGAAATTAATTTTGACGTACAGGACAACAAACTCACCAATGTCCGCTTCATCGGCGGATGTTCCGGTAATACACAGGGCCTTGGCCGTCTGATCGAGGGGATGGACGTAGACGAAGCGATCAAACGTCTCGACGGAATCCACTGCGGTCCCAGACCTACCTCCTGCCCGGACCAGCTGGCAAAAGCACTGAAGCAATATAAGGAATCCCTTTCCTGATGCGAATCCGGATCTGACGCCGTATACAGTTTTACATACGCAACCAGAAATACCAAAAACAGAGAAATCACACAGAGAATCAGCACTGTATGCAGCAGGCCTCGGCTCTCATCATCCGTATAATGGATGACCGCCGCGGCCTGCTTCTTTTCCATTTTTATCCAGATCTTCATAAATATTTAAGAAATGGGACGTTCTTGCACTGCCGTTTTTTCTGTGCTACGATATACTTTCGAAAGAAAGGAGTTTTTATCTATGGCAATACCCAAAAAGAGTTCCATCCTGTCGGCGGTTCAGGAGCGTATACGCAAAAATCTGAAATTCGCCACTCTGTCATTTCTGTTTATTATCGCTTACGTCAACGTGTTCCAGAAAGTATTCGGAGCAGAAAATTCCATTGTCGGAGTTATCTTTGCCATTATGATGTCGGCCTCTATGGTCCGCGACTTAACCTCCACACCATTTAAGCATCTGCTTGCGCAGTCCACGGTACTGGTGCTGATGGCAGCTGCCGCCTGCCTGGTTGTCACTTTAAATCCATGGATCGCTCTTCCGATCAACTTTATCATGATTTTTTTAATCCTGTATCTCTATACGTATGAATACTCCGGACATCTGTATTTTCCTTATATTCTGTCCTACCTGTTCCTGATTTTCATATCCCCCTCCAGCCCGGAACAGCTTCCAAAGCGGATTATAGCCATGGTGACGGGAGCCGTCTGCATCATTCTCTATCAGCTGGTCATGGGACGGAACCGGGCCGCAGAGACGGTTTCCGACGTACTTCTAACACTGATCGGTGAGGCCAAGCAGTACATATCCTGTCTCTTATCCGGCAGTGGAACACCGGAGAGCCTGGAAGATGTCCGAAAGAATATCCGCCGCCTCAGCCGCATGGTCTATGACAGAAGGCGTAAGGAGCTGTGTATATCCGATGCCAACTTCGCCGTGGTCGATTCCGGGCGCGGCCTGGAACACCTGCTTATTCTGCTGTCTCAGACCGAGCATCCGGAAAAATACCAGGATATGCTGGAAAAGACGCTGGTCCAGCTGGACCACTTTGAGGCCTATGTAAATATGAAGACCACGGCTCCTCACCTCATTGCGCGAGATGATTTTATTACGGATGTGAAAGACCTGCATCAGGCAGAATTTTACGACAGCCTGGAGTACATCAGAAATCACCTGGTCCATATGGCGGATCCCGAAAAGAAATCAAATTTCCGTCCGACTCTGCTCTCCCTTTCCATCCGGATTCAGGCTGCATTAAAAATCAGTAAAGTGCGCGTAGTCTACGCCCTGCGGGTTGCTCTTCTGCTGTCACTCGCAACACTGCTGGTTGAAAGCCTGAATCTTCCTCACGGAAAATGGCTTCTGTTTACCCTTGCCTCAGTTTCCCTCCCTTATGCCGATGATGTGGGGCAGAAGGCCGGGAAACGTTTCTTTGCTACCGTGGCAGGAGGCGTATTCAGTGTGATTCTCTATTCCCTGGTTCCGTCTCCCGCCGGCAGGACTGTTATCATGATGCTGTCTGGCTATTTAAGCTTTTATTTCTCAGATTACACAGGAACATTTGCCTGTTCCACCATCGGAGCGCTGGGCGGCGCTGTGTTTATGAACGCATTTGGCTGGGTGCCTGTAGGGTGGATGCTGCTCATCCGTCTGGCCTACGTGCTGGCCGGAATCGTGATCGCCTACGCCGCCAACTGCCTTCTCTTCCCCTACCACCGCAGCACAGCCACTGAGACTCTGCTGAAAAAATACGATTACGCCTCCAGGCTGCTGTCAAAGATCTGCCGCCAGGGCGTAATCGACACGCAGTTTTACTACCATCTGGTTATCCAGTCCCAGCTGATCGAGGAAAAACTGTACCAGAATACCTACGGCGAGGAACGGGAGCTGCTGCATGACAAAATCTCGGAATGCCGGGCGCTGGTACGGGCGGCTCACCGGAGTTATCCGCAGAAGGAAGGCTTGATTTCACAATAAATCAAAAAAGTATTTGACAAAGTCAACTATCAAGAATATAATTTGACTTAGTCAAATACTTTTTATTTGCTTATTTTTATATTGAAATTGAAAGGAGCGCTTCCCATGCCAGATTCTCTCGCTTATTATATTACTGCCCTGAGAAAGGATCTGAATGCCTATTCCGATGCCAGACTCAAGCAGTACGGTCTTACGGATGGCCTGTTTTATTATATTATTTACATTGGTAAAAATCCCGGTTGTTCACTCAGTGATACCGCCCATTTTCTCAGGGCAGACAACGGGCATGTGACCCGGTGCATTGGTAAACTGGAACAGTTAGGCTACGCGGTCCGCACCCGCGATACCGTAGATCACCGGCATTACCATTTAACTCTTACAGTGCAGGGGGAAGCCATTTTCAAGGAACTTCATACTCTGCTTCATGACTGGGATGAGATCGTCTGCCAGAACTTGAACAACGGGCAGAGAGAACAGCTTTTGGAATTGCTCCGGCGCGTCTGCACCCGGGAAGGCGGTAAAGGGGGGCAGAGCCATGTATGAGACTATTAACAGCCCATTCAAGCTGGGTAATGTAACCCTGAAAAACAGAATTATCTTTGCCCCCACCTCCATGGGCCTTAAGGAAGAGGAGTACTTGGAAAAACTGGGCGCCATCGCCCGGGGCGGAACAGCCATGATCATCATCGGGGATGTTCCTGTACTGAAGAGTCCGTTTCTGTCCCTGTACAGCCGAAAAGGATTTCTCCGTTACCGCCGGATCACGGAAACGATTCACGAAAACGGCGCCCTGGCGGCCGCCCAGCTGCACATGTCGGACTCGCAGTTCCGTAGTCTGATCAAATATCTGCCGGGCATGATCACCGGAAAGATCAAACCGGATGAGATGAGAGTCCTTTTAAACGATACGGTATCCGGCTATATAACCGGCCTGACCAACAAGAGAATCACCGAGATCACACAGGGCTTCGGCAAAGCGGCCGTTTTAGCAAAGGAAGCCGGATTTGATGTCATTCAAATCCACGGCGACCGGATGTGCGGAAGTTTTTCTTCCTCCATTTACAATCATCGCACAGACCGGTATGGAGGGAGTGCGGAGAACCGGGCTCGTTTTGCCTGTGAAGCAGTCGCCGCCGTCCGGAAAGCACTTCCCGATATGACCATTGATTATAAGCTGGCAGTCCGCCAGGAAGATCCCCATTATGGGAATGCCGGGGTGCTGAAGGAAGAGCTTCCGGTCTTTGTTCCGCTCTTAGAGCAGGCTGGCGTGAACAGCTTTCACGTCACCCTGGCCAACCATTCCGACTTAAGCGATACCATACCGCCGGCCTCACATCCCTATTTTCACGGGCAGGGCTGCTTTTTATCATTCTGTGATGAGGTCAGCCGTCTGACCGATTTACCGGTCTGCGGAGTAGGACGGCTCTGTTCTCCTGATTTCGTGGAAGAACAGTTGAAATCAGGACGAATCCAACTGGCCGCCATGAGCCGCCAGCTGATCGCAGATCCCGAATGGGTTAAAAAAACCGTCTCCGGCGCCGGTTCCCAGATTTTCACCTGCACAGGATGCAACCGGGAGTGCCTGGGAGGTATGCAGGCCCATAAAGGAGTGCATTGTATTCGGGATCGTATTAAAACTATTAAATGAATCACTCAGGCATAAGGCCGGCACCCATATGGATACCGGCCCCATGCCTACAGATTCTCCGCAAACGTCCTGACCTGTGCAAGCGCCGCGGACTGATAGATACTTCCCTTCTCCACCATACCAGGCGCCGTAAAAGCTCCTTTATTCTCCCACTTTAAGTAATCGCAGATGTCCTTTAACTGGGCCTGGGCCGCGTTATAGACTCCCGGTGAGCCGGAATCCAGCAGCATGGCCGCCGAAGTGATGTGAAATCCCGTTTTGGCGCACGCATACATCCGGTCGATGAAGCACTTGATCTGTGCGGATATATCAAACCAGTAGATAGGCGACGCCAGCACCAGCATATCCGCTTTATGTACATCCTGCAAAATCTCGTTCATATCATCATTCTGCACACAGACGCCGTCATGGGTAAAACAGTGCTCGCAGGCCAGACAGGGGCCTACCTTCAGCCGGCTTAACTTCCGCACGGTCACCTCGTGGCCGCTCTCTTTCGCGGCCTGAGCAAATGCATCCGCCAAAATCTCTGTGTTACCGCCTTTTCTCGGGCTTCCCGTTACTACTAAAATGTTCATATTAAAGCCTCCTTCTCCGCTGACCTGCCATGGTGCTTCTATGATTAGTATAGGTGGATTGGGGCTGTTTTTCAAGTGTTTTTAGGTGTCTTATTTATTCATTTCCCGACAAGGGACCTTCTCCGAAATAGTATTGTCCGGAAGATCCTATTGTTCTCATAAACGTTCTTATATAGTTGGTCAATTCTTCCTCCACCCCCATGCAGAGATGCATATAATCCACTCCCGGATTTTCATTTATCTGCTTCTCGATTGACTGGATCCCTATGCCAAATGCATCCGTACACACATTCACCTTATTAATACCGCATGCTACAGCTTTCTTTAAATTCTCTTCTCCTGCACCTGAACCGCCATGCAGTACAAGGGGCATGTTAAGAATCTTTTTTAAAAGACGTATCCTTTCAAAATCCAGTTTAGGTGTCTTTCCTTTCGGATAATTCCCATGCGCAGTACCTACTGCCACTGCAAGTGCATCGACACCGGTTCTGTCTGCAAACTCTTTCGCCTGACCAGGCTCCGTATAGAGCCCGCCATTTTCGTCATCACCGTCCGCGGCCTGGCCGACATGGCCCAGCTCTCCCTCCACGCAGATCCCTAATGGATGAGCCATTTCACAAACCAGACGGGTCCTGGCTATATTCTCCTCATACGGAAGCGCGGATGCATCTATCATAATGCTCGAAAATCCCTGTTTCATGCACTCACAGATAAAGGTGAAGTCCTGTCCATGATCCAGGTTTAAAGCTACAGGTACCAAAGCACGCTCCGCCAGCCGCCGGATCATGGGCACCATATCTTCCGGATGTGCGTGATTTTTCATCTGTCCCATTCCAATGTTAATGATAACCGCAGAATGTTCTGCCTGGGCGGCATTTACTGCAGCCCGTACCATCTCCATGTTGATACTGTTCATCGCCATAACCGCATATCCATGAATATGAGCATGCTCTAAAATAGGTTTCATTGATACATACATCGTTTATTTCGCCTTTCTTCTGTCATTTTTCCCCACATAGCATCCGGATTCCATACAATACGTCCACACACTGCTATCCGGCCCGTTTAACCGCTCCCCCGCCTCTTTCTTTATCGCTTCCATCTCCTGATAAGTACCGATTCTACTTACGGTATCATAAGATTCCATACATCTAAGAGCAGTAAACGCAGCCATATCAAGCGCCTTCTCCGGCGTACAGCCCCGTCTAAAAGAGTTTAAAAATCCGGCTATCGCCGTATCGCCTGCGCCTGTAGCAGAACGAATCTTTTCAGGCTTATAAGGCGTGCACCACAGTTCTCTTCCATTCCATGATTCCCCCCAGGGACAGTGTTCTCCGGTCTTTAATACCATACCTCTTTTCCCGCATTTTAACAAAACTGCCTTAGTCCCCATTTCCAGCGCACGGTCCGCAATGGTAAGAATAAACTCCTCACCCAACACCTCCGTCATATCCCTTCCCTGATATTGCGCTGCCATCTCCTGATATGTCCGGTGCATAAACAGAAAGACTGCCTCTTCTATACTCGGCATAAAAATATCAATATACGGGAGCGCCTTCTCCAGAATCGGCAGCCAATCCGTCTTACCAGCATCCGTATTTAAATCAGGAAGACTCATGTCAACCGATATTCCCAGCCCATACTGTTTCACCTTTTTCAGCATCCGAATAAATTCTTCTCCAGTCCGATCATACAGAGTTTTCATAGAAGTAGGATATCCAAAATGAAACCAGTCCGCCTCCTTCAGCAAATCCCCCTGAATATCATCCGCCACAAAGGTCTGGGAAACCCCTCTGCTGTGAATTGTACTTTTATCTCTTCCCGGAACCGCCAAAGCGATACTTGCGGTGGAAGAGATACCCTCTGCCTCCATAATAAGTGAAGGAACGCCTTCCTTTTTCATCATTTCCCGGATCAGGAATCCCGCTCCATCGTCCCCAGTCTTACTTATGAGAAACACCGGTTCCCCCAACCGATGCAGAGCAATTCCCGTATTCCCCACTTCGCCTCCCATGTAGATACGCATCCCCTGACACTCCGTTACCTTTCCCTCTGCCAGCAGCATATCAGATGTAACAGCGTGCGGAAATACCGGCAGAATATCCAGTACAAGAGACCCGGCAACCACAGTTCTTTTCATCCCTTTACACCTCCTGCCGACAGGCCTTCCACAAACTGATTCTGGTTGAACAGAAATATGATGACCAGAGGTATCAGCGCACATACTGCTCCTGGAATCAGGAATTCATAATTATTTCCATAAGAGCTGATTAAAGAAGCAAGTCCCACGGGAAGTGTGTAGGCAGAATCCGTGGTAAACACAATGAGAGGCCACAGAAATGCGTTCCAGTTGCGCAATGCCAGCAGAATGGTCATTGCGCCGAAGGCCGGGCGCATCAGAGGAGTCATAATCTTAAAATAGATGCCAAACTCAGTACAGCCGTCTACTCGGGCCGCATCCATATAATCCTTACTGATTCCGGATACAAACTGCTGGAAGAAAAACATGGCCGTAGGCTGAATCAGGAAGGGGAGAATGGAACCAGTCTTTGTATTGATCAGTTTCATGTTTATAATCATGCGATATAACGGGATAAGAAGAATTTCCAACGGTATCATCATGACAATCATAGTAAGAGTAAACAGAAACTTTTTTCCCTTAAATTTATAAGCTCCCAGCGCATACCCTCCCATAGATGAGAAGAATAAGGAGAGCACCGTCGATACAGCCATAACCAAAATACTGTTCCCATACCATTTTAAGTAAATTCCGGACTTTGTTGTCACTGTATAGATATAATTCTGTATAGAGAGATTATCAAACTGCCAGACCATGGCGATTCCATTTTTAAAAAGTGCACTGGTAGGCTTTAAAGAGGCTATCACCATAAAATATATGGGGAATAGCATCATCACTGCCAGCAGGAGAAACAAAATTCTCACCACAAACCGTATAATTGTTTTTTTCATTTTCAATCCCCCTAATCGTCGTCTCTGAAAAGCCCAAATCCTTTAAGCTGTAAGAGGTTAATAATGAGCACAATACCAAGAAGGACGAATCCAATTGCAGAACCGAATCCCAGATTTCCATACGTAAAGCCCTGTTGGTACAGATATCTGACAATTGTCATCCCCAGGTTTCCCGGCATGGATTCTTTCCAGAATACGTAGCTCTCTCCAAAGGTACGATACCCTTCAAAGATCAGGATAGTAAAGACGTAGATAATAATCGGTTTTAGCAGAGGAATCGTAATATAAAGCAGCTTCTTTAATTCACCGGCCCCGTCAATCTCAGCCGACTCATAGACATCTCTTGGAATTGTCTGGAGACCAGACAGGAAATAGATCATATACAGTCCAGCGCTTTTCCAGGTGCTTAAGACCACCATTAGGGTAATACTCCATTTATAATTCAGCATGAAGTTCTGTGACTCGAAACCAAACACATTTAACAGTGAGTTCATAAACGCATTGCCAGAGTCGGAAAACAGCATCCGGAATACGATACCTGCCACAATCGTTGAGGCCAGTGTCGGAATAAAAAATACAGCCCTGAAGAAATTTTTTCGTTTAAAAAGGCCTGTATTGAGTACAACTGCCAGAATTAACGGAAATACAGTAAGTACAACACATTCGACGGCCGTCACCAGTGTTGTTGTCTTAACCGCTGTGAAAAAGTCTTTATTCCATAAGTTTTTATAATTGTTCAGTCCCACCCAGGTATAGCTGTTAAATCCCTTTAGTTTCTGAAAGCTCATTAAAAAGGAGCTGATAATCGGATATAAATTAAAGATCAGGAACGACAGAATGAATGGGGTAAGAAATATGTAGGGTGCCGCTTTTTTGCTGTATGCAAGCTTTTTTAAGTATTTCACAACATCATCTCCTTTTAGAAACGGGTACCGCCAGTCAAGTCAGACGGCACCCGCCCGGATACTTTACTTCTGGGAATTCAGCGTGTCAGCAGCCCTGTCCAGGGCCTCTTTCGGTGTCGATGTTCCGGCTTCAAAAACAGAATACATTACATCGGAGGATACAATATCAAAGGCTTTTGGAACCATTGGATTATTATGGATCGCGTTGGAATTCTTTAAAGAAGCCGCCACATTGCCAAATACATTCTCGTTATTGAAGAATTCCCGTTTTACAGAAAGGGCCTCATCCTCCCATACATCGCTTCTAAATGGCGCAAATCCCAGCTGCAGATAACACTCCTTGTTCGCATCATAGCTCAATTTGCAGAAATATAAAAATTCTTTTGCCAGTTCCTGGTTCTCGCACTGATTGGTAATAACTGTTCCCGTTCCACCGGTACAAGCGCTGGTATACTGCTGCCCCTCTTCCCATACAGGCATTGGTCTTACGGCTAAATGACCGCTTAAGTCAGGCATATACTCTTCAAGCCTCGTCATATACCACAGAGGCATAATCAGCGCGCCCATACCATCATTGTTAAAGAATTCATAGAAATTCTCTGAGGTATTGGAGCCGCCCGGCATCGTAACTGCAATTCCATCATCCAGCCAGGACTTTAAATACTCCAGAATTTCCACATTAGTCTCATTATTAATGATGACGTTTCCTTCTGCGTCGAAGAAATCAGATCCTTTCTGAAGTACCATAGACTGGAATGGATACATATCTGTAGTTTCAACAGCCGTCATTGGCTTTCCTGTCTTTTCTGCAACATTCTTCCCGGCCTTAACAAAATCGTCCCATGTTACAATGGAGTCGATATCTACACCTGCTTCTTCCATAATTTTTGTATTGTAAAATACAACATTGGCACCAGCCTGTGTCGGAGATCCGTATAGCTCCCCATTATAAGAGTACATATCCAGCTTACTCTTAATAAACTTGTCTTTTTCATCCTTCACCAGATCTGTAAGAGACACAAATGGTATTTCATCAAAATCATAATACACACCAAAGTGGATAATATTAACGTCACAGAAATCGGGTGCTCCCTGCCCCGTCTGCAGTGCTACCAGAAGCTTACTCTGCCTGTCTGACCCACCTACACTGACCAGATCTACTTGAATAGGTCTATCCGGATTTTCTTTATTCCACGCGTCTATTCGAGATCTGTAAAATGCCTCATGAGCAGATATACACCAGAAACTGAAATCGACGGGCTCTGCCTCCGTTTTAGCAGCTTCCGCTGTAGTATCTCCTCCTGCCTCCTGAGTTGTCTCCTTCGCAGCTTCAGCCGTCGTCGGTTCCACCGCCTTTTCCTGGCTTCCACATCCGCTTAAGATTCCTGCTGCCAGCATTGCTCCACACACCAGTGTCATTAATTTTTTCATATCTCCTTCTCCTTTCATTTGTTGTATACATCATCGGATATTTTAATTATTATCACATTTACACAACTTTGTCAAATGTATTTTTATATTTTTATACATTTATTCTATCATATCTTATTATTTAGCGGTAATTCCAAATAATGGAAAGAATTTCTCTTGCTTTTTTTTCATCTATGCTATATGATTATTAATCATGAGGATACGTTGTATACATTGTTGTTTTTATTTTATCTTTTAACAGCCACTAAGTGCTCATAACAAGGAGGGAAACATGAAAACTGAACGTTCAGAAAGCGGAAAAGGCCGAAACACATTAAAATACAGCACTTACGAATTTATCAAAAACAAGATTATCTGTTGTGAATATGAACCAGGGACATTTCTGAATGAGGAGATACTCTGTGAAGAAACAGGGGTCAGCAGAACCCCTGTCAGAGACGCGCTCGGAAGACTGGAACAGGAAGGGCTCGTTAAAATCCTTCCCAAAAAGGGAGTTATGATTTCTAATTTATCCATTAATGACATGAACATGACATATGAATTCCGTCTTCTTTTGGAACCATATATCCTAAAGAATTACGGCAATACCCTGGATACGGATGAGACGCTGCGCTACTATCAGCTTTTTTCTGATACAAAGCTTTTAGAAGATAAGTCCCTCTCCGCTACGTCAGATGACGATTTTCATATGTGGATTGTGAACGCCTGCCCAAACACTTATTTTAAAAACAGCTATATTGCTATTCACAATCAAAATCTTCGCTACCGTACCCTGTCTGGTATTCGTTCGAGAGAGAAGGCAGCGGATGAGCAGACCGACCATTTGACAATTTTAAGTGAGTGTCTGAAGGGCAACTGGAATGAGGCTGCAGAAGCCATGCGCCAGCACATTTTAAATTCCAAGGAGACATCATTCCGCCTCTTATTCAGCCAGAATCTGGGAGGGACCTTATGAGCACACTGCGCAACCCGCTGCTGCCTGGCTTTTATCCAGACCCCTCGGTATGCAAAAAGGGGAACGACTATTATCTCGTCACCTCATCCTTTGAATATTTTCCGGGAATACCAATCTTTCATTCCAGAGATTTTGTCCACTGGCATCAGATTGGGCATGTTCTTACCAGAAAGAGTCAGGCAAATTTAGACGGGCTCTTCCCCTCCAGAGGAATCTATGCTGCTACCATACGCTATCATGAAAAGACTGATACATTCTATGTAGTGACTACCCTGGTGGGCAATGCCCCTTATTACGACAATATTAATTTCTATGTCACCGCCTCTGATCCGGCCGGCCCCTGGTCTGATCCTGTGATCATAAAGGGAGCAGAAGGAATCGATCCGACACTTGTATTTGATGGAGATGAAGTCTATTATCTTGGCAACAGAAGGCCAAATCCAGACATCCCGGAATGTGAAAGCCGTCATATCTGGCTTCAGCGCCTGGATCTTCCTACAGGAACACTCGTTGGAGAACGAGTCACACTTTTGGAGCACGGAGCTCTGTATGATGCCGTGGCTCCCGAAGGGCCGCATCTGTATCACATAAAAGACTGGTATTATCTGATCATTGCCGAAGGCGGTACGGACCATAACCACTGCAGCACCGTATTCCGCAGCCGCTCTATCTTTGGACCTTACAAATGCAACCCTCGCAATCCCCTGATCACTCATCGGAACCTGAAACGCGATTATCCAATTAACAGCACTGGTCATGCTGATATTATAGAACTGAACGACGGATCATGGTGGGCTGTTCTTCTGGCCTCACGTCCAGACGGCGGCGATTACCGTAATCTGGGACGTGAAACTTTTGCAGTTCCTATGGTATGGGAAGACGGCTGGCCCGTATTCAGTCCTCAGACAGGCTGCGTGGAATTCTCTTACCCAGGGCCTGATCTTCCGGAATGTATCTGGGAGCCGGAACCGGCGTGCGATCATTTTCTTACACAGGATTTGGGGATGTGCTGGAATATACTAAGAACTCCGGATTATGAAACCTTCAGCTTAAACGATCGGCCCGGTTTCTTAAGGCTGTACCTCAACCGTCACACACTGTCAGAGGCCGCCAGTCCAGCGTTTATAGGAAGACGTCAGCAGCATATGAGCTTTACCGCGAGAACTTTTATGGAATTTATTCCAGCCGCTTTAGGCGAAGCCGCAGGAATTACCATGTTTTATAATAACCAGTTTTATTATTCCCTGATGCTCCAAAGTACAGAGACCGGAGTCTCCATTGTCCTGACACGTCAGATCTGTGGTGACAATACCAGACTGTATTCAGCTCCATACGAAAACGACGGCATTTATTTCAAAATTCATATGAGGTATCAGTCCATTGATTTTTATTTTTCTCAAGATGGTCAGACTTGGATACCGGCCGGAACTACCGTATCCGGTACAATCTTAAATAAAGAGACTGCCGGGGGATTTACCGGAACCTATATCGCACTGTATGCAACAGCAGATGGGAAAGAATCTCAAAATCATGCTGATTTTGACTGGTTTGAATATACCGGAGAAATAAACTAAAAGCCGTCAGGGCAGTGACGTACATTCCTGTAATTCACTGCCCTGACGGCGTTCATTCCCTCTGTTAAGCATAAGTGTCTTATGCCGTCAAAATCTCCACCAGCGCCCCCTTAATCTCCCCATCAATCTCCATCGCCTGCAGCTCCGAAAGAAAGACCTTCAAACTCTTCCCTTCCCTGATCCGCCTGAACAACATTTCCTTTGTCTCAAACGTGGTCTCCGCCTGATTCAGAAACTCAAAGGCAAGCTTCTCCACCGGGTTTTCAGAAAGCTTCATGTTTGTCTCAAAGATTACAACCAGCGTTTCTGCAGTACTAACCTGATCGATCTCCAGGGTCAGTGTTCTGCGGTCCGCATCATAAGACTTTCTGCATGCGGTTTCCCCGCCATTCAGGCTCACACGGCACTCTGCATCCGTCACCGCGGCAAACTCCAGAACGTAATTTCTCTTCTCAGGTATCAGTTCCAGCGCTCCCCTGGCCGAATCAATGGTAAAGGTCTGTTTCTCCCCCTCCCAGTCAAGCTTCATCTCCGTCGTCACGCATACGCCCTGTTCGTAATCACACGTCTCATTGTCATCCTCATACAGCATAAATGCGCCATCCGCGCCTCCGAAGATCCGGATTCGCAGTGTCTCCGGGTTTTTCGTCACATCGGCGGCCCCGGTGCTGTCCGTCATGGGAATCACACCTCCGGCCTTCACCAGTACCGGAATCGTCTCCAGCGGCCGGTAGAGCTCCATGACTCTTCCGCCTTCATACACCATATGGCTGAAGAAATCGATATAAGTCCCTTCCGGAATCCATGCGCACACCTTTGCCTCGTTGATCTTTTTAATCCTCGGCGCGGTAATGGGCGCCACGATCATCTCGCTTCCGAAATAATACTGATTGGCCGCCTCGTAGGCCTCCGCCGATTCCGGATGCTTATAATACATCGGCATGATCATCGGCTCAGCCGACTCACTCGCCCGGTAGTTCATGGTATAAAGGTAAGGCATCAGACGGTGGCGCAGGCGCAGGAACTCACCCATCACAGCCTCCGACTCCTTCTTAAAGCGCCACGGTTCTTTTCCATTAAACTCGCTGCAGGAACTGTGAAGCCGCATAATCGGAGAAAATACGCCGAACTGCGCCCACCGCGCCTCCATCTCGTCGTCCTTATAGCCCCTCATGTGGCCTCCGATATCATGACTCCACCAGCCATAGCCGATATTGGAAGCGTTCGCCGTAAAATACGGCTGGAAATCGAGGGATTCCCATGTGGTGATGGTATCACCGGAAAATCCTACCGGATACCTGTGGCTCCCCGGACCCGCATACCGGGAAAATGTCATCGGGCGTTTTCCTTCCCTCTTACTGTCCAGAAAATGGTAGTGATTCAGCATCCAAAGCGGATCCAGTCCCGGAATTTTGCTGTTATTCCCCTGCTGCCAGTCCACCCACCAGAAATCCACGCCCATTTCCTCATAAGGATGGTGCGCATACTCAAGATAAGCCTCCAGAAAAGCCGGATCCGCAATATCAAAGTTAATCGGATCTTCCTTCTCCCAGTCCACGCCCAGCGCTCTTGCCATATCCGGATACATTTCCTCAAAGCCCCGGACGCCTTCCGCCGGATGGACATTCAGAGTCGTCCGCATCCCGCGTTTATGAAGCGTCTGAAGAAAACGCTTCGGATCGGGAAACAGGCTGCGATTCCACGTATACCCGGTCCATCCGCTGCCGTATTTCGGATCGATATCCACCAGATGCCAGTCCATATCGATGACAGCCACCGTAAATGGGATATCTTCACGCTCGAACCGGTCCATTAAAGCCAGATACGATTCCTCCGTATACTTGTAGTACCTGCTCCACCAGTTCCCGAGGGCAAAACGAGGAAGCATGGGGGAACGGCCGCTGAGATAGTAAAAGTCCTTCAGGCATTCCAGATAGTCATGGCCGTAACCGAAGAAATAGAGATCCTCGCCCCCGCCGCATCTCGGCTCAACCCAGCCGTCCTCTGTCAGGAGCATGCTTTTTCCATCATCAAGAACAGAATATCCAAACCGGGAAAGGACTCCGTGCTCCAGCTCCGTAGAGCCATCCACCTCGTCAAGCGTTCTTGCGGTTCCCTTCAGATCATGAATTTCCTCAGAGTAATGCCAGATGCTGTGGTATGCGCTTAAGTTCCCGATCACCTGGATGCTCAATCCGTTTTTAGAGAATTTCTTCTCATCATAGATCAGATGAATCCGTTTTGTCAGAATCTCAATCCCGTCTTCCGTCTTAATGACCCGGTACTGGGTTGGTTTAAAATCACGGTTCCACGCCATCTGTGAGGGACGGTCTTCAAAATGGCCGTTTTCCTGATATTCCAGCCGGATCAGTCCGTCTGTCAGCACGCTGATGCGGTAGCAGTCTCCCAGCACTATATTTTCCCCGCAGGCCGCAGGGTTTGTCTTAACCTTAAAAATATCTCTCATCACCATATTCTCCTTCTGCCATTAACCATTCCTGTCTTTAACCCTTCACTGCCGACGCGGCGATTCCTGCGATAAACTGTTTCTGGAAGAATAGGTAAACCGCCAGAACCGGTATGATTGAAATCGTAGTAGCTGCAAACAGTGCGCCGTAATCTGTGGAATACTGCCCGTTAAACATCTTAAGACCAACGGACAAAAGCTGTTTTTTGCTGTCATCAATAACCAGATAAGGCCAGAGGAAATCTTCCCACGCCCATAAAAACTGGAATATGGCAATACTGGAAATCCCGTTCTTTGACATGGGGATCACAATCTTATGGAAAATATAAAACTCATTTGCCCCGTCAATTCTGGCGGCCTCCAGTATTTCATTGGGCACGGATGCAATATGCTGTTTCATCATAAAGATACCGAAGCCGGAAAATGACGCAGGCACGATCAGTGCGGCATAGGAGTTCATCCAGCCAAAGGCCTTAATCATGGAGTATCTCGGAATGATGGTGACACACCATGGAATCATCATGGTCGCCAGCACAAGGCCGAAGAGCGCGTCTCTTCCTTTAAATTTATATTTGCTGAGTACGAATCCGCACAGGGTGCTGGTATAGATCACGATCACCGTGATAGCCAGCGTAATAAAAATACTGTTAGCAAAGAATCTCATGAAGTTAAAATGAGCATTCATGGACACGTAATTTCCCGCCGTAAACAGCTTTGGCAGAAAGGTCTGGTGCAGGGCCACGATCTCACTGTTTTTCTTAAAAGAGGAGGCCAGCATCCATAAAAACGGATACACGGTCACGACTCCCAGTACCAGTAAAACAAGATTCAGTACGATACTGCTTACCTTCTTTTTCATGACATCTCCTCCTTATTCCGAATCCCCGGATACCCGGAATGACAGCCAGGTAAATACCGCGGTGATGACAAACAGTACAAAGGACATCGCGGATGCATATCCGAAATTGTATTTCACGAATGCCTCATTATAAATAATATAAGAGGAGAGGTAGGTGGCTGTTCCCGGACCGCCTTCCGTTAAGATCAACACCTGTACATACGCCTGGATATAGGAAATGATGGACGTAATCACCACAAACAGCGTCATGGGCTTCAACAGCGGAAGTGTTAAATACTTGAAGGTCTGCCAGGAAGACGCGCCATCCACTCTCGCCGCCTCCATGGCATCGCTGGGAAGGGAGTAGAGGCCTGCCATAAACATAACGACCGCATAGCCGAAATCCTTCCAGATCGTCATAATCATAATGGCAAGCAGTGCAGTCTTCGGATTCATCAGCCAGTTGATATCCAGTCCCAGGATCTGGTTGATCGCACCAATCTGCGGATTATACAGGAATTTCCACACAAACGCCACCGCCACCATCGGCGTAACCACCGGCATGTAATAAATTGCGCGGAAAAAGCTTTTATGCTTAATCAGGTTTGAGTAGATCGCTATAGCAATAGCAAGGCCCAGCCCTACACGGAAGAAGATAACAACAACTGAAAATATCAGGGTATTGAGCATGGATTTGCCAAAAAGCGCGCTGGTAAATACACTAACATAATTTTCAATACCATTGAACCGGTAAATGCCGCTCAGCGGATTCCATTCGTGAAAGCTGCCTGCAAATGCGATCCCAATCGGCACCAGCAAAAATACTGTGTAGAACAGAATCATTCCGGTTACTGTGATATTGCGGAGCAGGATCTCGCTTTTGCTCTGCAGGGGATTTGTTTTTCGGAACATGATTTTCCCTCCTCTACTCCGCGTATTTATAAAGGCTTTCTACTGATTCAAAACTGCTGTTCTTCATATCGTTATGTATGGTCGCTTCCGCCTCAGCCAGCGCATCGTCAATGGACATGCCGTTAAAGAATACATTTTCACCGGCGGTCTTTAAAGATGTCTCCATGGTCGCCGGCATCGGGCCCGGCCAGATGTAACGGTCGATATGATCGGCCAGAACCGCCATAGACGGATTAGCCAGAATCTCCGCATCCTCAGCCAGTGATTTCTTCGCCGGGAAGGTGCTCATGGCAATGTTGAACTTCTTCTGAATGTCATTGTTTGCCAGGAAATACTTCACAATATCCTGTGCAACGGCCTGCTGATCCGCCGGAGCATTCTTATTGATACCAAATGTAGACTCGCCGTTATACCGGTTATAAGCATATGGATTTTCCGCAAATACCGGAATCTCAAAGACGCCAAAGTTGATATCCGGGAAGTTTGTCTTTAACGTATTGTTAAAATGGCCCCACTGGATTGTCATGGCTGACTGTCCCTGTCCAAAGCTGTCCGCGCCCTCTGCTCCGAAATCCTTGGAACCGACTCCGTCAACCTCATATAAATCCACCAGAAGCTGCATAACCTCCTTCATGGCGTCATTATTGACAGTAGCTGTCTTTTTGTCATCTTCGAATAAATCCTGGCCCAGCTGGTAATTCAAGCCCAGTAGGTAATTCTGATGGAAGGTTCCGTTAAAGTTTAACCCGGCCTGTACAAAGCTGTTTCCCTCTTTGATTGTCAGCTTCTTCGCCACTTCCCGCATCTCATCCCAGGTCTTTGGATAATCCGCGTCTGTGAGCCCCGCGGCCTCCCACATGTCCTTGTTATAGTAAACAGAGCCTGTCATGATGCCGTAGTCAATATAGTAAACCTTGCCGTCGATGACATGGGCGCTTACGCCGTTAAAATCCGCATCCAAATCGTCTGATGATACCTCATACGGGGCCATATAGTTAATCAGGTTTTCATGCTGACTGTTATGTACATTGAAAATTGCAGGTCCGTTTGCACCGCCAAGTGAAAGAGGAAGTTTTGTCCAGTAGTCGTCCCATGGATTGTTGACCAGTTTGATGGAAACATTGGGGTGAATTGCCGTATAACCGTCGATCAGCTCCTGAAACAGATTGTCACTGCCCCATTCCCAGAATTCAACGGAAATGTCTTTTCCATCGTTAATTGGCTGCGACGGACCATACTTTACCGTATCGCCAAACGGTTCTGTCGGCACGTTTACTGCTGCGTTTGCCGCTGCGTTCTCCGCAGCCTTTTTTCCGTCCGAGCTGCCGCATCCTGTAAGACTTGTTACCACCATCGCCGCCGCCAGGCCGGCTGCTATCCAGCATTTCTTCATTTTAAACTCCTCCTTGTTCTTTTCGCGTGGTCACCGCTTCAGTCTCTGTTTTCTGAAAATTTTCTAAAAACGGTAATCGCTGCAATTGGTTTTGTTAAGGTTTAGCGTTAAATCTAACATGAGAATACCACTCGAACAAGCTACTGTCAATATTATTTTTGTATTTTGTCATATTTAAATAGTTTAAACGGGTTTAAACTATGCACTTATACCAAAACTCGTCAAAATAAATTTGCGTTTTTCAACTTCATAGTGTATAATATATTTAGCGCTAAATATATTTTAAGAAATGGGGATAAAAACATGACATTAAAAGATATTGCAGAAAAAGCCGGCGTCAGCATGATGACCGTGTCCAACGTAATCAACGGAAAGCACAGCCGCGTATCTGCCGCAACCATAGAAAAAGTAAATTCCATTATAAAAGAGTACAATTACGTTCCGAACCTGTCTGCAAGGAGCCTGACGGTCAAATCCTCTCATATTATAGGAGTTATCGTTCCCCTGGATGACAAGGAGGACAGCGGAACTTCGGTTAGCTACTTTGACAATCCGTACGTCAGCTCCATGATCGGTGTGATTGAAAGAGAGCTGCGTGACAACGGATACTTCGTCATGATACGCGCAGTCCGGTCTCAGGATGATTTGTCTATATTGATGCGCAACTGGAACGTTGACGGCGCAATCTTTCTCTATCCCCGCCTGGGAGACCGTTTTGAGGATTCCATCAACGCGATTGTTGCAGAGACTCATCTTCCTGTAGTCCTTTTCGACGCGAGAACAGACAATCCGGAGGTCATCAATGTCTGTTCCGACGACCGAAAGGGCTGTTACCTCTCGACTCGCTATCTCATTAACCGCGGACATAAAAAAATTGCCTTCGTGGCAAATTACGAAGGCAATCCTCTTTTAACAGACCGATTTGAAGGCTACCGGACCGCCATGGAAGAAAGCGGACTCGGATGTGATCCCGACTGCATCTTTTCCTATTCTCCCTCATACGAGGAAGGGATCGCCGCCGGCAAGGCCATCGCGGCCAGCGCCCTTAAGATCACCGGGCTTGTCACCACGGCCGATATCTGCGCCATCGGCATCATGGAGGGCGCCAGACTGGGGGGCCTGCGGATTCCCACGGATCTCTCCGTCATCGGCTACGATAACCTGGCAGTCTCCACCTACACGACGCCGAAGCTGACGACAATCTCACAGAATGTCATCAAGAAGGCAGAAACAGCCATGGAACTGCTGCTGGAGAAACTCCGCACCGGACATGTGGAACAGCCGCATGTCCAGTTGGATGTGGAGCTGGTGGAGCGGCAGTCTACGCTGTCGCTGCTGTAATGCCTGAGGTCAGCGGGCCATCAGCCGGGCCTTAAAAAACGGAGAGCCTTATGCTCCCCGTTTTCTGTCCATTACTTTACAATATACAACTGCCACGATCGTACTGGCCAGCGTAGCCACAATTGCCGGTCCTACCACTGCCGCCGGATTCGTGCTCCCATACTGACTCCGGTACGCAATCATGTTGACCGGAATCAGCTGAAGGGATGAGATATTAATAATTAAAAACGTACACATTTCATTGCTGGCTGTTCCCAGTGGTACGGCGCGCGGTGACTTCTGCATCTGGCGCTTCTTAGAGCTATCCAGGCTATTTTTCCCTGATTCTGTCTGCTCTTCCTCCCGCCGCTCCTCCTCCAGCTCCTGGAGGGATTCCATGGCCTTTAACCCGGCCGGCGTAGCGGCCCAGCCCAGACCCAGGATGTTGGCAATGATATTCGTGGCGATGTGATCCATGGCGGGATGATCCTTCGGTATTCTGGGAAAAAGGAAACGAAGCACCGGCCCCATCCTCCGGGACAACCGTTCAATCAGGCCGGACTTCTGCCCGATCTCCATGATCCCGGTCCAGAAGGACATCACTCCCAACATTGTGATACACAGCATGACGGCTTCCTTTGCCGACGAGAGCGCCCCGTCGGTAACCGCGCTTAAATTTCCATGGAACGCCGCCCATAAAACGCCTACCACCATCATAAACGCCCAGAGATAATTTAACATACTAATTCAACCGCCGTGGTGATTTTATTGCTATTTTATGATTTCCGAAATTGTTTTATAACCGAATATTATTTAACTTTTTTCTGTTTCGCTGTGATAAATCCGTTTTCTTTTATTCCCCCATCAAATTCCTCATTACCTCATCCACCGTTTCAATCCGCTCCGCTCGGAACGCATTGCTTCCGCAGAACACAAGCCCTTCATCCGTATTCCCTTCCGCGGAATTCACCAGTGCCTTGGTGATACAGTAGGGAATCGTCTTCTTATCGCATTTCTCGAGACACTGGTAGCAATGTTCCAGCTTAAAGGGAGTCTGGCCGACACCGCTTAAGAATGCGTTATTGATCGCCCGTCCGGGCATGCCTACGGGACTCTTTGTGATTACGATATTTTCCTTTGACGCGTGAAGATACGCCTGCTTAAATTCGTCCGGTGCGTCACATTCCTCTGTGGTCACAAAACGCGTCGCCACCTGGACGCCGTCGGCTCCCAACTCCATCTGATGCATCACATCCTCATGGCTGTAGATTCCGCCCGCCGTCACGACAGGAATCTCTGTCTGGTACTTCTCGGCATACTCTCCTACCAGGCGGATAATTCCTCTGACCTCTTCGTCGTAGGCAGCCTGATCATACGTGTGTTCCACATCCGCAGTATCCACGCCCAGTGTCTCCAGGGATTCACGGGAAAAGCCCAGGTGGCCTCCCGCAAGCGGCCCCTCTACCACGACCAGATCGGGAACGCGGTGAAACTTGCGGTCCCACATCTTTAAGATTACCATGGCAGACTTGACAGAGGATACGATCGGGGCGATCTTTGTCTTTACTTTTTCCCCGGCTGCGCCCATCTCTGCCGCAGCCTCGGCCAGATATGCCGGAAGGCTGGCGGGAAGACCGGCTCCGGAGATAATAATATCCGCTCCTGCCTTAACCGCTTCCTTCACATACAGTGCGTAGCTCTTCGTCGCCACCATAATATTAAATCCGATCACACCTTCCGGGGATATCCCCCTGGCCTTCTTAAATTCTTTTCCGATCGCCCGGAGATTCGCCTCCAGCGGATGGTCTGCAAAATCCGGTTCCCGGAAACCGATCTGTGCGGTAGAGATAATCCCCATACCGCCAGCCCTGGCCACAGCGCCCGCCAGGGAAGAAAGGCTGATTCCAACTCCCATTCCGCCCTGTATAACTGGCTTCGGAACCACAAGTTCTCCTATTACCAATGGTCTTAAATTTCCCATCACATTCTCCTAAATCTGTCATATCGCCCGGAGGCAATTTCTTCTTTCGGCACAGCGGCGTATTTTATGAAAAATGTCTCCATGGCGCTGTCCATTTCCTTCGCCAGTTCCGCTAAATTCTCCGTTGCAGCCGGTTCTTCCTCAGCTATGATTCTTTCGATCAGGCCCAGTTCCATTAAATCCCTGGCGGTGATCTTCATGACTCGAGCCGCGTCGCTGGCCTTCTTGCTGTCCTTGTAAAGGATTGAGGCAAAGCCCTCCGGCGACAGAATCGAATAGATTGCATTTTCCAGCATCCAGACCTCATTGGCGACTGCCATCGCCAGCGCGCCGCCGCTTCCGCCTTCTCCAATGACGATGGAGAGAATCGGAACGGTTATGTCTGCCATTTCAAATAAGTTTCTGGCAATCGCCTCGCCCTGTCCCCGCTCTTCCGCTTCCAGCCCGCAGAACGCGCCCGGCGTATCCACGAAACAGATAATGGGACGGCCGAAGGTTTCCGCCTGCTTCATCAGACGAAGCGCCTTCCTATAGCCCTCCGGAGAAGGCATGCCAAAGTTGCGTTTGATATTGTCCTTCGTATTCTTTCCCTTTTCCTGGCCGATCACTGTCACTGGCATACCGTGGAAAGAGGCGATACCGCCCACAATTGCGCCGTCGTCGCCAAAGTAACGGTCCCCATGGAGTTCCATAAAATCGTCAAATACCGCGTTTATATAATCGCTGGCCACGGGACGTTCGGAGCTTCTGGAAAGCTGAACGGTATCCCATGGGCTCTTTTTATTTCTGCGAAACTTCGTCTTTTTCTCTTTTCCACTGGCTGCTTCGGATTGTCCGCAGTTATCCACATGGAAAAATAAGTTTTCACCGTTCTGCTCCTGATCTGGTGAGCGGTGAAGCTTTAAGATCGCAGAAATGGCATCTTTCATCTCTTCCCGCTTCACGATCTTATCCACAAAGCCGTGATCCTGCAAAAATTCAGAACGCTGGAATCCCTCCGGCAGCTTCTGTCCGATGGTCTGCTCGATGACCCTGGGGCCTGCAAAGCCGATTAATGCGCCCGGTTCTGCCAGAATGATATCGCCCAGCATGGCAAAGCTGGCCGTCACGCCTCCGGTGGTCGGATCGGTCAGAACGCTGACAAACAGCTGGCCTGCCTTGTGATGCCGCTTTAAGGCCGCGGAGGTCTTTGCCATCTGCATCAGGGATACAATTCCCTCCTGCATTCTGGCTCCTCCGGAACAGGCGAAAATGACAACAGGGAGCTGCTCCTTAGTGGCTCTCTCCACTGCTCTCGCTATCTTTTCACCCACCACATGGCCCATGCTGCTCATGATAAATCTGGCGTCACAGACACCGATTACCGCATGCTCTCCGCCTATGGTGCATTTTCCGGTTACGATCGCTTCGTTTAACTTTGTCTTCTCCCTGGCCGCCTCGATTTTCTTTTCATATCCTGGAAAATCCAGCGGGTTCGCAAATTCCATCTCCTTATCCCATTCCTCAAAGCTTCCTGCATCCGCAGTCATCTCGATTCTGCGATAGGCGTGGACCCGGAAATAGCCTTTGCATTTGGGACAGATATAGAAATTACTTCTCACATCTTCCGCGTAAATGGGCTGACCGCATTTGTTGCACTTTCTCCACAGACCAGCCGGGATGTTTGGTTCGTCTGTTTTGTCGGGTGTTTTGTATTTGCTGTCGATCAGTGTGTATGTTTTTTTAAACATGTCTCTTAACATGGGGTTTGCTCCTTTATGAAAAAATGAGGATAGGGGGAGGGAGATGCATGCGTAGTGTTTGTTAGGAGGATTCATCCGCAGTGGACAGCCCTGAAACGCCTCTGGCGTCCCAGGGCTGTCGGGCATTCGCCCCATACCCAGATGAAACTCCACATTTTCAGATACAAGCGAGCTTGCATCTGAAAATGCGAAATTTCATCTGGGTGCACTGCTCATTGCTTACGCAAAGTACTTCGTTATAAAATCCGTATCAATGTCTCCATCCTGATACGCTTCATGACTCAATATATCAAACTGGAAGTCCACATTTGTCTCGATTCCCTCTATAATCAATTCGCCCAGCGCACTCCGCATCTTGGCAATCGCCTCGGTACGGTCTTTTCCATGGACGATCAGTTTCATCAGCATGGAATCGTAGTTTGCCGGTACTTTGTAGTCGTTGTAAATATGTGTGTCCACACGGACGCCGTTGCCGCCCGGGACGTGGACATTGGTGATCAGTCCTGGACATGGCATGAAATTCTTTTCCGGATTTTCCGCGTTGATTCTGCACTCGATGGCGTGGCCCGTGATCTTTACGTCTTTCTGGGTTACGCTTAAAGGCTCTCCCGCGGCCACACGGATCTGTTCCTTGATTAAATCCAGCCCGGATACCAGCTCTGTTACCGGATGCTCTACCTGAATTCTGGTGTTCATCTCCATGAAATAGAAGTTCTTGTGCTTATCTAAAAGGAATTCTATGGTTCCGGCGTTTTCGTAGCCGACGGATTTCGCCGCCAGTACCGCGGTCTCCCCCATCTTCCTCCGAAGCTCTTCTGATATAGCCGCAGAGGGGGATTCCTCCAGTACCTTCTGGTGGCGCCTCTGAATAGAACAGTCACGTTCACCTAAATGCACCACATTGCCGAACTTATCCGCCATGATCTGGAACTCGATATGCCTCGGCTTCTCAATGTATTTCTCAATATACATGGTGTCATCGGAAAATCCCTTGATGGACTCCATCTGCGCATTCTGGAAATTAGCATCGAAATCTTCCGATCCACGGGAAATACGCATGCCCTTTCCGCCGCCGCCTGACGATGCCTTAATCATCACCGGATATCCGATCTTTTCCGCTACGAGGCGCGCCTCTTCCACTTCGTGAACAGCCTCCTTACCACCCGGAACGACCGGGACACCGGCCTCCATCATGGTCTTTCTCGCCTCAGATTTATTGCCCATCTTGTTGATAATATCAGCGGAGGGACCGATAAATGTTATATTGCATTTTTCACATAATTCTGCAAATCTGGCATTTTCCGAGAGAAAACCAAAACCCGGATGGATAGCATCTGCCTTCATGGCCACCGTCGCAGTCAGGATCCGTTCCATGTTTAAGTAACTCTGGGTGGAAGGAGCCGGACCGATGCAGATGGCCTCGTCTGCCAGAAGTGTATGCAGACAGTCGCGGTCCGCCTCAGAATAGACCGCCACGGTCTTGATTCCCATTTCCCGGCACGCCCGGATTATACGCACCGCGATCTCGCCGCGGTTTGCAATTAATATTTTATCAAACATATGACGACCACCTATCCAATCATAAATGTCAGTTCCGCGGAAGCGGCGATTTTTCCGTCAACCGTTGCTACAGCCCTGCCGATGCCTACCGGCCCCTTGCGCTTGATGATTTCACATTCCAGACGCATACGGTCGCCGGGAACTACCTTATATTTGAACTTTGCCTTGTCGATTCCGCCAAAGAATACCAGCTTTCCCTTATTGGCCTCTTCGCTTAAGATCGCGACGGCTCCGACCTGTGCCAGCGCCTCAATTCTCAGCACGCCCGGCATAACCGGTTCCTGCGGGAAATGTCCCTGGAAATACGGCTCATTAAACGTAACGCATTTATATCCTACGGCGCGGACGCCCGGTTCCAGCTCTTCAATGCAGTCTACCAGCAGAAACGGGTGCCTGTGCGGAATAATTTCTTCAATTTCCTTAATACCTAACATGACTCTCTCTCCTCTTTATGAAAAAAGAGCCTCAACCAATTTAATACCCTGTCATTCCTTAAAAATCGGCTGAACCTCTTTTCAACTTTTTCTTTCCTGTCAATCACAGCCCTGTATCGCTTCTTACCGGATTCTGAACAGGGGCTGGCCATACTCCACCACGTTTTCGTTGCCGACGAGAACGGCTTCCACAATGCCGTCAAACTCGCTCTCTATCTCATTCATCAGCTTCATGGCTTCGATGATTCCAAGGGTCTGGCCCTTCTTTACCGCATCCCCCACCTTGACGAACGGTTCGGCATCCGGTGAAGAGGAATTATAGAAGGTTCCCACTAACGGTGACGCCACGATCTTATCGGAGTCAATGGCTGCGGCCGTGTTTTCCACACTCTGCGCGCCTTCGCCGCTGCCGGCCGGCGCAGTATATTCCGCTGCCGGAAGCGCTGCCATTTCTACTGCCACGCCTGCTGCCGGTATCATCTGCTGCACCGCGCTGTTTCCCGCTACGGTTATAATCTGTTCTTTTTCCTTTTTAATGGAAAGCTTCAAGTTGCCTTCCTCTATCTTAAAGCTGGTCAGGCCATTCTCTGAAACCGCCTGCATCAGTCTGATGATATCATTGATCTCCATATCCGGCCTCCTACTGTTCGAACTTTTTCACTAAAATACTGGCGTTATGACCGCCGAAGCCAAGAGAGTTGCTAATTGCCACATTGACATCACTGGAAACGCCCTCGCCCTTCGTGTAGTCTAAATCGCATCCTTCACCCTCAGTCTCAAGGCCCGCTGTCGCATGAACAAATCCATCCTGGATTGATTTCACACAGGTGATGAATTCCACGCCGCCTGCGGCCCCCAGAAGATGGCCGATCATGGACTTGGTAGAATTGATCTTAACCTCCCTCGCATGGTCTCCGAGCGCTGATTTGATCGCCATTGTCTCGAATAAGTCGTTGTGATGCGTGCTGGTTCCGTGTGCGTTGACGTAATCCACGTCTTCCGGTCTGATACCGCCGTCCTGGATGGCATTCGTCATCGCTCTGGCCGCACCGCTTCCGTCCTCGGCCGGGGATGTGATATGGTACGCGTCACAGGTTGAGCCGTATCCGATCACCTCGGCGTATATCGTCGCATTTCTTGCGACTGCATGCTCCAGGGACTCCAGAACCACAACACCGGCGCCTTCTCCCATGACGAAACCGCTTCTGTCCTGATCAAACGGGATAGACGCGCGCATCGGATCCAGAACAGTGGTAAGCGCTGTCAGGGATGTAAATCCGGCCACACCGATCGGTGCTATGCTGGCTTCCGTTCCACCGGCAACCATTACATCCGCCTCACCGTACTGGATGGAACGGAACGCTTCACCGATCGAATGAGTACCTGTCGCACAGGCAGTTACCACGTTAAAGCATTTTCCCTTTAATCCGAACTGGATCGCCACATTACCGGCAGCCATGTTGCAGATCATCATCGGTACCAGCAGCGGATTTACACGGCCCGGTCCCTTTTCCAGGAGCTTACTGTGTTCCCGCTCCATAGCCTGAAGGCTTCCGATTCCCGATCCCAGACATACGCCTACACGGTACGGGTCCTCCTGTTCCATATCAATACCGGAATTCTCCAGCGCTTCCTTCGAAGCGGCTACGGCAAACTGGGAGAAACGTTCCATGCGCTTAGCAGCCTTCGGATCCATATAATTCTTAGGATCAAAATCCTTTACCTCGGCCGCAAGCTTTGCCTTATATTCGGTTGTATCAAACTGGGTAATCGGTCCGATTCCCACCTTTTTCTCTTTCAGTCCGTTCCAGAAACTCTCTACATCATTTCCGATCGGTGTAATTGCTCCCATACCTGTTACTACAACTCTTGTCTTCATGTCGCTCTCTCCTTATTACATTATAACTCTTGCCCAACCGTGCATCTGCTGAATAGTTACGTTACATCGCCATTCCGCCGTCCACGCTGATCACCTGGCCGGTAATGTAGCCTGCCGCGCCGGAGGCCAGAAATGCCACTGCACCGGCAATATCTTCGGTGGTTCCAAAATGTTTCATCGGGATCTGTTCTGTCGCACCCGCCTTTACGGCATCGGACAGCACCTCCGTCATCTCTGTCTCAATAAATCCAGGCGCTACCGCGTTCACGGTAATGCCCCTGCTGGCCACTTCTCTGGCAAAGGATTTTGTCAGTCCGATTACCCCGGCCTTGGCTGCGCAGTAATTGGCCTGCCCCGCATTGCCGAGCACACCGGAAACGGAAGAAATATTGATGATTCTGCCGCCTCTCTGTTTGATCATCTGGCGGGCTACATGCTTCATGCAGTTAAATACGCCCTTTAAGTTGGTATCGATAACTGCGTCGAAATCGCCCTCGGACATCTTCATCAGCAGATTATCCTTCGTGATTCCGGCGTTATTTACCAGAATATCGATAGAGCCATACTTCTTTATGACGCCGTCCATCATAGCCGCAACGCTCTCAAAATCAGACACGCTGCACTGGATGGCCTCCGCATGGCCTCCGCCTGCCGTAATCTCATTTACTACTTCTTCCGCACGTTTCGCGGAACCATTATAATTGACAATGACAGTCGCGCCTTCCGCGGCCAGACGGAGCGCGATCGCCCGCCCGATTCCTCTTCCGGCTCCGGTCACAACAGCTGTTTTTCCTTCTAACATTCCGGCATCCTCCTCGCTATAGCTTTTCAATATCTTCCAGTTTTTCTATATTAATGACTTTTACATCTCTTGTTATCTTTCTCATGAATCCGGCCAGAGTCTTTCCCGGCCCGATTTCTATAAATGTATCCACTCCATCCTGCAGCATGGTTTCCACACTCTGCTGCCATCTGACGGAAGAAGACACCTGTCTCTCTAAAAGCGGTCTCACATCCTCTGCCTTCGTCACATACTGAGCCGTGACATTAGCCACATACGGGATAACCGGGGTGTTGATGCGGGCATCGGCCAGAACCCCGCCCAGCTTCCGTCCGGCGTCCGCAAGCATGGCAGAATGGAACGGTCCGCTGACATTTAACAGGACGGCACGCTTTGCACCAGCTTCCAGGAGCTTCTCATTGGCCGCTTCCACGGCTTCCTTCCGTCCGGAGATCACGATCTGTCCCGGGCAGTTGTAGTTGGCGATGGAAACGCCGTCGATCGCGCTTATCACTTCTTCAATCTTAGACGCGTCGAGGGCCAGGATGGCGGCCATGGCTCCGAGTCCAACCGGAACCGCCTCCTGCATAAGGATTCCCCTCTGTCTTACGGTACGGATCGCATCCGCGTCGCTCATCACGCCCGCGGCGGCAAGCGCAGGATATTCTCCCAGGCTCAGTCCGGCAGCCACATCGGGCTTCACGCCTTTTGCCTCTTCCAGGACACGCATCATGGCGATGCTGGTGGTTACCATGGCGGCCTGTGTGTATTCCGTGATATCCAGTCTGTCGTTCTTTTCAAAACACAGCTCCGGCATGGAAAAACCAAGCAGCTCTGACGCCATGTCAAAGAGCTCTTTTCCGGTCTTTGTATTCTCATAAAAATCCTGGCCCATACCACAGTACTGTGCGCCCTGTCCCGGGAAAATAAATGCAGTCTTGCTCATAATCCGTAACTCCTTTTTCAATTATCGGTTCAGCAGTTTCTCCGCCTGTTCCATCATTTCGTCAATCATTTCCTTACAGGTCTGTTTCTTATAAATCATACCTGCGATCTGTCCTGCCATGACGGTACCGTTCGTGATATCGCCTTCCTGTACGGCCTCTCTCAGCTTTCCGAGAGTTAAGTATTCCAGTTCCTCGAAGCTCTTGCCTTCCTGCTCCAGCTTTACGTATTCCCTGGTCATCTGATTCCTTAAGCATCTGACCGGATGGCCGTGGGAGCGTCCCGTAACCGCCGAATCGATGTCCTTTGCCTTGATAATGCGCTGCTTGTAGTTCTCGTGAACAATGGATTCATCCGAAACCACAAATCTCGTGCCGATCTGTACCGCCTCTGCTCCGAGCATAAATGCCGCGGCGATTCCGCGTCCGTCACCGATACCGCCGGCCGCGATAACCGGTATGGATACAGCGTCCACAACCTGCGGAACCAGTGTCATCGTTGTCTGCTCACCGATATGACCGCCGGATTCGCATCCTTCCGCCACAACCGCATCCGCGCCGTAGCGCTCCATTCTCTTAGCCAGTGCTACAGAAGCCACAACCGGTATAATTTTGACCCCGGCGGCCTTCCACATCTCAATATATTTCTCCGGGTTTCCGGCTCCGGTGGTTACCACACCGATTCCTTCCTCCACGACTACCTTTGCTATCTCATCGGCATGAGGGCTCAGCAGCATGACATTGACTCCGATTGGTTTCTTTGTCAGCGCTTTTGCCTTGCGGATCTCCTCTCTGACCACCTCGGCCGGTGCGTTTGCACCGCCGATCAGTCCCAGCCCGCCAGCTTCCGATACAGCCGCCGCCAGATGATGTTCCGCAACCCAGGCCATTCCACCCTGAATAATCGGGTGTTTAATTCCTAAAAGTTCCGTTATTCTGGTATTCATCAGCCTTCCACGCCCTTTGCTTTTAAGTAGTCCATAACCGCGCTTACGGTCGTCAGCTTCTCTAAATCCTCAGAAGGAATCTCGACTGAATACTCATCCTCCAGAGCCATAACAAGTTCGAATAAATCCAGGGAATCCGCTCCTAAATCCTCTTTAAAGGAAGACTCTGCCAATACGGCCTCTGCGTCTACATTTAACTGCTCTGCGATAATTTCTTTCATCTTCTCTAACATGGTTTCATTCTCCTCTTCATTTTCCATCTTTTATTCCATTGATTTTTTAATATTTATCTAATTACTTTGATTTTCAAAGTATTAGTCTTTTTAATTACCACTCCAGAAGAGTGGTTCCCCAGGTCAACCCTGCACCAAAACCGGCTAAAAGCAATTTGTCGCCCGGTTTCAATTTTCCTTCGCGGTTCAGCTCATCTAAAAGGATGGGTACCGACGCTCCGGAAGTATTACCATACCGCTCTAAATTCGCTGGAAACTTTTCCATCGGTAATTTAAGTCTTTTCGCTATGGATTCGGAAATCCGGTAATTGGACTGATGCAGAATAAAATATTTAATTTCTTCTAATTCGGTTCCGCTCCCGGCAATCGTCTTCTTAATTGCCTCCGGCACGGTCTTAACCGCAAATTTAAAAACTTCCTGGCCATCCATGGTCATATAGCCTAATTCCGGTTTCTTTCCTGTCAGGAAATTTCCCGTAGTGCGTCCGCCGCATTTTAAAACGTCGCCTTTCGTTCCGTCCGCACCCATGGTCAGCCCCATGACTCCGGTGTCCTCCGCCCTCACGACAGCCGCTCCCGCACCGTCTCCAAAGAGAACGCAGGTGCCCCGGTCGTTCCAGTCCACCAGCTTGCTGAGTGTATCCGCTCCGATCACAAGCCCCGTCCGGTAGATTCCCGCCGTCAAAAAGCTATGTACCGTGTTTAAAGCGAAGACAAATCCCGAACACGCGGCGCTTAAGTCAAACGCCACCGCATTGACCGCGCCGACCGCGGCCTGTACCTCGCAGGCACCATTTGGAAAACAGCAGTCTCCCGAGGAAGTGGCAAGGACGATAATGTCCAGTTCTTCCGGTTTTATTCCGGATTGTTCAATCGCCAGCTTCGCCGCCTCCGCCGCCAGATCGGAGGTTCCTGATTCTGCTGCCGCAATCCTTCTTTCCCGGATTCCGGTTCTCGGTCTGATCCATTCGTCGCTGGTATCCACAATCTTTGCCAGATCATCATTGGTTACCACCTGTTTCGGTACAGCCGAACCTGTTCCTATAATTCTAGTCGTCATAATTTCCCCCATTCGTGCTGTGATTCACACATCCAGGTAAATGGGAAAACCCGTGGTTTTCACCTGTCTCTGATATTTTTCGTTTCAAATATTTTGATATTCAAACCAATTCTATACAATCCCGATTCGTTTGTCAAGAAAAATTTTTAAAATAACAGCCGCCTGTGATATGCCACATCGTTCAAGAAATTTTTTCGGACAAATGGTAAAATAGAACAACAAACAGAAAAGGAAGTAAGACAAATGGATTTACAGAACGAAAAATGTGTCATGGTCATCGACGAGACACTCCCCACCGGCCTGATTGCCAACACCGCCGGAATTATGGGAATCACGCTTGGCAAGGAGATGCCGGATACCGTGGGGCCTGACGTCACGGACAAGACAGGCTGCTCCCACCGGGGCATCATCCAGTTCCCTGTCCCCATACTAAAGGCTGACGGAGCCAAAATACGGGAGCTCCGGAAATAGCTTTACCTGCCGGAATATGCGGAACTGACTGTGGTGGATTTCTCCGACACGGCACAGAGCTGCAAGACCTACGATGAATTTATTGATAAGGCTGCCGCCACCGAGGAAGATACCTTCTCCTATCTCGGTATTGCCATCTGCGGACCTAAAAAAGCGGTGAATAAGCTGACAGGGAATCTCCCGTTGCTTCGATAAATGAACATGTGTTTCAGGTATTACCCCAACACCAATATGCAAAGAGGCCGGATCTTTGGAATCCAGCCTCTTTGCATCTTTAACTGTTAATTCGTATCTCTTCCGATATCCCGTACAAACGCTATGAGAGGTAATCTCATGTCTGCTGTTTAATATCGTGCCGTCAATATCGAGGCATATCATGTTACACACCATATCCGTATCCTCTTACTTCATCAGCTGCTGGTAGACATCCCGTTTACTGATTCCCCGGTCCTTCGCCACCATACGCATGGCCTCTTTTCGTTCAATTCCCTGCTTCTCATACAGATCCATATGCTCTTCCAGAGACATCTCCTCAAACGATTTCATCCGTTCTTCCTTTATTTCACCGATACTCTTCCCTTCGATAACAATGACGCACTCGCCTCTCGGATCCTCCGTCTCATAGGCCGCCAGCGCATCTTCAAACGTAGTCTGAAACGCCGTCTCATACCGTTTCGTCAGTTCCCTGCATATGGTGATTCTCCGGTTTCCCAGGGCCTCTCTCAGTTCCTCCAGCGTCCTGACAAGCCGGTGGGGCGCTTCATATATAATGATCGTTCTCGTCTCACGCTTCAGTTCCTCTAAAATCCACTGTTTTTCCTTCTTATCAGAAGGGAGAAATGCCTCAAAGCAGAAACGCCTCGTTGCCAGTCCCGATATGGTCAGAGCCGTAATGCAGGCCGCAGGCCCAGGCAGAGATGTAAGCGGTACTCCCGCCTCATGGCACTGCCTCACCAATTCTTCGCCCGGATCAGAGATTCCCGGTGTTCCCGCATCTGTAATTAATGCGATGGAAACTCCATTTTTCATCTGCTCCACCAGATATCTGGCCTTGTCCACCTTGTTGTATTCATGATAGCTGGTCATGGGCGTCTTAATATTAAAGTGGTTTAACAGCTTAATACTATGCCGGGTGTCCTCCGCCGCAATCAAGTCCACTTCCTTTAATGTATTCAAAACCCGCAGGGTAATATCATCCAGATTCCCAATAGGCGTCGCACATAGATACAGCTTTCCTGTTTTCTGATCCTTTACCTGTTCTTCCATCTTCTTTTCCAACTTTTCTGCTATTTTTCGGGCCGTTTGACCGGCCTGTTTCTTCTATCATTAGTAGATATACTTTAACACAGAGGGCGAGACTTTTCAAGGAAAGGCGGAAATATGGCAGGGCGGAAAACACCAATCCCCTGGTTCTCCGCCCTGCCATATTCACCTAATTCTCCAAATTCTCCCCATTGCTGGCAATACATAATGATCAATTTCTCAATACCCGTAAATATCATAAATCTCCTGCGTATACACCCCCGGCTCCCGATATACCACAATCGGCGCCTCCACCTTAATCATGGATTTACCGCCACGCACGGCTTCAATCAGGACCATATTGGCCTCTTTGTCCACAAATGGATGGACCATCTTCATCCGCTTCGGCTCCAGCTTATACTTCGTCAGCGCCGTAATAATTTCTATCAGGCGATGAGGCCGGTGCACCATGTAGAAGCGCCCGCCCGGCCGCAAAAGCTTCGCCGCCTCCCTCGCCACATCGTCCAGCGTACATAGCACCTCATGGCGGGCAATCGCCTTGGGCAGATCGGGATTTTTAAGTCCATGGGAATCGTTCATATAGGGCGGATTCGAGGTCACCACGTCAAAGGAAGCCGCGCCAAACAGCCGGCTGGCTTCCTTGATATCGCCCTTTACGATCGAGACCTTCTCTTCCAGGTGATTGAGCGCCACGCTGCGCGCGGCCATCTCCGCCACCTCATCCTGAATCTCAAGCCCCGTATAATGTTCGCCTTCATATTTCGCTTCCAGAAGAATCGGGATAATTCCCGTCCCGGTTCCCAGATCGATCGCCTTTTCCCCCGGCTTCACCGCCGCGAAACCGGATAAAAGCACCGCATCCATACCGAAGCAGAACCCGTCCTTCTTCTGTATAATCTGATAGCCGTTTCTCTGTAAATCGTCAAGCCGTTCCTCATCCTTAAGCTCAATTATCATCTAACTTGGATTTCCCTTCCTTCTTCTCAAGGGCTTCCAGAGCCTTCAGCTCCGCATCCGCTACAGAGCCTTTATCCTTGCGCCGCCTCGGTTTAAACTTCAGCTGATCCACACGGTATTCTCTGATTTCCTTCTCATCCTTTGTGATGACGATGACCTTCACCAGCTGACGAAGCACGCTGACCGAGTGTACCTCACCCTTCAGCCCGTCGTCCGTGGTCACATAATCCCCCACATTCGGAAGCTTGCTGTTTAAGTCCTCGTACGTCTCTTCCTCATTCTTTAGACAGCACATGAGCCTTCCGCAGACACCGGAGATCTTCGTCGGATTCAGCGACAGATTCTGCTCCTTCGCCATCTTGATTGAAACAGGAATAAACTCCGATAAGTAAGAGTGGCAGCACAGCGGCCTGCCGCAGATACCGATTCCTCCCACAATCTTCGTCTCGTCTCTGACGCCGACCTGACGAAGCTCGATTCTCGTTTTAAATACCGATGCCAGATCCTTCACCAGTTCGCGGAAATCGATTCTTCCATCCGCAGTAAAGTAAAACAGCACCTTGTTATTGTCGAAGGTATATTCCGCATCGATCAGCTTCATCTGAAGCCCGTGTTTCCTGATCTTTTCCTTACAGATCCGGAACGCTTCCCTTTCCTTCTCGTGGTTTTTTAACTCCACATCCTCATCTTCTCTCGTCGCCATCCGGATTACAGACTTAAGCGGCTGGACGACCTTGTCATCCGGCACCTCTCTGCTTCCCAGCACTACATAACCGTATTCAATCCCTCTCGCCGTCTCCACAATCACGTGGTCACCCGTATGAATCTCCCTGCCGGCCGGATCGAAATAATAGATCTTCCCCGCATTGCGGAATCTTACACCAATCACTTTTATCATCAATCAGTTCTCCTTCATTACCAGTAACATGAGCTCCATGGCCAGTTCCATATTCACATTGGCATTCAGCCTGATCCCCGCCTTATCAATGGACTGGAGAATCTTTTCAATCCCATCGTAGGCGCTGGAGGCGCTCATTTCCTTAATTGTATTATACTCTTCCTTAAACACCAGAAGATTAATATCCTGTGTCACCTTATACATCAGCACATCCCGGTACCATAGCTGCATAAAATCGAGGCTGTCATAGATGTCCAGACTCTCATCCTTCAGCTTCTTGATATAGTCCAGAAGCTCCGTAATATCCATATCCTTCAAATGCTTCAGCATATGCAGAAGCTCGGTATACATCAGCTGAAAATCCTCCGAAGAGGCCAGATGGATCGCCTTTCCCAGATTTCCTCTCGCAAACGCGGCGTAAATCTCCGCCTTCACCTCGGGAATCCCCAGAGATTCCATCAGATACGTCCTGACCACGCTGTCCTGAAGCGGCTTCAGCTTTAACTGCACGCATCTGGAGAGAATCGTCGGCAGAAATGCCTCCTGATTCGTAGTCAGCAGCATGATAATCGCATAGGACGGCGGTTCCTCGATGGTCTTAAGCAGGGCATTCTGCGCTTGTGCCGTCATCTTTTCCGCTTCATCCACGATATATATCTTATAATAGCTGCTGTAGGGCCGTACCATGATTGTATCATTAATTTGTTCCCTGATATCGTCAACGCCGATGCTGTTCGGCTTTTCATGATTTACAAAAATCAAGTCCGGATGGTTGCCGCTCATCACCTGCTTGCAGGCGTGGCACTGCATACACGGTTCCTTCTTCCCCTTTTCACAGAGAAGCGTCATGGCAAATGCATTCGCCAGCGACTTACGTCCCATTCCTGCCTCACCTGTCAGAATATACGCATGAGATACATGATTTGTCTCTATAGCCTTCTTAAAATGTTCCTTTATCATCTCATGACCGATTATATCGTTAAATCCTGGCATTGGGGCACCTCCGTCTCAAAATATACGGATTTATTATAGCATATAAAATTCATACTCACAAGAAATAAGTGCTGGTAATTCCCATAAGAGGGCGTCTCCTGTCATTTCCCGCACAAAAAGAAACAGACGGCCCCATACGGCAGCCGTCTTAAGCATTTAATTCAGTTCCATCCTCTCACCAGCCTTCACCCGGTAAGAAATTCCGTCCTTCTCAAAATATACGTCCAATGCGGCTGGATTCCATACCATAGATCCATCCGCGCTGAACAGCAGCCGGTCGTACGCCATCATATAATCATACAGCTCCAGGTTTGTCGCATACCAGATCTCATCCCGGTTTCCGGTATACGCAGCAAATCTCTCAATCACCTCCCAGTTCCCATCAGCCTCAAACTCATAGCTGTGTCCCCAGAGATAGAACAGCCAGGAGCCGTACTTTGGCGTCTCCTCCACAAATTTTTCCGCCAGCTCCATCAGGCGCTCATCCCGGTGATGGCACGTGGCCGTCAGACGGAGCCAGTCGGATGGAAGCCGGAAATCCCATGTTGAAATCGTTGTTCTTGCATAGGCGATTCCCGCCTGCACAAGCGTATCGACCACTCTGTCACTGGTAGTACCGAAGGGATAAGCCATTCCCCTGACAATTGTATGAAACTGCTGCTCCAGATTCTCCCGGTCCTTCATCACCTCAGCCGTACAGAGATTCACCGGAAGCTGCTCCAGAAACGGATGTGTCAGCCCATGAACCGCCACCTCCATGCCGCTGCCGCCGTAGACCTCCGTCACCGCCTTTTCCGTCATTCTTCTGTGCACCGTACCGGGTGGGTATACCGTACCCTCTTCCGCGTAGAGCCCGCTGTTTAAGTTAAATGTGCCCTTTAATCCATGCTGCTTCATGATTTCGATCAGACGGACATCCTGTTCCACTCCGTCGTCATAGCTTAAAGTCAGCGCCTTCTTTTTTCCCTTTGGAAACTGAATAAAGATACTTCCCATGATTCTTCCCCCTTTCCTCCAAATGCGGGCAGCTTACTCCCTGCTGCCCGCTGCCTGTTCCATAAACGCCTTCATATCCCTGCAAATCTCCTCCAGGCATACCCTCAGATCATCATTCCTGTATCTCCTGTCAATTCCGCATCTTACCAGGTTTTCTTCCTTAAAATCCTCTTCATCCGCCAGAAATCTCCGGCAGAGTTCCTTATATTTCGGTTCCTTCTGCCCCTTTTCCCGCTCCAGCGCACGTTCCAGCCTCACGCCGTCATCCACCTCGATGTAGACAGGAACCAGCCCATTTTCACCGAAATACTCTCTCATCTTCTCATAAGACTCCAGCGTTCCGATCATCAGATAAGAATCCCTGTCATCCAGACAGATCTGCCCGTCATCCACGGTAAAATAACTCCACGGTCCATACACCGTCTGATACGTCCGTTCCTCGATCAGCCTTTTCTCCCTGCGGAAGTCATCCAGCCGCTCCACCGTCGTAAAATGGTATTCCACCCCTTCCGTCTCCCCATCCCGGATCGGCCTCGTCGTATAAAGGACCACCGTCTTTAATTCCGGTATTCGTTCCCGCAGTTCTTTATAAATCGTATCCTTCCCGGATGCGCTTTTTCCCATCACATAAAAAATCTTTCCCATGTTTCATTCCTCAGTTTTTTCTAAAATAATAGTATCTAACTATCCGCTCCTGCTGCCGTCAAAACCTCCTCCACCTCCGGATCCGCCGTTCCCTGGACCGGAAGGCCCTTGCGCTTATACTGCCGGATCATCTCCACCAATTCCGGTTTTAATACTTCTCCCGGCGCCACAATCGGAATTCCCGGCGGATAGATGTAGATAAACTCCGCGGATACCATTCCCTCACACGCATCGAGAGGGACAGATCGCCCCGGAGAGTCCATCGCCTGTGCGATCGTCATAGCAATCTCCGGCCATCCACAACCACGTTCCTTTTCCATCCCGTTATCCACAATTCCACGGTCTCTTTCCCCTGTGTTATCCTCGTTTATCCCCGAAAAGCCTGATGCGGCAGTCCCGCAGTCTCCCGCCTCCCTCCTCCGCTCATGATCGATCTCCAGGAAAGCCCGGCATAACCGGTCCAGACCCTCATCCGTATCAGCCACCGTAGTAATCGCCGTCACATAATCCGGTCCGCACATTTCCATTTCCAGATGGTATCTGTTTCGAAGCAGCTCCGTAAGCTCCGGCCCGGTCAGGCCGCTGCTTCCCACAGAAACCACAATTTTAGACTTATCCACATCAAAGACCTGGCACCGCCCTTTCACTTCATCAAGAAGAGCCAGACACTCCATCTCCCCCATCCGCCGCCGGATACGGTCCAGCCTGCCGCTAAAGGCCTTCATCTCATCTCTTCCCGCTTCATCCATCCATCGGATACAATTTTCAATAGCGGCCATCAACACATACGACGGGCTGCTGCTCTGGAACATGTGTACATACCGGTCAATTCTGCTGATATCCGCAAATCCCGCTTTCACATGCATGACCGCGGTCTGAGTCAGAGAAGGAAGCGTCTTATGGAGACTCTGTATCACCACATCCGCCCCCAGCTCCAGCGCAGAAACCGGGAATCCCGCCTCCCCTCCAAAGGGGAAATGCGCCCCGTGAGCCTCATCCACAATCAGCGGAATCCCCCACTCATGGACGATTTTCGCAATTGCACCGATATCCGAGACAATACCGTCATACGTGGGAGATACCACCAGCACAGCCTCCGTCTCCGGATGGGTTATCAACAGCCGCCGCACATCCTCCGGCGATAATCCACCCTGAATCCCAAATTCCAGGATTGTCTGTGGATAAATATATTCCGCCCTCAAATGGCCCAAATACACGCCATGATATGCCGATTTATGGCAGTTCCGGCTCATAAGAATAGTGCCTCCATGGGAGACAGAGCCGCAGACCGCGCTCAAAATACCGCAGCTGCTTCCATTCACAAGATAATACGTCCGGTCCGCCCCATAGACATTTCCTGCCCACTCCATAGATTCCTTCAGAATCCCTTCCGGGTGGTGGAGATTATCAAATCCCTCAATCTCGGTAATATCCACAGAAAACGGATTTGGAAAATCTCCTGCAAATCCGGTCCCCGTCTGTCTCTTATGCCCCGGCATATGAAACGGATAGGCGTCAGATTCCCCATATTCCATTAATCGGTCCAGCAGATACTTCTCCATCTCCATCCTCCAGATCATTTTCTGTTACAATTTTCTTTCAGATTAGCAGATCAATGGTGAAATGTCAAATCCTCACTCCTTCACAGGCTGAACTGTTACAGGTATTGTTTTGCAATCCGGTCCTCCGGCTTTCTGTCCGTCAGATAGAGAACCAGGAGAAATATCCATTCCAGGGGCTTCATCACCAGATACGTAATATCCGCCGCCAGAGGCGTCCTGATGTGCTTTGCCACCGGATACCCATACGTATCATACGCATGGCGTACGAAGCGGTGAAAACGCGGTGTACGCTCCTCAAGCACCTGCTCAAATGCATTTGCCACACACAGCTGCCGGTTCACCACGATCCGATGCCCATGCCGGACTCCCATCCGTTGGGGTTTCACCAGTTTCTCATGTCCCCCGGCCGCCACCGTACAGAGATAATGGCCATCGCTGTAAACTGTCGGCGGTGATATCCGCTGTGACAGCATCCAGTCGCTTGTCTCTGTAAATGCCTTCACCGCGGCGGATGGTTCCTGCCCAAACAGCACGAGAACCGCAATACAGATTCCCAGCACCGGCCACACCATGAGAAACGCCAGCGCTGGCCAGCAGCTGCTCTTTACCAACAGGCGCCGCAATCCCGTAAACTTTTCGAAATCTTTTCCCTCATCCTCTTCCTTCTGTTCCTTTAACAGGGTCTTCACCACAGAAGCTGACAACAGAATCACATTCAGAGGAAATACAGCGAGATAAACAGATAATTCATCCGCCCGCCCCAGTACCTGGATAATCCACATCACACAGACCGCGCAGCCAATATACAAAAATGAAATACTAAGAATCTTAACCAGCGGCGGCAGCCTTTTAGACGCCAGCTTTAGCAGAAAATATCCCAGAAGCCCCAGCGAAACCAGAACAAGAACTGTAACCACATAGTGCTCCGACACAGGAGTATGGATCGCAGAGTCACTGGCAAACAGCTGCTCCTGCCACTCGCCTCCAATCCCCATATAATCATACAGTATAGCGGAAAACAGCGGTCCCAGAATCCATGTAAGCACCTCCGCCGCATTTTTAAATTTCCCCGGTTCTGCAAGAATAAAATATAAATTCATGAAAGTCAAAATAATTGGAACTATAAAAAACAGAAACAGCAGCCCCAACAGTATAATACTTCCAAAAAGTTGCCCTGCTAAATCAGCCATTATTCTATCCCCCCATTTCTGAACGATTGTTTTGCCTTTTCAAACGAAAGATTCCTTGTCCTGAAATCCGCAGCCCCCGCCTGATAGTTCTTAGAAATAACCCACCTGTAATACTCCGTTAAAAATTCCGTTCTCCCGCCGGAATAAAACCGTCCGAGAACCGCATTATCTTCAAGCGTCTCAAGCACTACAGGAACTGCGTCCGCCGAAAGCGCCTGCGTCATATACGTAAAATCGCTGTCAGACCATTCACCCACATGAGCTGCATTATAGTCCGCAATCACCCGATCCGGTCTCATATACGAAAATCCCACAAAAAATACAGATACCATCACAAGGCACCATCCAAACAGCGGAAATCTGTTCCTATAGATCAAAATAACCACACCAGCCATCATACACGCCAGCAACAGCAGGAACCACAGCACCAGAACCCGCAGATACGTCAGGTGATACTCTCCGACATACAAAGCCATCCGGTATGCCGCGGATGCGATCATCACATACGTACATCCGCAGATGACAGTCAGAACGCCATTTAAGAAACGGCTTCTCTTAAAAAACTTCAGGTTCATAAGCACCATAACCAGATTCATCACAGCCACAAACAAAAGCTGGAAAAATCCCTGCCGCGCATAGGAGGAGTACGTCACCCCCTCCGGCAGACTGCCTTTTCCGAGAAAAAGGTAAATGACCTGTATCCCGCTAAAGAACAGATACAGCAGTGCAACCGCGCTCATGCACGTAGTAGCGGTAACCGGTTCGTGGGTTCTCATCGTCTTTTCTTCCCCGGAGATCTGGTCCATACAGGCTCCGCAGATCAGGCAATAGACTCCAAATGCCCCAAAAGCAGTCATGGAGACCATAACGAGAATAGTCCATACATTCAGAACCGTCTCCATCCAGTGAACCACCATGGAGCCAAACACTACATCCGCCCGCCCCAGAAGAAATCCGGCTACCAGCAGGATCGGCAGAGCTGCCGCCAGCCCCATGAGCACCCGTGATGCCGTTCTGTACTTTTTCAAACTGACCTTCTTAAAAAATTCGTTCCCCTGAAAAAACGGATAGACAACTGCCGCAATCACACAACAGAGATAGACTGCCATAGAAGATAAATACTTACCGATACTCCACCCCCTGTCTTCATAAAACTGGTGAATAACAAAAATAACCACGAGCAAAAATTCAGCCGTCTTAATCAGCAGAATAAGCAGCGGATCCGCAGTCCTGCAGACCGCGATACCCAACAAAACAGCAGTAACGATCAAAAACCATGATCCCCGTTTCCACTCTATCGAAAGCCTCCTGATCATCCAGGCCAGCACACCATAAATTCCCCCAACCATAATTGGATACGTAATTCCACTGGGGTTCTTATACATACAAAATGTATACAGTATTCCAAATGCCAGAGCCACCCCCATAAATATCGGAAAGTTCTGTGTAATAACCTCCTGCTTTCCCCTACGCCAAGCCGGAACAGGCACTTCTTTTATCTCCTTTTTCATATCCTTTTTTATATCTTTTTTCTCCTGTATTATCTGACTGCTATCTCCGTTTTGCTTCTCAGGTTTTGCCTGATATTCAAGTATGTTCTGATTTCCACCTCCCTCCTGACTTTCAGTTATCACCATTTTACCCTCTTCCTCCAGAATCTTCCCACTCATCAAACTTCCTCCTTCTTATTATCGCAATTCTTCATCCATTACTTCTCTTTCCTGTAACATACCATAGTATATATTTAATTTCAATATTAAATTATTGATAATCAATAACTTAATATTGTTTTATAATAAAATGTAAGATTTTCTTTCGTTTTTCCTTTCTTTACATTTTTTCAGATCAGTCTTATAATAGATGTCGAAGTCAGAACCTTTGTATCAAACTGCGGGATATTTGGCTCTCACGGCCGTTGCCAGATAGCCAGCCATACATAATACCCAGAACTTCACCCGCAGAAATAAAATAAGCTAATCCACGAAGCCCGTGAAGTACCTTGCTAAGCGGATTAACCAGGAGGTGATTCATTGTGAGAACAATCGAATTTAAGATGGAGCGCCCCGGACTCGTCAAGGCGGGTGATGAAGTATCCATTATCGAAAGGGAAGGAACCAGCAGCTATAGCTATATCATCGATCCGGCCGTTGCCATGTCCGGCTGCTATACCGGCCGTGACCGCATCAAATCCGACCACGGAATCGTAAAAGAAGTCAAGCACAACGACAGAGGCTACTATGTGATTGTAGAATTTGACGAATAAAGAAAAGGATCCGGGACGCAGCGTCTCCAGATCCTTTTTACTTTATCAATTATTTATTCTCCTCAATCCCGTTTTCCCTCATAAGCCAGTAAACTCCATAAGCAGGTATCTCCACCCCTTTCGCCTCCATCGCTCTCCCAGAGATCAGATCCGTATACATCCCATCCTCCTCGTTAATCCAGGCGACTTTATCGAATTCACTGAAATTAAAGAGGGCAATTACCTTATCCTCCCCGTACTCTCTCACCAGCCCCAAGATGGAATCATCCCATGTGTCAATGGTCCATACCCGCGCATCCGTGCAGAAAACCGGATACTGTGCCCGGATCGTCTCCAGCTTCCTAATGCCGTCGAAAATCTTTTCCTGAAGACTGCCCTTCACACTGCGTTTCTTCTCCAGATCCCACCGGAAATCGCCTCTGTGCAGATAACGGGAGTCATCCCATTTTCTGGGATTCTCGTGGTAGGTATAATCATTTTCCTGACCGATCTCATCGCCGCTGTAGATTACCGGAATCCCCGACTGCGACAACATATACGCATGAAGCATCAGATCCAGCCTAACAGCCTTTTCAAGGGCTTCTGCGCCCCTCTCAAACGCAGCCTTTTCAATACCGCATAACGATGCCGTAGTTCCGCACAATCTTGCATCCCCGGACTCAGGGTCTGAATTGTACAACTCTCCCCGTCCAAACGATCCCGGATACTGCCCGGTCAGAAAATCATTCAAATACTTTTTATGGCTGACCTCATCGATCCCGAATTGTCTCAGCCACGGATAATCCAATCCCCAACCGATATCGTCGTGACAGCGCAGATAATTTAAGAAAACGTAATCCTTCGGCAGACCGCTCACCACATTCATCTGCTGGCGAAGCAGCCGGATATCCTTTGTCGCCACACTGTTCCAGGTAGCCGCCATGGTCGTCACATTATAAAGCATGTGACACTCCGGCTTCTCCACGCTGCCGAAATACGGAACCACTTTATCCGGTTCCATCACCACCTCGCCGAGCAGAAGGACCCCCGGACACACAATCTCACAGATAATTCTCATAATCCGCACAATGGTGTGCACCTGCGGCAGATTCCTGCAGTTCGTCCCCAGCTGTTTCCAGATGTAGGGAACCGCATCAATACGGATTACATCAATCCCCCGGTTCACCAGGTTCAGCATATTTTGGGCCATCTCGTTCAGCACAACCGGATTCCAGTAATTCAAATCCCACTGATAGGGATAAAATGTGGTCATCACATATTTTCCCGTCTCCTGTACCCAGGTAAAATTCCCCGGAGCCGTAGTTGGAAATACCTCCGGCACTGTCCGTTCAAACTGTGCCGGAAGATCGTAATTATCGTAGAAGAAGTACCGGCTCTGATACTCCGGATCGCCCGCCTTCGCCTTTCTGGCCCATTCGTGGTCCTCCGAGGTATGGTTCATCACAAAGTCCAGACAGATGCTCACCCCCCGTTTATGGCACTCCTTTGCCAGACACTCTAAGTCCTCCATGGTACCCAGATCAGGCCTCACCTTCCGGAAATCAGATACCGCGTATCCGCCGTCGCTCCTGCCCTCCGGCGTATCGAGAAGCGGCATCAAATGCAGATAATTGACCCCGCATTCCTCAATATAGTCCAGATGCTTTAAAACCCCGTTCAAATCCCCGGCAAATGCATCCACATACATCATCATACCGACCATCCGGTTTCCTTTATACCACTGCGGATCCTTCGCCCGCTCCCGGTCCATCGTCTTAAGAGCCGCCTTCCTCTCCGTATAAAACCGGTACATCTGTCCGCACAGCTGCTTAAACGCCTCATCCTGATTATTATATAGTTCGCAGTAGAGCCATTTCAGCTCGTCATAGTACCTGTCAAACCTTTTCTCATATTCCTTACAGTAGTCCATCTCACCATATCTCCTCGCCAAATACGCTCTATAATTTCTAAATATTTACAGACTTTTCATAATCACTGTACTATTTGTATTATTCTACCGTAAACAGCTTCACCTTTCGATCCGACACGATCTGATTTTCAATCCCATATACCGCATTTGAAATAACATACTCACCGTCATTTACAAAAACCTCAATCAGATTGGAATCCACCAGAATCTCCACATGGCCGCCATTCTTCATTTCCGGTGTCTCAAACTGCATTCTGCACTCCCTGTCATCTCCCGCAGTCAGGCTCCGGTCCGTACAGATTCGATTCCCTTTCCGGTAAATCCGGTATCCGCCGACATCGATACCATCTCCATCCTCTAAATCTGCCTCTGCCCGATATCCCGCTTCTGCAGCCTCCTTTGGCGTATCAATTGCTCTGCCGTAGGCTTCCCTGACCGCCGGATGCATCCGGAAATAAATATGGCCGTCCTCTACTTCCACCACTCTGGGACTGCACATCATCCCAATCCATTCACCGCCGACCGTCTCCGGCATACGGACCCATGCAGCCATCACTCTCCGGCCATCCTGATCCACCGTGCTCTGCGCCGCATAGAGATCCAGGCCATAATCGAGAAACTGGTATTGATCCGGCATCGTCATTGTACAGCTCTCTTCCTCAAAGTCCACAACCATGCAGATACTCTGATTCTCTTCTTTATACCCATCCTTTAAAAATCCCATAGGGGAAAATGACAGAACCTTTCCCCCCTTTGTCTCATAGTAATCCGGGCACTCCCACATCCATCCAAAACCGCTTTTCGACACGGCATTCACATACGACCAGTTTATCAGATCAGCGCTGCGGTAAAAGAGCAGTCTGCCATTTCCGTCAATTCCATGGGTCCCCAGCACCATATACCAGGCGTCCGCCCCGTGCCACACCTTAGGGTCCCTCGTATGAGCAGCATCGCCCCTTTCCCGTTCCCCGATCGGAGCAATAATCTCTCTTTTATCCTTTATATTGTCAAAATGAACCCCATCCTCCGATGTAATCATCATCTGTGCCGAGACAAACTGATCATCCAGACAGAGATTCGTGTCCTCGGGATCCTCTAAAAGATAACTGACACCGGTATAGTACAGATATAATTTCCCGTCCTGTTCCACCGCACTTCCGGAAAAACACCCATCCCGGTCCCCGCGCTTACTTGGAAATAAGGCAATTCCTTTATGTTCCCAGTGCACCAGGTCCTCACTCACCGCATGTCCCCAGTGCATCCTCCCCCACCTTGGTCCATAGGGAAAGCACTGGTAAAACATATGGTACTTCCCCTTGTAATAAATAAATCCATTCGGATCATTCATCCAGCATCCCGGAGCCTTTATATGTATTGTATTTGTCGTCATCGTATGCAGCCTCTCCTTACCAATCATCTATTTTACTGCTCCAGCCACCACGCCGCTGATAATCTGCTTTTGAAGCGTAATATACAGGATTAACACCGGTATTACGCACAACAGCAGTCCAGCCATAATCGTGCCGTAATCCGCCGAATACGTGCCGTAGAAGCTGTAAGTGGAAAGAGGCAGCGTCAGCAGCTTCTTATCCGACAGCACCAGAGACGGCAATAGGAAATCATTCCAGAACGCCAGTGAATTTAAGATCACCATCGTGGAAATAATCGGCTTCAGCAGTGGAAAAACGATTCTGAAAAATGTCTGGACGTGGGTACATCCGTCGATATTCGCGGCCTCCTCCAGCGCCACCGGAACATTTCCCTTAATAAAACCATGAAACATAAACACGGACATCGCCATGGAAAATCCCGTATGTATAAACACCAGCGTGCTCCTGTGATTCAGCACATTCAGCTTACCGCCATAAATACTCACCAGCGGAATCATAATCGCCTGGAACGGAATAATCATGGAAGCCACCATCAAAACAAAGGCAATCCTGGAAATCGCATTGTTATTCCGCACGATATAGTAGGCCAGCATAGCCGCCAGCAGCGTAACGAGCGCCGTTGCAAACACCGTTACGATCAGGGAATTCTTAAATGCGTTCAAAAAATCCATCTGAACAAACGCCTTCACGAAGTTATCAAACGACAGTCCCTTAATTGTATACAGCCAGGAAAATGGACTCTTGATAATATCCCGTTTCTGTTTCAGGGAATTAATCACCACCATGTAGAATGGGAACATGTAAAGAATAAATATCACGATCAGTCCTGCTGTAGCCACAAGCTCCGATTTCTTTCTCTTCTTACCGCTTCCTGCTTTCTCTCCCGCCATTATGCTTCCACCTCCTTCTTCTTGGTCAAATAAACCTGAATGCCGCTGATACAGGCTACGATCACGAACAGGATCAGCGCCTCCGCCTGGCCCACGCCAAACCGTCTCGATGTAAATGCCTTTTCATACACGTGCATGGCCGCCATCTCCGTCGTCCCGTAAGGCGCACCAGCCGTTAAGGAAAGGTTCACATCGTATACCATAAATGCCCTGGACAGTGTCAGGAACAGGCATATGGTAATGGAGGACATCATAAGAGGCATAATAATGCTCTTCATTTTCGTCCATCCCGAAGCACCGTCAATCGTAGCTGCTTCCATCACATCATCACTCAGTCCCATAAAACCGGCCACATAGATAAGAATCATATATCCGGACAGCTGCCACACCGTGACAATCACCAGTGCGATAAATGCCTTTGTCGGTTCCGAAAGCCAGGATGCCTCAAACAGTCCCCAGCCCGTAGCATCACCGATTCCCACAAATACTCTTGAAAATACAAACTGCCAGATATACCCGAGAACGATGCCCCCGATCAGGTTCGGTGTAAAAAATCCGGCCCTGAAAAAGTTCTGTCCCTTAATCCCTCTTGTCAGCAGATAGGCGATCATAAACGCCAGCAGATTTACAAATACCACCACCACGATCACATACTTAAAGGTCAGAAGTAGAGACGACCAGAACTGTCCGTCCTTCATAACCCCGGCAAAATTCTGCAGACCGATAAAATTCTTCACATCCGAAACTCCGTTCCAGTCCGTCATCGTCAAATAGACGCCGTAGATAAACGGAACAATCACAACTGCAAAAAAGCAGAATAATCCGGGCAATGCAAAAATACAGAAATCTTTCCCTTTGCTCTTTGATTTCATCCTGGACACCTCTCTCCTATCTCTGTTCTTCCCAATATTTCTCAATCGACTGAATCAGTTCCTCCCGGCTGCTTCTGCCCGCCAGGTACTTCTGCATGGATGCTCCCAGAACCGCCCAGTGGTCATTTGGAACGATAGCAGACGCGTTAAACGCCCTCTCTTCATGAACCCGGTTGTAAATATCGCGGCTCAGCGGATCAGCCGGTTCATAAGGATTATTCTGAAATGGCGGAATCAGATTACACGTCTTCACGATCATCTGCTGTCCGATCTCACTGAATACAATCCAGTTCAAGAACTCCCTTGCCGCCGCCCTCTCTTGATCCGAAACTACGCGCCCGTCTATCATAATCTGTTTAGACGGAGACGCCTGGATCTTTTGATTGGCAAAATCCTCAGGATCGTTATTCAAAAAGTATGGAAGAAAGCCATACGCATCCGAATTCTCCGAACCGGCCTCCGAAAGATTCGGCCATGCCCAGTTGCCGTTAAACCAGAAAGCGGTCTTTCCATCCACCAGGTCGATGGCCATCTCGTCATAATCGGCCCCCAGCGGATCCTTTCTCGCCACGTTATACTCCCGTAAGATATCAAACATATTTAAAAACTGATTCATACGGTCATAAGAATTTAAATCCAGTGTCCCTTCCTTGATCGCCTCGATAACCTCCTGGGCGCCCTCAGAAGTCCCGTCATACGTCTCATAGATATACTGGAGCTGGTGCGCTCCCAGAGACCAGTCTTCCTTTGCCACAGAAACAGGCCGTTTCATGCCGGCCTCCGTCAGCTGATCCAGAAGTGCCGCAAACTCATCCATGGTTGTAACAGACAGAGGATCGAATTCCCTTCCCAGCGTTTCTTCAATCACCGACCGATTATAAATCAGCCCGCGGCCTTCAATACAGAGCGGGAAGCTATATATCTTTCCATTCACCTCTGTCAGATAACCTTCCGCCTCAGCAGTCCAGGGCTCTCCCGTTAAATCAACCGCTTTTTCCTCAGCCAGCGCTATCACATCGGTAGTATCCAGAATTGCCATAGTAGGCGGCGTCCCCGAGTTATACATACTGACAACCTTAGTATAAGGAGAATCCCCATCCGTAACCGGCATAACCTCCACGTGGACTCCCGATTTCTTTTCATATTCCTCCGCCATCTTCGTCAAAGCCACCTGTATCTCCGCCTTAGAATTCAAAAGCGTGATTTTCGTACCTGACAGAGAAGCGTCATATTCAAACGTATCCACCGACGTGTCAATCGGCACTTCCTGTACCACCTCATTCGGATCATCCGGATCACTGGCAAATCCAAATCTGCATCCCGTCAGCATCATAACCGCCGTCACCATCATGACTCCGATTTTAATGGCCTTCGTACCAATCCTTTTCATCATCCTCATTCCTCCTTTAACGCTGCAATTTTTATCGGCCTCATTCTATGTAACCGGTAAAGTAACCGGTTACTTTATGTTTTTATCATAACACCCTTTTGGTCAATTTGTCAATGTGCAAACTACTTTTCGTAAAACTGCTCTAATACGGCGTACACAATTTGTACGAACTTTACAAAACCGGTTACTTAACCGATTACTCTTGAAGCGCTCATCTATTTTTGTTATACTGAATAAAGAGGAAGGAGCGAAATTCCAGACAGTCACAGGAATCTTCACTGGCAAGAAAACTCCTTTTTATAAAAAAACCCTACATTTTGAAAAGAGGCATCACGGATGACGAAAAAAAAGAATATAACATTTGACGATATTGCACAATACACACATTTTTCTAAGACAACGATATCCAGATACTTTAATAATCCGGATTCCCTCACGCTTGAGAACCAGCAGATCATTTCCGACGCTCTTGTAAAGCTCAACTATAAAGAAAACAAGGTAGCCCGCATCCTTGCCAACGGCAAGACAGAATTTGTCGGTATCCTGATTCCAAACCTTTATCTGCACTATTATTCAGAAATGCTGAATCAGATTCTTGCCACCTATGAGACGTACGGGTACAAGTTTCTGGTATTCATCGGCCACGAGAACGCGGAGACGGAGCGCCAGTACATTCAGGAGCTTCTGGCCTATAAGATTGAGGGGCTCATTGTCCTGAGCCACACACTGTCCTCCAGGGAACTGGCAGACCTTCAGATTCCCATTGTCACCATAGAACGGGAAGACCAGTATGTCTCCAGCATCAACACCGATAATTACATGGGCGCCATACAGGCCACCAGCCTCCTGGCCAGACATAACTGTGACATACTGATTCATATCAATACACCGACCGCCGAGAACATCCCCGCCTACGGACGAATCCAGGGCTTCATTGATTTCTGCAAAGAGAACAATATTAAAAACCGTATATTCTGCCACAAAACAGAAAACACCTATGATTCCTCTCTCCAGTACTTAAAAGATATCTTAGAGGAACTGGAGACCTCTTATACCGGCATACGAAAAGGCATATTCGTCTCCAACGACACCCATGCCAATATTCTGTTAAACTTAATTGTCCGTAAATACGGCAGGCTGCCCGACGACTATTATATTATAGGCTTTGACGACTCCCCGGTTGCCAGGGAAGCGGTTATCCCGATCAGCACAATAGGACAGCAGATAGACCGCATAGCCAATGAGGCGGTAAGTCTCCTTGTCAGCCAGATGAATGAACGCAAAAAAAGAAAACCAGCTCCCTTAAAGGAACCGGTCCATAAAACAATCACTCCCATTCTGATCCGAAGAGAGACCACAGAAAAAGAAAATCTGCCAGAGAACCGTTAATCCGGTTTCCTGGCAGATCTTTTTATGGCAGTACCTCAACTCTGTTTCTTCCATTCTTCTTCGCCTGATACAGTGCCTTATCCGATAGACAGACCAGATCATCCATCTGCACCTTACCTTCCCCATGCCAGGTATAGACACCAATGCTGATAGTAACCGCGCCTTCTTCCTCACCATTGATTTTAAAACGGCATTCAGCGATCCTCTTTCGTATTGTCTCCGCCATTTCCACCGCTTCATCCCGGTCCCACCGGAACAGGCAGATAAAAAATTCCTCCCCGCCAAAACGAATAGCCGCCACATCATTATCCTGACAGCACCCCCGGATAATCTCCGCGATCTTCTTCAGACACACATCGCCAGCAATATGACCATACCGGTCGTTAAACTTCTTAAAATAATCGATATCCAGCATCATACACGAGATCGTACCGGATTCCTCTTCCAGTTTCTTGATTTTCTCCCCGATAAACCACTCCATATACCGCCGGTTATTCATATCGGTCAGCTCATCAACCATGGCCTGATGGCTCAGAATCTCATTTACCCTGGTAATCTCCTCGTACTGTTTTCGGATCGTTACCTCCTGCTTTGTGACAATCACCTTATTTCGGTAAAGCGAATAAGAGATAGCCGTAGAAATACCCGCGATTGAAAAACTGTTTATAATATTGCTGAAAATATTATTTTCAATCGTCTGGATTCCCGGCAGACAGATATTTAAAAAGACAAATGCCGCCATAAAAATAATTCCAGCCTTTACCGGCTCCAAAAAACCAAGTGCTGCCACGGACAGCATCATATATGTAAATACGCTTAAATCGTTTCCTCCCAGCTGATCGTTCAAAGTAACACAACAGCCCCAGAAGCAGATAAATGCCGCGTAAACCAGCTCAGCATGAAGATACAGATGGTAATTTTTCTTTTCTTTCCTCCAGAAATTCCGATTTAGGATCATAGCAATTCCCGTAACCAGGAAAAGAGTCAGATACAAGATACAGTAAATAGCTCTCCTCTGTGTCTTAAACGGGCCGCCCGGTTTCGCAGCCATCAGTATCAGCATTAAAAGTTGAAATACCACAACGAATACGCTGATGATCTTCCAGGCGCGATTGACACTCTCAGCCCGTTTCTTTTCAATTTCAGCCCGGTACTTTTCCTCCATCGGCAGTCCTCCCTATCGCTTTACTTCATCATACATTTTAATAGAGTTTTGGAAAAAATAAAACAAAGATAAAAAAGCCTTGAAACAGAAATTGTTTCAAGGCTTCATTTCGATGAGACACCGGGGACTCGAACCCCGGACAACTTGATTAAAAGTCAAGTGCTCTACCACCTGAGCTAGTATCCCATAATGCCCAAAGTCGGAATCGAACCAACGACACGAGGATTTTCAGTCCTCTGCTCTACCAACTGAGCTATCTGGGCATGTACATCTGTAAGCATACTTAAAGTTCTCACAAAAAATTGCGGGGGCAGGATTTGAACCTGCGACCTTCGGGTTATGAGCCCGACGAGCTTCCAGACTGCTCCACCCCGCGTTATTAAATTATATTCGATACATCTTCTTTTTAGAAGTGTATCAAGTGGATGGTGGTGGATTCGAACCACCGAAGCAATTTGCAGCAGATTTACAGTCTGTCCCCTTTGGCCACTCGGGAAACCATCCATATTATATACTATTTAGTTTTATTTGATTCATGCAAGCCGATGATCGGACTCGAACCGATAACCTGCTGATTACAAATCAGCTGCTCTGCCAATTGAGCCACATCGGCGAATTACTCATTCGGACTTTACATACTGAATGGGACCTACAGGGCTCGAACCTGTGACCCTCTGCTTGTAAGGCAGATGCTCTCCCAGCTGAGCTAAGATCCCACATACGAAATATTCTGTTAAAACGACCCGGATGGGATTCGAACCCACGACCTCCGCCGTGACAGGGCGGCGCTCTAACCAGCTGAGCCACCAGGCCAAACCTGTTTTGAAGGTTTTACATATACCCTCAAAACCACACATTGTACATATCTTTCATCCGTTCTTACTTCCTCTGCCATTTCTGACAACCTAAACCAACTTGGTTAAGCCCTCGACCTATTAGTGACAGTCAGCTCCACATGTTGCCATGCTTCCACCTCTGCCCTATCTACCTCGTCGTCTTCAAGGGGTCTTACTCTTGCGATGGGATATCTCATCTTGAGGGGGGCTTCACGCTTAGATGCCTTCAGCGTTTATCCCTTCCCGACTTGGCTACCCGGCCATGGGTTTGATACCCAACCGGTACACCAGAGGTCAGTCCATCCCGGTCCTCTCGTACTAAGGACAGCTCCTCTCAAATATCCTACGCCCACGCCGGATAGGGACCGAACTGTCTCACGACGTTCTGAACCCAGCTCGCGTACCGCTTTAATGGGCGAACAGCCCAACCCTTGGGACCTACTTCAGCCCCAGGATGCGATGAGCCGACATCGAGGTGCCAAACCACTCCGTCGATGTGAACTCTTGGGAGTGATAAGCCTGTTATCCCCAGGGTAGCTTTTATCCGTTGAGCGATGGCAATCCCACTTTATACCACCGGATCACTAAGTCCTACTTTCGTACCTGCTCGACCCGTCAGTCTCGCAGTCAAGCTCCCTTATGCCTTTGCACTCTTCGAATGGTTTCCGTCCATTCTGAGGGAACCTTTGAGCGCCTCCGATACTCTTTCGGAGGCGACCGCCCCAGTCAAACTCCCCACCTGACATTGTCCCCCGGCCAGGTCATGGCCGCAGGTTAGAAACCCAATATCGCAAGGGTGGTATCCCAACAATGGCTCCGGTAAGACTGGCATCCTACCTTCTTAGCCTCCCACCTATCCTGTACATGCGACACCGAATCCCAGTATCAAGCTGGAGTAAAGCTCCATGGGGTCTTTCCGTCCTGGCGCAGGTAACCAGCATCTTCACTGGTACTTCAATTTCACCGGGTGCATTGTCGAGACAGCGCTCAAATCATTACGCCTTTCGTGCGGGTCGGAACTTACCCGACAAGGAATTTCGCTACCTTAGGACCGTTATAGTTACGGCCGCCGTTTACTGGGGCTTAAATTCAAAGCTTCGGATTGCTCCTAACCTCTCCTCTTAACCTTCCAGCACCGGGCAGGCGTCAGCCCATATACCTCACCTTTCGGTTTTGCATAGACCTGTGTTTTTGCTAAACAGTTGCTTGAGCCTATTCTCTGCGGCCCACTCTCGTGGGCACCCCTTATCCCGAAGTTACGGGGTCATTTTGCCGAGTTCCTTAACAATGCTTCTCCCGCCGGCCTTAGGATTCTCTCCTCATCCACCTGTGTCGGTTTACGGTACGGGCACGTATTACACAATAGCGGCTTTTCTTGACAGCCCCTATACCAACTTCCCTACTTTTGTTCGGTACGCTTAACGCTTTCCTGTTGTTAAACGGATTTTCCAGTCTAACCAGTCCGGCGCTTGCCCCGGTCTTTTCATTCCCGGGTTTGGCTTCGGTTCTGTGTCCCCACAGTTCTGATAATACGCGGTACAGGAATTTCAACCTGTTGTCCATCGACTACGTCTTTCGACCTCGCCTTAGGCCCCGACTTACCCAGAGCAGATCAGCTTTACTCTGGAAACCTTAGATATTCGGCCTGGAGGATTCCCACCTCCATCTCGCTACTCATTCCGGCATTCTCTCTTCTTAACACTCCACGCCTCCTTACGGTAACGCTTCTCCGCAGTTAAGAATGCTCCTCTACCAATTGACTTACGTCAATTCCTAAGCTTCGGTGTTGTGTTTCAGCCCCGGACATTTTCGGCGCAGGACCTCTCGACTAGTGAGCTATTACGCACTCTTTGAATGTGTGGCTGCTTCTGAGCCAACATCCTAGTTGTCTTTGAAATCCCACATCCTTTTCCACTTAACACACACTTTGGGACCTTAGCTGTAGGTCTGGGCTCTTTCCCTTTTGACTACCCAACTTATCTCGTGCAGTCTGACTCCCGTACATCATTTATGCGGCATTCGGAGTTTGATATCTCTTGGTAAGCTTTGACGCCCCCTTAAGAATTCAGTGCTCTACCTCCGCTAAACTAATACGAGGCTAGCCCTAAAGCTATTTCGAGGAGAACCAGCTATCTCCGGGTTCGATTGGAATTTCTCCCCTACCCACACCTCATCGCCACCCTTTTCAACGGATGTGCGTTCGGTCCTCCATTTCCTTTTACGGAAACTTCAACCTGGACATGGGTAGATCACCCGGTTTCGGGTCTGCCTGAACTGACTTATTCGCCCTATTAAGACTTGGTTTCCCTTCGGCTCCACACCTTCAGTGCTTAACCTTGCCAGTCCCGGCAACTCGCCGGACCGTTCTACAAAAAGTACGCGGTTCCACCTAAAATGTGGTTCCACAGCTTGTAAACACAGGGTTTCAGGCTCTTTTTCACTCCCCTCCCGGGGTCCTTTTCACCTTTCCTTCACAGTACTATGCGCTATCGGTCACTAAGGAGTATTTAGCCTTGGGGGGTGGTCCCCCCGAATTCCCACAAGGTTTCTCGTGTCTCGTGGTACTTTGGAATCTGCTCGCTCTCTTCTGGTTTCACATACGGGGCTTTCACCCTCTGTGGCCGGTCTTTCCAGGACCGTTCTGTTACCATACGAGTCACTTTTAGCAGTCCATAACCCCGGCATGCACGCACGCCGGTTTAGGCTCCTTCCATTTCGCTCGCCGCTACTTTGGAAATCGAGTTTTCTTTCTTTTCCTCCGCCTACTTAGATGTTTCAGTTCAGCGGGTTCCCAACGTATGGCTATGGATTCACCATACGCCGACTGAGGTTTGCTCA
>NZ_CP096603.1:0-12500 GCF_051132295.1 Hungatella sp. SB206 | reverse complement strand
TCTGACAGAACATGGTTTGCTTCTATACACATTTCTTTAATATTTCTTGTTATCTCTTCGGCCTGAATGGTTCTTATCATACGATTCCTCCATATAAATGATGAAATCCATCACTCTCTTTTACTAACTATAAGGGATTGATCCGTTGAAATCAAGTATAATCATGTGTTATTTCTTTTGTAATTACTCTTGACAATGGATGAATCGTGGTGTATTATTGTATTAAGTAATTAGTACAGTAATACAAATGGAGGTGAGCGAATGACATGGCATTTTGAAAATGACAGACCAATCTATACTCAGCTTTTGGAGCAGATACGTCTTCGGATTATATCAGGCATCTATGCGGCAGGCAGCCGCCTGCCATCTGTCAGAGAACTGGCGGCAGACGCTTCTGTGAATCCCAATACGATGCAGAAGGCATTATCGGAGCTGGAACAAAGCGGTATTATCTATTCTCAAAGAACATCGGGACGTTTCGTCACGGAGGACACGGCAATGATTGAACATGTAAAAGAAGAGATTGCAGAAGAAAAAATCAAAGAATTTTTTAAGGTCATGAACAGCCTTGGCCTGAAACCGGGGGATACACTGAAATTAGTAGAAAAAGCGGCAAAGGAGATGAGTCAATGAATTCTATACTACAGTGCAGCCATATTACAAAAAAATTTGGCTCTTTAACGGCTCTAAATGATGTGAATTTCACCATCGAACCAGGCAGAATCGTAGGGCTTCTGGGTCCTAACGGAAGCGGCAAGTCTACATTTATCAAGCTGGCCACAGGCCTGTTAACGCCGACAACCGGAACCATCACCATCTGCGATCTTCCGGTCAGTGTCGAGACGAAACGGAGAGTCTCCTATCTGCCTGATAAGAATTACTTAAATGACGGGCTGAGAATCAACCAGATTCTCGACTATTTTCACGATTTTTATGACAATTTTGATTTAAACAAGGCTTACGAGATGTTAAAACGTCTGAACATCGATCCGAAGAGCCGGCTGAAAACGCTATCCAAAGGAACGAAGGAAAAGGTTCAGCTGATTCTGGTCATGAGCCGAAACGCCGATCTTTATCTTCTGGATGAACCGATCGGCGGTGTCGACCCGGCGGCCAGAGACTATATTTTAAATACCATATTATCGAATTACAATGAACAGGGTTCCATTATTATTTCCACCCATTTAATTTCCGATATTGAACCAGTTCTGGATGACATCATCTTTATCAAGGATGGAAAGATTGTTCTGACCAGTTCCGTCGATGCAATCCGGGAAGAAAACGGTAAATCTGTAGATGCTCTGTTCAGGGAGGTGTTCAAATGCTAGGTAAAGTATTCAAACATGAAATGAAATCCACATCCCGATTATTTTTACCGTTGATGATCGGATTCATTGCCATTACGCTTCTGTGCAAATTTACATTTGAAAGCAGCTACAGCGCATTTTTGGGAAACAGCCGGCTGATGGAAACGATTACAGCAATCTTTTTCGTCCTGTACTTCATTTATATCATCGCCCTGTTTGTCATGACTTCCGTCTTTATCGTCATGCACTTTTATAAAACCATGGTGAGTGATCAGGGATACTTAACCAACACACTTCCTGTGAAGATGAGCACTCTGATCAATGCAAAGCTTTTGTCAGCGGTCCTGTGGGAGATTATCGCCGGCGTGCTGTTTATCTTATCTATTTTCATTTTTTTCACCGGACACCTGCATCTGACTGATCTCCAGCAGCTGCTCCGTGATTTTGGGACTCTCTATCGGGAGGCATCAAATTACTTAAATATGCCGATTTTCCTGATTGAAGTCACCATTACCTGCATCGCCGGTCTCATTTCCGGACCTCTGATGCTGTATGCGGCGATTGCGCTTGGTCACTTATTCCGGAAACACAGAGTCCTCTGGGCTATAATTTCTTACTTTGTTATCTATGTGGTAATGCAGATTATCAGCAGCGTGTATTTCTCCATATGCGGTTACTCCTCTCCTCTAATCAGCAATTCGGAGTACGCCGTTCAGACGGTTAAGAATTATATGCTGTTCACCACCATCTTCAGCGTGGCCTGCACAGCGGGATTTTATGCAATAACAGATTATATCTTTACCAGGAAGCTTAATCTGGAGTAATATCTTTCGGGTGAAAGGAACAGATAAAAAACAAGGAACAGATAAAAACGTGGTAATTCCGATTAAAGGCTGTTGATCCTATCGGGATTACCACGTTTTTTATTTTTATATCCGGCGTTCTCAATCCTGGCTCTTCTTTCAAACCATATTTTGAATCCTTGTTATTCCTTCTTGAATATCTTCGCTTCAATCGAAGCTATCGTAATGCTTTCCAGCCGCTTCCGGCATAATTCATCGAGATCCGCATAGATTCCATCCATGATGGCCGCCATACCGGATGCGATCATGCAGTCCATTTCCTTATCACCTGATTTCCATGAAGCCGATACAAAATCGACCTCCAGAGCATCGCATACCTGCCTTAAATTCACGCAGGATGAGTCTTTTTCAAAATGGTATCCGCCTTCCAGCCCCTCTTTTGTTGAAATGATCCCGGCCTTTTTTAACTTGGCCATGACCTTTCTCACTCTGGCCGGATTGGTGCATACGTTGGAAGCCAGCGCCTCGCTGGATATGGTTTCCTGACGGTGATTCAAATATACCAAGGCGTGGACCGCTATTGCAAATTCACTTGTCATGTGATTCGCCCCCTGTCTGATTCATACTCTTCCCTGAAACTTCAATCTGTAATTATTATTGTTTCAGTTTATATCGTAATACTATCAGTTACAGTTTTTTTTGTCAAGTCCAAACCAAAAGAATTTTCAAACAAATTTATTTTAATATTTTACCCATGATTACAACACAGCCCATAATGATTAGGATGGATACAAAGATTCCGCCCATCCCTTTTCCCATGATTTCCAGAGCTATTAAGAAATTTTCCATCATCGTCTTTCCCTCCTATAAGAACCTTGTCACCAGGCTGATGACAAGGCCGCCTGCTATGACTGAGGCGATCTGGCCGGATACGTTGGCGCCGACTGCGTGCATCAGGATAATATTTCCCGGCTCCTCTTTCTGGGCCATCTTCTGTACTACTCTGGCAGACATGGGGAACGCGGAGATTCCGGCTGCGCCGATCATCGGGTTGATTTTCTCTTTACGGAACAGATTTAATATTTTGGCAAACAGCACGCCGCCAATGGTGTCAAATACAAAGGCAATCAGGCCAATACCCATGATCATCAGCGTATCGACTCTCACAAACGCATCCGCACGCATGCTGAAGGAGATCGTAATTCCCAGTAGCAGGGTGATTAAATTGGCGAGCCCGTTCTGAGCCGTGTCGGAAAGATTGCCGAGAACACCGCATTCCCTCAACAGGTTGCCAAACATTAAGAATCCCACAAGAGCCACCGACATCGGGGCGATCATGCCTACAATGATAGTTACAACGATTGGAAATGCTATCCTCATGGCCTTCGAAACGCCCGCAGGCTTATACTCCATATGGATGGTTCTTTCCTTCTTTGTCGTGACCAGCCTGATGGCAAATGGCTGTACAATCGGCACCAGGGCCATGTAGGAGTAGGCGGCCACCGCTATGGCTCCAATATATTTAGAATGGAGAATCTGGGACACGAGGATGGAGGTGGGTCCGTCTGCCGCGCCGATAATTCCGATGGATGCTGCGTCTTTCAAATCAAATCCCAGCAGTACCGCCGCACAGATCGCGATAAAGATTCCCAGCTGAGCGGCCGCACCAAATAAGAACATCACCGGCTGGGACAGCAGGGGGCCAAAATCAATCATGGCTCCGATTCCGATAAACAGGAGGATGGGAAGCGCCTCAGACGCTTCGATCCCCACATGAAACAGCCATTCTATAATTCCGTTGGTGTCGCCGACACCGGCCAGCACCTGATTAATAACCCCTGTATTCGGCAGATTCACCAGAATTGCACCGAATCCCATGGGCAGAAGCAGTGCCGGTTCATACTCTTTTTTAATTGCAAGCCATATCAGGATAATTCCCACCAGATACATGAGTATTTGCTGCCAAGTAACAGACATAATTCCCTCTAATAAGAATTCCATTTTCATCCTCCTGTTTTCTCTATTGTCCTAATTTTTAGTGTCCCTTTTCTTTTTCCCGGTTCAGTTCTATTTTTACTGCCTTTATAACCTTTTCATTCATCTTAAGGATGGTGTAATGGATGCCATCCTCATACAGCTCTATAGGCATCTGTTTGTCGTTCGGTATGTATCCGAGACATTCGATCAGATAGCCTGACAGGGTATCGCAGGAGCTCTCGATCTCCTCGTGAAGGACCTCATTTAAATCGTACAGGAGGATGCTTCCGGCCGCCTGGTACACATGGGGTTCCACCTCCACAAGCTCCGGCTCCACGTCTTCATACTCGTCGTGTAAATCGCCCACAATCTCCTCGATTAAGTCTTCCATGGTCACAATCCCCGACACGCCGCCGTACTCGTCGACGAGCACAGCCATCTTTAGCTTGTTCTTCTGCATCTCCTGAAATAATTTATCCGTCTTCCTGTTTTCAGGAATAAAATACGGTTTCTGCATGATGGCGCGAATATCGATTTCCCTGACGGGCTTCTTATTCGCTTCTATGATAAAATCCTTCATAAACAGGATTCCCACTATATTGTCAATCTCATCCTCATAAACCGGGATTCTGGAGTGTCTGCTGCTTAGTATTTCGTCGATGCTGGACAGCAGAGGCGTACTTAAATCCACGGCAATCATGTCCTGGCGCGGAGTCATGATTTCTCTCGCCTTCTTATCGTCAAATAAAAAGATGGAGGTTATCATATCCTGTTCAATTTCATTGAACACGCCGCTTTCCCGGCCGGTCTGGAGCATGGAACGGATCTCTTCTTCAGAAACCTCCTCTTCCAGGTTCTCCGTCTTAAGTCCCAGAAGCCTTAATATTCCGTTGGTGGACGCGGACAACAGGGCGATAAACGGGGCCATGATCTTAGAAATGATATAAATCGGCTTAACGGCAAACAGGCTGAAGGCCTCCGCCTTCTGCAGCGCAACCCTTTTCGGAACCAGTTCACCAAATACCAGGTTAAAATAAGACAGGATGATCGTAACCACCACCATCGCTATGCTCTGGCTGTAGGGAATTCCTGACTGCGCCATGCGGTTTCCCAGTATCTGTGAAATACCAGTCGCCGCAGATGCACTGGAAAAGAATCCGGCAAACGTGATTGCCACCTGGATGGTTGACAGAAATCCTGTGGAATTTTCTGATAGTTTTTGAATCAGGGCCGCCTTTTTATTGCCATTGTCGGCGAGCATCCGGATCCTGTTTTTGTTGACAGATACAACTGCCATTTCTGCCCCTGCGAAAAATGCATTCATCATGGTAAGGGCTATTAATAGTAAAATCTGTGCGGCTATCGCAGCCGCGCCTGGGTCACTGTCCAAGCTTAATTCCTCCTTTAATTGGGTTGGGTATTCCGGCATTTTCCTCTAAGTCAAAACCCCCGCCGCAAGCAACGGGGTATCAAATTTGCAGCGCCGCGAGCGGCGGGGTATTTGACCCTCGCGGAGGGCGCCTCCTGCCCGGAGGGCTTTTTTGTAAGAGTAACACTTTCCTCTTACAAAAAAAGACTTTTATTACAGCATGGATTATTCCACACTGCAATAAAAGTCTTGCCATTTCAATTCCCAGCGGATTATTTGTTTTTCAATCCACGCTAAAGCGTTCATTAATCGTACTGACGCACAGGAATCCATAAGGTTATGCCGGCTACTCCCCTTTATTGATAGTATTATTATAATATAAAGAGCGAAAAATTTCTATTAAAAAAATGTTAAGTTTTCTGCTGCAGCCTTTTATTCTTCGGTTTCCGGAGCGCTCTCTTCATCTTCCAGGTCCAGATCTTCCATGCCTTCGCCCTCTGATTTGCTTCCGTCATCACGAACCTTGGCAATACTTGCCACGCGGATATCGGATTCCTGATCGATATTCATAAGCTTCACACCGGAGGTGTTGCGCCCGATTACGGAGATGTCTTCCACGGTAATTCTGATTACAATTCCCTCATTAGTGATAATCATAATATCGTGATCGTCATGCACCAGCTTCGCTCCCACGATCATACCGGTCTTCTCTGTGATCTTATAGCAGAGTACGCCCTTTCCGCCTCTCTTCTGCGGGGTAAATTCGTCGATCGGGGTACGTTTGCCCATACCGTTTTCGGATACGATTAACAGCTTCTCACCCTGCGTATCCATCTGCATGCCTACGACCTCGTCATCATCGTTAAGCTTCATGCCGATTACACCCATGGATACACGTCCCGTTACACGGACATCGGTCTCATTGAAACGGATACACTGTCCCATCTTCGTAATCAGGAAAATATCCTTTGAATTATCGGTTGCCTTTACCTCGATGAGTTCGTCATCCTCGCGGAGTACAATGGCCTGAAGTCCGTTCTTTCTGACATTGGCGTATTCCATCATCGGGGTCTTCTTTACCATACCGTTCTTTGTCGCCATAAATAAGAACTTGTCGTCGTCGTATTCCTTCATCGGGATGATGGCGGTAATGCTCTCTCCCGGAAGCAGCTGAAGCAGATTGATAATCGCCGTGCCTCTGGCCGTCCTGCTTCCCTCCGGAATCGCATACGTCTTAAGCCTGTATACACGTCCTGTATTGGTAAAGAACATAATATAGTGGTGGTTGGTGGTCATAATCAGATCTTCGATATAATCCTGATCGATGGTCTGCATTCCCTTGATTCCCTTACCGCCTCTGTTCTGGCTCCTAAAGTTGTCCACGGACATTCTCTTGATATAGCCCAGCTTTGTCATGGCAACAATGGTGCTCTCATCCGGAATTAAGTCTTCCATGGACATGTCAAATTCATCGAATCCGATGGAGGTTCTTCTGTCATCCCCGTATTTATCGGAGATCAGCATGATCTCTTCCCGGATTACGCCAAGAAGCTTCTTCTCATCTGCAAGAATGGCTCTCAACTCCTCTATCTTCGCTTCCAGTTCTTTAAATTCGTTCTCCAGCTTCTCACGTTCCAGACCTGTAAGAGCACGGAGACGCATATCCACGATCGCCTGGGACTGAACATCACTTAAGCCAAAGCGCTCCATGAGTTCTGCCTTCGCAATCTGAACGTTCTGCGAATTACGGATAATCCTGATGACTTCATCGATATTATCAAGAGCAATCAGCAAGCCCTGTAAAATATGAGCGCGCTCTTCCGCCTTGTTTAAATCGTACTGGGTCCTTCTGGTTACGACTTCCTTCTGGTGCGCTAAATACAGCTTGAGCATCTGCATCAGATTTAAGACACGAGGCTCGTTATTGACAAGCGCCAGCATAATGACGCCGAATGTATCCTGTAACTGGGTATGTTTTAAAAGCTGGTTTAAAATAACATTGGCATTGACATCACGGCGAAGTTCAATGACGATTCTCATACCGGTACGGTCAGACTCATCTCGTAAATCCGTGATTCCATCGATTTTCTTCTCTTTTGCAAGCTCCGCCATCTTTTCGATCAGACGGGCCTTATTCACCATGTAAGGAAGTTCTGTTACGATAATACGGCTCTTTCCGTTGGGAAGCGTCTCGATATCCGTCACGGCGCGGACTCTTATCTTTCCGCGTCCTGTGCGGTAAGCCTCTTCGATCCCCATCTTTCCCAGGATGGTTGCACCTGTGGGGAAATCCGGCCCCTTGATGATCTCAAGGACCTCTTCCATCTCGGTCTCTCTGTTTTCCTCTACCTGATTATCAATAACTTTAACAACAGCGCCGATCACTTCTCTTAAGTTATGAGGCGGGATGTTAGTCGCCATACCTACCGCGATACCCGATGTTCCGTTGACCAGAAGATTCGGGAATCTGGCCGGAAGTACAACCGGTTCCTTCTCGGTCTCATCGAAGTTCGGCGTGAAATCAACGGTATTCTTGCCGATATCAGCCAGCATCTCCATGGAGACCTTACTCAGACGCGCCTCCGTGTATCGCATGGCCGCCGCTCCGTCACCATCGACAGAACCAAAGTTGCCATGGCCGTCTACCAGAGGATATCTGGTGGACCACTCCTGCGCCATATTTACCAAAGCTCCGTAGATAGAGCTGTCGCCGTGCGGATGGTATTTACCCATGGTATCACCGACGATACGGGCACATTTACGATGGGGTTTATCTGGTCCGTTATTCAGTTCGATCATTGAGAATAAGACTCTTCGCTGAACCGGCTTCAAACCATCCCTTACATCAGGAAGCGCACGGGCAGCGATAACACTCATGGCGTAGTCGATATACGACTTTTCCATGGTCTTTTTCAAATCTACCTCATGAACCTTATCAAAGATATTTGGTTCCATATTTCTTCTCCTTTATAACGCAATATTAATTGTTTTTTATATATCCAGATTGCCGTACTTGGCGTTGGCCTCGATGAATTCACGTCTTGGCTCTACCTGATCTCCCATCAGTGTCGTAAATGTCAGATCAATCTCCGATGCAGTCTCCTCGTCGAAGGCAACACGAAGCAGAATCCTGCGCTCAGGATCCATGGTCGTCTCCCAGAGCTGCTCGGCATCCATCTCTCCCAGACCTTTATAACGCTGTATCTTATTATTGGTGTCACGTCCGATTTCTTTCAGGATGTTATTTAACTCTTCATCGCTGTACGCGTACCATACCTTCTTGTTCTTTTCCACCTTGTATAACGGCGGCTGAGCCAGATAGACATGGCCCTGTTTGATTAACTCCGGCATGAAACGGTAAAGGAAGGTCAGAAGAAGCGTACTGATATGCGCTCCATCCACATCGGCATCGGTCATGATGATAATCTTGTTATAGCGAAGCCTCGAGATGTCGAAATCCTCATGAATTCCGGTACCGAACGCTGTAATCATTGCTTTAATTTCCGCATTGGAGTAAATACGGTCCAGTCTGGCCTTCTCCACGTTTAAAATCTTGCCTCGAAGTGGAAGGATGGCCTGGGTATCTCTGGAACGGGCCGTCTTTGCGGAACCGCCGGCGGAATCTCCCTCGACGATATAAATCTCGCAGTTTTCCGGATTCTTGTCAGAACAGTCTGCCAGCTTGCCCGGAAGTGCCATGCCCTCGAGTGCCGTCTTTCTTCTCGTCAAGTCTCTGGCCTTTCTCGCGGCCGCACGGGCACGCTGAGCCAGGATAGACTTGTCACAGATCGTCTTGGCCACAGTCGGATTCTGCTCCAGGAAATACGTAAACTGCTCCCTTAAAATACTGTCCACGGCGCCTCTCGCCTCACTGTTGCCCAGCTTCTGCTTCGTCTGGCCTTCAAACTGAGGTTCCTCGATCTTCACGCTGATGATGGCGGTTAATCCCTCCCGGATGTCCTCACCGGAAAGGTTGGCCTCGCTCTCCTTCAGCAGCTTGTTGTTTCTCGCATAGTCGTTCAGTGTATTGGTAAGGGCGTTTTTAAATCCGGATAGATGGGTTCCGCCCTCAGGTGTATTGATGTTGTTCACAAAGCTGTAGATATTCTCTGTATAGGAGTCGTTGTGCTGCATGGATATCTCCACGTACACACCGTCCTTGGATCCCTCACAATAAAATACCTGATCGTAAAGCGCAGACTTGCCACGGTTTAAATAAGTGACAAACTCCTTGATACCGCCTTCGTAATGGAATACATGCTCGTGCTTCTCTTCCCGGTTGTCTCTCAATATAATCTTTAAGTTCTTTGTTAAGAACGCGGTCTCCCTCAGACGAATCTTCAGAGTATCATAATCAAACACGGTTTCCTCGAAAATGGTTTCATCCGGAAGGAAGGTAACCTTCGTACCATGTTCATCCGGTCCTGCCTCTCTGATGACCTTTAAGGGATACATGGTTTTTCCCTTTTCATAACGCTGCTTATACGTTTTTCCATCCTGAGTGATCTCGACTTCCAGCCAGTTGGACAGCGCGTTTACGACGGATGCACCAACGCCGTGAAGGCCGCCGGACACCTTGTATCCCCCACCGCCGAATTTACCGCCCGCGTGGAGGATGGTAAATGCTACCTCTACCGCTGGTATTCCGGCTTTTTTCTGGATGCCTACAGGGATGCCCCGACCGTCATCGACAACTGTAATGGAATTGTCTTCATTAATGGTTACATAAATTGTATCACAGTAGCCGGCCAGAGCCTCATCCACCGCATTATCGACAATCTCATATACAAGGTGATGGAGTCCCCTTACGGAAGTACTGCCAATGTACATACCAGGTCTCTTTCTGACCGCCTCAAGCCCCTCTAATATCTGGATTTGATCTGCACCATATTCTTCGCTCATATTTTCCTCCTAATTCTCACTGTAAACTTCACCACTCACAACCTTGAATATCTTATCGATCCGGAACCGGTTATTGACAAAATCCTCCAGCCCCGTGCAGGTGATCATGGTCTGTATATGATTAATTCCCGATAACAAGTGATTCTGTCTGCTGCCATCCAGCTCAGATAACACATCATCCAGCAAAAGGATTGGATAATCATTTACTATTTTTTTGACGAGTTCAATTTCTGCAAGCTTTAAAGATAACGCAGCCGTCCTCTGCTGTCCCTGGGAACCAAACCGCCTGATATCAATATCATTGATGATAAAGCTTAAATCATCTCTATGGGGTCCAGTCAGCGTCGTCCTCTGCTTTAAATCCGAAGGCCTGCTTTTTCTTAATGTATCTTCAAACATATCGACTGTGACATTTGGCTCATAGCTGATATGTAAAGATTCTTTTTCTCCTGACAGCTGCCGGTGGATGCCGCCGATCAAATCGTTTAACTGGCCTACAAAGGACTCCCGGCACCGGATTACCTCCCGTCCGTACTGGACCAGCTGCATATCCCAGATATCCAGTGTCTCCTCATAGTCCGGCCGGAACATGATGTCCTTCAACAGCTTGTTTCTCTGAGTCACAATCTTATTGTACTGTACCAGAGAATGAACATACAGTTTATTTAGTTGACATAACTCCAAGTCAATAAACCGCCTTCTTTCGGCGGGGCCGTTTTTTATGAGATTTAAGTCTTCCGGAGAAAAAAATACAACATTGACAATCCCAAACAGCTCACTGGCCTTCTTAATCGGAACGCCGTTGACCGCCACGCCTTTTGCTCTGTTTTTCTTTAAATGCATATCGATCCTGTATGGGACATCTCTTTTTCTGACGTTTAATTTGATATGCGACTCATCCCTGTCAAACTGTATAATTTCCTTATCTTTGCTTCCCCTGTGGGATTTTGTCGTAGCACAGACATAGATTGCTTCTAAGATATTGGTTTTCCCCTGGGCATTATCTCCATAAAGGATGTTGGTCCCATGACTGAAATCCATATGTAGTTTATCGTAATTTCTGTAATTTTTAAGCTCTATTGACTCGATAATCATGGACTTCTCTTATTCCTCGATTTTAATCGTCTTTCCGTCGTACTCGACGATGTCTCCGGCTCTCAGTTTTTTGCCGCGCTGAAGCTCAGTCCTGCCGTTTACTTTGACTAAGGCTTCCTCTATTACGTATTTTGCATCCACGCCGGAGCCGACCAGACCCGCTGCTTTCAGGGCCTGGCCAAGCTTGATGTATTCATCTCTTAACTTGATTATTTCCATTATTTCTCCTTTTTTTCACTCCGTAATCCTAAACGGATGCGGCGTTGAAGTTGACCGGAAGAATTAAATAGATATATTTTCCTTCTTCATCCCTGATAAAGCATGGGGATTTCGGATTCAGCATATAAAGAGTTACTTCTTCGTCATCAATAATTCTGAGCGCATCAATCAGGAACTTTGGATTAAAGCCGATCATGATGTCGCTGCCTGTCTTATGGGCCGTCACTTCGGCGTTCATGGATCCGAAGCTGGAATTCATCTTAAGCTGCAGCTCCTGATCCACCACATTGATGATTAAGGGCTTCTTATCGTTCTCACGGATCAGGATGGTCGCTCTCTCGATGGAGTCTAAGAGTTCCCGCTTATTGACCGTGATCTTAGTCTCGTAATCGCTGGAGAGCATCTGGTCAATCCGGAAATACTCGCCCTCGATCAGTCGGGATACCACGATGGTATCGTCAAATTCGAATAAAATATGGTTGCTGCTGAAGAATATCAGCACTTCTTTTTCGTTGTCGCCGCCCAGAATCTTGCTGACCTCACTGAGAGTCTTGCCAGGAACGATGACTTTTATATCATGGTACGTATCTTTTAATTCCACGTTCCGGATGGAAATACGGTGGCCATCCAGAGAAACGACCTTTAACTGGCTTCCCGATACCTGGAATAATTCACCGGTCATCATCTTATTGCTGTCGTTGGGAGCAATGGAGAAAATGGTCTGGCGGATGACTTCCTTCAGTGTGAACTGGGAAAGGCAGATGTAATTATCTCTTTCTATATAGGGAAGGTATGCGAATTCTTCTCCGTCACGTCCCTGAATATGGA